>NZ_MKVJ01000001.1:0-45207 GCF_001898805.1 Leifsonia sp. 71-9
CGTCGACCCTGCCGAGATCTCGAAGATCCGCATCGCCGACGTCCCCATCGTCGGCGATGCCAAGGACGTCATCGTCGATCTGACCGCCGCGTTCCAGGACGCGTCCGCGTCGTCCGGAGCGCCCGACCTCGTCGAGTGGTGGACGTATCTGAACGGCCTCCGCGAGGAGTTCCCGCTCGGGTACTCCGAGACGAGCGACGGCCTCCTGGCCCCGCAGTACGTGATCAAGCGCATCGGCGAGCTGACCGGACCGGAGGCGATCTACACCGCCGGCGTCGGCCAGCACCAGATGTGGGCCGCGCAGTTCATCAAGTACGAGCGCCCCAACTCGTGGCTCAACTCGGGCGGCGCCGGCACCATGGGCTACTCGGTCCCGGCTGCGATGGGCGCCAAGGTGGCCCAGCCCGACCGCGTGGTGTGGGCGATCGACGGCGACGGCTGCTTCCAGATGACCAATCAGGAGCTCGCCACCTCCACGCTGAACGACATCCCGATCAAGGTCGCGATCATCAACAACTCGTCGCTCGGCATGGTGCGGCAGTGGCAGACGCTCTTCTACGACGGCCGCTACTCCAACACCGACCTCAACACCGGGCACGACACCGTGCGCGTCCCGGACTTCGTGAAGCTGGCCGAGGCGTACGGCGCCCTGGGCATCCGCGTCACGAAGGAGGAAGAAGTGGACGCCGCCATCAAGCTCGCCCTGGAGACGAATGACCGCCCGGTCGTCATCGACTTCGTC
This sequence comes from Leifsonia sp. 71-9, assembly GCF_001898805.1. GTDB lineage: Bacteria > Actinomycetota > Actinomycetes > Actinomycetales > Microbacteriaceae > Leifsonia. The sequence continues at coordinate 743 of NZ_MKVJ01000001.1, forward strand.
GTGAGCGCCGACGCCATGGTGTGGCCGATGGTGCCGCAGGGCGTCAGCAACAGCTACGTCCAGTACGCCCGCGACCACAGCCCCGCCTTCGGAGAGGAGTGACCCCAGTGAGTACGACACACGTCCTGAGCCTCCTCGTGGAGGACAAGCCCGGCCTGCTGACCCGCGTCGCCGGCCTGTTCGCCCGGCGCGGCTTCAACATCCACTCGCTCGCGGTGGGCACCAGCGAGGTCGAAGGGCTCTCGCGCATCACCGTGGTCGTCGACGTCGAGGGCCTGCCGCTCGAGCAGGTCACCAAGCAGCTCAACAAGCTGATCAACGTCATCAAGATCGTGGAGCTGGACCCGGCCCAGTCGGTCCAGCGCGAGCACCTGCTCATCAAGGTGCGCGTCGACAACTCCACCCGCTCCCAAGTGCTGGAGGCGGTCAACCTGTTCCGGGCCCGCGTCGTCGACGTGGCCACGGACGCGCTCGTGATCGAGGTCACGGGCGACTCCGGCAAGACCCAGGCGCTGCTCAAGGTGCTCGAGCCCTACGGGATCAAAGAGATGGCCCAGTCGGGCCTGCTCGCGATCGGTCGCGGCTCCAAGTCGATCACCGAGCGCGTCTTCAAGAACTGACCCGCCCTCCCGGCGGCACCAGCAGTCAGAACTCAGAGTTAGTCAGAACCACCTACGAAGGAGAATCCACCAGTGGCTGAGATCTATTACGACAACGACGCGGACCTCTCGATCATCCAGAGCAAGAAGGTCGCCGTCATCGGCTACGGCTCGCAGGGTCACGCGCACGCGCAGAACCTCCGCGACTCGGGCGTCGAGGTCGTCATCGGCCTGAAGGACGGCTCGAAGTCGAAGCCGAAGGCCGAGGAGGCGGGCTTCCGCGTCCTGAGCGCGGCCGAGGCCGCCAAGTGGGCCGACGTCGTCGTCATCCTCGCCCCCGACCAGGTGCAGCGCCACCTCTACGCCGAGGACATCCAGCCGAACATCGAAGAGGGCAACGCGCTCGTCTTCGGTCACGGCTTCAACATCCGCTTCGGCTACATCGAGGCGCCCGAGGGCGTCGACGTGATCATGGTCGCCCCGAAGGGCCCGGGCCACACCGTGCGCCGCGAGTACGAGGCCGGCCGTGGCGTCCCCGTGATCGTCGCCGTCGAGAAGGACGCGACCGGCAACGCCTGGCCGCTCGTCCTCAGCTACGCCAAGGGCATCGGCGGCCTGCGCGCCGGCGGCATCAAGACGACCTTCACCGAGGAGACCGAGACCGACCTGTTCGGCGAGCAGGCCGTGCTCTGCGGCGGCGTCTCGCAGCTCGTCCAGTACGGCTTCGAGACCCTGACCGAGGCCGGCTGCCAGCCGCAGGTCGCCTACTTCGAGGTGCTGCACGAGCTCAAGCTCATCGTGGACCTGATGTGGGAGGGCGGCATCGCCAAGCAGCGCTGGAGCGTCTCCGACACCGCCGAGTACGGCGACTACGTCTCGGGCCCGCGCGTCATCGACCCGCACGTCAAGGAGAACATGCAGGCCGTGCTCGCGGACATCCAGTCCGGCGCCTTCGCCGAGCGCTTCATCGCCGACCAGGACGCCGGCGCGCCGGAGTTCCTCGCCCTGCGCAAGAAGGGCGAGCAGCACCCGATCGAGGCCACCGGCCGCGAGCTGCGCAAGCTCTTCGCCTGGAACGCCTCGAACGACGACGACTACGTGGACGGCGAGGTCGCGCGCTGATCCAGCGCCCGGTCAGTGCCGTCTGACGGCACGCTAGCCTGAGGGGTGCCGCGCTCCTCCGGTTTCGAACGGGAGGGGAGCGCGGCACCCCTTCGTCGTCGAGAGGAACACCCATGCCCCGTCCGGCCGTCGAGATCGCCGTCCAGGATCTGCCCGGTGTGCGCATCGCCCTCGCGGAGGGCGCCGACCGCATCGAGCTCTGCTCCGCGCTCGGCCTCGGCGGGCTGACGCCGTCGGCCGGGCTGCTGCGCGCCGCGGTCGACGCGGCCGAGGCGGCCTCCCGTCCGGACTTCGTGCACGTGCTCGTGCGCCCGCGCGGCGGCGGGTTCGTGTACGACGAGGACGAGCTCGCCACGATCGTCGCCGACATCCGGTTCGCGCGCGAGGCCGGTGCCTCCGGCGTCGTGATCGGCGCGTTGGACGACGATGGCGGGGTCGACCTCGCCGCGGTCGAGCGGTTCGTCGCTGCGGCCGACGGGCTGGCCGTCACCTTCCATCGCGCCCTCGACATCGTGTCCGACCCCGCCGCCGCACTGGAGGCGCTGGCCGACCGCGGAGTCACCCGCGTGCTGACCTCGGGCAGTGCGTCCCGCAGCATCGACGGACGGGATGTGCTCGCCGCCCTGGCCGAGCGCGCCGCCGGACGTATCCAGGTGATGGCGGGCGGGGGAGTGCGCGTGGAGGACATCCCCGCGCTGACGGCCGCCGGCGTCGACGCCGTGCACCTCTCGGCGCGCGACTCGGTGCAGGGTGGGCCCAGCGGACCGGGAGGCGGGGACGCCGCCCACGACATCACCGACCCGTCGGTGGTGCGTGCCGCGGTGACGGCCGCCCGCGCGGCGCGCGCCTAGCGCGGGACCGTCAGAGCGCGCACACCACGCAGAGGGCGATCAGCAGCAGCTGCAGCAGCGCACGCGGGATGAGCGGCGTCCCGAACGCACCGAACTTCTGCGGGTGCCGGGCCGCGTACGCGTTGGCCGGGAACACCGCGATCAGGAACACGATCAGGCACACGGCCGCGGCGACGCGCGTCGCCGGGACGAGCAGGCCGATGCCGCCCGCCAGCTCGCAGACGCCGGTGAACGCGACGAGCACGGGAGGGGCGAGCACGCCGGTGCCGCGCAGGCCCGGCGGGATCATCGCCGCCATCCCGCGGGCGGGGCCCGGCACGAAGTGCAGGACGCCCATCGCGACGAAGACGACGGCCAAGGCCACTCGGATGACGAGCTGCACGATCTCGAAGACGGTCACCGCCCCATCCTCTCCCGCCCGGGCGTAACGCGGCGAAAGCACGCCCCGCGCGCCCGCTAGAGTTAAGCCGGACCCGCGCCCCGACGCCAGTGGCGCTCTTCTCTCCCAAGCCAGCCCTGCATCTCGAAGGAATCTGCCACGTGACAAAGCCGGTCGTCCTGATCGCCGAAGAACTCTCGCCCGCCACCGTCGACGCCCTGGGGCCCGACTTCGAGATCCGCAACGTGGACGGCACTGACCGTCCTGCGCTGCTCTCCGCGGTGGCCGACGCGGACGCGATCCTGGTCCGCTCCGCCACCAAGGTCGACGCCGAGGTCATCGCGGCCGCGCCGAAGCTCAAGGTCGTCGCCCGCGCGGGCGTCGGGCTCGACAACGTCGACATCAAGACGGCCACCACGGCCGGCGTCATGGTCGTGAACGCCCCGACCTCCAACATCATCTCCGCCGCCGAGCTCACCGTCGGCCACATCCTGAGCCTCGCCCGCCACATCCCGGCCGCGCACAGCGCCCTCGCGCAGGGCCAGTGGAAGCGCTCGAAGTACACGGGTGTCGAGCTCTACGAGAAGACCATCGGCATCATCGGCCTCGGCCGCATCGGCGCGCTCATCACCGCACGCCTGCAGGCCTTCGGCACCAAGGTGATCGCGTACGACCCCTACGTCACCTCGGCCCGCGCCCAGCAGCTCGGCGTGCAGCTGGTGACGCTCGACGAGCTCCTCGCCGAGGCCGACTTCATCACCATCCACATGCCGAAGACGCCCGAGACGACCGGCATGATCAGCGACGACCAGCTCGCCCTGATGAAGGACACCGCCTACATCGTCAACGTCGCCCGCGGCGGCCTGATCGACGAGGACGCCCTCTACCGCGCCCTCACCTCCGGTGCGATCGCCGGCGCCGGCCTCGACGTGTTCGTCAGCGAGCCCCCGACGGACTCGCCCCTTCTCGCGCTCGAGAACGTCATCGTCACCCCGCACCTCGGCGCCTCGACCGATGAGGCCCAGGAGAAGGCCGGCGTCTCCGTCGCGCGCTCGGTGCGCCTCGCGCTCTCGGGCGAGTTGGTGCCCGACGCGGTCAACGTCGCCGGCGGCGTCATCGACCCGTACGTGCGTCCCGGCATCCCGCTGGTGGAGAAGCTCGGCCAGGTGTTCTCGGGGCTGGCGAACAGCCCGCTCACCAGCATCGACGTCGAGGTGCGCGGCGAGCTCGTCGACTACGACGTCAGCGTGCTGAAGCTCGCGGCGCTCAAGGGCATCTTCACCAACATCGTGAGCGAGACCGTCTCGTACGTGAACGCGCCGCTCCTCGCCGACCAGCGCGGCATCGAGGTGCGCCTCATCACCGACTCCGTGAGCGAGGAGTACCGCAACCTGATCACCCTGCGCGGCGCGCTCAGCGACGGCTCGCAGGTCTCGGTCTCCGGCACGCTCACCGGCACGAAGCAGATCGAGAAGATCGTCGAGATCAACGGCTACGACGTCGAGGTGCCGGTCGCCCAGCACCTCATCGTCATGGTCTACGACGACCGCCCCGGCATCGTGGCCGTCTACGGCCGCGAGTTCGGCGAGTCGTCCATCAACATCGCCGGCATGCAGATCGCCCGCACCTCGGCCGGCGGCAAGGCGCTCAGCGTCCTGACCGTCGACTCGCGCGTGCCGGAGGGCCTGCTCGAGAAGGTGCGCGTCGCGATCGACGCCGACCTCATGCAGGAGATCGACATCACCGAGTCCTGATCGACCTCGATCGACCGTTCGACAGCCCGCCGGAGAAGTTTTTCCGGCGGGCTGTCGATTTCCGCGGTTGACTGACGTCGTACTGGTGTTCGCATCGGAAAGAGCGCACCCGCGCTCGAGACGTAAGGAGACATCATGGCCGAGGAGTACGTCCTGCTCATCAAGGAGCCCAACTGGGATCCGACGGCGATGACCGCCGAGGAGTGGGAGGCCGGGATGGCCGGCCACCGCGCGTTCCAGGAGGCGGTGGCAGCGGCGGGGGAGAAGATCCTCGCGAGCAACGCCCTGCAGCCCGTGAGCGCCGCGACGAAGATCACCCCGCGCGCCGGCGAGGCGCCCCTGTTCACGGACGGACCGTTCGGCGAGACCCGGGAGGTCGTCACCGGCTTCTACGGGTTCACCGCGTCGAGCCCGGAGCAGGCGCGCGAGCTCGCCGCGCTGGTGCCCACGGAGGGTTGGGTCGAGCTCTACCCGGTGCTCGTCATGGACCGCGTCAGCTGATTGTGCCGGTGGTCGCAGCTTGTTTGAATGAGCTGTGACCACCGCCATCGAGCGCGCATACCGCACCGAGGCGGCGCGCATCCTGGGTGCCGTCGCACGATCGGTCGGCGACCTCCAGCTCGCGGAGGACGCGGTGCAGGAGGCGTTCGCGCGCGCCGTCGCCGAGGCGGCCGCCGGACGTGAGCCCGCGAACCCCGCGGCGTGGATCACCACGGTCGCGCGCCGGATCGCCGTCGATCTGCGGCGCCGCGAGGCGACGGCGATGCGCGCCCTCCCCGCGCTGGCCGCCGAGGAGGCCGGACGGGAGGCGGCGCAGGCGGCGGAGGCCGACATGCTGAGGGACGACGTGTTCACCGGGGACGAGCGGCTCGAGCTCATCCTGCTGGTGTGCCACCCGGAGGTGGCGGAGGAGACGCGGGTCGCGCTCGCCCTGCGGTTCGTGTGCGGGGTGCCGACGGCGCAGGTCGCCGAGGTGTTCCTGGTGCCCGAGCCGACGATGGCGGCACGCCTGACCCGGGCGAAGAAACGCATCCACGACTCGCGGCTGCGCTTCGCGGCCGACGATCCTGGCGACCTCTCCGCGCGGCTGCCCGACGCGCTCACGACGGTGTACCTGCTCTACACGATCGGCCACGCGCGCGCCGACGGCCGGCTGCGGACGGACGCGATCGAGCTGGCACGGGATGCGCGGCGCATCCGACCCGCCGACCCGGAGGCCGCCGGACTGCTCGCGCTGCTGCTGCTGACCGAGGCGCGTCAGACGACGCGGCTGTCGGAGCTGGACGAGTTCGTCACCCTCGCGGAGGCGGACCGCTCGCGCTGGGACCGCGCGCTGCTCGACGAGGGGGAGCGCCTGGCGACGGACGCTCTGACCGGGAGCCGCGGGGAGCCGCCGGGGCGGTTCGCGCTGCAGGCCGCCGTCGCCGGGCTGCACGGGATCGCGCCGACGTGGACGGCGACCGACTGGCCGGCCATCGCACGCCTGTATGACGGGCTGGTGCAGGTCTGGCCGTCGGCCACCGCGCAGCTCGGGCGGATCGTCGCCCGGGGCTACAGTCCCGACGTCGGGCCGGAGGCCGCGCTCACCGAACTGGCGACACGGCCCGAGCTGTTCGAGGGGATCGTCGCCGCGCAGGCGCTCGCCGTGCGAGCGGACCTGTTGCGAGCGGCGGGGGAGACGTCGAGCGCCGCGGACGCCTACGCGGAGGCGCTGGAGGCGACGACGGACGAGCGCATCCGGCGGTTCCTTCGCCGCAGGCTCGCGGAGCAGCGGGACGCCTGACGGCCAGGCCCGGGCCTCGGTCTGGCTTCGGTCACGGCGCTGGCCGCCCGGTCAGTCGGTCGGGTCGTCCGCGAGCCGCTTGACGAGCTCGATCACCCGGTCCAGGTCGGTCTCGCCCCGGAGCACCGCGTTCGTGTCGGGGAGCAACGCCGTGTTGTAGTACATCCCGTCGCCGATGAGCATGATGATCCGCGCGACGAGCGGATCGCCCACCGAGGACTCGAGGATGCCGAGCCAGGCGCGCTGCATCGAGGCGAGCGCATCCCGAGCGCGGCTGTCCGCGCTCTGCGCCAGCCGGGCGACGGCGACGATGGAGCGCTCGAGGTCGTTGTCGGTGGGGATGGAGGTGCGGATGAAGTAGTCGACCGGCCCTTCCGGCGCCGTGCGCATCCGCTCGAGGTCGGCCTCGACGTGGTCGCTCAGCCGGGCGAGGACGCCGTCGACCATCGCGTCCTTCGAGGCGAAATGGTAGAGCAGCCCGCCCTTCGAGACGCCGGCGCGCGCCGCCACGGCGTCGAGGGTCGCCGCGCGCTCGCTCTGCTCGCCGAGCAGCTCCTCGAAGGCGTCGAGGATGCGGTCACGGGCGGAGGGGGTTTCGGCCATGCCGCCCATGCTAGCCGCTCGGAGTTGATTACTGTACCGTCCAGACGGTACAGTAGGATGCATGTCCACGTCGAACATCACCCTGCCCGCGCCCCCCGCCGCCCCGCGCGCCGGCGTGCGCGAATGGGCGGCGCTCGCCGTTCTGATGCTGCCGGTGCTCCTCGTCTCGGTCGACAACACCGTGCTGAGCTTCGCGCTGCCCGCCATCTCCCAGGCCCTCGAGCCGAGCGGCACCGGGATGCTCTGGATCATCGACGCCTACCCGCTCGTGCTGGCCGGCCTCCTCGTCTCGATGGGCAGCCTCGGCGACCGCATCGGGCGCCGGAAGCTGCTGCTGATCGGCGCGACCGGCTTCGCGCTCGTCTCCATCGGCGCCGCCTTCGCTCCGACGACCGAGCTGCTGATCGCCGCCCGTGCGAGCCTCGGCTTCTTCGGCGCGATGCTCATGCCCTCCACGCTGTCCCTGCTGCGGAGCGTCTTCACCGATCGCGAGCAGCGCCGGCTGGCCATCGCGGTGTGGGCCTCCGGCTTCGCGGCCGGCTCGGCGCTCGGTCCGATCGTCGGCGGCCTGCTGATCGAGCACTTCTGGTGGGGCTCCGTGTTCCTGCTGGCCGTGCCGGTGCTCATCCCGCTGCTGGTGCTCACCCCGCTGCTCGTTCGCGAGTCGCGCGACCCGAACCCGGGTCCCATCGACGTGCCCAGCATCCTGCTCTCCCTGCTGACCATGGCGCCCATCGTCTACGGCATCAAGACGCTCGCCTCCGACGGCTTCTCCTGGACCGGGGTGCTGGCGATCGTGATCGGCGTCGTCGCGGGCTGGCTGTTCGTGCGCCGTCAGCTGAGGCGCCCGATCCCGATGCTCGACATGCGCCTCTTCCGGCGCGGGTCGTTCAGCGGTGCGGTGCTGATCAACCTGCTGAGCGTGGTGTCGCTCGTCGGCTACCTGTTCTTCGTCTCGCAGCACCTGCAGCTCGTGCTGGGGCTCAGCCCGATCGAGTCGGGCCTGGTGCTCATCCCCGGGCTCGCCACGATGATCGTCGCCGGACTCGTGGTCGTGCCGATCGCGCGCCGGGTGCGGCCGTCCATCGTCGTGCCCATCGCCCTCACGATCTCGGCCGTCGGCTACCTCGTCGTCGCCCTGTCCGGCGGCGACGCCCAGGCGGGGACGCTGATCCTGTCGTTCGTGCTCCTCGGCCTCGGGATCGGCGCGGCCGAGACCGTGTCGAACGAACTCATCCTGACCAGTGCGCCCGCGGAGAAGGCCGGCGCCGCGTCGGCGGTCTCGGAGACGGCGTACGAGCTGGGCGCGGTGCTCGGCACGGCGACCCTCGGCACCATCCTCACCGCCTCCTACCGGTCGGCGGTCGTGCTGCCCGACGGGCTGACGGCGGCGCAGGCGCACGCGGCGGGGGAGACCCTCGGCGGGGCGACCACGGTGGCCGGTCAGCTGCCTGCCGGGCTGGGGGAGCAGCTGCTCGCCTCGGCGCGCGCCGCCTTCGACTCGGGCGTCGGCCTGACGGCCGGGATCGGGGTCGGTCTGATGGTGGCGGCCGCGGTGCTCGCCGTGGTCTCGCTGCGCAAGCTGCGCGGCTGACGGCGGCGCCCGGGGAGCGCCGCCCGGCCGGTAATGTGGGGGTGTCCGCCCGCATCGACCACGCAGGAGTGCCATGTCCCAGACCGTCAAGCTCGCCGTCATCCCCGGAGACGGAATCGGCCCCGAGGTGATCGCGGAGGCGGTCAAGGTCCTGGATGCGGTGAGCGCCGGCAGCGGGCTCGCGTTCGAGAAGACGCACTTCTCGCTCGGTGCCGACCGCTACCTCGCGACGGGCGACGTGCTGACGGACGAGGACCTCGCGTCGATCTCCTCCCACGACGCGATCCTGCTGGGCGCTGTCGGCGGCACGCCGGGCGACCCGCGGCTGGCCGGCGCGAACATCGAGCGCGGTCTGCTGCTGAAGCTCCGCTTCTCGCTCGACCACTACGTGAACCTCCGTCCGACCACGCTGTTCCCCGGCATCGCCAGCCCGCTGGCGAACCCGGGCGAGGTCGACTTCGTCGTCGTCCGCGAGGGCACCGAGGGCCCCTACGTCGGCAACGGCGGCGCCATTCGCCAGGGCACGCCGCACGAGATCGCGAACGAGGTCTCGGTGAACACGGCGTACGGCGTCGAGCGCGTCGTCCGCTTCGCGTTCGAGCAGGCCGAGCTGCGCCGCAAGAAGCTCACGCTGGTGCACAAGACCAACGTGCTCACCTTCGCCGGCGGCCTCTGGAAGCGGATCGTGGACGCGGTCGCCGCCGAGCACCCCGCGGTCGCGGTCGACTATCTGCACGTCGATGCCGCGACGATCTTCCTGGTCACCGATCCTGCTAGATTTGACGTGATCGTCACGGACAACCTCTTCGGCGACATCCTCACCGACCTCGCGGCCGCGATCAGCGGCGGCATCGGGCTGGCAGCGTCGGGCAACATCAACCCCGCCGGCGCATTCCCGAGCATGTTCGAACCGGTTCACGGATCGGCTCCGGACATCGCCGGCCAGCAGAAGGCCGACCCCACCGCCGCGATCCTCTCCGTCGCACTCCTGCTCCGCCACCTCGGCGCCCAGGAGCAGGCGACCCGGGTGGAGCAGGCGGTGCCCGCCGACCTGGCCTCCCGCAGCGGGGCGCAGCGTACGACCGCCGAGATCGGCGACGCGATCGCCGCCCGGGTGGCGCAGAATTAGATCACCGTGCTTCACCGCATGCAGCGCAAAGGACTCTCATGAACGCTTCCACCAGCATCACCCTCACCAGCGGCCCCACCGAGACCAGCGGTCTCCTCTGGCAGGTCACGCGCAATGAGGCCGCCCGCAGTGCGGCCGAGCGTGCGGAGATCCTCGCCGACCCGGGCTTCGGCAACTACTTCACGGACCACATGGTCGACATCTGCTGGTCGGCCAAGGGAGGCTGGCACCGGCCGCGCGTCTCGCCGTACGGCCCCATCCAGCTCGAGCCGTCGGCTGCGGTGCTGCACTACGCGCAGGAGATCTTCGAGGGCCTGAAGGCGTACCGGCACGCCGACGGGTCGATCTGGACCTTCCGCCCGGAGGCCAACGCGGCCCGCATGCAGCGCTCCGCCTACCGTCTCGCGCTGCCCGAGCTGCCGGTCGAGCACTTCCTCGACTCGATCAAGCAGCTGGTCGCGGTGGACGGCGACTGGGTGCCGACCGCGCCGGAGACGAGCCTCTACCTGCGGCCGTTCATGTTCGCCAAGGAGGCGTTCCTCGGCGTGCGTCCGGCGAACAAGGTCGCGTACTATCTGATCGCGAGCCCGGCCGGCGCCTACTTCTCGGGCGGCGTCGCCCCCGTCTCCATCTGGCTCTCCGACCGCTGGTCCCGCGCGGGCCACGGCGGCACGGGAGCGGCGAAGACCGGCGGCAACTACGCCTCCAGCCTGCTGCCCCAGGCCGAGGCGGCCGAGCACGGCTGCGCCCAGGTGCTCTTCCTCGACTCGGTGGAGGGGAAGTACCTCGAGGAGCTCGGCGGCATGAACGTCGTGCTCGTCTACAAGGACGGCACCGTGGTGACGCCCGAGTCGGACAGCATCCTCGACGGCATCACCCTCGACTCCATCCTCCAGCTCGCCCGCGACCGCGGTCACACGGTGCAGCGCCGCAAGGTGACCATCGACGAGTGGCGCGACGGCGTGGAGAGCGGGGACATCGTCGAGGTGTTCGCGTGCGGCACGGCCGCGGTGATCACCCCGATCGGCGAGCTCAAGTCCGACACGTTCACGGTGGGCGACATCACCGCGCCCCCCGGCGAGCTGACCATGGCGCTGCGCCAGGAGCTCACCGACATCCAGTACGGCCGCGTGCACGACCGCCACAACTGGATGACGCGCCTCGACGGTTGAGGCCGCCGGTACCGGAGGAGTCCTTGCCCGACGCACCGGGCGATCGCAGGCAACGGAGGAGATCCCGCCCGAATCGGGCGGGATCTCCTCCGTTTGTGGGTGCGGGCGGCGCTCGGCGGCGGGATCTCCTCCGCTAGCGACGGCCGAGTGCGTGGAGGGCGGATCGCACGTCGTCCGGCGAGTTCCAGAGGTGGAAGGCGACGCGGGCGCGACCGGCGCGTCCCGACGCGCGGAGGCCGGCGGCGGTGAGGGCGGCCAGCGCCGTGCCCTCGCGGTCCGGCCAGCTGACGATCGCGCTCCCGCCGGCGTCCACGCCCAGCCCGTCGGCGAAGGCGGCGGCCAGGCCGGTGGCGTGGGCGTGCACGTCGGCCGCGTCCAGCTCCTCGAACAGGCTCAGCGCTGCGGCCGTGCCCGGCCAGACCGGCCAGGCGGGGGAGACGTCGAACCGGCGGGCGCTGGAGGCGGGGGCCGCGAGCGGGCCGTAGCACGAGCTCCACGGGTCCTCCCCGGCGAACCAGCCGGCCTGCACCGGGTTGAGTGCGTCGAGCATCCTCCCGCCCACGGTGAGGAATGCGGAGCCGCGCGGAGCGCAGAGCCATTTGTACGCGTGCGTCACGGTCGCGTCGAAGCGCGAGGCGTCGACCGGGAGCCAGCCGAGCGCCTGGGTGAGGTCGGCGAAGGTCCGCGTCCCGGTGCGGGCGCAGGCGTCGAGCACGGCGTCGGCGTCGGCGATCTCGCCGGTGGCGGACTGCACGAGCGAGAACGCCACGAGCCAGGTGCGTTCGTCGACCGCGTCCGCCAGCGCCGCAAGCGGAGCCGACCGCACGGACACGCCGCGGTGCGCCTGCGCGTGGAACGGGGCGACCATCGAGGCGAAATCGCCCTCGGCGCAGAGCACCGTCGCACCGTCCGGGACGGAGGCGGCGATCAGCGCGGCCAGCACGGAGACCTGCGACCCGATGGCGACGGCCTCCACGGGGACGCCGGCGAGGCGGGCGAAGGAGGTGCGGGCCGCACCCACGGCATCGTCGTAGCCGGCGGGCGACGACTCCCCGGACGCCCAGCGCTCCAGGTCCGCGCGTCCGGCGGCGACCGTCTCGTGGGACGGGAGCCCCTGCGTGCAGGCGGCGAGATAGCCGGAGCCGGCCGGGAAGCGATCCTGGAGGATGAGCATGAGTCCACCGTGCGGGATCCCGATCCGTCGCACCAGAGCAAGTATCCAATCCGAATCATTCGCCGTGGTTATGATTGTCGCATGCTGCCCGACGACCTCGACTCCCACAGCCTGCGCGTCGTGCGCGCGATCGCCGACGAGGGCTCGATCACGCGCGCGGCGGACGCCCTCGGCTTCAGCCAGCCCGCCATCAGCCAGCATCTGCGCCGGCTGGAGGCGCGCATCGGCCTGCCGGTGGTCTCCCGTGCCGGTCGCGGGGTGCGGCTCACCGAGGCGGGGCGCGTGCTGGCCCGTCACGCCCTGACCGTCACCACCGCCCTCGACGCGGCCGCGGGCGAGCTCGACGACCTGCGCGGCCTCCGCACCGGGCGGGTGCGCCTGGCGGGGTTCCCGTCCGCCTCGTCGTCGATCGTGCCGCGCCTGCTCAGCACGATGGAGGCGACGCATCCGGGCGTGCGCATCACCTACCTGGAGGCCGAGCCTCCGGAGGCCGTCGCGGCCGTCCGAGCGCAGACCGCCGATCTGGCGATCACCTTCAGCTACCCGGGCGACCGCGTCGACCCGCACCGCGAGAGCGCCCGCGGCCTCGCCGTCGCGCCGCTCTGGCACGACGAGATGCTGGTCGCCCTGCCGGCCGGGCATCCCCTCGCGGCGAACGACCGCGTGGACCTCGCCGATCTCGCCGCGGAGGCCTGGATCGGCGGCTGCCCGCGCTGCCGCGGCCACCTCCTGGAGCTGACGGCCGGCCGCGGGTACGAGCCGCGCATCGCCTACGAGACGGACAACTTCGTGGCCGTGCTGCGCATGGTGGCCGAGGGGATGGGCGTCGCGCTGCTCCCCGGCCTCGCCGTCGGGTCGGCGGGGGCGCAGACCGGCGTGGTGCTCCGCGCGACGGGCAACCGCGACCACCGCACGATCAACCTCGTCGGGGCCGCGGGCGCCGACGTCGTCCCGGCCATCGCGACGACGGTGGAGGCGATCGTCGGCCTCGCGGTCGACGAGTGGCGGCTAGCATCGGTGGGATGAGCGACGACACGGTTTTCGCAGTGGTCGGCCCGGGCGCCGTCGGCGGTCTGCTGGCCTGGCTGCTGCATCGGGCGGGGCACGACGTGGTGGCGGTGGGCCGCCCGGCAACGGTCGAGGCCATCCGCGCCGAGGGCATCGAGGTGCGCAGTGCGCAGTTCGGCGACGGCGTCGAGCGCGTGCCCGCCGACACGGTGGTGCCCGCGGGCGCGAGCGTGCTGCTGGCGACGAAGGCCTACGGGCTCGACGCCGTGCTGCCGGACATCGCGGCCTCCCGGCCCGTCGAGGTCGTCTCGTTCCTGAACGGCGTCGAGCACGTGGACCCGCTGCGCGAGGCGCTCCCCGGCGTGCCGGTCGCGGGGGCGTCGGTCGCCGTCTCCGCGCTGCGCCTGTCGCCGACGGTGATCGATCACCGCAGCCCGTTCGTGAACATCGAGGCGCCGGCGGCGGCGGCCGGGTTCGCGGCGGTGCGCGCGCTCGAGGGGGCCGGGCCGCGGGTGCGGGCGCGGGGCACCGAGGCCGAGGTGCTCTGGGCGAAGTTCCGGATGCTCGCCGGGCTCGCCCTGCTCACGTCGTACTGGCGGCAGCCCGCCGGGAGCGCGCTGAGCGAGGATCCCGAGCTCACGGAGGCCGTGGCCGCGGAGATCGCGGCGTGCTCGACCGCCGAGGGGGTGCCGGCGACGGCCCTCGACGTCATGCGGGTGCTCGGCAGCGTCCCGGGCGGCATGCGCACCTCCCTGCAGGAGGACCTCGCGGCCGGTGCGCCCAGCGAGCTCGACGCCATCGGCGGGGCGCTCCTGCGCATCGGCGAACGGCACGGCGTCCCGACGCCCGCCATCGCCCGCATCGTGGCGGCGCTAGGCTCGTAGGGTGAAGATCGCACGGTTCAGCCACGATGGCGCAATCGACTACGGGATCGTCGACGAGGACGCCCTCGTCGTCCTCGCCGGAGACCCCCTGTTCACCGGATTCGACACCACCGGGGAGCGCGTGCCGCTCGGTAAGGTCGGCGCCCTGCTCGCACCGGTCATCCCGCGCTCCAAGGTCGTCGCGGTGGGCAAGAACTACCGGGAGCACGCCGCCGAGATGGGTGGCGAGGCCCCGGAGGAGCCCCTGCTGTTCCTCAAGCCGAACACCTCGGTGATCGGACTGGGCGACGCCATCCTGCTGCCGCCGCAGTCGCAGCAGGTGGAGTTCGAGGGCGAGCTGGCCGTCGTGATCGGCAAGATCGCCCGCAACGTGCCGGAGGCGAAGGCCCACGAGCACATCTTCGGCTACACCGTCGCCAACGACGTCACCGCCCGCGACCTGCAGAAGAAGGACGGGCAGTGGACGCGCGCGAAGGGCTTCGACACCTTCTGCCCGCTCGGCCCGGTGATCGAGACCGAGCTCGACCCCGAGGCGTTCCTGCGCACGCGGGTCAACGGCGAGCTCAAGCAGGAGGCGCGCCTGTCGGAGATGGTGCACGACATCCCGTCGATCATCGCCTACGCGTCGAGCGTGTTCACCCTGCTGCCGGGCGACGTCATCCTGACCGGCACGCCGGCCGGGGTCGGCCCGCTCGTGGCGGGGGACACCGTCGAGGTGGAGGTCGAGGGCGTCGGGTCCCTCGTCAACCCCGTCCGCGCTCCCAAGTAGGGCTCGCGCGCAGGGCGCTCCCCAGTAGGATTGGGAGCGGTATGTCAGACAACGCTTCGCACCCCTTCTCCACGGCCACCGGCACGGACGTCCGCGTCCGCTTCTGCCCGTCGCCGACCGGCACCCCGCACGTCGGGCTGATCCGCACCGCCCTCTTCAACTGGGCGTACGCGCGGCACACCGGCGGCAAGCTCATCTTCCGCATCGAGGACACCGACGCGGCTCGCGACAGCGAGGAGAGCTACGGGCAGATCATCGACGCCCTCACCTGGCTGAAGCTGGACTGGGACGAAGGAGTGAACGTCGGCGGCCCGCACGGCCCGTACCGGCAGTCGCAGCGCAGTGACATCTACCGCGACCTGATCGAGCGCCTCGTCGCCTCCGGCCACAT
Organism: Leifsonia sp. 71-9; assembly: GCF_001898805.1. Lineage (GTDB taxonomy): Bacteria > Actinomycetota > Actinomycetes > Actinomycetales > Microbacteriaceae > Leifsonia. The sequence continues at coordinate 15,955 of NZ_MKVJ01000001.1, forward strand.
CTACGAGAGCTTCGCGACCGGCGAGGAGATCGAGGCGCGCAACGTCTCGCTCGGCCGCGACCCGAAGCTCGGCTACGACAACTTCGAGCGCGACCTGTCGGACGACCAGAAGGCCGCCTATCGCGCGGAGGGCCGCGAGCCCGCGCTGCGCCTGCGCGTGCCGGACGACGATCTCAGCTTCGACGACCTGGTGCGCGGCGAGATCACCTTCCCCGCCGGTTCGTTCAGCGACTTCGTCGTGGTGCGCCCGAACGGGCAGCCGCTCTACACGTTCGTGAACCCGGTGGACGACGCGCTCATGGGCGTCACGCACGTGCTCCGCGGCGAGGACCTCCTGTCGTCGACGCCGCGTCAGATCGCGCTGTACCACGCGCTCATCGACGCGGGAGTGACGACCTTCGTTCCGCGCTTCGGCCACCTCCCGTACGTGATGGGCGAGGGCAACAAGAAGCTCTCCAAGCGCGACCCCGAGTCGAACCTGTTCCACCACCGCGACCGCGGCTTCATCCCCGAGGGCCTCGTCAACTACCTGGCGCTGCTCGGCTGGTCGCTGAGCCACGAGCGCGACATCTTCTCGGTCGCCGAGATGGTGGCGGCGTTCGACGTCGTCGACGTGAACCCGAACCCGGCGCGTTTCGACCTCAAGAAGGCCGAGTCGATCAACGGCGACCACATCCGGCTGCTGGAGGTCGGCGACTTCGCCGAGCGCACCATCCCGTACCTCGTGAACGCCGGCGTGCTCACCGAGCCGCTGACCGACCGGCAGCGCACCGTGCTGGCCGAGGCCGCTCCGCTCGTCCAGGAGCGCATGCAGCTGCTCGGCGAGGCGCCGGGCATGCTCGGCTTCCTGTTCACCGACACGGCCTCCCTCGTGGTCGAGGACGACGCGCGCGCCTCGCTGCCGGCCAACACCGGCGAGGTGCTCGCGGCCTCCCTCGGCGCCCTCGAGGACATCCCCGTGGCCGAGTGGACGCACGACGCCATCGAGAGCGCGCTGCGCGACGCCCTGATCGAGACCATGGGCCTCAAGCCGCGCGTCGCCTTCGGGCCGCTGCGCGTCGCCGTCTCGGGTCGCCGCGTGTCGCCTCCGCTGTTCGAGTCCATGGAGATCCTGGGCAAGGCCGACACGATCGCGCGGCTGGACCGGCTCTCGGCGTCCCTGGTCTGAGGGGGAGCGGTGCCGGACCAGAGCGTGCCCGACTCCGTCGAGGTCGTCGTCGTCGGCGGGGGTCCCGCCGGCCTCTCGACCGCCCTGAACCTGGCCCGCGCGCGGCGCCGGGTGCTCGTCGTCGACGGCAACCGTCCCCGTCACGCCGCGACGCTGATCGCGCGCGGCTTCCTGACGCGGGACGGCGTGCCGCCCCTGGAGCTGCGCCGGCTCGGCCGCGAGGAGGTCGACGCGTACGACAACGCGCAGGTCGTCTTCGCCCAGGTCGGCTCGGTGGAGGTGGAGGGCACCGGCTTCCGCGTGCGCGCACGCGGCGTGCGCGGGGGAGCGGACGTCGACGTCCTGGCCGCCACGCTCGTGCTCGCCACCGGCGTCACCGAGACCATGCCGGCCATCCCGAGCATCCGCGCCTACTACGGCACCCAGCTGCACAGCTGCGTCGAGTGCGACGGCTTCGAGAAGGCCGACAAGCCGCTCGCGCTCATCGGCGAGTCCGCCGACCTCGCCGAGCGCGCCCTGCTGCTCACCCAGTGGACCGACGACCTGATCGTGTTCACGAACGGCATCGCGTCCGTGAGCGCCGACGAGGAGCGCGCCCTCGCCCGGCTAGGCGTCGGCGTCGAGCGGCGCCCGATCGACGACCTGGTGGGCGACAAGGGCGTCATGACCGGCGTGCGCCTGGCCGATGGCACCGTCGTCGAGCGCGCGGGGGGCTTCGTGCGGCCCGCGTGGTCGCCGGCCCTCGACTTCGCGGCCGGACTCGACCTGGATCGGGACGGCGACGGCTACGTCGTGACCGACCGGCAGGGCCGAACGTCCCTCCCTGGCGTGTACGCGGCGGGGGAGACGACGGCTCCCGGGCCGCAGCAGCTCATCGTCGCGGCGGGCTCCGGGGCGGTCGTCGCCTCCGCCGTCAACCGCGATCTGATCGGCATCCAGGTCGACGAGCGCGCCGTTTTGTAGTTCGTCGCGCGGGTAGGCTAGAGTTGTTTCTCGTGCCCGGGTCTAGGCCCGAAGCCCTTGGGGTATGGTGTAATTGGCAACACGGCGGTTTCTGGTACCGTTGTTCTTGGTTCGAGTCCAGGTACCCCAGCAAGATCAAGCTCCGGTTCATCCGGGGCTTTTTTGCTGTCCGGGGCGACATTCGGCATGAATGCGGCGCGTGGCCCCCGTACTGGGGGAGACGGAAAACCGGGCGGATGGTTTTTACTGAGCGAGATGCTCGTTGCCAGAGCGAGCCGTACTCGAAAGTGAGCCGCCGTTGCGTGATCGCGCTGCCGCCTCCGTCCCTGTCATCGACTCCATGAAGGCCGCACCGCCATCGAGGCGACGAACGCTTCTCGCGACGGTCGCGATCGCGGCCCTGTCCGCGGGCGCGGTCGCCGCCACCGGCCTGCCGGCCTCCGCCAATCCCGGGACCTCCGGGTACGAGGAGGCGTTCAACACGCCCGTCATCGGGGGCCTGGGCGACGTCGCCGTCGACTCCTACACCGCTCAGGTCTTCGCATCCCGAGGCGGGGCGGTCGACGTCCTCGACGAGGCCTCCGGCGCGATTCTGACCTCCATCCCGCTCCCCGGCTCCGTCATGGTCTCGCTCGATGTGGACCCGTCGCGCGCCCTGGTGTGGGCGCTCGACTCGAGCAGCAGGACGCTGTCGCGGATCGACGAGCGCACCAACACCGTGACCGGCTCGGTGGTCATCCCCGGGGATCCCCGGGATGTCGCCGTGGACGCCGCGACCGGAAAGGTGTTCGCGACCACCGGGACCCTCGGCACCGTCGTGCCCGTGGACGAGACGACGCTCGCCGTCGGGACCGCCATACCGGCCGGCGGGATCGCCGGCCGGATCGGCGTGGACCCGGCCGCCGGAACCCTGTACGTGGTCAACGGCGTCGGCAACTCGGTCACGGTCATCGACGAGGGCAGCTCCGCGATCTCGGGCGTGGTCGCCATCCCGTCCAACACCGTCGCGATCACCGTGGACGCCGCGCACCACAAGGCCTACCTCGGCTCCGCCGACGCCAGTGCGGTGACCGTGGTCGACGGGTCGGCCCTGACGACGACCTCGATCGCCGTCCCCCCGGGCGGTGGCCTGGGCGTCACCGCGCTGGGCATCGACCCCTCCACGCAGACGGTGATCGGCACGAGCGGAAGCGAGATCTTCCGCGTCGACACCGAGACGGGCGGCGTGCGGTCCTGGAGCGACCAGGGCGCCAGCGTGTCGATTCCCGACATCGCGGTCGACGTCTTCACGAACACCGTGATCTACGGCGCGTCCAACGCCGTGGTCGGGCACTGGGAGCCCGTCTCGTTCCTGGGCAGCGTCTCGGGCATCGTCCCGGCCGGCACCCCGTACACGCAGCAGGTCAACGTCTGGTCGTGGGCTCTCGCCTTCCCGATCGGCCTCTCCGTGACCTCGGGGGCGCTCCCGCCCGGTCTGTCCCTGAACGGGGGCGTGATCACGGGAACCGCGACGACGCCCGGGAACTACACGTTCAGCCTCAAGGCGACGGTTCCCAGCTTCGGCGACTCCGTCACCCAGACCTACACCCTGCGGGTGGTCGACGTGACCCGCACCTCCGGCGGCGACCGGTTCGGCACCTCGGTCGAGGTCTCGAAGGCGGCGTACCCCGACCCTGCATCGGTCGGCACCGTCTACGTCGCCAACGGGCTCTCGTTCCCGGACGCCCTCTCGGGCGGCCCCGCCGCCGCGCAGGACTCCGGCCCGCTGCTGCTCACCGCGCCGGGCTACCTCCCCGACACGGTGAAGGCCGAGATCACCCGCCTCCACCCCGCGCACATCGTGGTCGTGGGAGGCCCGAACGTCGTCAGCGCCGACGTCCTCACCGCCCTCGGCAAGCTCTCGCCCGACGTGAAGCGCGTCTACGGCGGCGACCGTTTCGACACGTCGCGGGCAGTGGCCGCGCACTCCTTCACCTCGGCGCCGGTCGTGTACGTGTCGACGGGCCTGAACTTCCCCGACTCGCTCAGCGCGGGAGCAGCCGCGGGCGCCAAGCACGCCCCGCTCCTGCTCGTCAACGGCGGCGCGTCGTCCGTGGATGCGGCGACGGCCTCCCTGCTCCGGTCGCTCGGCACCACCACGATCGTCGTCATCGGCGGCCCGGCGGTGATGTCCCCGGCGCTGGCCGCGGACTTCGGCCGTTTCGGCACGGTGGTCCCGGTGGCCGGCGGCGACCGGTTCGAGACGTCGCAGCGGATCATCGAGTCGAGCTTCGCGAACAGCAGCCGGGTCATCCTGGCCAACGGGCTGAACTTCCCCGACGCGCTCAGCGCGTCGGCCTGGGCAGGTAAGTCGGCCTCCCCGCTGTTCATCACCCCCGGCGGCTGCGTTCCGCAGCGGACGCTCGATGACACGTACTTCCTCGGCGCGACCCACGTCACGGTGGCCGGAGGCGCGGCCGTGCAGGGCGAGGACGTGGCCGCGCTGACGAGCTGCGGCGGCTGGTCCATCATCGCCCCGGACTACCCGGCGCTCGCGCTCGGGAAGGCGGCGTCCCAGAAGTCGGGCGGCGAGTCGTCCGGCGACGGCCACGCGATCGGCTCGTCGCTCCCGGTGAACCCGCTCACGCACGGCACCGCGGGGCGCTGAGGCCGCTTCTCACGGCAGGACGGAGACCCGTCGACCCGCGCCCGACGGCGCCGGGGCGGCGGGTCTCCGTCGTTGCGGGATCGCGTTGGGCCGTTGCGGGATCGCCTAGGCTCGAAGGGTGACTTCGACCTCCCGACCCCTCGCACTCGTCACCGGCGCCTCCCGCGGCATCGGCAAGGCCATCGCCCTCGACCTGGGGCGCACGCACCACGTTCTCGTCGGCGGCCGGGACGCGGCTGCGGTGGAGGCCGTGGTGGCGCAGCTGCCGTCGGCCGAGCCGTTCGTCGGCGACCTGGCCGGGGGAGGGCTTCCCGAACTGCCGGAGCGGCTCGACGTGCTCGTGCACTCGGCCGGGCTGGAGGACGGCGGGACGGTGGAGGACACCGACCTGGAGACCTGGCGGCGCCTGTTCGAGGTGAACGTGTTCGCCGTGGCGGAGCTCAGCCGGCGCGCCCTGCCCGCCCTGCGTGCGGCGGAGGGCCTGGTCGTGGTCATCAACAGTGGCTCGGGGCTGGTGAGCGGCGCGGGCGGAGGTCCGTACGCGGCGTCCAAGTTCGCCGCGCGAGCCCTGACGGACGCGCTGCGCGAGGAGGAGCGGCCGCACGGCGTGCGGGTCAGCAGCATCCACCCCGGCCGCGTCGACACGGACATGCAGCGGGCGCTCGTCGCGCGCGAAGGGCACGCGTACGACACGACGTTCACGATCACGCCGGAGATGGTGGCCGCGACCGTGCGGACGGCCGTCGACCTGCCGCCGTCGGGGACGGTGGAGTCGCTCAGCGTGCGGCCGATGCACCGCCGCTGAGCGCGCCGCTGCGGCCGAGGGAGGACGCGGCCGTCAGTTGATCAGGCTCTGCACGGCCGCGAAGCCGCCGAACGCGATCACGAAGATCGCCAGCAGGATCCAGACGCCCATGGCGAGCAGGTTGAGGGCGATGCCCCAGCCGGCACGACCGCGGGCGTAGGGCTCGCGTCCGCGGGACGAGACGCCCAGGACGAGGCCGATGACGGGTGCGAAGAAGGTCCAGCCGACCAGCAGGGAGCAGATCCCGAGCACGAGGCTCGCGGTCCCGCGTCCGGTGCCGATCGAGGTGGGAGCAGTTGTGGTGGTCATGACATCAACGCTACGGATCCGGCCGCTGGAGCGGATCGGCCGCAGGTGCCGTCCGTGTCGTACCGGGAGACGATGGCCGGGCGGCGCATCCTCATCCCGCCGATCGAGGTTCACGACGTGGCGCTCATTCGGCGGGTTTTGACCGCAACGACGTGAACCTCGGGGCCCGCTAGTCCAGGTGGTCGAGGTAGCGGAGGATGACGCCCTCGCGGAGGGCCCAGGGGACGACCTCCAGCTCGTCGACGCCGAAGGCGCGCATGGTCTCGCGGAGGACGACGCCGCCCGCGACGATCTGGAACGTGCGGTCGGCGGTGATGCCCGGAAGCGCGGTGCGCGACTCCGCGTTCATCTTGGCCAGGCGCGGCACCCAGTCGGCCAGATCGGCGCGGCGGAGCACCGTGCGCTCGGTGCCGCCCGGGCCCGCGGTGGTGGAGCCGGCGAGGCGGGCGAGGGAGCGGATGGTCTTGGAGGTGCCGATGACGTGCTCGTCGGAGCGGCGGTGCGGGAACCGGTCGACGGCCGTGGCGAGCGTGCTGCGCGCGTGGTCGCGCAGGGCGTCCAGCTGGTCGTCGCGGGGAGGGTCGTCGGGGAGGAAGCCGATGGTGCTGCGTCCGGCGCCGAGCGGCACGGAGACCGCGACCTCGGGGTACTCGTCGGCCCCGGACGCGATCTCGAGCGAGCCGCCGCCGATGTCGAGCAGGAGGATGCTGCCGGACGACCAGCCCGACCACCGGCGCACGGCCAGGAAGGTCAGCCGGGCCTCGTCCTCGCCCGAGAGCACCTGCAGGTCGACGCCGGTCTCGGTGCGGATGCGTTCCAGCAGCTCGGGGCCGTTGGCGGCCTCCCGGATGGCGGAGGTGGCGAAGGGGAGGAGCTCCTCGATGCCCTCCTGCTCGGCGACGCGCATGGCGGCGGAGATAGCGGCGAGGATCGCGGTGCAGCCCTCGTCGCTGATGGCTCCGTCGGCCGTGATGTAGCGCATGAGGCGCAGCACCGACTTGTGCGTGGCGGCGGGGATCGGGCGGGCGCCGGGGTGCGCGTCGACGACGAGGAGGTGGATGGTGTTCGAACCGACGTCGAGGACTCCGAGGCGCATGATTCGACAGTAGTGGGCACTCGGCATACCGAAATACATGCGCGATACGATCGAAATCATGACCCTTCCGCGCTCCGACACCCGTCCTCCGCGCCCGGCGCGCAGCCAGCACGTCTTCGAGGTGGTGCGCACCGAACGGCTGACGCCGCACCTCGTGCGCGTGGTGGTGGGCGGCCCGGCGTTCGACGCCTTCGTGGCGGAGGCGGACCCGGTGACGCTCGCCAAGACGGACAAGTACGTCAAGCTGCTGATGGCCAAGCCCGGCCTCGGGCTGCGTCCGCCGTACGACCTGGACGCGCTGCGCGCCGAGCTCGCACCGGAGGACGTGCCGGTGCGCCGCACCTACACGGTCCGCGCGCTCGACGCCGAGGAGAGGACGCTGGCGATCGACTTCGTGGTGCACGGGGACGAGGGGATCGCCGGGCCGTGGGCGGCATCCGCTCAGCCCGGTGACCTGCTGGCGCTCTCGGGCCCGGGCGGGATGTACGCGCCGAGCGACGACGCGGCGATCGAGCACCTCCTCCTCGGCGATGAGAGCGCGCTCCCCGCGATCGCGGCCGCGCTCGAAGCGATGCCCGCGCACGCCCGGGGTCTCGCGCTGATCGAGGTCGGCGGCGCCACGGATCGACTGCCGTTCGCGCACCCGGAGGGCATCGAGGTGCGCTGGGTGCACCGGGACGGCGCGGTGGCGGGGGAGCGGCTGGTCGCGGCGGTCCAGGACCTCCCGCGCCCGGCCGGCGGCGTGCGTGTCTTCGCCCACGGCGAGCGGACCGCGATGAAGGGCATCCGGGCCGTGCTGCAGGGCTGGGGCCTCACCCGCGAGGACTTCTCGCTCTCCGCCTACTGGGCGCTGGGCCGCGCGGAGGACACCTTCCAGGCCGAGAAGCGGCTGCCGGTCGGCGACCTGTTCGCCTGACCGCGGACTCCGCCGGCCGCGAGCGTCAGACGGCGGGGTCGGCGGCGCGGTCGCCGTCGTTCGCGTGCGACACGGCGTTGATGCGGTGGGCGGCGATCTCGACGTGGTCGGCCATCGCGGCCTCGGCGCGGGCGGGGTCTCCGCTGGCGAGCGCGTCGATGAGCGCCTCGTGCGAGCGTGCGTGCGCGACGAGCTCGTCCGCGGCGAGCGAGCCGTTGGCGGCGCGGAGGAACCCGTTGATGCGGCTGCGCAGCTGCGAGACGGTGGTGAGCAGCGTGCGGTTGTCCGCGAGCTCCCAGAGGGTCTCGTGGAACCGGCTGTCGAGGGCGAACATGCTCTCGACCTGCTCCTTCTCGGCGGCGGCGACCATCTGGCGGACGATGCGACGCAGGGTCTGATCGGACTTCGGCGTCCACGACTGCTGCACGCTGCGCGCGACGTACTGCTCCAGCACGATGCGCAGGCCCGTGATCTCCTGCAGCTCCTTGTCGGTGAGGGAGGCGACGCGGGCGCCACGGCGCGGCGTGCGCTCGACCAGACCCTCCTCGCTGAGCTTGGCCAGGGCCTCCCGCACCGGGATGTGGCTGACGCCGAGGCTGTCGGCGAGCTTGCGCTCGACCAGACGCTCGCCCGGCTCGAGCCGGCCGTTCTGGATGGCGTCGCGGAGCTCGTCGGCGACCTTGGCCGAGATGTTCCGGTCGGAGACGCTCCCGAATGTCATCGCACTCCCTCCTGGCGTGGGTGGTTTCGCTACAAGCTATAGGACGAGAGGATGGATTCGCGCAATACATCGCTCCGTGTCTCCCGTGAGGGGGACCCGATTGTTTCGAGCGGGTAAAGCTTTCCGTCTCAGCTCGTCATTTGCTACATGCTATAGCAATAATGCTATCGTGGGACCGTTCGACGGCGAACCGCTCCCAGCGAAGCCGTCGGCCCGGACCCCCGGGCACAGCAGATGAGAGAGCGCGAGGAACGATGCAGCACACCCCCGTAGTCGGCCGCCCCGTGCGGATCGCCGTCATCGGCGCCGGCAACCGCGGTCAGTCGTACGCCAGGTGGGTGCACGCCAACCCGGACCGGGCGCGCATCGTCGCCGTCGCCGACCCCCGGCCGTTCCAGCGCGGCGTGATCGCGGCGGGCGACCCGGACGTCCGGCACTTCGAGGACTGGCGCGAGCTCGTCGCCGAACCGGAGCGGGTCGCCGATATGGTCATCGTCTCCACGCAGGACCGCCAGCACGTGGAGCCGGCGGTCGCCTGCGCCGAGCGCGGCTACGCCATCCTCATGGAGAAGCCGCTCGCCCCGACCGAGGAGGAGTCGCGCCGCATCGTCGCCGCGATCGAGTCGGCCGGCGTGCTCTTCGGCGTCTGCCACGTGATGCGGTACATGCCCTACACGGATCTGGTGAAGAGCGTCGTCGACTCGGGCGTGCTCGGCGACATCATCAACGTGCAGCACCTGGAGCCGGTCGGCTGGTGGCACATGGCCCACTCGTACGTGCGCGGGCCGTGGCGGCGCGAAGACCTCGCCACCCCGATGCTGCTGGCCAAGTCGAGCCACGACCTGGACTGGATCCGCTACGTGACGGGCAAGCGCATCGCCGCGGTCGCGAGCTTCGGCTCCCGCCACCACTTCCGCCACGAGAACAAGCCGGCGCTGGCCGCCGACCGCTGCCTCGACTGCCCCCTCCAGGACACCTGCCCGTACGCCGCGCAGAAGCTCTACCTGCCGGTCGTGCGCGAGGAGGGCGCGGTCTGGCCGGTCACGGTGATCACCGACGACGCGACCGAGGAGGGCGTGATCGAGGCGCTCCGCACCGGCCCGTACGGGGTGTGCGTGTACGCGGCCGACAACACGGTCGTCGACAACCAGGTCGTCGCACTCCAGTTCGAGGACGGCACCGCCGGCACCTTCACGATGACGGCCTTCAGCGAGCAGGAGCACCGCAAGACCCAGCTCTTCGGCTCCCACGGCATGCTCGACGGCGACGGTGAGCGCGTCAGGGTCACCGACTTCCGCACCGGCGAGTCCACGGTCCACGAGACCGGGCCGACCGGGGCGGCGAACGCCGGAGGCGACCACGGCGGCGGGGACGGCGGCGTGATGAGCGCCTTCGTCGCGGCCGTCGCCGCCGGCGACCCGGACCTCATCCGGTCCGGTCCGCGCGAGTCCCTCGACAGCCACCTGGCGGTGTTCGCGGCCGAGCGCTCGCGGCACGCCGGGACGGTCGAGGCGGTCCCGCGCTACTGACAGCACCACTCCATCCTGCGGCACCCGCCGCGAACCCCCACCACGCACGAAGGAGCAGCATGCGGTACACGAAGACGATCACGGCGGCCGCCGTGGCAGCCACGGCGGCGCTCGCGCTGGCCGGCTGCAGCGGCAGCTCCGGCGGCTCGGACGGATCGAAGAAGACCGTCACCATGTGGATCTACCCGGTGATCGCCGACGAGGCGAAGCACAAGGGCTTCTGGGACGAGACGGTGAAGGCCTTCGAGGCCGAGCACAAGGACATCACCGTCAAGTACGAGATCTACCCCTGGGCCAACCGCGACGAGTCCCTCTCGACCGCGATCGCGGCCGGCAAGGGCCCGGACCTCGTCTACCTGATCCCGGACCAGCTCAGCACCTACCAGAAGTCGATCGAGCCGATGGACTCCTACCTGCCGAGCGCGCAGAAGAAGGACATCCTCGACAACGTCGCCGAGTCGGTCACCATCGACGGCAAGCTGATGGCGGCGCCGATCCTCACCAGCGCGAACGCGCTCATGTGCGACGCGAAGGCGTTCGAGGCCGCGGGCGTCACCGACTACCCGAAGACCTGGGACGACCTGGAGAAGCTGGCCCCGACGTTCAAGGAGAAGGGCATCTACGTCACGCAGTACTTCGGCTCGCCGGACGTGACGCTCAACATGACCTTCTACCCGCTGCTCTGGCAGGCCGGCGGCTCCGTCTACAACAAGGACGGCAGCAAGGTCGCCTTCGACAGCACGGCCGGCACGAAGGCGCTGAGCCTGATCTCCGACTTCGCGGCCAAGGGCTATATCGAGAAGGACCTCATCTCGACGATGCCGGCCCTCGAGCAGACGGCGCTCGCGACGAACAACGTGGCGTGCACCTGGCAGTCGGGCCCGAGCGACGTCACGTCGTTCTGGGGCGAGGACGCCATCAAGATCCTCCCGCCGCTGACCGACGAGAAGCAGGTCTCCTACGGCACGGTCGGCTCGCTGGCCATGCTGAAGGGCGCCAAGGACAAGGAGGCCGCCGGCGAGTTCGCCGCGTTCGCCACGGACGCCGAGAACTCGAAGAAGTTCGACCTCGCGTCCAACTTCTTCTCCCCGCTGAAGTCGACCGGCGAGCTGTACGCCGACGACCCGATCCAGAGCGCGATCGAGAAGACCATCCCGACCAGCAAGGTCGGCGAGCTGCAGCCGAGCGCCCGCGCCGTCATGGGCGTGCTCGCACCGGAGATCCAGGCGGCCCTGCTCGGCACGAAGACGCCGGAGCAGGCGCTGAAGGACGCGGCCGCCGCCGCTCAGCCGCTCATCAAGTGACAGACGGGACCGGCCGGGGCGCCTCGCGCGCCCCGGCCGGTCCCGGGACCCGAGGAGACGCCCCCGTGACCACCACCCCCACCCAGCCACGGCCGCCGGCGGTCGGCGGACGACCGGACGGCGACCGCCGCGACGGCCGCCCGCCCGGGCTGACCAAGCGCGTCCTGGCCCGCCGGGAGGCGCGGATCGCGCTGCTCTTCGTGCTGCCCGCGTTCCTGCTGTTCCTGGCCTTCCGGTTCGGCCCGGCGATCGCCGGCGTCGGCCTGAGCTTCTTCGACTACGACATCTCGGGCGAGCTCGACTGGGAGGGTCTGAAGAACTTCGAGCGGATGCTCGCCGACCCGACGTTCTGGCAGGCGTTCGGCGTGACCCTGGCCTATTCGGTCCTGGCCGTGCCGATCTCGCTCGCGCTCTCGGTCGCGATGGCGCTCGGCGTGCGCCGTGCGTTCCGCGGCTCGCGCTTCTTCCGTTCCGTGTTCTTCCTCCCGGTGATCACCTCCCTCGTGCTGGCTGGCGCCATCTTCAAGTGGATCTTCTCGACCGACGGCCCGTGGTCGGCGATCATGGCCCCGCTCGGGCTCGGCGGTTCCTGGCTCAACTCGACCGTGCTCGTCATCCCCGCCCTCGTGATCGTCGGCGTGTGGTCGCGGTTCGGCTACGGGATGCTCATCGTGATCGCCGCGCTGCAGGACGTGCCGCGCGAGCACGAGGAGGCCGCCCTGATGGACGGCGCCGGAGCGTGGAACCGCTTCCGCTACATCGTGCTGCCGCGCCTGAAGCCCACCCTGTTCTTCCTGGCAGTGATCGAGACGACGGCGTCGTTCCAGGTCTTCGACCTCGTCTACGTGATGACGCAGGGCGGTCCGGCGCACGCCAGCTACTCGCTCGTCTACATGCTCTACGACCAGGGCTTCAAGTACACCGACTACGGGTACGCCGCCGCGATCGGCGTCGCCCTCTTCGTCATGACACTCGTCGTCGCGCTCATCCAGCGCCGCGTCATCGGGAGGCAGAAGTGACCACCGCGACCCCGCGCCTCAAGCGCGCCCGCTCCTTCCGGGCCCTCGAGCCGACGCGCGGCGGACTCGTCGTCCGCTACATCTGGCTGTCGATCGCCGCCGTCCTGTGCTTCTTCCCGTTCTACGCGATGGTGGTGCTCAGCCTGAAGCCGGGCCTCGCCGTCCAGTTCCCGCAGAGCCTGCTGCCGTGGAACCTGTCCACGGCGTCCTACGAGCAGGTGCTCGGCGGGCAGAACCTGCTGGTGTGGCTCGGCAACACGCTGATCTACGCGATCGTCAGCGTGGTGGCGGTGCTGCTGCTGTCGGCGATGGCCGGGTACGCGTTCGCCAAGAAGCGGTTCCGCGGCAAGGAGACGATGTTCTGGTCGTTCCTCGCCATGGTGATGGTGCCCTTCCATGTGACGCTCATCCCGACCTTCATCGTGCTGGCGAAGCTCGGCGGCGTCGACACCTACTGGGGGCTCATCCTCCCGACGCTGGCGAACGCGCAGGCCGTGTTCCTGATGCGGCAGTTCATCGAGGGGCTGCCCGACGACCTGTTCGAGGCGGCACGGATCGACGGCGCGGGGGAGTTCCGCATCTTCCTGACGATCGTCCTGCCCCTGTGCAAGCCGGTGCTGGCGACGCTCGGCATCTTCATCTTCCTGTGGCACTGGAACGACTTCCTCTGGCCGTTGATCATGGCCAAGAGCTCCGACATGTGGACGCTGACCGTCGGCATCGCGTCGCTCCAGCAGCAGAACGTGCCGCTGAGCGTGATGCTGGCCGGCTCGGTCGTCGCGCTCGTCCCGATCTTCTTCGCCTACGTCGTGGCCCAGCGCTACGTGCAGGAAGGCGTCACCTCCGCGGGGATCAAGGGCTGACGCCCGCCCCGACCGAAGCGAAAGGCAGACATGTTCAGCAGTGAGAACGAGCTCGAAGAAGCGCTGGCCACGCCGAGCGCGGCCCTGGTGGCCGACCTCGCGACGTCGAGCGGCGACCTGGTCGTGCTCGGCGCCGGCGGCAAGATGGGCCCGAGCCTGTCGGTGCTCGCGCGCCGGGCGCTCGACGAGGCCGGGCGCGGCTCCGACGCGGTCTACGCGGTCTCGCGGTTCTCGAGCGACGAGGCGCGCCGCCGGCTCGAGGCGGAGCGGGTGGAGGTCGTGCCCTTCGACCTGCTCTCCGACCGCGACCTGGCGGAGCTGCCGGATGCGCCGAACGTGGTGTTCATGGTGGGCGCGAAGTTCGGCGCGGCCACCAACGCCTCGTGGGCATGGGAGGTCAACGCCGCGCTGCCCGACCGCGTCGCGCGGCGTTACCGCGACAGCGCCATCACGGCGATGTCCACGGGCAACGTCTACCCCTTCGTCGCGCCAGGCTCGGGCGGCTCGGTGGAGTCGGACGTGCCGGGACCCGTCGGCGAGTACGCGATGTCGTGCCTGGGGCGCGAGCGCGTCTTCGAGTTCGGCGCCGTGACGCGCGGGACCCGGGTGTCGATCGTGCGCCTCAACTACGCCGTCGACCTGCGCTACGGCGTGCTCGCCGACATCGGGTCGACCGTGCTGTCGGGGGCGCCGGTCGATCTGACCACCGGCGCCGTGAACGTCGTGTGGCAGGGCTATGCGAACGAGGTCGTGCTGCGGTCGCTCGGGCACGCCAGCGACGCCGTCTTCACCGTCAACCTGACCGGCCCCGAGCTGCTGAGCGTCCGCGGCATCGCGGACCGGTTCGGCGCGCTGTTCGACCGCGAGGTCTCCTTCGTGGGAGAGCCCGCGCCGTCGGCGCTGCTCAACAACGCCGGGCGCTGCTTCGAGCTGTTCGGCTACCCGACGGTGCCCGCCGGGACGCTGATCGAGTGGCAAGCGGACTGGCTTCGGGAGGGGCTGCCCACGTCGGGCAAGCCGACCAAGTGGGCCGTGCGGGACGGGAAGTTCTGATGGGCGCGGAACTCCTCGCCGAGGGCCTCGTCGTCCCGGCGCATCCCCTCGCCCTCACGGCGGAGCGCAGGCTCGACGAGCGCCGCCAGCGCGCCCTGACCCGCTACTACCTGGCGGCGGGCGCGGGCGGGATCGCCATCGCGGTGCACACGACGCAGTTCGAGATCCACGAGCCGGAGCGCGGCCTCCTCGAGCCCGTGCTCGCGCTGACCGCCGATGTGCTCGACCGCGAGGCGGACCGCGACCTGGTCCGCATCGCGGGCGTCGTCCGACCCACCGTCCAGGCGGTCGCCGAGGCCGAGCTCGCCGCCCGGCTCGGCTACGACGCCGTGCTGCTGAGCCCGCGCCTGGCCGGGGCGACGGAGGACGCGCTGATCGAGCGCGCCCGCGCGGTGGGCGAGGTGCTGCCGGTGATCGGCTTCTACCTGCAGGAGGCGATCGGCGGTCCGGTGCTGTCGCGCGGCTTCTGGCGGCGGTTCGCCGACCTCCCCGCCGTGGTCGCCGTGAAGGCGGCGCCGTTCGATCGGTACCGCACGATCGAGCTCGTCCGCGGGGTGGGGGAGTCCGACCGCGCTGCCGATGTCGCGCTCTACACCGGCAACGACGACGCGATCGTCGCCGACCTGACCGCCGTGCACCGGGTGCGAACCGCGACCGGCACGCGGGAGCTGCGCTTCCGCGGCGGCCTGCTCGGCCAGTGGGCCGTGGGCACGCAGGCGGCGACCGGCGTTCTCGCCCTCGCCAAGCGGGCGCAGGAGGGCGACGGCGCGGCGGCCCTGGAACTCGCCGACCTCGCCGCCGATCTGACCGACCTGAACGCGGCGGTCTTCGACCCCGCCAACGGGTTCGCGGGCGTCATCGCCGGCGTCCACGAAGTGCTTCGCCAGCAGGGGCTCCTGGAGGGCATCTGGTGCCTGGACCCGGGGGAGACGCTCTCGCCCGGGCAGGCGGAGGAGATCGAGCGGGTGCGCCTGGCCTACCCGCGGCTCAGCGACGACGCGTTCATCGCCGAGCACCGGGACGAGTGGCTGCGCTGATGACCGCTCCCGTCGTGCTCGTCGCGGTCCCCGCCGCGTTGCGCCCGCAGTTCTTCGCCGACGGCGACGAGCAGCGGCTCGCGGACGCGGCTGCGCGCCTCGGGGGAGACCTGGCCCTGGCCGAATCCCTCGGGGACGCCCTCGCGCAGCTCGACCTCGCGGCCGTGCGCGTTCTCGTGGTCGCGTGGGGCGTCCCGCCGCTCGACGCGGGCATCCTGGACCGGCTGCCGAGGCTGGAGGTCGTGGCGCACTGCGGCGCGAGCATCCGGCCGTTCGCGACCCCGGAGCTGTTCGCGCGCGGTGTGCTCGTCACGCAGGCGGGCGCGGCGATGGCGCGGTCGGTCGCCGAGGTGTCGCTCGCGTTCACGCTCGCCCTGCTCCACCGCCTCCCGCACTTCGACCACGCGCTGCACGCCGGGGCCGAGTGGGAGGCGGCGGAGAGCGCGCCTGTGCAGCATGAGCTGCTCGACGCGCCGATCGGCGTCGTGGGCGCCTCCCGCACCGGCCGCGCGTACCTGGCCCTGCTGAGCGCGCTCGGGGCACGCCCGCTGCTCGCGGACCCGACGATCGACGCCGACGAGGCGCTGGCGCTCGGCGCAGAGCCGGTGACGCTCGACACGCTGCTCGCGAGCAGCCGCATCGTCGCGCTGCACGCCCCGAGCCTCCCCGAGACCCACCGCATGATCGGCGCGCACGAGCTCGCCCTGATGCCCGACGGCGCGGGCCTCGTCAACACGGCGCGCTCGTGGCTGGTCGACGAGGCGGCGCTGCTCGGCGAGCTGCGCAGCGGTCGTCTCGACGCCGCGATCGACGTCTTCGACGACGAACCGCTGCCCGTCGACAGCCCCTTCCGCGCGCTCCCCAACGCGCTGCTCGTGCCGCACAAGGCCGCCGGGACCCGGGAGGGCCGACTGCGCCAGGGTGCGACGGTGGTCGGCGAGGTCGAGCGGCACGCCGCCGGCCGTGCCCTCGAGCACGCGGTCACCGAGCAGGACCTGGAGCGGATGGCGTGAGCGGGCCGACGGTGGCGTTCGCGGGCGCGGCGCACTCCCATCCGTTCGCGGACGCGGCGAATCTGATCGCGCGGGGCGCCGCGGTGACCGGCGTGTGGGAAGCGGACGACGCCGACCGGCGCCGCGACTTCGCGACGCGGTTCGGGGCGACCGAGCACGACACGCTCGACCGCCTGCTCGCCGACCGCCCCGATCTCGTCGTCGCCACGCCCCGGACGCCGCGCGCCCCAGCGGTGATGGCGGCCTGTTCCGCAGCGGGGGTCCCCGTCTTCTTCAACAAGACCGTCGCCGCCTCTGCGGATGCGCTGACGACGTTCGACGCGGCAGCGGCGTCCGGCGCGCGCGTCGCGTCATCGTCCGTGCTGCGTTTCGCGCCGGCGGTCGTGTCCTTCGCAGCCGGCCTCGCAGGGAGCCGGGTGCGGGCGGTGGAGGTGGTCGCCCAGCACGACATCGCCGGCTTCCTCGTGCCCGAGCGCGCCTGGCAGGACGATCCGGCGAGCGGCGGCGGCACCCTGGTCTCGATCGGCGTCCACGCGGTGGACCTCGTCGACGCGGTGCTCCCGGCGTCGGAGGGTGCCGCGCTCGCGGGAGCGACGCTGGTCGACGCCCATGCCGCGGCCGGTGACCTCCCGACCCGGTCGGAGGCCGTCGCCGTCGTTCGTGCGGTCACGGCCGGCGGCGTCCCCGTGACCGCCACGGTCAGCGGCGTCCCCGGACCGGATCGCTACGCGGTCCGCGTCGTGGCCGACGACGGCCTGCACGAGCTGGCGCTCGGCGACGGCGACGACCTCGGCTACGCGGGGCTCGCCGACGCCCTGATCCGCTTCGCCACCGCTGGGCCGGCACCCGTTCCGTGGCACCGGACCTCGGCCGGCTACCGGGTGCTGCTCGCCGCGGCGGCGCGCGCCCGCGGGACGGGGGAGGCCGCATGACGGAGATCCGCGTCGCGACGGCCGCCGACGAGTCGGGCATCCTGGCCGTCTGGGACGAGGCCTTCGGCGAGCCCGACATGGTCCCGCGCTGGCGCCTCGACCCGAACCGCCGCTCCTGGACCCTGGTCGCCGTCGACGGCGATGACGTGCTCGGCGCGGTCTCCCTCGTCGACCAACGGAGGCGCAGCGCGAACGGCCGGATCGCCCCCGTGCTCGGCCTGGCCAACGTCGGTGTGGCCGTGCGCGCCCGTGGACGCGGGATCGCGCGCGCTCTCACGGACGAGTCGGTCGCGTTCGGGCGCCGCGCCGGCTACGACTGGTCTCTGCTGTTCACCGGCACCCCCGGCGTCTACGCGCCGAGCGGCTACGAGCCGTTCGGCCAGCGACGACGCCGCGTCGGCGCCCTGCTCACGAACACGGAGGCAGCGGGACGACCCGCCCGGCTGCGCGCGGGGGGAGCGGAACTGCTCGCCGCTCCCGGCATCGCCGCCCTGCACGACCGCGACGCGGACCGGCCCCTGACCGCCGTCCGCGACGCGCTCGGCTGGCGCCGCACGCTGTCCTGGTACGCGGACTGCCGCATCCACGTGCTCGACGGGGCGAACGGCACCCCGGCGGCGTACGCGGTCACGCGGGTCGGCGACGAGCCGGCGCTGCTGGAGGCGGCGGGGGACCGAACGGCGCTCGCGGCTCTGGGCCACGTGATCCGCGAGGAGCTCCTCCGCTCGGGAGCCGCGACGGTGTCCATCGAGGTGCCCTCCGGCGAGCCGTACGACGATCTCGTCGCCCGGCTCGTCGCCGATGCCGTGCCCGCGCCCGACGACACCGGCATGTTCCACCCGCTCGACGCCGACGCCGCCGTCGTGCGGGAGACCCTCGACCATCCCCGCGCCTTCCACTGGACCGGGGACTACCTGTGACCGGCGCCGCCGCCTCACCCGCCATCGATCGAACGGAGCACGCATGACCGAGCTGGGCGCACGCCTCGCCGTCCCGCGCACCGACGCCCCCGTGGGCGTCGCCCGGCGGGACGTCACACCGCCGACGGGCATCCGGGCGAAGAACTGGGGACCGGCCGACTGGGAGCGCTCCGAGGGCGCGCACCGGCCGTTCACCGCGACGGCCCTCGCGCTCGGCGGCGACGAGCCGCTCGTGCTGGTCGCGGTGGACGGCACGTGGTGGCGACGCGTGGACGACGAGCGCTCCGTGCGCGGCCGGGTGCTCGACGCCCTCGGGCTGAACGAGGAGCGCCTGATCATCGCGCTCTCGCACACGCATGCCGGAGCCGTGCTCTGCAGCGCCGACGCCGGCCTGCCCGGTGGCGAGCTGATCCCCGGCTATCTCGATGCGCTCGCCGACGGCATCGCCGCCGCGGCTCGCGAGGCCCTCGACGCCCGCGCGCCGGGCCACGTCGACTGGACGACGGGCCGCTGCGCCCTCGCCGCCGACCGCGAGCTCGACATCGACGGCCGCGCCCTGGTCGGCTACAACCCCGACGCGGCGCCGGCCGACGACACGGTGATCGTCGGACGGATCACGGACGCGTCCGGACGACCGCTGGCCACCCTCGTCAACTACGCCTGCCATCCCACGACCCTGGCCTGGCAGAACCGTCTCGTGTCGCCGGACTACGTCGGCGCGATGCGCGAACTCGTGGAGGCGGAGACCGGAGCGCCGGTGCTCTTCCTGCAGGGAGCGTCGGGCGAGCTGGCTCCGCGCCAGCAGTACACGGGCGAGACGGGCATCGCGGACCGGCACGGGCGCGCGCTTGGCCATGCCGTGCTCGCCGCCCTCGCCCTGCTTCCCGCGCCCGCCGCCGAGCTCGAGCTGAGCAATGTGATCGAGTCCGGCGCGCCGCTCGGGATGTGGACCGAGACCGCGCAGGAACCCGCGACGACCATCGCCGCCGCACGGGCGGAGGTCGAGCTGGAGCTGAACGAGCTGCCGACCCTCGACGAGCTCGCGCGGCGCTGGGCGGACATCGACCCGCGCAGCCGCGAGGAGCGCCTCGGCCGCGCACGCAACCTCCGCGACGGCTACATCGACGGCCCGACCGTGCAGCATCCGTTCTGGGCCTGGCGGCTCGGCGACGCATTGCTCGTCGGGCATCCGGGGGAGGCGTACTCGGCGTTCCAGACGGGCGTGCGGGCCGCGGCCGGGGATCACCCCGTCGTCGTGCTCAATCTCGCGAACGGTCCGGGCTTCGTCTACCTGCCGACCGATGAGGCCTACCGTCGCGGCGCCTACCAGGCCTGGCAGACCCCGCTCGCACCGGGCGGTCTCGACCGGCTGACGTCCGCGGTGGCAGCGACCCTCCAGGATCTCGTGGAGGGGGAGCGATGACCGACGGTACGCGTCGCGGGCTGCTCGTCGGGCTCGGCGCGGTGGCGCTGGGCGGCGCCGGGATGCTGTCGCAGGCGCCCGCCGAGCCCGCGGCCGCGACGTCGACCGCCTCCGCCGGCGGCGCGGCATCGCCGAAGGTCGTCCGCACCGTCGCAGACCTCGGCCGGGAGAAGGCGCAGACCGGCCAGCTCGCGATCGCGTCCGGCTACCGCGCACCCGGTGACGCCGGGACGCTGCTGTACGTCGGTGCGCAGCGCTCCGACGCGCGGCCGAACGGCGGCACGATCGTCGCCGGCCGCAACGGGAGCGTGTGGCGGCTGCTGCACGACGGCACGGTCGACTTCCGCGTCTTCGGAGTGCTCGGCGCGGACACCCCCGCCGACGACGCGCTCGACGCGCTGCTCGCCGACCCCGCCGTGCAGCGCATCGAGGCGCGCACCGACCTCCACTTCGTCCGGCGGCACACCTCCGGCCGCTCCGGGATCGAGCTCGACTTCGGCGGTCACCTCGTCACCACCGACGGCATCGAGCCGAACACCCACGACAACCCGTTCGGCGCCGTGCTGTACTTCACGGGGAAGCCGACCGGGGCGACCATCGAGTACGCGCTCCCGGAGGCGTGGGCCGAGCTGACCGACGCCGTGGCGGTGCCCGACGCGAACGCACTCCCGCTCGACTCGTGGTGGGCGCTCCAGTCCGACGAGGTCGCGGGAGGCGGGGCGGACGAGCGCGAGCTCCAGCGCTTCGTGCGCGTCACCCAGCGGATCGACGCGACGCACGTGCGGGTGGACTACCTCAACGGCTGGACGCTGGAGAAGGGGCGCCGGCTGCGCTGGCGCGGGGTGGCGCCGGTCGAGCGGGTGCGCATCCACGGCATGCGGTTCGTCGGCGCCGGCCCCTTCGACGGGCCGACCGACGGGTCGTTCCCCGATCCCCGCGAGCTCACCGGGTCGCATCCCGTCGCGTTCGAGTACGCCGTCCACTGCGACGTCGCCGACATCCACGCGTCGCAGACCTGGTGGCCCGTGATCATGCGCCGGTGGAACAGCCATTTCGTCACCGAGCGCTGCTCGCTCGAGAACCCGCCGACGGTCTTCTACGGCGGCGCGGGCTACCTCACCCAGCAGATCTACTGCCTGTACGGCACCGTGCGCGACTGCCGCAGCTCCAACGCGCGCCACCTCAACGACCTGACGGCGAGCGCCTACTGCCTGGTCGAGAACTGCCACGGAGACGGGGACGACCAGGGCGGCAACCCGTTCACGACCCACGGCCAGTACGAGCACGACCTCACCTTCGTCGGCAACTCGGGGCTGATGGACATCGCCAACTCCGGCGCGCAGTGGGGGACGAGCGCCAAGCGGATCACGGTGCGCGACCACACCTGCTCGTGGTTCGTGGCGAGCACGAAGATCACCGACCTGACCCTGGAGAACGTGCGCGTGCTCCCGCGCAGCACTTTCGACCCGCAGGCGACGCTGACGATCAACGCCGACGGGGCCCAGCTGCGGGGCTGCACGGCCGGGCTCTTCGCGGTCGGGCAGCGCAGCTCCCGGTCGAACCGGCCGACCCTGATCGAGGGATGCACGTTCTCGCTGCCGAAGGGGCAGGTGCTCGTGCAGACCCCGGTGACGGCGCCGGTCACGTTCTCGGGCTGCCGCATCGACGGCGTCGACGGCACCGTGGCACGCGGAGCCGGAGCCCTCCGGTTCGTCGACTGCGCGCTGAGCGGTCCGGCCGCTGGCGACCCGTTCCAGGTCGCCAGCGCCGAGCTGACCGTGCAGGGCGGGAGTGTGGACGGCGTCGCCCTCGTCGCGACGGCCGCGCGCGACCAGCGGGTGACCATCGCGGGCACCCGGTTCTCGACCACCCGCACGTCCGCGCCGACCATCGCCCGCGGCGACGGCACCGGCACGGTCTCCTGGCGGATCGACGGGATCGCGTCCGACGCGCCCGCCGGGACGCCGCACCTCGCGATCGAGCGCGGGACGAACCACCTCCGCCTCACGGGCGCCGAGCTCACCGGCGGCGCCCTGAGACTCCCGGCGGCGGGGTTCGGCTCCGGCTCGACCCTGCTCTACGACGGCGCCACCGAGCGCCGCGTCGAGCGGACCCTACCCGAACCGACGAACCGCATCCTCGTCGGCGACGTCGTCGTCGCCGACTGACCGAAAGGACCCTGCTCCATGACCAGCTCCTCGGTTCCACCCACCGGCACCCGCCGCGGCCGTCGCTCCGACGCGGCTCCCGTTCCGGACGCGCCCCGCTCCGGCACCCGCCGCGGCCTCCTCGTCGGCCTGGGGGCCGCCGCCATCGGAGGCGTCACCGCGGTCGGCGGCCTGGGCCCGGCCGACGCCGCCACGGCCGCTGCCGTGCCCGCGACCGCCGCGGCCTCCGGCTCGCTCCGCCAGGTGCGCCTCGTGGCGGACCTCGCGAAGGTCAAGGCCAAGGACGGCGAGATCGCCATCGCCTCCGGCTACCACCAGCCCGGCGACGTCGGCGGCCTGATCTACCGGGGCGCGTCCGGCCAGGGCTCGACGCCCAACGGCGGGACCGTGCTGGCCGGCAAGAACGGCACCGTGTGGATGCTCGTGCACCAGGGCACCGTCGAGTTCCGCCAATTCGGGATCATGGGTCCGGACTCTCCGGCCGACGCTGCGCTGGAGGCCATGGTCGCCGACACCTCCATCGCCCGCATCGAGGGGCACACCGACCTCAACTTCGTGAAGCGCCACAAGCTGGTCCGCTCGCACCTCGAGCTCGACTTCGGCGGCCACCTCATGACGACGGAGGGCATCGAGAACGCCGGCACCGACGACCCGTTCGCCGCCGTGATGTTCTTCCAAGGCGTCCTCTCGTCCGAGACGCAGACCGCGACGCTGTCGGCGGCCATCCCGGACCTCGGCGACATCTTCGAGGTGGCGGACTCCTCCTGGTTCGCGGTCGACTCCTGGTACACGGCCGAGGTGAACGCGCTCAGCGGTCGCTGGGAGCGGGAGCTGCAGAAGCTCGTGCAGGTGACGCAGATCGTCGACGGCACGCACATCCGCGTCGACTACAAGAACGGCTGGCCGCTGGCGAAGGGCCGCACGATCACCTGGACGCGCGTGAAGCCCGTCGAGGGCATCCGCATCGCCAACCTCGTGTTCCGCGGCAAGGGCACCGACCAGTACACCGGGTCGCACCCGATCGCGTTCGAGTTCGCGGTGCGCTGCGACGTGGAGAACATCGTCGGCTCGCTGACCTTCTGGCCGCTGATCATGCGGCGCTGGAACACCTTCTACTCCACGATCGGCTGCACGCTCTCGAACCCGACGTCCGTCACCTACGGCGGCGCGGGCTACCTGACGCAGCAGATCTACTGCCTCTACGGCTACGTGGCCAACTGCCACACCTCCAACGCCCGGCACCTCAACGACTTCACCGCGAGCGCGTACTCGATGGTCGAGAACTGCCACGGCGACGGGGACGACGAGGGCCCGTTCGTGACGCACGGGCAGTACGAGCACGACCTCACCTACACCGGCAACTCGGGCCTGATGACGTTCGCCAACTCCGGTGCGGCGTGGGGCTCGGCGGCCAAGCGCATCACCGTGCGCAAGCACATCTGCTCGTGGTTCGTCGCGCGGGTGCGGATCACCGACCTGACGCTCGAGGACGTGCGCGTCATCGGCAAGCCCAGCCTGGCCGGGTCCGGGATGCTGTGGATCAACGCCGACGGCGCTCAGCTTCGCGGCTGCACCGCCGACAGCACCCTGGTGATCACCCAGTCGTCGACGGCCTCCACTCGCCCGACCGTCATCCGCGACTCCTGGTTCGGCTTCGCCGCGCCGGGCACCCTCACCGACGCGAGCGTGAAGGTGCCCGTGACCTTCGAGAACACGACGCTCGACAACGTCGGCGGCATGAAGATCCTGGGCGCGGGCGAGGTCACGTTCCGCGGGTCGACGCTCACGGCGAAGGCCGGGTCGGACGCGGTGCAGACGGCCTCGGCGCGCACCCGCCTCACCGGCACGAGGCTCGACGACGTCTCGCTGCAGGCGGCCGGGACCGCGGAGCAGACCATCGAGGTGACGGCGGGCAGCGTCGTCACCGGCGCGGGCGGAACGGCCATCGGGCGCGCCGGAGACAAGCCCCTCACCCTCCTGCTGGCCGACAGCTCGTTCGCCCGCTCGGAGGCCGGAGGCAAGCACATCTCGCTCACCGGCGGCACGAACCACTACCGCGCCACCGGCTGCCGCTTCGAGGGCGGCGCGCTCGAGCTCACGTCCGGCGGGTTCGGCGGGTCGTCGACCCTGCTGCACACCGTCAACGTGGAAAGCTCGGTGACGCGCAGCGGATTCCCTGCGGACTCCGCGCGCGTCGTGACCGCCGGCAACCTCACCGTCTGAATCACCGCCTGAACCGCCGCACCACGGCACCACTGGAAGGAACCCCCATGCCCGCATCCGCATCCGAATCCGCCGCCGCTCCCGGCGCGCCCGTCGCCCTCGTCACCGGGGGCGCGGCCGGCATCGGCTGGGAGATCGGCAAGCGACTGGTGGCCGACGGCTACCGCGTCGTCGCCGCCGACCTCGTGCCGGGGCTGACCGCGACCGAATCGGAGGCCGGCATCGTGCACCGTCGGCTCGACGTCACGGACCCGGCGGACGTCGAGGCCGTGTTCGGCGGCGTCGTCGCCGAGTTCGGGAGGCTGGATGCGGTCGTCAACAACGCCGGCATCCAGCGCCACCGCGCGATCGAGGACCTCGCGTGGGACGAGTGGAAGGCCGTCGTCGACGTCAACCTGCACGGCGTCTTCCTCTGCCTCCAGGTCGCCGGCCGGCACATGCTGGCGGCCGGCGGCGGCCGGATCGTCAACATCTCGTCGATCTCGTCCCGCGGCTCGGCGGGCCGGGCGCCGTACGCCTCGACCAAGGCGGCGGTGATCGGACTGACCGCGACGGCGGGCGCGGAGTGGGCGGCGCGGGGCGTGCGCGTCAACGCGGTCGCGCCGGGGTACGTCGACACGGGCGTCTTCCGGCAGGGCGTCGCGGCCGGGACGCTGAGCGAGGAGACCATCCTGGCCCGCATCCCGGCCGGGCGGCTCGCGCAGGCGGCCGAGATCGCCGCGACGGTGTCGTTCCTCCTCTCCGACCAGGCGAGCTACTTCGCCGGGCAGACCCTCTACGCCGACGGCGGCTTCATGGTCGACTACGGCGTTCCGCTCGCGTCGGTCCCGAAGCCGTGACGCGGGAGCTGCGCACCGCGACGACCGCGCTGCCCCTGCCCGCCCCGCTCCAGCTCGGTGCGATGACGGTCACGCGGCGGGAGTTCGCTGCGGTCCAGGTCGAGCAGGACGGCGAGACCGGCATCGCCTACGGGCTCACCCGCGAGGCGCCGATGGCGGAGATTGTCGAGCGACTGATCGCCCCGCACGTGCTCGCGGGCGACCTCGATCCGGAGGCGCTCTGGGAGCGGGCGTTCCGCGGCAGCGCGATCGTCGGCCGGGTCGGTCTGGTCCGGCGCGCGCTGGGGCTCGTGGATGTCGCGCTGTGGGATCTGCACGCGCGGCTCCTCGGCGAACCGGTGTGGAGCCTCCTGGGCTCCGGTGACGCGCCGCGGCCGACCATGCTCGTCGCGGCCTATCCGACGCCCGGCCGCACCGTCGAGAGCCTCGTCGAGGAGGTCGTCGGGCAGGCGCGGGACGGCTGGCCGCAGGTCAAGATCTCCCGCTCGCCCGACCGCGCCCTCATGCGCGACCTGCTCGCCGAGCTCGACCGCGAGCTGCCGGCCGGCTGCGGGCTCGTCGTCGACGTCGGCTTCGGCTGGGGTGACGCCGACGAGGCGCTGGACGAGCTCGCCGACTGGGGGAGTCCGCGGCTCGCCTGGCTGGAGGATCCCTTGCTCCCGGAGGACGTCGCCGGCTGCGCGCGCATCCGCCGGGAGACCGGACTGACGGTCGCGGTCGGCGACGAGGTCACCGACCCGACCGTCCTGCAGGCTCTCGCCGAGGGCGGAGGCATCGACGTGGCGCGACTCGATGTCGTCGCCCTCGGCGGGATCACCCCGTCGCGGGCGTTCCTCGCCTGGGCGGCCGACCGCGGCCTCCCCGTCTCGTGCCACATCGGCCCGGAGATCAGCGTGCACCTGCCCGGCGTGCAGGTCGAGACGTTCGCGCGCGGACCGCGGCCGAACCCGTACGACCCGTCGCCCGTGCTCGTCACGGGAGGCCCGTCGTTCTCCGGCGGATTCGCGACCCCGCCGGCCGGGTCCGGGCTGGGCTTCGGCTTCGCGCCCGGTACGTTCGATTTCGGGAGGTCGTCATGAGCAGCAGTGCCGCGCAGCAGCGCAGCGTCGTCGTCACCGGGAGCGGCAAGGGCATCGGCCGCGGGATCGCCGAGCGGCTCACCGCCGACGGCTGGATCGTCGTCGGCGTCGAGCGCTCCGCCTCCGACACCGTCGAGGCGGGGATCTGCGCGGCGGTCGTCCGCGGCGACTCCGTCGAGCGGGACATCCACACGCGGGCGGCCGACCGGGCGATGGAGCTCGCCCCGCTCGCCGGCTGGGTGAACAACGCCGGCATCACCGTCCGCACGCCGCTGCACGCCCTCGACGAGCGGGAGGTGCGGCGGGTGGTCGAGATCAACGGCCTCGGCTACCTGTGGGGCTGCTCGGCCGCCGTGACGGCGTTCACCGGGCAGACGTCGGGAGGCGCGATCGTGAACGTGGGCTCCATCCACGGCCGCGCGAGCTTCGTCGACCACGCGGCGTACGAGTTCACCAAGGGCGGCATCGACGCGCTCACCCGCAGCGTCGCCGTGACCTACGGCCCGTTCGGCATCCGCGCGAACACGGTCGCGCCGGGCGGTGTGCGCACACCGCACCTCGACGCCCAGATCGCGAACGCCGCTGACCCCGAGGCGGAGGAGCGCGGGCTCGCCGAGGGTCCGCCGCTGCGCCGCATCGCCACGGTCGCCGAGGTCGCGTCGCTCACGGCGTACCTGCTCGGCGACGAGGCGTCCTACATCAGCGGCCAGTCCATCGCGGTGGACGGCGCCTGGACGGCCTCCTTCGGCCGCCCGGGAGCCGACGCCGCGCTGGCCGAGCGGTACGGGCTCGGCCGCTGACGCGGCCGGGCCCGACGCTCAGGCCTTGACCATCGACGCGCGCCGGATCAGGCCGTCGCGCACGTCGAAGGTCGCGATCGTCTCGGTCGCCACGCCGTCGCGCACCACGTACTCCTGCGCGACCACCCACCGCTCGCCGAAGAGCGCGTGCGTCGCGACGCTGCAGCTGAGCCCGGGGTACGAGAGGCGGTCGGCGTAGAAGGCGCGGATGGCGTCCCGCCCCGCCAGGGGAGCGTCTCCGACGCCGGTCACCACGGCATCCTCGGCATAGGTGGCGACGAAGGCGTCGAGGTCGTGGGCGTTGAACGCGTCGACCTGCTCGGTGACGACGCGGAGCGCATCCAGTGCGGTCATGGGGATCCTCCTGAAGAGATCGAGTGGATGGGCGCGGACGACGATGTCAGTCGATCCGGACGCCGCCGTTGACGTCGTAGGTGGCGCCGGTGACGAACCCGGCGCGCTCCGAGGCCAGCGACGCGATCGTCCAGGCCACGTCGGCCGGCGTGCCGAACCGTCCGAGCGGGATGGAGGACTCGAGCGCGTCGTGCCCCTCCTGGGTCAGCTGGTCGGTGATCGCGCTCGTCACGGGGCCGGGCGTGACCGCGTTGACCCGGATGCCCTCGGCCGCCAGATGCCGGGCGAAGCTGCGGGTGAGGGCGAGCAGTGCGCCCTTGCTGGCGGCGTAGTGCATGCCCGTCTGGAGCGCGCCGACCTGGCCCGCGATCGACGACAGGTTGACCACGCTGCGGTCGCCGGATGCGGCGCGCAGCAGCGGCAGCATCCCGCGGGTGAGCAGGAAGGTGCCGCGCACGTTCGTCTCCATGACGGAGTCCCACTCGTCGAGCTCGATGTCGTCGTAGTGGCGGTAGGGGCACACGCCGCCGTTGTTGATCAGCACGTGCAGTTCGCCCCAGGCGTCGGCGACCTCGGCGACGAGGGCGGACACGGAGTCGGGGGAGCGGAGGTCGAGCCGGCTGACGCGGACCTCGGCGGCTCCCGCGGCGCGGCACTCCGCGGCGACGCGCTCGGCGGCGGCACCGCCGGAGGTGAAGGTGAGCCAGACGGCGTGGCCCGCGGAGGCGAGTTCGACGGCGGTGGCGGATCCGATGCCGGAGCTGGCGCCGGTGATGAGGCTGCGTCGGAGAGTCATGGGAAAACGCTATAGCAAGAACGTGCCGGACGGCGAGCGGACTGGCCTGAAAACGCTAGATGCTATAGCGTTTTGGGCATGACCTCCGATCTCGTTGTGATCACCGACTGCGATCTGCCCGGCACCGCCGCCGACGACGCGCTCACCGCCGCCGGCCTCCGGGTGCGCCGAGCCGCCTCGCCGTCGGCCGACGACATCGTCGCCGCCGCGGCCGACGCCTCCGCCCTCATCGTGCAGTGGGCGCCGATCACGGGGGAGTTGCTCGACCGTCTCCCGAACCTGCGCTTCATCAGCCGGCTCGGGATCGGCTACGACATGATCGACGTCGCGGCGGCGACCGAGCGCGGCATCCTCGTGGCCAACACCCCCGCCTACTGCCTCGACGAGGTGGCGACCCACACGCTGGCCATGATCCTCGCCCTCGGCCGCGGGCTCGTCTCCTACGATCGCGCCGTGCGCGCCGGGGAATGGTCGGCCGTGGATGCGCGCCCGATGGGCTTCCGCCCGTCGGCGACCACGGTCTCCGTCGTCGGGTACGGCCGGATCGGGTCGCTCGTCGCGCGCCGCTGCGCCGCCCTCGGCTTCCACGTCGTCGTCGCCGACCCGATGGTGCCCGACGCCGACATCCTGGCCGACGGTCTCGAACCGGCCCCGCTGGCCGAGGCCGTCGCGCGCGCGGACGTGCTCACCCTCCACGCGCCGCTCACCGACGCCACACGGCACCTGGTCGACAGCGCCGCGATCGCGACGATGAAGCCGAACGCCGTGATCGTCAACACCTGCCGCGGACCGCTCGTCGACGAGGAGGCGCTCGCCGGCGCGCTCGAGGCCGGCCGCCTGGCCGGCGCCGCGATCGACGTGTTCGAGAACGAGCCGCTGCCGGCGTCGAGCCGGCTGCGCGCGATCGACAGCGTGCTGCTCACCCCCCACGCCGCCTGGTACTCGCCGGAGGCGCTCGTCGACCTGCCGTTGCACGCCGCCGACAACATCATCGACCACTGGGCCGGCCGCGCCGTCCCGGCGATCGTCAACCGGGTCGCCGCCGCGGCCGACTGAGAGGACCTCCGATGCGATTCCTGCGCCTCGGCCCCGCGGGGGCCGAACGTCCGTTCGTCCGCGCCGACGGCCGGCTCTACGAGCTCGACCCCGTCGCCCCGGACATCGACCCGGCATTCTTCGCCTCCGACGGCGTCGCGCGCACCGCGGCCGCCCTCGCGGCGGGCGAACTGACCGAGGCCGGGCCGGGGGCCGATGCCCTGCGCATCGGACCCCCGGT
>NZ_MKVJ01000001.1:45223-47393 GCF_001898805.1 Leifsonia sp. 71-9
ACGACATCCTCCTCCCGCCCGGTGCCGAGAAGGTGGACTGGGAGGTGGAGCTCGCCGTCGTGATCGGCCGTCGCGCCCGCTACCTGCGGACCGACGAGGAGGCTCTCGCCTGCATCGCGGGCTTCGCCGTCTCGGACGACGTCTCGGAGCGCGCCTGGCAGCTCGACGTCTCCGGCGGCCAGTGGTCCAAGGGCAAGAGCGCCGAGACCTTCAACCCGTTCGGACCCGAGCTGGTGACGCCCGACGAGGTCGACCACACGGGGCTGCGCCTGGCCTCCTGGGTGGACGACGTGCCGCGGCAGGACTCCAGCACGGCCGACCTGATCTTCGGCGTCGCGACGCTCGTCCGCGACCTCAGCCAGTATCTGGTGCTCGAGCCCGGCGACATCGTCAACACCGGGACTCCGGAGGGCGTCGCGCTCTCGGGCCGCTTCCCGTACCTCGTCGAGGGCGACACCGTCCGCGTCGCGATCGAGGGACTCGGGGAGCAGCGCAGCCGGGTGCGGCGCGCCACGCGCTGACCCGGGCCGCTAGCCCGCGCGGTACTCCGGCTGCGGGAGGCCCTGCGCCGCCACCTCGACCGTGAACAGGGCGCCGGAGGCGGGCGCGGCGGCGCGCTGCCCGGCGTCGAGCCCCTCCCGGGCCGTGGTGATCACAAGCGTGCGGAGGTCCGGTCCGGCGAAGGCCACGCTGGACGTGTGCGGCGCGTCCACGGCCACCGTGTCGACCACCGAACCGGCGGCGTCGAAGCGGCGCACCTCGCCCGCGCCCCAGAAGGCGATCCAGAGCATCCCTTCGGTGTCGGCGCACATACCGTCGGGCATCCCGCCGACGAGCTCCTGCGAGGTGAGGTGAGCGCGGCGCGGCCCGGTCGCGCCGGTCGCGACGTCGTAGCTCCGGGCCCAGACCGTCGCGGTCAGGGTGTCGACCGAGTAGAGGGTCCCGCCCTCCGGCGACCAGCACAGCCCGTTCGACAGCAGGAGGTCGTCGTCGAGCACGCGCACGCGCTCGCCGTCGATCTGCACGAGCCGCTCCGGCCCGGTGCCGTCGCCGAAGGGATGAGTGCCGACCAGCAGGCGGCCGGCCGGGTCGACTGCGGCGTCGTTGGTGCGGCTCGGCGCACCGGCGGCCACGACGAGTGCGCCCGGCTCGACGCTGCCGTCGCCGCCCGCGAGCAGGATGCGGTCGCGGCCGACGACCGCCAGTCGCCCGTCCTGCGCGGGGAGCACGGCGCCGACGGGCTCGCCGAACACACGGCTCCCGGTCACGGTGATGCCGTCGTCGTCGAGGCGCCCGGTGAGCACCGCCCCGGCGAGGATGTCGACCCAGAGGAGCCGCTCGCGCTGCGCGTCCCACACGGGCCCCTCCGCCAGCTCGTACGTCTCGGTCGTGGCGCGGCGGGCGCGGTAGTGCGTCATGCTCCGATCCTGGCAGAGCGGGCGGAGGAGCCGCCCGCGCCCGGCGGCGTCAGGCGGAACCGGTGACGAACTCCATGAGCACCGGCGCGATCGACTCCGGCTGGACGTCGTGGGTCTGGTCAGCGAGCTCCACGTAGCGGCCGTCCGATGCGCCCGCCGCGATCTCGTGCGCACCGTAGTGGAGGAACGACGGGCTCGCGCCTCCCGCGATCCCGAGCACCGGGATGCGCAGCACCGCGATGACCTCGTCCGGGATGAGCGAGTCGCCGAGGGCCGCGTCGTCGTAGGCCAGGGTCGGTGCGAGCGCCATCGTCCCCGCCCAGTGCGGCGACTGCCGGAGCCACGCGAGCTGATCCTCCGGCACGCCCACCCGGCGGAAGAACAGCTCGACGGCGGTGTCGCGATCGTCCCGCGCCAGGGCCTCCCCGAGGGCGGCGGTGTACTCCACAGCGGGCGCCTGTGCCTCCTCCGGCACGTACGGGGGCTCGTAGACGGCGAGCCTGGTCACGGTCTCCGGCCCGAGCGCCGCGGCCGCCGTGAGGGCGAGCGCACCGCCGGAGGAGAATCCGACCAGGGCGGCGGATCCACCGGCGGCGTCGATCAGCGCGGCGATGTCCTCGATCTCGCGAGCGACCGCGAACGGGAGGGTGTCGCCGCTCTCGCCGCGCCCGCGGCGGTCGTAGACGACGACGGTGAGGCGGTCGGCGAGGGCGGCGGCGATCTCGCGCGAACGACCTCCTGCGCGGGAGGCG
>NZ_MKVJ01000001.1:47413-59785 GCF_001898805.1 Leifsonia sp. 71-9
TCGGCTGACGAGACGGTGGGCATGGGTGCTCCTCTCGGCTGCGGTGCGCGAGCGCGCCGTCCGGCGTCGCTGCGCGTCCACCGGCGAGTCTAGACAGCCCCCCGGACCACCGCCAGAGCCGGTCGGCGACCGACCTTCCCGCACGCCGCCGGCGCGGGTAGGGTATCCCCACACAGTCCGTCCCTGCACCCGAGCGGCGGACGGATGGGGGCGTCGATGAGGTTCTTCCCCGAGCGCGAGGAGCGACCCGCGGACAGCCGTGACCTGCAGCGATACCGTGCCCCGCGCTGGTCCGGACCGCCCGACGACGAGCTGCCGCACGCGCTGCCCGAGACGGCCGTGCTCGGCACGACGGAGAACCTGGCGCTGCTGCTCTCAGGTGTGCGCGCCTACTCCGACGGCGCGCTGTTCCTGGTCGAGTGGAGGCTGCGGCGGCTCGATGAGGACGACGCCGCCTGGGCGGCTCTCGTGCGCCGGGTCGGCGGCCCGCGGCTGCCGGGGGAGCAGGCGCTCGGCGCCCTGCGGCTCGGCCTGGAGCTCGCCGACGGGGAGCGCCTGCTCGCCGACGGCGACTCCTGGTGGCTGCCCGGCGAGCTCACCGAGCCCGACCGTCACGTGCTCGGCATGGCGAACTGGGGCGGTGGGGGCAGCGACGACACACAGGTGTTCTCGGGCGATCTGTGGCTCTGGCCGTTGCCGCCGGAGGGACCGCTCACGCTGGCCTGGGAGTGGCCGGCGTTCGGGCTGACCGAGGGCACGCACCAGCTGTCGGGCAGCCGCATCCGCGCCGCAGCGGACGAGGCGCGGCCGATCTGGGAGTGACGCCCCGTCAGTCGCGGCGCGGGCGTGCCCGGCGGCGGCTCGCGACGACGGTCGCCGCACCCCCGAGGGTGAGCAGCGTCGCGAGGGCGATCAGCGGTGCGGCGCCGGTCGAACCGGTGTCCGCGAGCTCGCCGGTCGTCAGCGACGCGCTGCCGGTGCCGTCGCCCGGAGTCGGTGTCGGCGGTGCGGGAACGGCCGTGAGCGCGAAGCCCGGCACGGCGAGGGCGTCCCCGGCGTCCGTGATCGTCACCGTCTGGGTCAGCGGGCCGGAGGCCGTGTAGCCGTCCGGCACGGTGAGGGTGATCGTGTAGTCGCCCGGCGGGAGGCCGCCCAGGTCGTAGGCGCCGTCCTCGTCGGTCGTGAGGGTCGTCGGGGCGTCGGGCCCGCTGATGACGACCGTCGCGCCCGCGACGGGGCCGGTGTCGGCGGTGACCACGCCCGCGATCGATCCCGTCTTCGCCAGGGCGAAGTCGACCCCGGTGACGTCGTCGGCCGCGACGGTCGCATCCCGCTCGGCCGGGCCGCTGATGACGTAGCCGTCCGGCGCGGTGACGGTCACCGAGTAGGAGCCGGCGTCGAGGCGGGGGAGCGTATAGGTGCCGTCCGCGCCGGTGACCGCGCTGACGGTGCCGCTCGGCCCGGTCGCGGTGATCACGACACCGGCGACCGGCCCGGCCGCGTCGGTGACCGTGCCGCCGAGACTCGGGTTCTCGCGCACCTGGAAGTCCACGCCGAGGATGGGGGTCTCCGATCCCGACGGGACGGTGACGGGCTGCGCGGGCGTGACGACCGTGTAGCCCGACGGGACGCCGGTGACCTGCACCGTGTACGAGCCGACGTCGGCGTGATCGAACAGGTACGTGCCGTCCGGCCCGGTGACCGTGGTCACCCCGGGTGCGAGCTCGACCGTCGCGCCCGCGACCGGGTTGCCGCCGGTGTCGCGCACCGTGCCTTCCACCGCCACCGGCACGATCACGTGCATCGAGAAGTCGGCGACGGCGTCCGTGGCGGAGAGGTCGGCCGGCCGGGAACGCGGCGAGTCGGCGATCCAGCCACCGGGCGGGGTGATCGACACGGTGTAGCCCGCGCTCGCCTGGATGCCCGGGAACGAATACGTGCCGTTCGCGGCGGACGTGGTCGTTCCGACGACCCGGCCGTTCGCGTCGGTGAGCGTCAGGGTCGCACCGGCGGGGCTGCTGGCGTCGGTCGTCGAGACCGTGCCGGTGACATCCCGGGCGAGGGAGGCGAACCAGGTCTGGTAGACGGGGACGCCGGAGCGCTGCGTGTAGATGAAGGTCAGCGACGAGATGGGGGCGTTGGGCTCGAACCAGGCGGCGGCGCCGGCCGTGTCTTGCGCGAATTGGTTGCCGGTGAGCGTCTGCGACGTCGCGTCCCATGCCGGGACGTCGGACGCGGATCCGGAGCAGTTCGGTCTGCCGGAGCCGGGCGCGGCGCAGTAGTTGAAGCCGCCGTTGTAGCCGAGCTGAGCGGCGGTGAGGGCAACGCCGTCCGGGCCGACGGCGCGGATCTGCACCTTGTCGGCGTCGATGTCGCCGAGCACGAAGGTCCAGCCGGAGGTCGGCGTCGGCTCGGCGAACGAGTAGGTCGTGGTCGACGGCGACACCGCGTTGTCGGCCTTGGGGCGCAGGTTCAGGTAGGGGCGGCCCTGGCTCGAACCGTACTTCGCGCCGACGGGTGTGCCCGGGGCGAGCCAGCTCGAGACTCCCGTGATGACGCCGACGCCGCTGCCTCCGCGGGAGTCCGTCGTCACCGCGGCCGTCATCGCCGGCGTGTTCGCCACCTGCACGGAGTACGACGTCGGGCTGTTGGCCGTCCAGCCGGCCCACAACCCGGTGGTCGCGGCCGAGGCCGGTGTCGCAGCGACGAGCGGCAGAAGGGCGAGGGCCGCGACTGTCGTGAGGATGACCGGCAAGCGAGGGCGCACGGGCCGAACCTACGCTGGGCGTGCCGCCCTGTCTAGACCGTTCGACCCGCGGACGGGGGTCACCGCCCGCGCCGGCGGCGGATCCCGAAGCCGAGCAGTACCGCGCCGACGATCGCCACCACCACGCCCGCGCCGCGGACGAGCCACTGCACCTGCCCGATGGCCGCGTCGACGAGCAGGGGCACGGCCAGCCCGACGACGATCAGCGCGATGCCGCCGATGAAGTACCAGGGGGAGCCGTTCGTCCGTTCGACCATCCCCTCAGCCTACCCAGCGGCGCGCCACCGCGGCGGGCCGGGCCGTGCGCCGCGTCAGGCGCTCTGCGCGGCCTGCTCGCGCCGGGTCAGCGGCTCCCGCAGACCCAGGTTCTCGCGCAGCGTGGTCCCGGCGTACTCGGTCGGGTAGATGCCGCGCTCCTGCAGCTCGGGCACCAGCAGGTCGACGATGTCGTCCAGGCCGGAGGGGATCAGCCACGGGGTGATGTTGAACCCGTCGACGATTCCCGCGTCGGCGTAGCGCTGGAGGGTCGCCGCGACGGAGCCGGCGCTCCCGACGAAGCCCCGGGTCGAGTTGAGCGCGATCACCAGCTCCCTGATCGAGAGCCCCTCGGCCTCCGACCGCGCGCGCCAGGCGTCGGCCGTGGTCTTGGCCTGGGCGGCGCGGAAGGCCGTCCCGCGGGTCTCGCCGGTCGTCTCCTGTACTGGATCGAACGCGGGGAGCGGGCCGTCCGGGTCGAGCGCCGAGAGATCCGTGCCCCAGATGTTCTCGATGAAGGCGACCGCGGTCTGCGACGAGATCTGCGCGCGGCGCAGCCAGCGCGCCTTCTCCTCCGCCTCGGCGTCGGTGTCCGCGATGACGAACTCCTGCCCCGGGAAGATCTTGAGATCGTCGGCCGGACGACCCGCCCGCAGGGTGCGCTGGCGGATGTCGTCGGCGAAGGCGGCTGCGTCGTCGAAGGCGCTGTGCGCCGAGAAGATCACGTCGGCCTGACGGGCCGCGAAGTCCCGGCCGTCGGGCGAGTCGCCGGCCTGGAACAGCACCGGGTGACCCTGGGGGCTGCGCGGGAGGCGCGAGACCGTCTGCGCCGTGTAGTGGCCGGTACGCACCTCCGCCGTGCCGCTGCCGCGCCCTGCCCGCGACCAGGCCGCGGCGTCCTGCGTTCCGGCGATCTCGTCGTCCCACGCGTCCCAGAGGGCCTTCGCCGCGACGACGACGGCCTCGGCGTGGGTGTAGCGGTCGGCGTGGTCGAGATAGCCGCCGCGCCGGAAGTTCTCGCCCGTCCACGCGTTGTCGGTCGTGACGATGTTCCAGGCGGCACGGCCTCCCGAGAGCAGGTCGAGGCTGTTCAGCCGGTGCGCCAGGTCGAACGGGTCGTTGTAGGTCGTGTTCTGCGTCGCGACGAGCCCGATCCGGCTGGTCACCGCGGCCAGGGCGGCGAGCTGGGTCTGCGCGTCCGGGCGCCCCGCGACGTCGAGCTGGTGCAGCTGCCCGAGGTGCTCGCGCAGGCGCAGCCCCTCGCCGAGGAAGAAGGCCGAGAACAGGCCGCGCTCGGCGGTCTGCGCGACCCGGCGGAAACTCTCGAAGTCGATCTGCGATCCGCTCGCCGGGTCGGACCACACGGTGCTGAAGTTGACGCCCTGGAAGAAGACGCCGAAGCGGAGGACGGTGGGGGCGGTCATGCGGACTCCTCGAGACGATCGGCGGTGAGCGGGCCGGCCGGAGCATCCGGGAGCCCGAGCGTGGAGCGGAGGGTGTCGCCGGCCCGCGGCGTCGCGACGGGGACGCGCTCGCGCAGCGCCGGGACGACCGCGCGGCCGAGCTCCTCCAGGTCGACGTCGAGCACGGCGGGGTGGAGGCGGACGCCGTCCACCACCGTGGCGAGCGCCACGAGCAGCTCCACCAGGGCGGAGGCGGTCCCGGCGAAGCGGGCGCGCGTGCGCGGCCAGGGGGAGTGGGCGTCGAGCTCCGCGAGGCGGGTCGCGGCCGGCACGCCAGCGGAGTCGAGGGCGACCTCCAGGTCGAGCACGGCGAGGGCCGCGCCGCGGGAGCGCAGCGTCGAGGCGAGCGCGGCGGACGCGGCGACGAGCTCGCCCGGTTCGGTGGAGGCGACGTCGAAGAGGGCGACGTCGAGATCGATGCGATCGGCGAGGGCGGCGGGGCCCAGCACCGGCAGCAGGCCCTGCGGAGGCCGGGGCACGATCGACGGCCCGGTCACGCGGTAGTCGTCGCCGGCGAAGTCGATGTGGTGCACGCGGTCGCGGTCGAGATAGCGGCCGGTCGGCACATCCGCGATCACCGCGCGCTCCTCCCACGACAGCCACAGCCGGCGCGAGACCTCCACCGCGTCGGCGGCACGGTCGGCCGCGACGGAGGCGGAGACGGCGGGACGGCCGAACACGGCGGCGGCGCGTGCGTCGGAGTCCGCCTCGACCAGCCAGCCGCCCCGGCCGTGCGCGGCGTAGTCGAGGCTGGCGAGCTGGGTGCCGACGTGGAACGGCTCGCCGTACACGCCGTGGACGGTCGGGACGAGGCCGATCGCGGAGGTCAGGGGCGCCGCGTAGGCCGCACGGAGCACCGCGTCGAGGCGCGCCTGCGGGCCGCCGGGCTGCTCCGGCGGCGTGGGAGCGTCGTCGAACGTGGCGAAGGCGAACCCCGCGCGCTCGGCGAGCTGCGCGCGCTCGGCGACCGCGCCGCCCGAGAGCTGCTCCCGCGGGGTGCGGGACGAGGACCGCCAGGCGGCGGGATGGGCGCCGTCGCCGTCGAGCTCGACGCCCAGCACGAAGCCGGTCATGCGTCGGCCCGCTCTCCGCCGCGCTCGACCGGGATGCGCTCGCCGGCCGTCACGGCGAACGGCAGGCGGTTGCCGGCCGGCGGCAGCGGACAGGTCGCGAAGTCGGTGTAGGCGCACGGGAGGTTGACCGCGCGCGTGAAGTCGAGCACGACCGAGCCGTCGGCCGCGGGAGCCGCGACGGCGAGCGAACGGTTCGCGGCGTACGTCGTGACGCCGCTCGTGGCATCCAGGAACAGCACGTGGAGGGAACCGGGAGTGCGGCCGTCGAAAGCGGTGAGCCGGTGCTCGGCGCCGTCGTGCTCGAAGACGACCTCGCCCGGTGCGGCGTACACGTGCTCCAGGCCCTCGGCCACCGAGCCGACCGTGACATCCTGCGGCTCGGCGAACGGCTCGAACCGGCCGGCGATCACCCAGCGCTCGTCGGGCGCATAGGTCGGCGTGCCCTCGTACGCGGAGCGGATGGGGGCGTCGGGATGCCGCGGGCGCACGATGTCGGATCCGCCGCGACGGGCGACCTCCACCACCGCGTCGCCGAACGCGACGATCCGCTGGTCCCGCTCCGCGATCGGCCCGAACGCGTGGCGCCCGGTGACGGGGGCACCGTCGACGATCAGCTCCTCGCCCTCGGCGAGCTCCACGACCGGGCCGTCCTCGCCCGTCGACCACGCGCCGGGCACGTCGTCGAACCGCTCCGGGTCGGCCGTCAGCCAGCGGAGGGAGGTGATGGCGAGGAAGCCGTGGGCGTCGGCGCGCGCGGCCTCGTGTGCGTCGTGCCAGGCGCGCCACGCTGCGGTGAAGGCGGTGGTGTCGATGTCGGATGCGATGCTCATGCCGCAGGACGCTACCGGCGGCCCACCCGGGGCGGGCAAGGGCCGCCGACACGCGGCGTAACCCCCGTCATCCGGGGTCACGCGGGTTGCAGAATGCACGGCGGGATTGCAGGAGCCGCTTGTATGGTTGAGGACCGTATGCGCACCGACATCCTCGACACGGCCCGCCTGCGCGCGGACTTCCCGATCCTCGCCCGCGAGGTCAACGGCCACCCCTTCGTCTACCTCGACTCCGGGGCCACCTCCCAGAAGCCCCGCCAGGTGCTCGACGCCGAACGCGCCTTCGCCGAGACGTACACCTCGGCGGTGCACCGCGGCGCCCACACCGTCGCCGGCGAGGCCACCGAGCTGTTCGAGGAGGCCCGCGAACGCGTCGCGCGCTTCATCGGAGCGCGCCCCGACGAGCTGGTGTGGACCTCCAACGCGACCGAGGGGCTCAACCTCATCGCGTACGGGATGTCGAACGCCTCCCTCGGCCGCGGAGGCGCGGAGTCCGCGCGCTTCCGGCTCGGCCCCGGCGACGAGATCGTCGCCACCGAGGCGGAGCACCACGCCAACCTCGTGCCGTGGCAGGAGCTCGCCGCACGCACCGGCGCGACCCTCCGCATCATCGGCCTCCACGACGACGGCACGCTGCGCCTCGACCAGGCCGCGGAGCTGATCGGGCCGCGCACCCGCGTCGTCGCGTTCGCCCACGTCTCCAACGTGCTCGGCGCGATCGCCCCCGTCGCCGAGCTGGTCGCCCTCGCGCACGAGCACGGCGCGCTGGTCGTGCTCGACGCCTGCCAGTCCGTCCCGCACCTGCCCGTCGACGTCGCCGCGCTC
The DNA here is from genome assembly GCF_001898805.1 of Leifsonia sp. 71-9. Taxonomy (GTDB): domain Bacteria; phylum Actinomycetota; class Actinomycetes; order Actinomycetales; family Microbacteriaceae; genus Leifsonia. Next base: position 54,627 of record NZ_MKVJ01000001.1, read on the forward strand.
GACGTCGATTTCGCGGTCTTCTCCGGCCACAAGATGCTCGGACCCACCGGTGTCGGCGCCCTCTACGGCCGCGCCGACCTCCTGAACGCCCTGCCGCCCTTCCTCACCGGCGGCTCCATGATCACGACCGTGACCCTGGAGGCCGCCGAGTACCTCCCCGCGCCCCAGCGCTTCGAGGCGGGCACGCAGCGCGTCTCGCAGGCGGTCGCGCTCGCCGCGGCGGTCGACTACCTCGACGCGGTCGGGATGGCCGCCATCGCGGAGCACGAGGAGGCGCTCGGCGGCCGCATGCTCGCGGCGCTCGACGAGATCCCCGGCGTGCGCGTGCTCGGTCCGGGCGCGGGAACGCCGCGCGTCGGCCTCGCCAGCTTCGTCGTCGACGGCATCCACTCGCACGACGTCGGCCAGTTCCTCGACGACCGCGGCATCGCCGTGCGCGTCGGCCACCACTGCGCGCAGCCCGTGCACCGCCGTTTCGGCGCCACCGCGAGCACGCGCATCAGCACCTACCTGTACAACACCGCGGACGAGGTGGACGCGGCCGTCGCCGCCGTCGCCGACGCCCGCGCCTTCTTCGGAGTGGCCGCATGACCTCCAGCGATCTGCAGAACCTCTACCAGCAGGTGATCCTCGATCACGCGCGCGAGAAGCACGGCTACGGCCTGCGCGACGACGCCGCGGCGAGCTCGCACCAGCTCAACCCGACCTGCGGCGACGAGGTCACCGTCGGCGTGCATCCCACCGCCGACGGCCGCATCGCCGCGATCAGCTGGGAGGGCCACGGCTGCTCGATCTCGACCGCGTCGGCGTCCCTCCTGAGCGACCTCGTGCACGACGTGGACCGCACGCAGCTGACGGAGGCGGTCGCCGCCTTCCGCGAGCTCATGCACTCCAAGGGCGCCCTGGAGGGCGACGACGAGGTGCTCGGCGACGCCGTCGCGCTCGCCGGCGTCTCCAAGTACGTCACCCGCGTCAAGTGCGCCATGCTGCCCTGGGTCGCCCTCGAGGACGCCCTCCTCAAGTCCGCCTGAGCCGCTCGGTCGCCAACGGAGGAGATCCGGGCACAGAATCCCAGGTTCCCCTCCGTTACCGGCCTGCGGCCGGCGTGTCGTGCGAAATCTCCTCCGTTGCCCACGACGTGGCCACGGGAGGAGATCGGGTCGCGAAGGGACCCGAAACGCCGGGAACGGAGGAGATCCGGTCCGGTGGGGCCGATCCATCCTCCGTTCCCCGCGCCGCGTCGGGTGGGCGTTACGGGACCGGCGCCAGGTCGACCTCGTCGGCGATCGCCTCCAGGGCCGACGGCAGGGACGGGAACGTCGTGCCGTAGACGAGCCCGGAGGGGCCGGCGGCCGTCCACGCGGCGGTGCCGCGCTCGACCTTGCCGACCAGGTACCGCTTGTGGCCTCCCAGCACCTGGCGCTGCGCGATCGGCAGCGTGAGCGGGAAGGCGTACACGTCGCCCCGGGGGCTGACCACCAGCTCCCACCGGGCTTTGCCGGGGTTGAATTTACTCGTGAAGATGCGCGACATGATCGCTCGTTTCTACCCTCCTCGCGGGGTCGGTCGCCAGGTAGATGACGGCCTGTTGCGGACGGCCCCGTCGCACGGGGCGACCGGGCCGTCCGCGCGGTGTCACTGGTTGCTGAGCGGGAGCCCCGCGGGGTTGACCTCGGAGGTCGGCACGGACTCGTTCGCGAGGTTGTAGGCCTTCAGGACCTTCGCGTACTGGCCGTGCTCGATGACGTAGTTCAGCGCCGCCGCGACCGGCTCGGCGAGCCCGCTGCCCTTCTTCGAGGTGGCGGCGATGAGGCCCTTCACGGTCTCGCCCGCGCCCGAGAAGGTGCCGGCGGTGCGGATGGGGTTGGCGGTCTTCGCGGTCTGCGTCTCCTGGTAGGCGACCGACGGGTTCGGCGTGAAGTAGGCGTCGATCTTGCCGGAGGCGAGCGCGAGGAACACCGCGTTGGAGTCCGGGTAGTACTTCACGTCGAGGGTCTTGCCCTCCGCCTGGAGCTTCTGCTGCCACTCCAGCAGGATCTTCTCCTGGTTGGTGCCGCGGTCGGTCGCGACGGTCAGCCCGGCGAGCTTCTCGTAGTCGCCGTCGAACTCCCAGGTGCTCTTCTTGGGCACGGCGAACGCGAGGATGTCCTGGCGGTAGGAGGCGAAGTCGTACTTCTGCTTGCGCTCCTCCGTCACCGTGATGTTCGAGAACCCGGTGTCGATGGTGCCGTTGTCGATGCCGACGAAGAGGTTCTGCCAGGTGGCGTTCTTGAACTCCGGCTGGAGTCCGAGCACCTTCGCGACGAGGCGCGCCAGGTCGGGGTCGGTGCCGGTGTAGGTCCGCTGGTCGTCGCCGACGTAGGTGATGGGCGGGAATCCGGAGGGCAGTGCGCCGAGGCCGACGACGAGCTTGCCGCTCTTCTTCACGCTCTCGGGCAGGGTGTCGCGGATGCTGTCGACCTGCTTCAGCTCGACGGTGGTCTCGGTGGCGACGCCGTTGGAGTGGGCGCCGATGGTGACGGTGTCGGATCCGCCGCTCGTGCCGCTCGCCGACGCCTGTCCGGAGCAGGCCGCGAGGGAGGCGACGAGGGCGGTGGCGATGAGCGCGGCGGACGCGATGGTCCGTCGGCGGCGCCGGGGGAGGTGCTGTGTCATGGGTTTCTCCAGGTGTGCGGGTGGGCGGTGCGGATGGTGTTCAGAGCACGCGGCTCAGGAACTCTCTGGTGCGCTTCTCGCGCGGATGGTCGAGCACCTCGGCCGGGGTGCCCTCCTCGACCACGACGCCGTCGTCGAGGAAGACGACGCGGTCGGCGACCTCCCGGGCGAAGCCGATCTCGTGGGTGACGACGACGAGCGTCGCGCCGCTGCCGGCGAGCGAGCGGATGACCGCGAGCACTTCGCCGACGAGCTCGGGGTCGAGCGCGCTGGTCGGCTCGTCGAACAGCAGCACCTCCGGCTCCAGCGCGAGCGCGCGGGCGATCGCCACGCGCTGCTGCTGTCCGCCGGAGAGCTGGCGCGGATACGCCGCGGCCTTCTCGGCGAGCCCGACGCGCTCCAGGAGGGCGTGCGCCCGCTCCCGGGCGGCCGCGGGGGCGATGCCGTGCGCGATCGGCGCCTCGGTCACGTTCTCGAGGATGGTGAGGTGCGGGAACAGGTTGAAGCTCTGGAAGACGAAGCCGATCCGGGCGCGCTGCGCGAGGATGCGGCGCTCGCTGAGCTCCTTCAACCGTCCGCGGTGCACGTGCACCCCGATCAGCTCGCCGCCGACCACCACGTAGCCCTCGTCGAGCGGCTCGAGATGGTTGATGGCGCGCAGCAGGGTGGACTTTCCCGATCCGGACGGACCGAGCACGACCGTGACCGTCCCCGCCTCGATCGTGAGGTCGACCCCGCGCAGGACGGGGCGGTCGCCGAAGGCTTTCGTCGCGTTGGCGATCTCGATACCGGCGCTCACACCGCACCGTCCAGACGGTTGTTCGCCCAGCCGCGCAGCCGCTGGAACGGGGTGGGCGGCAGGGCGCGCACCGATCCGCGGGCGTAGTAGCGCTCGATGTAGTACTGGATGGTCGAGACGATGCTGGTCAGCACCAGGTACCAGATCGTGGCGACGACCAGCAGCGGGATGATGTCGCCGGGGTTCGTGCTGCCGATGCTCTGCACCACGCCGAACAGGTCGAGCAGCGAGACGTAGAAGAGCAGCGAGCTGGCCTTCAGCAGACCGATGATCTGGTTGACGTACGCGGGCACGATCGACCGCAGCGCCTGGGGCAGGATCACCCGGCGGAACTGCCGCCCCCGGGAGAGGCCGAGAGCCTTGGCGGCCTCCTGCTGACCCGGGTCCACGGCGAGCACACCGGCGCGGACGACCTCCGACGCGTACGCGATCTCGCTCAGGCTCAGGCCGATGACGCCGAGCGTCAGATCGGAGAGCACCGTCACGGTCGGCACCGTGAGCTGCGGCCCGAACGGGATCCCGATCCCGATGGACGGATAGAGGCTGCCGAGGTTGTAGAGGAAGATCAGCACGAGGATGAGCGGCACCGACCGGAAGAGCCACACGTACAGCCAGCTGACGGCGTTGAGCACCGGGTTGGGCGAGAGCCGGCCGAGCGCGATGATCACGCCGCCGACGAAGCTCACGACGGCGCTGATCGCAGTGGCCGTGAGCGTGAGCTGGAGACCGGTCAGGATCGCGGGGCTGAACAGCCATTTGCCGACCTTCGCCCACTCCCACGACGGGTTGGTGAAGAGCGACTGCCCGGCGTTCACCAGCAGCAGGAGCACCAGGGCGGCGCCGATCCAGCGGCCGGGGTGGCGCAGCGCCAGCACCGGCCGGTCGGCCAGGCGGCGCAGGGCGGCCGAGTCGGGGAGCGGCTCCCGACCGGATGCGGACGCGGGAGTGGCGCCGGGTTCCGGGGGCGCGGCCGTCGTGGTCGCGCTCATCGTCGGTCTCCCGCGGGGCGCGCCGACAGCGTCTTCTCGAACGGGTGGATGCCGACCTCCTCGGCGGGCAGCGCCTGGTCGTAGAGCGGGGTGTACCCCGCGGCGAGGTACAGCCCTTTCGCCTCGGGCTGGCGCGGGCCGGTGGTGAGGTAGACGCGCGTGTAGCCGCGGCGCACCGCCTCCGACTCCAGCTCGGCGACCACCCGGCGGCCGAGGCCCTCGCGGCGATGGGCCGAGCTCGTCCAGATGCGCTTCAGCTCGGCGGTGCTCTCGTCGTAGCGCTTGAACGCGCCGCCGGCGATCGGGGTTCCGGCGCGCAGCAGCACGACGAAGGCGCCGTGCGGCGCCGCGAACTCCTCGGCGGGGTAGCGGCTCAGTTCGGTCGAGGCGCGCTCGCCGAAGAAGTCGCCGTACCGGGTGTCGTATTCGAGCTCGAGCTCGGCGAGGAGCGGTCGGGCCAGCTCGTCGGTGGCGTCGACGTAGCGGAACTCGTCAGCGATGACGGGGGATGCGGTCATCGACGGGCCTCCAATCGGATGGGGTGCGGAACGGTTGCCGACGACCGTATGGGCGGCCGTCAAGCGGGCGGGAGCTCCCGTTACGGATTGCGACGCGGGCGTCACACGGCGCAACGCAGCCTTGGCAGACGGCTCCCGGCGGGCGACTCTGCTCGGATGCCGTCCACCGCCCTCCCCGCCTCCGTCGCCCTCGTCGGG
>NZ_MKVJ01000001.1:59803-66203 GCF_001898805.1 Leifsonia sp. 71-9
GTGACCGTGCACCTGATCGACCCGTTCCCGCCCGGCGCCGGCCGGATCTGGCGGCGCGACCAGTCGCCGTTGCTCAAGCTGAACTCGATGGTCGAGGACGTCACGATGTTCACCGACGACTCGTGCACCATCGACGGCCCCGTGCGTCCCGGCCCGTCGCTGCTGGAGTGGGTGGAGGCCGTGCGGGGCGGCTCCCTCGACGACGTGCGCATCGACGACCCGCTCGTGGCGGCCGAGCTCCGCGGTCTGCGACGCGGCGACTTCCCGACGCGGCGGCTGCAGAGCCATTACTTGGACTGGTTCCTGCGCCGGGCGATCGACTCCCTCGACGATGGCGTCACCCTCGTCCTCCACCGCGAGCGTGTGCGTGCGGTCGAGGGTACAGACGGTCCGCAGACCGTGCACCTCGCGGGCGGCGGCGGCCTCGCGGTCGACGCGGTCGTCTACGCGCTGGGCCACGCGGGAAGCGACCCGGTGGGGGAGTCGGCGCGGTTCGCCTCCTTCGCCTCCCGCCACGGCCTCGACTACCTCGCCCCCGCCTTCACCGCCGACGCCGACCTCGACGCGTTCGGACCGGGTCGCACGGTCGCGGTGCGCGGCTTCGGCCTGGCCGCGGTGGACCTGATCGTGCTGCTGACGGAGGGGCGGGGCGGGCGCTTCGTGGCGGACGATGGGGGCCTGGGCACCGGGCTGCGGTACATCCCGAGCGGCCTGGAGCCGCGCCTCCTGATCGGCTCGCGCCGCGGCGTCCCGTACCGGTCGAAGATCTCGTCGCAGCTGGTCGGGGAGCCTCCCGCGCTCCGCCACCTGACGCCCGACGTCGTGGCCGCGCTGGCCGCCTCCCCGGAGCGGCTCGACTTCCGCGGCGACGTCTGGCCGCTCGTCGCCCGCGAGCTCGTGAACGGCTACTACCGCGAGCTGTTCACCGGTCATCCCGAGCGCGTCCGCATCCCCTGGCCGGAGTTCGTCGCCGAGCTCGACCGGGTCGGACCGGACGGGGACGACTACCGCGCGCTCGTCTCCCGCGCGCTGCGGCATCCCGACGACGCCCTCCACCTCGACGCCTTCGACCGGCCTCTCGACGGCGCCCGGTTCGACGACGCCGACGCCCTGCAGGACTGGGTCCGCACCCACCTCCGCACCGATCTGCACCACCGCACCGACCCGGACCGCAGCGCCACCCTCGGCCTGTTCACCGCCCTCCTGCACGCCCTGTTCGCGATCGCCCCGCACCTCGCAGGCGAGCTCTGGACCGAGGAGTCGCGCCGTCGCGACGTCGTGGGATGGTGGCCCGGCTACTTCAGCTACGTCGCCTCCGGGCCGCCCGGGCATCGGCTGGAGGAGCTCATCGCGCTGTCGGAGGCCGGCATCGTCCGCTTCGCCGGCGCCGGGATCCGCGTGACCGCCGACGAGGACGCCGGGGTGTTCCGGGTCGGGAGCGCGAGCGTCCCCGGCGAGACGGAGGTCACCGCCCTCATCGACGCGTGGCTGCCCGCCGCCACCGCCGACACGAGCGACGAGCCCGCCCTCCTCGACCTCGTCACCTCCGGAGCCGGCTCGGTCCGCCACGGCCAGGTGCGCGTCTCACCCGACGACTCCCGGCTCCTGCGCCCGGACGGTTCCCTCCACCCCGCACGCTGGGCGATCGGCCCCTTCACGACCGCCCCCTTCGCCGGCGCGTTCTCCCGCCCGCACACGAACGCCCTCTCCTTCCGCGAAAACGACCGCGTCGCCCATGCCGTCCTCGACGCACTGACCGCGCGCGCCGCCGCGCCCGCTGCGCCCCTCGCGAGACGTGAGTAGTTGCGGGTGCCACCCCCCTCCCACCCGCAACAACTCACCCCTCGCGGCACCCCCTCCACACCCCGCTTCGCGAGGTGCGCCCTATGGCGGATATTGCGGCTCGCTGGCCGCAACTACTCACCCTTCGCGCCTCACACACGCCGCCCCTCGCGAGGTGTGACAAGTCGCGGGTATCGCGCCCTCTTTACCCGCAACAACTCACCTCTCGCGGAACCCCCTCCACATTCCGCGGCGCGAGGTCCGACCTGTTGCGGGAGTTGCGGCTCGCTTAACAGCAACTAGTCACCCTTCGCGCCTCACGCGCGCCGCGCCTCGCGAGGTGTGAGTAGTTGCGGGTGGTGGTCGCCTCTTACCCGCAACTACTCACCTCTCGCGGAGGGGCATCCACACGCGCTGCGCGAGGTGCGAGTTGTTGCGGGTATTGCGGTCCGTTAGCCGCAACTATTCGCCCTTCGCGAGCGAGTGTGCGCCGCACCCGCTCCCACCACACCCCACTCACCCCTCCAGCGCCCCGAGCCAGCGGGTCAGGATGCGTTCGAGCACAGCGGCGTCGCCGGGCGCCAGCTCGTCCAGGAGGCGCCGCTCGTTCGCCATGTGTGCCGCGAAGGCGGTGTCGATCGTGGTGCGGCCGCGCGGGGTCAGTGCGACGACCCTCCCGCGGCCGTCGCCCTCCGCGGCGCGCCGCGTCACCAGCCCGGCGTGCTCGAGCCGGTCGAGGCGCTTGCTCATGCCTCCGGTCGTGACCATGGTGTGCTCGGCGAGTTCGCCGGGGGTCCGCTCGAAGGGCTCACCCGCGCGGCGGAGGGCGGCGAGCACATCGAAGTCGCCTTCGCCGAGGCCGTGCTCGGCGTAGACGGTGGAGAGCTCCTCCGTCAGCCGGGCGGCGACCCGGTGCAGGCGCCCGATGACGCCCTGCGGCGAGACGTCGAGGTCGGGACGTTCGCGGCGCCATTCCTGCTGGATCCGCGCGACGTGATCGGGGCGCTCCGGGACTGCCTGCTCCATGACGTCCACAATACCTTCCGAGGAAGCTAAAGTAGCTTCCATGGAAGCTAAATGGGGCTGGGTCGCCCTCACCGCCATCGCCCCGATCGCGTGGGGCTCCACGTACGTCGTGACGCGCACCGTCCTGCCGGGGGAGCCGCTCTGGGGTGCGGTGCTGCGCGCGCTGCCCGCCGGACTCCTCCTGTTGCTCGTCAAGCGCCGCCTCCCGCGCGGGGCGTGGTGGTGGAGGTCCGCCGTGCTCGGCATCCTCACCTCCGGCGGGTTCTTCGCCCTCGTCTACGCCGTGGCCCGCCTGCTGCCGTCGGGCGTGGCCTCCACGGTCATGGCCGCGTCGCCGCTCGCGATGATGGGACTGGCGTGGCTAGTGCTGGGCCAGCGCCCGCGGCTCCTCGCGCTGGCGGGAGGCGTCGCCGGTGCGATCGGCGTCGCCGTGATGCTGCTGGGCGCGGCGCACGCCGTCGATCCGCTCGGCGTGATCGCCGCGGTCGCGGCCATGCTGCTCTCGTCCGTGGGCTATGTGCTCGCGACGCGGTGGGAGGGGGAGGTGGATGTGTTCTCCGCGACGTCCCGGCAGCTGATCGCGGGCGGCCTCCTGATGCTCCCGCTCGCGCTGGTGTTCGAGGGCGCTCCTCCTGCGCTCGACGGCCCGGCGATCGCGGGCTTCGCGTACGTGACGGTGATCGCGACCGCGGTCGCGTTCCTCGCCTGGTTCGGCGGACTGCGCCACCTCGGCCCGGCGACGGTGGGGCTGATCGGCCTCCTGAACCCGGTCACGGGCGTGCTGCTCGGCGCGCTGATCGCGGGGGAGACCCTCACCGGGCGGCAGCTGCTCGGCCTCGCGATCGTGCTCGCCGGGATCGCGGTGGGTCAGTCGGCCAAGGCCTCCAGGAAGCCGCGGGTCGGCGCGAAGAAGGTCGTACCGGTCACGGCGGTCGAGAAGTCCAGGATGCGGTCGTAGGAGCCGGCCGGGTCGCCGACGAACATCCGCTCCAGCATCCGCTCGATCACCCAGAGCGCCCGGGAGTAGCCGATGAAGTAGGTGCCGAACTCCGCCTGGCCCGGGCGCCCGAACGGCATGTTGTCGCGCAGGATGTCGTGCTCGACGCCGTCCTCGCGGATGATGGTCGCGAGGGTCTTGTGCGCCTTGCGCCCGTCGGTCACATCGTCGAGCTCGACGTTGTCGCTCTTCGTGCGGCCGATCACGGCCTCCTGCTCCGAGGTGCCGAGCGCGTTCCAGGCGCCGAGGTCGTGCAGGTACTTCTGCACGACGACGTAGCTGCCGCCGGCGTGCACGGGATCCTCGTCGCCGACGATGGCCGAGGCGTCCATCTCGGAACCGGTGGGATTCGCGGTGCCGTCCACGAAGCCCAGCAGGTCGCGCGAGTCGAAGTAGCGGAAGCCGGTCACCTCGTCCACCACGGTTACGGCGTCGCCGAGCGCCGACAGCAGCAGCCGCTCGAACTCGAACGTGAAGTCGCCGCGCTCGGCCCGGATGTGGAAGAGGAGGTCGCCCGGCGTCGCCACCGCGGTGTGCACCCCGCGGAACTCCCGGAACGCGTGCAGCTCGCGCGGCGGCGCGACGTCGGTGAGCCGCGGCCAGACGTCCGCGCCGATCGCGACGTTGCACGACAGGTGCGCGTTCAGGTCGCGGAACCCGACCGTCTTCACCAGCCCCGCGAGGTCGCCCAGCACGTCCTTCACCGTGGCGACGGCCTCGGGCGAATCGCCCACCGTCACGACGAGGAAGACCGCCGCCCGCGAGAGCGGGGCGTCCACGCTCTGGGGCTCGATCGGGACGCGCTGCCAGCTGTGGTCTCCGGAGGTGTCGGCCATGGCACCCACTCTGCCGTATGCGGCCCGTATCACGCATCGGCCGAGGAAGCGATTTGGCATCCGACCCGCGACCGCTGATACGGTCGAAAGCGCCCCGGTGTGCTCCGACAGCACGGAACGGGGCCGTGAACCCAGCCCGCGACCCGGGCGCGGGACCGTATATGCGGCCCGCCCGGGGCGTACGGTCGGCTGGGCGTGGGCGCACCCCGATGGTCGCGCCGGCGGTGGTGATTCGCGCGGAGGGTCCGCGCTCGAGTCGCCCGGTTACCGCAGCACGCCCACCACCCGGGCGCAACCACCGGCCGACATCGTGCCCGTGCGATGCGTGCCTGCGGAGAGCAAGTGAGCGAGTCTGTCGCCGTCGAGGCGAGGAACATCTACAAGGTATTCGGGCGCAAGCCCCAGGATGCGGTCCGCCGTCTCCGGGAGGGCGCGACCCGGCAGGAGGTCTCCGGCCAGGGGACCGCGGCCGTGATCGACGCAGGACTGACGGTCAACCGCGGCGAGATCTTCGTCGTCATGGGGCTGTCCGGCTCCGGCAAGTCGACCCTGATCCGCCTGCTGAACGGCCTCCTGGAGCCGACCGCCGGCGAGGTCGACGTGATGGGCACCACCATCACCGGTCTGACCGGCAAGCGGCTGCGGGAGGTGCGCCAGCGCCACATCTCGATGGTCTTCCAGCACTTCGCCCTGCTCCCGCACCGCACGGTGCTCGACAACATCGCTTACGGCCTGGAGGTGCGCGGCACCCCGAGCGCCGAGCGCCGCGCCCGCGCCGAGGAGGTCCTCGAGCTCGTCGGTCTGGGCGGCTGGGGCGACAAGCTTCCGAGCGAGCTCTCCGGCGGCATGCAGCAGCGCGTCGGCCTCGGCCGCGCGCTCGCCGCCGACACCGACGTGCTCCTGATGGACGAGGCGTTCTCCGCCCTCGACCCGCTGATCCGCCGCGAGATGCAGGAGCAGTTGCTCGAGCTGCAGGGCACGCTCGGCAAGACCATCGTGTTCATCACGCACGACCTCAACGAGGCCATGTTCCTCGGCGACCGCATCGCCGTGATGCGCGACGGCCGCATCGTGCAGACGGGCACACCGGAGGAGATCCTCACCGATCCCGCCAACGACTACGTCGCCAGCTTCGTGCAGGACGTCGACCGCGCCCGCGTGCTCACCGCGGCGAGCGTGATGGAGCCGGCCCGCGCGCTGGTCACCGTCGCGGGCGGCCCGCGCGCCGCGATGCGCACGATGCGCGACCTCCAGACCTCCGCCGCGTTCGTCGTCGGCCAGGGGCGCACGCTGCTCGGCGCCGTGCGCGACCGCGACGTGATGCGCCAGGTGCGCGAGGGCCGCAGCGACCTGCGCGAGGTCATCCGCGAGGACATCGCCTCCGTCGACCGGGACGAGGTCCTGAGCGAGCTGGTCGAGCCGTCCGTCGGCAGCGACCTCCCGCTCGCCGTCGTCGACGACAAGACCCGCCTGCTCGGCGTCATCCCGCGCGTCACCCTGTTGGCCGCGCTCGGCAACGTCTCCAGCGACACGATGGAGATCCCGGTCATCGTGGAGCCGCCGGCGACCGTGTCCGTCGACGCGATGACCCTCGCGCTCAGCGAGACCGCCGGGGACGAACCGTCCTCCCGCGGTGAGGAGGTGCCCGCGTGAACGGCTTCCGCCTCCCGCTCGGCGAGTGGGCCGACCACGTCGTCGACTTCGTGACCACCACGCTCGGCGGCTTCTTCGACGTCATCCGGATGATCTTCACCGGCAT
>NZ_MKVJ01000001.1:66247-67950 GCF_001898805.1 Leifsonia sp. 71-9
CCGCCCGGTGCTCGACTTCATGCAGACGATGCCCGCGTTCGTCTACCTGATCCCGGCCCTCATCCTGTTCCGCGTCGGCGTCGTGCCGGGCATGGTCGCGACGATCGTGTTCGCGATGGCGCCCGGAGTGCGCCTGACCGAGCTCGGCATCCGCGGCGTCGACAAGGAGCTGGTGGAGGCCGGCCGCGCGTTCGGCTCGCCGCCGCGCCGCATCCTGCGCCAGATCCAGCTGCCGCTGGCGATGCCGTCGATCCTGGCCGGCGTCAACCAGGTCATCATGCTCTCGCTCTCGATGGTCGTCATCGCCGGCATGGTCGGCGCGGGCGGGCTCGGCCGCGACATCGTCCAGGCGCTCAGCCGGGTGGATGTGGGCCTCGGCTTCGAGGCCGGCGTCTCCGTGGTGATCCTCGCGATCATCCTCGACCGCCTCACCGCCTCGGTCGGCCGCGCGCGCCTGCGCATGCCCAAGCGCGCACTCGCCGTGCTCGGCGCCGCCGTGCTCGTCGCGGTGGGTGGCACGGCCGTGACCGCCGCCTCCACCGCCTCCACCGGCGACAAGGGCACCGTCAAGGTCGCCGTCTTCAACGGCTGGCCCGAGGGCGAGGCCGCCTCGTACCTGTGGAAGCACGTGCTGGAGAAGGAGGGCTACACCGTCGACTTCGAGTACGCGGACGCCGGCCCGGCCTTCGCCGGTCTCTCCACCGGCGACTACGACGTGGCGTTCGACGGCTGGCTGCCGACCACCCACGAGGCGTACATGAAGAAGTACGGCTCGAAGCTCACCGACCTCGGTGCGTGGAATAAGGAGGCCAAGCTCACCATCGCCGTGAACAAGGACGCGCCGATCGACTCGCTCGACGAACTCGCCGCCCACTCCTCGGACTTCGGCAACCGCCTCGTCGGCATCGAGCCGGGCGCCGGCCTCACGCAGGCGACGCAGGACAAGGTCATCCCGGGCTACGGCCTCGGCTCGATGGACTTCGTCACCTCGTCGACGCCGGCCATGCTGGCCGAGCTGACCGCCGCGATGAAGAAGGGCGACGACATCGCCGTGACCCTGTGGCGGCCGCACTGGGCCTACGACGAGTTCGACCTGAAGGACCTCAAGGATCCGAAGGGCGCACTCGGCGAGGCGGAGTCCATCCACTCGATCGGCAGCGCGGACTTCGCGAAGAAGTTCCCCGAGGTCGCGGGCTGGGTGAAGGGCTTCTCGCTCGACTCCGACCTGCTCTACTCGCTCGAGAACGTCATGTTCAACAGCGGGGCGCAGTCGTCGCAGTACGACGGCATCGTGTCGAAGTGGATGGACGAGCACGCCGAATACGTGGAGTCGCTCACCTCGTAGCGTCGAGCGTCCCGCTCACTCCGACGGCGTGCAGCCAGTCGAAGAGGGAGCGGAGCGAGCGCAGCGCGACGGTGGCGTGCGTCGCACCGGGGATCCGGTCGTACGTCACCGTCGTGCCGTCCGCCTTCGCGGTCGCCACGAACGCGTCGGTCGCGGAGGGGCGCACGAGCTTGTCGCTCTCGCCTTGCGCGACGAACAGCGGCATCGCCAGCGCGGTGCCGCCCGGCGTGTTCTGCGCGAGCAGCCCGGCCCAGGGCTCGGTCGTCTCGGGGTCGGCGGTGAGGAACCGCCCGACCAGCGGCTGCGCGATCGTGTGCAGCTCCTTGTTCTGCGAGAGCAGGCAGAGGTCGTTCATGGC
>NZ_MKVJ01000001.1:67989-209061 GCF_001898805.1 Leifsonia sp. 71-9
GAACGCGTAGGAGCCGATCGTGACGCCCGAGACATCCCCGATGTCGTCGCGCAGCAGCGACGCGAGATCCGTCGCCGGCGCCGCGACCGCCGCAGCCCGCACGTCGAGTTCGGGCGCGTATGAGCGCGCGAGCCGGGCGGCGAAGAGCACCGCCTGCCCGCCCTGGGAGTGGCCCCACAGCACGATCCGGTCGCTGCCGTCACGGCCGAGCACGGCCCGCGCCGCACGGGCGGCGTCGAGCACGTTGCGCCCCTCCGTGTCGCCGACGAGGTAGGAGTCGGGGCCGGCCGTGCCCATCCCCGTGTAGTCGGTGTAGACAACGGCGTACCCGCGGTTCAGGAAGTCGGTGAGCCCCTCGACGCTGTCGTACGGGTCGAACGAGCGCGAGGGCGCGCAGCCCTCGGCGACCCCGGTCGTCGGGTGGCCCCACGAGACGATCGTGCGCCCTCCCGTTGGCGCGGGGGAGTCGGGTGCGACCAGCAGCCCGGAGTTCACGACCGGCCGGCCGTTCAGGTCGGTCGAGTGGAACAGGATGCGCGTCGCGACAGCCCCGGCGGGTGCGCCCAGCGTGGGCGCCGAGCGGATGACGGCGCCGGGTCCGCCCGCGGGCAGCGGATCGGGCTGGTCGTAGAACCGGGCGATGCCAGGAGCCGAGGCCGCGTCGTCCTCGAGCCGCTGCGCCTGGACCGGCGTGCAGGCGGCCAGGAGCCCGGCCACGGCGAGCACCGCCAGCGCACCGGTCGCTCGTCTGATCACCGCGTCAGCCTACCCGCAGCACCGCGGGCGCCACGTACGCTGGAGGGATGACCCTCCCGCGGACCGACACGGTCGTCACCTACCCCGACGGCGACCTCGCCTCGACCGGAACCGTCGTGCACACGGCGCTGCTGCCCGACGGGCGCACCGCCGTCGTGCTGGACCGCACCGCGTTCCACGCCGTCGACCCGGTCTGGCCCGACCAGCCCGCGGACGCGGGAACCCTGTCGGTCGATGGCCGCTCCCGCCCGATCGTCGACGCCGTCGTCGGCGCGACCGACGGGGAGGCCTTCCACGTCGGCGACGCGCCCGTGCGCACCGGCACCGAGGGCTGGGCGTTCGTGGTGTGCCACCTCGTCGACGATGCGACCGGCCTCGAGCCCGGCACCACGGTGACCGTCGACGTCGATCCGGAGCTGCGCCGCGCGCTGTCCTCCGGTCACACCGCCTGCCATCTCGCCTCCCTCGCCCTCAACCAGGCGCTCGCGCCGCTGTGGACGAAGGAGGTGCCCGGCGACGGCCGCGGCCGCCCCGACTTCGACCGGCTGGCGATCGTGTCGTCCCGCATCCTCCCGGACGGCTCGCGCGACGAGTACCGCGTCGGCAAGAGCCTGCGGAAGAAGGGCTTCCCCGCGGCCGAGCTTCCCGGCCGACTCGACGAGGTCGTCGCCACGGCGAACGCACTGCTCGCCGGCTGGGTCGCGTCCGGCGCCCCCGTGTCGGTGCAGCGGGAGGCCGACGGCCTCGGCGACCGGCGCCTGTGGACGTGCGAGCTGCCGGACGGCACCGCGTCCATCCCGTGCGGCGGCACCCACCTGCGCTCGCTGGCCGAGCTCGGCGCGGTGGAGATCGCGCTGGAGACCGCGGAGGCCGACGGTGCGCTGACCATCGTCATGACCACGTCGGCGCGCCCGGCGCACTAGGGAGGCGGCGGCCGCTCAGCGCGGCAGGAACGGCATCGCTGCGGCAAGCAGCGCCAGCCCGGCGGCGATCGCCCAGCCGACCCGCACCAGCCGCGCGCTGCGGACCTCGCGCTCGATCAGCGCGAACCGGTCGGCGACATCGGCGCGGGGCTCGGCCTGGCGCCACGTCCCGGGAGCGTCGACGAGCCGCACGACGGCCTCCACCGTCGCGGCATCGAGCACCGCGGGGCGTCGCACGAGCCAGCGCGCGAGCGCTTCCCCGCGGACCACGTCCACGGCCCGCGGTTGAGCGCGCACCCGCAACTCCTTCGCGCCGAGGATCGCGACCACCGCGCGCACCGGCGCCTCGATGCCCGCGGCCGTCAGCAGGCCCCGCACCCGCGAGGTCTCCAGGTCGGCGTTGCGCAGGTAGGTCGTCTTGGCGCCGTTGACGAGCAGCGCGCGGTCGGCGACCCCGACGCGGGCGCCGCGGCGGTGCTTGGTGTTGACGACGAAGACGCCGCCCGGGCCCACCACCAGGTGGTCCAGGTCCGCCTCCCCGTTCCCGACGGGCAGCGCGTGGAAGACGCGCCACCCAGCGGGCAGGTGGGCGAGGCGGGCGCCGATCTCCCGCTCGCCGAGCGCTCCTACGAACCACGGGACGGTCTCGTCCGCCAGCGGCGTCACCCCGAGGGCGCGGGCCAACGGAGAGCGGGGCGGAGCCGCGTCGTGCAGGCGCACGACCTGCGCCATCACCGCCGTCCCGGGGGCCCGATCGCTCATCCGTCCGTTGTCCATCGCGCCACGGTATCCGGGGCGCCCGCGGCCCGGCAGTCCCCACTCCGGGCCGCTCCGCCGCGGCCTACCCCTGCTCGGGGGAGCCGGACTCCGGCAGCCGCTCCTCCAGGGAGTCGTTGTGCTCGGCCACGGCGTCCAGCTGGTCCTCGGGCGTCTGGCCGAGGCCCGACACCGCCTCGGCCAGCGCCTCCGCCCTGGTCAGGTCCTCATCGTCGTCGTCGGCGCGGAATTCGTCTCGATCGGTCATACGGCGCACAGTACGCGCCCCGGGAGTAGCATGCGCCCCATGAGCCGCATCGAAACCGGGATCGTCTCCTACACCGTCTCCGGCGACTACTTCGCCCGCGTCGGGGCCGACTTCGACGCAGAGGCCGTCGACGACGCCATCCTCGCCGAACTCAACCGCCGCCTGCCCGCTGGCGTTGTCGTCGAGCGCAGCGGGAAGGTCCTGGCCGAGGAGGCGCAGGCCGAGCAGGCGCGGAACCTCGACTGGGACGCGCTGCTCGCCAGCATCGACGTGGACCAGATCCTCGCCGAGCACGGGCGCTGACCGGGGGCCGCGTCGGCGCGTCCGTCAGCGCTTCAGCGCGCGTTCGTCAGCGCGCCTTCGTCAGCGCGCCTTCGTCACCGTGCCTTCTTGACCTCGTCGAAGGCGGCCAGGGCGGCCCTGCGGGTCTCCGCCAGGTCGACGATCGGCTCGGGGTAGTCGGCGGTGTCCCACTCCGGCACCCACCGGCGCACGTAGTCGCCGTGCGGGTCGAACTTGGTGCGCTGGAGCTCGGGGTTGAAGACGCGGAAGTAGGGTGCCGCGTCCGCGCCGCTGCCCGCGACCCATTGCCAGTTGAACGGGTTGCTCGCGGCGTCGGCGTCGACCAGGGTGTCCCAGAACCACTGCTCGCCGAGGCGCCAGTCGATCAGCAGGTTCTTGATGAGGAACGACGCGACCACCATGCGCACGCGATTGTGCATGGTCCCGGTTGTCCACAGTTCTCGCATTCCCGCGTCCACCAGCGGGATGCCGGTGCGACCCTGGTGCCAGGCCCGCAGAGCCGCACGGTGCAGGCGGGGCCAGGGGAAGGAGTCGTACTCGCGATGGATGTTGACGGTCGCCAGATCGGGGTGTGCGAAGAGCGTGTGGTGGGCGAACTCCCGCCAGCCCAGCTCGCTGAGGAAGGTGCTCGCGCCCTCGGCGTTCGCGCGGTCGCGCGCGTCGGAGGTCGCGTGCCAGACCTGGTGCGGGCTGAGCTCGCCCCAGCGCAGATGGGGCGACAGCCGGGAGGTCGCGTCGATGCCAGGGGTGTCCCGGTCGTCGCGGTAGCGGGCGACATCCTCGTCGAGGAACGCGGCGAGGCGCCGCCGGGCGGAGCGCTCGCCCGGCTTCCAGGCGTCCCGCAGCCCGTCTGCCCAGTCGGGATCCGTCGGCAGCAGACCGAGGTCGTCGATGCCCACACCGTCGATCGGATCGGCGGCCACCAGCTCTGTGGGCGCCGGAAGGGGCTTGCGGGGCGGGGGAGCGGCGAGGCAGGCGCGCCAGAACGGCGTATAGACCGAGAACGGGGTTCCCGCTCCCGTGCGGATCGTCCAGGGCTCGAAGAGCAGGGAGGCGGCGAAGCTGGCCGCTTCGAGGCCGCGCTCGCGCGCGGCGGTCTTGATCGCCTCGTCGATGCGTCGTTCGGCGCCGCCGTAGCGGCGGTTCCAGAACACGGCGCCGGCGCCGGTCTCGTGCAGCACCTCCGCGACGACCCGCTCGGCCGGCCCGCGACGCACCGTCAGGTGCGCGCCGAGCCGATCGAGCTCCTCCGCCAGGGCGGAGAGCGAGTGGTGCAGCCACCACCGCGCGGCGCCGCCGGGAGGGCGCACCCCCTCCGACTCCTCGTCCCAGACGTAGAGGCAGAGCACGGGGCGGCCCGAGTCGGCGGCGGTGCGCAGTGCAGGGTTGTCGGCGACGCGCAGGTCGTCGCGGAACCAGACGACGACCGGGGAGAGCTCCCGGTCGTCGCGGGCGGCCGTGCTCACAGGTCGATCGTGTCGCCGGGCTCCAGCGGGAAGTGCTCTCCGCCGTTCTGTTCCGTCGCCCAGGCGATGCGGCCGTTGGACATGTCCTTGCCCGCTCGCGAGAGCACCATCTCGTGCGTCGGGAAGCTGCGCTTCGGCTTCACCGCGAGCACGTAGTCCATCACCTCGGCGACCTTCATCCAGGGCGCGCCGGCCGGAGCCGCCAGCACATCCACCTCGATGCCCTCGGGGATCGTGAAGGAGTCGCCGGCGTAGTAGAGCTGGTCGTTGATCAGCACGCCGAGGTTGTCGACGGTGGGGATGCTCGAGTGGATGACGGCGTGCGTCCCGCCGAAGAACTGCAGGGTGAAGGGCTCGGCCTCCACCACGTCACCGGCGTGCACGACCGTCACGTCGAAGTCCGCGGCCGCCCGGGCGACGCCTTCGGGGGCGAAGATCTTCGCGTCCGGGTTCATGTCGAGCACCCGCTTGAGCTGCTCGGGGGTCCAGTGGTCGGCGTGCTCGTGCGTGATGACGACGGCCACGGTGTTGGCCGTGTCGGTCAGGGGCGTCGTGAAGCTGCCCGGGTCGACGAACAGCTTCTTACCGGAGTCCTCGAGGAGCAGTGCGGCGTGTTCGAACTTCGTGAGTCTCATGCCACAAGGAAATACCGATCCGGCGGAGCGTGCAAGCCGACCGTTCCGGGGTGGTGGAATATACCCGGGAGGGGTATTGTTCGAGACGACATGGACAGCATGAACGCACACGAGGACCAGCACACGGCCCACGAGCACGGCTCGGCGGGGCACGACGCGCATGACGCGCACGCGGGGCATGACGCTCATGACGCGCACGCGGGGCACGAGGCGCACGGCGGCCACGACGCGCACGGCGGCCACGACCACAGTGGTCACGCCGGGCACGACCCCGCGATCTTCCGGCGCAAGTTCTGGCTCACGCTCGTCCTGACCATCCCGACGCTCGTCTTCTCGCACGGCCTGCAGGAGATCCTCGGCCTCTCCGGCCCGCGGTTCCCCGGCAGCCAGTACATCCCCGCGGTGTTCGGCGTCGCGATCTTCTTCTACGGCGGCCTCGTGTTCCTGCGCGGCGCCGTCGACGAGCTGCGCAGCCGCCGCCCGGGCATGATGACGCTCATCTCGCTCGCGATCGTCGTCGCCTTCGGCTACAGCCTCGCGGTGACGCTGGGCCTGCCCGGCATGGACTTCTGGTGGGAGCTCGCCACCCTGATCCTGATCATGCTGCTGGGGCACTGGATCGAGATGTCCGCGGTCATGGGCGCGCAGGATGCCCTCGGGCAGCTGGCGAAGCTCCTGCCCGACACGGCGGAGCGGGTCGCCGATCCCGGCGCGGATCCCGAGCCGGTGCCGGTGGCGGACCTGCGCGTCGGCGACCTGGTTCGCGTCCGTCCGGGCGCCGGCGTCCCCGTCGACGGCGAGATCGTCGACGGCCGCAGCGACCTCGACGAGTCCCTCCTGACCGGCGAGTCCAAGCCGGTCACCCGTGGTCCCGGTGAGCAGGTCGTCGCCGGGAGCATCTCCGGCAGCGGCTCGCTCGTGGTGCGGGTGGGCAAGACCGGAGGCGACACCGCGCTCGCCGGGATCATGCGGCTCGTCGCCGACGCCCAGGCCAGCAAGTCGGGAACGCAGATCCTCGCCGACCGGGCGGCCGCGTGGCTCTTCTACGTCGCGCTCGCCGTGGCGACGGTCACCCTGGTCGTGTGGGTGCTGCTGCGTCCGGGCGACCCGGCCTTCGTCCTCGAACGCGTCGTCACCGTCCTCATCATCGCCTGCCCGCACGCCCTCGGCCTGGCCATCCCGCTCGTCGCCCAGATCTCCACGGCGATCGGTGCCCGCAACGGCCTCCTCATCCGCGACCGGCATGCCATGGAGGACGCCCGGCGCATCGACGTCGTCCTGTTCGACAAGACGGGCACCCTCACCGAGGGACGTCAGGGCGTCGCGTCCGTCGCGGCGGAGGGTGAGGACGAGGACGCACTCCTCGCGCTCGCAGCGGCCGTCGAGGCGCCCGCGGAGCACCCGATCGGCCGCGCGATCGTCGCTGCCGCCCGGGAGCGCGGGATCACCATCCCGCCGGTGACCGACTTCGAGGCGCTCGGCGGACGCGGCGCGGCGGGCACCGTCGCGGGGGAGCGGATCGTCGTCGGCGCGCCCCGGCTGCTCGCGGAGCGCGGAGCGTCTGCGGGCGAGCGCATCGCTGCGGCGGCCGACGCCGCATCCCGGCTCGGCCAGACCGTCGTGTACGTGCTGCAAGGCGAGCGCGTGGCCGGGGCGATCGCCCTCGCCGACGTCGTGCGTCCCGAGTCGGCGGAGGCGGTGCGCGCCCTGCGGGACCGTGGAATCCGCGTCGCGATGCTCACCGGCGACTCCCGCGCGGTGGGGGAGGCGGTTGCGGCCGGACTCGGCATCGACGAGGTCTACGCGGAGGTCCTCCCCGGAGACAAGGCCGGCACGGTGGCGCGCCTCCAGCGCGACGGATCGCGCGTGGCGATGGTCGGCGACGGGGTGAACGACGCCCCGGCGCTCGCCCAGGCGGACGTCGGCATCGCGATCGGCGCCGGGACGGACGTGGCGATCGAGTCCGCTGGCATCGTGCTCGCCTCCAGCGATCCGCGTGGGGTCGCGAAGGTGGTCGAGCTCTCCCGGGCGACGTACCGCAAGATGCTCCAGAACCTGGCGTGGGCCACCGGGTACAACGTGATCGCGCTCCCGCTCGCAGCGGGTGTGGCGACCGGGATCGGCGTCGTCGTGTCCCCGGCGTTCGGCGCCGTGCTCATGTCGGTCTCCACGATCGTCGTCGCCCTCAACGCTCAGTTGCTGCGCCGCGTGCGCCTGTAGACGTCGCCCCGCCGGGGACGCCCGCCACAGCGTCCCCGGCGTGGCGAGGTCGTGTGCCATCATCGTGCACTATGGCCGCACACCAGAGGACCGTCGTGGTCGCGATCAACCCGATGGCCTCGTTCGGGCATCGCCGCGAGGTGGGGCCGCACGTCGTCCAGCGGTTGCGCGAGGCCGGCCACGTCGCCATCCCCGTCGACGAGGCGAACATCGAGCTCCTCCGGCGCGAGACCTCCCGGATCGTGGAGGCCGGAGCGGACGCGCTCGTGGTCGTCGGCGGCGACGGGATGGCCAACCTCGGCATCAACATCGTCGCGCAGACCCCCGTGCCGCTCGGCATCGTGCCGAGCGGCACCGGCAACGACCTCGCCGCCGGGCTCGGCATCCCGGTGGGCGACACGGAGGCGGCGATCGCGCACCTGCTGGCCGCCCTCGACCGCGAGCCGCGCACGATCGACGCCGGCGTGGTCCGGCATGGCGGGCTGACCACCTTCTTCGGCGGCGTCCTGTCGGCCGGCTTCGACGCGACGGTGAACGAGCGCGCCAACCTGATGACGCGCCCGCGCGGCCGCAGCCGGTACATCCTCGCCCTCCTCCGCGAGCTGGCGACCCTCGCACCCCGCCCGTACCGCATCACGGCCGACGGCGAGGAGTTCGCGACCGAGGCGATGCTCGTCTCGGTCGCGAACAACCGCTCCCTCGGGGGCGGCATGCGCATCGTCCCGCACGCGTCCCTCGACGACGGGCGACTCGACCTCTTCATCGTGCGCCGGATGTCGAAGACACGCTTCCTGCGCGTGTTCCCGCGGGTGTTCCGCGGCGAGCACACCGACCTGCCGGAGGTCGCGTTCCGCCCGCTGACCACCGCCAGGATCGAGGCGGAGGGCGTCGTCGCCTACGCGGACGGGGAGCGGATCGGCCCCCTCCCGGTCGAGGTCGGCATCGTCCCCGGGGCGCTCCGGATGCTGGCCTGAGGGTCGCGACACACCCGGATTTCGCGCTCGTTTTGGAGGAAGAACCAGAACTGTGGCATGATCATTGAGTTGTAAAACACGGCCCCATCGTCTAGCGGCCTAGGACGTCGCCCTCTCACGGCGGTAACGCGGGTTCAAATCCCGCTGGGGTCACCACTCAGAAGAAGCCCTCTCGGACCATGTCCGGGAGGGCTTCTTCGTGTGTTCGGGATGCTCACGGCACCGCGAGCGCCTCGTATACGGGCGTGAGCTCCTTCCAGCGCGGCTGCCACACGGAGTCCTCGCCCGCCAGCGCGCGCCCGAGGTCCTCGAGATGCGCCTGCCAGCCGGCGCCGTGGAAGTGCAGGACCTCGAGGGGCAGTCCCCGTTCCTCCACCACCAAGCGGGTGCGGTCGCCCTCGGCCGTGAGCCGCGCCTCGACGACCGTCTCATCGTCCGCGCCGGGGGAGAGGGTCACGAGGAGGCGGCCGGGCGCCTCGCAGACGTCGACGCGCCCCGGTCCCTCCCAGCCGCTCGTGAAGACGGCGTGGAACGTCCCGCCGAGAACGGGCTCGCCCTCGACGTCGGCCATCCAGCGGGCGAGTCTCGCGGGCTGCGTGATCGCCGACCAGAGGTCGTCGATGGCGGTGTCGTAGACGTCCTCGACGCGGACGGCGCCGCGCTGGTCGTCCAGCCGGCGCATGGTGCCGATGATGCGGTTCACTCTGCTCTCCTGTTCTGCTCGGTCGTGCTCTGCCGAGCGGGCGGATCCGTCCGGCGCTTGCCGCGCGCGACCTCGGTGTGCAGGGCGTCGAGCCGCTGCTCCCAGGTGGCGCGATAGCGGTCGAGCCAGGCGTCCAGCTCGATCAGCGGCTCCGGGCGGAGCCGGTACACGCGCCACTGCGACCGCTGGTCGACCTCGACGAGCCCGCTCTCGCGGAGCACGCGGAGGTGTCGCGAGACCCCGGGCCGGGCGATCGGCAAGGCGTCGGCCAGTTCGCCGGCGGTCGCCGGTCCCGTCCGCAACCGTTCGAGGATGGTGCGCCGGCTCTCGTCGGCCAGCGCATGCAGCAGAGCGTCCATGCCCTCAATGTACCCATTCCGTTACGTAACCAAAAGGGTACATACCCAGATTTGTGCCAAATGTCCCCTTTGGGCCCGCCATTCCCCGCATTTGGCACAAATGTGGGCGGGCGGGGAGCGGCGTCAGGGGAGCCATTCCGTCGGGAAGTGGTCGCGGATGCGTTCCGTGAAGTACTGCCCGGCCGACGGCGCCGTGCGGAACTCGCGCCACACCCGCTCCGAGACGAGGCGGTACCGGTACCGCGCCCCCGACATGAAGACGATCTCGAGGATGTGCTCGCGGCTGTCGAAGCCCGCCGCGGCGACGACCGCGCTCTCGAACTCGACCCACTCCACGCGCCGAACTGTACGCGTGTGCGCGGGGCGCGGGGGAGTCCGGTAGAATGGGTGATCGCGAAGGGGAGTATCCCGGACGGCCGCGGTGCACGCACCGCCGCCGGCGCTGTGAACGTCATCACGGTCCGCTCTGGACCCGGGCACAGCGGCACCCGACAGGGTGCGGGAGAGACTTTCGGCTCTTTTACGATGCCCTTCGAAAGGTCCCTTCATGGAACTCGCCCTCCCGCTCTGGTTCGAGATCGGCTCGATGGTCGTGCTGCTGCTCGTCCTCGCGTTCGACCTGCTGATCGTCTTCAAGCGCCCGCACATCCCGAGCCCCAAGGAGTCGGCGCTGTGGGTGTCGTTCTACGTGGCGCTCGCGCTGGTCTTCGCGCTCCTGATGCTGCTCATCGGGGATGCAGAGCACGCCGGGCAGTTCCTCGCCGGCTGGCTGACCGAGTACAGCCTGAGCATCGACAACCTGTTCGTCTTCGTGATCATCATGAGCAGGTTCGCCGTGCCCCGGAAGTACCAGCAGGAGGTGCTCATGGTGGGCATCATCCTGGCGCTGATCTTCCGCGGAGTCTTCATCGTGCTCGGCGCCAGCCTGATCGCGAGCTTCAGCTGGATCTTCTACATCTTCGGCGCGTTCCTGCTCTGGACGGCGATCAACCAGGCCTTCGGCAACCACGACGACGAGGGCCAGAAGGACAGCTGGTTCATCCGCTTCTCGCGCAAGCGGCTCAAGGTGTCCGACCAGTACGAGGGCAACAAGCTGCGCACCACGGTCGCCGGGCGCCGGATGTTCACCCCGATGATCATCGTCTTCATCGCCCTCGGCACGACGGACCTGCTCTTCGCCCTGGACTCCATCCCCGCGATCTTCGGCATCACGCAGAGCCCGTTCATCGTCTTCACCGCGAACGTGTTCGCGCTGATGGGGCTGCGCCAGCTGTACTTCCTGCTCGGTCACCTGCTCGACAAGCTCGTGTACCTCAAGTACGGGATCGCGTTCATCCTCGCCTTCATCGGCGTGAAGCTCGTGTTCCACGCGATGCACGAGAACGAGCTGCCCTTCATCAACGGCGGCCACCACATCGAGTGGGCGCCCGACATCGACACCTGGACGTCGCTCGCGGTCATCGTGGGGTCGATGGTTGTCGCTACCATTGCAAGTCTGGTGAAGCTCAGGATGAGCGGATCCACGCTCGCCGAGGCGATCCACGGCGATGACGACGACGAGGCCGACGAGGCCCCGGCGGCCGGGGCCGGAGAGGTCGCGGTCCCGCGCGATCAGCAGGAGGACCCCCGCACATGACCTCACACGTCGGCGTGAGCGCCCGGAGCGACATCGGGGCGGTACGCCACGTGAACGAGGACGGATTCCTCGCGGAGGACCCGGTCTACGTCGTGGCCGACGGCATGGGAGGCCACGCCCGCGGCGACCTGGCCAGCCAGACGGCCGTCGCGAGCCTCGCCCGCACGCTGCAGCCGGGCACCCGGCCGACGCCGGACGAGGTGATCGCGGCGATCGACGAGGCCAACGCGGCGGTCCGCGCCCTGTCGGGAGTGGACGAGTCCGGTCCCGCGGTGGCGGGTACGACCCTGGCGGGCGTCGTCCGCGTGCGCGTCCCCGAGCGGGCGGCGGAGCAGTGGATGGTCGTCAACGTCGGCGACTCGCGCGTCTACGCGTGGGACGGCACGACGCTCTCGCAGCTCACGGTCGACCACTCCGCCGTGCAGGAGCTCGTCGACGCCGGGCTGATCACCGAGGCGCAGGCGGCCGTCCATCCCGAGCGCAACATCATCACGCGCGCGCTCGGCGCGGAGGACTTCGTCGACACCGACACCGAGCTGCTCCCCGACGAGGGGCGCCGCGTGTTCGTCATCTGCTCCGACGGCCTGACGCGCGAGCTCAGCGACAGCCGCATCGCCGCCATCCTCGCCGCGCAGCCCGACGATCCGGCCGGCGCGCTCGTGGAGGCCGCGGTCGAGGCGGGCGGTCACGACAATGTGACGGTGCTCGTCATCGCCGCTGACGAGGCCGACGCAACGACGGTGATATCCTGACTCCGTGCACGCGGGTCTTCTCCTCCTTAGCCGCCGCGGCGAGTCCTAGTTCTCAGGCCACCCTCGCCGCGGAGTCCGTCGACGGCTGATCCGCACGCAAGCTAAGGAGAACGAGCACAATGACGACCGAAACCGATCGCACTCCGCTGACCCTCGCCGAGAAGGTCTGGCGCGACCACCTGGTCGTGAAGGGCGAGGACGGCTCGCCCGACCTGATCTACATCGACCTGCACCTCGTGCACGAGGTCACCAGCCCCCAGGCCTTCGACGGCCTGCGGATGGCGGGGCGCCCGCTGCGGCGCCCGGACCTCACGATCGCGACCGAGGACCACAACACCCCGACCGTCGGCATCGACCGGCCGATCGCCGACCTCACCAGCCGCACGCAGATCGAGACGCTGCGACGCAACGCCGAGGAGTTCGGCGTGCGCCTGCACTCGCTGGGCGACGTCGAGCAGGGCATCGTCCACGTCGTCGGCCCGCAGCTGGGTCTGACGATGCCGGGCATCACGGTGGTCTGCGGCGACTCCCACACCTCCACCCACGGCGCGTTCGGCGCCATGGCGTTCGGCATCGGCACCAGCGAGGTCGAGCACGTCATGGCCACGCAGACGCTGCCGCTGAAGCAGTTCAAGACGATGGCGATCACGGTGGAGGGCGACCTGCGCCCCGGCGTGACCGCGAAGGACATCATCCTGGCCGTCATCGCGAAGATCGGCACCGGAGGCGGACAGGGCTACGTGCTCGAGTACCGCGGCAGTGCCATCCGCGCGCTCTCCATGGAGGGCCGGATGACCATCTGCAACATGTCGATCGAGGCGGGCGCGCGCGCCGGCATGGTCGCCCCGGACGAGACCACCTACGCGTACCTGAAGGGCCGCCCGCACGCGCCGGAAGGCGCCGACTGGGACGAGGCCGTCGCCTACTGGGACACCCTCGCGACCGACGACGACGCCGTGTTCGACGCCGAGGTCTACCTCGACGCCGCCGACATCGAGCCGTTCGTCACCTGGGGGACCAACCCCGGGCAGGGCGTCTCGCTCAGCCAGTCCGTGCCGGACCCGGCGCAGATCGAGGACGCGAACGCCCGTGCCGCCGCCGAGCGCGCACTGGAGTACATGGACCTCGAGGCCGGGACGCCGATGAAGAGCATCCCCGTCGACGCCGTCTTCATGGGCTCCTGCACCAACAGCCGCATCGAGGACCTCCGCGCCTTCGCCTCCCTGATCAAGGGCCGCAAAAAGGCCGACAACGTGCGCGTCATGGTCGTGCCCGGCAGCGCCCGCGTGCGCATCGAGGCCGAGGCCGAGGGCATCGACAAGATCGTCGAGGAGTTCGGCGCCGAGTGGCGCTTCGCGGGCTGCTCGATGTGCCTGGGCATGAACCCGGACCAGCTGGCGCCGGGGGAGCGCTGCGCCTCCACCTCGAACCGCAACTTCGAGGGCCGCCAGGGCAAGCGCGGCCGCACCCACCTGGTCTCCCCGCTCGTCGCGGCGGCGACCGCGATCCGCGGCACCCTGTCCAGTCCCTGGGATTTGGATAACGATGGCGGCGACACGCCGTCCGGCGACGGCGTGGACACCCGCGCCGGGGAGAAGGTGGGCGCCTGATGGAGAAGTTCGAGACCGTGACCGGCGTGGCCGTCCCGCTGCGCCGTTCCAACGTGGACACCGACCAGATCATCCCTGCGGTGTTCCTCAAGCGCGTCACCAAGACCGGCTTCGACGACGCCCTCTTCCACGAGTGGCGCAAAGACCCGGACTTCATCCTGAACCAGGCTCCGTACCAGGGCGCCTCGGTGCTCGTCGCCGGCGCCGACTTCGGCACGGGGTCGTCGCGCGAGCACGCCGTCTGGGCGTTGCGCGACTACGGCTTCCGCGTCGTGCTGAGCCCGCGCTTCGCCGACATCTTCCGCGGCAACTCCGGCAAGCAGGGACTGCTCGCCGGGCAGATCACGGAGGAGGACGCGGAGCGTCTCTGGGCGGCCATCGAGGCTCAGCCGGGAATAGCGGCGACGGTGGATCTGGTTGCCAAGACTGCGACGATCGGTGAGGTCCAGGTGTCTTTCGACATCGACGATTACACTCGCTGGCGTTTGCTCGAAGGGTTGGACGACATCGCTCTGACCCTGCGCGACGAGGCGCGCATCTCCGAATACGAAAGCGGCCGCGCTGGTTGGCGGCCCAAGACACTCCCGGTGAAACTTTGAACTCACTTCTTCAGGACGCTCAGGCAGCTGGAGCACGCGTCGGCCTCAAGGGCGACCGCATCACGATCAACGGCGGCATCCCGCTCCGGGGCCGCATCGAGGTCCGCGGGGCCAAGAACTTCGTCACCAAGGCGATGGTCGCCGCGATCCTCGGCGAGGGCCCGAGCGTCCTGCGGAACGTGCCGGACATCAGCGACGTCCGCGTCGTTCGCGGGCTGCTCGAGGTCCACGGCGTCAAGGTGACCGACGGCGGCGAGGACGGCGAGCTCCTGCTCGACCCGAGCGCCGTCGAGTCGGCCCACATGGCCGACATCGACGCCCACGCCGGCTCCAGCCGCATCCCGATCCTGTTCTGCGGGCCGCTGCTGCACCGTCTCGGCGAGGCGTTCATCCCCGA
The DNA here is from genome assembly GCF_001898805.1 of Leifsonia sp. 71-9. Classification (GTDB taxonomy): domain Bacteria; phylum Actinomycetota; class Actinomycetes; order Actinomycetales; family Microbacteriaceae; genus Leifsonia. Next base: position 82,347 of record NZ_MKVJ01000001.1, read on the forward strand.
CCTCGGCGGCTGCCGCATCGGCGACCGCCCGATCGACTACCACCTCGACGTGCTGCGCCAGTTCGGCGCCGTGGTCGACAAGCGCCCGACCGGCATCCGCCTGAGCGCCCCCAACGGCCTCCACGGCGCGAAGCTCTCGCTCCCGTACCCGAGCGTCGGCGCCACCGAGCAGGTCCTGCTGACGGCGGTCCGCGCCGACGGCATCACCGAGCTCTCGGGCGCGGCGATCGAGCCCGAGATCATGGATCTCATCAACGTGCTGCAGAAGATGGGCGCGATCATCTCGGTCGACACCGACCGCGTGATCCGCATCGAGGGCGTCAAGAAGCTCGTCGGCTACAGCCACACCGCGCTCTTCGACCGCAACGAGGCCGCCAGCTGGGCGGCCGCGGCGCTGGCCACCAACGGCGACATCTACGTCGGCGGCGCCCGCCAGCCCGAGATGCTCACCTTCCTCAACGTCTTCCGCAAGGTCGGCGGCGCGTTCGAGATCCACGACGACGGCATCCGGTTCTTCCACCCGGGAGGCACCCTCAAGCCGGTCGTGATCGAGACCGACGTGCACCCCGGCTTCATGACCGACTGGCAGCAGCCGCTCGTCATCGCGCTCGCGAAGGCGGAGGGCGTGTCGATCGTGCACGAGACCGTGTACGAGCAGCGCTTCGGCTTCGTCGACGCGCTCATCGACATGGGTGCGAAGATCCAGGTGCACAAGGAGTGCCTGGGCGGCCACGCGTGCCGCTTCGGTCAGCGCAACTTCAACCACTCCGCGGTCATCATGGGCCCGACGGAGCTCAAGGGCGCCGACATCGAGATCCCGGACCTGCGCGGCGGCTTCAGCCACCTGATCGCGGCGCTGACCGCCGAGGGCACCTCGACCGTCAGCAACGTCGGCATCATCAGCCGCGGATACGCGAACTTCATCACGAAGCTGGAGCAGCTCGGAGCGGACTTCGTCCTCGAAGGGTGACGGCACGGATAATAGGGATGTGTCACATCCCGAAGATCCCGCCGTCCAGCGTCCCCCGGTGAAGCGTCAGCGTTCCGAGAAGAGCCGTCCGTCGATCTTCTGGGTCCTCGCGGGCCTCGTCGTGCCGATCGGCAGCCTCATGGCCCGGTTCCGCATGGTCGACCGTGAGAAGATGCCGCGCCACGGCGCGTACATCGTCGCCCCGAACCACTACAGCGAGATCGACCCCGTGATGGTGGGGATGGTGCTGTGGCACCTCGGGCGGCTGCCGCGCTTCCTCGCGAAGGACAGCCTGTTCCGGATCCCGGTCGTGGGCTGGTTCCTGCGCAAGTCCGGCCAGGTGCCGGTCGCGCGCGGAGGGGGTGCCCGCGGCGCGACGACGCTCGACGCCGCGCAGAAGATCATCGAGGAGGGCCGGATCGTCGTCGTCTACCCGGAGGGCTCGCTGACCCGCGACCCCGACATGTGGCCGATGCGCGGCAAGACGGGCGCCGCCCGCATGGCGCTCGAGCACGGCATCCCGGTGATCCCGATGGCGCACTGGGGGACGCAGCAGGTGATGGCGCGGTACTCGAAGAAGATCAGCTTCTTCCCGCGCAAGACGATCGACGTGAAGTTCGGCGACCCCGTCGACCTCTCGGCGTTCGAGGGCCGCAACCTCGACAGCGCGACCCTGGCCGAGGCCACGGCCGTCATCATGGCGGCCATCACCGCCCTGCTCGAGGACCTCCGCGGCGAGAAGGCTCCCGCGGAGCGCTGGGACCCCTCCCAGCACAACCAGAAGGAGACCGGCCGCTTCGATGGCTAAGACGGCACGCACGGCCCCGCCCACGCCGCCTCGCCGCATCGCGGTGCTCGGCGCCGGCAGCTGGGGGACCACATTCGCGAAGATCCTCGCCGACGGCGGCTCGGACGTCGTGCTCTGGGCACGCCGCCCCGAGCTGGCGCGCGAGATCAACGAGGTCAAGCGCAACAGCGACTACCTCGAGGGCATCAACCTCCCGCGCAACCTGCGGGCGACCTCCAAGCTCGGCGAGGCGATGCGGGATGCGGAGGTCGTGTTCGTGTCCATCCCGAGCCAGACCCTCCGCGACAACCTGGAGGCGATCAAGCCGTATCTCGGGCCGTCGACGATCGTGGTCAGCCTGATGAAGGGCGTCGAGCGCGGAACCGGCCTGCGGATGAGCGAGGTGATCGCCCAGGGCCTCCCCATCGAGCCCGAGCGCATCGCGGTGGCCTCCGGGCCGAACCTGGCGCTGGAGATCGCGCGCGAGCAGCCGACCGCCGCCGTGGTGTCGTCGGTGAGCCTCGAGACCGCGCAGTCGGTCGCGATGGCCGCCACCAACCGCTACTTCCGCAGCTACGTGAACACCGACGTGATCGGCACCGAGTTCGGCGGCGTGCTGAAGAACCTCATCGCCGTGGCGATCGGCATCGTCGACGGCGTCGGCTACGGCGAGAACACCAAGGCGTCGATCATCACGCGCGGACTGGTCGAGATGACCGACTTCGCCGTGGCGTACGGCGCCGAGGCCCAGACGCTCTCGGGGCTCGCGGGCCTCGGCGACCTGATCGCGACCTGCGAGTCGTCGCTCAGCCGCAACAACACCGCCGGGCGACTGCTCGGCCAGGGCTACAGCTTCACCGACGTGGTGAAGCAGATGAACCAGACGGCGGAGGGGCTGGCCTCGGTCGCCCCCGTGCTGAGCCTGGCGGAGGCGCGCGGGGTGGAGATGCCGATCGTGCGGCAGGTGAGCCAGGTGCTCGCCGGCACGCTCGATCCCAAGGACATCGCGCCGCACCTCACGACGGACTCGGACGAGCCGCAAGGCGAAAGGACGACGGATGACGGACACGGCCACGGTGGCTCTTCTCTTCGGGGGGCGTTCAAGCGAGCACTCGATCAGCTGCGCAACGGCGGCCGGGGTCCTCGCGGCGATCGACCGTAGCGCGTACCGCGTCATCCCGATCGGGATCACGCACGACGGCGCCTTCACGCTGCAGCCGGACGACGCCGCTCGCTTCGCCCTGAACGCGGAGGTGCTGCCGGAGGTCGAGGACAACGGCACGCGCATCCACTGGCCCGAGAGCGTCGCCACGCGCGAGCTGACCGTCACGCACCCGGACGGCACGGTCGAGTCGCTCGGCGACGTCGACATCGTCTTCCCGATCCTGCACGGCCCGTGGGGCGAGGACGGCACGATCCAGGGCCTGCTCGAGCTGGCCGGCCTGCCGTACGTCGGCAGCGGCGTGCTCGCGAGCGCGCTTGGGATGGACAAGCACTTCACGAAGACCGTGCTGCAGCAGGCGGGCATCCCCGTCGCCCCCTGGCAGACCGTGACCGCCCACCGCTGGCGCACGGCGCCGGACGCGGTCCGGGAGGGCGCGCAGGCGCTCGGCCTGCCCGCCTTCGTCAAGCCGGCGCGCGCCGGCTCCAGCGTCGGCGTCACCAAGGTCAAGGACTGGTCCGAGCTGGACGCCGCGATCGAGATCGGCCTCGCCGAGGACGACCGGGTGCTCATCGAGTCGGCGCTGGTCGGCCGCGAGGTGGAGATCGCCGTCCTCGGCGGCCGCCCGGGCGAGCCCGCCCGTGCCTCCGTCGCCGGCGAGGTCGTCGTCTCGGGCCGCGACTTCTACGACTTCGCAGCGAAGTACCTGGATGCTCCGGGCATCGACCTCATCTGCCCGGCCGAGCTGAGCGACGCCGAGCTCGCCGACATGGCGGACCTCGCCGTGCGCGCGTTCGACGCGATCGGCGGCGAAGGGCTCGCGCGCGTGGACTTCTTCCTCACCGCCGACGGCTTCGTGATCAACGAGATCAACACCATGCCCGGGTTCACGCCGATCTCGATGTTCCCGCGCTGCTGGCAGGAGTCGGGGCTGTCGTACCCGGACCTGATCGACGAGCTGATCCAGGTCGCCCTGGCGCGCGCCGCGGCCTGAGGCGGCTACGCTCGCGCCTCCGGTCGCGCCCGCTCAGCGGGTCGGCGTGGGCGTCGGGGTCGGGGTGGCCGTCGGCGTGTCGGTCGGGGTGAGGCTGGTGTCCAGCGTCGAGAGGCACTGACGGGTCTGCTTGATCGTCGAGACCGCCGACGCGAACTCCGGGAGCACCGACGAGTCGGACACGCCCGAGACGTGGTCGATCACGACCTCCGTCGCCGGCGTGCGGCCGAAGGTCTGGTAGACGATGGTCTTGGCGGTCGGGTCCGTCATCAGCACCCAGTCCACGCCGTTCACGTTGACGCACGGCTGCGTCGTGGGCCCGATCGGCGGCACGCCGCAGCGCAGGATGACCGCGGCCGGGTCGCCCCAGGCGCCCGTGGCCTGCGCGTCGGTGATGCGCTTGTCCTTGTCCGCGACCGTGTCGGGCAGGCGCACGCTGATCTCGGCGCAGCCCGGGTCGTTCGCGGCGGCGCCGGGCTCGAGCGAGACGGTGGGCGCGCAGCCGGCGAGGGCGAGGGCGGCGGCGGCGAGGACGGCGGCGAGGGCGGTGCGGCGAACGGTCACGATGATTCAGGCTAGCGTTTCCAGACATGGGAATGTCTGAGAGCACGGCGGCCGGCGCGACGATGGGCGAGACCACCGAGCGGGAGGCGCTCCGCCGCATCTTCCCGCGGCTCCCCGGATCGTCGACCACACTGGTCGGCCCCGGCGACGACGCGGCGGTGCTCGCGGCGCCCGACGGCCGCTACGTCGTCACCACGGACATGATGGTCCACGGCCCGGACTTCCGCCTCGCCTGGTCGTCGCCGGAGGATCTCGGCTGGAAGGCCGCGGCCACCAACCTGTCCGACGTGGCCGCGATGGGCGCCGTCCCGACCGCTCTGGTCGTCGCGATCGCGGCGCCCTCGACCATGCCTGTCGCCGACCTGGAGGCCATCGCCGACGGGTTCCGGCTCGCCTGCGAGGAGCTCGCGCCCGGCTGCGGCGTCGTGGGCGGGGATCTCTCCGTCTCGGAGACGCTGACCTTCGCGGTGACCGCGTTCGGCGACCTCCAGGGGCGCGCCCCTGTGCTCCGCAGCGGCGCGCGCCCCGGTGATGTCGTCGCCGTGTCCGGCGTGCTCGGCGCCGCCGCGGAGGGGCTCCGGCTGATGTTCGCGGAGGGGGTGGACGAGCACGGCGTCCCGAGTCGCGAGCGGTTCGCGGACGTCTACGCCGCGCATCCCGAGACGGTCGGCGCGCAGCTGCGGCCGCGTCCACCCATCGCCGACGGGCCGCGCGCGGCCGAAGCCGGTGCGACGGCGATGCTCGACCTCAGCGACGGGCTGGCGCTGGATGCGCGACGCGTGGCGGAGGCCAGCGGCGTCGCGATCGACCTGGACCCCGCCGCGCTGGGAAACGACGTCCGGTCGGCGTTGACCGGGGGAGAGGACCATTCCCTGTTCGCCGCGTTCCCGCCCGGGACGGCGCTCCCGGGCGAATTCCGGCGGATCGGCGTGGTGCGGGAGGGCGACGGCCTCCTCGTCGACGGCCGCCCGTTCGACGAGCGCGGCGGGTGGGACCCGTACCTGGAGTGGGACGGCGCCGCCGGCTGACGCGCCCCGCGTTCCCTCGCAATCCAGTCGTCACGACATGCCGTCTCCGGCGGTGTGCTGACGGCGTGTCGCGACCACCCGTTCGAGGCCAGCGGCGTGTCGCTACGCGCCCGAGGGCTCCAGCCAGAAGAGGGCGGTCTCGCCGTAGTCCTTGCGGCGCACGAGCGCCAGGCCGTCCGGGAGGGTGGGCTCGCCGGTGCGCGTGCTGCGCTCGACGCAGACGGAGGCGTGCGGGGCCAGCAGCGGCACGACCGCGGTCAGCACCCCGAGCAGCTCGGCGTCGTCCACGTCGTACGGCGGGTCGATGAACACGAGGTCGAAGGGGCCGAACGCACCGGCGAGGTACGCCTGGGCGGCCACCGCGCGCACTTCGACCGTCGGGCGCGCGGAGGCCGGTGCGGCTTTGGTGACGGCGGCGGCGTTGCGCTTGCACACCTGCGCGGCGGCCGGGCTGCGCTCCACGAGGGTCACCGCGGTCGCGCCCCGGCTCGCCGCTTCGAGACCCAGTGCGCCGGAGCCGGCGTAGAGGTCGAGCACGTGCGCGCCGTGCACGGCGCCGCGCGCGTCGAGGGCGGAGAAGGCGGCCTCGCGCACCCGGTCGCTCGTGGGCCGGGTGCCGCTCTTCGGCACCTGCAGGGCGAGGGAGCCGGCGTATCCGGAGACGATTCGGGTCATGGCCATCCGAGCCTAGCCGCATCCCGCCCTCGCCTTTCGGCGCCCGCGCCCGCAATATAGGGGCATGGAGGAACGCCTCGCTCAGTCCGAGCTCGACGCGTTGTGGGACGTCGACGATCCGGTGGGTTCCGCCGAGCGGATCGCGGCCGCGGCCGCCGAGCCGTTCCGGGGCGAAGTGGTGCGGGCCGAGCTGGAGACGCAGCGCGCGCGGGCGTTCGGCATCCAGGGGCGCTTCGCCGAGGCGGAGGCGCTGCTCGAGTCGATGGAGCCGGCGAGCGGGCGGCTCCACGTGCGCATCCTCCTCGAGCGGGGCCGGCTGCTCGCAGGCGAGGGCCGTGGCCCCGAGTCCGTCGACGTGCTCGAGGAGGCGCTCCAGGCGGCCCGCCGCGAGGGCGAGACCTTCCTCGCGGCCGACGCCGCGCACATGCTCGCGATCGCCGACCCGGCGCGCGGTGAGCAGTGGACGGCCGAGGCGTTCGCCGACCTCGCGCAGTCCGACGACCCGCGCACGCTCCGCTGGCGCGTCGCGCTGCACAACAACCGCGGCTGGGCGCTGCTGGAGGGCGGCGACGCGACGGCCGCGGTCGGCGAGTTCGAACGGGCCCTCGCCGCCGCCGAGGAGCACGGCACCCTCGACCAGCGGTTCGTCGCGCGCTGGGCGGTCGCCCGCGGGCTCCGGGAGGCCGGCCGCGCCGGCGAGGCGCTGGAACGGCAGCGCGCCCTCGCCGCCGAGCGCCCGGGCGACCCGCACGTCGAGGCCGAGATCGCCGCGCTGACGGGGGCTGCGCCTACGATCGAATCATGACCAACGCCTCCGTCCCGGCCGCCGAGGGCGCGATCACCCTCGACTCGCGGCTGAGCGGCGTGCTCGGCGGGCGCACCGCCTCGGCCTTCGAGAAGGCGTTCGGGATGCGCACCGTCGGCGATCTGCTGCACCACTTCCCGCGGCGGTACGCCCGTCGCGGCGAGCTGACCGCTCTCGCCAACCTCCCGCTGGACGAGAACGTCACGATCATCGCCGAGGTCCTGCGAGTGCAGGAGCGCTCGATGCGCGCGCGGCGCGGCTCGATCCTCGAGGTGAAGATCTCCGACGGCGAGGGCATCCTGACGCTGACGTTCTTCAACCAGTCGTGGCGCTCGAAGGACCTGGTGCCGGGCGTGCGCGGGATCTTCGCGGGCAAGGTCTCCGCGTACCGCGGCGCCCTGCAGCTGGCGCACCCCGACTACGAGCTGTTCGAGCCCGACTCCGAGAACGCCGTGGTGCCGGGCAGCGCCGCCGCGAAGGAGTGGGCGCAGACGCCCATCCCGATCTACCCGGCGACCGGCACCGTGGCGAGCTGGCAGGTGCAGAAGGCCGCCGAGCTCGCCCTCGACGCGCTCGACTCCGCGCCGGACCCGGTGCCGGCCTCCATCGCCGCGGAGCGCGGGCTGCTGTCGTACCGGGAGGCGTTGGAGGGCATCCACCGCCCCGAGAAGGACGCGCAGTGGCAGCGGGCCCGGGATGCGCTCCGCTTCCAGGAGGCGTTCGTGCTGCAGGCGGCGCTGCTGCAGCAGCGGGCCGAGGCGCGCACCGTCGCGTCGACGCCGCGCCGGGCCGAGCCGGGCGGGCTGCTCGAGCGCTTCGACGCCGCCCTGCCGTTCACTCTCACCGAGGACCAGGCGCTCGTCGGCAGCGAGATCGCGCACGATCTGGGCGGGACCGCCGCGATGCACCGCCTGGTGCAGGGCGAGGTGGGCTCCGGCAAGACGCTCGTCGCGCTGCGTGCGATGCTCGCGGTCGCCGACTCCGGCGGCCAGTCCGCCCTGCTCGCGCCGACCGAGGTGCTCGCCGCCCAGCACCTGCGGTCGATCGCGGCGATGCTCGGCCCCGATCTCTCGGCGCAGCTGATGCCGACCCTCCTGACCGGCCAGCTCGGCGCGCAGGAGCGCAAACGGGCACTGCTGCGCACCGTGTCGGGCCAGGCCCGCATCGTCATCGGCACGCACGCGCTGCTCGGCGATGCCGTCACGTTCTTCGACCTGGGGCTCGTCGTGGTCGATGAGCAGCACCGGTTCGGCGTCGAGCAGCGGGAGGCGCTGCGGGCGAAGGGCGGCACGCCGCCGCACGTCCTCGTGCTCACCGCGACGCCCATCCCGCGCACCGTCGCCATGACCGTCTTCGGCGACCTGGACGTCTCCACGATCGCCCAGCTCCCCGCCGGGCGGCAGGGGATCGAGAGCTTCGTGGTGCCGCTCTCCGACCGCCCCGGGTGGGAGCGCCGGATCTGGGAGCGCGCCTCCGAGGAGATCGCGAAGGGCAGGCAGGTGTTCGTCGTCTGCCCGGCGATCACCGGCAAGGAGGCCGAGGACGACGGCGAGGAGGGGGCGCCCGCCGCGGAGGAGGGGTCCGCCGACGCGCCGCCCCGCGCCGTCGCGAGCGTCGAATCGGTCGCGGCCCAGGTGCGCGCCGACCCGCTCTTCGCCGACGCGCGCATCGGCGTGCTGCACGGAAAGCTCCCGAGCGAGACCAAGGACGAGGTCATGCGGTCCTTCGCCGCCGGGGGCATCGACCTCCTGATCGCGACGACGGTGATCGAGGTCGGCGTCAACGTGCCGAACGCCTCGGCCATGGTCGTGCTCGACGCCGACCGCTTCGGCGTCTCGCAGCTGCACCAGCTGCGCGGCCGGGTCGGTCGCGGCGACATCCCGGGACTGTGCCTGCTGGTCACGGCCGCCGAGGAGGGGTCCCTCGCCCGCGAGCGCGTGGAGGCGGTCGCCGCCACGCTCGACGGCTTCGAGTTGGCCAACGTCGACCTGGAGCTGCGCCGGGAGGGCGACGTGCTCGGCGCGCGGCAGTCCGGCGGCCGGTCGTCGCTGCGCCTCCTGCGGGTCGCGTCCGACGGCGACCTCATCGGCGAGGCGCGCGTCGCCGCCGCGGAGACGCTCGACGCGGAGGGCGGCCTGGCCGCGGTCCCGGCCCTGCAGGCCGCGCTGGCCCGGCGGCTCGACGAGGCCGAGCGCGCCTACCTCGGCAAGTCGTGACAAGGTAACGGATTCACAACGAAATGACGGTTATCGCGGGATAGTCTGGTGCCCTATGAACAGGATCGCCGTAGTCCCTGGATCGTTCGACCCGGTCACCCTCGGTCACCTCGACGTGATCGAGCGTGCCGCCCGGCTCTGGGACGAGGTCCACGTGGTGGTGGTCCACAACCCGGACAAGTCGGCCCTGCTGCCCATCGCGCAGCGCGTCTCCCTGCTGGAGAAGTCGATCGAGGAGGCCGGGATCGCCGGCACCATCGTCGTCGCCTCCTGGTCCATGGGGCTCCTGGTCGACTACTGCACGGACGTGGGGGCGCACGTGCTGGTCAAGGGCATCCGGTCGCAGGTCGACGTGGCGTACGAGACGCCGATGGCGATCGTCAACCGCCACCTCGCCGACGTCGAGACGGTCTTCCTGCTGCCCAACCCCGCGAACGCGCACGTCTCCAGCTCGCTGGTGCGCCAGGTCTCCGCGCTGGGGGGCGACGTCAGCCCGTACGTCCCGCCCGCGGTCTTCGAACTGCTGTCATCGAGATGAGAGTGCAGGAGCCATGAACAGCTACGCGACGCGCCAGCCCACGGAGCCCTCGGTCGCACCGGAGGAGGAGCACGGCGACGCCGAGCCCACCATGGACCTGACAGAGCTCCGGCGCGCCGCGGAGCAGATCACGGCGAACATCGAGTCCGTGATCGACGGCAAGCACGACGCCGTGCGCACCGCCCTCGTCGTGCTGCTCGCCGAGGGCCACCTGCTCATCGAGGACGTCCCCGGCGTCGGCAAGACCATGCTGGCGAAGTCGCTCGCCAAGTCGGTCGACTGCACGGTCAGCCGCATCCAGTTCACCCCCGACCTGCTCCCGAGCGACGTGACCGGCGTGTCGGTCTACAACCAGGCCGAGCGCCGGTTCGAGTTCAAGCCGGGCGCCATCTTCGCCAACATCGTCATCGGCGACGAGATCAACCGCGCGAGCCCGAAGACGCAGTCCGCCCTGCTGGAGTGCATGGAGGAGCGCCAGGTCACGGTCGACGGCTCGACCTATCCGCTCGCCGCCCCGTTCATCGTGGTCGCGACGCAGAACCCGGTGGAGATGGAGGGCACCTACGCCCTCCCGGAGGCGCAGCGCGACCGCTTCATGGCCCGCATCGCGATGGGCTACCCCGACGAGGAGTCGGAGCTCGCGATGCTGACCACGCGCGACACGTCGAGCCCGCTGTCGCGGATCGGGCCGGTCGTCACGTCGGAGCAGCTGAAGGCGATGATGACGACCGCACGCAGCGTGTTCGCCTCCACGCCGGTCAAGCAGTACGCGGTCGACCTGACGCGCGCGACCCGGGAGGACCGCGACCTGCGCCTGGGGGCGAGCCCGCGGGCGACGCTGCAGCTGATCCGCGCGGCCAAGGCCCTGGCCGCCCTCGACGGCCGCGACTTCGTGCTCCCGGACGACATCGACGCCCTGGCCGTCCCCGTGCTCGGCCACCGGCTGCTGCCGACCAGCCGTGCGCTCGGCCATCACCATGAGAGCGCCCCCGTGATCGCGGACATCGTCCGCCGCATCGTGGCCTCCACGCCGGTGCCGGTCGGCTCCGGCGCGATCGGCGCGGGCGGGCGCTAGCGTGCCTCCCCGCGGTCGGGCGTCCAGCCCGCTGACGAAGCCGCGGCCCACCGCGCGGGGGTGGACGCTGGGCGCGATCGGCATCGTGGCGCTGGCGGCCTCGGCCTTCCTGGGGCGGACCGACGTGCTGTTCGTCGGCGTGTTCCTGACCGTGCTGCCGCTGGCCGCCATGATCTCCGTCACCTGGGACCGGCCCCGGCTCGGGGTGACCCGCAGCTTCCATCCCGACGTGATCGCGGTGGGGGAGAAGACGACCATCGTGACGACGGCGCGCAACCTGGTCGGCCGCCCCAGCCCCGCCGCGCGCTGGCGCGAATTCGCGCCGGCCGCCGTCGAGGTGCAGCGGCGGGCGCCGTTCCCTCGCCTCGGCCCGCATGAGCCGAACACGGCGAACGGCCGCGACACGGCCGTCCTCCGCCAGGACGTGACCGCCGACAAGCGCGGCGCGCACCCGGTCGGCCCGCTGGTCATCAGCCGCACCGATCCGTTCGGGATCGCGTACGCCGAGTACGCGCTCGGCCAGCCACGCACTCTGTTGGTCACCCCGCGCGTGGTGCCGCTGGCGCGCGGCGTCCTGGACGTCGCGCACAGCGAGGGGACCGAGCACGAGCTGCTGCGGCACAGCATCCCGAGCGCGGACGAGCTGATCGCCCGGGAGTACCGCCCGGGCGACCCGCTGCGCCGGGTGCACTGGCGCGCGACCGCCCGGCACGACCAGCTGATGGTGCGGCAGGAGGAGCAGCGCAGCAACCCCGAGGCGTGGCTCCTGCTGGACACCCGCGCGGGGATCGCCGGCGAGGCTGTCTTCGAGGACCAGATCGACCTGATCGCGTCGGTCGGCGTCCACCTCCTCGATCAGGGTTTCGCCGTCAGCGCGGTCGAGACCGCCGAACGGCAGCTGAACGGCCGCAGCGGCGCCGGACGCTCCGGCACGCTCGGGGCGATGAGCCCCACCTACGATCTCGGCGGCGCCGACCGGCTGCTGCTGGCGGACCTCGCGAGCCTCGAGCCGGGCGTCGAACCCCGGGACGACGCCGTCGCCGAGCTCGCGACCGGCCTCCGCCGCGCCGGTCGGTCCGTCCCGGTGTTCGCCTTCCTGCTCGGCGGCACGCGCGAGCTCGGCTCGCTGGCGGCGCTGCGGTCGATGGGCGACCCGGCCGTCGCGTTCCTCGCCCCCTCCACGCCGCCCGAGGTCGAGGAGGTCCTGGTCGACGCCGGCTGGCTGTGCGTGCCGTGCGTGCCCGGCGACGATCCGGCCGCGTCCTGGCAGGCCGCGCTCGTGCGCCAACGGGCGGTGACCAATGGTTAGCGAGTCCGTCCCGCTCGCGGTCCCGCGCACGATGCGCGGCCGCGTCGGCTACTGGCGGCTCACCGGGGCGATGGTGCTGCAGATGCTTGCGGTCAGCGTGGCGCTCGTCGGCCTCATCCAGGGCGCGGTCTGGTGGTTCGCCCTCATCCTGACCTCGGCCTTCCTGCTGGTGGCGGGAGCCGGCCTGCGGACGCTGGGCGTGCACCGTGGCATCGTCCCGCTCCTCGAGCTCGTCCTCGGCGCGATGATCATGACGGCCGTGTTCGGGGGAGGGACGGGACTGCTCGGCCTCCTCCCGACGCCCGCCACGTTCGCCCACTGGTGGCAGCTGCTGCAGCAGGCGATGCTCTCGATCTATCAGCAGGGGACGCCGGCCGAGAGCCTGCCCGAGTTCCTCTTCCTCGTCGTCGGCGGCGCGTGCCTCATCGCCGTCGTCCTCGACACGCTCGCCGTCGCGGTGCGTGCGCCCGCCTTCACCGCGGTCGGCGTCGGCGCGGTGCTCGTCGTCCCCGGGGCCCTGTTGGGCGACGGGCTGGACCCGAGCGCCCTCGCGCTCTCGGCCATCGCCTACCTCTGGCTGCTGCGCGCCGATGTGCGCACCCGTCGACCGGGCTCACCGCGCCCCGGCGCCGCGCTGGCCGTCGGCGCCTCGGCGACCGCCGTCGCCCTCCTGCTCGCCGGGACGGCCCCCGGCTTCGACCGCGGGGGAGCGGCGTCCTTCACCGCCGGCGGGATCAACATCGGCGGCACGGTGACGCCCCTGATCGACCTCGGCAAGGACCTCCGGCGCCCGACCGCCGTGCGCGCGCTGACGTACACGACCACGGCGCCGACCGGCCAGTACCTCAAACTCGCCTCCCTCGACCAGTTCACCGGCTCGGTGTGGATGCACCGTGAGCGCGACACCAAGCGACTGGCGGAGGGGACGCCGATCGGACCCGTCGCCGGCCTGTCGGCCGAAGTGCCGACGACGAAGATCTCCACCACGGTCACCATCGACAACATGCAGAGCCGCTGGCTGCCGGTGCCCGCACCCGTCCAATCGGTCAAGGGCCTCAGCGGCACCTGGTCGTGGGATCCGGACGACCTCACCATCGGCGGGATCAACACGACCACCCAGGGTCAGGACTACACCGCGACCAGCCTCCTGCTCCAGCCGACGGCCGACCAGCTGAAGGCGGCGGGAGGGGTCGTGCCGGAGGACGTGCAGCGCGACCTGTTCCTGCCGCCGAGCCTGCCCGCGATCATCCAGAAGACGGCCATCGCGGCGACGGAAGGGGCCACGTCGGAGTACGCGCAGGCCGTCGCGCTCCAGGACTACTTCCGCGACAACGGCTTCGTGTACTCGACCCAGACTCCGCTGAAGCAGGGCTACGACGGCGACGGCGCCCGTGTGATCGCGGCCTTCCTGGAGGCCAAGAGCGGCTACTGCGTGCACTTCGCCTCCGCCATGGCCTTGATGGCGCGCTCCCTGGGCATCCCGTCGCGGGTGGCGGAGGGCTACCTGCCGGGCGCGTCGGGCGGAGGGACCGCGAACAACCCCGGCGAGTACACCGTCACGAGCGACGACCTGCACGCGTGGCCCGAGCTGTACTTCGCCGGCGTCGGCTGGGTGCCGTTCGAGCCGACGGTGGGGCGGGGCACGATCCCCAGCTACACCCGCCCCGACACGGCCGCCGCGGCTCCGCCGTCCGCCCCGAACTCCAGCGCCACCACGGCTCCGAAGCGGGTCGTCCCGACCGACCCCGCGCAGATCGCGGGCGCGACGGCGGCCACGACGCCGTCCGCGCTCCAGCCCCTGCTCTCGGGGATCGCCATCGCCGTCCTGGTGATCGCGGTGCTCCTCATCCCTGCGATCGTCCGGCGCGTGCGGCGCCGACATCGACTGAGACGATTGTCCGGGGCGTCGGGAGGCGCTGTCGTGGTGTGGGACGAGCTCCGTGACACGGTGCGCGACCTGGGCTGGGACGCGCCCGCGACCGAGACCCCGCGCGCCTTCGCGGCGCGCCTGGCCGACGAGATCGCGGGCACACCGGGGGAGCAGGCGCTGCTGAGCCTGCTCGCCGTGCGGGAGCGCGACGCCTACGGGCCGCCGGTGCGCGGCGCGGCGGTGGTGGGGCTGGCCGAGGACCTCGTGTGCGTGCTGGACGCGCTCGAATCGCGCGCGGGCAGGGCTCGCCGGCTGCGTGCGCTGCTGCTGCCTGTGTCGTTGCTGCCAGCAGGCTGGCCGATCGCTGCGAGCACGGGAACCGCCGCGTAGACTAGCCGACCGTGACCTCGTTCAAGAACACTCCATACACGGTCAACGTGTACGACCTCGTGCACCGTCCCGGATCGATGAAGGAGCAGGAGCTGAGCATCCCCGTGCGGGAGAAGCTCGGCGAAGGCCTGCTCGCCGTGCCGGAGGGTGCGAGCCTCGATCTCGACCTCCGTCTGGAGTCCGTCCACGAGGGGATCCTGGTCACCGCGGAGGGCTCCACCACCGCGACCGGCGTGTGCGGACGGTGCCTGATCGACATCGAACAGCCTGTCCAAGTCGATTTCCAGGAACTTTTCGCGTATCCTTCTGGAGAAGCTTTCGATTATGAGGTTCACGACGACCACGTGGATCTTGAACCTCTGATCAGGGATACGGTGGTGTTGTCACTGCCGTTTCAGCCGGTGTGCCGGCCGGATTGCCCAGGTCTCGACCCCGAGACCGGCGAGCGGCTGGCGGATCAACCGGACCAGGAGCCCACCCAGACCGTCGATCCCCGCTGGTCTGCGCTTGCGGCTTTCCAGGCTTCCGACACCGATGAATCCACCCCGTCCACCGGGAACACAGAAGAGAGATAGTCATGGCCGTTCCGAAGCGGAAGCAGTCTCGCGCCAACACCCGCGCCCGTCGTTCGCAGTGGAAGGCCGAGGTCCCCACGCTCGTCAAGACCGTCGAAGGCGGCAAGGTGACCTACAGCCTCCCGCACCGTGCGAAGGTCGTCGAGGACTCCGCGGGCACCGCCCTGTTCCTCGAGTACAAGGGCCGCAAGGTCGCAGACGTCTGATCGTCCCTCAGCAATGAGAGGACACAGTCTGGCCGGGGAGAACTCCGACCGCACTGAACTCATCGAGAAGCTCGGGGTCGACATCGACCCCGAGCTTCTCGGGCTTGCGCTGACGCATCGTTCGTACGCGTACGAGCACGGCGGCATCCCGAACAACGAGCGCCTCGAGTTCCTCGGCGACTCGATCCTCGGGCAGGCCGTCACGGTGAAGCTGTTCCGCGAGAACCCGGACCTCGACGAGGGTGAGCTCGCGAAGCGCCGGGCCAGCCTGGTCAGCTCCGTCGCGCTGGCGGAGGTGGCGCGGGGCATCGGCCTCGGCGAGTACCTGCTGCTGGGTCGTGGCGAGAATCAGAGCGGTGGCCGCGAGAAGGCCTCCATCCTCGCCGACACGGTCGAGGCGATCATCGGCGCAGCGTATCTCGATCTCGGCGGCACCGAGGCGACGGCCCTCGTGCTGCGCCTCGTCGAGCCGCTGCTCGGCGACCCCGACCGGTTCGGCGCGGCGATGGATCCGAAGACGAGCCTGCAGGAGGCCGCGGCCCACCGCGGCGCCGGCCTCCCGGTCTACACGGTCACCAGCACCGGTCCGGATCACTCCAAGGTCTTCCACGCCTCGGTCTCGGTGGGAGAGCTGGTGACGGCCGAGGGCGAGGGCACCAGCAAGAAGCAGGCCGAGATGGCCGCGGCCCTGAACGCCTGGACCGAGCTGACGAGCCGACGTGCCCGAGCTCCCCGAGGTTGAGGTCGTCCGCGCCGGACTGGCTCCCGCCGTCTCCGGTGCGACCGTCCTCGGCGTCGAGGTGCTCGAACCGCGCTCGCTGAAGCGCCACGACCCCGTGGCCGGCGAGTTCGAGGCCCTGCTCACCGGCCGCGTGATGCGCACTCCCGTCCGCCGCGGCAAGTTCCTCTGGATCCCGCTGGAGGGGGAGCCGCGGCAGGCGATCGTCGCGCATCTCGGGATGAGCGGCCAGATCCTGCTCCGCGATCCCGGAGCCGTGGAGGCCGGTCTGCTCCGCATCCGCCTGCACATCGAGACCGCGCCGCAGCCGGACGGCTCGCGTCGCGAACTCTGGGTGCACTTCGTCGACCAGCGCATCTTCGGGTCGATGGCGGTGGACGCGCTCGTCCCGACCGCGGACGGCGCGGCAGGCGGCCTCGGCACGGACGAGGCCCTCGTGCCGACCCAGGTCGCGCACATCGCCCGCGACCCGCTGGACCCGGCCTTCGACGACCGCGCCTTCGCCGCGGCGCTCGCCCGCAAGAACACGGGCATCAAGCGGGCGCTGCTCGACCAGACCCTGGTGAGCGGCATCGGCAACATCTACGCCGACGAGGCGCTCTGGGCGTCGCGCATCCACTACGAACAGCCGGCCTCCTCCCTCAGCGCTGCGAAAGTCCGCACCCTCCTCGCCGAAGTGCGCCACGTGCTCGAGAAGGCCCTGGCCGAGGGCGGGACCAGCTTCGACGCGCAGTACGTGAACGTCAACGGCAACTCCGGCTACTTCGCACACAGCCTCAACGCCTACGGCCAGGAGGGTCGCCCCTGCCCGCGCTGCGGCACCCCGATCGTGCGCGAGAAGTTCATGAACCGGTCGTCGCACTTCTGCCCGAGGTGCCAGCGGCTGCGGTGAGCCGGCCGCCCCGAACGCCGATCGTGTCGACGTGATCCGCATCCCGCACCAGCGGATGGACCCGACCCTCCATTTGTGAGCGGCCACGGGCTCGCTTACCCCGTCACTTCAGCGTCTTCTGCCACGTCCCCGTCAGCGCGTGTGGACGGAACCCGAACGCGCGGTTGATCGCGATCATCGGCGTGTTCTCGTCGGCGTTCCAGGTCAGCAGCCGGTGGATGTGCGGGGCGTGGAGCGCGAGCTCGTGGATGTTGTGCAGCTTGACGAGGGTCCCGAGCCGGTGGCCGCGGTGGGCGGACGCCACGAGCGTGTCGTACTGCTCGGCCTTGTCGCCGTCGGCGGGGACGGCGATCTCGGTGTAGGCGGCGAGCTCGCCGGTCGCGACGTGCTGGGCGGCGGTCACGAGCATCGGCTCGCCGCGGGCGGAGAGCTCGCGCTCCTGCGCTCGCACCCGGTCGCCGGTCCACGCCTCGAGGTCGAGGGCGATCCCGCTCTGCGGGACGTCGACCGCCATGCGCTCCTTGAGCGCGGCGAACGCCTCCAGCAGCTCGTCGGGCGCCGCGCCGAACCAGGAGACGACGCGATAGCCGTCCGCGGTGGCGGCGGTGCTCGCGAGGGCGACCTCCCGGACGGGCGGCAGGGGGAGCTCGAGCTCGCTCGACCGCTCGATCTGGCCGAGGCGGTAGCCGTGGCGCAGCGCGAAGCGGACGCCGGGGTCGCCGGCGGGGAGGCCGGCGGTTCCGACGGGCGCGTGCACCCACGCGCCCTCCTCGGGCAGTGCATGTACGGGATGCTCGGTGTACGTGCTCACGACGGTGCGGCCACCGTCCGCGGCGAGCTCCTCGCCGGCGGCGAGCAGGGCCGACCCGATCCCACGGCCGCGCAACGCGGGAACGACGTCGACGAGCAGCGAGACCGTCTCCGCGTCCTCGTCGAGGGGGAAGTCGGCCTCGACCCGGCCGACGATGGCGCCCTCCTCGACGGCGACCAGGATGATCTTCTCGTGGTACTCCTGCTCGCGGAGCGCGGCGAGCGCCTCCTCCGCGGTCTCCACGAAGTCATCGCCGTCCCAGAGGGCGTAGACGATGCCGTTGAGCACGCCCACCAGCTCTTCGAAGGCGGCCGATTCCGGCGTGCCGAGCCGGTCGGGAAGGGTCAGTCGACGGACCTCCATCGCGCATCGCCTCCCCCCACGGGTGTCCCGGGGCGTCGTCGCCAGGGCCGGAACGACTCAGCCTAATCCCGGCCGGTGGCCCGGGGGAAGAGCGCGGACCGGTTTGGTTTCGATCGTGTAAATCCCGGGTATCCACTTGGTTGCAAATGCTTGCATTGCATGTAGTCTCGGCACACATATTCGTGGTGCGACGTGGCAACTACGCCACGTTCGTGACGCATTTCACGTCGAGAGGCAGAAGATGTTACGAAAGAAAGTCACCATCGGTGCGGCCGTTGCAGCGTCGGTCGCGCTCCTCCTGGCCGGTTGCGCCAACCAGCCTTCGACCGGCGGATCGACCAGCAGCGGTTCCAAGGTCGACATCCCGGCGATCACCTCCATCGACACGCCCAAGGACGCGGTCCTCCCTGCCGGAGACGGCAAGGCGACCTGCCCCGCGGGCCTGACGATCGGCTACGTCGGCGCGGAGACGGGCCCGAACGCCCAGCTCGGCATCAACATCTACAACGGCATCCAGCTCGCCATCAACCAGCACAACGAGGCGAACAAGGACTGCCAGGTCGGCTTCAAGAAGTTCGACACCGAGGGCGACCCGAACAAGGCGACCGGCCCGGTCACCCAGGCCGTCAACGAAGCGGACATCGTCGGCGTCGTCGGCCTCCCGTTCTCGGGCGAGTCGAAGGCCACCGGCAACATCTTCGAGCAGCAGGGCCTGGTCCACATCACCCCGTCGGCCACCAACCCCGGCCTGACGGAGAACGGCTGGAAGACCTTCTTCCGCGGCCTCGGCAATGACGCCGTGCAGGGCCCGGCGGCGGCGAAGTTCCTCACCGGTCAGCTCAAGGCCAAGAAGGTCTACCTGGTCCAGGACGACTCCGACTACGGAATCGGCCTCGGCACCCAGACCTCGCAGGCCCTGGGCGACGCGCTGGTCGGCACCGACAAGGTGACCACCGGGCAGAAGGACTTCTCGGCCGTGGTCTCCAAGATCCTGAACGCGAAGCCCGACGCCGTCTACTACGCCGGCTACTACGCCGAGGGCGCCCCGTTCGACCAGCAGCTGGTCAACAAGGGCTTCACCGGCACGTTCGTCGGCCCGGACGGTGTGAAGGACGACCAGTTCATCAAGCTGGCCGGCGACGCGTCGAGCAACGCGTACTTCACCTGCCCCTGCATCCCGGGTGAGCTGATCCCCGACTTCGAGTCCGCCTACAAGAAGCTCTCGGGCTCCGAGCCGGGCACCTACTCGATCGAGGGCTACGACGCCACCACCGTCCTGCTCGCCGGCATCGACAAGGGCAAGACGACCCGCGCCGACCTGGTCGACTGGGTGAAGAACTACGACGCCGACGGCCTCAGCAAGCACTACAAGTGGAACGACAAGGGTGAGCTGCAGGCCCCGACGGTCTACGGCTACAAGGTCGAAGGCGGGAAGATCGTGCCGATCGGCACCATCGGATAGCGCGACAACAGTGAGGATGCCGCGGGCCGCCGTGGCCCGCGGCATCCTTCGTCCCCACTGTCCGCACCGAAAGGGATCGACGGAGATCCCTTCACGATGGATCTGGATGCCTGAATGCTCGAAACCCTTGTCCTCCACCCGGTCATCGACAACTCCTGGATCAACTTCGACGTTCCCTCCCTGATACAGAACTTCTGGGGCGCCACCTTCGACGGTCTCACGTTCGGCGCCATCTACGGCCTGATCGCCGTCGGCTACACCCTCGTCTACGGCGTGCTGAACCTGATCAACTTCGCCCACTCCGAGGTCTTCATCGTCGGCGCGTACGGCGTCGTCATCACGCTCACCTCGCTGGGGTTCGGCCCGTCGATCCCCAACCTGTCGCTGCCGGCCATCGTCGGCGACCTCCTGCTCGCGCTGCTCGTGGGCATGCTCGCCTCGGCCGTCACGGCCTTCCTGCTCGAACGCATCGCCTACAGACCGCTGCGAAAACGGAACGCGCCACGATTGGCGTTCCTGATCACGGCCATCGGCGCCTCCTTCGCCATCCAGTCGCTCATCTTCGTGATCCGCGGCGCGAACGCGGAGCCGGCGGTGACCATGTTCCGGCCGGTCGCCGTGTTCGACGTCTTCGGGACGATCATCAACAACCAGTCGCTCATCATCGTGGTGGCGGCGGTCGTGCTGATGATCCTCACGGACATGTTCATCCGGCGCACGCGCACCGGCCGCGGCATCCGCGCCGTGGCGCAGGACCCGGACACCGCGACCCTGATGGGCGTCAACAAGGAGCGGATCATCGTGATCACGTTCGTGCTCGGCGGCATCCTCGCCGGCGCGGCCGCGCTCTTCTACGTGATGCTCGTGCCATCGGGCGTGATCTACACGGGCGGCTTCGTGCTGGGCATCAAGGCGTTCGCCGCCGCGGTGCTCGGCGGGATCGGCAACGTGCGCGGTGCCCTCCTGGGCGGCCTCCTGCTCGGATTGATCGGAAACTACGGACAGATCCTGCTGGGCGACTCGCAGTGGACCGACGTCATCGCCTTCGTGGTGCTGGTGCTCGTGCTGCTGGTGAAGCCCACGGGCATCCTCGGTACCTCGCTGGGGAGGAGCAGAGCATGAGTACGTCAGACGGACCCCGGGTGCTCCCGGACGCGCGCAGCGCACAGGCGGCCGACGCGGCCGAGGCCAGGAAGAAGAAAGGCGGCCCGCTGCAGGGCTTCCGCAACCGCTGGAACGCGCTCCCGCGCCCGGTGCAGTGGCTGTGGATGCTCATCGTGGTGGCGCTGGCCTTCGCCCTGCCGTACCTGAACTTCTTCCCGCTGACCACCGAGCCGGGCAACGACTGGCCGCTGGCCTGCTTCAGCATGGCGGTCTACGCCCTCATCGCGGTGGGCCTGAACGTGGTCGTCGGCTACGCCGGCCTCCTCGACCTCGGATACGTCGCGTTCTTCGCGGTCGGCTCCTACACCGCGGCGATGCTGACCAGCCCCGACTCGCCCTTCGTCAAGATCCCGTACCTGTGGACCATCCCGGTGGCCATGGTCGTCGCGATGATCTTCGGCGTCGTGCTCGGCGTGCCGACCCTGCGACTGCGCGGCGACTACCTCGCCATCGTGACACTCGGGTTCGGTGAGATCGTGCGCATCCTCGCCACGATCATCCCGGCGCTGAAGGGCCAGGTCGGCTTCCAGAACGTCGGCCACCCGCCGGGGGAGACCGCGAAGGGCGTGCCGATCTTCTCCAATTCCAACGGCATCCCCTGGTACTGGCTGACGCTGGTGATCATCATCATCGTGCTGCTGCTGGTCGGCAACATGGAGCGCAGCCGCGTGGGCCGCGCGTGGATCGCCATCCGGGAGGACGAGGACGCCGCCGAGATCATGGGCGTGCCCACCTTCAAGTACAAGGTGTGGGCGTTCGCGATCGGCGCGGCGGTCGGCGGCCTCTCGGGCGCCCTCTTCGCCGGGCAGGTCGGCTTCGTGAACAACCAGAAGTTCGACGTGCAGACCTCGATCCTGTTCCTCGCCGCGGTGGTCCTCGGCGGGACGGGCAACAAGGTCGGCGCTCTGCTCGGCGGTGCGATCGTCGCGTACATCCCGCTGCGCTTCACCGCCATCGCGGACTACAAGTACCTGATCTTCGGCGTCGCGCTCGTGGTGCTGATGATCTTCCGCGCGAAGGGCCTCGTGCCCGCCAAGCAGCGGCTGCTCGCCTACGGGCGCAATGCGTACAAGTACCTGGTGAGCAAACCGACGGCGCCACCGACGACCGGGAGCACCCCCTCCTCGTCGCCGACACCGCCGGCGCCGCCCGCGCCGCCGAGCACGCCCGTCACGCCGAACGGAGGCGCATCATGACCGACCCCCGCGCAGAGCTGCCCGAGGGCACCGACCCGGAGGCGCTGGCCGATCTCGACGTCGACCTGGAGGTCGCGGCCGCCGCGGCACCCGACCGCGAGATCGCGGTCGACGTCGGCGACAAGCTCGTCGAGGTGAAGAACCTCACGGTGAAGTTCGGCGGCCTGACGGCCCTCGACGACGTGAGCTTCGACATCCGGCGCGGCGAGATCCTCGGGCTGATCGGACCGAACGGTGCAGGCAAGACCACCTGCTTCAACGCGATGACCGGCGTCTACAAGCCCACCAGCGGCGACGTGCTGCTGGAGGGAACGTCGATCAAGGGGCAGAAGCAGCACCAGATCACCCGCCTCGGGCTGGCGCGCACGTTCCAGAACATCCGCCTCTTCGGCGAGATGAGCGCGCTCGAGAACGTGGTCGTCGGCCTGGACGCGCGGCACCGCACCAGCGTGCCGGGCGCCCTGGTGCGCTCCCCGCGGCATATCCGCGAGGAGAAGTCGTCCATCGAGCGCGGGATGGCGCTGCTCGAGTTCGTCGGCATCGCCGACCTCGCGAGCACGGCCTCCCGGCAGCTGCCGTACGGCTACCAGCGCCGGCTGGAGATCGCCCGCGCCCTGGCGACCGACCCGAAGGTGCTCTGCCTCGACGAGCCGGCCGCCGGCTTCAACCCCGCGGAGAAAGAGGACCTGATGGACCTCATCCGCACGATCAGGGCCGACGGCTACACCGTGCTGCTGATCGAGCACGACATGCGCCTGGTGATGGGAGTCACCGACCGCATCGTCGTGCTCGAGTTCGGGCGCAAGCTGGCCGACGACGTTCCGACCGCGATCCGCAACGACCCGCGCGTGATCGCCGCCTACCTGGGGGAGCCCGAAGATGACGTTGCTTGAGCTGAAGAACGTGAGCGTCTCGTACGGGCGCATCGAGGCCATCCACGACATGTCGTTCTCCGTCGCGGAGGGCGAGATCGTGAGCCTGATCGGCGCGAACGGCGCGGGCAAGTCGACCACGATGAAGACGATCTCGGGCATCCTGAACCCGTCGCACGGCACCATCCACTTCGACGGCCAGGACATCACCAAGATGAAGGCGCACATCCGCGTGGTCCGCGGGATCTCGCAGGCGCCGGAGGGTCGGGGGATCTTCCCCGGCATGACGGTGATGGAGAACCTCGACATGGGGGCGTTCGGCCGCAAGGACCGCAGCGGGATGGCCGCCGACTTCGAGCGCGTCTTCGGGCTCTTCCCGCGGCTGGCCGAACGCAAGACGCAGGTCGGCGGGACGATGTCCGGCGGCGAGCAGCAGATGCTCGCGATCGGCCGCGCGCTCATGTCGAGTCCGCGACTGCTGCTGCTGGACGAGCCCTCGATGGGGCTGGCCCCGCAGTTCATCAAGCAGATCTTCACGATCATCTCCGAGATCAACCAGCAGGGGACCACCGTGCTGCTGGTGGAGCAGAACGCCAACCAGGCGCTCGCGCGGGCGAACCGGGCGTTCGTGCTCGAGACGGGGTCCATCACCCGGTCCGGCACGGGCCGCGAACTGCTCGCCGATCCCGCCATCAAAGAGGCGTACCTGGGCGTCGGCTGATGCCAGGGCGTGGGTCGCCGCGTGACCGCCGTCGGGCGGCTAGCGCGGCGACTCACGCCGCGCAGCGCGGCGCAGGCATGAACGTCCGGTAAATTCACCTGCGTGTATCTGAAGAGTCTGACGCTCAAGGGCTTCAAGTCGTTCGCGCAGCCGACGACGTTCGCCTTCGAGCCCGGCGTCACCTGCGTGGTGGGGCCGAACGGCTCCGGCAAGTCCAATGTCGTCGACGCGCTGGCGTGGGTGATGGGCGAGCAGGGCGCCAAGACGCTTCGCGGCGGCAAGATGGAGGACGTCATCTTCGCCGGCACCTCGACCCGCGGTCCGCTGGGACGCGCGGAGGTGCAGCTCACCATCGACAACTCCGACGGCGCCCTGCCGATCGAGTACTCCGAGGTCACGATCTCGCGCACCCTGTTCCGCAACGGCGGCAGTGAGTACGCGATCAACGGTCAGTCCTGCCGCCTGCTCGACGTGCAGGAGCTGCTGAGCGACTCCGGCCTCGGGCGCGAGATGCACGTGATCGTCGGCCAGGGGCAGCTGGACGCCGTCCTGCGGGCGAGCCCGGAGGAGCGCCGCGGCTTCATCGAGGAGGCGGCCGGCATCCTGAAGCACCGGCGCCGCAAGGAGAAGACGCTCCGCAAGCTCGACGCGATGCAGGCCAACCTGACGCGCCTCAGCGACCTGGCGGGGGAGGTGCGCCGTCAGCTCAAGCCGCTCGGGCACCAGGCCGAGATCGCCCGCGAAGCGCAGACGATCGCCGCGGTGGTGCGGGATGCGCGCGCCCGGTTGCTGGCCGACGAGGTGGTCGGCCTGCGCCGCGTGCTCGACGTGCACACCCGCTCGGAGGCCGAGCGGCACACCGAGCAGATCGTGCTGCAGGAGCAGCTGGAGCAGAAGCAGCTGCGGCGTACCCGCCTCGAACAGGCGCAGATCGGCGACGCGGTCGACGCCGCCCGCAGCACCGCGTTCGCCCTCGAGTCGGTCCAGGACCGCCTGCGCTCCCTCTATACCCTGGCCACGCAGCGGCTCGCGCTGCTGGGCAGCCAGGCCGAGTCCACCGACGACGGCCCGCGCGTCAGCCCGCAGATGGTGCAGGACGCCCACGACGAGGCCGAGCGTCTGCGCGCGGTCGTCGCCGAGGCGGAGGCCGCGTGGGTGGCGGCACAGGCCGCGACCCGGGCCGCCCGCGAACGCCTGGACGCCGTCGACGACGAGATCGCCGCGCAGAGCGCACTCGTCTCTCGGCACGACCTCGAGATCTCGAAACTGAGCGGGCAGGCCGACGCCGCCGCCCAGCGCCTCGCCGCCGTGCGCGGCGAGGTCCTCCGTCAGCAGAACGCTCTCGACGCCGCCGCCGAGCGGCTCGCGCAGGCGCAGGTCGCGTTCGACCAGCGCGAAGCGGAGGCGGAGGAGTCGGACGCGGGCGAGAACTCCCTCGACGAGGCGTACGAGCTCGCCCAGGCGGACGTCTTCGAGGCGGAGGGCGAGATCGAGCGGCTGCGGGAGGAGCTCCACACGCTGGAGCGCGAGCGGGACGCCCTCGCCGCCCGCACCGGCGCGCTCTCGCTCGCCCTGGACCAGAAGGACGGGTCGGCCGCGCTGGTCGCCGCCCGGCTCTCCGGGGTCCGCGGGCTCGTCGCCGAGCACGTCCGCGTGCATCCCGGCTACGAGGCCGCCATCGCCGCGGCCCTCGGCTCCCTCTCCGACGCGGTGCTGGCGGACGACCGCGACGCGGCGTTCGAGGCGGTCGCCCATGCCGCCGGCGACGATCTCGGCCGGGTGGAGGTCGTGCTCGCCGAAGCGGTCGTCCCCGACGTCGACCTGAGCGGCGTCGCGGGCGTCGTCCCCGCGCGCACCGTCGTCGACGCGCCGCCCGGAGTGCTCGGCGTCCTGGCCTTCACCGCCATCGCCGACGACCTCGACGCCGCCCGCACGGCCGCGGACGCGTTCGCCGGCCGCGACCTCGGCGGCCCCGTGACCCTCATCACCCGCAGCGGCGACGTCCTCACCCGCTACGTGCTGCGCGGCGGCTCCGGCGCCAAGCAGAGCCGCATCGAGCTGATCGCCGAGCGGGATGCCGCCGCCGACCGCCTGGGCGAGGTCACCTCCCTGATCGAGCGCGCCGGCTTCACCCTCGCCGAGCAGCGCGGCGTCCTCCAGGTGGCCAAGGAGCAGTCGCAGGCCGCCCTCGCCGCCCTCCGCGAGTTCGACGCGAAGCTGGCCGCGCGCACCGAGCAGCTCAACCGCGTGAAGGTGCAGCTGGAGGGCGCGCTCGCCGAGTCCGAGCGCCTCGGCCGCGCGCACGAGCAGGCCGCCGAGCGCGTCGCCGAGGCTGAGGCCGCGGCCGAGAAGGCGAAGGCCGAGCTCGAGACCGCCCGGTCGCGTCCCCGGCCCATCCTCGACGTCAGCGCGCGGGATGCGCTCTCGGCCGAGCTCGACGCCGCCCGCGAGGCCGAGGTCGAGTCCCGCCTGGGCGTCGAGACCGCCAAGGAGAGAGTCCGCGCCGAGCAGGCGCGCGGCGAGGCCCTGGCCCGGCAGCTGGAGGCCGAGCGTGCCGCCGCCGAAGAAGCCGCCCGGCGGGCGGTGATCCGCCGCCGCCAACTGGACGCGGCTCAGGGCGTCGTCGACGCGCTGCCGCCGGTGCTCGCCTCCGCCGACCGCTCGGTCGCGCAGGCGCGCCTCGAACTCGCCACCGCCGAGGCCGAGCGTGCCAGCCAGAACGAGGAGCTCGCGACCGTGCGCCGCGACGAGAACGCCCTGCGTGAGCGCCTCCAGGGCGTGACCGAGAGCGTGCACGGGCTGGAGCTGCAGATCTACGAGAAGAAGCTGCACCTCTCCAGCCTGCTGGAGCGGGTCGGCAGCGAGCTCGGCCTCGTGGAGGACGTGCTGGTCGCCGAGTACGGTCCGGAGGTCGGCATCCCCGTCGAGCGCGAGCGCGACGCCGCATCGGACGACGAGACCGGCGGTGAGGACGTCGACGGCGAGCAGCCGACGATCCCCTTCGTCCGCGAGCAGCAGCAGAAGCGCCTCGCGGCCGCCGAGCGCAAGCTCGCCCAGCTGGGCCGGGTCAACCCGCTCGCGCTGGAGGAGTTCGCGGCGCTGGAGCAGCGGCACAAGTTCCTCACCGAGCAGCTGACCGACCTCACCAATACCCGCAAGGACCTCCTGACGATCATCGAGGAGATCGACGAGAAGATGCAGACCATCTTCGAGTCCGCCTTCGCCGACACGCAGGAGGCGTTCGGGCGCGTGTTCCCGATCCTGTTCCCCGGCGGCACGGGCAGCATCGCCCTCACCGATCCCGACGACCTCCTCACGACCGGCATCGAGGTGTCGGTGAAGCCCGCAGGAAAGAAGATCGAGCGGCTCTCGCTGCTGTCCGGCGGCGAGCGGTCGCTGGCCGCCGTGGCGCTGCTCATCGCGATCTTCAAGGCCCGCCCCAGCCCGTTCTACATCATGGACGAGGTGGAGGCGGCGCTCGACGACGCCAACCTCGGCCGCCTGCTGACGATCTTCGAAGACCTGCGCGAGAACAGCCAGCTCATCGTCATCACCCATCAGAAGCGCACGATGGAGATCGCGGACGCCCTCTACGGCGTCTCGATGCGACAGGATGGGGTGTCGGCCGTCGTCGGCCAGCGCGTCGCGCAGGAGGCGGCGTCGTAAGAGGAGGGGGGACGCGATGCTGCGTCCGAAAGTCGTGCTGTGGTGGGGGATCGGTCTGACCGTTGCGTCGACCGTGCTGAACCTCGTGGTGCCCGCGATCTTCTACGGAGCCTGGTCGGGGTGGAGCGGCGCCACCGGCGTCGACCAGGGGCTCGCCGTGACCGTCCAGACCGTGCTCCAGGTGGTGACCGGCGCGATGCCGGTGCTCGGCCCGGCGCTGATCGCCGCCGCCATCGTCATGGCGTACGTGGACCGGCTGGCCGTGCGCTCCCCGGAGCACACCTTCCGGCTCGGCCAGGACGAGGTCCCGCGCGACACCTCCCGCTGACGCGGCCGCGGCGCTCGTCAGAGGTCGATCGCGGCGAGCTTGTCGTCCAACCCGTCCAGCGCCTCCCGGGCACGCCGCTCGCAGCGCACGGCGGCCGCGTCGAGTCCGTGCTCGCGGAGGAAGGCCGCGAGGAGCGTGTCGTCGCGGTGCGCTCCGAGCGCATCCTGCACCGCCTCCGCGGCCGAGGCGAGGCGCACGGCGTCGCGCCCGAGGTCGTCGGTGACGGCCTCCGCCGTGTAGCGCAGCCGGCGGGCCGCCTTGCGCGTGGCGTGCCGCTCGTCGAGCGTGTCCCCGCGCGCCGCGTGGACGCGCTGCACGGCTTTCGCCAGACCGTGCCGCGTGATCTTCCGCGGGTGTTTGCGACCGTTGGACGTGAGCGGGGGATCGGCGACGAACGCCTGGAGGTCGGCCAGCAGCCGCCGGTGGGACCGCCCGCGCAGGTGCTCCAGCAGAGTGGAGAGCTCCCGCTCGTGGTCGGCGCGGGCCTGCGCCGCCAGGGTCTCGACGCCGTCGATCAGCGCGGGATCGTCGTCCGCGCGCAGCAGGCCGTCCAGGGCGCCCGCCCTGACCTCCCGGTCGCGCACCTCGCCGAGGCGCGTGCCGAGCGCTTTCAACCGTGCACGCAGCCGCCCGGTCTCCTCGGCATCGAACGCCTTCCGGTAGACCGAGAGCACGCTGCGGAGGCGTCGGACGCGCGTCCGCGCCTGGTGCACGGCATCCTCCCCGCCCGACTCGATCGCGACGAGCTGCTCGGCGAGCTCGGCCGACACCGCCACGAGGGAGAACATGGCCCCACGCTAGCAACTAGTCTGAGTGGCATGGCAGACCGCACACCCTGGTCCTTGTCGGGCGCCCTCCGCGGGCTGTTCGCCAAGAAGACCATCGACGAGAACACCTGGGACGACCTGGAGGCGGCACTCATCACCGCCGACTTCGGGCCGGACGTGACCGAGGCGATCGTCGACGACCTCCGCGCCAAGGTGGAGCGCTATCACACCACCGACCCCGCCGACCTGCAGCGCATGCTGCGCGAGACGCTGGAGGAGCGGCTCTCCCGCCTCGACACGACCCTCAAGCTCAGCGAGCGCCCCGCCATCGTCCTCGTCGTGGGCGTGAACGGCGTCGGCAAGACCACCACCATCGGCAAGTTCGCCAAGTTCCTGCGCACGTACGACCGCACGGTGGTCGTGGGCGCGGCCGACACCTTCCGCGCCGCCGCGGTCGAGCAGCTCGCCACCTGGGCGGAGCGCGCCGGCGCCTCCATCGTCCGGCCGCAGCAGCAGGGCCAGGACCCGGCGTCCGTCGCCTTCCAGACGGTCGAGAAGGCCAAGAACGACGGCACCGAGATCGTCATCATCGACACCGCCGGTCGTCTGCAGACCAAGGGCGGCCTGATGGACGAGCTCTCCAAGATCAAGCGTGTCGTCGAGAAGCAGGCCCCGATCTCCGAGGTGCTCCTGGTGCTCGACGCGACCACGGGGCAGAACGGCCTGGCCCAGGCGGAGGCGTTCCTGGAGCACGCGGGCGTCACCGGGCTCGTGCTCACCAAGCTCGACGGCTCGGCCAAGGGCGGCTTCGTCCTCGCCGTGCAGGAGCGCACCGGCATCCCGATCAAGCTGGTCGGTCAGGGCGAGGGCATCAACGACCTCACCGGATTCACCCCGCACGTCTTCGCACAGCAGCTGGTCGGATAGGGGCGCGCCATGGCGATCGAGCACGACTACTTCGGCGTCATCGACGAGACCGCCTCGGGCGGCCTCGCCTGGTCGGACACCGTCGAGATGGCGGACCAGGCCGTCGAGGTGGAGCTGCTGGCGGACGACGAGACGGCCGTCACCGAGTTCGCGCTCGATTCCGCCGCGGCGCTGATCCAGGCGCTCGAGGGCTTCGACGCCCGGGCGCGGGATGCGCTGATCGCCGAGCTCAGCTCCCGCCAGTCCGCGACGTCGACGTACATCGACCAGCACGTGGACCGGATGGGCGACAGCCTCGTCGACCTCCTCGTGCACAACTCCGGCGACATCGCCGTGGACGTGCTGCGGTCGCTGCAGCTGCTGCATGTCGTCCTGCAGCCGGACGACGCGGGTGAGGACGAGGTCTTCGCCACGTTCGACTACTCGATCAGCCCGGACGACACCGACGCGATCCTCACGGTCTCGTTCGATGTGCGCGGCGACGTCGTGGCGGTCGACACCCAGGGCTGACACCCCGTCGCGCCCGGTAGACTTATCGGATCATGGCTACTTTCGGCACGCTGTCCGACCGTCTCGCGGACACCTTCAAGAACCTGCGCACCAAGGGCAAGCTGTCGCCGGCGGACGTCGACGGCACCGTCCGCGAGATCCGTCGCGCCCTGCTCGACGCCGACGTCGCCCTCGACGTGGTCAAGGAGTTCACCGGCAAGGTCCGGGAGCGCGCGCTCAGCGACGACGTCAACAAGGCGCTCAACCCGGCGCAGCAGGTCGTCCAGATCGTCAACGAAGAGCTCGTCGGCATCCTCGGCGGCGAGCAGCGCCGCCTGCAGTTCGCCAAGAAGCCGCCGACGGTCATCATGCTCGCCGGCCTCCAGGGCGCGGGCAAGACCACGCTCGCGGGCAAGCTCGGCAAGTGGCTCATCAAGGACGGCCACACGCCGCTCCTCGTGGCCGCCGACCTCCAGCGACCCAACGCCGTGAACCAGCTCCAGATCGTCGGCGAGCAGGCCGGCGTCCCGGTCTACGCCCCCGAGCCCGGCAACGGCGTCGGCAACCCGGTGAAGGTCGCGAAGGACGCACTGAAGTTCGCCGAGACCAAGCAGTACGACACGGTCGTCATCGACACGGCCGGCCGTCTCGGCGTGGACGCCGAGCTGATGAAGCAGGCCGCCGACATCCGCAAGGCGACGGACCCGGACGAGGTGCTGTTCGTCATCGACGCGATGATCGGTCAGGACGCCGTCGCGACCGCCAAGGCCTTCCAGGACGGCGTCGACTTCACCGGCGTCGTGCTCTCCAAGCTCGACGGCGACGCCCGCGGTGGCGCCGCCCTCTCGGTGGCCTCCATCACCGGCCGCCCGATCATCTTCGCCTCCACCGGTGAGGGCCTGGACGACTTCGAGCCGTTCCACCCCGACCGCATGGCCTCCCGCATCCTCGACCTCGGCGACATCCTCACCCTCATCGAGCAGGCCCAGGAGGCCTTCGACGAGGAGGAGGCGCGCAAGGTCGCCGAGAAGTTCGCGACCGACACGTTCACGCTCGACGACTTCCTCAAGCAGATGCAGCAGCTGCGCAACATGGGCTCCATCAAGAAGATGATGGGCATGCTGCCGGGCGCCGGTCAGATGAAGCAGCAGCTCGACAACTTCGACGAGCGCGAGATCGTGCGCACCGAGGCGATCATCCAGTCGATGACGAAGGCCGAGCGCACCACCCCGAAGCTCCTCAACGGCTCGCGCCGCCTCCGCATCGCGAAGGGCTCCGGCACGACGGTCACCGAGGTCAACCAGCTCGTCAACCGGTTCGAGCAGGCCGCGAAGATGATGAAGACCGTCGCCAAGGGCGGCGTCCCGAACGTCCCCGGCATGGGCCCGATCCCGGGCGCCGGCTTCGGAGGCCGCAAGCCGCAGCCCAAGAAGAAGAAGGGTTCGCGCTCCGGCAACCCGGCGAAGCGGGCCGCGGAGAACGCGGCGCTGGCGTCGGGCGTCGACCCGAACGCGTCGTCGGCGGCCGCGGGCAGCGGCTTCGGTCTCGGCGGTGGCGGCGCAGCGCAGAAGGGCGGCCCCTCCGAGGAGGAGCTCGCCTCGCTGCAGAAGTTCCTGGGCCGCTAGTCCGGGGCTGCGAGCGCCTGGGACTCCTAGCGCACGGCGTTTCTGGCGCCGGGCCCGCTAGCGCTGCGACAGCTAGAGCGTTGCGGCGAGCGGCGCCAGCCGGTTCTCGACGCGCGCGGCGACCGCACGCTGCCCGGCGGCGTTCGGGTGGATGCCGTCCGTCTGGAGCAGGTCGGGCTTGCCCTCGAGCGGGCTGCCGAGGTCGAGGAAGTCCCCGTCGACGCCGCGCACCGCGGCGCCCACGATGTCGTCGACGCGCTGCAGCGTGGCCGGCTGGGCGTCCGCGCCCCAGATGCCGGTGATCCCGATGATGTGCGCGTGCGGGAACGTGTCCCGCAGCTCGCCCAGCAGGCGGTCGGCGGACGACGTGACCGCGGTGGGGTCCTGGTCGCGGTCGTTGCGCGTGGCGGCGATGAGGATGAATGCCGGGTGCAGCTTCAGGGCACGGTCGACCTGGTCGCGGTACGTCGTGCCGTCCCATCCGGCCTTCACGAAGCCCGATCCGGAGACGGCCAGATCGTCGAGGCGCCAGCCGTGCTGCTCGGCGACGAGGGCGGGCCAGGACTCGTCGGGGCCGACGCCTTTGCCGAACGCGATCGAGTCGCCGATGGCCACGGCCGACGGCCGTTCCTGTCCGGCGGGGGCCGCTGCGGCTTCCGCAGCGACGGGCTGAGCGGTCGCCGCGCATCCCGCGAGGGCGGTGGCGGCGACGGTGAGCGCGGCGATGGTCAGCGCGAGGCGGAGGGGGCGTCGCGCGCGCGGGCGGGTGTTCTGCACGAAGGGCAGGATAGATCCCCGATGTTGCGTGAATGCTGAGTGTCGCGCGGCGCGTCACGAACCCCCGGTCAGGCGTGGATTCGAAAGGTCACACGTGCGGGGTCGCGGCGGCCGCGGCACGGGACTGCACGAGCGTGTCCAGGTCGGTCAGCGCGACCGCGGCGATGGCCTGCTGACCGGCGGCGGTGGGATGCTCGCCGTCGGCCTGCACGAGGCCGTCCTGGTCGCGGTAGGGCTCGCCCAGATCGATCCAGACGCCACCCTCGGCCGTGGCGGCCGCCTGGAGCGCGGCGTCGAGCGGCGCGAGCTCGTCGTCGGACGCCGACCCGCTGAGCGCGTCGTAGGCGATGATCCGCGCGTGGGGGAGCGCGGTGTGGATGCGGTCGATCGCCGCCGTCATCGCGGCGGACACGGTGTCCACATCCTGTCCGAGGTCGTTGTCGGACGCTCCGATCAGGACCAGCTGGGCCTTGTCGGCGATCGCGGCGTCCACCTGCGTGTCGAACGTGCCCCCGTTCGTTCCGGTGGCGACGAAGCCCGCGCCGGCGACGCTGAGGTTGTCGAGCCCCCAGCGCCGATCGACGGCGAGGAGGTCCGGCCAGGCCTCGCCGGGCATCAGGCCCAGGCCCGACTCGATGGAATCGCCGATGACGGCCACGCGGGTGTGCGGGTTCACCACCGGTGTCCCGGTGAACGTCTGCGGCACGGTCGTCGAGCATCCGCTCAGCGCCACGGCGCCGACCGTCGCCACGGTGATCATGGCGGCGAGTGCGGCGAGCGGTCGGTGCGTGAGCATGATCCCAGCCTAGGAACGGAGTCTATGACTTCGCTATGGGTGCGTGAGGTCGTCGCTGTGCGCTCATCGGGTCAGCCCGCTGCGCAGCTCGTGCGTCAGCGAGCTGACGACCGCCTGCAGGCTGCCCCCGTTCGCGGCGGCCACCGCGAGCTGCCGCTGGTAGCTCGCGCCGCCGTCCAGGATGCGCAGCACGCCGGCCAGCTCCTCCTCGCAGCCGAGGCGCTCGGCGGTCGGCCCCAGCTCGTCCACGAGCTCGCGCAGCGACTCGGAGACCAGGCGCTCGCGGCCGTCCGGCGCCACGATGATCTCGGCGTCGAGCCCGTAGCGGGCGGCGCGCCACTTGTTCTCCCGGACGAACCAGGGCTGCAGGGTCACCGGCTCCACGCCGTCGTCGAGATCGCCCGACATCCGATCGGTCAGGCAGTGGATGAGCGCTGCGACCGCGCCGACCTCGTCCGTCGTCGAGAGGCCGTCGCAGGCGCGCATCTCCACGGTGCCCCACTTGGGCGAGGGGCGGATGTCCCAGCGGACCTCGGAGTGGTCCGTGACGACGCCGGTGGTCACCAGGTCCTGCACGTACTCCTCGTAGTTGGCCCACGAGCCGAACTGCCAGGGCAGCCCGGCGGTCGGCAGCTGCTGGAACATCAGGGCGCGGTTCGATGCGTACCCGGTCGCGGCGCCCGCCCAGTACGGGCTGGACGCGCTCAGCGCCTGCAGGTGCGGGTAGTAGCTGAGCAGGCCGTTCACGATCGGCAGCGCCTTGTCGCGCTCGTCGATGCCGACGTGGACGTGCACGCCCCAGATCATCATCTGGCGGCCCCACCACTGCGTGCGGTCGAGCAGGCGGTCGTAGCGCTCGTTCGGGGTGACCTTCTGGTCGTACCACTGGGCGAAGGGATGCGTCCCCGCGCAGAGCAGTTCCACGCCGAGCGGATCGGTGACCTCCCTGACCAGCCCGATCAGCTCCTGGAGGTCGGCGACGGCGGCCGGCACCGTCCGGTGCACCCGGCTCACCAGCTCCACGGTGTTCAGGAGCAGCTCGTGGGTGATCTGGGGGTGCTCGCGCCCGTCGGGCGTTCCGAGCTCGCGGAGCACCTCGTCGGCGATCTGGACGAGGTCGCCCGTCGCGCCGTCCACGAGGGCGATCTCCCATTCGATGCCGACAGTGGAGCGCTCGGACTCCGAGAATTCGATCTGCAAGGGTGTCGTCCCGTCCGTCCGATTGTTCAAAGCAGGGCAGTATCTGACAGAATAGCTAGTTGAGTTCCGCCTTACCCGACCCTCTATCCGGTTCGGCGGGATACCAATAGACCTCCTGCCGAGTGTGCCCCCACGCCCACGGCAGTCAGTTCGACGAAACGCACTCATCAACACTGGAGAATTGTGGCTGTCAAAATCCGTCTGAAGCGCCTCGGCAAGATCCGCGCTCCCTACTACCGCATCGTCGTCGCCGACTCGCGCACCAAGCGCGACGGTCGCGTCATCGAGGAGATCGGTCTGTACCACCCGACCGAGGAGCCCTCGCGCATCGAGGTCGACTCCGACCGCGCTCAGTACTGGCTCAGCGTCGGCGCTCAGCCGTCCGAGCAGGTGCTCGTGCTCCTCAAGCTCACGGGCGACTGGGGCAAGTTCAAGGGCGACAAGAACGCCGTCTCGACCGTGAAGACGGCCGACGAGAAGGTCGCGTTCGTCGCCGACGACAAGAAGAAGCCGGTCCTCAAGCCGAAGGCCGAGAAGCCGGTCGTCGCCGAGGCGGAGGCCGTCGTCGAGGCCGAGATCGAGGCCGAGGAGGCCGCTGAGGCCGAGGTTGTCGCCGAGGCCGAAGAGATCGTCGCCGACGCCGACGGCGAGAAGGCGTAACACCTTGCTCGCACCCGCGCTCACGCATCTGGTCAAGGGCATCGTCGACCACCCGGACGACGTGCACGTCGTGGCCAAAGGTTCGCCGCGTGGCGAGGTCCTCGAGATTCGTGTGAATCCCGAGGACCTCGGCCGGGTGATCGGCCGTTCCGGCCGTACGGCCAAGGCACTCCGCACGCTCGTGTCCGCGCTGGCCGACGGCCGGCGCGTCCGCGTCGACGTCGTCGACGACTGAGGTGGCCGACCACAAGCTGCCCCGCAAGGACGTCGCCCCGCGGCCGGATCAGACCGAGCTCCGCATCGGCCGGCTCACCAAGGCGCACGGGCTCAAGGGAGCCCTCAAGCTGGAGCTGTTCACGGACGAGCCGGAGAAGCGGTTCGTCCCGGGCGCCGAGTTCACCCTCCAGGTGCCCACGGCCTCCAAGTGGCACGGCAAGACGCTGACGCTCACCGAGCTCCGCTGGTACAACGGTCACGCCGTCGGATTCTTCGAGGGCGTGGACGACCGCACCGAGGCCGAGACCCTGGTCAAGGCCATCCTGTGGGTCAGCCAGGACGTCAAGGAACTCCCGGAGGAGCCGGACGCCTGGTACGACCACCAGCTGGTCGGTCTGAGCGCCGTCCGCGACGGCGATCAGGTCGGGACCGTCGCCCGGGTGGACCACTTCCCGGCGCAGGACCTGCTGGCGATCAAGACCGACGCCGGCGAGGTCCTCGTGCCGTTCGTGAAGGCGATCGTGCCGGAGGTCGACCTGGCCGCCGGGACCGTCACCCTCACTCCGCCGCCGGGGCTCTTCGAAGAGCTGCCCGACGAGGAGCCGACCGAGGAAGCCTCCACCGAGGAAGCGTCGACCGAGGAAGCCTCCACCGAGGAGAAATCCACTGACGAAGCGTCCGCTGAGGAGACGTCCACGGAGGAGACGTCCACCGAGGACTGATCCATCACGCACTGCGAAGAGCCCCGACCAGCTGGTCGGGGCTCTTCGCGTCTCAGCCGACGATCGCGAGGCCGCGCGCGCGCAGACCGCGGGCGTCCGAACCCAGCGCCCCGGCGAGGCGCTCGTGCGTCGCCACGATGTGGCGGTGGATGTGCTCGGCGGCGGCGTCCGCGTCGCGCGCGGCGACGAGTTCCACGATGCGACGGTGCTCCTCCCAGGCGGTCCGGCGCGATTCCTCGCTGCGCACCTCGAGCCAACGCGTGCGGGCCAGGCGGGTCATGGCGGAGTCCACGGAGTCGGCGAAGAAGTGGTTGCCGCTCAGCGCGGCGAGGCGCACGTGGAATCCGGTCCCGGCGCCGATCGCGTCCTCGTGGGTGCGACCGAGGTCGTACGAGCCCAGCCGGGCGGCGAGAGCGGCGATGTCGTCGTCGGTGGCCCGCGCGCAGGTCAGCCGCACCGCCCCGGTCTCCAGGGCATCGCGGAGCTCGCTCAGGCGGGCGATCTCGCCCAGGTCGATGGGGGAGACCTGCCAGGCGCGGCCGTCGCGTGCGACGAGGCCCTCGTTCTCCAGGCGCTGGAGCGCGGCGCGCAGGGGCGTGCGCGAGACGCCGAGGTCGGTCTCCAGCCCGCGCTCGGTGAGCCGGGATCCCGGGATGCGATCGAGGTCGAGGATCTCGGCGCGGAGGCGCTCGTAGGCGGTCGGCTGCTCTGGCATGGAGTCCTCTCGGAACGCGGGGTGCTGCGCCCATTCTGGCGGACCGATTTGGTGCACCGGTTTGGTATACCAC
This sequence comes from Leifsonia sp. 71-9, assembly GCF_001898805.1. Lineage (GTDB taxonomy): Bacteria > Actinomycetota > Actinomycetes > Actinomycetales > Microbacteriaceae > Leifsonia. Next base: position 118,692 of record NZ_MKVJ01000001.1, read on the forward strand.
TAGGGTATACCGCATGATGTTCTCTCCGCGACAGCCCCGCCCGTGGCTGATGCTCGGCTTCGGCGTCCTGGCCCAGGCGAGCTCCACGGTGTTCGTGTCGACCCCGGCGTTCCTCATCCCGCTCCTGCACAGTGAGCGCGGGCTGAGCCTCGCCCAGGCCGGCCTTCTGGCGTCGGCCCCGACGCTCGGGCTCGTCCTCACCCTGATCGCGTGGGGAGCGCTGAGCGACCGGATCGGGGAGCGCTGGGTGATCGCGTCGGGACTGGCCCTGACGGCCATCGCCGGATTCGGCGCGATGTTCGTCTCGTCGTACCTCGCGCTCGGCGCGTTCTTCCTGCTCGGCGGGATGGCGGCGGCCAGTCCGAACGCCGCGAGCGGCCGCGTGGTGATCGGCTGGTTCCCGAAGGAGCGCCGCGGCCTCGCCATGGGCATCCGGCAGATGTGCCAGCCGCTGGGCGTCGCCGTCGCCGCGCTCTCGATCCCGCTCCTGGCCGCCAGCGGAGGCATCGCCGCGGCGCTCGTCGTGCCGACCGTGCTGTGCGCGATCTCCGCCGTGCTGTGCGCCGTCGGGATCGTGGATCCGCCCCGTCCGCCGAGGAAGGCCGCGACGGGGGAGGCCCCGCACCGGCAGGCCGCCTGGCGTCCGTACCGGGAGACGTCGCTGCTGTGGCGCATCCACTCGGTGTCGATGCTGTTGGTGGTGCCGCAGTTCACCGTGTCCACGTTCGGTCTGGTGTGGCTGGTCACCCAGCTGCACTTCTCGTCGCTGGCCGCCGGCATCGTCATCGGCGTGAGCCAGTTCGCCGGCGCGATCGGGCGCATCGGGGTGGGCGTGCTGAGCGACCGCGTCGGCAGCCACCTGCGTCCACTGCGCTGGGTGTCGCTCGCCGCCGTCGCGGTGATGCTGCTGATGGCGGCGGCCTCCGCGCTGGGCTCGGTGCCCGCGGCGGTCATCCTGATCGTCGCCGCGATCGTCACCGTCGCGGACAACGGGCTCGCGTACACGTCGGTCGCCGAGATCGCCGGGCCGTTCTGGTCGGGGCGTGCGCTCGGCGCGCAGAACACGGGGCAGTTCCTGGCCGCGTCCGTGGTGGGCCCGGCCGTCGGCGGCCTGATCGGCTGGCTCGGCTACCCGATCGCGTTCGCCGTCGTCGCCCTCTGCCCGGCCGTCGCGACCCCGCTCGTCCCGCGTGATCGGGAGCTGGCCGTCGTGCCCGAATAGACTCGTCTGCATGCGCATCGACATCGTCACGATCTTCCCGACGTTCTTCGATGTGCTGGACATCTCCCTGCTCGGCAAGGCCCGGCAGTCCGGGATCATCGAGCTCGGCGTCCACGACCTCCGCGACCACACCCACGACCGGCACCGCACGGTCGACGACACGCCGTACGGTGGCGGCGCCGGCATGGTGATGAAGCCGGAGCCGTGGGGCGAGGCCCTCGACCACGTGCTGGGCGACGGCGCGGACGACCCGGTCGTGATCTTCCCGTCGCCGGCGGGCGAGGTCTTCACCCAGGCCATCGCGCGCGAGCTCGCCCAGGAGCAGCACCTCGTGTTCGGCTGCGGCCGCTACGAGGGCATCGACCAGCGCGTCTTCGACGACACGGCGGCGCGCGCACGCGTACGGCTGATGAGCATCGGGGACTACGTCCTCAACGGCGGCGAGGTGGCCACGATGGCCATGATCGAGGCCGTCGGCCGGCTCATCCCTGGCGTGGTCGGAAACCCGGAGAGCCTGGTGCAGGAGTCGCACGAGGACGGGCTCCTGGAGTACCCCAGCTACACGAAGCCCGCCGAGTGGCGCGGCCACGCGGTGCCGCCGGTGCTGCTCTCGGGCAACCACGGCGCGATCGCGACCTGGCGCCACGAGCAGCAGCTCGAGCGCACGCGGCGCGTCCGCCCGGACCTGCTGCCGTAGCATCCCCTCCCTTACGGGGCGGAGAGGACCAGCGGGCCGTCCGCGGTGATGGCGACAGTGTGCTCGGAGTGGGCCCCGCGCGAGCCGTCAGCGCTGCGCAGCGTCCAGCCGTCCGGGTCGGTGAAGATCTCGTCCGTGGTCTCCAGGAACCAGGGCTCGATGGCGATGACGAGACCGGGCTTCAGCGGGAAACCGCGTCCGGCACGCCCGTCGTTGGGCACGTGCGGGTCGCCGTGCATCGTGCGCCCGACGCCGTGGCCGCCGAACTGCGTGTTGATGGAGTAGCCCTCGGCGTGCGCCACCGCGGCGATCGCGGCCGAGATGTCGCCGATCCGTCCGCCCGGCTGCGCCGCGGCGATCCCCGCCGTGAGGGCGCGACGGGTGGTGTCGATGAGGCGCAGATCCTCGTCGCGCGCCGAACCGACGACGATCGAGACGGCCGAGTCGGCGACCCAGCCGTCGACGCTGGCCGCGAAGTCCAGACTGAGGAGGTCGCCGTCCTTCAGCCTGTAGTCGTGGGGGAGGCCGTGCAGCACGGCGTCGTTCACCGACGTGCAGATCACCTTGCCGAACGGGCTGGCGCCGAACGAGGGGTGGTAGTCGATGTAGCAGGACTCGGCTCCGCGGCGGCGGATGAGGTCGTGCGCGAGGCGATCGAGCTCGAGGAGGTTGACGCCCACCTTCGCGGCGGCGGCGGTCTCCGCCAGCACCTCGGCGACGAACCGGCCGGCCGGCCGCATCTGCTCGATCTCGGCGGGGGTCCTCAACTCGATCACGGGTGCGTCCTCCTCCAGTCGCGGCGCGCGTCGTGCGCCCGGTGCATCCCAGTCTTCCACGGCGTTTCGGCCCTCGGCGAACCCGCAGCCGCTGCACAGGCGGCCGCGGCTACGCTGGTCGCGTGATCATCCGCAAGGCGTTCTACTGGTGGCTCTTCCCGTCCGCCGTGGTGCTTCCGGTGTGGCTGCTGATCGGCTGGGCGGCGTTCAGCCAGGGGAGCGGCTGGAGCTTCCTCGGCCTGCTCATCCTGTGCCCGATCCTCTTCCTGGCCCAGCTCGCCGTCAGCGGCATCACCGTCGCCCGCCGCAGCGCGCGGGATGTGCGCGCGGTCTCCTGGCGCGACGTCGCGCTCCTGACGGGTTGGCACGCCTCCGTCATCGCCTTCGGCTTCTTCCCGGCCGGCGCCTCCGGCTGGCTGGCGGTGCTCGCGGTCGTGTTCTTCCTCGGGACGTTCTGGCTCGTCCTCTGGGAGCTCGTCACCGACATGCGGGCGCGCGTGCAGGAGACGTTCGCCGCCTACGAGCGGGCCGCGCAGCCGCAGCAGGTGCGCCGTCCGGAGCCTCCCCTCGACAGCGTCGAGTACATCGTCGTCGAAGAACGGCACGACGAGCGCTGACCGGCGCGCGTCCTGCTTTGGCGATCGGGGGGTCGGCATGGCAGAATTGTTGATTGTGCCGCGGCCAGGCTCTGCCACAGGGGAGCCAGCATCTCTCGCGCACACCCCAACCGAATGATCGTCCGTCTCCGCGCGAGCGCGAGGCGGCCCTGAATCCGTCCCCGACCTGTCGGCGGGTACAGAGAGCGAATATCCATGCATATCCTCGACCACGTGGACGCCGCGTCCCTCAAGTCGGACATCCCCGCGTTCCGCGCCGGCGACACCGTCAAGGTGCACGTCAACATCGTCGAAGGCACGCGCTCGCGTGTCCAGGTCTTCCAGGGCGTCGTCATCGGCCGCTCGGGCGAAGGCGTCCGCGAGACCTTCACGGTCCGCAAGATCAGCTTCCAGGTCGGCGTCGAGCGCACCTTCCCGGTCCACTCGCCGGTCATCGACAAGATCGAGGTCGTCACCCGCGGTGACGTCCGTCGCGCCAAGCTCTACTACCTGCGCGAGCTGCGCGGCAAGAAGGCGAAGATCAAGGAGAAGCGCGACAACTGAGCTGCTTCGCGCAGCGACTCGCGCGGCTCTCTGAAGCCGTCATCCTGAGCTCCCGGTCCTACACTGGACCGGGAGCTCAGGCGGTTAAATGACGGAAGAGACGGTACCCACCGGCGCACAGCGGGCGTCGCGGGGAGAGCGCGATCGGCAGCGTTCGCTGCTGCGGTTCGTCCGCGACATCGCGATCATCGTGGTGGTCGCCCTGCTCGTGTCGTTCCTGGTCAAGACGTTCGTCGTCCGCTCGTTCTACATCCCCTCCGGGTCGATGGAGAACACGCTGCAGATCCAGGACAAGATCATCGTGAACGAGCTCCAGCCCTCGCTCTTCCCCCTCGCCCGCGGCGATGTGGTCGTGTTCCGCGATCCGGGAGGCTGGCTCCAGCCGGCGCCTCCGACGCACCAGAGCGCGATCGGGCAGGCGGTGGACACCGCTCTGACCTTCGTCGGCCTCTCCGCCTCCGACAGCGACGACCATCTCGTCAAGCGGGTGATCGGCCTCCCGGGCGACCGCGTCGCCTGCTGCAGCACCGGCGGCCACCTGACGGTCAACGGCGTCGCGATCGACGAGCCCTACATCGTCATCCCACCCGGGAAGACCGACGCCGCCACCCTCGCGTTCGACGTCATCGTGCCGAAGGGCGAGCTGTGGGTCATGGGGGACAACCGCTACGACTCGCAGGACTCCTCCCTCAACCAGGGCCTTCCCGGGCACGGCTTCGTGCCCGTCGCGAACGTCGTCGGTCGGGCCGCGGTCATCAGCTGGCCGGTCAGCCGATGGACGTGGTTGGACGACTATCCTGAAGTCTTCGCACGTGTGGAGGAGAAGTCAGGATGATGGCCCCGGTGACGCCCACTCTCCGGTTCGAGAAGGCGCTGTACCGCGACGGCGTGACGTCGATCGTCGCGGTGGACGAGGTCGGTCGAGGAGCCCTCGCCGGCCCCGTCGCGGTCGGGATGGTCGTGATCGACACGGCGGTCAGGCGCATCCCCGTCGGCCTGCGCGACTCCAAGCTGCTGCCGGAGCCCGCCCGCGAGGCGCTGGACCCGGCCTGCCGGCGCTGGGCGATGTTCCACGCCGTCGGCCTGGCCTCGGCGGCGGAGGTCGACTCCCTCGGCATCATGAAGTGCCTGGGGCTCGCCGGCGCCCGCGCGCTCGCCCAGCTTGAGGAGCAGGGTGCGCAGGTGCGCGACAGCACGCTCATCCTCGACGGCAACTACGACTACCTCAACCCCTCGCTGATGCGTCCCGCCCGCGTGGTCACCCGCGTCAAGGCCGACCGCGACTGCGCGTCCGTGGCCGCGGCCTCCGTCATCGCCAAGGTGCACCGGGACCGGCTCATGATCCAGCACGACACGGAGTACCCGGGCTACGGCTGGGCGAGCAACAAGGGATACTCCTCGCGCGAGCACTTCGCCGCCCTGTCCGAACTCGGACCGAGCGCGCTGCACCGTCTCACCTGGCTGAAGGACACCGCGACGCTCGACATTCCGCTCTGAGGCTCGGAGCGGCATAGACTTGGCAGACGATGGATGAAGACGAGTTCGACGACTACGACCGCGAGGTCGAGTTGGCTTTGTATCGCGAGTACCGGGACGTCGTCTCGCAGTTCAAGTACGTGATCGAGACGGAGCGCCGCTTCTACCTCGCGAACGAGGTGGAGTTCGTGCGCCGGGACACCGAGCACGACTTCTACTTCGAGCTGACGATGAACGACGTGTGGGTGTGGGACGTGTACCGCGCCGACCGGTTCGTGAAGTCCGTGCGCGTGCTGACGTTCAAGGACGTCAACATCGAGGAGCTCTCCAGCAAGGAGTTCGAACTCCCGAAGGAGCTCGCGCTCGACGAGTAGGGCGTTCCGCTCCACAGCCCTCCTCCTTCTGACGTCTCTCCACTGATCCGCCGTTTCCCGCCCGCCGAGGGCTCCCGCCGCCGAGGCTGGTTGCGGGAGGAAACATGGCAGAGAAGGACGAACTCGGTCGCCGCGGAGAAGTGGTGGCGGCGAAATGGCTCGAGGCGGTGGGCTGCGTCGTGCTCCAGCGCAATTGGCGGTGCCCGATGGGCGAGATCGATCTCGTCGTGCGGGAGGGCACGGCGACGGTCTTCGTCGAGGTGAAGACGCGCACGTCGGTCGCCTACGGGCACCCGTTCGAGGCGATCACCGCGGCCAAGCGAGCACGCCTGCGGCGGCTGGTGGCCGAGTGGTGCCGGGCGCACGGGCCGGTCTCCGGGCCTATCCGGATCGACGCGGTCGCGGTGATCGACGCGTGGAGCAGCGAGCCGTCGATCGAGCACCTGCGCGGGGTGGCGTGATGGCGCTCGCACGGGCGTTCGCCGTGGCGCTGACCGGAGTCCGCGGCGACATCGTCGAGGTCGAGGCCGACATCTCCGCCGGGCTCCCGGCGTTCGTCCTCATCGGTCTCCCGGATGCCGCTCTCGGGGAGTCGCGCAAACGGGTCAGCGCTGCCGCGGTCAACGCGGGGAGTCCGCTCACCCAGCGCAAGCTCACGGTCAACCTGTCGCCGGCGTCGTTGCGGAAGCAGGGCAGCGGATTCGACCTCGCGATCGCGATCGCCGCACTGGCGGCCGCGGGCGACGTGCCCGCCGAGTCGGCCTCGCGAGCCGTCCACCTGGGGGAGCTGGGGCTCGACGGGCGCCTGCGCCCGGTGCCCGGCGTGCTGCCGGCGGTGCTCGCGGCACGCGACGCGGGGTTTCGGCGCGTTCTGGTTCCGACAGCGAACGCGGCGGAGGCGGAACTCGTGGACGGCGTCGACGTCGTCGCGGTGACGGGGCTGCGCGCCGCCGCCATCGCGCACGGTGCCGAGCTCGATCCCGTGGAGCTGGATCCCGTGGAGGGTCCCGCGCTCGAGCACGCCGCGCCGGCCGAACCGGACCTCGCCGACGTCGCCGGCAACGACGAGGCGGTGGACGCCCTGGTGGCGGCCGCTGCCGGCGGGCACCACGTGGCGATGGTCGGGCCGCCCGGGGCGGGGAAGACCATGCTCGCCCGGCGCCTGCCATCCCTGCTGCCCGACCTGACGGGGGACGAGGCGCTCGAGTCCACCTCCATCCGCTCGCTGGCGGGCCTCGGGGTCGGCGGAGGCCTCGTGCGGCGTCCGCCCTTCGAAGCGCCCCATCACACCGCCAGCGCCGTCTCGCTCGTCGGCGGCGGCAGCGGGCGCATCGTGCCCGGCGCCATCGTCCGGGCGACCAACGGGGTGCTCTTCCTCGACGAGGCGGCGGAGTTCCCGCCCTCGGTCCTGGACGCGCTGCGGCAGCCCCTGGAATCGGGAGCGGTCAGCATCCACCGGGCGAGCGGGGCAGCGACGTTCCCGGCCCGGTTCCAGCTCGTGCTGGCCTCGAACCCGTGCCCGTGCGGGCGCTACGGTTCGGTCGACGAGGAGTGCACCTGCACCCCGATCGCCCGCCGACGCTATCTGGCTCGCATGTCGGGGCCACTCCTCGATCGGGTCGACATCCATCTCACCGTGCGACGGCTCGGGCTGGCCGCGCTGCGCTCCAGCGCGGACGGGGACCGGCTCGTGCGATCGAGCGCAGCGCTCCGCGAGCGGGTGGAGGCGGCGCGGCAGGTCGCGATGACCCGCCTCGCCGGCACGGGGTGGCGACGCAACGCGGACGTCGCGGGCACCTGGTTGCGGGCGGGTGCCCGGCGGATCGGGCCGACGGCCGTCGGCCCGCTCGACCGGGCGCTGGAGCGAGGCGCGATCACCATGCGCGGGTACGACCGCGCGCTCCGGCTCGCCTGGACCCTCGCCGACCTCGACGGCGCTGCCGGGCCGTCCGCGGATCACATCGGCCGCGCCCTGTTCCTGCGCAGGGGGATCGGCGCATGAGCGGCCACGACACCGTGGCGGGGGTCCCGCTCCGGACGATCGCGAAGCTCCTCGCCCCGGTCGGGCTCGGGGACGTCGACGACGATCCGCCGACCGGACGGGAAGCGCTGGAGACGAGTTTCGCCCGCGTCGTCCTCGGCACGATGACCGAGCCCGGTGACACCGATGCCGGAATGCTCGTGAGCGGGCTCGGCCCCGTGGCCGCGGTGCGGTGCGTGGTCGACGAGCTGGACGCGACCGAGGTTCTCGGGCGCCTCGGCGCGGACCCGTCGAGCGCACGCCAGCGCGCTCGGATGGCGGAGGCTCTGAACCGCTGGCGAACGCGCGGGTCGCCCGACGCCGGCGTCCGGGCGCTCGAGATGGCGGCGCACGTGGGCGCTCGGCTGCTCACCCCCGAGACGAGCGGGTGGCCGGAGGGGCTCGCCGCTCTGGGAGCGGGGGAGCCGCTCGCCCTCTGGCTGCGCGGGAATCCGGCGCGGTTGTCATCGCTCGAGCGGTCCGTCTCGCTCGTGGGTGCCCGTGCCGCGACCGGGTACGGCGAGCACGTCGCCATGGAGAGCGCCGCGGGTCTCGGCGACCGGGGCTTCGCCATCGTCTCGGGCGGCGCCTACGGGATCGACGGTGCCGCGCACCGGGCGGCGGTCACCAGCGGGCACGTGACCATCGCGTTCCTCGCCGGGGGAGTGGACCGCCTCTATCCGGCCGGGCACAGCGATCTGCTGCGCCGGGTCGCGGACACCGGACTGCTCATCGGCGAACTGCCCTGCGGCTCCACGCCGACCCGGTGGCGCTTCCTGATGCGCAACCGGCTCATCGCCGCCGTCAGTGGAGCGACGGTCGTCGTCGAAGCGGGGCACCGCTCCGGTTCTCTCAACACGGCCGGCCACGCGGCCGAGATCGGACGTCCGCTCGGCGCCGTGCCCGGACCGGTGACCTCGCCGGCGTCGGCCGGCTGCCACCGCCTCATCCGCGAGTACGCCGCGACGTGCGTCACCACGGTCGACGAGATGGCCGAACTCGCCGATCCGCTGGGCACTGCCGTCGGCGCACAAGGTGGGAGCGAGCCTCCCGGCGCTGACGGGAGCGCGGACGGCGGCGCCGACGATCGGGCCGTGATGGCCGCGGCCTCCATTCGCGGCGGTCGCGAGCCGGACGAACTGGCGCAGGTCACGGGGCTCTCCCTGCCTTCCGTCATCGCCGCACTCGGTCGCCTCAGCCTCTCCGGTGCCGTCCGCCCGACCGCGACAGGCTGGGAGGCCACCCGGTGACGGCTTCCGCCGCTAGCCGGTGGCGAGTTCCCAGACGACGACGCCCGCGAGGCCGAGGTAGACCGTCCCCGCCACGATGCTCAGCGCCCGGCCGGCGGAGGGCTTGTCGGACAGTCTGCGCTGGAGGGTGCTCGCCAGGAGGCCGACGGTGGTGTCCACGATGAAGCCGATGAGCATGAAGCAGAGGCCGAGCACGATGAACTGCGCGACGCTCGACGCGGCCGACCCCAGGAACCGCGGAAGGAAGGCGAGGAAGAACAGCGCCATCTTGGGGTTGGTGAGATTCACCACGAGCCCCTGCCGGAACCAGCGCGTCGTGCCGGGGCCGGCGGCGACGGTCGTGCCGCGGCGCGCGTCCAGGAACGCTGAAACCGACAGCCAGATCAGGTACAGCGCGCCCACGACACGGATCGCGGTCAACGTCCACGGATACTGCCGGACGAGCTCTCCCATCCCGGCTGCGACGACGACGGAGTACACGAGGACGCCGAGAGCGACCCCGGTTGAGGCGCGCAGGGCCGCGCCCCGGCCGCCCGCGATGCCGACCGCGAGCATGTACGCCATGTCGGTGCCCGGCGCGACGCAGATCAGGAGACTGGCGAGGAGGAAGACGGGGAGGACGCTGACATCGATCATCGCGACGAGCCCGCACCGGCGGCGGGATTCCGATGCCGGTGGCGGTCGACGCGTGCACGGTTGCCGCAGCCCGGACTGCACCACCGCTGGTTCCGCCGCGACCGATGGAAGATCTGGCCGCAACCCGGCGCCTCGCACACCGCGATCGCGGCGAGGTCCTCACGGGCGAGGACATCCACGGTCGCCGCCGCCAACACACCGAGAAGCGCCACGAAGCCGGTGCCGCCCGCCACCAACCGGCTCGTCCCCGCTTCGGTGCCGAGGAGTCGCGTCGCACCACCCGCGCGTACCCGTTCGTTGATGAGCTCCACGTCGGCACCGTCGAGTTCCTCCTGGAGGGCCGCGGCACGCAGCAGCCGACTGGTGGCGTCCCGCTGCTCCAGCACCGCGTCCAGGCCGACCGGATCGCCGCCGAGCGCAGGCAACCAGGCCGGCTCGGCGTCGATCCACCCCAGGAACTCCACGACGGTGCCGATGAGCTCCTCGCGATCGTCGTCCAACCCGATCGTCGTGTTGACGAAGTCGACGGCCAGATGGTCGCCGAGCCATACCCAGCGTGTACGAGGAATCACAGAGCCATCATGATCCCGTAATGCGAAGTTGCGCAAAAACCATTACACGAGGCGAGGCGAGGCGAGGCGAGGCGAGGCGAGTTGAGGTGAGGCGCGTCGACGGGCGGTGAGTCGAGGGGAGGCGCTCGCGGCCGCAACCGCCCGCCCCGACCGCTCTCAGACGGCCGCCGCGCGCGATCGACCGTGGGTCGTCACGCGCGAGCAGCCGAGCGTCGCCACGCGCGATCAGCCGAGGGTCGTCGCGTGTGAGCGGCCGTGGGTCGTCGCGCGTGAGCAGGCGAGGGTCGCCTCGTGCGCGCAGGCGAGGATCGCCACGCGCGATCAGCCGAGGGTCGCTGCACGCGAGGAGGGCGCGGGCGGGGGATGCTGGGAGGGTGCAGCTTCCGGACGCGATCGACGGGTATGCGCGCCACCTCCAGGTCGAGCGCGGGTACTCCGCCCAGACCGTGCGCGCCTACCGGTCCGACTTGGCGGCGCTCGCCGCATTCGCCTCGGAGCGGGCGGTGGCGGATACCGAGGGGGTGACGCTCGACGTGCTGCGCGATTGGCTCTGGGAAGGATCCCAGCGCGGGCTCGCCAAAGCCACCCTCGCGCGGCGCTCGGCGGCGGCGCGCGGATTCAGCGCCTGGGTGACGCGTACCGGTGGCGAGGCCGTCGACCCGGCCGCTCGCCTCCGGGCGCCCCGGGCGGACAAGACGCTGCCGCGCGTCATCACCCGGGCGCAGATGGATGAGCTCCTCGCCTCGCTCGCCGCCCTCGCGGCCGACGGCGACCCCGGCGCGCTGCGCGACCTGACCGTCATCGAACTGCTCTACGCCACGGGGGTCCGCGTCTCCGAATTGACCGGGCTCGACGTGGACGACGTCGACCTCGACCGGCTCACCGTGCGCGTCCTGGGCAAAGGGGCGAAAGAGCGTGTCGTCCCCTTCGGGGTGCCCGCCCGGAACATCCTCCGCCGCTACCTCGCGGAGGCGCGTCCGGCGCTCGCGATCGCGCGCTCGGGACCGGCCCTGCTGCTCGGAGCGCGCGGCGGCCGGCTCGGCACCCGCGCCGTCTACGAACTCGTCGCCGGACTGCTCGAAGGGATCCCGGGATCGGGACCGGCCGGGCCGCACGCCCTGCGGCACACGGCGGCCACCCATCTGCTCGACGGGGGTGCGGACCTGCGTGCCGTGCAGGAGATCCTCGGCCACGCCAGCCTCGGCACCACGCAGATCTACACGCACGTCTCCACCGAGCGGCTCAAAGAGAGCTACCGGATCGCGCACCCGCGCGCCTGAACCGCGGGAGCGAAGCGCGGGAGCGCCGCGCTCGACGGGCCGGTCAGCCGTCGTCGAGCGGGAGCAACACTGATGGCGGCACCGTGTCGAAGAACAGCAGCGGTGAGACGTACGCACCGTCGACCCGCACGCCGACGTGGAGGCACGACGCGGCGCAGTGACCGCCGGACGCGAGGCGCCCGATCGGGGCGCCGCGCGCGACAGGCTGACCGGCGACGAGCTCCGTCGCCAGCGGCTCGTAGCTCGAGAGCACACCGCCGCCGTGATCGAGCGTGAGAACCGGGCGATCCACGACGACGCCGGCGAAGCGGACCGTCGCGTCGGCCGGGGCCGTCACCGGCTGCTCGGGCGCCGTCGCCAGGTCGATGCCGCGGTGTCCGGCGGCGTACGGGGTCGGGGGAGCCGCGAACGCGCCGACGACCCGGGGCGGCAGGACGGGCCACGCCCAGCGCGGCGAGGTGACCGCAGCCGGGGACGCGGACGCGGTCGTGCCCGCAGCCGCGGCCGACTGCGCGTCCGCAACCGTTCCCGCGGCCGAACCCGAACCTGAAGTCGCGGTCGAGCCCGCTCCGGCGGTCGAGCCCGCTCCCGCGGCTGAGCCCGCTCCCGCGGCTGAGCCCGCACTCGTGGGTGAGCCCGCACTCGCGGCTGAGCCCGCACTCGCGGCTGAGCCCGCACTCGCGGCCGCACCCTGCTCAGCTGAGCCCGGCGCCGCCCCCGGCGCGAGCACAGCGGTCACCCCCGCCGCCGCGAGTAGCACCAGCTCACGCACGCCCCCGCCCCGCCGCCAGTGCTCAGCGCGCACCCTCTTCCCACCCGTTCGTCTGATCCGTCTCATCGCTCACGCCCTCCCGTCACCCCCACCCTCCCGGACGCGCGAAGCGGCACGCGGTCGGAACCGAGACCGGGGGAGAACGCACTTTCTGCACATCCGACGCATGTCGATATTGCCCAACGGCGATCCGGGCGTACCGTGTCTAGCGCCGGTTCGCGCTCGCCAGGGCGGGCCAGCGGACCACGGCGGGACACAACCGAACAAGGGGAAGACATGTCTGGACAACGCAGCGGCACCGACGAGGCCGGGAACGAGGTCGCCCACCAGCCCAGCGGCGCGATGCGACGCAAGGCGACGGGACTGGCCATCGCGGCGGCCGTCGGCGGCTTCCTCTTCGGTTTCGACTCGTCCGTCATCAACGGGGCGGTCGACTCGATCGGCACGCACTTCGAGCTGAACGCGTTCGTCAAGGGATTCGTCGTGGCCGTCGCCCTCCTGGGCTGCGCGCTCGGCGCCTACGTCGCCGGCCGGCTCGCCGACCGCTGGGGCCGGCTCAAGGTCATGCTCCTCGGCGCCGGGCTGTTCCTCGTCAGCTCCATCGGCGCCGGTCTGGCGTTCTCGGTCTGGGACCTCGGGCTGTGGCGCGTGGTGGGCGGTCTGGGCATCGGCATCGCGTCCGTCGTGGCGCCGGCGTACATCGCCGAGATCGCACCGCGGCAGCGCCGAGGCGGGCTGGCCTCCCTGCAGCAGCTGGCGATCACCATCGGTATCTTCGCCGCGCTCCTCTCCGACGCGCTGCTCGCCAACGGCAACCCGTCGCGCGAGATCTGGTTCGGGCTGGAGGCGTGGCGGTGGATGTTCCTCGTCGGCGTCATCCCGTCGGCCGTCTACGGCATCATCGCGCTGACCGTCCCTGAGTCGCCGCGCTTCCTGCTCGCGACAGGCCGTCGCGACGAGGCGCGCAAGGTGTTCCAGACGCTCGTGCCCGCGGAGGACCTCGACCGCTCGATCAAGGACATCGAGGACTCGATCAAGACGGACAAGGAGGGCCTCAAGGCGACCCTGCGCGGCAATGTGCTGGGCCTGAAGGGCATCGTCTGGATCGGCATCATCCTGTCGGTGTTCCAGCAGTTCGTGGGCATCAACGTGATCTTCTACTACTCGACCACCCTGTGGAGCGCGGTGGGCTTCACGAAGGCGGACTCGCTGACGATCAGTGTGATCACCTCGATCACGAACGTCGTGGTCACCGTGGTCGCGATCCTGCTCGTCGACCGCATCGGCCGGCGCCCCATCCTCCTCACCGGCTCGGTCGGCATGGCGGTCTCCCTCGGCACGATGGCGCTCGCGTTCGCCTTCGCGGACAAGGGAGCGGACGGCGCCGTGAGCCTCCCGGGCGCGTGGGGTCCGATCGCTCTCGTGGCCGCGAACATCTTCGTGATCTGCTTCGGCGCCTCGTGGGGACCGCTGGTCTGGGTGCTGCTGGGCGAGATCTTCCCGACGAAGATCCGCGGCAAGGCGCTCGGCCTCGCGGCGGCGGCCCAGTGGATCGCCAACTTCCTGATCACCGTCTCGTTCCCGCCGATGGCGGACTTCTCGCTGGTGTTCACCTACGGGATGTACGCCTTCTTCGCCGCCCTCTCATTCTTCTTCGTGTTCTTCAAGATCCCGGAGACGAACGGCATGGCGCTCGAGCAGGCGGAGACGCTCTTCACCAACGCGAAGGGTCGCGGACGCGGTCCCCAGGTGCGCTCCAGCGGCGACTCCGCGTGACCGACCGTTCCTGATAGGATGTGCGAAGCACTCCGCTCGTCGGAGTGACTACGCGTGCCCGGACACCCGCAGGGTGGGGCGCACTTCCACCGGTCTCCCTCATCGATCCCCACGGTTCTTCCGCGCGGGACGAACGGGGAGCGGAGGTGCGCGGGGCACCAGGAGCGGTGGCCGCCGGCCGCCGTGGACAACCGCACACCGCACCCGCGCGACGAACGTGTCGCCGGGCGCGAAGAACACAAGGAGAAACGGCAATGGCCGTCGTCACCATGCGCCAGCTGCTCGACAGCGGCGTCCACTTCGGACACCAGACCCGCCGCTGGAACCCGAAGATGAAGCGATTCATCCTCACGGAGCGCTCGGGCAGCTACATCATCGACCTGCAGCAGTCGCTCACCTACATCGACAAGACCTACGACTTCGTCCGCGAGACGGTCGCCCACGGCGGCACCATCCTCTTCGTCGGCACGAAGAAGCAGGCGCAGCAGGCGATCGCCGAGCAGGCGACCCGCGTGGGCCAGCCCTACGTCAACCAGCGCTGGCTGGGCGGTCTGCTGACCAACTTCCAGACCGTGTCCAAGCGCCTCGCCCGCATGAAGGAGCTCGAGGAGCTCGACTTCGAGGGCACCACCAGCGGCTTCACCAAGAAGGAGCTGCTGATCAAGAAGCGCGAGCTGGACAAGCTGCACAAGTCGCTCGGCGGCATCCGCAACCTGACGAAGACCCCGAGCGCGCTCTGGGTCGTCGACACGAAGAAGGAGCACCTCGCGATCGACGAGGCGAAGAAGCTGGGCATCCCGGTCATCGCCATCCTCGACACGAACTGCGACCCGGACGAGGTCCAGTACCCGATCCCGGGCAACGACGACGCGATCCGCTCGGTCGGCCTCCTGACCCGCATCGTCGCCGACGCCGCGGCCGAGGGCCTCATCCAGCGTCACCAGAAGCCCGAAGAGGGCACCGAGCCGGCCGAGCCGCTCGCCGAGTGGGAGCAGGAGCTGCTCCAGGGCCAGGCCGAGGTGCAGTCGAGCGCCGAGACCGAGAAGGCGGCCGACGCCGACCTCGCCGAGGCCGAGGCGGACTCCGCCGAGGTCGTCGCCGAGGGCGAGGCGGACGCTGAGGTCGCAGCCGAGGCGGAGGCCGACGCCGACGCCGAGGCCGAGACCAAGTAGTCCCCACCACCAACCCGCTTTCGACAAGAAGGTTCCAGTCAGAACATGGCAAACATCAGCATCGCTGACATCAAGGCCCTGCGCGAGCAGCTCGGCACGGGCATGGTCGACACCAAGAAGGCGCTCGAAGAGGCCGGTGGCGACATCGAGAAGGCGACCGAGATCCTGCGCCTGAAGGGTGCGAAGGGCAACGCGAAGCGTGCCGACCGCTCCACCAGCGAGGGCCTCGTCGCGGCCAAGGAGAACGGCAACGGCTCCGCCACCATGATCGAGCTCGCGTGCGAGACCGACTTCGTGGCGAAGGGCGACAAGTTCATCGCCCTGGCCGACAAGGTCCTGGACGCGGCCGCCGCCGCGGGCGCGACCACCGTCGAGGAGGCCCTGGCCGCCCGCGCCGGCAGCCAGACTGTCGCCGAGCTCATCGGTGACGAGGCCGCAATCCTGGGCGAGAAGGTCGAGCTCCGTCGCGTCGCGTCGGTCTCGGGCGAGCACTTCGCGATCTACCTGCACAAGACCTCCAAGGACCTGCCGCCGCAGGTCGGTGTCGTGGTCGGCTACGCCGGCGACGACGCGGAGACCGCCCGCAGCATCGCGCAGCACATCTCCTTCGCCAACCCGACCTACCTCACCCGCGAGGACGTCCCGGCCGCCGAGGTCGAGAACGAGCGTCGTATCGTCGAGGAGATCTCGCGCAACGAGGGCAAGCCGGAGGCCGCGCTCCCGAAGATCATCGAGGGTCGCCTCGGTGCCTTCTTCAAGCAGGTCGCCCTGCTCGAGCAGGAGTACGCCCGCGACAACAAGCTGACCATCGCCCAGGTGCTGAAGGACTCGGGTCTCACCGTGTCCGGCTTCGCCCGGTTCAAGGTCGGCGCCTAACACACCGATGAAGGAGTCCGGATCGCTCGAGAGCGATCCGGACTCCTTTTCTGTGCGCCCACCCATAGGCGCACGACACACCACGCACTAGCGTAAGAACGAATTCAGTCACGGAAGGACCAATCACGCATGTCGGCAGTTACCAAGAGGCGCAGGGTCCTTCTCAAGCTCTCGGGTGAGGCGTTCGGCGCCGGTCAGCTCGGCGTCAACCCCGACATCGTCAGCGGCATCGCCCGCGAGATCGCCCAGGCCGCGCAGGACGTCGAGATCGCGATCGTGGTCGGCGGCGGCAACTTCTTCCGCGGCGCGGAGCTCTCCCAGCGCGGCATGGACCGCGGTCGTGCCGACTACATGGGGATGCTCGGCACTGTGATGAACTCCCTCGCCCTGCAGGACTTCCTCGAGCAGGCCGGAGCGGAGACCCGCGTGCAGTCCGCCATCTCGATGACCCAGGTCGCCGAGCCGTACATCCCGCGCCGCGCGGAGCGTCACCTCGAGAAGGGCCGCGTCGTGATCTTCGGCGCCGGCGCCGGGCTCCCGTACTTCTCGACCGACACCGTCGCCGCGCAGCGCGCGCTGGAGATCAGCGCCGACGTCGTGCTGGTCGCCAAGAACGGCGTCGACGGGATGTACGACGACGACCCGCGCACCAACCCCGACGCGCGCAAGATCGACCACATCAGCCACCAGGAGGCTCTGCAGCAGAACCTCAAGGCCGTCGACTCCACCGCGCTCAGCCTCTGCATGGACAACGGCATGCCCATGCGCATCTTCGGCATCGAGCCGGCCGGCAACGTCACGGCCGCTCTGCTGGGCGCCGAGATCGGCACCCTGCTCGGCTGACCGGGCCCCCACGCGGCCCTCGCCGCCCTGCCCCGGCGCCCCGCGCGGTGCCGGGGCTCTAGACTAGAGACCGATTGACCGATCTGAAGGAGAAACCGTGATCGCCGACGTGATTTCCGACGTCCGCCAGCGTATGAGCAAGACCGTGGACGCGGCGAAGGAGGACTTCGGCACCGTGAGCGCGGGCCGTGCCAACCCGGCCCTCTTCCAGAAGGTCCTCGTGGACTACTACGGCTCGCCGACCCCGCTGGCCCAGCTGGCCGGTCTGCAGAACCCGGAGGCCCGCGTCCTGCTCGTCACGCCCTACGACAAGTCGGCGCTGAAGGAGATCGAGAAGGCCATCGTCGCGATGCCCAGCCTCTCCGCGAACGTCGGCAACGACGGCGAGATCGTCCGCGTCACGCTCCCGGAGCTGACCGAGGACCGCCGCAAGGAGTTCGTCAAGATCGTGCGCGGCAAGGGCGAGGACGCCAAGGTCGCCCTCCGCAACATCCGCCGCAAGGCGAAGGACGACCTGGACGCCCTCAAGGGCGAGGTCGGCGACGACGAGGTGGCGCGCGGCGAGAAGGAGCTGGAGACCATCACGCGCACGCACGTCGAGGCCGTCGACGAGGCGTTGAAGCGCAAGGAAGCCGAGCTCCTCGAGGTCTAACCATGAGCGAGGGCAGCGGCACCGGCGCGCCCCGCACGCCGGAGACGGGCAGGCGGGGGAAGCCGCGTTCGCGTGAAGAGCTGCGCGCCCAGGTGCAGGCCACCCGCGCCGACTTCGAGCGGCAGGTGCAGGCGCGCAAGGCGCAGCTCGACGCCACCAACGAGCTGATCGAGCAGCGGACGGGGCGCAACCTCATCCTGGCGATCCTGATCGGGCTCGTCGCCGGCGTGATCGTCGTCGGCAGCCTGATCTTCATCAAGGAGCTCTTCATCCCGTTCGGGATGGCGATGGCCGGCTTCGCGGCGTTCGAGCTGACGCAGGCGTTCCGCGGCGCAGGCCGCCGCATCCCGCGCATCCCGACCGTCCTGGCGGCGGTCGCGATCATCCCGGCCGCGTTCTGGTTCCATGCCGGCGGACAGCTCGTGGCGCTCTCCGCGGGCATCGCGCTCGTCGTCGTGTGGCGCCTGATCGAGGAGCTCGCTGTTCCGGCACGACGGGCGGGGGCCGCCGCGCTCGGCCGCGACCTGACCTGGAGCGTCCTCGTCCAGCTGTACGTGAGCCTGCTCGCGAGCTTCGTGCTCCTGCTGCTGGCGGAGCCCGGCGGCGAGTGGTGGGTGCTGGCGTTCGTGATCGTCGTGGTGGCGGTCGACACGGGGGCCTACGCCGCCGGCCTCTCCTGGGGCAAGCACCCGATGGCGCCGACGATCAGCCCGAAGAAGACCTGGGAGGGCTTCGCGGGTGCGGCGGCGACCGCGGTCGTCGCCGGCGTCCTGCTGTCGCTATTCATGATCGACCAGCCGTGGTGGTTCGGCATCGTGTTCGGCGTGGTCCTGCTCCTCACCGCGACGGCGGGCGACCTGGCCGAATCCCTCATCAAGCGCGATCTCGGAATCAAGGACATGAGTTCCTGGCTGCCCGGTCACGGGGGATTCCTCGACCGGCTCGACTCCATCCTTCCGTCGGCCGCGGCGACGTACGTGCTCTTCCTCATCTTCCGATGACAGAATGGGGGCGTGAGCACCTTCCCCCGCACCCCGAAGAAGCAGGGATACGACGTCGAACAGGTCGACGGCTTCCTGCAGACCGCCCGGCGCGCCTACGACGCTGACGACGCCACCGCGTCGATGACGGCGGCCGACATCCGTCGCACGGCCTTCTCGATGCAGAAGGGCGGCTACTCGACCACGCACGTCGACGCGGCCCTGGAGCGCCTGGAGGACGCCTTCGCCCAGCGCGAGCGCGAGGCCGCACGCCAGGCCGCGGGGGACGAGGCCTGGTTCGCCGAGGCCCGCACGACGGCGCAGGTGGTGCTCAACCGCCTCGACCGTCCCGTCGGCCACCGGTTCGAACGCGTGAGCGTCCTGACCCTCGGCTACAACCGGCAGGACGTCGACCGGTTCGCGAACCGCCTGGTGAAGTACTTCCAGGACGGCCGCCCGATGAGCGTCGAAGAGGTGCGCACGGCCACGTTCCGCGAGCAGCGCGGCGGCTACCGGGAGGTCCAGGTGGACCTGCTCCTCGACAGCGTCACGGACGTGATGCTCGCCGTCCGGTGAGGCTGGCTGTTGCCTGAGCGAGGGCGCGGTTTCTTGGATTGTCCGCCGAAGTCCGTTATGGTCTTGTGATCGTGGGTAGACGAGAAACAGCAGAGATCGTTCCGCTGACACCGGCCAACCCGGTCGGAGTCGCATTCAAGCGATCCCGACGACCGCACATCCGGTCGCGAGCCCTGCTCTGGGGTTTCGCCTTCAGCGCCGCCGTGGGCTTCGCCCTGGTGAACGTGGTTGACCCGTATTCGGGTTCCGCCTCGACCCCGGCGTATGCCGACACGCTTCCCAGCCCCCAGACGACGTCCCGGTTCGGCGGCGCACCGACGCAGTCGCTGACCGCGCCGGACGCGGCGGCCACGGTCGTCCAGCGCGACTCGGTGAGCGTCAAGGCCAAGCCGACGCCGACACCGACTCCCACGCCGACCCCCACCAGCAGCAGCAGCGGCAAGTCCACCGGCTCCGCGCCGGCCGTTGGCACTCCCGACCCGGGATCCGCCCAGGCCATCGCGTACGAGATGCTGCAGGCCCGCGGCTGGGGCGACGACCAGTTCAGCTGCCTCGTCGCTCTGTGGAACAAGGAGTCGCACTGGAACGTGTACGCCAGCAACGGCGGCAGCGGCGCGTACGGCATCCCTCAGGCCCTCCCCGGCAGCAAGATGGCTTCGGCCGGCGCCGACTGGGCGACCAACCCGGCGACGCAGATCACCTGGGGCCTCGGCTACATCACCGGCCGCTACGGCACCCCCTGCGGCGCCTGGGGCCACTCGCAGTCCACCGGCTGGTACTGAGCGGTAGCCCGGCTCGGTCGGTTTAGACTGGTCCGATGCCGCGCAGCAACCGTCCCCGAGGCCGACACGGCCAGGCGCGCGGGCACGACGATCACCACAACGACGGCCTCGACCGACTGATGGCCGGCTGGCGCCGCACGGAGACCCGGCGCGGGACCGAGTGGAACGTGCAGCCCGTCTCGGCCGCGCAGGCGCAGAAGAGCTACGTGTGCCCGGGCTGCGGCCGTGACATCCTGCCGGGGGTCGCCCACCTGGTCGCCTGGCGCGCGGACGGCGTGCTGGGGGACTCCGCCGACCTGGCGGCCCGCCGGCACTGGCACGAGTCCTGCTGGAAGATCGCCTGACGGCTCGCGCCGCCGAGAGAGACGAGAACGATCACGTGACGACGACCACCGAGATCCGCGGAGGCATCGAGCTGCCCGCCCGCCGCGAGGACATCGAGCTGCGCACGCGCGACGGCCTCACGCTCGTCGGAGAGCTCGCGAGCCCGCTGGACCGCCCGCCCGTCGCGACCCTGGTGACGCTGCACCCGCTGCCCACGGCCGGCGGCTTCATGGACTCCCACATCCTGCGCAAGGCGGCCGGGCGGCTGCCCGCGCTGGCCGACATCGCCGTGCTGCGATTCAACACGCGCGGGACGGCCTCCCCGCGAGGACGAAGCGAGGGAGAGTTCGGGCACGGCGTGGAGGAGCGCTACGACGTCGAGGCGGCGATGGCCTTCGTCACCGAGCGTGGCCTCCCGCACCCGTGGCTGCTGGGCTGGTCGTTCGGCACCGAGCTCGCGCTGATGTACGGCCGCGAGTGCCCGGTCGACGGCGTCATCCTGCTCTCGCCGCCCCTGCACCGGGCGAAGCCGGAGCATCTCGCCGCCTGGGCGGGGGACACCCGCCCGATCGTCGCCCTCATCCCGGAGCACGACGACTACCTCCAGCCGGCCGAGGCGGCGCAGCGCTTCGCCCCGCTGCCGCAGATCGAGCTGATCGACGTGGCCGGCGGCAAGCACCTGTGGGTGGGGGAGAACCAGACGCGGCGCGTGCTGGACGAGATCGTGGCGCGCCTCAACCCGGCCGCGCTCCCGCTGCCGACCGAGTGGGCCGGCGCCTAGAGCTCGTTCTGCCGCGGGATGACGACCTGCTTGATGATCAGCAGGAGCGCCGCCGCGAACGGGATCGCGACGAGCGCGCCCAGGATGCCGAGCAGGGTGCCGCCCGCGAGGGCCGCGACCACGACCAGCGCACCGGGGACCGAGACGGCACGGTTCATGATGCGGGGGCTGAGCACGTATGCCTCGACCTGCATGTAGACCAGGTAGTAGATCGCGGCGGCGATCGCCGTCGGCGGACCGGACAGGATGCACACGGCCACGATGATGACCGAGCCGGTGATCGTGCCGACCAGGGGGATCAGCGAGAAGAAGAACGCGATCGTCGCCAGCAGCACCGGGAACTTGGCGCCGATGATCGTCAGGAAGATGGCGCTCAGCACGCCGTTCACCAGCGCGAGCGACACCTGACCCATCACGTACTTTCCGACCGAGTCGGTGATCTGGTCGCCCAGATCCGCGAAGCGGGAACGGCGGGAGGCCGGTACCAGCTGGTAGGCCGCGCGCTTGATGCTCGGCAGCGACGCCGTGAAGTAGATCGTGAGGATGATCACGATGATGACCCCGAAGGCGCCCTGCACGATGCCGGTGGCGGTCTGGAGCACCTTGGACGTGATGTCCGGGAGGTTCTGCTGCAGCCACTGCGTGACGGCGTTGATGTTCTGGTCGTTGATCACCGACGGGAACTGGTGCTGGAGGCTCTGGAACCAGTCCTCCGCCCCTCCGCTGTTGACCCAGCTGATGGTGTTGTTCACCAGCTGCGTGGCCTGGGAGATCGCGACCGGCACGATGGCCCAGATCACGCCGACGAACGCGCCGATGATCACGACGAGCGTGATGGTCAGCGCGAGCCAGCGCGGGAAGCGCCGCCGCTCGAGGAACGAGATGAGCGGCTCGATGCCGAGCGCGAGGAACAGCGCGGCGCCGATGTAGGTGATGATCGTCGCGAGACTGACGATCGACGTCAGGATGAGGATGCCGAGCCCGACGCCGAGCGTCCCGATCAGCCCGACGCGGAAGGCGTTCTGAATCTTCATGGTTCCCCCGGTCCGGTCGATCAGTCGCGCTCGGTGGAGACGCTCTCGGCCTGCTGGAGCATACCGCGGAGGTTCTCGAAGTAGCCGGCGACCGCTTCACGCTCGATCTTGATCTTCGCGAGACTCTCCTCGGCGTCGGCCACGAGCCGCTTGCTGCGCTCCTCGGCCTCCTCGAGCTGGGCGGCGGCCCGCTCCTCGGCGTCGCGCACGATCGCCGCGGCGGTCTGCTCGGCCTCCTTGCGCGCCTTCTTCGTCGTCTCGCGCGCCTCGGCCTCGAGGGCCTCGCTCTCGGAGCGCGCCTGCGCCGTGCGCTTCGTGGCGTCCTGGAGCTGCGCGTTCGCGTCGTCGAGGTACTTCTGCGTCTGCGCGACGGCCTCCTGGTGACGGGCGAGGTACTCCTTCTCGGCCTCGTCGCGGCGGGCGCGCAGCTCGACGTCGAGGTCGATGCGTGCCTGCTGCACCTCGTGGGTGCGGGCGTCCAGCTCGGCGAGCGTGGTGGTTTGCAGCGTCGTCAGCTCGGTCTCGAGCGCGGTGCGCGCGTCGGCGGCCTCCTGCTCGAACTCGGCGGTCCGCTCCGCGATCTCGGCGGCGAGGGCGGTGCGCGCCTCGGCGACCTCGGCCGCGAGGGCCGTGCGGGCCTCGCCGGTCTCCTTCTCGAGGGCGACGCGGGCCTGCTGCGTCTCGTCCGCGAGGGTCAGTCGCGTCTGCTCCGCCTCGGCCTCGAGGGCGATCCGCTGCTGCTCGCGGTCGTTGGCGAGCTCGTTGGCCGTCGATTCGCGCTGGTCGGCGAGTTCGACGGCCGTGCGGCGCGCGTCCTCGGCGAGGGTGGTGCGGCTGCGCTCGGTCTCCTCGGCGATGCGCGACTTCGTCTGTTCGACCTCGGCGGCGAGGGCGGACTTCGTCTGCTCGACCTCGGCGGCGAGGGCCGACTTCGTGGTGCTGATCTCCGTCTCGAGCGCGGAACGGGCCTGCTCCGTGTCGGCGGCCAGCTTCGTGGTGGTCTGCTCGACCTCGGTCGCGAGGCGCGACTTCGTCTGCTCGACCTCCGCGGCGAGAGCGGACTTCGTCTGCTCGACCTCGGCGGCGAGAGCGGACTTCGTGGTGGCGACCTCCGACTCGAGGGTGGAGGTCGTCTGCTCGACCTCGGCCGCCAGTGCGGCACGCGTGGACTCCACCTCGGCCGCCAGCGCGGCCTGGGTCGAGGTGACCTCGGCCTGGAGGGCGCTGCGGCCCTGCGAGAGCTCGTCGGCGAGGGCGGTGCGGGCGGCATCCACCTCGGCGGCGAGGTCGGCGCGCAGCTGCGTGGCCTCGGCATCCAGCTCGCGGCGGCGACGCTCGGTCTCCGCCTCCAGCTCGGCGCGGGAGGTCTCGGCCGCGGCGGCCAGCTCGCTGGCGCTGCGCTCGCGATCCGCTGCCAGCGCGGCCGCCGTGGAGGTGCGCTCCGCCTCCAGGGCGGCCCGGGTCTCGGTGGACTCCTTCTCGAGCGCCGTGCGCGTCTGGAGCGTGTCGTCGGCGAGCTTCGTGGTGGTGCGCTCGACCTCGTCCGCCAGCTCGGCCTTGGTGCGGGTGACCTCGTCGGCGAGGGCGGACGTGGTCTGCGTCACCTCGTCGGCGAGCTCGGCCTTGGTGCGAGTGACCTCCTCGGCGAGGGCGGACTGCGTCCGCGCGACCTCGTCGGCGAGCTCGGTGCGCGCGCGCTCGACCTCGTCGGTCAGCGCGGAGCGGGTGGTGGTCACCTCGTCGGCGAGGGCCGAGCGCGTCTGCTCCACCTCGGCTGCGAGGGCCGCCTTGGTCTGCTCGACCTCGAGCGCGAGCGCCTTCGTGGTCTGCTCGACCTCGGTCTTCAGGGAGAGCCGCGTGGTGGCGTCCTCGTCGGCGAGGTCGGCGCGGGTCTGCGCGGACTCGGCCGCCAGCGTCGCGCGCTGCTGCTCCACCTCGGCGGCGAGGTCGGCCCGGGTCTGCGCCGCCTCGGCGGCGAGCTCGGCACGCATCCGCGCCTCGTCGGCCGCGAGTCGGTCCGCGGTCTCGGCCACGCGGCGGTCCAGGTCCAGGCGGATCTGGGCGGCTTCGCGCTCGAACGCGGCCCGGTCCTGCGCGAAGGCGCCCTCGAGCTCGCCGCGGCGGGCCTCGATGGTGCGCTCCAGTTCCGCGGCCTCGGCGCGGGCGGCCTCGGCCTCGCGGGAGGCGACGGCCTTCAGCTCGGCGGCCTCGCGGTCGGCCTCCGCACGCACGGCGGCGGCCTCGCGCTTGCTCGTGGCGCGCAGCTCGGCGGCCTCCGTCGCGACGGCGCCCCGGATGCCTGCGGCCTCCCGCATGGCGTCGTTGAGGAGGGTCTCCTTGGCGGCGCGGGTCTTCGCCTGCAGCTCGGTCGCCTCGATCTGCGCGTCCTCGAGCGTGGTGGTCGCCCGCGCGGTGGCGTCGGCGATCAGGCGCTCCGCCTGCTGGGCGGCGGCCTTCTTGACCTTCTCGATCTCGCCGGCGACCCCGGCACGGAGCTTCTCGGCGTCGATGTCGGCCTGCGCGATCAGGCGCGTGGACTGCTCCTCGGCGACCCGGAGGGTGTTCTCGAGCTTGGTGCCGAGCCCGGAGTAGGTGGGGCTGCCGACCTCTTCGATCTCGGCGCTCAGCTCGTCGATGCGGAGCTGGAGCCGCTTGATCTCCTTGGTCGAGTCCGCGGCCTGGGTGTTCGACTTGATGAGCTCGCGCCGCAGGTCCTGAACCGCCTTGTCGACCTCGTCCTTGTCGTACCCGCGGAAGACCTGCGTGAAGTTCGATTCATCGATGGCCACGTGTGTTACTCCTGAAATGTCCGGACGCGAGCTGCTCGCACGCCGCATCGATCTTACATTTGGTGCCGGGTACCCGCATGGGGGACTGCAGTCTCGTGCAGGGAACGGTTAGATGCCTTTCAGGGTGCTCGACTATCGTGGAGTGTCTGTGCCCGCCCCCTCCCGGCACACGAGGAGATCTGTTTGCGTTTCGTACTCGCCATCGTCGCGTTCGTGGTGGCCGCCGTCATGATCGTCGCCGGCATCGCCCAGCGGACGGTCTTCGCACCCCCGACGCAGCTGACCGCGAGCGTCACCGTGCCCGACGACGCGCGCTACGTCGTCATCGCCGGCTCGGCGCTCAACGCCCACAGCGGCCAGCAGACCCTGTCCGTCAGCGGCGCCCCCGACGTGAAGTCCCAGGTCGTCGCCATCGGGCGCACGGAGGATGTGACGGCGTGGCTCGGCACCGAGAAGTACGTCGCCGTCGGCTACGACTCGGCGGCCGACAAGCTGACCACGCGCACGGTCACGCCGAAGGCGTCGACCGGCTCGACGGACGCGACCGACACCCCGACCCCCACCCCGACGCCGACGGCGACCGCCCCGGCGGGAGGGGCCACGGAGAAGACGGTGGCCGGACCGAACCCCACCGGGTCCGACCTCTGGCTGGAGGAGTACGACGGCGCCAACGCGCAGGTCACCCGCATGAGCATCCCCGACGGGGTCAGCGTGCTCGTGGCCTCCGACGGCACGAAGCCCGCGCCGTCGAAGATCCTCGTGACTTGGCCCGTCGACTCCAGCACCCCCTGGGCGTTCCCGCTGATCATCGGCGGCCTCGTCCTGCTCGTCATCGGAATCGCCCTCTATCTCTGGGGGCTCTACACCCACCGCAAATCGCGCGGACCGCGCCGGAAGAGCGGACCCAAGATGCCCAAACTCCCCAAAGCCCCCAAGTACAAGCCCAGCGCGGACGTGGAGGTGACCTCTCGTGGTCGCCGCTCCACGCGTCGCTCCCGGATGATCGCCCCCGCCGTCCTGGTCGGAGCCCTGACGCTCTCCGGCGTCGGCACGGGAGCTGCGTTCGCCGACGAGACCCCGACGCCGACGCCCACGCCGACCTCCACGCCGACGTCCACGTCGACCGCGGTGCCCAAGCCGGTGAACCAGCTCCCGCCCGCGGTGACCGTCCCGCAGCTCGAGCGGATCATCAAGCGCATCTCGGTCTCCGCCGCCAACGCGGACGCGAAGGCCGACCCGAACCTCGCCAAGGAGCGGTTCACGGGCGCAGCCTTGCAGCTGCGGGAGGCGAACTACGCCATCCGCGCTAAAAAGGCCGACCAGGCAGCTCTCCCCGCCATCCCCTCCGATCCGATCGTGCTCTCGCTGCCGCAGTCGACCGACTCGTGGCCGCGCACGGTCGTCGCCGTCATCGACATGCCGAAGGACGCCGAGGGGAAGGACCAGGCGCCGCAGGCGATCACGCTTGTCCAGGACACGCCTCGCGACAACTACATGGTCGAGTACGCCGTGTCGCTCGAACCCAAGGCCAAGGTCCCGAACCTGGCACCGGCGAGCATCGGCGCCGCCGCCGTCCGCCCCGACTCGAAGCTCCTCGCCCTGCCGCCGAACCAGGTGGCGGCAGCGTACGGCGACGTGCTCATGAACGGCGACGACAGCAAGTACGCCTCCCTGTTCGACAGCGACGGCGACACCCTCCGCACCGCCGTCGGACTGCCGTACAAGAACGAGCGCAAGTCGAGCCTGGCCTCGACCGCGTCGCTGACCTTCACCAACCAGGTGCCGGCCAACGACACGGTCGCGATGGCGACGAACGACTCCGGCGCGATCGTGTGGACGGACCTCCTCGAGTTCGAGACGATCAAGGTGACCGAAGCCGGGGCCGAGATCACTCTGCAGCCGGCGGGAGGCGCGACCGCCGCCCTCCTCGGGGCTCCGGGGAGCAAGACGGGCGTCGAGAGCACGTACAGCTACCAGCTCGCGTTCTACGTCCCCCCGGCGGGGTCGGACGCCAAAATCACCCTCTTGGGTTTCGCTCAAGGTCTCGTCGCAGTGAAGGAAGTGCAATGAGTCAGATCCCACCGCCGCCCACGAACCTGCGGGGCGCCGTCGACCTCAGTTCGCTGGTCAACCGTCCGGCCGCGCCCGCTGCCCCCGTGGACGGGGCGCCGGCAGCGTCCGCGCCCGGCGACGCGCTCGCGCTGCCGAGCCTGTACTTCGAGGGCACCGACGCCAACTTCAACGACTTCATCGACCTGTCGATGCGGGTGCCGATCGTCGTGGACCTGTGGGCCGAGTGGTGCGGTCCGTGCAAGCAGCTGAGCCCCATCCTCGACCGCGTCGTCGCCGAGTACGCGGGCCGCGTCGTGCTCGTGAAGGTCGACGTGGACGCGAACCCGCAGCTCACCCAGGCCTTCCAGGCGCAGTCCATCCCGGCCGTCGCCGCCCTCGTCGGCGGACGCCCGGTGCAGCTCTTCGTCGGGGCCCTTCCCGAGCAGGAGGTGCGCGACGTGTTCGCCCAGCTCCTGGAGCTCGCGGCGCAGAACGGCGTCACGGGCACCGTGACGGTCGACGGCGACGCCGGGCTCGCCCCGGAGGGCGAGGCGGCCGAGCAGGCCGAGCCCGAGCCCGAGCCGCTGCCGCCCCACCACGCCGAGGCGTACGAGGCGATCGAGCGCGGCGACTACGACACCGCGATCCAGGAGTACAAGACTGCGATCGCGCAGGATCCGCGCGACGCCATGGCCGTCGCCGGGCTGGCGCAGGTCAGCCTGCTCGCGCGACTGGCGGGCAAGACGCTCGACGCCATCCGCGCCGCCGCGGCCGCCGACCCGCGTGACGCGCAGGCCCAGCTGGATGTCGCCGACCTCGACCTGTCGGGCGGTCACGTGGAGGACGCGTTCGACCGGCTGCTCTCGCTCTTCCCGACACTGGACGCCGCGGGCAAGGACACCGTCCGGACCCGCATGCTCGACTATTTCGAGATCGTCGGGGTGGACGACCCCCGCGTCGCCAAGGCGCGGGCTAGGCTGACGTCGCTGCTGTACTGACGTCGCGGACGTCGGAGGCGGCCCTCGTCCCCCTCCCGGAAGGCACCGCATGACCCGCGTGCTCGTCGTCGGCGGGACCGGCCTGGCCGGACGCGCCGTCACCTCCGAAGCCGTCGACCGCGGTCACGATGTGGTCGTCGCCTCGCGCCGGGTGCCCGACGACGACGCACCGGCGTTCGTCGAGGGCGCCCAGTACGTGACGGCCGACCTCGTTGGCGGAGTGGGGCTCGAGGAGGCCGTCGACGGCGTCGACGTGCTGATCGACGCGAGCAACGGGTCGGGCAAACAGGCCGCGCACGTCTTCGCGGTCGGCTCGCAGAACCTGCTCCACACCGCGGCCCGATTCGGCGTGCGCCGGGCGGTGCTGCTCTCCATCGCGGGGATCGACGGCTCCCGCTACCCGTACTACCGCGCGAAGCTCGCGCAGGAGCGGGTGTACGCGGAGTCGCCGCTCGAGACCCACGTCGTCCGGGCGACCCAGTTCCACGACTTCGTCACCGCGGTCTTCGAGCGCGGGCGCCCGTTCGGCGCGCTGATCGCACCGGCCGGAACGCGCTTCCAGCCGATCTCCGTCGACGACGTGGCGCGCGCGCTGCTCGACGACGCCGAACTCGAGGGCGCGCCCGACTCGGTCCGCACCGTCGGCGGTCCGGCCGTCGAGAGCGCTCGCGCCCTCGCCGAACAGTGGAAGGCGGCGAAGGGCTCCCGTCGGCCGATCCTCCCGCTGCGTCTCGCCGGCCCGCTGGGCGCGACGTGGCGTGCCGGGCGCAACCTGGCGCCCGAGCACGCCGTCGACGGCGTGGACTACGCGGCCTGGCTCAGCGCCGGGGCTTGAGCCACAGGGCACCGAGCGGCGGCAGCGTCAGCACCGCCGAGGCGGGCCGGCCCATCCACGGCTCGTCCGCGGCTGTCACACCGCCGAGGTTGCCGACGCCCGAGCCGCCGAACGCATCCGCATCGGTGTTGAGCAACTCCTCCCACTCCCCGGCGAAGGGGAGACCGACGCGGTAGCCCTCGTGCGGTGCGCCGGAGAAGTTGAACACGGCGACGAGGGGAGAGCCGTCACGATCCTTGCGGATGAACGCGATGACGTTGCCGGCGGCGTCCGAGCCGTCGATCCACTCGAAGCCGGCGGGCTCGTTGTCGAGCGCCCAGAGCTCGGGATGCGAGCGGTACACGGCGTTGAGCTGCGCCACGAGGTTCCAGAGCCCCTGGTGCGCGGGCTGGTCGAGGATCCACCAGTCCAGGCCGCGCTCCTCGCTCCACTCGGACGGCTGCCCGAACTCCTGGCCCATGAAGAGCAGCTGCTTGCCGGGGTGCGACCACATGAAGGCGAGGAACACGCGCACGTTCGCGAGCTGCTGCCAGTGGTCGCCGGGCATCTTGCCGAGCAGGGAGCCCTTGCCGTGTACGACCTCGTCGTGGCTGATCGGGAGGAGGAAGTTCTCGCTCCACGCGTACACGAACGAGAAGGTGAGCTCGTTGTGGTGGTACGACCGCCACATCGGGTCCTCGTGCATGTACTGCAGCGAGTCGTGCATCCAGCCCATGTTCCACTTGAGGCCGAAGCCGAGGCCGCCCGATGACGTCGGCGCGGTCACGCCGCTGTAGCTCGTCGACTCCTCGGCGATCATCACGGTGCCGGGGTTGCGCTTGTACGCGGTGGCGGTGACCTCCTGCAGGAAGCCGATCGCCTCGAGGTTCTCACGGCCGCCGTGGATGTTCGGCTCCCACTCGCCCGCGTTGCGCGAGTAGTCGAGGTAGAGCATCGAGGCGACGGCGTCGACGCGCAGGCCGTCGACGTGGAACTCCTCGAGCCAGTACAGCGCGTTGGCGACGAGGAAGTTGCGCACCTGCGAGTTGCCGTAGTCGAAGATGTACGTGCCCCAGTCCTTGTGCTCGCCCCGGCGCGGGTCCGGGTGCTCGTACAGGGCCTCGCCGTCGAACCGGGCGAGCGCCCAGTCGTCCTTCGGGAAGTGGCCGGGGACCCAGTCCATGATCACGCCGATGCCGGCCTGGTGGAGGCGGTCGATGAGGTGCTTGAGGTCGTCGGGCGAGCCGAAGCGGCTGGTCGGCGCATAGTACCCGGTGACCTGGTAGCCCCAGGAGCCGCCGAACGGGTGCTCCGAGAGCGGCAGGAACTCGACGTGGGTGTACCCGAGGGCGACCACGTAGTCGATCAGCTGGTCGGCGGCCTCGCGGTAGCCGAGCCCCGGGCGCCAGCTGCCGAAGTGCAGCTCGTAGATGCTCATCGGGCCGGAGTGCGGGTCGGTCTCGCTGCGGCGGCGCATCCACTCGCCGTCCTGCCAGTCGTGGCGGGAGGTGGTGATCACGGAGGCCGTCGCCGGGGGGATCTCGGCGGTCTGCGCCATCGGGTCGATCTTGCGCTTCCACGCGCCGTCGCGGCCGAGGATGTCGAACTTGTACAGCTCGCCGTCGCCGAGCCCCGGGACGAACAGCTCCCAGACGCCGGAGACGCCCATGGTGCGCATCGCGTGCTGCGTGCCGTCCCAGCCGTTGAAGTCGCCGACGACGCGGACGGCCTTCGCTCGCGGCGCCCACACGGTGAAGGAGGTGCCGGTCACGCCGCCGAGGTCGCGCACGTGCGCGCCGAGGGCGGTCCAGAGCTGCTCGTGCCGGCCCTCGCGGATGAGGTGGAGGTCGAGCTCGCCGATCGTGGGGGAGAAGCGGTACGGGTCGTCGGCCGTCCAGGTGCTGCCGTCGGCGTAGCGCGCCTCGATCTCGTAGGCGCCGGGGCCGACGATGTCGACGCCCTGCCAGATGCCGTGCGCGAGGTGGGCGAGCTCCAGGTGGGCTCCGGTCGGGAGGATGGCGAACACCTCGGTGGCGAGCGGCCGCAGCACGCGGATCACGGTGACCGGGTCGGCGACGCCGGGGCCGCTGACCTGGTGCTGGCCGAGCACCGCGTGGGGGTCGTGGTACGCGCCGGTGGCGACGGCGAGGAGCAGGCCGTCGTCCAGCGTGGGCAGGTCGACGGCGGCTGCGCCTTCGGGGATCGGGCTCATCGGACTCCTTCGGAGGGTGTGGTCGTTGGGGCGCGGCGGGGCGGCCGCGCCTTAGAGCGGCTTGACGACCAGGATGTGCACGGGCTCGGTGAACGCGTCGAGGCGGACGTAGTTGTCGGCTCCCCACGTCCAGCGCTGGCCGGTGACGACGTCCTTGACCTCGAACGAGGACTCGGGCGGCAGCCCGAGCGCGGCGACGTCGAGGTGCACGATGGTCTCGCGGGCGGAGTGCGGGTCGACGTTGGCGACGACGAGGACGGTGTCCGCCTTGCCGCTGCGGGTGAACGCGCCCGGCAGGTGCTTCGAGTAGACCAGGATGGCGTCGTCGTCGCTGCGGTGCACGTGCAGGTTGCGCAGCTGGCGCAGGGCGGGGTGCTCGCTGCGGGTGCGGTTCAGCATCGTCAGGTAGGGCGCGAGCGAGCGCCCGAGCGTCTGGGCGCGGGTGTAGTCGCGCGGACGGTACTCGTACTTCTCGTTGTCGATGTACTCCTCGGCACCCGGGCGCGCGACGTTCTCGAACAGCTCGAACCCGGAGTACACGCCCCAGGTCGGAGCGCCGGTCGCGGCGACCGCCGCACGGATCTTGAACGCCGCCGGTCCGCCGAACTGCAGGTACTCGGTGAGGATGTCCGGCGTGTTCACGAACAGGTTCGGGCGCAGGAAGTCGGCCGTCTCGGTGGCGAGCCCGGTGAGGAACTCCTCGAGTTCCTCCTTCGTGTTGCGCCAGGTGAAGTAGGTGTAGGACTGCTGGAAGCCGGCCTTCGCGAGCGTGTGGAGCAGTGCCGGGCGCGTGAAGGCCTCGGCGAGGAACACCACGTCGGGATCCGTGGCGTTCACGGTGTGGATGAGCCACTCCCAGAAGTGCAGCGGCTTGGTGTGCGGGTTGTCGACGCGGAAGATGCGCACGCCCAGCGACATCCAGTGCCGCACGATGCGCAGCACCTCGGCGCGGAGGCCGTCGTAGTCGTTGTCGAAGTTGATCGGGTAGATGTCCTGATATTTCTTCGGCGGGTTCTCGGCGTACGCGATCGTGCCGTCGGGCAGCGTCGTGAACCACTCGGGGTGCTCGGTCACCCACGGGTGGTCGGGGGAGGCCTGCAGGGCCAGGTCGAGGGCGACCTCCAGGCCCGCCTGCTTGGCCTTGCCGACGAAGTAGACGAAGTCCTTCTCCGTGCCGAGGTCCGGGTGGATGGCGTCGTGGCCGCCCTCTGCAGACCCGATCGCCCAGGGCGAGCCCGGGTCGTTCGGCCCGGCGTCGAGGGAGTTGTTCGGCCCCTTGCGGAACGTGCGGCCGATCGGGTGGATCGGCGGCAGGTAGACGACGTCGAAGCCCATCGCGGCGACCTCGGGGAGGCGCTTGGCGGCCGTGCGGAACGTGCCCGACTTCCAGGAGCCGTCCGCGAGCTTCTTGGCGCCCTCGGAGCGGGGGAAGAACTCGTACCAGCTGCCGACGCCGGCACGCGTGCGCTCGACCGAGACGGCGCGCGTCTCGGACAGCGAGGGGAGGCTGACGATCGGGCGCTCCGTCAGGATGCCGACGATGCGCTCGTCGACTGCGGCGGCGAAGCGCTCGGAGACGGGCAGGGCGGCGTCGGCGACGAGCTTCGCGGCCTCGCCGAGGTGGCGGCGCTCGGCCGGGCTGCGGCGCTTGTCCTTCGCGGCTCCCGCGAGCAGTTCGCGCCCCATGGTCAGCATGAGCTCGACGTCGATCCCGGCGGGCACCTTGACCTCGGCGTTGTGCTTCCAGGTGGCGTAGTCGTCGGCGTAGGCCTGCACCCGGTAGCGCCAGAGGCCCTCGGTCTCGAGCTGGACCTCCACCTCCCACCGGTCGGTGCCCGGGTTGATCGGGTGCATGTGGTGCTCGGTCTGCACGCCGGCCGGGTCGAGCAGCAGCAGATCGACACCGATGCGGTCGTGGCCCTCCCGGAACGACGTCGCACGGAACGGGACGACCTCGCCGCGGAACGCGGTCGCCGGCCAGTGCCCCTCGTCGACCTGCGGCGAGAGGCCGAGGATCGGGATGCGTGTCAGCAGGGGCACGTATTCGGCCGGTGCTGCGGTCTCGGACGTCGTCTGCCGCGCCCCCTCCTCCGGGAGGTGGTCGACGGTGGCCCCCGGTGCCGCTGCGGCGGACGGGCTGGTCGCTGCGCTCTTTCCCACATCCCGACCGTACACTCATTAACCTGCTCGACATGAGCCTCCCGTAGGGTGGGGCGGGTGAAGGCCATCCGTAGATTCACCGTCCGAGCCGTCCTGCCCGACAACCTCTCCGCGCTGGAGGAGCTGGCGGGCAATCTCCGCTGGTCGTGGCACGAGCCGACCAAGGAGCTCTTCGCCCGCATCTCCCCGGAGTTGTGGCACCAGGTCGAGCACGATCCGGTCGCGCTCCTCGGCGCCGTCGACCCCGGACGGCTGGCCGAGCTCGCCGCCGACCAGGGCTACGTCGACTGGGCGAACCACACCCGCGACGAGCTGCGCGCCTACCAGAACGACCCGCGCTGGTACCAGACGCTGGGCGAGACGGCGCCCCGGACCATCGCGTACTTCTCGCCCGAGTTCGGCATCGCGGCAGCCCTGCCGCAGTACTCGGGCGGCCTCGGCATCCTCGCCGGCGACCACCTGAAGGCGGCGAGCGACCTCGGCGTCCCGCTGGTCGGCGTCGGCCTGTTCTACCGGTCCGGCTACTTCTCGCAGGCGATCACGCCGGACGGCTGGCAGCAGGAGAGCTACCCGTCGCTCGACCCGGACGGCCTCCCGCTGAGCGTGCTGCGCACCCCCGACGGCACGCCCGTCGAGATCTCCCTCGCCCTCCCGGACGGCGTGCTGCACGCGCGGGTCTGGCAGGCGGCGGTCGGGCGCGTGCGGCTGCTGCTGCTCGACACCGACATCCCCGAGAACGAGGAGCGCCTGCGCTCCGTCACCGACCGGCTCTACGGCGGGGGCGGCGAGCATCGCCTGCTGCAGGAGCTGCTGCTCGGCATCGGCGGCGTCCGCGCGCTGGAGGCGTGGTCCGAGTTGACGGGCGCCCCGGCGGCGGAGGTCTTCCACACCAACGAGGGCCACGCCGGCTTCCTCGGGCTGGAGCGCATCGCGAACCTCATCGGCGACGGGCTCAGCTTCGACGAGGCGCTGCAGGTCGTTCGCGCCGGCACGGTCTTCACCACCCACACCCCGGTGCCCGCCGGCATCGACCGGTTCGACCGGCCGCTCGTGGAGCGCTACTTCTCCACCTCCCTCCTCCCCGGCGTCGAGGCGCAGCAGGTGCTCGCCCTGGGCGCGGAGGACTACCCGGGCGGCTCGCCCGACGTCTTCAACATGGCCGTGATGGGCATGCGGCTCGGCCAGCACGCCAACGGCGTGTCCAAGCTGCACGGCGAGGTCAGCCGGCAGATGTTCAGCGGCCTGTACCCGGGCTTCGATCCGCAGGAGGTGCCGATCGACTCGGTCACCAACGGCGTGCACGCGCCGACCTGGACCGACCCGATGCTGCGCGCCCTCGCGCTCGACCGCCTCGGCACCGACGACACCACGCACGCCGACTGGGCCAACTCCGGTGCGGTGAGCGACGGCGACCTGTGGTCGGTGCGCAACCGGATGCGCGAGCAGCTCGTGCAGGACGCGCGCCAGCGCCTCCAGGCCGCCTGGGAGGAACAGAACCCCGGCGGGATCGCGCCCGTGTGGATGAGCGACCTGCTCGACCCCAACGTCCTCACGATCGGCTTCGCCCGGCGCGTTCCGACGTACAAGCGGCTCACCTTGATGCTGCACGACCCGCAGCGGCTGCGGAACATCCTGCTGCACGCCGAGCGTCCGGTGCAGTTCGTGATCGCGGGCAAATCGCACCCGGCCGACGACGAGGGCAAGCGCCTCATCCAGAAGCTGGTGCAGTTCGCCTCCGAGCCCGAGATCCGCGGCCGCATGGTCTTCCTGCCGGACTACGACATCGGGATGGCGCAGCTGCTCTACCCGGGCACGGACATCTGGCTGAACAACCCGCTGCGCCCGCTCGAGGCGTGCGGCACCTCCGGAATGAAGGCGGCGCTCAACGGGGCGCTCAA
Organism: Leifsonia sp. 71-9; assembly: GCF_001898805.1. Taxonomy (GTDB): domain Bacteria; phylum Actinomycetota; class Actinomycetes; order Actinomycetales; family Microbacteriaceae; genus Leifsonia. Next base: position 153,646 of record NZ_MKVJ01000001.1, read on the forward strand.
CCTGTCGATCCTGGACGGCTGGTGGAACGAGTTCTACGACGGCGAGAACGGCTGGGCGATCCCGTCGGCCGACGCCGCCGGCGAAGGGGGCGGAGCGGGACGCGCTCGAGGCCGAGGCCATGTACGACCTCATCGAGCACATCATCGCGCCGCGCTTCTACGACCGCGACGGGGACGGCGTGCCGTCCGCCTGGGTCGGCCAGATCCGCCACACCCTCTCGACCCTGTCCCCGGCGCTGAGCGCGGAGCGCATGGTGAAGGAGTACGTGGAGCGGCTCTACATCCCGGCGTCGCGGAACGAGGAACTGCTCAGTGCGGACGGCTTCGCCGCCGCGCGGGGACTCGCCGCGTGGAAGGCCCGCGTCCGCGCGGCCTGGCCGGGCGTGAACGTCGCGCACGTCGACGCGGGAGGCGTGGACGCGGTGCCCCAGGTCGGCGACCAGCTGCACGTGCGCGCCCTCGTGCACCTCAACGGGCTGAAGCCCGAGGACGTCCAGGTGCAGGTCGTCTACGGCCGCAGCCAGGAGGGCGACGACCTCGTCGACGTGCGGCACCAGCGCCTCGACCTCGACGACGGCGTGCCCGGCACGGACGACCCGTCCGTCGCCCGTGAGTACGTCGGCACCGTGACCCTGGCCTGGGCCGGCTCGTTCGGCTACACGGTGCGCGTGGTGCCGGTCAACGACCTCCTGCTCTCCACCGCCGAGCTCGGCCTCGTCTCCGTCGCCTCCTGACCCCATCGCCGCGCGGTGACCAGCCGCCGAGCACAGCAAAAGGGCTCGTTTTCGCGCTGCGATCGAGCCCTTTTCCTGTGCTCGGCGGCTGCGGCGGTTAGGCGGTGAGCAGGGGGAGGGTCATGAGGGCGATGGAGGCTGCGCCGAGGGCGGCTTCGGCGCGCGGCAGGGGTGGGAGGCGGCGGCGGAGGGCGACGGCAGCCGACGCGAACGTGAACACCAGGGCGGCCGCCGCGAGCAGGAGCACCACGGGGAGGCCGTGGCCGGCGTGCGCCCCGCCTCCCGTGGCATGGTGGCCGGCGCCGACCACGAGCAGCCCCGCCATCAGCACCGCCTGCAGCGAGCGGTGCAGGGCCATGGTCCGCACCGGATGGGCGCCGAGCGCCTGCCGTGCCGGTCGCAGCCGTTCCCGCACGCCGGTCGCCAGCGCGAGCGCGACGAGCAGCGCCGCCCACACGACCGGCGCGAGCACCGGCCGGGGGAGCAGCATCGTGTCGGCCATCGCGGCGAGCATCGCCAGCATCCCGAGCCAGGTCAGCGGGGAGCGGCGGTCGGCGCCCCCGGCGACGCAGCATGCTCCCAGCGTGGCCGGGAGCATGCTGCCGAGGTGGAGGGCCTCGATCATCCGTGGTGTGCGCGGTCGCCGTGCGCGTCGCCGTGCGCGTGCCCACCGTGGTCGTGGTGGCCGGGCGCGCAGTGCGCCGGCTCGGCGGCGGGCACGTTGAGTGCGGGGTTGCGCCCGAAGAAGCCGTACGGCTTCAGCGTGAACTTGGCGTAGTCCACCGGCATCACCGGCCAGTCCTCGACCCGCGGGAAGTGGGTCGGCCCGAACGTGTGCCAGAGCACGATGTCCTCGCCGTCCAGGGACCGGTCGGCCGCCATGTACGCCGGGAGGCCGTCGCCGCCCGGGTTCTGGTTGACGAACTCGCCGGCGGGGTAGCGCTCGTCGCTCGCGTACTGCGTCACCCAGACCTGTTTGGTCGTGAACGCCGCGCGCGCCGTGACCGTCGCGGAGGGGTCGGCCATCAGCGTGGGGTTCTGCTCGGCGTGCAGCACGTAGCCGGTCGGCTGCCCGAGCCGGTTGGTCTTCTCGGTGTTGACGATGTGCCAGGTCCGCCCGACCGAGGCGTCGGCGGCGCGCGCGCCCTCCGCCTCGCTCACGATCCGCGTCGCACGCTTGGTGAACGCGTTGCCGTAGGGGTTCGCCTCGCTGATCGGGAGGCGGACCGCATCCACCTCCTCGACCGCGTTCGCCAGCCCGTCCACCATCATGTCGAGCCGCGCCGAGAACAGGTGCTGGTGGTACGGGGCGCCGAGGCCGGGCGCGACCTCGCTGGCGGTCTGCGTCCCCTCCACGTACGCGGAGGTGAACAGGATGCCGGTGAGCTTGGCCTCGCACTCGATCGTGCCGTCGAGGTACAGGTACCAGTAGAAGCCGTAGTCGTAGTTGCCGACCGTGGTGAAGAACGAGATCACCAGCCGCCGCGACCGCCGCACCTCGTTGGCGGAGGTGAACATGTCGGTGTGCTTCCAGAGCGTGCCGTAGTCCTCCTCGTGCAGGCAGATCGCGTTCTCCACGGTCTTCGGCCGGCCGAACTCGTCCGACAGCACGGCGTCGAAGTAGCGGATCTCGCCGAGGCAGTCGCAGCCGAGCCTCAGTGAGTTGGCGAACCGGCCGAACAGGTACTCGCCGGTGTCGAAGTAGTTCTGCCAGTACCGGGTGGGGGACGGGTCGGCGTAGGGCACCACCATCTCGGCGATGGAGGCGCGGTAGATGACGGGACGCACCGCGCCGTCCTGGTCGGGATCCGCGAACGAGAGGTCGCGCAGGATGAGGCCCTCGCGGGCGTCGAAGCCGAGTGAGAACGACCAGTTCGCCCAGGTGACGGTGTCGCCGTCGACCGCGTAGCTCGGGCCCTCGGGCTGGGTGACGGAGATCGGCTTGAGCGTGTCGAGCGGTGCGGGGCGGTCGGACTCCAGGTGGAAGTTGCCCGGCTCCTCGGGCACGGGGTGCTCCGCTGCATCCACGACCTGCGTCACTTCGCGGGCGATCACGTCGACGTACGCGCAGAGGCCGTCGACGGGGTGCGCCCACGGGTGGTCCTCGGCGTGGTCCATCCGGAAGGCGAAGACGCGGATGATGCGGCGGCCCTCCTCGCCCGGGATGTCGTACGAGCCGGGCGAGAGGGGCGCGTACACGACCTGCTCGGCCGTGAGCCCGCGCTTCTCGAGGGCGGCCAGCCAGCGGGCGTCCGCGACGAGGATGCCGCCGATCGCCTCGAACTCCTCCTCGAGGATGGGCACCTGACCGCGCTCGCCGTCGATGGGCACGAGGGCGACGACCTCCCCGCGCGTCAGCGACACGGCGGCGTCGGTGCTGTCGCCGGTCGCGACGTCGAGCAGGAGGAGGCGCGCCTCGCGGTCGGGAGCCGGAGCCGTGCCGGCGCGGGCGGCCAGCACGTCGGCCTTGTCGGGCTCCAGGAGGCCGACGTAGACGAAGCGCGTGGTGTCCGTCACCGCTCCGGCGTCGCGGAGGATGCGGGCAGCGGTCTCGATCTCGGCGGCGGTCAGGCTGGAAAGGGGGCCGGGGGCGGCCGTGTCGTCGGCGGGCAGGGTCAGGGGAAGCTCGGTGGTCATGGTGCTCACGTCTCCTAGGCGCTGATGGTGTCGATGATGTTCTCGTAGGCGTCGCGCTTGCTGCGGCGCAGGACGAGGGCCTGCACCACGCCGATCACCGGGAAGGCGAGCATGGCGGCGAAGAAGGCGATCGAGAGCGGGCCGAGCACCGGGGTGCCCTGCGCATCCACGTCGCCGATGAGGAGGGGGAAGTTGTCGACGATGATGGCCGTCACGCCGACCAGGCCGATCAGCCCGATGACCGGGGCGATCACGGTCCGCCACGGTCCTGCGCCGGTCTTGCTGCGGGCGAAGTAGACGATCACCGCGAGGCAGGTCAGGGCCATGAGGACCACGATCGCCAGCGTCGCGATGCCGCTGAACCAGGTGAAGACCTGCAGCACCGGGTCGAGGTGGAACAGCGCGAACACGCCGATCAGGACGGCGGCCGTCACGGTCTGCACGAGCGACGAGATGTACGGGGAGGCGTGGGTGCCGTGCACGCGGCCGAGCCGGGCCGGGAGCACCGACGCGTTGGACATCGAGTGCTGGTAGCGGGTGACGACGTTGTGGAACGACAAGACGCAGGCGAAGAGGCTCGTGATCAGCAGCACGTTCACGATGACCCCGCCCACGGAACCGAGGTAGTGCACGGCGGTGTTGACGATGAAGCCACCGGTGTCCTTCGCCACCACGTCCACGATCTGTGCCGGGCCCCAGCCCATCACGAGGGCCCACGAGGCGAACGTGTAGAAGACGCCGATCGCGATGACCGCGATGTACGTCGCCCGGGGGATGGTCTTCTCCGGCTCCTTGGCCTCGTCGCGGAAGATGGCGGTCGACTCGAACCCGATGAACCCGGCGAGCGCGAACATCAGGCCGATGCCCGGGGAGCCCGACAGCACGGTGTTCGGCTCGAACGGGGTGAGCGACAGGCCGTCGGCCCCACCCGTGCCGATGATCACGACGCTCAGCACGATCACGATCCCCACCTCCGCGATCAGCAGCACGCCCAGCACCCGCGAGCTCAGCTCGATGTGGCGGTACCCCAGCACGCCGACCAGGGCGATCATCGCCAGCGAGTACACGTACCAGGGGAGGTCGGGGCCGTGGAGGGCGACCACCGACGACTCGAGCGTCGCCCCCAGGTAGCCGTACACCGCGACCTGCACGGTCGTGTACGTCAGCAGCGCGAGATACGCGGCGGCGAGTCCGAGCGGCCTCCCCATCCCGTACCCGACATAGGTGAAGAAGGCGCCCGGCTTCGGGATGAACCGGCTCATCGCGCTCAGCCCCACCGCGAAGAACAGCAGGATGATCGCCCCGATCGCGAACATGCTCGGCACCCCCGCCCCGTTGCCGAGCAGGACCGCGACGGGGAAGCCGCCGCCGATCACCGTGAGCGGCGCCGCCGCGGCGACCACCATGAAGACGATCGAGCCGACGCCGAGCCGGCCAGACAGCTGACGCGAGGCGCCCGCACCGCGGAGCGCGAGCGGATCGCCGAGCAGAGCCTGGGGCTCCTGTGCTGCGGTCATGAGTTCCTCCAGAGGGGAGAGGCGGGAAGGGGATGGTGCGGCCAGTCTCACGACCGGGTGTTGCGCCGCCGTTCCGCGGGCGTGAAGAGTCGGCGCTCGCCGAATGGGACGGCCCGCGTCGCATTCGCCGGTCACGCTCCCGTGACGCGGCCGAAACGGGGACGCAACACACGCGACGTAGCCTCGCGAGCGAGGAGCACCCCGTGACAGCACACCCACCCGTGACGGCCCTGAGCCGGGCGATCGCCGATCCGCGGCCGGTCGACGGCCTCCCCGCGCGCTCGCCGCTGGCCGGGCTCGACCGCCGCAGCCTCGGCTTCGTGGACGTGCTCGCCCAGTCCGTCGGCGCGGTGGCGCCCTCGGCGGCGGCCGCGACCTGTCCGGTGCTGGTCGCGGCGCGGGCGGGGTCGGGCACGCTGCTGGCGTTCCTGCTCGCGGCGGTCCTGATGGCCCTCGTCGCGTACGCCGTCAACCAGTTCACGCGACGCCTGGCCGCCACTGGCTCGCTGTACACATTCGCCGCACGCGGCCTGGGGGTCCGCGCGGGATTCGCGACCAGCGCCGCCATGCTCGTCGGCTACGGGTTCGTCGCGATGTTCGCCCTGCTGGGAGCGGCCTACTACTCGCTGACCCTCCTCTCCCACGCGTCGCCGGGGATGGCCGGCTCGCGCGGCCTCGTCCTCCTGCTCCTCGCCGGGTTCGGCGCGCTCTGCCTGCTCGTCCTGTGGCGGGGGATCCGGCTCTCCACCCGGGTCACGCTCGTCATCGAGCTGCTCTCGATCGCCGCCATCCTGGTGCTGATCGCGGTGCTGCTCGTGCGCGTGCCGGTCTCGTCGTTCTGGAGCGTCGCCCTGCCGCACGACGTCGGCCTCCCGCAGCTCGCGGCCGGGACGACCGTCGCGGTGACCGCGTTCGTCGGCTTCGAGAGCGCGGCGACGCTCGGGGCGGAGTCCCGCCGGCCGTTCGCCACCATCCCGCGCACCATCCGCTGGACCGTGATCGCAGCCGGAGTGCTCTACCTGCTCTCGGCATACACGCAGCTCGCGGGCTTCGACGCGCTCGGCGGCGACCTGGCCACCAGCGACAGCCCGGTCAACGACCTCGCCGCGCGCGCCGGCGTCGAGTGGATCGGACTCCTCCTCGACGCCGCGCTCGCCTGCTCCTTCCTCGCCTGCGCGCTGGCCTCCACCACCGCCCTCGCCCGCGTGCTGTTCTCCCTCGGCCGGGAGGGGATCGCACCGCGCGCTCTGGGCCGCACCCATCCCCGGTTCCGCACGCCGCACATCGCGCTCGCCGCCGGTCTGGCCGCCGAGGTCGCCGTGCCCGCTGTGCTCGTGGCCTCCGGGATGGGCGCCTGGCAGGCCATGGGCGTGATCGTCGTGTGCGCGGCCGCGGGCTACATGACCGCCTATGCGCTCGTGTGCGTCGCGACGCCGTTCTTCCTCCGCCGGATCGGCGAGCTGACGGCCGGCCCTGCCGTCGCGGCGGGGATCGCCGCCGTCGGCCTCGCCGCCGCGCTCGGCCTGGACCTCTGGCTGGAGGTCTCCGGCACCCGCTGGCTCGCCGTCCTCCTGCTCGGCGGGGTTGCGCTGATCGCCGTGGCGCTCTATCTGCTCTGCCGCAGGAGCCGCGCGGACGCCTTGGGCCGGATCGGCCTCTACGACGAACCGACGACGGGGGACGTGCTCGGCGGCGCGCCATGAACGCCATCCCGGAGCTGAGCGGACGGCAGCCCGGCGCGGTGCACAGCGCGCTCGCCGTGCTGGAGGAGGTCGCGCGCTCCGGCCCCGGGATCACGGCCCAGCAGATCTCGGTGCGCCTCGGCCTGCCGCGCGCCACGGCGTACCGGCTCCTCAACCTCCTGGTGCAGGACGAGTACCTGGTGCGGATGCCCGACCTCCGCGGCTTCGCCCTCGGCCGCAAGGTCGCCGAGCTGGCGGACGTGGCGCAGGCGCAGGACGCGGCGGCGACGGCGCGGGAGGCGGTCACCGATCTGCGCACGCACATCCGCGGCGGCGTGCATCTCGCGGTCTACCGGGAAGGGCGCGTCGTCCCGGTCGACGTCGACCCCGACTTCCCGCTGTCCGACCCCCGACGGATAGCCAGCGACCTCAGCGTCTCGGCGCTGGGCCGGCTGCTGCTGGCGGAGCAGGCGGCGCGCACCATCCCCTCTCCGACCCGCTACACGACGCAGGAGGGGGAGCTCACCCCCGGCTTCGGCTGCCTCGCCGTACCGGTGCGCGGCGAGGACGACCGCCTCATCGCCGGGCTCGCCCTCGCCGTGCCCGCCGCGCGGCTCGCCGACCGGGACGGCCTGGTGTCGCTCGTGGCCGACACGGCGCTCCGGCTGGGATCACTGCTGCAGCGGGTGTGACGCGCGGCGGTCAGCGCGAGCGCACGAAGCGCACGACCTCCACGGCGGCGTCGCCGAGCTGCTCCACCTTCGCGGCGCCGTCCGCGGCGAAGCCGTTCCTGCGGTAGAAGGCCTGGGCCCGCGGATTGTCCGCCATCACCCAGAGGTAGGCGTCGGCCGTGCCCACGACGGCATCGAGCAGGCTCTGCCCGGCCCCCGAACCGTGCGCGCTCGCGAGCAGATAGATGCCCTCCAGCTCGAGCGGGACGGGCGCGTCGTCGTCGCGACCCGCTCCCGCGCTCGCCCAGCCGATGATCGACCCGTCCTTCTCGGCGACCCGGACCGTCGTGTCGCCCGATTCGATGATGCCGGTCCACACCTGCGCGCGCCGCTGCACATCGAGCCCGGCGAGCACCTCGGGCGGGAGCTGGCGCGCGTACGCCTCCCGCCAGGACGCCACGTGGACCTGCGCGATGCCGGGAACGTCCTCCGCCGTCGCCGCACGCACGGTGATCGCGGACACTCCCGCGGTCACGCCGTCTCCTTGGCGATCGCCGCGTACGTGCCGTCGGTGGCGCGCAGGAGGTCGTCCGGCGCGAGCTCGATGTCGAGGCCGCGCTTGCCGCCCGAGACGAAGACGGTCTCGAAGAGCTGCGCGGTCTCGTCCACCACGGTGACGTGCCGCGTCTTCTGGCCGATCGGGCTGATGCCGCCGACCACGTAGCCCGTGCGCCGCTCGGCCACGGCGGGGTCGGCCATCGTCGCGCGCTTGGCGCCCACGGCCGAGGCGAGGGCCTTCAGATCGAGGAGGCCGGTCACCGGCACCACGCCGACCACCAGGCCGAGCTCGGTGTCGGCGAGCAGCGTCTTGAACACGCGGTCCGGCTCGACTCCGAGCGCCTCGGCGGCCTCCAGCCCGTACGACGCGGCGGCGGGATCGTGCTCGTAGGGGTGCAGCGCGAACGGCAGGCCGGCGGCGGTCAGCGCGACCGTGGCCGGCGTCCCCGCCGAGGCCTTCTGCTTCGCCATCAGTCCGCGGGCTCCGTGACGCGCGGGCCGTCCGCGCGGAACAGCTGCATCGACGCGCCCCCGACGAGCCGTGTCGCCCCGGGGAGGAGACGGGACGGATCCTCCGGGATCGGCACCTCCGTCGCGCTGTCCCACAGCAGCTGGTACGACTCGACGCCGGGAGCGACCGGGAGGGAGACCTCGACGTCGTCCTCCACGCCGTGCACGATGAGCAGCACGCGGTTGAACTCCTCCTTGTCGGGCGTGGAGGCGACCAGGTACTGCAGGGTGCGGTTCTCGGGCGAGTTCCAGTCCTCGTCGTCCATCCGGTTGCCCGTCGCGTCATACCAGTCCATGTGGCTCGCGTTGGGCGTGGTCTCGCCGAAGACGGCGTACCGGCTCGGCCGCAGCGCCGGGTTGGTGCGGCGCAGCTCCAGCAGGCGCTTGGTCGTCTCCTGGAACTCCCGCTGCTCCCGGGAGCGCAGCCAGCTCAGCCAGGTGAGCTCGCTGTCATGGCAGTAGGCGTTGTTGTTGCCGCGCTGGGTGCGGCCGTACTCGTCGCCGGCGGTGATCATCGGCACGCCGGCCGAGAGCAGCAGCGTCCCCATCAGGTTGCGCATCGCCTTGTGCCGCTCGAGCAGCACGCTCTCGTCGACGGTCGGGCCCTCGACGCCGTGGTTGAACGAGCGGTTGTTGTCGGTGCCGTCGCGGTTGTCCTCGCCGTTGCCGAGGTTGTGCTTCACGTCGTACGCGGTGAGGTCGGCCATGGCGAAGCCGTCGTGCGCGGTCACGAAGTTGACGGAGGCGAGCGGGCCGCGCTCCGGGGCGAACGTGTTCGACGACCCGGCGAGGCGCGTCGCGAAGCCGCCGATGCCGACGGGCGCCTGACCGTGCCGCCGCGCCTCGGCGATGTCGGCGAGCCAGAAGTTGCGCACGCGGTCGCGGTAGCGGTCGTTCCACTCGGACCAGCCGTCGGGGAAGTTGCCGGTCTGCCAGCCGCCGAGCCCGACATCCCACGGCTCGGCGATCATCTTCACGCCCTGGAGCGCCGGATCGTCGATCGCCGCGTGCAGCAGCGGATGGTCGGGGGAGTAGGAGGCGTCGGCGCCGCGACCGAGCGTCGCGGCCAGGTCGAACCGGAAGCCGTCGATCTGCATCTCGTTCGCCCAGTAGCGCAGCGAGTCGAGCACCAGCCGCTGCGGGACGGGCTTGCCGAAGTCGACGGTGTTGCCGCATCCCGTGACGTCGATGTAGACGCCCTGGTCGTCCTGCCGGTAGTAGGTGGCGTTGTCGATGCCGCGGAAGCTCGTGCGCGGACCGCCGATGCCCTCCTCGGCCGTGTGGTTGTAGACGACGTCGAGGATGACCTCGATGCCCGCCTGGTGCAGCAGCTTCACCATCCCCTTGAACTCGGCGAGGATCGCCTCCGGGCCGGCCGCCTGCGCCCCGCGCGAGGCGTACGGCGCGTGCGGGGTGAAGAAGTTGAGCGTGTTGTAGCCCCAGTAGTTCGTGAGGCCCTGCTGGATGAGGCGCTGCTCCGAGACGAAGGTCTGGACCGGCAGCAGCTCGACAGCCGTGACACCGAGGTCCCGGAGGTACCCGATCGACGACTCGTGGGCGAGACCCGCGTAGGTGCCACGGAGCTCCTCCGGGACGTCGGGGTTGACCTTGCTGAAGCCGCGCACGTGCGTCTCGTAGACCACCGTGTGGTCGAGCGGGGTGGCGGGCTTCCCGACCTCGCCCCAGTCGAAGCCGTCCTCGATCACGACGCCCCGCCACGCGTCCGACCCGGCGCGCACCATCCCGCGGGCGTACGGGTCGAGCAGGAGCGTCTCGGGGTTGAACATGTTCTGCGGCGACGTCGGGCCCGAGACGCGGACCGCGTAGCGGCTGCCGACGGCCAGCGAGCGCGAGCGCACCGACCAGACGCCATTCGCATCCCGGGTCATCGGCCGGGTCTTGACGAGCCAGTTGGGGTCGCGCTCGTCGAAGAGGCACAGCTCCATCGCGTCGGCGTTGGCGGAGAACACCCGCAGCTCGCCGCCGTTCGGCCCGACGCGGACGCCCAGATTGCGCAGAGGATCGGCGGAGGTCATGCGATCTAGAGTAGTGAGTGGCGCGCGGGCATCCGTCCGGCGCCGCACCCGCGAACCGAGGAGGGCCCGGTGCCGGTCTATCTCGACCACGCCGCGACGACCCCCATGCGCCCCGAGGCGATCGCCGCCTTCGCCGACGCGATGGGCGTCGTCGGCAACCCCTCCAGCATCCACAGTCAGGGCCAGCAGGCCAAGCGGATGCTGGAGGAGGCGCGGGAGGCGGTCGCGGCCACGCTCGGCTGCGACCCGATCGAGGTCGTCTTCACCTCCGGCGGCACCGAATCGATCAACCTCGCGGTGAAGGGGCTGTACTGGGCGCGCAACGCGCAGGCATCCCGGCCGCGCATCCTCGTGCCCGGCGGCGAGCACCACGCGACGACCGACACGATCGAGTGGCTGGAGCGGGCCGAGGGCGCGCACGCCGAGTGGCTGGAGCTCGACGCCGAGGGGCGCATCGTGCCCGCGCCGATCACCGCGCCGGACGAGACGGCGCTGCTCACCTTCCTGGCGGTCAACAACGAGGTCGGCACGATCCAGCCGGTCGTCGACCTGGCGGCTCCGTCGCGCGAGGCGGGTGTGCCCGTGCACGTCGACGCGGTCTCCGCCTACGGCCACCTGCCGATCGACTTCGCGGCGCTCGGTGTGGATGCGCTGAGCGTCTCCGCCCACAAGATCGGCGGCCCGGTCGGCATCGGTGCGCTCGTGCTGAGCCGCACCTCCACGGTCGTACCGCTGATCCACGGCGGCGGCCAGCAGCGCCAGGTGCGCAGCGGCACGCAGGACGTCGCGGCGGCCGTGTCGTTCGCGGTCGCGGCCCGCGCGGCGGAGGCCGAGCGCGTCGCCGAGGCCGCGCGGCTCGGGGCCTTGCGCGACCGCCTCATCGCCGGCGTGCGCTCGGCGGTCCCGGAGGCCGTGCTGAGTGGTCCGGAGCCGGCGTCGGGGGAGCGGGTGGCGTCCAACGCCCACTTCGTGTTCCCGGGGGCGCAGGGCGACTCCCTGCTCTTCCTGCTCGACATGGCGGGCCTCTCGGTCTCGACGGGATCGGCGTGCACCGCCGGCATCCCGGAGCCGTCCCAGGTGCTGCTCGCAATGGGGCGCAGCGAGCTCGATGCCCGCAGCGCGCTGCGGTTCACCCTGGGCCGCACCTCCACCGACGCGGACGTGGACGCGCTGCTCGCCGCTCTGCCCGCGGCGTACGCCCAGGCGGCCCGCGCCGGACACGCCGAGCGGGCGTCCCGCCTGGCCTGAGCGCCGCCCGGCCGACCCTCAGCCCCGACGGCGTAGAATCCCGGGGTGAAGGTTCTGGCAGCGATGAGCGGGGGAGTGGACTCCGCAGTGGCGGCGGCGCGTGCGGTCGAGGCCGGCCACGACGTGGTCGGCGTGCACCTCGCCCTCAGCCGGATGCCCGGCACGCTGCGCACCGGCAGCCGCGGCTGCTGCACCATCGAGGACTCGATGGACGCCCAGCGCGCGGCGAACATCATCGGCATCCCGTACTACGTGTGGGACTTCTCCGAGCGGTTCAAGCTCGATGTCGTCGACGACTTCATCGCCGAGTACGCCGCCGGCCGCACCCCCAACCCGTGCATGCGCTGCAACGAGCGGATCAAGTTCGCCGCGCTGCTCGAGAAGGCCCTCGACCTCGGCTTCGACGCCGTGTGCACCGGGCACTACGCCGCCGTCGTCACCGACGAGCACGGCAACCGCGAGCTGCACCGTGCCAGCGCCTGGGCCAAGGACCAGTCCTACGTGCTCGGAGTGCTCACCGCCGACCAGCTCGCGCACGCGATGTTCCCGCTCGGCGCGACCCCGTCGAAGGCGGAGGTCCGCGCGGAGGCCGAAGCGCGCGGCCTCAGCGTCGCGAACAAGCCCGACTCGCACGACATCTGCTTCATCCCGGACGGCGACACCCGCGGCTGGCTCGCCGAGCGCGTGGGTGCCGAGACCGGCGACATCCTGGACCGCGAGGGCAACCGCATCGGCAGCCACGAGGGCGCGCTGGCGTTCACCGTCGGGCAGCGCAAGGGGCTCAACATCGGCTACCCGTCCGCCGACGGCCGTCCGCGCTTCGTGCTGGAGGTGCGGCCGAAGGACAACACGGTCGTCGTCGGCCCGAAGGAGGCGCTGGACATCGCGGAGATCGCGGGGTCGCGCTTCACCTGGGCCGGGCTCGCGCCCGCCGATCCGGCCACGCCGTTCGACTGCGACGTGCAGATCCGCGCCCACTCCGACCCCGTGCCCGCGGTGGCCTTCGTGGCGGACGGCGAGCTCGTCGTGCGCCCGCACACCCCGCTCGACGGCGTCGCCCCCGGCCAGACCGCCGTCGTCTACGTCGGCACCCGCGTGCTCGGCCAGACCACGATCGACCGCACCGTCTCCGCCGTCCCCGCCTGACCCGCCCGCACATTCGGCACGAATGCGGGGTATGGCGCGCGGTATCCCGCGATTCGTGCCGAATGCGCACGGGCCGGGGAGGCGCCGTGGCGGTGTCGGCGGCGCTGCCTAGTATTGGTCCGTGAGCGAGACCTCTGAGACGAGTGACACCCCGGTCGAGTTCGGCGACCTCGACTTCGACGCCGCACGCGCGGAGGCCGAGCGGCTCTCCGGGCGCATCGAGGGCGCGCGGGTGGCGTACTACGGCGACGGCGACTCGGCGCTCTCCGACGCGGAGTACGACGCCGACTTCCACCGGCTGGAGGCGATCGAGCGGGCGTTCCCCGAGCTCGCCGGGCAGGACAGCCCCACCCAGCAGGTCGGCGCCGTCGTGGCCTCCGTCGGCTTCCCGGAGCACGAGCACGCCGAGCGCATGCTCAGTCTCGACAACGTCTTCTCGATCGACGAGTTCCGGGAGTGGGCGGCCAAGACGGCCGCCGCAGCCGGGCGACCCGTGCGCTGGCTCACCGAACTCAAGATCGACGGCCTCGCGATCAGCCTCGCCTATCGCGACGGCGTGCTCGAGACCGCGACGACCCGCGGCGACGGGCGCGTCGGCGAGGACATCACCGAGAACGTCGACTGGATCCCGACCATCCCGCGGCAGCTGACCGGCACGGGCTACCCGGCCTTCTTCGAGGTGCGCGGCGAGGTCTTCCTGCGCACGGTCGACTTCGAGGCCCTCAACGAGCGCCAGCGCGACCTGCAGGCCGCGTACGAGGCGGAGGAGCGGGCGAAGGGGCGGCCGGAGGAGCGGATCAAGACGCGCTTCCCCGAGTTCGCGAACGCCCGCAACACCGCGGCAGGCAGCCTCCGCCAGCGCCGCGAGAACAAGAACGCCTTCGAGCTCGAGCTCATGCGCGAGCGGCTCGGGCGCCTCTCCCTCTACCTGCACGGCATCGGCGCCTGGCAGCACCCGGACGTCGTCGCGCAGTCCGAGATCTACGGGCTGCTCGCCGGCTGGGGTCTGCCCGTGTCCCCGCACTCGCGCGTGTTCGACTCGGTGGAGGAGGTCGCGGGCTACATCGCCGATCGCGGCGAGCACCGGCACGACGTCGAGCACGAGATCGACGGGATCGTCGTCAAGGTCGACGAGCTCGACCTCCACGTCGAGCTCGGCGCCACCAGCCGTGCCCCGCGCTGGGCGATCGCGTACAAGTACCCGCCGGAGGAGGTGCACACCAAGCTCCTCGACATCGTCGTCGGCGTCGGCCGCACCGGGCGTGCGACGCCGTACGCCGTGATGGAGCCGGTGAAGGTCGCCGGCTCGACCGTGCGCCAGGCGACGCTGCACAACCAGCAGGTCGTCCGCGCGAAGGGCGTGATGATCGGGGACACCGTCGTGCTGCGCAAGGCGGGGGACGTCATCCCCGAGATCCTCGGCGCGGTCGAGCAGCAGCGCGACGGCACCCAGGTCGAGTGGCAGATGCCCGAGGTCTGCCCGGAATGCGGCACGCCGCTGCGCCCGATGAAGGAGGGCGACATCGACCTCCGCTGCCCGAACGCGCGGTCGTGCCCGGCGCAGGTGCGCGGGCGCGTGGAGCACATCGGCTCGCGCGGCGGCCTCGACATCGAGGCGCTCGGCGAGGTCACCGCGGCGGCACTGACCCAGCCGGTCGTGCCCGCGACGCCGCCGCTCGCCACCGAGGCCCGGCTGTTCGACCTCGAGATCGACGAGCTCGTCCCGATCGAGGTGCTCGTGCGTGACTCGGAGACGGGGGAGATCAAGCTCGACGAGGTCACGGGCGAGCCCATCCGCCGGTCCCCGTTCCAGCGCCTCGGCGCCAAGACCTACCCGCCCGGCACCGAGGACCTCGACCCGGCGGAGCGTCGCCGCCGCGGCATCCGGAAGGACCACCAGGTGGTGCTGCCCTCGGAGGCCGCGACCAAGCTGCTCGCCGAGCTCGAGAAGGCGAAGACCAAGCCGCTCTGGCGCATCCTGGTCTCCCTCAACATCCGCCACGTCGGCCCGGTCGCGGCCCGTGCGCTGGCCGACTACTTCGGCTCGCTCGACGCGATCCGCGCGGCGACCCGGGAGGAGCTCGCCGAGGTCGACGGCGTCGGCGGCATCATCGCCGACGCGGTGATCGACTGGTTCGGCGTCGACTGGCACGTCGACATCGTCGACCGCTGGACGAAGGCGGGCGTGCAGTTCTCTACTCCCGGCCACCCCGGCCCGGGTGCCGCGGCGGAGGCCGGCGGCGTGCTCGCGGGACTGACCGTGGTCGCCACCGGATCGCTCGAGGGGTACACCCGCGAGGGGGCCCAGGAGGCGATCATCGCGGCCGGCGGCAAAGCCGCCTCCAGCGTCTCGAAGAAGACCGATTTCGTCGCCGCCGGTCCCGGCGCGGGGTCCAAGCTGACCAAGGCCGAGGAGCTCGGGCTCCGGGTCCTCGACGCCGCCCAGTTCCGCATCCTCGTCGAACAGGGTCCGGATGCCCTCGGAGAGGCCTGAAACTGTCAGTCAAAGCGCGGACAGGATCCGAAGTCTCCCCCTGAATCGGGGGTAGAACGGCCTGCCGACGTCCATGTTTTCCCCGGTAGCATTCAGGGGTGCGCTCACCCGGTGCGCACTGCAAGGGCTTAGCTCGCTCGCTCTCGGAGGGACCCGGACGGAGTGCTGGTCGGCTTTGCAGCTGTTTCCATTGTGACCTCGGCAGTCTCGGGACTGACCGGGGCCTTCGTCGTGCCCGTCGACACCGTCGTCGCGCCGGTGTCGCACACCGTCGCGGTCGCCGGGATCACCTCCGACGCTCCGGTGTCGGGAGCCTCCTCCGTCACGGCGTCCTCGACCCTCGGGCGGCTCGCCGGCATCAGCGCCTCCGCCCTCCCCGCCTTCCTCTCGGGACACCGCTCCGAGATCGACAAGCTGATCGCCGACCCGCCCGCGGCGACCGACGTCAGCCGGGTCTGGTCGATCCTCGACGCCAAGCAGCAGGCGGTGCTCCTGAAAGAGGCCCCCCACCTCATCGGCAACCTCGAGGGCGTGCCGTACACGGTCCGCGGCCGCGCCAACGCGCTCGACCTCAAGCGCACCATCGCGTCCGCGACCAGCGACCTCAAGTCCGAGCGGGGCAAGACCCAGCGCCTCGTCCTCCAGCGGCAGCTGACGACCCTCGGCAACGTCAAGGCGGCGCTGGAGAAGAAGGACGGCGTCACACGGACCCTCGTCTCGCTCGACACCTCCTCCGACGCCAAGGCGGCCATCGTCGTCGGCGACCTGAGCACGGCGAAGTACGTGAGCGTGCTCGTCCCCGGCATGTACATGTCCGTCGGGGAGCAGATCGAGGCGTGGGCCGCGGTCGCACAGGACCTGCACGACCAGGAGGCCGGCTTCCTGAAGCGCGTGGCCGGATCCCGCGCCGGAGGGAGCACTCCCGGAGTCGCGGTCGTCGCCTGGATCGGCTACCAGACGCCGGTGCTCACCAACATCGGCGGGCTGGCGCTCGCCCAGCAGGGGGCGGACAGCCTCGAGCGCACGCTGGAGGGGATCAGGAGCCTCCGCGCGGCCGACCCGCCCTACCTCAGCGTCTTCGCCCACTCGTACGGCTCGACCGCTGCGCTCCTCGCCCTGGAGCGGGGAACGGTGCAGGTCGACGCGCTGGCGCTCATGGGGTCGCCCGGCAGCGACGCGCAGTCGGTGAAGGACCTCTCGGTGCGCGGCGGCAACGTCTGGGTCGGCGAGGCACCGATGGACCCGATCGTCGACAGCGCGTTCTTCGGCAGCGATCCGGGCTCGCCGTCCTACGGCGCGAAGAAGATGGGCGTCGGCGGGGCGGTCGACCCGATCACCCACCGCACGCTCGCGGGGTCGAGCGGCCACAACGAGTACTTCACCGCCGGCACCGAGTGCATGCGCAACCTCGCGATGATCGGGATCGATCAGGGGCGCCTCGTCCTCTGATCCGGCCGACGCCCGCATAATGGACGGGATGGGATCCGACGACGAGCAGCGGGACGCTGCGCAGCGGGATGGCGCGCAGGCGGACGGCGCGCAGCAGGAGAAGCGCGGCTCGTCGCGCCGCGCCTTCCTCAAGAGCGCCGGACTCGTGGCGGCCGGCGCCGTCGCCGGCGGCACCGGGGGAGCGGCGGCCGGTGCCGCGTTCGCGTCCCGTCCCGTGCCGGGGGAGGCTCCGCGCGCCGAGCCCGGCGAGGAGTACCCGCCGCTGCCCCCGCGGGCGACGCCGGGCTTCGACCACCTGATCGTGCTCATGTACGAGAACCGGTCGTTCGACAACCTCCTGGGCTGGCTCTACGACGAGAAGAGCCTCCCGAAGGGCAAGCGCTTCGACGGGCTGGCGTTCGGCGACTACGCCAACCCCGATCCCAACGGCGGCCCGGACATCGCCGTGCACGCCTATGAGGGCACCACCGATTTCGTGATGCGCCAGCCGTCGCCCGACCCGGGCGAGGTGTACCCGCACGTCAACACCCAGCTCTTCGACGTCGTGGATCCGCCGTCGAACGCCGACGCCCTCGTCAAGGACATGCTGCCGCCGTACAACGCGCCGCGGCCCGGGCAGAAGCCGGGGATGGACGGCTTCGTCCGCGACTACATCGGGGTGCTGCGCAAAGACACCGGGCAGGAGCCGGGGGTGGACGACTACCGCCGGATCATGGGGTCCTTCACCCCGGACATGCTGCCGGTGTTCTCGACCCTCGCCCGCCAGTTCGCGGTCTACGACGACTGGCACTGCGCGGTGCCGTCGCAGACCTTCTGCAACCGGTCGTTCTTCCACGCCTCCACCTCCCACGGCTACGTCGACAACGCCGGCGACGGGGGACTGCGCAAGTGGTTCGATCCCGCCAACGACGCGCCCACGATCTTCAACCGGCTGGAGGAGGCGGGGCGCACCTGGCGCGTGTACTTCGACGACCGCCAGCTGATCTCGCTGACGGGCTTCATCCACGCCCCTGCGCTGGAGCCGTACTGGCACACCAACTTCCGGACCATGTCGCACTTCTACAAGGACGTCGAGGAGGGCACGCTGCCCGACTACGCGTTCGTCGAGCCGCGACTGCTCTACGACCACAACGACATGCACCCGCCGGGCGGCCCGGCCACCGAGGAGGAGGTCGGCGGCGAGGTCATCGTCGGAGGCGCCATCTCCGACGTGCGCGCGGGCGACCTGCTGCTCCACAACGTGTACGAGGCGATGCGCTCCTCGCGCAGCGCGAAGGGCTCCAACGCGCTGAACACGATGCTGCTGGTGACCTTCGACGAGCACGGCGGCACGTACGACCACGTGCCCCCGGGCCCCGCGACCCCGCCGGACCGGAGCGGTCCCGGGGAGAACGGCTTCCTGTTCGACCGGCTCGGCCTGCGCGTGCCGGCCATCGCGATCTCCGCCTACACGGAGCGCGGGTCCATCCTGCACGAGGAGATGCACCACGGCGCGGTGATCGCCACGCTGTGCGAGATGTACGGGCTGGAGAACCTGACGGAGCGGGATCGCGGTGCTCGCACGCTGCGCGACGCCGTCAACCTGTCGACGCCGCGCCAGCCGGGGACCTGGCCGGACACGCACCCCCAGTACCTTCCGGCGAACCCGGAGGCCGACGCCCCGGCGCCCGGCGACCAGGACCGCCCGCTGAGCCCGCCCGGGGTGGGACTGGTCGGCCTGCTGACCGCTCGCTACGGCAAGCCGGGCGACGCCGTCCCGGTGACGTACCAGGAGGCGTACGAGGCCGTGCACCGGCTCGGCCTCGGGCTCTTCGGCGAGCAATAGAATCGATGTAGGCCGCCGGGCGCACCCGCGGCACCTCAACACACCAGCACCGACGGAGACGTATGTCCGAAATCAGCGCAGAACAGGTCGCGCACCTGGCGAGTCTCGCCAGGATCGACCTCAGCCCGGAAGAGATCGAGAGCCTCACGAGCGAACTCGGCCAGATCGTGGAGTCGGTCGCCAAGGTGCAGCAGGTCGCCGGGCCCGACGTGCCGGCCACCAGCCACCCGCTGCCGCTGACGAACGTCTTCCGGCGCGACGAGGTCGTGCCGTCGCTGACGGTCGACCAGGCGCTCTCGGGCGCCCCCGCACGCGACGGCGACCGCTTCAAGGTCGCCGCCATCCTGGACGAGGAGTGACCATGACGGACCTGACCAGACTCAGCGCCGCCGCCCTGGCCGACCTGCTCGCGGCGGGCGAGGTGTCGTCCGTCGAGGCGACCCGCGCCCACCTCGAGCGCATCGAGGCGGTCGACACCGACGTGCACGCGTACCTGCACGTGGCGGGGGAGAAGGCCCTCCGCACCGCCGCCGAGATCGACGGCCGCCGCGCCGCCGGGGACGCCCTCGGGGCCCTCGCCGGTGTGCCGGTGGCGATCAAGGATGTGCTCGCGACCAACGACATGCCGTCGACCTCCGGATCGAAGATCCTCGAGGGCTGGCTGCCGCCGTACGACGCGACCGTCGTGCGCAAGCTGCGCGAGGCCGACCTCGTCCCGCTCGGCAAGACCAACATGGACGAGTTCGCGATGGGCTCCTCCACCGAGCACTCCGCGTACGGCCCCACCCGCAACCCGTGGGACCTGGAGCGCATCCCCGGCGGCTCCGGCGGCGGTTCGGCCGCGGCCGTGGCGGCCTTCGAGGCGCCGTTCGCGCTCGGGTCCGACACGGGCGGCTCCATCCGCCAGCCCGCCGCCGTGACCGGCTCGGTCGGCGTCAAGCCGACCTACGGCGGCGTGAGCCGGTACGGCGCGATCGCGCTGGCCAGCTCCCTCGACCAGGTCGGCCCCGTCTCGCGCACGGTGCTCGACGCCGGGCTGCTGCACGACGTGATCGCCGGGCACGACCCGCTCGACTCGACCTCGCTCTCCGACACCTGGCCGTCGATGGCCGCCGCCGCCCGCGCCGGGCAGGCCGAGGGCGCCCTGCGCGGCGTCCGCGTCGGCGTCATCAAGGAGATCGCCGGAGAGGGCTTCCAGGCCGGCGTGAAGCAGCGCTTCGACGAGGCGGTGGCCCTCCTCGAGAGCGCCGGCGCCGAGGTCGTCGAGGTCAGCGCCCCGAGCTTCGAGTACGCCGTCGCCGCCTACTACCTGATCCTGCCGGCCGAGGCGTCCAGCAACCTGGCGCGCTTCGACTCCGTGCGCTTCGGCCTCCGCGTCGACCCGCAGGACGGCCCGGTCACGGTCGAGCGCGTCATGGCCTCCACCCGCGACGCCGGCTTCGGCCCCGAGGTGAAGCGCCGCATCATCCTCGGCACCTACGCGCTGAGCGCCGGCTACTACGACGCCTACTACGGCAGCGCGCAGAAGGTCCGCACGCTCATCCAGCGCGACTTCTCCGCCGCGTTCGAGAAGGTGGACGTGCTGGTCAGCCCGAGCGCGCCGACCACGGCGTTCAAGCTGGGCGAGAAGCTCGCCGACCCGATGGCGATGTACCTCAACGACATCACCACCATCCCGGCGAACCTCGCCGGTGTGCCCGGGATGGGCCTGCCGATCGGCCTCGCGCCGGAGGACGGCCTCCCCGTCGGCATGCAGCTGATGGCGCCGGCCCGTGCCGACGCCCGGCTCTACACGATCGGCGCCGCCCTCGAGCGGCTGCTGGAGGAGAAGTGGGGTCGCACCCTGCTGAGCCAGGCCCCTGACCTGGCCGCCACCGAGATGTTCGCGAGCGAAGAGGGAGCCGTCTGATGGCCGGTGCGGAACTGATGGACTTCGACAAGGCCCTGGAGCTGTTCGAGCCGGTGCTCGGCTTCGAGGTGCACGTCGAGCTCAACACCAAGACGAAGATGTTCTGCGGCTGTGCCAACGAGTTCGGCTCGGGCGCGAACACGAACACCTGCCCGACCTGCCTGGGCCTGCCCGGCGGTCTGCCGCAGGTGAACGAGAAGGCGATCGAGTCCAGCATCCGCCTGGGCCTCGCGCTCGGCTGCGGGATCGCCGAGACGAGCCGCTTCGCCCGGAAGAACTACTTCTACCCGGACACCGCGAAGAACTTCCAGACCTCGCAGTACGACGAGCCGATCGCGCACGACGGCTCGGTCACGATCGAGCTGGAGTCGGGCCGCGAGGTCACCGTGCTCATCGAGCGCGCCCACATGGAGGAGGACGCGGGCAAGCTGACGCACGTCGGCGGCGCCACCGGCCGCATCCAGGGCGCGGACTACTCGCTCGTCGACTACAACCGCGGCGGCGTCCCGCTCGTCGAGATCGTCACGCGGATGATCGAGGGCGCCGAGGCCGACGCGCCGGAGATCGGTCGCACCTACGTGCGGGCGATCCGCGACATCGTCAAGGCGCTGGGCGTGTCCAACGCGCGCATGGAGGAGGGCAACGTCCGCTGCGACGCGAACGTGTCGCTCCGTCCCCGCGGCTCCGGCACGCTGGGCACCCGCACCGAGACGAAGAACGTCAACTCGCTGCGCTCCGTCGAGCGCGCGGTGCGGTACGAGATCCAGCGCCAGGCCGCCATCCTGGCCGCCGGGGGCACGATCACCCAGGAGACCCGCCACTGGCACGAGGACACCGGCACGACCAGCGCCGGCCGCCCGAAGAGCGACGCGGACGACTACCGGTACTTCCCGGAGCCGGACCTGGTGCCCGTGGCCCCGAGCCGCGAGTGGGTCGAGGAGCTGCGGGGCACGCTGCCCGAGCAGCCCTCCCTCCGCCGCAAGCGCCTGGCCGCCGACTGGGGCTTCACCGCTCTGGAGTTCCAGGACGTCGAGAACGCCGATCTGCTCGACGAGGTCGAGGCCACCGTCGCCGCGGGCGCGAACCCGGCCGCCGCGCGCAAGTGGTGGACCGGTGAGATCGCCCGCCTGGCGAACGCGTCGAACGTCCCCGCCGGCACGCTGGTGAGCCCGGCGCACGTCGCCGAGCTGGCCGGGCTGGTCGAGGCAGGCACGCTCACCGACCGCCTCGCCCGCCAGGTGCTGGAGGGCGTCGTCGCCGGCGAGGGCCGCCCGCAGGAGGTCGTGGACGCCCGCGGCCTCGCGGTCGTCTCGGACGACGGCGCGCTCATCGCCGCGATCGATGAGGCGCTGGCCGCCCAGCCGGACGTGCTCGCGAAGATCCGCGACGGCAAGGTGCAGGCCGCCGGCGCCGTCATCGGCGCGGTCATGAAGGCGATGAAGGGCCAGGCCGACGCCGCACGCGTGCGCGAGCTCGTCCTGGAGCGCGCCGCGCAGTAGCGCCCCCATCGAGTGGTCGAGACACGCCGTGCGAGCATCCGCTCGCACGGCGTGTCTCGTCAGGTGGATGCTCTCGCGTGGACACTCCCAGCCTCGCGCGGCAGAGTAGACGCATGGGCGTCTTCACTCTCGGCGGGCTGACCTCGGCTCCCGCCTCCTCTCGCACCGACCTGCTCGCTCCGGCCGCGCTCGACACGCTGACCGCGCTCGGCTGGCTGGACGACGTCGGCGTGGTCGAGATCGACCCCGACGTCTCCGACACCGCTGCGACGCGCGAGGAGTTCGGCCTGGATGCCGCGACCCTCGCCAACTGCGTCGTCGTCGGCGGCAAGCGCGAGGGCGTCGAGCGGATCGCGGCGTGCGTCGTGCTCTCGACGACCCGCGCCGACGTCAACGGCACCGTCAAGCGGCTGCTGGATGTGCGCAAGGCGTCGTTCCTCCCGATGGACCGCGCGGTCGAGCTGACCGGGATGGAGTACGGCGGCATCACGCCGATCGGCCTGCCCGACGGATGGCCGGTCCTCGTCGACTCCCGCGTCGAGCAGGCGGAGGTCGTGATCGTGGGCTCCGGAGTGCGCCGGTCGAAGATCCTCGTGCCCGGCCGCCTCCTCGCCGCCCTGCCGGACGCGCAGGTCATCGACGGCCTCGGGCTGGAGATCCCCTCGGCATGAGCGGACTCCTCCAGCCGGTGCGCTCGCGCCTGATCGAGACGCTCGCGGGCCGTTCCGACGCGGTCCCGGAGTGGATCGTCGAGCTCGAACGCGGCGACGACGAGGGCTACTTCGGTCCCGGCAGCGCCGCGTGGGTCGTGCACGGCGGGATGCCGACGCTCGTCGCGGGCATCCGCGCGCTCCTGCTGCAGGCGCTGCACCCCGGCGCCCTGGCCGGGGTGCGGGAGTTCTCCCGCTACCGGGAGGATCCGCTCGGCCGCCTCGCCGGGACGATCCGCTGGATCCACACCGTCACCTACGGCAGCACCGAGCAGGCCGTCGCGAGCTCCGCGATGGTCCGCTCGCTGCACAAGCGGGTGGCGGGCACGTTCGTGGACGGCCACGGCGTCACGCGTCCGTACTCGGCCAACGATCCCGAGCTCGCCTCCTGGGTCCACCTGGCGTTCACGGACGCCTTCCTGACGGCACACGAGCGCTGGGGCGCCCCCATCCCGGGCGGGTCGGACGGGTACGTGGGCGAGTGGACGCGTGCCGCCCGCCTGATGGGGGTGGAGGATGCTCCCACGACCGCCGCCGAGCTGCGTGCCGCGATCGACGCGGTCACCGACGCGGGCGAGCTGCGGGGAGGCCCCGAGGTCGAGGAGATCGTCCGCTTCATCCGCCGACCCCCGCTGCGCCGGATGCTGCGCCCGTCGTATCGCGTGCTGTTCCGCGCGGCCGTCTCGACCCTCGAGCCGCGGCATCGGGCGATGCTCGGGTTCCGCGAGCGGGCCGGCGACCGCTTCATCCCCATCGATCGCGCCACGGCGGCCGTGCTGGGCGGTGCCGGCGCACTGCTCGGGCCGATTCCCCAGGCCGAGCTCTCGGCCCGCAGCCGGTTGAGCAGACTGTCAGAAGAGCGCGGTCGCGCATAGCGGCTCATCCGGGCCGATCGGCGTTACGCTGAGTCCTGCGCCCGCCCATAGATGAGCGGACCTCAGCTGTGGAGGTGCACATGACCGCGACCGTTCCATCCAAACCGGACGACGTCGAGTCCAAGGGCCTGAAAGACGGCGCACTCGGACTGGTGTCCAGCGTCGTCGTCGGCGTCGCGTCCACCGCCCCGGCCTACAGCCTCGCGGCGAGCCTGGGGTTCATCGTGGTCGGCGGCACGCTCGCCGCCGGCGTGAAGGCGCCGGGCATCGTGCTCCTGGCCTTCATCCCGATGTACCTGATCGCGGTGGCCTACCAGGAGCTGAACAAGGCGGAGCCGGACTGCGGCACCACCTTCACCTGGGCGACCCGGGCGTTCGGGCCGATCACCGGGTGGATGGGCGGCTGGGGGATCATCGTCGCCGACGTGATCGTGATGGCCAACCTGGCGCAGATCGCCGGGTCGTACTCGTTCACCTTCGTCGGCAGCTTCGGCCTGCCCGCCGTCTCGGCGCTGGCGAGCAACGTCGTGGCCACGACCATCGCCGGCCTGCTCTGGATCGCGATCATGACCTGGATCTGCTATCGCGGCATCGAGATCTCGGCGCGGCTGCAGTACGTGCTGCTGTCGTTCGAGGTGCTCATCCTCATCTTCTTCGCGGTGTTCGCGCTGGTGAAGGTGTACACGGGCAACGCCGAGCCGTACTCGCTGATCCCGCAGTGGGACTGGTTCAACCCGTTCACGCTCGACTTCGCGAAGACGATCGCTCCCGCGATGCTGACCGCGATCTTCATCTACTGGGGCTGGGACACCGCGGTCTCGATCAACGAGGAGACCAAGGACCCGGGCAAGACCCCGGGCCGCGCGGCCATCATCAGCACCCTCCTGCTGCTCGCCACGTACGCCGTCGTCACGGTCGCGACCGTCGCGTTCGCGGGCGTCGGCGACAAGGGCATCGGCCTCGCGAACCCGGCCAACTCCGGCGACGTGTTCTCGGCGATCGGGCCGACGCTGTTCGGCGGGGGGATCCTCGGGTCGATCCTGATGGCGCTGCTCGGCTTCTCGATCCTGACCTCCGCGTCGGCGTCGACCCAGACGACCATCCTCCCGACCGCCCGCACCGCGCTCTCCATGGCGGCGTACAAGGCGATCCCGACGCAGTTCGCCCGCATCCACCCGCGCTTCCTGACGCCGACCTGGGCGACCATCGGCATGGGGATCGTCTCGGCGGTGTTCTACCTGATCTTCACGTTCATCAGCCCGGTGCTGCTGAACGCCCTGATCGGCTCGATCGGCCTGATGATCGCGTTCTACTACGGCCTCACCGGGTTCGCCTGCGTGTGGTTCTACCGGAGGACGCTCTTCACCTCGTTCCGGCACGTGATCATGCGCGGCGTGTTCCCGTTCCTGGGCGGCGTGATGCTGCTGGGCGTGTTCGTGTACGGCCTGATCAGCTTCGCGGCCCCCGACTGGCTGACCGACGAGAACGGCAAGAACGTGACGATCTTCGGGATCGGCGCCGAAGCGGTGGTGGGCGTCGGCGGCCTGCTCATCGGCGCGGTCCTGATGGCGATCTGGTGGTGGCGCAAGCCGGACTACTTCCGCGGCAAGACCCTCCCGATGCGCTCGCACGCCCTGGTGCTGGCCCCGGCGGGCGTGCCGACGTTCGGCCTCCCCGACTCCACCCCGGCCCGCACGGTCATCGCGCCCGACCGCTCGAATCTGCCCCCTGGGCAGATCCCGCTGAATGCTGAGACACTGGAGCCGGTCGAGCCGGAGAACGGCTCGACGACCCCGCGAGAGGACGGCACGTGACGGAACGCCAGCGCATCGTCGAATGGGAGGACCCGGCACCGGGAGTGGCGGTGATGCCCACGCTGAGCGGTCTCGACTACCTCCGGGCCATGATCGACGGCGTGCTCCCGCCGCCGCCGATCGCGAGCCTCATGGACATGACCCTGGTGGAGGCCGCGCCCGGCACGGCGACGTTCGTCTGCGAACCCGGCGAATCGCACTACAACCCCATCGGCACCGTCCACGGCGGCCTCGTCTGCACCCTGCTGGATTCGGTCCTCGGCTGCGCGGTGCAGACCACGCTCCCGCAGGGGCAGGGCTACACCTCCATCGAGATCAAGGTGAACTACCTCCGCCCGGTGCTGGCCGATTCCGGCCCGCTCACCTGCGTCGGAACGGTCACCAAGCCCGGCAACCGGGTGGCATTCGCCGACGGGGTCGTGACCGACGCGGCGGGCAAGGTCGTGGCGACCGCGACGGGGTCGTTGCTGGTCTTCCCGATCGGGTGACGCGGGCGGATCCCGCGATCCGAACGTCTACCGCCCCAGCAGCTGGTCCCTCACCTTGCGGCGGATCACCTTGCCGACAATCGAGCGCGGGAGGTCGTCGACCTGCACGACGGTCTTCGGCACCTTGTATGCGGTGAGGGTGTCGCGCGCGTAGGTGCGGATCGCCGCCTCGTCGAACGACGCGCCCGGCTCCATCACGACCGCCGCGACGACCTTCTCGCCGCTGTGGGAGTCGGGGAGGCCCACCACGGCGACGTCCGCGACGCCCTCGAAGGAGCGCAGGGCGTCCTCCACCTCGGTCGGCGCGATGTTGAAGCCGCCGGAGATGATGAGCTCCTTGATCCGGTCGACGATGCGGACGAAGCCGTCCTCGTCCATGGTCGCGATGTCGCCGGTGCGGAACCAGCCGTCGGAGGTGAACACCTTGGCGCTCTCGTCGGGCTTGCGCCAGTATCCCGAGAACACCTGGGGGCCGCGGGCGAGCAGCTCGCCCTCCTCGCCGAACGCGCGGTCGGTGTCGGGATCCTCCGGGTCCACGACGCGCAGCTCGGTGCTGGAGAGGGGGAGGCCGACGGTGCCGGCCTTGCGCCCCTCGCTGACCGGGTTGGCCATCAGCACGGGGGAGCACTCCGAGAGGCCGTACCCCTCGACGAGGTAGCCTCCGGTCCGCTCCTCCCAGCCGCCGACGATGTCCTGCGGCAGGCTCATCGCGCCCGAGATGGCGATGCTGATCCCGTGCAGCGAGACCTTCCGCTTGTCGGCGGCCTGCACGAGGCGGTCGTAGATCGGCGGGACGGCGGGCAGGAACGTCGCGGGTCGCTTCTTCACGACGTCGAGCACCAGGTCCGGGTCGAACTTGGGGAAGAGCACGAGGCGCGCGCCCATGCTCATCGCGAAGGTGAGGCAGAGGGTGAGGCCGTAGGCGTGGAACAGCGGCAGCACCGCGTAGACGACCGAGGTGCCGCGCTCGACCGAGGGAACCCAGGCGCGGGACTGCGCGGCGTTGACCGTCAGGTTGGCATGCGACAGCATCGCCCCCTTCGGCAGGCCGGTCGTGCCGCTGGTGTACTGGATGAGCGCGAGGTCGTCCGCCTGCGGCCGGGGTGAGGAGGCCTTGAGCTTGCGGCCGGAGACGAGCTGCTCCCACGTCACGGTCCCGGAGACCTTCGTGGTGAGCGCCTCGCGCGCCTCCCGTGCCTTGCGGATGGGCACGCGGAGCGCGAAGCGCTTGCCCGCCGGCATGGCCGTGGTGAGGTCGACGGAGATCACGGTGGTCACCCCGAGGTCGGCCGGGAGGTCCTGCACGGTCGCGGCGACCTTGTCCCAGACGATGGCGACGGTCGCGCCGTGGTCCTCGAACTGGTGGCGCAGCTCGCGCGGTGTGTAAAGCGGATTGTGCTCGATCACGACCGCGCCGAGCCGCAGCGCGGCGTAGAACGCGACGACGTGCTGCGGGCAGTTGGGCAGTACCAGCGCCACCCGGTCACCCTTGCGGACGCCGCGCTTGCGCAGCCCCTCGGCGGCGCGGGCGATCTGATCGCCCAACTCGGCGTAGGTGGTCGTCGCGCCGAAGAACTCCAGCGCCACATGGCTGCCGTAGGTCGCGACGGACTCGTCGATCAGGTGGGCGAGGGAGCCGGTGGGAGTGTCGACGTCGGCCGGGACGCCCGGTGCGTAACTCGCGACCCAGGGGCGTTCGCTGTAGATGCTCACGCCGGCAAGCCTACGCGGGCGTCACCAGCGCCCGCACGGCCTCCGCGATGGGTGTGTCGCCCGAGACGGCCTCCCACGTCTTGCCGATGGTGCCGGGCTCGTCGAGGCAGGCCGCGATCAGCCGGGCGACGTCCTCGCGCGGGATGCTGCCGCGCTCGACGGACTCGCCGAGGGTGACCAGGCCGGTGCCGTCGTCGAACGTGAGCGCACCGGGACGCAGGATGGTCCAGTCCAGGCCGGACTGCCGCAGGGCGGTGTCCGCATCGCGCTTGGCGTCGACGTAAGCGCGCCAATCGGGCTCGGCGTCCTCGGCCACGGGGGAGTCGACGCCCCAGGCCGAGACCTGCACGAACCGGCGCACGCCGGCCTTCACCGCCGCCTCGGCGGATTTGACCGAGCCGCCGTAGTCGACCGTCCGCTTGCGTTCCACACCGGAGCCTCCGCCGGCGCCGGCCGTGAAGACGACCGCGTCGCAGCCGGAGATCGCCGCGGCGAGCTCGTCGGCGGTCGCGGACTCGATGTCGACCAGCACCCCTTCACCACCCAGACGGTAGACGTCCTCCGCGTGATCGTCGTTGCGGACGATCCCGACGAAGTCGTCTCCCTGGTCGTAGAGCACCCGCATGAGCTGCTGGGCGACTTTTCCGTGGGCACCGACGATCGCTACTCGAGACATGACTCCATCTTGCTCCCTTCCGGGCGGCGTGCGCTCCTGGCGAACGCGCACACACTTCCGGCGCGGACTTTGTTAGCGTCGGCACCATGTCGGCCGTCCTGGAGCTCCTCGCGCATCTCGTCGCGTCCGCTCTGGGCACGGCCTGGAACGCGAGCTCGCCCGGCGGCACCATCGCCGTCGCGGGTGTGGCGGGCGCCATCGGCCTCGTGGCCGTCGTCTCCGCGGCCTCCCTCCGCTCGGTCGCCGCGCTCGCGGCGTCGCTGCGCGAGCGGGCCGTCTGGTCGCGCCCCGCCGAGCCGCCCGTCGACCGGCTGACCGAGAGCCAGTCGCATCCCGACACCGACGGCCGCCCGCGCCCGCGAGCGCCGGGATCCCTCCTGCCGGCCGTGTAGCCGGGGCGTGTCGCCCCTGCCAGCGGCCAGACGACTCCTCGTCCGTCCGACAGCAGGGAAACACACTCATGGACCTCTTCTCCTGGCCGCCCGTCGCGGCCCTCCTCGACGCGGCCTACCGCCTCGTCACCGGCCTCTCCGCGGCCGCCGAGCCCATCGCGGGCACCGCGGCCGGCGTCGTCGCGGTCGTCGTCCTCACGATGCTCGTGCGCGCCCTCCTCCTCCCCGTCGGCGTCAGCCAGGTGCGCGCCGAGTACACCCGGCGCCGGCTCGCGCCGCAGATCGCCGCCCTCCAGAAGAAGCACGGCGCGAACCGCGAGAAGCTCGCCGAGGCCACGATGGAGCTCTACCGCAGCGAGCGCACGTCGCCGTTCGCCGGGATGCTGCCGCTGCTCGTGCAGATCCCGGTCATCTCGCTCGTCTACGCCGTGTTCACCCACCCGATGATCGCCGGGCACGCGAACGAGCTGCTGGGCGAACGCGCGTTCGGCGCACCGCTCGGCACGAGCTTCGTCGGGCTGACCGGCGCGGGTCCGGTGTGGCCGGCGATCGCGGTCTACCTGGGCGTCCTCCTCCTGATCGCCGTCGTCACGACCGTGTCCAGGAGGGTGCTGGCACTGCCGCAGGCCGAGGGGAGCGCCTCCCCGACGGGGATGGTGCGTGCGCTGTCCTTCCTGCCCTACGTGACCGTGGTCTTCGCGGCTTTCGTGCCTCTCGCCGCGGCGGTGTACATCCTGACCTCCACGACCTGGACGGTGGCGGAGCGCTGGCTCCTCCGCCGCCTGCTCGATCCTGCCCGAAAGGGCCCCGCGGGCACGGCGAGGCCATCGCCCTCGCACTGAGGCGATCGACGGGCGGTGATGGGATGCTTGTCGCATGTGGAGACGCAAGACGAGTCCTGATGCCGAGAGCACCCGGGGTGCGGACGCGGCCGCCGGGTCGCTGGGGGTCGGCGTGCAGGTGTACGTCCGCGAGAGCGAACCGCCCGCGGGCGACGACTGGGTCGGCGAGCCGACCGGCGTGATCGTGGCGCCGGGGGAGCGCAGCCTGCGCAGCGTGTCGCTCCCGAGCGACCGCCTCACCACCTGGGTCGTCGCGTTCGCCGAGCCGCAGTACCGCCGCGACGGCCGCGGTCCGGCCGAGACCGCGACGGTCCCCGCCTCCCGGCTGGTGGCCGCCGAGCCCGTGGAGGACTGACGTGCTCGGCGTCGGGCTGGTGCGCGGGATCAACGTGGGCGCCTCGACGCGGGTCGCGAAGGGCGACCTGGTGGCGGCGTTCGAGGACGCGGGGCTCCGCGACGTGGTGACGCTCCTCCAGAGCGGCAACGCCGTGTTCGCGGCCGGCGAGGAGCCCACCGGGACCACGGCGGCCGCGGTCGAGGCCGCGCTGCAGTCCCGCTCGGGCGTGGCCGCCCGGGTCCTGCTGCTGACGGAGAAGCGGTTCCGCGCCGTCGCCGCGGCGAATCCGCTGGTCGGGATCGGCGACGACGACTCGCGTCTGGTGGTGACCTTCCTCGATCACGACATCCCCGGCTCGGTGCAGCTGCCCGACGACGACGACACCGCCCCCGAGATCATCCGGGCCGGTGAGCGCGCCCTCTACCAGTGGTGCCCGCTCGGCGTGTCGAAGTCGGTCGTTCCCGTCGCGTTCTGGCGGGCGGTCGGGCCGGTCGCGACGGGGCGCAATCAGCGCACGGTGACGCGCCTCCTGGCCGAGCTGGATCGTCGCCGCTGAGACGCACGCCAGCACTGTTCCGGCGAGCCGCGCGAACCTACAATTGCGGCATGTTCGTCGAGGGCACGCTTCGATGGCAGGTCACCGAGGACTGTCCGTGGGACCTGCTGATGGCGCTCGCCGTGCGCGACCTCGCCGGTCTCGGCGCGGCTGGCGAGCCGGCGCTGCCTCGCCTGGCTCCCGCGCTCGCGCCCGTCGTCACGGCGAACACGGGAGCGCACCCGGTCGTGCCCTCGTCCGCCGGGCGTAGGAGTCGCACCGACACGGGCACGGGGGAGGGCGGCTCCCTCGCCGATCAGTGGCGGGCCTGGTTCGACGTGGCCGTCGACCGCGAGCGTCGCCCCCTCGGCGGGATGCTGCATCCACCGCACTTCGAGGTCTTCGACCGCGCGATCGAGCTGCAGGACGTGGTGATCGAGCACTACGAGGTCGCCGCGAGCTGGGCGCACGAGCGCCACGCCGAGTACGTGCAGGCCAGCCTCCTGAACCACGCCCGCCGGGCCGCCGACATCGTCGACGTCGTGCGCGAGCGCGAGTACGAGCTGCGCCGCCAGGCGGGCTACTTCCGCCTCGACCTCGACGTGCTGCCGCTGTCGAGCCCCGGCGCCTGGATCGTCGGCCCGCACACGGTCGTCGTCAGCGCGAGCCTGCGCGACGACTCTCCGGCCTTCCGCGACTGGTTCCGCCCGCTGGTGTCCGCTCTCGTCTGAGCGCGGACACCAGCGGGCGGCGGTGGATCAGGCCGGGCGCTTCGCCGGCGAGATGGTCTGCGCCGGGTCGGTCTCGGCGACGTCGCCGACGGCCTCGTCGATGCGCGCGAGCACGTCGTCGCTGAGACGGATGCCCGCGGCGGCGGCGTTCGAGGCGACCTGCTCGGGACGCGAGGCCCCGACGATCGCGCCGGCCACGTTCGGGTTCTGCAGCACCCACGCGACGGCGAGCTGCGCCATCGTGATGCCGAGCTCGTCGGCGATCGGGCGCAGCCCCTGGACGGCGGTGAGGACGTCGTCGCGCAGGAAGCTCTTGATGGCGTTGGCGCCGCCCTTCTCGTCCGCGGCGCGGCTGCCCGCCGGCGGCTGCTCACCCGGCGCGTACTTGCCGGTGAGCACGCCCTGGGCGACGGGCGACCAGACGATCTGCGAGATCCCGAGCTCGGCGGACGCGGGCACGACCTCCTTCTCGATCACACGCCACAGCATCGAGTACTGCGGCTGGTTCGAGATGAGCTGGAAGCCGAGCTCCTTCGACAGGGCGTGCCCGGCGCGCAGTTGCTCGGCGTTCCACTCGCTGACGCCGATGTAGAGCGCCTTGCCCGCGCGGACGACGTCGGCGAACGCCTGCATCGTCTCCTCCAGGGGCGTCTCGTAGTCGAAGCGGTGCGCCTGGTAGAGGTCGACGTAGTCGGTGCCCAGCCGTTCGAGGGAGCCGTCGATCGACTCGAAGATGTGCTTGCGCGAGAGGCCGACATCGTTGTGCCCCTTGGGGCCGGTCGGCCAGTAGACCTTGGTGAAGATCTCGATCGACGCGCGGCGCTCGCCCGCGAGGGCGTCGCCCAGGACCTTCTCGGCGGCCGTGTTGGCGTACGCGTCGGCGGTGTCGAAGGTCGTGATCCCGGCGTCGAGGGCGGCCTGCACGCTGCGCGCGGCGATGTCGTTCTCGACCTGGGAGGCGTGGGTCAGCCAGTTGCCGTAGATGATCTCCGAGATCTTGAGCCCGGAGTTGCCGAGGTATCTGAATTCCATGCGGTTCACGCTACTCGTCGCGGACCGGTGTCGGCGGACGGTGGCATGCTGGAGGGTGTGGGACGTGCGGACGGCAGCGATCGGCGGGTGACGACCGCGGACGTCGACGACTCCGCGGCCACGGTGCTGCACGTCGACATGGACGCGTTCTTCGCCTCGGTGGAGCTGCTCGACCGGCCCGACGCCCGCGGCAAGCCGGCGATCGTCGGCCACGCGGGAGGCCGCGGGGTGGTGACCAGTGCGACGTACGAGGCGCGGCGGTTCGGCGTCCGGAGCGCGATGCCCATGGCGCAGGCCCTCCGCCTGTGCCCGACGGCGATCATCCTGCCCCCGCACTACGAGAAGTACACCGAGTACTCCGCCCGGGTGATGGAGATCTTCCACGAGGTGACCCCGCTGGTGGAGCCGCTGAGCATCGACGAGGCCTTCCTCGACGTCGCAGGCGCGCGGCGCCTCCTCGGCTCGCCACGGCGGATCGCCGAGCTGATCCGCGCGCGCGTCGTGGAGGAGACGGGCCTCACCTGCTCGGTCGGCGCCGCCGGGACCAAGTTCATGGCGAAGCTGGCCTCCGGGCGCGCGAAGCCCGACGGCCTCCTCGTCATCCCGCCGTCGGACACCATCGCCTACCTGCGCCCGCTCCCCGTCGGCGCGCTCTGGGGCGTCGGCGCGAGCACGCAGGCGTCGCTGGAGCGCATGGGGATGCGCACCGTCGCCGATCTGGCGGACGCCCCGATCGCCGTGCTGCAGCGCGCCGTGGGGGATGCGGGCGCCCGCCGCCTCCACGACCTCGCCAACGGCCGCGACACCCGCCGCGTCGTCACGGAGTCCCGCGAGAAGAGCGTCGGCCACGAGAACACCTTCGGCGTGGACGTCGACGACCTGGACACCCTCCGCCGCGAACTGCTGCGCCTCTCCGGCCGCGTGGGGGAGCGCCTGCGCAAACACGCCCTCGAGGGCCGCACGGTCGCGATCAAGGTGCGCTTCTCGGACTTCCGCACCATCACGCGGTCCCGCACGCTCGCCGAGCCGACCAACGTCGGCCGCCGCCTCTTCGAGGAGGCCTGGCAGATCTTCGAGGCGCTCGAGCTCGACGTGCGCCAGACCCCCATCAGGCTCATCGGCATCCGGGCCGAGCAGCTGCTCGACGCCGGCGGCGACGCCCTCGCCCTCTGGGACCCGGACGAGGAGTGGCGCGAGACCGAACGCGCCCTCGACGCGGTGAGCGCACGCTTCGGCCGCGGCACGATCGGCCCTGCCTCCCTCGTGAAACGCGCCCGCGAGGCCGACGACGAGTCGAAGGACGGGCGCAACCCGCGCTGGGTCAGCGACTGACGGCGCGGGGCGACGGGCGGCGGTTCACCGCAGCCCCACCTCGATGCCGCGGTGGTCGCTCCCGTTGGCCGGCAGCACGGTGCTGCTCACCGTGGAGAGGCCGCGGACGAGCGCGTGGTCCAGGCGGGCGGCGGGGAAGGCGGAGGGCCAGGTGAAGCCGAGGCCGAGTTCGCTGTCCGCCTTCTCGCCGAGTTCCGCGAAGAGCGGCGCCAGGGTCCGGTCGGTGGTCGCGGTGTTGAAGTCGCCGACGACGAGCAGGCGGGCGGCGTCGTCGGCGGCGACCGTGCTCGTCAGCTCCTTCATCATCTCGTCGCGCGCGGCGCTCTCGCCAGGGCGCACGGAGGCCAGGTGGACGGCGTAGACCCGCGTCGTGCCGCCGGGGGTGTCGACGTCGACGCTCAGGGCGCGGTCCCAGCCGAGGCCGAGGTCGAGCCGCTGCTCGTCGTGGATCGGATGGGTGCTCCAGAGGCCGACGGTGCCGACGATGGCGCTGTACGGATAGTCGGCGTCGAGCGCATCGGACACCGCGTCCCGCGAGGTCTGGTCGAGCTCCTGCAGCGCGATCAGATCGGGGTCGCGCGCGGCGAGCTCGCGGGCGATCTCGGCGGCGTGGGGATTGCCGGCCCGCAGGTTCTCGCTGACGACGGTGAAGGCCGGCGCCCCGACCGTCGCCGCGGGCAGCAATGCCGCGCCGAAGAGCGACCACCAGACCGCCGCGGCGGCGGCGACCCCGAGACCCGCGAACAGCGAGAGCCGGAAGAGTGCGGAGAGCGCGAGCAGGGCGATGAGGGCGAAGGCCCAGGGGAGGAACGACTCCACGAGGGAGGCAGCCCCACCGAGATCCGGCAGCATCCCGTGCCAGAGCAGGAAGGCCGCGACCGCCAACGCCGCGATCCCGGTCAGCACCCCTCGGGGGCGGCGGCGGGATCGGCTGACTGGCACCCGATCGATTATTCCGGGCCTCTCGCTGAGAACCCGCCGCGAACGCCGGGAGGAGCCTGGCAACCGCCCTGGTCATGCTGGGAGTGCGGCGGGTACGGTGAAGGCATGACCAACATCTCGCTCAAGCTCGCCGAGACCATCAGCTCGTCCGGCATCAAATCCGTCTACGGCGAGCCGGTCGTCATCGACGGCACGACCATCGTCCCCGTGGCCGCCGTGCAGTTCGGCTTCGGCGCCGGCACCGGCTCCGACAGCGAGGACGGTCCCGGCGGCGCCGGCGGCGGTGGCGTGTCCATCCCGTTCGGCGCCTACGTCAGCGACGCCGACGGTGTGCGCTTCCGCCCGAACCTGATCACGCTGCTCGCCGTCGGCATCCCGTTCCTGTGGGTGGCGGGACACGCGTGGTCGCGCGTCATCCGCGCCCTGAAGAAGTGATGTCGCACTAGACTGGTCGCGAACACGGGAGTCCGGTGAGCCGGGCTGAGAGGAAGCTTCTCCAAGCTTCGACCGTCGAACCTGATCTGGATCATGCCAGCGCAGGGAGGCCATCTCACAATCCCGTGCCCTCTTTTCCATTGAGCGAAAGGGCACGAACAGTGCACGCAACCATCACCCCGTCCGCGACGCGCCCGGCGCGCGTCCTCCGCTGGCGTGTCGTCGACATCGTCGTCGCCAGCGTCGTCGCCGTCGCCGCCGGCGTCGTCTTCTGGGTCTGGGGACAGGTCCAGAACCCGATCTCCGGCCCGGTCAGCGCCGTGCTGCCCGGCTTCCAGGGGCTGCTCAACGGCCCCTGGCTGTTCGCGGGAGTGCTCACGGCGCTCATTGTCCGCAAGCCCGGCGCCGCCCTCTACGGCGAGCTCGTCGCCGCGATCGTCTCGGCGCTGATCGGCACCCAGTGGGGCTTCGCGACGCTGCTCTCGGGCGTCGTGCAGGGCCTCGGCGCGGAGATCGTCTTCGCGCTCTTCCTCTACGCCAACTGGAAGATCGTCCCGGCGATCCTCGCGGGAGCGGGCGCCGGGCTCGGCGAATCGATCCTCGACCTCCTCTACTGGTATCCGGGAGCCAAGCCGGAGTTCGCGGCCGTCTACACGATCACCACGACCGTCTCGGGCGCTTTGGTCGCGGGACTGCTCTCGTGGCTGCTGGTGCGCGCCCTCGCACGGACCGGGGCGCTGAGCCGGTTCGCGGCCGGGCGCGAGGCGACGGGGCGGGTCTGACCATCGCTCACGATCCCGTGACCCAGGGACCGCCGGTCCCGGCCGCCGTTCGGGTCGGCGGCTGGGGCTGGCGCTACTCCGGACGGGCGGCCTGGGCCGTCCGCGACCTCACCCTGAGCATCGAGCCCGGGGAACGGGTGCTGCTGCTCGGCGCGTCGGGGGCGGGCAAATCCACCGTCCTCGCCGGCCTGGCGGGTGTGCTCGGCGGAGACGACGACGGCGAGACGAAGGGGGCGCTCGCGGTCGGCGGACGCCCTCCGGCCGACGCCCGCGGCACGGCCGGACTGCTGCTGCAGGACCCGGACGCCCAGGTGATCCTCGCGCGCGTCGGCGACGACGTGGCGTTCGCGTGCGAGAACCTCGGCGTGCCGCGCGACGAGATCTGGCCGCGGGTGCGCGCCGCGCTCGACGCGGTCGGGCTCGACGTGCCGCTCGACCATCCCACCGCACACCTCTCCGGCGGGCAGAAGCAACGGCTCGCGCTCGCGGGGCTGCTCGCGATGCGGCCGGGGCTGCTGCTGCTGGACGAGCCCACGGCCAACCTCGACCCCGCCGGAGTGCAGGAGGTGCGGGATGCGGTCGCCGCCGCCCTCGCCGTCTCCGGCGCGACGCTGGTCGTCGTCGAGCACCGCGTCGCGGTGTGGCGCGACCTCGTCGACCGCGTGATCGTGCTCGCCGCCGACGGCGGTGTGCTCGCGGACGGCCATCCGGACACCGTGCTCGCCGACGCGTCGAGCACGCTGCGCTCGGCGGGCGTCTGGCTGCCGGACGAGACGGTGCCCGCGCCGGAGGCCGTCACCCCCGGCGCCGCGCTGCTGACCGCCCGGGACCTCGCGTTCGGCCGCGGTCCGGCGGTCGCGCGTCGCCGGCGGCGATCCGCTCGTCGCACGCCCATCGGCAGCGCGCTTCCGGAGCGCGTGTCCCTCGACCTCGCCGAAGGCTCCGCCCTCGCGCTGACCGGTCGCAACGGCGCCGGCAAATCCACGCTCGCGCTGGCCCTCGGCGGGCTGCTGCCGGTGCTCGGCGGAACGCTCCGCGCCGAAGCCGCCCTCGCCGGCGACGCGGATCCGCATCCGGAGGCGTGGCGCTCGCGCGAGTTGCTCACCCGGATCGGCAGCGTGTTCCAGAACCCGGAGCACCAGCTCGTCGCCTCCCGCGTCCGCGACGAGCTCGCGGCCGGTCCGCGGGCCCTCGGACTCCCCGAGGCCGAGATCGCCGCCCGCGTCGACGACCTCCTGGACCGCCTCGCCCTCTCGGCCGTCGCCGACGCGAACCCCTTCACCCTGTCCGGCGGCCAGAAGCGGCGTCTCTCGGTGGGGACGGCGCTCGCCACGCGGCCGCGGATGCTCGTGCTGGATGAGCCCACCTTCGGGCAGGACGCGAACACCTGGCGCGGGATGGTGCGCACGATCGCCGAGCTGCGCGCCGCGGGACACGCGATCGTCACCGCCACGCACGACGCCGAGTTCGTGACGGCCATCGGTGCGATCACCCTCGAACTCGGCGCGGGACGGGAGGTGGCGGCATGACCATGCTCGAACCCGTACGCTCCGGTCCGCTGGCGACGCTCAACCCGGTCGCCAAGCTCGGCGCCGCGCTCATCGTCACCGTGGTGCTCCTCGTCTCGATCGATCCCGTGTCGGCGGCGGTCGCGCTCGCCCTCGAGCTCGTGCTGGTCGCCTTCTCGGGCATCCCGGCGCGGACCCTCGTCGTCCGCACCGCGCCGATCTGGATCGCGGCGCCGCTGGCCGGTCTCACGACCGCGCTCTACGGGCGCGCGTCCGGCACGGTCTACCTGCAGTGGTGGGCGGTGGAAGTCAGCGACGGGTCGCTGCAGCTCGGGCTGGCGACGATGCTCCGCATCCTGGCCATCGGCCTCCCCGCGGTGCTGCTGTTCATCACCATCGACCCCACCGACCTCGCCGACGGCCTCGCCCAGCTCCTCCGCCTCCCCGCGCGCTTCGTGCTCGGCGGCCTCGCGGGGCTGCGCCTGGTCGGACTCTTCGCCGAGGACTGGCGGGCGCTGACGCTGGCGCGCCGTGCGCGCGGCATCGCCGAGAGCGGGGCGCTGCGCCGGATGCTCGGACAGTCCTTCGCGCTCTTCGTGCTCTCCATCCGCCGGGGCAGCAAGCTCGCGACGGCGATGGAGGCGCGCGGCTTCGGTTCGCCCACGCCGCGGACGTGGGCGCGGCCGTCGGTGTTCCGCAGGCGCGACTGGGCCGCCCTCGGTGTCGCCGCCCTGGTCGCCGCCGTCGCGGTCACGGTCGCCGTCGTCGTGGGGAGCTGGAATGTCCTGGGCCGCTGACCGCGCGCGGCTCGCCGACGTCGTGCGTGCCGCCGTCGCGAACGCGCACGACCACGCGCCGGTCGTGCTGATCGACGGGCCGAGCGGCGCGGGCAAGAGCTCGCTGGCTGACGACCTCCTGAGCGCCTGGCCGGCGGAGGGGACGCCGCGCCTGGTGCGCATGGACGACCTCTACCCGGGCTGGGACGGCCTCGACGCCGGCAGCACGGCGCTCGGGCGGGAACTGTTGGAGCCGCTGCGCCGCACCGGCTCCGGGCGCTGGCGGCGGTGGGACTGGGCGCAGAACCGGCCGGCGGACTGGGTGGAGGTGCACGGCCGCGAGCCCGTGATCGTCGAGGGATGCGGCACGCTCGCGCGCGCGAACGTCGCCGCGGCCGACCTCGCGCTGTGGCTCGACGCCGACGACACCCTCCGTAAACGCCGCGCCCTCGACCGCGACGGCGCGACCTTCGCGCAGAACTGGGACCGCTGGCAGGCCGAGTTCGACGCGTACCTCCTGCGCGAGCGGCCGCGCGCCGCGGCCTCCCTCCGGCTCGACGTCACCGACTGGCCGCTCGGCCCGGCCCGTGTGCGTCACGCGGGGGACTAACGTTGAGCCATGAGTGATGCACAGGCCCACGACCCCGAGTACATCGTCGAGTACGCCGACGGCCCGCTGGTCGGCACCATCGAGCGCCGCTACCTCGTCGACGGCAAGGTGGACGAGCGGATCGGAGCGGTCGCGGCCGTCGAGGGCCTCGAGTCCCTGTTCTGGTACGTGGCCGGCGACGAGCGCGAGGTCAACGGCGAGAAGCACGTGAGCTACCACTTCGACGCGCCTGACAGCGACCCGGTCGAGGCCGACAAGGACGAAGAGTCCCTCTGAGCCGATCCCGCACGCCGGGCTCGTCGCGCCGTCAGGCCCAGCCGAGCTCGTGCAGGCGCTCGTCGTCGATGCCGTAGTAGTGCGCGATCTCGTGCACGAGCGTGATGTGGATCTCGTCCCGCAGCTCGTCGATCGTCTCGCAGATCGCGAGCAGCGGCTCCCGGTACAGGATGACGCGGTCGGGCATCTCGCCGAACCCGTACGAGTCCCGCTCCGTGAGCGCGACGCCGTCGTAGAGGCCGAGGAGGTCGAGAGAGCCGTCCTCCGGCCGGTCCTCCACGACGAAGACGACGTTCTCGAGGCCGTCGATCATCTCGTCGGGCAGCTCGTCCAGTTCTTCGGTGACGAGCGCCTCGAACGCGTCCTCGTCGAGCAGCAGGGGCACCGTCACCACGCGCCCGCGACGGCGGCGTGCAGGTCGAGCAGACCGGCGGTGCGCTCGCTCGGGCCGCGACCGAAGCCGCATTCGGTCGCGACGCCGAATCGGGGCTGAGCCGTCGACGCGGCGGCGATCCTGCGCTCTGCGCCCTCGGTGCCGTCCTCGTGGTGGAGCAGCCCGAGATAGAGCTCCGTCTCGGCCGGGATCTCGACCTCCGCGAGCGGGGCGAAGTACGCCGCGTCGTCGCGCTCGATCGGCACGGGCAGGTGGATGAACGCCACCGGCCGTCCCGCGCCGTCGAGGATGCCGCTGGTCACGGCCGCGAGCCAGCCGGCGTCGGCCGGCTGGACGAAGTGGGCCTCCTCCACGTCGCCGTAGCAGAGGTGGTAGCCCACCTCCACGTCGGCGGGAACCGCCTGCGCCTGCCGGACGGCGCGCGAGACGACGCCGCCGAGGACGTCGTCGAACCACGGCTCGATGCGTCCCTCCAGCAGACCGAACTCGACGGCGGTGTCCCACTGGATGGCGAGGCGCTCGTGCGGGATAGCGTCGACGATGCGGGCGAGTTCGCCCAGCAGGGCGCGCTCGTAGGCGGGCTCGAAGGCGGCGCGGTCCTGAGGCACGACGAACGCGCCCGCGATCGCCGCGGGAGTGGGCAGCGAGACCTGGAAGCGCGTCCCCGGAGAGAACACGCCCTCGTCGGCGAGTCGCGCGAAGGTGGCGTACGACTCGAGAGCGGCGTCCGCGTAGCCCAGGTCGGGGAAGACGAGGTCGTCGGCGGAGACGCCGTCGTCGAGCTGGAACGGCCGGGCGTCGAACTGCTCGCGCAGATAGAACGGCTCGACGGCGATGCGGGAGATCCCGGACATCGTGTCGAAGCGGCGCGTCTGGAACTGGATCCAGTAGAACCGCTCGCCGACCTCGCCGTCCGGGATGCGGTGCATCCGGTCGCCGAGTCGCTCGCCGACCGCCCGCAGGACGCTCTCGGCATCGGGCAGGTTGACGCTGCCGACGAGGTGGGCGCCGCGGACCTCCGCGGTGCTGGGGCTGGGGGAGGCGGGAACGGTGCTCACCCGCGCGAGTCTACCGGCGTCGCGCGGGTGAGCCGGAGTCGTCCGCTCAGTACCAGTTGACGGACTGCGAGTGCCCCCACGCCGAGCACGGGGTGCCGTACGAGCGCGAGATGTAGTCGAGGCCCCACTTCACCTGCGTGGTGGCGTTGGTGGCCCAGTCCGTGCCGAACGAGGCCATCTTGCTGCCGGGCAGCGCCTGCGGGATGCCCGTCGCGCCGCTCCCGCCGTTGGAGGCCTGGTAGTTCCAGCTCGACTCCTTCTGCCAGAGGCTGCTCAGGCACTGGAACTGGTCGTCGCCCCAGCCGTATTGCGAGGCGGCGATGGAACGCGCCGCGGCCTTCGCTCCGTCGGGGGTGTTGGCGGCGGCGGCAGCGGCAGCGGCGGCTGCGGCGGCCTCGGCGGCGACGCGGTCGGCCTCGGCTCCGGCCGCGGCCAGCGCCGTCGTGGCGGCCGTGGTGCTGTCGATGGTCGTGCGGAGCTTGCTGTCGTCGAGCTTCGCGTACGAGTCGAGCCCGGCGATCGCGGTCTTCGCCGCGGACGCGTCGGTCTTCGTCTCGTTCGCCGCGACGGTGGCCTGGGCGGTGGCGAGGGTCTGCTTCGCCTCCGCCTCGAGGCGGTCGCGCACGATCTTGTCGTAGATGGAGAGCTGCTCGCGGTGCAGTCCGGTCGAGTCGGAGAGTTCGCGGGTCGAGCGCTCGCTCTGCTGCTGAGCGCTCAGGGCCGGCCCGATGAGGCTGGCGGACATGAGGACGGCGGCGGCGCCGGTGACGATGCGGCCGAAGGGGACGTCGGTCTTCTGGATGGCGTTGCGAAGGGTGCTGAGCATTCGGTTCCTGGGTCGGGCTTCCCCGCCTGACGGGCCCGCCGGAGGCTCCGACGGGCCCGTCCGTGCCGCGCGGGGGCGCGGACGGGCGGGCTGGAACCCGCGTCAGCACGCACGGAAGCGTCCGTTGGACCCGTGGTCCGGAAGGGCGCGGCGCGTGGCGCGGGGTGCGACGCGCAGTGCGGCGTCCTGGGTCGGGGGTCGAGCTGGGGGAGGACGCACGCGGCGCGGCACGGACGGCATTCGCTGTCGTCAGCCGACAACGCTAGGCGCTCACTCTGGACGGTTCGGGTGTGCTCCCTGGCAAAGTCGTGTACGTGTCACCTTTCGGCGGCGTGCGCCTCGGGTTCCGTCACGGCGCTCTCCGCCTCGGCCATGCGCTTGTCGGTGACCCAGATCATCCCTGTGAGGAGGCACAGGACGATCACGCCGGCGCCGACGAAGACCGCCTGCAGCCCGAAGACCTGGGCGACGATCCCGCCGACCGCCGCGCCCAGGGGGATGGTGCCCCAGGCGAGCAGCCGGTACGCACTGTTGAGCCGGCCGAGGAGCCGGTGCGGCGTCACCCGCTGCCGGAGGGACACGGTGATCACGTTCCAGATCGCGACGGTCACCCCGCCGACGAAGAAGGCGGCGCCGATGACCCACGGACTGGTCGTGAATGCGGGCGTCGCCACGGTCAGCACCGAGCCCGCGATGCTGACGGTGAGCGCGCGGGAGCGGCCCAGCAGCCGTTCGGCGCCCTCGGCGAGGAAGGTGCCGAGCACGCTACCCAGGGCCGACGCGGTGAGGAGGAGGCCGTAGGCCGGGTCGTCGAGGCCCATCGGCGACGCCGGGCCGACGGCGTAGAGCACGAACACCGTGAACATCGCGTTGCTCGCGAAGTTGAAGCCGCCCACCATGAACGCGAGGACCCGCAGCAGGGTGCTGCTCCAGAGGAAGCGGAGCCCCTCCGCGATGTCGGCGCGGATCGTGGTCGTGCCCGCGTGGTCGGCGCGGAAGCTCCCGCGCAGCAGCAGGAGGAGTCCGATCGCGACGAGCCACAGCGCGACCGGGGCGCCGAACGCCAGCCCGACGCCCGCCGCGACGAGGAATCCGCCGAGCGGCGGCCCGATGAACTGGTTGGCGGCGAGCTCCGCCGCATACAGTCGCCCGTTCGCCCGGGACAGGGCGTCCCGCCCGACCAGCTGCGGCAGGATCGACTGCGACGACGTGTCGTAGACCGTCTCGGCGGTTCCCACGCACACGGCGGCGACGTAGAGCAGCCAGATGGAGCCCGCTCCCGCGACCGCGGCGATCGTGAGCGCGGCGAGCAGGGCGGCGCGGGCGACGTTCGCCCCGATCATCAGGCGCCGCCGGTCCAGGCGATCGGCGAGCGCCCCGGCGGTGAGGGCGAAGAGCAGCCAGGGGAGCGAGAACGCGAAGGCGAGCCCGGCGATCAGGAGCGGCGAGTCGGTGTAGCGGACGGCGACCAGCGGGAGGGCGACCTTCATCACGCCGTCGGCCAGGTTGGAGAAGCCGGCCGAACTCCACAGCGTCCAGAACGGCGCGCCGAGTCGTTTCGAGGTCACGCAGAGCAGCATCGCACACTGATTGAGAGAACTCAATCGATGTGAGAGAACTCGATTCGAGGGGTAGGGTGAGCGGCATGGAACGTGATCCGAGCATCGATCCGGAGGCGAAGCGCCGCCCGGCGACCGTCAAAGAGATCAAGGCGATGTCGCATCCGCTCCGGCTGCGCATCATCCGGCTCTGCGGCGAGCGGGAGCTCACCAACAAGCAGCTCGCCGACCGCCTGGGGGTCGACCCCGGCACCGCGCTCTACCATGTGCGACAGCTGGTGGATGCGGGGTTCCTGGAACCGGCCGCGGCGCGCACGGGGGAGAGCGGTGCGCTGGAGAAGCCGTACCGGTCGACCGGCCGCAGCTGGTGGTTGTCGGTCGCGGTGGACGACCTCGATCCGAGTGAGGAGCTGGCGCCCGTGGATGCGTTCCAGCAGGAGCTGGCCGAGGCCGGCCTTGACTCGATCGCGACCTCTGCGCGCTTCGCTCTGCACCTGTCCGAGGACGACCTCGCCGAACTCGACCGCCGCCTCGTCGCCGTCATCGACGCCTTCGTGGAGACGGACGCGGAACGCGCCCACCTCCCGCTCCACGGCGGCATCTTCCTGATCCACCGCAGCCCGGAGTGAGCGCGGCGCCGTGCGACTGCGCCCTCCTGGTGCGTCTGCGCCCTGTCGGGTACGCGCAAACGTACCGCGACGCCGCACACGCTCAGCGAGGGTAGGCGGCGTATGCGAAAAGCCCCGGTCGACGTGACC
This sequence comes from Leifsonia sp. 71-9, assembly GCF_001898805.1. Classification (GTDB taxonomy): domain Bacteria; phylum Actinomycetota; class Actinomycetes; order Actinomycetales; family Microbacteriaceae; genus Leifsonia. The sequence goes on from NZ_MKVJ01000001.1 coordinate 196,962, forward strand.
GGGGCTTTTCGTTGGGGTGAGTAACGGGGCTTGAACCCGCGACCTCCTGGACCACAACCAGGCGCTCTACCAGCTGAGCTATACCCACCATGTCCTGCGACCGTTTCAGGTGATCCGGCCGAGGCAACTCATCGATTCTAGTACATCCGCGGGGCCCATTTTTCCACCACGGCCGCGGCGACCTCCTGAGTGTGCTCCGTGGTGGGTCCCGGCTCGCCCACGAAGGCTGCTGCGCGGTAGTAGTCGAGCTCGCGGATGGACTCGAGGATGTCGGCGAGGGCGCGGTGTCCGCCGTTCTTGCCGGGCGCGTTGAAGTACACGCGGGGGAACCAGCGGCGCGAGAGCTCCTTGATCGAGGAGACGTCGACGTTGCGGTAGTGGAGGTGGTTGTCGAGGCGCGGCATGTACTTGGCGAGGAACATGCGGTCGGTGCCGATTGTGTTGCCGGCGAGCGGTGCGGTGCGGGCGTTCGGGACGAACTTGAGCACGTACTCCAGCACTTCGTATTCGGCTTCGGCCAGTCCCATGCCGTTCGGGATCTCGTCGATGAGCCCGGAGGTGGTGTGCATGTCGCGGACGAAGTCGTTCATGTTCTCGAACGCCGATGCGTCGGGCTTGATGACGATGCTGAGTCCGGGGTCGAGGACGTTCAGCTCGAAGTCGGTGATGACGACGGCGATCTCGACCAGTTCGTCGACCTCGAGGTCGAGTCCGGTCATCTCGCAGTCGATCCAGACCAGTCGATCCGAGGAGTTAGCCATGTCTTCGATCTTAGTGCGGCCCTCCGACGGCCCACGGCACCGGGCGTGGCACGGGATGCTTGGGGTCGAGACCGTCGCCGGCGGAGATGTGCCGCAGGCGGCGGCCTGCCCAGGGGATGGCGTAGACCCGCAGCCAAGTGCGGAAGGGGATCTCATCGGGCGCCGGATGCGCTGCGGCGTCGGCGGTGGACGACTCGTCGAGCGGCGCCGTCTCGGCGTACGGGACGCCGAGGGTGTGCGCGGCGAGGCTGGCGAGGGCGCGGTGGCCACGGGAGCTGAGGTGCACGCGGTCGGACGCCCACATCCCGGCCTCCTGGAACTCCCGGACACCCCAGACGTCGAGCACGGTCGCCTGGTGGTCGCGGGCGATGCTCCAGATGTTGGCGTTGAAGACGGCGGCGCGCCCGCGGAACGGTTTCAAGAAGAACGCGAACTGCGGGTCGAAGAGGTTCGCGAGCAGGACGTTCGACCCGGCCGCGCGCAACGCCCGGACCCCGGTCTCCAGCTCGGCGGCGAGCGCGTCGGGATCCGCTTTCGGGCTCATCAGGTCGTTGCCGCCGATGAGGACCGACACCAGGTCGGGCCGCATCTCGACGGCGTGCGGCACCTGGTCGGTGACGACGTCGGCGATGCGGCGTCCACGCACCGCGAGGTTGGCGAACTCGAGCGTGTGGCCGGCCAGTCGTGCGTCGCCGTCGAGGATGCCCGCGAGCCGGTCGGCCCAGCCCAGCCAGCTCCCGTGCCGGTTCGGGGCGGCGTCGCACAGCCCTTCGGTGATCGAGTCTCCGAGGGCGACGTACCGAGAGAAGCTGGACCGGCTCACGGGGCGATTCTCGGCCCGCCGGATGACGCGCGGGTGACATCGCGCCGTCGATGGGGCGATCGTCGACACGCGTTCGCCAGACGTACACTGACAGCGTGGATTCGTCACCGTCCGTTGCCCGGGACGTCACCGAGGGCATCGCACTCACCCTGTACACCTCGGCCTTCTGCGAGCCGTGCATGCAGACCCGCGCCGTGCTCGCCGAGGCGGCCCGGCTCGTCCCCGCGCTCACCGTCGCCGAGCTCGACGTGACCCGCGCCCTCGACCGCGCGGAACGCGACGGCATCCGCTCGACGCCCACCGTGATCGTCCTCGGTGCGGACGGCGAGGAGATCTTCCGTGCCGAGGGCGTGCCGACGCTGCAGCAGGTGCTGGTGGCGGCGGCGAAGGCGGTCTGAAGCGGCCCACGACGATTGTTCCGGCACAGTGGTGCCTTGGCAGGAATCGAACCTGTGACCAAGAGATGAGTAGCACCGCGAGAGCTGTTCCGGCACAGTGGCGTCCCCGGCAGGAATCGAACCTGCGACCAAGAGATGAGAAGGTCCAGTCGTTAGTGGTTGTCTGCTCGACAAGCTGGTGCCCCCGGCAGGAATCGAACCTGCGACCAAGGGATGAGAAGCACCGCGAGAGCGCGGGACACAGTGGTGCCCCCGGCAGGAATCGAACCTGCGACCAAGAGATTAGAAGGCTCCTGCTCTATCCGCTGAGCTACGGGGGCGCGCCCACAAGGATAGCGCAGCCCGCCTCCCGCTCCCGCCCGCGGTGAGACGTCGCGACACGCCCTCCAGCGGCCTGAACGGTCGCATAAAAGGGCGTGTCGTGACGCCTCAGCCCCCCGAAGCGCGCGCGACCGGCGCGCGGGTCAGAGGGTGGCGCCGCTCTTTCCCGCGCGTGTCACAATGGCGATGACGGGGCGGCGGCCGCGGAGGCCGAAGCGCAGGCGGAGGCTGGCCTGGCGGGCGATGAGCACGCCGATCACGATCGCGGCGAGGGCGGGCACGATGCCGGAGATCATCATGGCGGTGTGCGGGCCGATCGCCTCCACGAGCCAGCCCATGACGGGTCCGCCGATGGCCTGGCCGCCGAGCAGCACGAGGATGTAGAGCGAGATGACGCGGCCGCGGATCTGCATGTTGGACGACATCTGCACCAGCGAGTTCGCGGCGGTGATGAAGAGCAGGTTGCCCACGCCGATGCCGACGAGCAGGATGCCGAACGCGATCTCGCTGGGTGCGAATCCGGCGAGGGCCTGCACGACGCCGAGGGCGGCCGCCGTGCCGACGACCATCGAAAGCCGAACACTGGTGCGGCGCGTGGAGGCGAGCGCCCCCGCGAGTGCACCGGCGGCGACGAGAGCGTTGAAGAGGCCGTAGCCCTGCGCGCCGACGTCGTAGACGTTGTTGGCGTACGCGGCCAGGAAGACCGGCATGTTGAAGGCGAAGACGGCGATGATCGCGACCATGACGACGGTCCAGAAGATGACGGGCTTGCGGCGCACGTACCGCATCCCCTCGAGCAGCTGGCCCTTGGCGCGGGGAGCGGCGGGGGAGCGGTGCAGCTGGTCCCGGCGGAGCGTGCAGAGGGCGCCGACGACGGCGAGGCACGCGCCGGCGTTGATCACGAAGGACCAGCCTCCGCCGACCGCGGTGATGAGGAGGCCGGCGACGGCGGGACCGATCAGGCCGCCGAGCTGGAAGATCGACGAGTTGAGGCTGATCGCGTTGCGGAGGTACTTCGGGCCGACGAGCTCGTTGACGAACACCTGGCGGGCCGGGTTGTCGACCACGGTCACGAGTCCGAGGAGGAACGAGATGAGGTACACGTGCCACACCTGCACGTTGCCGGTCAGGGTGAGGACCGCGAGCGCGACGGCGAGACCCGAGGCGGCCGACTGCGTGATGATGAGCAGGCGCTGCTTGGAGTAGCGGTCGGTCAGCACGCCGCCGTAGAGGCCGAGGACGAGCATCGGCGTGAACTGCATGAAGACGGTGATGCCGACGGCGGCGACGCTCCCGGAGAGCTGGAGGACCAGCCAGTCCATCGCGATGCGCTGCATCCACACGGCGGTGTTGGCGACGAGGTTGCTCGCGGCGAAGATGCGGTAGTTGCGGACGCGGAGCGAGACGAAGGTCTCCCTCCACGGGGGCCGCGTGCTGAGCACGGGCATGGGGCCGGTCGGCGGTGCTGCTGCTGTGGAGGTCGCCACGAGATTCCTTGCGTGTGTATCGAGATGTCTGGTTCCGTATATGTGCTCCTTCGACTGTACGTCGCGGCGGGGTATTGTTTGGTCCAATCGAAGCTATAACTCCTATTGGCTTTCCGAATGGATGGATGATGTTCGATCCCGTGCTGCTCCGCACCTTCCTCGCCGTGGCCGACACACGCAGCTTCACCCGCGCGGCGGGCCGGCTCGGCATCAGCCAGCCGACCGTCAGCCAGCACGTGCGGCGGCTGGAGGAGGCGGCCAAACGGCAGCTGGTCGCCCGCGACACCCGCGAGGTGCGGCTGACCGACAACGGCGACGCGATGGCCGGGTTCGCCCGCACCATCCTCGCGGCGCACGCGGAGGCCGACCGCTACTTCAGCGGGTCCGCGATGCGCGGCCGGTTGCGCTTCGGCGCCGCTGACGACCTGGCGATCACCACGCTGCCGCGGATCCTGCGGCACTTCCGCCAGCAGCATCCCCAGATCAACCTGGAGCTCACCGTCGACCAGTCGGGTCCGCTGCACCGGCGCTTGAAGGCGGGGCACCTCGACCTCATCTTCATCAAGCAGAACCCCGGGACGACGGAGGGCACGGTCGTCGCGACCGACGAGCTCGTGTGGATGGGGCAGGAGAAGACGGTCTTCGACCCCGACCAGCCCTTGCCGCTGATCGCCTACCAGGGGACCAGCCTCAGCCGTCAGATCGCGATCGACGCGCTGGAGGAGGCGGGGCGCACCTGGCGCATCACGTGCAACACCCGCGAGGTCAACGGGGTGCTCGCCGCGGTGCGCGCGGGGATCGGCGTGGCGGTGTTCCCGCGCTCGCTCATCCCGACCGATCTGGTGAAGGTCACGAACCGCTTCTCGCTGCCGGAGCTGGGGCACGTGGACTTCACGCTGCTGTCGAACCCGGCGGCCGCGAGCGAGCCGATCGAGGCGCTGACGACGGCGATCCTCGCGCGGGCGGTCACACGCGTGCCGTAGCGGTCAGCCGACGACCGGGACGTGGTCCGGGTCGGCCGGGCGCGCGCCGCCGTCGGAGGAGCGCTTGCGCAGCACGAGCGCGACCAGCGGGAAGATCAGCACCGAGAGCATCCCCGCGCCGACGAGGGCGGTCGCGGTCCCGGGTTCGAGGTCACCGGCCGAGACGCCGATCCCGGTGACGGCGACGATGATCGGGAGGCCGGTCGCGCTGAAGAGCGTGATGGACGCCCGATCGGCGAGGGTCGACCCGGGCGGCGCGGCGAGGGAGCCGGGCAGCCCGCGGACGATCAGCAGCAGCACGAGGAAGATCGGCAGCAGGAGCAGCGCGTGCGGGTCCGAGACCAGGGCGCGCAGGTCGAACCCGATGCCGGTGGTGATGAAGAACACGGGCACGAGCACGCCGAACGCGACCGCCTCGAGCTTGCCCTCGATCTGGTGGGCGTCCTCCTCGTCGCCTCCGGAGAGGAGGACGCGGCAGATGACGCCGGCCGCGAAGGCGCCGAGGAGCATGTCTAGCCCGAGGGCGAGGCTGAGGCCGACGAGCGCGGCGATCACCAGGACGACGAACCGCACCGCGAACTGCCCGCTGGTGTGCAGCGTCGCGCGCACCAGCCGATGGAAGCCGCGATGCGCGCCGCGGGACGCGAACCAGACGGCGGCCCCGGCGACGACGGCGAACCCGATGAGCACCAAAGCGGCGGCGAGCGGCTTGCGGCCGCTGAGGAACAGCGAGATCGCCAGCAGCGGGCCGAACTCGCCGACCGCGCCCACGGCGGTGACGGCGCGCCCGAACGGCGTGCGTAGCTCGCCCGCATCCCGCAGCACCGGCATCAGCGTTCCCAGCGCCGTCGACGTGAGCGCGATCCCCACATAGACCGCCGTGACGAACGACGGCGACAGGAGGACGGCGATGAGGACGCCGGCCACCAGGGAGATCAGCCAGCCCAGCGACGCGCGCCGCAACGGCCGGCCCGCGATGGCGGGGAAGTCGATCTCATTGCCCGCCATGAAGAAGAGGAAAGCCAGCCCGAAGTTGGAGACCGCGTGCAGCGCGTCGCTCGCGGGCACCCAGCCGAGCACGCTCGGCCCGACCAGGAGTCCCAGCAGGATCTCGAACACGACCAGGGGGATGGCCGCCACCCGGCCGACGAGCCGCGCCAGGATCGGCGCTGCGACGGCGAGCAGCGGGACGATCACGACGGTGGCGATGTCGGGGGACATGGGCCGATGCTATCCGCCCGCTCTCGCGATCTGGAAGGGCCGTTCACACGACCGAAACGCGCCGGGGATATCGTGGGGTCATGCGCGAACTGCAGGCACGGATCATCGCCGAACTGAACGTCAGCCCCACCATCGACGCGGCCGCCGAGGTCGAGAAGCGGGTGGACTTCCTCATCCGCTACCTCACCGTGACCGGCGCCTCCGGCTTCGTCCTCGGGATCAGCGGCGGGCAGGACTCCTCGCTCGCCGGACGGCTCAGCCAGCTGGCCGTCGAGCGCCTCGCCCAACGGGGCGTGGATGCGGAGTTCATCGCCGTGCGCCTGCCGTACGCGGTGCAGCACGACGAGGACGACGCGCAGCTCGCGCTCTCCTTCATCCGGCCGCAGCGGGTCGTGACGTTCAACATCCAGCGCGGCACGGACGGCGTGCAGGACGAGTACGCCGACGCGGTCGGCGACGCGATGACCGATTTCACCAAGGGCAACGTGAAGGCGCGGATGCGCATGGTCGCGCAGTACGCGATCGCGGGTCAGCGCCGCCTGCTCGTGGTCGGCACTGATCACGCGGCGGAGGCCGTGACCGGCTTCTTCACGAAGTACGGCGACGGCGGGACCGACGTGCTGCCGCTGACGGGGCTGACCAAGCGTCAGGGCAAGGCCCTCCTGCAGCAGCTGGACGCACCGGCCCGGCTGTACGAGAAGGCGCCGACGGCGGACCTCCTGGACCACAACCCGGGGCAGACCGACGAGGACAACCTCGGCCTCAGCTACACGATCATCGACGACTTCCTGGAGGGGCGCGACGTCCCGGAGGAGAACGCCGCGGCCATCGAGGCGCGGTACCTCGCGACGGAGCACAAGCGGCGCGTCCCGGCGAGCATGTTCGACTCCTGGTGGCAGGAGCGCGGCGACTACTCCGAGTGAGGTCGCCCGCGGCGACGCCGCGGAACGCGAGAGGGGGCTCCGGCACGAAGCCGGCGCCCCCTCTCGGTCAGGTGGTGACGCGTCGGAGCAGGGTCAGACGGGCTGACCGAGGCGCGAGGTCGGAGCGGTGTCGTTCCCCTCGCCGGTGGTGGGCGGGGTCGTCAGCACGCTGAGCGGGCCGCTGTCCGGGGTGGTCTGGCCGGTGGCGGCCGGGGTCGCGTACTGCTCGTGGTGCTGCTGGGCGACCCACGCATCCTGCTGCTGGATGACGCTGCGGTCGCCGTCGGTGCTCTCGAAGCGCCAGCGCTCCAGGTCGTTCTGGAAGATCTTGCGCGCGCGTCCCGGCTTGTTCTGCCACTCGATGAGGCGGTCGCGGAACTCCGCGATGGCCGGGTCGAGCTGGTAGCCGAAGGTCGCGGAGGCGCGCTTCATCTCCGCGAGCTGGTGGCCGGCCCAGTTGGCCGCGACGCCCGAGCCCTTGATGGGGAGGAGGCGCACCAGGATGTCGGCCTGGCCGACCGCGCGGTCCGAGAGGACCTGCTCGGCGGGGGTGAGGGAGTTCCAGACGGAGGCCTCGGTCGCGGCGTCGACGAGCGCGGCGATCGCGGAGGCCTTCTGCTGCCGGTCGGTGCGCGAGAGGAGTCCCTTGAGGGCTCCGCGGGCGATCCACGCGGCGAGCAGGCCGGACACGATGACGGCGGCCGCGAGGACGGCGCCGTAGAAGATGACCGGCCGCGTGGCCGGTGCGAGGAACCAATCGACGAAGTCATTCCACCAGTGCATGCGCCGATGGTAACCGCGGGCGGGAGCCGCAGGCCGCAGCCGCCGCGCTGTGTCGCGCATCCGCACGCGGCTCTCCCCAAGACGGACCTTTACGGGGGTTCTCCACGAATCCCGGCCGCCGGCGTCGGGAGTGCTGCGTCCGCGGCAGGCTGGGACCGCGTCCGGCACACGCCGGAGCGGAAGGGAACGGGATGGACGGATCGTTCACGGTTCGCGGAGTCGTCGCCACGCGGCCGCGGCACGTGGTGACGGAGGAGGGGCTGGCGGTCACCAGCTTCCGGCTGCTGGCCGGGGCGTCGCGCGACCGCAGCTGGTTCACGGTCAGCGCGCTGCGGCGGCTGGCGGTGAACGCGGCCGGCTCGCTGGAGGAGGGGGATCCGGTCCTCGTCATTGGGCGGCTGGTCATCCGGGAGTGGGGCGGCGAGCATCCCGGGGCCGCGGCGGAGGTGGAGGCCGCGGCGATCGGCCATGACCTCGCGCGCGGCCGATCGGCATTCACGCGTGTGCGGGTGTCTCCCGACGCATCCCCAGCGAAGGGTCGATAACGTGTACCCCATGACGCGACGCCCCGTTCTCCGCAGCCGGCCCACGGACCGGTCGCGCGCAATCCGGGCGGGCGCAGCGACCAGCGTCCTCGCCGCCGCCGTGCTGGCGCTCGCGCTCACGGGCTGCACGCCGGGCGCGAAGCCGACGGCGAGCCCGACGCCGACGCCGACCCCGACGCCGACCCCCACCGCGACCGGCACGCCGGCTCCGGAGCTCGTGCCGGGCGGCACGGCCCAGGAGAACCTGCCGTTCTTCAACAAGGTCAACCAGGCGACCCTCGCCGCCAACCCGGGCGCTCAGGGCCGTGACTTCATCGACGCGCTCGTGGCCGCCGGCTTCACCAAGGCCGACATGCAGGTGACGGTCGACACCACGACCATCGGCCTCAAGGCGAACAGCATCCAGTTCTCCGTCAAGATGGGGGACACCTGCCTGATCGGCCAGAACGGCGCGGACGCGGGCGGGTACAACAGCGAGGTGACGCCGGTGCTCTCCACCGGAGCGTGCCTCATCGGGCAGACGCGCCCGATCGACTGGTAGCAGGCCGGCCGGCGAAGGCCGGAAGACCCCGGCGCGTCGCAGCCGGTATCCTCGTACAGGGCGGCGATCGGGAAGTTCTCCGACGCGCGCCGAGCGGACGACAGGGAGTTAGAGAAGAAACGTGGCCGAATACATTTACTCGATGGTGCGCGCCCGCAAGGCGGTCGGCGACAAGGTCATCCTGGACGACGTCACCATGGCGTTCCTCCCGGGTGCCAAGATCGGTGTGGTCGGCCCGAACGGCGCCGGTAAGTCCACGATCCTCAAGATCATGGCCGGCCTCGACACGCCCTCCAACGGCGACGCGAAGCTGACCCCCGGCTACTCCGTCGGCATCCTGATGCAGGAGCCGCTGCTCGACGAGAGCAAGACCGTGCTCGAGAACGTCCAGGAGGGCGTCGGCGATATCAAGGGCAAGGTCGACCGCTTCAACGAGATCTCCGGGCTCCTCGCCGACCCCGACGCCGACTTCGACACGCTGCTGGCGGAGATGGGCACGCTGCAGGAGCAGATCGACGCTGCGGACGCCTGGGACCTCGACTCCCAGCTGGAGCAGGCGATGGACGCGCTGCGCTGCCCGCCGGGGGACTGGCCGGTCAACACCCTCTCCGGCGGTGAGAAGCGCCGTGTCGCGCTCTGCAAGCTCCTGCTCCAGAAGCCCGACCTCCTGCTCCTCGACGAGCCCACCAACCACCTCGACGCCGAGAGCGTGCTCTGGCTCGAGCAGCACCTGGCCAAGTACCACGGTGCCGTGCTCGCCGTGACCCACGACCGGTACTTCCTCGACCACGTGGCCGAGTGGATCGCCGAGGTCGACCGCGGCCACCTGTACCCGTACGAGGGCAACTACTCGACCTACCTCGAGAAGAAGCGCGAGCGCCTCGAGGTCCAGGGCAAGAAGGACGCCAAGCTCGCCAAGCGCCTCTCGGAGGAGCTCGACTGGGTGCGCAGCAACGCCAAGGGCCGTCAGGCCAAGTCGAAGGCGCGCCTGGCGCGCTACGAGGAGATGGCGGCGGAGGCGGAGCGCACGCGCAAACTCGACTTCGAGGAGATCCAGATCCCGCCGGGCCCGCGCCTGGGCCAGATCGTGATCGACGCGAAGAACCTCCAGAAGGGCTTCGGCGACCGCACGCTCATCGACGGCCTGACCTTCACGCTGCCGCGAAACGGCATCGTCGGCGTCATCGGCCCGAACGGCGTGGGAAAGACCACGCTCTTCAAGACGATCGTCGGCCTCGAGCCGCTCGACGGCGGCGACCTGAAGGTCGGCGAGACCGTCCAGATCTCGTACGTCGACCAGACCCGCGGCGGCATCGACCCGAACAAGAACGTCTGGGAGGTCGTCTCGGACGGTCTCGACTACATCCAGGACGGCAAGACCGAGGTGCCGTCGCGCGCCTACGTCTCGACCTTCGGCTTCAAGGGACCGGACCAGCAGAAGAAGTCCGGCGTGCTCTCCGGTGGTGAGCGCAACCGCCTGAACCTCGCGCTCACCCTCAAGCAGGGCGGCAACCTGCTGCTCCTCGACGAGCCGACCAACGACCTCGACGTCGAGACCCTCTCCAGCCTCGAGAACGCGCTGCTCGAGTTCCCCGGCTGCGCCGTGGTCATCACCCACGACCGGTGGTTCCTCGACCGCATCGCCACGCACATCCTGGCCTACGAGGGCACCGACGAGGACCCGGCCAACTGGTACTGGTTCGAGGGCAACTTCGAGGCGTACGAGGAGAACAAGGTCGAGCGCCTCGGCCCGGACGCCGCGAAGCCGAACCGCTCCGCGTACCGCAAGCTCACGCGCGACTAGTCACCACCGGAGGAGACCCATGCGACTGCACGTACCGATCAAGCTCCGCTGGAGCGACCTGGACGCGTACGGGCACGTCAACAACGCCGAGATGCTGCGCCTGCTCGAAGAGGCGCGCATCGAGGCGTTCTGGGTCACCGACGACGCCGAGGCGGCGGTCGGAGGATCGACCGCCGTCCTCGACGGACGGCCGGGCGCGGACACGCTCACCCTGATCGCGCGCCAGGAGATCGAATACCTCGCGCCCATCCCGTACCTGCGGCCGCCGCTCGACGTGCAGCTGTGGATCGGGCGGCTCGGCGGCGCCAGCCTCGAGGTCTGCTACGAGGTGTGGTCGCCCGAGGGCACGGAGCCGCGCACGCTGTTCACCCGGGCCGCGACCACCATCGTGCTCGTCGACGCCGGCACCCAGCGCCCGCGCCGGATCAACGAGACCGAGCGCGCCGCCTGGACGCCCTACCTCGACGAGCCGGTGCAGTTCACCAAGCGCGGCTGACCTACGGCGTCGAACTCGTCCCCGGGGTCGGCAGCGGCGTGGGGGAGAACGAGTTCTCCCAGATCGCGCGCGACCCGGCCTCGCCGATCAGCACGACGTCCACGATCGTCCCCGCCGCGAGCACCGCGGCGATCACGGCCAGCACCACGACGGCGATCGTGCGCACCGTCGCCGACGGGCGCCGCGCCCGCCCCGGGCGATCGACGAAGAAGAACCACGCCCACTGCAGCGCCGTGAAGACGAAGAGCGCGACGACCCAGGGATAGAGCCCCTGCCCGAGCGCAGCATGCTCCCGGATGAGCGGCGTCGAGGGGACGCGCGCCTGCAACCACTCGCCGGCGTCCGTCACGATCGGCACCAGCACGACGTTCGCGAGGGCGAGCAGCGGCGTGACGATCCCGAGCCGCCGGCGTGCGGCGGGCCAGAGCGGGACGACCAGCGCGCACAGCGCGGTCAGGGGCACCAGGACGACGACGAAGTGCACCAGGAGGACGTGGAGCGGGAGTCCGTTGACCTCCATGATCGGCTAGCTCGTCACCGTGACCGTGTCGCCGCTGACGGTCGCCGTCAGCTTCGGCAGGGGATCGCGCGCGGGGCCGTTCAGCACGTCCCCCGTCGTGCCGTCGAACCGAGACCCGTGGCAGGGGCAGTCGAACTCCTTGCCCTGCGGCGCGACGGTGCAGCCCTGGTGGGTGCACACCGCGCTGAACGCGACCACCTTTCCCGCGGTCGGCTGCGAGACGACGATCGGCGCGGAGCCGATCGACGCCGAGACCGCCCCGCCGACGGGGATGGACGAGAGCGCGACCGTGGTCTTCCCGCCGCCTCCCGAGCTCCCCGAGCCGGAACCGCCCGAACCGGCCCCTCCCGCACCGTCGGAGGTGCAGGCGGCGAGCAGCAGCGCGCCCGCCCCGGCGGCCGTGACGCCGCCGATGTGGACGAGGGTACGGCGGGTGAGGGGTGTGGCGTCGTTCATGCGTGGTCCTCTCGGTGGCGTAGCGTCTTCTTCACCAT
>NZ_MKVJ01000001.1:209094-277450 GCF_001898805.1 Leifsonia sp. 71-9
CGCCCTGGCCGACGACGTGGTCCAGGAGACCCTGCTGCGGGCGTGGCGGCGGCCGGCCGTGCTCGACCAGTCGCAGCACTCGGCGCGCGCGTGGCTGTTCACCGTCGCCCGCAATCTGGTGATCGACACCAAGCGCAGCGCGCACGACCAGCACGAGTTCGGGACGGACACGCTCCCCGAGGTGACCACGACCGCCAGCGAGTCCGACGCGGTGCTCGACGCCTGGCTGGTGTCGGATGCGCTGGCCGAACTGTCGGACGAGCACCGCGCCGTGATCGTCCACGCGTACTACGGCGGCCGCTCGATCGCGGAGATCTCACGCGAGCTGGAGGTGCCGGAGGGCACTGTGAAGTCCCGCCTCCACTACGGTCTGCGGGCCCTGCGGCTCGCTTTGCAGGAGAAGGGAGTGACGGAGCGATGACGACGCACGACGAGTTCGCCACCTGGGATGCGGCGTACGTCCTCGGCGCGCTGTCGCCGGCCGACCGGCGGGCCTACGAGGAGCACCTGCGGGAGTGCGACCGGTGCACGGCCGCGGTCTCCGAGCTGGCGGGGATGCCCGGCCTGCTCGGGCTGCTGCCGCGCGAGGAGGGTCTGGCCGCGCTGACCGGCCCCGCGCCCGTTCCCGAGCCCGCCGGCATCGGCGCGGAGGTGCTGCCACTCCTGGTGAAGCGCGCGCGCCGGCACCGCGTGCGCACCCGCTGGCTGACCGCCGGGATCGCGGCCGCCGCCGCGGTGCTCCTGGTGGGCGTGCTCGCCCTCGTCCTTCCGCCGGCGCTCACCGGCTCGGCCCCGGAGGCGAAGCCGATCGCCATGGAGCAGGTCGAGCCCAGCGCGCTCACCGCCGATCTGCGGCTGACCGCCGAGCCCTGGGGCACGCGCATCGACTCCCGGTGCAGCTATGCACGGGTCGGCGGCGACGACGGCTCCCGCTCGTGGACCTATGCGATGGTCGTCACCGACCGCCAGGGGCACGAGACGCAGATCTCCACGTGGTCGGCGCAGGAGGGGACGACGGTGGTTCCGGTCGCGACGACGAGCATCGCGGTCGCCGATATCGCCTCCATCGACATCCGCTCGGCGGGAGATGGGACGGTGCTCCTGCGCAGCACCTTCGGCTGACGCGGGGAGCCCGGAACGCCTCAGTCGCGCTCGTCGGCCGGGACGCGGACCATCGCCTCCTGGGCGACGCTCGCGACCAGCCGGCCGTCGCGGCTGTAGATGCGGCCCTGGGCCAGGCCGCGGCCGCCGCTCGCGCTGGGCGACTCCTGCGTGTAGAGCAGCCACTCGTCCACGCGGGCGGGGCGGTGCCACCACATCGCGTGGTCGAGGCTTGCGGCCTTGAGGCCCGGGTTCGCCCAGGCGACGCCGTGGCGGCGCATGATCGACTCCATGATCGTGTAGTCGCTCGCGTAGGCGAGGGCGGCACGGTGCAGGGCGGGGTCGTCCGGGAGCTCGCCGATGGCGCGGAACCAGACCGCCTGGTGGGCGACGTGGTCGCCCTCGACGCTCAGATACACGGGAGAGGTGACGTGGCGCATGTCGAACGGCCGCTGGCTCGCCCAGTACTGCGCGACGGGATGCCGCACGTCCTCCAGGCTGTCCGCCGACGACGGCAGCGACTCGGGCTCCGGCAGGCCCTCCGGCATCGTGACCTGGTGCTCGAGCCCCTCGTCCTCGTCCTGGAACGAAGCGATCATCGACAGGATCGGGAGGCCGTTCTGGTACGCCTGGGTGCGCCGCGTCGAGAACGACCGGCCGTCGTGGATGCGGTCGACCGAGAACGTGATCGGCAGGTTCACGTCGCCGGGGCGCAGGAAGTAGCCGTGCATCGAGTGGATGCCGCGGTCCTCCGAGACCGTGCGGGTCGCCGCGACGATCGACTGCGCGAGCACCTGGCCGCCGAACACGCGGCCCAGCGGCATCCACTGGGAGGGCCCGGTGAAGATGTCCTCACTGGTGCGCGCACCGGTGTCGGTGAGATCGAGGGCGGTCAGAAGGGATGCCAATGGCTCGCTCACAGTGTCTCCGTCCGATGTCTCTAGTAGTTTAGAGGTCCGATGAACCAGTCGTTTTCCCTCGTTGACAGCCTCGCCGTCGCCGACCTCCAGACCTACCTGTCTCGAGCGGCCCGTGTGGAGGAGGGCTCCGTGCGCCTGATCGCAGGATCGGGCGTGCTGGCGGTCTACACCGCCATCCTCTATCAGAGGGGGTTGCTCGATCAGACCCCCACCGTGCTGGGCCTGCGGACGTTCGCGACGGACGACGAGGTGGCCTTCGACGCGGTCGTCCCGATTCGTTCGCTGCTCGACCGCCTCGCGCGCGTCCGGGAGGCCGCCGAGGCCGACGACGCGCCCGCGGGCCCCGTGGGGGTGCGGCTGCCGCTCGAGGTGTCCACGGTCACCTGGGCGGGCATCTCGCCGCCCCGGGGCGGCTGGCGCCCGGTGGGGGAGACGACGTACGAGCTGATGGAGGCGACCGCCCGCGCCGGCATCGCCGAGATCGCGGACGCCCTGCCGGAGGGCACCGGCGAACAGCTCGTCCAACGCGTGCGCGCCGAGGTGTGGGGCCGCCCGATCGACGGGCTCGAGTACGTCCCGGCCGGCGCCGCGTTCGCCGCGGAGAGCCTGGGCTTCCTCGACCCGGAGGAGCCGGTGACCGTGCTGGAGACCGGCACGTGGACGCGCCTGACGACCCAGCGCGGCCACACCCTCATCAAGCGCCAGGCCTGGTCGCTCCGGATGTGACCCCGTCGGCGGGAGCGGTGCGGCCTCAGACGGCCCGCGCCGCGGCCCGCCCTGCCGTGCGCCCGGAGAACAGGCACCCGCCGAGGAACGTGCCCTCCAGCGCCCGGTAGCCGTGCACCCCGCCGCCGCCGAACCCGCTTGCCTCGCCTGCCGCGTAGAGGCCCGGGATCGGCTCGCCGTCGGCGCCGAGGACGCGGGCGTCGAGATCCGTCTCGATGCCGCCGAGGCTCTTGCGGGTGAGGATGTGCAGCTTCACGGCGATGAGCGGACCGGCCTTCGGGTCCATCAGCTTGTGCGGGCTCGCCACGCGGATGAGCTTGTCACCGCGATAGGCGCGCGCGCCGCGGATGGCCGCGAGCTGCAAGTCCTTGCCGAAGTCGTTGTCCAGCTCGCGGTCCCGCTCTCGCACATGCCGGGTGACCAGGTCGGTGTCGAGCGGCACCTCGCTGAGCCGCTGCATCCCGGCGAGCAGCTCGTCGAGCGTGTCCGCCACGATGAAGTCGGCGCCCTTCTCCTTGAACGCCTCGACCGGGCCGGGTGCGCCCGGAGCGACGCGCTTGGCGAGCAGCCGCACGTCCTTGCCGGTGAGGTCGGGGTTCTGCTCGCTGCCGGAGAGCGCGAACTCCTTCTCGATGATCTTCTGGGTGAGGATGAACCAGCTGTAGTCGGAGCCGATCCGGCGCAGGTGCTCGAGCGTCCCCAGGGTGTCGAACCCGGGGAACAGCGGTGCGGGCAGGCGTTCGCCGCGGGCGTCGAGCCAGAGCGACGACGGGCCGGGGAGGATGCGGATGCCGTGCCGCTCCCAGACCGGGTCCCAGTTCTGGATGCCCTCCGTGTAGTGCCACATCCGGTCGCCGTTGATCAGGTGGGCCCCGGCCTTCTCGGCGATGCCGAGCATCCGGCCGTCCACGTGCGCGGGCACACCCGAGAGCATGACGTCGGGCGGCGTCCCGAGACGCTCGGGCCACGCTGCGCGGACGAGGTCGTGGTTGCCGCCGATACCGCCGCTGCTCACGATCACCGCCGGCGCGCGCAGCTCGAAGTCGCCGGTCACCTCCCGATTGCTCGCGGCTCCGCGGGCCGCGGTGTCGGGTGCCAGGATCGCGCCGCGCACCCCGGTGACCCGGCCGTCCTCGACGATGAGCTCGTCGACGCGGTGCCGGTGCAGGATGCGCGCACGGCCGGCCGCGACGCCCGCCTGGACCCGCGCGATGAACGGCGCGACCACGCCGGGGCCGGTGCCCCAGGTGATGTGGAACCGGGGGACGGAGTTGCCGTGACCGCCGGCCGAGCCGCTGCCGCGCTCCGCCCAGCCGACGACCGGGAAGAAGCGCACGCCCTTCTCGTGCAGCCAGGCGCGCTTCTCACCGGCTGCGAACTGGAGGTAGGCCTCGGCCCAGCGGCGCGGCCAGTGGTCCTCCTCGCGGTCGAACCCGGCGGAGCCGAACCAGTCCTGCCGGGCGAGGGCGAGCGAGTCGTGCACGCCCATGCGGCGCTGCTCGGGTGAGTCGACGAGGAACAGACCGCCGAACGACCACCACGCCTGACCGCCCAGAGAGGCGGCCGGCTCCTGCTCGACGATGGTCACGCGCCGGCCGGCGTCGAGCAGCTCGGAGGCGGCGACGAGACCGGCGAGGCCGGCTCCGACCACGAGGGCGTCCGGGGCGGCGTGCTTGTCGGATTCAGACGGCATGGCGTGTCTCCTTCGGCACGTCGGGCTCGAGGGCTACTCCTCGAATGTGTTGACCATAGCGAACGCGGCGCGCTCCAGGTAGCTCCAGAGCGTCTCCTCCTGCAGCGGAGGCAGGCCGAGCTCGTCCACGGCCGCGCGCATGTGCGCCAGCCAGCGGTCGCGGGCGTCGGGGTTGACCTTGAACGGCATGTGCCGCATCCGGAGACGCGGGTGGCCGCGCTCGGCGCTGTAGGTGCCCGGTCCGCCCCAGTACTGCTCCAGGAAGAGCGTGAGGCGCTCGGCGGCGGGGCCGAGGTCCTCCTCCGGGTACATCGGCTTGAGGACCGGGTCGGCGGCGACCCCGCGGTAGAACGCGTCCACGAGCCGGCGGAAGGTGTCGTGGCCGCCGACCTGCTCGAAGAAGGACGGCCCGGACGGCGGGCCGACGGGGATGGTGGTCATGTCACTCCGCGGGAGGCTCGGTCGGGGGCGTGGGGGAGGTGCGCGGCTTCGGCGACGTGGGAGGCGCGCCGCCGGCGGGCTTGTCGGTGGCCGGCTTGTCGGTGACCGGTTTGTCAGCACCGGTCTTCTCGGCGGCGGGCTTGGCCGTCGGCCCGGTCTTCGGGGCGGGAGCCGCCTTCTCCGCGCTCGGCTGCTTCGGGGTGCGAGGCAGGGTCGCCGCGGACGCTCCCGGCGTGATGCGGATGGCGTTGGGGTTCACGGCGGCGCGCTTGGCGGCGGCGCGCGCCTTGCGGCCGGTGAGCGGCTTCTCCGGCACGGCCTGCACCGGGCGGGTGCGCGGCGGCTTCGCGCCGCTCACGCTGCCGGCGCTGTCGAACCCGCTCAGCACCACGGCGGAGAGCGACGGCAGCTTGACGCCCATCTCGTCCAGCGCCTGCTTGAGCTGGATGCGCAGCTCGCGCGACACGTCGTCCTTCGCGGTCGTGCGTGTCTTCAGCACGATGCGGATGACCATGGCGTCGGCCGAGATCGACTCCAGCCCCCAGAGCTCGGGCTTCTCGAGCACGCGCGAGCGCCACTTCGGGTTGGTCGCCAGCGCCGTGGCGGTGGCGAGCATCTTCTCCTGCACGGCCTCGATGTCGGTGTCGTAGGGCACGGCGAGGTCGATGATGACCCGCGACCATCCCTGCGACATGTTGCCCACCCGCACGATCTCGCCGTTGCGGACGAACCAGAGCGTGCCGTTGACATCCCGCACCTGGGTGATGCGGATGCCGACCGCCTCCACGACGCCGGTCGCGGAGCCCAGGTCGACGACGTCGCCGACGCCGAGCTGGTCCTCCATCACCATGAAGAGCCCGTTGAGCACGTCCTTGACGATGTTCTGCGCGCCGAAACCGAGGCCGGCACCGATCGCGGCCGTCAGCAGGGCGAACGAACCCAGCGCGTCCTTCGCAAAGATGTTCAGGACGAGGATGATCGCGATGATGCCGATCGTCACGTTCACGATGTTGCTGAGCACGGAGCCGAGGGTGCGCGTGCGCTGCACCACCCGGACCGCGGCGAGCGGGGAGGCCACGAGCGCCTGCGTGTCGGTGACGCTCTGCCCCTTCTTCACCCCGCTGACGATCTGCTTCACCACGCGACGGATCAGCACGCGCAGCAGCCAGCTGAGCAGGAACGCGCCCACCACGATCAGGGCGGCGTTCAGGAGGTTCCACCCGGCGGCGACGGCCCAGGCTCCGAGGTCGGTCCAGAAAGTGCTCTTCATGATTCCCATACGCGTCCGAGCCTAGCGAGGGCCGCCTTGGCGCGGGCTGGATCCGGGAGCCGTGTCAGCGATCGATGAGCCCGTTGTCGTAGGCGAAGATCACGGCGTGCACGCGGTCGCGCAGGTGCAGCTTCGAGAGCACCCGGCCGACGTGCGTCTTCACGGTGGACTCGGTCAGGAAGAACTTCGCCCCGATCTCGCCGTTGGTCAGGCCGTCGGCCATCGCGAGCAGGATCTCGCGCTCGCGCGGGGTGAGCGCGGCCGCGGCGTCGTCCGCGTCGGCCACGGGAGCCGCGCCCTCCGGCAGGCGGTCGGCGAACAGCTCGAGCATCGAGCGGGTCACCCGGCCGGTCACGGCGGCGTCGCCTGCAGCGACGGCGCGGATCGCCGCGATCAGGTCGTCCGGGCGGGCGTCCTTGAGCAGGAAGCCGCTCGCGCCGGCACGGAGCCCGCCGAACGCGTACTCGTCGAGGTCGAAGGTGGTGAGGATGATGATCCGCGCGTCGGGGTTGGCCGCGACGATGCGGCGGGTCGCCTCGATGCCGTCCATGGACGGCATCCGCACGTCCATCAGGATGACGTCGGGTCGCGCCTCCACCGCGAGCCGGACGGCCTCCGTCCCGTCGGCCGCCTCGCCGACGACGTGGAAGTCGGGCTCGGCCTCCAGGACCATCCGGAAGCCGAGCCGGACGAGCGACTGGTCGTCGACCAGCAGGATGCGCAGGGGAGTGGGATCGATCATGGCGTCTCCTCGGTGGTGGTGTCGGTCGTGTCCGCGGGGTCCGGGTCGGCCGGGAGGGATGGCGGAGGGGATGCGGCGGGGCCGCCGGTCGGTCGCACGGCGTCGAACTCGGCGTGGAGCCGCCAGCCGACGGGAGCGCGCGGACCGGCGTCCAGCGTCCCGCCGTAGAGGGCGACGCGCTCGCGCAGCCCGAGGAGGCCGCGTCCGGAACCGACGGCCGGCTGCTCGTGCACGGCCGCATCGTCCTCGACGGTGATCGCGATGCGATCCGGCCGGTACTGGATGACGACCTCGACGACGTTCGCGAGGCGCCCGTACCGGAGGGCGTTGGTGAGTCCCTCCTGCACGACGCGGAACACGGTCAGCTGCTGCCCGACGTCGGTCGGCGGCTCCCCGGTGATCGTGACCCGCACGGCCATGCCGGCCGCGCGGAAGCGCTCGACCAGCTCGCTGAGCTCGCCGACCCCGGGCTGCGGCTGGTGCTCGGCGGTCTCCTCCTCGTCCGCACGCAGTACGCCGAGCAGGCGGCGCATGTCGCCGAGCGCGGAGCGGCCGGTCTCCGCGACCATGCGCATCGTCTCGGCGGAACGCTCCGGCGCGGTCTCGGCGAGGCGAGCCGACCCCTCCGACAGCGTGATCATCACGGTGAGGCTGTGGGAGACGATGTCGTGCATCTCGCGGGCGATGCGGCTGCGCTCGGCGGCGGCCGCGATGACCGCCTGCTGGTCGCGCTCGCGGGCCAGCTGGCGAGCGCGGTCGATGAGCGCGGCCAGGTAGCGACGCCGCCCGCCGATGTTGTTGCCCATCAGCACCGCGACGAGCGAGAACGAGAGCACCGTGAACGAGGAGGCCGTGGGGTCCGTGTGGTCGGAGCCGTAGAACCCGGCGTGCTCGAGCAGCGCCAGCACCCACTGGGAGGCGGCGGTCGCGACCGCGGTGATCGCGAACCCGATCCACGCCGACCGGGTCGAGCGGTAGACCGCGAGGGCGTAGAGCGCGAAGAGCAGCGGGATGAAGTCGACGGTCTCGCCGATGACCGTGCTGCCCACCAGGGCGACGGTGGCGACCGCGAAGACGATCCGCGGCCGGTAGCGGCGGAAGTAGAGCGAGGCGCCGGCGAGCACGACGAGCACGATCGCCAGCGCGGCGCCGACCGACGGGGTCGTGATCTGCGTGACGACGGTGAGCAGGATCGACGGGACGAAGTAGACGGTGACGACGGCCGTGTCGAGCAGCAGCGGGTGCGCGGCCAGGAAACGCCGGATGACCCCGGGCGGCCTGGGGAGTTCCAGGCCGGCCGGGGCCGATTCCGTTGCGGGGAGGGGCTGGGTCATGCGTCCCGACGCTGCAGCAGGATCGCGCCGCCGACGAACGACACGGCGGTCCAGACCACGACGGTGAGCACGTTCTGCCACGGCTCGAAGGTGCCGTTCTCGAGGCCCGACATGCCCTGACCGGCGTTGCCGATGAGGTAGTGCGTCGTGTCGCGGATCCACTCCGCCGTGGGCAGGAGCGACTGCACGATGCCCGCGACGATCGGCAGCAGGAAGAGCACGCCGAGGGCGGCGGCGATCCCGCCCGCGCTCGCCTTGACGATCGTCCCGAGGCCGAGCGCGAACACCGCGACCAGCCCGAGGTAGGCCGCCGAGCCGAGGATGGCCCAGACCGTGTGGTCCGAGATCAGGTCGCCCGTGTAGCCCTTGCCCGTCATGAGCGGGACGGCGATCGCCCAGGAGGCAGCGAAGCTGACCAGGCCGACGACGAACGCGGTGAGGAAGAGCACGATGGCCTTCGCCGCCAGGACGGGGAACCGGCGGGGGACCGCGGCGAAGGACGATCGGATCATGCCGGTGGAGAACTCGCCGCTGATCACCAGCACGCCGAGGACGGCGACGACCAGCTGGGCGAACGTGAGACCGGCGGTGGCCGTGCTCGTCACGAGCTGCGAGAGCTGGTCCTTCGGCACCCGCTCGCCGAGCGTCGACGCCTCGGGCACGAACGCGGCGAGCAGGGTCGCGAAGCCCACGACCAGGACGACGACGCTGGCGAGCGTCCAGAAGGTGGAGCGGAGCGTGCGCAGCTTGATCCATTCGGACCGGACGACGCGCGGGAAGGTGAGGCGGCCGAGCGCGGAGTGCTCGTGCGGGCGGATGGGGGCTGTCGTGGTCACTTGTCGACCTCCGTGCGGTACTCGACCTCGTCGTGGGTGAGCTCGAGGTAGGCCTCCTCGAGCGAGGCGCTCAGCGGGGTGAGCTCGTGCAGCACGATGCCCGTGCGCGCGGCGGCCTCGCCGACCTGGGCGGCCGTGAGGCCGGAGACCTCGATGAGCTGGGCCTCCACACCGGTGACGGTGACGTCGGCGGAGGAGATCGCACGGGCGAGCTCCTCGGCCTGCGGCGTGCGCACGCGCACGGCGTTCCTGGCCGCTCCGGCGAGGATCTGGTCGACGGGAGCATCGGCCAGGATGCGTCCGCGGCCGAGCACGATGATGTGGTCCGCGGTCTGCGCCATCTCGCTCATCAGGTGGGACGAGAGGAACACGGTGCGTCCCTGCGAGGCGAGGTGCCGGGCGAACTGGCGCACCCACAGCACGCCCTCGGGGTCGAGGCCGTTGACGGGCTCGTCCAGGATGAGGGTGGCCGGGTCTCCCAGCATCGCGGCGGCGATCCCGAGCCGCTGGCCCATGCCGAGCGAGAAGCCGCCGACGCGCTTGCTGGCGACGGAGTCGAGCCCGGTGAGCCCGATCACCTCGTGCACGCGGCTCTTCGGGATGCCGTGGGTCGCCGCCATGGCGAGCAGGTGCCCGTACGCGGTGCGGCCGGTGTGCACGGCCTTCGCGTCGAGCAGCGCGCCCACCTCGGTGAGCGGCGAGCGCAGGTCGGCGTAGCGCTTTCCATTGACGATCGCGCCGCCGGACGTCGGGCGGTCGAGACCCATGATCATGCGCATGGTCGTCGACTTGCCGGCGCCGTTCGGGCCGAGGAAGCCGGTGACCTTGCCGGGCTGGACGGTCGCGGTGATGCCGTCGACGGCCGTCTTGGGGCCGAACCTCTTGGTGAGGCGGTCGAGTTGAATCATGGTTCCAACGTAGAGGGAGGGGCCCCCGTCCGCCATCGGCCCGTGGTACCAGGCCGGGTCGGACGAGGGTCCCCTCCTCGACGTCGTTCGGTGCGATTACGCCTGCGCGTCACGCTCCTGCGCGGCGAGCGCGCGCTCGACGCCGGCCAGGTTCTCCACGACGAGGCGGCGCAGCGCGGCCGGCTCGGGGTTCGCGTCGAGCCAGGCGCGGGTCGCGTCGCGCAGGGCGGCGTTCGCCAGCGGCGCCGGGTACATGCCCGCCACCAGGTACTCCGCGATCTTGTAGGAGCGCGAGGCCCAGACGTCCTGGAGCGCGGCGAAGTACGGCGCCACGAAGCCCTCGAGCACCGCGGTGTCGGCGGCGCGCTGGAAGCCGATGCCGGTGAAGCGCACGATCGTGTTCGGGAGGTCGTCCGAGCCGAACACCGAGTCCCACGCCGCCTGCTTGCCCGCAGCGGTGGGGATGCTCGCGCGGGCCTGCGCGGCGAACTGGCCGCCGTTGGCGGTGTTGTCCGCCTCCAGGGCCGCGTCGATCTCCGCCGTGCCGGCCTTGCCGCCCGCGACGAGGGCGATCAGCAGTTCCCACGCGAGGTCGGTGTCGACGGTCAGGCCGTCGAGCGACTGCGAGCCGTCGCGCAGCGCGGCGATCTCGGCGAGGTGCTCGTCGGTCGACGCGTAGGCCGCGAAGAACTTGACGAACTGGAACTGGGCGTCGCTGCCGGCCTCGGCCTGCTTCGCGAGCTCCCACAGCGCGGTCGCGACCGCCTGCATCGTCTCCTTCTGGCGCTCCGGGGCGACGTAGCTGCCGGCGGCGAGGCCGAGCTGGTTCAGCGTCGTGCGGAGGGTGGTCGACTCCGTCTCGGAGGCGATGTTGCCGAGCACCAGGCGCACGTAGTCGCTGGCGCTGC
The DNA here is from genome assembly GCF_001898805.1 of Leifsonia sp. 71-9. Taxonomy (GTDB): domain Bacteria; phylum Actinomycetota; class Actinomycetes; order Actinomycetales; family Microbacteriaceae; genus Leifsonia. The sequence continues at coordinate 219,974 of NZ_MKVJ01000001.1, forward strand.
TCTCGGCGTCGCGGGTCGCATCCCACGCCGCGCCCCAGACGAGCGAGCGGGCGAGCGGGCTCTCGATCTCGCCGAGGTGCTCGATGGCGACGGCGAGCGACGCGTCGTCGAGGCGGATCTTGGCGTAGGCGAGGTCGTCGTCGTTGAGGAGCACGAGGGCCGGGCGCGCGCGGCCGACCAGCTCGGCGACCTCGGTGCGCTCCCCGTCCACGTCCAGCTCGATGCGGTGGTCGCGCACGAGGGCGCCGTCGCGCAGCTCGTAGAAGCCGATCGCGAGGCGGTGCGGCCGGATGGTCGGGTAGTCGGCCGCGGCCGTCTGCAGCACCGCGAAGGACGTGATGACACCGTCGGCGTCGACCTCGATCTCGGGGCGCAGCGTGTTCACGCCCGCCGTCTCGAGCCACTTGGCGGACCAGTCGGTCAGGTCGCGGCCGCTGGTGGCCTCCAGCTCGACCAGGAGGTCGCGGAGCTCGGTGTTGCCGTGCGCGTGCTTCTTGAAGTACTCCGAGACGCCGGCGAGGAAGTCGTCCTGGCCGACCCACGCCACGAGCTGCTTGAGCACCGAGGCGCCCTTCGCGTACGTGATGCCGTCGAAGTTGACCTGCACGTCCTCCAGGTCGTTGATGGTCGCGACGATCGGGTGGGTCGAGGGCAGCTGGTCCTGCTTGTACGCCCAGCTCTTCTCCATGGCGGCGAAGGTGGTCCACGCCTCGTGCCACTCGGTGGCCTCGGCGGTGGCGAGCGTGGAGGCGTACTCGGCGAACGACTCGTTCAGCCAGAGGTCGTTCCACCACTTCATCGTGACGAGGTCGCCGAACCACATGTGGGCGAGCTCGTGCAGGATGGTGACGACCCGGCGCTCCTTGATGGCGTCGGTGACCTTGGAGCGGAAGACGTAGGTCTCCGTGAAGGTCACGGCTCCCGCGTTCTCCATCGCGCCGGCGTTGAACTCCGGCACGAACAGCTGGTCGTACTTCTCGAACGGGTACGGGACGTCGAAGCGCTCCTCGTAGAACGCGAAGCCCTCGCGGGTCTTCTCGAAGATGTAGTCGGCGTCGAGGAAGCCGGCCAGGCTCTTGCGCGCGTACACGCCGAGCGGGATGGTGCGGCCGTCGCTGCTCGTCAGCTCGCTGTGGACCGACTCGTACGGGCCGGCGATGAGCGCCGTGATGTAGGAGGAGATGACGGAGGTGGGCGCGAAGGTCCACGTCTTCTTCCCGTCGCCGGCCGCGACGGGCTCGGGCGTCGGGGAGTTGCTCACCACGGCCCAGTGCTCGGGCGCGGTGACGGTGAAGGCGAACGTCGCCTTCAGGTCGGGCTGCTCGAAGACCGCGAACATGCGGCGCGAGTCGGGCACCTCGAACTGGCTGTAGAGGTACACCTCGCCGTCGACCGGGTCGACGAAGCGGTGCAGGCCCTCGCCCGAGTTCGTATAGATCGCGTCGGCGTCGACCGTCAGCTCGTTCTCGGCCTGCAGGCCGTCGAGCCGGATGCGCACGCCGTCGGCGACCTGCGCCGGGTCGAGCTCGACGCCGTTGAGCACGACCGAGTGGACCGTGCGGGTGATCGCGTCGATGAACGTCGACGCGCCCTCGGTCGCGGAGAAGCGCACGGTCGTCGTGCTGCGGAAGGTCTCCGGGCCGGTCGTCAGGTCGAGGACGACGTCATAGGCGTGGGTGCGGACGAGCGACGCGCGCTCCTGTGCTTCGATGCGGGTGAGGTTTTCTCCGGGCAACGGTGACTCCTTGAAGACGAGATTCGCGTGGATCGTGTCCACCCGATCCACCTTAGTGACCCGTGCGCCCGGGTCGGTGGGCTTCCCTAGACTTGCTCCATGCGCATCCACATCGCCACCGACCACGCCGGCCTCGACTTCAGCAGGCACCTCCAGGAGCACCTCGCGGCGGCGGGGCACGAGGTCGTGGACCACGGACCGGTCGAGTACGACCCGATCGACGACTACCCGGCGTTCTGCATCAACGCGGCCAAGGCGGTCGTGCGCGACCAGCAGGCCGGCGTGCAGGCGCTCGGCGTGGTCTTCGGCGGCTCGGGCAACGGAGAGCAGATCGCGGCCAACAAGGTGCTCGGCGTCCGCGCCGCCCTGGTCTGGAACGAGAGCACCGCGCAGCTCGCGCGGCAGCACAACGACGCCAACGTGATCTCGATCGGCGCCCGCCAGCACACCGTCGAGGAGGCCACGCGCTTCATCGACGTCTTCATCGCCGAGCCGTTCTCGCTCGAGGAGCGGCACGTGCGCCGCATCGCCCAGCTCGCCGAGTTCGAGGCCACCGGCGACATCGCGGGCCGGAACGTGGACCGCTGATGCCCGAGGGCCACTCCGTCCACCGCATCGCGCGGCAGTTCGCGACGAACTTCGTCGGCCACCGGGTGACGGTGTCGTCGCCGCAGGGCCGGTTCGCCGAGGGCGCCGCGCGGATCGACGGTCAGGTCATGACGGCGGCCAAGGCCGTCGGCAAGCAGATGTTCCTGGAGTTCGAGAACGGGCTCTGGCTGCGCATCCACCTGGGCATCTACGGCGCGTGGGACTTCGCGGGCGAGATCAGCGTCGACCCGACCATCGCCTCCGCCAACGGCCGGATGGGGCAGACGAACCAGCGCGGCACCGACGCCGACGCGGCCCGGGTGTTCGACGACGCGGGGGAGAACTCCCTCCACTCGATCGGCGCGCCGCGGCGCACGCGGCTGCGCATGGCCGAGTCCGAGAAGCTCGAGGCCGAGATCACCAGCTTCCCGCCCGAGCCCGTCGGGCAGGTGCGCGTGCGCCTGCTGACCGACACGGCCGTCGCCGACTTGCGGGGCCCCACCGCGTGCGAGGTGCTCGACCCGGCCGAGGTGGATGCGGTGATCGCCAAGCTCGGGCCCGACCCGATGCTCGACGACGGCCCCGAGGCCGAGGAGCGGTTCGTGTCGACCGTCCGCCGCAAGCCCACGGCCATCGCCCTGCTGCTGATGGACCAGAGCGTCGTGAGCGGCATCGGCAACGTCTACCGCGCCGAGCTGCTCTTCCGCGCCCGGCAGAACCCGCACACGCCGGGCAAGCAGGTCCCGGAGGACACCGTTCGCGAGCTCTGGCACGACTGGGTCAAGCTGCTGCGCATCGGCGTCGCGACCGGTCAGATGATGACGATGGACGATCTCGACGACGAGTCGTACCGCAAAGCGATGGCGAGCCGGGACGACCGGCACTGGGTCTACAAGCGCGAGGGCCTGCCCTGCCGCGTCTGCGGGACCCACATCGTGATGGAGGAGCTGGGCGGCCGCAAGCTGTACTGGTGCCCGAAGGATCAGGCCTAGGAGGCGGCATGCGCCAGAACCCGAGTTTCACCCTCACCGACGCGGAGGAGCTCAAGCGGCTCGTCCGCGAGAACCCGTGGGCGACCTTCGTCAGCCACACCGACGCCGGCCTGGTCGCGTCGCACTACCCGGTCATCCTCGACGACACCCGGGAGGAGATCAGCCTCCTGAGCCACGTCGGCCGACCCGACGAGCAGCTGCACGAGCTGGGGGAGCACGAGCTGATGATCATCGTCCAGGGCCCGCACGGCTACATCTCCTCGAGCTGGTACGACGACAAGCCGGCCGTCCCGACCTGGAACTTCATCTCGGCCCACTTCTCGGGGGTGCCCGAGATCCTGAGCGACGAGGAGAACCTCGAGGTGCTCGCCCGGCTGGTCGACCACTTCGAGCGCGAGCTGCCCGAGCCGCGGCAGATGGCCGGCACGGAGGCCGATTCCGCCTACGCGCAGCGCATCTCCTCGGGGACCGTCGGCCTTCGGCTGACGCCCACGCGGATCAGCGCCAAGCAGAAGATGAGCCAGAACCGGCCCGACCACATCGTCGACCGCATCCTCCTGGAGCTCGCGGGCGACGGCCCGTACGCCAGCGACGGGCTGCTGCGCGAGATGACGATCGTGCACGACCGCCGCCGCGCCGCTCGATGAGCCTCCTGCTGACCGGGGCCCGCATCCCCGGCTCGGACGGCGTGGTGGATGTGCGCATCGCGGACGGTCGTATCGACGCCGTCGACCTCGCTGGACGCCTCGATGCGGCCGGTGCTGAGCAGCTCGACCTCGACGGCCGGTGGCTGGTCCCCGGGCTCTGGGATCAGCACGTGCACTTCACGCAGTGGGCGCAGACCGCACGCCGCCTCGACGTGTCCCGGGCCGCCTCGGCCGCGGAGGCGGCCGACCTGGTGCGGCGGCGCGTGTCCGCCGGAGGTCAGGACGGGGACGACCTCCTCGTCGGCTTCGGCTTCCACGACGCGCTCTGGCCCGACCTCCCGACCCGGGAGCTGCTGGATGCGGCTGCGGGGGAGCGGCCGGTCGTCCTGATCGCCGGAGACCTGCACTGCTCGTGGCTGAACACGGCGGCCGCGCGTCATCTCGGCCTGGAGTCGGACGACGCGGTGCTGCGCGAGGACGCGAGCTTCGCCGTCTCCAGCGCGCTCACGACGGCCGACGACGCGACGATGGACCGTTGGGCGGCCGATGCCGCCACCGTCGCGGCGAGCCGGGGCGTCGTCGGCATCGTCGACCTGGAGTACGGCTGGAACGTGGAGACGTGGCAGCGCCGGCTCTCCGCCGCCGAGCCGCGGCTCCGCGTCGAATTCGGGATCTACGGCGACCATCTGGACCGCGCGGCGGCTCTCGGTCTGCACACCGGTCGGACGATCGACGGGACGAGCGGCCTCCTGACGGCCGGACCGTTCAAGGTCATCTCGGACGGCTCGCTCAACACCCGCTCCGCCCTGTGCAGCCACGCCTACCCCGACGGCGGGCACGGCGTCGCGAATCTGGACGAGCGCGAGCTCGTCGCCGCGATGCGCTTCGCCGTCGACCACGGGATCGAGCCGGCCGTGCACGCCATCGGCGACGAGGCGAACCGTCGCGCGCTGGACGCGTTCGAGCGCGTCGGCGCCGGCGGTCGCATCGAGCACGCGCAGCTGGTCGATCCGGCCGACGTTCCCCGGTTCGCCCGCCTGGGCGTCACGGCGAGCGTGCAGCCCGAGCACGCCATGGACGACCGGGATGTCGCCGACCGGCTGTGGGAGGGGCGGACCGACCGCGCGTTCCCGCTCGCGGACTTCCTGCGGCACGGCGTGCGGCTCGCGTTCGGCTCCGATGCTCCGGTCGCGCCGCTCGACCCGTGGATCGCGATCGCGGCGGCCGTGAACCGGTCGCGGGAGGGGCGCGAGCCCTGGCATCCCGAGCAGCGCATCCCGTTCTCCGCTGCGCTGGAGGCGTCGGCGCGCAGCCGTATCGCCGCCGGAGAGCCGGCCGACCTCGCGGTTCTCGACCTCGACCCCGCCGCGGCGACGGACGAGGAGCTCCGCGCCCTTCCGGTTGCGGCGACGCTCCTGGCCGGCCATTTCACGCACGACACGCTGCGGTAGCCGCGTCTCTGGCCGGTGACGGCGAAGGGCCGCCCTCCGGAGCGGAGGACGGCCCTTCAGGCGCGTTCGTGGCGCGGTGACGTGCTTATTCGCTGATGTGCGCGAACAGGAACCAGCGGTCCTTGTCGAGGCCGCGGGCGATCTCGATGGCGACGTCCTGGCTGGTCTGGTCGAGCTCGTCGAGCTCCTTCACCGCGGTGTTGACGGCCGCGAGGGCGGCGTCGATCTGCGCGATGACCTCGGCGATGGTCTGGTTGGAGGGGCGGAAGCCCGCGGTCAGCTCCGGGGTGGTGGTCTTCGCGGCGACCGTGCCGAGGCGGCCGTCGACCGGGAGCCCCAGGGCGACGATGCGCTCGGCGGCCAGGTCGGCCCACTCCTGCGCGTGGTCGACGATCGTGTCGAGCAGTTCGTGCACGCCGATGAAGTTGGCGCCGCGCACGTGCCAGTGCGCCTGCTTTCCGTTGACGACGAGCGCGGTGAGGTCGATGACCACCGGGCTCAGGAACTGGGCGACTCCGGCGGCGACGTCCGGGTTGGAAACACTCTGGCTTGCGGCGATGTCCGTCATTGTTTGGCGTCCTTTCTCGTGCCTGCTTCAACGCTACTCAGCCCCCGGAATTCCGCAACGAAGCTGAGCCTGCGCTAACTAAGCTGAGGCTCGCCTGGGTGGCGCCCGAACGTCGACCGGCGGGCCGTGCGGGGGATAACCCCCGCCGGGATCCGCCTGCCACCCGCATACCGACGTGAAGCCGCCGACGGGAGGCTGGAGTCATCGTCCCCGACTGGAGAAACCCATGACCTCCGCCTCATCCGCCATGCTGGATCCCGTGACCGCCCGCCCCGCTCCGCCCGCCGACCGCACCACGTACGGCTCCCTCTGGCGCGGCGTCCCGCGCGAGCTCGGCTTCCTGCTCCTGACCATGCCGATCGCCATCGTCGGACTCTCCGTCCTCCAGACGCTGTTCTGGACGGGTGTCGGCACGATCGTGATCTACGTCGGCCTGTTCGTCCTGATCGGCGCGTTCTACACCGCCCGCGGGTTCGGGACGGTGGAGGTCGAGTGCCTGCGCTGGGCGGGCCGCCCGGAGATCCGCCGCCCGCTGTGGGAGCCGGCCGACAAGCCGCGCACGTTCTGGCGCTCCGCCTTCGGCCCGTTCGTGAACGGCCACTACTGGCTGTACCTGCTGCACGGCATCCTGATCAACCCGATCGTCAGCATCGTCTCCTGGACCGTCACGATCGTCTGGGCATCGGTGGCCCTCGGTGGCCTGACCGGCTGGATCTGGGAGGGCTTCATCCCGCACGACGGGCAGACGGTGTTCCTGTCGCGCGTCATCGTGGACTGGGCGTCGCAGTCGAGTTCGACCTTCGACCCGATCGTGGGCGACCGCATCCTGTACTTCATCGCCGGTGCGCTGTTCGCCGCCACGCTTCCGTTCGTGACGCGCGGTCTCACCCTCATGCACGACGCCATCGCGCGCGGCCTGCTGGGCGCGTGGCCGTCGGAGACGCTGCAGCGGGAGGTCGCCGACCTGTCCGCCTCGCGGGGCGCGGCCGTCGCCGCGGAGGACCAGGCGCTGCGCCGGCTGGAGCGCGATCTGCACGACGGCCCGCAGCAGCGGCTGATCCGCCTGCAGATGGACATCGCCGCCGCCGAGCGCAAGCTCACCGACGATCCCGCTGCCGCTGCCGCGCTGCTCGCCGAGGCCCGGCAGCAGGCGGGCGACACCCTCGAGGAGCTGCGGGCGCTGTCCCGCGGGTTCGCGCCGCCCCTCCTGCAGGATCGCGGTCTGATCGCCGCCGCGGAGTCGCTCGCCGCCCGCAGCACCGTCCCGATGCGCGTCGAGTCGTCGCTCGCGCCGGGGGAGCGGTTCAGCCCGGAGACCGAGCGGAACGCCTACTACGTGCTCGCGGAGCTGGCGACGAACGTCGCCAAGCACTCCGGTGCGACCGAGGCGCGCCTGTTCGTGGATCGCACCGCCGACGCGGCCGGTGCGCCGTGGCTGAGCGTGTGGGTGACGGACAACGGCACCGGGGGAGCGGTCCTGACCCCCGGGCACGGGCTGAGCGGTCTCAGCGAGCGCGTGCGCGGGATGCGCGGCGAGCTCGTGGTCGACAGCCCGGCCGGCGGTCCGACGCGGATCGGCACGCGCCTCCCGCTCGCCTGAGCGCAGCCCAGCCCGGACACGACGGAGGGCGGGTGACGGTCGAACCGTCACCCGCCCTCGCGGTGTCTGTCGTGTGCGGCTTCGGCCCTATTCGGTGCCGACCGCCTTGTCCGCGGCGTCGCGTGCGCCGTTGATCTGGTCCTCGAACTTGCCGCCGGTGACCTTGTTGGCCGCGCCGGCGACGCCGTCGAGCAGCTTGTCGCTGATGTCCTCGGCCTGCTCGGACTTCAGCGCGTTCTTGACGTTGTCGTTGTCGAGGAATTCCTTGGCCTTGTTCGTGATGTCGTCCAGTCCTGCCACGGTGCACCTGCTTTCGTCGTCGATGAGCGGTTCACGCGCCATTCTGTCCTCACCGCTGCAGGAACGCCAGTACCGCCAGCACCCGGCGGTGGTCGTCGCCGGAGTCCTCGAGGGCGAGCTTCTGGAAGATCGACGTCACGTTCTTCTCCACCGCGCCCACGCCGATCACCAGCTGCGCCGCGATCGCCGAGTTCGTCCGGCCCTCCGCCATCAGCCCCAGCACCTCGCGCTCGCGCGGCGTCAGCGCGGCCACCGGGTCCACCCGCCGCGTCAGGAGTTCGCGGACCACCTCCGGATCGAGCACCGTGCCGCCCTGCGCCACCCGCGTCACCGCATCCCGCAGCTCGTCGAGCGACGCGATGCGGTCTTTGAGGAGGTAGCCGGTGCCGCCCTGCCCGCTCGCGAGCAGCTCCTGCGCGTACGTCCCCTCGACGTACTGACTGAGCAGCAGCACCGACACGCCCGGGTGCTCGGCCCGTAGGCGTAGCGCCGCGCGCACGCCCTCGTCCCGGAACGTCGGGGGCATCCGCACATCCAGCACCGCGACATCCGGCGCCACCTCTCCGACCTCCGCGAGCAGCGATTCGGCGTCACCGTAGGCGCCGACCGTCTCGAACCCGGCCTCGTCGAACAGCCGGATCAGCCCCTCCCGCAGCAGCACGGAGTCGTCCGCGACGACGAGACGGAGGGGAGCGGAGGCGGTGTTCGGCACGGGGATCAGCCTAGAGGGGAGCGTCACCCTCGTCGCCGGCGACGTAGACGAACGCCTCGACGCCGGACGCGAGCGTCACGACGCTCCGTACGTAGTCGGCGACCTCGTAGGCATCGGTGGCGGCGAGCTCGGCGTCGTCGAGCTCGAGGAAGGCGCCCTCGACCAGATCGCCGGGCTCTCCGCGCCGCAGGATGGGATGCCGATCGGACCCGGAGGTCGCGATCACGTCAGGATCGGTGATGACGAGCCAGTCGAGCTGGTATCCGGGAAGCGTGTCCGAGATCGTCGGCACATCACGTCCGTAGAGCGCTTTCTGCACGTCGGGCTGCCGGAGCGTGCCGTAGGAGAAGACGCGATGCGGGGCGGGAGTCGATGCGGTCATGCAGCCATCGTGGCAGGTGGCGGAAGGGGGTCGATTTGATCGGCCCTCGTCGGCCGTCGGCGAACCCGCGTGGACACGGTGTCCCGACCGGTCGTAGCGTGCGGTCATGGTCGCCGACGCCCCTGAACCTTCCGGTCCCGTCATCCACAGCCACCGCGTCATCGCCGAGTCCTTCGGCGACGATCCGGAACGCTACGACCGCGCCCGGCCCCGCTATCCGCGGGCGCTCGCGGACGCCGTGATCGCTCTCCTGCCAGGCCCGCGGATCGTGGACGTCGGTATCGGCACGGGCATCTCGGCGGGGAATCGAAATTGGGCATCCGCGCGTAATTTAGTCGCGACACCTGCGGCGCTGGAGGACGGTTACCGTAATCGCTTACCCTCTTGCGTGTTGAGTCGGCGTGTTCCGGGCGTGGTCCATTTAGGAACTGTCTCAGTTTGGTAGCACCACTCGTCGGGCGTGTCCGCGTTGAAGACGATCTGGAAGCCGGAGCTGCTGTTCATCTGAGCTGCTGGCGAAATCATTCCTGGCGCCAGGAATGCTGGTAGGTACGCGACCCTCTCATCGTGAACAGAAGTGTCGCGATAATAACGAATATGCGGCGGCACCGTCCAAGGAAACGCTGGCAAGTAAGCGCTCATGATGTCTCGGCCGACGCCACTCTCGACTGAGTTGCCGATAGTTCTTATAGCGCTAACTATCTCAGCCTCGACATCGTCGACATTGAGCGTCCTGTTCTTAGAGCTAAGGCGCGCGTTGATGGTCCCCAAATCGATCAGATCTCCTCGCCCGATGGCTGAGAGCGTCCAGCAACGACTTGGATCTCGGAAACGATAGCGAGTTGTAGAGACGATTCTGCACCGCGCGCCCGGTACGCCGCTGTGGCTCATCGAATAGGTAAACGATGTTGGTCTTTTGCTGTCGCGGGTCACGCGCGGGTAGCCCCAGCCACTGACAATGAGCTCGATACTGTACCGTCGTCCTCTCGGTTGACTCTTCGCAAACTCGGCTTCGATTCCACTAACAATGCGATGTCGAATCTGACCAAGATGAAGAGGCGCAGAACCGCCGAATTGAAATCCGATGGGCGATGCTGGTGAGCCTGTAATCTTGCGGACTAGCCACTCGCCAGTGGGCTCCCCGGAAATGTGCGCGAGACCCGCGTAGCCGATCACAGCGCGCCCGTTCGATGCTTCTACAACGATCGTCTTGTTGGCCGTGGGATCCCAAGGCTCGCCTCCAACAGTCAGCAGACGATCCCCGAGCTGGACAACTATTGATTCGCTCACCAAAGCGATGTGCAGAGTCACAAGCAGAGTGTGGCAGATGCGGGATCTGGAGAGGCATAAGGCTCAGGCTTTTCCAGACTCGGCGAATCGCTCGCCCAGTGTTACAACGGAGGGGATGACGGGAATCGAACCCGCGTAATCAGTTTGGAAGACTGAGGCTCTACCATTGAGCTACATCCCCGAAGCCGTTGCTCTGCGACGGCCGACGACCATCGTAGTACACGCGGGGGCCACCTCGTGTGCAGTAGACTTGCGCGTGGTCTTTCGCACCGTTTTAGCCGGGGCGTAGCTCAGCTTGGCTAGAGCGCCCGCTTTGGGAGCGGGAGGTCGCAGGTTCGAATCCTGTCGCCCCGACGAGGACCTCGTTCCTTGCGAGAAGACCATCGTTCGAACATTCAGGAGAACCCAGACATCGTGAAGACCACGGTCGAGAAGCTCAGCCCCACCCGCGCAAAGCTCACCATCTCGGTGACGCCGGAGGAGCTGAAGCCTTCCATCACCCACGCGTACGAGCACATCGCCGAGCAGGTCAGCATCCCCGGCTTCCGTAAGGGCAAGGTCCCGCCGGCGATCATCGACCAGCGAGTCGGCAAGGCCGCCGTGCTGGAGCACGCCGTCAACGAGGGTCTGGACGGTTTCTACCGTGCGGCCGTCGAGGAGAACGACGTGCGCCCGCTCGGACGCCCCTCCGCCGACATCACCGAGTGGCCGGCCGAGGCCGACTTCTCGGGCGACCTCCTCCTCACCATCGAGGTCGACGTCCGCCCCGAGATCACGCTCCCGAAGCTCGACGACATCACCATCACGGTCGACGCCGCCGAGATCGCGGACAGCGACATCGACGAGGAGCTCGACAACCTGCGCAGCCGCTTCGGCACGCTCGTCACCGTCGACCGTCCGGCCAAGAAGGGCGACTTCGCCCAGATCGACCTGACCGCCGAGATCGGTGGCGAAGAGGTCGACACCGCCGCGAACATCTCCTACGAGATCGGCTCGGGCGAGCTCATCGAGGGCATCGACGAGGCGCTCGACACGCTGACCGCCGGCGAGACCACCACCTTCGAGGCCCCGCTCATGGGCGGCGACCACGAGGGCGAGAACGCGCAGATCACCGTCACGCTCAACGCCGTCAAGGAGCGCGAGCTGCCGGAGGCGGACGACGACTTCGCCCAGATCGCCAGCGAGTTCGACACCATCGCAGAGCTGCGCGACAGCCTCCGCACCCAGGTGGAGCGCTCGAAGGCGTTCGGCCAGGGCACCTCCGCCCGCGACCAGCTCGTCGACACGCTCCTCGAGCTCGTCGAGATCCCGGTTCCGGAGCAGCTCGTCGAGGACGAGGTCCACCGTCACCTCGAGCAGGAGAACCGCCTCGAGGACGACGTGCACCGCGCCGAGGTCACCGAGTCGAGCCAGAAGACGTTCCGCACGCAGATCCTCCTCGACGAGGTCTCCAGCGCCGAGGACGTCAAGGTCAGCCAGGACGAGCTCACCCAGTACCTCATCCAGGGCGCGGCGCAGTATGGCATGGACCCGAACGAGTTCGTCAAGATCCTCAGCGAGAACGGCCAGATCCCGTCGATGGTCGGAGAGGTCGCCCGCAACAAGGCCCTCGCGATCGTCCTCGGCAAGGTGAAGGTCGTCGACAGCAACGGCAAGCCGGTCGACCTCAGCGAGTTCACCGCCGTCGCCTCCGGTGACGACGAGGACGAGACCGCCGACGAGGCGACCGAGGCTCCGGCCGAGGAGGCCGCCGAGGCCCCCGCCGCCGAGGAGAAGCCGAAGAAGAAGGCTCCCGCCAAGAAGGCTCCCGCGAAGAAGCCCGCCAAGAAGGCCGCGGACGCGGAGTAATCCACATCACGACGAAGGCCGGGTGCGCATGCGCCCGGCCTTCGTCGTTTCCAGGACCAGGACGAGGGGACGACGATGGACGAGTGGCAGCGACGCATCGACGCCGTGTGGGACGATGCGGCGACCCGGGGTGAGGAGGCGACGCTCGCCGCGATCCTGGCCCTCGCGGCCGCGCGGCCCGACGACGCGCTCGGGATGTACGAGACCGCCGGCGCCTACGACTTCGCGGGCCGGGAGGCCGAGGCCGAGCCGCTCTACCGCCGCGCCCTCGACGCCGGGCTTGCCGAGCCGGAGCGCACCCGCGCGACCATCCAGCTCGCCAGCACGCTCCGCAACCTCGACCGCCCGGAGGAGGCGGTGGAGCTGCTGCGCGACCTCCTCGCCGCACGCCCGGACGACCCGCTCGCAGCCGACGCGCGCGCCTTCGCCGCCCTCGCGCTCTTCGACCTCGGCCTGCACGCCGACGCCCTGCGGGAGTCGCTGACGGCCCTGTCGCCCCACCTGGGCCGCTACGGTCGCGCCGTCGGGGCGTACGCCGCCGAGCTCGACGACGAGTGACTCCGGCCCCGCACCTCCCGCGCCACGGCTCTCTGCCCAGGGCGAACACCACCGAAATGGCCGTGGCGCTCCGATAGATTCGATTCCAAGCGACAAGGAAACGGAGCGAACATGGCCGACCTGGGTATCCAGCCCAATGTTTTCGACAGACTGCTGAAGGACCGCATCATCTGGCTCGGGTCCGAGGTCCGGGACGAGAACGCGAACGAGATCGCCGCGAAGCTGCTGCTCCTGGCCGCAGAGGACCCGAAGCGCGACATCTACCTCTACATCAACTCGCCCGGCGGCTCGATCACGGCCGGCATGGCGATCTACGACACCATGCAGTTCGTGCCGAACGACATCGTCACCGTGGGCATCGGCATGGCGGCCTCGATGGGCCAGCTCCTGCTCACCGCGGGCACCAAGGGCAAGCGGTACATCACGCCAAACGCGCGCGTCCTGCTGCACCAGCCGCACGGCGGCTTCGGCGGCACCGCGAGCGACATCCAGACCCAGGCCCAGCTCATCCTCGACATGAAGAAGCGCCTCGCCGAGATCACCGCCTCGGCAACCGGCAAGTCGGTCGAGCAGATCAACGCCGACGGCGACCGCGACCGCTGGTTCACCGCTCAGGAGGCGCTCGAGTACGGCTTCGTCGACCACATCCGCGAGTCGGCGCTCGACGTCGCGGGCGGCGGCGGCACCGACCAGGATTCGAACAAGTAGCGCAACGCCGGAAGGACTAAGGACATCACAATGAACATCCCCATGCTCGGCGGCGCCCCCGCCGGCGGCCAGGCCCTCGGCGGCGTGCAGGCGCCCGGCTCGCGCTACATCCTCCCCAGCTTCGAGGAGCGCACTGCCTACGGCTACAAGCGCCAGGACCCGTACGCGAAGCTCTTCGAGGACCGCATCATCTTCCTCGGCGTGCAGGTGGACGACGCCTCCGCCGACGACATCATGGCCCAGCTCCTCGTGCTCGAGAGCCAGGACCCGGACCGCGACATCGTCATGTACATCAACTCGCCCGGTGGCTCGTTCACCGCGATGACGGCGATCTACGACACGATGCAGTACATCCGCCCGCACATCCAGACGGTCGTGCTCGGCCAGGCCGCCTCGGCCGCCGCGGTCCTCACCGCCGCCGGCACTCCCGGCAAGCGCCTCGCCCTGCCGAACGCCCGCATCCTGATCCACCAGCCCGCCGTCGGCGAGGCCGGCCAGGGTCAGGCGTCCGACATCGAGATCCAGGCCCGCGAGATCCTGCGCATGCGCACGTGGCTCGAGGAGACGCTCGCGCGCCACTCGAACCGCTCGCAGGAGCAGGTCAACAAGGACATCGACCGCGACAAGATCCTGTCGGCGGACGAGGCCCTCGAATACGGCCTGATCGACCAGGTGCTCACCAGCCGCAAGACGCTGCCGGCACTGGTCAAGTAAGCAGCTCCACGCCGAAGGGCGGGACGGTCGCAGCGACCGCCCCGCCCTTCGGCGTCTCTGGGACCTGATCTGCTCTGGGCAGAAGCCCGTGTGACGTTATCGACCCGCCGGTGCGCACCATTGTCGTCCGCACAGGTTAGGCTCGTTGAGAAGACACCCGTGTAGTGGGAGGGGACGAGGGATGGCACGAATCGGGGAGAGCGCCGATCTGCTCAAGTGCTCCTTCTGCGGCAAGAGCCAGAAGCAGGTCCAGCAGCTGATCGCCGGTCCAGGCGTGTACATCTGCGACGAGTGCGTCGAGCTCTGCAACGAGATCATCGAGGAGCGCCTCGCCGAAGCCGGCGAAGAGGCCGCGAGCGAGTTCGAGCTGCCGAAGCCGAAGGAGATCTTCGGGTTCCTCGAGGAGTACGTCATCGGCCAGGAGGCCGCCAAGCGTTCGCTCGCCGTCGCCGTGTACAACCACTACAAGCGGGTGCGCGCCAAGCAGACCATCACCGCGGCCGACGCCATCGACGACGTCGAGATCGCCAAGAGCAACATCCTGCTGATCGGCCCCACCGGCTGCGGCAAGACCTATCTGGCGCAGACGCTCGCGCGCCGCCTCAATGTGCCGTTCGCGGTCGCCGACGCGACCGCGCTCACCGAGGCCGGATACGTCGGCGAAGACGTCGAGAACATCCTCCTCAAGCTGATCCAGGCCGCCGACTACGACGTCAAGCGCGCCGAGACCGGCATCATCTACATCGACGAGGTCGACAAGATCGCCCGCAAGGCCGAGAACCCGTCCATCACGCGCGACGTGTCGGGCGAGGGCGTGCAGCAGGCGCTGCTGAAGATCCTCGAGGGCACGGTCGCCTCCGTGCCGCCGCAGGGCGGCCGCAAGCACCCGCACCAGGAGTTCATCCAGATCGACACGACGAACGTGCTGTTCATCGTGGCCGGCGCCTTCGCGGGGCTGGAAGAGATCATCTCGTCCCGCGCGGGCAAGAAGGGCATCGGCTTCGGCGCCCCGCTGCACTCCAAGGGCGACGACATCAACCTCTTCAGCGAGGTCCTGCCGGAAGACCTGCACAAGTTCGGGCTCATCCCGGAGTTCATCGGCCGCCTGCCCGTCGTCACGACGGTCACCCAGCTCGACCAGAGTGCGCTGATGCAGATCCTCACCGAGCCGAAGAACGCCCTCGTGCGCCAGTACCAGCGCATGTTCGAGCTCGACGGCGTGCAGCTCGAGTTCGAGCACGCCGCCCTCGAGTCGATCGCCGACCTCGCCGTGCTGCGCAAGACCGGTGCCCGCGGCCTCCGCGCCATCATGGAGGAGGTGCTCGGCCCGATCATGTTCGAGGTGCCGTCCAGCTCCGAGGTCGCCCGCGTGGTCGTCACCAAGGAGGCGGTGCTCGAGAACGCCGCCCCCACGATCGTCCCGCACCGCACCCGCCGCGAAGAGAAGTCGGCCTAGCCGACTCCGTCCCGCCTGCTCACGCCTCCGGACGGAGTGCGGGAGCGGTGAGTCCGTCGGCGCCCTCGCGCGCGCGGATGAGCCACTGAGGCGAGCGCGTCACCACCAGCCACGCCGGCAGGATCGCCAGGCACAGGATCGGCAGTACCGCCACGCTCTGCGTCACCGCCAGCGCCACGAAGATCGCGATCCAACCGTCCCGCGCGACGGCGACGGTCATCCCGAGCACACCGGAGGCGACGGCGACCGGCAACGGGATGCCCGGCACGAGAGCCGACGCGAGCAGCCCGATCGCCGCACCGATGAAGACCGCCGGGAACACCCGCCCGCCGCGGAAGCCCGCGCTGGCCGCGACGAGCAGCGCCACGACCTTCACCAGCACGATCACCAGCAGCTGCACCGCCGAGTAGTCCGCCCGGTCGTGGATCAGCTCGCCCATCTGCGTCAGCCCCTTGAACAGCGTCACCGGGCCACCGATGACGCCCAGGATGCCGAGCACGACACCGCCCGCGAGCGACACGAGGAGCGGGTTGCGCAGGCTGTGGAAGGCGCGATGCACCGCGGGGAAGGCCCAGGCGCCCAGGACGCCCAGCAGCGCCGCCACGGTCGCGATCACGAACGCGGCGACGACGTCGGGCCAGTGCACGTCGGTGTACGCGGGCATCGGCACCCCGAACTGCGGATGCGACAGCAGCGTCATCGTCTCGGACCCGGCAGCCGCGGCGACGAGCGGCAGGAACAGCCGGTCCCAGAGCGCCCCGCCGCCCGGCGCGGCCGCGACGATCCCGGTGAAGACGAGGGCGGCGGCGACGGGCGTGCCGAACATCGCGCCGATCGTGGCGGAGGCGGCCATCAGCAGCACCAGCTCGGTCGGCACGCGTTTCCACAGCCGGGCCACCAGCGCCACGAGCAGGCCGGCGTTGATCGCGATGATCGGGTTCTCCGGCCCGAGGCTCACCCCGCCGGCGAGGCCGAGCACCGCGGCCAGCGCGAGCGACGGAACGACGGCAGGCGGGAGCGGCGTCGTCACCAGCTCGGTCGTGGCGGAGTCGGGGCCGGCATGGCCGGGGACCAGCCAGACGACGAGCCCGACCGCGGCGCCGGTCACGGTCAGGACGAGGAAGATCCACCACCCCGATGCCCCGTCCACGCCGATCGCGCCCGGCAGGGCCGTCCAGAGCGCCTTCTGCAGCACGTCGGCGAGCTCGTCGAGGAGCCAGAGCGAGAAGGCCGACAGCACCCCGATCAGCAGGGCCGGGATGCTGAGCAGCAGCAGCGTGCGGACCGTGGGCGCCGGCATCGGGCGCACCGGTCCGGCTGCGCTCATGGAGGCCCCCTTCCCGCGGCATCTGCGCCCAGGCTAGGGCCGCCCGCGGGAAGGGGGCTAGTACCGAGTGATCACCGCGCCCGAGTGATCATCGGGTCCGCGTGGTCACGAGGCCCGGCTAGCCGCCGAGGCCGCGCCGCTTCAGCAGCGGCTCGATCACCGCGTCGCGCCCGCGGAAGTCGCGGTAGGCCTCCAGCGGGTCCTTCGAACCGCCGACGCCGAGCAGGCGCGAGCGGAAGCGGTCGCCGTTCGCGCGGTTGAGGCCGCCGTTCTCCTTGAACCACTCGACCGTGTCCGCGTCGAGCACCTCGCTCCAGATGTAGGAGTAGTAGCCCGCGTCGTATCCGCCCGAGAAGGTGTGGGCGAAGTAGGTGCTCGCGTAGCGCGGCGGGATGGCCGGGGCGTCGAGTCCGACCGCGGCGAGGGCCTGCGCCTCGAACGCGGCGACATCCTCCACCGCGTCGTCGGCGGTGATGGAGTGCCAGGCCTGGTCGAGCAGGGCCGCCGCGAGGTACTCGCTGGTCGCGAAGCCCTCGTTGAACGACTCGGAGGCGTGCAGCCGGTCGACGAGCTCCTGCGGCATCCGCTCGCCCGTCACGTGGTGCACGGCATAGTTCTCGACGATCTCGGGCCAGAGCATCCACATCTCGTTGACCTGGCTCGGGAACTCGACGAAGTCGCGGAACACGTTGGTCCCGGCGAACTTCGGGTAGGTGACCCGGGCGAACAGCCCGTGCAGCGCGTGCCCGAACTCGTGGAAGAGGGTGTTCGTCTCGTCGTAGGTGAGGAGGGTGGGCTCACCGGCGGCAGGCTTCGGGACGTTGAGGTTGTTGACGACGACCGTGGGCGTCCCGAGGAGCTCCGACTGCGAGATCAGCGGGTTCATCCAGGCTCCGCCGCGCTTGGAGTCCCGCGTGTAGAGGTCGAGGATGTAGAGGCCGAGCTCGCTGCCGTCCTCGTTGCGCACCTCGAAGACGCGCGCCTCGGGGTGGTAGGCGACCAGATCGGGCCGCTCCGCGAAGGTGATGCCGTACAGGCTGGTCGCGGCGTGGAAGACGCCGTCGTGCAGCACCCGCTCGGCCTCGAAGTACGGCCGCATGGCGGCGAAGTCCACGTCGTACTTCTCCTGGCGCACCTTCTCGGTCAGGTGGGCCCAGTCCCAGCTCTGCACCGTGTCGCCGTCCGGCAGCTGGCGCTCGAGGTCCGCCTGCTCGGCGCGGGCGTTGCGGGCGGCGGGAGGGGCGAGCCGGCCGAGCATGTCGGCGACGGCCTGCGGGGTGCGGGCGGTCTCGTCGGCGGTCACGAACGCCGCGTGCGTGTCGAAGCCGAGCAGGCGGGCGCGCTCGGCGCGCAGCCGCGTGATCTCGAGCACGAGCTCGCGGTTGTCGTTGTCGCCGCCGTGGATGCCGCGCGAGCGGGAGGCCGTCATGATCCGCTCGCGCACGTCGCGGCGGGTGAGCGAGGCGAGCCACGGGTGCCCCGTCGGGAGCACGAGGGTGACGACGTACTTGCCATCCAATCCGCGCTCGCGCGCGGCCTCCGCCGCCGCCGAGATCTCGCCCTCGCCGAGACCGGCGAGCTCGTCGGCCGAGTCGAGCACGACCGCGAGCTCGTTCGTGTCGGCCAACAGATTCTTCTCGAACCGGGTCGTCAGCGTCGACAGGCGCTGGTTGTACTCGCGCAGGCGCTCCTTGTCGGCGTCGTCGAGGCCGGCGCCGGCGAGGGTGAACTCGGTGTGGTAGCGCTCGACGAGGTAGCGGGACTCCGCATCCAGATCGAGGTCGTCGAGCTGCGCGTGCACGGCGGCGATGCGCGCGTACAGTGCCGGGTTCAGCAGGATGGCGTCCTGGTGGGCGGCCAGCTGCGGCGCGATCTCCTCCTCGAGGGCGTTGGTGAAGTCCGTGCTGTCGGAGGAGCTCTTGTTGAAGAAGACCTCGGCGACGCGCTGGAGCACGCCCCCCGAGCGCTCGAGCGGCAGGAACGTGTTCTCGAATGTCGGCGGCTCGGGGGAGGCCGTGATGGCCTCGACCTCGGCGAGCTGCTCCTCGAAGCCGCGGTCGAAGGCGGGCCGGTAGTGCTCGTCCCGGATCTCGGCGAACGGGGGCAGCTGGTAAGGGAGGGTGCTGGGGGAGAAGAACGGATTAGTGTCTGCCATCGACCCAGCCTAGGGCCGAGGGAGGCGGCGGTGCAAAGAGACTTCTGCAAACAGAGCGTTGCAAACAATCACGTGCAAAGAAGTGCTTGCAAAGAAGTCTTTGCGATTGTATCCTCGTTCCATGTCCACCGAAGAAGACCGCGACGCGACCCCGGCTGAGCAGAAGCCGCCGGCGATCTCGCACCCCATGCACGACGCCCTCGGGATGGAGGCGCTGCGCGCCCTCGCCCATCCGCTGCGCGTCGAGATCATGAACGAGCTGTCCGACTTCGGACCGGCGACCGCCAGCGGTCTCGCCGAGCGTCTGGGGGAGTCCAGCGGGTCCACCAGCTACCACCTCCGCCAGCTCGCCAAGCACAACATCATCGTCGAGGACACGGAGCGCGGCTCCGGCCGCGAGCGCTGGTGGCGCATGTCTCCCGGCGGCGTCACCATCGGCTCGCTCGAGACGCTGGCCACCCCCGCCGGACGGGAGGCCAACGAGCTGATCTCGCGCGAGTGGCAGCAGAACAACGAGCGCCGCCTCACCGCGTTCGTGCGCCGCGGTCTCGACGTCTACGGGGCCGAGTGGATGCAGGCGAGCACGCTCTCGACCTCCCACCTCGAGCTCACGATCGATCAGCTCGCCGAGTTCGGCCGCGAGTACTACGCGCTGCAGGAGCGGCTGCGCGAGCAGTGGAAGACCCAGGACACCGAGGGTCGCAAGCGCGTCCAGGTGCAGTTCAACGCGTTCCCGCTGGTGGAGGCCAGCGAGCGATGACCACCGCGCCCGAGCCGCGCGTGCGCCGGTCGCCGATGGGGGCCGGGTTCAACCGCCTGTGGACCGCCGCCATCGCCAGCAACCTCGCCGACGGCATCGGGCGCACGGCGGTCCCGCTGATCGCCACCACCCTCACGCGCGACCCCGCCCTGATCGCGGGCGTGACGGCCGTGACGTTCCTCCCGTGGCTGCTGTTCGGCATCCCGGCCGGGATGCTCCTCGACCGGGTCGACCGGCGCATCGCGATGGCCGTCGCCAACAGCCTGCGGTTCGCTGTGGCGGCCTTGCTCGCGGCACTGATCTCCGCGGACGCGCTCACCATCTGGTGGCTGTATGCGTGCGTGCTGCTGTTCGGTCTGGGCGAGACGGTGTTCGACAACGCGACCACGACGGTCGTGCCGAGCCTCGTCGGCCGCGATCAGCTCGACCGGGCGAACGGCCGGATGCAGTCGGCCGAGATCGTCGTGCAGAACTTCATCGCGACCCCCATCGCCGGCTTCCTGTTCGCGGTCGCACTCGTGCTGCCGGTCTGGCTGACCGGTTCAGGGTTCCTCATCGCGGGTCTGCTCGCACTGACGATCCCTGCCGCCGCCGCCCGGGCGCACGTCCAGGCCACGGAGGCCGAGCTGGCGTCGGGGGAGGCGGTCGCCCGTCCCGGGATGGGCGCCGTCGTGCGGTTCCTCGCCGGGCACCGGTTCCTGCGCACGATGATCGTGCTCACGTCGCTCACGGCGTCGGCGCTCGCGTTCGCGCAGGGGAGCGTCGTGCTGCTGCTCCTGCAGACCTTCTCGGTGCCCGAGGCCCTGATCGGCGTCGTGACCGCCGGTGTGGGCCTCGGCGCCCTGGTCGGCGCGCTCCTCTCGAGCGCCCTCGTCGCGCGCTTCGGGCGCGGGCGGATCATGTTCTGGTCCATCCTCGTCAGCGGCGTCGGGGTCCTCGGGGTCGGCGTCACGGCCAACGTGGTCGTGGCCATCGCCAGCTACGCGGTCGGCGCGTTCGGCGTCGCCGTCTGGAACGTGCCGTGGGGCGCGCTCCGTCAGGCCCTCATCCCGGGCGACATGCTCGGCCGGGCGATGGGCATCGTCCGCACGATCGGCTGGGGGCTCACCCCGATCGCGACCGTGCTCGGCGGGTTCGTCGCCCGCATCGACCTCCGGCTGCCGTTCGTCATCGGCGGCGGCGTGGTCGTCGTCCTCACCCTCGTGTCCATGCGGCTGCTGTTCAGCGCCCGCACCTACGACGGCGGCTCCGCGGAGCCGACGCCCCAGCCCGTCCCGGAAGGATCCGCCTCATGACCGCTTACGTGCTCCCGGCCCGCCGGCCGTGGACCCATCGCACCGCACTCCGCCTCGGCCGCGCGCTCACCGCGTGGGGCGCCCGCCCCGTCCGCCGCTCGCCGGCCTATGCAGAGCGCCTTGCCCTCGTCGAGGCCACGCGCGACAGCGCCGCGCGTGTCGTGGCGGGGCTTCCGCGTTAGAGCGCGCCGACGGAGGGCTCAGACCTCGTCGTAGTCGGTGGCCTGCTGCTCGACCGGCTGCGTGATCGTGGCGGAGTCCTCCTGCGGGTTGTACCGCACCACGGTGCCGTCGTCCAGCTCGACGACCGGACGGCCCTCCAGCCAGGTGAGGGTCCAGCGCCAGCCCTCGGTCGCCACGTCCGTGGCGACCAGTTCCTCCTCGACGGTCGACACCGCGTAGGTGACGACCTCGGGGAGGTTCTCGGGCGGGGTCGCGCCGACGGCCCATCGGGTTCCGAGCTGCATCAGCCCTGACCCGCCAGGTCGATCTCGTAGGTCACCCACGAGGTGCGGGAGGCGACGGCGTCGTAGACGCGCTGGGCGTCCGTGTTGTCCTGGGCGGTGATCCACTGGACGACGCCGAGCCGGCGCTCCTCGGCCAGCGACCGCACGTGGTCGATCAGCGCGCGTCCGATGCCCGAGCCGCGCTCGCTCTCCAGGACGAACAGGTCGTCGAGGAAGAGACCGCGGTCGCCTTCCAGCGGGCGTGCGAACTCGCGCACGTGCGCGAGCCCCACGATGCGGTCGCCGTCGCTGTCGACGGCGACGTAGCCCTGCTCCTCGTGCTCGGGAGCGGTGAGCCACGACCAGAGCACGAGGGCCCTCTGGTCGGTCAGCTCGGTCTCGTAGAACTCCGCGTACTTCGAATACAGCTCAAGCCAGGCAAAGAAATCTCCGTCCCTGACCGGTCGGACCTCGATCGTCATGGGTTACTCCGTTCGCCTTCCCCATACGGCCACGAGAGCCGCCTGCGTGTTCTGACCATATCCCGATCCTGTTCAGGGGACGAGATCGTAGGTCACCCACTTGGTCTTCTGTGCGACGGCGTCGTAGAGGCGACGCGCCGTCTCATTGTCCTTCGCGGTGATCCAGCGCACCACCGACAGGCCGCGATCGCGGGCCGCGTCGCGGAGGAATTCGAGCAGCTGCCTGCCCGCTCCTTCGCCGCGCGCGTCGGGCGAGACGAACAGGTCGTCGAGGTAGAGGCCCTTGCTGCCGTCGAGCGGGCGCACGAACTCGCGGACGTGCGCGACGCCCACCGGGGTGCCCTCGTCGTCGATCGCGAAGTACGCCTCCAGCTCGTTGCCGGGGTCGGTGATCCAGCTCCACACGAGGAGCGCCTTCTGGTCGGTCACGGGGTTCTCGTAGAAGTCCCCGTACCCCGCATAGAGGTCGAGCCAGGTGAAGAACTCGTTGTCCTCCACCTTCCGGACGGTCGCCGTCATCGTTTCTCCTCGTTCGGGGCCTGAGAAAGCAGAATATCGGTGACCGCCAGCTCGTCGGCGGATGCGAAACGCAGTTCGGCGATTCTGCCGACCGAGCGGAGGTCGCCGGCGGCGGACTCGATGGCGGCGATCTCGGCCGCCGGGCCCGCGATGACAGCCGAGTCGACGGGGGTGCGCTGCGAGGCCTTCGCGGCCGTCTTGGCGCCGCGGATGCCCGTCAGGGCGCGCCCGACGATCGCGAGCACCGCGCGCTGATCGGCGGTCTGCGGGGCCACCTCGTCGGCGGTCGGCCACGGCGCGACGTGCACGGAGCCCTCGGCGGACCAGCTCCACGCCTCCTCCGCCGCGAACGGCAGCACGGGCGCCAGCAGGCGCAGGAACGCCGAGAGGGCGACGCGCAGGGCGACGACGGCGGAGACCTGCTCCGCGTTCGCCTCGCCGTACGCACGCTCCTTGACCAGCTCGAGGTAGTCGTCGCAGAACGTCCAGAAGAACGTCTCGACGATCTCGAGGGCGCGGGCGTGGTCGTACGCGTCGAGCGCCGCGGTGGCGTCGCCGATCACGTCGGAGAGGTTCTGCAGCATCCCGACGTCGAGCGGGCTGGTGACCTGCTCGAGATCGAGGGAGGCGGGCGCCTCGAAGCCGAGGATGAACTTCGCCGCGTTGAGCAGCTTGATGGCCAGGCGGCGGCCGATCTTGATCTGCGTCGGGTTCTGCGGGTCGAACGCCGCGTCGGTGCCGAGGCGCGAGGAGGCGGCCCAGTAGCGCACGGCGTCCGAGCCGTGGCGCTCCAGGATGTCGGCGGGGGTGACGACGTTGCCCTTCGACTTCGACATCTTCTTGCGGTCGGGGTCGACGATGAAGCCGGAGATGGCGGCGTTGCGCCACGGCACGACGTCGTTCTCGAGCTGCGAGCGCAGGAGGGTCGAGAAGAGCCAGGTGCGGATGATGTCCTGGCCCTGCGGGCGCAGGTCGAAGGGGTAGACCGCGTCGAACAGCTCGCCGTCGCGCTCCCAGCCGCCCGCGAGCTGCGGGGTCAGGGAGGAGGTCATCCAGGTGTCCATCACGTCGAGCTCGCCGACGAAGCCGCCGGCCTGGCCGCGCTGCGACTCGTCGTAGCCCGGGGCGGGGTCGGACGACGGGTCGACCGGGAGCTGCTCCTCGGTCGGCAGGATGGGCTGGTCGTGCACCGGGTTGCCGTCGGCGTCGAGCGGGTACCAGACCGGGATCGGCACGCCGAAGAAGCGCTGGCGAGAGATCAGCCAGTCGCCCGTGAGGCCGTTGACCCAGTTCTCGTAGCGCACGCGCATGAAGTCAGGGTGCCAGTCGATCTCCTGGCCGAGCTCGATCAGACGCTGGCGCAGCTGCTCGTCGCGGGCGCCGTTCTTGACGTACCACTGCCGGGTCGAGACGATCTCGAGCGGCTTGTCGCCCTTCTCGAAGAACTTGACCGGGTGCTGGATGGGCTTCGGGTCGCCGATCAGGTCGCCGGAGGCGCGCAGCAGCTCCACCACGGCCTGCTTGGCCGAGAAGGTGGTCTTGCCGGCGAGCTCGGCGTAGGCGGCCTTGCCCTCGGCGCTCTCGATCGCCGCGGGCGGCTCGCTCACGATGCGGCCGTCGAAGCCGATGATCGCGCGGTTCGGCAGGTCGAGCTCGCGCCACCAGGTGACGTCGGTGATGTCGCCGAAGGTGCAGATCATCGCGATGCCGCTGCCCTTGTCGGGCTGCGCGAGGTGGTGGGCGACGACGGGGACCTCGACGCCGAAGACCGGCGTGCGCACCGTGGTGCCGAAGAGCGGCTGGTAGCGCTCGTCGTCCGGGTGGGCGACGAGGGCGACACAGGCGGGCAGCAGCTCCGGTCGCGTGGTCTCGATGTAGACGGGGCCGTCGGCGCCGTGGAACGCGACGCGGTGGTACGCGCTCGGCTGCTCGCGGTCCTCGAGCTCGGCCTGGGCGACGGCGGTGCGGAAGGTGATGTCCCAGAGCGTGGGGGCGAGGGCCTGGTACGCCTCCCCGCGCTGGATGTTGCGGAGGAAGGCGAGCTGCGACGTCCGCAGGGACTCGTGCCCGATGGTGCGGTAGGTCTGCGACCAGTCGACGGAGAGGCCGAGCGAGCGCCAGAGCGCCTCGAACTGCTTCTCGTCCTCGACGGTGAGCCGCTCGCACAGCTCGATGAAGTTGCGGCGCGAGATCGGCTTCTGGTCGGCCGCCTTGCTGCTCTTGTTGTCGCCGCCCTCGAACGGCGGGACGAAGTCCGCCTCGTAGGGGAGGGTCGGGTCGCAGCGCACGCCGTAGTAGTTCTGGACGCGGCGCTCGGTGGGCAGGCCGTTGTCGTCCCAGCCCATCGGGTAGAACACGTGCTCGCCGCGCATGCGGTGGTAGCGCGCGACGACGTCGGTGTGCGTGTAGCTGAAGACGTGACCGATGTGCAGCGACCCGGAGGCGGTCGGCGGGGGAGTATCGATCGAGTAGACGCAGTCCCGTCCAGCGGCCAGTGCGGCGTCGCGGTCGAAGCGGAAGGTGCCCTGCTGCTGCCAGCGGTCGCCCCACTTGGCTTCCAGCCCTTCGAGTGCGGGCTTCTCGGGCACGGGGTTCGCGGCGCTCATGGTCCTCCGGTTCGATATGTGCGGCACCGTGTCATCGGGGTGCCTGAGTGTGCGACCGTACAAGCGTACCGGAGGACCGCGGGGAGGCGCTCAGACCTCGTCGACGATAGGCTTTCTGCGCGCGGCGACGAGAGCGGCGACCAGGGTGATCGCGCTCATCAGGGCGAGCACGATGCCCGGGTGCCACCAGGCGTTGCCCGTGGCGCCGCCGAGCAGCAGCGTCAGCGCCGGCACGAACGCCGTCAGCAGGGCGGCGAGGCTGTAGGCGACCGACAGGCCGCTGTAGCGCACCTCGCTCGGGAACAGGTCGGACATGAGGCCGCCGAGACCCGCCCACGAGAGCGTGGGCAGGATGCCGCCGATGATCATGCTGCCCACGAGGATCGGGAACGTCGCGTACTGGAGCAGGAAGTACATCGGGAAGGCGATGATCAGCGTCCCGATCGCACCGATCATCACGACGCGCGCCGAGCCGATCCGCGTCGCCCAGACCCCGAAGAGCGGGATGGTCACGAGCTGCAGCAGGCCGCCGATGGTCGTCGCGACCAGCAGGTCCTGGAAGCTGAAGTGCAGGGTGGCCGTGCCGTAGTCGACCATGTAGGTGTTCATCAGCGAGTAGGAGCCGATGCCGAGCACGGCCGCTCCGATGGCGATGACGAAGCCGGACGGCGCCTTGCGGAACACGTCGAGGACGGGGAAGCGGTCGCGCGTGCCGGTCTCGAGCAGCTGCTTGAAGACGGGGGTCTCGTCGATCGACCAGCGCAGGTACAGCGAGACGAGCAGGAGGGGCAGGGCCGTCAGGAACGGCAGCCGCCATCCCCAGGCCGCGATCTGGTCGGCGGGGATCAGAGCGGTCATGGCGATGAAGACGACGGCGCTCAGGATGGAGCCGACCGGCGAACCGAGCTGGGGGAGCGCGGCGTAGAAGCCACGGCGCTTCGGGTTCGCGTACTCGGTCGCGAGCAGGATGGAGCCGCCCCACTCGCCGCCGAGCGAGAGCCCCTGCACGAGGCGCAGGACGACGAGGGCGATCGCGCCGAACCAGCCGGCCTGCGCGTAGGTGGGGAGCACGCCGACGAGGCCGGTGCCGACGCCCATCATGGCGATGGTGATGAGGAGGGTCGGGCGCCGGCCGATGCGGTCGCCCAGATGGCCGAAGACGATCGCCCCGATCGGGCGGATGACGAACCCGGCCGCGATAGTCAGGAACCCGGCGAGCACGCCGCCGAAGGCCCCGAGCGGCTGGAAGAACAGCGGCCCCACGAAGAACGCGCTGAAGTACGCGAACAAGTAGAAGTCGTACGACTCGAGCGCGGTGCCGACGAACGAGGCGATCGTCACGCGACGGGCCGTGCCGGGTGTGATGCCGGGTCGATCCGTCTCGCTGCGCACGGCGGTGGGGGTGGTAGTCACGGGTGTCCTTCGATTCGTTAATATGTGGACCGGGTCCAATAATAGGCATTCGAAAGGAACACCCGATGACGTCACCGCATTCCGGCTCCGGCCGACCCCGCGCCTCATCGCGGCGGATGCTGGCCGAGGCCGCGGGCGAACTCTTCCTCGAGCAGACCTACGCCCGCACCACCATCGACGACATCGCACGACGCGCCGGCGTCAGCCGCGCCACCTTCTTCAACTACTTCCCCGCCAAGAGCGACCTGCTCTGGCTCGAGGTCGACGAATCCCTCGACCGGTTCGCGGCGGCGCTCGCCGTGGTCGACGACACGCTCGCCCCGATGGACGCGGTGCTGGAGGCCGTGGTGCGTCTGGCGGAGGGCTTCGGCCCCGACCGGCTTCCGCTCGCGGTCACGCAGGTGGAGCTGATGGGAACGGACGCCGAGCTGCAGGCCTCGGGCCTCCCGCGCTTCCTCGAACTGGTACGCGTGGTCGCGGCCGCGATCGCCACCCGCATCGGCGAGGACCCGGACGCGCTGCTCCCGCGGGCGGCCGCGACCGCCGTCGTCGGCGCCGCCGTCGCCGCCGCCACCGTGTGGGCGCGCGCCGGGGTCCGCCGCGGCCCGCTCGCCCCGCTGGTCCGGTCCGCGGTCGAGCCGGTGTGCCGGGGCTACGCGAGTCTGCTCGTAAACGAGTAGAATCGACGGACTGACTACGACCCGGTCATCACCGGCGAGTCTTCGGAAGAACCGCGTCGCTCCGGCGGCGCCCAGTAGAACCGAACGGGGCCGGCCCGTCACAGCCGAAGAAGGAGAGGCCGCATCCGGCGACGCCGGCGGATGGGGCAAGCGGGGTGGTACCGCGACGGGCGTTCACGCGTCCGGCGTCCTCGTGCAGACCAGCGAACCTGCCAGGAGTGAGATGCCGTACCCCCAGTCCGCACCGGACGGAGCCGAGCCCGAGCGCTCGGACGCCCAGAACCGCGCCGATGTCGCGCCCAGCCCGGCCTTCCCCGAGATCGAGACCGGCATCCTCGCGTTCTGGAAGAAGGACGACACGTTCCGCGCCTCCATCGCGAACCGCGAGGGCGCGCCCGAGTGGGTGTTCTACGACGGGCCGCCGTTCGCCAACGGCCTCCCGCACTACGGTCACCTGCTGACCGGCTACGCCAAGGACGTCTTCCCGCGCTTCCAGACCATGCGCGGCAAGCAGGTGCACCGCCGCTTCGGCTGGGACACCCACGGCCTCCCGGCCGAGCTCGAGGCGGAGCGGCAGCTCGGCCTGACCGACAAGAGCCAGATCGAGGAGATGGGCATCGCCGCCTTCAACCAGGCGGCCAAGGAGTCCGTGCTGCGCTACACGAAGGAGTGGCAGGAGTACGTCACCCGTCAGGCGCGCTGGGTCGACTTCGACAACGACTACAAGACGCTCGACGTCACCTACATGGAGTCGGTGATCTGGGCGTTCAAGCAGCTGCACGGGAAGGGCCTCGCCTACGAGGGCTACCGCGTGCTGCCCTACTGCTGGCGCGACCAGACGCCGCTGTCGAACCACGAGCTCCGGATGGACGACGACGTCTACAAGATGCGTCAGGACCAGACGGTCACGGTCACCTTCCCGCTGGTCGGGTCGAAGGCCGAGGCGCTCGGGCTGACCGGCGTGCGCGCGCTCGCCTGGACGACGACGCCGTGGACCCTGCCGACCAACCTGGCCCTCGCGGTCGGCCCGGAGATCACCTACGCGGTCGTGCCCGCCGGCCCGGACGGTGCCGCCGACACGCACGGCGGTGCCGAGGACGACGTGCTGAGCGGCGAGTACCTCATCGCCGCCGACCTGCTCGGCAACTACGCGAAGGACCTCGGCTACGAGTCCGCCGCGGACGCGCAGGCCGCCGTCTCGCGCACCGTGCTCGGCCGCGACCTGGAGGACGTGCACTACGACCGTCTGTGGGACTACTACGCGGACGCCGAGACCTACGGCACGCAGAACGCGTGGCGCATCCTCGTGGACGACTACGTCAGCACCGAGGACGGCACCGGCATCGTGCACCAGGCTCCGGCCTACGGCGAGGACGACCAGCGCGTCTGCGAGGCCGCCGGCATCCCGATGATCATCTCCGTCGACGACGGCGCGCGCTTCCTCCCGGCCGTCAGCGATGTCGAGGGCCTGCAGGTGTTCGACGCGAACAAGCCGCTGACGAAGCTCCTGAAGGACCAGGGCCGGCTGCTCCGTCAGGCGAGCTACGAGCACTCCTACCCGCACTGCTGGCGCTGCCGCAACCCGCTGATCTATAAGGCGGTGTCCAGCTGGTTCGTCCGCGTCACGGAGTTCCGGGACCGGATGGGCGAGCTCAACCAGCAGATCAACTGGGTGCCGGAGAACGTCAAGGACGGCCAGTTCGGCAAGTGGGTCGCGGGCGCCCGTGACTGGTCGATCTCCCGCAACCGGTACTTCGGCTCGCCGATCCCGGTGTGGAAGAGCGACGACCCGGCGTACCCGCGCACCGACGTCTACGGCTCGCTGGAGGAGCTGGAGCGCGACTTCGGGCGCCTGCCGCAGAACGCGGCGGGGGAGCCCGACCTGCACCGCCCGTTCATCGACGACCTCACCCGCCCGAACCCGGACGACCCGACGGGCCGCTCGACGATGCGTCGCATCCCGGACGTGCTCGACGTGTGGTTCGACTCGGGCTCGATGCCGTTCGCGCAGGTGCACTACCCGTTCGAGAACCAGGACTGGTTCGACACCCACAGCCCGGCGGACTTCATCGTCGAGTACATCGGCCAGACGCGCGGCTGGTTCTACCTGCTGCACACGCTGTCGACGGCGCTGTTCGACCGCCAGGCCTTCAAGAACGTGATCAGCCACGGGATCGTGCTGGGCAGCGACGGGCAGAAGATGTCGAAGTCGCTGCGCAACTACCCCGACGTCAACGAGGTCTTCGACCGCGACGGCTCGGACGCGATGCGCTGGTTCCTCATGGCGAGCCCCGTGCTGCGCGGCGGCAACCTGGTCGTGACCGAGGAGGGCATCCGCGAGGGCGTCCGCCAGGTGCTGCTGCCGCTGTGGAGCACGTGGTACTTCTTCTCGCTCTACGCCAACGCGACGGGATACGAGGCCAAGCGCTCCGTGGACTCCACGGACGTGCTCGACCGCTACCTGCTGGCGAAGACGCGCGATCTGGTGGAGGCCGTGACGGCCGACCTGGAGGGCTTCGACTCCACGCTGGCCTCGGCCAAGCTGCGCGACTTCGCCGACGTGCTGACCAACTGGTACGTGCGCCGGTCGCGCGACCGGTTCTGGACCGGCGTGGCGGAGGACGGCAGCGGCAGCGAGGCGTTCGACACCCTGTACACGGTGCTCGAGACGCTCACCCGCGTCGCGGCGCCGCTCCTGCCGCTCGTCACCGAGCAGATCTGGAAGGGTCTGACCGGCGGCCGCAGCGTGCACCTGACCGACTGGCCCGACGCGGCCGAGTTCCCCGCCGACGACGCGCTCGTCGACGCGATGGACCGCATCCGGGCGATCAGCTCGACGACCCTGTCGCTGCGCAAGCAGGCCGGTCTGCGCGTGCGCCTGCCGCTGGCGGCGCTCACAGTGGTGGCCGAGAACGTGGACGCGCTGCGGCCGTTCGAGGCCATCCTGCGCGACGAGCTCAACGTGAAGTCCGTGGAGCTGGTCGAGCTCCAGGAGGGCAGCGCGTCGGCGTACGGCATCACCAGCAAGCTGACCGTGAACGCGCGTGCCGCGGGCCCGCGCCTCGGCAAGCAGGTGCAGCAGGTCATCGGCGCCGCCCGTGCCGGCGACTGGAGCGAGCACGACGGCGTCGTGACCGTCGGCGGCATCGAGCTCGTCGAGGGGGAGTACGAGCTCGTCCTCGAGACCGCCCAGGCCGACGAGGAGTCGTCCAGCGCGCTCGCCCTGCTGGCGGGCGGCGGCTTCGTGCTGCTCGACACCCGCACCACCCCGGAGCTGGAGGCCGAGGGCCTGGCGCGCGATGTCATCCGCGCCGTGCAGGACACCCGCAAGGCGGCCGGCCTCGACGTGAGCGACCGCATCCGCCTCGCCCTGACCTTCGAGCACGAGGACGACGCGCGCGCGCTCGGCCTCGCGGCGGACGTCGACATCGCGAGCGAGACCCTCGCGCTCGAGCTCGTTGTCGGCGCGGCGGCATCCGGATTCGAGAAGGCCTTCACGGCCGGGCAGTTCGCGAACGCGGGCGGGTTCACCGTCGGCGTGACCAGGATGGAGGAGTCGTGAGCGACGACATTCCCGAGGACGAGTGGCGCGACCAGGCGGAGGCCGTCTACCAGGCGCTGCTCGCCCGCGTCGGCGAGGGGGCTCCGGAGCGCCGGCTCGACGCGACCCGCCGCGCCGTCGAGCTGCTGGGCGACCCGCAGCGGGCCTACCCGATCGTGCACATCACCGGCACGAACGGCAAGACGTCGACCAGCCGCATCGTCGAGAGCCTGCTGCGCGCCTACGGGCTGCGCACGGGCCTCCTGACGAGCCCGCACCTGGTGCGCTTCAACGAGCGCATCGTGATCGACGGCCACCCGGTCTCGGACGAGGAGCTCGTCCGCAACTGGGACGACGTGCGCCCGTATCTGGAGATCGTCGACGCCGAGCTGGAGGAGGCCGGCAAGCCGCCGCTCACCTTCTTCGAGGCGCTGACGGCCCTGGCCTACGCGGTCTTCGCCGACTCTCCCGTCGACGTCGCCGTGATCGAGGTCGGGATGGGCGGCGAGTGGGACTCGACGAACGTCGGCGACGGCCAGGTGGCCGTGTTCACGCCGATCTCGCTCGACCACACGAAGGCGCTCGGCGACACGGTCGAGGAGATCGCACGGACCAAGTCCGGCATCATCAAGCCGTCCGCGGACGTCGTGACCTCGGCGCAGACCCCCGAGGCGCTCGACGTGCTGCGGGAGGCCGCGGCCCTCACGGAGTCGAGCCTCGCCCTGCAGCCGCGCGACTTCGACGTCGCGGAGACCAAGGTCGCCGTCGGCGGCCAGCTCGTGACCGTCCGCGGACGCGCGGCCACCTACGAGGACGTCTTCCTGCCGCTCTACGGCGACCACCAGGCGCAGAACGCCGCCGTGGCCGTCGCCGCGGTCGAGACGTTCCTCGGGCGCGGCTCACAGCCGCTCAAGGCCGATCTGGTGGAGGAGGGCTTCGCCACCGCCACGTCGCCCGGCCGGCTGCAGCTCATCGGGATCGAGCCGACCATCCTGGTCGACGCCGCGCACAACCCGGCGGGCGCGGCGTCGCTCGCCGACGCCCTGCGCCGGTACTTCGACTTCGACGAGCTCACCTTCGTGCTCGGCGCCCTCGCCGACAAGGACACCCGCGGCGTCGTCCGCGCGCTCGCGCCCGTCGCCACGCAGTTCTTCGTGACGCAGCCGGCCAGCGAACGCGCGCTGGACGCCGAGGAACTCGGCGACATCGTGCGCGACGAGGTGGGCGACGAGGCGACGATCGTCTACGGCGACGCCCTCGACGCCCTCGAGTCCGCCCGGGAGTGGGCGGGCGAGGGCGGCCGGCGCGCCGTCGTGGTCACCGGTTCGATCGTCCTCGTCGGCGCCGCGATGGCGTACGCCGAGGAGCAGGAGTGGAAGGGGGCCGGCGCGTGAGCGACGCCCCCGGCGTTCCCGAACAGCCCGGAACGCCCGGCGAGCCCGCGGCCCCTGCGCCGCGCGCCCGTCGCCGGCGCAGCCTGCGCGAGAGCCTCGGCTCGATCCTGCTCGCGTTCGAGCTCGTGATCGTCTTCCTCGGCGCGCTCGTGCTCTTCGGGCTCGGCGCGCTGCCCCCCGCGATCGCGCTCGGCGGGGGAGCGGCCGTGATCGTGCTCATGATCCTGGCCGTCGGCACACTCCGCTGGCCGGTCGGGGTCATCCTCGGCTGGATCGTGCAGCTGACGGTCGTCGCCGCCGGATTCCTGGTGCCCGCCTTCTTCATCGTCGGGGCGATCTTCACGGCCATGTGGACCTACTGCATGATCGCCGCCGCCCGCATCGACCGCAACCAACGGGCCGCAACGGCCCACAACGGAACGGAGAACCCATGACCACCGCCGTCGAAGAGACCCTCGTCCTCGTCAAGCCGGACGGAGTCGCCCGCAGCCTCACGGGTGAGATCGTGCGCCGCATCGAGGCGAAGGGCTACTCCCTCGTCGACATCCGGATGCTGCAGGCCGACCGCGAGCTGCTCGCCAAGCACTACGCCGAGCACGAGGGCAAGCCGTTCTACGAGCCGCTCGTCGAGTTCATGGAGTCGGGCCCGATCGTCGCGCTGCGCGTCGCCGGCAACCGTGTCATCGAGGGCTTCCGCTCGCTCGCCGGCACCACCGACCCGACCACGGCCGCGCCCGGCACCATCCGCGGCGACCTCGCCCGCGACTGGGGACTCAAGGTGCAGCAGAACCTCGTGCACGGCTCCGACTCGCCCGAGTCGGCGCAGCGCGAGCTCGCGCTCTGGTTCGGCTGAACCGCAGATCGACGAAGAGAGGGCCCGTGGCGATCGCCGCGGGCCCTCTTGTCGTCGACGGACGGGGTCGGATCAGATGAACGCCCGGTGGATCCAGTCCAGCTGGATCTGCGCCAGGATCGCCACGATCGCGTAGCAGACGATGGTGATCAGGGGCACCCAGCCGTAGGCCGCTCCGAAGAACCGGCGGGCGCGCTCGGGCACCGGGATGTGCCCCTCCTTGAGGTTGTAGAGCGTGACGGCGAGGAAGGTCGGGATCGTGACGACCCACGTGACCATGCACCACGGGCACAGCACGTTCAGCACGGTGAGCGACTGGGTGATCAGGAAGATCACCAGCGCGAGCGCCAGCGCGACACCGACGTTGAACGCGATCCAGTACCAGCGGGCGAACCGGCCGCGCACCGCGAACAGGCCGACGCCGACGGCGATCGTCGCCGTCCAGCCGCCGAGGCCGAGCATCGGGTTCGGGAAGCCGAGCAGGGAGCCCTGCCACGAGTTCAGGTTCTTCGAGCAGCCCACCAGCACGCTGAAGTTGCAGGAGAGCTGGGCGTCGGGGTTCTCGAGCAGGTGGAACTTGTCCACCGTCAGCATGAACGCGGCCCAGAGGCCGATGACACCGGCGACGATCAGGAAGATCGCGAGGACGGTCGGGCGGCGATAGGGCGCCGCGACGGCAGGTTCAGACACCCTCGGATTATGGCATGCGCCACGCGGGTGGTCCTGGGAGCACCGGCATCCGATCCCTCATCATGCGATAATCGTCTCTGGACGTCGATCCGGCCCTGCCGGAGACGGACGAATGAAGGCTTGAGGGCGCCCCCGGCGCCCGGTGAGGGTCGGCCGCGAAGGCCGGCGAAGACAGAGCCGGATGCGCGCCGCGCCACGAGCCGGCCGTGTCCGAGCAAGGATTACGGGGTCGGCCTGGGTCGGCTCCGACGGAAAGTACCCGGTGAGCGGGGAACCGCAGCCGGTCGAGGAGTGCACCAGCGATGGTGGAAAACGAGAATATCGACAGCAATGGCAACGACACGGAGACGGGAGGGCGCAAGCGCAAGGGGCTCTTCGGAGCGCGACGCGCGGTGAAGCGCACCACCGACTCCCCGGTCCAGCAGGCGGGTGCCACGACGCCCCCGCCGGAGCAGGAGCCCTCGGGCGACCGCGGGGGACGTCCCGACGCGGCCGAGCCCGCGGAGGCCACGGAGACGACGCCGGAGGCGGCCACGACGGTCGTCGCCGTCGCCGAGCGCGGCGCGCACGAGCCGCCGGCCCTCCCGGAGCCGCTCGCGGAGACCGAGGCGCCGCTCGCGGGCGTGCCCGGCCTTCCGCCGACGACCCTGCTCTTCCAGGCCCCGGACATCGTCCCCCTCCCGCCGCTCCCCGGCGACGAGGACGAGGAGCCGACCGGTGGCGTCCGCCGCCGCGCCCGCCGTCGCGCGGGCGAGAGCGGCCGCGAGGGGTCGAACGACCCGGCGAACACCGTCGTCAAGGTGCGCACGCCGCGCGAGCCGGAGCTCATCACCGAGCCGCAGAAGGTCAAGGGCTCCACCCGTCTCGAGGCGAAGAAGCAGCGTCGCCGCGACGGTCGCGACGCCGGCCGCCGCCGGCCCGTCATCACCGAGGCCGAGTTCCTCGCCCGCCGGGAGTCCGTCGACCGCCAGATGATCGTCCGCGAGAAGAGCGGCCGCATCCAGATCGGCGTGCTCGAGGACAAGGTGCTCGTGGAGCACTACGTCGCCCGCTCGCAGGAGGCGTCCCTCATCGGCAACGTCTACCTCGGCCGCGTGCAGAACGTCCTCCCGAGCATGGAGGCCGCGTTCGTCGACATCGGCCGCGGCCGCAACGCCGTGCTGTACTCCGGCGAGGTCGACTGGGATGCGGTCGAGACCGGCAACCAGCCCCGCCGCATCGAGCTCGCCCTCAAGCCGGGCGACCGCGTGCTCGTCCAGGTCACCAAGGACCCGGTCGGCCACAAGGGCGCCCGCCTCACGAGCCAGATCTCGCTGCCCGGCCGCTACCTCGTGTACGTGCCGAACGGCTCCATGAACGGCATCAGCCGCAAGCTCCCGGACACCGAGCGCGCCCGCCTGAAGAAGATCCTCAAGGAGGTGCTCCCCGAGAGCGCCGGCGTCATCGTGCGCACCGCCGCCGAGGGCGCGACGGAGGAGCAGCTGACGCTCGACGTCAACCGCCTCACCGCGCAGTGGGCCGACATCAGCAAGCAGGTCGAGAAGCAGCAGGCGCCCGCGCTCCTGCACAGCGAGCCCGACCTCCTCATCAAGATCATCCGCGACGTCTTCAACGAGGACTTCCAGAAGCTCGTGATCGCGGGCGACGAGGCGCGCCAGACGATCGAGAACTACCTCCGCCAGGTCGCCCCCGACCTCCTCGACCGCGTCGAGGCGTACACGGGCGAGCGCGACGCGTTCGACGAGCACCGCATCACGGAGCAGATCGAGAAGGCGCTGGAGCGCAAGGTCTGGCTGCCCTCGGGCGGCTCGCTCGTCATCGACCGCACCGAGGCGATGACGGTCGTGGACGTCAACACCGGCAAGTTCGTCGGCTCCGGCGGCAACCTGGAGGAGACGGTCACCAAGAACAACCTCGAGGCCGCCGAGGAGATCGTCCGCCAGCTGCGCCTGCGCGACATCGGCGGCATCATCGTCGTCGACTTCATCGACATGGTGCTGGAGACGAACCGCGACCTCGTGCTGCGCCGCCTGATCGAGTGCCTGAGCCGCGACCGGACGAAGCACCAGGTCGCCGAGGTCACCTCGCTCGGGCTCGTGCAGATGACCCGCAAGAAGCTGGGCCTCGGCCTCCTGGAGACCTTCAGCGAGGCGTGCGAGGTCTGCGCCGGCCGCGGCGTCGTCGTGCACCACGACCCGGTCGTGAAGCACCGTCAGCCGCAGCAGCAGGCGCCGTCGGGCGAGCGTCGTCGCGGTCGCGGCGGCAACGGCAACGGCGGCGGCTCGTCCGCCTCCGCCCCCGCGAGCGCTCCGTCGCACTCCGGCAACGGCGGCACCCACGCGATCACCGACGACGCGAAGAACGCGCTCGCGCAGATCGCCGCGTCGACGATCCACCCGCACCAGCAGGACGGCGAGGCCGCTCCCGCGGCCGCCGAGCCCGCGTCGGCCCCCGCGCCGAAGAAGCGCCGCCGCAAGGGCAAGGGCGGCGCGTCCGCCGAGCAGGACACCGTGACCGACACCGCCGCAGCGCCGGCGGCCGCGGCCGCCCCGGTGGACGAGGCGGCGGTCGCGGAGGCGATCGTCGAGGAGGCCACCGTCGAGTCGGTCGAGCCAGTCGCAGACGAGGCGGCGGACGACGCGTCCGCCCTCCTCCCGCTGCTCGACCTGCCCGAGCCGCACGAGCCGGCCGCTCCGGCCGCGCGTCCGTCCGCCGAGGAGACCGAGCAGCTGCTCGGCTCGGTGCTCGACTCCCTCCCGCAGCCGAAGGAGCCGGGGCAGGGCCGCAACCGCAGCCGTCGCGCCAGTACCGCGGTGATCGCGGGCGGCGAGATCGCACCCAAGTCCGAGTAACCGCGCCGCAGCCTCCGGGACCGCGTGCGGGAGGTGCTGACCGAGTGTCAGTGCCTCCGCACGCGGTCTCGTGCTTTCACGCGCAGTCCGCTGGCGATCAGGCGTCTGACGAGCTCCGTGCCGGGCACCGCGAGCGCTCCGGCGGCCACCAGCTCGTCGTGACGGCGGTCGGGGACGTCGTAGTGGTCCTGGTCGAACGCACGTCGAGGGACGTCGTTCGCCGCCGCGAAGGCGTGGAGCTCGTCCAGGGACGCGTCGCTGACCAGATGCGACCACAACATGCCGTGGGCGGGCCATGCCGGGGGATCGATCAAGACCGTCATACAATGATTGTAGGAACGGCGCCATCGACGGCGCCGCACGGTCCTGGAGCCCCCGCGTTGAATTGACGTGACGTGCGGCCTCAGGTAAAGTTGACCGCTGGTGTGTGTTGGGCGTCGCCCGCTTCGCCATCATGGTTTTCTGAGAGCCGCTCCCGGTCCCCGGGGCGTCGGACTCGCCAGTGACTTCCGAGAACAGTAAGTAGGACCAGGTCCGGGCCGTCAGGCCGCCGGGAACTGTTCCCCGACGAAAAAGGTACGTGAAAGTGGTTTACGCAGTTGTGCGCGCCGGTGGCCGGCAGGAGAAGGTCGAGATCGGGACCATCGTCACGATGGACCGCATCAAGGCCGACAAGGACGGCAACGTCGAGCTGGCTGCGGTGCTGCTTGTCGACGGTGACAAGATCACGTCCGACGCCAAGTCGCTCGCCAAGGTGAAGGTCACCGCCGAGGTCCTCGGCGACCTCCGCGGCCCCAAGATCGTGATCCAGAAGTTCAAGAACAAGACCGGTTACAAGAAGCGTCAGGGCCACCGCCAGGAGCTCACGCGCGTCAAGATCACCGGCATCAAGTAGTCGACCCGGACCTCCCGAGGAGAAGAAGACATGGCACACAAAAAGGGAGCGAGCTCCACTCGCAACGGCCGCGACTCGAACGCGCAGCGCCTCGGCGTCAAGCGCTTCGGCGGCCAGACCGTCAACGCCGGTGAGATCCTGGTCCGCCAGCGCGGCACCCACTTCCACCCCGGCGTGAACGTCGGCCGTGGCGGCGACGACACGCTGTTCGCTCTGGCGGCGGGCGCGGTCGAGTTCGGCAACAAGGGCGGCCGCAAGGTCGTCAACATCGTGGCAGTCGGGGCCTAGCCTCCACCACCAGCACCACTTTCCGGATGGGCGGGCTTCGGCCCGCCCATCCGCGGTTTAGGACACAAGTAGGGAGCACCACATGGCGACGTTCGTTGATCGCGTGACGTTGCATCTGCGCGCCGGCAACGGCGGCAATGGGTGCGTCTCGGTCCGTCGGGAGAAGTTCAAGCCGCTGGCCGGCCCGGACGGCGGCAACGGCGGCAACGGCGGGGACATCGTCCTCGTCGCCGACCCGCAGGTCACCACCCTGCTCGGCTTCCACCGCGCACCGCACCGATCGAGCGACAGCGGCGGGTTCGGGATGGGCGACCACCGCAGCGGTCACACCGGCGAAGACCTCGAGCTGGCCGTGCCGGTCGGCACCGTCGTCAAGTCGGAGGACGGCGAGGAGATCGCCGACCTGACCGAGCCCGGCATGCGCGTCGTCGCGGCCGCGGGCGGCATCGGCGGCCTCGGCAACGCGGCTCTCTCGAACCAGAAGCGCAAGGCCCCCGGCTTCGCGCTCCTCGGCACTCCGGGCTGGGAGGGCGACGTCCTCCTCGAGCTCAAGACCGTCGCCGACGTGGCCCTCGTCGGCTATCCGTCGGCCGGCAAGTCGAGCCTGATCGCGGCCCTCTCGGCCGCCAAGCCCAAGATCGCCGACTACCCGTTCACCACGCTCCACCCGAACCTCGGCGTCGTCCAGGCGGGCGACGTCCGTTACACGGTCGCCGACGTCCCCGGCCTGATCGAGGGGGCGAGCGAGGGCAAGGGCCTCGGCCTGGAGTTCCTGCGTCACGTCGAGCGCTGCTCGGCGCTGCTGCACGTGCTCGACTGCGCCACGCTCGAGCCCGGCCGGGACCCGCTGAGCGACCTCGACGTGATCCTCGGCGAGCTGGCCGCCTACCCGGTGCCGGAGGGGCAGCTCCCGCTGCTGGAGCGCCCGCAGCTGATCGCGCTGAACAAGATCGACGTGCCGGAGGCCCGCGACCTGGCCGAACTGGTGCGCCCGGACCTCGAGGCCCGCGGCTACCGCGTGTTCGAGATCTCGACGGTGAGCCACGAGGGCCTGCGGCAGCTGTCCTTCGCCCTCGGCGAGCTCGTCGAGACGGCGCGGGCGGAGCAGGTCGCCCTCGAGGAGGCGCGCCCGCGGATCGTCATCCGGCTGAAGGCCGTGGACGATTCCGGGTACGTGGTCAAGGTCGAGGGCGGCAGCGACGGCCCGGTCTACCGCATCCTGGGCGCCAAGCCCGAGCGGTGGGTCGCGCAGACCGACTTCACCAACGAGGAGGCCATCGGCTACCTCGCCGACCGGCTCGCGAAGCTCGGCGTCGAGGACTCGCTCTTCAAGGCGGGCGCCGTGGGCGGCTCGACCGTCGTCATCGGCCGGAACAACGGCGTGGTGTTCGACTGGGAGCCCACGCTCACCTCCACGGCCGAGCTCATGACCGCGCCCCGCGGCACGGACGCCCGACTGGACGCCAACAACCGCCCGACGCGCAACCAGCGCCGCGAGGAGTACTTCGAGCGGATGGATGCGAAGGCGGAGGCCCGCGCGGAGCTCATCCGCGAGCGCGAGTCCGGGCTGTGGCAGGACGACGACTACAACGACGGCGTCGACGGAGGCGCCGGCAGCGAGGAGACGGGCAAGGAATGACCATCGACGACCGCAGCGGGATCCCTGCAGCCAGGCGCATCGTCGTCAAGGTCGGCTCGTCCTCCATCAGCGGGGACAACGCCGGGCAGATCCAGCCGCTGGTCGACGCGCTGGCCGAGGCCCACGGGCGCGGCACGCAGGTCATCCTCGTCTCCTCGGGAGCGATCGCGACGGGCATCCCGTACCTGTCGCTGCAGGAGCGCCCCACCGACCTCGCCACACAGCAGGCGGCGGCAGCCGTGGGGCAGAACGTCCTCATCAACCGCTACCAGGACAGCCTCGACCGGTACGGCATCGTCGCCGGGCAGGTTCTCCTGACCGCGGGGGACATGGAGACGCCGACGCACCGCAGCAACGCCAAGCGGGCGATGGAGCGGTTGCTCGACCTGCGCATCCTGCCCGTCGTCAACGAGAACGACACCGTCGCGACGCACGAGATCCGCTTCGGCGACAACGACCGGCTCGCCGCCCTGGTGGCGCTGCTGGTGGAGGCGGACCTCCTGGTGCTCCTCTCGGATGTCGACGCGCTCTACACGAAGCCCCCGCAGGAGCCGGGGGCCGAGCGGATCGACCGGGTCGCGTACGACGACGAGCTCGCCGGCGTCGAGATCGGCGCCACCGGCCTCTCGGGCGTCGGCACCGGGGGAGCGCTCACCAAGGTGTCCGCTGCGCGGCAGGCCGCCGAGCGCGGGACGGCCGTCGTGCTCACGGCCACGTCGCTCGTCACCGAGGCCCTGCGCGGCGACGCCGTCGGCACGTGGTTCGCCCCCGCGCCCGACGGCGTCCCCAGCGTCACCGGAGCGCTCTCCGCCATCACCCCGGGTGCCGCCGCGTCCTAGACTGGGAGCATGTCTCAGTCCACCGTCGCGCCCGCCGCGCTCGTCGACAAGCTGGCCGCGGCCAAGCACGCCTCGATCGCCCTCGCGACCGCGACCACGCTGCAGAAGAACGCCGCGCTGACCGCCATCGCGGAGGGTGTCGTCGCCTCGGCCGACGAGATCCTCGCGGCGAACGAGCTCGACCTGGCGAACGGCCGCGAGAACGGTCTGACGAGCGGCCTCCTGGACCGGCTCACGCTGTCCACCGCACGCCTGCAGGGCCTCGCGGACGCCGTGCTGGAGGTCGTGGGCCTCACCGATCCCGTCGGCCAGTCCGTGCGCGGGAGCACCCTGCCGAACGGCGTCGCCATCTCGCAGGTGCGGGTGCCCTTCGGTGTCGTCGGCGCCATCTACGAGGCCCGGCCCAACGTGACGATCGACATCGCCGCCCTCGCGATCAAGAGCGGCAACGCCGCGGTGCTGCGCGGCGGCAGCGCGGCCATCGAGACGAACCGCGTGCTGGTCTCGGTCATCCAGGCGGCGCTCGCGACCGCCGGGCTCCCCGCCGACGCCGTGCAGACCATCGACGAGTTCGGCCGCGCCGGCGCCGGTGAGCTGATGCGCGCCCGCGGATACGTCGACGTGCTCATCCCGCGGGGGAGCGCCGACCTCATCCGCACGGTCGTCACCGAGTCCACCGTCCCCGTCATCGAGACGGGCGCCGGTGTGGTGCACATCGTGCTCGACGAGAGCGCCAGGGAGGACTGGGCGGTCGACATCGTCCGCAACGCCAAGGTGCAGCGGCCGAGCGTGTGCAACGCGGTCGAGACGCTGCTCGTGCACCGGGCCGCCGCCGAGCGGCTCCTGCCGGCCGTTCTCGGCGCTCTCGCGGAGTCGGGCGTCACCGTGCACGCCGACGAGCGCGCCTTGCCGTACGCGACGGACGGCGTGCCCGTGACCGAGGAGGACTGGGCGACCGAGCACATGAGCCTCGACATCTCCGTCAAGGTCGTCGACGATCTCGACGAGGCGATCGACCACATCCGCCGGTACTCGACGCAGCACACCGAGTCGATCATCACGAACGACCTGGCGAACGCCGAGCGCTTCCTCGCGCAGGTCGACTCCGCGGTCGTGATGGTCAACGCCTCCACCCGGTTCACCGACGGGGGCGAGTTCGGTTTCGGCGCCGAGGT
This sequence comes from Leifsonia sp. 71-9, assembly GCF_001898805.1. Lineage (GTDB taxonomy): Bacteria > Actinomycetota > Actinomycetes > Actinomycetales > Microbacteriaceae > Leifsonia. The sequence continues at coordinate 261,372 of NZ_MKVJ01000001.1, forward strand.
GGGCATCTCGACGCAGAAGCTGCACGCACGCGGCCCGATGGGCCTCCCCGAGCTGACGAGCACCAAATGGATCGTGCGCGGGTCCGGGCAGATCCGCGGCTGAGCGCCCGCTAGACTGGTCGGCGGGCCAGCGCCCACCGGAAAGGAAGAACCCGAGATGTCATTTCTGACGACCGTCCTCGCTGAAGCCGAGACCCACGTCGACCTGCCGATGCCGACCTGGGCGTACGGGGCCATCGCCCTCGCCATCTTCGCGGTGCTCGCGATCGTGGTCTTCAGCTACAAGGACGTCGCCAACCGGCACAGCCACAAGGCCGCGGCCGACGCCGCGTCGCACGCGGGTGCCCCCGGCGCCACGCACCACGGCAGCGGACACCCGAACCAGGGGCACTGACCCTTCCGGGCATGGAGCTCACGGAGGAGAGCCGGCGACCGCGCATCGGTGTGATGGGCGGCACGTTCGACCCGATCCACCACGGCCACCTGGTCGCGGCCAGTGAGGTCGCGCAGTCGTTCGACCTCGACGAGGTCGTCTTCGTCCCGACGGGGCAGCCCTGGCAGAAGGGCGCCGTCACGGAGGCGGAGCACCGCTACCTGATGACGGTCATCGCGACCGCCTCGAACCCGCGGTTCACCGTCAGCCGGGTGGACGTCGACCGGGCCGGTCCGACCTATACGATCGACACCCTGCGCGACCTGCGCGCGCAGCGGCCCGACGCCGATCTCATCTTCATCACCGGTGCCGACGCCATCGCGCAGATCGTCAGCTGGCGGAACGTCGACGAGCTCTGGGAGCTCGCGCACTTCGTGGCTGTGAGTCGCCCGGGACATGACTTGAGTATTTCTGGATTGCCGTCGGGAGACGTAAGCTTGTTGGAAGTCCCGGCCCTGGCGATCTCGTCGACCGACTGTCGGAGCCGGGTGAGCAGGGGATTCCCGGTCTGGTACCTCGTGCCGGACGGTGTCGTCCAGTACATCTCGAAACACCACTTGTATCGGAGTGTTGCATGACTTCGTGGCCTGAGCAGCCTGCGGATGGCCAGCCGCCCCTGACGCGGCGACAGGCACGTGAGAGCGAGCGCACGGCAGCGCGCCAAGAGTCGCGCCGTGCCGGCACGGCGGAGCCGACCCCGGGCGGCGAGATCCCCGTGCTGACCAACCAGGGGAACTCGGCGACCACGCCGGCTCCTGCGGCTCCCGTCCCCGCGACCCCCGCCTCCGAGCCTCCCGCGATCCCTGCGTCGGCCTTCGCCGATCCAGGCGTGGTCTCGCCGTCGCGCCCGCAGTCGGCGAGCGGCGACGACTTCGACGCGCTCCTCTTCGCCGAGCCCGGTGCGCCGGCCACCGCCGACAAGAACGAGCCCGCGCCGTCCGCGCTCTTCCACGAGGTCTCCGACCCGTCGAAGCCCGAGGCCGTCACCCAGCCCGTCTCGGTCGTCCCGCCCACCGGTGCGGCTCCGGCCGGTTCCCCCGAGCGCACGCTGACCCGCCGCGAGATGCGCGCGATGATGCAGGCGCAGGAGGCCAACCAGCAGGCCAACCACACCCCGCACCTCGCCGAGCCCGTCGTCCCCATCGCGTTCAACGCGCCCGACGCCCCCGCAGCGCAGGAGCCGTCGACAGACGATCGCGCCGAGCAGGCGACCGGCGACGACGCGAAGACGGCCTGGCCGTTCGCGCCGCTCACGCCCTCAACCCCGTCCGGTTCCGCCGAGGACGCGCCGTTCGTCCCGACCCCGGCCGCACCGCCGGTGCAGACGTCTGCCCCGACCTCGCCGTTCACGGCGTTCGGGCTCGCGCCCTCCTCGGCCGCGACCCCGAAGGCCGCCGAGCCCGTCGAGGCCGATGACGCGTCCGCGCAGGAGCGCCGCCCGTTCACCCCGCCGACCGGCCACTGGTCGACCGCGGCCGAGGTGGAGGACACGAGCGAGCCGATCATCTCGCGCAACGTCGGGCAGTCCACCGCGGCGACGACCACCAACGCGCTCATCCTGCCGTCCATCCCTCGCCCGGATGCGACCGCCCCTCTCAGCAGCACGGGGGAGATCCTCGTGACCGGCTCCATCGACCTGCCGCGCGGCGTCGGGTCGACCGGGCTCAACCCGGAGCACCTCGACTCCTCCGACATCGACAACCTGCTCGACGGAGAAGAGAACGAGTTCAACACCTCGGAGGTCGCCCCTGTGCGCGCCTCCCGGGCGATCAGCACCCACACGTCCACGCGCGGCGTCATCACGCCGCCGAAGAAGCGCGGCAACGCCCTGCCGACCGTGCTCATCATCACCGCGGGCGTGCTCGCGGTGGGCGTCATCGGCCTGCTCGTCGCCGCTTACTGGCTGAAGGTGTTCTGATCCTCCGCTCCGCCACCTCGACACCAGACATCGTCACCGCACCGGAGGCACGACCGTGACCGCATCCCCGCACGCCCTCGAGATCCTGCAGATCGCGGCGACCGCCGCCGACTCCAAGGGCGGTGAGGACCTCGTCGCCCTCGACGTCTCGGGCCCGCTGCCCCTGACCGACGCGTTCCTGCTCGTCAGCGGTCGGGTCGAGCGCAACGTCATGGCGATCGCCGGCGAGGTGGAGGACCAGCTCAACGAGGCGGGCGTGCGCACGCTGCGCCGCGAGGGCCGCTCCGAGGGCCGCTGGGTGCTCCTCGACTTCGGCGACCTGGTCGTGCACGTCTTCCACGAGGAGGACCGCATGTACTACTCCCTCGAGCGTCTCTGGAAGGACTGCCCCGTCCTCCCGATCGAGCTCCCCGTCCACGACGCCGCCCAGTAGCCCGCTGCCGCCGTCACGGCGGTTTCCCGGTTGCACATGAGAGTTCTCTCATGTTGGCCTTGTTGACTGTGGCCATGAAGTGTCCCACCGACAACGCGACCCTGGTCATGAGCGAGCGCAACGGCATCGAGATCGACTACTGCCCGGAGTGCCGCGGTGTGTGGCTCGACCGCGGCGAACTCGACAAGATCATCGACCGCGCGGGGGCGGTGACGCCCGCTGCCGCGCCGACGCCGCCGGCTCCGCACTACCAGGAGCCGGCGTACCGCGAGCCCGCGTACCCGCAGCAGCAGGGGTATCCGCAGCAGGGCTACCAGCAGCCCGGCTACGCCCCGCAGGGCCAGCGGCCGTACAAGAAGAAGCGCGAGAACTGGCTCAGCGAGCTCTTCGACTGACGCGTCACTGCACGACGCGCCCGGGGGAGTATCAGGATTTTTTCCTGGGCGCGTCCGTGTAGTACGCTGGATGAGTTGTCGCGGGGAACCGGGGCGGCGAATCTCAAACTGAACATGGGTCTGTGGCGCAGCTGGTAGCGCACCTGCATGGCATGCAGGGGGTCAGGGGTTCGAGTCCCCTCAGATCCACCCACGAAGCCCGACTTCCGCGTGAATACGCCGAAGTCGGGTTTTTTCGTGCGCTCGCAGGCCGTCAGCGCGCGGAGCGCGGCGGCGGGACGTCGGATGTGCCGTCGGTGCCGGTGCCGATGCCGGTGCCGGTGCCGGTGTCGATGCGGGGCTCCGCGTGCCGAGCGGCACTCTCGCGGTTCTCGCTCACAGGCGTCTCCGCCGGGCGAGCGTCGACCGGGCGCGCCGCGTCGGTGCGGGCGGCTTCAGTGCGGGGCGCGTCGGTGCGCTGCTCGTCGATGCGGTTGCCGTTGCGGTCGGTGCGGACGTCCGGGTCGAGCGCGTCGGCCTTGGCCAGCTTCTCGTCGATGGACGAGCGGGCTTCGGCGGCCTCCGTGGCGTGCGCCTCGGCGGAGCGTCGGCGCTGCTCGGCTTCGACCTCCGCCTGCTTGGCGTCCGCGGTCGCCTGGGCGGCCTTGGCCTCACGTTCACGGGCGGCCAGGTCGTCGTCGCGCGCATCGGCCCGCAGCTCCTGCGCGCGCTGGCGGTCGTGCTCCTGCTTGCGGCGACGCCCGGCGGTGAGGGCGACCACGATGATCGCGATGACGATCACCACGATGACGACGATCAGAATGATCCATCCGGTTGTGTTCATGCCGGGTCACGGTACGCCTCCCACGCGGCGGGGGTAGTGCCGAGCGGGCGCCGACATTCGTGCCAAATGTCGTGAAAGCGCTGCTCAAAGTCGACATTCGTGCCGAATGTGGCGCGCGCGTAGCCCCAGAAGCGCGCGGAACGCGAGGGGAGAGGTAACGGCGCGTAAGAACGGACACAGTCGGTAATCCGATGGCGCACGAGGCGCGGGTTCCTGGGGGAATGGGCTCCACCACCTCCACCGCTTCCCCGTGAAAGGAGCCGACATGGGCAGGTACATCCTGCGGCGTCTCGCACAGGCCGCCCTGGTGCTCGCCGTCGCGTACGCCGCGAGCTACCTCGTGCTCTGGGCGCTGCCCGGCGACGCGCTCGCGAGCCTCACCGGCGGCCAGTCCAGCGATCTGACCGCCGACCAGGTCGCGGCGATCCGCTCGGAGTGGGGCCTCGACCAGCCGGTGCTCGTTCGGCTGCTGACATCGGCCGCCCACGCGCTCACCGGCGACTTCGGGAGGTCGTTCGTCTCGGGCCGCCCGGTCTCCGCCCTTATCGCAGAAAGCCTCCCGGCGACGGCGCAGATCGCGGGCCTCGGCTTCGTCTTCGCCCTCCTCCTCGGCACCGGGATCGCGCTGGCGGCCACCCGCACCCGGGCGCGCTGGCTGCGCGGGCTGCTCCTCGGCCTGCCGCCGCTGGGCGTGGCGATCCCGTCGTTCTGGCTCGGACTGCTGCTGATCCAGTTCTTCTCGTTCCAGCTCGCCCTGTTCCCAGCGACCGGCAACGGCCCGGGCAGCGCGGTGCTCCCAGCGATCACGCTCGCCATTCCGACCAGCGCGCTGATCGCGCAGCTGCTCGCCCAGGGCCTCGACCGCGAGCTCGCCCAGCCCTACGCCGACACGGCACGGGCGAAGGGAGCCTCCACCACCCGCGTGCAGCTCGGCCACGCCTTCCGCAACGCCGCGCTGCCGGCGCTCACGATCGCGGGGCTGGTGGTCGGCAACCTGCTGGCCGGATCCGTGGTGACGGAGACGGTCTTCGGCCGGACGGGCCTCGGCAGGACCACCGCCGACGCGGTGGCGGCGCAGGACATCCCCGTGGTGCAGGGCGTCGTCGTCTTCGGAGCGCTGGTGTTCGTGGTCGTCAACCTGATCGTGGACCTGGTGTACCCGCTCCTGGACCCGCGGATCGTGACGGCCCGCGCCCGCGTCCGCATCCCGGCGGTGACCGCATGACCGAGACGCTCGCCCTCGACCGCGCGTCGGCCTCCGGCACTGCCGCGGCCACCGACGCCGACTCCGCCGCTCGCTCGCGCCGCGCGGCCCGTGGCGCCTCCACCGTCCGCGACCTGCTCGGCCGCCCCGGCCTCGTCGTGTCGGCGGTCTGGATCCTGGTCCTGCTCGTCGCGGCCGTCGCGCCGACCCTCTTCACCCCGGTGGACCCGCTGGAGACGACCGGCCCCGTGCGTCAGGCGCCCTCTTTCGCCCACCTGTTCGGGACCGACGCCATCGGCCGCGACCTCTTCTCGCGCGTCGTGCACGGGGCCGGGCTGTCGCTCGGCGCCGCCGCGATCGCGGTGGTCGTCGGGCTGCTCGCCGGCACCGTCATCGGGTTGGTCGCGGGCTACCGCGGCGGCTGGGTGGACGCGGTGCTCATGCGCTTCACCGACGTGCTGCTCGCCATCCCGGGCCTGCTCCTCTCGCTCGCCTTCGTCGTCGCCCTCGGCTTCGGAACGGTCAACGTCGCGATCGCGGTCGGTGTCACCTCGGTCGCGTCCAACGCCCGCGTGCTCCGCTCGGAGGTCCTGCGCGTGCGGTCGAGCGTCTACGTGGAGGCCGCGGTCGCCGGCGGCGCCGGACGGCTGCGGGTGCTGCTGCGGCATGTGCTCCCGAACTCGATCTCCCCGCTGCTCGCACTGGTCGCGCTCGACTTCTCCAGCGCCATCCTCGCGATCTCGGCCCTCAGCTTCCTCGGCTACGGCGCCCAGCCGCCGACGCCGGAATGGGGAGCCCTCGTCGCGAACGGCCGTGACTTCCTCGCGACCGCGTGGTGGATGACGACCATCCCCGGCCTGGTGATCGCCCTCACGGTGCTCGCCGGCAACCGGATCTCGCGCGGGCTGTCGAACCTCGGCACGGCGGGAGGGGCACGATGACCGACGAGGAGCGCACGGAACTGCTGCGGGTCGACGACCTGCGCATCGGATACCGCACGCGAGGAGGTCTCGTCGAGGCGGTGCGGGGCATCGGCTTCAGCGTCGCGGCCGGGGAGCGCGTCGCGGTCGTCGGCGAGTCGGGCTCGGGCAAGTCGACGACGGCTGCGGCCATCGTGCGACTGCTGGCTCCGAACGCGGCGGTCGGCGGGACGATCCGCTTCGACGGAGAGGACCTCTCCGGCCTGCGCGGGGCGGCTTTCCGGTCGCTGCTCGGCCGGCGGATCGGCTACGTGCCCCAGGACCCGACCGTCTCCCTCAACCCGGTGAAGACGATCGGGCAGCAGGTGGCGGAGGTGCTGACCATCCACAAGCTGGCCGACCGGCGCACCGCACTGCTGGACGCGGTGGAGGCGCTGGAGCGTGCGGGCATCGACCGCCCCGAACTGCGCGCGCGGCAGTACCCGCACCAGCTCTCGGGCGGCCAGCGGCAGCGGGTCCTGATCGCGATCGCCCTGGCCGCGCGCCCGGCGCTCGTGATCGCGGACGAGCCGACCAGCGCCCTCGACGTGACCGTGCAGCGCCGCATCCTGGACCAGCTCGATGCGCTGACCGAGGAGGTCGGCGCCTCGACGCTGCTCATCACGCACGATCTCGGGATCGCCGCGGAGCGCGCGGACCGGATCCTCGTGCTGTCGGAGGGCGCGCTGGTCGAGGAGGGGACGCCCGACGCGGTCCTCGGCGACCCGCAGCACCCCTACACCCGGTCGCTCATCGCGGCGGCGCCGAGCCTCAACACGACCGGCGGCACCTTCCTCACCCGCGCTCGGGAGCGGCACGCGGTCGCGCCGACCGACACCGCGCCGGCTCCGGAGGCCCTGCTGCGGGCCGACGGACTGGTCAAGGAGTTCGGCGGGGTGCGCGCGGTCGACGACGTCAGCGTCGCGATCGAGCGCAGGCGCACCCTCGCGCTCGTGGGGGAGTCCGGCTCGGGCAAGACCACGACCTCCCGGCTGATCCTGCGGCTCGAGCAGCCGACCGCCGGACGGATCGTGTTCGACGGGGAGGACGTCACCGCGCTCGCGGGCGGACGGCTCCGGCAGCTGCGCCGCCGCATCCAGGTCGTCTATCAGAACCCCTACGCCTCCCTGAACCCGCGGCTGTCGATCGGCGACGTGATCGCCGAGCCGCTGCGCTCGCTCCGGGTCGGCGACCGCCGCTCCTCGGCCGAACGCGCTCGCGTGCTGCTGGACGAGGTGGGGCTTCCGGCGGGGGCCTTCGACCGCCGGCCGGCCGAGCTCTCGGGAGGCCAGCGCCAGAGGGTCGCGATCGCCCGCGCCCTCGCGCTGCGCCCCGAGCTGATCGTGCTGGACGAGGCGGTCTCGGCGCTCGACGTGCGCGTGCAGGCGCAGATCCTGCAGCTGCTCGCCGAGCTGCAGGCCGAGCACGGCGTCGCCTACCTCTTCATCAGTCACGACCTCGCCGTCGTGCGCCAGATCTCCGACGAGGTGGCCGTGCTCCGCGCCGGCCGCGTCGTCGAGGCCGGACCGGTCGCGACCGTGTTCGGCGACCCGCAGCACCCGTACACCCGCGACCTGCTGGAGGCCATCCCGGGTCGCGACTCCCACTCCCGCCTCCCCGACCCCCACCACAGCATCAGGAGAACAGCATGAGAACACCGACCTTCCGCCGGCTCGCCGCCGGCATCGCGACCGCGGCGGCCGCCGGCCTGCTGCTGTCGGCCTGCGCGGGCACGTCCGCCCCGGGGGCCTCGTCGTCCGCGGCCGCCACCCCCGTCGACGGCGGCGCCCTGACCTTCGCGCTCGGGAACGACCCGATCACGCTCAACCCGACCGCGACGGGCAGCGGCAACGACACTCTCTACGTCGAACGCCAGCTGTTCGACTCGCTGACCGAGCAGGACCCGAAGACGGGCAAGATCCTGCCCTGGCTCGCCACGAAGTGGGAGGCGAACGCCGACGCGACGCAGTTCACCTTCACGCTGCGGAAGGGGGTGACCTTCTCGGACGGCACCCCGCTGACGGCCGCGGTCGTCAAGGCCAACTTCGACGACATCGTGGCGAACGCGACGAAGGCGCTGAACGCGATCACCGCCCTCCCGAACTATGCGGGGACGACGGTGGTCGACGACTCCACCTTCACGGTGAGCTTCTCGAAGCCCAACGGCGCGTTCCCCCAGGCCGCGTCGTCGGTCGCGCTCGGCCTCCTCTCGCCGAAGTCGCTGGAGATCCCGTTCGACGACCGCGCCACCGGGGCGGGGCTCAGCGGCACCGGCCCGTTCGTGCTGAAGAGCTACACCAAGAACACGTCGGTGGTCCTGACCAAGCGCAGCGGTTACTCCTGGGCGCCCGAGGACTACGCCAACCGCGGAGCCGCGCACCTCGACACGGTGACGTTCACGATCGTCCCCGAGGCCGGCGTGCGCACCGGCAGCCTCAGCTCGAAGCAGGTCGACGCGATCGGCGGCGTGCTGCCGCAGGACATCGCGGGACTGCAGGCGCAGAAGACCCCGCTGGTGGTCCGGGCGAACCCGGGCATCGCGTTCGGGCTCTCGACCTACATCAAGGAGGGCTCCGCGCTGGCGGACGTCTCGGTGCGCAAGGCACTGCTCACCGCGCTCGACCGGAACCTGATCCAGCAGTCGGCCCTCACCCCGGAGTTCGCGGTCGCGACCAGCGTGCTCGCCGCCAACACCCCCGGCGCCGTCGACCTCAGCAAGAAGCTCGGCTTCGACAAGAAGGCCTCCGAGAAGCTGCTCGACGCGGCCGGTTGGAAGAAGGGCAGCGACGGCATCCGGGAGAAGGACGGCACGAAGCTCGACCTGAAGCTCGGCTACATCGCCAACTTCAACCCGAACCAGTCGATCATCGAACTCATCCAGCAGCAGCTGAAGGCGATCGGCATCCAGGTCGAGGTCTGGACGGGCACCGTGCCGCAGTACCTCGCCGAGGCGAGCGCCGGGCACTTCGACCTCGCCTACGGCAACCTGTCCCGGGCCGACGGCGACGTGCTCCGCACGCAGTTCTCCTCCGCGCTGCCGAGCAACGCGCCCAAGGGATACACGGACGCGGAGCTGCAGCAGGACCTCACGGACCAGCTCGCGACCGCCGACCAGACGAAGCGCGCCGCGATCGCCCAGAAGGCCAACGCCCGCATCGTCGACCTCGCGTACTACATCCCGGTCGTCGAGCTGACGACGGTGCTCGGGACCGCCACGGACGTGCACGGCATCGTGCTCGGGGCCGACTCGCGCCTCGGCTCGCTGGTCGACGCGTACAAGACCAAATAGCAGGAGGAGACCCCCGTGAAGTTCATCGGACTGGACCTGATCGCCAACCCGCCCGGGAACCCCGGCGAGGAGCCGCCGCTCGCGGCCGAGCGCTTCGGCGAGGTCGTCGACAACGCCGTGCTCTTCGAGCAGCTGGGCTTCGACGGGTTCGCCGTGGGGGAGCGGCACCACGCGCCGTTCCTGTCGAGCTCGCCGACCGTGCTGCTCGGCTACCTGGCGGCCGCGACGAGCCGCATCCGGCTCTTCACGGGGGTCACCCTGCTCTCGGTCCTCGACCCGGTGCGCGTCGCCGAGGACTATGCCACGCTCGACCACCTCTCCGGCGGCCGCCTGGAGCTGATCATCGGCAAGGGCAACGGGCCGGAGCAGGCGGAGCTGTTCGGGATCGGGCGTACGCAGGCGTGGGAGACGCTGCGCGAGAACTACCTGCTGCTGCGGCGGCTGTGGTCGTCGCGGTCGGTGACGTGGGAGCCCGCGCCGGGCGTCCCGAGCATCCGCACCTCGCCGCTGGTGGCGGCCGATGTGCAGCCGCGCCCGCTCCAGGAGCGCATCCGCATCTGGCACGGCTCTGCGACGTCGGAGGCGTCCGTCGAGCTCGCCGCCCGGCACGGCGACCCGATCTTCTCCGCCAACGCCATGAACCCGATCGAGCAGTACGCGGCGCTGGTGCGGCACTACCGCGCCGTGTGGGCGGAGACCGGCCGTGACCCCGCGCAGGCGACGGTGGGCGCCGGGCATGCGCTCTTCGTGGCTCGGACGTCCCAGGAGGCGAAGGCCGCCTACCGGCCGGTGTACGAGGAGTTCGTCGCCGCGGTCGCCAAAGCCGACCACTCCCTCCCGGGCACGCGCACCGACTACGCCGACTACGACGACTACCTCGCCCGCTCGTCCGCCCTCGTCGGCAGCCCGCAGGAGGTGATCGACAAGGTCGGCCGGTACCACGACGCCTTCGGGAACAGCGTGATCTCGGTCGGCGGCCATCCCGGCCACCTCGACCGCACGCAGTGGGTCGACTCGCTCGAGCTCTTCCAGGCGGAGGTCGCACCGACGCTCCGCGAACGCATCGGCGACCCGGCCTGGCCGGCCGCCACGACCCCGAAAGGCCGCGCATGGCAGCCCTCCGCAGCATCTCGTTCCTGACGCCGGGAAACTACGAGGACGACGATCCGGCCGGCGGTCTGGAGCAGACGCTCCGGCTGATCGCGTTCGGGGAGCAGGCCGGCTACGACGGCGCGTGGGTCCGCCAGCGCCACCTGGAGCACGGGATCTCGTCGGCGGCCGTCGTGCTGGGCGCGGCGTCGCAGCGCACGAGCACGATCGAGCTCGGCACGGCGGTCATCCCGATCGGCTACGAGAGCCCGTGGCGGCTGGGCGAGGATCTCGCGACGGCCGACGTGCTCTCCGGCGGCCGCCTGGCGGTCGGCGTGAGCGCCGGGACGCCCCCGCACGCGGAGCTGCTGGGCGAGCACGTGTTCGACGGCGACTGGCGGTCGTACGACCTCGGGCACGGGCGCATCGAGCGCCTGAAGCACCACCTCTCCGGCGCCTATCTCGGCGACGAGGAGACGGTGATCCACTCGCCCGGCAACGTGCAGCGTCCGCGCCTGCAGCCGTACAGCCCCGGGCTCGACAGCAGGCTCTGGTACGGCGGGGGGAGCTCGCGGTCGATCCGCTGGGCGGCCGGGCACGGCCTCCACCTGCTCACAGGCAACGTCATCTCCGGCGAGGGGACCGACGACTTCGTCACGGCCCAGGTGAACCTGATCCGGCTGCATCGCTCGCTCACCACGCGTCCGGACGACCTCCGCATCGCCCTGGGCCGCGTGATCCTGCCGACCGACAGCGCCGACCGCGCCTCCGCCGAGCGCTATCGTGCCTACAAGCGCGAGCGGGATGCCCGCGTCGGCGTCGCGCACGGCGACCGGCGTACCCTCTTCGCGCCCGACATCGTGGGCACGACGGACGAGATCGTCGAGACGCTCCTCGCCGACGCCGCACTGGCGGAGGTCGACGAGCTGCGGCTGGAGCTGCCGTACGAGTTCGCCGAGGCGGACTACGAGCAGGTGCTGCACGACGTGCTCAGCGCGGTCGCGCCCGCGCTGGGGCGGCGCCCGGCGGAGGCTCAGCCCACCGCCGCGTAGAGCGACGCGAGTTCGCGCCCGAGGAACCGGGCGATCTGCCGCGGCCCCGACGACGGGGCCGCGGCTTCGACGTCGGCGTTGTAGTTCGTGTTCGTGTTGACGTCGTAAGTGACGGCACGGCCGTCGACGGTCTCGATGAACTCGATGCCGGCGATCTCGATGCCCGTGCGCCGGGTGAAGGCGCGGTACTGCTCGACGAGGGGATGGTCGAATCCCTCGCGCAGGCTGAACAGCTGCTGCGGCAGCTCGGCGCCGGTGACCGGGTCGATCGCGCAGGCGTCCGCCGGGCACAGCTGGAAGCCGCCGAGCGCGGTGTCGGCCCGAACGGCGTAGACCAGCTCGCCATCGACCAGTTCGACCCGCGTGATGGCCGGCTCGGCCGCCACCAGCAGCTCCTGCAGCAGCACGATCCCGTCGACCGGGGTCTCGAACAGGCCGGCGGCGATCGTCTCCGCGAGTTCGTCGGCCGAGTCGAACCGCTGCACGCCGAGCCCCTTGCCGCCCTGGTTGTGCTTGGTGAGGAACGGCGCCGGGAAGGCGCGCGCGGCCTCCACCAGCCGATCGACGCCGATCACGGCGACGGTGCGCGGGGTGTCGATGCCGGCGGCACGCAGTGCGGTGAGCTGGTCGACCTTGCTGACCTCGAGGTCCAGCACACGGCGCCCGTTCACCGTGCGGCGACCGTGCGACTCCAGCCAGGAGAGCACGCTGCGGGCGTAGTCCTTCGAGAGGTTGTGCCCGCGCGTGTGCGACGACGCGCTGATCCGCGACCAGAACACGCCCTCCGGCGGCACCGCGTCGAGGTCGAGCGTGCCGTCGACCAGCAGCCATTCGACCAGTGGCACGCCCTCGTCCTCGAAGGCCTGCCGGAACGGCTCGAACCAGTCCGGGTTCTCGTGGAGTGCGTAGACCGCGGGGGCGGAGTGCGTGGTCGTCATGAGAAGTACCTTTCGAGGTCGAGCGGGCCGCCGGCGGCGGCGAAGTCCTGCGCGGCCGCGGCGCGGAGGGCGGGGTCGGTGAGGAAGTCGAGCGCGGTGAGGGCGAGCCCGTGCGCGGCGTCCACCGCTGCCCGGTCGCCGGCCTCTCCGCCAGCGTATGCCGCGAACTCGGCGGTGTGCAGCGCGACCTCCGGCGGCGCCACGGCGATGACCGGGTGGATGCCGGGGATGCGGACGCTCACGTTGCCGAAGTCGGTCGATGCCGCGAGCTCGGACGGCACGACGTCCCGTGTCAGGACCCGGCGGCCGCGGACCTCCTGATGCACGGCCCAGCGTTCGTTGAGCGGGCGGTTGAACCGGCTCGGGAGGGTGAAGGGCAGCGGATCCCACTCGAGCTCGACGCCCGTGCCGGTGGCGATCGCGATGCCTTCCGAGATCTCGGTCAGCCGGTCGCTCAGCTCCCGCAGCGTCGCGGCCTCGGGCGAGCGGAGGTAGTACTCGAGCGTCGCCACGGCGGGCACCACGCTCGGCCGGTCGCCGCTCGAGAGCACGCCGTGCACGCGATCGCCCGGTGGCAGGTGCTGCCGCAGCTGCGCGACCGCCTGATAGTGGAGGGTCGCCGCGTCGAGTGCGTTGCGCCCCATGAACGGTGTGGCGGAGGCGTGGGCGGGCACTCCGAGGTAGCGGACGCGCAGGATGCGGCGGCCGATGAAGGGATGGTCCGCCGCGTCGTAGCCGAACGGGTGAGCCATGATCGCCGCGTCGAGTCCGTCGAACGCGCCCTGGCGCGCCATCAGCTCCTTGCCGCTGCTGCCCTCCTCGGCGGGCGTGCCGAGCAGGACCACCCGGCCGTCGAGGCGATCGGCGACGGCAGCGACGCCGAGGAAGGCGCCGACCGCCGCGGCGGCGATGACGTTGTGGCCGCACCCGTGCCCGATGGTGGGCAGCGCATCGTATTCTGCCAGCACGGCGATCGCCGGACCTCCCGACGCGCGGCCGGCAGAGGCGAGCACGGTCGTCGGAAGTCCGAAGCGCCCGATCTCGGCCGTGTGCCCGTCACGCCGCACCTCGTCGGCGACCGCGGCGGCGGAGCGGTGCTCGTCGAACGCCTCCTCGGGATGCGCGAAGATGCGCCGCGAGAGCGCGACGATCCTGGCCTCCCGTGCCGTCACGGTCTCGACGACCGCGGTGCGCAGCTCGTCCGGCGCACCCGCGTGCGGGGAGGTGAGGGGAGCGGCGGCCCGTGCCCGCTCGGCGGTGCGCTCGCGCAGGGCATCGAGGTAGCTGGTGCTGGGCGTGGTCGGGCGGCGGAGGTCGCGGCCGCCCGTCACGCCGCGGGCTCCAGGAGGGCGCGGAGGCGGCCGAGACGCAGAGCGAGGTCGCGCTGCGCCGCGGGCGCCGCCTCCGCGCGCAGGTACCAGTGGATGGCGGACAGATGCGTCGCGCCGTCCTCGGGTGCGAGGGTCAACTCGAGCCGTGACCCGGGCGCGAACGCGGGCGGCGCGTCCGCCGGAGCCGGCTGCGCCGGGTCCCAGGCGATCAGGAGCCGGCGGCCGGGGACGACCTCCAGCACATGGCCGGTCGTCGTCACCCCGGCCTCGGTCGCCGCCACGCGGCCACCGGCGCGGGACTCGAATTGCACGCTGTCGCCGAGCCACCGGCTCAGCCTGGCCGGGTCCGTCAGCGCGGAGAACACCGCAGCGGGGGAGCGGTGCACGTCGATCGCCGCGCGCACCTCAGCCACGGCGTGCCCACTCCCGTGCGATCGCCTCGTGGCTGGCGGCCCGGGCCTCGGGGTCGTGCGTGATGGTCGTGAGCACGAGCTCGTCGGCGGCGGTCGCGTCGCGCAGCGTCTCCAGACGGTCGGCGACCTCGGCCGGCGTGCCGACGAAGCGGGTGCGGACGCGGTCGTCGACGAGCCGGCGGTCCTCGTCGGTCCAGGGGAGGCGGGCGGCCTCCTCCGGCGAGGGGTACGGGATGGCGCCCGCGCCGGTGCGGATGCTGCGCACCCAGGCGGCGTAGCCGGTCGCCAGCTCGTGGGCGCGGTCGGACGTCTCCGCGGCGACGACGTCGGCCGACACGATGACGTGCGGGCGGTCGAGCCGATCGGACGGGACGAAGCTGCCGCGATACTCCTCGACCGAGATCAGGACGCCGCTCGGGGCGCTGTGGTAGTTCGCGGCGAAGGGGAGTCCGAGCCGGCCGGCGAGACGCGCGGTGAGCGTCCCGCTGCCGAACAGCCGGAGTTCGGGACCGGAGCCGTCCACGCCCAGCGCCACGCGCTCGTCGCCGTCGCCGACGCCGGCTCCGAGGAGGGCGAGGATGGTCTCGACCTGGTCGGCGAACGCCGGTCCGCCCTCGCCACGGGTCAGCAGGGCGCCCAGCGTGCGGAACTTCGGCGCGGCGAAGACGCGCTCGAAGCGGAAGGGCTCGGGGATGAGGAGTCCGCCGGTGACGGTCTCCGGAGCGGTCTCGGGTGCGCTCGGGCCGCCGGTCGCGAGTCCGGAGCGGCCGATCCCGAGGTCGATCCGGCCGGGCAGCGCCGCATCGAGGAGCGCGAACTCCTCGGCGATCGTCGCCTCGGTGCTCTGGGGCCCGAGCTGGATGGCTCCCGAGCCGAGCCGGATGCGCTCGGAAACGCCTCCCGCCAGCGCGATGAGCGCCGCCGGTGAGGAGCCGATCACGCCGGGGTTGAAGTGGTGCTCGGCGAACCAGTAGCGCGCATACCCGGCGGCTTCTGCGCGGCGGACGAGTTCGAGCGTGGCCGTCACAGCGTCGCTCGGGCTGGAGCCGCTCGAGACCGGGACGAGGTCGAGGATGCCCAGCGGGATCGCGGTCACGATGCCACCTCCACCCGCGGGGCCGCACCCGTGCGTTCGTCGGGATCGCCGAGGCCCAGGTTCCCGCGCAGCGTCGGGTGCTCGTACTCGGTGCGCAGCACGCCGCGCTCCTGCAGGAGCGGGACGACGCGGTCGACGAACTCATCGATCCCGTGCGGGACCACCGATCCCGAGAGCACGTACCCGTCGGCCGCTCCGGTCTGGGCGGCGTCGTCGAGCTGGGCGGCGATCGAGTCGGGCGTGCCGATGAACTCGTGCCTGGTCGTCTGGCTGACGACGAGCTCCCGGATGCTCCAGCCGTGCTCCTGGGCGAGCGCGTGCCATTCGCGCGCGGCGGCCAGCGGGTCGTCGACGCGACGGGCCTGGCCCTGCGTGAGCTGCTCGCCCGCGGCTGCGGGTGGCGCGGGCACCGGCCCCTCGGGGTCATGCGCGGAGAGGTCTTCGCCCCACACCTGCTCCAGCAGGTGAATCGCCGTCTGCGGGGTCACCTGCTGGAAGGAGATCTCGCGGGCCCGCTCGGCCGCCTCCGCCTCCGTGTCGCCGAGCACCACGCTCACGGCCGGGATGACCAGAATGCTGTCGGGGTCGCGTCCGGCCGCCAGCGCCCGCGAGCGGACGTCGGAGCGGAAGGCGCGCCCGGCCTCCGGCTCGCCGTGGCGGCTGAAGATCACGTCGGCGGTGCGCACCGCGAAGTCGCGGCCGGCGG
>NZ_MKVJ01000001.1:277462-320703 GCF_001898805.1 Leifsonia sp. 71-9
CCTGCACGAGCACGGGGCGCCCCTGCGGGCCCGGTTCGACCGGGAACCAGCCGTGGGTGTCGAAGAACTCGCCGGCGAACCGGTAGGGCTCCGGGCCGTCGGCGGACCAGCTGTCCCAGAGCAGGCGCGACAGCTCGACGAACTCCTCCGCCCGGCGGTAGCGGTCCTCGTAGGCCAGGTAGCCGCCGCGGCGGAAGTTCGCGCCCGTGAAGGCGTCGGACGACGTGACGACGTTCCAGCCCGCGCGGCCGCCGGAGAGGTGGTCGAGCGAGGCGAGCTTGCGTGCCAGGTCGTACGGCTCGTTGTAGGTCGCGCTGGCCGTGCCGACCAGCCCGATGTGCTCGGTGACGGCCGCGACGGCGGCGAGCACCGAGAGGTTGTCGGGGCGCCCGGCGACATCCAGCTCGTGGATGCGCCCCTTGTGCTCGCGCACCCGCAGCCCCTCGGCGAGGAAGAAGTAGTCGAAGAAGCCGCGCTCGGCGGTGCGGGCGACGTGCTCGAAGGTGCTGAAGTCGATCTGGCTGCCGGCGCCGGGGGCGCCCCAGACGGTCCAGTGGTTGACGCCGGGCACCCCGGCCGCCAGCCGGAGCCGGCGCTTGTTCTGTGCTGTCATGGCTCTCCTCGGGTCACGCGGCGTAGCGGTTGCGGGGGCGGTCGAGACCGAGCCGGTCGCGGAGGGTCCCCTCGCGCGGCTGGTCGGGCAGCAGTCCACGGCGCCGGAGGGCCGGGACCAGCAGGTCCCCGATGGCGGGGAGGTCGCGGTGGACGGAGGCGGGGCGCAGACGGACGCCTTCGATCCCGGCGCCCGCGAGCTCGCCGATCAGGTCGGCGAGCGATTCGGGATCCGTGGCGTGGATCGCGGTGTCGCTCTCGAAGGTCTCCCCGTCGAGCGCGTCCCACTCGGCGAGGCGGCGCCGGGCGTCGCGGGCGTCCGGTTCGAGCACGACCACCAGGTCGGCCAGGACGCGCAGCGGCTCCGGCTCGAACCGCTCGGTCTTCTCGAGCGCGCGCACCTCCCGCACGATGCGACCCGCGTCGTCGACGTCGGCCGGGGTGACGTAGACGACGTCGGCCGCGCGTGCGGCGAGCCGGTACGGGATCGCGGCGTGCGCGAGCACGGTGACGAGCGGCTGACCCTGCGGCGGCCGCGGGGTGATCGACGGCCCGGCGATGCGGAAGGCCGAGCCCTCGAAGTCGACGTGGTGCAGCTTGGTGCGGTCGAGGTAGCGGCCGGTTGCCACGTCGCGGATCACGGCGTCGTCCTCCCAGCTGTCCCAGAGCCGGCGGACGACGGCGACGAACTCGGCCCCCTCGTCGAAGAGCCGGGCGAGCTGTTCGGGTCCGTCCGGCGCCGTGAGGAGGGCCGGCCCGAGCTCGGGAAGCGCGCGCCGGCCGACGTTGGCGCTCTCGCCCGGCCGGCCGAGCTGCACCTTCCAGCCGGCCCGCCCTTCGCTGGCGTAGTCGAGCGTCGCGAGCTGGGTGGAGGCGTGGAACGGCTCCGATTCCAGCACGCTCGTGGTCGGCACCAAGCCGATGCGTTCGGTGCGCCGCGCGACGAAGTTCGCGAGCTGCACGGCGTCGAGCCGACCGCGGATGCGGTCCGCCCGCGTCGGCGTCGCGACGCTCAGCGCGTCCTCGAAGGTGAGGAAGTCGGCGCCGGCGGCTTCGGCGCTGCGCGCCTGCTCCACCCAGTACGACGGCCGGAACACGGTGGACGCCGGGATGCCCGCGTCCCTCCATGCGGCCGGGTGCCATCCCGCTCCCTCGAGCGCGACGGCGAGGATCAGCTGGTCGCTCATGTCTGGAACCACCCTCCTGTTCGACGGTTGCCACGCAGGTTCGCAGAGGCCGCGCGCCGGGGTCGAGGCGCTCCGTCACGCGGCGTCACGACCGTCACCGCGGGTAACGCTGGCTTGCGGATCGGGCGTCGGCACCCCCAGTAACGGGGGTCCGCCGCCGCGATGCGCGGGCGCGTCTCGCAGCGGGTCGAAAGGATTCATCGCTAGTATTTCCCGCATCCCCGTGCTCCCGACCCCGAAAGGCATGGCATGACGGACCTGCCGCGACGGCACCAGCGTGCTCGAGGTCCGCTCCCCGTGCGCCACGGCCAGCTGCGCCGCCGGCGGGCGGTCGGGACGGTGTTCGGGCTCCTCGCCGCCGTGATGGCGGTCGTCCTCGTCAGCGTCGGCGGTGTCGGCGCGTACGCGGTGTGGGATGTCGCGCGCTCGGTGAAGACCGGGGTGAAGCTGGTCTCGGCGCCGGGGCACACACAGCAGGCCATCCCGGACGTCGCCGCCATGGAGGGCGGGATCAACGTCCTCCTCGCCGGCACCGACAGCCGCACCGGGCTGGGCGGCATCTACGAGTCGGCGGACGAGCAGGACGCCAGCACCGGCGAGGGCAACAACGACGTCACGATGCTGCTGCACATCGCCCAGGACCACAAGAGCATGATGGTCGTGAGCTTTCCGCGCGACCTGATGATCTCGATCCCGGACTGCCCGACTCCGAAGGGCGACGGCACGGTCGACGGCAGCGACTACGCCCAGTTCAACACCGCCCTCTCCCGCGGCGGCCTGGCCTGTGTCGTGCTCACGGTCGAGAAGATGACCGGGCTCACCATCCCGTTCGGCGCGGTGATCAACTTCGCCGGCGTCAGCCAGATGTCGACCGCCGTCGGCGGCGTGACGGTCTGCCTGGCGACGCCGGTCTACGACGAGTACACGACTCCGGCGCTCGACCTCCCGGCCGGCAACAACGAGCTCGTCGGCGACGAGGCGCTCTCGTTCCTGCGCAGCCGCCACGGGGTGGGCGACGGCAGCGACCTGGGCCGCATCTCCAACCAGCAGGTCTTCCTCTCCGCGCTGGCCCGCAAGATCGTCAGCGGCGGTGTGCTCTCGAACCCCGTGCAGCTCTACAGCCTGGCCAAGGCGGCGGTCGGCAGCGTCACGCCGTCCGAGAGCCTCAGCAATCCCACGACGCTCGTGCAGATCGCCCTGGCCGTGAAGGACACCGGGCTCGAGAACATGGTCTTCGTGCAGTACCCGACCGTGGCCGACCCCGACAACAAGGAGCGTGTCGTGCCGGCGTCGTCGGCCGCGAAGGCCCTCAACGAGGCGCTGGTGAACGACGTCGCGGTGAAGCTGACGGGGTCGACCGGACGCGCGGCGGAGGATCCCAACGCGACGGCGAGCCCGACGCCGACCGACACGACGGCCCCGGACGCCCCCGCCGCGCCGACGACCGATGCCGCCGCGCCGCCGGCACCGGACCCCTCGCCGACGGCGGTGGAGCTCCCCTCGACCATCACCGGCCAGACGGCCGCGCAGCAGACCTGCACCAAGGGGAACAAGTAGTCGCGCACGTGCGCGCTTGCACCGGTGGTCCCGGGGCCGTTGAATGAGCACATGGCCACCGAACGCATGAGCTCGCTCCAGCTGAGAGTCCTGATCATCGCGATCCTGGCGAGCTTCGTGGCCTTCCTCGACGGTGCGGTCATCAACGTGGCTCTGCCGGCGATCGACAAGGAGCTCGGCGGCGGCCTGCCGCTGCAGCAGTGGGTGGTCGACGGGTACCTGGTGACGCTCGGCTCGTTCATCCTGCTCGCCGGCTCGCTGTCCGACGTCTTCGGCCGCAAGCGCGTGCTCTACGCGGGCCTCATCGGCTTCGGGATCACGTCGCTGCTCTGCGCGTTCGCCCCGACCGGGGTGTTCCTGGTCGTCGCGCGCGCCCTCCAGGGTGTCGCCGGGGCCCTGCTGGTGCCGAGCTCTCTGGCGATCATCATCTCCCGCTTCGAGGGGGCCGCGCAGGCGAAGGCGATCGGCCGCTGGACGGCCTGGACCGGCATCGCGATGATCGCCGGCCCGGTGATCGGCGGGGTCTTCGTCGACACGCTCTCCTGGCGCTGGGTGTTCGTGATCAACGTGGTCCCGATCGCGATCACCCTCGTGCTGATGCTCACGCTCAAGGAGGACGACCACGGCACGGGCGGGCGCGTCGACATCCTGGGTGCGATCTTCGGCTCCGTCGGCCTCGCGGGCACGGTGTTCGCCCTCATCGAGCAGGGCGCGTTCGGCTGGGGGAGTCCGCGTGTCTGGATCCCGCTCGTCATCGGGCTGCTCTCCCTCGCCGCCTTCTTCGTGGTCGAGAGCCGCGTGTCGCAGCCCATGCTGCCGCTGGCGCTGTTCCGGGTGCACAACTTCTGGGTGGGCAACATCGCCACCGCGTTCGTCTACGGTGCGCTGTCGTTCGGGCCGCTGATGGTGACGCTGTTCCTCCAGCAGGTCGCGGGGTTCTCCGCCATCGCTGCCGGGTTCGTGTTCATCCCGTCGACCCTCTGCATGCTCCTGCTGTCGGGATTCTTCGGCGGGCTCGCCGGCAAATACGGGCCGCGGTTCTTCATGGCGGTCGGCCCGATCGTGGCCTCGGTCGGCTTCCTGTGGCTGCTGCTGGCCGACGCCCACGTGAACTACTGGACCGGCCTCCTGCCGGCCGTCCTGCTCTTCGGTGTCGGCCTGTCGATGACGGTCGCACCGCTCACAAGCGCCATCCTCGGCGCCATCCACCCCGCGGAGGCCGGCATCGCCTCCGCGGCCAACAACGCCGTCTCGCGCATCGCCGGGCTGATCACGGTGGCGCTGGCCGGCCTCATCATCGGCGAGCAGCTCGACGTCGACGGGCTGCACCGGGCGATGATCGCGACGGCGGCGCTCCTGCTCGCCGGCGGCATCGTGTCGGCGATCGGGATCCGCAACAAGGAGCCGGTCGCCGAGCCGGTTCAGGCGGTGACGACCGACTGACCCGCGAGGGCCAGCATCACGACGTCGATCAGGGCGCACGTCATGATCAGCTGCATCAGCAGGCGCGTCGGGCTGCGCCGCAGGAGCAGGACGACGCCCGCGACGACGGCGGCCAGACCCAGGAGGAGCCCGACCAGCAGCACCGGCCGGACCGGCCAGCCGGGACCGAACGCGACCAGCGCCGTCGCGACGGCGAGGCAGGCGAACGCGGCGAGCCCGCTGCGGCGCGCGCCGAGCCGGTGCGGCAGGCCACGGATGCCGGTCTCGGCGTCGTCGGCCAGGTCGGGCAGGACATTGGTGATGTGTGCTGCGACGCCGAGCAGCGCGCCCGCGGCCAGGACCCAGGGCGCGGGGAGGGCCGGGTCCTCCTGGCCGAGCGTCGCGATCGCCGGCAGGAGGCCGAAGCTCACCGCGAACGGCGCGAACGACCAGACGGACGACTTGAGCCCGAGGTTGTAGGCCCAGCCTCCCGCGATGGCGACGACGTGGGCGAGCAGGGCGCCGAGGCCGAGGACGGCGGTCACGACGAGCGCGAGCACCAGCGCGATGAAGGCGGCGGACCGGACGACGGGGACGGGGATGTCGCCGCGCGCGGCCGGTTTGTCCGCGCGGGACACCGCGCGGTCGCGGGCGGCGTCCAGCCAGTCGTTCGACCAGCCGATCGACAGCTGACCGAGCAGCACCGCGACGGCGAGCAGGGCGAGGCGGCCGGGCGGATAACCGAGACCCAGCCCGAGGCCCGCTGCGATGGCCGTGACGACGAGGGTCGGTCCGGGATGGGAGGCGAGCAGGAGGGAGGTCGCACGCGTCGCCATGTCCGTCATCGTAGACCGCGGCGGCAGTTGCAACGTACTTGCGCGATTTTGCAACTACTTGCGTAGAATCGGGGCATGTCGAAACGTCTCGCCGAGGTGGCGCGCAAGGTCGGAGTGAGCGAAGCCACCGTCAGCCGTGTGCTCAACGACAAACCCGGCGTCTCCGGTGCCACCCGTCAGGCGGTGCTGACCGCGCTCGACGTGCTCGGCTACGAGCGCCCGACCAAGCTGCGTGGCGAGCGCGCGCGGCTCGTCGGACTCGTCCTGCCCGAGCTGCAGAACCCGATCTTCCCCGCATTCGCCGAGATCATCGGGGGAGCGCTCGCGCAGAACGGCTACACCCCAGTGCTCTGCACCCAGACCGCCGGCGGCATCTCCGAGGCGGACTGGGTGGAGCTGCTGCTGCAGCAGCAGGTGTCCGGCGTGGTGTTCGTCGGCGGCGCCTACGCCCAGGTCGGGGCGTCGCACGAGCACTACGACCGCCTGCGCGACCTCCACCTCCCGACCGTGCTGGTCAACGCGCCCGTCGACGAGCTGCATTTCGCCACGGTGTCGTGCGACGACTCCGTCGCGACCGCGCAGGCGCTGGGCCACCTGCGCTCGCTCGGGCACGAGCGGATCGGGCTCCTCCTCGGCCCGCGCGATCACGTGCCCTCCATGCGCAAGCTGGCGACGGCGCGCCGGCTGTTCGAGGAGTGGGGGACCCCGCTCGACGAGGGCCTGGTCGTCCACTCGCTCTACTCGCTGGAGGCCGGTCAGGCCGCCGCGGCGCGGCTGCTGGCGGCCGGGGTCAGCGCGATCGTCTGCGCCAGCGACCCGATGGCGCTCGGCGCGATCCGGGCCGCCCGTCGGGCCGGGCTCTCGGTGCCGCGCGACGTCTCCATCGTCGGCTACGACGACTCCGCTCTGATGAACTGCACCGAGCCGCCGCTCACCACGATCCGTCAGCCGATCGAGCCGATGGGGCGCACCGTCATCGAGCTCCTGCTGCGGCAGATCTCCAGTGATTCCGCCATCCGCGACGAGCTCTTCTTCGAGCCGGAACTGGTCGTGCGGGGGTCCACCGGACCCGCCTGAGCGCCGCCGCGGAGCGCAACTCCGCGCAAAAGTACGCAAGTGAATTACTCATTGTTGAGTTCTTGCATCATCTTGTCGTGTTAGCTACATTTCGGTGAGCAGCGATGATGCCGAGGGCAGCGTCGCGACCGACGCGGCCCCGACCAGAGGGCCGCCCGATGCGAAGGGCTCACTGTGGACCTCTCCGTGCTGACCGGCTCCGATGCCGGGCACCGCACCGCCGACGCGGCCGCCGCCGGCCTCGCCGCAGCGCAGACGCCGGCTCCGGCGCCCGCGGGCGACGACCCCGCCTGGTGGCGCAGCGCGGTGATCTACCAGATCTACCCGCGCAGCTTCGCCGACGGCAACGGCGACGGCGTCGGCGACCTGGCGGGCGTGCGGCAGCACCTGGACTACCTCAAGGATCTCGGCGTCGACGCCCTCTGGTTCACGCCCTGGTACGTCTCGCCGCTCGCGGACGGCGGCTACGACGTGGCCGACTACCGCCGCATCCACCCGGCCTTCGGCGACCTTGCGGAGGCGGAGGCGCTGATCGCCGACGCCCTCGCGCTGGGGATCCGGACGATCATCGACGTCGTCCCGAACCACGTCTCCGACCAGCACCCCTGGTTCCAGGCGGCGCTGGCGGCCGGGCCCGGCTCGCCCGAACGCGAGCGGTTCTGGTTCCGTCCGGGCCGCGGCGAGCACGGCGAGGAGATGCCGACGAACTGGGTCTCCAACTTCTCCGGCGACACCTGGACCCGTACCACCGACGCCGACGGGACGCCGGGCGAGTGGTACCTCCACCTCTTCAGCCCCGAGCAGCCCGACCTCAACTGGAACCACCCGGACGTGCGCCGGGAGCACGAGGAGATCCTGCGGTTCTGGTTCGACCGCGGCGTGGCCGGGGTGCGGATCGATTCTGCCGCCCTCCTGGTCAAAGACCCGGAGCTGCCCGAGGTGCCGGAGCGGCCCGCAGCGGGGGAGCACCCGAACCAGGACCGGGACGAGCTGCACGACATCTACCGCTCCTGGCGGTCGATCGCCGACTCCTACCCCGGCACGCGCGTGCTGGTCGGCGAGATCTGGCTGCCCGACATCGACCGCTTCGCGATGTACCTGCGGCCCGACGAGCTGCACACCGCCTTCAACTTCGACTTCCTCGCCCGGCCCTGGGACGCCGCGGAGCTGCGCACCTCCATCGACGAGACGCTCGGGGCGCACGCACCGGTGGACGCCCCGAGCACCTGGGTGCTGTCGAACCACGACGTCACGCGGCCGGTGACCAGATACGGCCGGGAGGACTCCTCGTTCGCCTTCGTCAAGAAGCGCACCGGCACGCCGACGGATCTCGAAGTCGGCCGCCGGCGCGCCCGTGCCGCCGCCCTGCTCACGGCTGCGCTGCCCGGCTCGCTCTACCTGTACCAGGGCGACGAGCTCGGCCTGCCCGAGGTGGAGGACCTCCCCGCCGATCGCCTCGAGGATCCGATGCATTTCCGCTCCGGCGGCATCGACCCCGGGCGGGACGGCTGCCGGGTCCCGCTGCCCTGGGGCGGGGAGGCCGCCCCGTTCGGCTTCAGCCCGGCGGGCGCGACGGCCGAGCCGTGGCTGCCGCAGCCCGCCTCGTGGGCCGCACTGACCGTCGAGGCGCAGCAGAACGACCCGGGGTCGATGCTGCGGCTCTACCGCGAGGCGCTGCGGATCCGCCGGTCCGAGCCCGGCCTCGGCGACGGGCCGTTCTCCTGGCTCGACGCGCAGGAGGGCGTGCTCGCGTTCGCCCGCGGCGCCCGGTTCGCCAGCGTCACCAACCTGTCCGCGGTGCCGGTCCCGTTGCCGGACGACGCCGCGCTCCTCCTCAGCAGCAGCCCTCTCGACGACGGCCTGCTGCCTCCCGACTCCACGGCGTGGCTACGAACACAGCATCGGCCGCCGGAGACCAGCACCACTCACTGAGAGAACCCCTCACCACTCACTGGAAGGAACACCGACAATGAAGTCACCACGCACGATCGCGGCCGTCGCCGCGGTCGCCCTCGCCGGGGCCGGCGTCCTGGCGGGCTGCTCGTCCGCCGGATCCGACGCCAACGACGGCAAGGTCCACATCACCGTCGCCAGCCTCATCCCGGGCAGCGACAAGGCCTCCTTCAAGGCCTTCGACGATCGCGTCAAGGAGTTCGAGAAGGCCAACCCCGACATCGTCGTGAAGTCGGAGGAGTACCAGTGGACGGGCCCGACGTTCGCGACCCAGCTCGCGGGCGGCACCCTCCCGGACGTCTTCAACGTGCCGTTCACCGACTCGCAGTCGCTGATCCAGGCGGGGCAGCTCGCGGACATCTCGGCCGAGGTGAACAAGCTGCCGTACGCGTCGAAGTTCAACGAGAACGTGCTCGCGGTCGCGAAGGACGGCGACAAGATCTACGGGATCCCCTACGGCCCGTACGCGATGGGCCTGTCGTACAACCGCGACATCTTCACCAAGGCCGGACTCGACCCCGACAAGCCCCCGACGACGTGGGACGAGGTGCGCGCCGACGCGAAGACCATCTCCGAGAAGGTGCCGGGCGTCGCCGGCTACATGCAGATGACGCAGGGCAACACCGGCGGCTGGGAGCTCACCACCACGGTGTACGCGCGCGGCGGCCGGATGGAGACCACCGAGGGCGGCAAGACCAAGGTCACCACGAACAACCCGGTGACCAAGGAGGCCCTGCAGTGGCTGAAGGACCTGCGCTGGAAGGACAACTCGGTCGGCAGCAACTTCCTGCTCGACTGGTCCGGCATCAACCAGGCCTTCGGCGCCGGGCAGATCGCCATGTACCCGTCCGGCTCCGACGTGCTGACCTCCCTCGTGCAGCAGAACGCGGTCGACCCGAAGAACTACGGGCTGACCATGCTGCCGATCGACACCAGCAACAAGGACGCCGGCGTGCTCGGCGGCGGCAACGTCGCGGCGGTCAGCCCCAAGTCGTCGCAGGCGCAGAAGGACGCGGCGGTCAAGTGGATCGACTTCTACTACATGCAGAAGCTGCTCAACCAGGACCAGGCCGTCGCCGACGCCAAGGTGCTCGTGAAGTCGGGCCAGCCGGTCGGCGTGCCGACGCTGCCCGTCTTCGACAAGGCGACCTACGACCAGAACATGGAGTGGATCAAGGACGAGATCAACGTGCCGCAGGCGAACGTGGCGCCGTTCACGGACAAGATCTTCGACGCCACCCTGGTGCCTGAGCCGAACAAGCACACCCAGGAGCTCTACGGGGCGCTCGACACGGTCGTCCAGGCCGTGCTGACGGACCAGAACGCCGACATCGACCAGCTGCTCAGCAAGGTCGACTCGGACATCCAGAAGCTCGTCGACGCCGACAAGTGACACCGACGGGAGGCCGGCGGCGCGTGCTGCGCCGCCGGCCGCCCGCCCGATCCGAGAGAGTGACCCGCGCATGACCGCGATCGACCGAAACCGCCCGGCCGTCCGCCGAGCCCGGCGCACGCCCCTGACCTGGATCCGCGGCGGCGGCGTGAGCAACCTGCTCTTCCTGCTGCCGATGCTGCTGATCTTCGGCGTGTTCTCCTGGTGGCCCATCGTCCGCAGCGTGGTGATGAGCTTCCAGCACACGAACCTGGTGACGCCGCCGACCTGGGTGGGCTGGGACAACTTCGTCCAGGTGGTGAACGACCCGCTGTTCTGGACCGTCGTGGGGAACACCGCCTGGTTCGCGCTGCTCGCGCTCATCCTGGGCTACCCCATCCCGCTGATCGCCGCCGTGCTGATGAGCGAGGTCAAGCGCGCGAAGGGCCTCTACAGCGCCCTCGCCTACCTGCCCGTCGTGGTGCCGCCCGTGGTGGCGGTGCTGCTGTGGAAGTTCTTCTACGACGCGCGGCCGACCGGCGTCTTCAACACGATCCTCGGCTGGGTGGGCATCCCGCCGCAGCCGTGGATCCAGGATGCGACACAGGCGATGCCCTCGCTCGTGGTCGAGGCCACCTGGGCCGCCGCCGGTGGCACGATCATCATCTACCTCGCGGCCATCACCGGGGTCTCGCCCGAGCTGTACGACGCGGCCGAGGTCGACGGCGCCAGCATCTGGCGCAAGATCTGGCACGTCACCCTGCCGCAGCTGCGCGGGGTGCTGCTGATCACGCTGATCCTGCAGATCATCGGGACGGCGCAGGTGTTCCTGGAGCCGTTCCTCTTCACCAGTGGAGGCCCGGTCAACTCGACCGTGACCATCCTGCTGCTGATCTACCGCTACGCCTTCCAGAACTCGCTCGGAGGCGACTACGGCGCCGCGACGGCGCTGAGCCTGATGCTCGCCGCGTTCCTGGCGGTCCTCTCCCTCGTGTACTTCCGCCTCACCAAGTCCTGGAGCCAGAATTGAGCACGTCGACGCAGATCCCGCCCGAGGTCGCCTCCGTGGTGACCGCCGTCGTCGAGGACGGCGCGAGCCCGGAGCCGCCGCGCCGTCGCCGCCGGCGTCGTCGCCCGCAGGCGGACGCCGACCGCGGCATCCTCTCGATCTCCGACCGACGGCGCCCGGGGGTCCGCTGGAGCTCGCGCGTGATCAACGCCGTGCTGCTGGTGGTGCTGATCGTGGTGGGCCTCGGTCCGCTGCTGTGGCTCGCCAAGTCGGCGATCACCCCGACCGCGGACACGTTGAAGACGCCGATGGCGCTGTTCCCGAACGGCGTCGACTGGGCGAACCTCTCGACGGCGTGGTCGACGGTCCACATCGACGTGCAGTTCGTGAACACCATCTGGGTCGCCGCGGGGTCGTGGGCCGCACAGGTGCTCGTCGCGACGACCGCCGGCTACGCGCTGAGCGTGCTGCGACCGAAGTACGGCAAGGTGCTGTACGGGATGATCCTCTGCACGCTCTTCGTGCCGTCGGTCGTGCTGCTCGTGCCGCTGTACCTCACCATCCTGAACCCGCCGCTGCTCGGGCAGTCCCTGATCAACACGTTCTGGGCCGTCTGGCTGCCCGCCGGGGCGAGCGCGTTCAACGTCGTGCTCGTCAAGCGGTTCTTCGACAACCTGCCCCGGGAGGTGTTCGAGGCGGCCCGCACGGACGGCGCCGGGCCGTTCCGGCTGTTCTGGTCGATCGTGCTGCCGATGTCGAAGCCGATCCTCGGCGTGGTCTCGGTGTTCGCCATCATCGCCGCGTGGAAGGACTACCTCTGGCCGCTGCTGGTGCTACGCGACCCGGGCATGCAGCCCCTGTCGGTGCGGCTGCCCACCCTGCAGGCGGCGATCCAGCTCGACGTGTACCTCGCGGCGTTGGCGATCTCGACGCTGATCCCGATCGTGCTGTTCCTGATCTTCCAGGGCCTCTTCCTGCGCAGCGCCGGGCTCGGAGGCGCCGTCAAGGGCTGACGGTTAGCATCGGGGGATGCGGACGACGAGACGGTGGACGGTGCTGGGCATCGCCACCGCTCTCGTCGCCGGTCTGGCCGGATGCGCGTCCGCCGGAACCGCGTCCGCCGGATCCGCTCCGGCGCACGGAACGCACGAACCGAGAGCAGCCACGGCGACGCCGACCCCGACGACGGATCCTGTCGCCGCCTACGCGGACGCCCGGCTCGCGAACATGACCCTGCGGCAGAAGGTCGCCAGCCTGTTCATGCTGCACGCGCCGGGGACCGATGCCGCGGCCCTCCGCGGGTTCGCCGACCGCTATGGGCTCGGCGGGATGATCCTCATGGGGGACAACATCCCGGGCTCGCCGGAGGCGCTGGCGGCGCAGACCACCGCGATGCGGGCCTCCGACCCCGCGCTGCCGCCGCTCATCGGCATCGACGAGGAGGGCGGTGACGTCACCCGTCTGCCCTGGGACGGGCAGCCCGGTGGTGACGCTCTCCACTCGCAGAGCCCCGACGCCGCCCGGCAGGCGTTCGCCGCGCGGGCCGCGCTCCTGAAGCAGGCCGGGGTGAACGTCAACTTCGGCATCGTCGCGGACGTGACCGCGGACCCCGGCTCGTTCATCGCCGACCGCATCCTCGGAACGGACCCGGCCTCGGCCTCGGCCCGGGTCGCCGCAGCGGTGGCGGGGGAGCACGGGACGGTGCTCAGCACCCTCAAGCACTTCCCGGGTCACGGCGAGACCGACGCCGACTCGCATCACGTCGTGCCCACGACGCCCACGACCCGCGCCGAGTGGGAGGCGCGTGACCTCCCGTCCTTCCGCGCGGGCGTCGACGCCGGCGCGGAGGTGGTGATGTTCGGTCACCTGATCTACAGCGGGGTCGACAGTCTGCCCGCGTCGCTCTCGCCAACCTGGCATCGCATCCTCGCGGACGAGGTCGGCTTCCACGGCGTGACCATCACGGACGACCTGCGGATGCTGCAGGACACCGGCCTCCCGCAGTACCAGGACGCGGGGGAGAACGCTGTGCAGGCGATCGCGGCCGGCAACACCATGGTGCTCGACGTCATCCCGACCGGATCGGCCCCGGACGCGCTGATCGACGCGGTCGTCGTCGCCGTGCAGAGCGGGCGCATCCCGCCCGCCCGGATCGACGCGGACGCGCGTGCGCTGCTCGTGCTGCGGCACTCGATCGCCCTGAAAGAGTGACGCGTCAACTTTTTTTCGCGGAATCGGAATATCCCGGCACTCCATGCACTTGCATGTACCTGAGCGGGGCGTAGCATCGTCCGCCGCTCCGCAAGCGAGACCATCGATCCTCAAGGAGATCAGCGAATGACCATCGACATCCCCGGCTACAAGGCGGGCACCTGGACCATCGACCCCACCCACTCCGAGGTCGGCTTCAGCATCCGTCACCTCATGATCAGCAAGGTCAAGGGCACCTTCGAGAACTTCGACGCCACCTTCGTGACCGCCGAGAACCCGCTCGAGTCGACCGTCACCGCCAAGGCCGACGTCGCGTCCGTCAACACGAAGAACGCCGACCGTGACGCGCACCTGCGCACCGGCGACTTCTTCCTCGCCGAGGAGCACCCCACCATCGACTTCGTGTCGACCGGTGTGCGCCACGAGGACGGCGACTTCCTCGTCGACGGCGACCTGACGATCAAGGGCGTCACCAAGCCGGTCACCTTCGAGTTCGACTTCGGCGGCTTCGGCCAGGACCCGTACGGCAACTACAAGGCCGGCGCGACCGCGAAGACCAAGATCAACCGCGAGGACTTCGGCCTCACCTACAACGCGGCCCTCGAGACCGGCGGCGTCCTCCTCGGCGAGGACGTCACCATCACGCTCGAGCTCCAGGCGGTCCTCCAGCAGGCCTGACCCCGTCCCGCGCGGAACCCGAACCGCCGAGTACGCAGCTCCGTTGCGTGCTCGGCGGTTTTTTGCGGTCTTCTGCTGCTCCGGGGTTCTCGTTCGTCCGGTCAGTCCGTCGCCTGCCGCTTCTCGCGTTGGGCGTCGGCGTGGTCGTCGAGTTCGCGGGCCTGACGTGCCAGCGCCGCCTGGTGCTCCTCTTCCAGTCGCGCTATCGCGGCCGACGCTTCGCGCACATTGCGGTCGATCTCGTCCGTGACGTTCTGGAGCGCTGTGCGGAACTCCGGGTCGTTCGCCGCGTCGTTGCGGGCCGCGAACTCGTAGAAGCTCTCCTGCATCGATGTCATCCGCGACCGGTAGTGCGCGACAGCTTCCTCGGCGTGGTCGATGCGGCGGCGCGCGGCCAGGTTCTCGTCCCGGTGCGCGTCCTCCAACTCCCCGCGGGTGCGATCGTCCTTCGGGATCACGATCGGATGCTGTTCACTGCGCGGGCGTAGTCGGTGTCCTTCGCGAGGTGCGCGAGCCCGTCGGACACCGACTCCTCCACGGCGCCGGCGAGTGCTCCGCTGACGTCTGCGGTGGAGAGCGCGAAGCGTACGTGGGCCGCGGCGTTCTCGATCGGCACCCAGTTCGTGGCGCGCACCGCGGTGTACCGCGCCCGGACCACCGTCGGAAGCGCGGAGTTCAACAGCCCGACGGCCGCCCGATGAACGGCGGCGTCGATGAGCGCCCACGACGATTCGGGCGCGAGCCCGCTCTTCGCCCCGTCGATGACGTCATCCCACCATGACACGATCTCTTCCCCCCTGGTCTAGCGTCCGCTGTAGAGCTGCGCCCATTGCGCGTCCTGCGCGGCCGCATTCTGGACCGTTCTCATCACGCCGTCGCTGATCTTCCCGACGGTCTCCAGGTGGTCGTCGACCAGTCTGTCGACGTGGTCGACGGCGTCTAGGTCGATGTTCTCCCTGACGCCCAGCCCGAACATGGCCACGCAGTTCTCGATGTCCAGCTCCGTGATCGTGGGCAGCAGGGATGCGGCGTTCTTCGACCCGGTCAGCGCGTCGGTCATCGCCGGCACGAGACCGCCGTTCACCCGCTCGATCTCGGCCAACTGGATCGCCGTCTCGCCGACGCTCGCCGCCAACCCGGCCGCACCGACCGTATCCACGGCGACGATGAGGCGCGAGACGACCTGGCCGGCGCCGCGGTAGAAGGAACGCCCGAACTCCGCGAGCTTCGCCTCCAGAGCCGCGAGAATCCGCGGGTCCGCTCCGTCGACGAGGGCCATGGCCTTGATGATCGCGCTGACGTTGAGCGCCAGGTGCGCGCCACCGGTGTTCTTGATCGAGCCATCCGAGTTGAACTCGAACCCGGTGCTCAGATCGTGGTAATCGATGATCCCCCTCCCCGGTTCGTCCTTCACGAACAGCCCGGCACCGGTCCCGTTGCCGAAGAGATTGCCGATCACGTCCAACTGGTTGACGAAGTTCGTGAACGGGTTCTTGTCGGCCGCGATCTGCTCCCGCAACCACTTCTTCGCCTCCGGCGACAGCGAGTCCCACGGGTCCGGCCCGTTGAACGACGTCGACCGCCACCGCATCTCCGCCGCCACCAGCATCGCCAGGAACCCACCCAGCGAATGCCCCACTGTCTCGAACGACGCATCCGGGTGCTTCTTCCGTGTTTCCCACTGCACCTGCGCCGCGAACTCCAGAGCCTGGTCGGCCTGGGTTCCTGGGCCGATCTGGCCACCGACCACCGACTGGGCGTCGGCGAGGATGTCGCCCCGGTCGTCGGGGTTCGTGCCGGCAAAAGAGATGTAGACGGTGGAGAAGTCGGGTGCGCCGTTGACGATCGCGACCACCGCAATCCCCTGGAAGCCGGTCACCGGATCCGACTCGGTGTCGATGATTTCGAACTCCTGCTTGCTTTTGTCGCCGTCGGTACGAAAGCTCGTCCCTACTTCGGTCGGGAACCCATGGAGCAGCGGGTCGGCACCGTACGCCTCGTCCGCGATCGTCGCGTAATCTTGCGCGGTTGTCATTCGATGAGGTCCCGCGTTCCGTCGCTGAGAATCACTGTCGTTTGATTGTGTGCGGAGGGCGGAATGTCAGGAAGAGAATCGCCGCTCAGAATGCTAGGTCCCAACGTCTCTCGATATTCGACTCCATCGATCGTGACGACCGCGTCGGCTCGCCACGATGCGCCCAGACCTGGCTTGCCGCCTTCCTGAGTGAATCGAATCTCCTCTACTCCGCCCTGCATTGCGACGAACCTGATGGCTACCTTCTTCTGGATCGCCAGATTCGTCTCGTGGTCTGTCATTCCTGTCCCTCCAAACACGCACGCACTGAGCCCCAGGGTGAGTGCGACTGCAAGCCCCGCGGCCGCGAGGACTCGTCTGTACACAGCTCGCCTCCCGCGTTCGCGAGTCCCGGCCCGCCGAGTGTCAGACGGTCCCGAACCGAACGCCGTCGCCTCATCCACCTGCGCCGGTGGACCGACCCTGCGCTCGCCGAGGGGCCAAGGCGAAACGGCGGATGCGAAGGATGTATAACTCACGATTGTTAAAGTAACGCATCGTAGGCAACATTTCACATACGGTCGCCAACCTGCGATTAGGAGGCGTCAGACCTGCGCCGCGATGACGAGGAGCGAGCGGGTGACCTTTCGTTATGTCAGTCCGTTGACGATCGGGACATCGCTCATCCTCTGGAGACCCGTCACTGGATCCGGCCACGTCTCAATGACCTGAAACTCTTGCTCACCAGGGCCCATTGAGCTGAAGGGGTCGCCCTTTGGGATCGGGTTCTTCGCGACAATGGGTCAACCGAGTAGGCCTCGTTCGCGAATGACTTGTAGTCCTGATCCGTTGTCATGGCAGAACCTCCGAGGAGCCATCGCTGTAAATGACAGACACAGGCGGCGGGGTCTCTTCTGGCGCGATCGAAGGCAGCGGCTCCGACGAGATCAGGTCAATGCCGAGTATGGCTCGATACTCCTGCCCGCCGATCGTGACGACCGCGTTCACGCTCCATGAAGCACCTAGCCCTGGCTTCCCTCCCTCCTGCGTGAATCTGATCTGCTCCACGCCGCCCTGCTTTTCCAGGAAGAGGAGGGCCGACTCTCTCTGGTTGGCCAGATTTGCTTTGTGCTCGCTCACTGAATCTCCTCCGAAAGCACATGCGGTCAGGCTGAGAACGACCGCGAGCATGATCCCGACCACCAGCGGAGCCCGCCTAGCCATGGGTCTCCTCCACCAGACGCACGGCCCGTCTGCATTTGGGTGCGGTTGTCATTCGCATTCCAGTTCCTCCAAACACGCACGCACTGAATCCTTGGCGCTCGTCACTCGATCACCTCCGACGAGCCGTCACTATAAACGACTGTCGTGGGCCCCGGTGCTGTCCCCGCTGCAACACTCGGGAGGGGATCCGACGAGAGGATCCCTATCCCAAGGATCGCTTGATAGTCCTCTCCGCCCATCGTGATCACTGCGTTTGCCGCCCACGGAGCTCCGAAGCCCGAGGGTCCTCCATCTTGCGTGAAGCGAATTCGATCGATCCCTGGGTGCAGGTCGAGGAAGGCGAGGGCAACCTTCCGCTGATTGATCAGATTCACGTGGGTGCTCTTCTCCTCGCTCACTGCGTTTCCTCCGAACACGCACGCGCTCAGCCCTACGCTCAGCGCAATCGCCAGCACAACGACGCACGGCGCTCGTCGAAGTACGAGGCGCGGTCCGCGTCGCTCGCGTTTGCTTCCGAGCGTGCCGGCGCGCATCATCCCGCCGAAACATGTGTCATACACAGCTACA
This sequence comes from Leifsonia sp. 71-9, assembly GCF_001898805.1. GTDB lineage: Bacteria > Actinomycetota > Actinomycetes > Actinomycetales > Microbacteriaceae > Leifsonia. The sequence goes on from NZ_MKVJ01000001.1 coordinate 295,182, forward strand.
ACGCTAGCGTTTTGCGCGTGAAATACCAGTATTCTCTTGGCGCCCCGGCCTGAACGGGCGTGTATAGCCCCTCAGTGCCCGATGAGCGGGGCAACGGCGCGGGCGACCACCGAGGAGCGACCGGTGAGCCGTTCCTCGAGGTCGGCACCCTCCATCGCGACGAGGCCGGCGTTCGCGCCGAGGAAGCGCAGGGGCTCCGGTTCCCACTCGCGGGAGCGGTGGCCGACCCAAGGGAGGTGGGTGAGGGGGGTGTCGTGGCCGCCGAGGAGGTCGGCGAGGGTGCGGCCGGCGAGGTTCGTCGTGCTGAGGCCGTCGCCGACGTAGCCGCCGGCCCAGGCCTCCTTGCGTGCGGGGTCGAGCCCGACGCTCGCGTGCCAGTCGCGGGGCACCCCGAGGGGGCCGCCCCAGTGGTGGGTGACGCGGGCGCCGGCGGCATCCGGGAACAGCTCGAACAGGGTCCGCACCAGGTGGTCGCGCACGAGGGGGGAACGGTCGTACTCGGTGCGGATGGAGCTGCCGAGGTGGTAGCGGGCGCCGCGGCCGCCGAACGCGAAGCGGTTGTCCGCTGTGCGCTGGCCGTAGACGATCAGGTTGCGGAAGTCGGTGAAGGTCTGCCCGTGCGCGATGCCGATCCGCTCCCAGACGGCGTCGGACAGGGGCTCGGTGGCGATCATGAGCGAGTAGAGGGGGAGGATGCGGCGGCCGACCTGTTCGACCTGCGAGCCGTACCCCTCGGTGGCGTTGACGACGACCCCGGCGCGCACGGTGTGCTCGGCGCCGCCGGACCGTGCGCGGACGATGCCGTGGGACCAGGAGATCACCTCCGTGCCCTCCGCGATGGTGGCTCCGGCCTGCTCCACGACCCGGGCCAGGCCGCGCACGAGCTTGCCGGGGTGGATGCGCGCGCAGTCGGGCGTGTAGGTGGCGGCGATCGCGTCGGGGACGCCGAACCGCGACCGCACCGTCTCGGTGCCCCAGAGGGCCACCCGGTCGACGCCGAAGCGCTCCGACTCTGCGAACTCGGCGCGGGCGGCCTCCACCTGGGGGCGTGAGCGTGCGAACGTCACCGTGCCGCCGAGGCGGTAGTCGCAGTCGATGCCTTCCGCCTCGGCGACGCGGCCGACTTCGTGCACGGTCCCGACCATCGCCCGGCGCTGGGCGACCGCGGCGTCGAAGCCGTACCGCTCCTCGAGCTTGGACGCGGACCACGGGAACAGGGCCGAGCACCAGCCGCCGTTGCGGCCGGAGGCGCCGAAACCGGCGACCTCCTTCTCGAGCACCACGACGCGCAGGGTCGGGTCGGCCCGAAGCAGGTAGTAGGCCGTCCAGAGGCCGGTCAGGCCGGCCCCCACGATGGCGATGTCGGCGGCCACGTCCTCGGTGAGCCCGGGACGCGGCGCGAAACCGCCCTCGGCCTCCGCGATGGAGTCGAACCAGAATCCGGTGCTGCGGTAGTCCATGGGTCTCCCTGTCGAGTGGAACGGCCGTGTCGGGTGGAACGGATCGGCCCGGGTGCGGGAAACGGGCCCGCCCTCCGCTGGTGCGGAGGCCGGACCCGCTTCATGCCGCCGGGTACGGCGGATTACAGGTGGTTGCTCGCCTCGGTGAGGACGGACTCGAGGATCTGACGGATCTCGACGAACTCGTCCGGGCCGATGGTCAGCGGCGGGGCGAGCTGCACGACGGGGTCGCCGCGGTCGTCGGCGCGGCAGTACAGGCCCGCGTCGAAGAGCGCCTTGGAGAGGAACCCGCGCAGCAGGCGCTCCGACTCGTCGTCGTCGAACGTCTCCTTGGTGGTCTTGTCCTTCACCAGCTCGATGCCGAAGAAGTAACCGTCGCCGCGCACGTCTCCGACGATCGGGAGGTCGAGCAGCTTCTCGAGCTCGGCGCGGAAGAGCGGCGAGTTCTCGCGCACGCGCTCGTTCAGGCCCTCCTCCTCGAAGATGTCGAGGTTCTCCATCGCGACCGCGGCCGAGACCGGGTGACCGCCGAAGGTGTAGCCGTGGTAGAACGACGTGTTGCCGTGCTTGAACGGCTCGTACAGCTTGTCGCTGATGATCGTCGCGCCGATGGGGGAGTAGCCGGAGGTCATCGCCTTCGCGCAGGTGATCATGTCGGGCACGTAGCCGTACTGCTCGCAGGCGAACATGTGTCCGATGCGGCCGAAGGCGCAGATGACCTCGTCGCTCACGAGCAGCACGTCGTACTTGTCGCAGATCTCGCGCACGCGCTGGAAGTATCCGGGAGGCGGCGGGAAGCAGCCGCCGGAGTTCTGCACCGGCTCGAGGAAGATCGCCGCGACGGTCTCGGGACCCTCGAACTGGATCATCTCCTCGATGCGGTTGGCCGCCCAGACGCCGAAGGCCTCGATGTCGTCGGTCGGCGCGCCCATCTCGCCCGCACGGTAGAAGTTCGTGTTCGGGACGCGGAACCCACCGGGGGTCAGCGGCTCGAACATCTCCTTCATGGCCGGGATGCCGGTGATCGCCAGCGCGCCCTGCGGGGTGCCGTGGTAGGCGACGTTGCGCGACAGCACCTTGTGCTTGGTCGGGCGGCCCTGCAGCTTCCAGTAGTACTTGGCGAGCTTGAAGGCGGTCTCGACCGCCTCACCGCCGCCGGTGGAGAAGAACACGCGGTTGAGGTCGCCGGGCGCGTAGTGCGCGAGCCGGTCGGCGAGCTCGATCGCGTTCGGGTGCGCGTACGACCAGATCGGGAAGAACGCGAGCTGCTCGGCCTGCTTGGCCGCCGCCTCGGCGAGGCGCTTGCGGCCGTGACCGGCGTTGACCACGAACAGACCGGAGAGCCCGTCGATGTAGCGCTTGCCGTGCGAGTCCCAGATGTGGTGTCCCTCGCCGCGGGTGATGATCGGCACCCCGCCGCCGTCCTCCATCACCGACTGGCGGGCGAAGTGCATCCAGAGGTGGTCCTTGGCCTTGGCCTGGAGCGTCGCCTCGTCGGAGGTGATCGGCTCGCCGAACGTTTCTACGGTTGTCATGGTTATCGTGTTCCCCAGTTGTAGAACTGTTTGTGGAGTTTGAGATACACGAACGTCTCGGTCGACAGCACGCCGTCGAGGGTCCGGATCTCCGAATTGAGCATGGTGATCAGATCGAGGTCGTTCTCGCACACCACCTCCGCGAGGATGTCGTACGTCCCGGCCGTGAGGACCACGTAGTCGACGGCGGGCATCGCTGCCAGCTTGTCGGCCACGATCCGCGTGTCCCCGGAGACCCGGACGCCGATCATCGCCTGGCGGTAGAACCCGAGTTGCATCGGGTCGGTCACGGCCACGATCTGCATCACACCCGACTCGGTCAGCTTCTGCACGCGCTGGCGGACCGCTGCCTCGCTCAGACCGACGGCCTTGCCGATCTCGGCGTACGACTTGCGGCCGTCCACCTGGAGCTGCTCGATGATCGCCTTGGAGACGTCGTCGATCTGCGGAGCCTTCGCGCCGTTCGTTGCCCGAGGGGTACTCATGGAGCGATTCTGTCAGTGCGGATGCGCTCTGGCAAGCGATTCCGCACTTTCCTGGCGTATTCGATGACGAAATCAGTAGACTCCCGGCCATGACCGAGCTGAAGAACTTCGTGAACGGCACGCACGTCGAGGCCCGCGGGGAGGCATCCCTGCCCCTGATAGACCCGGCGACCGAGGAGGTCTACGCGACCTCCCCGGTCTCCACCGCGGAGGACGTGGGTGACGCCTATCGCGCGGCGCAGGCGGCCTTCGAGGGCTGGGGGAGCACGACCCCGGCGGAGCGTCAGCTGGCGCTGTTCCGGATCGCCGACGCGATGGAGGAGCGGGCCGAGGAGTTCGCGGACGCCGAGTCGCAGGACACCGGCAAGCCGCGCTCCACCCTGGTGGACGACGAGATCCTGCTGTCGGTCGACCAGATCCGCTTCTTCGCCGGCGCCGCGCGCAACCTCGAGGGACGCTCGGCCGGCGAGTACATGCGCGACCACACCTCCTTCATCCGCCGCGAGCCGATCGGCGTCGTCGGGCAGGTGACACCCTGGAACTACCCGCTGAACATGGCGGTCTGGAAGTTCGCGCCGGCGCTGGCCGCGGGCAACACGACGGTGCTCAAGCCGTCCGACACGACCCCCCTCTCGACGCTGCTGCTGGCCGAGGTGGCGGCCGAGTTCGTCCCCGCGGGTGTGCTGAACGTGGTGCTGGGCGACCGCACCACGGGCGCGGCGATGACCGAGAACCCGATCCCGCAGCTGATCTCGATCACGGGGTCCGTGCGCGCCGGTATGGAGGTCGCCCGCGCCGCCTCCTACGACCTCAAGCGCGTGCACCTCGAGCTGGGCGGCAAGGCGCCGGTCATCGTGTTCGACGACGCCGACATCCCGAAGGCCGTCGAGGGCATCGTCGCCGCCGGCTACTTCAACGCGGGCCAGGACTGCACCGCCGCGACGCGCCTGCTCGTGCAGAGCGGCATCCACGACGAGTTCGTCGCCGCCCTCGCCGAGTACGCCCGCGCCAACGCCCTCACCGGCGGGCCGCGCGAGGACGGCATCCTGTACGGGCCGCTCAACAACGCGAACCAGCTGGCCCAGGTCAGCGGCTTCGTCGACCGGCTGCCCGACCACGCGACCGTCGAGCTGGGCGGCAAGCGGCAGGGCGACCGAGGGTACTTCTGGGAGGCGACGATCGTCTCCGGGCTGCGGCAGGACGACGATGCGGTGCAGAACGAGATCTTCGGCCCGGTGCAGACCGTGCAGCGGTTCACCGACGAGGCGGAGGCTCTGCGCTGGGCGAACGGCGTGCAGTACGGCTTGGCGTCGTCCGTCTGGACGAAGGACCACGGCCGGGCGATGCGCTTCGCGAAGGGGCTCGACTTCGGCTGCGTGTGGATCAACACGCACATCCCGATCGTCGCCGAGATGCCGCACGGCGGGTTCAAGCACTCCGGCTACGGCAAGGACCTCTCGCAGTACGGCTTCGAGGACTACACCCGCATCAAGCACGTCATGAGCTACATCGGGGAGTGACGCGACACGCGGACGGATTCAATCATCCTGTCCTATAGGTATTAAGCCAGGACCTCCGGTACGCTGCCCCCACACACATCGCCGTGTGGAGCTGATCCGGAAGGCATCCGATGTCCGCAGAACCCTCGACCTCATCGGAGCTCGGGGACGGCGAGCACCTCGCCGTCCTCGGCTACGAGGACTCGTTCAACCGCTCCATGACCCTCTGGGCGAACTTCGCCCTGGGCTTCACCTACCTGTCGCCGCTGGTGGGCGTGTACTCGCTGTTCGCGACCGCGCTGGCGACCGGAGGGCCGCCCTCGATCTGGTGGATCCTCATCGTCGGCGCGGGGCAGTTCACGGTCTCGCTGGTCTTCGGCGAGGTGGTGTCGCAGTATCCGATCCACGGCGGCATCTACCCGTGGGCCAGGAGGCTGTGGGGCCGGCGGTACGCGTGGATGGCGGCGTGGGTCTACATCTGGGCGATGATCGTGACGATCACCGCCGTCGCGTCGTACGGCAGCGGGTTCCTCGCCAGCCTGTTCGGCCTCCCGGTGACCAAGGAGATCACGCTCGGACTCACCGTGCTGCTGCTGATCGTGGCGCTGGCGCTGAACTTCACCGGCACCAAGACGCTGGCGACCGTGGCGAGGATCGGCCTCGCGGCCGAGCTCGTCGGCGTGATCGCGGTCGGCCTCTACCTGCTGATCTTCCAGCGCAAGCAGGAGTTCTCCGTCTTCTTCGACTCGATGGGCGTGCAGGGCGACGGCTCGTACCTCGCCGCGTTCCTCGGGGCGGCGCTCGCGGGGCTGTTCCTCTTCTACGGGTTCGAGGCGTGCGGCGACGTGGCGGAGGAGGTGGCGAACCCGGCCAAGCGCATCCCGATCGCCATGATGATGACGATCCTCGTCGGGGGCGTCTCGGCGCTCTTCGCGTTCGGCGGCTACGTGCTCGCCGCTCCTGACCTGCAGAAGATCGTCGCCGGTCAGGATGTGGACCCCATCCCGGAGATCCTGCAATCCTCGCTCGGGCCCGTCGGCGCGAAGATCTTCCTGGTCGTCGCCGTGACCGCCTTCCTCTCCTGCGTGCTCAGCCTCCAGGCCGCTGCGAGCCGCCTGCTGTTCTCGTTCGCGCGCGACGGGATGGTGCCGGCGCACCGCTGGCTCGCCAAGGTGTCCCCGCGCAGCAAGGTGCCGGTCAACGCGCTGATCGTCGCCTGCTCGATCCCGGTGATCATCAGTCTGATCGTCTACCTCGGGCCCGACGGCCTGATCACGCAGGTGACCGCGTTCGCCGTGCTGGGCATCTACGTCGCGTTCCAGTCGGTGGTGCTCGCGTCGCTGCGCCAGCGGCTGCGCGGGTGGCGGCCCGCGGGGCCGTTCTCGCTGGGCCGCGCGGGCGTCGTCGTCAACGCGATCGCCCTGCTCTACGGCGTCTGCGCGATGCTCCTGCTCGCCTGGCCGACCGCGACCGGGAACGTCTTCAACGACTGGATCGTGCTGATCGGCCTCGGGATCGTGGCGGTCTCGGGCGGCCTGTACCTCGTGATCGCGCGGCCGGACCGCCAGTCCGACGCGCCGGAGGGCGACGCGATCCGGGTCGCCGAACTGCTGCGGGCGCACCGCTCCGGCACCGGGGCTCCGCGGGCCTGACGCGCAGAGAGGTCGCGTCCCGCCGCTCCTGCCTCGGCGGAGCGGGACGCGACCTCTCGTCGTGGCTGGAACGGCCGGTCAGGACTCGCGGCGCGGGATGCCCAGCGGGTTGCCGTCGCGGAGCTCGGGCGGCAGCACCTCCTGCGGCGCGTCCTGATAGGCGATCGGGGTCAGCCAGCGCCGGATCGCCGTCGCCCCCACGGAGGTGTGGACGGAGGCGGTCGTCGCCGGCCAGGAGCCGCCGTGGTGCTGCGCCCAGCCGATGGCCACTCCGGTGGGCCAGCCGTCGAACAGGAGACGACCGGCGATGCAGCCGAGCGACGCGGCCAGCGCGCTGACGTCCTCGCCGGGCGCCCGGTGGATGGTCGCGGTGAGCGAGGGCTCCAGTGCGCCGACGAGGGCGTCCAGCTCCGCATCCCGGTAGCGCACGACCACGCTGACCGGGCCGAAGCACTCGGCGAGGAACGCGTCGGCGTGGGCGAGGAAGGTGCCCGCGTCCGTCAGGACGAGTGCCGGCGCGGATTCGCCCGCCGAGCCCGCCGTGCCGCGCACGACCTCGACGCCCGGCAGATCGCCGAACGCCTCGACGCCGGTGGAGAACGCGTCGGTCATCCCGGCCGTCAGCTGCCGCGACGACGGTGCGTCACGGAGGGCCTCCCGCGCGGCGTCCTCGACAGCGCCGCCGACCGGCACGAAGACGAGCCCGGGCTTGGTGCAGTACTGCCCGGCGTCTCGCGTGAACGTGCCGACCAGGCCCGCGCCGATCTCCGGCCCGCGCACGGCGGCCGCGGCCGGCGTGACGACGACCGGGTTGATGCTTCCGAGCTCCCCGTAGAACGGGATGGGCCTCGGCCGTGCGGAGGCGAGGTCGAAGAGCGCCCGGCCGCCGCGCTCCGAACCCGTGAATCCCGCCGCCGCGATCGCGGGATGCTGCACGAGCGCGACGCCCGCGTCCATCCCCTCGACGAGCGTGAACATCCCGGCAGGAAGCACGGTCTGCGCCAGCTCGGCGGTGCGGCGGGACAGCTCCGGGTGGCCGGGGTGCGCCTTCACGACCACCGGGCAGCCGGCCGCGAGGGCGGAGGCGGTGTCGTTGCCCAGCACGGAGAAGGCGAACGGGAAGTTGGAGGCCGTGTAGACCGCGACCGGGCCGAGCGGGCGCAGCATGCGGCGCAGATCCGGCCGGGGCGGGATGAGCGCGGGATCGGGGGAGTCGAGCGTCGCCTCCAGGTAGCCGCCCTCGCGCACGACGTCGGCGAAGAACCGCAGCTGCGCCGCCGTGCGGGTGACCTCGCCGTCGAGCCGAGTGTCGGAGAGCCCCGTCTCGGCGGCGGCGATGCGCACGAGTTCCGCGCGGTCGGCCTCCAGCTCGAGGGTGAGCGCCTCCAGCCAGCCCGCGCGCTCGGCGCGCGTGGTGACCGAGCGGGCGGCCACGGTCGCGGCCGTCGCCGCGGCGTCGACCGTCTCGACCGCGGCGCTCATGCGAAGGCCGCCAGACCGGTGAGCGCACGCCCGAGCACGAGCGTGTGGATCTCGTCCGTGCCCTCGTAGGTGCGCACCGACTCGAGGTTGGCCATATGGCGCATGACCGGGAACGCGTTCGTGATGCCGTCCCCGCCGAGGATGGTGCGCGCCTCCCGTGCGATCGCCAGTGCCTCCCGCACGCTGTTGAGCTTGCCCACGCTGATCTGGGTGGGCGTGAGGCGACCCGCCTCCTTCAATCGCCCCAGGTGCAGCGCGAGCAGCACGCCCTTCTCGTACTCGACGAGCATGTTCGCGAGTTTCTCCTGAATGAGCTGGGTCGCGCCGATCGGGCGGCCGAAGACCTGACGCGCCGTCGCGCGCGCGATCGACACCTCCAGGCAGTCGCGGGCCGCACCCATCGCACCCCAGACGATCCCGTAGCGGGCCTCGTTGAGGCAGGAGAACGGGCCGGACAGCCCGCGGGCGCCGGGCAGCTGCGCGGACGCGGGCACGCGCACCTCGTCGAGCACCACGTCGCACTGCACGGAGGCGCGCATCGAGAGCTTGCCGTCGATCGCGGTGGCGGAGAAGCCGGGCGTGGTCGTCGGCACGAGGAACCCGCGCACGCCGTCCTCGGTCGCCGCCCAGACCACGGCGACGTCGGCGAGGGCGGCGAGGCCGATCCAGCGCTTGACGCCGGTGATCACCCAGTCGTCGCCGTCGCGCCGCGCTCGGGTGGTCATGGCCGCCGGATCGCTCCCGCCGTCGGGCTCGGTGAGGGCGAAGCAGCCGATCCGCTCGCCGCGCGCCATCGGCGGCAACCACTCGGCCTTCTGCTCGTCGGAGCCGAATTTCGAGATCGCGCTCATCGCGAGCGAGCCCTGCACCGAGACGAAGGTGCGCCAGCCGCTGTCGGCCGCCTCGAGCTCGTGGCAGACCAGGCCGTAGCTGACCGCGCCGGCGCCGGCGCAGCCCTCGTCCGTCAGGTGCATGCCGAGGAAGCCCTGGGCGCCGAGCTCGGCGACGAGCTCCCGGCGGAAGTGCTTGTCCTCGAAGTCCTGCTCGATCACCGGGCGGATGCGGTCGGTTGCGAACGTGCGCGCCTTCGCCGCCCAGCCGCGCTCCTCGTCGCTGAGCAGGTGGTCGATGCTGAAGGCCTCGTCGAGGGAGGATGCGGTCACGGTGTGTCCCTATCGTCGGTGGTGGATGGCGTCGTGGTCGGGGCGGGCGCGTCGTCGCGCCAGTACGGCTCGTGCTCGCCGAGCAGGGGCGGCGGCGTCCGATGGACGGCCGGGGCGGTGTCGAGCCGGATCGGTGTCGCGGGCTGGCGGCTGCTGCGGCCGGAGGCCGGGTCGCGGGTCTCGACCGTGGGGGAGAGCCCGAGGGAGTCGGCGAAGGCGAACGCCTCGGCGACCGAGTTGACCAGGCCGGCGGGCACGCGCGCGCGGCCGAAGGCGCTGACCCAGTCCGCGGCGGGGCGCTCGGCGAGTGCGGGCTCCAGGAGCGACCGCAGTGCGGCGCGGTGCCCGACGCGGGCCTCGTTCGTCGCGAAGCGGTCGTCGCTCGCGAGCGCGGGGAGGCCGATCGTCGCGGCGAAGGCGGCGAACTGCCGGTCGTTGCCGACCGCGACGACGAGCTCCCGGTCGGCCGCGTGGAACAGCTCGTAGGGAGCGATGCTGGGGTGCGCGTTCCCGAGGCGGGGTGGCGGGGTCCCGGTCGCGAGGGTGCTGGACGCCTGGTTCGTCAGGGCCGCGAGCAGCGATCCGAGCAGGTCCACGTCGACCCGGGATCCCCGCCCGGTCTCGTCGCGGGAGCGCAGGGCGAGCAGGATGCCCGCGAGCGCGTTCTGGCCGGTGAGGATGTCCACCAGCGCCACGCCGACCTTGCTGGGCTCTCCTTCTGGTGCACCCGTGATCGACATCAGCCCGCCGACGGCCTGCACGAGCAGGTCGTAGCCGGGCAGGGCGGCGCCGGCCTCCCGTCCGAATCCGGTGATCGAGCAGTACACCACGCCCGGATTCTCCGCCCGCAACGACGCCTCGTCGAGCCCGAACGACTCCATCACACCCGGACGGAAGTTCTCGACGATCACGTCCGCGGTCGTGGCGAGCCGACGGGCGTCCGCGAGCCCCGCCTCCGTGCGCAGGTCGCACACCACCGACCGCTTGTTGCGGTTGACCGAGGCGAAGTACGTGGATTCGCCGGCGGCGTCGACGGGAGGGCGCCAGGCCCGGGTGTCGTCGCCCGCGGGGCTCTCGATCTTCACGACGTCGGCGCCGAAGTCGGCGAGCATCATCGTGGCGTAGGGGCCGGCGAGCACGCGGGAGAAATCCGCGACGCGCACTCCGGCGAGGACTCCGTCGGCCATGCTGCGCTCCGTTCCGCTGCCGGGCGCTCCCGTGCGCCGCGATCGTGAATTCATCCTATACCGAATGATTGCGGCGGGATATCGTGGGCGGGTGACCAGCGCGACCGACCCGACCGGGACGACCGGGCCCGCACGGGTGTCCCCGGGCGCCCGCGATGCGGTGTTCGCGCAGCTCGCCGATGTCGGCCGTGCCGAGCAGGTGTCGCGGCGGATCGCCGATGCGATCGTGCTCGGCGTGCTCGTGCCGGGGGAGCGCCTCCCGAGCGAGGCCGAGCTCGCGCGCCGCTTCGGCGTCGCCCTCGTGACGGCGCGGGAGGGCCTCGGGATGCTCCGGGAGGCCGGGCTCGTCGACACGCGCCGGGGCCGCGACGGCGGGAGCTTCGTCGTCGCTCCGGACGGCGGCGAAGACGCCTTGCTCTCCGCGCGCCTCCACGGCCTCTCGCAGGTCGAGCTCGCGGACCTCGGCGTCTACGTGACGGCGATCGCCGCCGGCTGCGCAGACCGGGCGGCCGAGCGGGCAACGGCCGCCGACGGCGAGCGCCTCGCGGGCTGGCTCGACGCTGCATCGTTCGGCACGCCCGCCGACGCCCGGCGCAACGCCGGCGGCTTCCTCCTCGAGCTCGCCGTGCTCAGCCAGTCCGCCCGGCTGGTGCGCGAGCAGATCCGCCTCCAGGCCGAGTACGGCCCGCTGCTCTGGATCGGCCTGTACGACGCCGCCCCGCGCGAGCGCGCCGTCCTCGCGATGAGAGCCGTCGCCCGCGCCGTCGCCCAGAGCGATCGGGACGGCGCCCGGGAGGCGGTGACCGACCTGGTCTCGTCGGTGACGGAGTGGCTGCTCGCGGCGAAGGCCCGCCTGGAGCGGGGCGGTGTGGCCGATGCCTGAGCCTTCGCCCGACCTCGCCGCCGCGGCCCAGCACGTCGGCGACCTCTTCTCCCGCCTCCAGCAGACGCTGGGGCGCTGGCGCGACGCGGTGCTCGCCGCCACGCCCGAGCGGCCGACCACGGCGGCCCTCGACGCGGCCGTCGGCGCCCTCGTGCTGCCCGAGCTGGACGATCCGGCGGCCCTCGTCATCGGGGCCGGGTTCATCGCGGCGCCCGAGCTGACCGGGACCGACGCCGTCCACTTCTCCTGGTGGCTCGGGCCGCTGGAGGAGAACCCGGTCTACGGCGCCACGACCGGGCCGACGAAGCTCGACCTCGGCACGCGCTCCTACACCGACTATCTGCGGGACTTCCGCTCGCTGGAGTGGTACCGTGTCCCGCAGTCCACCCATCGGACGCACGTGACCGGTCCGTACGTCGACCACCTGTGCACGTGCGACTACATCGTCACGGTGACCGCTCCGGTGGAACGGGAGGGCGGGATGATCGGCGTCGTCGGCGTCGACGTCTTCGTCAAGCGCCTCGAGCACGAGCTGCTGCCCGGACTGCTGGCGACCGGGGTGCCGCTGGTCCTCGTCAACGCGGACGGCCGGGTGGTGGTCTCGACCGACCCCGCCGTGCTTCCCGGGACCGTCCGGCGCACCGTCGCCGACCCCGACAGGGACGTGACGTGCCCCGGCACCCCGTTCCGCCTCGCTCCGACGACTACACTCGGATAGGCCGCCGCGGCAGGCGGCCGCCGTGACGACGAGAAGGGGGCGCCGCGTGAGTTCCGATCCGACGTCGGCCGACGCTCGCGCCGCCGATGCCGCGAACGGCTACGTCCGCTACGCGCCCACCGCCGGCCCCTCCCGCTGGCTCCTGATCGCCGGGCGCCGCTTCGTCGCCGCCGTGGAGAGCACCGTCTCCGACCAGATCATCGACACCGTCTGGTGGCTCGCCGGATCCGAGCTCGCGACCATCGAGTCCGTGGTGGGGGCGTTCCCGCTGGCCGGCCCCGACAGTGTCCGCTCGTTCGCCGTCGCCGAGATCGGCCGGCCCGGCCCGTCCGGCGACGTCGTCGTGACGGCCGTGGTGCGCGGATCGGCCGCGATCGACATCTTCTCCGTCGGCGGCTCCCGCCGGTTCGCATCCGCGGGCGTACAACCGTGGGTCCTCGCCGAGTTCCGCAGCGTGACCGGTCTCGTGCTGGGCGCCGACGACGCGCCGACCGGCCCCGTGGCGCGGCTGTCCATCGGCTCCCTGCCGGTCGGCCTGGGCGTCGTCGACGGCGAGCTGCTGACCTGGTCCCTCTCGCCCATCGAGCGGGTGGAGCGGAGCGCCGTCCCGGAGCCGGACGCCGCGGTGCGCCCGCAGCCCGCTGCGGCCGCCGAGCCCGATGCGGCAGCGGGAGAGACGATCATCCCGCAGCGCGGCGGAAGCCTGTTCGGGCACGCGGTGACCCCCGCGGTATCGCCGGTCGCGCTGGCCGGCGGTGAGGTCCCTCCCGTGCCGGAGCTCCCGGTGGCCCACGAGCTGCCCGGCGCCGTCGACATCGAGGCGCCCCGATCCGGCCGCGACACGCCGGACGCCCTGACGTTCCCGGCGGTGGAGGCCGCGCTGCCCGCCACCGAACCGCTGGTACTCCCGCCCGCCCCGGCCGCCTTCGCGGTCCGGCTCGGAGCGGGGGACATCCTGCCGCTCGACGTCCCCATCGTGTTCGGTCGGCACCCCTCGCCGTCACGCGTCGAGTCGGGCGTGACGCCGCGCCTCGTCCGGGTCGTCTCGGCGACGCAGGAGGTGTCGGGCACGCACGTCCGGATCGAGCAATCGGGGGACGCCGTGGTGGTCACCGACCTCCGCTCCACCAACGGGACGCGCGTGGTCGCGGCCGGGGGTGCCGGACTCCGCCTGCGGCCCGGCGAGTCGACGGTGGCCCTCGCGGGCGCGACCGTCGAGATCGGCGACGGTAATATCATCGAGATCACCGCCGCGCCGGGGGGCACTGGGGGCACGGACGGGCACCGAGACGAAGAGGGACGCGAGTGACCCAGATCGGTCGCAGCAACAGGCGCCACACCGTGGCCGTGCCCGGCAACCCGGACGCGCGCATCAGCCTCGCCTGGGCGGCGCTGAGCGACAAGGGGTACCGGCGCAGCGTCAACGAGGACAGCCTCCTCGCCCGCTCGCCGATCTTCGCCGTCGCCGACGGGATGGGCGGCCACACCGCGGGGGACTTCGCCTCGTCCGCCGTCGTCACCCGGCTCGCCGAGCAGGTCTCCAGCGAGTTCGTCGGCGAGGAGTCGCTGACCGGCGCGCTGCGCTCCGCGGTGGGCGACATGGGCCGCGGCGTCGGGCACACCGACCTCGGCACCGGGACGACCGTCACCGGACTCGCGCTCACGCTCGTCGACGGATCGCCCTACTGGCTGGTGTTCAACATCGGCGACTCGCGGGTCTACAGCTATCGCGACGGCACGCTCGAGCAGCTGACCGTCGACCATTCGATCGTCCAGGAGCTCCTTGATGCGGGTGCCATCACCCCGGCCGAGGCCGAGGTGCACCCGCACAGCAACGTGATCACCCGCGCGGTGGGCTTCAACGAGGACCCGGTCCCCGACTTCTTCCTTTTCCCGATCGTCGCCGGCTCCCGGCTCCTCGTCTGCTCCGACGGGCTGACGAAGGAGCTCACCGAGCACGGCATCCGGTACTTCCTGGGGGAGGGATCCTCCCCGCTGGACGCGGCCCAGCAGCTCATGGACGCGGCCCTCGGCAACGGCGGTCGCGACAATGTGACGGTCGTCGTCGTCGACGTGCTCGCGACCCCGGAGAGCGGTGCGCACCGCGAGGGTTCGTCCCGGCGGGCGGCCCGCCGCCACTGACCCCGTCGCGTGACCCCCGGAGTGGGGGTGCGCGCCGTCGTCGCGCACGGGCCGCAGCCTGCTGACGGCCCTCTGGCGCTGCCTACAATTGGGAAACGCTCGCGTCCGCGAACGTTGTCGACGCGGAACGGAGGAGCCCGTGGCCCGGCGTTTGCCGTCCCAGCCGCCGAACCTCCCCGGCTTCTCGTACGTCCGGGTGCTCGGGTCCGGCGGCTTCGCCGACGTGTTCCTGTACGAGCAGAACATGCCCCGCAGGCAGGTCGCGATCAAGGTCATGCTCGCCGAGGTCGTCACGAGCCAGGTCAAGCAGATGTTCCAGGCCGAGGCCAACCTCATGGCCCAGCTCAGCACGCATCCGTCGATCCTGACGGTCTATCAGGCGAGCGTCTCCGGGGACGGTCGTCCCTACCTCGTCATGGAGCTGTGCTCGTCCGCGATCGGGCAGCGCTACCGCAGCGAGCCCCTCCCGGTCGCCGAGGCGCTCAACGTCGGCGTGCGGATCGCGAGCGCGGTGGAGACGGCGCACCGCGCCGGCGTGCTGCACCGCGACATCAAGCCCTCCAACATCCTCAGCACGGCCTACGGCCACCCGGTGCTGAGCGACTTCGGCATCGCGGCGACGCTGAGCGAGGCCGACGTCACCGAGGCGATCGGCCTCTCGATCCCGTGGTCCGCGCCCGAGGTGCTGCTCGACGAGACCAGCGGCACGATCGCGAGCGAGGTGTGGTCGCTGGGGGCGACCGTCTACTCGCTGATCGCCGGCCGATCGCCGTTCGAGGTCCCCGGCAAGGAGAACACCTCCGCCGAGCTGATCCACCGCATCACCAAGGGGCGCCCGCAGCCCATCGACCGGCCGGACGTGCCGCCGCGGCTGGAGCAGGTGCTGCTGCGGTCGATGGCGCGCAAGCCGTCCCAGCGCCAGCGGTCGGCGCTCGAGTTCGTCCGCGAGCTGCAGGCGGTGGAGCAGGAGCTCGGACTCCCGCAGACGCCGGTCGAGGTCGCCACCGACGACTGGGCGCGCGCGACCGCCGTCGACCCGGAGGACCGTACGCGGGTGAAGGGCGTGGTCGCGGTCGACCCGGCCGGTTCGACCCGCCGCCGGCGGCGTGCCCCGGCGGCGACCGCGGCGACGCGGTCGCCGACCCGCACGATCGTGCGGGAGAGCGCGGGGAGTGCGCCCGGCACCGGCCCGGTGGCGCCGGCGCGTGCGCCTCGGGCGCTCGTCTACTCGCTGGTCGCCTGCGCGGCGCTCGTCGTGGTCCTCGGGGTGATCGCCTCGATCGTGCTCGTCCGGGCCGGAGCCTCGGACGGCATCCCCGCCGTCCGTGATCTCAGCGGCCGGGTCGACGGCAGCACGATCGTCTTCAGCTGGAGCGATCCCGGGTTGCAGTCCGGCGACGTGTACCAGGTGACGGTCGACGATCAGCCGCCCGCGAGTCAGCGCACCTCCGAGTTCCGGGTGGACGCGCGGGCCGGCCAGACGGTCTGCGTGACCGTGACGGTGAACCGCGACGGCAAGACCGGGTCGCCGAGCGGCGAGAAGTGCGTCGAACGGGGCGGCGGGTCGTGAGCCGGCTGGGCGCCGCCTGGACGTGGGTCGCAGCGCACAAGTCGATCGCCGCCACCGCGCTGAGCGGAACGGTGGTCGCGGCGCTCGTCACCACGCTGGCGGTCGTCTCGGGAGGCTACAGCGCCCAGCACCTCCAGCTCGATGACGCGTCGGTCTGGGTGGCCAGCGACGCGAAGAAGGCGCTCGGCCGGGCCAACACCGAGATCGACAAGCTCAACTCGGTCGTGGCGGGCACCGGCGAGGCGCTCGAGGTGGTGCAGGACGGCGAGAACGTCCTGCTGATCGACCGGGAGGCCAACACGGTCTCGGTGGTCGACCCCGCGACCGCGGAGGCCGGCAAATCCGTGGCGCTGCCGCCGCGGTCGCCGGAGGTGTTCCTCGCAGGCGACCGGGTGGCGCTGCTGTCCCAGACGACCGGCCAGCTCTGGCTGACGAGCGTCGGCCAGCTCGACCAGTTCAACTCCGGCTCGGCCGCGACGGTCGATCTGGGCGGACGCACCGTCGCGGCGATGGACCCGTCCGGCGCCCTCGTGACCTATCAGCCGTCGACGCGCTCCGTCGTGCGGATCCAGTTGAGCGGGAGCGAGCCGTCGACGACGACGACGAAGGTGGCGACGAGCGGCGACGGCGCGAACGTCTCGCTCACCACGGTGGCCGGCCATTGGGCCCTCCTCGATCCGGACGAGCGGCGGCTCTGGATCGACGGACGCTCCGTCAGCCTGTCGTCCCGCCTCGGCCAGAACGCGGATCCGGTGCTGCAGCAGCCTTCCGCGACGGGGGATGCGGTCTGGATCGGGACCGCGAGCGGCGTCGTCCGAGTGCCCCTGGACGGGACCGCGGCCTCCACGCCCTTCTCCGCCGCGTCCGGCGCTGCGGCCGCGCCGGTGACGGTCGGCGACTGCACGTACGCCGGCTGGAACGACGGAACCGCCTGGCGTTCGTGCGGGGCCTCGGGGACGGGGGAGCGGTCGGCCCTCGGTGACGTGCCGTCGGGCGCGACGCTCGCTTTCCGGGTGAACGGGGACCGCGCCGTGCTGAACGACACCCGGTCCGGTGTCTCCTGGGCCGTGCAGAGCGGGAACACGCGCATCGACAACTGGGACGAGCTGGTCGCGAAGAAGACGACGCAGGAGCTCGTCGACCAGTCGAAGCAGGACACCGCGCCGCAGTTCGAGAAGCAGGAGCAGCCTCCCGTCGCGGTCGACGACCAGTTCGGCGCGCGTCCGGGGCGTGTCACCCCGCTGCCGGTGCTGCTCAACGACTACGACCCCAACGGCGACGTGCTCACGATCGACTCCTTCACCGCCATCCCGGACCAGCAGGGCACGATCGAGCTGACCAACGCCGACCAGCAGCTGCAGATCTCGCTGCCGGACACCGCGAGCGGAGCGATCGCGTTCGACTACACCATCTCCGATGGGCGCGGCGGGACCGCCACCGCGCACGTGACCGTCACCGTGCGCGGGCCGCAGGAGAACTCGCCGCCGGTCTGCGTGCGCAACGCGAAGGCCGTCGTCCAGACCGGCGGGCGGGTGACCTCCGATGTGCTGGGGGACTGCTACGACCCCGACGGCGACTCGTTCTACCTCGCCGGCGCCACGGTGCCGGCTCCGGACACCGTGACCTTCACCCCGCAGGGCCAGGTGGCGTTCTCCGACCACGGCGAGGGCGGCGACCTCAAGGACGTCGCGCTCGTGCTCTCCGACGGCCGCGCGGAGGGCACCGGCCTGCTCGCCGTCACCGTGCGCGCCCCCGGCCAGGTGCCGATCATCGCGGATCCGTTCGCCGTGCTCGCGTACGAGGGCCAGGAGGTGACCATCCAGCCGCTCGACCATGTGCGCGGCGGCAACGGCACGGTGCGGCTGGCGACGGTGCCCACGAAGGCGGACGCCACGATCACCCCGGACTATCAGGGCGGCACGTTCCGGTTCGACTCCGATCAGCCCGGCACCCACAACATCGAGTACTCGGTGACGGACGGCGTGGTCACGACGACGGGGCTGGTCCGGGTGGAGGTCAAGGCGCCGCCCGGTGCGAAGACCGCGCCCATCGCCGTGCCGCACACGGCCTTCATCCGCGAACAGGCGACGCAGGATGTCGACGTGCTCGCCACGGACATCGACCCGTCGGGCGGCGTGCTGCTGGTGACGGGCGTCAGCGAGCCGGAGGCGAGCACAGGCGTGCACGTCCAGGTGCTGCAGCAGCGCACGCTCCGGGTCACGCTGAGCCGGCCGCTCGCCGGCCCGGTCGACTTCCACTACCGCCTCAGCAACGGGCTCGCCGACACCACGGGCACGGTCACGGTCGTCCAGCTGCCGCCGCTCACGGTGCATCAGCCCCCGATCGCCGCGCCCGACTCGGTGGCGGTGCGGGTCGGCGACGTGGTGGACATCCCGGTGCTGGCGAACGACGTGCAGCCGGACGGCGACAAGCTCACCCTCGACCCGACCCTCGCGGCGCCGCTCCCCGCGGGCGCCGGCCTCCTCTTCGCCAGCGGCGACCACCTGCGCTACCTGGCGCCGACCAAGCCAGGCAACTACACCGCCGCGTACAAGGTGGTCGGCGAGGACGGCCAATGGGCGACGGCCGACGTCACGATCGCCGTGCGCGAGCGCGACGCGGCCACGAACAACCCGCCCGTGCCCAAGACGGTGACGGCCCGCGTCCTCGCCGGCGACGTGGTGCGGATCACGATCCCGCTCTCGGGCATCGACCCCGACGGCGACTCCGTGCAGTTCATCGGCCAGGAGACGAACCCGCAGAAGGGCGCGGTGATCGCCTCCGGCCCCGACTGGATGGACTTCCAGGCCGGCGACTACGCGGCCGGGACCGACACCTTCACGTACGCAGTGGTCGATGCGCTCGGCGCGCGCGCCACCGGCACCGTCCGCGTCGGCATCGCCGCGCGGGTCGAGGGCGCGCGCAACCCCGTGGCGGTGGAGGACGACGTCACCACGCGCCCCGGCAAGACCCTCAGCGTCCAGGTGCTCGCCAACGACAGCGACCCGGACGGCAGCCCGCTGGCGGTGACGGGGGTCACCTCCCTCGACGGCACGGCGAAGGCCAAGGTCTCGGGAGACATCGTGGTCGTCTCGGCTCCGGAGAAGGAGGGCGTCTACGGCTTCCTCTACACGATCCAGAACGAGCGCGGCGGGACCAGCCAGGCGTTCCTCCGCGTGACGGTGGACGCGAACGCGCCGCCCGCCCGCCCGCTCGTGGACGACACGACGCTCGGCCTCTCCGACATCCTGGGCAAGGACCACGTCGACGTGAACGTCCTGGCGAACGTGTTCTTCGCCGACGGGGCCGTCTCGACCCTGAAGCTGTCGGTCGTCCCCGGCTACGGGAACAGCGCCCAGGTCACCGCGGGCAAGCGCGTGCGGGTGACCATCGGCGCCAAGAGCCAGATCATCCCGTTCGCCGTCGCGAACCCCGAGGACACCTCCGTCGTGGCGTACGGCTTCGTGCACGTGCCCGGGTACGACGACGCGCTCCCGCAGGTGAAGCGCGGCGCGCCGAAGCTCTCGGTCGTCAGCGAGAAGACCCTCACCATCCGGCTCAACGACTACATCGTGGCGGTGGGCGGCCGCAAGGTGCGGCTGACCGACGCGGCGACCGTCCGGGCGACCCACGCCAACGGCGACGACCTCGTGGTGAGCGGCGACACCCTGCAGTACACGTCGTCGGCGCGGTACTTCGGCCCGGCCTCCATCTCGTTCCAGGTGACGGACGGGTCGAGCGCGACCGATCCGCAGGGCAACGTCGCCACGATCGTGCTCCCGATCGACGTGACGCCGCGCGAGAACCAGCCGCCGGTGTTCACGGGTGCACTGATCGACTTCGAGCCGGGCCAGAGCAAGACGATCGACCTGACCAAGCTCACGAGCTACCCGTATGCGAAGGACCAGGGCGAGCTCACCTACTCGGTCCAGGATCCGCAGCCCGCCGGCGTCACGACCTCCCTGAGCGGCCAGAAGCTGACGGTCGCGGTCGCGGCCGGCGCGCAGAAGGGATCCACCCCGTCGATCTCCATCGGGGTCAAAGATGCGGTCAACGCCGGGCAGGCGGGGCGCATCGACATCAACGTGGTGCCCTCGACCCGGCCGTTGGCGAGCCCGCAGCCCGATCGCGTGATCGCGCCGCGCGGTCAGACGACGCGGGTCGACGTGCTCGCCAACGACGCCGCGACCAACCCGTTCCCGGGCAAACCGTTGCGGGTCGTCGCGGTGCGCGGCCTCGGCGGCGCCCTCCCGAGCGGGGTGAGCATCGTCCCGAGCGCGGACAACGCGACGCTGGACGTGACCGTGTCGACGACGGCGGCACCGGCGGACACCACGCTGCAGTACGAGGTCGCCGACGCCACCGGCGACCCGGACCGCTACACCTGGGGCACCATCACGATCTCCGTGCAGGACCGCCCGTCGCCGGTGTCGAACGTGCAGATCACGGCCATCGGCGACCGCAGCCTCACGGTGAGCTGGATCCCGGGGGCGTTCAACAACGCGGCGATCACCGGCTTCGAGGTGACCACGACCGCCGCCGCCAGCGGCGCGACGCTGGCGACCACCACGTGCACCACGACCTCCTGCGCCATCCAGACGCCGGGCAACGGACCGGACAACGCCGTGCGGTTAAGCGTGCGCGCGCGCAACGCCCTCGGCCTCTCGGACCCGACCCCCTACGCCGAGGCGACGTGGTCGGACGTGGTGCCGAACGCTCCCGCCGGGGTGGCGGCGACCGCGCTGAACAACGGTCTGCGCGTCACGTGGACGAAACCCGCCAACGCGGCCGGCGCCAGCCCGATCACGTCGTACCTGGTGACGGTGGGCGGCGTGGCCAGCTCGCTGCAGGTCTCGGGATCGGACGCCGTCGGCACCGCGTACGCGCTCAACGTGA
Source organism: Leifsonia sp. 71-9 (assembly GCF_001898805.1). Classification (GTDB taxonomy): domain Bacteria; phylum Actinomycetota; class Actinomycetes; order Actinomycetales; family Microbacteriaceae; genus Leifsonia. Next base: position 315,854 of record NZ_MKVJ01000001.1, read on the forward strand.
CCGACGCGACGCTGGCCAACGGGATCTCCGTGGGCATCACGGTCGCCTCGCGGAACGAGTTCTACCAGGGCCGCACCACCTGGAACCAGACGCAGAGCAGCGGCGTCCCGGCGGGAGCGCCGCTCGTCACGGCCGTGGCGCCGGTCGCGTCGCCGAACACGGCCGACGGCAGCACGGCCACGCTCAGCTGGCCCGGCGTCTTCAGCGACAACGGCCGGGCGATCGTCGCGTACTTCGCGGGCGTCTACCAGGGCGGCGCCCAGCCGAGCTGCACGGTCACCGGGGTGGAGAACGGCAGCCCGGTCCTGCACGTCGACCCGCCCTCCGGGTCGTTCAAGAAGACGCAGGGAGGCAGCGTCGACTTCTCCGGGCTGCAGCCGAACCAGACGTACAACTTCGTCGTGTACGCGTACAACGGTCAGGGGTGCACGGCCAGCCCCGTCGTCACGGCCACCCAGCGCCGCGCGCCCGGCCAGGTGTCCGACGTCGCGGTCGACCCGTCCCTGACGACCAGCGCGACCGGCCTGTTCGACTTCTCCATCGGGACCGTCGCCTACGCGGCCGGCAGCGGGACGACGTCGACGGTGTCGTACACGCTGACCTCGGGCGGGAGCGCGATCGACAGCGGCGTCCTGACCTCCACGAACCGGATCGCCGCGGGCGCGAACGGCCCGCACTACGGCATGGACCTCGCGATCACGATCACCCAGATCTGCGAGACCTACCCCGACGGCGCCCAGCTCTGCCACGATCAGTCCGCGAACAGCTTCCCCCTCGGCGTCGCCGTGAGCACCGCGATCGGCGGTCAGCACTACGACGCCGCGACCCGCACGTTCACCTGGACGGCGTGGCCGACGGGGGCGGGCTATTCGGCCGTCCGGTACAGCTGCGGCGGCGCGAACGCGGACATGCCCGCGGTCGGGGAGTCCGCGAGCTGCCAGGCTCCCGGCACCGACCCGGACCCCGCCCTGGTCATCTCGGTGACGCGGAACGCGGGCGACACGTACAGCACCCCCTACAACGCTTCGGGCATGCAATGACGAGGCGGCGTCATACTGATGTCCGGACCGGCTCGCCGCAGTCCGCATCCTGTTCCCCATCCCGAGAGGCCCGCGCATGACGATGACCCCTGAGCAGGCCACCTGGTTCGCGGGTGTGTTCGACCGGCTGGTGCAGAACATCGACGGCGTGCTGCTGGGCAAGTCCCACGTCATCCGCCTGGCGCTGACGGCGATGCTGAGCGAGGGCCACCTGCTGCTCGAGGACTACCCGGGGACGGGCAAGACGTCGCTCGCCCGCGCGATCGCGGAGAGCGTGCGCGGCTCGACCAACCGCATCCAGTTCACGCCCGACCTGCTCCCGGGCGACATCACCGGCGTGAACATCTACGACCAGCGCACCGGCGCGTTCGACTTCCACCGCGGGCCGATCTTCGCCAACATCGTGCTCGCCGACGAGATCAACCGGGCGAGCCCGAAGACCCAGTCCGCCCTCCTCGAGGTGATGGAGGAGCAGCAGGTCACGGTGGACGGCGTGCGCCACACCGTCGCGGCGCCCTTCATGGTGATCGCCACGCAGAACCCGATCGAGCAGGCGGGCACCTACCGGTTGCCCGAGGCGCAGCTGGACCGGTTCCTGATGAAGGCGTCGATCGGCTATCCCGACCACGAGGCGACCCTGCGCATCCTGGAGGGAGCGGAGCACCGCGCCCACGAGGTCGTCGTGCCCGAGGTCGTCTCGGCGGCGACGGTCGTGGAGATGGCGACCATGGCCCGCGGCGTGCACGTCGACGCCACCATCAACGACTACGTCGCCCGCCTGGTCGAGGCGACGCGCGGTGCGGAGGAGATCCGGTTGGGCGTCAGTGTGCGCGGCGCGCTCGCCCTCGTGCGCACCGCGAAGACGCTCGCCGCCTCCAACGGCCGCTACTACGTGACGCCGGACGACGTGAAGGCGCTGGCCGAGCCGGTGCTCGCGCACCGTCTGGTACTCGACCCCGAGGCGGAGTTCGAGGGCGTCTCGGCGTCCAGCGTCGTCGGCCAGCTGCTCATCGAGGTCCCGCCGCCGAGTGACCGGATCGCCGTGTGACCAGCACCGTCACCCGAACGCAGGCCGAGCTCACCAACGCGCGCGCCCGGATCGTGGGCGAGCGCGAAGGCGCGATGGCCGACGCGATCGTGTGGATCGTGCGCACCAGCGCCGTGACGGGGCGCGCCGTCGCCCGGGTCGCGCGCCGGGTCGGCTCGGTGGTCACGCCGCTGGGCTGGTCGCTCGGTGCGGTCGCCGTGGTCGCCCTGGTGCTCGGGTACGTGTTCGGTTGGACCGAGGCCGTCGTGGCCGGCTGGACGGCCGTCGCGCTCGTCGTGATCGCCACGGGCTACCTGGCGGGGCGCATCGGCGTCGACGTGGGGCTGTCGCTGCCCGCCAACCGGGTGGTCGTCGGCGACCGCGCGCCGGGGGAGGTCGCCGTGCGCAACCCCGGACGCCGCCGCCAGTCCGGCCTGCGGATCGAGGTGCCCGTCGGCGAAGGGCTCGCCGAGTTCGCCTCGCCGGCCCTCTCCGCCGGCGAGGAGCACTCGGACGTCTTCGTCGTGCCGACCGCCCGGCGCGGCATCGTCCCGATCGGCCCGGTGCGAACCGTCAGGGCCGACCCGATCGGATTGCTGCGCCGGGAGGTGGTCTGGGCCGACTCGCTCGACCTCTTCGTGCATCCGCGCACGGTCGCCATCCCGAGCATGAGCACCGGTTTCATCCGCGACCTGGAGGGGGCGCCGACCCGCGACCTCACGGCGAGCGACATCGCCTTCCACGCACTGCGCGAGTACCAGCCCGGCGACGAGCGCCGCTACATCCACTGGAAGAGCACCGCGAAGACCGGAAGCTACATGGTGCGCCAGTTCGAGGAGACGCGGCGCAGCCACCTCCTCGTCGCCCTGAGCCTGTCCGCGGCCGACTACGCCTCCGACGAGGAGTTCGAGCTCGCCGTCAGCGCGACCGGCTCGCTCGGCGTGCGCGCCATGCTCGATTCGCGCACGGTGTCCGTCGTGGCCAGTGCCGCGACCCCCGAGTTCGCGAAGCGGATGGTGCTGAGCGCCCGACGCCTCAGCACGGTCAACCGCGGGCGGCTGCTGGATGACCTCGCCGGGGTCGAGACGACGTCCTCGGCCCTCCGGCTGCCGGAGCTGGCGCAGGTGTCGGTGGACGAGGCGGCGGGGACGTCGATCGCGTTCCTGATCGCCGGCTCCGCCCCGACCGCTGCCCAACTGCGGGCCGCCGCCGCGCACTTCCCGCTGGGCGTGGACGTGGTCGCGATCGTCTGCGACGCGGGCGCGGTGCCGTCGCTGCGGCGCGTGGCCGATCTGAGCGTGCTCACCATCGGCTACCTGGAGGATCTCAAGCACAGCCTGGCGAAACGGCTCGCGACATGAGGCGCCGGCTGCGCGCGGGCAGCGCGACCGTCGACACTCTGATCGCGCTGGCCGTCGTCGGGCTCGCTGCATGGTCCTTCTGGCCGGTGTACCAGTCGGCGGCGTTCGTCGTGCTCGTCGCGGCGACGCTCGCCCTCGGCGGCGCGGTGGCCGTGCTGGGTGCGGTGTTCCGCTGGCCCAGCATCGTCGTGGCCGGCGCCGTGCTGCTCGTCTACCTCGGGGCGGGGGTGCAGCTGGCGGTGGCCGCCGAGACCGCCGCAGGCGGGGTCCTGCCGACCGGCGCGGGTTTCGTCGACCTCGTGCAGGCCACCTGGCTGAGCTGGAAGCAGCTCGTCACCATCTCCGTGCCCGTCGGGTCGTACCAGGCGCTCCTCGTCCCCGCGTACATCCTGATCCTGCTGACCACGGTCGTCACGGTGAGCATCGCTCTGCGGGCGCGCATCCCGGAGACCGCGGCCCTCCCGCCGGTGCTGCTCCTGCTCGCCGGCATCGCGCTCGGCCCCGGTACGTCGGCGGTTCCGCTCTGGCTGGTGCTCGGCCTCCTCGCGGTCCTGCTGGTCTGGCTGATCCGGTTCCGTCTGCGCCGCCGGTCCGCGGCGCTGCGGGCGCTGGGGGAGCAGAGCGGGCTCTCCGTCGAGACCCCGCGCGAACGACGCTCGACCGCGCTGCTCACCGGTGTGGGTGCGCTCGTGATGCTGGTCGGGGCCTCGGCCGTCGGGATCGCGGCCGCGGCCGTCGTTCCGCCGGCAGCGGACCGGCAGGTCGTGCGCACGGCCGTCGAGCAGCCGTTCGACCCGCGCGCCTATCCCAGCCCGCTCAGCGGGTTCCGCGCCTACCTCGAGAGCCCGCGCGCCGACGAGCCGATGCTCACGGTCTCCGGGCTCCCGCCGGACGGGCGCCTGCGGATCGCGACCCTGGACACCTACGACGGCGTGACCTACGCGGTGGGCAGCGACGGGTCGACGAGCGCCTCCGGCTCCTTCACCCGTGTCCCGTACCGCCTCGATCAGTCGCACGTCACCGGGACCGATCGCGCGCTCACGGTCACGGTCCGCGACTACCGGGGGCCGTGGGTGCCCGGCACCGGTCAGCTGCAGCAGATCTCCTTCGCCGGCGGCGACGCGTCGACCCTGGCCGGAGCGTTCTTCTACAACGACGTGACCGGCACGGGGGCGGTCACCACGGCGCTGCGGCCGGGGGACAGCTACACCGCCGACTTCGTGGTGAAGCCCACGCTGACCGCGGCTCAGCTCGAGAAGGTCCAGCCGGGCTCCGACGCGGTGCCGAAGCCGACGGTCGTGCCGGACGAGCTCACGTCGGTGCTGCAGAAGTACACCGCCGGCGTGACGGGCGCCGGAGCGAAGCTCGCCGCCGCGCTCCGCGGCCTCGCGCAGGACGGCTACATCAGCCACGGGATCGGGC
>NZ_MKVJ01000001.1:320716-344594 GCF_001898805.1 Leifsonia sp. 71-9
TCCAGCGCGACGGTCACGCTCACGGGTGCCGACATCTCCGCCTGGATCGAGGTGCAGACGACGGACGGCTGGGTGACGGTGGACCCGACCCCGCCGGTGCGGCCGGTCCCGCCCAAGCAGCCGGAGCAGCCGACCGAGATCTCCCGGCCCCAGACCAACGTGCAGCCGCCCGTCGACGAGAACCCGCAGCAGAACGACGAACCTCCGCAGGCGCAGGTCGACACCACCGACCAGCAGCCGCCGAACCCGCTCGTGGAGACGCTGCTGGCGATCCTCGTGGTCGTCGGCTGGACCCTCCTGATCCTGGCCGTCCTCGCGGCGCCCTTCCTTGCCGTCCTCGCCGCGAAGTGGCGGCGCCGGGCGCTGCGGAGGTCCGCCTCCACCGCGTCGGAGCGGATCGTCGGCGGCTGGCGCGAGTTCGCCGACGCCGCGGTCGATCACGGCTACGACCCGCCGCCCGCAGCGACGCGGGTCGAGTTCGCGCAGACCATCGGCGGCACCCGCGCCGCCGCGCTCGCGAAGGTCGCCGACCGGGCCGTCTACAGCCCCACGGCGCCCACACCTGAGGAGGCCGACTCGGTCTGGAAGGCCGTCGACGAGCTGCGCGGACAGCTCGATCGGCGCGACACGCGCTGGAAGAGGGTGCTGGCGGCCGTCTCGCTGCGTTCCCTCGGATACCGTGGAGGAAGGCGTGAGAGGAGAGACGGGCGATGAACTGTCGGGTGTGCGGAGCCGAGCTGAGCGAGGGGACGCTGTTCTGCGGCCGGTGCGGGAGCTCCGTGACCGCGACGCGTGTGCGTGAACCCGAGGTGGCCGACCCCCGTCCCTCCGACACCACCATCGTCGAACGGCTCCCGAAGCCGGCGGTCGCTGGTGTCTTCCTCGACGAGGACGGCCTGCCGCCGACCGAGGCCATCGCGGTGCTCCCGATCGAGACGGCGCCGCCCGTCGCCACGACCGTCTCGCCGTACACCCTCAGCTTCTCGACCGGGGAGACCGTGACGGTGTCCGGCTCGGGACTCGTCGGCCGCCGCCCGATCACGCAGCCGGGGGAGCAGGTGGACCAGCTCGTCGTGGTCTCCGACCCCGCCCGGAGCGTCTCCAAGACGCACCTCGAGTTCGGCCTGGAGGGCGACGACCTCTGGATCTGCGACCGCTACTCGGGCAACGGCACCATCGCCCGCCCGCTCGGCGCGACCGCCCGGCAGTGCGAGGCCGGCCGCCGCTACCGCGTCACGCGCGGCACCCGCGTGGAGATCGGCGACCAGTGGTTCGACGTCAGCTGAGCTGACTCCCGGGTCGCACCCAGCCCGGCCCGGCCCGGCCCGTCATACGGTCGGCACCGGAGGACATCCCTCCCCCCGACCCAGCACTCTCCTCCGCTCCCTGCGTTTCCTCTCCGCGGCGCCGAAATCTCCTCGGTTCGCCACGCGCGTCCGCCCGGTTGTCAACGGAGGAGATCCGCCGCGCGACGCCGCGGAACGCAGCGAAGGGAGGGGATCGCGCCGGGACCGGGCGCGAACCCCTCCCTTCGGAGCGGTGCGGCGTGGAGCGGCGGCTAGGCCGTGTTGTTAAAGGTGATCTGGCGGCGAGCGGGTGAGGCTTGGGGTCGTGACGCGTGATGTGATCTCAGATGAGGTGTGGGCGCTGATCGGTCCGCTGTTCCCCGGCGCGAAGCCGACGGGTCGGCCGCCAGTAGATCGTCGCGCGGTGGTCGAGGCGACGGCGTGGCGGTTTCGGACCGGTGCGCCGTGGCGAGATCTGCCAGCGCGGTTCGGCAATTGGAACACGATCTACAAGAACTTCAACCGGTGGTCCGAGGAAGGGGTGTGGGCGACCGTGCTCGGGAAGGTGCAGTCCTTCGCCCACCAGACGGGCGAGATTGACTGGGTCGCCTGGCTCGATTCAACGATCGTCCGGGTCCATCAGCATGGCGCGACTCTGCCGCGGGCCACAGGGGGCACTGTCGAACTACAAGAAGTTCGGGCCGGAGCCGTCTGATCACGCGATCGGCCGTTCCCGTGGCGGGTTGACCACGAAGACCCATCTCGTTTGCGACGGCAAGGGCCGCGCTCTCGCATTCGTCCTAACACCGGGACAGGCCGCGGACACAAGCCTGCTGCCTGCCACGCTCGAGCAGATACGTGTGCATGGCGCAGCCGGGCGACCGCGGACCCGTCCGGATCGCGTGCTCGCCGACAAGGGATACCCGTCGAGAGCAAACCGAGCATGGCTGCGTCGGCACGGGATCGCTGCGACGATTCCCGAGAGGGACGACCAGATCGCACACCGGCGCAATCGACCTGGTCGGCCCATCGACTTCGGCGAAGTCCAGCGGATTCGATACCGGGGACGGAACGTTGTGGAGCGGTGCTTCAACAAGCTCAAGCAGTGGCGCGGGATCGCGATGCGCTCTGACAAGACTGCCCGGAACTATCACGCCGGCCTCTGTCTCGCCGCCACACTCCAATGGCCGCCGAGCCAACTTGGCGCCACGACATAGGGGTACATCGCCCCTGTCACTTCGGTGACCGCGTGAAACGAGTCGTGCACCATCATTGATGACATGCTCGTGGAGGAAATTCAGCATTGGGGCGAGGCCGCATTCGGTCCGCCAGCATCCGCAGACGCTATCCAAGCGTGCGAAGCCAGATTGGGGGAGGGACTGCCCGACCATCTCCGGCAACTGCTGGCTGAGACGAACGGCATCGAAGTAGAGTACGGGCTGGGCCTGCTTTGGAGTACACAGCGCATCGCGGACGACAATGTCCACTTCCGGAACGATGATAGTTTTCGGAAGCTCTACATGCCCTTCTCTGGGCTTGTCTTCTTCGCTGACGCGGGCAACGGTGACCAATTCGCGGTTTCTCTCAGCGGGACTCACGACGTGTACGTCTGGAACCACGAGGATGACAGTCGGAAATGGGTGGCGCCGACCGTCATGCGCTACCTCGAGAACTGGATGACCGGGACACTAACGATCTGAAGTGCCAAATGATGTGAACTGCGCCAAGAGCAGCTGGGCCGCTGCGATCGATTAGCAACACGTCCTAGACGAGCGCCTCGGCGATCTCGGCGGCCTGCAGGCCGTGGGCCTCGGCGACGCCCGCGTTGACGACCTGACCGCTGTGCACGTTGAGACCGAGCCCGAGGGAGGCGTCGGCGCGCAGTGCCGCCTGCCACCCGCGGTTCGCGATCGCGCGCGCGTAGGGCAGCGTCGCGTTGGTGAGCGCGTAGGTGGAGGTGTGGGGCACCGCGCCCGGCATGTTCGCCACGCAGTAGAACAGCGACTGGTGCACGGTGAACGTCGGGTCGGCGTGGGTCGTGGGGTGCGAGTCGGCGAAGCAGCCGCCCTGGTCCACGGCGATGTCGACGAGCACGCTGCCCGGCTTCATCCGCGAGACGAGGTCGTTGCTGACGAGCTTCGGCGCCTTGGCACCCGGCACGAGCACGGAGCCGATGACGAGGTCGGAGGCGACGACCGCCTTCTCGATCTCGAAGCTGTTGGAGGCGATGGTCTTGATCCGCCCCGCGTAGAGCGCGTCCAGCTCCCGCAGGCGGGCGATGTTCGTGTCGAGCACCGTGACCTCGGCGCCCAGGCCGACGGCGACCGAGGTGGCGTTGGTGCCGGCGACACCGCCGCCGAGCACGGTGACGACAGCGGGGTGCGTCCCGGGGACGCCCGGGACGAGCAGGCCGGGGCCGCCGTTGGGCTTGAGCATGGTGTTCGCACCGACGATCGGGGCGAGCCGGCCGGCCACCTCGCTCATCGGGGCGAGGAGCGGCAGGGAGCGGTTCGGCAGCTGCACCGTCTCGTACGCGATCGCGGTCACGCCCGAGGCGATCAGTGCGCGCGTCAGCGCTTCGTCGGCGGCCAGGTGCAGGTAGGTGAAGAGCACCAGACCGTCGCGGAAGTAGCCGTACTCGCTCGCGATCGGCTCCTTGACCTTGAGGATCAGGTCGCCGGCGGCCCAGGTCGCCGCGGCGTCCGGGACGATCGTCGCGCCGGCGCTCGCGTAGAGCTCGTCGGGGATGGAGGAGCCGACGCCCGCGCCCGCCTCGACGTAGACCTCGTGCCCGGCGCCGACCAGGTCGTGCACACCGGCCGGGGTGATCGCCACCCGGAACTCGTTGTTCTTGATCTCGCGGGGGATCGCGACCTTCATGGGATTCCTCTCACATCGACGTGGTGATTCACTCTCACCCTAGCCGCCTCGACGGAGGATTTCGATAGTCAATTCGATCAGTCCGTGCTGATTCCGCATTCTGACACGACACGCGACGTGGATATCGTCAGAGCGACGGCGGCGTATGGCGGCCCCGGGCCGCGGTGCGCACAGCAGAACGGGCCCGGCAGCGACGCTACCGGACCCGTTGGGACTGCGGAGGGACGCTCAGACGTACGCGGCGCGGATCTCGCCCACCGGCTCGCCCCGGCCGAGCACCGCGAGATCGAGTCGGGGGAGCAGGGCGTCGACGGCGGCGCGGTCGACCGCACCGGCGTCGGCGAGCAGCGACAGACCGACCACGGTCGCGGCGCGGAGGCTGCCGTCGAGCATCTTCAGCGTCACCGTGGTGCCGTCCGGAGCGGCCATGACCATGACGCCCTCGGCGCCGCCCTTGGCGAAGACGCCGAGCTCGTCGATCACCACGGTGTTCGCACGCCCGGGGCCGTCGATCGCCCAGCCGTCGGCGAGTACCGCGTTCTTGAGCAGCGCCGCATTGCGGTAGAGCGCGAACGGCGAGCCGTCGGACGCCGTGGCGATGCGCTGGATGCCGCGGGCCAGCGCCACGAGCGACATCGCGTGCACGGGGGCGCCGCAGCCGTCGACGCCGGTCGCGACGACCTTCTCGCCGGTGAGGCGCTCGACGGTGTCGCGGATGTGGTGCTGCAGCGGGTGCTGCGGGTCGAGGTAGCTCTCGAGCGGCCAGCCGTTGACCCGGCAGGCGACAAGCATGGCCGCGTGCTTGCCGGAGCAGTTCATGAAGAGCGGCTGCTTCTGCTCGCCGGCGCGGATCGCGTCGTCCCGCGCCGCGGAGTCGAGCGGCCAGTCCGGCGGGCAGAGGAGCGCGTCGGTGCTGAGCTGCGCCTGGGCCAGGATGGTGCGCACGACCGACAGGTGCGCCGGCGTGCCCGCGTGGCTGGCGGTGGCGAGCACGGCACGCGCACCCTCCAGCGCCACCCCGGCCCCGAGGATCGCGACGGCCTGGAACGGCTTCATCGTCGATCGCGGGAAGACGGGCTTCTCCGGTGCGCCCAGCGACCGCGCGATCGCGCCGTCCGGGCCGAGCACGACGGCCGAGCCGACGTGCCGCGACTCCACGAAGCCGCTGCGCTCGACGACCGCGAGCTCCACGGCCTCGGCGCCCGAGAAGACGGCGGGGCTCACGGCCGGGCTCACAGGGCGGCGAACGCGTCGTCGATCACGGAGATCGCGTCGGCGATGAGCTCGTCGGAGACGGCGAGGCTCGGGAGGAAGCGGAGCACGTTGCCGTAGGTGCCGGCGTTGAGCAGGAGCACGCCCTGCTGCGCCGCGTAGGCGACGATCTTCGAGACGGCGTCGGCGTTCGGGAGCTTGGTGGTCTGCGCGGTCCCGGGTTGCACGAGCTCGATCGCGATCATCGCGCCGATGCCGCGCACCTCGCCGATGATGTCGTACTTCTCCTGCAGGCCGCGCAGGCCCGCGGTCAGCGAGGCCTCGATGCGGCGGCCCTCGGCGAGGAGGTCGTTCTTCTCGATCTCGTCGAACACGGCGATCGCAGCGGCCGCGGCGACCGGGTTGCCGCCGAAGGTGCCGCCGAGCCCGCCCGGCTGGGCCGAGTCCATGATCTCGGCGCGACCGGTGACCGCGGCGAGGGGGAGGCCGCCGGCGATGCCCTTGGCGCTGAGGACCAGATCCGGCACGAGGCCGAAGTGCTCGCTCGCGAAGTAGGCGCCGGTGCGGGCCATGCCGCTCTGGATCTCGTCCGCGATGAAGACGACGCCGTTGGCCGTGCACCACTCCTGGAGCGCGGTGAGGAAGCCCTCGGCCGGGACCATGAAGCCGCCCTCGCCCTGGATGGGCTCGGCGACGAGGCAGGCCAGGTCGGATGCGCCCACGACCTTCTCGAGGTAGGCGATGGTGCGGGCCGCGGCCTCGGCGCCGGAGAGCCCGTCGTGGTACGGGTACGAGTTGGGCGCGTGGTAGACGTCGCCGGCGAACGGGCCGAAGCCGGTCGCGTAGGGCGCCGCCTTGTAGTTCATGGCCATCGTGAGGTTGGTGCGGCCGTGGTACGCGTGGTCGAGCACGGCGACGGCGCGGCGGCCGGTGTGCTTGCGGGCGATCTTCACGCCGTTCTCGACGGCCTCGGCGCCCGAGTTCACGAGCACGGTCTTCTTGGCGTGGTCGCCAGGGGTGTGCTCGGCGAGCAGCTCGGCGACGCGCACGTACTCCTCGTACGGGGTGATGGTGAAGAGCGTGTGGATGACGTCCTGCAGTTGCTCGGCGGCGGCGGCGACGACCGCGGCCTCGGTGTGGCCGACCGTCGTGACGCCGATGCCGGCGCCGAAGTCGACGAACTGGTTGCCGTCGACGTCGACCAGGATGGCGCCGTTGGCGCGGGCGATGTACACGGGGAGCGCGGAGGAGACACCCGACGGGACGACGGCGAGGCGGCGCTGGTGGAGCGCCAGGGAGGCCGGGCCGGGGACGGCGGTGACGATGCGGCGTTCCTGCGGAACGGTGTAGACGGGCGCGTTCAGGGTGTCAGTCATGATGGATCGATTCTAACCGTGGTGTCAGAATCGGACCATGAGACTCGAGCACCAGTACGCGATCGACCTGCAGTGGACCGGCAATCGCGGCACCGGGACCAGCGGCTACAAGGACTACGGGCGCGATCACGTCGTCAGCGCCGAGGGCAAGCACCCGCTGGAGGGCTCGGCGGACCGGGCGTTCTTCGGCGACCGGGACCGCTGGAACCCGGAGGAACTGCTGCTCGCGGCGCTCTCGCAGTGCCACATGCTCAGCTACCTCGCCGAGGCCGCCCGCGCGGGCGTGGTGGTCGTCGGCTACGCGGATGCGGCGACCGGCACGATGGAGCAGACGGCGAACGGCGGCGGACACTTCACCGAGGCGGTCCTGCGGCCGCGGGTGACGGTCGCCGATCCGGCGCAGCGCGAGCTGGCCGCCGCCCTGCACGGCCCCGCGTCCGAGAAGTGCTTCATCGCGGCGAGTGTGAACTTCCCCGTGCGGCACGAGCCAGAACTGCTCACACTCGCCTGACGCCGAGAGGCTAGAGCCGCTCCGGGTGCAGCACCCGCTTGACCCGCTCGACCGGGTTCGCGGGCGGCGCCTCGTTGTAGGCGCCCGCGAGCTCCTGCCCGGTGAGGGCGTGGATGGCGGCCATGATCTCGTCGGTCGCCTGACGACGCGCGCGACCCGACTCCGGAGGCCCGTAGTGGGCCAGGTCGAGCGGCTCCCCGAACGCGACCGTCACCCGGCGGACGCGCGGGAACTTCGCTCCGACCGGCTGCATCTCGTCCGTGCCGATCAGTCCGACGGGGACGACCTTCGCGCCGGTGGTGAGCGCCAGCCAGCCGACACCGGTCCGGCCCTTGTAGAGGCGGCCGTCGAGCGAGCGGGTGCCCTCGGGGTAGAGCGCGAACGCGGCCCCGGTGTCGATGATCCGGCGGGACTGCTCGAGCGCCTCCTGAGCGGCCTGACCGGCGCCGCGGCGCACGCCCACGGCGCCGATCGCGGTGAAGAAGGAGCGGGAGATGCGACCCTTCAGGCCGGTCCCCTCGAAGTAGTGCGACTTCGCCAGGAACTGGACGCGCCGCGGAGACATCAGCGGGATCAGGATCGAGTCGATGAACGACTGATGATTGCTGGCGAGGATCACCTTGCCGTGCCGGGGGACGTTCTTGCGGCCGACGACGCGCGGCCGGTAGACGATCTTGGCGATGGGCGCCATGATCCAGCGCCCCAGATAGTAGGTGAAGCCGGGCCGCTGCACCGGGGCCTGCCCGTCGTCGGGTTCGTGGATCGTCACCTTTCGAGGGTAGTCCGACGCATATTCCACTCCGCGCATGCGCGGCGACGGGCAGGCGGGGGAGCTCAGACCGCGGTCGTCGCGAGAGGCTGGGCGGCCTCCAGCTTCCCGTCCACGAGCCGGACCACCCGGTGCATGCGCGGCAGATGGACGACGTCGTGCGTGACGAGGAGGGTCGCGGCATCGCGCTCGGTGCTGAGACGGAGGATGAGGTCGATGATCTCCGCCCCGCGCTCCTGGTCCAGCGCGCTCGTCGGCTCGTCGACCAGCAGAGCGGACGGATCGTTCATCAGCGCCCGGGCGATGTTCACGCGCTGGCGCTGCCCGCCCGAGAGCTGGTGGGGGCGCTTGTCGCGGTGGTCGGCGAGACCGACGGCGTCGAGCAGCTCGTCCGCGCGCCGGGTCGCCGCAGCGCGCGCCCCGGCATGCCGGCGTCCGCCCAGCTCGCCCATCACCCGGAGCTGCTCGCTCGCGGTGAGGGAGGGCAGCAGGTTCGACTGCTGGAACACGATCCCGATGCTGGTCCGGCGCAGGTCGGCGGCCTCCGCCGCGTCGAGGCCGGTCGCCTCCACGTCGCCGATGGTCACGCGGCCGGAGTCGGGGCGGATGAGCGTCGCGGCGACGGCGAGGAGGCTGGACTTCCCCGAGCCGCTGGGCCCCGTCACCGCGGTGACGGTCCCGGGCCGGGCGGTGAGGCTGACGTGGTCGACGGCGGTGACGCGGGTGGCGCCGTCGGGGAAGGTGAGGGTGACGTCGTCGAGCTGGATCATCGGTTGCTCCCGAGTGCGGTGAGGGGGTCGGCGGAGGTGACGGAACGGAGCGCGAACGCGGCCCCGGCGAGACCGAGGGCGATGAGGATCGCGCCTGGGAGGAGGGTGGTGAGCGGACTGAGCAGGAACGGCAGCGCGCTCCCGGCCAGGGCGCCGAGCCCGGCGACCACGGCGAGTCCGACGCCGATCCCGAGCACCAGGACGATCAGCGCCTGGCCCAGCGCGTCCCGGACGAGGGCCGGAGTGCTCGCGCCGAGCGCTTTCAGCACCGCGACATCGCCCTTGCGCTGCATCGTCCAGACCGTGAAGAACGCGCCGACGACCAGCCCGGAGATGCCGAAGAGCAGGGCGATCATCAGCAGCAGCGAACCGATCTCGGAGCGGAACGAGCTCAGGGCCGTGAGCGATCCGATCGTGGTCTCGGACACGGTCCGGTTGGCGGAGTCGGCCGCCGCCCAATCGGGGCTGCCGGTCACGGCGAGCACGGTGGCGTAGGCGTCGGGGTTGCCCGTGCTCGCGGAGTAGTGCTGCCAGTCCGCCAGGGTCATGCGGATGACCGGCGTGTGGCTGTACCAGCCGTCTCCCGCGACGGACGCCACGGAGTACGTCCGGCCGCCGATGGTGACGTCGTCGCCCGCGGCGGCGTCGAGCGCGGAGGCGGCCCCGGTCGACAGTGAGACCGAGCCGTCGGCGAGCGTCCCGCCGTCGCCCGCGTCGGCGGGCATCCCGAACAGCGCGACGGCCGTGCGGGTGCTCCCGGTCTCGGCGCGGGACTGGGTGATGCCGACGGGGTCGACGGCGTCGACTCCGGCCGTCCGGGACCATGCGGCGGACTGGTCGGCGGTGACGGCGGAGTCGGCGAAGGAGGCGCCTGAGTCGCCGGACTGCGGAGCGGAGAAGACGAGCCGGTCGCCGGGGAGGCTGAGGACGGCGGAGACGTTCTGCGTCGCCAGCCCGCCGGTGAGCCCGCTGAGGAAGCCGACGAGCACGGTGATGAGCGCGACGACGGATCCGATGAGCAGGAACCGGCCGCGGGCGAAACGCAGGTCGCGGAGCGCGACGAACATGGGAGGCCTTTCGAACGAGGGAGGGCGGATGGGATGGTGCTTCCAGCCTCGCCGCGCGCCCCGATCCGGGCATCGGCCGCGGGCACAGGCCTGCGCGACCGAGAGGTCGAGCCGCCGCTCCACCTTTCGGACGATGCCGTGGCCCGCGGCTCCCGCGTAGAGTCCAGACATGGCCCATACCGCGCTCACCCCGGTCTTCGTGGGCCTGCGCACGGGTCTGCACGTGCTGTTCGTCGTGCTCGCCGGCCTGGTCATCGTGCGCGCCGTCGTGGTGCCGTCGTCCGCGAGCATCGCGATCGTCGCGGTCGCCGTGGTGCTGATCGCGACGTACTTCCTGGGGGCGTCTCTGGCGCGCGGGTCCGGATCGCGCGGCCGCGCGGCGGGTCTGCTCTGGCTCGCCGTGCTCACGGTCGAGTGGGCGGCGCTGCTGTGGCTGAGCACCGAGGCGGCCTACCTCGTGTTCCCGCTGTTCTTCCTCTACCTCCATCTGCTCGGCGGGCGGTGGGGCGCGGTCGCCATCCTGCTGTCCACGGCGGCGGCGATCGTCGCCCTCGGCCTGCACGGCGGCTGGTCCGTCGGGGGTGTGGTCGGCCCACTGGTCGGTGCGGGCGTCGCGCTGCTCATCGGGCTGGGATATCAGGCGCTGGCGAGGGAGGCCGCGGAGCGGGAGGCGCTGATGCGCGAGCTGCTCGACACGCGCGACCAGCTCGCCGTCACCGAGCACGAGTCCGGAGTGCTCGCCGAGCGCGCCCGGCTCGCCCGCGAGATCCACGACACGCTGGCGCAGGGCCTCTCCAGCATCCAGCTCCTGCTGCACGCCGCCGAGCGTGCCGACCCCGACGGCCCGGGCGTCGAGCACATCCGGCTCGCCCGCGAGACCGCGGCGACCGGCCTCGCCGACGCCCGCCGCTTCATCCGCGAGCTCGCACCGCCCGACCTCGACGACCAGGGTCTCGGGGGAGCCCTGCGCCGGCTCGCCCGCACGCAGTGGGCCGCGCAAGGGCTGCAGGTGGAGGTACGGGTGGCGGACGCCGTCCCGTTGCCGATGCACGTGCAGACCGCGCTCCTGCGCATCGCCCAGGGCGCCATCGCGAACGTCGTGCAGCACGCCAACGCCGCGAGCGCCGTGATCGAGCTGGTCGCGGGCGCCGACGGGCTGCGATTCACCGTGTCCGACGACGGCGACGGCTTCGACCTGCGGACGCACTCGGAGGAGGGCGGAGCGACGTCGGACTCCTTCGGGCTGCAGGCCGCGCGCGAACGGGTGCAGCAGCTGGGCGGCACTCTCGTGGTGGATTCGGCGCCCGGCCGGGGGACGACGCTGACCGTCCTCCTCGCGACCGCGGAGGCCCCGTGATCCGTCTGGTGATCGCCGACGACCATCCCATCGTCCGGGCGGGCCTGGTCGCCCTGTTCTCGTCGGAGGACGATCTGTCGGTGGTCGCCGAGGCGGCGACACCGGAGGAGGCCGTCGCGGCCGCCGAGCGCGAGAACCCCGATGTGGTGCTGATGGACCTGCAGTTCGGCGCGGGGGAGAAGGGCGGAGGGGCGGAGGCGACCCGCCGCATCCGTGCGCTCGACGCCGCACCGTACGTGCTGGTGCTCACGAACTACGACTCGGACGCGGATATCCTCGGTGCGGTGGAGGCCGGAGCCAGCGGCTACCTGCTGAAGGACGCGCCGCCGCACGAGCTGACCGCGGCGGTCCGCGCGGCCGCGGCGGGGGAGAGCGCGCTCGCGCCGGTGATCGCCTCGCGTCTGCTCGACCGCCTGCGCGCACCCCGGGTGAGCCTGAGCGCGCGCGAGATCGAGGTGCTCGGGCTCGTCGCGGCCGGACGCACGAACACCGAGGTCGCGGCGGCGCTCTTCGTCAGCGAGACGACGGTGAAGTCGCACCTCGCGCATATCTTCACCAAGCTCGGTGTCACCTCCCGGACCGCGGCGGTCGCCGCGGCGAGGGAGCGCGGGATCCTGCGCTGAGACCCGTTCAGCCTTGCAGGCCGGGGGTCGGCGCGCAGCCGAATCCGCTGGCGTAGTTCAGGCAGGGCAGCACGAACGTCGGGTAGCGCACGCCGCGTGGATCGCCGAACCACGAGGTGTACAGGCGCGAGAAGTTGAGGTTGCCGTAGGTCGAGCAGTCGCCGGCCGGGCCCGTCGGCGCGGCCAGCGTCTCGTCGTTCGGCTGGTACGGCGTGTAGTTGTAGAGGTTCGCGGTCGCCTGATTCACGATCGTCACCCTGCTGGAGCCGCACGAGGCATCCGGATGGAACTGGATGTCGTTCTTCCCGACGCCGTAGCGCCAGTCGCCGGGGTGCACCGTGTACTCGCGGAACTGCCACGCGGCCCGGTAGACCTGGTTGACGAAGCCGAAGTAGCGCTTGTCGCACTCGGCCGTGTCCGGGCAGGCGTAGCCGGTCGCCTTCAGATAGCCGGAGGCGCTCGGCGCGGTCAGCAGCGACTGCTCCTTCTGCAGCAGCACCAGGAGCACGCGCGGGCTGATCGTGCACGCTTCGGCGACGCGGGCGATGATGCTGCTCGCGCGCTCGCCCTTCTTCGCGGGCAGAGCGGCGCAGCGCCCCGCCGACGCCGGGATGCGCGGCACGTCCGCCCGGAAGTCGGCGAGGCACGGCGACCCGTCCGTCGGCTTGCAGGTCCGGCTCTGGAGGAACGACTGGATCTCGCTCGCCGTCATCGCGTCCGGGTTGAAGAAGCTGTCGTCGCTGATGATGTCACCGGGGTCGAACGCAGCGCGCTCGGCGCCGAGGACGCCCGTCGCCGGCACCAGCGCGAGCGCGAGGGCGGCGACGGCGGCGGCCGCGATCGACCGCCAGCGCCTGATCAGCACGGCGTGGCCCTCAGCCGAGCTTCGCCAGCGCCTCTTCGATGACGCTCGCCGCGTCGTCGATCAGCTCCTCGCTGATGACGACGGACGGCAGGAGGCGTAGCACGCTGTCCCAGCTGCCGGCGTCGAGCGGGATGACGCCGTTGGCGGTCGCGTGCGCGAGCACGGCCTTCAGCGCCTCCGGGTTCGGCTTCGTCGTGCCGGGGACGACGAGTTCGATGCCGAACATCGCGCCCTTGCCGCGCACCTCGCCGACCACCGGGAAGCGCTCGGCCCAATCGCCGATGCGCGCCCAGAGCGCCGCCTCGACGCGGCGGGCCTCGGCGAGCAGGTCCTCCTTCTCGAAGGCCTCGAACACGGCCAGGGCCGCGGCCGTGGAGACCGGGTTGCCGCCGAACGTGCCGCCGATGCCGCCGGGCTGGACCGCGTCCATGATGTCCGCACGGCCGGTGACCGCCGCGAGCGGGAACCCGCCGGCGATGCCCTTCGCGCTCGTGACGAGGTCCGGGACGACCCCGTGGTGCTCGATCGAGTACCACGTGCCCGTCCGGCCGATGCCGGCCTGGATCTCGTCGGCCACGAAGACGATGCCGTTCTCGGTGCAGAACTCGGAGAGGCGCTGGAAGTAGCCCGGCGCCGGGATGATGATGCCGCCGTCGCCCTGGATCGGCTCGACGAACAGCGCGGCGAGCTCGGTCGCACCGATGTGGGTGCGGATGTAGTCGATCGTCCGCTCGGCGGCCTCCTCGCCGGTCATCCCCTCCGGGTCGCGGAACGGGTAGCTGATCGGGAGGCTGTAGATCTCACCGGGGAACGGCCCCATGCCCGCGCGCTCCGGCCAGGGGCGGTACGTCATCGCCATGGTCAGGTTGGTGCGGCCGTGGAACGCGTGGTCGAGCGTCGCGATGGCGCGGCGGCCGGTGAACTTGCGCGCGATCTTGACCGCGTTCTCCACGGCCTCGGCGCCCGAGTTGACCAGGATGCTGCGCTTCTCGAAGTCGCCGGGAGTGATCTCGGCCAGCTTCTCGGCCACGCGCACGTAGTTCTCGTACGGGGTGACCGTGAAGAGCGTGTGGGTCAGCTTGGCGGCCTGCGCGGCCGCCGCGGCGGCGACCTCCGGGTGGGCGTGGCCGATGGTCGTCACGCCGATGCCGCAGCCCAGGTCGATCAGGCGGTTGCCGTCCACGTCGACGAGGATGGCGCCGGAGCCGGACTCCATGTAGATGTTCGCGAGCGTGCCCGCCCCGCGGCTCACCACCGCCTCACGTCGGCGCTGCAGCTCCTGCGAGCGCGGGCCCGGGAGGGCCGTGGCGACGTGGCGGGACTGGGGAACCGAGAATTCGCGCGTCATGCCTTCCATCGTAGGCGGCGACCGGCGGGGATCCGTGCGCCGGGGCCGGGTCTGGCCGGACTGTCAGCGGAGGCAGAGGCGGATACGGCAGACTGTTCCCTCGTGCGCAGATCTCTCTCCCTCCTCACCGCCGCCCTCGTCGTCGCCGGGCTGGCCGCCTGCAGCTCCTCGTCTCCGGCGCCGTCCGCCACGAGCACGGCGGCCGCGGCCACCTGTCAGAACCTGAAGGCGGGCGACGTCTCGAAGTCGGTGAAGGTGGAAGGCGACTTCGACCAGACGCCGACCGTCACCTTCACCACCCCGCTCAAGGTGAAGGACTCGGAGCGATCCGTCCTGATCAAGGGCAAGGGGGAGGTCGTCAAGGCCGGCGAGACCGTCGCGGTCGGGCTCGCCGCCTATAACGGGACCACCGGCAAGGAGGTCGCGCCGGCGGAAGGCTTCGGAACGAGCGACCCGGTCACCATCACCCTCGACGACACCAAGTTCCTCCCCGGCTTCGTCCGCGCCGTGGAGTGCCTGCCGCTCGGTTCGCGCGCCGTCGTGACGACCACGGCGGAAGGCGCGTTCGGCAGCTCGTACTCGCAGCTGGGAGTCAAGGAGACGGACCCGATCGTCCTCGTGGCGGACAGCGTGAAGATCCCGGCGACCAAGGCGGACGGCAAGGCCGTCACCCCGCCGGCCGGTTTCCCGACCGTGAAGCTGGCGAAGTCGGGCGAGCCCACGATCACCATCCCGAAGACCGATCCGCCGACGGAGACCCAGGTCGCCCTGCTCAAGCAGGGCACCGGTGAGACCGTCCTCCCCGGCGACACCGTCACGGTCCAGTACACCGGTGTGCTCTGGCGCACGGGCAAGGTCTTCGATTCGAGCTGGAGCGCAGGCGCTCCCGTCTCGTTCCAGACGACCGGCGTCGTGAAGGGCTTCCAGAAGGCCCTCGAGGGTCAGACCGTCGGCTCCCAGGTGATCGCGATCGTCCCGCCCGCCGACGGCTACGGCTCCGCGGGCAAGGGCGACATCAAGGCGACCGACACGATGGTCTTCGTGGTCGACATCCTGGGAACCACCCGCTGATGACCGGGCGACCGCGACGCGTCGTGCTCCTGGGCTCGACCGGATCCATCGGCACTCAGGCGCTCGACGTCATCGCGGCCAACCCTGGCCTCTTCACGGTCGTCGGCCTGACCGCCGGCCGCGACGCGGACGGGCTCGCGGCGCAGGCGGAGCGCTTCGGCGTGCGCGACACGGCGCTCGGCGCCGACGACTCCGAGCGGCTCGTGCGATCGGTCGACGCCGACGTCGTGCTCAACGGCATCACCGGATCGGTCGGCCTCGGCCCGACGCTCGCGGCCCTGGAGACCGGTGCGAGCCTCGCGCTGGCCAACAAGGAGTCGCTGATCGTCGGCGGCGAGCTCGTGAAGCGTGCGGCCGCCCCCGGACAGATCGTGCCGGTCGACTCCGAGCACTCCGCCATCGCGCAGGCCCTCCGCTCCGGCACGCCGCGCGAGGTCCGCCGGCTCGTCCTGACGGCATCGGGCGGCCCGTTCCGCGGGCGCACCAAGGACTCCCTGCGGGACGTCACCCCGGCAGAGGCCCTCGCGCACCCCACCTGGGACATGGGCCTCGTCGTCACCACGAACTCCTCGACCCTCGTCAACAAGGGCCTCGAGGTCATCGAGGCGCACCTCTTGTTCGACGTGCCGTACGACCGGATCGACGTGACGGTGCACCCGCAGTCGGTCATCCACTCGATGGTGGAGTTCGTCGACGGCTCGACGATCGCTCAGGCGTCGCCGCCGGACATGCGCCTGCCGATCTCGCTCGGGCTGGGCTGGCCGGATCGCGTGGCGGGCGTCGGCGTGCCGCTCGACTGGACCGCCACCCACACCTGGACATTCGAACCGCTCGACGGCGAGGCGTTCCCGGCGGTGGCCCTCGCGAAGCGCGTCGGAACCGCGGGGTCGACGTATCCTGCCGTCTTCAACGCGGCCAACGAGCAGGCGGTCGCCGCCTTCCACGCGGGCGCGATCGGCTACCTCGACATCCTCGACACCGTGGAGCGCGTCGTCGACGCCCACGAGCCCGCCACCGAACTCACCCGCGAATCCCTCGCCGAGGCGGAGCGCTGGGCGAGGGAGGCGGCGGACGCGCTGATCGCGGGTTGATAGTCTCGCCAGAGGGCTCGAACGCAGCCAGGGAATCGGGGGATTCATGAAGAAGTTCGGCGCGCTCATCGGAGCGATCGGCGTCGTGGTCGCCTTGGCGGGCTGCGCCGGGGGAGCCGCTCCGGCCTCGTCGACGCCGCCGGCGTCGGGCACGGGCTCGGCCGCATCGAAGACGATCGCGATCGTGATCGGCGCGGACGCGCTCGGCTTCGTCGACGCGGCGGGCGGAAAACGTGAGGTCGGGTACGCCGACTCCTTCGCGGACGCGCTGAGCGCCGTCGAGCAGGCGGTCGGCCCGCAGACCGGGACGAGCGAGGTGCCGGCGACCAATCACACCGTCGCTGCGACCGCTCACGAGTTCGGGGCGCTCACGATCTCCGAGCAGCACTACTCGGGTGCCGTCGACAACGACGTGCTCGTCGCGCCCGTCTGGCGGGTCTCCACGACGGCCGCGTCCGTCGCAGAGGTGAAGATCGCGACCTCGACGGGGATCGCCGTGGGCTCGGCCGTCGACGACATCCCGGGCCACGCGGACGCCGACCGGCTGGACGTCGTGACGGTGGACGGCTCGTCCTCCGCTTACATCCTGGTCGAGGCCTCGTCCGGCGCGCTTCTGGTCCCCGACGGCGTCGACACCGCCGTCGGCGTGCTCGCGGCAGCAGCGACGTGGCCGGGGCCGATCACCCGGTTGAGTGCTCCGACGCAGTTCGCCGGGGCCTGATCGCGCACATAGCCGGCTAGCGGCTGGCTCCAAGCTGCGCGACAGTACCCTGAGTCCGTGGAATCCGTGCTCCTGTTCATCCTCGGCGTCGTCATCATCCTGATCGGCCTCGCCGTCTCGATCGCGCTCCACGAGATCGGGCACCTGGTCCCCGCCAAGCTCTTCGGCGTCAAGGTGACGCAGTACATGATCGGCTTCGGCAAGACGCTGGTCTCCTTCCGCCGCGGCGAGACGCAGTACGGCATCAAGGCGCTCCCGCTCGGCGGGTACATCTCGATGATCGGGATGTTCCCGCCGGCGAAGGAGGGCGGCGCCGGCCGCAACGCGACCACCGGGTTCATGCAGTCGATGGCGTCGGACGCCCGAGCGGCCAGCGCCGAGACGGTGGCGGTCGGCGAGGAGGAGCGCACCTTCTACAAGCTGGCCGTGTGGAAGCGCGTCATCATCATGTTCGGCGGCCCGTTCATGAACCTCCTCATCGCGGTCGTCCTGTTCGGTGTGCTGCTGATGGGCTTCGGCACGCCCCAGAACTCGACCACGATCGCCTCGGTGAGCCAGTGCGTGCTCCCGGCCTCCAGCACCAGCCAGACGTGTCCCTCCTCCGCGCCGGAGGGCCCGGCCGCCGCTGCAGGGCTGAAGCCCGGCGACACGATCGTCAGCATCGACGGCACCCCGATCACCTCGTGGGCGCAGTCGACGGCGATCATCCGCGACTCGGCCGGCCGCTCCCTCTCGGTGACGCTGCGACGTGACGGCGAGGAGCGCACCGTGACGCTGACGCCGACGACGAACCAGGTGGCGAAGACCGATTCCGACGGTCAGGTCGTCAAGACCTCCGACGGCAAGGTCTCGACGTTCGCGGCCGGTTTCGCGGGGATCGGGGCCGTCCAGGAGCTCGTTCCGCAGCCGGTCACGGCCGTCCTGCCTGCCGTCGGCACCCAGATCGGCGGCGTCTTCAACGTCTTCATCCACCTCCCGCAGCGCATGGTGGACGTCTGGAACGCCGCCTTCGGCTCCGGCCAGCGGGATGCGAACGGCCCGATCGGCGTCGTCGGCATCGGCCGCGCGGCGGGTGAGCTGACGGCGCTCGACGGCGTGCCGGTCGTCGACAAGGCCTACACGATGATCGGCCTGCTCGCCTCCCTGAACATCGCCCTTTTCGTGTTCAACCTCATCCCGCTGCTCCCGCTCGACGGCGGCCACATCGCCGGCGCGCTCTGGGAGGGGGTGCGGCGCAGCTTCGCGAAGCTCTTCCGCCGCCGCGATCCCGGGCCGGTCGACATCGCCAAGCTGATGCCCCTCACGTTCGCCGTCGTGATCGTGTTCGGAGCCATGAGCCTGCTGCTCGCCTACGCGGACATCGTCAAGCCGGTCAACCTCTTCGGCTAAGCGCGGGGAAGCCAGCCCGCGGCCGCGAGGACGTCGCTCGCGACCTCCGTCACCGACCGGTCGTCGGTGGCGATCCGGAACGCGGTGCTCTCGGCGTCGAGACGCACCGCCGCGCGGTTGCTGCGCTCGATGTGCTCCTCCAGCGCCGTCCCGATCTCCCGCTGCGCGAGCCGTTCGGCGGCGCTCGCGTCGGAGGCCGTCAGGAGCACCCCGAACGCGCGCACCTCCGTTCCGAGGGCTGCGGTCAGAGCCGGGAGTTGCAGGACGCTGACGGTGTTCGTGAAGAGCAGACGCGAATCGCCGATCGCCCGGTAGTTCGCCCAGATCGCCGCGAGGTTCCGTTCCGCCAGGTCGATGCCGTCGCGCCACGGCTCGGGGTACGCCTGGTCGAGGTTGTCGCCCTCGATGACGGCGTGCCGGATGCCCGCGCGGGCGAGCAAGTGCGACGCCTCGGCAGCGACGGACGTCTTGCCGACGCCGGACCGGCCGCCGATGAAGATCACCTCCGTGGGGAGCCCGGTGTCCATCCCCCCATCCTGGTGCAGGCGCGCGCCGCCGTTCAGCGCGTCCCTCCGAACGCATCCAGGGCGACGCGGTCCCAGGTCGCGAGGCAGACGTCGCAGGCGTGCTGGGCGAGTTGAACCACATCGAGGTCGGCGAGGCCGGCCACGTCGCCGAGCGGCACCCACACGATCTCCTGGCTCTCCGACGGATCGACCGGATAGGCGGCGTCGCCGTCGGCCAGGAGAGCGTAGGTGAGGTCGAGGTGGAAGTGGTCGTCCGTCCCGACGCGATGCTCGGCGAGCGAGAACGGCATCGGCTGGACCGCGTTGGACTGGATGGTCGACAACCGCGCGGGCGGCTGCAGGAGCGTGAGCTGGTCGAGCCCGTAGCCGGTCTCCTCCCGCAGCTCCCGCACCAGCGCGGTCACCGGCGCCTCGTCGCGCTCCACGTGGCCGCCGGGCGGCAGCATGCGCTGCAGGCGGCGGTGGCGGTGCAGCAGGACCATCGGGTCGCCATCCGCCCGCACGCGGATGAGGATGGCGCTGACCGTCCAGTCGCGACCTCCCGGCTCGGTGTTCAGGTGCATTCCGTCGTCTCCTTCGCGATCGCGTTCAGCCTCTCACGCGCGCGACCGTGCCGGAGGACCCCGGCAGGAGCGGACTCCCTGCCCGCGTCCAGCCGGTTCCCACCGGCCCGCGTAGGATTGCCTGGTGGCAGCAATCAATCTGGGGATGCCCAAGGTCCCCGAGACCCTCGCACCCCGTCGTAAGTCCCGCCAGATCCGTGTCGGCAAAGTCCTCGTCGGAGGCGACGCCCCCGTGAGCGTGCAATCGATGTGCACGACGCCCACGACGAACATCAACGCGACGCTGCAGCAGATCGCGGAGCTGACGGCGTCGGGCTGCGACATCGTCCGCGTCGCCGTGCCGAGCCGCGACGACGCCGAGGCGCTCCCGATCATCGCGAAGAAGAGCCAGATCCCGGTGATCGCCGACATCCACTTCCAGCCCAACTACGTCTACGCGGCGATCGACGCCGGCTGTGCGGCCGTGCGCGTCAACCCGGGCAACATCCGCAAGTTCGACGACCAGGTCGGCAAGATCGCGGCGTACGCGAAGGCCGCCGGCGTCTCGCTCCGCATCGGCGTCAACGCCGGCTCGCTCGAGCCGAGCCTGCTGCAGAAGTACGGCAAGCCCACCGCCGAGGCACTCGTGGAGAGCGCCGTGTGGGAGGCCAGCCTCTTCGAGGAGCACGACTTCCACGACTTCAAGATCTCGGTCAAGCACAACGACCCGATCGTCATGGTGAAGGCCTACCGCCAGCTCGCCGAGCGGGGCGACTGGCCGCTGCACCTCGGTGTGACCGAGGCCGGCCCGGAGTTCCAGGGCACCATCAAGTCCGCGACCGCGTTCGGCATCCTCCTCTCCGAGGGCATCGGCGACACGATCCGCGTCTCGCTCTCCGCGCCGCCGGCGCAGGAGGTCAAGGTCGGCCTGCAGATCCTGCAGTCGCTGAACCTGCGCGAGCGCAAGCTCGAGATCGTCTCCTGCCCGAGCTGCGGCCGGGCCCAGGTCGACGTCTACACGCTCGCGAACGACGTCACGAGCGGACTCGAGGGCATGAGCGTCCCGCTGCGCGTGGCCGTCATGGGCTGCGTCGTCAACGGCCCCGGAGAGGCCCGCGAGGCTGACCTGGGTGTGGCGAGCGGCAACGGCAAGGGCCAGATCTTCGTCAAGGGCGAGGTCATCAAGACCGTGCCGGAGGCCGAGATCGTGCAGACGCTGATCGCCGAGGCCAACCGCATCGCCGCCGAGATGGGCGAAGAGGGCGGCCCGTCGGGCGAGCCCGTCGTCACGGTCGGCGCCCACTAGGCCGCGCGACACCCGCGCGGGCGGTCAGCGCCCGACGCCGCTCGCTCCGTCCACCGCGTCGAAGCGGACCGTCCCGCTCGGGATGTCCGCCGCCACGAGGTGGAGGCGCAGCCGGTCGCCGGGGCGGACGCCGTCGGGCCGGGGGAGCGACGCCGTGACCACGGGATCCGCCAGCTGCACGGTCACGGTGCCGTTGCGCACGGCGAGCACGGTCGCGTCGAACACCGCGCCGATCCGTGAGGCCAGGAGCGCGGCCTCCACCCGGTCGAGTGCGCCTGCGTCGAGCTTGGCCGCGAGCCGGGACGAGGCGCCCATGATCGACGGCAGCGAGCCGAGGGACTCGCGCGCCCAGTCGGGCACCGGCCGGCCGGCGCAGAGGGCCTCGCACGCGACGAGCACCCAGCGGTCGACCAGGCGGCGCAAGGGCGCCGTGGTGTGCGCGTACGGCGCGGCGATCGCGGACTGGGCCGGATCCGCCGGCGCCTCGCCGTCCATCGCGACGTAGCCGGCGCCCCGGAAGAGCCCGGCGGCCGCCTGCAGCACGGCCGCCGCGCGCTGCTCCGTGTGATCGAGGGTGCGCAGATACTCGCCGTAGTCGACGCCGTGCGACCAGGGCAGCCCCAGCGCGACGGTCTGGGCGCGGAAGGCCTCCACCGCCTCCTCGCTCGGCGCGGGCATGGTGCGCAGGATGCCGACCTTCGCGTCGAGCATGAGGCGGGCCGCCGCCATCCCGGTCAGCAGGGAGAGCTGGGCGTTCCACTCCTCGACCGGGAGCGTCGCGCGCCGTTCGATCGCGTAGGCGCCGTCGCGGAAGACGATCTCCTCGTCGGGGCGGTTCAGGCTCGCGCCGCCGCGGGCCCGCTCCTGCGCGATGCGGGCCGGTCCGACCTCTGCAAGGAGGGCGAGCGGTTCGGGCGCGGACCCATCGTCGAGCGCCTCCTGCGCCTCCGCGTAGGACCACTGGCGCCGGGAGCGGATGCGCGCCCGCGCGACCGACGTCGACACCTCGAGGCCGTCGCCGTCGAGGACGATCTCCCAGACATAGGCGCTCCGCAGCGCATCCGGGAGCAAGGAGCCGGCCTCCTCGCCGATCGACGCCGGGTGGAGCGGCACGCGGCCGTCCGGGGCGTACAAGGTCTGCCCGCGACGGCGCGCCTCGTCGTCCACGGCGCCGCTCGGCCGCACCAGGGCGGGAACGTCGGCGATCGCGTAGCGCACCCGGTACCCGACTCCGCTGCGCTCGATGTGGAGGGCCTGGTCCAGGTCGGTCGAGCCGGGCGGATCGATGGTGAGGAACGGGATGCCGGTCAGATCGGCATCGGGGAGCACCTGAGCGGCGGCGGCACGGCGCGCCTCCTCCTCGACCGGGGGAGCGAACCCGTCGGGGAGTTCCAGCGATGCGCGGAGGTCGGCGAGGGAGCGGGCCAGCTCGGTCTGCGCCGCGGACGGGGCGATGGAGGTCCGGCGGTCGGGCATGCCGCCACACTATGCCACCCCTCCGCGCCCTCTAACATGGAACGGTGCCTACACGCCTGACGAACTATTTCCTCCGCACGCTCCGTGAAGACCCCTCCGACGCCGAGGTCACCAGCCACCGGCTGCTGGTCCGCGCCGGCTACATCCGGCGCCAGGCGCCGGGGATCTTCGCCTGGCTGCCGCTCGGTCTGCGGGTGAAGGCCCGCATCGAGACGATCATCCGCGAGGAGATGGCCGCCGCCGGCGCGCACGAGGTCCACTTCCCGGCCCTGCTGCCGCGGGAGCCGTACGAGGTGACCAACCGGTGGGAGGAGTACGGCGACGGGCTCTTCCGCCTGCAGGACCGCAAGGGCGCCGACTACCTCCTCGCGCCGACGCACGAGGAGGTCTTCACCCTGCTGGTGAAGGACCTCTACTCGTCCTACAAGGACCTCCCGCTCACGATCTTCCAGATCCAGGACAAGTACCGCGACGAGGCGCGCCCGCGGGCCGGCCTCCTGCGCGGCCGCGAGTTCACGATGAAGGACGCCTACTCGTTCGACGCCAGCGACGCCGGGCTCGAGACCAGCTACCTCGCGCAGCGCGACGCGTACGAGCGCATCTTCCAGCGCCTCGGCCTCTCTTACGTCATCGTCCAGGCGGACGCGGGCGCGATGGGAGGCTCGCGCAGCGAGGAGTTCCTGCACCCGACCGTGGTCGGCGAGGACACCTTCGTGCGCTCCGAGGGCGGGTACGCCGCCAACGTCGAGGCCTTCACGACCGTCGCGCCCCCCACGCGCGGCTACGAGAAGCTCACCCCGGCCGAGGTGCTGGACACGCCGAACACGCCGACCATCCAGACCCTCGTCGACGTCGCGAACGAGAAGCACCCGCGCCCGGACGGCCGCGCCTGGACGGCCGCGGACACGCTCAAGAACGTCGTGCTCGCCTTGACGCACCTCGACGGCAGCCGCGAGCTGGTCGTCGTCGGCCTGCCCGGCGACCGCGAGGTCGACACCAAGCGCGCCGAGGTCGCCTTCGCACCCGCCGAGATCGAGCCCGCCACCGAGGCCGACTTCGCGAAGCACCCCGGCCTGGTCAAGGGCTACATCGGCCCCTGGTCGCCGGAAGGCGCCGTGCTCGGCGAGGAGGCGGCCACCGGCATCCGGTACGTCGTCGACCCGCGCGTCGTGGACGGCTCGGGCTGGATCACCGGCGCCAACGTCGATGGCAAGCACGTCTTCGGCCTCGTCGCCGGCCGCGACTTCGCCTGGGACGGCGTCGTCGAGGTCGCCGAGGTCAAGGCGGGCGACCCCGCCCCGGACGGCTCCGGCCCCGTCGAGCTCGCGCGCGGCATGGAGATCGGCCACGTCTTCCAGCTCGGCCGCAAGTACGCCGAGGCGCTGGGCCTGAAGGTGCTGGACGAGAACGGCAAGCTCGTCACGGTGACGATGGGCTCCTACGGCATCGGCGTGACCCGCATCCTGGCGATCATCGCGGAGGAGAACAACGACGACAAGGGCCTGATCTGGCCCGAGTCGGTCGCCCCGTTCGACGTGCACGTGGTGGCCGCCGGCCGCGACCAGGCCGCGTTCGACGTCGCCGAGCAGGCCGCGGCCGAGCTCGAGGGCGCCGGTCTCGAGGTGCTCCTCGACGACCGCCCGAAGGTCTCGCCCGGCGTCAAGTTCGGCGATGCCGAGCTGATCGGCGTC
>NZ_MKVJ01000002.1:0-146919 GCF_001898805.1 Leifsonia sp. 71-9
ACCGACGAGGAGTGGTTCCAGACCTGGATCGACCTCTGCTGGGACTGGTTCGTCGACCTCGGAATCGACCCGGCCAACATCCGCCGGCTCGAGCACCCGAAGGACAAGCTCGCGCACTACTCGAAGCGCACCATCGACATCGAGTACAAGTTCCAGTTCGCGGGCAGCGAGTGGGGCGAGCTCATGGGCGTCGCCAACCGCACCGACTACGACCTCAAGACCCACATCGAGAACTCCGGCAAGGACCTCAGCTACTTCGACCAGAACAAGAACGAGCGCTACGTGCCGTTCGTGATCGAGCCGTCCTTCGGCCTCACGCGCGCGCTGATGGCCTTCCTGGTCGACGCGTACGACGAGGAGGAGGTGCCGAACGCCAAGGGCGGCACCGACAAGCGCACCGTGCTGCACCTCGACCCGCGCCTCGCGCCGGTCAAGGTCGCCGTGCTGCCGCTCTCGCGCAACGAGGCCCTGTCGCCGCTCGCCCGCTCCCTGGCCGACCGGCTCCGCCAGCGCCGCAACGTCGACTTCGACGACTCGGGCGCGATCGGCCGCCGCTACCGCCGCCAGGACGAGATCGGCACGCCGCTCGCGGTGACGGTCGACTTCGACTCCCTCGAGGACGACGCCGTGACCGTGCGCGACCGCGACACGATGAAGCAGGAGCGCATCCCGCTGGAGGGCCTCGACCGCTACCTCGCCGAGCGCCTGCGCGAGTTCTGAGGCGTCCCGCGGCGACACGCTCCGCCGCGCCTGTCGGGTAGGTGGGCGCGCGTCCCCGGGCCATACTCGTCTTCAGAGATCCGCACGGACCTCCCCGCCGACGACCGGAACCGAGCATGAGCAGCGCACCCACCGCGAACGAGCGACGCGCGGACGCCGACCCGGCGGACCCGCAGCCGGGACGCGGGCGCAGACCTCCGGCCGCCTTCTGGGTCGCGCTCGGCCGGTTCGCCCGCGTGGCCCCGGCGAGCATCGTGCTGGCGCTCGTCGTCATCGCCACCTCCGTCGTGACGGCGACGATGTGGAGCCCCGCGACCGAGAGCGGGACGGCCCTGGTCTGGGCGGCCGGGGTGACGACGACCATCCAGGGCGGGTTCTGGTGGACGCCGCTGACGGCGCTGTTCATACCGGAGAACGCCGTGCAACTGGTCGTGGGCGTGCTCCTGGCGCTCACCCTGATGGCGGTCGCCGAGCGGCTGCTCGGCACGCTGCGCGCGTCGATCGCCTTCGTCGCGACCGGAGTGCTCGGGATCACGATCGGCGTCGTGGGGCAGTGGGCCGCCGCGAGCATCGGCGAGCTGTGGGCCTCGGCCACCGAGTACGACTTCACCCTCGACCCGACCATCGGCATCGTCGGCGCCCTGATCACGGCGAGCGCCTTCGCCTCGGCGCTCTGGCGCCGGCGCATCCGCCTCCTGACGTTCGCGACCCTCCTGGCCTTCGTGCTCTACAACGGCGACCAGAACAACGTGTACCGGCTCTTCGCCGCCCTCCTCGGCCTCGCTCTGGGCGCGCTCCTGCGCGGCGGCCGCATCCAGCGCATCCGGCGCAGCTCGCACGGCGAGACCCGCAACCTCGTCGCGGCGATCGTCGCGATCACGGCCCTCGGACCGCTGGTGGCGCTGCTGCCGCCCGGCGGCCTGGGACCGTTCTCGTTCATCGCCACCCTGTTCCAGCACCAGCAGCTGGACACCGCGAGCGTGCTGCAGCAGTGCGACCAGGTCTACACCTCGAACTGCCGGCTGGAGCTCGCGGTCGTCTCGGTGCAGGGGCTCGGCCCGCTGCTGCTGACGCTGCTGCCCCTGGTCCTGCTGCTGGTGACCGCGATCGGCCTGCGCCGCGGGCGGCACTTCGCGCTCATCCTGGGCATCGTGGTGAACGCCGGGATGATGGTCCTGCCCTTCACGGCCCTCCCCGACGGCGACCTGCGCATCGACGTGGACGGCATCGACGCCCTCGCCCCCGCGATCGAGGCGCTCGCCTGGCTGCTGGCCGTCGTCGTGGTGCCGCTGGCCTCGATCATCCTGCTGCTGCTCACCCGCCGGCAGTTCCAGATCCGTGCACCCCGGGAGGCCGTGGTGCGGTTCACGCTGCTCGCGGTCTCCTCGTTCGTGCTGCTGGGCGTGGCGTACCTCGTCGCCGCGCTGGCCTCCCTGGTCGAGTTCGTGCCGGACGCGACGATCGGCGACGTCTTCGCCTCCACCCTCCGGCGGTTCGTGCCGTCCGGTTTCGAGTCGGTGCTCGGGCAGGTCATCGTGCCCACCACGCCGATCGTCATCGTGCTCTACCAGTGGGTCGGTCCGGTGTTCTGGCTGATCTTCGTGCTCGCCACGCTGCGGCTCTACCGCGCCACGTCGACCGGGCGCACCGTCGGCGACGAGCTGCACTTCCGCGAGCTGCTGCGGGCGGGCGGAGGCGGCACGCTCGGCTTCATGGGCACCTGGCCGGGCAACGTCTACTGGTTCAGCGAGGAGAACGACGCCGCGGTCGCCTACCGGGTGATCAACGGCATCGCCATCACCCTCTCCGACCCGGTGTGCCGGCCGGAGCGGGCCGAGCGCACGATCATCGAGTTCATCGGGTTCTGCGACGCGAACGGCTGGACGCCGGTCTTCTACAGCGTCCACGGGGAGTACCTGCCGGTCTTCGAGTCGCTGGGCTGGCAGTCCGTCTCCGTGGGCGAGGAGACGCTCATGCACCCGCAGACCTTCGACATGCAGGGCAAGCCGTGGCAGAAGGTGCGCCAGGCCCACAACCGCGGTCTCAAGGAGGGCATCACGACGGTGTGGTCCACCTGGGACGACCTGCCCCCGCTCTACCAGACCCAGATCGCCGCGATCAGCGAGCAGTGGGTGGCCGAGAAGGAGCTGCCCGAGATGGGCTTCACCCTCGGCGGGATGGCCGAGCTCAAGGATCCGGACGTGCAGCTCTACCTCGCGTTCGACCCGTCCGGAGCACTCCAGGCGGTCACCAGCTGGATGCCCAGCTGGCGCGACGGCCGGGTGGTCGCCTACACGATCGACTTCATGCGCCGGGCCGACGGCAGCATCCCGGGCATCATGGAGTTCATCATCGCGTCGGCCGCCCTGCGCATGAGGGAGGAGGGCGTGGAGGTGCTGAGCCTGTCGGGCGCACCCCTCGCCAGCAAGCCGGTGGCGCCCGGTGAGGAGCCCGGAGAGCCCGACACCATGGACCGGCTCCTCGGCTTTCTCGCGAAGACGCTGGAGCCCGCGTACGGCTTCGCGTCGCTGTTCAAGTTCAAGAGCAAGTTCAACCCGACGTACGAGACCATCTACATGACGTACGCGGACCCGCTGGCCCTGCCGGCGATCGGCAGCGCCATCGGCAAGGCGTACCTGCCCGACGCCAACGCACGCGAGTACGTGGCGCTGGCGCGCACCCTTCTTCGCTGACGGCAGACACCGCCGCCCCTTCCCCGGTCCCGGCGTACGGTGGGGCCATGTCGGACACCACGCGCACGGCCATGCTCATCGGCGGCACCGGGCAGATCGGCTCCGCCGTCGCCAGGCGGCTCGCGGCGGACGGCTGGTCCGTCCTCGTCGCGCACCGGGGCGAGCACCACGGCGACACCGAGCTGTCGGAGCTGGACGTCACCAGCATCCGGCTCGACCGCGACGACACCGACGCGCTCATCGAGCGGGCGCGCGGCCACGACCTCGTGCTCGACACGGTGGCGTACGAGCCCCGTCACGGCGAGCAGCTCGCCCGGCTCGCCGGGGAGGTGGGCTCGCTCGTCGTGATCTCCACCGGGTCGGTCTACACCGGCCGCGACGGCGGCTACCTCGACATCGTGACCGGCCCCGACGACTTCCCCGACTATCCCGTGCCGCTGCGCGAGACCGACCCCACGGTCGACAACGCCGAGCGCACCTACTCGCCCCTCAAGGCCGCGCTGGAGCGCACCCTGCTCGCCGTCGACGACCTGCCGGTCAGCATCCTGCGCCCCGGCGCCGTGTACGGGCCGTTCAGCCCCGCGCTGCGGGAGTGGTACTTCATCAAGCGCGCGCTCGACGGCCGCGACCGCGTCGTGCTCTCCGACGACGGCGCCAACCGGTTCAGCACCTCCTCGACCGTCAACATCGCCGAACTGGTGGCTCTGTGCGCCGACCAGCCGGGCAAGCGCGTCCTGAACGCCGTCGACACGGACGACCTCAGCGTCGCGGACATCGCCGGAGCCGTCTACCGCGCGCTCGACCGCGACCTGGAGGTCGTCGCCTTCCCCGGCCCGCCCGTGGACGGGGTCGGCAGCACGCCCTGGACCGTCGGGCATCCCCTGCTCCTCAGCATGGCCGGCGCCGCGGTCGAGGTCGGCTACCGCCAGCAGGTGCACTACGAGGAGGCCGTCGCGGCCGCCGTCGACTGGGCTGTGCGCGAGGTGAAGGCGGCGGAGCTGCGCCAGGAGGACTGGACCGCGGCGTTCCCGGGGCTCGCGAAGCGGGCGGAGGCCGACCGGTGGTTCGACTACGCGGCCGAGGACGCGTTCGTGGCGGCACGCTGAGCCGCCACGGCGGTGCTCAGAACACGTACTCCAGCAGGTCGATGCCGACCGTGCGCATGCCTTCGATGACCGCGAGGCGCTCGGGCAGCTCGGTGTCGTCGAAGTAGGTCGAGACCGCGTAGGTCACACCGGCGTTCGGGCCACGCAGCACGCCGACCTCGCTGCGCACCCCGGCGTCGATGCCGGTCTTGTTGACGAGCAGGATGCCGTGCTCCGCGTGGCGGTGCGAGTGCGGGTCGAGCCCGAACGCGCTCGAGACCAGCGAGAAGTCGCTGTTCAGGGAGAGCCAGGAGATGACGCGCTGGCTGGTGGCCGCATCCACGACCTCCCCGCGCGCGAGCGCCGAGAACAGCCAGGTGAGCTCGTTGGCGCTGCCGACGGAGAGCTGCGGGGCGTCGTCCGGTCCGCGGTGGTCGCGGGCGAGGTCGAGCAGGCCCGTGCGGGTGAGGCCGAGCGCCTCGGTGCGGGCGCTGACGGCCTCCAGACCCACGCGGCGCAGGAGCACGTTCGTGGCGAGGTTGTCGCTGGAGGCGCCGACGAGGGCCGCGAGATCGGCGACCGGCAGGGCTGGGACCTGGAGGTGCTGCCAGATGCCGGAATCGCCGGCGGCGTCCTTCGGCAGACGGTCGAGCTGCACGAGCGGGCTGAGCTGGCCCGACTCCAGGCGCGCCGCCACCTCCACGAGCAGGAGCACCTTGCCGATGCTCGCCGTCGGCATGACGACGTGGTCGTCGACCGAGAAGAGCACGGCCCCCGTGCTGAGATCCGTCGCACGGGCCGAGACCTGCACGCCCTGGAGGGCGAGCTGGCCCAGGCTGTTGAAGCTGCGCGCGAAGGCGTCGTCCGGTGCGGCCGGCCCGCGGTGGCGGGCACGGCGGGCCGTGGCATGGCGCCGGCGGCGCTCGGACTCCTGGGTCTGCATCGTCACGTGGTTCGGGTCTCTCCTGCGAGCGTTCTTCGGGTGCGCGCGGTCCCCCCGAACACGCGTGGGGTCGATGCTACCCCGATCGGGGGCCACGTGCGTCGCCGATCGCGACGCACGCGGCGCACCTCACCAGATCGTGACGCGGGACTCCGGGTCGAGCCAGAGCGCATCGCCCTCCGTGACGCCGAACGTGTCGTAGAACGCGTCGATGTTGCGCACGATCTGGTTGCACCGGAACTCGTTGGGCGAGTGCGGGTCGATCGCGAGCAGGCGGATCACCTCGGCGTCCCGGCCCTTCTGCTGCCACGCCTGCGCCCAGGAGAGGAAGAACCGCTCGGCGCCGGTGAGCCCGTCGACCACCGGAGGCTCCTGGCCGTCGAGCGACAGCAGGTACGCCTTCCAGGCGATGCCGAGGCCGCCCAGGTCGCCGATGTTCTCGCCGATGGTGAGCGCGCCGTTCACGTGGTGGTCGGGCACCTGCTCGGGGGCGAGCGCGTTGTACTGCTCGATCAGGCTGGCCGTGCGCTTCTCGAACGCGGCGCGGTCGGCGGCCGTCCACCAGTCCTGGAGCCGGCCGTCGCCGTCGAACTTCGAGCCCTGGTCGTCGAAGCCGTGACCGATCTCGTGCCCGATGACCGCGCCGATCGCGCCGTAGTTGGCGGCCGCATCCCGGCCCGCGTCGAAGAACGGGTACTGCAGGATGGCGGCAGGGAAGACGATCTCGTTGAAGCCGGGGTTGTAGTACGCGTTGATCGTCTGCGGGGTCATGAACCACTCGTCGCGGTCCAGCGGCTTGCCGATCTTGCCCAGCTCGCGGTCGAACTCGAACAGCGCGGCGGCGCGCACGTTGCCGACGAGGTCCGTCGGGTCGATCTGCAGGGCCGAGTAGTCGCGCCACTTCACCGGGTAGCCGATCTTGGGCGTGAACTTCTCGAGCTTGTCGAGGGCGCGGTCGCGGGTGTCCTCGCCCATCCATTCGAGGGTGCGGATGCTCTGCCGGTAGGCCTCGATGAGGTTCGCGACCAGGGCGTCCATCGCGTGCTTCGCGGCGGGCGGGAAGTGCTTCTCGACGTAGATGCGGCCGACGGCCTCCCCCATCGCGCCCTCCACCAGCGAGACGCCGCGCTTCCAGCGGGCCCGCATCTGCGGCGTGCCGGTGAGGGTGCGGCCGTAGAAGTCGAAGTTCGCGTCGACGAAGTCGCCCGGGAGGTACGGGGCCGCACCGTGGATGATCTGCCACGCGAGCCAGTCCTTCCACGCGTCCAGGCGGGACTCGGTGAGCAGACCGGCGAGGCCGGAGGTGAACGACGGCTGACGCAGCACGACCTCGGCGAGCGCACCCTCCGGAGCGCCCAGGGCGGTGGCCCACACGTCGAGGCTCGCCGCGGGGTCGCCGGCGCCTCCCGAGAACAGCGCGTCGGCGTCGGCCCAGCTGTAGAGGTTGTAGGTCTTCTCGGAGTCGCGGGAGGTCACGTTGTCCCAGTGCTGGGCCGCGATCTCGGTCTCGAGGTCGAAGACGCGCTGCGCGCGCTCCGGGGCGCCCTCCAGCCCGGCCAGCTCGAACAGGCGCTGGATGTGCGCGACGAACGCCTCGCGGATGGGGGCGAAGCGCTCCTCGCGGAAGTAGGACTCGTCGGGCAGCGAGATGCCGCCCTGCTCGGCGAACACCAGGTAGCGCTCGGGGTCGCCCGGGTCGTTGTCGACGAACAGCTGGTAGAAGCCGCCGACGCCGTGGCGCTCCAGCTTGCCGAGGGTCTGCAGCAGCTCGGTGACCGAGCTCACGTCGCTCGCGAGGGCGAGCTGCGCCTCGATCGGGCGGATGCCGAGCGCGTCCACGCGCTCCTCGTCCATGAAGCTCGCGAACAGGTCGCCGAACTTGCGCTCCTCGGTGCCCTCAGGCGCCGTCTGCGCGGCTTCGATGATCTCGCGCACCGCCGCCTCCGACTGCTCGGCGAGGACCATGAACGAGCCCCAGCGGGCCTTGTCGTCGGGGATCTCGGTGCGGGCGATCCACTTGCCGTTCACGTGGCGGAACAGGTCGTCCTGCGGGCGGATCGTGGGGTCGAGTTCGTCGGAGGCGATACCGGAGGCGAGCGTCATGCCCCCAGCCTACGGCTCAGGCCGGGACGCGGGCCAGGGCGCGCAACCGGCTGGCCGAGGTGAGGAAGAGCGCCGCGAGCCCGGCCTGCGCGAGGATCGACACCCAGCCGGAGAGGCTCCCGTAACCGGCGACCGAGAACACCGCGTTCGCCAGCGCCGACACCGCGTAGACGGCGCCGAGCACGGCCGACAGCAGCCACCGGTTCGTCATCCGCCACCAGGGCCGTGCAACCTCCGGCGACTCCCCGGGACCCCGGAACATCCGGGTGGCGAGATACCAGCCGAGCACCTGCAGCACGGTCAGGATGACGGACCCGACCTCCGAGTGCAGCGCGTCGAAGAGGAGGACGAGCACGATGTCGACCGCGACCAGGACGGCGATGACGATCGCCTTCTGCGTGGGCGTGGTGAAGCGCATGGGTCCCCCTGGCGGTGCGTGTGGTGCGTGGTGCGTGCGGTGCGGTGGTGCGGTGGTGCTCGGAGCCTGGTGATGCTCCACGCCCAGTCTCGCCGACGAACGGCCCGGGGCTGTGGAGGCGGATCAGCGTGGGGCGGAACCGGCCCGCAGGCTCTCCCACTCGGCGATCATCTCGGGCAGGCGGCTCTGGAGGAAGCGGTAGAAGCCCGCCATGTCGCGCAGACGCTCGGTGGCCGGCGAGTCCGGGTCGCCGACGGCGGCGAGGCCGAGGTCGGCCTGGTCGGCGAGGGCGGCGTAGATCGGGCTGTTGCGGACCATGAGCGCGTACCAGTCGGACGGCAGCTCGTAGCGGTCGCGGCGGCTGGTGGACTGCGAGACGCGGCGGATGATGCCGAGCGTCTGGAGGTAGCGGACGGCGCCCGAGATCGCGGCGGCGCTCGCGGAGAGGGTCTCTGCGAGCTCGGCGGCGGTGAGGCCCGGCTGCTCGGTGACCGTGAGCGCCATCAGCACGCGGGCCGGCATCTTGGGGAAGCCGGCCGCGGTGAGGATCGCCGACGAGTGCTCCCGCACATCGCCGAGCGCGATCGGGTCCTTCGCCATGCCTGCTCCCTATCCGATCGCGACGTCTCGGCGGCGGATGAGCGCCGCCGCAGCGGCCAGGGCGACGACCGCGATGCCGAGCATCCAGTATCCCCCGGTCCAGTCCACGTGGCCGACGACGACCGGGACGTCGGCGAACGGCGAGAGGTGACGGATCGGGTCGGGCAGGTCGATCAGGCCGCCGAAGATG
Organism: Leifsonia sp. 71-9; assembly: GCF_001898805.1. Taxonomy (GTDB): domain Bacteria; phylum Actinomycetota; class Actinomycetes; order Actinomycetales; family Microbacteriaceae; genus Leifsonia. Next base: position 8,753 of record NZ_MKVJ01000002.1, read on the forward strand.
CCGATGAAGGCGCCGAGGCCGAGCGTCGCCCAGCCGACCGCGACGGTCCAGCTCGGCAGGAGCACGAAGACGAGCGTGAGGACCCCGAGGTAGACGAGCGCGACCGGGAGCTGCGCCGACGCCGCGACGAACGAGTCGCCGATACGGGCCGCGTCCTCCCCCGCCGCGACTGCCGAGAGCCCCGACGCGAGCGCCGCCGCGACGAGCACGAGCAGCACCGCGACGATGCCGACGACGACGAATCCGAAGAGCCAGCGGACCCGCGACACGGGCGTCGTGAGCATGACCTCCGCGGTTCCCGCCGCCTCCTCCTGCCGCAGCCGGATGACGGCCTGCACGGCGCACGCCGCCGCGAGCACGCCGACGATCGAGAAGATCGCCGCGATGAAGAGCTGCGTGAGCGGACCGCTGCCGCCCGCGCCGATCCGGCCGATGGCGGAGCGGATGTCGGAGAGGTTCGGGTCGTTCGCGATCGAGCTGCTGACCACGCTGCCGAGGGCGCCCGCCAGCGCACCGGTCGCGGCGCCGCCGATCGTCCAGCCGAGGATGGTGGGCCACTGCAGCCGCCAGGCGAGACCGAGGGGACCGCGCAGGGTGGGCAGCGCATCCCGTCGGCCCGCGCGCTCCGGGATGACGCCGGCGCCGGAGTCGCGCACGGTCTGGATCCAGAAGGTCACGGCGATCAGCACCGCGGCGAAGCCGAGCTGCAGCAGCAGCGGCCACCAGTCCGCGCCCGAGTACGGCGAGAACTGCTCGCCCCAGCCGATCGGGCTCAGCCAGCTGATCCAGCCCGTCACCATGTGGGTGCCGTCGCCCGTCGTCCGACCCGTCGCGTCGCCGATGCCGCGCAGCACGTACGCGACCACGACGAGGGCGGCGGCGAACCCGTTGGCGCCGCGGGAGGTGCTCATGATCTGCGCGAGCAGCAGACCGACCGCGACGAAGGCGATCCCGACGCCGCCGACGGCCGCGCCCGCCGCGAGGGATCCGCCCGCCGGCAGCCCCGCCGCGATGAATCCCAGAGCGGTCACGAGGGCGAGGGCGACGTTCGCGAGCACGCCGTGCACGACGGTCGCGACCGTGGGCAGCAGACGCCCGGCCGGCGTCGAGCCGACGAGCTCGGCGCGGCCCGACTCCTCCTCCGCGCGCGAGTGCCGCACGGCGAGGAACGTGCTCATCAGACCGGCGAGCAGGGCGAGGAAGGTGAAGATCTCGAAGAAGGTGACCGCGGCGAGCCCGGTGCCGTCGGGCAGGCCGCGCAGCAGCAGCACGGTCGGGTTGGCGATCGCGAGGCGCAGGAGCTCGGCGCGGCTGGCCTCGTCCCCGTAGGTCTGCTTGATGGCCGCCGCCGAGAACAGGGCCAGGACCGCGATGCTGACGAGCCAGATGACCAGCTGCCAGCGGTCGCGGCGCAGACGCTGGCGGAGCAGCGCGCCCAGCGTTCCTCCCGCACCACCGGAACGGGCGGGCGAGGCGGCGGCGTGATGACCGGCCGGGCGGCCGGTCGCGGTGGTGGCGCTCATCGCGGCGTCGCCTCCTCGGCGTCGTAGTGCCGGAGGAACAGCTCCTCCAGCGACGGCGGCGCGACCGTCAGGCTCTTCGCATCCAGTGCGGCCAGGGCGGTGAGCACCGGCGGGAGCGCGTCACTGTCGGCCGTGAAGGTCACGCGACCGTTCTGGACCCGCAGGTCGTGCGCGTCCGGGATGCTCGCCAGCGCCGCCTCCGCGACGCCGTCGGCCGCGAACGAGACCTCGGTGCGCGTCAGGTGCCGCAGCTGGCCGAGCGTTCCGGTCTCGACCGTCTTACCCGCGCGGATGATGCTGACGCGGTCGCAGAGCTGCTCGACCTCGGAGAGGATGTGGCTCGAGAGCAGCACGGTCGCGCCCTCCCGGGCGATGCGCGCGATCTCGGCGTCGAACGTCGCCTCCATCAGCGGGTCGAGACCGCTGGTCGGCTCGTCGAGGATGTAGAGGTCGGCGGGGGTGGCGAACGCCGCGACCAGGGCGACCTTCTGCCGGTTGCCCTTGGAGTAGGCGCGCCCCTTCTTGGTCGGATCGAGCTGGAAGACGTCGATCAGCCGCTTCTTGCGCTCGGCGTAGGCGGCCCGATCGGCCGAGCCTCCGCGCAGCCGGGAGAGCAGATCGATGGCCTCCCCGCCGGAGAGGTTCGGCCAGAGGTTCACGTCGCCCGGCACGTACGCGATGCGGCGGTGGAGGTCCACCGCGTCCGTCCAGGGGTCGCGTCCGAACACGGTCGCGCTGCCGCCCGACGAGCGGGCGAGGCCGAGCAGGATGCGGATGGTGGTCGACTTGCCCGCGCCGTTCGGGCCGAGGAAGCCGTGCACCTCTCCCGCGGCGACGGAGAGGTCCAGCCCGTCGAGGGCGCGCACGCGCCCGAACCGCTTCTCGAGGCCGGAGGCCTCAATCACTGTGTCCATGCGCGGGACTCTACGCTTTTCAGTAATTTGTGAAAAATTCTTACGAGATCCTTACGGCCGATCCGCTGCCGACGCGTCGGCCGTCTCAGGTGCCGCAGTCGATGGCGTCGATGCTCGCGTACTGCATGTCCGACGCCTCGTAGGGCACCGAGTAGACGTGCGGCTGTCCCGCCTCGAGCGCGACCGTGTCGGTGAAGTGCTCCTGGGCGGGTCCACTCTCCTCATCGCTGAAGCCGACGGTCACGCTGGCGGCCGGGCAGTCGCGCGGCGAGGTGAGCGTGAAGTCCCAGTCCTCGCCGTCGTACTCGACCTGCACGCCGTCGACGACGTACGACCCCGAGGCCGGGTCGCTGTAGCCGCCACCGGCGTCCGTGTACGGATCCTGCGACCGGACGGAGCCCACGATCGCGACGACCGCCACCAGCACCACGACGAGCAGCACCGCGAAACCGCCGAGCACCCAGCCGATGATCGCCCCGGTGGAGGGACCGCGGCGCAGGGGTGCGTAGGCGGGGTACGGCTGCGGTGCGTAGCCGGGATGCGGGGTCGCGGGGTACGAGGGCTGCGGGTAGGGGTGCTGCTGTGGGTACAGCGGCTGCGGCTGCGCGTACGGATGTTGCTGCGGGTACGGCGGCTGCTGCGGGTACGGCGGCTGCTGCGGATGCGGCTGTCCGTGAGGCGGCGCGGCCTGCTGCGGATAGGACTGCCCCTGCTGCGGGTACGACTGCCCCTGCGGAGAGTGCGGCTGCGTCGCGGGCGCCGCCTGCTGGCCCAGCGGCGCTCCGGGCACGCCCGGAGCCTGCCACCGCGAGGCCGCGACCAGCGCATCGCGGGCGGCGGTGAGGCGGTCACGGGTCTCGACATCGGCGTCGGGCACGGCGTTCAGCCGTGCGAGGTAGGCGCTCTCGACGTCGGGGGAGGCGGCGGACGGGCTCACTCCGAGGAGCGCCGCGGCCTCGACAGGGCTCAGCATGGCTCGATGCTAGTGCTCGGGATGGAGCAGCGACCCGCGCCGCGCGACCACGATCCCGACGGCGACGACGGCCGCACCGATGACGGCGACGGCGATCCCGATCCAGAGGCCGGCGTAGTCCGGTGCGAGCACGCGCTGGGTGAACTGCGTGTACTGGTGGACCGGAAGCGTGGGCATGGTGTCGGTGAACGTCGACGGGTGGTCGATGGACGACTTCACCACGAGTGCGCGCACCGCGCCCCCGATCACCAACGCCGCACCGAGCCCCAGCAGGAGCAGGACGGCGGCGGGGCTCCAGCGCCCGCGGGCACGAGGCGCATCGGTCATGAGACGAAGCTAGACGATCGGCCGGGCCAGGCGCATCCCCGAAAAGTCACATCCCGCCCGCATGGAACCGCGCACTCAGCAGGCCGCGAGGATGCGGTCGAGCGCCGCCCGCTCGGCGGGCACGACCCAGAGGCCGTAGGCCGACTTCACCGCGACCTGCCGCGCCGCGTAGGTGCAGCGGTAGGCCTTCGCGGGTGGCAGCCAGGTGGCGGCGTCCCCCGCCCCCTTCTGCTGGTTGGTCGGGCCGTCGACGGCGATGAGGTTGAGCGGGTCGTTGGCGAGCCGCACGCGGTCCTCCTGGGTGAGCGTCTGCGCGCCCGTGCGCCACGCATCCATCAGCGCCACGACGTGGTCGATCTGCACCCGCGCCGAGGTATCGGCACCGCGCTCGAACGCGATCCGGGTGCCGGTGTAGGGATCGTCGAGCGTGCCTGAGAGCACCGTGCAGCTGCCCCGGCGCACGACATCGGCGAGGTCGCGGGCGAGGATGTCGTCGCGGGTGCCGCAGCCGTTGCCGTCGACGTCCAGCCACGCCTCGCCGAACCGTGCGACGCGGTCGTAGCCGGTCTTCGGCGCGCTGCCCTTGACGGGCAGGGCGGTGAGCAGGGCGCGGGCCTCCGCCGCCGTCGGGACGCCGGCATCCCGTGCACCCGCCGCGGGAGGCAGGTCCTCGCTGGTCGCGCCCGCAGACGGGGTCGCCTCCGGGTCGAGCGCGCCCGCGCCATCCGCGCCTCCTGCCCCTCCGCCGGACACCACCGCGTAGCCGCAGAGCGCGAGCACGGCGGCGAGCGCCATCCCCGCCAGGGTCGTCACGAGCCGGGCGGGGGAACGCCTCCGCGTCACCGGATGCTGTCGCTCGGGATGCCGCGGTGCAGCCCGCGTCCGCCCAGGTGCACGCCCGGGCGCTCACTGGTGGAGATCTCGCCGAGTTCGCGCATCACCCGGCCGTAGTACGGGCTGGCGGTGGAGTTGCGGTACGCGCCCGGGTGCAGGTCGGCCTCATTGCGGAGGCGGATCTCGGCCCGCGCGGCCTCGACCGGGTCGATGATCTTGGCGCCGTTGCGGTAGCGGATGAGCCGGTGCACCCACTGGTCGAGCATCTCGGGCAGGCCGGAGGGGACACGGTCGTGCTCGGCCGCGAGGGAGACCCGGCCGCGGTCGGTCGACGCGATCGGCGCGTCGTCGCCCTCGCGGCGGCGACGCTCCGTCGAGAGCACGGAGAGCAGGTCGTCGCGGCGGTTCTGCTGCTGGGCGAGCACCTGCAGCGCGTCGAGCGCGGCGGTGTACTCCTCGTCGTAGTCGGCGTAGGCCTCCGGCTGGGCTGCGCGGTCGTTGACGAGGTCGGACCGGGCGGTGGACGCCTGCGAGCGGCTCAGGATGGTGCGCCCGCTGCGCACGCGCTCCAGACGCCAGGTCCAGGTGGCGAGGAGCTGCGGCATGAGGGTGCTCATGTGTCCACTGTAGGAAGGACCACCGACATCGGCGACCCCGACACGACCGCGGCCTCCACCGGGCCGTCGAAGCGCGCGGACGCGCGGCGCACGGCCTCCGCGGCGTCGAGCCCCAGCGCGAGGTGCGTCAGCAGCAGGCGCCGCGCCCCGGACCGCTGGGCCAGCTCTCCGGCCTCCTCCGGAGTGAGGTGCACGGGAGGCTCGCCGGGCTCGCGCCGGTCGGTCCCGGCCTCGCTCACCAGCAGATCGCAGCCGCGCGCGAGCTGGTCGAGGGCGGCGCACGGAGCGGAGTCGCCGGTGTAGACGAGGGACGCTCCGCCCGCCTCCACCCGCAGCGCGAACGCGGGGACGTCGTGCCGCACGGCCGCCCAGCGGAGGTCCATCCCGCCGAACCTCCGCCTCCCGCCGTCGCCCAGCGCGTCGAAGGCGAAGACCCGGTCGAGCTCGGGACCGGAGGCCGGGCCGAGGAACCCGGTCAGCCTCCCGCGCACCTCCTCCGGCGCCAGGACGGTGACGGCCGCGGGAGCGCCCACGTGGCCGTACCGGTACGCGTAGAAGGTGGGCAGCAGGTCCGCCGCGTGGTCGGCGTGCCCGTGCGAGATCCAGACGGCCGACACGTCGGCGAGCGCGAGGTGTCGCTGAAGCTCGGCGAGGGTGCCCGGACCGGCGTCGACCCAGACGGAGACGGCGCCGTGCTCGACCAGCATCCCGGTGCACGGCGCGCCCGGCACGGGATAGTGACTGGAGACGCCGAGGGTGGTGAGCCGCATCCGGCGATCGTAGCGGGCGCCCCGGGCCGTGTGTCGGCGTTCCGCGCTACCGTTGACCTCGCCGTGAAAGCCCTCCTCCGCCGCCCGGTCGACCGGGAGATCCTCCGCCTCGCCGTCCCCGCGCTCGGGTCGCTGATCGCGGAGCCCGTCTTCCTGCTCGCCGACTCGGCGATGGTCGGGCACCTGGGCGTCGCCCCGCTCGCCGGGCTCGGCATCGCCAGCGCGGTGCTACAGACGATCGTCGGGCTGATGGTGTTCCTGGCGTACTCCACGACGCCCGCCGTCGCCCGCCGGCTCGGCGCCGGGGACGAACGCGGTGCGGTCGCAGCGGGTGTCGACGGCACGTGGCTGGCGCTGGGTCTCGGCGTGGTGCTCGCGGCGGCGGGATGGTTCGCGGCCCCGGCGCTCGTGGGTCTCTTCGGCGCCTCCGCCGAGATCTCCGCGCAGGCGACGCGCTATCTCGAGCTCTCGATGCTCGGGCTGCCGGCCATGCTGATCGTCTTCGCCGCCACCGGTCTGCTGCGCGGCCTCCAGGACACGCGCACGCCCCTGGCGGTCGCCGTCGCCGGGTTCGCCGCCAACATCGTCCTCAACTACCTCTTCATCTACGTCGCCGGCTGGGGCATCGCGGGATCGGCCGCGGGCACCGTCGCCGCCCAATGGGGCATGGTGCTGGTCTACGTGATCGTCGTGGCGCGGCACGCGCGGCGGGTGGGCGCGCCGCTCCTCCCCCACCACTCCGGGATCGGCCGGAGCGCGCGGGCGGGCGGCTGGCTGCTGCTGCGCACCGCGAGCCTGCGCGCCGCCATGCTGCTCGCGGTGTTCGCGGCCACCCGGCTCGGCCCGGACGAGCTGGCGGCGTTCCAGGTGACGATGACGATCTTCGCCACCCTCGCCTTCGCGCTCGACGCCCTCGCGATCGCCGCGCAGGCGCTGATCGGCAAGGGACTCGGCGCGGGCAACCTCGAGCAGGTGCGCGCCGTCCTGCGCCGCTGCCTGCAGTGGGGCGTCGGCGCGGGCGTCGTGCTCGGAGCGGTGACCGTGCTGCTCAGCCCCGTCGCCGCCGGGCTGTTCACGAGCGACGCGACCGTCGCCTCCCTGCTCCCGGTCGGCCTGGCCCTCGTCGGGATCAGCGCGCCGCTCGGCGGGTACGTGTTCGTGCTCGACGGGGTGCTGATCGGCGCGGGTGACGCCCGCTACCTGGCGCTCACCGGGATCGCGAACGTCGCCGTGTTCGTGCCGCTCGCCCTCGCGGTGGTCGCCTGGGGCGGCCACGATGCGGCCGAGCTGGCGTGGCTGACCGCGGCGTTCGTGTTCGGGTACCTGGGGGCGCGTGCGGTCACGCTCGGGCTCCGTGCGCGCGGGCGGGTGTGGATGCGCGCGGGGGCGGAGTTGTAGCGGGGGCAGAGGTGTAGTGGGCCCAGGGTCAGGCCGGCCGGTCTGGCGCCGCACCTACGTCAGGCGCAGGCTCCGGGCGCAGCGGGACTCAGCCTGTCACTCCCGCGTCGCCCGGACTCCACACGCAGCGCTCGCGCAGCGCGGGCTCAGCCCGGCCCGGCGCCGCCCGGACTCCACGCGCAGCGCTGGCGCAGCGCGGCTCAGCCCAGCCACTCCCGCGCCGCCACCACGAGGGCGCGCACGCCGGTCGGGATGGTCGGCTGCGCGAGCGGAGCGAAGTACGGGGAGTGGTTCGACGGGATGTCAGTGTCGACCGTGCCCGCGGCGATCGCGGCCTGCACGACCTGCGGGTCGCCGCCTCCCAGCATCCAGTAAACCAGCGGGGCGCCGGCCGCGGTCGCGAGGTTGCCGACGTCCTCGCTGCCCGAGAGCGCGCCCGGGTCGAAGATGCGGTCGGCGCCGAACTCGGCGGTGAAGGCGGACGTCACGCGGGCGGTCGCCTCGGGCTCGTTCACGGTGACCGGGTAGCGCTCGCCCCACACCACATCCGGAGCCTGCGGCGCGCCGGACGCCTCCGACTCGGCGCGCAGGATGCGGTCGACGCCGCCGAGCACGCGCTCGCGCACGTCCTCATTGAAGCTGCGCACGCTGATCCCGAGCGTCGCCTCCGCCGCGATGATGTTGTTCTTGGTGCCGGCGTGCAGGGTGCCGACGGTGACGACCGCGGTGTCCTGCGGCGCGATCTCGCGCGACACGACGGTCTGCAGGCGCATGACGGCCGAGGCCGCCATGACGACCGGGTCGATGGTCGTCTCGGGGCGCGAGCCGTGACCGCCGCGGCCGTGGAGGGTGACCTCCATCGTGTCGACGGCCGCCATCGCGGCGCCGGAGTGCGCGCCGAGCATCCCGGCGGGCAGCGGGGTGACGTGCTGGCCGAGCACGACGTCCGGGGCCGGGACGATGTCATACAGACCGCTGTCCACCATGACCTGTGCGCCGCCGCCGTGCTCCTCGGCGGGCTGGAAGACCGCGACCACGGTGCCGGACCAGGCGTCGCGGGAGCCGACCAGCTCCTCCACCGCGCCCAGCAGGCAGGTGATGTGGATGTCGTGGCCGCACGCGTGCATGACCGGGACCGGGTGACCCGTCTCGTCCTCGGTGGTGACGGTGGAGGCCCAGGGCAGGTCGGTCAGCTCGCGGACGGGCAGCGCGTCCATGTCGGCGCGGAGGAGCACGGTCGGCCCCTCGCCGTTGCGGAGCACGCCGGCGACGCCGGTGCCGGCGATGCCCGTGTGCACCTCCACCCCCAGCGCGGTCAGCTGGTCGGCGACGATGCCGGCCGTGCGGTGCTCGGCGAACGAGAGCTCGGGGTGGGCGTGGAGATCGCGGTAGAGGGCCTCAAGATCCATACCCCTCACCCTACGCACACCGGCGCGCGCCGCGTCAGGCGACATCGCTTGACGCGGATTCGGCACGAATGCAGGGATACGGCGGCGCTTTCCCGACATTCGTGACGAATGCGCGGGCGCGCATTCGTGCCAAATGTGGGGATAGGGGCGCGCTTTCGCGAGATTTGGCACAAATGTCAGGGGGGGAGGTGGGGCGGGTCAGCGGTGGGCGGGGGCGGCGGTGGTGTTGCCCTGGTGGAATTCGGAGGTGAAGGATTCGGGGGTGATCTCGCGGCCCTCCAGCATGTCCACGACGGCGCGGCCGGCGGCGCGGCCCTTGTCGACGGCGGGCTGCACGAGGGTGGTGAGGTCGTAAGGCCAGAGGCCGTCGACGCGCACGCCGTCGAATCCGACGACGCTGACGTCCCACGGGACCTCGAGCCCGAGCTCCTCGGCGGCCCTGATGACGCCGGCGGCCAGGAGGTCGCTCTGCGCGACGATCGCGGTGGGGCGCCCCTGCGCCTGCTCGAGCAGCGCGGTTCCGGCGAGCCGGCCCTCCTCGACGAACGAGCCGCGGGTGACCCATCCCCCGACGCCCGGGAAGACGTCCTGCACCCCGGCGAGCCGGTCGACGGCTGTGGTGGAGCTGGCGGTGCGGGCCGACTCCGTGGTGAACCGGCCGCGGTTGCGGTCGCGGGTGAGCGGCAGCGCCACGACGGCCACGTCGCGGTGGCCGAGGTCGTGGAGGTGCTGCGCGGCGATGCGCGACGCCTCCCGGTTGTCCTGGCCGATGACGGGCACGCCGACGGCCGGGTCGCCCTCGATGGCGATCAGCGGGATGCCGCGCTGGCGGAGCATCCCGACCGACTCGTCGAGGCGCGGGCTGCAGCCGACCAGCACGACGGCGTCCATCGGGGCGTCCTCGATGCGCTGGGCGGCGTCGCCGGCGTCGGTGAGGATGAGGAGGCCCGCGTCGATCGCGCCGATCTCCTCGGTGATGCCGTCGAGCAGGGCGATCTTGATCGGGTCGCGGAAGGCGTCGCCGACCCGCTCCTCCATCACCACGCCGACGATGCCGGAGCGGCCGCGGCGCAAGGAGCGCGCCCGCGGGTCGGGCCCGGCGTAGTTGAGCTGCTTCGCCGCGGCGAGCACGCGGTCGCGCGTCGCGTCGGAGACCGGGCCGGTTCCCGAGAAGGCGAGCGAGGCCGTCGAGTTGGAGACGCCGGCGAGTCGGGCGACCGCGGCCAGCGTCGGCCGGACGGTCGCAGGGGCTGTGCTGCTGTCGTTCACGTGTGCTAGCTTAGTCGAATCGTTTCGATCGAAACGATTCGATGACCAAAATCCACCCGCCGCCCGCTCGATCACCAGGACAGCCGATGTCACAGCCGACCCCGACCTCTTCCACCTCCGTGCCGGCGCGCAGCCGCCGCCAACTCGTCGCCTGGCGCAACGCGGTCTTCGCCGTGTTCGTGCTGAGCGGACTCGCCACCGCCACGTGGGTCGCCCGCATCCCGGGCGTCCGCGACGACCTCGGGCTTGGCAAGGACCCGTCGGCCATCGGCCTCCTCATCCTGGGCATGTCGGCCGGCGCTGTCCTCGGGCTCGTCCTCTCCTCCCCGGTGCTCGTCCGCTTCGGGCCGCACAAGGGGATGTTCGGCTCGCTGACCATCGCCGCGGTCGGCACCGTGCTGCTCGGGCTCGGCTCGACCGTCTTCCACGCGGTGCCCCTGGTCGCGATCGGGCTCATCCTGCTCGGCCTCGGCAACGGGATGCTCGACGTCATGATGAACGTCGAGGGCACAGCCGTCGAGCGCGAGATCGGCAAGACCCTCATGCCGCTGATGCACGCGTGCTTCAGCCTCGGCACCGTGATCGGCGCGGGCGTCGGCGCCGCGGCCGCCGCCCTCCACATCGGCGTCGCCTGGCACCTGATCGGCATCGCCGTCGTGCTCGTCGTGGGCATCGCCGTCGCCATCCGCTTCATCCCGCGCGAGGCCGACCTCGGCGACGAGGGGGTGGAGACCGTGCGCATCCCCTTCGGCGAGCGCATGCGCGCCGCCCTCGCCGTCTGGGCCGACTGGCGCCTCATCCTCATCGGCGTCGTCATGCTCGGCATGGCGTTCGGCGAGGGATCGGCCAACGACTGGATCTCGCTCGCGGTGGTCGACGGTCACGGCCAGGCCAACTCGACGGGCGCCGTCGTGTTCGGCTGCTTCGTGGCGGCCATGACCGTCGGGCGCGTCGCCGGCGGCCCGATCGTGGACCGCATCGGCCGCGTCAACGCCATCCGCATCACCGCGGGGATGGGCGTCGCCGGCCTCCTGCTCTTCATCCTCGGCGGCCCGATGTGGGTCGTCGTGATCGGCACGGTGCTCTGGGGCTTCGGCGTCTCGCTCGGCTTCCCGCTCGGGATGTCGGCGGCGGCCGACGGTGCGAAGAACCCGGCCGCGCGCGTCTCCGCAGTGGCGATCATCGGCTACTGCGCGTTCCTGGTCGGGCCGCCGGTCATCGGCTTCCTCGGCAAGGACTTCGGCCTCCTGAACGCGCTCTACCTCATCCTGGTGCTGCTGCTCGCGTCGTTCCTCGCGGCTCCGGCGGTTCGCCCGCAGAAGGAGCGCGCGGCGGCCTGAGTGCGGCAGCGCGGCGGTATCCCGCTCGCTTCGTCCGGATCGTCGACGCGTTCTGGCGCAGATCTCCGTGTGAACGGCGCGACACGCCGTGCCGACCCCGCGTCCACCGTACGAACGGCGACGGCGCACGATGCGTCGCCCATCCGGTGGGCGGGTCCCGCAACTCCGGCACTCATGGCCGACGCGCCGCTCAGTTCACCGTCGGAACGGCGATCTGCGGCTCGGGAGGCCAAACCTCCGGAGTTGCCGGGCGCGGAGGCCAGGTGGGGTCAGATGAAGGCCAGGCAGACGGGGGTGGGGACGGGCGAGGCGGCGAGGAAGCGGAGGGCGCGCGTGCGCGCGTCGAAGGCGAAGACGGTGACTTCGTCGCTGTCCTGGCAGGCGGCGAGCACGCGGTCGCCCTCGGGGGCGATCACGAGGTCGCGCGGGGAGCGCCCGCGCGCCGGCTCGGTCGCGACGAGCGCCGCGCGCGAGACGTCGGGGTCGAACGAGAAGACCGCGATCGTGTCGTCGCCGCGGTTGGTCACGAAGACGGTGCCGCCGTCGTCGCTGACGCGCACGGCGGCCGGGGAGTTCTCGCCGGTCGCGCCCGCCTTGCGGGTGGAGACGGTGGAGACGCGCACGAAGCGGTCGCCGTCGCGACGCAGTACGTCCAGGGTGCTGTCGAGCTCGTTGACGACGACGGCGTGGCGGCCGTCCGGGTGGAACGCGAGGTGGCGCGGGCCGGCCGCGCCCGAGGACAGCGTGGCGTCGGGTCGGAGGACGAGGCCGCCCTCCTCGTCGAGCGCGTACCAGCGCACCTCGCCGAGGCCGAGGTCGACCACCACGATGTCGCCGCTCACCGGATCGACGCTCAGCTGGTGGACGTGGGGCGCCTCCTGGCGCGCGTCGTCGGGGCCGCGGCCCTCGTGCTGCACGAAGCCGGTGCGGGCGCCGATGGAGCCGTCGCCGTTCAGGGAGAAGACGGAGACCGACCCGCCGCTGTAGGTGCCGGCGATCAGCTGTCGACCCGAAGGGTGCACGGCCAGATGCGCGGGGTCAGCGCCTCCGCTCGACACCTCGCCGAGCCGGGCGAGCACACCGTCGCCGGAGCGGGAGAAAGCGACGAGGCCGCCGTCCGGCCCGGTCTCGGACACGGCGTACACGCGGGTGCCGTCGGGTGTCACGGCCACCCAGGAGGGGTTGCGCACGCGGGCGGCGACGGACACGCCCGTCACGTCCGACCCGTCGAAACGCGCGGCGAGGACGCCCTCCGCGTGACCGTCGACGTGCGGGAGCTGCTCGGTGTACGTGCCGATGACGAGATCGTGAGGCATGCCCCCATCCTGCCAGGGCGCCCCCGTAGGATGTTCCGGTGCGTCTCGTCATTGCCAACTGCTCCGTGGACTACGCCGGACGCCTGAGCGCGCATCTGCCGCTGGCGAAGCGGCTGCTCATGCTCAAGTCCGACGGCAGCCTGCTCGTCCACTCCGATGGCGGCTCGTACAAGCCGCTCAACTGGATGAGCCCGCCCTGCACCCTCGCCGTCAGCGAGCCGGACGAGCTGCAGCGGGAGGCCGGCATCACCGAGGTCTGGCGCGTCACCCAGGCGAAGACGGCCGACATGCTGATCGTCTCCATCCACGAGGTGCTGCACGACTCGGCGCACGAGCTCGGCATCGACCCCGGCCTGCAGAAGGACGGCGTGGAGGCGCACCTGCAGAAGCTGCTCGCCGAGCAGATCCACCTGCTGGGCGACGGGCACGTGCTCGTCCGCCGCGAGTACATGACCGCGATCGGGCCGGTCGACATCCTCGCCCGCGACGCCGCCGGGGCCTCCGTCGCCGTCGAGCTCAAGCGCCGCGGCGACATCGACGGCGTCGAGCAGCTGACCCGCTACCTCGAGCTGATGAACCGCGACCCCCTCCTCGCCCCCGTCTCCGGCGTCTTCGCCGCGCAGGAGATCAAGCCCCAGGCGCGCACGCTCGCCGAGGACCGCGGCATCCGCTGCCTCGTGCTCGACTACGACGCGATGCGCGGCCTCGACGACAGCGACAGCAGGCTCTTCTGATGGCACCCTCCCCCCGCTTCCCGCAGACCTACGAGAACGTGCCCGTGCGCAAGGCGCTCGCGGACATCGCGGCCGAGCCGACCCTCCCGAACCTGGAGGCCCTGCTCGCCGCCGCGATGAAGGGCGGCCTGGTGGTCGACGTCACCGGGTCCACCCCGGAGGACACCCGCCTGCGCACGATCAGCTCCACCGCCGGCGAGCCGGTGCTGCCCCTCTTCACCTCGATGAAGGCGCTGCGCTCGGCCGTCGGCCAGACCGCGGAGGGGGCGGGCACGAAGGTGCAGGCCGTCATCGTGCCGGCCATCGAGGCGCTCGGGTTCGTGCGCACCGCGGAGTTCGTCGCCGTGCAGTTCGATCCGGGATCCGAGCAGACGATGGTCGTGGCCCGCTCGCACATCGAGACGGCGCTCGGCGACCGCTGAGCGAACGTTCACAAACGCCGCATACGATGGGTGGGCTATGACCACCCCCATCACCCCCACCGTCACCCGGACGTGGACGTGCGTGCTGTTCGATCTCGACGGCACCCTCACCGACTCCGCACCGGGCATCACCGGCTCCCTCGTCAGCATGTTCGAGGACCTCGGCCGCCCCGTCCCCTCCCCCGCCGAGCTCGTCGAGTACGTCGGCCCGCCGCTGCTGGACTCCCTCGTGAAGTTCGCCGGCATGAACGAGGACGAGGCGCGTGCCGCCCTCGCGGTCTACCGCACCCACTACGCCCAGCACGGCGCGTTCGACAGCGCGGTGTTCCCCGGCATCCGCGGCCTGCTCGAGCGGCTGCACGCCTCCGGCATCCCGCTCGCCATCGCGACCAGCAAGCCCGAGTCGCAGGCGACCCGCATCCTGGAGCACTTCGGCCTGGCGAAGTACTTCACCGTGATCACCGGTGCCAGCGAGGACGAGTCCCGCAGCGCCAAGGCCGACGTGGTCGAGGAGGCCATGCGCCGCCTCACCGCCCAGAGCGTCGACCTCGACCACACCGTCATGGTGGGCGACCGCCAGTACGACGTGGAGGGCGCGGGAGCGCACGGACTGCCGACGATCCTCGTCGAGTGGGGCTACGGCTCCCCCGCCGAGGCCGCCGGCGCGATCGCCGTCGTGCACTCGGCCGACCAGCTGCGCAGCCTGCTGCTCGGCTGAGCCGCCCGGCGCCGGGCGAGCAGAGCACCCGGGCGAGCAGAGCACCCGGGCGAGCAGAGCACCCGAGCACGCGGCGCGCGCTAGGAGTCGATGATGCGGACCAGCTCGTCGATGAAGGCGGTGAAGGTGTCGGCGCGGCGGATCAGGCCGAGCACGGCCTCCCGGTCGCCGAAGACCTCCACGAACTGGTCGAACACGGTCTGGAACGACGCGCGGCCGCCTGCGTCGAAGGCGATGAACGCGATGACGTTGACGCGCGCGTCGCCCCAGTCCATCGCCGTGTCGTTGACGACGATCGCGATCGCCGTCCGCTTCGCGCTCATCGTCATGGCGTGGGGCACCGCGAGCGAGTCGGTGAACGCCGTGGACGACATCTGCTCGCGCTCGATCGTCTGATCGACGTAGTCCTGGTCGATGGCGCCGACCGCGATCATCCGGTCGCCCAGCGCACGGATCATCGTGAGCGCGTCGCGGGCGTAGAAGTTGCGCAGGAACAGGCGCTCGTCGAAGTACTCCAGGAGGTCGTTCTTGATCCGGGCGCGACGGCGCTGCCGGCGGATGCGCGCGACGGCCTGCCGGATGTGCTCCACATCCGTCTCGGTCACGAACGGCTGCACGATCACCGCGTTCTCGCGCCGCCCGCGGGGGTCGATCGTCGTGAGCACGAGGTCGGCGTCGAGGGCGGCCCAGTCGACGTCGGTCGAGGTGATCACGCTCGTGACGTCGAGCTCGTCGCCGAGGGCGCTCTCGAGCCGCTCCCGCAGCAGGATGTGCATGTCGTAGTAGTTCGGGCAGACGACGGCGCAGGTCACCGCATCCCGTCGGCGCGACTGCTGCTCCAGGTAGGCGCCGACGTGCATGGCGATGTAGGCGATCTCGTCCTCGTTGACCTCGATGCCCTCGGCGGTCTGCAGCCGGCTGGCGATGTAGACCGCCAGCTCGTAGATCATCGGGTACGAGCTCTTGATCGAGCGGGTCAGCGGATTGCGCGAGTAGGTCTTCTCGTGGGCGCGCGCGACGAGGTTCTGCACGTGCAGGGTGAGCCGCACGATGAAGTTCTCGTCGCGCAGGTCGACGAGGTACTCGGTGGAGGCGCGCGCCACGATGCCGCGCACGACCTCCAGATCGTGCTCGCTGACGAACTCCTCGACGGGGTCCCGGCCGGCGCCGGGTGCGATGACCCGGGTGCGGAGCAGGATGGCGAGGTAGCGCAGCTCGGTCGGGTCCAGCGCCACGTCGAAGTGCGTGTCGATCAGGCCGCCGAGGTCGTCGGCGAGCGCGCGGATCCCCTCACTGACCTCCGGATCGCCGGCGGCGGGCAGCACCCGGTCCTTGGCGACGCGGTCGAGGGCGACGGCCATGTGCAGCAGGACGTCGTTGATCCCGTACTCGTTGACGAAGAAGCCGCGGGCGTCGAGCATCCCGACCAGGTCGGACTTGAACTCGGCCAGGCCGCGCGACGCGAACGCCTCCTGGATGCGCGCCACGTCGACCACGCCCTGCCGCATCTCGTCGCGGAACAGGCGGCTGATCAGCTTGCGGCGCGCGATCTCCGGCCCGGTCAGCTGCACGACCGGACCCTGCCGCTGCAGCGCGAGCTCGGTGTCGGCGAGGATGCCGCGCAGGCGGGTCAGGTCGGACTCGATGGTGGATTCACTGACGAACAGGCTCTCGGCCGCCTCGTAGACGTCGACGCCCTCCGGCTCGTCCAGCAGGCGTCGGGCGAGGAACACGAGACGCTCCTGCGGTGAGCCGACGCTCGGCTCCGCGGCCTCCGTGTCGTCGAGGTGGGCGGCGTACGCCTCGGACCGCACCCGGTACCCGTTGGCGCCGGACTCGACCAGGTCCCCCAGGGCGGCGGCGTAGGTGCGGATGCTGCGCGTCGTCACGCCCAGATCGTGCGCGAGCTCGGCGGCGGTCACCCAGGCAGCACGGCGCGCCAGGATGTCCAGCATCCTCGTCTGCTGTGCCGAGAGCGCCACCCGCACCACCTTCCGCTACGAGTCAATCACCTACCGTGCCCGGGACCGAGGCGCATCCCACCGATCTTCCGCTCCCCCCGGAAGAGGAGCCGGACGGCGGCGGCTTCCGCTCCCCCGGAAGAAACGCTGCTGGAGCGACGCACGCAACGGGACGAGCATGGCAGACGATCCATCAGATCCATCCGCTCCACCCAGCAACTCCGCGTTACCGAAAGGCACAGGTCGATGAAGATCGTGGTCGTCTGCGGCGCGGGTGCCTCGAGCACCTTCGTCGCCGTCAAGCTCCGCAACGCGGCTGCCGCGCGCGGAGTCCCGGTGACCGTGGAGGCGGGGAGCGTCTCCCAGCTCGACGCGCTCGCGGGCATCGACGTGATCCTCGTCGGCGCGCACCTCGAAGCCTCCGTCCCCGCCCTGCGCGAGCGCGCCGCCGCCTCCGGCACCGCGGTCGCCGTGCTCCCGCCCATCTCCCCGGCCGCGCTCGACGGCGCCCAGGCGCTGGATCTGGCTCTCGGCAGCCGGACGACGGCACTATGAGAGCACGAGCCACTCGCCCGGGACCCCGGGGCATCGAAACATCGAAGGAGAACACACATGGCTGAGCGGATCATCACCGTCGGATCGACCCACGGACTGCACGCGCGACCGGCGAAGCTCTTCGTCGAGGCCGTCAAGAGCTCCGGCGCCACGGTGAAGCTGTCGAAGGAGGGCGGCAAGACCGTCGACGCCGGCAGCATCCTCGGCGTGATCTCGCTGGGCATCGACCACGGCGACAAGATCGTCCTCACCACCGACGCGGCGGACGCGGACGCGGTGCTCGACGACCTCGCCGACATCCTCACCACCGACCACGACGCCTGATCATGACCGGGACAACGACTCAGCTCACCGGCGCCGGCATCGGCCAGGGCGTCGCCCTCGGCCGCGTGCTCCGCATGTCCGACCCGCTCCCCGAGCCGGCCGAGACCCCCAGCACCCGCACGCCCGACGAGGAGAAGGCACGCGTCTCGGCGGCCGTCGCCGCCGTCGCGGAGGATCTGCGGTCCCGTGCCGCGAAGGTCACCGGCATCGCCGCCGACGTGCTCGAGGCGCAGTCGATGATGGCGGAGGACTCCACCCTCGCCGACGACGTGGCCACCCGGATCGACGGCGGCACCACCGCCGAGCGCGCCGTGTTCGAGGGCTTCGCGGTCTTCCGCGACATGCTCATCGGCCTCGGCGGCTACATGGGCGAGCGCGCCACCGACCTCGACGACGTCGCGCAGCGCGTGATCGCCGCTCTCGCGGGCCGCCCCGCCCCCGGCGTCCCGGAGTCGGACGAGCCGTACGTGCTCGTCGCGCACGACCTCGCGCCCGCCGACACCGCCCTGCTCGACCTGACCAAGGTGCTCGGCCTGGTCACGCGCGAGGGAGGCCCGACCTCCCACACCGCGATCCTCGCCCGCGAGAAGGCCATCGTCGCCATCGTCGGCGTGGCCGGCGCGGACGCGCTCGCCGACGGCACCGAGGTCATCGTGGATGCGGCCTCCGGCACGGTCACGGTCGCCCCCGCCGACGAGCAGCGCGCCGACGCGCAGCACCGCATCGAGGAGCGCGCGGCCGCCCTGGCCGGCGGCCTCGAGCCCGGCGCCCTCGCCGACGGCACGCCCATCCCGCTGCTCGCGAACCTCGGATCGGCCGACGGCACGCAGAAGGCCCTCGACGCCGGAGCCGAAGGCGTCGGACTGTTCCGCACCGAGTTCCTCTTCCTCGACCAGCGCATGGCCCCGACGGTGGAGCAGCAGCGCGAGCACTACATCGCCCTCCTCTCGGCCTTCCCGGGCCAGAAGGTGGTCGTGCGCGTGCTCGACGCCGGCGCCGACAAGCCGCTCGCGTTCCTCAACGACGCCCACGAGGACAACCCGGCGCTCGGCCTGCGCGGCCTGCGCGCGCTGCGGGCCAACGAGGACCTCCTCCGCGAGCAGCTCACCGCCCTCGCCGAGGCCGACGCGGTCACCGAGGCCGACCTCTGGGTCATGGCGCCGATGGTGTCGACCGTCGAGGAGACGCGCTACTTCGTCGAGCTGGCGACCGGGTACGGCCTGAAGACCGTCGGCGTGATGGTGGAGGTCCCCTCCGCCGCCCTGCTCGCCGACCGCGTGCTGCAGACGGCCGCGTTCGCCTCCATCGGCACGAACGACCTCACCCAGTACACGCTCGCCGCCGACCGTCTGCTCGGCTCGGTCGCCGGCTTCCAGGACCCGTGGCACCCCGCCGTCCTCCGCCTCATCGGCGAGGTCGGCGCCGCGGGCGCGGCCCACGGCAAGCCGGTCGGCATCTGCGGCGAGGCCGCGGCCGACCCCCTGCTCGCGGTCGTGCTCGTGGGCCTCGGCGCCACCACCCTCTCGATGTCGCCGGCGGCCCTCGCCGACGTGCGGCTCTCCCTCACCCGTTACACCCTCGACCAGGCACGAGCCCTGGCCGAGGTCGCCCTGGCCGCCGACGGCGCGGCCGAAGCCCGGGACGCGGTCCGTGCGGCCGCGGCCGCCTACCCACAGTGACACCCGCTGGGTGATCACCGACAGAAACGAGGCCCCAACATGACATCGGCGACAGAGACGTCGGCGACGGCGTCGACACCGAAGAAGCCCGGAGGCGCACGCGTCGCCGTCCAGCGCTTCGGCACGTTCCTCTCCAGCATGGTGATGCCGAACATCCCGGCATTCATCGCCTGGGGCATCATCACCGCCCTGTTCATCCCCGAGGGGCCCTTCCCGAACAAGGCGATCGGCGGCCTCGTCGGCCCGATGATCACGTACCTCCTGCCGCTCCTGCTGGCCAACACCGGTGGACGCCTCGTCTACGGCGTCCGCGGCGGCGTGGTCGGCACGATCGCGGCGATGGGCGTCATCGTCGGCTCCGACATCCCGATGTTCATCGGCGCGATGATCATGGGACCGCTCGGCGGCTACCTGATGAAGCTGATCGACAAGATCTGGGAGGGGAAGATCAAGGCGGGCTTCGAGATGCTCGTCAACAACTTCTCCGCCGGCATCCTCGGCTTCCTCCTCGCGATCGGCGCCTTCTTCGGCATCGCGCCGCTGGTGGAGGGGCTGAGCAAGGCGCTCGAGGCCGGAGTGAACTGGCTGGTGTCGGTGCACCTGCTGCCGCTGGTCAGCATCCTGGTCGAGCCGGGCAAGGTGCTCTTCCTCAACAACGCGATCAACCACGGCGTCTTCACCCCGATCGGAACGCTCGAGGCGCAGCAGACCGGCAAGTCGATCCTGTTCCTCATCGAGACGAACCCCGGCCCCGGCGCGGGCATCCTCCTGGCCTGGGCGATCTTCGGTCTGGGCGCGGCGCGCGCCAGCGCTCCCGGCGCGTTCATCATCCAGTTCTTCGGCGGCATCCACGAGATCTACTTCCCGTACGTGCTGATGAAGCCGATCCTGATCATCGGCGCCGTCCTCGGCGGCATGACCGGTGTGGCGGTGAACGTCGCCTTCCAGACCGGCCTGCGGGCGCCGGCCGCGCCGGGATCGGTGTTCGCGATCTTCGCCCAGGCACCCGTCGACAACATGTTCGGCATCGCCGTGTCGATCGTGGCCGCCGCCGCCGTCTCGTTCGCCTTCAGCGCGATCGTCCTGAGGGCGACCCGCAAGCGCGACCTCGCCGCCGGCAACGCGGGCGACCTCTCGGCCGCCGTCGCGCAGACCGAGGCGAACAAGGGCAAGTCCTCGTCCGTCCTGGGCAGCCTGGTCGACGAGGGCGAGCACGACGCCGGCGACGCCCAGGGCGACGGCACCGATCGACTGGTGCGCAACATCGTGTTCGCGTGCGACGCTGGGATGGGCTCGAGCGCGATGGGCGCCTCGGTCCTGCGCAACAAGATCAAGAAGGCCGGCGTGGAGGGGGTCACGGTGACGAACCAGGCCATCGCGAACCTCGACGGCACCGCCGACCTCGTGATCACCCAGCAGCAGCTCACCGACCGCGCCAAAGGCCAGTCGCCTGCCTCGGTCCACGTGTCCGTGGACAACTTCATGAACAGCCCGCGGTACGACGAGGTCGTCGATCTCGTCAAGAGCCAGCAGGCCCAAGCAGCACCGGAGGACGCCAGCAAATGACCGACACGATTCTCGACCGGGCGAACGTCGTGGCCGCGGGTTCCGCGACCACGCGGGAGGACGCGATCCGCGAGGCGGGTGCGCTGCTGGTGAACGCCGGCGCCGTCCTCCCCGGCTACGTCGACTCGATGCAGGACCGCGAGAACACGGTCTCCACCTTCATGGGGAACGGGCTCGCCATCCCGCACGGCACCAACGAGTCCAAGGACGAGATCACCCGTTCGGCGCTCTCTTTCATCCGCTACTCCTCGCCGCTCGACTGGGGCGGCGAGGAGGTGCGGTTCGTCGTGGGCATCGCCGGGCAGAACAACGAGCACCTCGAGATCCTGTCCAAGATCGCCATCCTCTTCTCGGAGGAGGACGACGTGCAGAAGCTCATCGACGCCCCGGACGCGGACGCCCTGTTCGCGCTCCTCGGCGACGTGAACGAGTGAGGTGACCGAACGCATGAAGGCCGTCCATTTCGGTGCGGGCAACATCGGCCGCGGCTTCGTGGGGCTCCTGCTCCACGAAGCCGGGTACGAGGTCGTGTTCGCCGACGTCAACGCCGAGCTGATCGACGCGCTGGCCGCGGCCGACTCGTACGACGTGCACCTCGTCGGCGAGGAGTCGGAGACCAAGACGGTCACCGGGTTCCGCGCGATCAACAGCGCGACCGACGAGGCCGCGCTGGTGGCCGAGATCGCCACGGCGGACGTGGTGACCACGGCCGTCGGCCCGCGCATCCTGCGCTTCGTCGCGCCGGTGATCGCGAAGGGCCTCGCCGCCCGGGCGGACGACGCCCCTCGCCTCGCCGTGATGGCGTGCGAGAACGCGATCGGCGCGACCGACCTGCTGGCCGCCGAGCTGATGGACGGCCTGCCGGACGACGAGACGCGGGAGGCGCTGGGCGCCAAGGCGGTCTTCGCCGACACCGCGGTCGACCGGATCGTGCCCGCGCAGGACCCCGGGTCGGGCGTGGACGTGACCGTGGAGACGTTCTACGAGTGGGTCGTCGACCGCAGCCCGTTCGCCGGCCACGAGCCCGTCATCCCGGGTGCGCACTTCGTCGACTCCCTGGCTCCGTACATCGAGCGCAAGCTCTTCACGGTGAACACGGGGCACGCGACGGTGGCGTACACCGGCTTCCTGCAGGGCGCGAAGACCATCAGCGAGGCCATCGCGATCCCGCTCGTGCGCGAGGCCGCCGAGGACGCGCTGCGCGAGACGTCGGCGGCGCTCGTCGCCAAGCACGGGCTCGACGAGGAGGAGATGGCCGCGTACCGCGCGAAGATCCTCGACCGCTTCACGAACCCGCACCTGGTGGACGAGGTGACCCGCGTCGGCCGCGAGCCGCTGCGCAAGCTCGGCCGCAACGACCGGTTCATCGGGCCGGCCATCGACCACGTCGCCTACGTCGGCACCGTGCCGCAGGCGCTGCTCGCCGCGGTCGGCGCTGCGCTGCGCTTCGACGTTCCGGAGGACACCCAGAGCGTGGAGCTGCGGCACCTGCTCGAGGAGGCCACCCCGGAGGACATCGTCACCGAGATCACCGGGGTCGTGCCGGGCGAGGCGCTCTACGAGCCGCTCGTGGCGGTCGTGCGCGAGGTGCAGGGCTGAGCTCCGGCTCCTCTGCTCAGCGCGGCTGCAGCGTCGTGGTCGGGTCGAAGCACCACGCGAGCATCGACGGCCACTCGCCGTAGCCCGCGCTGAGCTCCAGATGGCCGCCGCCGGGGATGACCTGGACCGGGATGCCCAGCGGCGCACCGTAGGCGGCCTGGGCGCCCTCGGGGCAGTACGGGTCGTCGTCGGAGGCGACGATGGTCGTCGCGTATGCGGGCCGGGCCGGCTCGGGCGACGCGAAGGCGGCGATCTCGGGGATGCCGGCCACGACCTCCCGCGACGGCGGAGCGACGAGCATGACGCGGTCCACGACCGTGTCGAGCGGGCGGGCGCCCAGCCAGAGCAGGCAAGCGAGGCTGTGGCAGATCACGGTGACGTCGGCGTCGTCCGCCGCCGCCGCGCGCAGCGACTGGGCTGCCGCATCCCGCCACGCCGCGAGGGACGGCGCCGACGCGCTCGGGAGCTGCGGGTACTCCACCCGCTCGCCGCGCGAACGCAGCGCGGTGGCGAGCTCGTGCTGCCAGTGCCCGGGCGGTCGGTGGTTGTCCCAGCCGTGCAGGATCAGGAAGCTGCGCATGCCGTCGAGCGTAGCGCGCGGCCCGGGCGGCTCCCGGTCCGCTCCCCGTCGGCGATGACCGCCTCGCCCGCCACGAACACCCACGGGATGCCGGCCGCCTGCCGTCGCGGCGCGGCGAACGTCGCGCGATCGGCCACGGTCGCCGGGTCGAACAGCACGACGTCGGCGACCATCCCGGGCGCGATGCGACCGCGGTCGGCGAGGCCGAGCAGGGCCGCCGGGCGCGCGGAGAGGTGCACGATCGCGTCCTCGAGGCGCAGCACGCCCTCCTCGCGCACGTAGTGCCCGAGGTAGCGCGGGAAGGTGCCCCAGGCGCGGGGATGCGGCTTGTCGCCGACGAGGATGCCGTCGCTGCCGCCGGTGTGGCGCGGGTGGGCCATCATCGTGCGCACGTTGGCCTCGTCGCCGACGTGCTGCAGGATGCCGGTGCCCAGACGATCGGCCACGAGCAGCTCGAGGGCGACGGTCGACGCGGGCCGCCCGGCCTCGACGGCGAGGGCGGCGACGGTGCGGCCGACCCGGCCGGCGAGCGCGGGATCGCGGACGCCGGAGATCTCGATGGTCTCCCACTCCACGGGGACGCCGTGGCAGCCGTCCGTGCCGACGACGTCGAGCTCGTGGGCGATGCGCGCCCGGGAGGCGGGGTCGCGCAGGCGGTCGAGCGTGGCCGCAGGACCACCGGCCGCGGCCCACGACGGCAGCAGCGCGGCGAGGGTCGTCGAGCCCGGGAGGTACGGGTACGTGTCGAAGGTGAGGTCGACACCGGAGGCCAGGGCCGCATCCAGCAGCGCCACCAGTTCGGCCGCCCGCCCGCGGTTGACGCCGAAGTTCATGGTGGCGTGCGCGAGGTGCAGCGCGACCCCGGAGCGGCGGGCCACCTCGATCATCTCGGCGTACGCCTCCAGCGCCCCCGCGCCGTAGGAGCGCTGGTGCGGGACGTAGACGCCGCCGTGGCGCGCGACCACCTCGCAGAGGGCGACGAGCTCGTCCGTGCCGGCGAACATCCCGGGCACGTAGGTGAGGCCGGAGGACATGCCGAACGCGCCGTCGCGCATCCCGCGGTCGACGAGGGCGCGCATCGCGGCGATCTCGGCATCGGTGGCGGGGCGATCGGCGGCGCCCACCACATCCAGCCGCACGGTGCCCTGCGGGACGAGCGCGGCGACGTTGGCGGCCGGACGCGCGGCGTCGACCGCGGCGAGGTAGTCGCCGATCGTCTCCCAGCCGAGGGAGAGGCCGGCCGGCACGCCGTTCCAGCCGGCGAGCTGCTCGCGCAGCACGTCGACCGCGGCGGGGGTCGCCGGCGCGTACGAGAGGCCGTCCTGGCCGACGACCTCGGTGGTCACGCCCTGCGAGACCTTCGCCAGATGGACCGGGTCGGTCAGCACGGCGAGGTCGGAGTGGGCGTGCATGTCGATGAAACCGGGGGCGAGCGCGAGGCCGTCGGCGTCGACGACCCGTGCACCGGGCGCGTCGATCCGGCCGCCGACCTGCCGGATGCGTCCGTCGGCGAGCAGCGCGTCCCCGGTCTCCCCCGGCCGGCCGGTGCCGTCGAGCACCAGCGCGCCGCGGAGGAGCGTCGGCGCCGGCCCGGTCATGCGCCCGTCGCGGCGGCGCCGAACTCCCGCGCGCGCTCGGTCACGGCGGCCCAGGAGGCGGCGGCGATGTCGGCCGCGCTGACCACGCTCGAACCGGCGGTGACCGCGAGGGCCCCCGCCTCCATCCACTCGCGCGCGTTTCCGGCGTCGAGACCGCCGGACGGCACGAACGCCGTGCCGGGGAACGGCCCGCCGAGATCGCGCAGATAGCGCGGGCCGACGAGCGAGGCCGGGAAGACCTTCACGGCGGCGGCACCCAGCTCGACGGCGCGCATCACCTCGGTCGGGCTGAGCGCGCCGAGCAGGATGGGCACGCCCGCCTCCCGCGCGACGGCCGCCGCGCTCTCGCTGAGCCCGGGCGTCACCAGGAACCGCGCGCCCGCGGCGATGGCCGCTTCGGCGGTGCGCGCGTCGGTCACGGTGCCGGCGCCGACGAGGGCGTCGTGCTCCCCCGCGGTCGCTTCGGCGATCACGTCTTCGACGCCAGGAGTCGTGAAGGTGAACTCCACCGTGCGGATGCCGCCCGCGGCGAGCGCGCGGCAGAGGCCGACCGGGTCGTCGATGCGGGGCGCGCGCACGACGGCGAGCGCGCGGTCGTGGCGGAGGGTGTCGAGGAGCATCCGGGGGTCCGTTCAGCCGAAGGCGGTCTCGAGCAGGCCGGTGACGCGCGGCTCGGGGGCGAGCGCGTCGTCGACGACCGCGAGCGCGCGCCACTTGTCGAAGGTCGTGCAGGGGTGCGAGAGACCGAAGCGGATCACGTCGCCGACCTCGACCCTGGCGTAGGAGGGCAGCCGCACGAAGGTGTGCTGGTCGTTCATCGCCGTGACCACGGCGCCGTCGAGCGGGATGGCCCGGTCGGCCCCGAGCGCGCGGATCGCCTGCGGCACGGGCATCCCCTCGTCGTACGGGAAGTCGCGCTTGCCCGCGTCGACGAGCGCGAGACCCGACTCGGGGCGCGAGACGACCGTCGCCCAGCCGTGGATGGCGGAGCGGAACTCGCCGCCGCCCACCCGGCCGAGCGGGGTGATGACACTGTAGAACCCGTCGTCGTGCGTGATGTACGCGCCGGAGCGCAGCAGCACGTCGACGACGCGGCCGCCGGTGCCGTCGAGGTCGCGGCGGGGCGCTAGCACCTCGGCGACGACGTCGAAGTACGCACTGCCCCCCGCCGTGATGATCGCCGGTGCACCGGCGGGATACAGGCCGCCGGCCTCGAACGCGTCGTGCAGTTCGCCGAGCGCGCGGAGGTAGGCGCGCACGGTCGCCAGGGACTCCGGACGGGCGTCGTGCGCGAGTGCTCCCTCGTATCCCGCGACGCCCGCGAGCCGCAGCGCCGGGGAGGCGGCGACGGCGCGGGCGATGGCGAGCGCGTCCTCCGCCGTGCGGGCACCGGTGCGGCCACCGGGCGCGCCCAGCTCGACCAGCACGGCGAGCGGCTCCGGGAGGTCGAGGCCGGCGAGCGCGTCCGTCATGATCTCGACGGCCCGCGGGGAGTCGGCCCAGACGGTCAGCCGGTCGGTGTCGGCAGCGAGGGCACGCAGCGCAGCGGGCTGGACGAGCGCGTTGGCGAGCAGCACCCGCGGCATCCCCCAGCCGAGCGCGACGGAGGCCTGCCACGGCGTCGCCACCGTGATGCCCCAGGCGCCCGCGTCGAGCTGGCGCTGCCAGAGCTCGCGGCTCATCGTGGTCTTGCCGTGCGGCGCGAGGCCGACTCCCGCGGCGCGGCACCAGTCCGCCATCGTCGCGAGGTTGTGCGCGACCGCGCTCTCGCTGAGGGTGACGAGCGGGGTCGGGAAGTCGCGGAGCGCGGGGCGTGTGTCGCCGAGCGCGGCGACATCCGCGGCGGCGTAGCCGAGGGGTACGGCCTTGTACTCTCTCACGTCGGTCCTCCGGGATGGGGCGTGGATGTGGGTGGGCTGAACCAGTGCGTTGCGTATTTTGCAACGCGCGTTGCAGTGTGTGCTCGTTCTGTTCTAGCATGCCTCTGGGCGTCCGCCAAGACCGGCGCCCACCGCCGAGCGTCACCGAAAGCCACCGAGCGTCACCGAGAGCCACCGCAGAGAGGAGGGGCAATGCCGTCGCCCCTGCTCGTCACCCTCGGCGAGGCCATGGTCGTCTTCTACCCCGAGGCGCACCGGCCGCTCGCCGAGGCGACGGCCTTCGGCTCCGACGTCGGCGGCGCCGAGTTCAACGTCGCCACCTCCCTCGCCCGGCTCGGCCTGCCGACCGCGTGGGTCTCCCGGCTCGGCGCGGACGGCTTCGGCGAGCGCATCCTGCACGTCGCGGCGGACGCCGGACTCGACACGCAGGCGGTCGAGCTCGACGAGCAGCGCCCGACCGGTCTCTACGTCAAGGAGTCCACGCCCGGGCCCGGCGGCGTCGCGACCCGGATGCACTACTACCGCCGCGATTCCGCCGCGTCCGCCCTCGGTCTGGAGCAGCTGCACGCCGCTCCGGCCGCCGACCTGCTGCGCCGCGCCTCCCACCTCCACACCAGCGGCATCACGGCGGCCCTCTCGCCGAGCGCCGCGGAGGCGACCGCCGGCCTGCGGGAGGCCGTCGGCCCGGAGACGCTCATCAGCGTGGACCTCAACTTCCGCCCCCGGCTCTGGCACGACCGCGACACCGCCCCGCTCGACGCGCTCGTCGCCCAGGCCGACCTGCTCTTCTCCGGCCACGACGAGGCCCGGGCCCACTTCGGCCACACCGACCCCGCGCGCCTGTTCGCCGCCTTCCCGCACCTCGACGCGGTGGTGCTCAAGGAGGACGCGCACCGCGCCTCCGTGCACCGCCGGGAAGGCAGCGAGAAGCACGTCCCCTGCCTGACCGTGGAGGTCGTGGAGCCGGTGGGCGCGGGCGACGCGTTCGCCGCCGGCTTCTTGGCCGGGCTCGCCGAGGGTCGCGACGACGCGGCCTCCCTGCGCCTCGGGCATGCCCTGGCGGCGCTCACCCTGATCGGGCACGGCGACCGGCCGCTCTCGGTGCCGACCGCGGCCGAGCGCGAGACGATCGCCGGGGCCGGCGACGAGTGGTCCGGGTGGCGCGTGCACCCCGGCGAGATCCCCTGGAGGTCCGCATGAGTCAGTCCCTCGCCCGCGCGCTCGACGTGCTCGACCTCGTCTCCCGCGGCATCGCGACCCTCGACGCGCTGGCCGAGGAGGTCGGCGTGCACAAGACGACCGTGCTCCGCCTCCTGCAGACCCTCGAGCAGCGCGGCTTCGTCGGCCGCGACAGCTCGCACCGCTACCACCTCGGCCCGGCGGTCTTCGCCCTGGCCGAGAGCGCGCTCGACGCCCGGGATGTGCGCACCGCCGCGGCCCCGGCCCTGCGCGACCTCGCCGCCGAGACCGGTCAGACCGTGCACCTGGCGACCTACCAGGACGGCGTCGTCACCTACATCGACAAGGTGGAGTCGCGGCAGCCGCTGCGCATGTACTCCCGCGTCGGCCTCCCCGCCGCCCTGCACGCGACCGCCGTCGGCAAGGTGCTGCTGGGCGCGCTGGATGCCGCGGAGCTCGACCGCATCGTCTCCGCGGTGCCGTTCGAGCGCTACACCGAGCGCACCATCGGCAGCGCCGCCGAGCTCGTGACCGAAGTCCGCCGCAGCGCCGACCGCGGCTGGGCCGAGGACCACGAGGAGCACGAGACGTTCATGAACTGCGTCGGGGCTCCGGTCTTCGGAGCCGACGGGCGCATCGCAGCGGCCGTCTCGGTCTCGGTGCCGAACGTCGTGCTGCCCTACGAGGGCGTGCTCGGCCTCCTCCCGTCGCTGCTCGCCGCCACCGCGCGCATCTCCGCCGAGCTGGGGGCACCCGCCTCCGGCATCCCGACCGCCACCCTGCCGGGCGCGAGTGCGCCCGCCGTCCCGAAAGGCTCCGCATGACCGACCGCATCGCCGTCTCCACCACCGACGCGCCGCCGCCCGCCCACACCTTCTCGCAGGGCGTCCGCCGCGGACCGTTCCTCCAGGTCTCCGGCCAGGGGCCGGTCGACCCCGCCACCAGCGAGTACCTGCACGCGGGTGACGTGAAGGCGCAGACCATCCGCACCCTCCAGAATGTGGAGGCCATCCTCGCCGCCGGGGGCGCCACCTTCGACGACGTGATGATGCTGCGCGTCTACCTGACGACGCGCGACGACTTCGGCCTGATGAACGAGGCGTACGGCGAGTTCGTCGGCGCACGCGTCGCGTCGGGCGTCCTCCCGGCCCGCACCACGGTCTTCACCGGCCTCCCGCGCGAAGAGATGCTCGTCGAGATCGACGCCCTCGCCGTCCTGGCCTGACGCGCCGCCCCTCGCCCTCCGCTCCTCCCTCCCCACATTCGTGCCGAATGTCGTGAATGGGCGCCGCTAACACCGCATTCGTGCCGAATGTCGGGAGTGGGGAGACTGCCCCGTGCCCTCCCTGTGGCGCACGGAGCCGCGGGGTGTACGTTGCGCTTGTGAGCCGAATCGTGTCGGTGGCGCCGGTGCTCCCGGCCCGCAGCTACCCCCAGCAGGAGATCACGACCGCGCTTCTGGGGATGATCACACCGGACCCGAAGCGCCAGGCCGTGATGCGCCGCATCCACGCCTCCAGCGGGGTCGAGACGCGCAGCCTGGTCATGCCGCTGGAGCGGTACAGCTCGATCGCGTCGTTCCAGGAGTCGAACGACTTCTTCATCGCGGAGGGAACGACGCTCGCCGAGCGCGCCATCACCGGGGCGCTCGCCTCGGCCGGGCTCGAACCGGCCGACGTCGACTTCCTGCTCTTCACCTCGGTGACCGGCATCGCCGCCCCGTCGATCGACGCGCAGCTCGTCGCGCGGCTGGGGCTGCGTCCCGACGTCAAGCGACTGCCGAGCTTCGGGCTCGGCTGCGTGGCCGGTGCCGCAGGCATCGCCCGCGTGCACGACTACCTGGCCGGGCATCCCGGGGAGGTCGCGGTGCTGCTCTCGGTGGAGCTCTGCTCCCTCACAGTGCAGGCCAGCGACGACTCGATGGCCAACATCGTCGCGAGCGGCCTCTTCGGCGACGGCGCCGCGGCGGTCGTCATGGTCGGCGACGAGCGGGCGCAGGCTCTGGGCCTCCCGGGCCCCGAGGTCGTCGACACCCGCAGCCACATCTACCCCGACACCGCCGACGTCATCGGCTGGGACATCGGCGGCACGGGATTCCGGATCGTCCTGAGCGCGGGCGTGCCCGAGGTGATCGAGCGCAACTTCGCCGGGGACGCCCGCGGGATCCTCGCCGCTCACGGCCTCGAGGTCTCCGACGTCGGGGCGTGGGCCGCGCATCCCGGCGGCCCGAAGGTGCTGGAGGCGTTCGCCCAGGCGCTCGACCTGCCCGAAGGCGCCCTGGACGCGAGCTGGCGGTCGCTGGCCCGGGTCGGCAACCTGTCGTCGGCGGCGGTGCTGCACGTGCTCGCGGAGCAGCTGGACGCCCACGAACCCGGGACGGTCGGGCTGCTGTTCGCCCTCGGCCCCGGCGTGACGAGCGAGCTCGTGCTGCTGCGCTGGGCGGCCGGTGCGTCGGAGGCGCCCGCGGCGATCGGCGCGGCCGCGTGATCCGGGCAGCGTCGTGATCTGGGCAGCGTCGTGATCTGGTACGTAGTGCTCGTGCTGGCGACCGGCGGCGAGCGCATCGCCGAGCTGGTCGTCTCCGCCCGCAACGCCCGCTGGTCGTTCGCCCGCGGCGGCGTCGAGTTCGGCCGCGGTCACTTCCCGCCGATGGTCGCCCTCCACACCGGCCTGCTGCTCGCCTGCCTCGCCGAGGTGTGGTTCGGCGACCGGCCGTTCCTCCCGTGGCTGGGCTGGCCGATGTTCGCGCTGGTGCTCGCCAGCCAGGCCCTGCGCTGGTGGTGCATCGCCGCGCTCGGTCCGCGCTGGAACACGCGGGTCATCATCGTGCGCGATCTCCCGCTCGTCGCGGGCGGCCCGTACCGCTGGCTGAAGCACCCCAACTACGTCGCCGTGGTCGTGGAGGGTTTCGCCCTCCCCCTCGTGCACACCGCGTGGATCACCGCACTCGCCTTCACGGTGCTGAACGCGGTGCTGCTGCTGGCCGTGCGCATCCCGTGCGAGAACCGCGCGCTGGCCACCGTCGTCCCCGCCCGGGCATGAGCGGCGCCGACCTGATCGTCGTCGGCGGCGGCCCGGTCGGGCTGGCCTGCGCGATCGAGGCGCGGCTCGACGGGATGGACGTGCTCGTCGTCGAACCCCGCACCGACCCCATCGACAAGGCCTGCGGGGAGGGGCTCATGCCGGGTGCGCTCGCAGCCCTGCACCGCATCGGCGTCGACCCGTCGGGCCGGCCCCTGGCCGGCATCGCCTACATCGATCGCGACGCGCGCGTCGAGCACCGCTTCGCCGAGCGGCCGGGCCGCGGAGTGCGGCGCACCGTCCTCCAGACCGCTCTGGCCGAGCGCGCCGATGCGCTGGGCGCCAGACGGGCGGAGGGCCGGGTCACCGGCATCACGCACCAGGGCGACCGCGTGCGGCTCGAGCTCGCCGACGGGACCGCTCTCGAGTCCCCGTGGGCGATCGCGGCGGACGGCCTCCACTCCCCGCTGCGGCGCATGCTCGGGCTCGAGCGGCGCCCGCAGGCCGAGGCGCGGCGCCGGTTCGGCGTGCGCCGGCACTACGCGATCGAGCCGTGGAGCGACCTGGTCGAGGTGCACTGGTCCCCCGGCGCCGAGGCCTACGTCACCCCGGTCGACGACGGCACGGTCGGGGTCGCCGTCCTGGGGCGGCGTCCGCTGGACCAGGAGGCCGTGCTCGCGTCGCTGCCGGGTCTCGCCTCCCGTCTCGACGGCGCCGAGACGATCGGGACGGCGCGCGGCGCCGGGCCCCTGCTGCAGCGCGCCCGTTCCCGGTCGTCCGGGCGCACGCTGCTGGCCGGCGACGCGTCGGGTTATGTGGACGCCCTCACCGGCGAAGGGATGCGCGTCGGCTTCGCCCAGGCGCGGTCCGCCGTCGCCGCGGTGCGCGCGGGCGACACCGATCAGTACGAACGGGCCTGGCGGGCGACGACCCGGGACTTCCGGATGCTGACCTCGGCCCTCGTGATCGCCGCGCGCTCGCGCTTCCGGCCCCGCATCGTCCCCACCGCGGCCGCGCGCCCCGAGCTCTTCGGCTCCATCGTCGAGCGCCTCTCGCGCTGACAATGCATGCATAGGAGGGTCTAAATGGTGTGCTCGACGGGGTCTCGCGGTTAGAATGTAGAAGATCGATTATCACCTTCTGATATTCTGCGAGGTCCTCATGAGCCGACCCACCGATGAGAGCTCCCCCGCCCGTCGGCGCAAGCCTCCCGACACCTTGCCCTTCCGCGCCCAGCCCAGCGCGGTCGGCAGCACCGCAGGGTCGCGCCGCCGCACCACCATCACGTTCTACCTGACGGACACCCTGCGCAATCGCGCCCGATCCGTCTACCGGGCCACCTCGTTCGCCGAGCGCGACAGCAGCTGGTCCGAGATGCTCACCAAAGCCCTGCTCGCCGAGGTCGAACGCCGCGAGCTCGAGCACAACGACGGCGAGCCCTTCGTCATCACCGACGAACCACTGACCCCCGGCAGACCCATCGGGTTCTGACGGGCCGAGAGGGCGTCCCGCCCGGCGGATCCCCCCAACTCCCCGCGGGGCGCCCTCTCACTCCCCCGGTCGGCACGCTCAGCCCTTGGCGAGCGTGCCGACCTTCTCTCCGCCATTGGCGTAGACGACGAGGTCGCTCCCGGAGACCTTCGCCGTGTTCGCGCGACTCAGCCACGGGTTCACGCCCTCGCACGCCTTCAAGGTGGAGGCGAAGGGGCCGAAGGTGAACGTGTCCCCCTTCACCGTCCCCTTGCCGGACATGGCGTTGCAGCCGTCGTTGCCGCTGAACGTCCCGTCGTCCTTGATCGTCAGGTTCGGCTGGCCGGCCGCCGACGATCCCCAGGTGCCGGTGAAGGACGACCCGGGCGAGGAGCACCCGCTGAGGGCGACGACCGCGGCGACAGCGGCGAGGGCGAGGGCGGCGCGGGCGGGTCTCAGGCTCATCATGACTCACACCGTAGTGGTCGGGCCGAGCGGCGGAAAGATGCATTCGCCGCACGGCCCGGAGCCGTCGGCGGGCACGGCGAAGCGGGCCGTCGATGCACGATCGACCGACGGCCCGCGCGCCGTGCTCACGCGACTAGCGCGTGCGGTGGTGGCGACGCTCCCGGCTGGCCGCCGTGAAGAGCGCCAGCACTCCGAAGAGCGCCAGGAGAGCCGCGAGCGCGCCCAGGGCCAGCTCGTTCGAGCCGGTCGAGGCGAGCATCGCCGCACCGCCGGAGCCGAGCGCCATCGCGGCGCCGACCGAGGCCGTCGTCGTCCCTGCACCCGCGCCGGCCCCGCCGTCACCCGGGACGACCGGGGTCGTCGGCGTGGTCGGAGTGGTCGGCGTGGTCGGAGTGGTCGGCGTGGTGGGTGTGGTCGGCGTCGTCGGGGTGGTCGGCGTCGTCGGGGTCGTGGTCGACCCGGTCGTGCCGCTGTCGCCGATGACGCTGATGGCGTTGCCGCCGACCGTCACGGGCACATCCAGCCCGATCGGCAGCTCGACGGGGAGCAGACCGCCCAGGAGGCCGGTGCCGGGGTCGCCGGCGCCCGTTCCACCCGTGACGGTGGTGCCGCCGCCGGTGGTGGGTGCCGTGACCGTGGAGGAGGCGCTGGACGAGTCGCCCACGACGCTCACCGCGTTGCCGCCGGCGGTCACCGGGATCCCGGCGTCGACCGGCAGCTGGACGCCGCCGACCAGGCCGCCGAGGAGGCCGCCGTCCGTCCCTGTTCCGGCGCCGCCGCTGGTGACGGTGGTGCCGGTGCCGGAGCCGGCCGGGGCGGTGGTGGAGGAACCGGCCGACGAGGAGTCGCCGACCACGCTGATCGCGTTGCCGCCCGCCGTCACGGGGACGCCCGCGTTCACCGGCGCCTGCACGTCGCCGAGCAGACCGCCGAGAAGACCGGAGTCACCCGAGCCCGAACCCGAACCGGAGCCGCTGGTCACCGTGGCACCCGATCCCGCCGCCGGAGCGGTGGTCGTCGAGCCTGCCGTGGTGGAGTCGCCGAGCACGCTGATCGCGTTGCCGCCCGCCGTCACAGGCAGTGCCGCATCCACCGGCGCCTGCACGTTGCCGAGCAGACCGCCCAGGAGACCGGAGTCACCCGAGCCCGAACCCGAGCCGGAGCCGCTGGTCACCGTGGCACCCGATCCCGCCGCCGGAGCGGTGGTGTGCGAGCCGGCCGACGAGGAGTCGCCCAGCACGCTGATCGCGTTGCCGCCGACCGTCACCGGCACGGCCGCGCTCACGGGCGCCTGGACATCGCCGAGCACTCCGCCCAGCAGGCCGTCGCCGGATCCGCTGCCGGTCGACGTCACGGTCGACCCGGGCGCGGCCGCGGGAGCCGCTGCCGTCGAGCCGGTCGACGACGAGTCGCCCAGCACGCTGATCGCGTTGCCGCCGACCGTCACCGGCACGGCCGCGCTCACGGGCGCCTGGACGTTCCCGACCAGGCCGCCGTCACCGGACGAGTCGGTCGTGGTCGCCGCCGGCGCCGGGGCCGCGGCGGCGGGTGCCGTCTGCGACTGGGCGCTGCCGGCATCGCCCGCGACGCTGATCGCGTTGCCGGTGACCGTCACCGGAACGGAGACGTCGGCGACGGCCTGGGTGCCGCCGAGGACGCCGCCGATGGCGGAGGGGTCGATCGTCACGGTCGGGGCCGCGGCGGGCGCCGGAGCGCTCGTCGTCGACCCGGCCGAGGAGGAGTCGCCCACGACCGAGACCCCGTTGCCGGAGATCGTGACCGGGACGGAGATTCCGACCACCGCTTGGGTGCCGGAGCCGGCGCTGTCGGCGGTCGGGGCCTCCGCGGCGTTCGCCGCCGCAGTCCCCGCCAGCCACAGCCCGCCGGCGCAGAGGGTGATCCACAACCCTCGCGAGACGTACTTGTTCATGGTTCAGCCTTTCGAATGAGTGATGTCGCCTCCGCGCGGGAGGCATGGTCGCGTTCTGCCCGCGGGCAGACGGGACCCACTCAGTCGGGGCTGGTGTCGTGGTCGGCGACGGGGGACGCCGGGATGCGGTCGTCCGATGACGTGCTGGTCGCGCCGCCGAGGGCGCAGGAGGGCAGGGCGATGCCGTCGGCGACCGCCGAGGGCGCGGTTCCGCCGCCGCCTGCCGAGTTCGAACCCGCGCCGGCGCTACCGGACGGCACGCCGGGCGGTGGCGCCTGGCCGTCCCAGCCCGGGTGGCCAGGGAACGGGGACGTCGGATCGGCCGATGAGCTCGCACCGGCGCCGTTCAGGAGCGCGGCTCCCGCGCCGGCGACACCGGATGCACCGAAGCCCGGAAGGGCGGCGGGCGCGCTGGAGGCGGGCGCAGCGATCGCTGCGGACCCGGGCCCCGAGAGGGCGACCGGCGCGTTGACGTCCGCACCGCCCGCGCTTCCGGCAGGCGGCTGCGACACCACCGGCGGTCCGGAGGTGCCGGGCGCGCCCGGCGTGAGCGGGGTGACGGTATCGGTCACGACGCCCGCGACGCCGGCGACCGTCTGGTCGACGAGGCCGGTCACGGGGGCGGTCACCGACTGCACCGGAGTGCTTCCGAGCAGCCCGGTCACCACGTCGCCGACGACCGGCGTCGAGCCGACGGCCGTGTCGACCGCGGTCGCCACGGGCTGCACGACGGCGCTGACCGGAGCGGAGTCCGCGATGCCCGACACCGCCGAGGTCACGGGGGTCACGACCGCCGAGACGACCTCCTTCACCGGCTCCGGGAGGACCGGAGCGACGCTGGAGGTGACCGCCCCGACCGTCTGGCCGAGGCCGCTCGTCAGCCCCGAGACGACGCCGCCGAGCCCGGAGGACGCAGCGGGAGGAGGCGGGGGCGGCGCGGTCTCGTCGGCGTGGGCGGAACCTCCGCCGAACAGCAGGCCGAGGCCGACCAGGGCGGCGGCGCCGATCATCGAACCGAGGAGGATGCGGAGGCGCAGGCGTGATGGGAGCAGCTCATCAGCCACATCAACCATCACGATCACCCCCTGATCGTCACGTTCCCAGGTACTTCGGGGTTGTCCAGTTCGTTCGAGACACGGCTGAGTGTACCCCTCCGTCTACTAGACGGGAAGGATCTCTTCTGAGACGTCGGTCCGGCCCCGGCGCGACGCGGCCCGCGCCGCAGATGCGGCGACGGCGACCACGACCAGAGCCCCCACGGTCATGGCGGCGCCGACCCAGAGCGGCGATGTGTAGCCTAGGCCGGCCGCGATGGTCACACCGCCGAGCCACGCCCCGATCGCGTTGCCGACGTTGAAGGCGGCGATGTTCGCGCCCGACGCCAGGGTCGGCGCGTGTTCGGCGTAGGTCAGCACCCGCAGCTGCAGGGCGGGGACCGTCGCGAAGCCGGCGGCTCCCATCAGCACCAGCGCGATCACGGCCGGGACGGGCATCCCGGCGACGAGCGCGAACCCGACCAGCACCACCGCGAGGACGGCGAGCAGCACCAGGAGGGTCCGGTCGATCGATCGATCGGCGAGGCGCCCGCCCACCCAGTTGCCCGCGAACAGTCCGAGGCCGAACAGGATGAGCAGCCACGGCACCGCGCCGGCGGCGAAACCCGAGACGCCGGTGAGCGTGTACGCAATGTAGGTGAAGGCGCCGAACATCCCGCCGAAGCCGAGCACCGTCGCCACGAGGGAGAGCCACACCTGCCCGGAACGGAAGGCGCTCAGCTCGCGGCGGAGGCTGGTGGCGCCGGAGTCCGCCGCCTCACGCGGCACCAGGACGGCCACGCCGATCAGGGCGATGACGCCGATCCCGGTGATGGCCCAGAAGGTGGAGCGCCAGCCCGCCGCCTGCCCGAGCAGCGTGCCGAGCGGCACGCCGAGCACGTTGGCGGCGGTCAGGCCCGTGAACATGATCGCGATCGCGCGGGCGCGCTTCTCGGGGCCGACCAGCCCGGCCGCGACGACCGAGCCGATGCCGAAGAACGCGCCGTGGCAGAGCGCGGCGACGACGCGGCCGCCGAGCATCACCGCGTAGGTCGGGGCGAGGGCCGAGAGGAGGTTGCCGACGATGAACAGCACCATCAGCCCGAGCAGGGCGGCCTTGCGCGGGATGCGCGTGGCGGCGGCGGTCAGCGCGATGGCGCCGACGGCCACGGCGAGCGCGTAACCGGAGATGAGCCACCCCGCGGCGGCCTCGTCGACCCGGAAGTCGGCGGCCACCTCGGGCAGCAGCCCGGCGATGACGAACTCGGTCAAGCCGATGCCGAATCCGCCGAGGGCGAGGGCGATCAGGCCAGCAGGCATGTGAAGACTCCGTGAGTGAGGGGGTGGATGGGGTGGGCGCGTTATCCTGTTATTTGCAGACGCGCTATAAATAGTTGCACGTGCAATTACTTTGCGCAACCCGGCGCCTCTGCGCGACCAGACAGGAGACCCCGTGGGGATCGGAGACGACGCCGTCGAGGTGCGGGCGCAGGGCTGGCGCACGCTCGCCGCGCTGCACAACTTCATCGAGACCGAGCTCGAGCGCGCCCTGACCCGCGACGCGGGGCTCTCCGTGGTCGAATACACCGTGCTCGACGCCCTCAACCGTCAGGACGGCTGGCACATGCGCATGCAGCAGCTGGCCCGCGCGAGCGCTCTGAGCCCGAGCGCCACGACCCGGCTCGTCAACCGGCTCGAGGAGCGCGGTCTGCTCACGCGCGTCGACTGCCTCGACGACCGCCGCGGCACCTACACCGAACTGACCCGGCCCGGCCACGCACTGCTCGACCGGGCGCGGCCCGTGCACGACGCCGCGCTCGAGCGCGCCCTCGCCGAGGCGACCGAGGTGCCCGAGCTGGCCGCGCTCGTGGCCGCCCTGCCGCAGCTCACGCTCGCGACCGCCTGAGGAGGCCCGCCATGCTCCGCACCATGTTCACGTCCAAGATCCACCGCGCGACCGTGACGCACGCCGACCTGCACTACGTCGGCTCCCTCACCGTCGACCAGGACCTCCTCGACGCCGCCGACCTGCTGCCCGGTCAGCAGGTCTCGGTCGTCGACATCGCCAACGGCAGCCGGTTCGAGACGTACCTCATCCCGGGTGAGCGCGGCAGCGGCGTCATCGGCGTGAACGGCGCGGCGGCGCACCTCGCCCACGTCGGCGACCTGGTGATCGTGATGGCGTACGGCCAGATGGACGACACCGAGGCCCGCTCCTACGTGCCGCGCGTCGTCCACGTCGACGAGCGCAACCGCATCGTCGCGCTCGGCTCCGACCCGGCCGAGGCGCTCACCCCCGGCGTCGAGACGCCGCCGTTCGCGGTGCGCTGAGCCGCCCGCCGACCCCTCAGCGCAGCACCTCGATCAGCGCCACCCACGAGAACAGCACCGTGGCGACGATCGCCAGGATGCTCGCGACCGCGACGACCACCAGCCCGACGGCCGGTTGCGCGATCAGCAGGAGCACGCCCCCGGCGAGATAGGCCAGCACCGGGATCACGAACGGGACGATCTGCGACGCGTCGTACTGGTGGAAGCCGGCCCGTGTCTCGTCCTGGCGGATGGCACGCGCCGCGAGCGCGGCCACCACGGCGACCGCGAGCCCGCCGACCAGCACCTGGATCGCGTAGCCCACCGCCTCCTGGCCCGGGATGAGCGCGAGGCAGCAGAGCACGACGCCGAGGATGAGGGAGGCGATGGAGGCTCCCGCCCGCGCGGCCAGGCCGCGCGACTCGGCGATCTGCTTGATGTTGACCGACAGGGCCACGATGAGGAGGCCGCCGAGGGCCGCGCCGGCGCCCGCGACGGCGGTGTTGAAGGGCGCCCATTCCTCGAACAGCGGACTCATGGCGCATATCGTATCGGCCGCCCGCGCACCAGGCTGGTGGCCGGTGGGGCCAGGGCGTATAACGGGGACATGGCCGACGCGATCACCCGCTGGATCGACGACTACCGACGAGCCTGGGAGTCGAACGACCCGGACGACATCCGGGCCCTCTTCACCGAGGACGCGAGCTACCGCACGGAGCCGTTCGCCGAACCGTGGGACGGCCACATCGAGATCGTGGAGGGCTGGCTCGACGCCCGCGACGACCCCGGTGCCGCGTCGTTCGAGTGGCGTGTGGTCGGCCAGGACGGCCCCCAGTACTTCGTCGAGGGCGTCACCGACTATCGCGAAGGCCCCACCTACAGCAACCTGTGGATCATCCTGCTGGC
Source organism: Leifsonia sp. 71-9 (assembly GCF_001898805.1). Classification (GTDB taxonomy): domain Bacteria; phylum Actinomycetota; class Actinomycetes; order Actinomycetales; family Microbacteriaceae; genus Leifsonia. Next base: position 47,377 of record NZ_MKVJ01000002.1, read on the forward strand.
GCCCGACGGGCGGGCGCAGGAGTTCACCGAGTGGTGGATGGAGCAGGACGCCGACGACGAGTGAGCGTGCCGGTGCGCCATCCGGCGCCCGCTCTCAGAGCTGGCCGAGCCACAGGCCGAGCCCGGCCGCGGCGAGCGCGAGCAGCAGCATCCCGACGCCGTTGAACGCCGCTGCCCGGTAGCGGCGCTGCTGGGCGAGCCGCACCGTCTCGAAGCTGGCCGTGCTGAACGTCGTGTAGCCGCCGAGGAAGCCCGTGCCGAGGATGGCGCGCCACTCCGCCGGCAGTCCGTTCGCGAGCGCCAGGCCGGTGACGAGCCCCAGCAGGAACGAGCCCGTCACGTTGATGACCGTGGTGCCGAGCGGGAAGTTCACCCGCACGAGGCTGCGGGTGACCCCGTCGAGCACGAGCCGCGCGACGGCGCCGAGGCCGCCCGCCACCGCGACGGCGAGCACGAGGAGGGGCGTCACGAGGCGTCCCCGTCGCTGCGCCTGCGCCCGGCTCGGCGGCGGCCGAGGGCGGCTCCGAGCGCGATGCCCGCGAGGGAGGCGAGCGCCCCGACGGCGATCGTGGCGACCGCGTACAGGATGCTGCCGCCGACGTTCTGCGCCGCGATCAGGCCGTCCGCGTCCACGGCGAACGCGCTGTAGGTGGTGAACCCGCCCAGGATGCCGGTGCCGACGAAGAGGCGCACCGACCGGCGGCGGCCCTCGTCCGGCCCGCGCAGGGCGAGCGCCTCGAGCAGCCAGCCCAGCACGAACGCGCCCACGACGTTGATCCCGAAGGTCGCGACCGGCAGCCCGTACACGGGAGGCACGACGCTGGAGATCAGGTACCGCACGGTCGTGCCGAGCGCACCGCCCACGAACACCAGCAGCACGGAGCGCCAGTGGAGATGGACGGGGAGGGGAGGGCGGGCCGTCACTTCTCCGTGGGGTCTTCCCACGGCAGCGACTCGGCGCCGGCCACCGGCGCCAGCGGCACCACGATCACCGGCCGGTGCTGGCGGTGCGCCAGGTGCACCGCCACCGACCCGTTGAAGAACTCGCGCAGGCTGCCGCGCAGTCCCGCCTCCCGGGTGCCCACCACGATGTACCGCGCGTCCACCTCGTCGGCGAGCCTGGTCAGCGCCCAGGCCGGGTCGCCGGCGAGTTGCTTGAAGCCGAACGGGATGCCGCGCCCGGCGAGCACCGCGCGGACGCGCTCCTCCAGCTCGGCGTCGAACTCCTCCTCGGCCGCCTCCGGCAGATCGGGGTCGTACGGCAGGGCGACGACCGTGCCGTCGACGTAGTTCGAGACCAGGTAACGGTTCGGGTCGACCGTGGCGCACACCAGCGGGACCCCGAGATCGCCGGCCAGACGGGCCGCCTGCTCGAGCACCGCCACCGGCTGTCCGGCGACCACCGCGACCAGCACGCCGCCACGCCCGAGGGAGTCGTTGCCGCTCATGTCCCTAGTGTGCACCATCCCATCGGGGTACGGTCGCGGTACACGCGAAAGGTGAGACGGCACAGGATGAGTCACGACAGCACGAGCACCGGTACCCCCACCGCGGGGTCCGCCATCCCCCGAGAGCGTCGGCGCACGACGCGCGGGCTGCGCCCCCTGCCCGAGTTGACCCGGGATCTGGTCGCGCAGCTCAAGCGCCTGGTCAGCTCCGAGCTCGCCCTCTTCAAGGCCGAGATGTCGGCGAAGGCCAAGGCCGCCGGGATCGGCGCGGGCTTGCTCGTGGGCGCGCTCGTCTTCGTCTTCTTCGCCCTCTGCGTGCTGGTGACCGCCGCGGTGCTCGGGTTCGCCCTCATCGTGCCGGCCTGGCTCGCCGCCCTGATCGTCGCGGGCATCCTCATCGTCCTGGCGATCATCGCCGCCCTGATCGGCCGCGCCAGCCTCAAGCGCGGCGTCCCGCCGATCCCCGACGACCTCGGCTCCGAACTGCGGGCCGACGCCCACGCCCTGAAGGGGGAGCAGCCGTGACCGCGCCGACCACCACCCGCCCGCCCCTGCCGAAGGGCGCCGGGATGAACACCATCCAGCTCGACCTCGAGGTCACCCGCAGCGAGCTCGCGCACACCCTCGACGACATCTTCGCGACCTTCAACCCGCGCATCCAGATCCGCTCGCACCCGGTCGCCGCCGGGAGCGTGCTCCTCGGGGTGGCCGCAGCGGCGGCGGGCATCGCGACCCTGCTCATCCGGAAGCGCCGGCGTGACGGCTGAGCGCACCGCGGTCCCCTGGGTCCGGCTCCCCTGGGGCTTCATCCTGAAGGGAACGCTGCGCGGCTTCTCCCGCGACGCCTGCACCGACCTCGCCGCCGGACTGACCTACTTCGGCGTGCTCTCGCTGTTCCCGGCGATGATCGCGCTCGTCAGCATCCTGGGCCTCGTCGGCCAGAGCAAGTCGGGCATCGACGCGCTGTTCGGGATGGTGAACCAGCTCGCGCCCGGAATGCTCGATGTGGTGCGCGGCCCGATCGAGGCGCTGGCCGACTCCCCCGCGACCGGGCTGGCGCTGGCCATCGGAATCGTCGGCTCCGTCTGGTCGGCCTCGGGATACGTCGGCGGGTTCGGCCGGGCCCTCAACCGCATCTATCGCGTGCAGGAGGGGCGCACGGCGTTCGCGCTGCGCCCCGCGCAGCTCCTCGTCACCATCGCCGCCCTCGCCCTCGTGGCGATCGTCGCGATCCTGCTGGTCGTGTCCGGGCCCATCGCGAAGGCGATCGGAGACGCCATCGGGCTCGGCGACGCCGCGCAGACGACCTGGTCGATCGTCCGCTGGCCCGTCGTCGTCATCGCGCTGGTCGTCCTCGTCGCACTGCTCTACGGCGTCTCGCCCAACGTGCGCTACCCGCGCCTGCGCTGGCTGACGACCGGGGCCATCGCCGCGATCGTCGTCATCGGCATCGCGTCGACCGGGTTCGCGTTCTACGTCGCCAACTTCGGCAGCTACGACAAGACCTACGGCGCCCTCGCCGGCATCATCGTCTTCCTCCTCTGGATCTGGATCGCGAACGTCGCCCTGCTGCTCGGCGCCGAGCTCGACCGCGAGATCGAGCGCGCCCGCGAGATCCTCGCCGGCGAGGAGGCGGAGCACGGCCTGAGCCTCCCGCTCAAGTCCGACGCAGCGATCGTGAAGGCGCGCGACGCCGAGGCCGGCGTCATCCTCGCGGCTCGCAAGCTCCGCAAGGAGCACGCCGCCCGAGACGGCGAGTAGTCCGCCCTCTCGGCGCTTTTCGCGGCACATCGTGCCGTCTCGGCGGCCGGTAGGCTCGCGAGGGTGAGCGATGAGCAGGGTGCACGGGACGAACGGGTGGGGCACGACCGGGCGGACGGGCGCGGGCGCACCGGCCTGCACCTGGCCGGGCGCGACCTGACCGGCAACCCGGACGTCCGGGTGCGGGATGTCGAGGTCACCTCCGACGGCTGGCATGTGCTGCGCCGCACCACCTTCGACTACCGCGGCCGCGACGGCGAGTGGACCACCCAGTCCCGCGAGACCTACGACCGCGGCAACGGCGCGACCGTGCTGCTCTACGACCCCGAGGCGCGCACGGTGCTGCTGACGCGCCAGTTCCGCTTCCCGGTCTACGTCAACGGGCACCCCGACGGGATGCTGGTGGAGGCCGCCGCCGGCCTGCTCGACGGCGACGCCCCCGACGAGGCCATCCGCCGCGAGGCCGCCGAGGAGCTCGGCGTGCGCATCGGCGAGCTCGAGCACCTCTTCGACCTCTACATGAGCCCCGGCTCGGTGACCGAACGCGTCCACTTCTACGCGGCGCCCTACCGCCCGGCCGACATCGACGGCGGCGGCGGAGTGGAGGCCGAGGGCGAGGAGATCGAGCCGGTCGTCGTCCCCTACGGCGACGCCCTCGCGATGATCGCCGACGGCCGCATCGCCGACGGCAAGACCGTCATCCTGCTGCAGTGGGCGGCGCTGAATCTGTTCTGACGCCCGCCGCCGGTAGACAGCGACACGCCCGGGCCGGTATGGTCGATCTCCTGCGCCGACCGGCGCAGACGCCCCGATTCCACGGAATCAGCCGCCCGGAGAGGAAAGCAGCGATGGACAGCACGCCCGCACTGCTGCGCGAACAGCGCGCCTACCGGACGCTCGAGACCGTTCGGGGACTGTAGAGACCGCATCCGCCCGGATGCCGCAGCCCCGTTCCTCGAGGACCGGGGCTTCTTCTCTGTGTGCCGTCATCGTGCGGGATGCGTGAGCCGCCCCGGCCGCACCCTCACGAGAGACGAAAGGATCATGGAGAGAATCTCGAACCGCCTGCTCAACTGGGCCTCCCTGCTGGAGGACTCCACGCGCGCGCAGGCGGTCACCACATCGACGATGCCGTTCATCCACCCGCACGTCGCCCTCATGCCGGACGCCCACCTGGGCCTCGGTGCGACGGTCGGATCCGTCATCCCCACCCTCGGCGCGATCATGCCCGCCGCCGTGGGGGTCGACATCGGCTGCGGGATGATCGCGGTGAAGACCGGGTTCACGCGGGAGGACGTCGCGGCCCGTTCCGCCGTCGCACCGCTCAGCGAGCTGCGCCGGCAGATCGAGCGCGCCATCCCCCTGTCGGCCGGCGGCCGCAACCGGAAGGTCGTGGCGACCGCCGAGCCGCGCGTGGCCGAGCTGACCCGGATGGCCGACGCGATCGGCCTCGACCCGGCGGCGCACGCCAAGGCCTGGGAGCTGCAGCTGGGATCGCTCGGTTCGGGCAACCACTTCATCGAGGTGAGCCTGGACGAGGAGGACGCGGTCTGGCTGTTCCTGCACTCCGGCTCCCGCGGGGTGGGCAACCGCATCGCCGGCCACCACATCCGGGTGGCGCAGGATCTGATGCAGAAGTGGTGGATCGCCCTGCCCGACCGCGACCTCGCCTACCTGGTCGAGGGCACGGCCGAGTTCGACGCCTACATCGCCGAGCTGCGCTGGGCGCAGCACTTCGCGCTGCTCAACCGCGAGGAGATGATGGACCGCGTGATCCGCCAGACCGCGGAGTACTTCGGCGAGCCGGTGGAGGAGAGGGAGCGCATCAACTGCCACCACAACTTCACCGAGCGCGAGCGGCACTTCGGCGAGGACGTGTGGCTGTCCCGCAAGGGCGCGATCTCGGCACGGGCCGGCCAGACCGGCCTCATCCCGGGGTCGATGGGCACGGCGTCGTACGTGGTCTCGGGCCTCGGCAACCCGCTCGCGCTGCAGTCGTCGCCGCACGGCGCCGGTCGTCAGTACTCGAGGTCGGCGGCGCGCAAGCGGTTCACGGTCGAGGAGCTGCGGGAGGCGATGACGGGCATCGAGTTCCGTGACACCGACGCGTTCCTCGACGAGATCCCGCAGGCGTACAAGCCGATCGACCAGGTCATGGCCGACGCCGCCGATCTGGTGGAGGTGCGCCACACGCTCCGGCAGATCGTCAACGTGAAGGGCGACTGAGCACGGGGTCGTGCCGCTCCGGCGGCACGGCCCCGATCAGTACTTGATCGTGGTGCCCTGCGCGTTGAGGAAGTCGATGTGCACGTGGTTGCAGGTGTCCTCGAACGGCTTGAAGTTGTCGAGGGAGATCGAGCTCCGGCAGTTGATCTGGCCGAGGCCGGTGCCGGTGGGGACGATCGGGTCGAGCAGCTGGATCAGCTGGAGGGACTTCGCGTCGCCGCCGGTGAGCGGGGAGCCGTTGAGCAGGTAGAAGTCGAGAGCGTGGCCGCCGCCGTCGGCGTAGTGCGCCGACTCGGTTCCGGCGCCCTCGATCTGACCGGTGCAGCGGCGGTTGATGTCGGAGACGCCCACCTGGCTGAAGTGCGCCAGGGCGAACGAGATGGTCTGGAGGACGCGGTAGTCGATGCCGCAGCCCGGGACGGCCTTGCCCTCGGCCAGGTTCGCGATCTCGGGGAGGTGGTTCGGCGTGGATCCGACGAGCCGGCCGGACGACACGGCGCCCATCAGCTGGATGGCGAGCGCCTGGACGGTGGGCGAGACCGAGCCGTTCATGGTCGAGTCGAGCGCCTGCGGGCTCTCCTGGATGTCCATGCCGTCGCGGGCGACGACCTGGACGGCGTCGGTGTTGCCGCCGGTGAGGGTCTGCACGGCGAGAGCGGTGCGGGCCGTGCCGATGGCCGAGCCCTCGCTGGTGGTCGCGTAGGCGGGCAGCGCGGCGGTGCCGAAGAACGCGGTGAGCGCGAGCATGACGACCACGTGGAAGCCGCGGCGGCGGTGCTCGCCGGGCCGGCCGGTCCCGCGCAGGCGGCCGAGGATGCCGCCGCGGGAGGCCGCAGCCGCGGTCGACGGACGCTCGACGGTCTTCGTCGGGGCGGTCTTCGGCGCGGCGGTGCGGGCTGCGGTGGTCGGCTTGACGACGATGCGCTCCCGCTTGCGGGGGCGCGAGCGCTCCGCTTCGAGGCGGGCGCGCCGGCTGCCGTAGGCCTGCTCGGCCGGGGCCTCCGCCGTGGTGAGGTGCTCACCGTGGGTGAAGTCCTCGACAGGATCCGCTGTGAGTTCCGACTGCTGTTCGACGTCGACCACGAGGGGTGCGCGAGAACCGCGGCGGGGCCGCGCGGAGGCAGTGGAACGGGGCAAGCTGGTCTTCCTGTGGGGCAGGGGGCGGGGGCGTACCCGATCCTTTCTACCCCATTTCGCCTGAACGTTCTATCAATGCAGACGAATGGATTCCGGTTTTTTTTGGCGCAGGCCCGCTGCTGGGGCGCATCCCGCGCGTTCGGGTAGCGCAGAAGCGCCCCGGCACTGATCGCTCGGATGCGGGGCTCCGACCGACAGAATCTAACGCCGCCCGCCCGGGCGCCGGCGGCCGGGTACGGCTGCTACGACGCGGGTTCAGGGAACGACGACGGCGAGCTCGACGCGCCCGTCGAGCTCGCGCAGCTCGACCGTCGCCTGCTCGGCGAGCTGCCGCAGCCCGATGCCGGCGGAGGCGGTCGAGAGCGTGCCGCCCGAGGCGACCACGACCGAGACGCCTCCCGCGGACACGGAGCGGACGTCCAGGGTCACGGGGCTGCCGTCGCCGTGCCGCACGGCGTTGGCGAGGCCCTCCGAGATCGCGTCGACGACCGCCTCGCAGCGTGCCGGCTGCCGCAGCCGGTCCCAGGCGTCCGGAGCCACGCTCGCCTGCAGGGCGATGGCCGACCGCCAGCTCTCCACGAGCGCACGGATGCGGGCCTCGGGGTCGGGGACCTCCGGCGGGGCGAGCAGCTCCGTGCGGATGCGTTCGACCACGGTGCGCAGTTCGCCCGACGCGTCGTCCCCGCCTCCCGCACCGAGCGCGAGGGCGGCGGCGATCAGCTCGGACTGCACCCCCGAGTGGAGCATGCGCGCGAAGGCGGCGCGCTGGTGGTCGTAGTCAGCGCGGAGCCGGGCGGCGTCGAACACGCTCGCCTGCACGGCGGCCTCGAGCCCCTGCTGGTCCTGCCGGATGCGGGCGGACAGCGAGACCACCAGCGCCACCGCGAGCGCGATCGCGGGGTACGTGCCCGCCTCGAACCAGATGAAGTGGGGATGCAGCCCCTGCACGCGGATCGCGGCATCCGTCGTCAGCGAGAGCACCACTCCGACCGCGAGATAGCCAACGACGAGGACGAGGGCCCGGTACCGCCGCGCGGTGAGCGAGGCGACGCGGGAGACGGCCAGGTTGCCGGCGCCGACGACGACCAGGCCGCCGACGACCGCGGGGACGCACTGCAGCAGCCCGTACTGGGAGAGGCCGAACGGCGTCACGAGGGCGGCGAAGAGCACGGCGAGCAGGAGGGGCGGCGCGGGCTGCATCCCGCCGAGGACGGAGGCGACCCAGTCGCGCCGGCGCACCTGCTGGTTCTCGGCCTCAGCCGCCGGGGCGACGTCCTCCGTCTCGTACAGCCAGTGGCTCACCGGTCGCACCACGTCCGTCGCGAGACCGCGCAGCACCCGGGCGGCCTCGCTCGGCCGCAGCGGAGCGTCGGCCACCGCGGCGGCGCGCTCGATCTCGGCGAGCACGTCGTCGACGGCCGCGTGCCGCAGGCTGCTGACGCGCTCGGCCGCGCGCTCCGCATCCAGCTCGGACGCGCGCTGAGCCGCGCGCAGACGGCGGTAGACGCCGAGGTGGTCCCACACGAGGTCCACGCCGACGGCGATGAGCGTGAAGATCGTGACCGTCGTGACGACGTTGATGCCGATCCGGCCCCCGAGGTCGCCCGTCTCGACGGTGATGCCGAGCACCTCCCCCACCCCGAGGAAGAGGAGCGGCCGCAGCACGCCGATGGCGGCGAACAGCGCGAACACGGTGACGACGCGGATCCTCGCCGGGGTCACCCGCAGCACGGCCCAGCCCGCGGCGAGCAGCAGGCCGACCACGAGGTGCTGCGTGATCGACAGCACGAACACCGCGCCGGGGCCGCCGCGCACGTACTGCAGCCCCGACATGACGGTCAGGGCGAAGGGCGCCGTGATCGCCCAGGTCCACACCGTGATGGCGGACCGGCCCGTGGCGCGCGCGAGGAGCCGGCGGGCACGCACCCGGGCGAGGCTGGTCATAGGCCCGACGCGGGATCGCCGAACGTCGAGACGTAGAGGGTGGCGGCCGCGACGCGGGGCGTGGTGCTCTCTCCCGCCGAGAGGCCGAGGGCGTGGAAGACGCGTTCGACGCTCTTCTCGACCGCCCGCACCGAGATGCCGCGGCGGCGGGCGATCTCGGCGTTGGTGAGGCCGGCGGCGAGCAGCCGGGCGGTCTCGAGCTGGGCCTCGCTGAGCCGCAGCAGCGCGTCGCGACGCTCGCTGCCCGGCCGGTCGTGCGAAACCGGGCGGTCGGCGAGCACGGCCTCGGCGGCATCCACCAGCTCGTCGACGGACTCCACCGCGGACTTGTTGACGTACGACGCGTCGGCGACGGTGTCCTTGGCGCGGGCGGCGGCGGCCTCGCGCGAGAGGTTGCTCAAGAAGAGCACGGCCACATGGGGCGCTCGCTCGCGGACGATGGTCGCCAGCTCCACACCGTTGGGCCGCTCCCCCAGATCGATGTCGGTGACGAGGAGGTCGGGGTCGGCCTCCTCGAGGGCGGCGAGCGCCTCCGGAGCGGACGCGGCCGCCGTGGCCTCGAAGCCGCGCTGACGGAACGCGTCCGCGACCAGGGAGCGCATGAGGGCGTGATCCTCCACCACGAGCACCCGCCTGCTCCACACGCCCTTGCTCACCTCGGCCATCCTGCACAGGATAACCGCCGCCGGCGCGGCGAGCCGTCCCGCATCGCGCCCCCTATAAGAGGAGCACGCCCTCCCGTGCAGCGCTCAGGCGCCGAGCTCCTCCAGGACCTCCGCCACCCGGCGGGCGCGGGTCTCGGCCGCCTTGGCGCCCTCCACCGCCAGCACGTGGCGCTTGCGGTTGCTGACCGAGAAGGCGTCGAACCGCTCGCGGGCGCCCGGCACGGCGGCGAGCGCATCGGCGAGGTCGCCCGGCACCTCCACGGTGCGCGGCTGCTCGTCGCGGACGAGCTCGACCTCGACCTCGTCGCCGGCGGCGATGCCGGCACGCGCGCGGATGTCGGCGCTCACGGGGAGCTTGGCCTGGCCCGCGCGCATGGCGATCGTGCTCGGGTACCCCACCCCGCCGACCGTCGCGCGCACGGGGATGCGGCCCCCTCCGCCGAGGCCCTCGATCACGTCGGGCGGGACGACGATCCCGGTCGCCGTCGCGCCGTCCAACTGCAGCACTGCTCGGAATGCCATGCGGCCACCTCCACGATCCGCACGATACTGCGCGCGCGGCCCCTGCCGCCAGAGCGCGCCGGATGCCGCGATCCGTTCCCTAGACTGGTTCCGAATGCCCCACGACGGACGAGGGCGGCCCGCGAGGGCGACGAGTGAGGACGGACCGATGGGATCGAGGCCGGCACGCGCGATGCGCGGCACGATCGCGTCCGCCGTCGCCATCTTCGTCGCGGCCCTCTTCCACGTCGCCGGCGGCGGCGCGGCGCCCGGCATCGTGCCTGTGGCGCTGAGCCTCGCGTTCGCGACCCTGGCTTCCATCGCGCTCACGTCGCGGCGGCTCTCGCTGTGGCGGCTGACGGTCTCCGTCGTGCTGAGCCAGTTCCTCTTCCACGCGCTGTTCAGCCTGGGCGACGGGACGGCGCGGTTCGTCGGCGCGGACGGCACGACGGCGGCCGGCCACCTGCACCCGGGCGCGCACCTCACGATGACCAGCGGAGCCATGCCCGCCTCGCACACCGACTTCACCGCCCCGTCGATGTGGCTGACGCACGCCACGGCGGTGCTCGTCACCGTCCTCGCGCTGCGCTTCGGCGAGCGCGCGTTCTGGAGCCTCTTCGCGACGGCCCGCGTCGGCGTGCTGCGCTTCGCGTCCCTCGTCGCGGGTGCCGCCCCCATCCCCGTCCGCGTCGTCGCGGTCGTCTCCGCCGTCGCCGCGGCCGAGCCGGCACGCCTGCGCGACCTCGGCCTCCCGCTCGCCCGGCTGCGGCACCGCGGTCCCCCGGCGCTCGTCAGCGCGTTCTGACGGGCGTCCCGGTCGCGATCGGGGTCGTCCGCGTGCGCGCACGCGCATCCGACGACCCTGCACCGTACTTAAGGACCCTCATGAAGAAGACGACCTTCGCCGCCTCCGTCGCGGCGACCTCCACCGCCCTGCTGCTGCTCGCCGCGCCCCTCGCGGCCAGCGCGCACGTGCACGTCACGCCCGACGCGGCGACCCCCGGCAGCTACGCCACCCTCACCTTCAAGGTGCCCACCGAGTCCGCGACCGCGGGCACGGTGAAGCTCGTGGTCGACCTGCCGACCGAGACGCCGTTCACCTCGGTCAGCTACCAGCCGATCCCGGGATGGTCGGCCTCCGTCGACACCGAGACGCTCGCGAAGCCGGTCAAGACCGACGACGGCACCATCACCGAGGCGCCGGTGCGCATCACCTGGACCGCCGACAGCGGCACCCAGATCGCGCCGGGGCAGTTCCAGGAGTTCACCATCTCGGCGGGCGCCGTGCCCGACACCGGCTCGATCATGCTCCCGACGCACCAGTACTACTCGGACGGCAGCGTCGTGGACTGGGCGGACGCGACCCCGGCGTCCGGCAAGGAGCCGGAGCACCCGGCGCCGACCCTCTACGTCAACGACCCGGCACCCGCCGAGGACGGCGGCACGATGACGACCCAGGTCGCCACCAGCACCGAGGCACCGGCCCCGGCGGCCGGAACCACCGCGACCGCCGTGTCGATCGGGCTCGGGATCGGCGGCCTCGCCCTCGGCGCGATCGCCCTGGTGATCTCGGTGCTGGCGCTCGTGCGCCGGGGTAAGGTGCGGGCATGATCCGCCGCACCCTCGCCGCGACGGCCGGCCTCGCCGCCGCCCTCGCGCTCGCCCTGCTCCCCGCCGTCGCCGCCTCGGCCCACGACTACCTCGTGAGCAGCGACCCGGCGGCGGACTCGACGGTCACGGCGCCGCCGAGCACGGTGACGCTGACCTTCAACGACCGGGTGCTCGACCTGGCCGGCGACGGCTCCAGCACCCTGCTGACGGTCACCGGCCCCGACGCGGCGGCTCGCCACTTCGAGACCGGCTGCGCCACGGTCGCGGACCGCAACGTCAGCGCCCCGGTCGCGCTCGGCGGCGCGGGGTCCTACACGGTGACCTACCAGATCGTGTCGGCGGACGGCCACACGGTGTCGAACTCGTACGCGTTCGCCTACCAGCCGCCCGCGGGCGCGGTGGAGGCGGCGGGCAGCGAGAAGACGGCGTGCGGCGCGGCCGCGGGCGGATCCGCGACGGAGAGCCCCGCGGCCTCCGACCCGGCGACTCCGGAGGCGACCGCCGGCGGCTCGCAGCCGCTGGTCACCGCCTCCACGCCGGAGCCGACCGCAGCGGCGAACGACTCGGGTCTCGGGCTCGTCATCGGCATCGCGGTCGCGATCGTCGTGCTCGCGATCATCGGCGTCGTCATCGTCGTCCTGACCGCGCGGCGCAAGCCTCCGGTCGCGGCGGACGCCGCCGCCGCGGCGACGGACGCGGACGACCGCCCGACCGACGGACCGGGCACTCCCCCCTCCAGCTGACGCAACACGCCGCGCGGCCCGGTGGCCGCGCGGCGTGTCTCGTCCGATACCCGACGACGGGTCAGTCCGGAGCGCCGCCCGAGGCGGTGTCCTCCTCGGTCTCGGCGTCGTGGTGGCTCTGCTGCGACGGCTCCCCGCCGTCCGGCAGCTCGCCGTGCTCGCCGTCGTGGGCCGTCAGGTCCGCGCTCGTCATCTCCCGCTCTCCGGGGCCGAGGTCTCCGCGCTGCTCGTCGCTCATGTCCGTTCCTCTCGCTGTCCGGCGGTCTCGCTGCCGGGGCTTCGGACGGTAGGCCCCGGGAGGCTCGGAGGCAAGGGCCAGAGGATGCTCACCCGGGGTTGAGCCTGCGCACAGCCTGGTGCGGCATCGTAAGGCGCGTGGAGATCGTTGTCGACGTCGTGCTTCTGGTGCTCGGCGTGCTGGCGGTGGTCGCCGGGTACACCAACGGCGCCATCCGTGCGGCCGGCTCCCTCGTCGGCCTCGGCTGCGGCGTCGCACTCGGGCTCTTCCTCGCTCCGACCGTCGTCGGCTGGGGTGTCTCCTACGGCCTCACCGGTGTCACCCAGCGGTCGATCGTGGCCGGCGTCGTCATCCTGGTCTGCGCCGGCGTCGTCTACGCCATCGCCGGAGGCATCGCCGCACTGCTCGGCAAGGTGCTGCGCCGCGGGCCGATCCGCTGGCTCGACTCGCTGATCGGCGCCGTGCTGGGCCTGGCGACGTGGGCCGTCGTGGTGTGGCTCGTCGCCGGCTTCGCCATGTCCACGAGCCTCGCGACCGTCGTGCAGGCCGCGAACTCCTCCCGCGTCGTCGCCACCCTCAACGGCATCGCCCCGCTGCCCGCCTCGACCGTGCTCGGGGCGATGGACGACGCCCTCGCCAGCGCGGGGCTGCCCAAGGTCTTCGAGGGCGACGAGTCGATCAAGACCATCGCGGCGCCCGACCCCTCCGTCCCGGCCGACGTGACGTCGTCGGAGCGGTCGGTCGTGACCGTGCTCGCCTCGAAGCCCGCGTGCGGCGTCGACTCGGAGGGCAGCGGCTGGGTGGTGCAGCGCGGCCGCGTCGTCACGAACGCGCACGTCGTCGCCGGCGCCTCCTCGATCGTGGTCCGCGAGGCCGGAAGCGGAACGCTCGACCGCGCGACGCTGGTCGCCTTCGACCCGTCCCGCGACCTGGCGGTGCTCGACGTAACCGGGTTGAGCGCTCCCCCGCTCGACATCGGCCAGGATCTGACCTCGGGCGCGCAGGCGTACGCGGTGGGGTACCCGGGCAACGGCCCGTTCACCGTGAGCCCGCAGCGCGTGCGCGACCAGCTCGTCGCCCGCGGCACCGACATCTACCAGAGCGGCTCCGTCGATCGCGAGATCTACTCCCTCCGCGGCACCATCCGCCCCGGCAACTCGGGAGGACCCCTCCTCGACTCGGCGGGGGATGTCGTCGGCGTCGTCTTCGCCCGGTCGACCGTCGACCCCGACACCGGGTACGCGCTGGCTCTGTCCGAGCTGCGGCCGGTGCTCTCCTCCGTCGGCAGCGCACCGATCAGCTCCGGGGCGTGCTCTGCGGGCTGACCCGTGGTTGGCTAGGGGCATGCAGGCTGTCACGTACTCCTCCACCGGCGACTCCGACGTTCTCGTGCTCGGCGAGCGGGAGGAGCCGCACGCCGGCCCCGGCGAGGTGCGCGTGCGCATCCACGTCTCCGGGGTCAACCCGACGGACTGGAAGTCGCGCCGCGGCAGCGGCGACAACGCTCCGCTGCCCCGGCCGCAGGTCCCGAACCAGGACGGCGCCGGCGTCGTCGACGAGGTCGGCGACGGGGTGACGGCGCTGCGCCCCGGCGACCGCGTCTGGGTGTGGGATGCGGCCTACCAGCGCCCGGACGGGACCGCGCAGGAGCTCGTCGTGCTGCCCGCACGCCAGGTCGTCGCACTCCCGGACGAGGTGGGCTTCGACGTCGGGGCCAGCCTCGGCATCCCGGCGCTGACGGCGCATCGCGCACTGACGTCGTACGAGCACGCCCCCACCGAGCTCTCGCGCGGCAGCCTCGACGGCCGCACGGTCCTCGTCGCCGGCGGGGCCGGAGCGGTCGGGCACGCCGCGATCCAGCTGGCCGTGTGGGCCGGCGCGACCGTGATCTCCACGGTCAGCAGCCACGAGAAGGCGGAGTTCGCTCGCGCGGCGGGGGCGCACCACGTCGTCAACTACACCGACCCGGACACGGCGAAGGCGATCGGCGCCCTCGCCCCGCGCGGCGTCGACATCGTGGTCGAGGTCAACCCCGTCGCGAATGCCGGGCTCGACGTGCGCGTCGCCGCCACGGGCGCCACGATCGCGATCTACGCGGACACCCCCGGCGAGTCCGAGGTGAGCATCCCCGTGCGCCCCAGCATGTCGAAGAACCTGCGCTGGCAGTTCGTGCTGACCTACACGACCGCCGCGGAGGTGAAGGATGCCGCCGTGCGTGCCGTGACCGCTGCGGTCGCCGACGGTGCCCTGCCGGTCGGCGCAGAGCACGGCCTCCCGCTGACCCGCTACCCGCTGGCCGAGACGGCCGCCGCCCACGACGCCGTCGAAGGCGGCATCGTGGGCAAGGTGCTCATCGACCTGGCGTGAGTTCCCGCCGCACGCGGGCCGCCTGCACGACCAGCGCCACGACCGCGGCCGCGGCGATCGCGACCGCGTAGCCGAGGACGGTCGGCAGCAGACCGACCGTGGCGATCAGCTCGCCCGCGACCAGAGCGGGCACGCCGTACGCGAGGTAGCTGACCAGGAAGATCCCGGCGAACAGCTCGGCCCGCTTGTCGTTCGGGGCCAGGGGGGCCAGGATGCGGAGCATCGCCGAGAAGCCGGCGCCGAACCCCGCGCCCGCCACCGTCGCTCCGGCGAACAGCAGCGGCAGGACCGCGCCCGCGATCCCGGCGCCCGCCAGCACGATCCCCGCCACGATCGCGGCCATCGCCCAGACCGTGGTCCGGCGTGCGGGAGCGCGCGTCAGGGCCAGGCCCGCGACGGCCCCGACCGCCGGCGGCACCGCGACGATCGCACCGTTCAGCAGACCGCTGTCGAGGTGGAAGACGCCGTGGAGGATGGAGGGCGAGAGCCCGATGAACAGCCCCGCGAGCATCCAGGTGGCGAGGAAGAGCGGGATCGCCCCGACGAACTCGCTCCGTGCGGCGCGCGGGATGACCAGCCGCGGCACGAGCGACCGCACCGCTCCTGGGCGGCGGCGGACCGTCTCCGGCGAGGCCGCGACCACGACGATCCCGGCGGCGAAGAGGAGCGCGAGCGTCACGAAGACGAGCACCGTCGGCGCGGACGCGAACTGCACGGCCAGGCCGGTGAAGAAGGCGCCGAGCGCGATCCCGCCGACGGGCGCCGTGCTGCCGATGGTCGCACCGAGCTTCTTCTGCTTCTCAGGAGCCAGCTCGACCAGAGCGGCCGTGAACGTGCTCATGGCCGCTCCGGTCGCGACTCCCTGCACCGAGCGCGCCGCGATGATCCAGCCGATGTCGGTCGCGAACAGGAACATCAGCATCGCCACGACCTGCAGCGCGAGCGCTCCGATGAGCACGGGACGGCGGCCGATATGGTCGGAGAGCGATCCCGCCACGAGCAGGGTGATCAGCAGCGTGACCGCGTAGATCGCGAAGGCGACCGTGAGCAGCCACGGCGCGAAGCCCCACTCCTGCTCGTAGAGCACGAAGAGCGGGCTCGGTGCGCCCACGGCGAGCGCGACCGCCACGAAGGCGAGGGCCGTCCCGGCGAAGGCCGCGACGGGCCGCAGCCGGAACCGGCGGCGGGAGGCCCGCACCGCGCCCGGGACGGCGGGGATGGAGCCGGTGGCGCTGAGCTCGTCCGCTGTGGTCATGACTGCCTCCTTAAAGCAAATGCGGTTGCTTTTAGGGACTCTAGAGCCTCGATCGAGTTAAAGCAACAGGAATTGCTTTAAGCTGTTCACATGTCCGGAACCACGATCGACGACGACGCCCCCAAGCGCACGGGGGGCCGCAGCGCCGCCGTCATCCACAACGTGCGCACCGCGGTCGAGGAGCTCGTGAAGGAGAAGGGCAGGGAGCGCGTCACTGTGCCGATGATCGCCGAGCGCGCGGGCGTCAACCCGACCAGCATCTACCGCCGCTGGGGCGACCTCCCCACGCTCATCAACGACATCGTCACCTACCAGCTCGACCCCGACCGCCCGATCGCGCAGACCGACAGCCTCCACGACGACCTCGTCGGCTGGGCGCGCGAGATCGCCGACCACTACCGAAAGCCGGTGAACGCCGCACTGCTCCGCGGCGGGGCGTCCAGCGCCGGCGAGCGCCAGTCCGACTGCCTCCGCAACCGCCGCGCCGAGGCGGGGATGCTGCTGGCACGCCATCCCGACGCCACCATCACCGTGGACGACATCGTCGACGTCGTCGTCGCCCCGATCGTCTACCGGACGATCTTTCTGCCCTGGACCCTCGACGACACCCTCGCCGACCGTCTCGTGGCGCGACTCTTCCACTAGACCCCGCAGAGCACCCTCCGCCCGGTCCGCCGGGGCGCTAGTCTCGCAGGATGGCCGGCGACCGCTCCCCCGAGGTCCGCGCCGCGGCGCGCTCGGGCTGGGCCGTGGGGCTCGCGACCGCGGCGTACGGGATCTCGTTCGGCGCCCTCGCCACCGCGTCCGGTCTCGACGTCTGGCAGACCTGCGTGCTCAGCCTCCTGATGTTCAGCGGAGGGTCGCAGTTCGCGCTGATCGGCGTCCTCGCCTCGGGCGGCACCGCGGCCGGCGGGACCGCCATCGCGAGTGCGGCCCTGCTGGGCGTGCGCAACTCGTTCTACGCCCTCCGGCTCTCCCGGATCATCGACCGCGGTTTCTGGCGCCGCACGGCGGCCGTGCAGCTCACGATCGATGAGTCGACGGCCGTCGCGACGGCGCAGACCGATCCCCGGGCCCAGCGCGTGGGCTTCTGGATCACCGGCCTGGTCGTGTACATCGGCTGGAACCTGACGACGCTCGCCGGGGCGCTGCTCGGCAACCTCATCGGCGACGTGCGCGCCTACGGGCTGGACGCCGCGGCGGCCGCCGCCTTCCTCGGCCTCCTCTGGCCGCGGCTCAAGGCGCGGCAGACGCAGGCGGTCGCGGTCGCCGCCGGCTTCGTCGCCACCCTGCTGACCCCGTTCATCGTGCCCGGGCTCCCCGTGCTCGCCGCTGCCGCGGTCGCGATCGTCGTCGGAGTGCTCAACCTGTTCGGGAGGCGCGACGATCCGCCCCATCCCGAGGCCATCCCGATGGAGCGGGAGGTGGAGCCGTGACCACCTGGAACATCATCCTGCTGGCGTCCATCGCCGTGCTCGCCCTCAAGGCGGTCGGCTGGCTCGTGCCGCCCAAGGCGCTCGACCACCCGACCGTCGCGCGCGTCAGCGACCTGCTGACCGCTGCCCTCCTGGCTGCGCTCATCGCGGTCCAGACCTTCGGGGCCGGGCAGTCGCTCCAGCTCGACGCCCGCCTGCCCGCCGTCGCGATCGCCGCCGGCCTCTACGCCCTGCGGGTGCCGTTCATCGTGGTGGTGCCGGCCGCGGCGGTCGTCGCCGCGCTCATCCGCCTGTTCACCTGAGGTCCGCGGCCGCCGGTGTCGGAGGCGTTTCGTACAGTTTCGCCGTGACCGCATCCTGGCATCCCGTGGCGAACGCCCACCCCACCGAGTGGGTGCTGCGGCAGGGCGCGGCGGGCGCGGCCTACGCGGTGGTCCGCCGCTTCGCGTTCGGCGACGCCGGCCGGCCGGAGGTCTGGTACCGCGTCGTCACCTGGGCCGCCTCCTCCACCGAGCGCGAGCTGATCGGCTGGTGCCGCACCCTCGAGGCCGCCGCGAAGGTCGCGTGGGACTACCGCTGCGCGTCGGAGTCGTGGCGGCACCACATGGCGTCGCGGAGGGTGGAGGCCGCCGCGATGGCGGCGCAGCGTCCACGCGCTGCCGAGTTGGTGCGCTTCTACCGGGCGGCGATGCGGCGGGATGCGGCGGCCGGGCGATCGCGCGCGATGGCCTCCCGCGAGGCCGATCCCGTACGCTGAGGGCAGTCTCGACCGGGTCGGCCGGCCGGCCGGACGTGAAGGGGGAACACCATGGGCATCGCATTCCCGGAGGGGTCGGTCTCGGTCACGACCGCGGACGGCGACATCGTCATCCTGCGCATCTGCGATCTGTGCGGTGCGGCCGTCGTCGAAGCCGAGGGCACCGACCTCGCGTTCCACAAGCGCTGGCACCGGCTCACCGGTTCGGCCAACTGGGTCGACCCCGCGACCGGCAACCTCCACGGTCCCGGGAACCCGCTCAGCCCCCGCTGACCGCCCGTTCCGCGTCGTCCAGCATGTGCTCGACGATCTCGGCGGCGCGGTCGTCGTGCGCGCGGAGCGCCGCGGCGAACGCGAGCACCCGCTCGCGCGTCAGGACCTCCGCCGCGCACGGAGCCAGCCGCAGGTAGCGCAGCACGCGCAGGTGGACCGTGTCCACCGCTTCGACGAGCACCCCGTTGGGCAGCGCGTCGAGCACGACCTGCACGATGCGGACGAACACGTCGACCGGGTTCTGGTCGCGGCCGCGCTCGAGCCGACCGGCGAGCAGCCCGATCTCGAGCTCGGCGTCGGCGTCCAGACCGGCCATGCCCGCGCGGATGGCGTCCGGGTAGAGCCGGCGGAGCACGTGGATCGCGTCGCCGGCCTCGGCTTGTTCGAGGGGGGCCACGATCGTGTACCGGTTGGGCGAGGTCTGGACGAGGCCGATGCTGCCGAGCTTGCCGAGCGCCTCCCGGACCGGCGTGCGGGACACGCGCATCCAGGCGGTGAGCTCGGCGTCCTTCAGGCGCGACCCCGGTTCCAGGGAGCCGTCCATGATGCGTTCGAGCAGGAGCTCGAAGACATCGTTGCGCAGGAGCCTGCGGTCGGCGGAGCGGGACGGGACGAGACGGTGGTCGGTGACGCTGTCGAGGGTCATGTCGTACTTTCGCCGGGTGAGGCGGATAGGATGCGGGTACCCTGATATATGTTTAGTTCACTTGGGGTGCATCCGTCAAAACAAACTTTTCGGTACGTGATTCCACGGTCTCGGAATCCGTGGAGGCCCCGATGCCGCGCCGGCGGCGCCCTCATAGGGTTGACCTAGGTTTTCGGCCAGGGGGACACCACCAGGGGGATACCGAAAGGGCCGGAGCGACATCGTCGCTCCGGCCCTTCTCGCCTTCCCGCCTCTCGGCGGGCGAGACCGGTGTTACTTGGTCAGCGGCTCCAGGGTCGGGTCGTTGGCGTACGCCTCCGCCGCGTTCTCCTTGGTCACGACGACCGGGGTGAGCAGGTAGGCCGGGACGACCTTCTTGCCGTTGTCGTACGACTTGTCGTCGTTCGTCTTCGGCTTCTCGCCCTTCTGCAGCGAGGAGACCATCGCGACGGCCTGCTTCACGAGGTTGCGGGTGTCCTTGTTGATGGTCGAGTACTGCACGCCGGCCATGATCGACTTGACCGACTCGGCCTCCGAGTCCTGTCCGGTCACGACGGGGACGGGCTTGCCCGCACCCTGAACCGAGGTGATGATCGCGCGAGCGAGGGTGTCGTTCGGCGACAGGACGCCGTCGAGCTCGGTCGACGCGTAGTTGGCCGCGAGGAGGTTGTCCATGCGGGTCTGCGCGTTCGCCGGCAGCCAGCCCTGGGTGGCGGTCTGCTTGATGTCGGTCTGGCCCGAGACGACCTTCAGGGTGCCGTCGTCGATCTTCGGCTTGAGGATCTTCATGGCGCCGTCGAAGAAGACCTTCGAGTTCGCGTCGTCCGGCGAGCCGGAGAAGAGCTCGATGTTGTACGTCTTCTTGTCCGGGAAGCGCTTCTTCATCCCGTCGAGGAGGGCCTGGCCCTGCAGCTCGCCGACCTTCTCGTTGTCGTACGCGACGTAGTAGTCGACGTCCTTCGTGTTGAGGATCAGGCGGTCGTAGGCGATGACCACGGCGCCGGCGTCGTGCGCGGCCTTGGCCTGGGCGGCCAGCTGGCCACCGTCGACGGCGCCGATGATGACGACCTTCGCGCCGTTGGTGATCATCGACTGGATCTGCGACTGCTGGTCGGCGACGGCGCCCGAGGCACCGGCGTACTGCACGTCGCCCTTGAAGCCGGCGTCCTTGAGGTCGTTGGTGAAGAGGTCACCGGCGAGCACCCAGTTCTCCGACGTCTTGGTCGGGAGGGCGACGCCGATGGTGGCGCCCTTGTCGAAGCCGGCGGCCGTCGACGAGCCGGTCGAGCCGTCACGGCTCGAGCAACCCGTCAGGGCGAGCGCGGCGGCAGCTGCGACAGCCACTGTCGCGAGTGCGAATTTGCGCATGGCGTTTCTACTTTCTGTGTGTTGGATGGTGCAGGTGTGAGGTGGAAGTCAGTTCGTCAGTGAACGGGACGAGGCCTCGGCGGAGTCGTCCGAGGGGACGACGGCGGGCTCGTCGGCGCCGATCGCGTCGGCCTCCTGCTTCTTGCCGCCGCCGAACATCCGGCCGATCAAGGAGGGGCCGCCGCGGCGCTTGGAGTAGACGTCGATGCCGACCGCGATGAGGAGCACGAGGCCCTTGATGATCTGGACCTTGTCGGTCGTGACGCCGAGCAGCTGGAGGCCGTTGTTGAGCACCGCGATGACCAGACCACCGACGATGGAGCCGGCGACCGTTCCGATGCCGCCCGAGACCGCGGCGCCACCGATGAAGACGGCGGCGATCGCGTCGAGCTCCCAGCCGAGGCCGTCCTGCGGGCCGGAGGAGACCGACCGCGCGACGGAGATCATGCCGGCCAGTGCGGCGAGCACGGACATGTTCATCATGACGAAGAAGTTGATCCGCTTGATCTTGACGCCGGAGAGCTCGGCCGCGTGCCAGTTGCCGCCGACCGCGTAGATGTGGCGGCCGAAGATCGTGCTGCGGGTGACGAACGAGTACAGGATGATCAGCACGCCGAGGATGACGCCGGCGACGGGGAACGAGGTCCCGACGCGACCGCCCGCGAAGACGAAGGTGAAGTAGATCACGACGGCGCCGAGCACGATCACCTTGAACACGCTGACCCAGAGGGGCGCCTTCTCGGAGCCCATCTTCGTCTGGTTGCGGCGGGTGCGGACCTCGATCAGCACGATCGCGATCACGATGATGAGGCCGAGCAGCAGGGTCGAGTTGTTGAAGCCGGTGTCCGGGCCCCACTCGGGCAGGAAGCCGCCGCCGATGTAGGTGAAGCCGTCCGGCACGGGGATGGTGTTGGCGTTTCCGATGAACTGGTTGAGGCCGCGGAAGATGAGCATGCCGGCCAGCGTCACGATGAACGCGGGGACGCCCACGTAGGCGACCCACCAGCCCTGCCAGGCGCCGATCACGGCTCCGAGCACGAGACCGAGGACCACCGCGAGCGGCCAGGGCATGTTCCATTGCGTCATCGCCTGCGCCACCACGATGCCGACCACCGCCGCGACCGAGCCGACCGACAGGTCGATGTGGCCGGCGATGATGACCATCACCATGCCGATCGCGAGGATCAGCACGTAGGTGTTCTGGTTGACCAGGTTGATGAGGTTCACCGGGTCGAGCGTCTTGCCGCCGGTCATGATCTCGAAGAACACGACGATGACGACGAGCGCGCCCAGGATGCCGAACTGACGTCCGGTGGACTGGCCGTTGCCGAACATCTTGCCGAGGTCGCGGATACCCCCGGACTTCTTCTTCTCGGGAATCTGTGTGGTCATGATTATGCGGTCACCCTCTTCTTGGCGGATGTCATGCTCTTCAGGAGCGTCTCGGGGGTCGCCTCCGCGATCGGGAGTTCGTTGGTGATCTGACCCTCGAAGATCGTGTAGATGCGGTCGGAGATCCCGAGGAGCTCGGGCAGCTCGGAGGAGATGACGACGACGCCCTTCCCCTGAGCGGCGAGCTCCTGGATGATCCCGTAGATCTCGTACTTGGCCCCGACGTCGATGCCGCGGGTGGGCTCGTCGAGGATGAGCAGGTCGGGGTCGGTGAACATCCACCGGGCCAGGACGACCTTCTGCTGGTTGCCGCCGGAGAGCGTGCTGACGCCGCGGTCGACGTCCGGCGTCTTGATCCGCAGGCTCTTGCGGTACTGCTCGGCGACCGCGTACTCCTGCAGGTCGTCGACGACGCCGCGCTTCGCGATCTTGGTGAGCTTGGCCGCGACGATCGACTCCTTGATGTCGTCGAGGAGGTTGAGGCCGAGCACCTTGCGGTCCTCGCTCACGTAGGCCATGCCGTTGTCGATCGCCTCGGAGACGTTGCGGACCTGGATCTGCCGGCCGTCCTTGTAGATCTCGCCCGAGATGAAGTTGCCGTAGGAGCGGCCGAAGACGCTCATGGCGAGCTCGGTGCGGCCGGCGCCCATCAGCCCGGCGAAGCCCACGATCTCGCCGCGGCGGACGGAGAAGCTCGAGTTCTTGACGACGAGGCGGTCGGCGACCTGCGGGTGCTGGACGACCCAGTCGCGCACCTCGAAGAAGGTCTCGCCGATGTTCGGGGTGCGCTCCGGGAAGCGGCTCTCGAGCGTGCGGCCGACCATCCCGCGGATGATGCGGTCCTCGTCGACGCCGTCGGCCTTGACGTTCAGCGTCTCGATGCTGTGGCCGTCGCGGATGATCGTGATCTCGTCGGCGACGCGCTCGATCTCGTTGAGCTTGTGGCTGATGATGATCGAGCTGATGCCCTTGCTCTTGAGCCCGAGGATCAGGTCGAGCAGGTGGGCCGACTCGGCCTCGTTCAGCGCGGCGGTGGGCTCGTCGAGGATGAGCAGCTTCACCGACTTGTTGAGCGCCTTGGCGATCTCGACCAGCTGCTGCTTGCCGACGCCGATGTTCTTGATCTGCGTCTCGGGGTCGTCGGTGAGGCCGACGCGGGCGAGCAGCTCGACCGCGCGCTTCTTGGCCTCGTTCCAGTCGATGACGCCCCAGCGGCGCGGCTCGTTGCCGAGGAAGATGTTCTCGGTGATCGAGAGCTCGGGGATGAGGGCGAGCTCCTGGTGGATGATCACGATGCCCTGCTGCTCGCTGGACTTGATGTCCTTGAAGCGCATGACCTCGCCCTGGTAGACGATGTCGCCGGAGTAGGTCCCGTACGGGTAGACGCCCGAGAGGACCTTCATGAGGGTGGACTTGCCTGCACCGTTCTCGCCGCAGATCGCGTGGATCTCATCGGCCTTGACGGTCAGGGACACATCCTCCAGCGCTTTGACACCGGGGAACTCCTTGGTGATCGCGCGCATCTCGAGGATGACTGCGTTCGACGACATCGTCGCTCCTTGGTTTCGGATTCCTGCCGCACATGTTCGGTCATGTGCCTAAGTAGTAAACGCTATGTCTGGACTTGGCGTCAAATAGTGAAGACAACGAGACGGTAACGGTTTGCCCCGGGCCCGGACGATCCGCCCGCTCGGGGCGGCGGACTACTCGGCGCCGGCGAGCGCGCCCTGGATCACCAGAGCAGCGGCGCCCAGCGACTCGGCGCGGTCCCCGAGCGACGACACGGTCACCGTGGTCGTCTCGGCGATGATCGGGATGGCGTTGTGCTGGATCCCCCGGCGGATCGGCTCGAGCAGGGCCTCCCCCAGCCCCACCAGCGGGCCGCCGATCAGCACCAGCTCGGGGTTGATCACGTTGGCGATGCTGCCGATCGCCTGGCCGATGGCCTGCCCGGCGTCGCCCACCACGCGGAGCGCGGCCGGGTCGCGTTCGAGCCCGCGGCGCAGGATGTCGGCCGTCGTCACGCTCTCGGTCCCGCCCCGGCCGAGGGACTCGATCATGACCGTGG
The DNA here is from genome assembly GCF_001898805.1 of Leifsonia sp. 71-9. GTDB lineage: Bacteria > Actinomycetota > Actinomycetes > Actinomycetales > Microbacteriaceae > Leifsonia. The sequence goes on from NZ_MKVJ01000002.1 coordinate 71,213, forward strand.
TCGAGGCCACGGTCTCCAGACAGCCGCGGTTGCCGCAGCGGCAGATCACGCCCGGGTCGACGACGGGGGTGTGCCCCAGCTCCCCGGTGATGCCGAGGTTGCCGTAATAGGTCTGGCCATTGATGATCAGCCCGGCGCCGATGCCGGAGCCGATCTTCACGAAGATGATGTTGCGCGCCCCGCGATGGGCGCCCCAGGTCACCTCGCCGAGGGCGCCGAGGTTGGCGTCGTTGTCGAGCACGACCGGGAAGCGGAAGGCGTTCTCCAGGTCGCGGAGGTTGACGCCCACCCACTCCGGCAGGATGGCGCCCTGCAGCACGGTTCCGGTGCGCCGGTCGATCGGGCCCGGGATGCCGATGCCCACGGAGAGCACCGACTCGCGGTCGTGGCCGCCGTCGGCCAGCATCCGGTCGAGCAGGCTCGACGCGTCGACGATGGCTTCCGTGACGTCGTAGCCGAGCGGCAGGACGAGCGCCTGCTCGGCGAGCACTTCGTAGCCCAGCGTGCAGAGCACGATGCGGACGTGGCGCCGGCCGAAGTCCACTCCGACGGCGATGTCGCCGGTGTCGGTGAGCTGCACGAGCAGCGCGCGGCGGCCGCTGGAGGTGACGGGGCTGGTGGCGACGACGCCTTTGACGGCCATGTCGCGGACGATGTTCGAGACGGTGGCGGTCGACAGTCCCGTCCCGCGCGCCAGCTCAGCCTGGGTGGAAGGACCGTTCGCCAACAGGAACTCGACGAGTCGCTCCTGGTTCAAGTGCCTCAATGCGCCCTGCGACCCGGGATTGCGAGCGCCACGGGGCGCGAGGCCCGGAGTGGCGGTCATAGGGACAAGCGTGAATCATCCTCGGGTTGGAGTCAAGCTGTGAACGTAACGGTCAGCTGTCCCGCTGCTGAGAGAGTTCCCACACCAGCGGCAGCTCCTGGCCGTCCACCCCGGTGCCCAGCTGCTCGAAGTGGTCGACGTGCCGGGTGATGAAGCTCTGCCAGCGCTGATTGGCCGGGTCGTCCTCCAGCGCCGCCATGGCCGCGGCGAAGTCGTCGCAGTCGACCAGGTGGAAGAGGTGTCGTCCGCTGCGCCAGATCGACCAGTCGTGGATGCCGAGCCGGGCGAACGACGCGGCCAGCTCGTCCGGGATGGCGGCGTGCGCCGCGTCGTAGGCGGCCTCGTGCCCGTCGCGGAGCACGGAGTGGAGGGCGATGCGCATGGGATCTCCTTCTGCTTGGATTCCTATAGGAAATAGTAATAGGGTGAATCGCAGTGCCAGCAGGCCGCGAGCGAAAGGACCCTCGATGCGATTCATGCGACTCGGCGAGCCCGGGGCGGAGATCCCCGCGGTGAGCGACGGCACGACCACCTGGGATCTGCGCCCGCTCACCGCCGACATCGACGGCGCCTTCCTGGCCGCCGACGGCCTGCGCCGCGCCGAGGCGGCCGCCGCCGAGGGGGGCCTGCCCGTCCTGGACGCCCACGGTCTGCGCATCGGCGCTCCGATCGCCCGCCCGCCGGCGGTGATCTGCATCGGGATGAACTACGCCGCCCACGCGCGCGAGTCCGGCTCCGAGCCGCCCACGGACATCGTCGTGTTCTACAAGCACCCCAACACGGTCGTCGGACCGCACGACGACATCCTGCTGCCGCCGGGCTCCACCACGACCGACTGGGAGGTGGAGCTCGCCGCCGTCATCGGCCGGCGCGCCCGCTACCTCTCCTCCCCCGAGGAGGCCCTCGGCTGCATCGCCGGCTTCGCCGTCGCCAACGACGTCTCCGAGCGCGAGTACCAGCTCGAGCGCTCGCTCGGCCAGTGGAGCAAGGGCAAGAGCTTCGAGACGTTCAACCCGCTGGGTCCGTGGCTCGTGCCGGCCGCCGAGGTCGGGGACGGCTCGGGGCTGCGACTCCACTCGGCCGTCAACGGCGAGACGCGGCAGGACTCGACCACGAGCGACCTGATCTTCTCGGTCGCCGAGATCATCCACCGGCTCAGCCAGTTCACCGTGCTCGAGCCGGGCGACCTGATCAACACCGGCACGCCGGAGGGCGTCGGGCTCTCCGGGCGCTTCCCCTACCTGCACGCGGGCGACACCGTCGAGGTCGGCATCGAGGGGCTGGGCGAGCAGCGCAGCACCGTGCGCCCCGCCTGAACCGCACCATCCACACGAAGGAGACACCGATGTCCCAGCACTTCGACGGGCTCGTCGCCGCCGTCACCGGCGGCGCCTCCGGCCTCGGCCGCGCGATCGCGGACGAGCTGTCCGCTCAGGGCGCCCGCGTCTACGCCCTCGACCTCGACCCGTCGGGCGTGGCCGCACCGCACACGGGCATCCGGTGCGACATCGGTGACGATGGATCCGTGCGCGACGCGATCGCCGCGGTGGTCGCGGACGCGGGCCGGCTCGACATCGTGATCGCCAACGCCGGCATCGGCGCGCAGGGCGACGTGACCGCCAACGACGACGCGGAGTGGGCGCGCGTGCTCAACGTCAACGTCGTCGGGTCGGCACGCACCGTGCGACACGCCCTCCCGCATCTGCAGGCGTCCCCGTCCGCCGCGATCGTCTTCACGAGCTCGATCGCCGCGTGGGCCGGGCTCCCGCAGCGCGTGCTCTACTCCGCCTCCAAGGGCGCCGTCTCCGCCATGACGCTCGCGATCGCGGCCGACTGCCTCCCGCTCGGGATCCGCGTCAACGCCGTCGCGCCGGGCACGGCCGACACTCCGTGGGTCGGGCGGCTGCTCGACTCCGCCGTCGATCCGGACGCCGAGCGATCCGCCCTGGAGGCCCGCCAGCCGAGCGGCCGGCTCGTGCAGCCGCAGGAGGTCGCGGACGCCGTCGCCTACCTCGCGTCCCCCGCGGCCGGCTCCACGAACGGGGCGATCATCCCCGTCGACGGCGGCATGTACTCCCTGCGCCCGCGCCGGTAGCGCGCAGCGCCTCCACTCGTCGCCGAGGTTCACGAAAGGGCCCTCATTCCGGTCGGGATGAGGGCCCTTTCGTGAATCTCGGTGGGCGGTGAGCTAGGCGAGCGCGGCGGCGGGGAGGGTGGCGCCGGTGAATTCGTGGGCGCGCAGCGAATCGGCCAGCATCTCCATGCCGGTGCCCGGCGTCAGCGGGGCGCGGTACCGGCCGCCGACCAGCTCGACCGGGGAGACGAAGTGCTCGTGGAGGTGCTTCGTGTACTCGATCATCCGGCCCTCCTGGCTGCCGGAGACGGCGACGTAGTCGAACATCGAGAAGTGCTGCACGGCCTCGCACAGGCCCACCCCGCCGGCGTGCGGGCACACCGGAACGCCGAACTTCGCGGCGAGCAGCAGGATGGCGATGTTCTCGTTGATGCCCGCCACCCGGGTCGAGTCGATCTGGAGCACGGCCGCGGCCTCCGCCTGCAGCAGCTGCTTGAAGAGCACGCGGCTCATCCCGTGCTCCCCCGTCGCGATGCGGACGGGGGCGACGGCACGGGCGATGGCCGCGTGGGCGAGCACGTCGTCGGGGCTGGTCGGCTCCTCGACCCAGGCGAGGTCGAAGCGTTCCAGCGCGCGGATCCACGCGATCGCCTGATCGCGGTCCCAGCGCTGGTTCGCGTCGATCGCGATCCGGATGTCCGGCCCCACCGTCTCGCGGGCGATCCCGAGCCGCCGGATGTCGTCGTCGAGGTCGTCGCCCACCTTCAGCTTGATCTGCTCGAACCCTTCGGCGACCGCCTCGCGCGCGAGACGCCGCAGCTTGTCGTCGGAGTAGCCGAGCCAGCCCGGCGTCGTCGTGTAACCGGCATAGCCGCGAGCGATCAGGTCGGCCTCGCGCTCGGCCCGGCCGGGCTCGGCCGCGCGGAGCAGGCCGAGCGCCTCCTCCGGGGTGAGCGCATCGCTCAGGTAGCGGAAGTCGACGAGCGCGACCAGTTCCTCCGGCGTCATGCGCGCCAGCAGCTGCCAGAGCGGGAGGCCGGCGCGCTTGGCCTTCAGATCCCAGAAGGCGTTCACGACGGCGCCGATGGCCATGTGCATGACGCCCTTCTCGGGCCCCAGCCAGCGCAGCTGCGAGTCGTGGACGAACTCGCGCCAGAAGCCGCCCAGGTCGTCGAGGACGGCCTCCACGTCGCGGCCGATGACCCGGTGCGCGACGGCGTCGATCGCGGCGACCTGCACGTCGTTGCCGCGGCCGATGGTGAAGACGAACGAGTGCCCCTCCAGCCCGTCTGAGGCGTCGGTGGTGACGCGGAGGTAGGCGGCCGAGTAGTCGGGGTCGGGGTTCATCGCGTCCGACCCGTCGAGCAGGGCGGACGTCTCGAACCGCACGTCCAGGGTCTCGAAGCCGGTGACGATGCTCACGCCGTTGTCCTTTCGTTCGGCTGTTGGCAACATCCTATTGGATATAGGTATGCGACACCAGCCGCGGACAGCACGAGACCCCCGCGCGCCGAGCGCACGGGGGTCTCGTGGAGCGACGGAACCGGGCTACTCCGCGGTGCCGGCCTCCAGGCTGCTGGCGATCCGGTGGTACGACTTGGTGATGTGGTCGAGCATCGCCGCCTCGGCCGCGGCGGCGTCACCGCTGCGCAGGGCCTCCAGCACCGTCTCGTGCTCGCCGGAGGTCTCGTCGACCACGCCGTGCTTGAAGTAGATCCGGTACTGGTGCATGTGCGAGCGCAGCCGCGAGATGGCGTCGGAGAGCAGCACGTTGCCCGAGTGCTCCGCGATGATGCGGTGGAAGTCGGAGTCCTGGTTGGCGAAGTCCTTGTAGTCCTTGAAGCGGTCCTCGCCGGCCTGCGCCGCCTCGCCGCTGCGGTGCATCGCCTCGCAGAGCTCCTCGAGCTGGTCGAGCGTGCGGTCGTCGAGCTCGCCTGCGGCGTTCCGCGTCGCGTACGGCTCCAGCAGGCGCCGCATCTCGAACAGCTGCCGGAGGCCGTCGCTGTCGAGCAGCGGGGCGGCCGTGTAGCCCTTGAGCGCCTTCTTGACCACGAGGCCCTCGGACTCCAGGCGGGCGAGCGCCTCGCGCACCGGGGTCGGCGAGACCCCGAGCTGGCGGGCGATGCCGTCGATGCTGGCGCGCGTGCCCGGTTCGATCACCTGGTCCATGAGCAGACCGAGGACCGCGTCGTACACGTCGTCGGCGAGGGCCCGGCGGGCGGGCAGGAAGTGCTCGCCCGTGACCTCGCGCGCGGTGCCGGGTTCGATGCTCATGTGCACATCCTAGGTCGGGTGGCGCCGCCCAGAGAGGATAGAGGATGGAGGATCCGCATCACACGAGCCCGTCCGCGGCGAGTTCCGCCCACAGCCCGTCGGGCACCGGAGCGTCGGCCAGGGAGGCGTTGCGCTCGATCTGCGCGGCCGAGTCGGCACCCAGGACGACGGTGGAGACCGCGGCGTCCCGGAGGGGGAACTGCACCGCGAGCTGCGGCACCGTGACGCCGTACGGCTCCGCGATGTCGGCGATCCGATTCGTGCGGGCGACCAGGTCGGCGGGTGCCGCGCCGTAGTCGAACTTGGCGGATGCGACCGGCCGGTCGGTCGCCAGGATGCCCGAGTTGAACACCGCGGCGACGGCGACGGAGACGCCGCGCTCCCGGGCCGCCGGCAGCAGGTCGCGCTCGGCGGCATGGTCGAGCAGGGTGTACCGCCCGGCGCACATCACGATGTCGAGGTCGGTCTCGCGGACGAACCGGGTCAGCATCGCCGACTGGTTCATCCCGGCGCCGTACGAGCGGATGACGCCCTGCGACCGCAGCTCCTCGAGCGCGGGGAACGCCCCCTCGAGGGCCTCGCGCTCGTACTCGTCGGGGTCGTGGACGAGGAGCACGTCGATCCGGTCGACGCCGAGGCGGCGCAGGGAGTCCTCCACCGAGCGCAGCACGCCGTCGCGCGAGTAGTCCCGCCGGCGGCGCAGGGTCGCCGGCGTCGCGAAGAGGTTGGCGATGTCGGTGTCGCCCGGCCGGTAGTCGGGGTTGGGTTCGAGCACCCGGCCGACCTTGGTCGAGAGCACGTACTCGTCGCGGGGACGCCCGCGCAGCCCCGCGCCGAGCCGCTCCTCGGCCAGCCCGAGGCCGTAGTGCGGAGCGGCGTCGAAGTAGCGGATGCCCGCATCCCACGCCGCAGGAACGATGCGGGGCCACTCGTCCGCCGGCCGCGGCTCGTACAGCTCGCCGAGCGCGGCCGCGCCGTAGCCGATCGGCCCGACCTCCAGGCCCCCACGGCCGAACGGCCGCCTGCCTGTCCTCGTCGCCGTCATGCCACCCTCCTGTCCTCGATCGCGTCGAGATCCCACCGTATGCCGAGCCCCGGCTCGTCGGAGGGCACGCCGTGCCCGTCGCGGATGGTCATCTCGGCCGTCGTGATCGCACGCAGCTGCGGGATGTGCTCCAGGTAGAGCGCGTTGGGCACCGCGCAGCACAGCGAGACGTGCAGCTCCATCAGGAAGTGCGGGGCGACGGCCACGTTGAACGCCTCCGCGAGATGGGCGACCTTCAGCCACGGGGTGATGCCGCCCACCCGGGCCACGTCGACCTGCACGATACCGGCGGCGCCCGCCTGGAGGTACTCGCGGAAGTGCCCGACCGAGTACATCGACTCCCCCACCGCGACCGGCACGCTCGTCGACGCGGCGAGCCGGCGGTGCCCGGCCACGTCCTCCGCGGGCAGCGGCTCCTCGAACCAGAAGATGTCCAGCTTCTCGAACAGCGCGGCTCGGCGGATCGCCTCGGCGGCGGTCATCGACTGGTTGGCGTCGACCATGATGTCCAGCTCGTCGCCGACCGCGTCGCGCACGGCGGCGAGGCGCTCGAAGTCCTCGTGACCGCGCGGCTTGCCCACCTTGACCTTCACGCCGCCGAGCCCGCGGGCGCGTGACTCGAGCGCCTGCGCGACGAGCTCCTCCGTCGAGAAGTGCAGCCAGCCTCCCTCGGTGTCGTAGAGCGGGATGCTCGGCTGCGCACCGCCGGCCGCGACCCAGAGGGGCAGTCCGGCCGCTCTGCTGCGCGCATCCCACACCGCGGTGTCGACGGCGGCCAGCGCGAGCGACGTGATCGGGCCGACGGTCGTGGCGCGCGTCGAGGAGAACATCGCCCGCCACACCTCCTCCGGCCGGTTGACGTCGAGCCCGACCACCACGTCCAGGAGCGTCGTGCGCAGGAGGCTCAGCACGGCGCTCCCGCCGGTCCCGATCGTGTAGCTGTAGCCGAGCCCGTCGGCGCCACCCGCCGTGCGCAGCCGGACGAAGATCGTCTCCTGCTTGAGGAAGGACTGGACGGCATCCGTGCGCACGGTCTCCACCGCGAGGTCGCTCAGCCAGGCTTCCGCGCTGACGATGGTGCCGCTGGCCGCGAGGCGGGCGACGGGCGGGGCGAGGGTCATACGTGTCTCTGCTTTCTGGATAGGTCCGTCCGGTGCGGACGGGGGTCAGCGTCCGCCGAAGCCGCCGAGCGCGACGCCCTTGATGAGCTGGCGCTGGAGCACGGCGACGATGATCAGCGACGGGATGATCGCGAGCGTGGAGGCCGCCATCATCAGGCTCCACTGGGTGCCGTGCTCGCCGGTGAACATCGAGAGGCCGAGCGGCACGGTCGCCAGGTCCTGGCTGTTGATGATGATCAGCGGCCAGAGGTACGAGTTGTAGTAGCCCACGAACGAGAAGACGCCGAGCACCGAGAGCGGGGCCGCGAGCTGGGGCAGCAGGACCGACCACAGCGTGCGGAACCGGGAGGCGCCGTCGATGATCGCCGCCTCCTCGAACTCGATCGGGATGGTGAGGAAGAACTGCCGCAGCAGGAAGGTCCCGAACGCCGTGAAGGCGAACGGCACGATCAGCGCCACGTAGGTGTCGACCAGGCCGAGCTGGTTCATCATGATGAACAGCGGGACGACGAGCACCTCCTGCGGCAGCACCAGCGTGAAGACGTACAGCAGGAAGATGCGGTCGCGGTACTTGAACCGGAGGCGCGAGAACGCGTACGCGCTCAGCACGGCCACGATCACCGACAGCAGCGCGCCGCAGATCGCGACGAAGAAGCCGTTGAAGATGAACCGGCCGAACGGCACGAGCGTCCACGCGTCCACGAAGTTCGACCACTTCACCTCCGAGCCGATGAAGGTCGGTGTCGGCGAGAAGACCTCGCTCTCGGGCTTGAGCGCCGAGAAGAACATCCAGATGAACGGGAAGGTGAAGGCCAGCGCGACGATCGCGAGGACCAGCGTGTTGAGCCACGTCTTCGCCACGACCGCCTTCTGCGCACGGCGCAGTCGCGGCTTCGGCCGGCGACCGGTGCCGGGAGCGGCGGAGCGTGCCGCGGTGCCGATGTCACTTGTCATAGTTGACCCACCTCTTCTGGCCCGCGAACTGGAGCGCGGTGATGAGCATGACGACGACGAACAGCATCCACGCGAGCGCGGAGGCGTAGCCGAGCCGGTCGAAGACGAAGCCGTTGCGGTAGAGGTACAGCACGAACGTGTTGGTGGACTCGCCCGGGCCGCCCTGCGTGAGGATCTGCGGCTGCACGAACACCTGGAACGCGCCGATCATCGTCATCGTCATCGTGAAGAACAGCGAGGGCGACAGCATCGGCAGGATGATCGACTTCAGCCGCTGCCAGGCACTGGTGCCGTCCATCCGCGACGCCTCGAGGATCTCCTTCGGGATGCCGCCCAGACCGGCCGAGAGCACGATGACGTTGTAGCCGAACGACTGCCAGACCGACATCGCGATCACGGAGGCGAGCGCGAAGCGCGAGTCGGAGAGCCAGCTCGGCCCGTCGATCCCGATCGACGCGAGCGTCGAGTTGACGATGCCGTTGTCGCTCAGCAGCAGGCGCCAGACCAGCGCGTTCGCGACCATCGGCGTGATGGCGGGGAGGAAGAAGATGACCCGCCAGAACCCGGCGAACTTCACCCGGGTGTTCAGCCACAGGGAGATGGCCAGCGCCAGCGCGAGGTTCAGCGCGGTGTAGACGAAGGCGAAGATCACCGTGTTGAAGAGCACCGTGTAGAACGTCGGGTCGGAGAACAGCTTCTGGTAGTTCGCGAAGCCGACGAAGGTCGGCGAGCCGAACAGCGGCCACTCGAAGAGGCTGATGACCAGGGAGCCGAGCAGCGGCACCACGATGAAGAAGACGAAGCCGGCGAGCCCGGGCCAGAGGTAGGCGAGGGCGGTCAGGCCGTCGCCGCGGCGCTTCTTCCCGCCCCGGCGAGGCGGGCTGGGATGGGGCACGTGGAACGGCCGCGTCTCGGGCGCGGCGGGCGCCGCCGTCTCGGAGGAGACGGCGGCGCCGATCAGCGGGGAGGCCATGCGCCTACTGCCCCACCGAGTTCTGGATCGTGTTCAGCACGTCCTTGGCGGTCTTGTCACCCCGGTATCCCTCGACGCCGTACTGGGTGAAGAGGGTCTCCACCTGGTTCCAGGTGGGCGTGGTGAGCTGCGCCGTGGCGTTCTTGAGGAGGGCCTGCACGGCGGCGTACGCCTCCGGCGACTTGCCCTCCGCCCAGGCCGACTGCGCGTCGGCGCGGGAGGGGACGATGCCGCGCTTCTCGGCCTGGCCCTTGAGCACGCTGCTGTCGGTCATCGCGACGATGGCCTTGAACGCGCCGTCCGGGTCCTTGCAGTTCTTCGCGATGCCGAAGCCGGAGCCGGCGGTCATCCCGTGCGCCTCGCCCGAGGTGCTGGGGACGATCGTGACACCCAGGTCGAACTTCGCGGCGTCGGCGAAGGTGCCGTACATCCACGGGCCCTCGATCAGCATGTCGACCGCCCCGCTGGTGAAGGCGGCCTGGGATGCGTCGGACGCGTCGGCGGCCTCCGGGGCCTTCGCGATGCCGTCCTTCTTCACGAGGTCGAAGTACGACTGCACCTGGTCGACGAGCTTCGAGTTGGTGAGGTCGAGCTTGCCGCCCTTGACCGCCTCGGCGCCGTCGGCGATGGCCCACGCGTTCGGGATGAAGAAGCCCGGGGCGATCGCCAGCGCCTTGTGATCGGCGGTGGTGAGCTTCTTGGCGTCGGCGAGGAACTGCTCGCGCGTGTACGTCGTGCTGGGCAGGTCGAGCCCGGCGGCCGTGAAGGCGTCCTTGTTGTAGTAGAGGACGATCGGCTCGGCGTCGTAGGGGATGGCGCGGATCGTGCCGTCGACCGTCATGCCCTTGAGCATGGAGGAGTCGAAGGCCGACGTGTCGAGCTTGTACTTCTTGATCAGGTCGTCGAGCGGCATCAGCAGGCCGGAGAGCTCCTGGGCCCTGGCGGCCTGCGTGGTGAGCAGGCAGGGCGGGTTGGAGCCGCTGAGCCGGGTCTTCACCTTCGTCCAGTAGTCGTTGAAGCTCGGCCCCTCAATGGTGACGTCGAGGGAGGGGTCCACCTTCTTGCCCAGGTCGATGAAGCCCTGCCACTGGTCGCGGTCGCTCTGACTGCTGACCCAGGTGTACATGGTGATGGGGCCGCCGGATGCGTTTCCGCCGCTGCCGCCGGAGCATCCGGCCAGTGCGGCGAGCGCGCCGGCCATCAGGAGAGCGGTTCCGACCCGGACCGCCGTGCGCGTGCTTCGTGGTTTCACTTGTTGTGCCTCCTTCATTGGATTCATCACTGTGATCGCCTGCCATGCCGGACGCTTCGTCGCACCCGGAGGAGGCGGGTCGGTCTACGCGAAATCGATCGCGATGACGTCGATGGCGGCGCCGGACGCCGCCGGGGCCGGGATGCGGAGCTCGCCGACCGGGTCCTCGCCCGGAGCCGGCTGCTCGTGCACCTCGAGGTTCACCTCGTACGGCAGCTGCTCGCCCGTCGCGAGCAGCCGCACCCCCGTCACACGCCCGACCGGGATGCCGCGCACGACGACCTGCTCGATCGGCCGCATCACCAGGTGCAGGTAGAGGGCGCCGGGGCGCGCGGTCGACGGGCCGTAGAAGTCGACGCCGGTCGTCGGCGAGACGCCCACGACGCTCTCGGCGTGCACGTCCATCCACGCGCCGATCTCCTCGAGGGTGCGCACCTGGGACTCGTTGAGGCTGCCGTCGCCCTTCGGCCCGATGTTGAGCAGGAGGTTGCCACCGCGGCTCGCGACCTCCACCAGCGTCGTGATCAGGGAGATGGTGCTCTTGCTCTTGGTGTCGCCCGGGCGCCAGGCCCACATCTGGCCGATCGTGAGGCAGAGCTCCCACGGGCCGCGCGGCGCCGTGACGGGGAAGCCCTGCTCGGGCGTCTGGTAGTCGCCCTGGCCGAGCAGCCGGTCGTTGATGACGACGTCGGGCTGCAGGGACTTGATGAGGGCGCGGAGCCCGGCGCTGTCCCACTCCTCCTCGGAGCGCTCCCACTCGCCGTCGAACCAGAGCAGGTCGATGGTGCCGTAGCCCGTGAGGATCTCGGTCAGCTGCGCCCGCAGATACTCCTGGTAGCGCCCCCACTGCTCGGGAGTCGCGCGGCGGTGCCGGTCGACGGCGACCGGCCGTCCGGCGTTGGCCGGATCGCCGGCGGCGGGCCAGTGCTCCTCGGGATAGGGACGGTCGGACATCGTGAAGGCCGGGTAGTCCGGGTGGTTCCAGTCCGGGAGGCTGTAGTAGATGCCCACGCGGATCCCCTCCGCGCGGATCGCCTCCACGAACTCCCGGGTGACGTCGCGGCCGAACGGCGAGTGCTCGATCCCGAAGTCCGACTGCGCGGTGTGGAACATCGAGTAGCCGGCGTGATGGCGGGCGGTGAAGACGACGTAGCGGGCGCCTGCGCGCTTGGCGAGGCGGGCGAGCGCCACGGCGTCCCATTCCACCGGGTCGAAGGTGGCGGCGCTGGACTGGTACCCCTCGACGCTGACCGCGTCCTCGACGCCGTCGGAACCGGGGATGATGGAACGGCCGACCAGCGGCCAGGAGATCTCGATCCCCTGTTGGCTGGCGTGGTCCCAGTGCACGAAGAGGCCGAAGCCGGCTCCGATGAACCACTCGCCGCCCGGCAGGGTGAAGTCGGTCGGGCGGAGGAACGATGCGGGTGCGGGGGCAAGCGCGGTGGTCACAGCGAGGCTCTCCTTTGAGTCAATGGCTATTGCCTATAGGATATTCGAAGAGGACGATCCTCACAATCCATTCGACGAAGAAGGAGAAATCGAGCGTGGCAATGTTCAAAGACGATCCCGTCCGCCCCGAGAACTACCGTCGCTTCGAGCGCGAGGTGCCCGAGTGGTTCACGGATGCCAAGCTCGGCGTCTTCGTGCACTGGGGCCCGTATTCGGTCCCCGCGTGGGCCGAGCCGATCGGCGAGCTGGGCACGATCGAGAAGCAGTACTGGTTCGCCCACAACCCCTATGCCGAGTGGTACTACAACACCATCCGCATCGAGGGCAGCCCCGCGGCCGAGCACCAGCGGGAGGTCTACGGCGACGCGCCCTACGACGACTTCATCGACCAGTGGGACCCGGCCGAGTTCGACCCGGACGAGTTCCTCGCCCTGGTCAAGAGCACGGGCGCACGGTACTTCGTCCCCACCACCAAGCACCATGACGGCGTCACCCTGTGGGACGCTCCCGGCACGGACGAGCGCAACACCGTCGCCCGCGGCCCGAAGCGCGACCTCGTCGGCGCCTTCGAGAAGGCCACGCGCGACGCCGGGCTGCGCTTCGGCGTGTACTACTCGGGAGGCCTCGACTGGCACTTCTCGCAGCTGCCGCCGATCACGGACGACGGCCAGGAGTTCGGCCGCCCGGTCGACGCCGCGTACGCCGAGTACGCCTACGACCACGTCGTCGACCTCATCGACCGCTATGCGCCCGACGTGCTCTGGGGCGACATCGAATGGCCGGACGCGGGCAAGCCCTCCGGGCCGTTCAGCATGGAGAACCTCTTCGAGAGGTTCTACGCCGCCCGTCCCGACGGGGTGGCCAACGACCGCTGGGGAGAGACCCACTGGGATTTCCGCACCAGCGAGTACCAGAACGGCACCAGCGTCGAGGGCACCGGGGCGTGGGAGAACTGCCGCGGCATCGGCTTCTCGTTCGGCCACAACACCCAGGAGGACGAGCGCCACCTCCTGAGCGGGCCTGCGGCCGTCGCCTCGTTCGTCGACATCGTCTCGCGCGGCGGCAACCTGCTGCTCAACGTCGGCCTCACCGCGCGGGGCACGGTCCCCGAGCTCCAGCGCCGCACCCTCGAGCACCTCGCCGCCTGGAACGCCGTGAACGGCGACGCCGTCTTCGGCAGCCGCCCGCTCGAGGCCGCGATCGCGAGCCCGTCGGACGAGCCGTGGCTGCGCTGGACCCGCACCGGCGGCACGGCGAACGCCTTCGTCGACGCGGTCGGCGACGTGCGCCTGCCCGGTGTCTCTAGTGCGGTGGATGCGGCGAGCGCCCGCCTCGCCGACGGCACCCCGCTCGTGGTCTCCCGCGACGGCGACGCGCTGGTGACCACCTTCCCGGAACCGGCCGTCGCCGGTCCCGTCCTCGTCCGCTTCGACCTCGCGGAGTGACATGACGATCGACGCCCACCTGCACCTCTGGGACCTCGAGCGGGTCGCGTACCCGTGGCTGACGTCGGCACTGGCCCCGATCGACCGCACCTTCGCGTTCGCCGAGGCCGAGCCGCAGCTCGCGCAGGCGGGCGTCGATCGCGTCGTCCTCGTCCAGGCCGCGAACTCGGTGGAGGACTCGGCGGCGATGTTCGCGGTCGAGTCCCCCCGAGTCGCCGGGGTGGTGGCGTGGGTCGACCTGCTCGACCCGGAGTCGGCGGTCCGGCAGCTGGACACCTGGGCGGCGCAGCCCGCCTTCGTCGGCATCCGTCACCTCGTCCACGACGAGCCGGACGCGGACTGGCTCGCACGCCCCCCGGTGCGCCGGTCCCTGCGCCTGCTCGCCGAGCGCGGCCTCTCCTTCGATGTCATCGGGGTCCTCCCCCGGCACCTCGAGCACGCCGTCGCGATCGCGGACGAGCTGCCCGACCTCCGGCTGGTGATCGACCACCTCGGCACGCCGCCCGTCGGTGCGGCGTCGCGGGAGCCGTGGGCCGGGCTGATCTCCGACCTCGCCCGTCGCCCCGGCGTCGCCGTGAAGCTCTCCGGCCTCACGACACTGGGCCCGGACGGCCGCGCGACGACCGCGGACCTCCGGCCGTTCGTCGATCACGCCCTCTCCGCGTTCGGCGCCGACCGTGTGCTCGCCGGAGGCGACTGGCCGGTCTCGACGCTCGCCGGACCGTACGGCGAGACCTGGTCGACCCTCTCCGCGCTGATCGACGGCCTGAGCGAGGCCGAGCGGGCCCAGGTGCTGGGCGGCACGGCGGAGCGCGTCTACCGGCTCGGCCGACGCTGACCTGCCCCCGCCCGGTCCGCTCGGGGATACTGGGGAGGTGAACGATCGCCTGGTGCGCAACCTCCCCGTCCAGACCGCCCTGGAGGCGTGGGCCGATCTGAAGGACGCCCGCACCTTCGCGGGCGTGCTCCGGCAGTGCGTGGCCGGCGAGCTGTTGCTCGACATCAGCGGCTCCGTCTTCGCCGACCCCGCGGCCGGCTTCCAGCAGGGCGACACCCTCGCGCTCGGCAAGCAGACCGATGCGGCGGGCAAGGACCTCCTTGTCGCGTTCACCAGCAACGAGCGCCTCGCCGCCTACCGCGGGGGCGCCGAGTTCCGCTCCCTCGCGCAGCCCGCGTGGTCCGTGATCGCCGAGGCCATCACCCGCGCGGACGGCCTGGCCCTCGACCCGGGCGACGACGCCCTCCTCATCGCCTACGCCGACGAGCTGCGGGCCCAGCTGACCGACGAGCCCGGCCGCAACGCCGCGCTGAAGAACGCCCTGGTCGACCGCGACCTCCCCTGGCCCGCCTTCCTCGCGCTCGTTGCGGCCGCCCCGGTCGTCTACGTCGGCCTCGACGAGGGCCAGGGCGCGATCCCCTCCGCCGTCGGTCAGGACGGCGACCTCCTGCACCCCGTCTTCACCTCCCCCGCCGAGGTCTTCGCCTGGTCGCCCGGGCTGACCGCCCGCGGCACGACCGTCGATGCGGTCGCCCGGGTCGCCCGCGAGGACGGCTACGCGGGTCTGCTGCTCGACCCGGCCGGGCCGTCCGCGGTCCTGCGGCTGGACGAACTGGGCTGATCGGGCCCTAGGATCGTCGCATGACGGCGCTCTCCCTCCTCGCGTTCGCGGGGCTGTGCGTGGTCCTGGCGCTCACGCCCGGCCCCGACACGTTCCTCGTGCTGCGGTACAGCATGGGGCGTGCGCGCGACGGCTTTGCCGCGGCCGCCGGGTGCGCGGTGGGCTCGCTCGCGTGGGCCGCGCTGGTCGCCGTCGGGCTGGCGACGCTGCTGGAGCAGTCGGCGGAACTCTTCCGCGTCGTCAAGATCGTGGGCGGCCTCTACCTGATCTACCTCGGCGTCGCCGCCTTCCTGTCGACGCGGCGCAGCGCCCGCGCGGCCGCCACGGACGCCGGCGACGAGGACGCGCCGGCCGTCCCCGCCGCGCGTCGCCGCTCCACCTCCAGCCTGCTGGCCGGTCTGCTCTCCACCCTCCTGAACCCCAAGGTCGGCCTGTTCTTCCTCGCCGTGGTGCCGCAGTTCGTGTCGGCCCACGCCGGCTTCGGCGAGACCATGCTGCTCGGGGCGGTCGACGCGGTCGTCGGCGGCCTCTATCTGGTGGGCATCACCCTGCTGGCCTCCCGGATGGTCGCCTGGCTGGGGCGTCCGCGCGTCACCCGCGTGCTCGAGCGGGTCTCCGCGGGCATCCTCGCCGCGCTCGGAATCGGCACGGTCGTCGCCGGCGCCGAGGGGTGAGCCTCCCGGCCCTCCCTGCGACAATGAACGCATGCCCATCCTGAACAAGGACATGCAGGTCTGCATCTCGCTGGCCGCCCGTCCGAGCAACATCGGCACCCGTTTCCACAACTACCTCTACGACGAGCTCGGCCTGAACTTCCTCTACAAGGCGTTCACCACGAGCGACCTGGAGGGTGCGGTGCGCGGCATCCGCGCGCTCGGCTTCCGGGGCTGCTCGGTGTCGATGCCGTTCAAGGATGCGATCATCCCCCTGGTCGACCACCTCGAGCCGTCGGCCGTCGCCATCGAGTCGGTGAACACGGTGGTCAACGAGGACGGCCTGCTCACCGCCTCCAACACCGACTACGAGGCCGTCGCCCAGCTGCTCGCCGAGCACGCCGTCGACCCGGCCCAGCGCGTGCTGCTCCGCGGCTCCGGCGGCATGGCCAAGGCGGTCGTGGCGGCCTTCCGCGGCGCGGGCTTCGACGAGCTGACGGTGCTCGCCCGCAACGAGGAGGCCGGCCGGGCCCTCGCCGAGCGCTACGACTACACCTGGACCGCGGACGAGCCGCGCGCCGACTACGACGTCATCGTCAACGTCACCCCGCTCGGGATGCGCGGTGAGCACGAGTCCGCCCTCGCCTTCGCGGAGGAGCACATCGAGCACGCGACGACCGTGTTCGACGTCGTCGCATTCCCGTCGGAGACGCCGCTGGTGCAGGCGGGACGCGCGGCCGGCAAGACCCTGATCACGGGAGCCGAGGTGATCGCTCTGCAGGCCGCGCGCCAGTTCGAGCGCTACACCGGCGTGACGCTCACCGCCGACCAGGTCGCACGGGCCTCGGAGTTCTCCCGCGCGGAGTGAACGCCGCGAGAAGCGCGCCGGCTCCGAGCAGCCCGGCCGCGAGCAGCCAGGCGGCCGAGGTCGCCGAGCCGGTGTCCGCCAGGCGGCTCGTGCCCGGCGCGGCGGCCTCGCTGCCCGCGGGCATGGTGCCCGGCTGAGTCGGACCGACCGGATCCACGGGATCGACCGGGTCCACCGGATCCACCGGTCCGGTCGGCGCGAACGCCACCCGGGCCGTCGCGTTCATCGCGCGGTCGAGCGCGGCCACGCTGATGACGCCGGAGGCACGGGCGGTCGCCGCCGACGCCGTCGCGACCGTGTACGAGGGGGATCCGTCGGCGTACGTCACCGAGTGCAGCCGGCCGTCCACGTACACGGCGAACGCCCTGGTCGTCCCCGACGAGCCGTCGGTCCAGGTGAGGGTGCCGGCGGCGGCGTCGCCTGCCGTGGCCACCGGCGCGCGCAGCGCAGGAGCGGCCTTGCGCGGGTCCGCGGGCGGAAGCACCGGGTCGGTCAGCAGCGCGCCGAAGATGCGGTCGAGCGAGGCGTTCTTGGCCTCCATCGCCGTCAGTGCGGCACCCGTCAGCCCGGCCGTCGATCCCGGGACGATGTCGTTGTACCCGTAGAACACCTCCCCCGTCACCCCCGGCAGCGTCTGGTCGAAGAGCAGCTGGTTCGGCACCTCGTCGGGGTTGGCCCAGGCCGCCTCGGTCGCCGAGCTCTGCAGATGCTTGTAGTCGGCGTGGCCGATGTAGAGCCGCACGTCGGTCCCCGTCACCGTGTCGCTCCACCAGCGCGCCAGCTCCCCGTAGGGCGCCGCCGCCTGGTCGAAGCTCCAGTAGATCTGCGGAACGATGTAGTCGACGAGCTCGTCCTTCACCCACGCGCGGGTGTCGGCGAACACCGCCTTCGAGTAGGTGGACGACGAGGTCGCGGGCGTGTGGGAGCCGCGCGGGTCGACCGACTCGTGCTCCCAGATCCCGAACGGGCTGACGCCGAACTGCACCGCCGTGCCGCGCTCGGCGTTCAGCCGGGCGAGGACGTCGTGCACGCCCGAGACGAGCGCGGTGACATTGTCGCGGCGCCACTGAGCGATGCCGTCGGCCGTGTCCGCGTATCCCGCGGTGAGGCCGTACTGCTCGAAGGTGCCGCGGTCCTCCCCGGCGTCGCCGAAGTACGCGGTCGTCCGATACGGGTAGAAGTAATCGTCGAAGTGGATGCCGTCGACGTCGTAGTTCGCGGCGACCTCCGCCACCGAGTCGATCACGTGCTGACGGACGGCCGGCTCTCCCGGGTCGAGGAACAGCGTGCCGTTGAAGAGCAGGACGTGCTCGGGATGCTGCACGGCGTAGTTGTCCGCCGCCAGCAGGCCGGCTCCGGCGAGCGCCCGCACCGCCTGCTCGGCCGTGAGCGCACGGGCCTCGTCCGCGGTCATCCCGAGCGCCGCGAGCACCGGCGCCGACGTGATCGCCGACGTCGTCACGCGGTACGGGTTGAACCACGCGTGGTACTCCATGCCGCGCGCATGGGTCTGCTGCACCATCCACGCCAGCGGGTCATAGCCGGGGTCGACACCCTGCGTTCCGCTGAGGAACTGCGACCACGGGTTGAGGGCGGAGGGGTACCAGGCGTCCTGCGCGGGACGCACCTGGAAGATCATCGCGTTGAGCTTCGCCTCCTCGAACCTGTCGAGGATGCGGGTGTACTGCGCCTGGAAGTCGGCTTCGCTCGCGGGCTTCGCGATGTTGAGCTGGTTGACCGTGGCGACCCAGGAGGAGCGGAACTGCCGCTCCGGCTGCGTGTAAGCGGTCGGGATCCGCACCTGCTCGGCCGACCCCGGGTGGAGCATCACCGGCTGGGCCGGATCGTACGCGTAGCCGTCGGCGGTCTTCACCCACTTCGACAGCGGCTCGGTGGCGGGTGCGGCTCCGGCCGGGCCGGCTCCGAGCACTGCCGCGCCGGCGGCGGCGACGGCGATCGCGAGGGCGACGGCTCTCCGATGTGAAACGAACTTCCATGTTGCGCTCATTCAATGAAACTAACATCCGGCTTCGGGATGGACAACGCCCGATCGCACCGACGGCCGCGCCTAGACTGTCCCCGTGTCCGATGACCTGCTCGCCCTGGAGAACCAGGTCTGCTACGGCCTCGCCGTGGCGGCCAGGAGCGTGATCGCGCTGTACCGCCCGGTGCTCGAGCCGCTGTCGTTGACGCATCCGCAGTACCTCGTGATGCTCGCCCTCTGGGAGCGCGAGCCACGGTCGGTGAAGGACCTCAGCGAGGCGCTCCAGTTGGAGCCGGCCACGCTCTCCCCGCTGCTCAAGCGCCTGGAGACGACCGGCTACGTCGAGCGCAAGCGCAGCACCGCCGACGAGCGCGCGCTGGAGGTGCGGCTGACGCCGGCCGGGCGCGAGCTGCGGGCGGAGGCCGAGAAGATCCCGCACCGCATCGTCGAGCGTCTCGGGCTCCCGATCAGCGAACTGGAGAGCCTGCGCGGGAGCCTGCACGGCATCATCGAGGCGGCGACGCGCGCCCAGTGACGGCGGTCGCGCTCAGGCGGCGCCCTGCACCTCGGGGCACACCAGGCGGGTCGCGTCGCGCTGTCCACCCGGGCG
Source organism: Leifsonia sp. 71-9 (assembly GCF_001898805.1). GTDB lineage: Bacteria > Actinomycetota > Actinomycetes > Actinomycetales > Microbacteriaceae > Leifsonia. Next base: position 90,360 of record NZ_MKVJ01000002.1, read on the forward strand.
CAGCACGGTGTGCTCGGTCATCGGCCGGCCGCACATCGGGCACGGGGCGGCCGGCGAGCGGCGGTCGGGGCCCTCGGGGTGTCCGGCGCCGAGCTGAGCGGGCCCGGCGACGCGGATCAGCTTCTCGTTCCAGCGCGCGTACCACCGCGCAAAGCCACCGGACATGTCTCCTCGATTCATTAGGGCACTAACTAATAGTGTAGCGCGCTTGACCCTGACCCCGAGGGAGAGGTTTACGCTGTCGGCGGAGGCTCCCATGCAGATCAGCGAGCTCGCCGGCCGGGCGGGCGTGACGGTGAAAGCGGTCAGGTACTACGAGCAGCTCGGTCTCGTGGCCCCCGACCGGCTGCCCAACGGCTACCGGGACTACGGCGACGAGCAGCTCCGCGCCGTTCTCGAGATCCGGGAGCTGGCTCAGACGGGCATCCCGCCGGGCAAGGCCGCGCCCTTCATCGACTGCCTCGGCTCCGGCCACAGCCGCAGCGACGAGTGCCCCGCCTCCGTCGCCGCCTACCGCGAGGGGATCGCCGAGCTCGACGCCGCGATCGCCGACCTGGAGCGCCGACGCGCGCAGCTCGCCCGCCGCCTGGCCGAGCGCGACGACAGCATCCCGTCGCCCGCGCTCGGCTGCGGCTGCGACGTCACCGCCAGCTGAGGGACTGGAACGTCGCGCCGTCGGCGCCGATCGTGACGATGGACCCCTTCACGTCGACCTCGCCGGGCGTGGCCGACAGGACCTCCCCCGTCTCGCCGTTCGCCGCGACGCGGTAGTCGGCGTGGAAGTCCGCGGAGCCGGGGGAGGTGGTCGTCACCGGCCAGCAGCCGGCGGTGGGCGTGGCGCCCGGCGCGCAGCCGAAGTCCCACGCACCGAACGAGACGGCGGGCGGGGTCGTCAGCTCCCACCGCGCGTTCGTCCACGTCTCGCCGCCGGGCTGCCCGGAGTCGAGGCCGAACGAGCAGCCCTGCGGCTGCGGTCCCCCGGCGAGGCACGTGTTCACCCAGGCGTTCGTCGCCGCCGTCGCCGCCTCGACGCCCGCCGGCGTCAGCGTGCTGCTCGCGCGCAGGTCGACCTTCTGCCCGAACCCGGTGACCGCCGCGTCGGCGCCCGCGATCGTGTACCAGGCGTTGCCGGCCGGCGCCGCCAGCGCGTAGCGACCCGGGAAGGCCAGCAGCTGCTGCGCTTTGCCGTCCCAGTGCAGCGCGGCGCCGCCGATCGTCGCATCCACGGTGTCGTGGGTGCCCAGCGCGACCGTCACGGTCGAGAGCGGTGCGGGCTTCAGCTTCCAGGCGTGGACGCCGAGCCACCCCACCGGTCCGTCGTCGCCGTGCACGACGGTGAACGACGCGGAGCCCGTCGCACCGCCCGCGACGGTCTGCACCTCCACGCGCGCCTGATCCGGGCCGACGGAGCGCACCCGCTGGATGCGGAACGACGACAGCTGCTGGGAGGCCTTCGCGTACGCGGCGTCGGTGAGGAGCACCTGCGCAGCGTTCGGCTCGCGCCCCTCGAGCGTCATCGCCTCCTGGATCTCGCCGTGCTGGACATGCGTCAGATAGCGCGACACCAGCGCCTCCGGGCGTGCCGCGTCGCGCGCCGTGAAGAAGAGCGCGAGCGTCGTCGCCCCCAACCCCAGCACGAGCGCGGTCCCGACCGCGATCAGCGCGACCCACACCGGTCTGCGTGACGTCATCGGCGCCCCCTTTGCTGCCGCGCCCCCGACCCCCGGGCGCACGAGGAATCATACCGAGGGATGACACGGTCCCGACCGCGGGTGGATGCCCCGCCGCGCGCGCCCGGCTTGACTGGATTCATCGGCCGGACGGGGGTCCGGTCGCTTCAGGGGGAAGCAGGGAGAGAATGATGACGACACTGGACCACCGCCTCACGGCCACTTCGCCCGTCCCTCGGGTGAGCTCGCCGGGTCGCCGGGCACGAGGGGTGCTCGCGGCCGTGGCGGAGAACGCCTACCTCAGGCTGTTCGCGGTCCTCGTCGTCGTCGCTGCCGGCGCGGCTCTGCTCGCCGTCGGGATCGCGGTCGTGATCGATCTGGTCGTGCCGCTGTTCTTCGGCGAGCAGCTCGCCGCGCTGGCCGCGCTCTTCCCGCGGATCGGCGGCTAGGGCTGGCCGCAGGCGGCCCGGCGTCCTAGGGTCGGCGCACGGGCCGCCTCCTCTACTCCGTGAGCGCCTCGCTCGACGGATACATCGCGGACGCCGCCGGATCCTTCGATTGGGCCGCGCCCGGCGTCGACGTGCACGCCTTCGTCAACGACCGCGAACGCTCGGTCGGCACCTATCTCTTCGGCCGCCGCATGTACGAGACCATGCGCGCGTGGGACGACCTGCCCGCACCCGGCGATCCGCCGGTGGTCGCCGACTTCGCCGACGTGTGGGGCGGCATCGACAAGGTCGTCTACTCCTCCACCCTGCCCGCGGTCGAGATGGCGCGCAGCCGCCTCGAGCGCACGTTCGACCCGGCCGCGGTGCGCACCCTGGTCGAGGAGTCGGATCGGGATGTGTCCATCGGCGGTGCGACGCTCGCCGCCGCCGCCTTCCGGGCCGGGCTCATCGACGAGTTCTCGCTGTTCGTGGTACCGGTCACCGTCGGCGGCGGGACCCCTGCGCTCCCCCGCGCCCTGTCGCTCCGGCTCGAGCTCCTCGACGAGCGCGCCTTCACGGGCGGGACGGTGCTGCTCCGCTATCGGGTCGACCGATCCGCAGGGTGACGCTCGGGAGGCCGAGGCCGCGCCGCAGCTCGTCCAGGGTCACCCCGTGCTCGCCGAGGACGGCCAGCGGATAGAAGAAGGAGTCGAGCCCGTGCGGCGCCCCCGCGCCGAGTGCGCCGTCCCGCTCGAACGGGAGCGGGTCCCCCGCGGTGCGCGTGACCAGGTCGCCGTCGTCGCCGAGCTCCACCGACACCGTGCGGACCGGCATCCCGCCCTCCAGGTACGCCCAGCTCATGGCGGGCAGCCGCACGTCGATCATCGCGCGGTAGACGTCGCGGCGCTCGCTCAGCTCGGCCGCGGCGGCGCCCACCGTCTCGCTGGCCCCGTGCAGCAGCATCCACCCGTTCATCGGCGCCGTGAGGACGACGATCCGGCCGCCTTCACCGAGATGGGGGTTGTCGCCCCAGCTGAACCGCTCGTCGACGACGACGGCGCCGAGCTCCGCCGCGATCGCGCGCACGGGAGCCGCGGGGAGGAAGACCCAGCTGCCCGTCCCGAACAGCTCGAACAGCTCCTCGCTCGACGCCGGGATGCCTTCGGTCACGTCCCGAGTCTACGAGCGGGCGCACGTGTGAACACTGCGTGAACGATCGTTTCATGGCACAGATTTCTATGAACAGAACGTTCATGGAGCCCTATGCTGCTGAACGTGATCGATGGAAACACCCCCGCCCCGCCCCTGCTCGTCCTCGACTTCGACGGGACGGTGTGCATCGGCGACGCCCCCGTGTGGGCGTACGCCGAGGCGGTCATCGCGGGCATTCTCGACCACGACGACGCCGCCGGTTCGGGCCTCGACTCCGGGCTGCGCGCCCGGCTGGGGGCGTTCCTCGACGGGGAGCCCGGATCGCCCGCCTATGCGGACGGCTACGCGGCGGTCGCCGAACTCGCCGCCGGGCATGCCGACGAGGAGCTGCTCCAGCGCGCCTACCAGCACAGCCGTCGCGAGCTCGCCGGCGGCCGCTTGGACGTCTCCGCCCCGGAGGGCCTCGCCGGGTTCCTCGACGGGCTCGCCGGCCGGGTCGAGCGGGTCCTCGTGACCAACGCCCCGCTCGACGGCGTGACCGAGACGCTGCAGGCTCTCGGCCTGGCCGACTCCATCGACCGCGTCCACGCCGAGGCCCGCAAGCCCGCGGGCTGGGCCGGCCTCCTCCCGCAGCTGCTCGACGGCCGCGACCCGCGCACCCTGCTTTCGGTCGGCGACATCTGGGGCAACGATCTCGCGGCGCCCCTGGCAGCGGGATGCGCGACCGCGCTGATCGACCGGTTCGGGCACCGCGCCGGGCCGGCCCACCTGATCGCCCCGACCTTCCCGGAGCTCTACCCGGGCATCGCCGCCTGGGCGCAGGACCCGATCGCGTTCGCCCTCGCCCACCCGGTCGACCGCACCGCCCCCTCCCCCGTCCCCTCCGCCTGACGACTTCTCCACCGATCCATCGCATCCGCACCGTTCGAACCCACCACCCGCACAGAATGGGAACCGCAATGAAACTCCGCACGACCGCCGCCGCGAGCGCCACCGGCCTCGCGCTCCTCACCGTCCTGGCCCTCAGCGGCTGCGGCGTGAGCCAGCAGACCGCCGCCGCCGGCGGCTCCAGCACCCCGGCCGCCGCCTGCTCCGGCAGCGCGGACGACAAGGCCTCCGACCCCACGAAGCTCACCCTCGCGCTCGTCCCCTCCGGCGACGCCAGCAAGCTCGTCGAGACGGTCAAGCCGCTGGAGGACGCCCTCACCCAGCGCCTCGGCATCCCCGTCAAGGGCGTCATCACGCAGGACTACCAGGCGGCCGTCGAGGCCATCGGCAGCAACCAGGCCCAGATCGGCATGCTCCCGAGCCTGCAGATGAGCCAGGCGTGCGACAAGTACGGCGCGGTCCCCGCCCTGCAGACCCAGCGCAACGGCAAGAGCAGCTACGCGGCGCAGTTCTTCACCAACGACCCCGACAAGTACTGCTCCGACAAGCCCGTCGCGGGCGCCAACGGCATGCTCTACTGCAACGGCACCGAGAAGGGCACCGGCCCCGCCGGGCTCGACAGCATCACCAAGATCAAGGGCGCGACCGTCTCGCTGCTCCAGGCGGCCTCCCCGGCCGGCTACATCTTCCCGGTCGCCGCGATGAAGAAGGCCGGCCTCGATGTCGACAAGGACATCAAGACCGTCCAGGTCACGGCCAACGACGCCAGCGTGCTCGCCGTCTACAACGGCGACGCCGAGGTCGGCACCAGCTACTGGGACGCCCGCAGCGTCGTCGCGAAGGACACCCCCGACGTCGGCCAGAAGGTCGTCGTCTTCGCCCTGACCGACGAGATCCCGAACGACGGCGTCTCGATCACCGGCAAGATCAGCAAGAAGTGGCAGACCAAGATCGCGGACGCGATGAAGGACTACGCCGGCACCGAGGAGGGCGTGAAGGCCCTCACCGCGATCTACCAGATCACGGGTCTCGTCGACGCCGACCCGGCCAGCCTCAAGAAGACGCAGGACGCCGCGGCCAGCATCGGCCTCGGCTGACACCCGCGACGACCCCGCCGGCGCCCCGCGCGCCGGCGGGGTCTTCCGCACGACGCACGAAGTAGGAGAAGAGGGAGAGAAGTGACCACATCCACCGCCGCATCCACCGGCGCCGGCGTCCGGTTCGAGAACGTCGGGGTCACCTACCCCAACGGCTACGTCGGTCTGCGCGACGTGAACCTCGACATCGCCCCGGGCGAGATGGCCGCCGTCGTCGGCCTCTCGGGCGCGGGCAAGTCGACGCTCATCCGCACCATCAACGGGCTCGTGCCGATCACCTCGGGCGAGATCACCGTCGGCGACGCGCGCCTCCGCGGGCTGCGCGGCCGTCAGCTGCGCGCGCTGCGCAGCGACGTCGGCATGGTCTTCCAGAGCTTCAACCTGGCCAAGCGCACGACGGTGCTCAACAACGTGCTCATGGGCCGGCTCTACCACACCTCCGCCTGGCGCGCCCTGCTCGGCGCCTGGGCCAAGGACGACGTCGAGCTCGCCATGCAGGCGCTCGAGCGCGTGGAGATCGTGCCCAAGGCGTACTCCAGCGCCGCCGAGCTCTCCGGCGGCCAGCAGCAGCGCGTCGCCATCGCGCGCACGCTCGCCCAGCGTCCCAAGGTCATCCTCGCCGACGAGCCGGTGGCCTCCCTCGACCCGCCCACGTCGCACGTCGTGATGCGCGACCTGCAGCGCATCAACGCCGAGCTGGGCATCACGGTCGTGGTCAACCTGCACTTCCTCGACCTCGCGCGCCGCTACGGGTCCCGCCTCATCGGCCTCCGCAGCGGGGAGATCGTCTTCGACGGCATCGGAGCCGACGCGGACGAGGGCGTGTTCGAGTCCATCTACGGCCGCTCGCTCACCGCTGACGACGTGCTCGACGCACCGACGGTGCAGCTGTGACGACCGCACCCGGCTCGCTCCGTCCCGCGCGACCGCGCACCGGCTGGAAGACGCTCATCGCGGTCGTCGTCATCGCGGGCATCACCGTCTGGTCGGCGTTCGCGGTGCAGGTCGACGTCGGGGCGCTGTTCGCCAACGCGCAGAACGCCTCGAACACGTTCGTCCAGCTCTTCCAGCCGGACTACTCCTTCTTCCCGGAGACCCTCCCGGCCCTGCTGCAGACCGTCCAGATGGCGGTCATCGCCACGGCGGTCAGCGTGGTGATCGCACTGCCGCTGTCGTTCCTCGCCTCGCGCGCGACGAACCCCAACGGCCCGGTGCTCGGCGTCGTGCGGTTCGTGATGAACATCGTGCGCAGCGTGCCCGACCTCCTCTACGCGTCCCTGTTCGTCACCGTCGTCGGCACCGGTGCGCTCTCGGGCATCCTCGCCCTCGTGCTGTTCAACGTGGGCATCCTGGTGAAGCTCGTGTCGGAGGCCCTCGAGGGCCTCGACCGCGGCGGGCAGGAGGCCGCGCTCGCCTCGGGCGCCACGTGGTTCCGCGCCAACCGGGCCGCGATGGTGCCGGAGGTCGCACCCACGTACCTCTCCCAGACGATCTACGTGCTGGAGCTGAACATCCGCGCCTCGACCGTCATCGGCCTCGTCGGCGCCGGCGGTCTCGGCATGCTGATCGACAAGGTGCGGACCTTCTACCAGTACCACTACCTGAGCATGATCATCCTGGAGGTCCTGGTGCTCGTCGTGCTGCTCGAACTGCTCAGCTCCTTCGCCCGCAGGAGGCTGCTCCGATGACCGCCCTCACCGACACCGGCGCCGCTTCCGGCGCTGCACCCCGCTCCGCGACGGGCACACCCCACCGGCCCGGCCAGGAGCGGCCGAAGCGTCCACTGCGCATCGGTCGCGCGATCGTGTGGGTCGTCGTCACCGTCGTCGTGGTCGCCGCCTTCTGGGGCGTCGACATCTCGTGGGACGCCCTCCTGCAGCTGCCGCAGAAACTCGCGCACTACCTCGGGCTGATGTTCCTGCCGCCGGCGTGGTCCAAGCTCCCGGACGCCCTCTCGGCCACGATGCTCTCGGTCGCCATGGCCTGGTTCGGCACCGTGCTCGGCGTGATCGTCTCCTTCCCGCTCAGCCTCCTCGCGACCCGCGGGCTCACCCCGGCGTTCGTCCGCTGGCCCCTCCGCGCCCTCTTCGCCGTGCTGCGCGCGGTTCCGGAGGTCGTGATCGCGGTGCTCATGCTGTCCGTCACCGGCCTGACCGCCTACACCGGCGCCCTGGCCATCGCGATCGGCTCCATCGGCACCCTCGGCAAGTGGGGCTACGAGAGCTTCGAGTCGGTCGACCGCGGCCCCATCGAGGCCGCGACCGCGGCCGGCGCCTCACGCGTGCGCATCATGCGCTGGGGCGTCTGGCCGAGCGCGAAACCCGACGTGCTCGCGTTCTGGCTGTACCGCTTCGAGATCAACGTGCGCGCGTCCGCCATCCTGGGCCTCATCGGCGCCGGCGGCATCGGCAAGATGCTGATCGACAACATCCAGTTCCGCGTGTGGGACGTCGTCGGCATCCTGATGCTCGTGGTCGTCGTCGTCACGATGGTCATCGACCAGCTGTCAGGCATGGTGCGGCACCGCATCATCGCCGGCCGATGGGAGCTCCCCGTCGTCTCCGCGCTGCGCCGCCGAGCCAGTAGGGTGACCTCGTGACCCTCGCCGAGACGCCCGCCGGCCTCCGCATCCTGCACCTGAGCGACACCCATCTGTTCAGCGACGGCAGCCTGCACTACGGCCGGGTGGACACCCTGGCGGCTCTGGAGCGCACGCTCGCCCGGGCGGCCGCGCTCGACGCGATCGATGCGGTCGTCGCCACCGGCGACCTCTCCGACGACGGCGGGGAGGAGAGCTATCGGCTGCTCGCGTCGCGTCTCGCCCCCTTCGCCGCCGACCGCGGCGCCGAACTCGTGTACGCGATGGGCAACCACGACCTCCGCACCGGCTTCGAGGCAGTGCTCGGCGCCCGCGAGACGGTCACCCTCCGTCCCGGATTCCGCATCGTGACGCTCGACACCTCCGTCCCCGGAGCCGGGTACGGCGCCCTCGATTCCGCGCAGCTCGAGCGCCTGGCCGAGATCCTGGCCGTCCCCGCTCCGCACGGCACCGTGGTCGCGCTGCACCACCCGCCGGTCCCCGCGGCGAGCGCCCTGCTCGCCGCGCTGGAACTGAGCAACCCGGAGGCCCTGCTCGACGTCTGCGCCGCCGGCGACGTGCGCCTCATCGTCGGCGGCCACTACCACCACGCCCTCGCCGCGTCGGCCCGGGGCATCCCCGTGGTCGTCGCCCCGGCCGTCGCGAACAGCTCCGACCCGATCGCGCCGGCCGGCACCGAGCGCGCCGTGACCGGCTCGGGGTTCGCCGTCATCGACCTCCCGGTCGCGGGCGACCCCCAGGCCCTCTTCCTCCCCGCCCCCGGCCCGGAGGACGGCGTCGAGATCTTCGACCTCGACGCCGCGGAGGTCGAGCGCATCGCCGCGGCCGCCGGGAGCGGCGCATGAGCGAGCCGAAGGCCACGGAACCGCAGCGCCCCGGCGAGCAGCGCCCCGGCGCCGTCATCGCGACGATCCGCAGCCTCCTGCCCTCCCTGCTGCCGACCGAGCGCGCCGTCGCCGCCGTGCTGCTCGAGCGCTCGGCCGAGATCGTCGAGCTCAGCTCCCAGCAGGTCGCGGACCTCTCCGGCGCCTCGCGCGCCACCGTCGTGCGCACCTGCCAGAGCCTCGGCTTCACCGGCTACCAGCAGCTGCGCGTGCTCCTCGCCCGGGATGCGGCCGCCCTGCCCGCGTCGGCCGCCGCCTCCCCCACCGGAGCCGCCGGCATCGTCGCGCACACCTTCACCCAGCTGGCGGACCGTGTCTCCGACATGCTCGCCCTCCTCGACCCCGAGTCGATCGAGCAGGCCGTCACCCTGCTCGCCGGCGCCCGCCGCGTCGTCGTGGTCGGCAACGGCCTCTCGGCCCCGCTCGCCTGGGACGCCGCCGCCCGCCTGACCAGCATCGGCCGCGCCGCTGAGGCCCAGTCCGACGTCATCGGCCAGCAGATCACCGCCCGCCTCCTCCAGCCGGGCGACCTCCTGCTCGTCATCAGCGGCAGCGGCTCCAACGCCGTCACCCTCCGCACCGTCGCCGCCGCGAACGCCGCCGGCGCGGACGTGATCGCCGTCACCGCCTTCGGCCGCAGCCCGATCGCCCTGGCCGCCACTCTGGCCCTCGTCGTCACGATGCCCGACCTGACCTTCCGCGACGAGATCACCCTCGCCTCGCGCCTCCCCCAGGCCATCCTCATCGAAGGCCTCGTCGCCGCCACCACCGACCGCCTCGGCGAATCCGCCGCCCGCGCCAAGAGCCTCGCCCTCGACGCGATCAGCACCAACCTGGCGGAGTAGCGGAGCGGGGCTCAGCCTCCGACACGCCGCAGCGATGACACGAGGACGACAAGAAGGGCCGGTCCGACGTTTCCGTCGTACCGGCCCTTCGTTCGTGCGCGAGGGGGGACTTGAACCCCCACGCCCTTTCGAGCACTGGCACCTGAAGCCAGCGCGTCTGCCAATTCCGCCACTCGCGCGAACCAAGGAAGACTAACACGGCAGCCGTCCCGACCACGAATCCGGGGCGTTCGGCCCACCGACGAGGAGTGTCCGGGGGGCTCGCGCGCCTCCATCGTGGGGTGTATCTTCACCGGACGGTCAGGCGCCGGGAGGCCTCTTCGCAAGGGTTCCGACTAACATGCATGTAGCTGGCGAGCCGGGAGCGGGAGACTGTGGGCATACTGGACAACTTCGAGCGGGGGCTCGAGCGCGCTGTCAATGGCGCGTTCGCGAAGACCTTCCGTTCCGGTCTGCAGCCGGTCGAGCTCACCAGCGCGCTGCGCAAGGAGCTCGACACGAAGGCCGCCGTCGTGGCCCGTGACCGGGTGCTCGCGCCCAACCGGTTCGTGCTGCGGATGTCGCCCGCCGACTACCAGCGCATGCATTCCATGGGCGCCGCGCTGACGGACGAGCTGATCACGTTCGTGCAGAAGCACGCGACGGCTCAGCACTACCAGTTCGCCGGGGGCATCTCGATCGAGCTGGCGCAGGACGAGGACATCTCGGTGGGGATGCTGCAGGTCGACTCCGAGAACGTGAAGGGCGACGTCGCCTGGACCCCGGTGCTCGACATCAACGGCACCCACTACCCGATCACCCGCGCCCGCACGGTCGTCGGCCGCGGCGGCGACGCCGACATCACCGTCGACGACACGGGCATCTCGCGCCGGCACGTGATGATCACGTGGGACGGCCACCGCGCCCAGGTCGAGGACCTCGGCTCCACGAACGGCTCCAAGCTGAACGGCGAGCCGGTGCGCAAGGGCATCCTCGAGCCGGAGTCCGTGGTGACGATCGGCCGCACCCGCATCGTGTTCCGCGTGCTGCCGCAGGCCGCGCCGAGCCGGCCGCAGGCGCCCGTCGACGACACGACCCGCCGCCACGACGCGGGCAACTTCTGGAGCACCTCGTGAACCCGAGCGAGCTGACGCTGCTGGTTCTGCGGTTCGGCTTCCTGCTGCTGCTCTGGCTGTTCGTCTTCGGTATCGTCTACGCCCTGCGCACCGACCTGTTCGGGCAGCGCGTCCGCAAGCTCCCCGAGGCCCAAGCCGCGGCGACGCCGCCCTCGCCGTTCCCCGCGTCCGCCGCACCCGCTCCCCCGGCGGCGGGAGCAGCCGCCGCGGCCGCCGTCACCGAGCCGGTCCAGCGCCACGCACCCGTCTCCAACCTCCCCTCCGGTGCGAACACCGTCAGCGGCGGGACGAACGCGAGCGTGCAGACCGCCCACCGCCTCGTCATCACGTCCGGCCCGCGCGCCGGCACCGAGCTCTCCCTCGGCCGCGACCCCATCACGATCGGCCGCTCCAGCGAGTCCGGACTGGTCATCCGCGACGACTACACCTCCACCCACCACGCCCGGCTGCTCCTCTGGAACGACGAGTGGATGATCCAGGATCTGGACTCCACCAACGGCACGTTCCTCGACGGCCGCCGGGTCACCGTCCCGACCCAGGTCCCGCTCGACACCCCGATCAAGATCGGGACGACCACCTTCGAGCTGCGACGGTAGCCGTGGCGACCTCCAACCGAGCGGCGGCGCTCTCGCACGTCGGCAAGATCCGATCGAACAACCAGGACTCCGGCTACGCGGGGCACGGGCTGTTCGTCGTCGCCGACGGGATGGGCGGCCACGCCGGCGGAGACGTCGCCAGCGCCATCGCGGTCAACCGCATCCGCGAGGCCGACACCGAGTACGCCTCGGCGACCGAGGCCGAATTCGCCCTGCAGTCCGCCCTGATCGCCGCGAACTCGCTGCTCGCCGAGACCGTGTTCGAGCATCCCGAGCTCACCGGGATGGGCACCACGGTCAGCGCGATGATCCGCGTCGGCGACCAGATCGCCCTCGCCCACATCGGCGACTCCCGCATCTACCTCTTCCGCGACGGCGAGCTCAAGCAGGTCTCGACCGACCACACCTTCGTGCAGCGCCTCGTCGACAGCGGCCGCATCACCGAGGAGGAGGCGATGGTCCACCCGCGCCGCTCCGTGCTGATGCGGGTGCTGGGGGATGTGGACGCCTCCCCCGAGATCGACACCTGGGTGCTCGACACCCGCCCGGGCGACCGCTGGCTGATCTGCTCCGACGGTCTCAGCGGCGTGGTCAAGAACGACGAGCTCCAGGCCGCGCTGGCGACGCGCGACGCGCCGAAGCAGGTCGCGGAGAAGCTGCTCAAGCAGAGCCTCGACGCCGGCGCCCCCGACAACGTGACCGTCGTCATCCTCGACATCGCGGACGTCACTCCCGGCGACGTCGTGAAGGACCCGGTGACGGTCGGCTCGGCCGCCGCCCCGCTCCAGTTCGGCGAGCCCAAGCCCGCGACCCGCCCCTCGCGGCTGCCGACCCTGCGCCTGCACCCCGTGCGCCCCTCCTCCGGTCCGACCCACTTCGAGCCGCAGTCCGAGGACTACCTCGACGAGCTCATCGAGGAGGACGCCCGTCGCGCCCGCCGGCGTCGCGTCACGTGGATGGTCGGCCTCGTCGTCCTCGTGCTGGCGATCGTGGCCGCGGCCTTCATCGGGTACCAGTGGACCCAGTCGCGCTACTTCGTCGGCGCCTCCTCCACCGGCAAGGTCGCCATCTTCCAGGGGGTCCAGCAGGATCTCGGGCCGATCAGCCTCTCCCACGTCTACGAGGAGACCCCGGTCGCGGTGAACGACCTCCCGGCCTACGACAAGCAGCTCGTGAAGCAGACCATCAACGCGGACGACCTCACGGCCGCCCGATCGATCGTGGAGCAGTTGAGCGATGCCGTCAAACAGTAGCGTCGCGGAGTCCCGCTCGGCCGCCAGGGCCGCCTCCAAGGCCGCCACCGGCCCGATCAAGCGGCTGCGGCTGCCCGCCAAGCTGCGCAACCTCGAGCTGTTCCTGCTCCTCATCGCGTGCGCCATCAACGCGGCGGCCGTGGTCCTCGTGCAGCTCGGCGCGCTCGGCCACGTGGACCTCACCCTCGTCTACCTCGGCGCGGGGCTCTCGGTGCTGGTGATCGGGATGCACATCGCGCTCCGGTTCGTGGCCCCGCAGGCCGACCCGTTCCTGCTCCCGATCGCCACGGTGCTGACCGGCATCGGCATCGCCGAGATCTACCGCATCGACATCCACTACGGCGATTCCGGATGGGACAGCGCCGGTGTCAAGCAGATCGCCTGGACGGCGATCGCGATCGTCTGCGCCCTCGCGGTCATCATCGCGATCCGCAACCACCGCGTGCTGCAGCGGTACACGTACATCTTCGGCTTCGCGGCGCTCATCCTCCTGCTGCTGCCGATGCTCCCGGGCATCGGCAAGGAGATCTACGGCGCGCGGGTCTGGATCGGGATCGGCCCGTTCAGCTTCCAGCCCGGCGAGATCGCCAAGCTGTGCCTCGCGATCTTCTTCGCCGGCTACCTCGTGCAGGCCCGCGACTCGCTGTCGATGGTCGGCAAGAAGTTCCTCGGCATCCGCTTCCCGCGCGCCAGGGACCTCGGCCCCATCCTCATCGTCTGGCTGATGTCGATGGCCGTGATCGTCTTCCAGCGCGACCTCGGCACCGGACTGCTGATCTTCGGCCTGTTCCTCGTGATGCTGTACGTCGCGACCGCCCGCATCAGCTGGGTCATCCTCGGCGTCCTGCTCATCGTCGGCGGCGCGATCGTCGCCAGCCAGGTGCTCGTCTACGTGCACGACCGGTTCGAGAACTGGCTCAACCCGTTCGCGCAGAAGGTCTACGACGCCGACGGCGGCAGCTTCCAGCTGGTGCAGGGGCTCTTCGGGCTGGCGCACGGCGGCCTCATCGGCACCGGCCTCGGCCAGGGCCAGCCGTGGGTCACCCCGGTCTCCCAGAGCGACTACATCATCGCGAGCCTCGGCGAGGAGCTCGGCCTCGCCGGCCTGTTCGCGATCTTCGCCCTCTACCTGGTCTTCGTCGCCCGCGGCCTCCGCATCGGCTTCGCCGGGCAGGACGACTTCGGCAAGCTGCTCGCGGTGGGTCTCGCGTTCACCGTCGGCCTGCAGTGCTTCATCGTGATCGGCGGCGTCACCCGCGTCATCCCGCTGACCGGACTGACCACCCCGTTCCTCGCCGCCGGCGGATCCTCGCTGGTGGCCAACTGGATCATCGTCGCGCTGCTGCTGCGGCTGTCGGATACGGTCCGCAATCAGCCCCGTCTGGTGGTGAGCTAACCCATGAACCGCGAGATCAAACGCGTCAGCACGATCGTCCTGGCGATGTTCGTCGCCCTGCTGGTGTCGACCTCCATCCTCACCGTCTTCCAGGCGGACTCGCTCTCGGCGGACGCCCGCAACACCCGCGCCCGCAACGACAGCTACGCGGCCCAGCGCGGCGCCATCCTGGTCGCCGGGCAGCCGATCGCCCAGTCCGTGCCGTCCGACGACGTCTACAAGTGGCAGCGCGTCTACAGCAACGGCCCGCTCTACTCCGCGGTCACCGGCTTCTACCCGATCAACGGCGAGGCGACGGGGCTGGAGGGCGCGCTCGACCAGCAGCTCAGCGGCACCTCCAACTCGCAGTTCTTCGACCGCATCAACTCCATCCTCACGGGCAAGAACCCGCAGGGCGCGACGGTCGAGACGACCATCGACCCGGTCGCCCAGCAGGCCGCCTGGGACGCCCTCGGCGACTACCAGGGCGCGGTCGTGCTGCTCGAGCCCAAGACCGGCCGGATCCTCGCGATGGTCTCCAAGCCGAACTACGACCCGAACGTGCTCGCGTCGCACGACACCGCGGCCGTCAACGCGACGTACCAGCAGCTCCTCGACGCCTCCGGCGACCCGCTGATCAACCGCACCATCGGCGGCAACCTCAACCCGCCCGGATCGACGTTCAAGCCGGTCATGAGCGCGACCGCCTTCGGCACCGGCAAGTACACCAAGGACAGCCAGCTGCCCAACCCGTCGTCCCTCCAGCTCCCCGACTCCCCGACGGTGGTCAAGAACGACTCGCTGACCACGTGCGGGTCCGGCGAGACCGTGTCCATCGCGACGGCGCAGATCCTCTCGTGCAACATCCCGTTCGCCGAGCTCGGGATGCAGCTGGACCCGCAGGTCATCAAGGACCAGGCCGACAAGTTCGGCTTCAACCAGGCGCTGAAGATCCCGATCCCGGTCGAGAAGAGCGTGTACCCGCTGTACGAGAACGACGCGTACCGCGCGCTCGGCTCGTTCGGCCAGAAGGACGACAAGGCGTCGCCGTTGCAGATGGCGATGGTGTCGGCCGCGGTGGCGAACGGCGGCAAGCTGATGTACCCGAACCTGGTCGACTCGATCCGCTCGTCGGATCTGCAGACGATCGAAGGCTTCCAGGCGAAGGAGCTGTCGCAGCCGATGAGCCAGGAGAACGCCGACACGATCAAGCAGATGATGGTCGACGGCGTCAATGAAGGCGTGGCCAGCAATGCAAGAATAGGTGGGGTCCAGGTCGGCGGGAAGACGGGGACGGCGCAGAACGGCGACGATGAGCCGTACACGCTCTGGTTCACGGGTTTCGCGCCGGCGAACGATCCTCAGTTCGCTGTGGCAGTAGTCGTTGAAAATGGCGGTGGACGAGGTCAGAGCGGCACGGGTAACTCCATCGCCGCGCCGATCGCGAAGAAAGTACTAGAGGCGGTGCTGAATAAATGAGACCCACAGCAGGGCTCACCTTCGGAGGACGTTACGAGCTGCAGTCGCGCATAGCGATCGGCGGCATGGGCGAGGTGTGGCAGGCCACGGACCTCGTGATCGGCCGCACGGTGGCGATCAAGATCCTCAAGGACGAGTACCTCGGCGACCCCGGGTTCCTCGAGCGCTTCCGCGCCGAGGCCCGCCACGCCGCACTCGTCAACCACGAGGGCATCGCCAACGTCTACGACTACGGCGAGGAGGAGGGCAGCGCCTTCCTCGTGATGGAGCTCGTCCCCGGCGAGGCGCTCTCGAGCATCCTCGAGCGCGAGCACGTTCTCAGCACCGACCGCACGCTCGACATCGTCGCGCAGACCGCCGCCGCGCTCCACGCCGCGCACGCGGCCGGCCTGGTGCACCGCGACATCAAGCCGGGCAACCTCCTGATCACGCCGGACGGCCGCGTCAAGATCACGGACTTCGGCATCGCCCGCATCGCCGACCAGGTGCCGCTGACCGCCACCGGCCAGGTCATGGGAACGGTGCAGTACCTCTCGCCGGAGCAGGCGTCCGGCCACCCCGCGTCGCCCACCACCGACATCTACTCGCTCGGCATCGTCGCGTACGAGTGCCTCGCCGGCCGCCGCCCGTTCACGGGCGAGTCGCAGGTCGCCATCGCGATGGCGCAGATCAACGAGGCTCCGCCCGAGCTGCCGGCCACCGTCGCCGAGCCGGTGCGCAACCTCGTCTTCGCCTGCATCGCCAAGAACCCGGCCGACCGCCCGGCGTCCGCGGCCCACCTGGCGCGTGCTGCGCAGGCCCTGCGTCGCGGGGACGTACGCGCTGCCGCCGCCTCGGTCCCCGCCATCCTCGGCGGCGCCGCGGCGACCGATGCCGCGACGATGCTCATGCCGTCTCCCGGAGGCTCGCCGACGCAGGCCACTACCGTGCTCCCGTCGGCCGCCGCCGCGCAGGCCGCGGAGGAGACGCCGGACGAGCCGGTCGAGGAGAAGAAGCGGAGCCCGTGGACGTGGCCGCTGATCGCCCTCATCGCCCTGCTGGCGCTGGTGCTGATCGGCACGATCATCGCGCTGGTCGCCCAGCCGAGTAACACCAAGCCGACGGCGACGACCACCACGAGCCAGACGCCGACGCCCAAGCCGACGACGCCGACACCGACCCCGACGGCGAACACGGCCCAGATCACCGAGAGCGAGTTCCTCGGCAAGACCGCCGACGAGGCGCGCCAGATGCTCCAGGGCCTCGGCATGGTCGCGGACGTGCAGACCGGCTCGCCCGCGACGTCGAAGGGCGCCGTCAACACGGTGTACCGCGTCAACCCGACCGGCCCCGTGCCGAAGGGCTCGACCGTCACGGTGCAGGTCTACGGCGACGTGGCGTCCATCCCGACGCCGACCGACACCGTCTCGGCCAACCCGTCGTCGCCCCAGACGCTCACCAACCCGGCCACGCAGATCACCGTCACCTTCGGGTCGGCGGGCTGCCCCGCCGGTCAGAACCTGGTGGGTCGCGCGCTCTACGTGAACGGCGCCCAGCAGACCCCGGGCACGGGCAACACGACCGTCTGGTCGCCGACCGCGGCCGGCACCTACAAGCTCTCGTACACGATCTTCTGCGGCGAGTCCGTGGAGTCCGGCCAGTCCCCGACCGTCGACTACGTGATCAACCCGAGCAGCACGACCCCGCCGGGTGGCTCCGGCGGCACGGGCGGCAACGGCTGACCCTGTTCGTCTGACCCCCGCACGAGGGAGATCTTCAGAAACAGCCCGATACACTATCCGACAGCCACCGCCCGAGAAGGAGTCCGCTTTGAGCCCAGATAGCCGCCTGCTCGCAGGCCGATATCAGCTGGGCGAACTGGTCGGGCGCGGTGGCATGTCGGATGTGCACCGCGGCACGGACACGCGGCTCGGCCGCACCGTCGCCATCAAGCTGCTGAAGCCTTCCCTCGCCACCGACCCCGCGTTCCGCACGCGGTTCCGCCAGGAGGCGCAGGCGGCCGCGCGCATGGCGCACCCGACGATCGTCCGCGTCTTCGACGCCGGCGAGGAGACGGTGCACGAGCCCAACGGCCACGAGGCGCAGCTGCCGTTCATCGTGATGGAGTTCGTCGACGGCATCCTGCTGAAGGACCTCATCAAGAAGGGCCCGCTGGAGGTATCGGAGGCCGTGCGGATCACCGAGGGCATCCTGACCGCCCTCGAGTACTCGCACCGCGCCGGCGTCGTGCACCGCGACATCAAGCCCGGCAACGTGATGATCACCAAGGCCGGCCAGGTCAAGGTGATGGACTTCGGCATCGCCCGCGCGATCAGCGACTCCTCGGCGACCGTGGCGCAGACCACCGCCGTGCTCGGCACGGCCAGCTACTTCTCGCCCGAGCAGGCGAAGGGCGAGTCGGTCGACGCCCGCACCGACCTCTACTCGACCGGTGTGGTGCTGTTCGAGATGCTCGCCGGCCGGCCGCCGTTCCGCGGCGACACCCCGGTCGCGGTCGCCTACCAGCACGTGAGCGAGACCGCGGTCGCGCCGAGCACGCTCAACCCCAAGGTCTCGCCGGCGATGGATGTCGTCGTCGCCCGCGCGCTGACCAAGGACCGCTTCGAGCGCTACCAGACCGTCGCGGAGTTCCGCGCCGACCTCGAAGAGGCGGCCGCCGGACGCGTACCGGTCCACAAGGAGAGCGACGAGCTCTCCGAGACGCTGTTCGGCGCCCCGCCGAGCTCGGTATCCGGCCCGGAGGCGGCGTTCCGCCAGCTCGCCGAGGACCAGACGATGACGCGCACGCAGCGCCGCCCTCCGGTCATCTGGATCTGGGCCGGCATCGCCGTCATGGCCGTGGTGATCGTCGCGGTGCTCGCGTGGGTGCTGCGGCTCGCTCCGACCACGACCATGCCTGAGACCTCTCGCACGGTTCCCGCTCTGGCGGGACAGACGGTCGACGAGGCGACGGCCACGCTCGAGAAGATGAAGCTCAAGTGGACGCAGACCACGGAGACGAGCGCGACCTACCCCGAAGGCCAGATCATCCGCAGCGATCCGGGCTCCGGCATCGTCGTCGCGACGGGTGACACGATCAACCTCTACGTCTCGACCGGCAAGAAGACCGTCGCCGTCCCCGACGTGCACAACATGACGATCGACGCGGCCAAGGCGGCGATCACGGCCGCCGGGCTCACCGTCGGCCCGGTCACGACGGAGAACTCGTCGTCGGTCGCCGCTAACATCGTGATCTCGACGGACCCGGATGCGACCGGCAAAGCGCACGAGGGCGACCCGATCTCGCTCACCATCTCGAGCGGCAAGGTCACCCTCGCCGATCTGACGGGTCAGACCATCCAGGCCGCGACGGGCATCCTGTCCCAGCTGGGGCTCACGGCGAACCCGAAGCCGGATCCCTCCTGCCCGCAGGACAGCGGGGCCCCGCTGGTGCACACGCAGTCCGTGGCGCCCGGCGACGTGCCGCAGGGATCCTCGGTCGACCTGACGTACTGCTCGGGCTGATCAGCCGAGCTTGACCAGGGGGTTCAGCGCGCGGGCAGCCTCGGCGGCGCCGGCGAGCCCGGCGACCTCGAGCCAGTTGCCCAGCATCCGGTAGCCGCCCTCGGTGAGGACCGACTCCGGGTGGAACTGCACGCCGTAGATCGGCGCGTCACGGTGCTGCAGCGCCATGATGACGCCGCCCGGGGTGCGCGCCGTGACGACGAGCGTGTCCGGGAGGGTGCCGTCGACGACCGCGAGCGAGTGGTACCGCGTCGCGGTGAAGGGCTGGGGCACGCCGTCGAAGAGCGTGCTGTCGTCGTGGGCGACCTGCGAGGTCTTGCCGTGCATCAGCTCCTCGGCGTTGGTGACCACGCCGCCGAACGCCTCCGCGATCGCCTGATGACCGAGGCACACGCCGAGGAGGGGCTGACCGGTCGCGAGCGCCTGCTCGACGACGGGGATCGACACTCCGGCGTCCGCGGGCTTGCCCGGGCCGGGCGAGACCAGCACGGCGTCGTACTCGGCGAGCCGGGCCGGAATGTCGGCCACGGCGATGTCGTCGTTGCGCACGACCTCCGTCTCCGCACCGAGCTCCCGCAGGTAGCCGTTCAGCGTGTAGACGAAGCTGTCGTAGTTGTCGATGACGAGTACGCGGGTCACGGCCCCACGGTACCTTCCTGCGGACCCAAGAGCGAATCCACCCACGGGAAGGCCCAGGTCACGAGCACGAAGAGCACGACGGCCACGAGGACCAGCAGGATGATGATGCGCAGCCAGACCGGTCCGGGCAGGATGCGCCACAGCGCGGCGTACATGTCAGCCTCCCTGACTCGTGTTCAGGACGCCGGCGAGCTCGCTGGGCACGTCCTGCGGCGGGGCGTAGTTGTCGAAGACGTTGTAGGCGATGAGTCGCTCCCCGGCCGCGAACGGCGGGTTGCACGTGGTGATCGTCATGAGCCGCTCGGTGGGCGTCGCCTCGGGCTGGCGCGGCACCGGCAGCAGCACCTGGACGGCGGAGGGCTGCACGTACTCGAAGTTGCGGAAGGTGTAGGTGTACCAGCCGTCCTTCGTCTGCACGTAGATGCGGTCGCCGATGTGCAGCTTGGAGAGGTCGATGAACGTGTTGCCCCAGCCGCTGTCGTGTCCGGCGACGGCGAAGTTGCCGACCTGCCCGGGCATCTGGGTGTCCGCGTAGTGGCCGACGCCGGCGGTGTAGCTGTTGAGCACCTTCTCCACGTCGACGGTCTGGCGGATCGTGCGCTTCCAGTCGGGGCCGAGGCGCGGGATGTAGATGACCGCGAACGCCTCGTAGTCGGCCGGCTGCGCCATGACCGGGATGTTCGTGACGCCCGAGGCGTCCGGCGTCGGGGTCGGTCGCGGCGCCTTGATCGCGTCGTCGATCCACTTCTGGCTCTGGGTCGCGGCCGCGGAGCTCTGCTGGCTGTCGACGACGAGGTTGTTCCACCACATCTGCCACCCGAGGAAGAGCAGGACGAGCACGCCCGCGGTGATCAGCAGCTCGCCGAGAACCCCGACCACGGTCGGGCGGCGCGGGGGCTTGCGGGCCTTCGCCGGCTTCTGACTCCGGCCGTCACGCCGCTCGGCGCCACGCGGGCGTCGCAGTTCGGGTTCGGTCGGGTCGGCCATATGACAGATTCTAAGAGGAAAAGCTGGCGGAACCCTCAGACCGGTCCCGCTACACTGTGGTGCTATGGCACGCAGCAAGTCGAAGATCAAGCCCGAGCGCCCCGCGCGGACCGCCGCCGCCTCCGGTGAGGAGGCGCCCAACCCCGTCTGGTTCAAGCCGGTCATGTTCGGCTTCATGCTGCTCGGGCTGGTCTGGATCATCGTCTTCTACGTGAGCCAGAACGAGTACCCGATCCCGGCCCTCGGCGCCTGGAACATCCTCGTCGGCTTCGGCATCGCCTTCATCGGCTTCCTCATGACCACCAGGTGGCGTTGACGCCCCTCCCCTGCACTGACGCTGCGCGTCGAGAAGCCCGGTCCGTCGAGGACCGGGCTTCTTTCGTTTCCACAGTTGTCCACAGCCTGTTATCCACACTGAGGACAACTCGACGGGGGCCGTTCTCCCCAGTGTTAATAAGCCTGTGGAGAGTTACACGGGTGTAATTATCCCCACTGTTAACAACCCTGTGGATAACTTATCCACGCCTTGTGGGCGCCTGGGGAAACCGGCTCAGAGGAAGCGGATCAGGCTCAGTGCGATCAGCAGGACGCTCAGGACGATGACGAGCGGCAGCTGGAGCGCGCGCCGCGAGGCCCTGCGCGTCTCCACGTAGATCAGGCCCACCAGCACACCGCCGATCAGGCCGCCGACGTGCGCCTGCCAGGCGATGTTGAGCCCGGGGAGGAAGCCGATGCCGATGTTGAGCGCGACCAGGACGAGGATCTGCGTGGCATTGCCGCCCAGTCGTCGTTGGATGATGAAAAACGCGCCGAACATGCCGAAGATCGCACCCGACGCGCCCACCACGGGCTGCAACGGGTTGCCCAGCAGCAGCACGCCCACCGAGCCGGCGAACCCGCTGATCAGGAACAGCCCGAGGAAGCGCAGCCGGCCGAGCATCGGCTCGAGGATGCTGCCGAAGATCCACAGCGTGTACATGTTCAGCAGGATGTGAATGATGCTCGCGTGCGCGAACACCGAGGTCAGCATCCGCCACGGCTCGAACGCACGCGGATCGGAGTACACGCCCGCGTACTGGATCGCCTGCGTGACCTGCGTGCCGATCACCGGCAGCGACTGGAGGATGAACACCACCACGCACACCGCGATGATCGCGTAGGTGACGACCGGCGCTCCCGCACCCGTCAGGCGCGGGATCCAGGCCGGCTTGGTCTTGGGCGCGGTGGCGCGCTGCTCGGCCATGCACTCCGGGCAGACGAATCCGACCGCGCCGGGTGTCTGGCACTCACCGCAGATCGTGCGCCCGCACCGCTGGCACAGCACGTAGCTGACGCGATCGGGGTGGCGGTAGCAGTAGCTCGCTCGCGCGTCGACGGGCTGAGACATTCTTCCGACTCGCCCGTCCGGTCTCAGACCTGCTCGATCTCGACCGACTCGATGACGACGTCGTCGAGCGGCCGGTCACGGGCGTCCGTCGGGACCTCGGCCAGCTTGTCGACGATCTTGCGCGACGCGTCGTCGGCGACCTCGCCGAAGATGGAGTGCTTGCCCTGCAGCCACGTGGTCGGGCCGACGGTGATGAAGAACTGCGAGCCGTTGGTGCCGTGCCCGCCCTGGATGCCGGCGTTGGCCATCGCGAGCATGTACGGCTGGGTGAAGTCGAGCTCGGGGCTGATCTCGTCGTCGAACTGGTAGCCCGGTCCGCCGATGCCCTGGCCGAGCGGGTCGCCGCCCTGGATCATGAAGCCCGGGATGATGCGGTGGAAGATCACGCCGTCGTAGAGCGGCGTGCTGGTCTTCTCGCCGGTGGCCGGGTGGGTCCACTCGGTCTCACCGGTCGCCAGGCCGACGAAGTTGCGCACCGTCTTCGGCGCGTGGTTGCCGAAGAGGTTGACCTTGATGTCTCCGTAGTTGGTGTGGAGAGTGGCGACGGCGGTGTGCTTAGACATGACACCAATTCTTGCACAGGGGGTTAGCTGGTGATCGGCAGAGGACTTCACCTCTCGGTCCATCCCCAGCCCTTTCGGTGGCAAGATGGAGACGGTTCGCTATTCCGACGCAATGGAGGTCCAGAATGAGCCTGACACGGAAGCGCAAGAAGGAGCTCAAGCGACTGCGCAGCAGCGCGGAGGAGCTGTGGGGCAAGCAGCAGGAGGTGCTCGCGAACGCGAACGCCGTCGCCGCCGAAGCCCGCAAGCAGGCCGCCTACTACACCCGCGAGGAGATCGCACCGCGCGTCCGTGACGGCTACGACTCCTACGTGCGTCCTGCCGCCCAGACGGCCGCGCACACCGCCGGTCACGTGGCCGGTGTGGCACGCGACCGCATCGTCGGCGATGTGATCCCCGCCGTGGGCTCCGCCGTCGGCACCGCGCTCTCGGTGGTCGACCACGCCCGCGCGGCACGCGCTGCGGCGTTCAACGGCGACTTCACCAAGGCGCGCAAGGAGCTCACCCGCAAGGTGCAGGTCGCTCCGCAGAAGTCCGGCCCGGGCGCCGGCACCGTGATCGCGATCGGCCTCGGGGTCGTCGCGGCCGCCGGGCTGCTCTACGCGGTCTGGCAGACGTTCCGCGCCGACGACGAGCTGTGGGTCGCCGACGAGGAGCCCACCGCTCCCGCTGCGGAGTAGTCCCTCCAACTTGGACGACAATCCACCCCGGGGTTCGCCCCGGGGTGGATTGGGGGGTTTCCCCGATGGTGGGCAGGGCATCGGGACGCGATGCTGGAGTCATGAACATCCTCCAGCGTCCACTTCAGGGCCGTGTCCTCGGCGGCGTCTGCGCCGGGCTGGCGCAGCGGTTCGGGCTCACGCCCACCACGGTCCGCGTGCTCTTCCTGCTGTCGTGCCTACTGCCCGGCCCGCAGTTCATCGCCTACATCGCGATGTGGATCATCATCCCGAGCGAGCGCCGCGACGTCGTCACCGTCTGACGCGGGCGCGTCGTCGGCGTGCGGTCAGCGCAGCCCCGCCATCCCGAGTGCGACGTCGACGAGGTCGACCCGCCGGTTAGGGATGCCCGTCAGCGCGAACCAGGCGGCCTCGTCCGTGGAGCCGTCGAGCTCGTTCCTGAGCTTGCCCCCGGTGACCGAGGCCCGGTAGATGATGCGGAGCGCGTGCAGCGGTCCCGAGTCCGGCGTGAACCTCTGCTCGGCAGGGACGATCTTCGAGTCGATCCCCAGCAGCTCTCCCGCCTGCGCCGCATAGCCGGTCTCCTCGGCGATCTCCCGCACCACGGCGTCCACCGGATCCTCGCCCGGATCGATCCCTCCGCCGGGGAGCGTCCAGCCGGAGCGTCCCCCTTCGTTCCAGTGCGCGAGGAGGATGCGGTCGTTGTCGACGATGACTCCGTATGCCGCAACCCTGATATCCATGCCGACACCCTACTGCCGTTGTCGGAGGAGAAGGGCAGACTGGGGTGGTGCCCGAACTTCCGGAAGTCACAGCACTCGCCGCCGACCTCGACGCGCGACTGGCCGGTCGCGTCATCGACCGACTGAGCATCGTTGCGTTCGCGGCCCTCAAGACGTTCGATCCCCCGGTGGATGCGCTTCACGGGCTGACGATCGCCGGCGTCACCCGGCACGGCAAGTTCCTCGACATCGCGGCCGGCGACCTCCACGTCGTCATCCACCTCGCCCGGGCGGGATGGATCCGCTGGCGGGATGCGCCGCCGCCTCCACCCACCGGGCGTCCCGGGAAGGGGCCGCTCGCCGCACGACTCGTGCTCGACGACGGGACCGGACTCGACATCACCGAGGCCGGCACCAAGAAGAGCCTCTCGATCTCCGTGGTGCGCGACCCGGCCGAGGTCCCGGGCGTCGCACGGCTGGGGCCGGATCCGCTCGACCCCGCCTTCACCCGTGAGGTCTTCGCCGGGATCCTCGCGCAGCAGGGTCGCGCGCAGCTCAAGGGAGTCCTGCGCAACCAGTCCCTGATCGCCGGCATCGGCAACGCCTACTCGGACGAGATCCTGCACGTGGCGAAGATGTCGCCCTTCAAGCCCGCCGCCCTGTCCGAGGACGAGCTCGACCGGCTGTACGCCGCCGTCCAGTCCACCCTCCGCGATGCGCTGGCGAGAGCGGACGGTCTCGCCGCTTCCGAACTCAAGAGCGAGAAGAAGTCCGGCCTGCGCGTTCACGGCCGCACGGGTCAGGCGTGTCCCGTGTGCGGCGACACCATCCGGCAGGTGATCTTCGCCGACTCCACCCTGCAGTACTGCCCGACCTGTCAGACCGGCGGCAAGCCGCTCGCCGACCGCGTGCTGTCCCGGCTGCTCAAGTAGCGGCCCGCTCCGGACTCAGCACGCGCAGCTGACCCCGTCGACCGGAGCGGTCAGCGGGTCCGCGGCACGCGTCACCACCCCGTGGTCGTCCTCGACCGGGAAACCTTCGCGCGCCCAGTACTCGAACCCGCCGATCATCTCGCGCACCTCGTAGCCGAGCAGACTGAAGGCGAGCGCCGCCTTCGTCGACCCGTTGCAGCCCGGACCCCAGCAGTAGACGACGACCGGTGTCCCGGCCGGCACGAGGTCCGCTGCCCGTCCGGCGATCTCGGCCGTCGGCAGGTGGAGGGCGCCGACCGCGCGTCCTTGCCGCCACGCCTCCTCGCCTCGGCTGTCGATCAGGACGAACGTCTCGCCGGCCTCCTGCGCCGAACGGACGTCGGAGGGGTCGGTCTCGAAGCGGAGCTTGGCGGCGAAGTGGCGGGATGCCTCTGAGCTGTCGGTCATGCACACCACGTTAGAGAAGCGGATCCGCGATCTGAACAGACGATCCACGGCGTTCGGCCGGGATCACCGGGTTTCCCGTGGCAGAATCGCGCCATGTCCGCGAATCCCCCATTCACCGCCGACGCCGTCGATCGCGCTCTCCTCGCCGAGCTGCAACGCGACGGCCGCCAGTCGATCGCCGAACTCGCCCGCACTGTCCACATGTCGGGCAGCGCAGTCGCCGAGCGGGTCCGCCGGCTCGAGGAGGCCGGCGTCATCGGCGGCTATCGCGCGGTCGTCGATCCCGAGCGACTGGGCTACGGCATCCTCGCGTTCCTCCGGCTGCGCTATCCCAGCAGCGTCTACGGCCCGCTGCACGAGGTCCTCGCCGAGACGCCCGAGGTGGTGGAGGCGCACCACGTCACGGGAGACGACTGCTTCATCCTGAAGGTCGTGGCGACATCGATGCGGCACCTGGAGCACGTGAGCGGGAAGATCGGGACACTCGGCAGCGTGACGACGAGCGTCTCGTACTCGAGTCCGTTCCCGACGCGGGCGATCGTGCCGCCGGCTGAGGGTGGAGCCTAGGAGATTCGAACTCCTGACATCCTGCTTGCAAAGCAGGCGCTCTACCAACTGAGCTAAGGCCCCGGGAGGGTGAATGGTGGGGATACGAGGACTTGAACCTCGGACCTCTTCGTTATCAGCGAAGCGCTCTAACCGCCTGAGCTATATCCCCGAATGGGCAACAGATTAGAGGGTACCTGATCTGTCACCGCAAACGAAATCGAGTGGGGCTCGATCCGTCAGTTGTTGGTGAAGCCGACGAGCAGGCCGCCGGTGATCTTCACGGAAAGGTTGTAGAGGAGCGCGAAGACCGCGCCGAGAGCGGTGACCACGACGATGTCGAGGACGGCCACCACGAGCGAGAAGCCCATCACCTGGCCGAGGCCGAGCACGGCGCGCAGGTCGCCGCCTCCGGCTCCGGAGATGTCCTTGACCAGGCTGTTCACCTGATCGAAGATGCCGGTGCGGTCGAGCACCGTCCAGATCAGGAAGGTCCCGACCACCGCGATGATCGCGAGGCAGATGCCGGCGAGGAACGAGAGCTTCACGGTCGACCAGAAGTCGATGTACACCAGCTTGAGCCGCACCTGCTTGGAGGATGCGGGCCGGCGCGACGACTTCTTGGCCAGTTTCTCGGCGACGCTACTGCTCATCTACGGTCTCTTCCTTCCCGACGGCCTCCGATTCTGACCCATCAGGCTGGTCATCCGCTGGATCCTGCGAATCGAGGTTTCGTTCGGTGTTCTTTGCCAGAGCGATGATCTTGTCGGTCTCGGCGAAACGTGCAAAGACGACACCCATGGTGTCGCGGCCCTTGGCAGGTACCTCGGCCACGGCAGAGCGTACCACCTTGCCGCTGGCAAGAACCACCAAGACCTCGTCGTCCTCGTCCACGATCAGAGCACCCACGAGATCGCCTCGATCGTCGCTCAGCTTGGCCACCTTGATGCCCAGACCACCGCGCCCCTGGAGGCGGTACTGGTCGGCGGAGGTGCGCTTGGCGTAGCCTCCCTCGGTCACCACGAAGACGTAGCCCTCATCCGAGACGACGGACGCGTCGAGCAGGCTGTCCTCGCCGCGGAAGTGCATCCCGATCACGCCGGAGGTGGAGCGGCCCATGGGGCGCAGCGCCTCGTCGCTGGCGGTGAAGCGGATCGACATGCCCTTGCGCGAGACGAGCAGCAGGTCGGAGTCCTCCTCCACGAGCAGGGCCGAGACGAGCTCGTCCTCCTCGCGGAGCTTGATCGCGATGATGCCGCCGGAGCGGTTGGTGTCGTACTCGCTCAGCGCGGTCTTCTTGATGAGGCCGTCGCGGGTCGCGAGCACCAGGTACTTCGCGGCCTCGTAGTCCCGGATGTCCAGGATCTCGGCGATCTCCTCGTCCGGCTGCATCGCGAGCAGGTTGGCGACGTGCTGACCCTTCGCGTCGCGACCGGCCTCCTGCACCTCGTACGCCTTGGCGCGGTAGACGCGGCCCTTGTTCGTAAAGAAGAGGAGCCAGTGGTGCGTCGTCGTCACGAAGAAGTGATCGACGACGTCCTCGCCGCGCAGCTGGGCGCCCTTGACGCCCTTGCCGCCGCGGTGCTGCGACCGGTAGTTGTCGCTGCGGGTGCGCTTGATGTAGCCGCCGCGGGTGACGGTGACCACCATCTCCTCTTCGGGGATGAGATCCTCGACGCTCATGTCGCCGTCGAAGCCGAACATGATCTCGGTGCGGCGGTCGTCGCCGAAGCGATCGACGATCTCGGTGAGCTCCTCGCTGACGATCGTGCGCTGACGCGTCGGGTCCTCGAGGATGGCCTTGAGCTCGGCGATCTCGAGCTCGATCTGGTCGTGCTCCTCGATGATCTTCTGACGCTCGAGGGCGGCGAGACGGCGCAGCTGCATGGTCAGGATCGCGTCGGCCTGGATGTCGTCGACGTCGAGCAGGGTCTTCAGACCCTCCCGCGCGTCCTCGACGGTGGGCGACCGGCGGATGAGGGCGATGACCTCGTCGAGCGCGTCGAGCGCCTTGAGGTAGCCGCGCAGGATATGCGCCCGCTCCTCCTTCTTGCGCAGCCGGTACCGGGTGCGCCGGACGATGACCTCGATCTGGTGGTCGACCCAGGCGGTGATGAAGCCGTCGAGCGCGAGCGTGCGCGGGACGTTGTCCACGATCGCCAGCATGTTCGCGCCGAAGTTCTCCTGCAGCTGTGTGTGCTTGTACAGGTTGTTCAGCACGACCTTGGCGACCGCGTCGCGCTTCAGCACGATCACGAGGCGCTGACCGGTGCGGCCCGAGGTCTCGTCGCGGATGTCGGCGATGCCGCCGACGCGGCCGTCCTTCACCAGCTCCGCGATCTTGATCGCGAGGTTGTCCGGGTTCACCTGGTACGGCAGCTCGGTGACGACCAGGCAGACGCGCCCCTGGATCTCCTCGATGCTGACCACCGCGCGCATCGTGATGGAGCCGCGGCCGGTGCGGTAGGTGTCCTGGATGCCCTTGACGCCGAGGATCTGCGCGCCGGTCGGGAAGTCCGGTCCCTTGATCCGCTTGATCAGCTCCTCCAGGAGCTCCTCGCGGGACGCGTCGGGGTTGGCGAGGTGCCAGAGCGCACCGTCCGCGACCTCGCGGAGGTTGTGCGGCGGGATGTTCGTGGCCATGCCGACCGCGATGCCGACCGAGCCGTTGACCAGCAGGTTCGGGAACCGGGCCGGGAGCACGGCCGGCTCCTGGGTGCGGCCGTCGTAGTTGTCCTGGAAGTCGACGGTCTCCTCGTCGATGTCGCGGACCATCTCGAGCGCGAGCGGCGCCATCTTCGTCTCGGTGTATCGCGGGGCCGCGGCGCCGTCGTTGCCCGGCGAGCCGAAGTTGCCCTGGCCGAGCGCGAGCGGGTAGCGGAGGCTCCACGGCTGCACGAGTCGCACGAGCGCGTCGTAGATCGCCGAGTCGCCGTGCGGATGGAACTGGCCCATCACGTCGCCGACGACGCGGGCGCACTTCGAGAACGCCTTGTCGGGGCGGTACCCGCCGTCGAACATGGCGTAGATCACGCGGCGGTGCACCGGCTTCAGGCCGTCGCGCACCTCCGGGAGCGCGCGGCCCACGATGACGCTCATCGCGTAGTCGAGGTAGGAGCGCTGCATCTCGGACTGCAGGTCGACCTGGTCGATGCGGCCGTGGATGCCGAAACCTGCGCCGGCGGCGGTCTCTTCGTCGGTCACGATGTTCTCTTCTCCCGGGATTCCGGTCTCATCAGATGTCAAGGAAGCGCACGTCCTTCGCGTTCTTCTGGATGAACGAGCGGCGCGATTCGACGTCCTCGCCCATCAGGGTGGCGAAGATCTCGTCGGCCGCGGCCGCATCGTCGAGCGTCACCTGGAGCAGCGTGCGCGACTCCGGGTTCATGGTGGTCTCCCACAGCTCCTTGTAGTCCATCTCGCCCAGACCCTTGTAGCGCTGCACGCCGTTGTCCTTCGGGATGCGCTTGCCGGCGGCGAGGCCGTCGGCCAGGTACGCGTCGCGCTCCCGGTCGGAGTAGACGTACTGGTGCTCGGCGTTCGACCACTTCAGGCGGTAGAGCGGCGGCTGCGCGAGGTACACGTAGCCGAGGTCGACCAGCGGGCGCATGTAGCGGAACAGCAGGGTGAGCAGCAGCGTGGTGATGTGCTGGCCGTCGACGTCGGCGTCGGCCATGAGCACGATCTTGTGGTACCGCGCCTTCTCGGGGTTGAAGTCCTCGCCGATGCCGGCGCCGAACGCCGTGATCATCGCCTGCACCTCGTTGTTGGCGAGGGCGCGGTCGAGCCGGGCCTTCTCGACGTTCAGGATCTTGCCGCGCAGCGGGAGGATCGCCTGCGTCTCGGGGTTTCGGCCCTGCACGGCGGAGCCGCCGGCCGAGTCGCCCTCGACGATGAAGATCTCGGAGACCGTCGGGTCCTTCGACTGGCAGTCCTTGAGCTTGCCGGGCATTCCGCCGCTCTCGAGGAGTCCCTTGCGCCGTGCGGTCTCGCGCGCCTTGCGGGCGGCGAGACGAGCGGTCGCGGCCTGCAGAGCCTTGCGGATGATGTCCTTGGCCTGGTTCGGGTTGCGGTCGAACCAGTCGCCCAGCTGGTCGCCGACGACCTTCTGCACGAACGCCTTGGCCTCCGTGTTGCCGAGCTTGGTCTTGGTCTGGCCCTCGAACTGCGGCTCGGACAGCTTCACGGACACGACCGCGGTCAGACCCTCGCGCACGTCGTCGCCGGAGAGGTTGTCGTCCTTCTCCTTGAGGATGTTCTTCTCGCGGGCGTACTTGTTGACGAGGGTCGTCAGCGCAGCGCGGAATCCTTCCTCGTGCGTGCCTCCCTCGTGCGTGTTGATCGTATTCGCGTAGGTGAAGACGCTCTCGTTGTAGCTCGTGGTCCACTGCATGGCCACCTCGAGTGCGATCTTGCGCTCGGTGTCCTCGGACTCGAACGAGATGATCTCGTCGTGCACGACCTCCGCCTTCTTGGCGGAGTTGAGGTAGTGGACGTAGTCGGTGAGGCCCTGCTCGTAGAGGAACACCTCGCTGCGCGGGGTGAACTCCTCGGCGACCTCGCCGTCGACGACCTCGCCCTCGACGGGCTCGACCTCGCCGAGATCGCTCCGCTCGTCGGTGATCGCGATGCGCAGTCCCTTGTTCAGGAACGCCATCTGCTGGAACCGCGTGCGCAGCGTGTCGTAGTCGAAGACCGTGGTCTCGAACGTCTCGGCGCTGGGCCAGAACGTGATCGTCGTGCCCGTGCGGTCGGATGCCTCGCCCTGCTCGAGCGGTGCCTGCGGCACACCGTCGCGGTAGCTCTGCCGCCAGACCGAGCCCTGCCGGTAGACCTCGATGTCGAGTCGCGACGAGAGCGCGTTGACTACCGAGCTGCCGACGCCGTGCAGACCGCCGGAGACCGCGTAACCGCCGCCGCCGAACTTGCCGCCGGCGTGCAGGATGGTGAGCACGACCTCCACGGTCGACTTCTTCTGCACGGGGTGCTCGTCGACCGGGATGCCACGGCCGTTGTCGACGACGCGCACGGCGCCGTCGGGGAGGATGGTCACCTCGATGTTGTCGGCGTGCCCCGCGAGCGCCTCGTCGACGGAGTTGTCGACGATCTCGTAGACGAGGTGGTGGAGACCTCGTGGACCGGTGGAGCCGATGTACATTCCGGGTCGCTTGCGGACCGCTTCGAGACCCTCGAGGACCTGGATCTCATTCGCGCCGTACTCGTGATCCGTCTCGGCGCTGTTCGGTTCCGTCGTCATATGAAATTAGGCTCCTGACCGCACTCAACAGTGACTCTCCATTCTACCAAGAGCCGACTGGAGAAATGGCGGAAAATGCCCTTCTGACGCGTTTTCTTCGCTCGGTCTACCTCTTTTGTGCACTCAGCCGTAAGTATCGCGTGGGCCGCGCCCTGGAATCGACCTGGGACCGCGTTTCCAGGTGGGGGCGTCCGGCCCTTGAAAGCGGATCGACTGGATGTCCGCGTCGGGAAACCTCTCGCCGATGCGCACGAGCAGTTCCGAGCGCATCATGCGCAGCTGTGTCGCCCACGCCGTCGACTCGCAGCGCACCACCAGCACGCCGTCCGTGATGGCGTCCGGGATGGCGTGCTTGGCCGTCTCCTCGCCGGCCAGATCGCGCCATCCTTCGAGGAGGTCGGACTGGGCGAGCGCGGAGGTCCAGCCGAGCTGCGATGCGAGGGCGTCGACCACGTCGCCGAGCCCGCGGGGGTCGCGGCCCGCGGTGAACGGCTTGCTCCCGCCGACCTCATCGGGGCGCACGCGAGTGCGGCGGCGCGACGCGGTCCCGGTGAAGAGCTCCTTCATCCGGAGGTAGACGATGCTCGCCTCGGTGGGGCCGGTGCGCTCAGGCATCCGTGGCCTCCACCACCGCCCCGGCCTCGATCCGGACCGTGTGGGCGGCGAGCTCGGGAGGCACGTCGTCGAGCACCGCGGCCGTGATGAGCACCTGCTCGTAACCGGCTACGGCGGTTGCAAGCATCCGCCGGCGGGCCTGGTCGAGCTCGGCGAAGACGTCGTCGAGGATGAGCACCGGGTCTCCGGTGCTGGACTCGTGCCGCAGGAGCTCGGCCGACGCCAGCTTGAGCGCGAGGGCGAACGACCAGGACTCGCCGTGGCTCGCGTATCCCTTGGCCGGCAGGCCGTTGAGCTCGAAAAGGACGTCGTCGCGATGCGGGCCGACCAGGGTCAGACCGCGCTCGAGCTCCTTGGGCCGCACGTCCGCGAGCCCCTGCCGGAAGACGGTGGCGGTGTCGACACCGGATGAGTCGGTTACCGGCTCCGCGTCGTCATCGTCGTCGTCCTCCACGTGCGCACCGCGGATCGTCAGCTGCGGCAGCAGGCGCGGGTGGTGGTCGTCGCCGGCGACGGAGCGGTAGGCGGAGACGAGCGGGTCGCTGAGCCGGGCGACCAGATCCAGGCGCGCGTCGATCAGCTCGGAACCGAGCGCCACCAGGCGGTCGTCCCAGATGTCGAGCGTCCCGAGCTGGTCCGCCTTGATCCGGGAGGCGCGGGCCGACTTCAGCAGGGTGTTGCGCTGCTTGAGCACGCGCTCGTAGTCGGCGATCACCGCCGCGTACCGGGGATTGCGCTGGATCAGGAGTTGATCGAGAAACCGGCGCCGGATGCCCGGTTCGCCGCGCACGAGGGCGAGATCCTCCGGAGCGAAGAGCACACTCGAGAAGTAGCGCGGCAGTTCGCGCGGCTTGATGGCGCCGCGGTTGACCTGCGCGCGGTTGGGTGAGCTCCGGTTGAGCTGCACCTCCACGAGGAGCTCGCGCCCCTCGTGCTGGATCCGGGAGCGGACGATCGCAGCGTCCGCCCCCTTGCGGATCATGGCCTGGTCGCTCGACACCCGATGCGACCCGAGGGTGCTCAGGTAGCCGAGCGACTCGACCAGATTCGTCTTTCCCTGGCCGTTGCGGCCGACGAAGAGATTCGCGCCGGCCGCGAACGGCACTTCCGCGGTGCGGTAGTTGCGGAAGTCGGTCAGGGAGAGATGTGTAACTCGCACAGAGGGTTAGCTCGTCAGTCGACGGCCTTCACCGCGTGGCCGCCGAACTGGTTGCGCAGCGCGGCGACGGCCTTCATGGCGGGCGAGTCCGTCTGACGGGAGACGAAGCGGGCGAAGATCGAGGCGCTGATCGTCGGCACGGGGACGGCGTTGTTGAGCGCCTCCTCCACGGTCCAGCGACCCTCGCCCGAGTCCTGGACGAAGCCTTCGATGTGCTCGAACTCCGGGTCCTGCTCGAGCGCGCGCACCAGGAGGTCGAGCAGCCAGGAGCGCACGACGGTGCCGCGCTGCCAGGCCTTGAAGGTGCCGGTGACGTCGTGGATGATGTCCTTGCGCGTGTCCAGCAGCTCGTAGCCCTCGGCGTACGCCTGCATCAGCGCGTACTCGATGCCGTTGTGCACCATCTTCGCGTAGTGGCCGGCGCCCACGTCGCCGACGTGGACGAAGCCCTCCTCGCGCGGACCTTCCGGGCGCAGCGCGTCGAAGACCGGCATGACCCGCTCGACCTGCTCCTTGCTGCCGCCGACCATCAGGCCGTAGCCGTTCTCGAGGCCCCAGATGCCGCCGGAGACGCCGGCGTCCATGAAGTCGATGCCCTTGGGGGCGAGCAGCTCGGCGTGTTTGAAGTCCTCGGTGAAGCGGGAGTTGCCGCCGTCGATGACGAGGTCGCCCTTCTCCAGCAGCGGCTCCAGGTCGCGGATGACGTTATCGGTGATCTCGCCGGCCGGCACCATGACCCAGACCGTGCGCGGCGCGGGGAGCGCGGCGACCAGGTCGGCCAGGGTGGCGACATCCGACACCTCGGGGTTGGTGTCGTAGCCGGTGACCTCGATGTCGTTCTTCTCGAGGCGGGCACGCATGTTGTTGCCCATGCGTCCGAGACCGATGAGGCCGATGTGCATGATTGTCCTTCTTCTCTCGTGGAGTGGGACCGTGTCCTAGCGCAGGAGCAGGTTGGGCTGCAGCAGGTACTTGTAGGAGTCCGAGCCCGCCTGGTCCTTGGAGGTCTGGCTCGTGATGAGCACAGGTCCCGGTTTGTTGGGGTTCTCGGTCTTGGTGAAGGAGATGCGCACGAATTCGGAGTGCACGGCACCGAGACCATCGAGCAGGAACTGCGGCTTCAATGAAACCACGGTCTCCTGGCCTGTGAGGAGAGCGTCGATGCTCTCGGATGCTTGAGCCTGCTCGGAGCCGATCGCTTCCAGCGTCAGTCCGTCGGCGGTGAAGGTGTAGCGGAGCGCGGCCTCGCGCTCCAGCACGAGGGCCACGCGGCGGGTCGCCTCGATGAGCTCGGCGGTGTTGAGCACCGCGTAGTTGTCGACCTGCTCGGGGAAGAGCCGGCGTACGGGCGGGAAGTTGCCCTTGATCAGGAGCGAGGTCACGGTCTTCTTGTCGGCCGTGAACGCGATGAGCTCGCGGTCGTCGCGGTTGGTGATCGAGACGGACACGGTCCCGCTGTGGCCGAACGTCTTGCCGATCTCGGTGAGCGTGCGGGCCGGGACCAGCGCGGTCTGGGTCTCGCCCGAGGTGGTGCCGTTGTCCCAGTCGATCTGGCGGATGGCGACGCGGTAGCGGTCGGTCGCCACGAGGCCGAGCGTGTTGTCGCCCACCTCGAGCTGGACGCCGGTGATGACCGGGGTCACATCGTCGCGCGAGGCTGCGACGCCGACCTGGGCGACCGCCTCCGAGAACTCCTCGGCCGGGACGAGTCCCGCTTCCCCGCTGACCTGGGGGATGCTCGGGTATTCCTCGACGGGCATGGAGAGCAGCGTGAAGTTGGCCGATCCGGCGCGCACGCTGATCTTCGACTCGTCGGTCGAGAACTGCACGGGTGCGTTCGGAAGCTTCGACGCGATCTCGGCCAGGAGGCGACCGGAGACGAGCACGCGGCCCGGCTCCTCCACCTCGGCGGGGATCTGCGTCTGGGCAGAGACCTCGTAGTCGAAGGAGGAGAGCTGGAGGCCCGTGTCGGTCGTCTCGATGAGAACGCCGCTGAGGATGGGCAGTGTCGTCCGCTGCGGAAGGAGCTTCACTGCGAAGGAGACGGCCTCGCTGAAGACATCCCGGTTTGCTTGGAACTTCACGAAGACACCCCTGCCAGCCGACGGATACGGATCGAAAGAATCCTAGCGCTTGCCCTCTGGGCGCGAAGTTGTCATTCGATCGAGCGCTTGAGGTTGTCGACCGGCCTTAACTGAGAAGAGTTAATCATTAATCGTGTTAACCGCTGTGGAAACTGTGGATAACTCTGTTGAGACCAGGAAATCACAGGGAACCGCGGGGGCTCGCCCTGTTGATGACCTGAGGAATCCGCTTGTTCACAAGCCGGACGGCCGATCGCGCTCCGAGGCGCTTTTCACAGGCCCGAGGCGTTCGTCCCCATTAATCGGCGGAGTTTCCGTAACTTCTCCACAAGTTATCCACACGTGTTAATAACGATCTCTCCCCACTCTGGGGATGAAATTGTGGATAACCGATCCGACCTCGACGGCGTGGCGCGCGTCCGAGGGCTACTTCCCGTAGCGGTGGTTCTGCTTGATCCGGCTGGTCAACTCGGTGACCTGGTTGTAGATCGAGCGCCGCTCCTTCATGAGCTCGCTGATCTTCTTGTTGGCGTACATCACCGTGGTGTGGTCGCGGCCGCCGAACAGCTGGCCGATCTTCGGCAGGGAGAGGTTCGTCAGCTCACGGCACAGGTACATGGCGATCTGGCGGGCGGTCGCGACGGCCTGCGAGCGGCTGGAGCCATAGAGGTCGTCGACGCTGAGCTTGAAGTACTCGGCGGTGTTGGTGATGATGTCGGTCGGCGCGATCACGTTGTCGTCGTCGAGCGTGATCAGGTCCTTCAGCACCGTCTGCACCAGGGGCATGTCGACCGGGGTGCGGTTGAGGCTCGCGAACGCGGTAACGCGGATGAGCGTCCCCTCCAGTTCGCGGATGTTGCTCGACACCTTCGACGCCATGAACTCGAGGATGTCGTCCGGCACCTGGATCTTCTCGCTCTGCGCCTTCTTGCGCAGGATGGCGATGCGGGTCTCGAGGTCGGGCACCTGGACGTCGGTGATGAGGCCCCACTCGAAGCGCGAGCGCATGCGGTCCTCGAAGCCGGTGAGGTGCTTCGGCGGCAGGTCGCTGGTGATGACCACCTGCTTGTTGTGGTCGTGCAGCGTGTTGAACGTGTGGAAGAACGCCTCCTGCGTCTCGACCGCGCGCTGGAGGAACTGGATGTCGTCGATCAGCAGGATGTCGATGTTGCGGTACCGCGCCTGGAACGAGGAGCCGCGGTTGTTGGCGATCGAGTTGATGAAGTCGTTGGTGAACTCCTCGCTCGACACGTACCGGACGCGGATGCCGGGGTAGAGGCTCATCGCGTAGTGGCCGATGGCGTGGAGGAGGTGCGTCTTGCCGAGCCCGGAATCCCCGTAGATGAAGAGGGGGTTGTACGCCTTGGCGGGGGCTTCGGCCACGGCGACCGCGGCCGCGTGCGCGAATCGGTTCGACTGGCCGATGACGAAGTTGTCGAAGCTGTACTTGGAGTTGAGGCGGGTGTCGCCGTTGCGCGGGGGCGCCGTGATCTCGGTCGGAGGGGAGACCATCGGCGAGGCGTTCTCGAGGTAGGGGGCGGGCTCCGGCTCGACCGGGCCGGCCATCGTCTCCTGCTGGATCTCGGGATTGACGACGATCGCGAAGGTGTTGACGGCGAGGGTCTCGTCGAGGGCGCCGATCGCGCTCAGGAGAGGGACGCGGCTGCGCTGCTCGATCATCCCGCGCGTGAACTCGTTCGGCACCTCCAGATAGAAGGTTCCGGCCATGATGCCCTTGGGCTCGACCAGGCTGAGGAATCCGTAGAGCTGCGGGGTGATGCGGTCGTCCGTCTCGAGCTTTCCCAGCACGGACTGCCATGCCGCAGAAATGGACTCTTCGCCGCCTGCCATCGTTCCCCGTCTTCGTTCTCATGTGGATGCCGTCGCCCGACGGAGACGAGTCGTCCCCCGGAGGGCTCGAGTCAGGCTGCGGCAGATGTGCCGTCGGTGGGTATGCACAGAGTTATCCACTGCCGTGTGTGCAATACCGTAGTGATCCCCGGCCTTTTTGACTCAGGCTGGGGATAACTTTGGTCCTCACGGTAACTTGTCCACAGGTTGTGGATCAAATTCGACTCGTGGAATACGTCGCGGATGCACGGCGCGTCGTCGCGACGGATCCTGCAAATCCCGTGCATAATCAGTGGATTTGACTCGATCGGTTTGACCTCGGTCCTTTATAGGCCGTAGTTTTAATCAGTTGACTTCAGCCGTTCAGGCTGCCCTGAAACTTTTCTGGCCTCCCCGTGCTGGCGATATCCATCAGCACCGGCCTGCGAAGACACCACCACGGAGATAGAGATTATGAGCAAGAGAACGTTCCAGCCGAACAACCGCAAGCGCGCCAAGACCCACGGCTTCCGCCTCCGCATGCGCACGCGTGCCGGCCGCGCCATCCTCTCGGCCCGTCGCTCCAAGGGCCGCGAGAAGCTCTCGGCGTAGTACCGACCGGTGCTCGCGAAAGCCAATCGCATCACGCGGGGGGCGGACTACCGGGCGACGGTGCGCAAGGGTTCCCGCTTCACGGCGGACAACACCATCGCGTACGTCCGTCCGAACGCCGATCCCGACGTGGTGCGATTCGGTTTTATCGTGAGCAAGACGGTCGGTAACGCCGTGCGCCGCAATCTGGTGCGCCGCCGCCTCAAGGCAGCTGCGTACGAGGTGCTCCCGACTCTCCGAGAGAGCGCCGGGACGGTGGGCGGAGTGGACATCGTGATCAGAGCATTACCAGCTTCTGCGGAGGCCCGGTGGGCTACCCTGCACGAAGAGCTCACCCGAGCCGTCAGCCGCTACGTCCGTCGTAGCTCCACCAGATAAAAGGGCAACGTCCGTCCATGTACGCCGCGATCACCGCAGTTCTGCTCGTTCCGCGGAACGTCGCCGTGCTGATCCTGCGGGCGTACCGGGCGGTCATCTCGCCGCTCTACGGAGACGTCTGCCGTTACTACCCGTCGTGCTCGGCCTACACACTCCAGGCCATCCAGCAGCACGGTGTGGTGGTCGGGAGCGTCCTCGGTGTGCGCCGCATCATCCGCTGCCATCCGTGGGCGGCGGGAGGGGTCGATGACGTCCCCGTGAAGAAGCGCCAGCGCTACCGGGTCACTCCGTTCGGATTCGTCGTCGCCACGGGCGGCAGCAGCTTTAGCCAGAGAAGGGCCTAGCAAGCAGACATGGACATCATCGGTACGATCCTCTGGCCCATCAAATGGGTCGTGGAGCTGATCCTGGTCGCCTTCCACTGGCTGTTCTCGCAGATCGGGCTCGACCCGGCCGCGGGACTCACCTGGGTGCTGTCGATCGTGGGACTCACCGTGGTGGTCCGCGCCGCCCTCATCCCGATCTTCGTGCGCCAGATCAAGAACCAGCGCCGCATGCTCGAGGTCGCGCCGCAGCTGAAGAAGATCCAGGACAAGTACAAGGGCAAGAAGGACCAGTTCTCCCGCGAGGCGATGTCGCGCGAGACCATGGAGCTCTACAAGAAGACGGGCACCAACCCGCTCAGCTCCTGCCTCCCGCTGCTGCTGCAGATGCCGATCTTCTTCTCGCTCTTCCAGGTGCTGAACGGCGCCCAGAGCGGCAAGGCAGGCGTCGGCCCGCTCAACGAGACGCTCGCGGTGCAGTTCGGAAACGCGAGCCTGTTCGGCGTCGCTCCCCTGCACCAGAGCTTCCAGGGTGCGATGAACGCGCACCCGCCGCAGGTCGTCGTCATGGTCATCGCGGCCGTGATGGTCGTCCTGATGACCGGTTCGCAGTTCCTCACCCAGCTCCAGATCGTCTCCAAGAACATGTCGCCGGAGACCAAGGCGAGCCCGCAGTTCAAGCAGCAGCGCATCCTGCTCTACCTGCTCCCCTTCGTCTTCCTCTTCTCGGGCTTCGCCTTCCCGCTCGGTGTCATGTTCTACTGGCTGACCTCGAACATCTGGACCATGGGCCAGCAGTTCCTCGTCATCCGCAACATGCCGACCCCCGGGTCGGACGCGGCCAAGGCCCGCGAGGCCCGCCTCGCGAAGAAGGGCAAGCTCGTCGCTCAGGATGGCTCCATCGTGCTGAGCGTC
Source organism: Leifsonia sp. 71-9 (assembly GCF_001898805.1). Classification (GTDB taxonomy): domain Bacteria; phylum Actinomycetota; class Actinomycetes; order Actinomycetales; family Microbacteriaceae; genus Leifsonia. Next base: position 129,321 of record NZ_MKVJ01000002.1, read on the forward strand.
CAGGAGTCCGAGCCCGAGAAGCCCATTACGACTCAGCGCGTTCAGCCCGTGAGCAAGAACCGCGCCAAGAAGCAGGCCGGAAAGAAGTAGGGACAGCCATGACCGACGTGCAGACCGAGACCACCTCCTCCCCCGCCGACGAGACGGACACCGTGGAGACCGAAGCCGCCGAGGCGTCGACCGCCACCGAGCCGACGGCCGGCGAACTCGACCGCGAGGGCGACATCGCCGCCGACTACATCGAGGAGCTGCTCGACATCGCCGACATCGACGGCGACATCGACATCGACGCCCGCAACGGACGCGCCTACATCTCGGTGAACGCCGAGGACGGCACCAACCTCCAGCTGCTCGCCAAGCCCGAGACCGTCGCCGCGCTGCAGGAGCTCACCCGCCTCGCGGTGCAGAACCAGACCGGCGGATTCTCGCGGCTCATCCTCGACATCGCCGGTTCCCGCGACGCCCGCCAGGCCGAGCTCGGCCAGCTCGTCGCCCGTGCCATCGTGCGGATCGAGGAGGGCGCTGCCGAGGCCGCCCTGCCCCCGATGTCCTCCTACGAGCGCAAGCTCGTGCACGACATCGTCTCCGAGCGCGGCTTCGTGTCGAACTCGCGCGGCGAGGGCCGCGACCGTCACACGGTCATCACCGCTGCCTAGTTCCACGTGAAACCGTGACGGACTCTCTCGAAACCGAGCCGCCCGCAGCCACTGTCCTCTTCGGGGATCAGCTGGATGTTGCGCGAGCGTTCACTGGGAACCTCGCCGCACAGGGTGAGGAGCGCGGCCTGATCGGCCCGCTCGAACTCCCCCGGCTGTGGTCGCGTCACATCCTGAACTGCGCGATCGTCGCCCCCCTGCTCCGCCCCGGAGTCGTGGGCGATATCGGCAGCGGCGCCGGCCTCCCCGGCCTCGTCCTCGCGATCGCGCGCCCGGACGTCTCCTTCGTGCTGATCGAGCCGATGGAGCGCCGCATCGCGTGGCTCAACGAGCAGGTCGACGAACTCGGTCTGTCGAACGTCTCCGTCGTGCGCGCCCGCGCCGAGGAGGCCAAGCTCTCCGCTCCTCTCGACCAGGTCACCGCGCGTGCCGTCAGCGCGTTCCGCAAGCTCCTCCCCCTGACCGCTCCCCTGCTTCGGGATGGCGGCGAGCTCGTCCTCATGAAGGGCGCCGGCGCTCAGGCCGAGGTAGACGCGGCCGCCAAGGAGATGCGCAAGTACAAGGTGCACGACGTCGTCGTCGAGACCCTCGGCGACGGTGTGCTCGACGAGGTCACTCGCGTCATCCGCGCCTCCGTGCGCTGAGTCCGTTCCCGATTTCTCTGTTTTCGGCGCGTTTCGGGCGGATTTTCGGTCGGACGGAAGTTGTCGAGTCGAGCGCAGAATGGCTCTGACAGCGCGGAAGCAGGGTGCTTCGGCGCTGCAGGAGCCATTCTCCGCTCTGTTTCGGCCGAACCGTTCGGCCGAATTCGGACCCGAAATCGCGGGTTTTCGACGATTTCTCGGCTCCGGCTGATTTGCGTCGGGCCGAGTCGGGTCGGTGTCAGTCGACCACGGCCGCCACTGCCTCGATCTCCACGAGCTGATCCTGGTATCCGAGAACGGTCACTCCGAACAGGGTGCTCGGCACATCATGATCGCCGAACGCATCACGCACGACGTCCCATGCGGCCACGAGGTCGGACTGCCGAGTCGAGGCGACGAGCACGCGCGTGCTGATCACATCGGTCAGGGTCGCACCAGCCGCATGCAGTGCCGTCGTCATCGTCTCGACGCACTTCGCAGCCTGTCCCGCATAGTCGCCCACCGCGGCGGTCGAACCATCGGACTCGAGCGGACACGCGCCGGCGAGGAAAATGAGACGCGCATCTTTCGGCGCGGTGGCGGCGTACGCGTACTGCGCGACATCGCTCAGGGCAGACGTTCGGATGAGGTGGACGGCGCTCGGCATGCATCTATCGTGGCATGCCAGAGCGTCGCCGGTCGCCGGAAGTGGCGATTCCGGCGCCGGGTTGGTTGTGGTGCGAGTGTCTCAGTGACGGTGTGGGAGCGGTAAATCAGGATGGCTCGCACCTGGCTTCGGAGTGGGTCTGGGCGTCGCGGGCTCCCCATGCGCTCCCCACAAGTGACCTCCTGACTGAATGAACCCAGACGAGATCCGCCGCGTCGGTCGGGGCTTTTCGTCGGTGCCCGCTGTTCGGGCTGCCGCAGTGTGGCCCGGTGTGAAGGTGTTCGCGGTGTGCGCCCCGGCTGGCGGCAGCGGCGGTCTCTACGGGCCTGGGCCTAGCGGCTATTACAACTGGCGCTCCCCCCATGAGTGTGTGCCGGTGAGTCTTCGCAGCGTGTCCCGTCCATAGTGCTCGAGCTCATGTGTGGGCGCTTGACTCTTTGCGGGATTACCCGCGCCCTCCGGTCGGCGATAGTCCGCCACTCCCACGGACGGTCGACGACACCCTTTCATGTAGAGCTGGCCCCTGCGCGCCGCACCGTGGATTCGCGTCGAGGTGCTTCGGGGGCGATGCCGTTAGCCGCCCGATGACTCCCGCGGTATCGGGATCACGGCGGATACACACGCCGCACTGGCCCGCACGCTGACTAGACGTCGCCACCATCAGGCTCAGTGGCGCGCCGTTTCACGTGAAACGATCTTTGCCGCTGCGAAGATGCGTCGAACTCCTGTTCTGCAGGCAACTTGGACCCTGCAGGTGTTGCTGACCGACACCACCAGCCTGCCGGCATCGCGGCCAGGCCCGCGTCCTCGGCTCTTGGGCTAGGCGAGGCGTCATATGGTCTCGGCCTCGGGCTCGCAGACCATCGTTCCAGTTGAAAGGGTGGTCGTCGCCTGCCCCACAGATCTTGCGCGCCGGTAGCCATTGGACCCGGCGCAGCGTCGCGGGCCCGACACCGCGCGTGTGTTGGCAGCCCGCCCGGCCCCAGTCCAACGGCCGCAGCTAGTGGCGCCGACTGATTCCGACATGGGGCCGTCGTGTTCTGAGCTCCGAGGCCCCAGAGCACCGTTTCACGTGAAACGGTTGCTCCGGCCGGGGAATCCCCGTGCTCCTGTTCTAGCGCCACTACCCCGACTGGCGGCGACGGCCGAGGCCAGAAGCGTGGTCAAGTCCTGCACAGCCCCGTCCTCCCCGGTGCGCGGCAGCGGGAGCATCTGGCCTCGGTCTGCCCACGGCCTAGGCTCCGTGGTCCGCAGCCCGCCGTTTCACGTGAAACGGTGGCCCGCGACCGGGTGGGCTGTACGCCTGTGGTGGGGGCGATCGGACGCTGCTGGGCCGCTGGCTGATAGCGCGTGCCTGCCGATATCCCGCATCCTGGTCAGGCCCGCCGCCCCGGGTGTTCGACTCCGGGGGTGTCTGGCATCGGTCCAGCGGGGGCCTCAGTCCCGCGATCCGAAGCACGCCGTTTCACGTGAAACGATCGCTCGAGACTGGGCTGCCGGCTGGTGCGGTGGGCGCGTCGTTGGCTGGGGGCTTCCATCCTTCTGGCTCTCGCGGGCACCGATGCCGGGTCCCCGGCACCAGCCTGGTGCGACAGGAGAACACGCGAAGCTTCGTCCCGCAGCCCACAGCCCGCAGCACGCGGCTTTACGAGAACTCTCGTCACAGAGTGCGACCGTGCCGAGTTCCTCTGTTTGGCGACATCGGATCTCGCGGACGTTGCTAGCGACGCGCGCGGGTGTTCACGCTCTGCCGGGCTCCCCGGGTCCTCGGTTCGTGGCGCCAACCGCGCCTGACTGTGAACTGATCGGGGTTTCGCCCCGCGGCCCACCAGCCGCTGCATCGCGTGATCGATTGTCTCGAAGTAGGACCACGCCGAACCCCTGCGTGGGCGGCATCGAACCCGGATTTGGGTCGCTTGCCGACGCCAGCCCGTACGTGTGTCCTGCCGGGCCTGCTCTCTCCTGTGTCCGCGAGCAGGGCAAACACACTCGCGCCGCCGAGCGACAGCCCTCCGAGTCGCCCCGCATAGTCACGTGAAACGTTCTCGAGGTTGGCCGCACCGAGGTTCCGAGCCCAACGACTTCCGGTGCCATCCAGCCCGCATTCCAAGCCATCGCCACCGCTCTCGGCCCCGCCCCGTGCAGTGGCCCTCCGCCCAGCGCACAGCTTCGACCACTTCGCCGCCCACAACATCGCCGCCGGGCCACATGCCGTCCCGTTTCAAGTGCCGGCCTCCCCGGGCCGCCCCCACTAGCCGCACCAACCTGCCCCCTCCGAAACCTCCCCCGATTCCCCATCGCACCCCCGGATCCGAAGGACGCGTCAGATGCGCAAGCTAGAGTTGGAACGAGGCGCTTTCGGACGGCGCCGACCCGACCAGACCGGTGCCAGCACCAGATCGAGCGACGAGGTTTCACGTGAAACAACCGGACCAGGATCCGTCCATCGAGGCGGAGAAGCCCGCGTTCGATGAATCGACCCCTCTGGCTCGGGAGATCGAGGATCTGGCGCGCAGGAGGCAAGCGATCGCTGCAACAACCCTTCCCCTTCCTTCGCGTACGCGCGTGTTCACGATCTCCAATCAGAAGGGCGGCGTCGGCAAGACCACCACGGTGGTCAATCTCTCCGCCGCACTGGCGAAATCGGGCGCGCGCGTCCTGGTGATCGACCTGGACCCGCAGGGGAATGCGTCGACGGCGCTGAGTGTGGAGCACCGTGAGGGGACTCCGAGCGTCTACGACGTGATCGTGAACGACAAGGAGCTGGAGGAGGTCATCCAGAAGAGCCCCGAGTTCGACGGGCTGTTCGTGATCCCCGCGACGATCGACCTCGCCGGCGCCGAGATCGAGCTGGTCTCGATGGTCGCCCGCGAGCAGCGCCTGGAGCGCGCGCTCAAGCAGTTCCTCGACGAGTACGACATCGACTACGTCCTGATCGACTGCCCGCCCTCGCTGGGCCTCCTGACGATCAACGCCTTCGTGGCGGCGACCGAGGTGCTGATCCCGATCCAGTGCGAGTACTACGCGCTGGAGGGCCTCAGCCAGCTGCTGAAGAACATCCAGCTGATCGAGCGTCACCTGAACCCGAAGCTCCGGGTCTCGACGATCCTGCTGACGATGTACGACTCGCGCACCAACCTCGCGCACCAGGTCGCCGCTGACGTGCGGGACCACTTCCCCGACGAGGTGCTCGACACCATCATCCCGCGCTCGGTCCGCATCTCGGAGGCCCCGAGCTACGGCCAGAGCGTCATCAGCTACGACGCCAACTCGTCCGGCTCCCTCTCCTACCTCGAGGCGGCCGCCGAAATCGCACGAAGAGGAGTACCCCGCTAATGGCAGCGAAGCGCACCGGACTGGGCCGCGGCATCGGAGCCCTCATCCCCACGTCCGACCAGGCCGCGCGACCCGTCGATGTGTTCTTCCCGGACTCGAGCGCGCCCGCGGCCGAGGAGCTCGTCGCCGTGCCCGGTGCCCGCCTGGCGTACCTCTCCCCCGCCGACATCGTGCCGAACCCCGTGCAGCCGCGCACCGAGTTCGATCAGGAGGCGCTCGAAGAGCTGGTCGCGAGCATCCGGGAGGTGGGTGTGCTGCAGCCGGTGGTCGTGCGTCCGCTCGCCGGGCAGACCGACAAGTACGAGCTCATCATGGGCGAGCGCCGCCTGCGCGCCACGAAGGAGCTCGGCCTCGCCAACATCCCGGCGGTCATCAAAGACACCGCCGACGACGCGATGCTCCGCGATGCCCTGCTCGAGAACCTGCACCGCTCGCAGCTGAACCCGCTCGAAGAAGCGTCGGCCTACCAGCAGCTCCTCGCGGACTTCGGCATCACCCAGGAGGAGCTGGCGACCCGGATCGGACGCTCGCGCCCCCAGATCACGAACACGATCCGCCTCCTGAAGCTGCCGGCCCCGGTCCAGAGCCGCGTGGCGGCGGGAGTCCTCAGCGCCGGCCACGCTCGTGCGATCCTCTCCCTCGGTGAGGGCGAGGAGGCGATGGTGAAGCTCGCCGACAAGATCGTCAACGAGGACCTCTCGGTGCGCGCCGCGGAGGCCGTCGCGAGCAAGGCCCCCAAGCCCGCGCGCTCGAAAGCGACACCCGGCAAGCACCGGGGACACCTGGACGAGATCGCGGAGAAGCTCGGCGACCGCCTGAACACCCGCGTCAAGATCACGCTCGGCGCGCGCAAGGGCCAGATCGTGGTGGACTTCGCCACCATCCAGGACCTCAACCGCATCCTCGACGAGATCGGCCAGCCCAGCTACAGCTGAGGCAGCGGGCCGGCCGATCCGCCCGGAGTACGGGCGCGGGAGGCTATCCCTCGGCGATCGCGGCGACCGCGAGGGCGGCGTACACGTCGCCGAGATCGCGGCCCGATGCGGCGATCGCCTGCGGCATGATCGAGGTCTCCGTCAGCCCCGGGAGCACGTTCGCCTCCAGGAACCACGGCACGCCCGCGTCGTCGACGATCAGGTCGATACGCGAGAGATGCCGCAGGCCCAGCGCGGTGTGGGCGGTGGAGGCGGCCTGGGCGACGGCCTCGGCGACCTCCGCGGACAGCCGGGCCGGCACGTAGAAACGGGTCTCCCCCGCGTTGTACCGCGCATCGAAGGTGTACTCGCCGTCGACCGGCTCGATCTCCACCGCGGGCAGCGCCTCGGCGCCGTCACCGGTGTCGATCACGGCGACCGACACCTCCACACCCTCGACCTTGCGCTCGATGAGCGCGACCTCGGAGTACGTGTAGGCGTCCACCATCGCGCGCGGAAGCTCCTCCGCGGTCGTGACGATCGTGACGCCCTGCGCCGAGCCGCCCTGAGCGGGCTTGACGACCACGGGCATCCCGAGACCCTCGATGATCGTGGCCAGCACGCTGTTGGCCCCGAGCTCCCGGAAGGTCTCCTTGGGCAGCGTCACAGCATCCGGGGTCGAGACGCCGGCGCGCGCGACCACCGTCTTCGCGGTGGGCTTGGACCACGCCAGGCGGGACGCGTCGGTGCGGGAGCCGACGAACGGGATGCCGGTGAGCTCGAGGAGCGCACGCAGCGCGCCGTCCTCGCCGCTCGCCCCGTGCAGGGCCGGCCAGACGACATCCGGGCGCGACTCGGTCAGGAACCCGAGCAGAGCGCTGTCCGGCTCGCGGACGCTCACCCGGTGGCCGAGGGAGTTGAGCCCGTCCGCGACCCGGCGTCCGCTGCGCAGCGAGATGTCCCGCTCGTGCGAGATCCCCCCGGCGAGCACGACGATCTCCAGGGCTTCGGAGGCTTCTTTTTCTGCCATGATCAGCTCTTTCTCGTTCTGCGTGCGCTCAGCGCAGGTCGGTCGGCGGGTTGGCGCTGGTCCGGTTGGTGCGCGCTGCGGTGAGCGGGCCGGTGCCGGCGAAGGTGTCGAGCAGATCCTGTTCGCCGTTGATCACATTGGCGAGTCGGCGGATCCCGACCCGGATGTTCTCCGGGGTCGGATAGCAGAACGAGAGGCGGATGTTCTGGGCACCCGACCCGTCGGCGTAGAAGGCGGTGCCGGGCGTGTAGGCGACGAGCTCGGTGACGGCGCGCGGGAGCATCGCCTTCGAGTCGAGGTGCGACGGCAGGGTCAGCCAGACGTAGAAGCCGCCGTTGGGATTCGTCCAGCTCAGCTCGGGCAGGTGCTCCTCCAGCGCGGAGATCATCGCCTCCTTGCGCTCCCGGTACACCCCGCGGAACGTGTCGATCTGACCCTTCCAGTCGGCGTCGCGCAGGTACTCCGAAATCACCAGCTGGCTGAACGAGCTCGGGCTCAGCACCGCGGCCTCGTTGGCCAGGATGAGCTTCTCCCGGATGGCGTGCGGCGCGAGAGCCCAGCCCACCCGGAACCCGGGGGCGAGCGTCTTCGAGAACGTGCCGAGGTAGACGACGCCCTCCTTCTCGACCGAGCGCATCGCCGCCGGCGGACGCTCGCCGAAGTAGAGCAGGCCGTACGGGTTGTCCTCGAGCACCAGGATGTCGTTCTCCCGCGCGATCTCGAGGATCTCGAGGCGGCGCTCCCACGACAGCGTCACGCCGGCGGGGTTGTGGAACGTCGGCACCGTGTAGAGGAACTTCACCCGGCGTCCCGCGGTCTTCAGGCGTGCGATGTGCTCGCGCAGCGCCTGCGGGATGAGCCCGTGCTCGTCCATCGGCACGTGGTCGACCTCGGCCTGGTACGACCGGAAGATGACCATCGCGGTGACGTAGCTCGGCCCCTCGGCGAGGACGACGTCTCCCGGATCGATGAAGAGCTTGCTGAAGAGCTCCAACGCGTGCTGCGACCCCGTCGTGATGACGACGTCGTCCGCGCTGCCGCTGATGCCCTCCAGTGCCATCACATCGAGGATCTGCTCGCGCAGCGCCGGGACGCCCTGACCGGAACCGTACTGGAGGGCGACGGGGCCCTGCTCGCGCATGACGCGATCCATCGCCCCGACGACGAGATCCTCCGGCAGTGCGGCGACGTAGGGCATGCCACCGGCCAGCGAGACCACCTCGGGGCGGCTGGCGACGGCGAACAGGGCTCGGACCTCACTGGCGGCCAGGCCGCTGGTGCGCTGCGCGTAGTGGCTGTACCACGGGTCCAGATTGTTGCCCCGCTGCGGCGGGATGCCCTGTTCGGTCACGAGTCATTCCATTTCTAGTGGCGTTTAGTCATGCTATTTGGGTGGTGCGCCCTGCGGAAAATCCACGGGGTGCGGCGGATACGAAAAAGACCCGCCCGGCGGGTGAGCGCCGGACGGGTCTGCGAAGAGGCTGGTCGGCTACGCGAGGTAGGCGGCCAGGTCGGCTTCGAGAGCGGGCTTCGGCTTGGCGCCGATGACGGTCTTGACGACCTCTCCGCCCTGGTAGACCTTCATCGCGGGGATGGAGGTGATCTGGTACTTCGCAGCGGTCTGCGGGTTCTCGTCGACATTGAGCTTGACGATCTCGATCTTGTCGGAGTGCTCCGCCGCGATCTGGTCGAGGATCGGGCCGACGGCGCGACACGGGCCGCACCACTCTGCCCAGAAGTCCACGAGGATGGTCTTCTCGTTGTTGAGGACGTCCTGCTCGAACGTCGCGTCCGTGACCGAACGTGCTGCTGACATTGTCTGTTTCTCCTTAGACGGTGGTCGAGAGTGAAAGGTCGCTGGAGGCGGGCTCGACCGCCTTCTCCAGCAGGTTCTGGGGGAGCGACGCGAGGAAGTGCTCCGCGTCGAGTGCGGCGACGGTCCCCGACGCCGCAGCCGTGACGGCCTGACGGTAGGTCGGGTCGATCACGTCGCCCGCGGCGAAGACGCCGGGGAGGTTGGTCTTCGACGTGCGCCCGTCGACCGCGATGGTGCCCTCGGCCGTGAGGTCGAGCTGACCGTGGACGAGGTGGACGCGGGGGTCGTTGCCGATCGCGATGAAGAGGCCCTGGAGCTCCAGCTCGCTCTCCGCGCCGGTCTCGAGGTTGCGCAGCTTCACGTGCTGCACCTGCTCGCTGCCGCCGATGCCGACGACCTCCGAGTTCCAGACGAACTCGATCTTCTCGTTGGCGAACGCGCGGTCCTGCATGATCTTGGAGGCGCGGAGGCTGTCGCGACGGTGGATGACGTACACCTTGTCCGCGAAGCGGGTGAGGAAGTTGGCCTCCTCCATCGCGGAGTCGCCGCCGCCGACGACGGCGATCGTGCGCTCGCGGAAGAAGAACCCGTCGCAGGTGGCGCACCACGAGACACCGTGGCCGGACAGACGCTCCTCGTCCTCCAGGCCCAGCTTGCGGTACGCGGAACCGGTGGCGAAGATCACGGACAGGGCCTCGTGCACGGCACCGGAGCCGAGCGTGACGGTCTTGACCTCGCCCGTCAGGTCGACCGAGACGACGTCGTCGAGCACGACCTCCGTGCCGAACTTCTCAGCCTGGGCCTGCATCTTGAACATGAGGTCGGGGCCCATGATCCCGTCGGGGAATCCGGGGAAGTTCTCGACCTCGGTGGTGTTCATCAGCTCACCGCCGGCCTCGACGGAGGAGGCGATCAGCAGCGGCTTCAGGTTGGCGCGGGCCGCATAGATGGCCGCGGTGTAACCGGCAGGGCCGGAACCGATGATGATGATCTGCCGCACGGCGGAACTCCTTGACTGTCTGCAGTGCCCCCGGGACCGGAGGCACCGACGTGTAGAACACATCCTAGGCGGATGGTATTCCGTGTCACCCGCTGTGTGGAGTTCGGCGCCGAAGCCGCTCGAGGATTGGTCCGACTCCCGCTTCCAGATCGCTGGAGCGGAAGATCGCGAGGAATCCGACGTACACGATGAGCATGACGACGCCCACGATCGCGGACGACACGACCGCCCCCACGATGCCGCTCACCGGGAACGCTCCCGGCTCCACTCCCCCGAGCAGTACGAGGAATCCCGCGCCGGCGATCATGGCGGCGAGACCGGCCAGCAGGAACCGCCACAGTCCGCTCGCGATGCGACGGCCGTCCACTCCGCCCACACGCCGCCGCAGGAGGGCGAACGCGAGCACCGCCTGGATGACGCTCGCGAGCGACACGACGAGGGCCACAGCGGCCGCACGCAGCTCGGGGCCGACGGCGAAGCAGGCGAGCACGCCGGCGATGATGACGACCACCTGCGCCAGCGTGAACAGGAACGGGGTGCGGGTGTCGCCCAGCGAGTAGAAGGCGCGCTGCGCCATGAACACGAGGGAGAAGGGGACGAGTCCGACGAGGTAGGCGATGAGCACGAGACCCATCGCCTGGTAGCTGGACGTGAACACGCGGGCGATCGGGAAGGCGACGACGATCAGGGCGGCCGACGAGAACACGATGAGGAACATGATCGAGCGGGATGCGCTGGAGAAGTCCCTCCGGAAGTCCCCCACCGCCCCTCGCTGGGCGTGCTCGGCCATCCGCGTGTAGTAGGCGGTCACGATCGACACCGCGATGATGCCGTGCGGGAGCATGAAGATCAGCCACGCGTTGTTCATGACGAACGATCCCGCGAAGTCCGGACCGGCCGAGTTGGAGACGTTCATCTCGATGACGCCGGCGATCTGGGTCGCGATGAGCATCCCGAACGTCCAGCCGGCGGCCTTGCCCGCGCTCCCCAGGTTGACGCCGCGCCAGCCGAAGTCGAATCGGAACTTCAGCCCGATCCGGCGCCAGAACAGGAAGAGCACGAGGGCCTGCACGGCGATGCCCAGCGTCGCACCGCCCGCTAGGAGCGCGATCATCCCGAACGACCAGCTGCCGTGCGGGTTGCCCGACTTCGAGTACGCCCCGAACAGCAGGATGAAGACGCCGAGCATGACGATGGCCACCACGTTGTTCAGCACGGGCGCCCAGGTGAACGGGCCGAACGACTTGCGCGCGTTGAGCACTTCGCCGAGCAGGGTGTAGAGGCCGAGGAAGAAGATCTGGGGCAGCGACCAGTAGGCGAACGCCGTCGCGAGCTGCACCTGGTCCTGGTGGAGGCCGTACAGGCTGATCAGGAGCGGGGCGCCCAGGGTCGCGACGAGCGCGACGCCCGCGAACACGACCATCCCGAGCGTGACGAGCTTGTTGATGTACGCCCGGCCGCCGTCCGCATTGACCGAGGCCCGCACGATCTGCGGCACCAGGATGGCGTTCAGGATGCCCTGGGCGATGATCGCGTACAGGCTGTTGGGCAGGTTCGTGGCCGTGCCGTAGGCGTTGGCCGCGATGCTGATGGCGCCGATGGCCTGCACCAGCAGCCACGCCTTCGCGAACCCGAGGATGCGCGAGACGAAGGTCCCCGAGGCGAGCATGGCGCTGGCGCGCCCGATGCTAGCCACGCGGGCCGTCCTCCGGTGCCGGCGGGTCGGGTGGTGCGGTGGGTCCGGCGGGTGCGGCGGGTGCGGGTGGATCGGCGGGCGGTGCGGCGCCGGTGTCGGCGGTCTCGGCGGGCTCTGTGGTGGAGGCGTCGGCGACCGCGCCCTCGTCCGCCGTCTCGGCCGGAGCCTCCCCGTCGCCCTCCTGCCGCTCCCGCCGGCGGCGCAGGATGTTGCGCACGATGCCGAAGCCGAACAGCAGCACGAGCAGGACGCCCAGGATGAGGGCGCCGATACCCTCCCAATCGGCGTGCACATCCACGGTGACCGAGGTCGGGTCCCCGATCGGGACGCCGGTGGGGCTGTAGAGACGCAGCGACAGCACGACCTGCCCGTTGCCCACCTTGGCCTTGACCGGGACGAGCACCGTCGCCCGGGAGTCCTGCGGGATGCGCTTCGTCGCGGTGTCGTCGATCTCGAGGCGGCTGTTCGAGGGCGCCGCGGTGAGGGCGATGGTCGCCGCCTCGCCGGTGAGCTCGTTGCTGACCGTGAACGGGATGGATCCCTGCGCGCTGACGAGGTTGATGTTCTCGGTCGGCAGGATGCGGATGGAGTGGAGCGTCTTCACCGTCGACTTCTGGGACTCGGCGACCGCGGCCGACCAGTCCGTGCGGGGGTTCTGCCACGACACGGCGAGGAGGGTCAGCAGCTGGGCGCGCACCCGGCCGGTGAGCGTCTCGGGTGCGTCCAGAACCGACGAGAAGGCGCCGAGCGAGGTCTCGTCGGCGAGCAGCGCGCGGATCGAGTCGATGCGCGTCTGGGACTCGGGAGCGTCGGTGAGCGTGAGTCCGCTCGTCGGCGACGCCGACTTCACGGAGACCAGCGTCGAGGGCGTCGCCCACGGCGACGAGAACAGCGCGTCGAGGGTGCGCTTGAGCTGGGTGCCGCTCGACGGCCACGAGCGGTCGAGGCCGATGAGCAGGTGCCGCGTGTCGCCTCCCTCGGCGGTGATCAGCTGCAGCTGGGCGTTGAGCTTGCCCATGGCGGTGTTCCAGGCGACGTCGCTCGGCGCGGAGATCGCCGAACGCAGCGCGTCGGAGAGTCTCTGGTCCGACGCGACCACGCTGCTGCCCGCCGACGTCACGGCAGCGTTGGGCGTGGAGTCCAGATCGGCCGCGTTGGTGTTGTCCCCGGAGACGATCACGGTCGAGAGGCCGGCCGCGGCGAGCGGTGCGAGGTCGGCCGCGCGGGCCGTCTTGTCACCCGGCCACGCGATGCCCTCGAGCGAGAAGTCCCAGGCGGTCAGGCCCGCGAGGGTCGGGAGCGTCGGCCCCGAGGTCGGGGTCGGCGTCGGGGTGGGGGCCGTTCCGCCGGAGGTCGCCGTCGTGGCGGGGGCGACGGGCTCGCCGATCGAGGTCGGCGTCGGGGAGAAGTTCTTCGGGTCGATGGCGTAGACGAAGGAGGTCGGTGCGAGGGGGGCGGTCGTGCCCGCCTGGATCTGACCGGTCGGATCGGCATCGGCGTAACCGAGTGAGAAGGTTTCGTTGGGGAGGATCGCCAGACGGCTCAGCCAGTCCACGGCGGTGGGCGGCGCGGCATTCCCGAGGGCGCGGATCGACGCGATGATCATCGGGTCGATCCCGAGCGTGACCGCGCTGTGCCCCTCCAGCCCGTCGAGGTCGCGGGTGAGGACGCCGTTCGGCGCCGTGTAGGTCGCGAGGTCGGCCGCGGAGATGAGGCCGTCCGAGGTGGAGGGGCTCACGATCGGCATCACGACCCCGACGCTCGATCGTGTCCCCGTCTCGGCCGCACTCCAGACCACGGATCCGCGGGCGTCGGTGTGATCGTCCCCCGTCGTGACCGTCGCGCCGATCCCGAAGACCGCCGAGTCCGGACGCGTGCCGAACGGGACGGCCGCGGCGGGGACGGTGACGCGCACGACCGTGCTGGTCCCGCTCTCGAGCAGCGGGAGGGTCGCCTCCCCGAGAGCCGTCGCTCCGGCGACCGGGTCCGCAGAGCCGAGCCAGTCCGTGAGCGCGCCGCGGGAGGTCATCGGGCGCGGATCGAACCAGACCGACACCGACCCCGTGGTGACGGGCGAATCCGTCGGGTTGGAGACGGTGACCGAGACAGTGAGGTCTTGACCGGTCGCCAGCACGCCCGCGTTGTCGGTCGTGACGCTCGCCGTGAGCCCGGAGTCGGAGTCGGCTGCGGCGACCGTCAGCGCCGCGGGTTCCTTCGCGGTCGTGGCGGCTGTGGCCGCTGCCGGAGTCCCGGCGAGCAGTGCGATCGCGCCCGCGAACGCGGCGATCACGATCGCGACGCGCCCGGTCGCACGCCGGTGACGGGCACCCCGGAGGAGGGTGGGGTCGGCTGCGCTCATGCGACGACGCGCGATCCCGGCTCGGCCTCCATGACGACGATTCTAGATGCCACCCCCTGAGAGGCCGGCGAGCACGCCCGTAAACTGGATGACCATGCAGAGCGTCGCCGAATCCCTCGAACGTCTCGGCGACCTCGCGGCATCGCCCACGGTCGCCCGAGTCGCCTCCCTCTTCGCGGCGGCGGGCTACGAGCTCTCGCTCGTCGGCGGCCCCGTGCGCGACGCCCTGCTCGGGCGCGCCGTGCACGACCTCGACTTCACCACGGACGCCCGCCCCGACGACATCCTGAAGGTCCTCTCCCCCCACGCGGACGCGGTGTGGGACATCGGTCGTCAGTTCGGAACGATCGGCGCCCGCTTCGGGGACGACACGGTCGAGATCACGACCTATCGCAGCGACAGCTACGACGGCGAGACGCGCAAGCCCGACGTCGTCTTCGGCGATTCGCTCGAGGGCGACCTCCTGCGCCGCGATTTCACCGTGAACGCGCTCGCCCTGCGGGTGCCGGAGGTGCGTCTCGTCGATCCGTCGGGCGGGGTCGAGCACCTCATGGAGCGGATCATCACCACCCCGTCGAGCCCCGAGATCTCGTTCGGGGACGACCCGCTCCGGATGCTGCGGGCCGCGCGCTTCGCCGCGCAGCTCGGCTTCGCGGTGGACGACGCGACGGTCGACGCGATGACGCGGATGGCCGAGCGCATCCGCATCGTCAGCGCGGAGCGCGTGCGCGACGAGCTCACCAAGCTGTTGTGCGCCGACGACCCGCGGCCCGGCATCGAACTCCTGGTGCAGACGGGGCTCGCCGACGAGGTGCTGCCCGAGGTGCCGGCGCTGCGGCTCGAGGTCGACGAGCACCACCATCACAAGGACGTCTACCAGCACAGCCTCACCGTGCTGGAGCAGGCCATCGGCTACGAGAAGGAGCGGCACCCGGGCGAGGCGCCCGACCTCGTGCTGCGTCTCGCCGCCATCCTCCACGACATCGGCAAGCCAGCCACGCGCCGCTTCGAGCCGGGGGGCGCCGTCAGCTTCTACCACCACGACGTCGTCGGGGCGAAGCTGGCCAAGAAGAGGCTGACCGCGCTCCGCTTCGACAAGGCCACCGTCGAGGCCGTCGCGCGCCTGATCGAGCTGCACCTCCGTTTCTTCGGCTACGCCGACGCGAGCTGGACCGACTCGGCCGTTCGCCGCTACGTGCGTGACGCCGGGGCGCAGCTCGAGCGCCTCCACATGCTCACCAGGGCTGACGTGACGACCCGCAACCGGCGCAAGGCCGACCGGCTGGGCTTCGCCTACGACGACCTCGAGCAGCGCATCCGCGAGCTCCAGGAGCAGGAGGAGCTGGACGCGGTGCGTCCGGATCTCGACGGTCAGCAGGTCATGAGCATCCTGGGGATCGCGCCCGGGCGCGAGGTCGGGCAGGCGATGAAGTTCCTCCTGGAGCTGCGGCTCGACGAGGGTCCGCTGGGCGAAGAGGAGGCGACGCGCCGCCTGCTCGCGTGGTGGGCGGAACGCTGAGGCTCTGAGCCCTCCACAGAACACGGCTGCGTCGAGTTCTCCACGGATCTTCGCGCACCCGCACGAGCTCGTGACGCGGCGGCGATGCTGAGGGCATGACGAACCTCCTCGACTCCCCCGCCACCGTCGCCCACGCTCCCGGCTGGCGTGTTCCTGCCCCGTCCGGTACCATTGGAAAGTTGCCTGGGCAGAACTCTGCCCGCACAACCGATGTACAACCCTCCTGCTGCAGAACGTCTGCAGCCGCTGAGACCAAGGGAGGTGGGTTAGTCATGCATCAGTACGAGCTGATGGTCATCCTCGATCCAGAGATCGATGAGCGCACCGTTGCTCCCAGCCTTGACAAGTTCCTCAATGTCGTTCGCAACGACGGTGGAACCATCGACAGCGTCGACATCTGGGGTCGCCGTCGCCTGGCTTACGAGATCAACAAGAAGTCCGAGGGCATCTACGCGGTCGTTCAGCTGACCGCGACCGGTGACACCACCAAGGAGCTCGACCGCCAGCTGAAGCTCAGCGAGGCCGTCATGCGCACCAAGGTCCTCCGCGCTGAGGAGGCGATCGCTCAGGTCGCCGCCGCTCAGAAGCGCGCCGACGAGAAGGCTGCCCGCAAGGCCGCCTCCGCCGGCACCGAGAAGGCCGGCGCCTAGTCCCATGGCCGGCGAGACCGTCATCACCGTGGTGGGCAACCTCACGGCCGACCCCGAGCTGCGTTACACGCAGAACGGGCTGGCCGTCGCCAACTTCACCATCGCGTCCACTCCGCGCACGTTCGACCGTCAGGCGAACGACTGGAAGGACGGTGAGGCCCTGTTCCTCCGGGCGAGCGTCTGGCGTGAATTCGCCGAGCACGTCGCGGGCTCGCTGACCAAGGGGTCCCGTGTCATCGCTCAGGGGCGGCTCAAGCAGCGCTCCTACGAGACGAAGGAAGGCGAGAAGCGCACCTCGATCGAGCTCGAGATCGATGAGATCGGGCCGTCGCTGCGCTACGCCACCGCTCAGGTGACCCGTGCTCAGTCGTCCGGTCGCGCACCGGGTGGATTCGGTGGAGGCGCTCCTGCCGCCGTCGAAGAGCCCTGGGCCGCCTCCGCCCCCGCGGACCCGTCCGCGGGCGCCGACGTCTGGAACACTCCGGGTTCCTACAACGACGAGACCCCCTTCTAAGGGCCCTCTTACATTCATCAGCCCTCCCGGCGCGGCCGGGGCGGGCAGAAAGCAAAGGAAATCATGGCTGGAAAGTCGAGCGGCGACCGCCGCAAGCCGATCCGCAAGGGCAAGGACGGCAAGAACGCCGCCCCCGCGAAGTCCGTTCGCGTCGGAGTCATTGACTACAAGGACGTCGCAACCCTGCGCAAGTTCATCTCGGAGCGTGGAAAGATCCGCGCCCGCCGCATCACCGGTGTCTCCGTCCAGGAGCAGCGCCTGATCGCCCGCGCAGTCAAGAACGCGCGCGAGATGGCACTTCTCCCCTACGCCGGCTCGGGCCGTTAAGGAGATCCCCCCATGTCGAAAGTTATTCTGACGCACGAGGTCACTGGCCTCGGCTCGGCCGGTGACGTCGTCGACGTCAAGAACGGCTACGCGCGCAACTACCTCGTCCCGCAGGGCTTCGCGATCGCGTGGTCGCGCGGTGGCGAGAAGCAGGTCGAGCAGATCAAGGCGGCTCGCGCCGCTCGTGAGCTGCACACCGTCGAGCAGGCCCAGGACCTCAAGGCCAAGCTCGAGGCGACCAAGGTCAAGCTGGTCGTCAAGGCCGGCCGCGAGGGTCGTCTGTTCGGCTCCGTCAAGACCGGCGATGTCGCCGACGCCGTCAAGGCGGCGGGCATCGGCGAGCTCGACAAGCGCAAGATCGAGCTCCCCAACGCGATCAAGGTCGTCGGCGACCACGAGGCGACCGTGCGTCTGCACGACGACCTCTCGGCCGTCATCACCCTGCAGGTGGTCGCTGCCAAGTAGGCGACGAAGAGAAGTCAGTGTAGCGGC
>NZ_MKVJ01000002.1:146938-176810 GCF_001898805.1 Leifsonia sp. 71-9
CTTGTACACAGGGCGACACGCCCGGACAACGTGTTTCACCACAGTCCCCGAACTACTTTCTACACACAACCTGGGGATAGAAAAAAACCTGCTCAGCGGCTATTTTTCGACAGAAATATCTTCCCTGTCCACAGAGTTCCCCACATGTTCTGCACAAGCACCGCGGCGTTTCGCGCAGATTCTCCACACAGTTATCCACAGGCCGAGTTGTGCACCCCCTGCCGGGTTCGTAGGGTGAACCGACGCCGATGGAACGCCCGCCGGATGGACCGGTTCTGTCGGTGGTCGGAGAGACCATCGGAACGCTCCGGCGCGCGGTTCCCGAGCCGGAGATCGCCGGTCGTCGAACCGGCGGCGCGCCTGCGGGCGCCTCGAGGCCTGGCGGCGAAGCTGAGACTGCGACCACGCGTGCGTGGATGCTGCGGTCAGAGTGAGGAGAGAACGTGTCGATCGCCCATATCGGCCTCGCCGACGGAGGCGCACCAGCGACCGAGGCTCGGAGCACCGAGCGGACTCCTCCTCACGACCTGCTCGCGGAGCAGAGCGCGCTCGGCGGCATGCTGCTGAGCAAGGACGCGGTGGCCGACGTGGTCGAGGTCGTGCGCGGCACCGACTTCTACATCCCCAAGCACGAGATCATCTACGACGCGATCCTCTCGCTCTACTCGCACGGTGAGCCCACCGACGTCATCACCGTCACCGACGAGCTGACGAAGCTCGGCGAGCTCTCCCGCGCCGGCGGTGCCGAATACCTGCACACGCTCACCAGCCTCGTGCCCACCGCGGCCAACGCCGGCTACTACGCCAACATCGTCACCGAGAAGGCGCTGCTGCGCCGACTGGTCGAGGCCGGCACGCGCATCACGCAGATGGGCTACAAGGCCGAGGGAGAGGTCCTCGACCTCGTCAACAACGCCCAGGCCGAGATCTACTCGGTGACGGGCGCCCAGGAGGCCGAGGACTACGTCCCCCTCACCGAAGCCGTCACCGTCGCCATCGACGAGATCGAGGCGGCGAGCCACAAGGACGGCTCGATGACCGGCGTCCCCACCGGGTTCAGCGAGCTCGACGAGCTGACGAACGGCCTCCACCCCGGCCAGATGGTCATCGTCGCCGCCCGACCCGCGCTCGGAAAGTCGACCCTCGCGCTCGACTTCGCCCGCGCAGCGGCCATCAAGCACGACATGCCGACCATCTTCTTCTCCCTCGAGATGGGGCGCAGCGAGATCGCGATGCGCCTCCTCTCCGCCGAGGCCACCGTCCCGCTGCAGAGCATGCGGAAGGGAAAGGTCGACAGCAAGGACTGGACGACCATCGCCTCCACCCGCGGTCGCATCAACGACGCCCCCCTCTACATCGACGACAGCCCGAACATGACCCTCGTCGAGATCCGCGCCAAGTGCCGCCGCCTCAAGCAGCGCGTCGGCCTGAAGATGGTCGTCATCGACTACCTCCAGCTCATGACGAGCGGCAAGCGCGTCGAGAGCCGCCAGCAGGAGGTCTCCGAGTTCTCCCGTGCCCTCAAGCTCCTCGCCAAGGAGCTGCAGGTGCCCGTCATCGCCCTCTCACAGCTGAACCGTGGCCCCGAGCAGCGCGCCGACAAGCTCCCCGCCCTGAGCGACCTCCGCGAGTCCGGCTCGATCGAGCAGGACGCCGACATGGTCATCCTGCTCCACCGCGAGTCCGCCTACGAGAAGGACAACCCCCGCGCCGGCGAGGCCGACCTCATCGTCGCCAAGCACCGCAACGGCCCCACCAAGACGGTCACCGTCGCCTTCCAGGGCATGTACTCCCGCTTCGCCGACATGGCGCCGATGTAAGGCTGTAATGTCGACCGTCGCCGTAGATTGTCTCCCCGCCGCGAAGCTTGTCCGTTTTCGTGTGGTGGACAATCTAAGTGGCGGGTTCTGTCGCCCGACCTCGCGCTGTATCGACCGATGAAGAGTGCTCGCGACGCTTCCGATCAAGGACAAGGCGGGTCGCGGGTCGAGTCGGAAGTCCGCCTCAAGGCGAGTGGCGTATCTGTAGAGATAGACGCCTCTTCGCCGGCCCTTTTGTGGGACATGTATACGGTAATCAGCCGTCCAGCCAATTGCTCCCATCGTCGCGCCCGCTTTGCGGCGCAACGGCGTTTCGGACCTCGACCCCCATACGAGCGCTGGCCGATGTCGGCGGCGATGGGTAGCTTTGCCGCATGGCTAACGTAGAGAAAGTGTTCGTTGTGCACGGCAGAAATGCCGCTGCGCGTGATTCGATGTTCACTTTTCTGCGTTCGCTCGGGCTGAAGCCGATCGAGTGGGATCAGGCGATCGCTCTCACCGGCAAAGGATTCGCTCGCCTGTGGCCGAGCGGTAAGACGGAACCCAACCCGTTCCACAACATCAACTACTCAAATAGCTCGCAGACGAACCTGGTTACTGTTCCAGTAGGCGCTGACGGGTCGATCAAGCTTCACAACGTCTCTGGTGACACCGTCCACTTCATTCTGGACGTCGAGGGCTTTTACTCGCCTCTGGTCACTCAGATCAGCACCCCGACAACCAGTCAAGTACTCGGCACCAGCACGCCGGTCATAGCAGGTACTGGGAACGCTGGCGCCACGATCACCGTCTCCGCGGCCGGCAGCCCAATCTGCACAAGCACTGTAGATACAGTCGGCAGCTGGCAGTGCATCCCAGGCGCACCGCTTGCCGACGGTGTCACCACGTTCTCAGCGACACAATCTCCTGCAGCAGCCGTCGCGGTGCCCAGGGTCACTGTGAGCATCAAGGCCCCGACTATGTCGATCGCCTGTCCCGCGCCGTATACGAACGGCGGCTGGACCGACACGTTGCCTACGTCGCCCATCGCCTGCACCGTCACTGTGGATGCCCACGGGATCGCCGGAACTGAGTTGGTGACGACCCTCAATGAGGCTCCCACAGCTGACTTCACTCCCGTCAGCGCAAGTTCGGGCCTCACTACCACGGTGAACATCCCCAACCGCTCGGGCTGGTACAAGATCACGGCAGGTCTGGTAACTCAGGCTGGTCCAACCCCTCCTGTCCAATACAGTTTTGGCCTGAACGACGGAACCCCCAGTGACGCGGTCGCTTCCATCCGAAAAGCAGACCCCACCGTCTTCGCGAATCTCGCCGCAACCACGGGCGGCGGCGCTATTGCAGCCCAAGCAACTTCCCAGGACGGTACCAAGGTGGTGGTCCCCACCGTTCCGACCGATGGCATCTCCGTCTCGACCACCGATCAGGCGATCACGAATCCGGATACGGGCGCAACCACTACACTCCCGGCGTCAGCCGCGAAAATCGGTCTGCCGGTCGACGGTGGCACGAGTAACGCGTCCCCCGAGACACCTGGGGTGGTTACTTACGCTGGCGCCAATGCAACCACCACCGTGCCTGTCACCAAGGACGACGGGCGCGTCCAGATCGCCACAACCATCCGTGACGCCTCAGCGCCACACGCCTACATCTACCCACTCGCCCTACCCGCCGAACAGTCCTTGAAACTCGAGGCCGATGGGTCGGTGAGCATCACAAACACGAACGGCGACATGGTCGGCTTTATCCCCGCCCCGTGGGCGAAAGACGCTACCGGCGGCAACGTGCCCACCCACTTTGAGATCAGCGGAAATCAGCTCACACAGATCGTGGACTTCACCGCCAACACGGCGTTCCCCGTCGTTGCAGACCCGCTGATCACCTTCGGCTACGCTCAAGGTCCCGGCCTGTACATAAACCTAACCGGCGGACAAATGAAGACCATCGCGGCCGCCGTGATAGCGGTTGGGGGCGCAAGCGGATACTTCATCTGCAACGGGAAAGTGAAGCTGCCCCCCTATGTCGCTTGGTTCGCGCGTATCGCCTGTGCTGCGGTGGGGTCGATCTCGTTCGAGCGGCTGACCAAGGTAATCATCGCGATGTCGAACAATAGGAGCTACGGTTGGTTTTCCTGCTATCAGACCCGACTCGGGGGGTCGAACAAGTTCATCTCAACCTCTAGCAAGAATTGCAGCTGAATATGGCCAAATGGGACTGGGCAGGGCTCATCGCCGTCGCAGCGATCGGCATTGGCGGGTATTTCCTAGGCCTGCCGTGGTGGGCGATCGGAATAGTCGGCGCAGCCTACGCAACGGTCCGAATCATCCTCGAAGTGGCCTGGCGGCACCGACGCGGCCCGGACAGACCGAACTCCGATCGCAGCCCGTCGCGCGAGTGACCGGGAGCACGTGCGGCACCTCGTAATTCGACCGAGCGCCACGGAGTAGTTGTGGAGATGGGTCTGGGATACGGGGATCCATGTCGGTGCATAGGTGTTCGTCTCGGACGCTCGGCTAGCCTCGGGCTCACCAACCGTCAGATCGGTCGAGTCAACGCGCACCCGAAAGTAGAACGCCGGCGCCTCGAGATCGACCGGTACGTCGATCAGCTCCGAATCGTGACCCTCTAGACCGGTCTCCTCGCGCAATTCCCGTATGCACGCCTCGGCGAGGCTTTCGCCGCGCTCGACTGCGCCGCCCGGAAGCACGCTGTAAGCGCGCCCGTCACTTCTTCGGTTGATCAGAAGAACATCGTCACCATCGAGAACGACTGCGGCGGCGCGAATTCGCGTTTCCCAACCCTAGCCGCGCCGCGCTTGCAGTCCGAGATCCTCAGCGGGCGTCACGCACGCGGGAATGAGCGAGGCTCCCAACTCAGAACGGCGTCGCGCAGTTCTTGCACGGGCTTCGCGCTGTCGAGCCGGAGGACCGGTCGATCAAGCTGATTGAGCCATGCCTCGTGGGTGACACGGCTCCTGCCATCGAACGATGGGTCGTCGTAACGGCTGGCCCAGTCGCGGAATTCCGACCAAGCGACCTCATCGAACTCCATGACGGCGCGACGTCGGGCCTCCCGTGACTCGAGGCGTCGCAGCCGCTCCTCGGGATCGAGCGTCAAGAAGACGACAGCATCGCACTCCGCGACGACGCTGTCACCCCAGCCGCTCACCGACCCGGAAAGAACCCATGCTTCGCGTGGCACGAACACGTCGCGCATAAGGGCCAGCCGGGCGTCCTCTGACCGCTTCTGAACGAATGGCGTGCTTGTTGGCACCCAGAAGTAGTCATCTGCGTCCGCGTGAGGAACCGACCAGCAGTCCGCCAGCGCCCGACCGAGGGTAGTCGTGCCGCTACCGCTTGCTCCCAACACATGCACTCTCGACCGTCGCATGATTCGATCTTGACGCATCTGCTCACGCCGAAACGGACCCTGAGCGGACGACGCCACGATTCGCTCAGCCTTCAGCTGCTGAGCTCTGAATCGGTGTGTTCGGTCAGCCGACCGGCGGCCGCCAGACAACTCGCTCTCCAGGTCGGAACTTCCTCAAGGGCGGCGACATCCCTTCACTCTAAGATCGCGACGGCTCAGCGTCCTGAAAGCCCGCGCCGTGGCGAATGAACCCTCACTGCGCCCACGGCGGTTTGACCGTGTTCGTGGTCCCTTCGATCGTGAAGGTCATTCCGAGCGGGGTGACGATCCACGCGGTCGCGGGTTCCTCGGTCTCGTTGCTGACGCGGAAGCGGGATCCTGCGGGAATGGTGACGGCGTCGCCGGGAAGCAGTTCGGCGCGCTCGTCGCCGATCTCCACCTGCACCCTGCCGGAGAGGACGCGGAACACCTCCTCGACCGACATGTGGTGCGGGACGCCGGGCGTATTCGGGGGGAAGGCGGCCTGCCAGGCGCCGAGTGTGCCGGCACCGGTTGCCGAGCGTGCGTATGAACGGAATAGCACGCCGTGCACGGTGAATTCTTCTGCATCTTCGGGCTTCGTCAGAAGCATGGTGCTCCAATCGGTCAAGCAGGTTGACGATAACGGTCAACGAGGTTGACTGTCAAGATAGGATGGGCTCGTGCACGACGACCTGCCTGACAATGCGGTTCCCTTCCTCCTTCTGGCGAGCTTCCGAGGGTTGATTGACGAGTTGCATCGCCGTCTGGCCGAGCGGGGGTTCGGCGATGTGCGGGCCCTCCACGGAATGGCGATGCAGGCGATAGGCGGCGGATGCACGGCGACCGAACTCGCGAAACGGCTCGGCGTCTCCAAACAGGCGGCCGCCAAGACGGCCCAGGCCCTCGGTGCGCTCGGGCTGCTGCACAGCGAGATCAATCCGCGCGACAGACGTGAGCGGCGCCTCAACCCCACCCCGCGCGGAAACCTGATGCTGGCCGAGTCCGGGCGCATCCTGACGGAGCTCGTCGGAACCTGGCGCGAAACCGTCGGCGACGACGACGTCGACATCACCATCCGCACGCTCGCGGCCACCGACCACGGACGACGGTCGATGACCGACGTGTCCGACTGGTTGTAGGCAGGAGCCTGCGGCGAATGAGGCCGATGCCTGCACCCCTCTTCGTGCGATTCCGTTCGGCGACCGCGAATGCGCGTGGTGTGCAGGTCGGTGTCTTCGCGCTCGCCAACGGCCTCGCGCGCGCCGGGAGGCTGAGCGCGGACGAGTACGCACTGTGGAGGCGCAGCAACGACTGGTTCGAGGCCGCCTACGCAGAGCCCACGCTGGCGGACCCGGCCGTCTACGATCGTGCCGTCCATCCCGGGGCGGTCGCGTGGTTCAAGCTCACTGCCGTCGAGCTGATCCAGAAGACGACGCTCTACACCGAGCTGTTGGATGCGCACCAGGTGGCGTGGGAGAGAGTCGAGACCGCGGACCCGGGGCGGATCGTCCACGAAGACGACGTCCAGGTGGTCGCGGTCCCGTGGCGCGTTGCTACGTGAACACCTTCTTGAGCCACAGCAGGTAGGCGACCGCGAAGACGACCACGATCCCGATGTTCGTTCCCAGCCGCCACCAGAAGTGCTCGCGGAGGAAGAGCACATCGAGCGTGACGATGAGCCCGCCCATGACGACGAGGTACACCACGACGAAGATCGTGTGCTTCACGACGTCCTCCGTCCGCTCATCCCACTGCGATTATGCGCCTGGGAGGACCACGCGCGCGTGAGAGGGATCTCACGGTCGCCCGCGCATCGCATGAGTCCGATCACTCCGTGCTGAGGCGTATTCCGAGATTCCGCCCGTAGAAGGTCAGCCCGAACCGCCGCGCCATCGCGAGGGAGGCTGGATTGTCGTCGCGACAGCGCCAGCGGGCGAACCCGCCGCCGTGCCGGATCGCAGAATCGAGTGCTGCCGCTGCAGCGGCGGCGCCGTATCCGCGGCCGCGATTGTGCCGAGACGTCAGGACGCCGACATCGCTCCGTGCTCCGGCCCACTCCGACAGAGCCGCGACGGCCACCAGACCACCGTCGACACGGACGCCGAACAGCTGAGAGCCGGTGTCGAGGATCCCGGCCTCGTCGATCTCGGCCTCGTCCTCTCTGGCGAGGAAGGCCTCAAGCTCCGTCGTGCTGACCGGCGGCGCCGGAACGGCACGAGGAATGGTGCGTTCGGTGGAGAGGAAGTGCGATGCAGGCCCGAGGACGTGCGGGCGCAGGTCGCGGAGCCCTGCCTCCCAGAAACGTGGATCCATGAGGTCGGCGAGGGTGCCGCTCGAGACGAGCGGCTGGATCTGTGCCGCGCGCGCAGTCTGGGCGCGGATCCGGATGCACGACCCGACACTCATCACATAGACCCCGTCCCAACCGTCGGCGGCGTAGGTCGTGTGCACGCCTCCAGGCCACACCTCTCCCCCACTGGCCTGGAAGACATCCGCCCAGTAGGAATCCGCGACCGAAGCGACGTCGACCATGTCCGCAGCCTAGCCGTCCGTACTAGCCTGCCCTGGAGCCCGACCACGAGAAGGGACCGCTCGATTCCATGACGACGCAGGCGTTCGACCCGATGGCCGCGCTGAAGCGGCTGCTGGAGGCCGGTGCCCTCTCCGAGGAGGCGCTGCAGGCCGTCACGGGCATCCAGCCGGAGCGGCTGCGGGCGTTCCTCGACGAGCATGCGGGCGCGCCGATCGGTCTCACCGCTCGACCGCAGGTGCTCTCGGACGACGAGATCGCACGGTTGTCCGTGTTCCCGGTGCTCCTGACGGAGGGACTGGCCGTCGACGACGATGAGCGCCTCGTCGCGATCTACGAGACGCTGACGATCGAGTTCCACCTGACGACGCTGAACATCGCGCGACTGATCGGACTCGACCCCGACGACGTGGAGGCCGCGCTGAGCGACCCACGGAGCGTGTCGAGCGAGACGAGGTACCGGCTCGCCATCGCCGGGGGCTACCTGCTCAACGCAGTGAACCTGGCGCGACGCCGCGGTTAGTCCGCGCCGAGCAGCGCCATCAGTGATTGCACGGCGACGACGAGGCCGATGACGACCAGGCCGCCCGCGACGGAGGCGGCGACGGCGACGAGTCCGCGCCGCGTTCGGCGACCGGCCAGCGTGTGCGGGGTGAAGGCGGCGGAGGAGATCTTGTCGATGTTCGGCGCGACGATGGCGACGTAGGGCTCCTGCGGATCCTGCGGGAGGCCGTACGGAAGCGGGGTGTCGGGGCCTGTCGGCCGGAACACGCCGTCCTCATCCTGCTGCATGTCGATCACGTTCCCCCTTCGGCCGCGATGACCGCAGTCTACACACGGCTCCGTTGCCCCCAATTCGAGGGAAAGAGGGCGATTTCGGGCATTCCGGACCCTGAGAACTCACTAATGTCATAACGACTGAGCACCGAAGCCGCCCCACCGCTGGTTCGCACCCGACACGACCGGCCCAAGGTGGCACTCCTACCCGAACCCGGCGCGTCCTAGCGCCGCCGTACCCGCCCGAGGTTTCTTTGCGCCCGAAAACAGGCGACCGTCCCGCAACGGTCGCGTCGATCTCCCGTTCCCTCTTCTCCGGCGTCGCCGCTCTCGGCGTCGCCGCACTCGTCCTCACCGGGGCCACGGCGTCGTACGCCGACCCCGCGTCGCCGCCGGCCCAGACGACCTTCGTCAACGAAGGGTTCACCGGGACGACCGCGGGCAGCGGCTACACGCTGCCCGGCGCGCCGTCCGGTACGAACAAGGCGTGTCTGACTGCTCGCACCACGACGACGACCACCGCCACCGACACCATCCCGGGCTGCGGTGGAGCAGCGGATGCCGACGGCAGCGGTGCGCTGCGCCTCACGTCCGCGACGCTCAACCAGACCGGCGGCGTCGGCGCGAAGCAGTCCGTGCCGATCACCAAGGGCATCGACGCGATCTTCGACAGCTACCAGTACAACGGTGCGCCCGACCAGACCGGGATCACGGCCGACGGCATCGTCTTCTACCTGGCCGCGACCGACCCGTACAACCCGGCGGTCCCGACCCAGATTGGCATGCTGGGCGGATCGCTGGGCTACAGCGGCACGAAGTCCGGCAGCGGCCTCGCCCACGCCTACCTCGGCATCGGCCTCGACCGGTACGGCAACTTCAACCACCCCGACTTCGAGGGCAACGGCTGCAGCCTGACGCCGACGCGCGTGCGGTACCCGGACAGCGTCACGGTGCGCGGCCCCGGCAACGGGACCACGGGCTACTGCGTGGTGAAGTCGACCGCCAACACGCCCCTCACGGGCTCCCTGAGCAAGGTGGGAGCGACCTCCCGCGCCCAGGCGAAGGTGCCGGTCGAGATCGTCATCAACCCGACCGCGAACCCGATCGCCGCGCAGCGGGCGACCACCGTCACGGTCGCCGCGGGTCAGTTCGCCGTGATCTTCACTCCGATCGGCGGCAGCCAGCAGGTCCTCAGCGGATCCCTCCCGACGCTCTCCCCCACGTCCAACGCCGCCTCCATCCCGGCATCGTGGATCGACCCGGCCACCGGATACCCGTACAAGCTCACCTACGGCTGGGTCGCCGGCACCGGCGGCGCGTCCGACATCCACGAGGTCAACTACCTGGAGGCCAAGACGGCCGCCGGTCCGGTGCCCGTGCTCTCGGCCACCGCGGGAGGCGATACCTCGGTGGCGCACGCCGGCACCGGCAACTACACGATCACCCCGACGGTGACGACCGCGGGCGGAACCGAGTCGCAGCTCGTCCGCACCACGACCACCTTCCCGGCGAACGTGCAGCCCACGCAGCCGACCGACCTCCCGACCGGATGGACGTGCACCATCCTGGGCCAGGTCGAGACGTGCGACTTCGCGGTCAGCGAGGCCTCGCCGATCCAGCCGGGCACCGACCTGCCGACGCTGTCCCTCCCGTACACCGTCTCGGGCAAGGCCCGCAGCGCGACGATCTCGACGGTCGTCGCCTCCACGGACGCCGAGGCCGTCACGGTCTCCGGCACGATCGCGGTGCAGAAGCAGCCGGTGCGCGTCACCGCCGGCGACGTGACCGTCGAGCACGGTGCGACCGCGACGCTCACGGCGACGATCGCCTCGAGCGCAGCATCCGCGGCCACCGCGCCGACCGGTGCCGTCACGTTCACCGACGCGGCGACGGGCGACGTGCTCTGCACCGCCACGATCGCGGCCGGAGTGGCCAGCTGCACCGCGGCGGCGGGCGACATCGGCACGCACACGGTGCTGGTCGGCTACGCCGGCGACGACGATCACGTCGCTGTCGCGGGCACCGACCGCGCCGAACTGACCGTCACGGTCACCAAGGTGTCCACGTCGGTCGCGCTCACGGTCGCCCCCACGGAGGTGCCGTACGGCACCGCGGCGACCCTCTCCGCGACCGGTCTGCCGGCCGACGCCACCGGGACGCTCACCTTCACGAGCGGCACGACGACGCTGTGCACCACGACCCTCCCGGTCACCAGCTGCCCGACCGGCACGACGCTCGCCGCGGGCGAGTACCCCGTGACCGTCTCGTACTCGGGGGACGGCGTCTACCGTGCGGCCGGCTCGGCGGAGGCCACGCTGGCCGTCCGCAAGGCGGTCTCCACGATCGACAACGGCGGACCCGGACAGGGCGGCAACGGACCCGGCGGTACCGACCCGGACACGGTGACCGTCACGCACGGCAAGACCGTCGACGTCACCGTCGACGGTCTGCCGAAGGACGCCACCGGGACGATCTCGTTCGTGACGGACGACGGCACCGTGCTCTGCACGGCGACCCTGCCCGAGACGACCTGCGCCATCCCGGACACCCTGCGCGGCGGCAAGTACACCGTCCACGCGGAGTACAGCGGCGACGACAACCACGAGCCGGCCACGGGATCGACCTTCACGCTGGTGGTCGCACCGCAGCCGACGACGCTCGCCGCCCGGCACGCGTTCGCCAGCGGCGCCGTGACGCTCACCGCGACCGGCCTGCCGACGGGCGCCACCGGCACCGTCACGTTCGCCGACGCGACCGGGCGCACGCTGTGCACGGTGACGCTGCCGGCCACGTCCTGCCAGACGACGGCCCTCGGCGCCGGGACGCACGCCGTCACCGCGAGCTACAGCGGCGACGCCTCGTTCGCGGCCTCCACCTCGCAGGTATCCGTCACGGTGGCCACCGCCGCTGCGGCCGGCGGGCCGGCACTCGCCTCCACCGGCTCGAGCATCGCGATCGGAGCGTTCGCCGCCATCGCGGCCGCGCTCCTGGCCGCGGGCGTCGCGCTGCTGCTCGGCCGCCGCCGCGGAGCCCACGGAGCCCGTCGCGACGCCTAGCATCACGCGGAAGCAGGAGGGCCGTCTCATCACGAGGCGGCCCTCCTGCGTACCACCCGGATCATCCTGCGGGATGACGCGCGGCCGTCCGCTCGGCGCTGTAATGGAGGTATGAACACGATCCTCCTCCCCCTTCTGCAGAGCGCCGGCGCGGTCGCACTCGCGGTGGTCGCGTTCTCGCTGGCGTTCACCTGGACGGCGCTGCGCGCCCCGCTGGACCGCCTGAGCACCGAGCGCTCGCGCCTCCTCGGCTACCTCGGCCTCGGGACCGTGCTGCTGCTCGCGGCCGCCGTCGTCTACCTCGTCCCCGGCCTGCTGCTGCGGGACACGATCGGCCTCGCCCTGGCCTTCCCGCTCGCGGCCGTGTGGCTGATCGCCGCCGCCGCCCTCATCGTCACGGGCCTCGTGCAGACCGGCGCGGCCCGAGCCGTCTCCTACTCGTTCGCCGTGGTGTCGTTCGCCGGCGCCGCCGCGGGGATCGTCTCGGCCCTGTGCGCCCAGCACGGCCTCGCCGACCGCGTCACCCCGACCGGCGCCTTCCTGCTGGCCATCGGCGCCATCACCGCCGTCGTGGTCTGGTCGGGACGCGAGGACGACGCAGCCTCCCGTGCCCGCGAGCCGAGGATGGGACGGCCCGCGGTCCGCTGATCAGGCCGCCGACCCGCTCTCGGCCGGGAGCGGTCTGCTCCCCCGCCAGCGGCGCGAGACCCACACCACGCCGTACCCGGCGCAGAGGATGACCACCGCGATCAGCACGATGTAGAACGTCACCGAGAGGTAGCCGTTCGCCGAGGTCGCCGGGTTGAGGAAGGGGTACGGGTACCAGGGCTGCTTGCCCGTGTTCGGGTCCGCGGCAATCGGCGCTCGCAGCAGGGTGTAGACGGCCCACACGATCGGGAAGGCCGCGATGCCCCAGACGACCCGCCGGCGCAGCGGAGCACGGCCCGGCGCGAGCAGCCAGTCGAGCAGCATGTAGAGCGGCGCGATAACGTGCAGCACCTCGTTGGACCACGCCACCGTCTGACCCTGCGGCAGCGGGATGTTGCGCAGCAGGAGGTTGTAGACCACGCCGGTGGTGACCATGTAGGTGACGACGGCGGCACGGAGGGCGGTGAACCATCCCGGATCGTCGTCCGACCGGATGAAGAGCAGCACGGCGCCGATGGCCAGCACCACCACCGTCGCGATGTTCGAGTCGATCGTGAAGAAGCTCAGAAAGTTCGTGATGAGCCCGGCGATGCTGCCGCCCTTGTCCGTGGTCTGGGCGATGCTGCTCGCGAGCTGGGCGATGATCGCCGCCAGGGTGACCAGGGCCATGACCGCGCGCAGGGCGCCGAAACCGATCCGCATGGCGCGATCGTAGCGGTCGCCGGCACCCGCGCGCGGCAAACGCGCAGGTAGGCCACGGCTAGACTGGACGGGAAACCTGTATGAGAGAGGTCGCCGAGTGGCACCCGCCGTTCCTGCCCAGATCCAGGGGATTCAGACTCCGAGCCGATACTGGGTCGTCCCCGCCGTGCGCGCCGTCATCGCGCTCATCGCGGCCGTCGTCGTCACCTTCACCCAGGGGGCGCACACCCCCGTCTTCGGGCTCGTCGTCTTCGGCTGCTTCGCGATCGCCGACGGCATCGCCACCGCCGTCCTGACGTTCGTGTTCGGGCCGCGCTCGCTGACCCGCACCCTCTTCGTCATCCAGGGCGCCATCGGGGTCGTCGCGGGCGTGCTCGCCCTGACGCTCGCGAGCAGCGGCCTCGGCCTGTTCCTCTACCTCGTCACCGTGTGGGGAGCCCTCACCGGCTTCCTCGAGCTCTACAGCGGCCTCCGCGACCGCGGCCGTGACGCCGCCGCCCGCGACTGGCTGGTGACGGGAGCCCTCACCGCCGTGCTCGCACTGGTCCTGCTCCTCGTCCCCGCGGACGCGCTGCTGGCCGTCGGGCTGTTCGGCGCCTGGGCCGTCATCGTCGGCGTCTTCCAGGGCATCGGCGCCGTCTCCCTGCGCTCCGCGACGCGGTCGCACGACGTCGCGGGACGGACGGAGACCTCGTGACCAAGCGCGACAAGAAAGCCCCCAGCGTGACCTCCAGCCTCAAACCGACCCGCCGCGACCGCTTCCTGCCCGTCGAGCTGCTCGCCATCTCGGGCGGGCTCGGGATCTTCACCGGCCTCATCGTGCTGATGGCGACCCGCGAGTTCCTCCTCGCCGGCATCTTCTTCGGCGTCGCGTTCATCCTCGCGCTGGTGCTCATGGCGCTCTTCGCGCTCGCGTTCAAGCCGAACGCCGCCGAGGTGAAGGACATCCTGGAGCAGGACGCCGAGTCCCGCGACAAGGACAAGCCCTCCGGCCACTGAACCGCAGACCACCGCGTCCCCGACGCACGAGAGGCCGCCGGCACGACGCCGGCGGCCTCTCGCGTTCGCGGGAGGGATGCGGTCAGAGCAGCGCGACCAGCTCCGAGGCGAGCCCGACGTAGCCGGCGGGCGTGAGCTCGAGGAGCCGGTTCTTGGCCGCCTGGCTGATGTCGAGGCCGTTCACGAACTCGGTGAGGCCCGCGTGGTCGACCCGCTTGCCGCGTGTGAGCTCCTTGAGCAGCGCGTACGGGTCGGTGATCGTCGAGCGGCCGGCGGTGACCTCGGCGCGGATCACGGTCTGGATGGCCTCGGCGAGCACCTCCCAGTTGGCGTCGAGGTCGGCGGCGAGGGCGTCCCGGTCGAGCGAGATCTGGCCGAGGCCGCGCTGGATGTTGTCCAGGGCGAGCACCGAGTGGCCGAGGCCGACGCCGATGTTGCGCTGCGTGGTCGAGTCCGTCAGGTCGCGCTGGAGGCGGCTGGTGACGAGAGTCTGCGAGAGGGAGTCGAGCACGGCGCTGGAGAGCTCGAGGTTGGCCTCGGCGTTCTCGAAGCGGATCGGGTTGACCTTGTGCGGCATCGTCGACGAGCCGGTCGCGCCGGGCTCCGGCACCTGGCGGAAGTAGCCAAGCGAGATGTACGTCCAGAGGTCGGTGCACAGGTTGTGGAGCACGCGGTTGGCGTGCGAGATGCGCGAGTACAGCTCGGCCTGCCAGTCGTGCGACTCGATCTGCGTGGTGAGCGGGTTCCAGTCCAGGCCGAGGCTGCTGACGAACTCGCGCGAGATGCGCGGCCAGTCGGCGCCGGGGTCGGCGACGAGGTGCGCCGCGAAGGTGCCGGTGGCGCCGCTGAACTTGCCGAGGTACTCGGTCTGCTCGACCTGCTTGCGGATGCGCTCCAGACGGTGGACGAACACCGCGAGCTCCTTGCCCATCGTCGTCGGCGTGGCCGGCTGACCGTGGGTGCGGGCGAGCATCGCGTCGTCGCGGTACTGCAGCGCCTGGGCGCGCAGCTCGGCGACCACGGCGCGGAACTTCGGCAGCCACACCCGGTTGACCGCGGCGCTGACCGTGAGCGCGTAGGAGAGGTTGTTGATGTCCTCGCTGGTGGCCGCGAAGTGCGTCAGCTCGACGATGTGGTCCAGGCCGAGGGCGTGGAGGCGCTCGCGGACGAGGTACTCGACCGCCTTCACGTCGTGCTTGGTGGTGGCCTCCAGCTCGGCGAGCCGGTCGATCTCGGGCTGGCCGAACCCGTCGGCCAGGGCCCGCAGCGAGCGGATCTGCTCGGCCGACAGCGGCGACGAGCCGAACATCCGGTGCCCGGTGAGGTAGATGAGCCACTCGACCTCGACCTGCACGCGCGCCCGGTTGAGGCCCGCCTCGGAGAGGTGGTCGCCGAGCTCGGCGACGGCGGAGCGGTACCGGCCGTCCAGAGGGCTCAGGGGCTGGGGAGGCAGGGCGGTCATGGGACTCCTCGCGAGGATCGGCGTGTGGGGTTCGCCGCCTATTCTCCCATCACCGCGCGCCGGGCGCTCCCGCCCCGGTCAGCTGCGGTTGGGGCGGACGATCAGACCGAACAGCCACGCGATGATGCCGAGCACCAGCGCGCCGAGCACACCGGCCCAGAAGCCGTCCACGTGCAGTCCGAAGCCCATCGCGTCGCTGATCCACGAGACGATCAGCAGCAGGAGGGCGTTCACCACCAGCGAGATGAGCCCGAGCGTGAGGATGTAGATCGGGAACGCGACGACGCGGATGGCCGTGCCGATGACCGCGTTGACCACGCCGAAGATGACCGCGATGAGCAGGTACGTCAGCACGGTGGCCGAGGTGGTGTCCTCGAACGGGTGCACGGAGACGCCGCTCACGATGAGCGTCGTGAGCCACAGCGCCAGGGCGTTGATGATGACCTTGAGCAGGAATCGCATGCGCCCATCATCCCAGGCGCGGCGGAATCCAGACAGGGGCGCCCGGCAAAGGAATTCCCCCGGAGGAATGCGGGCGCGACTAAGTTGGTCAGGTGACTTCCGAAGACGCGCTCGGCGTGAAGCTCCGGCCCGAGATCGTGGCGGTCCCCGCCTACCGGCAGGGACGGGCCGCACCGGCGGACGGCTTCAAGCTGTCCAGCAACGAGAACCCGTACCCGCCGCTCCCCTCGGTGGTGGAGGCCGTGGCCGCCACCTTGAGCGAGCTCAACCGCTACCCCAACGCCGGCGGGGCCGACCTGCGGCTGCGCCTGGCCGAGCGGCACGGCGTCGACGTCGGGCAGGTGCACCTGGGCAGCGGCTCGGTCGCGCTGCTCGCGCAGCTCATCTCGGCCGCGGCGGGCGTCGGCGACGAGGTCGTCTACGCGTGGCGGTCGTTCGAGGCCTACCCGGGACTGGTGACCGTGGCGGGCGCGACCAGCATCCAGGTGCCGAACCGCGCCGACGGCGGCCACGATCTGGCGGCGATGGCGGCCGCGATCACCGAGCGGACCCGCGTCGTGATCGTGTGCACGCCGAACAACCCGACCGGGCCCGTCGTGACCGCGGACGAGTTCGAGACGTTCATGGCGTCGGTGCCGGGCGACCTCCTGGTGCTGCTGGACGAGGCCTACTACGAGTTCGTCACGGACGACGGCTCGGTGGACGGCATCCCGCTGCTCTCGCGCTACCCGAACCTCGTCGTGCTGCGCACGTTCTCGAAGGCCTACGGCCTGGCCGCGCTGCGCATCGGCTACGCGGTGGGACCGGTCGCCGTGCTGGACGCGGCCCGCTCCGCGGCGATCCCGCTGTCGGTCACCGACGCGTCGCGCGTCGCGGCCATCGCCTCCATCGAGGCCGAGGACGAGCTCATGGAGCGCGTCGCTCGCGTGGCGATGCGGCGCGACCGGCTGCGGGATGCGCTGGTCGAGCAGGGCTGGGTCGTCCCGCAGGCGCAGGGCAACTTCGTCTGGCTCGCGACCGGAGCGCAGACGGAGGCCGCGAACGACGCCTTCTTCGATGCCGGGCTGACCGTGCGTGCATTCGCCGGCGAAGGCATCCGGATCAGTGTGGGAGAGCAGGAATCTGTGGAAAAACTCCTTGAGGTGGCCGCCGATCTTGTGCGGAACCTACCAATTGACCACCCCGCCAAGCGGTTAGGTTAGAACGGTGGTTGCGACGAACGATACTCCGCGCCCGGCGAACACCGTCCAGCTGCTGACGGCTGACGGCCGGTTCCAGCCGAGCGACGCGGCCGGCGAGTACCTCCCCTATCTGGAGCGTCTCGACGAAGACGACTACCGCCGCTTCTACCGCGACATGGTGCGCGTGCGGGCCTTCGACATCGAGGCGGCGAACCTGCAGCGCCAGGGCCAGCTCGGCCTGTGGGTGCCGAGCGTCGGGCAGGAGGGCGCCCAGGTCGGCTCCGCCCACGCGGCGAAGCCCCAGGACCACCTGTTCCCCTCCTACCGCGAGCACGTGGTCGGGATGGTGCGCGGCATCGACCCCGTCGGCATCCTCGCCCTGCTGCGCGGCGTCACGCACGGCGGCTGGGACCCGACCGACCCGGCGGTGAACAACTTCCACCTCTACACGCTCGTGATCGGCTCGCAGACGCTGCACGCGACGGGCTACGCCATGGGCATCAAGTTCGACGGTGCCGTGGGCACCGGCGACCCGGAGAAGGACGCCGCCGTCATCGCCTACTTCGGCGACGGCGCGACGAGCCAGGGCGACGTGAGCGAGGCGTTCGTCTTCGCCGCGAGCTACCAGACCCCGCAGGTCTTCTTCCTGCAGAACAACCAGTGGGCCATCTCGGTGCCGGTGTCGACGCAGTCGCGCACCCCGCTGTACCTGCGCTCGAGCGGCTTCGGCATCCCGGGTGTGCAGGTGGACGGCAACGACGTCCTCGCCTCGTACGCGGTCACGGCGAAGCACCTCGACGACGCCCGCAACGGCGAGGGCCCGAGCATGATCGAGGCCCTGACCTACCGGATCGGCGCCCACACGTCGAGCGACGACCCGACGAAGTACCGCACCGACGAGGAGACCGCCTACTGGGCGGAGCGGGACCCGATCCTGCGCTTCCAGACGTTCCTGGAGCAGCAGGGCATGGGGCAGGCGTTCTTCGACAGCGCCGAGGAGGAGGGGGCCGACCTGGCCGCCGACGTGCGCAAGCGCACCCTGCAGCTGGGGCCGCCGCCCATCCAGTCGATGTTCGACAACGTCTACAGCGAGCCGCACCCCGTCATGGAGGAGCAGCGGCGCTGGCTCGAGGAATACGAGTCGTCCTTCGGAGGTGACGCGTGAACGAGGTGCGGAGTGATGCCGAGTACGTGGAGGCCGAGCTGATCGACGGTCACGAGGGGCAGCAGGCGAACGACGCCTCGAGCGAGCCGCAGGCCGACACGGAGGCGATCGACGTGGTCGAGATCGTCGAGAGCGACCCCGACGCGCGCGTGCTCGAGCAGCACGTGGCCGAGCAGGAGTGGACGCGCGAGTTCTCGATCGACGACGTGAGCGCGGCGGATGTCGCGGCCGAGGCGTCGGCGGCGTCGGCGGACGAGCAGCCCGCTGAGGCGCTCGCCGCCGGGGAGGCGGAGATCGGCGGCGACGCCGGAGCCGCCGCAACGGACGACGCGGCGGTCGCCGACGGTGAGCAGGAGGCCGCGATCGCGACCCCGGCCGCACCGGCAGCCCCCGAGGAGCCCGTGCAGAACCTCCCCCTCGTCAAGGCGCTCAACGCCGGACTGCGTCGCGCGCTCGCCGACGACCCGAAGGTGCTCATCCTCGGTGAGGACGTCGGCCCGCTCGGCGGCGTCTTCCGCGTGACCGAGGGCCTGCAGAAGGAGTTCGGCCCGCAGCGCGTCGTCGACACCCCGCTCGCCGAGGCCGGCATCGTCGGCACCGCGATCGGGCTCGCCATGCGCGGGTACCGGCCCGTCGTCGAGATCCAGTTCAACGGATTCGTGTTCCCCGGCTTCGACCAGATCACGACCCAGCTGGCCAAGATGACCAACCGCCACAGCGGGGCCGTCTCGATGCCGATCGTGATCCGCATCCCGCACGGCGGCCACATCGGCGCCGTGGAGCACCACCAGGAGGCCCCGGAGGCGTACTTCGCGCACACCGCCGGCCTGCGGATCGTGGCGCCGTCGACGCCGCACGACGCCTACTGGATGATCCAGGAGGCCATCAAGTCGGACGACCCCGTGATCTTCTTCGAGCCGATGAGCCGCTACTGGCCCAAGGGCGAGGTCGACCTGGTCGAGAACGACACGCCGCTGCACGCCAGCCGCGTCGTGCGCACCGGCACCGACGTGACCGTGGTCGCCTGGGCGGGCATGGTCAGCGTCGCGCTGCGTGCCGCCGAGATCGCCGCCGAGGAGGGCCGGAGCATCGAGGTCGTCGACCTCCGCTCCCTCTCCCCCGTCGACTACGGCCCCCTCGTCCAGTCGGTGCAGAAGACCGGTCGCCTGATCGTCGCGCAGGAGGCGCCGGGCAGCGTCTCGGTCGGCTCCGAGGTCGCGGCGACCGTCTCCGAGCGGGCCTTCTACTCGCTGGAGTCGCCGGTGCTGCGCGTGGCCGGATTCGACACCCCGTTCCCGCCGGCGAAGCTCGAAGAGGTCTACCTCCCCGACGCCGACCGCATCCTCGAGGCCGTCGACCGCGCGCTCGCCTACTGAGCGCGCCAACCGAAAGAAGTCGCACATGAGCGAGTCCCAGTTCCTGCTGCCCGATGTGGGCGAGGGCCTGACCGAGGCGGAGATCGTCTCGTGGAAGGTCGCACCGGGCGAGCCCGTCGCGGTCAACCAGGTGATCGTCGAGATCGAGACCGCGAAGTCGCTCGTCGAGCTGCCGTCGCCGTTCGAGGGGACCGTCGGCGAGCTCCTCGTCTCCGAGGGTCAGACCGTCGAGGTCGGCACCCCGATCATCACCGTGACCGGGGAGGCCGCGTCCAGTGAGCCCGCCGCCCCGGTGAGCGAGGTGGCGGAGGCCGCCGCCGACGCCGCGGCCAGCGTGTCGCACGAGGTGGACGAGCCGAAGCCGGGCGCGGTGCTGGTGGGCTACGGCTCCGCGGGCCACGGCACCAGCCGTCGGCGCCGCGTCACCCACCCGGGCACGGCCGCCCTCCCCGTCGCGACCCAGGCCCCGGCCGCGCCGGTCGCTGCGCCCGCTCCCGCGGCTCCCGCACCCACCGCTCCCCAGGCCGCTCCCGCCTCCCCCGCGCCTGCGGCCCCGGCCCCGGTCGCTGCGCCCGCCTCCGTGCCGGCGCCGCCGAGCGCCCAGGCCCCCGCCGGGCACGCGGTCTCGACCGGTGCGCCCGTCATCGCGAAGCCGCCGATCCGCAAGCTCGCCAAGGACCTCGGCGTCGACCTCACCACCGTCACGCCGACCGGTCCGATCGGCGACGTGACGCGGGACGACGTGCTGCGCGAGGCGACCCAGGCGAGCGTGTTCCGCAACATCCAGACCCCGGAGTGGCCGGACGACCGCGAGGAGCGCATCCCGGTCAAGGGCGTGCGCAAGGCCATCGCCAACGCGATGACCACGAGCGCGTTCAGCGCCCCGCACGTCAGCCTCTTCGTCGACGTGGATGCGACGCGCACGATGGAGTTCATCAAGCGCCTCAAGAACTCGGCCGACTTCGTCGGCATCAAGATCTCGCCGCTGCTCATCGTGGCGAAGGCGATCATCTGGGCGGTGCGCCGCAACCCGACCGTCAACTCCACGTGGACGGACGAGGAGATCATCATCCGCCACTACGTGAACCTCGGCATCGCCGCGGCCACGCCCCGCGGCCTGATCGTCCCGAACGTCAAGGAGGCGCAGAGCATGACGCTCCTCGACCTCGCGAAGTCGCTCGAGCAGCTCACCCTCACCGCGCGCGACGGCAAGACCCCGCCGTCGGACATGGCGGGCGGCACGATCACGATCACGAACATCGGCGTCTTCGGCATGGACACGGGCACGCCCATCCTGAACCCGGGCGAGGTCGGCATCGTGGCGCTCGGCACCATCAAGCAGAAGCCGTGGGTCGTGGACGGCGAGGTGCGTCCGCGTTACGTGACGACGGTCGGCGCCTCGTTCGACCACCGCGTCGTCGACGGCGACGTCGCCTCGCGCTTCCTCGCCGACGTGGCCTCCATCATCGAGGAGCCGGCGCTCCTGCTCGACTGAGCATGCGCCGCGCCTCCCGCCGCACCTCAGCGGCCGGACAGCGAGAAGCCCCGCCCGGGACCGTGAACGATCGACCGGACGGGGCCTCCTCGGTGGGGGATACCGAGGTCTCGCGAGACGTCAGCCGATGCCCTCCAGGACGTCGGTCTCCGTCGAGCCGATGGCGTCGATGACGTCCGGCCGGTTCTTCTTCACCCACGCGTAGCGGCCCACGCCGGCGATGACGGCGACGAGGAACAGCAGGGGGATGATGTTGAGCGGGAAGGCGGGGATCGGGACGACGTTCACCCAGAACACGTACGCCATCCCGCCGACGGCCACGACCACGCAGGGCCAGACGAGCCAGTTCTTGATGCCCATGCGGCGCAGGAAGATCGGGGCCGCGATGGCGACGGCCGCGTAGGCGACCATGTAGCCGAACGTGCCGAAGGTGTCGACCCACACGAGGACGTCGTTCGCGTCGACGCCGAACAGGTAGAGCACGACGGGGACGAGGATGACCAGCGGTGCGAAGACGAGCAGCGCGCGGTGCGGGGTGAGCAGCTTGGCGTGCGTGGTGCCGAGGTACTTCGGGGCGACGCCCTCCTTGCCCATCACGTACACGATGCGGCCGATGACGTTGAGCGGGGCGACGACGACGGCGAAGAACGACGCGGCGATGCCGAGGTTCAGGATGGGGTTGAACCAGCTGGGCAGGCCAACGATGGTCGCGATGTCGTCGAGCGGGCTGACCGAGGAGCCGAGCTTGTCGCCCAGCACCACGACCTGCGTGTACGCGGCGAAGACGTAGAGCACGCCGACGCCGAGGGCGCTCCACATGATGGCGCGGGGGATGGCCTTGAACGGGTTGCGGGCCTCCCTGCCGAGTGCGTCGGCGCTGGAGAAGCCGACGAAGCCGAGGATCGCGAGCACCATGCCGATCGCGACGCCCTGCGGCTCCACGCCCTCGAGCGAGAACTGCGACGGGTCGAACGCGGCCGGGCCGGCGTTCGCCAGGGCGATGACGAGCAGGATCGTGATGATCGTGACGGAGACGATCTCGAGCACCAGGGAGACCCGGGCCGAGACGCGCACGCCCCACACCGTGAACAGCGCGGCGAGGCCGCCCAGCACCACCGCGATGAGGACCTGTCCGGCGACGCCGCTGATCCCGACGCCGACCTGGTTGAGGAACGCGCCGAAGTGGATGACCGCACCGCTCAGCGAGCCGGCGGCGATCCCGAAGCAGCCGATCACCAGGGTGAGCCCGGTGAGGAAGGCACCGAACGGACCGAGGCCGGCCGCCGCGTAGTTGTAGAGCGAGCCGGCGGAGGCCCGGCGCTTGGCGAACTGCGAGATGCAGTAGCCGACGGCCAGGATGACGACGGTCGCGAGGGCGAACGACAGCCAGGTGCCCTTGCCGGCCGTGACGAAGATCGCGGCGGCGGTGAAGGCGATGACGGCGGAGGGGGCGATGTTGGCGATGGCCTGGGCGACGAGCTCGGCGCCGCCCATGGCGCCACGCCGCAGGCCGCTCTCACTCGCGCCCGGGCGCGCCGGGGTGGTGGTTTCGGTCGAAGACAACGGTGTCCTGCCTTTCGGGGGGAAGAGGACGGGGGAAGGGTGCGTGAGAAGGGTGGGGCGGGGTGCTCAGGGGATGAGCAGGGTGCGCAGCGCGGTGCCCTCCTGCAGGGCGTCGAGCGCCTGCTCCGCCTCGGCGAGCGGACGGCGTCCGCTGACGAGCAGGTCGAGCTCCAGGTCGCCGTCCATGTAGCGGTCGACGAGCGCGGGGATGTCGATCGACGGCCGCACGCTTCCGTAGTTGGAGCCGAGGATGCGCTGGTCGGCCTCCGCGAGCACGAGCGGCTCGAACGAGGCGCGGGCGCCTGTCGGGGGCAGGCCGACGATGACCGCGGCGCCGCCGAGGCCGAGCATGCGGATGGCCTGCTCGGTGGTGGCGGTGTTGCCGATGGCGTCGAAGGCGTAGTCGACGCCGTCGGGGAGGATCTCGTGGAGCGCCTCGACGGCGTCCTGCTTGGAGGCGTCGATCTCGTCGGTGGCGCCGAGGCGGCGGGCGAGCGCCGTCTTCTCAGCGCGGACGTCGACGGCGACGATGCGCGAGGCGCCGGCGAGGCGGGCGCCCTGGATGACGGAGAGGCCGACGCCGCCGCAGCCGATGACGACGACGATGGAGCCGGGCTCGACGGCCGCGGTGTTGGTGACGGCGCCGACACCGGTCGCGACGGCGCAGCCGACGAGGGCGATGACGTCGAGCGGAGCATCGTCGCGCACCTTGATGGCGCCGGAGGCGGGCACGACGGCCTCCTCTGCGAACGACGAGACGCCGAGGTAGTGGTGCAGGGGCTCGCCGTCGATCGACAGGCGCGAGGTGCCGTCCTGCAGCACGCCGTTGGGGGCGACCACGTTGGCGGCGACCTGGCAGCGGGCCTCGTGCCCGGCCAGGCAGTATCGGCACTCGTTGCAGGGGGCGACCCAGGAGAGCACGACGTGGTCGCCCTCGGCCAGGGTGGAGACGCCGGGGCCGACGGCGGTCACGACGCCGGAGCCCTCGTGGCCCATCACCAGCGGCGACGGGGCGTCCCACTCGTTGCGGCGCACGTGGAGGTCGGAGTGGCAGACGCCGGCGGCCGCGATGCGCACCCGCACCTCCCCAGCGCCGGGTTCGGCGAGGTCGACGTCGGTGTACTCGATGGAGCTGTCGGTGCTGTCGAAGACGATGGCTTTCACTGCGGGTTCCTCAAGGGTTCGGGGCGCGTCATTACGATGGTGGAAATGCTATGAGCCGTGCTCAGCACCGGATACCCGCCGTTTCGTCCACCCCGCGGCCGTGCGCACGCCGAAACGTCATCCCGTGCCCACGAGCACGGAGGAGAGGAAGGTCATGGACGCCGACGCCGCGACCTCCCCCATCGTCGACGCGGCGGAGGCGCGACTGGTCTCCAGCGGCATCATCTCCCTGACCCTGGCGGCGCGCCGCGGCGGAACCGAGGGCGTCGTGACGACCCTCTCGCGCCTCCTGAACGGCTGGGCCGTGCTGGTGGATCGCTACGGCGAGCCGATCGCGGCGGTCGGCGCGGGCCGCATCCACATCGACGACGCCATCACCGCGGCGACGCAGCGCAGTCGCCGTCAGCGCAATCCCGAGCTGCAGACCTTCCCGGTCGGGCGGGCGGAGGATCCGCGCGCGACGCTGGTCGTCTCTGCCCGGCGCGGGGCGACGAGCCGCACGCGCGACCTGTCGACCCAGGCCGCCGCGCTGCTCGACCTCACCTACTTCCCGAAGCGGGACGCGCGTCTCGAGCAGCTCGCCCGGCAGGACGTCGTGGAGGTGCTGCTGAACGCGCCCGCGTCGCTCGCGCGCTCGGTCGCCTCCCGCTGGGGACTCACCGGGAGCGAACTGGTGGTCTGCATCGTGAAGTCGCGCTCGCGCGCGGTCGTGCTCGAGACGAAGGCGCTCGACTGGCTCGAGGAGCTCGAACTGCCGCCGGTCGCCGGGATGCTGGACGGCGACGTGGTGGTCGTGATCGCACCGGAGGCCGTGCCCGCGTGGATCGAGCGCGTCGTCGTCGCGGCGACGACCGAGCTCGTGCCCGTGCGCTGCGGTGTCAGCGCTCCGGCCGCTCTCGGTGCGCTCGCCGAAGCGCGGTCGCAGGCGGTGCGCGCGGTCGGTGTCGCGCTGGCGGACGACCGCCCCGCCGTGGAGTTCGCGCGCATGGCCAGCGTCGCGGAACTGCTGCGCGCCCTCCCTTCGTCCGCCGTCACCGCCCTCGTCGAGCCGCTGCGGCCGCTCGCCGCGGAGGCCGACGGGCAGCTGCTGGAGTCGCTCCGGGTGTTCCTCGCCGAGAACGGCAGCTGGGAGGCGGCGGCCACGCAGCTCGGCGTGCACCGGCACACCCTGCGCAACCGGATGCAGAAGATCGAGGAGCTCACGGGGCTCTCGATGACGAGCGCCGAGGACCGGGCGCTGGCGTGGCTGGCTCTGCAGGCGCGGAGTTGATTTTGACAATCATTCTCAACAAGGCGTAGTTTCGTAGTGGCCCGACACCGGTGCCGCTCACACGACACAGCAACGCAGACTTAGACAGGTCCCGCTCATGCAGAAGCGCCCCCTCCTCGCGATCGCCCTCACGGCCGCCGCGGCCCTCGCCCTCACCGGCTGCTCGGCCGCCTCCTCCGGCTCCTCCACCGACGACGGGAAGGTCCGCATCGTCGCCAGCACGAACGTGTACGGCGACATCGCCTCCACCATCGCCGGCGATGCGGTCGACGTCACCTCGATCATGGACGACCCCGCCCAGGACCCGCACTCGTTCGAGGCGAGCGCGCAGAACCAGCTCGCCATCTCGAAGGCCGACATCGTCATCGAGAACGGTGGAGGCTACGACGACTTCGTCGGCACCATGCTCAAGGCGGCGCCGAACGACAAGCGCACCGTCCTGAACGTCGTCGACATCTCCGGCAAGAAGGCCGTCGACGGCGAGCTCAACGAGCACGTCTGGTACGACTTCCCGACCGTGCAGAAGCTGGCGGACCGCCTGGTCGCCGCGCTGTCGAAGGCCGACCCGTCGCAGGCGTCGACCTTCACCGCGAACGCGAAGTCGTTCGGCGAGAAGCTGACCGCGCTCGAGAACCGCACCGCCGAGCTCAAGACGACGTACGCGGGCGAGGGCGTCGCCATCACGGAGCCCGTCCCGCTCTACCTGCTGGAGTCCGCCGGGCTCGAGAACAAGACCCCCGAGGCCTTCAGTGAGGCGATCGAGGAGGGCACCGATGTCTCCCCCGCCGTGCTGCAGGACATGCTCGGCGTGATCCAGGGCGGCTCGGTGAAGCTGCTCGCCTACAATGAGCAGACCAGCGGCCCCGAGACCGAGAAGGTCCTCGCCGCTGCCAAGCAGGCCGGCGTCCCCGTCGTGCCGGTGACCGAGACCCTCCCGAGCGGCAAGGACTACATCGGCTGGATGAACGCGAACATCGACGCCGTGGCCAAGGCACTCGGGGAATGACCGAACCTCTCGCGCGGGTCCCCGCGCCCACCGATCGGGGTGTCGTGCTGCAACTGCGCGACGCCTCGCTCGGCTTCGGCGAGCGGACCCTGTGGAGCGGTCTCGATCTCGACGTGCACGCGGGCGAGTTCGTCGCCGTGCTCGGCCCGAACGGCTCGGGCAAGACCAGCCTGCTGCGCGCCATCCTGGGCCAGCAGCGCCTCGACGGCGGTTCGATCACCTTCGACGGGCACCCCGTGCGCCGTGGGGATCGCCGCATCGGCTACATCCCCCAGCAGAAGCTCATCCCCGCCGGGACGCCCATGCGCGCGAGGGATCTCGTGCGACTGGGTGTCGACGGCCACCGCTGGGGGTTCCCCCTGCCCAGCCGCGCCGACCGCGCCCGCACCGACGAGCTCATCGACGCCGTCGGCGCCCGCCGCTACGCAGACGCGCCCGTCGGCTCCCTCTCCGGCGGCGAGCAGCAGCGGCTGCGCGTCGCCCAGGCGCTCGCCGGAGACCCGGCCATGCTGCTCTGCGACGAGCCCCTCCTCTCCCTCGACCTGCAGCACCAGCGCGGCGTCAGCGAGCTGATCGACCGGCGCCGGCGCGAGAACGGCAGCGCGGTCGTCTTCGTGACGCACGACGTGAACCCGGTGCTCGGGATGGTCGACCGCGTGCTCTACCTGGCCGGCGGCCGGTTCCGCACCGGCACCCCGGACGAGGTGCTGCGCAGCGAGGTGCTGACGGATCTCTACGGGACCCCCGTCGACGTCATCCGCAGCC
Organism: Leifsonia sp. 71-9; assembly: GCF_001898805.1. Taxonomy (GTDB): domain Bacteria; phylum Actinomycetota; class Actinomycetes; order Actinomycetales; family Microbacteriaceae; genus Leifsonia. Next base: position 173,770 of record NZ_MKVJ01000002.1, read on the forward strand.
GCGGGCGCATCGTCGTGGTCGGCATCCCCGACTCCGAGACGCACGCCCACCACGCTCACACCACCGCACCGCACCCGGAGCCGGCCCCATGATCATGCACCTCGCCGCCTCGGGCGACCTCTGGTCGCAGCTGTTCTCGTTCGCCGACTACGGCCAGCTGCTCGCGCTCGTGAAGAACTCGATCTTCGCGGGCGCCGTGCTGGGCGTCGTCGGCGGCCTCATCGGCGTCTTCGTCATGCAGCGCGACATGGCGTTCGCCGTGCACGGCATCAGCGAGCTCTCGTTCGCCGGAGCCGCCGCGGCCCTGCTCTTCGGGGCGAACGTCGTGGTCGGCTCCCTGTTCGGCTCCCTGATCGCCGCCGTGCTGATCGGCCTGCTCGGGGCGAAGGCCCGCGACCGCAACTCGATCATCGCGGTGCTCATGCCCTTCGGGCTGGGCCTCGGCATCCTGTTCCTGGCGCTCTATCCCGGCCGCAGCGCCAACAAGTTCGGCCTGCTCACCGGCCAGATCGTCTCGGTCGACGACCCGCAGCTCGGCTGGCTGATCGGCATCGGCGTCGTCGTCCTGATCGGGCTGCTGCTCATGTGGCGCCCGCTCACCTTCGACAGCCTGGACGCCGACGTCGCCGCCGCCCGCGGCATCCCGACCCGCTTCGTCGCGCTCGCCTTCATGGTCCTGCTCGGCCTCGCGGTCGCCGTGTCCGTGCAGATCGTGGGCGCACTGCTGGTGCTCTCGCTGCTCGTCACGCCCGCCGCGGCGGCGATGCGCGTCTCGTCGTCGCCGATCAGCGTGCCGGTGCTCAGCGTCGTCTTCGCGCTGGTCTCGGTGGTCGGGGGCATCCTGCTGGCGCTCGGGAGCTCGCTGCCGATCAGCCCGTACGTCACCACCATCTCCTTCGTCATCTACGTCGTGTGCCGCCTGATCGGCGTGCGGCGGGAACGCGGTTCACGGCGTCTCGTGAGCCAGGCGGGCTAGCCTGAGATCGTGAAGCGCAACACCTGGCAGCGGGAGGCCGTCCGAGAGGCCCTGACCTCGACGGAGGGCTTCATCAGCGCGCAATCGCTGCACCTCAGCCTCCACGAGACCGGCTCCCCGATCGGCCTCGCGACCGTCTACCGCGCGCTCGCCGACCTCGCGGCCGAGGGCGACGCCGACTCCCTGCAGTCTCCCGAGGGCGAGAGCCTCTACCGCGCCTGCACGGGCGGCCACCACCACCACCTGATCTGCCGCAACTGCGGTCTGACGGTCGAGATCGAGGCCGACGCCGTCGAGGAATGGGCCCGCGCGGCGGCCGCCGCCCACGGCTTCACGCAGGCGCAGCACGTCGTCGACGTCTTCGGCCTGTGCGAGAACTGCTCCGCCCTGCACTGAAATGTGATCACTAGACTCGATGAATGCGCATCGGGGTCTATGTCGACGGGTTCAACCTCTACTACGGTGCGCGCAAGCATTGCGGTCGCGGCACGCCTGGGTGGCGCTGGCTCGATCTCCGGGCGTTGGTCGAGCCGATGGCGGGATGGCAGGGGTCCTGGCTCGCGCGAATCGTGTACTGCACGGCGCGCGTCGATCCGGCCGAGAACCGCAGCGGCAGTGTGGATCAGACCGCCTACCTGGAGGCGCTGGCCGAGGCGCGCTCCGTCGACGTGATCGCGGAAGGCCGCTACGTCTCCTGGGCGAAGGAAGAACCGCTGGTCAACGAACCACGCGGAACGTTCCGTCCGACGGTCTATCGACACGACGGCGAGACCTGGGATGGCAGACTGCCGCTGCGGAGCGTCGAGACGACGGAGGGCGACGCGAATCGTGTGATGGCGACGGTGCAGAAGCGCGAGGAGAAGGGGTCGGACGTGAATGTCGCGTCTCACCTTCTGTTCGACGTCCTGACCGGAGCCGTCGACGCCGCGATCGTCGTCACGAACGACTCCGACCTGGAGTTGCCGCTCCGGATGGCCAGGGAGCACGTTCCGGTGGGCACCGTGAATCCCTCCACGAACCCGACGGCCGGCGCGCTCAAAGGCCGACCGGACGATGGTGTCGGCCGGCATTGGTGGCGCCGTCTGACCGCAGCGGATTATCGCGCGAGCCAGCTGCCGGAGGCTGTGGGGCGTCTCCGGCGACCTCCCGGATGGTGACCCGGACAAAGAAAAGACCCGCCCTCACGTGGAGGAGCGGGTTGGCTTCTCCAGTCTAGTAGAGAGTTTCAGTTTCAGGAACAGAAACTCGAAGCTCCGCCGGATTTGCCAGCGCCCCGGGCGTGTCGTAGAGTTGTTCTTTGGCTGAGTGGGCTCCTCCTGCTCAGATCGCGTACGAACCCCTCACACCCTTCCAAGCGTGGGGAAGTCGTGCGCCGACAAGTGACCTTGGGTGAGGCCGTCCGGCCTCACGGTATTGGAGAAGAAAGCAATGGCAGCAGTGTGCCAGGTGACGGGAGCCGTTCCAGGCTTCGGTCACTCGATCTCGCACTCGCACCGTCGCAACAAGCGCCGGTTCGATCCGAACATCCAGAAGAAGACGTACTACGTTCCGTCGCTTCGCCGTAAAGTGACCCTCACCTTGAGCGCCAAGGGCATCAAGGTCATCGACGCCCGTGGCATCGAGGCCGTCGTCAAGGACCTCCTGGCCCGTGGGGAGAAGATCTAATGGCAAAGCAGCAGGACATCCGTCCGATCATCAAGCTCCGTTCGACGGCGGGCACCGGTTACACCTACGTGACCCGCAAGAACCGTCGCAACAACCCTGACCGTCTCGTGCTCAAGAAGTACGACCCCGTCGTGCGCAAGCACGTCGACTTCCGAGAGGAGCGCTAAACATGGCCAAGAAGTCCAAGATCGCCAAGAACGAGCAGCGCAAGGTCGTCGTCGAGCGCTACGCCGCCCGCCGCGCCGAGCTCAAGAAGGCTCTCGTCGACCCGAACGGCTCCGACGAGTCCCGCGAGGCCGCGCGCCTCGGCCTGCAGAAGCTCCCCCGCGACGCTTCGCCGATCCGCGTCCGCAACCGCGACGCCGTCGACGGCCGTCCGCGCGGAAACCTCAGCAAGTTC
>NZ_MKVJ01000003.1:0-82507 GCF_001898805.1 Leifsonia sp. 71-9
CGATCCGCGTCCGCAACCGCGACGCCGTCGACGGCCGTCCGCGCGGAAACCTCAGCAAGTTCGGCATCTCGCGCGTTCGCTTCCGCGACATGGCGCACCGTGGCGAACTGCCCGGCATCACCAAGTCCAGCTGGTAACCAGCGACTGACGCACGAAGGGGCGTCCGGCATCACGCCGGGCGCCCCTTCGGCGTTCTCCAGGGTCGTCAGGCGGTGAAGAACGCGCGGATGTCGTCCGCCAGCACCGCGGGGAACTCGAGTGCGGCGAAGTGGCCGCCCTCCGGGAACCGGCTCCAGTGCACGATCCGGGAGTTGTCGCGCTCCGCGAACACCCGGATGGTCTGGAAATCGTCGGCGAAGACGGCGACGCCGGTGCGCGAGGCGTTCACCGCGGTCGACGGCGGCACGGTGGCGTTCTCGTAATAGGCGCGGCTCATGCCGGCGGGCGCGTTGGTGAACCAGGCGATGCTCACCGCCGTGAGCACGGCGTCCAGCGGCACCCGCGACGTGCCGTTGCCGAACGACTCGAACAGCTCGCTGTAGGCGAGGAGCCCGAGCGGGGAGTCGCTGAGCGCCGCCGCGATGGTCTGGGGGCGCGAGGAGTTCATGGCGTTGTAGGCGCCGACCGACTGGAACCACTTCATGTGCTCGAGGCCCGCGTAGTCCTGCGGATCCAGGCGCTCGAACTCCGACGGGTCGCCCGAGGGGAACGAGAAGAGCTGCTGCACGTGGAGGCCGAGGAAGCCTTCCGGGGCGAGGAGGCCGAGCTCCCGGGCGATCAGGGCGCCGTTGTCGGAACCGTGCACGCCGTAGCTGTCATACCCGAGGCCGCGCATCAGGGTGTCGTAGGCCGCGGCGACGCGCGCGGTCGTCCATCCGCTCTCGACGACCGGCTGCGACCAGCCGAATCCGGGCGCGTCCGGGATCACGAGGGAGAAGTCCGCCGAGAGTGCGTCGATGAGGTCCAGGTAGTCGGCGGCGGACCCGGGGTACGTGTGCGCGAGCAGCAGCGCGGGTGCGTCGGGCCGAGCAGAGGGCACGTGGAGGAAGTGGATGGTCTGGCCGTCGATCTCGGTGAGGAAGTGCGGCCGCGCGTTCAGCTTCTCCTCGACCGCGCGCCAGTCGAAGCCGTCGCGCCAGCGGTCGATGGCGGCGCTCAGATAGCTGTTGGGGGTTCCGGTGCTCCAGTCGTCGGCGGGGGCGGGCTGAGGGAGGCGGGTGCGTGCGAGGCGCTCCCGCAGATCGGCGAGCTGGGACTCGTCGACGCGGATCGTGAACGGGCGGACGGTGAGGGTGGTGTTGGTTTCCATAGATCCCACGCTATGGTCGATACCGGCAGTATGACTTCCTGAATTCGAAGGGTGTGATGAGCGATTCCGCGGCGCGCATCCTGGCCCTGCTCGGGCTGCTCGCGACGCCCTCCGGCCGGTCGGGGCCCGAGCTCGCGGCCGAGCTGGGCGTCTCGGAGCGCACGGTGCGCACGGACATCGAGCGGCTGCGCGAGCTGGGCTACCCCGTCGAAGGGGCGCGGGGACCGGGAGGCGGTTACCGCTTCGGCTCGGGAGGCCGGATGCCTCCGCTCCTCCTCGACGACGACGAGGCGGTCGCGACGGCGGTCGGCCTGCGTTCGACAGCGCGCCTGCCGGGGATCGAGGAGGCGGGAGGTCGTGCGCTCGCCAAGCTCGAGATGATGCTCCCGGAGCGGCTGCGACCCGCCGTGGAGGCCGTCTCCACGTCGATGGAGCCGGCCTCCGAGAACACGGGGAGCGACGCGGAGGATCCGGAGGTCTCCCCCGCGGCGCTGCGAGCGGTGACCGACGCCATCCACAGCAGGCACTGGCTGCGCTTCGAGCACCGCGGCCGGCCCGTGCTGGTCGAGCCGTACCGGCTGCTCAGCTGGCAGCGCCGCTGGTATCTCGTGGCGCGCGATCCGGACGCCGACGAGTGGGCGAGCTACCGGCTCGACCACCTGGAGCTCAGGATGCCGACCAGGCGTCCGTTCGAGCCGGTGCCGTTCCCGCACGGCGACTTCGCCGCGTTCGCGGTGCGGCAGGCGGCCCACAGCGGCTGGGATGTGCACGTGCGGCTGCGCGTCGAGGCGTCGGCCGAGGCGGTCCTCGCCCGGATCAACCCGGCGGTGGGTGCCGTCGAGGCCATCGACGCGACCCACTCGGTGCTCCTCACGGGCGGCGACAGCCTCCACACGGTCGCCGCGTACGTCGGGATGCTGGGCATGGACTTCACCGTCGAGTCGCCCGCGGAACTGGTCCCGCTGCTCCGCGAGATCGCCGATCGGTACCGCCGGGCGGTCGCCCAGCACCCCTCTCGAAGGTGAAAGAGCCGTGAGAAACGCCGAAAATCCGCGTGTTTCCGCGGATTCCTGATACATTCGAGGCGGTCATCCGACCAACCGTTATGGCCCTCCGAGGCCGTGGCTGTTCCACTGCAAGCTGTAGATCCAGCACAACGTCCGAGGAGGACACTCAATGGCTGACAAGTCGCTGAACAAGACCGAGCTCGTCGCTGCCGTCGCCGCGGCGTCGGGGCAGAGCCAGGCCACCGTCTCCGGTGTCGTCGACGCGTTCTTCGCGACGATCTCCGAGACCGTCGCCGCCGGTGGCAAGGTCACCATCCCGGGCTGGCTCGCCGCCGAGCGCACCGAGACCGCTGCCCGCACGGGCCGCAACCCGCAGACCGGTGCCGAGATCTCCATCCCGGCCGGCCACCGCGTCAAGCTGACCGCGGGCTCGAAGCTGAAGGCTGCTGTCAAGTAGTCCCACTCGCTTTGCCGGAGGGCGGCGCCGCGTACAGCGGTGCCGCCCTCGTCGCGTATCCGGGGCGATCGCTGCTGTGGGCGGGCGTCCAGCCCCGGGGACGTAGGCTGGACGGGTGCCCCGTATCGTCCGTGTGATCGGCCCTGCCGCGCTGCTCGTCGCCGCCCTGGCGTCGGTCATCGCCGGCCTCGCCTTCGGCGGCGGAGCGAACGCTCCTCTGCTCGCCGACCCGGGCGCCCTCGTCCGCTGGGGCCTCCCGGTCGCGACGCTCCTGGTCAACCTGAGCCTCTCGGGCGTCGTCGGCGCCCTCGTGCTCGTCTGCTTCGTCTTCACGCCCGACCGCGAGGAGTTCGGCAAGGCGCTCGACTTCGCCGCGGGATGCGCGGCCGTGATGACCGTGGCCGCCGCCGCCACCGGGCTCTTCACCTTCGTGAGCGTCTCGAACGTCCCGTGGTCGTTCGACGAGACCTTCAGCAACGGCCTCAGCTCGTTCATCACCAGCGTCTCGCTCGGTCAGGCGTGGCTCGGCGTCACCCTGATCGCCGCCGCCGTGACGGTGCTCTGCTTCGCGGTGCGCAACCACACGGCGCTGATCTTCGTGACCATCCTCGCGATGGCCGCGGTCGTCCCCATGGCCCAGCAGGGCCACAGCGCGGAGGCCGCCGGCCACGACGCCGCGGTCACCTCGTTCGGCCTGCACGTGCTGTTCGCCGCCATCTGGCTGGGCGGACTGGTGACGATCATCGTGCTGCGCGGCGTCTTCGGCGGCGACCGGCTCGTCACGGTGATGGAGCGGTACTCCTCGATCGCCCTCATCTCGTTCATCGTCGTGGCCGCCTCCGGCTACGTGAACGCCGAGCTGCGCATCGGCAACCTGGCCCAGCTGGCGACGCCGTACGGCATCCTCGTGCTGGTCAAGGTCGCGGTGCTGGTCGTGCTCGGCCTGTTCGGCGTCTCGCAGCGCCGCATCCTGATCGGCCGGCTCAAGGCGGGCGGCAAGCGCGGCACGTTCTGGTGGATCGTCACCGCCGAGCTCGCCTTCATGGGCATCGCGTCCGGTGTCGCGGCGGCGCTCGCGCGCACGGTCACCCCCGTCCCCCAGACGCGCGCGGCGACCCCGACGCCCGCGGAGATCCTCACCGGCGAGAAGCTCCCGCCCGAGCTGACCTGGGGCCGGCTCTTCACGAGCTGGAACTTCGACCTGCTCTGGGTGCTCGCCTGCGCCTTCGCCCTGTTCTTCTACCTGGCGGGCGTCTGGCGGCTGCACAAGCGCGGCGACGCCTGGCCGATCTACCGCACCGTGCTCTGGGTGCTCGGTATCGCGCTGCTCTTCTACATCACCAACGGCGGCGTGAACGTCTACGAGAAGTACCTCTTCTCGGCCCACATGTCGGCGCACATGGTGCTGACGATGGCCGTGCCGCTGCTCCTGGTGCCGGGAGCGCCCGTGACGCTGGCCGCGCGCTCCATCCGCAAGCGCAACGACGGCTCGCGCGGCGGCCGCGAATGGATCCTGCTCGCCGTGCACTCCCGTTTCGCCGGTGTCATCTCCAACCCGATCGTCGCGGCCATCCTGTTCGCGGGCTCGCTCTGGGCGTTCTACTACACGCCGATCTTCCGCTGGGCGACGACGGACCACATCGGCCATGAGTGGATGGTCGTCCACTTCCTCATCACGGGTTACCTCTTCGTGCAGTCGCTGATCGGCATCGACCCGGTCAAGTTCCGGCTGCCGTATCCGTTCCGGTTGCTGCTCCTGCTGCTGACCATGGCGTTCCACGCCTTCTTCGGCCTCTCGATCATGCAGATGCACGGCCTCCTGCTCGCCGACTGGTTCGGCGCGATGGGGCGCACCTGGGGCGATCCTCCGCTCGTCGATCAGCAGACGGGCGGCGGGATCGCGTGGAGCATCGGCGAGATCCCGACGGTCATCCTCGCGATCGTGGTCGCCATCCAGTGGAGCCGCAGCGACGAGCGGGAGACGCGCCGGCGCGACCGCAACGCCGACCGCACGAACGAGGCCGAGCTGCGCGCCTACAACGACCAGCTCGCCCGTCTGGCGCAGCGCGACGAGGCCAAGCAGCAGTGACCGCCGGGGCTACTGCCCCACCACGATGTCGAGCGACCCGTCGGCTCGGATCACGACGCTGGTGAGCGACACCGCGAAGCGCTCGTCGGACTCGCGCTGCGAGACGGTCCCGTCGAACAGCGACTGGACCGTGACCGAGAGGTGGGCGACGCCGACGGCCTGGTCCATCGTCCACGCGGTCTGACCCGCGGTCAGGTGCACCGCGGGATAGGTGGCCATCGTCCACGTCGGCAGGCCCTGCACGCGGTCGTCGATCTCGACGCCGAACGGGCAGCCGGCCGGCTGGAGCACCTGCTGGGTCGCGCACTGGTCGAGGAACGCGTTCAGCTGCTTCTGGACCGCGGCGGTGAAGGCGGCGGTCGGCTGAGCGTCGACCGTGGTCTCGACCGTGCTCGCGGGCTTCGCGAGCACCGCCGCCGGGGCGGCGTCGAGGTACTTCGACGTGTGACCGAGCTCGTACCGGCCCGGGGCGAACATGAGGTAGTCGGCGGCGACGCTGAACGCCGTCGCGGGCTGGTCGGGCGCGGAGGCCCGCGGGCTCACCGTGTGGGAGGCGATCGTGAAGTCCTGAGCGTGGGCGACGGTCACGTGCGCGACCGTGAGCGGCGTGGTCGCGAAGCGCCAGAGCGGCAGGACGCCGAGCACCGACCCGGACTGCTCGACGGTGAAGGTCGCGGTGACGGCGTGGCCGTCGGATTTCGCGCGCATGGTGACGCTGTGCTCGCCCGACGGGAGGGCGCGGTCGGAGACGACGGCGATGTCGCTGATGCGCGGCAGGAGGTCGGCGCGGAGGAGCTCGTGCGAGACGTCCGTCGGTAGGCCGGCGTGCTTCAGAGCGGCGGAGGTCGGGGCCGCGCCGGGCATGGCGAGGGCGGAGGCGACGTCGTGGGCGGCGAGGGTCTGCACGTAGCCGGTGACGAATCCCGAGGCGCTGTAATAGGTGCGCTGGACGGCCGCGAACGCGGCGAGGAGGGCGAGGACGAGCAGCAGGCCGATCCCGGACCAGAGGATCAGGGCGCGCGTGCGGTGCCCCGACTCATCCCCAGTCATGAAGCCATCCTAGGGGCCTGTGCAGAGAGCGAATCGGGAGGCCGGGCGGGTTAGAGTAGATCGCCAGGTCGCGCGAGGGGAAAGGGACTCGGATGGGCCGACTCTCGCTCTCCCCGGAGCAGCAAGCGGTGTACGAACTGATCGAGCACACCCGGGAGCACGTCTTCGTCACCGGGCGTGCCGGAACCGGCAAGTCGACGCTGCTCAACCACCTCTCCTGGAACACGGAGAAGTCGATCGTCATCGCCGCGCCGACCGGCGTCGCCGCGCTGAACGTGGGCGGCCAGACCATCCACTCGCTCTTCCGGCTTCCGATCGGGGTCATCGCCGACCACGACATCGAGCAGACCGCCGAGCTGCGCAAGCTTCTCAACACCATCGACACGCTCGTCATCGACGAGGTCTCGATGGTCAACGCCGACCTGATGGATGCGGTCGACCGCAGCCTGCGGCAGGCAAGGCAGCGGCCCGCGGAGCCGTTCGGCGGCGTGCAGGTGGTGCTCTTCGGCGACCCGTACCAGCTCGCTCCGGTGCCGGGCGATCAGGAGGAGCGCGCCTACTTCAGCGACACCTACCGGTCGATGTGGTTCTTCGACGCGCGGGTCTGGCAGGAGGCCGACCTCCGCATCGTCGAGCTGCTGCAGGTGCACCGCCAGCACGAGTCCGACTTCCGGTACATGCTCAACGCGGTGCGCCACGGGCAGGTGACGAAGGAGATCGCGGACCGCCTCAACGAGGTCGGCGCGCGCCCCGCTCCCGATGACGGCACCATCACGCTCGCGACCCGCAACGACACGGTGAACCGCATCAACGCGCAGGCGCTCGAGCGCCTCCCGGGTCGGGCGCTGACCGCCAAAGCCGAGATCAGCGGCGACTTCGGCGGCCGCAACTACCCCGCGGAGGAGAGCCTGGAGCTCAAGGTCGGCGCCCAGGTGATGTTCCTGCGCAACGACGTCGGGCAGGGCGACGGCCCGCGCTGGGTCAACGGCACGATCGGCACGGTGACGCGCATCGACTCCACGGTGTACGTGGACGTCGACGGTGAGATCCACGAGGTCGAGCCGACCATCTGGGAGAAGTTCCGCTACAGCTACTCCCCCGAGACCAAGAAGCTGACCAAGGATGTCGTGGCCGAGTTCACGCAGTTCCCGCTGCGGCTCGCGTGGGCGGTCACCATCCACAAGTCGCAGGGCAAGACGTACGACGCGGCCATCGTCGACCTGGGCACGCGCGCGTTCACGTCCGGCCAGACGTACGTGGCGCTCAGCCGGATCACGACGCTCGACGGGCTGTACCTGACCCGGCCGCTGCGCCCCAGCGACATCACGGTCGACCCGGACGTCGAGCGCTTCATGCGCGACGCCCGCCCGGTGCACGTGCCGTTGACGGCGGACTCGAAAGCGTGAGGAGACGCGCATGATCACGTTCGTGCTGGACTTCAGCGACGGTCAGCATGTGGAGACGACCGGCAACGGCGTCATCGGCCGCAACCCGGTGGTCCACTCCCCCGGCACCGAGTTCGACGACCCGGCCCACGTCGAGCTGATCACCGTCTCCGACGACGCGAAGTCCGTCTCGCGGGCCCACCTGGCCTTCGGGCAGTACGACAACGTGTTCTGGGTGATGGACCTCGGGTCAGCGAACGGCACGACCATCGCCTACCCCGGCGACGGCACGTTCGCGTGCGACCCGAACACCCGCCACGAGGTCGACCCCGGGTCGATCGTCCGGTTCGGCAGCGGGAGCTTCGCCCTCAGCAGGCGCTGACCGGCGCTGACCGGCGCGGCCGATCCGCGGCGTCAGGCTGCGGCGGCCTTCGCGGCGGCGAGGTCGTTGAACAGCTCTGTGTTGAAGCGGAAGGCGAGACCGACCTCCGCGATCACCCGGTCGCGCTCCTCCTCCGTCCAGTCGACGGCGTCGAGCTGGGAGCGGTAGACGTCTTTGAACACCTTCGGCTTGGCGATGTCGGCGAACAGGTAGAAGCCCACGCCGTTCGTCTCGAAGCCGTACTGGCGCTGCAGGAGGGTGCGGATGATCTGGCCGCCGGAGAGGTCGCCGAGGTAGCGCGTGTAGTGGTGGGCGATGAAGCCGCCCGGCCAGTCGTGCCCGACCTCGCGGATGCGGGCCGTGTAGCGGAACGTGCTCGGAAGCGGCGAGATGCGGTTGCGCCAGTCGTCGCCGAGCAGGAACTCGAGGTCGGCCTCGATGGCCGGCAGGCGGGTCAGCTTCGGCGTGATGAAGAGTGCGGCGACGGGGTCGCCCGCCATGTTGACCGCGGCCTCCTCCAGCGCCTCGTAGATGAAGTAGTGCTGCGCCAGAAGGTGGATGTAGTCCTCGCGGCTGCCCTTGCCGCTCATGAGGTCCTGCATGAAGGTCGCGCCTTCGCTCTCCTCGTGCACGGAACGGGTGCGCTCGCGGAGCGCTTGCGAGAAGGGGATCAGTTCGGCCATTCGGGGTCTCCTGGTCAGGTAAGGCTTACCTAAATATGTCGGAAATGCGCCCGTCCGTCAAGCTGTCCCTCACGCACGGGAGGCCGGGCGATGCCATCGCCCGGCCTCCTCTGAGGGCGTCGCTCGGTCACTTGAAGGTGACGACGACCTTGTCATCCTTGATCGAGATGTCGGCGCTGATGTAACCGGCTCGGCCGGTCAGGTTCTCCGTCGCCGGGTTGCCGCGGTAGTCCGCTCCGGTCAGCACCGCGGTGAACGACCCCTCGCCGATCTTGAACTGGTAGTACGACGAGCCGTCGCCGACCGCGACCTTGGGCGATTCGACGACCGTGACGGCGACCGTCGAGCTGGAGGCGGGCATGTTGGCCGGGTAGCTGAGATCGATCCCGCAGTCCTCCACGTCGTAGTACACGGTCTTGGTCGCGCACTCCGCGTAGTGGGCGTCGACCTGCTTCTGCACCTCGGACAGGTACTCCGCGGACGGCGTCAGGTCGAGCTTGAGATCGGCATAGGATCCGGCCGCGACGGTCAGCGTCGGCGAGCCGGCCAGGTCGTAGAACCGGTTCGGTGCGCCGAGCGTGTACACGCCCGGGTAGGCCGAGAGCTCGGAGTCGTCGGACGTGATGGTCTGATCGGCGCCCGCCACGGTGAAACCGGCGATGGAGGACGAGACGTAGGGCAGCGTGTAGACCAGCCCGCGGCTCACGAACCAGCCCTTGTCGTCCTTGTCGAGCTCGATGGTGTCGCGGTACGTCTTGCCCCCGAGCTTGTAGGCGACCGAGACCTGGGTCTGGTCGGAGCCGCGGTTCGAGAGGGTGCGGGTGACCGCCGGATCCGTGATGCGCTTCGCCTTGGCGAGGACCGCGTCCGTGAGCAGGAAGTCGGAGGCGTCGGCCCGCGACAGTGCGTTGGCCGCCTTCGCATCCCCCTTGGCGATGTCGTTCAGGTACTGCTCCGCCACGCCTTTCGCCCCGTTGCCGCTGAGCAGGGAGACGAAGAGCACCACCGCGACGATGATCACCACGACCAGCGCGACGGCGCCTCCGATCACCCACCACACCCAGGGGCGGATTCCGGTCTTCGTGCCGGGCGCGGGGGCGTATGGGTTGGGCGCCGGAGCGTAGGGGTTGGGCGCGGCGGCGTAGGCGGTGGGCGCCTCGGACGTCGCCGGTGCCGCCGGTGCTGCGGGAGCTGCCGGTGCCGCGGGCGCCTCGCCTCCCGGAGCCTGGCTCTGGTCGCCGGGCGGAGTGGTCGGGTCGGTCACGGGATCCCCCTGTCATCGGTGTACTTCTGGTGTCGGCTCATGCCGGGGTCCGGCGCGCGTGCGCGGACATCGGCATGCGGCCGACGGCCGGCACGCGGATGACGGAATCCCCGAGTTCCTGGGAACAGCCTATGGGCAGACGTGACAGAGGGACAAAGCGCGGGGGGCGCCGTCAGTGGTGGTGCCCGACCTTCACGGCGGCGTAGCCCGCGTCGGTCAGGCCGAGCGCCGGGATGGTGACCGCGCAGACGGCGGAGGCGCTGAGGGCGAGAGCGGCGACGAAGCGCAGCGCCCCGCTGTGCTGGGAGGCCGGTCGCGCGCGTCGCAGCACCACCGCGCTGACCGCGGCGACGGCCACGTCGAGCAGCGACGCGACGGCCATCGGCAGCAGCGGCAGGCTGATCACCGTGCCGGAGGTCGCGGTCGCCCCGACGACCGCGATGGCCGCCCACAGGCCGACCGGCACGAGGGCCAGAGCCGGGATGAGGCGGAAGAGGAGGGGCCGGTCGCGCGCGAGCGTCGAGACCGACCAGCCGAGCTCCGCCACCGCGACGGCCAGGAGCACGACGAGGAGCGGAAGAGGTGCGCTGGGGGCGAGCGCTGCGTGAAGCAGGCCCGCCCCCAGTGCGGCCACGGCGAGGAACGCCCGGGCCGGAGGGGCGACCGGGGTTCCTGACATCCTGCTCAAGGGAGCCGTGGCCATGTCGGTCAGACGGCTGCCGGAGTGGAGCGCACGGTCCGCTCGGCACCGAGACCGACACCGAGGAGCACGATCGCGCTCGCCAAGTGGAGGAAGTGGTCGGGCGTGTTGAGCGCGAGGATGTTCGCGCCCGTTCCGACCAGGAAGAAGCCGACGATGCCGAGCAGCAGGTACACGGCGCCGACGGTCGTGTTGACCGCCTTCGCGGCTGCGGCACGGGTGAGGCCGGCGATGAGCAGCGCCGCACCGATCAGCAGGTGGGCGATGTTGTGGAGCGGGTTGACCTCGAAGATGCCGAGGAGCAGTCCGCCCTTCGTGGCCACGAAGCCGACGCCGCCGGTGAAGGCGAAGCCGAGCAGGCCGACGAGCAGGTAGACGGCGCCGAAGATGGTGGCGACGAGACGGTTCGGTGATGTGCGCATGGTTCGTTCCTCCTTGGACGGCGCACGGATGCGCGCCTCAACAGGTCTTCGCAGCGGGTGGGGAATCGGATTGGCGGACGCCCCGGACGGCTCTTCGTGCGGTTCGATCGGCGGGCTAGAATCCAGGAACGAGCACCACGACGGCGGGGGAGTCCATGCGAGGAGCGGTCGGCAGAGGACGGACCGCGATCATGGCCGCAGCGGTGGCTCTCGTGCTCGCCGTGACGGGATGCACGTCGTCCGCTCCGACCGATCTGCCGACCCAGCGCCCGGGCGGATTCGCCGGCGATGTGCAGAAACGGCTCGACGGCGCCCTCACCGATGCCATGGCCCTCGCCGACGCCTCGGCCGGATTCGCCGGTGTGTGGGCGCCCTGGGCCGGGAGCTGGACGGCCGCGACCGGCACCACCACCCGCGGCGGCTCCACCCCGGTCACCGCCGGCATGACCTTCCGGATCGGCCAGAACACGGTGCCGATGACCTGCTCGGTCTTCCTCGACCTGGTGGACGACGGAACGATGGGCCTCGACGATCCGCTGACCAAGTGGGTGCCGGGACTCGTGGGCGTCGAGGGCGTCACCATGCGCGAGCTCTGCCAGGGCACCTCGGGCCTGGGCGACTACTCCGCGCAGCTGAACAGCCGCATGCTCATGAACCCGACCCGGGAGTGGCCGCCGCTGGAGCTGGCGAGCGAGGGCATCGCCGCACCCCGGGCGGGCAAGCCGGGCGAGAACTACGCCGTCGCCCGCACCAACGCCGTGCTCGTCGGGATGGCCGTGCGCAACGCGGCGGGCAGCGACTGGCCGGACCTCTACCAGAAGCACGTGTTCGGACCGCTCGGGATGGAGTCCAGCGCGTTCCCCGCAGGCTCCGCGCTCACCGTGCCCGGCGCCCACCCCGCCGGCTACGCCGCCGGCGTCGACGGGGTGGGAGCGGTGGTCTGCGAGCCGATGCGGGACGTCTCGCGCATCTCCCCCTCGATGGGCTGGACCGCGGGCGGCGTCGTCTCGAACCTCCAGGACCTGAAGGCGTTCAGCGAGGCGCTCGCCGCGGGGTCGCTGCGCGACGGGAAGACCGCCGACGCCCAGATGACGGGCGTCACGAGCGGCGCCTCCTGGCAGAAGCAGGGCCTCGGCGTGCAGTTGCTCGGGCCGTTGCGCGGCAGCAGCGGGGCGATCCCGGGCTACGTGTCGGCGATGTACACCGACCCCTCCTCGGGCCTCACGGTCGTCGTCGCCCTCAACAACTCGACGCCGGGAGCCGGATTCGCGCAGGCGCTGGCGCAGCGCTTCGCCTCCATCGTCTCCAAGGTCCCGGCCGCCACGAAGGGCGCGAAGGTCGTGGACGCGCTCCCCTGGTCGGAGGAGCAGGCGGTGGACGCGATGACGAAGTCGGCGCCGTGCCCGGCGAAAGCCCCGGAGGCCGGGAAGTAGCGCGAACGCCGGCCGGCTCAGGCCCCCGCGAGAGCGGCGAGCTCGGCGCGCACCGGGAACGCGTCGTCGTCGAGCACGAGCTGCACGGCGGCGCCGGTCTCGCGGTTCACGACGATCGGCGCGAGGAGGTTGACCGTGCTCCCCTGCTGCGACGGCGTCACGACGACCAGGAGCAGCGCCTGCTCCGCGGCCTCGATGCCGAGCTCGGCGGCCCGGTCGTCCGGGAGCTCCGGCGAGTAGCCGGGGAGGTGGCGCTCGGCGTCGAGGGTGTAGAGGCGGACCTCCGGCCGCTCCACCGAGGCCAGCGTGTAGAGACCGGCCGCGCCGTCCACCGCCGACAGCTCGAACGCGGCGAGCGGCTCGAGGCCGGGAGGCGGGGTGACGAAGGCGACGGCGCTCATCGCAGGAAGTCCATCAGGGTCGGCTGCAGCACGCGGGCCGTGACGGCGATCGCGGTCTGGTAATTGACGTCCTGCGTCTTGAGGTCGAGGAGCACCTTGCTCAGGTCGACGTCCTCGAGGTTCGAGCGCTGGGCCTCCAGGGCGTTCGCGCCGACGGCCAGCGTGTCCTTGGCCTTGTCGACACGGGTCTGCCGGCCGCCGATCTCCGCGTGCTCTCCCACGATCGCCTTCATCCTGTCGTCGATGCCGCCCAGGCGGGGGCCGACGTTCACCCCCGTCCGCAGATCGTTCGAGATGCCGTCGATCAGGGCGAACACCGAACCGGAGCCGGTTCCGAAGACCGCGGCGCCGTCCGCATCCACCCGCACCGTCGTGTCCGGGCCGATCCTGCGCTCCACTGTACTTCCCGCCGCACCGGTGAAGGAGTAGTCGGGCTGGAAGGCGACGCCGGCGTCCGAGTTGCCGGCGAAGACGGTGCGGCCGAGGTAGGTGGTGTTCGCCAGCGAGAGGAGCGACTTCTTGAGCCCGTCGAGCTCGGTCGCGATGGCCTCCTTGGCCTCCCCCGACAGCGATCCGTCGTTCGCCCCGGTCACGGTGAGGTCGCGCACGCGGCGCATGATGCTCTCGACCGAGGTGAGCGTGGAGTCGGCGGTGGTGAGCCAGGCGTCGCCGTTGTCGACATTGCGCTGGTACTGCGCCGTCGCGGCCTGGTCGGCCCGCACGCCGAGCGCGCTCGCCGTGGCCGTCGGGTCGTCCGAGGGCTTGGTGATCTGCTTGCGGCTCGTCGCCTGATCGTAGAGCTGCGCCTGGCGCTGCAGGCTGAGCTGCAGGTTGCGCTGCGCGTTGAGCGTCTGCGTGGCGTTCGTCACACGGGTGAACACGGTTTACCTCCCGACCAGTCCGGTGTGGTTGATGAGCACGTCGAGCGCCTCGTCCACAGCCGTCATCACGCGTGCCGCACCCTGGTAGGCGTGCTGGAACGCGAGCATGTTCATGTTCTCCTCGTCGAGGTCGACGGAGGAGTTGGCCAGCAGCGCGCTGGTGGCCGAGCTCGCGGAGAGCGCGGCGAGATCGCCCTGCTGCTGCGCGACCTTGCTGGCGACGCCGATGCGCACGACGAACGCGGACCACTGCTTGTCCACGGCGTCGGTGCCGGTGCCGAGCTTCGCGATCGCGTCGGCGATCGTCCCGTTGCTGCCGCCCGCGCCCGGGGTGCCCGTCGCGATCTGCGAGGCGTTCGTCGGCACGACGGAGAGCCCCAGAGCCGCGGGCTTGCCGGGGTCGATGGCGAAGAAGTCGAGCCCGGTCGTGCCGGAGCTCGTCGCGCCCGTGCGGTGGATGTCGTTCACGCGCTGGGCGATCGTCACCGCGAAGCTGTTGTAGCCCGCGGCCGCCTCGGCGAGCACCCCGCCGGTGCCGGAGGCGTCGGCCGGGGCGAGCGTCGAGACCGCTCCGGCGATCGAGCCGCCCTCCAGGGCGATCGCGACGCCGGGCCGGTACGACCACTCGAGCCGCAGCGGGTCGCCGGCCGCGTCGCTCATCCGCTGCGCGCCGGCGAGGGCGACCGCCTTCGCCTCGGTGCCCTGCACCAGGGCGTTTCCGGCGACCAGCACGTCGACGGTGCCGTCCTGGTTGGCCCGCACCACTCCCCCGGCCAACGAGGCGATCTTCGTCGTCAGGGTGTCCCGCTGGTCCATCAGCTCGTTCGCCGAGCCTCCCGCCGCGAGGGTCGACCGGATGCGGCCGTTGAGCTCGGCGACGGCGCTCGCCGCAGCGTTCAGGTCGTCGACCATCCCGCCGGCCTGGGTGCGCAGCGCCGTCCACTGGTCGTCGACGGCCTGGTAGCCCTGGGCGAGCTGGGTGACGAGGCTGCCGGCCTGGCCGAGCAGCACACCGGCGGGGGCCTGCTGTCCCGCCTGGTTGGAGACGTCGCCCCACGCCGACCAGAACTTCTGAAGCTGAGTGGAGAGGCCGTTGGCGCCGGGTTCGTTGAGGGAGGACTCGAGCGTCGCGAGCGCCTGGGCGCGGGTGCCGGAGTAGCCGGCGACGGCCGAGGTGGCGCGCACCCGCGAGCTGAGCGCGGCGTCGTCGAGCCGCTGCACGCCGCCCACGAACACGCCCTGACCGGGCTTCACGCCCCCGCTGAACAGACCCGTCGAGCCGAGCGCCTCGACGGCCGTGGTGGAGACCCGCTGGCGCGTGTAGCCCGCGGTGTTCGCGTTGACGAGGTTCTGCCCGACGACGTCGAGGCCCGCCTTGGCCGCGACCAGGCCGGTGTACGCGGTGTTCAGACCGCTGAAGGTGCTCATCCCTCTACGCCTCCGTGTCGAAGAATCGTGCGCCGCCGTCGCCGGACCGGCTCTCGCCCGCCGACCCGTACAGGCCGGGGTCGCCCGCCGCCGACAGGCCGCTCAGCGTCTCCTGGGTGGAGCGGGCGGCCTCCCGCAGCAGGCGCTCGTTGATGTCGCGCACCTCGGCGATCTGCCCGGTCAGCTCGGTCATGGCCGCCAGGTGGGAGCCGAAGATGTCGGACCAGATCCCGTCCGGGGCCGCCGTCGCGAGTTCGCGCAGCGTCGCGTCCGGGCCGAGACCCCAGGCCTCGGCCACCTCGGCGACCTCGACGGTGCGGGTCAGGCCGACGACGCGCATCCGCTCCATGACCTGCTCGACCTCACGGGTGGCGTGGGAGATCCAGCGCGACTTGCCGGCGACGAGCAGCAGCTGCTCCTCCTCCAGCTTGAACAGCAGCAGCTCCAGGAGCTCGCGCTCCTTCCAGAGCTGCGCGGACAGTTCGCTCGCGGCCATGTCGCTCCTGACTTCCTCGTGAGTCGTTGTGCGCACGCGGTCCCCTCGGGTAACGGGACGACGGACGGATTGCCCGTCGACACCAGGAACAATCGGCACCGCTGGCCTCGATGTTAGGGGCGGGAGGCTGCGAATACCCTCAGTGCGGAGCGCCGATCCACAGCGTTCCCTTATCAGTTCCACAGGTCGTATCCGTGCATGTGAGTATTCCCATTTTTGGGGGTGCCCTCTGCCCTGTAGTGGGGGCATCGGAGGCGCGACCGGAGTGCGTCCGCGTTGTTACCGTGAACACGAAAGACCCCTAGCACCGCTCGGCACCCGACCCAGCCCGAGCATCAACAAGCACCGCCCGAGTACCCGTTCCGCCCGATCCTGGAGGGCTGAATCGTGGTACCCGTCCGATGAAGAGGGGTCGCACGCGTGAACCGCAACGAACGAAACGCGCTCGTCGTAGACAACCTGCCACTGGTGGGGTACCTGGTCTCCGACCTGGTCTCGCGCGCCACGCACCTGTCCAGGGACGACCTGGCCTCCGCCGGCTCCCTGGCCCTGGTGACCGCCGCCGACGCGTACGACGCCTCGACCGGCGTCCCGTTCGGGGCCTACGCCCGCACCCGCATCCTGGGCGCACTCGCCGACGAGCTGCGGGCGAGCGACTGGGCCACCCGCTCCGCGCGCAAGCGCATCAAGGAGACGGTCGCCGTGCGCGAGAGCCTCACGGCCGCCCTCGGCCGTACGCCCACCGTCGAGGAGATCGCCGACGCGCTGGGCGTCGACCGCCAGACGGCCGCGGCCGGCCTCGCCGACGCCGCCCGCACCGTCACGGCCCTCGACGAGACCATCGAGCCGCTGCTCGTCTCCGACACCGTCGGGCCGGAGGAGTCGCTCATGACCGGCGAGCGCACGGCCTACGTGCGCGCCGCCGTCGCCGCCCTCCCCGACCGGATGCGCTCCATCGTCGAGGCCATCTACTTCGACGACCGCACCGTGACCGAGATCGCCGAGGAGCTCGGGATCACCCACTCCGCCGTCTCGCAGCAGCGCTCCGAGGCCATCCGGCTCATGCGCGAGGGCATGGCGACCCACTACGCCGACGAAGGCGACCCCGAGGTCATCGAGGCCAAGACCTCCCAGGCCCGCCGCAGCGCCTACCTGGCCCGGCTGGCGCAGCACGCCGTCGCGCACCTCGGCGCCCACCCGGCGCCGCTCTCCCCCACCTCACCCACGTCCGTCCGCGCCTCCTGAACCCCCGCCCGCGTGGGCGGACGGGTGCCTAACGGAGCCGACGGAACGGTCGATAGAAGGGTTTGCGGGCCACGGATGGGCCGCGAACATCAAGCCCAGATCATGGAGGAAACATCATGGGTATGCAGATCAACACCAACATCGCGGCCAACAACGCCTACCGCAACCTGAACAACACGCAGAGCGACCTCTCGAAGTCGCTCGAGAAGCTGTCCAGCGGCCTCCGCATCAACCGTGCGGCGGACGACGCGGCGGGCCTGGCCATCTCGGAGGGCCTGAAGTCGCAGGTCGGCGGCATCACCGTCGCCGCCCGCAACGCTCAGGACGGCATCAGCGTCGTGCAGACCGCTGAAGGCCAGCTGACCGAGGTCCACTCGATCCTGCAGCGCGTGCGCGACCTGGCCGTCCAGGCCGGCAGCGACTCGAACAACGCCGACTCGCGCGGCGCCATCAAGACCGAGGTGGACCAGCTCCAGAAGGAGCTCACCCGTATCTCGGGCAGCGCCAACTTCAACGGCATCAAGCTGCTCGACGGCTCCAACGCGACGCTGACCTTCCAGGTCGGCGCCGGTGACGTCGCGGCGAACGACCAGATCTCGGTCGACCTGTCCGGTGCGAACGTCGCGACCGTCGCCACGGCGGTCGGTACCCTGACGTTCGACTCGGCGGCCAACGCCCTGACCTCGATCACGGCTCTCGACACGCAGATCAAGAACGTGTCGACCGCCCGCGCGAGCCTGGGTGCTGTGCAGAACCGCTTCGAGAGCGCGATCCGCAGCCTCAACGTCTCCAAGGAGAACCTGTCGGCTGCGTCGTCCCGCATCACCGACACCGACATGGCGGAGGAGATGGTGAAGTACACCCGCTCCAACATCCTGTCGCAGGCCGGCACCGCGATGCTCGCCCAGGCCAACCAGTCCGGCCAGGGCGTTCTGCAGCTGCTCCGCTAATCGACGGGCTAGACCGCTAGCCCTCGTCCAGCCGCAGTGAAGGCGGCCGGGATGCGACGCCCCAAAGCGCATCCCGGCCGCCGCACGCACCACCAGCACCACCCGTAGCACCAGCAGCACCAGCACCAGCCACCGCCGTCCAGCAGGGAGGGATCACCGATGGGAATGGCCGTCGACGGTCTGATCAGTGGTCTGAACACCACGGATCTGATCAACCAGCTCATGCAGGCTGAAGGCGTTCCGCAGACCCTGCTGAAGACCAAGGTCACCGACTCCACCACCTACATCACGGCGATGCAGTCGCTGAACACGAAGGTGGCGGCCCTCGCCGACCTGGCGACCAAGACCGCCAAGCCGGCGGCGAGCGACCTCCACACCGCCACCTCGAGCTCCGACAAGGTCGTCGTGACCGCGGGAACCGGCGCGGTGGACGGCACCATCGACTTCACCGTCGACAAGGTGGCCCAGTCGCAGGTCACCGTGACCGGACCGCTCACGCAGTGGCCGGATGAGCCTCCTGTGCTCACGTTCGTCGCTGCCGACGGAACGATGAAGCAGGTCACCGCCAGCAGCTCGTCGCTCGCCGACGTGGCCGCGGCGATCAACAAGGCCGGGGTCGGCGTGACCGCCACCCGCGTCGCCGCGGGCCTCGACCCGTCGACCGGCGAGAAGGTCTACCGCCTCCAGCTCAGTTCGACGAAGACCGGGGTCGAAGGATCCTTCACCGCCTACCGCGGATCGACCACCGACGTCTCGGCCGGCACCGCGTCGAATCTGCTCACCGAGCCCGGGGCGGCTCAGGTCCGCCAGGCGCAGGATGCGCAGATCACCCTGTGGAGCGGCACGGGCGCCGCCCAGGCGGTCACCTCGTCGACCAACACCTTCGCCGACGTGCTGCCCGGCGTCTCGATGACGGTGAGCGCGGCCTCCACGACTCCCGTCACGCTGACCGTTGCGCGCGATGACAAGGCGATCTCGGACGTCGCGAAGTCCCTGATCACGAGCCTGAACGACATCTTCGCGCTCATCGCGACCAAGCAGGCGGTCAGCACGACGACCAACGCCACCGGCGGCACCGTCGTCACGGCGGGCACGTTCACCGGCGACTCCACGGTGCGGGATGCCAACCAGAAGCTGCTCGACGCGGCCTCGGCCCCCATCGACGGCGTCTCCCCCTCGACCTACGGCATCTCCATCACCAGTGACGGCAACATGACCTTCGACGCGGACAAGTTCGCGACGGCGCTCGCCGAGGATCCGGAGAAGGTGAAGGCGGCCGTCGCGGCCGTCGCCCAGCGCGTCGCAGACGCGGCCACCGCGGCCAGTGACAAGTACGACGGCACGATCACCACCAAGATCACCGGCGAGCAGTCGACCGTCAAGAGCCTCAACTCGCAGATCAGCGACTGGGACACGCGCCTCGCCGACCGGCGCGCCAGCCTCGAGAAGACGTACGCGAACCTCGAGGTCAACCTCCAGAAGCTCCAATCGCAGTCGAACTGGCTGACCGGCCAGCTCGCCGGCCTCTCGACGAGCTCGTGATGACGTTGCTCAACTCCGCCGCCGCCAAGCTCTCCGCCTACAACCGGGACAGCGTGCTCTCCGCCAGCCCCGCCCGCCTCCTCACCATGCTGTACGACCGGCTCGTGCTCGACCTGACCCGCGCCGAGGCCGCGCTCACCGCCGACAACTGGCCGATCGCGTGGGAGAACCTGCGGCACGCCGACCAGATCGTGGCCGAGCTGGCCTCGAGCCTGCGGGTCGACCTGTGGAACGGCGCCGACGGCCTCCTGCAGCTGTACACCTACCTGGCCGAGCTGATCGTCGACGTGACCGTCGAGCGCGACGCCGCCAAGGTGCGCGAGGCGATCGAGCTCGTCGAGCCGCTGCGTCAGGCCTGGCACGAGGCCGCCGCGACGATCCCGGCCGCCGGCGCCGGAGCGAGCGGGAGCGACCTCGGTGTCGCCTGAGCAGGAGGCCCTCGCGCCCGACCGGGCGCAGCCGGACTCCCTCGCGCCCGACCGGGCGCAGCCGGACTCCCCCGCGACCGACGCCGCCGGCGCCTGGGCCGACGCGCTCGAGCGGATGGAGGGCGAACTCCACCGTGCGCTCGCGCAGGCCGAGCCGGTGCCGTGGCGCCCGCCGATCGCCCTCGGCCCCATTCCACCGGAGCTGCACGACCGCGCCGCCCGCCTGCTCGAGGCCCAGCTGCACACCATCCGCTACCTCGAGGACGTGCGGCAGACGACGGCGAAGCACCTGGCCGCCGTCAAGTCGGTGCCGCGCACCGAGCAGGGTCCGCGACCGGTCTATTTCGATCTGCTCGGCTGATCGAACGGGGCCTTTCCGCTCATATGAGCAGAAACCTTAAGGGCCACCGAGGCGTCGTCAGCGGCACCCCGGGCGTGTCCACGGCGGTCATCGGCCGTTCAGCGCCCGTTCATCGCGCGGGGGTGGACCGGTGGGTCCAGCTCTCCGGGCGCCCCCAGAGTTGTCCACCTGTGGATAACTCTGGGGAGAACTGGTGGATGGAGGGGCGAAAAGTGTGGAGGACACGCGCGAGATGTGTGGAGACTCAGAACACCCAGCAAACTGAAAACACGCCTGATCAGCATATTCGCTGGAAAATCGGCCGTGTCGAACATCCCTTCGAAACCACAGGCGTGTAATTCACACCCTGGTTGAAGCTGTGGATGACTCTGTGGGTATACCTCTTTCGGAGGCGAAAAATCCACACTTTCCACACCTCGATCCACGACCTGCGCGGAACTCGCGCGCAGGTTGCTAACGGCCTCGGCGGAGCGGCCGATAGAGCACGCTGAGCACGGATCGCTCGACGACCAGGCCACGGATGAGCCGCCAGACCTCGATGGAGTGCAGCTGTGCTCGAATCCGTGACCAGTGCCGCCCTCGCGAGCGCCCTCGACGGCCTCGCCGCGCGGCAGCGGGCGATCGCCAACAACATCGCCAACGTCAACACCCCCGGCTACACCGCCGAGCGCGTCTCGTTCGAAGACGCCCTGGCGCGGTCCGTCGCCGAGCACGACGGCCACACCACCGCGACGACCGCGCGCTCCCTCGAGCCGACGCGCCTCGACGGCAATAACGTGAACCTCGACACCGAGACCCTCTCCAACGTGGACACCGTCCTGCGCTTCCAGTTCGCCTCGCAGGCGGCGGGCGGCACGTTCACGGCGATCCGCTCCGCGCTGCGGACGAGCTGACAGGAGCACCGGCGATGACATTCGACGCGATCGGGATCGCGGGCACGGGGCTGACCCTGCACCGCAAGTGGCTGGACGCCGTCTCGGACAACCTGGCCAACATCAACACCGCCAAGCCCACCGACGGCTCGGCCTTCCAGGCGCGCTACATCGTGGCGCAGGAGGGGCAGGGCGTCACCGGCGCGTACGTGGCCGGCGCCGCCTACGGCAGCGCGGAGGGCCGGATGGTCTACGAGCCGGACAACCCCGTCGCCGACGCCGAGGGCTACGTGCGCTACCCCGACATCGACCTCTCCGAGCAGATGGGCGCCCTCATCATGGCGCAGCGCGGCTACCAGGCGAACGCCGCCGTGGTGGACCGCGCCAAGGAGACCTACCAGGCCGCTCTGCAGATCGGAAAGAACTGATGCCCATCCCCGCGATCTCCACGATCGGCTCGGTCGACGCGACCACCTCCGCCGCCGCCGTCACCGGCGCGACCGGCACCGGGGGAGCGGCGTTCGGCGACGCTCTCAGCGGCGCCATCGACAACCTCCAGCAGCTGCAGGGCACGAGCGACAAGCTCGCGATCCAGGCCGTCACGGGCAACCTCGACGACATCCACGACGCCACGCTGGCCTCCACCCGCGCCCAGGTCACCCTCGAGCTGGTCGCCGGGGTGCGCAACAAGGCCGTCGACGCGTTCAACGAGATCATGCGGATGCAGGCCTGATGCCCCAGCAGGTGACGAGCTTCTTCCGCCGGATCGGTGACTCGATCCGCGGGTTCTCGCTGGCCCAGCGGGTCATCGCGATCATCGGCGTGGCCGTGCTCGCCCTGGGGATCACCGGCATCGCGATGTGGGCCTCCCAGCCGACCTACACGCCGCTCTTCTCGGGACTGCAGTCGTCCGACGCCTCGGCGATCGTGGACCAGCTGCGCACCGACGGCGTGCAGTACCAGCTGACCGATGGCGGGGGGACCATCCTGGTCCCGCAGCAGAGCGTCTACGACGAGCGCCTGAAGGCGGCGTCGGCGGGGCTTCCCTCGTCCACGACGGGAGGCTACTCGCTGCTCGACAAGATGGGCGTGACGTCGTCCGAGTTCCAGCAGTCGGTCACCTACAAGCGGGCGATGGAGGGGGAGCTCGGCAACACCATCGCCGCCATGAAGGGCGTGAAGACCGCATCGGTGCGCCTCGCGATCCCCGAGGAGACGGTGTTCGTCTCCGAGAAGAAGGATCCGACCGCCTCCGTCTTCGTCGAGACGCAGAACGGCGTGACTTTGAGCCAGGACCAGGTGCAGGCGATCGTGCACCTGACGAGCGCCGCGGTGACCGGGATGCAGCCGACCGACGTCGCCGTCATCGACGCGAACGGCACCGTCCTGAGCGCCGTGGGCACGGGCGCCGTCGGGGGAGCGGACAAGCAGGCCGGCGACTACGAGGCGCGGGTGAAGACCGCGGTGCAGGACATGCTCGACAAGGTGGTCGGGCCGGGGAACGCCACGGTCGCGGTCGCCGCCGATGTGAGCAAGGAGTCGGCGCAGCGCACCCAGGAGTCGTACACGGTCCCGACCGATGCGCCGTCCCTCAGCGAGACCACGCAGAAGGAGACCTACACGGGCTCCGGCGGGTCGGCGGCGGGTGTGCTCGGTCCCGACAACATCGCGGTCCCGAACGGCACGAACGGCAACGGCACGTTCAACTCCGAGTCGGCGACGAAGGACAACGCGGTCGACAAGGTCACCGAGCAGCGCACCATCCCGGCCGGCGCGATCAACCGGCAGACCGTCTCGGTGGCGCTCAACTCCGATGCCGTCGGCAGCGTGAGCACCAACGAGATCCGCAACCTGGTGAACGCCGCCGCCGGCATCGACACCAAGCGCGGCGACTCCGTCAGCGTCGAGATGGTCCCGTTCAGCAAGGCCGGGGCGACGGAGGCGGCCAAGGCGCTGCAGGAGGCGAAGGACGCCGCTGCGGCCGACCAGCTCACGGGCATCGTCCGCACCTCCATCATCGCCGCGGCGGTCGTGGCGGCGCTGATCATCGTCTTCGCCCTGGTGCGCCGGAGCCGGCGCCGGGCAGCCGAGCAGACCGAGATCGAGGAGGAGTCGCTGGCGTTCGAGGCGTCGCCGTTCCCGATCCCGCTCGAGCAGGCCGCGCCGACCGTGCCGATCCCGCTCGAGGCTCCCGACCCCGACAGCCCCGAGCTGGAGGCCGAGCGCCGCCGCTCCGAGATCGAGGCCCTCGCGGAGCGCGACCCGCAGAAGACCGCGGAGTACCTGCGCAGTCTCATGGATGATCGGGCCGGCGTATGACCGACGCGAAGACGCCGCTGACCGGCCCGCAGAAGGTCGCCGTGGTGCTGATGAACATGGACCAGCAGCGCGCGGCCCAGGTGATGAAGCAATTCTCCGACGAGGAGGCCGACGAGATCACCGCCGAGATCATGCGCCTGCGACGGGTCGACCCGGGGGTCGCCGAGAAGGCGATGAACGAGTTCCACGACCTCGCGACGCGCGGAGCGGTCTCGACCCGCGGCGGCCGCGACATCGCCGTGGGGCTGCTGGAGGCCTCCTTCGGCGCCGAGCGTGCGACCGGTGTGCTCAACCGCGTGGCGTCCAACATGGCGGGCAAGCAGTTCGAGTTCCTCGACGCGGTGGAGCCGGGCCAGGTGCAGATGCTGCTCGCGGGGGAGTTGCCGCAGACCAGCGCGCTCGTGCTCGCGCACCTGCGCGCCGACCAGGCGTCCCGCGTGCTCAGCGGGCTGGACGACGCGGCCAGGACCGAGGTCGCCCACTCGATCGCCACGATGGGCTCGCCGAGCCCCGACGCGGTGCGCGTGGTCGCCGACACCCTGAAGCAGCGCGCGAGCGCGGTGGTCGCCTCCCGCGCGGCGAGCGACGCCGTCGGCGGTGTGCAGCCGCTCGTCGACATCATCAACCGCTCCGACGCCAGCACCGAGAAGGCGCTGCTGGAGGCCCTCGAGCTCCGCGATCCCGAACTCGCGGAGGAGGTGCGCTCGCGCATGCTCACCTTCGAGGACATCGTGCGCCTGGAGGCCCGCGACGTGCAGCAGGTGCTGCGCGGGGTGGATGTCGCCGTGCTCGCGGTCGCGATGAAGGGCGCGCTGCCGGCGGTCGAGGAGATCATCACGGCCAACCTCTCCGAGCGCAACCGCGAGGTGCTCGCCGACGAGGTGCGGATGCTCGGCCCGGTGCGCCTGTCGCAGGTGGAGGATGCGCGCGCGGCGATCGTCCGCGCCATCCGCGACCTGGAGGCCACGGGCGTGATCACGGTGCAGCGCGGGGACGAGGACGCGTATGTCGAGTGACACCGCCTTCGCCCCGCTCTCGATCCCGGTGCTGACGGAGACCGAGCAGGAGCAGACCGCGCTCGCGTCGGCGCGTGCGCGCGGCTATGCGACGGGCTTCGCCGACGGCCGCCGAGCGGCCGCGGAGGAGCAGGCGGCGTGGCTGGTGGCGGCGGAGGAGGCGCGGGCCGCGCAGGAGGAGCAGCTCACGGCGCGCATCGCCGTCCTGGCGCAGGCTCTCCGCGCCGCAGCGGTCGAGCTGCGCGAGGCCACCGTCCCGGTGCTGGCCGAGGTGGAGGATGTGCTGGTCGAGGCTGCTTTCGAGCTGGCATCGGCCGTGGTCGGCGACGCCCTGAGCGACCGGGTCGACGCGGCGCGCGCGGCCGTCGCGCGGGCGCTGTCGGGGGAGACCGCGGGGGAGGTCGCCGTCGTGCGCCTGAACCCGGACGATCTGGCGCTGCTCGTCGAGGCGGAGGCGGAGGCGGAGGCGCAGGGGCAGGAGCAGGCCGATCCGGAAGGGAACGCCCGCACGGGCAGCGCGCTCGCGACGGGCATCCCGGCTCCGCGCCTGGTGCCCGACCCGTCGATCGCCCCGGGCGACGCGGTCGGCGAGCTGCCGGCGGGCTGGCTCGACGCCCGCATCTCCACCGCTCTGGCGCGGGCAGGGAAGGCGCTCTCATGACCGCGACGCTGCCCCGCTGGGACGCAGCCGTGCGCGAGGCCGCGGCCGAACGCGTCGGTCGCGTCAAGGCCGTCGTCGGGCTCGGCGCCGAGGTCGAAGGGGTCCCCGCGGCCATCGGCGACCTCGTGACGATCGGCGAGGCGCCGGGGGTGCACGCCGAGGTGGTCGCCACGACCGCGGACTCCGCGCGGGTGATGCCCTACGGCCGCCTCACCGGCATCGCCGCGGGCGCGCCCGTCCGGGCTGTGCGCACGCCCCTGCTCGTCCCGACCGGTCGCGGGATGCTCGGCCGCGTGATCGACGCGCTCGGCCGTCCCGTCGACGGCAAGGGCCCGATCGAGCCGGACGGCTTCGTCCCCCTCGACAACCGCGCCCCGGACGCCATGCGCCGGGCGCGCATCCTGACTCCGCTCGGCCTCGGCGTGCGCGTGCTCGACACGATGGTCAGCGTCGGCCGCGGCCAGCGTCTCGGCCTCTTCGCCGGTTCGGGCGTCGGCAAGTCGTCGCTCCTGTCGATGATCGCGCGCGGCACCGAGGCCGACATCTCGGTCATCGCCCTGGTGGGGGAGCGCGGCCGCGAGGTGCGCGAGTTCCTGGAGGACGACCTGGGGCCCGAGGGCCTCGCCCGCTCGATCGTCGTCGTCGCCACCTCCGATGAGCCCGCCGTCATGCGCCTGCGCGCGGCGTTCGCCGCCACCCGCATCGCCGAGTCGTTCCGCGACCAGGGCGCCGACGTCGTCCTCATGATGGACTCCCTGACCCGTGTCGCGATGGCGCAGCGCGAGATCGGCCTCTCGGCGGGCGAGCCTCCCGCCACCCGCGGCTACCCGCCGTCGACCTTCTCCCTGCTCGCCCAGCTGCTCGAACGCGCCGGCACCGGCGAACGCGGCTCGATCACCGGCCTCTACACGGTGCTCGTCGACGGCGACGACCACAACGAGCCGATCGCCGACGCGGCCCGCAGCATCCTCGACGGCCACGTCGTGCTCGACCGGCGGCTCTCGGTCGTCGGGCACTTCCCGTCGGTCGACGTGCTCGGCTCCGTCTCCCGTCTCGCGACGCGGGTGACCTCGCCCGAGCAGCGGCAGGCGGCCACGGCGCTGCGGGCCACGCTCGCGGCCAAGGTCGCCGCACAGGACCTGCTCGACGTCGGCGCCTACAAGCCGGGCACCAACCCGCGGGTGGATGCGGCCGTCGCGAACGAGGACGCGATCAACGCGTTCCTGCGCCAGAGCATCGGCGAGCCGGCACCGGCCGACGAATCGTGGGCGCGCCTCGGCGCGCTCGTCGCGAGGATGGGAGGGCTCTGATGGCACGCACGTTCCCCCTGGCCGGCCTGCTGCGACTGCGGCAGATCGAGAAGGACCACGCGGCGAGCGACCTCGCCGCCGCCAACGCGCTGCGGCGCGACGTGGGGGAGCGGCAGGTGCGCGCGATCGCCGCGCTGCACGCCGTGCCCGTCGAGGCGATCGACGCGAGCACCCTGTTCGCGCTCGCCGCGGCCCGCGCCTCCAGCCGGAGCATGCTCGCCGACCTCGATGCCCTCGCCGCGAAGGCCGAGGCCGAGGCGGCGGAAGCGCAGGAGGCGTTCACCGAGGCGAAGAAGCGCGCCGTCGGACTGGAGAAGCTGGAGGCCCGGCACGCGTCCGAGCTCGCCGCGAGCGAGCTGGGCGCCGAGCAGGCGGCCATCGACGAGATCGCGACCGGCGCGTGGCAGCGCGACCGGAGCGCGGACGGACGGAGGAGCGGGGCATGACCGTGACCGATGCGATCGGCCGGATCGCGCAGATCCAGGCCACCCTGGTGCAGCTCGACACCGTGACCTCGGGGACGGCGACCGGCGCCTCCACTGCGGCCTCGTCGTCGACGACGGGCGCGACCGACTTCGCCTCCGCCCTCACGCAGGCGCTCGGCGGCGCGGGCGCGGCGACCTCGTCCAGCGGGGGAGTGACCGGCGCGGACGTCGTGGCCGACGCGAAGAAGTACCTCGGCGTGCCCTACGTCTTCGGCGGCACCAGCGCCTCCGGCCTCGACTGCTCCGGCCTCGTGCAGCGCGTCTTCAAGGATCTCGGCATCGACGTGCCGCGCCTGGTCTCCGGCCAGGGGACCGTCGGCACGGAGGTGCCGTCGCTCGCGCAGGCCCAGCCGGGCGACATCATCGTCTGCAACGGCGGCGAGCACATCGTGATCTACGCGGGCGACGGCAAGGTCATCCACGCTCCGAGCGAGGGTCGCAACGTGAGCCTCGTGGACAACTGGCTCACCGACTCCGACATCGTGACCATCCGGCGCGTGGTGCCGCAGGCGAGCACCGCGACCACGGCCTCCTCTGCTGCATCGGCAACCTCGCTCTCGTCGGCGCAGTCGGACGCCCTGCGCTCGCTCTTCACCTCGATGCTGCAGGGGAGCTCGCTGTGAGCCCCGCGGCGGTGGGCAGCGCGCCCGCGGCACCGGCGTCGAGCGCGGCGCCCGCGAAGGGGGCCGGCGCGGGTAAGACGGGCGGGGACGCTTTCGCCGCGCTGCTCAGCGGTGCGTCGGCGGATCGCGCCGATCGGTCTGCTCGCCCGGGCTCCGGTGCGGACGCGCGACCGTCGCGGGATGCGCACGCGGTGCGCCACAGCTCGGGAGCCCGGGAGGCCGCGCGCGGCCGAGGTGCTGCCGATGCGAACCGTGCGGACGCGTCCGACGCGGGGAAGACCGCGAACGCCGCGAACGATGAGGCGGCGGATGCGACCGCCGTCAACGGGACGGATGTGAGCGGCGCGAGCGACGCGTCGACCCCCGGAGCCACTCCCGTGACGCCCACGGACCCGGCACTTCCCGTGCTGCCTCTCGCCGTCGCCCCGGCCCTTCCGACCGCACCGCCGGTCTCGCCGGGCGCCGCGGCGCCGTCCGCGACCGCGTCGCCTGTCGACGCCGCGAGCGGAGGCGGGGAGAGCGGGCTCGTCGCGACGGCTCCTGGGCTCGGTGCGAACGCTTCGGCGGGTGCACCCGTTGCCGCGCAGGCCCTGGCCGTGGCGGGGGAGACCGCGGCGGCCCGGCAGACTGTGCAGGCCGGAGGAGCGGTGGGCGTGCCCGCCGACGCCGACGCGGCGGGGGTCTCAAACCGGGGCGGGGATGCCGGCACGGCGCAGGCTCGCCCCGTCGATGCTTCCGGCAGCCCGGCGACAGCCCTCACGGCCACGGCCACGGCGGCCGACGCGACGAAGGAGGGTGTCGCGGCCGCCGCGCCGCCTGTCGACGACGCCGCGCAGCTGGCCGCCGCGCGACCCGATGCGGGCCCAGCTGCCGCGGTTCGCACCGTGCGTACGGCTGAGGCTCCGGCCGTTCACGTCGAGCCGGCCGCGCGCCCGGGGGTGGAAGCCGCCCGCGGAGCCGAGCCGCAACCCGCACCGGCGGCGACGCAACCCGCCCCCGCCGCACCGTCGCCGACGGTTGCTGCTCCGGTGGCGGCACCACAGCCTCCCGTGCCCGCCGCCGCCGCTCCGACAGCGCCCGCCGCCGCACCGGCCCCCGCCGCTCCGCACGCGCAGACGCTCGACGCGCAGCTCGCCCGGCCGGTGTTCACACTCGCCGCCGCGGGCGCGGGCGAGCACGTCATGACGGTGCACGTGACGCCCGACACCCTCGGGCCGGTGATCGTGCGCGCGCACGTCGGCGGCGACGGCGTGCGGGTCGAGCTGTTCGCCCCGACCGACGCCGGCCGCGACGCGCTCCGCGCGATCCTGCCCGATCTCCGCCGCGATCTCAGCGGCGCCGGGCTCAGCGGGACGCTCGACCTCTCGTCGCAGAACCAGCCGTCGGCGCAGCAGAACGCATCGCAGCAGGACGGCCGCGACGGCCGGCTGCCCACGCCACCCGAGACGCCGGGAGGCCGGCCGCGCGCCGGAACGGCGCTCGGCGAGCACCTGTCCGCCTCGCCGGGGCGCGCCGCACCCGCCGACGGCCTCGCCCACTCCATCGACCTGATCGTCTGATCGCCCGATCGACGAACACCCCAGCAGAAGCCAGAAGAAGGGAGACACCGTGGTCGACGCCGTCACCGGAACCGACACTGTCGCCAAGAGCGGGATCTACACCACCCAGCCGACGCGCACGCCCAAGCAGTCGCTCGACAGCGAGGCCTTCATGCAACTGCTGGTCACCCAGCTGCGCAACCAGGACCCGAGCTCGCCGATGGACACCAACCAGATGATCTCGCAGACCACCCAGCTGGCCATGATGGAGAAGCTCACCAACATGGACACCACCAGCCAGGAGGGCTTCGCCCTGCAGATGCGCACGGCCGCCGCCGCGCTCATCGGCCACACCGTGAGCTATCTCGACAAGAACGGCGACACCCAGACCGGGCTCGCCAGCTCCGTCTCCTACGCCGGATCCGTGCCCGTCGTCACCGTCGGCGACGCCAAGATCAACCTCGATGCCATCTTGGGCGTGGTCACCCCGACACCTCCGTCCACCCCGACGGACCCGACCACCGCCTCCTGACTCCTCCGCCCCGCAGCACACACAGAAAGGCAGCGTCATGCTCCGCTCTCTCTACTCCGGAATCTCCGGCCTCCGGTCGCACCAGACCATGCTCGACGTCACGGGCAACAACATCGCCAACGTCAACACCACCGCGTTCAAGTCGTCCGCCGTGCAGTTCCAGGACACCCTCTCGCAGCTCGTGCAGGGCGCCGGCGGCCCGCAGGCGCAGACTGGCGGCACCAACCCGGCGCAGATCGGCCTCGGCGTGCTCGTCGCCGGCATCTCCACCAACTTCACCCAGGGCGCCGCGCAGGCGACCGGCCGGTCGACCGACATGATGATCAACGGCGACGGCTTCTTCGTCACCAACGTCGGCGGCGAGACCGTCTACACCCGCGCCGGCTCGTTCGACCCCGACGCCCTCGGCCGCCTCGTCGGTCCCGGCGGTGCGATCCTCCAGGGCTACAACGCGGTCAACGGCGTCATCCAGCAGGGCGGCGCGCTCAGCGACATCACCATCCCGCTCAAGGCCGTCACCCCCGCCTCGGCGAGCACCTCGGCGAACGTCAACGGCAACCTCCCCTCCGACGCCAAGGACGGCGACCAGCTCGTCCGCGACATCTCGGTCTACGACGCCAACGGCACCGAGCGCAAGCTGACCCTCACGTTCACCAAGTCCGCCACCGGCTGGGACGTCGCCGGCACCGACGGCACCGCGAACGCCACCGGCGCGCTCACCTTCACGAACGGCGTCCTGACCGCGGGTGGCGCCCTGAACGTCGGCGGCGTCAACGTGAACCTCAGCACCGTGACCGGCTACTCCGGCCTCTCCACGGTCGCGTTCAAGGACCAGAACGGCCGCGCCGCCGGCACCCTCGAGTCGTTCACGCTCTCGAAGGACGGCACGATCATCGGCCTGTTCTCCAACGGCGACAAGCAGGCCGTCGCCCGCATCGCGCTCGCGACCTTCGTCAACCCGGGCGGCCTCGAGAAGGCCGGCGGCTCCACCTACCGCGCCACCGTCAACTCCGGCGCAGCGCAGATCGGCGGCCCGGGCGAGGACGGCCTCGGCAACATCCAGGGCGGCTCCCTCGAGATGTCGAACGTGGACCTCTCGCAGGAGTTCACGAACCTGATCGTCGCCCAGCGCGGCTTCCAGGCGAACGCCCGCATCATCACCACCTCGGACGAGGTGCTGCAGGAGCTGACCAACCTCAAGCGCTAGCGCCCCCTGCGCCCGCTGTGCCCCCCGAAGTTCACGACGTTGCGCTCATTCCGCCCGGGATGGGCGCAACGTCGTGAACCTCGGCGTGCGGCTCGCGCCTCAGCGCCTCAGCAGGTCGCGGACGCGCGAGGCGAGCTCGTCGACGTCGACGGGGTGCTCGGTGTCCACCCGGAGCACGGGGAAGCCCGAGAGCGGCTGCGCGTCACGCTGGAACGCCTCCCACTCGCCGAGTCGCTGCGCGTCGTCGTGCGCGTGATGGCGCGGGCGGGTGAGGTACCTGTCGCGGGTGATCTCGGCCGACGCCTCGCACCAGAGCTCGACCCCGCCGACGATTCCGGCCTCCTCGAGCCCGCGGCGGAGGAATCCGCCGTCCCGGCCGGAGAACCAGAACGACTCGACGATGACCGTTCCATCGATCAGACCCGCCAGTGCCCACATCGTGTCGGACGCGATCGCCCCGAGCGGGCTCGTGGGGAGGGGCACGGAGACCGCGTCGGCCAGGGACTCCTTGATGTCGTCCTTCGTCACGAGGGGGAGCCCGAGCGCGTCTTCGAGCCGACGGGCGAGCGTCGTCTTGCCGGACGCCGGTACGCCGTTGATGAGGAGAGCACGATCCGCCACGGGGCGATGCTACCGGGCTCCGCGCCCTACATGCAGAGCGTGGTGGCCTGGTCGAAGTAGGCCCTGACGGCCGGGGTGAGGTCGCCTCCGGCGCTCGCGGCCGCCGTGTTCACGTCGTTCCACAGCGTGCTGAGGCGCGTCGATTGCTCGGCGGTCAGCTGCGGCGTGCAGCGGCTCGAGACCGCCGACGCGAAGTCGCTCACATCCTGGGGCAGCGTCCCGCCCGCACGCGAGCCGTCGGCGTATCCGCCGGTGCTCCGCAGACCCGAGTCGACCATCGCCCAGAGCTGGGAGAGCGGCGCATCCTGGGCCGAGACCGAGCCCCCGTTCGGCTGGGGCGACTGCGACGGGTCCGGGGCTCTGTTCGTCGTGGTGGGGATGGAGTGGTACTCGGGAGTCTGCGAGGCGCCGTCGGCCGCCGGTTGCGACGTCACCGAGCACCCGGCGAGCGCGACGCCCGCCAGCGCGACGCCGAGCACTGCTGCGAACCGTTTCATCGTTCCCCCATCTCCGTCGACGCGCGGCAGCGCCGGCTTCCCCGAGAGGATTCTCGCGGCACGGACCGCGGATCGCAAGGGTCGGGCCCTTCCGACGATTCAGCATTCGCTGTACTGTCGAGATATGACCCTCACGACACCCGCGGCGACGGTCACGCACACCGCAGCCCTCGCCCGCTTCGGGCACGCCCTCTCCGACCCGACCCGCGTCGGCATCCTGCTGGCCCTGCGCGAAGCGCCCGCCTACCCCTCCGACCTCGCCGAGGCGCTCGGCGTCTCCCGCCAGGTGATGTCCAACCAGCTGGCATGCCTGCGCGGCTGCGGCCTGGTCGAGGCGATGCCCGACGGCCGCCGCACCTGGTACCGCCTCGCCGACGGCCACCTCGCGCCGGCACTCGACGAGCTCCTGCGCGTCGTGCTCTACGTCGAGCCGGGATGCTGCGACGGCGACGAGTGCGGGTGCGCCTGACCCCGCTCGCCGACGTTCACGAAGTGGCGCCCATTCCGTGCGGAATGACCGCAACAACGTGAACTTCGCGAATTTTCGAGAACGGGTGAGACGAATCCCGCGCGGCGGACACTTCTCTAGTAGGAGCGGCTTTCGAGCCGGCCCACCGCGTTCCGGACGGCATTCGGCTCGATCCACCGGGACGCCGCGGGGGGCCACGCGTCTGGACCGGGGGGTTGTCGGACGCGCGGCCCCCGCCTTCACTCCCGCGCGCCGGCGCTGACGGGCTCGGCTTCGGCGGCGGGATCGTCGGCCGACCGCGCGAACGGTGCGCGGAGCGTCGGCCACAGCGTGCGCCACTGGATCGCGAACAGGACGACCGCCAGCGTCGCGTAGACGCCCGAGACGATCCAGCGCGCCTCCGTCCCGGTGAAGACGAAGGTCGCGGCGAAGAGCACGAAGAGCGCCGTCGCCCAGCGCCCGGCGAACCGCAGGCTCAGCAGCATGGCGACGCCGAGCAGGGTCTGCGTCGCGGTGAGCACGAACTCCTCCACCTGACGGCCGTCCATCGGCAGCGCCCAGCCTCCACCGCCCAGCGCGTGCGCGATCGGGAGGGTGCCGACCAGCGCCGTCCACTGGTTCACCTTGCTGGCGAGCAGGATGCCGATGCCCATGGCCGCCTTGCCGCGCATGGCGAAGATGATCGCGATGACGAACTCCGGGGCCTCGGAGGCGAGCGGCGCGAGCCACTGCACGAGCAGGAAGTCGTCGATGCCGGCGGCGCGGCCGCCCTGGATGAGGCTGTGCGCGAACGGCTCGGCCAGCAGCAGGATGACCGCGGCCGAGAGCGCGAAGATCGCGATGACGGTCACGCGGCGGGCGACCGTCGGCAGGCCGCCGATCGCGGCGGGGACGCCCACGAGTTCCGGCTCCTCGCTCTCGCCCTGCGCCACCTTCCACAGGTAGTAGACGAACAGGGCGAGCAGCACGACGCCGAGCAGCACGTGGATCTGACCGGTGAGGGGGATGGTGAGGGTGAGCACCGAGGCGATCATCAGCAGGCCGAGCTCCACCCGGTTGTCGCCGGGCAGGCGCACGGCGAACGGCCGCGGGCTGACATCCGGGTCGACGGGGCGGCGGCGGGAGCGCGCGGCACGGTAGACCAGGAAGGCGACCAGGAGGATGAACGGCCAGCCGAAGCCGAGGAGGAGCCGGTTCGAGCCGGTCATGTTGGCCGCGGCATACTGCGCCTGGCTCGGGTCGCTGCCGGCGGTGAAGGCGAAGTAGAGGTCGATCGCGTACTCCGGCAGGATCGCGATGATGGCGAGCAGGCCGACGGCGAGGCCGCCGGAGATGTCGACCTCGGCCGCCTCGCCCGCCCAGGCCAGCGCGAACGCGGCGGCGACGATGGCGACGCCGAAGATGAGGATGCCGACGACGGGCGCCGGCTCGACGCCGCTGAGGCGCAGGGCCACACCCTGCGCCGCCACCAGGGCGACGATTCCGAGCGGGATCACCAAGCGCCGGGCGCGGCCGGTCGTTCGCGTGTCCATGTACTGCCTTCCGATCGTGACGACCGGGCAGGTACGACGAGAGGAGCCCGGTCACCGTGTGCTGATGACCGAAGGTCTCGCTCGCCCAGAGACTGGGAGGCACGCCGGGCCGCGTCTTCGCGAGCCAGTATGTCGACGTGCCGCGCGCCCGGAATCGGACGCTGAGCTACTCCCCTTCGCCCGTCAAGCCTGGCAGGACGGGCCGTGCCGGGCCGAGCCGGGGAGGCGGATTACCAGCATTTCGCGCGCCCTAACTTCCGCGGTAGGCGAGGGGTCGGAGAATGTCGCGCGAGCCGACGCGGGATGTCAGGCAGGGGTCAGTCGTGCAGGCGCGCACCCTTCGCGACGCGGTCGACCGCGTTGCGCGGGCCGCGGACGGCGATCCCGACGAGGTCGAGCTCGTCGGTGGCGACGCCCGCCACCGCAGCGCGGTTCGCCTCGTCGTGGCCGGTCGAGAACAGCTCGCGGGTGTAGACGGCGGTGGGGACTCCGCGGGACTCCGCCCGGCCGCGCGCGGTGCGCAGCAGCTCGCCGTCGCCGGTCATCACCACGACCGGCTGCCGCAGCATCGGGAGGTACTCGACACCCCCGCCGTCGACGTACGGCTCCCCGACGAGGTCGGGCGCGCTGGTGGCGATCCCGCTCACCAGGAAGGCCGTCACGTTGAGCTCCTGCCAGGGCGCGAGCCCGTCGCGCAGCAGGACGACGATCTTGGTGTCGAATCGGGGGGAGGCGGCGTCTGTCATGGCTCCAGCCTCCCCGCCGGCGCACGGCCGCGTCTTGTACATTCCTTGCATGGTCGACTCGGTCCGCGCCTGGCATCCTCCGGTGCCGTCCGTGCGCGAAGTGCTGCACGCGACCTTCCACCACGCGTATCCCGCGCACACGCACGACGCGTGGACGGTGCTGCTGATCGACTCGGGCGTCGTCGCCTTCGAGCTCGGCCGGGAGGGGCACCGGGCCGCCCCCGGCTCCATCGCCCTCCTGCCGCCGGGCGTCGCGCACGACGGGCAGTCCGCGGTCCGCGACTCCGGCTACCGCAAACGCGTGCTGTACCTGGAGCCGGACTGGCTTCCGCGCGGGATGCCGTCCGTCGCGGTCGACCGGCCCACGATCGGCGCGCGCACCTCCGTCTCCGCCGTGCGCCGCATCCACGGGGCGCTGGGTTCGCCGGGCGACCTCCTCGCGGCCGAGCACTGGGTGCACGCGCTCCGGCACGACCTCCTCGGCCACCTGGGCTCGCCCCTGCGCGACATCCGGGATGCGCCGCTCGCCCGGCGCCTGCGCGAGCTGCTGGACGACCGGCTGACCGAGACGTTCACCCTCGCGGAGGCCGGGGGAGTGCTCGGCGCGAACCCGAGCCATCTGATCCGCGCCTTCTCGCAGGCCTACGGGATCGCCCCGCACCGGTACGTCACCGGGCGCCGCGTCGACCGCGCACGCCGGCTCCTGCTCGACGGCCATTCGGCGGCCGAGTCCGCCGTGCTCGCCGGCTTCCACGACCAGGCGCATCTGACGCGCCACTTCCGGCGCACGCTCGGCACGACCCCTGGCGCGTTCGCGCGGACCGCGGGGCCGGGCGCGGCATAGGCTCGGCTCGTGCCGATCGTCCGCGAGCTCGCCCCGACCCTGCTCGGCGTCGCGGTCCTCGCGCTCCTCGCGACCGGCGTGCTCGCGATCTACCGCGTGCCGCACCGCTGGGCGCCGGTGCTGGCGATTCTCCGCGGCGCGGCCCAGCTCGCGGTGATCAGCGTCGTGCTGTCCGGCGTGATCACGAGCCCGCTCTGGGTGTCGCTCGCGCTGCTGGTCATGTTCGTGGTCGCGGCGGTGACCGCGACCCGGCGGGTGGGCTGGAGCGCCGAGCACGCCGCGATGATGGGCTCGGCCATGGCGATCGGCGTCGGCGTCACCGCGGTCGTGGTCTTCACGACCGGCGCCATCGAGCTGAGCGCCCGCTACGCGCTGGCGATCGGCGGCATCGTGATCGGCAACTCCATGAGCATCGCGACCCTCGCGGGCCGGCGCTTCACCGAGGCCGTCGACGACCACTGGGACGAGGTGGAGGGGTGGCTCGCCCTCGGCGCGACGCCCCGGGAGTCGACCCTCCACCAGGCGCGCACCGCGGTCTACTCGGCCCTCATCCCCTCGGTCGACCAGACCAAGACGACCGGCCTGGTGACGCTGCCGGGCGCCTTCGTCGGCGCGATCTTCGGTGGAGTGTCGCCGCTGGAGGCCGGACGGTTCC
Source organism: Leifsonia sp. 71-9 (assembly GCF_001898805.1). Classification (GTDB taxonomy): domain Bacteria; phylum Actinomycetota; class Actinomycetes; order Actinomycetales; family Microbacteriaceae; genus Leifsonia. Next base: position 35,841 of record NZ_MKVJ01000003.1, read on the forward strand.
AGGTCGTCGTGCTCGCGGCCATCATGTGCGCCGGGGCGATCACCGCGGTCATCGTCGCGGCGTGGCTCGCGCCGGTGAAGGTGCGGCCGGGGGCGCTGCGGTAGGTGCGCCGTCGGGGCGGTGAGTGCGCCGCGCGGCGCGTCAGCCTCCCGTGGACGTCCCGGCCGGGGTGGTGCCCGTCTGGAGCGCCTGGGGGATGAGTTCGCGGATGCGATCGGGCTGGGACGACAGCACCACGACGTCCACGCGTCGGTTCAGGGCGAGGTCCTGATCGGTCGTGCCCGTGGCGTTCGCCATCGGGCGGGCCGAGCCGAAGCTGACGGCGGCGATGCGCTCGGCGGGGAAGGCGTCGGACTCGACGAGGTGGCGCAGCACGCTCGTGGCGCGGCCCGCCGAGAGCTCCCAGTTGGTCGGGTAGGGGGCGCCGGGCTGGCGCACGTCGGCGTGCCCCTCCACCGACACCTGGTACGCCTCGGGACCGATGACGGGACCGATGTCGTCGAGCACGCGCACCGCGGTGCCGCTCAGCTCGGCGTGGTTGGAGTCGAAGAAGGTGGAGCTGCCGACCAGCCCTATCGTGAGGCCGCGGGCGTCGATCTTCATCTGCACCGCATCCTGCAGCCCGTCGCGGGTGAGGGCGGCCTGGATGGCGTCGCGGATGCGCTCGAGGTTCTGCGCCTCCTGCTTGGCGAGCTGGAGGTCGGTGGTGTCGCCCTTCTGGTCCACCTGCGCGGGCGGCACCACGACACCGCTGGCCGTGTCGATCTTCTCCGTCTTCACCTGGCCGAAGCCGGTCGCCAGGGAGTTCTTGAGCGCCTCGAACTTCTTCTGGTCGACCGTCGACATCGCGAACAGCACGATGAACATGCACATGAGCACGGTGACCATGTCCATGTAGGACGCCATCCAGCGCTCTTCGTTCTCGTGCTCCTCCGGCTCCTCCTGCTTGCGCCGGCGACGGGCGGACACGTCAGGCCGCTTCTTCGGCGGGAGCCGTGGCCTTCGCGGCCTTCGCCGCCTTCTCGGTCTTGCCGCTCTTCGCCTCGGCGCCGCCGGGGACCATCGCGCGCAGGCGCTCGCCGAGGAGGCGGGGCTGGCTGCCGGCCTGCACCGCGAGCACGCCCTCCATCAGCAGGTTCATGCGCTCGACGTCGAGCTCCGAGAGGCGGCGCAGCCGGGCGCCGATCGGCAGCCACAGGAAGTTGGCCGACAGGAGGCCCCACAGTGTCGCGACGAAGGCGCTCGCGATCATCGGGCCGAGGTGGCCGGGGTCGTCGAGGTTCTCGAGCACGTGGGTCAGCGACACCACCGTGCCGATGATGCCGATCGTCGGCGCGTAGCCGCCCATGGACGAGAAGAACTTGGCGGCGACGCGGCTCTGCTTCGAGCGGGTCGCGATCTCGTCCTCGAGCAGGATGCGCAGCTCGTCGCCGTCGGTGCCGTCGGCGATGTTCTGCAGCGCCCCCTTCAGGAATGGGTCGGTGACGTTTTCGGCCTCCTGCTCCATCGCGAGCAGGCCGTTGGAGCGGGCGGTCTCGGCCAGTCGCACGACCTCGTCGATCACCTGGTCCGGCGGCTCGATCTTGCCGCGGAACGCGCTGGGCAGCGCCTTCACCGCGATCAGGAAGTCCTTGATCGTGCCGCTGGCGATGCCGACCGCGATCGTCGCGCCGAACACCAGCACCATCGGGGCGGGCAGCAGGAGCGCGGTCAGGTGACCGCCCTCCAGTGTCACCATGGCGACGACGGAGCCGAACGCCAGGACGATGCCGATGATGGTTGCCGGATCCATGGGGGTTCTTCCTCGCTACTTCTTCCGTGCGTGCAGGGGGACGGCCCGCAGGCCCTCCTGCTGCTCGGTGGGGGCTGGAACCGGTCGGGGGCCGGAGGCAGGCAGGTCATGGGCCAGCGCGATCACGCGGGCCCGGTAGGCGGCGATCTTCTCGATCACCTCGGCCATCGATTCCGTGACGATGAACTTGGCACCGTCCACCATCACGAGCGTCGTGTCGGGACTGGCGTGGATGCGCTCGATCAGGTCCGGGTTGACCGCGAACTGGCTGTCGTTCAATCGGGTGACGACGATCATGGGCGCGAATCCTGGTCTCGGCTCCGGGTGAGCCGTCACAGGGGCACTATCGGCGGAGGGGCCGTCTGCGTTAGAGGGCGCACAGGATGCGCACAGGCACTAACGGGCGCCCCCTCCCTGCCGATAGACCCTCTCGTGACCACCCTGCCCGCTCCGTCCGCCCCGCCCGCGTCCGAGGCGCCGGTGTACGACTTCCGGCGGCCGACCACACTGGCGCGGGAGCACTCGCGTGTGCTGGAGCTCGCCTTCGAGACCTTCGCGCGGCAGTGGGCGACGCAGCTGACCGCCAAGGTGCGCGTGCTCAGCCAGGTGACGTGCATGTCGGTGCAGATGCAGACCTACGACGAGTACGCGGCGTCGCTGCCGGCGACGACGGCGATGGTGCTGTGCGAGCTCGACGGGGTGGCGCCGAAGGGCGTGATCCAGTTCCCGACGGTCGCGGCGCTCTCGTGGGTGAACGCGATGCTCGGCGGCTCGGGCGTCCCCGTCCCGAACGAGCGCACGTTCACGCAGATCGAGCACGCGCTGGTGCGACGGCTGATGGACGACGCGCTCGAGGACCTCCGCTACTCGCTGGGGTCGCTGCTCGCGACGCCGATCGCGGTGGACGCCATCCAGTACAACTCCCAGTTCGCCCAGGCGGCGGCGACCGCCGAGCTGATGATCGTCGCGGCGTTCGAGCTGCGCGTGGGCGAGAGCCTCGCCGAGGCGACGGTCGCGCTGCCCGCGATCGTGCTCCTGCCGCAGCTCGGCGAGACCAACCCGACGCACAGCACCGAGAACGCCCGCGAGCTCGTGGATGCGCAGCTCGCCCGGGTTCCCGTCGACGTCTCCCTGCGGCTCACGCCGGCGAACGTGAAGCCGAGCGTCGTGCTCGGCCTGGCGGTCGGCGACCTGCTGCCCCTCCCGCATCCGCACCACCGACCGTTCGATCTCGCCGTCGGGGGACACCCCGTCGCCGGCGCCGCGCTGGGTTCCAGCGGCTCCCGGCTGGCGTGCGTGATCGTGAAGACAGAGGACTGATCCGATGAACATGGCCACCGCAACCGGCGCCGCTCTCTCCCTCGCGCAGGCCCAGACGGCCGCGCAGGCGCTCGCGGGCGTGCTCCCGACCGGCGCGCCGCTGAGCCCGCTGCTCGAGACGGCGGGCGGCTTCGGCGGCCTGACCGGTTCCGCCGTGGTCGCCGGTTTCGTGGGCGCCCTCTCCGCCGACCTCGCGGTCGTGCTGCTCGAGGCGCCGACCCTCGTCGACGATGGAGCCGACGGCTCGCCGGTCGTCGCGCTGCAGGACGTGCTCCGGCCGGCCCTGGAGGCCGCGAGCGACACGCTCGGCGCCGGCGTGCTCGACGACGCCCGCGTGGAGGATGCGCAGGAGCTGTTCGGCGACGCCTCCACCACCGTCTTCGCCCTGCACGGCCCGAACGGCGTGGCCGGCTGGTTCGCGATCCGCGGCCGTGCCCCGCTCGCCGACCGCACGCTCGGCTCCGCGGCGATCTCTGGGAAGCTCGCGCGCATCAGCAACGTCGAGATGGCGCTCACGGTCGAGATCGGCCGCACGCGCATGGCCGTCCGCGACGTGCTCGCGATGGAGCCGGGCGCCGTCATCGAGCTCGACCGCTCCGCCGGGTCGCCCGCCGACGTGCTCCTGAACGGCCGCCTCATCGCCCACGGCGAGATCGTCGTCGTCGACCAGGACTACGCGGTGCGGATCACCAAGATCCTCGACGCCGCCGAAGAGCTCGACTAGGCGCTTCTTCTGGGCGCCTCGTCGAGGCGGGGCGAAGGACGGCGGAAACCGCCGAGAAGGCGCATGGTTCGCCTCCTCGATGGAGGGGTCAGCGGCGCGGGGTCCAGCCGGGAGGCAGCGGGCCGGTGACGTCGGCGCGCTCGCGGTCGGCCGCGAGCGACCAGCCCTGCGCAGCGCCCTCGGCGTCGAAGCTGCCGCGCGCGAGGCGCAGGCCGACGTCCTCGTGCGTCGAGCGCGGCGGACCGCCCCGGCGGGTGGAGGCGCGCACGCTCCACGCGTCGTCGGCGAAGCCGCCGCCCCGGAACACCCGGTAGTCGTCGTAGCGGGCGGGATCGAGCAGGTCCCAGCACCACTCCCACGCGTTGCCGAGCGTGTCGAAGAGACCGTTGAGGTTCGGGAGGCGGCCTCCCACGTCCGCGGGCGCCGAGAGGCCGTCGGCGCTCGTCCACGCGACCTCGGCCAGCGGCCCGTAGTGCGCGCCGGTCGAGCCGGCGCGGCAGGCGAACTCCCACTCGGCCTCGGTGGGGAGGCGGAAGCCGTCGGCATCCACGTGCCACGTCACGTCCTCCCCGTCGAACGAGTACGCGGGGTCGAGCCCCTCCCACTCCGACGCGGCGTTGCAGAACCGCACGGCGCGCAGCCAGCTGACCCCGGTCACCGGGCGGCGCGGATGGGTCGACGGCAGCCCGAGGAGCTCGGCCGCCTGCTCCTCGGTCACCGCGAAGACGCCGATCTCGAACGGCTCCAGCTCGACGCTCCAGCGCTGCTTGCGCCGGGCGTCGTGCAGCGTGACCGTGCCGCCCGCGATCCGCGCCATCTCGATGTCCGTCCCGTTCATCCCGCCAGCCTCCCACGCCCCGCTCCCACATGTCGGCCCTGCGATTTGTGACGAATGTCGGCTTACGGCGCCGCTTTCGCGACATTTGGGCCAAATCTCGGGGTGGGGAGGTGCCTAACGGGTGGGGGAGGCCGGCCGATAGTGCGCTGCGTGACCCTCCGCCGCCCCTCCCTGTCGAACGACGTGCGGGGGTAGGCCGTGGAGACCGTGTTCATCGCTCTGCGCGTGCTCGTCGTGCTCGCCGTCATCGTGCTGGTGCTCTGGTACGTGCAGCGGCGCGTGACGAAGGGTCGCGGCGCCTCCCGGCGCACCAACGCGGTGAACGTCGTGGGGCGCCAGGGCATCGGCCCGAAGGCGTCGGTCGTGGTGGTGGATGTGGACGGCAACCGGTTTGTCCTCGGCGTCACCGAGCGACAGGTCAGCGTGCTGCACACGGGGGAGCGCCCGCACGACGCGGACGTGCGCCCCCTGCGGCCCGTGCGCAAGACGTTCGCCAAGGAGCTCCCGGGTGCGGCGGAGTCCGCGCCCGAGGCGACCGGAACGGGCAGCGCGACAGGCACCACCGGCACAAACAGCTCCACCAGCAGTACAGACTCCAGGCAGGATGCCGACTTCCTCACGGCGCAGGGACGCGCCTCGCTCTTCGACGAGGCACTCAAAGGCTCGATCCTGTCCCCGGCCACATGGCGGCAGGCGAGTTCGGCGGTGCGGCCCAAGAAGTGACGGCCGCCGCCGACGCGCGCGCCCTGCGCCCGCGTCCCGTGCCGGGTGAGGCCGTCCGCCGGGCGTCGCGCCTGCCGCGCATCCTGGTCGCCGTGCTGCTCGTGGCGCTGATCGCCGCCGCCTTCCTGCTGCTGAACGCCGCCACCGCGCACGCCGAGCCGACTCCCGTCCCGACGCCGAACGGACCGAGCGGCCCCGGCGGCACGGGCGGCATCACCGTCGACATCAACGGCCCCAACGGCACTCCGAGCGCCGCCATCCTGACCCTGCTCGGCATCACTGTGCTGTCGGTCGCGCCGGCCCTGCTGCTGATGATGTCGTCGTTCACGAAGATCTTCGTGGTGCTCGCCATCACCCGCAACGCGCTGGCCCTCCCGTCCATCCCGCCGAACCAGGTGCTCGCCGGCCTCGCGCTGTTCCTGAGCCTGTTCATCATGAGCCCGGTGCTGGTCGACATCAACAACCTCGCGGTGCAGCCCTACCTCGCCGGTCACATCGACTTCACGGCGGCGGTGCACGCGGCGGAGGCGCCCCTGCGCGGGTTCATGGCGGCGCACACCCGCGAGGAGGACATCGCGCTGATGACGCGCGCGGCCGGGCGCCCGAACCCCGAGAACGCGGCGTCCGTCCCGCTGCTGACGCTCATCCCGGCGTTCATGATCTCGGAGCTGCGGGCCGCGTTCATCATCGGCTTCGTGATCTTCGTGCCGTTCCTCGTGATCGACATGGTCGTCTCGGCGGCGCTGATGTCGATGGGCATGATGATGCTGCCGCCGGTGATGATCTCGCTGCCGTTCAAGATCCTGCTGTTCGTGCTGGTCGACGGCTGGGGCCTCATCGTCACGAGCCTGATCACGAGCTACCGGGGCGGCTGATGAACGCCAACGCCGTCCTCGACATCGCCATGCAGGGCCTCCTGGTCACGGCGAAGCTCGCCGCGCCCATCGTGGTGACGGCGCTCGTCGTGGGCTTCGCGATCTCGCTGATCCAGTCGATCACGCAGATCCAGGAGGTCACGCTCTCGTTCGTGCCGAAGGCCGCGGCGGTCGCCATCGCCCTGCTCGTGTGCGGCCAGTGGATGATCGCGGAGCTGATCAGCTTCACGAACATGCTCTTCGAGAAGATCCCGTCCCTCCTCGGCGGTGGCTGATGTTCATCCCCATCGACCTGGCGTCGATCGAGGCGGTGGCGCTGGCCTCGCTGCGGATGGTCGCCTTCCTGGTGATCGCCCCGCCGTTCTCGTACAACGGCTTCCCGGCGCAGGTGAAGGGGATGCTGGCGATCGGTCTCGCGATCGCGGTGGCCCCGCGCGTGGGCGCCGGCTACCAGTCCGGTGACACCGGCGCCTTCCTGCTCGACATGGTGCGGGAGCTGGCCGTCGGCGCAACGCTGGGCTTCCTGGTGTTCCTGGTGTTCTCGGCGATCCAGTCGGCAGGCAGCTTCATCGACCTGTTCGGCGGCTTCCAGCTGGCGCAGGCGTTCGATCCGCAGGCGATGATCAACGGCGCGCAGTTCACCCGCCTGTTCCAGCTGACCGCGCTGGCCCTGCTGTTCGCCACCGGCGGCTACCAGCTGATCATCGGCGGCCTGGTGCGCACGTTCGACGCGATCCCGCTCGCGGGCGGCTTCGACCTGGCCGACCCGGCGAAGGAGATGGTCACCGGGGTGACCCAGATGTTCCTCGCGGCGCTGCAGATCGCGGGGCCGCTGATCGTGGTGTTGTTCCTCGCCGACGTGGGCCTCGGCCTCCTGACCCGCGTGGCGCCCGCGCTCAACGCGTTCGCGCTCGGCTTCCCGCTGAAGATCATGCTGACCGTCGTGCTGTCGGGCATCGTCGTCGTCGCCCTGCCGGGCGTCGTCTCCGGGCTGACCGACACCGCGGTCAAGACGATCCTGGGGGTGACGCGGTGAGCGACGCCCAGGAACGCACCGAGCAGGCGACCGAGAAGCGGATGAAGGAGGCCCGCGAGAAGGGCCGCCTCGGCAAGTCCAACGACCTCACCGCGTGGGTGGGGGTCGGCGCCGCCGCCGTCATGCTGCCGTTCACCATCCAGCTCGGCACGAACGCCGCGGTCGACCAGATGTACACGGTGCGCTCGGTGATCGAGTCGCCCGACCCGGCGAAGGCGGTCGCCGCGCTCGGGGCCGGGCTCGCCAGCATCCTGCCCACCATCGGGGCGCTGCTCGCCGTCGGTGCGATCGCGATCATCGGCGCGGCCGCGGCGCAGGGCGGCGTGCACCTCAAGAAGCTCGAGGGCAAGTACGAGCAGTTCAACATCGTCACCGGCATCGGCCGGGTGTTCGGGATGCGCGCCCTCTGGGAGGGGGCGAAGACCCTCCTCAAGTCCGCCGTCGTCGGCATCGGCCTCTACCTCGTCGTGCAGGGCCTCATGCCCGTGCTGCTGATGGCGGGCAGCCTGTCGCTGTCGTCGCTGCTGGAGGCGGCGCAGGCGGGCGCGGCGGGCCTCCTCCAGGCGGCGATCGGCGCGGGCCTCGTGCTCGCCGCGCTCGACGTGCTCGTCGTCATGCGCCGCAACCGCAAGCAGACGCGCATGACCAAGCGCGAGGTGCGCGACGAGAACAAGAACTCGGACGGCGACCCGCTGATCCGGTCGCAGCGCCGTGCGCGGCAGCTGGCGATGAGCCGCAACCGGATGATCTCGGCGATCGGGAGCTCGGACGTCGTGCTCGTGAACCCGACCCACATCGCCATCGCGATCAAGTACGAGCCCGGCAAGTCCGCGCCGCGCGTCGTCGCGAAGGGCGCCGGCGTCATCGCGCAGCGCATCCGCGAGAAGGCGGAGGAGGAGCGCGTGCCGATCGTCAAGGACATCCCCCTCGCCCGGGCCCTCCACGCCGGCTGCAAGCTCGGCGACGAGATCCCGGTCGAGCTCTACAACTCGGTGGCGCGCGTGCTCGCGTTCGTCATGTCGCTGAAGTCCCGCGGCGCCGCCACCGGCATCCACACGATGACCCCCACCCCGCTAGGAGGGCTCACATGAAGTCGAGCAACGGACTCGGTGCCAAGGTCGCCGTGCCGATCGGCGTCGTCGGCATCATCATGCTGCTGGTGGTCCCCGTGCCCGCCTGGCTGCTGGACACCCTGATCATCGTGAACATCATGCTCGCGCTGGTCATCCTGCTGACCACGATGTTCGCGAAGAAGCCGCTCGACTTCTCCGTCTTCCCGTCGCTGCTGCTCGTCGCGACACTGTTCCGGCTCGGCCTCAACGTCGCCTCCACCCGCCTCGTGCTGGGCGATGGATTCGCCGGGCAGGTCATCCAGGCGTTCGGTCACGTGGCCGTGGGCGGGTCGATCATCATCGGTGCGGTCGTGTTCCTCATCCTCGTCGTCATCCAGTTCATCGTGGTGACGAAGGGTGCCGAGCGCGTCGCCGAGGTGGGCGCGCGCTTCACCCTCGACGCCATGCCGGGCAAGCAGATGGCGATCGACGCCGACCTCAACGCCGGGCTGATCACCGAGGAGCAGGCCAGGCAGCGCCGCGCGGAGGTCTCGGCCGAGGCCGACTTCTACGGCGCGATGGACGGTGCGAGCAAGTTCGTCAAGGGCGACGCGATCGCGGGCATCCTGATCATCATCATCAACGTGGTCGGCGGCATCGCGATCGGCATGATCCAGCGCGGGATGGAGATCGGCGACGCCGTCAACACCTACACGCTGCTGACCATCGGCGACGGCCTCGTCACGCAGATCCCGGCGCTGCTCATGGCCGTCTCGACCGGCATGATCGTGACCCGGTCCAACGCCGAGAGCGACATCGGCACGACCGCGAGCGGGCAGCTCAGCCAGTCGCGCAACGCGCTGACGATCGCGGGATGCGCGGCGATCGTGATGGCGCTCATCCCGGGCATGCCGCCCATCCCGTTCGTGCTCGTCGGCGCGTTCCTCATCCTCGCCGCCCAGCGCATCAAGACCCGACAGGCGGAGCAGAAGAAGGTGGAGGCGGCCAAGAAGGCGGTGGCCACCGCCGGCACGGGCGAGACCACGGACGACCTCATGGACCAGATGCGCGTCCACGCGCTCGAGATCACCCTCGCGCCCGACCTGGTCGACATCGTCAGCGGCGCCTCAGACGACCTGCTCGCCCGCGTGCGGGCGCTGCGCCGCAAGATCGCCCTCGAGCTGGGCGTGATCGTGCCGCCGGTGCGCACGCGCGACTCGGCCGAACTGCCGCCCTCCACCTACGTCATCAAGATCGCCGGGGTGGAGGCGGGGCGCGGCCAGGCGCCGTCCGGCCGGGTGCTCGCGCTCGGCGACGCGCTCGACTCCCTCCCGGGCACGCCGACCATCGAGCCGGTGTTCGGCCTCCCGGCCAAGTGGATCCCGAGCGAGATGCGGCACAGCGCCGAGCTCGGCGGCGCGACCGTGATCGATCGCGTCTCGGTGCTCATCACCCACCTGTCGTCGATCATCACGGCCAACGCCGGGCGCCTGCTCACCCGGGAGGACGTGCGCCAGCTCACTGAGGGCGTAAAGCAGGTCAACCCGGCGGCGGTGGAGGAGCTCGTCCCGGGCCTGCTGTCGCTCGCCGAGGTGCAGCGCGTGCTGCAGGGGCTGCTGGCCGAGCAGGTGCCGATCAACGACCTCCCGCGCATCCTGGAGGCGCTCGCGCTGCGAGCGAAGGTCTCCAACGATCCGGAGGGCCTGATCGAGGCCGCCCGCTCGGCGCTCGGGCCCGCGGTCGTCGCCCCGCACCTCGACGGCGACGTGCTGCGCGTCATCATGATCGACCCCGGCCTGGAGCAGTCGATGCTCGAGGGGCTGCGGCCGTCGGAGCTCGGCACGCAGATCGTGCTCGATCCGGCCCGGCTGGAGGCCGTGATGTCCTCGCTGAAGCAGACCGCCGGCCAGCTCGACGACCTGGGCGTCTCGGCGGTGCTCGTGTGCGCGCCGGCCCTGCGGCCCGCCATCCGCCGGCTCGTCGCCGGCCAGCTCAGCGGGCTGCCCGTGCTGTCGTACCAGGAGGTCACCGCCGTGCAGGCCAACATCGAGACCGTCGGGGTGGTGAGAGGTGCCGAGTCGATCGCGGCCTGAGTGGCTCGGACCCGAGACGGACGACATCACACCCGCCGTCTCGACCTCGTCGCACGCGTTCCAGGCGATCCTCGACGACCTCGTGCGGACGCTGGATGCGCCGGTGGGGCCTCCCGCCGCCGCTGCGGGAGCCCTGTCGGCCGACGACGCCCATTCGTTGACGGCGCCTGCCTCGTCAGCGTCCGCCTCGCCGTCGGCTGACGACACGGCGCTCGCCGGACCTCCCCCCGCCCGCCTGCAGGGCAGGGGCGACCTCACGATCGTCGTCGGGTTCGGCGGCGACGCCAGGGAGGCCGCCCGCATCCTGGCCGAGGGGGCGGACGCCGCCGTGCATCCCGTCTCCGACCGCCGCGCCGCCCTGGCCGCCCGCGCCGAGGGCGTGCGTCGCGGCTGCGCGATCGTCGCGCCCGTCGAATTGGATGCGGTGGATGCGGTGGCCGCGCTCGCCGCGGACCTCGCCTCCATCGCCCCCGACCAGGTCTGGGTCGCGGTCGACGTCTCCCGCCGCCTCGACGACACGCGCCGCTGGGTCGGCGAGGTGGACGCCGTCCTCGCCGTCGACGGCATCGCCGCCACCGGCGCCCGCCGCACCGCGGGCCCGCACGGCCTCGCCGCGCTCGCCCGCCCCGTCCTCTGGCTGGACGCACCGCCCGCCTGACGCGCCCCACACGCTCGCGAGGTGTGACTAGTTGCGGGTATTCGGGCCCCGATACCCGCAACAACTCACCCCTCGGCGGCCGGTCCCCGGCTAGGCTGAAACAATGCTGGTATTGACGCGGAAGCCGGGTGAGCGGGTGCTCATCGGCGACGACATCGTCGTGACGATCCTCGACGCGCGCGGCGACGGCATCCGGATCGGGATCGACGCCCCGCGGGGCATCCGCATCCAGCGCGACGAGGTCGTCAAGGCCGTCACCGAGGCCAACCAGGAGGCCACCGAGCAGGCCGCCGGCACCGCCGACCCCGAAGCCCTCATCAAGAAGTCACTCGGCCTCTGACGCTTCGCCGTCACCCGCCCAACCCCCTGAGCAGACGCAACACGCCCTCCTCCGCGCCGTTTCAGGGCGGAAAAGGGCGTGTCGTGACGTCTCAGCGCCGACGGGCAGGGGCGCGGGGAGGGTCGCCGTTACGCGATTCCTCCGCCGTCGACGACGAGGGCGGAGCCCGTGACGTACGACGACTCGTCGCTCGCGAGCCACACCACGGCGGCCGCGATCTCGGTCGGCTCGCCCATGCGGCCCAGCGGGCGGTCGGCGGCGTCGGCGAGGAAGGCTCCCGCCTCCTGGCCGAGCTGGCGGGCCTCGTCGCGCAGCATCCCGGTGTTCACGTCGCCCGGGTTGACGGAGTTGACGCGGATGCCCTGGGGGCCGTGGTCGATCGCGAGGGCGCGGGTCATGTTGACGACGGCGCCCTTGGAGGCGCAGTACGAGATGGCCTGGCCGCCGCCCTTGAGCCCCCAGCCGCTGCCGGTGTTGATGATGGAGCCCTTGCCCGAGGCAGCCATGACCGGGACGACGTGCTTGCACATGAGGAAGATGCCGCGCACGTTGACGCCGAAGACGCGATCCCACTCCTCGACGGTGGTCTCGACGGCGGTGGTGCGGCGGATGATGCCCGCGTTGTTGAAGGCGATGTCGAGGCCGCCGAACGCGTCGACGGCGGTGGCGACGGCGCGTTCGACGTCGGGCTCGGCCGAGACGTCGGCCGCGATGGCGAGGGCCTCGCCGCCCGCGGCGCGGATCTCGGCGGCGACGGCCTCCGCGGCCTCCTGCTGCAGGTCGACGACCGCGACGCGGGCGCCTTCGGCGGCGAGGGCGAGGGAGGTGGCGCGGCCGATGCCACCCGCTCCTCCGGTGACGATGGCGGACTTGCCGGCTAGACGCATTCGGGATCTCCTTCGATGGGGGCCGCGGTGGCGGCACTGACAGGGTAGATGCTCGCCGTGGCGGGCCCGGTGACCACCGTGAGGTGGCCGGCCAGCCGTGCGTCGAGCGCGGGGTCGCCGGTGTCGACCAGCAGGGGCCGGCCGGCGAGGTCGATGAGTTTCTGCTCGGTGGCGACCACGAGCAGGGGATGCGGCCCGAGCGCCGCGACGACGCGCGGCGAGAGCTGCTGGTTGCCGCGGCCGAGCACGAAGCCCTGGCCGCCGATGACGGTGACGACGGCCTGCGCGGGGCGCCCGGCGACGGCGGCGAGAGCCTGGTCGGCGGTGATGTCGCGGGCGACGAGGCGCCCGTCTTCGACGACGTCGACGCCGAGCGGGGTGGTGTGGAGGCCGAGCACGCGGCCGAGCGCGGCGGTCGTGCCGCCGGGGCCGAGCAGGTAGCGCACGCCGGGGAGCATGCGCGCGGCGGCGCCGGTCGCGGCGCGGTGCACGGCTTCCCGCTCGCTCGCGGGGGTGGCGGCCTTGCGCGCCTGCGTGCGGCCGGGGGCGGACGGGACGGGCACGAGCGCGAACAGCCGCGGGTCCGGGCGGCCGGCGCGCATGAGCTCCTCGTCGAGGTCGAGCACCTCGGCCTCGACCGTCGGCAGCGCGCCGTCGGTCCAGGAGGCCGCGAGCGCGCCGGCGGCGGCCGGGCCGACCGCGAAGCACCCCGAGTACATCTTCACGCCGGCCGGGATGCCGAGCACCGGGACGCCCGACGGGAGGCCGCGCGCGACATCCCGGGCCGTGCCGTCGCCGCCCGCGAAGAGCACGAGCGTCGCCCCCGCGCCGTGCAGGGCGGACGCGGCGCGTGCCGTGTCATCCGGCGAGGTGGAGGTGGAGGTGGAGGTGGAGGCGGAGGCGGAGGCGCTGTACACGACCCGCGGGACCAGCCCCGCCTCCCGCACCGCGTCCTCGCCCATCGCGCCCGCCGCCGTGAGCACTTCGGCTCCGGCATGCGCGGCCGCGAGCACACGCAGCGCCTCCACGGCCCGCGACGACGCCCGCGGGCGGCCGCCGCGACGCAGCGCCTCCCGCTGCACCGCGGCGCCATCGCTTCCGGCCAGACCCGCGGGCCCGCCGATCCCCGCGAGCGGGTTCACGACGAGCCCGACGCTCATGCGGCGGCGCCCTCCGAGACGGGAGCCTCAACGGAGGCCGGGTCGGCAGCCGCGCCCGCACCGGCACCCGCACCGAAGTACTTCCGCTGGTACGCGCGCCACGTGACCGCCCACCGCTCCGGGTCGTCCAGGTCGTCGTGGTGGGTGTGGTGCACCGTCTGGTTGTGCGGGGCGGTGCGCACGACGTCGGGCGTCTCGCGCGCCTCCCGCGCCACCTCGGCGAGCACCGCCGCGTACTCGTCCAGCTCGGCCATCGAGTACGACTCGGTCGGCTCGAGGGTGAACGGCTGCGGCACCACGTACGGGTGGTGGCTGGTCCAGTAGTGCATGCCGAAGTCGGCGGCGCGGATGCCGATCTCCTCCGAGCTGATCCCGGTCTCCTCGAACAGCTCCTGCCAGGAATAGCGCACCTGTTCGATGCGGCGGCGGCCTGTGGCGTAGGGGGCGCTGGCGCCGGGGATCTCCAGGATGCGCTTCATCAGGTAGTTGTTGTTGAGCACCGCGGTCTCGGCGACCGCGCGCAGCCCGGGGGCGCCGAGCGCGCGGATCCACGCGTAGGTGCGCACGATGTTCGGGATGACGCCGTAGAAGGGCGCGACGGACCCGATCGACTGCGGCCGGTCGTCGTCGAGCACGTACCGGTCGCCGACCTTCTCGACCACCGGTCCGGGCAGGAACGGCACCAGCGCCTCCGACACCGCGTTCGCGCCCGAGCCCGGTCCGCCGCAGCCGTGCGGGGTGCCGAACGTCTTGTGCAGGTTGAAGTGGCACACGTCGAAGCCGGCGTCGCGGGCGCGGGTGATGCCGAGGATGCCGTTGGCGTTCGCCTGGTCGTACGACGCGAGCGCGCCGACCGAGTGCGCCAGGTCGACCCACTCGCGGATGCGCGGGTTGTAGATGCCCGTGTCCTCGGGGTTGGTGACCATGATGGCGGCCGTGCGGGGCGAGATGGCCGCGCGCAGGGCCTCCACGTCGGGGTAGCCGTCCGCGTCGGGGAAGATCGTGATGACCTTGTAGCCCGCCATCTTCGCCGCGGCCGCGTTGGAGGGGTGGGAGAAGATCGTGGTGATCACCTCGTCCCGCTGCTCGCCCTCGCCGCGGGAGGCGTGGTACGCGCGGATCATGGAGATGTTGGCCCAGATCGCCTCGGAGCCGCCGCTGGTCTGCAGCGAGACGCGGCTCATCCCGGAGATCTCGGCCAGCATCCGCTCGGTGCGCCAAACGATCTCGAGCACGCCCTGCGCCGTCTCCGTGTCCTGGAGGGGGTGGAGGTCGGTCAGGTCGGGGGTGCGGATGATCGCCTCGTTGACCTTCGGCGCGTACTTCATCGTGCACGTGCCCTGACCCACGTCGACGTTGAGGTCGGCGCCGAGGTTCTCCTGGCTGAGCCGCAGGTAGTGTTTGAGCACGCGCATCTGGCCGATCTCGGGCAGCGCGGGCGCGGCGGGGCGGCGGAGGGAGGCGGGGAGCGCCGCGACCACGTCGCCGACGGCCTCCTGCACCCCGGCCTCCACGCGGGACGGGACGACGCCGCGCTCGCCGGGGGCGTGCAGCTCGAAGACGATCGGCTCGTCCCAGCGCGCCTGGTGGAACCGGCGCAAGGCGGGCTTGGGGGCGATGGGCAGGCTCATCGGTGCGTCTCCTCGAGGGCGGTGCGGACGGCCTCGGTCAGGTCGTCGATGTCGGTCCGGGTGTTCTGCTCCGTCACGCAGACGAGCAGGCGGGTGTCGTCGAGCGCGAGTCCGGGCTCGAAGCCGCGGGCGCGCAGGGCGGCGACGAGCGCCGGTGCGGTGAGGGAGGCGTCGTTCAGGTCGAGCACGAACTCGCGCAGGTGCACGGCTCCGTCCGCATCCCGCACGCCGGGCAGCGCGGTCAGCGCGCGGCGGGCGTACGCCGTGCGGGCGAGGAGGGTCTCGCCCAGCTCGGCCATGCCCTGCGGTCCCATCAGCGAGAGGTACACACCGGCGGCGATGCCCCAGAGTGCGGCGGCTGTGCCGACCCACTCCTTCCCCTCCTCGCGCAGCGCGAACGAGGTGCGGTCGTACGCGACGTCGCCGAAGCCGTACTCGCCGGGCACGTCGGTGGAGGCCAGGCCGAACAGGCGCGACGGCATCTCCATCACCAGGCGCGGGTCGTCGGCGACGGCGATGAAGCCGGCGTGCGCTCCGCCGTACCAGGGGTGCAGGCCGAGCGACTGGATGTCGCCGTGCAGGATGTCGGCGCCCGCGTCGGCGGGGGAGGCCAGCACGCCGAGCCCGATCGGGTCGGTGCCCGCGACGAGCAGGGCTCCCGCGGCGTGCGCGGCGTCGGCCAGCTCGGCGATCGCGGTCTCGAGTGCGCCGTGGAAGCTGGGGGTCTCGATCCACACGGCCGCGGTGTCCGGGCCGATGAGCGCGCTCGCGGCGGCCACGTCGGCGACGCCGTCCACGGTCGGCACGACGACGAGGTCGGCGATCGGACGCACGTAGTCGCGCACCTTGCTGAGCTTGTCGGGGTGGGCGTCGCTGACGAGCAGGATGCCGCGGCGGCCGGTGATGCGGGTCGCCATGGCCAGGGCGGTCGCGGCGGCCTGGTAACCGTCGTAGGTGGGCACGTTCACGACATCGGTGTTCAGCAGCTCGCCCATCAGCGACTGGTACTCGAACAGCGCCTGGAAGCGGCCGTGATCCTCGTACGGCTCGCCCGCGTAGGCGGTCAGGAACTCGCTGCGGTTGATCACCTCGTCGACGACGGCCGGCACCGCGTGGTTGTACGTGCCGGCGCCGAGGAACAGACGGCCCGGCTCGACCGCGCGGTTGCGGCGCAGCAGCCCGCTCACGTGGCGGGCCAGATCCTGCTCCGCGATCAGCGGCTCCGGGAGGTCGAGGTCGCGGCCGAGCCGCAGGTCGGCCGGGACGTCCGCGTAGAACTCGTCGACGCTCGCCGCTCCGACGGCGTCGAGCATCGCCTGACGCGACGCGGGCGCCGTGTTCGGCACGTACGGATGGACGAAGGGGTGGGTCATGCTGGCCTCTCAGTGTTCGCAGGGCGGTTCGCGGGATGCGCGACCACGGCGACGCCGAACGCGTCGAGCGGCAGTCCGGCCCCGGCGTACACGCCGGTGAGCAGGTCGGTGCCGCCCGGGATGCGCGGCGCGGTCCGCGCCTCCCGGCCGTGGTTGAGCACGAAGGTGTAGTCGGTGGTCCCGTCGGTGCGGGTGACGATCTCGAGCGCGGTGTCGGGCTCGCGGGTGGCGACGTCGGCGGCCGCGAAGACCGCGGAGAGCACGGCGCGCATCCCCTGTTCGTCGAGGCCGGCGGCGAGGTACCAGGCGGCACCGGTGCCGTGCGTGCGGCGGGTGAGCGCGGGGAGGCCGGCCAGGTCGCCGTCGGCGAAGCGCGCGAGCACCTCGGTGCCGTCGGCCGGCTCGATCCACTCGCCCCACACGCGGGTCGAGTGCACGCGGCCGCCGAGCTCGACGGTGCGCTGGCCGCCGTCGGGCAGCGGCCACCACTCGTCCACCTCGACGCCCAGGAGGTCGCGCAGCGGGCCGGGCGCGCCGCCCTCGTGCACCTGCTCGCGGTGGTCGACGACGCCGGAGAACGGTCCGACGACGAGCTGACCGCCGGCCGCGACGAACGCGCTCAGCGCCTCCGCCTGCTCCGCCGTGGCCGCGTAGAGATTGGGGACGAGCAGCACTCGGTGGTCGCCGAACGGGCCTGCGGCGCGGGCGACATCCACCGGCTGCCCCAGGGCGAAGGCGGCCGCGTGCCAGGCGCGCGCCTCCGTCAGCCAGTCCAGGCGCTGCGACGGCATCGACTCGGTCTGCGTGACGCCCCACCAGGAGTCCCAATCGGCCACGAGCGCGACCTCGGCACGAACGCGGGTGCCGCGCACCGGCTCCAGCAGCCGCAGCTCGGCGCCGAGCGCCTTCGTCTCGCGGAAGGTGCGGCTGCGCTCGCCGCGGTGGCCGAGCATCGCCGAGTGGAACTTCTCCGGGCCGAACTTCGCCTGCCGCCACTGGAAGAACATCACGCCGTCCGACCCGTGCGCGACGGCCTGCAGGCTGCCGAGCCGCATCTGGCCGGGCGCCTTGGGCACGTTGACGTCGCGCCAGCTGACCGCGCTCGGCGCCTGCTCCAGGAGCAGCCAGGGGCGGCCCTCCTTGAGACTGCGCATCAGCCCGTAGTTGAGCGCGGCGCCGACGTGGGCGCGGGGGTCGGCAGGGTCCGGGTACGCGTCGTCGGTCACGAAGTCCTCGGCGTCCGCGAAGCGCCAGTAGTCCAGCTCGCGGAAGAGGCTCATGAAGTTGGTGGTGACGGCGATCTCGGGCGTGACCTCCCGCAGCACGTCGACCTCGGACTGGAACAGCTCCAGGAGGGCGTCCGACGAGAACCGCTCGAAGTCCACGACCTCGGCCGGGTTGATCGGGCCGGTGGCCGTGCGCGGCGGCTCGATCTGGTCGAAGCTCAGGTAGTTCTGACCCCAGCAGCTCGTGCCCCAGGCCTCGTTGAGCCCCGCGATACTGCCGTAGCGGGCCTCCAGCCAACGGCGGAAGTGCCGCGCCGACTCCGGGCACCAGCACCGCGCCACGTGGTCGCCGTACTCGTTCGAGACGTGCCAGAGCGCGAGCGCGGGATGCTCGCCGTACCGCTCCGCGAGGGCGCGCGTCAGCCGCAGCGCCGCCTCCCGGAACACCGGCGAGCTCGGGCAGTACGACTGCCGCGAGCCGAACTCGAGGCGCACGCCGTCGGAGTTCCAGGGCAGCACCTCGGGATGCTCGCGCACCAGCCAGGCCGGTGGTGTGGCGGTCGCCGTGGCGAGGTCGATCTTGATCCCGTGCTGCCAGAGCAGGTCGATCACGCGGTCGAGGCCCGCGAAGTCCCAGACGCCCGGCTCCGGCTCCAGCAGCGGCCAGGAGAAGACCGGGAGGGTGACCAGGTTGACCCCGGCCTCCACCATCAGGCGGGCGTCCTCGGCCCAGACCTCTTCCGGCCACTGGTCGGGGTTGTAGTCGCCGCCGTAGGCGAGCGCGTCGAGCCGGATGCTCCGGGGCGCGGGGATCGTCATCGGTCTCCTTCAACGGTGTCGTGCGGTTCGTGCGGGGGTCCAGCCGACGTGACGAGCCTTGTGCCGCCATCGTGTCGACTGTATTCTGTATACAGTAACGCTAGAGCGATCGCCACGACGGGTCAACCCCTAAGCTGGCGACCACGAGTCCGGCCGGGAGGGGTCACATGGCGATCGAACGCAAGAACCTGCGTTCCCAGGTGCGCGAGGAGCTCATCGCGCGCATGCGCGCGGGGGACGTTCGCCCGGGGGAGAGCATCAACGAGGTCCAGCTCGCCGCCGAGCTCGGCGTCAGCCGCACGCCGCTGCGGGAGGCTCTGATCGCCCTCGAGAGCGAGGGCCAGATCGAGAGCGAGAACGGCAAGGGCTTCCGGTTCGTTCCGCTCAGCGCGCGCGAGTTCGAGGAGCTCTGCCCCATCATCGTGACCCTGGAAGGCCTCGCCCTCGACCTCTCGCCGCTCGACGAGCTCGCCGCCCTCGGCGCCCGTCTCGGCGGCCTCGCCGCCGACTTCTCGGACGACGTCGCCCAGCACGCCGTCGTCAACCGCAAGGACGACGAGTGGCACAACCTCATGCTGAGCGCCTGCACCAACCGCAAGCTCCTGGAGCAGATCGCGCAGGTGCGCAGCGCCATCCACCGCTACGAGTCCCTGCTCGTCGGCGGGGAGGTGCTCGTCGAGCGCTCCGCCGCGGAGCACGCGATCATCGCCCAGCACCTCGTCGAGCGCGACGTTCCCGCCGCCAAGGCCGCCCTCGCCGAGAACTGGACCAACGGCATGCGCCGCCTCCTCGCCGACGCCGGCATCAAGTGGGAACGCCTGGCCTGACCCCCGGCTTCCGCGCTCACCCCCGCCCGCGTGGCCGCGAACGGTCGCGACACGCCCTTTCCCGTGCCGTCTTCGGCCGAAAAAGGGCGTGTTGCGTCGTCTCACGCGCCGGAGACCTGCACGGCCAGGTCGATGAACAGCGCCGCGGACCAGCCGAAGGCGGTCGTCGCGGTGCGCGCCTTCTCGCCCGTCGCCGGGTTGAAGTACTCGTGGGGGCCCCCGCCGTGCTGCACGAGCCGCAGGGTCTGCTCGATCAGCGCGCGTGATCGGTCGGCGTGGCCGGAGACCGCCAGCCCCTCCGCGAGCAGCGCGTTGACGTTGACCCACACCGGGCCGCGCCACATCCGCTCGTCCGAGTAGTCCGGATCCCGTCGCGCCACGGTGGGCACGATCCAGGTCGTCGCGAACCGCTCGGGGTCGTCGAGGGCGGCGAGGATGCCGGCGACGTAGCGCCCGGGCAGCCGGCCGGTGAGCAGTGGCAGGAGGGAGACGACGGCCTCCGCCTCGACCGGCGCCCCCGCGCCCGAGGAGCGGAAGAACCCGGCGGACTCGTCCCACATCCCCTCCAGCAGCTCGAGCGTGCGGGAGGCGCGCGCGGCGAAACGCTCGGCGACCGCCGCGTCGCCCACGCTCCGGGCTCGCGCCGCGAGCAGGTCGTCCTGCAGGATCAGGTAGGCCGCGAGGTCGGGGGAGGCCACCGGCAGCTCGGCGTCGAAGACCGGGCTGTCGTCGAGGCCGGACGAGTAGGGGTGGCCGTACTCGGGCATCCCGTCGCCGTCGAGGTCGGAGTGCGCGAACCACCACTCCTGGCTGCGCGCGACCGTCGCCCAGGCGGCGTCGAACCAGGCGGGATCGTCGACGAGCCCCTCCAGGCGGCGCAGCGCCCATGCGGCGAGCGGCGGCTTCGTGAGCGGGATGGGCGCGGACGGGTCGGCGATGGCCGAGCCGGCGCGGCGCAGGTTGTCCCGGTCGCCCGGCGGGAGGTCGTCGCTGGAGGCCAGCACGCCCTCGTCGTGCACCACATCCGGCAGCTGGCCGTCCGCGGTGGGGAAGGCGAAGGCGAGCTCCAGCTGCTCGCGGGCGAGCTCCGGGTCGCCGTGACGGAGGCCGGAGGCGATGAAGTACGCATCCCACTGCCAGAGCCCCACATACCCGATCTTGGAGGGCACGACCGCCCGCGCCCCGCGGCCGGGCAGCGACACGATGTTCGCGCCGAGCACCCACCAGCAGAACGCGGTCATCCCAACGAGGTCGTCACGCACCACCGGCGTCCGCGCAAACCACTCCTCCCACACCCGCCCCGTCGCCTCCAGCGCCGCCCTATGCCCGCGAGCACAGGAAAAGTGCTCGATCTCGGCCGTGAACCGAGCACTTTTCCTGTGCTCGGCGGCTGCGGGGGCGAGGGTGATGCGGATGGGCGACGTGGTGCGGAGGGCGGGGGTGTGGGGCAGGTCGAGTTCGGCGGTCCAGGGCGCCTCGCCGCCGCCGAGGCTGAGGGCGTCGGGGCCGTCGAAGGTCAGCGTGACGCCCGCCGCGCCGAACTCGATGCGGTCGGGGTGCACGGCGCTGACCGGCGCGACGCGTCCGTCCGGGCCGAGCACGCGCAGGGTGCGGACCAGGATGCAGTCATCCAGCCGGCGCTCGTACTCGGCCAAACGCACCGTCACCCCCTCGTCGGCCCGCATCACGAGGATGCGCGAGCCCGGGAGGGTGAACGGCGCCGACTCCAGGTCGAGGTACGGCGAGACCCGTGCGGCTGCGGCGGCGGCGACGCTCATCGCCCGCCCAGCCCCGACGCGGCCATCGAGTTCAGGATGCGGCGCTGGCCGATCACGAACGCGATCAGCATCGGGATGGTCGCGATGGCCGACGCCGCCATGATCAGCCCGTAGTTGACCGACCCGTACTGGCCGCGGAAGCTCTGCAGCAGCAGCGGCACCGTGAAGAGGTCCTGCGAGTTGAGGATGACGAGCGGCAGCAGGAAGTTGTTCCAGGTGCTCAGCGCCACGATGATCGCGAGCGCGCCGAGCCCGGGCTTCAGGTTCGGGAGGATGATGCTCCAGAAGATGCGCCACCGGCCGGCGCCGTCGACGAGGGCCGCCTCCTCCAGCTCGCGCGGCAGCGACAGCACGAACTGGCGCATGAGGAACACCGCGAACGGGTTCGCGAGCGCGGCGGGCACGATCAGCGCGAGGTGCGAGTCCACCCACCCCAGCTTCGCCATGAGGAAGTAGAAGGGGATGAGCGTCACCTGCATCGGGATCATCTGCGTCGCCAGGAACAACACGAACAGCACCTTGCTGCCGCGGAACGGTATGCGCGCGAACGCGTACCCGGCCATCGCGGCGGTGACGAGCGTGCCGGCGACGACGAGCACGGCGATGTAGATCGTGTTCCAGTACGCCTGCCCGAACGGCACGTCGCTCCACGCGTCCGCGTAGTTCTGCAGGGTGAAGGGGTGCGGCCACACGCTCAGCGGGTCGTTGAGCAGCTGCGGCAGCGACTTGAACGAGGTGACCAGCATCCAGAGGAAGGGGAACACCATCGCGAGGCCGCCCAGCAGCAGGACGACGTGCAGCAGGGCCTTGCGGGCGCGGGAGGCCGCACGGCCCGGGTGCGCGGGGGCGGTGCGGGTGGCGGGGTCGGCGGGGGCCGTTGCGGTGGTCATGCGGCATCATCCTCGTAGTGGACGAACTTCTTCTGGGCGGCGAACTGGATGCCCGTGATCACGAGGGTGATGACCAGCAGGATGATCGACGCGGCGGAGGCCGGGCCGAACTGGAACTTGCCGAAGCCCAGATCGTAGATGTGGTAGACGATGGTGCGGGTCGCGTTGTCCGGTCCCGCGTTCGCGGTGAGGATGAACACGGTGTCGAACGTCTGCAGCGAGCTGATGAAGGCGATCACCGTCGAGAAGAAGATGATCGGCGACAGCAGTGGCAGCCGCACGCGGAAGAACAGGGTGATCGCCCCGGCGCCGTCGAGCCGCGCGGCTTCGATCACGGCCGGTGAGATGTTCTGCAGGCCGGCCAGGAAGATGATCACGTTCAGGCCGACCGACGACCAGATGGTCACGATGCAGACGGCGATGAGCGCGAGGTGCGGGTCGCCCAGCCAGTCCGGCGGGGCGATGTGGAACACGTTCGCGATGAATCCGCTCAGCACGCCGTCCTTGCGGAACAGCTGCTGCCAGATCATCGCCACGGCGACCGACGAGGTGACGACGGGCGCGAAGAAGAGGATGAGATAGAGCGTGCGCGTCTTCAGCTTCTCCAGCGCGACCGCCAGCACCACGGCCAGGGCGAGGCCGATCGGCACGGTGATGAGGGCGATGAGGAGGGTGTTGACGATCGACCGGCCGAAGAGCGGGTCGCTCAGCTCGGTGCGGAAGTTGTCGAAGCCGACCCAGCTGAGATCGTTGAGGCCGTCCCACTGCGCGAACGCCAGCACGAGGCTCGCGATGAACGGCACGACCACGAACAGGGCCATCCCGAGCAGCTGCGGGCCCACGAACACGTAGCCCCACCGGCGGTCGCGACGCCGCCAGGCGGACTCCTTGCGGAGCCCGCCCGGCGTCGCGGGAGGGGTCTCGGCCTCGGGGGCGACCAGTGCTTCCCTGACTGCGCTCACGCTCGATGCCTCACTTGCCGCCGGTCTTGCTGGCGATCATCTTCGCGACCTCGTCCAGCGTCTCCTTCGTGGAGGCCTTGCCCTGGTAGAGCGCGAGCATCTTGTCGCTGATGTCGCTGGAGAGGCCGGGGACGGACGCCTCGGTGGCGTTGTCCTCGAAGCCGATGTCGCGCATGTCGAGCAGGGTCTGCGCGTGGGCGGGGTAGCCGTCCAGCACCACCGAGTCGGCGCCTGCGATCGACGGGACGGCGTTGCCGCCGCCCTTGAGGCGGAAGGTCTGGCCCTGGGCCGAGAGGAAGTTCGTCCAGAACTCGAACGCGGCGTCCTTGTTCTTGGTCTTCGCGTTGATGGCGAGGTAGCTGACGGCGACGCCGGTCGGGGCGGGCTTGCCGCTCGGGGTCGGCCACGGCGCCACGTCGTAGTTCTCGGGGTCGCCGGCGGCCTTGACGGTGCCGATCGTGTAGCGGCCCTGCACGAAGAAGCCGGCCTTGTGCGTGACGAACACGCTGTCGGCGCCCGCGCCCTCCGGGAGGGTGTCGGCGACCACGAAGGTGCCGTCCTGGAAGTTCTTGGCCAGCACGTCCATCGCCTTCACGCTGGTCGGGTCGGTGTTGGCGACGAACTTCCCGGAGGAGTCGAACGCCGTCCCGCCCTGCGACGAGATCCAGCTGTAGTGGGTCGACCAGTAGTTCCAGAACATCGAGCCGGTGAGGCCCGCGTCGTGGAGCTTGGCGTTCATGTCGAGGAAAGCCTCCGTCGTCCACTTGCCCTCGGCGGCGAGCGTCGCCGGGTCCTCGGTGACGCCGGCCTTCTTCAGCGCCTCCTTGTCGTACCAGAGGGCGTCGGGGTTGGAGTCGTTGGGCGCCGCGTAGATCTCGTCGCCCTTCTTCGTGGCCCCGAACAGGCCCTGCGCGAAGTCCTCCGGCTTGGTCTTGCTGGCCGACGAGTTCATGAGCGACGTCAGCGGCATCAGCGCCTTCGAGTTGACGAACTGGCCGATCTTGTCGTCGCCGATGTAGAAGACGTCGGGGGCGGTGCCGGAGGCCAGCTGCGCGAGCAGCTTGGTGTGGTAGTCGCTGTAGTCGGCGACCGGCTGGAGCACGACCTTGATGTCGGGGTGCTCCTTCATGAACTGGGTGTCGAATTCCTTGTACCGGGTGAGTTCCTCCGGGGTGCCCCAGGTGGACCAGACGACGGTCTTGGATCCGCCGCCTCCCGAGCCGGAGCATGCGGCCATGCTGAGAGCCAGTGCGGCTGCCGCCGTGATGGCCAGCGCCCTTCTCACCGTTGAGTCGACGCGAGACATGAGTACCTCGTTCCTTGAGAGTCTCTGCTGTGGTGGTCTGTATTCTGTATACAGTAGGCAGCGGAGCGACGCAAGCTTTCAGCTGGGCGAGGTAGTTTATACATGTGAACGATCTCGTCATCGACCCGTCCCGTACCGCGCTGCTCCTCATGGACCTGCAGCCCTCCATCCTCGCCTCCCTCCCCGACGCCGACGCCTTCCTCGCCGAGCTGCGCCGTGCGCGGGAGGCCGCCCGTGCCGCCGGCGTCACCGTCGGCTACGTGCGCGTCGCGCTGTCCGAGGAGGACGCGTCCCGCGTCCCCGCCCACTCCCGATTCGTGACCGCCGCCGAGCGCGTGAGCGAGATCGGCCCCGACCACCCCGCCGTCTCGGTCGACCCGCGCATCGCGCCCGCCGAGGGGGAGATCGTGGTGCGCAAGTCGCGCTACGGCGCCTTCAGCACCACCGACCTCCACGAGCAGCTGCAGGCGCTCGGCATCGACACCCTCGTGCTCGCCGGCATCTCGACCAGCGGCGTCGTGCTGTCGACCGCGCGCGACGCGGTGGACAAGGACTACCGCCTCGTCGTGCTCTCCGACGGCACCTTCGACCGCGACCCGGAGGTGCACCGCGTCCTGACCGAGAAGGTCTACCCCGCCCAGCAGGCCGCCGTCGTCACCATCGACGAGCTGATCGCCGCCCTCCCCGCCGCCTGACCGAAGCCGCGACCGCGGATGTCGCCCGTGTCCACCGATCGGCGGACACGGGTGACCACCGGCCGCCGGTGCCGCGCGCGGGCGCCCGAAGCGAGGCTGGGAGCATGAAACCAGGATCCTCGTCGCGGCTGGCGCTCGCCGGCCTCATCCTCGCCGTCTCCATGACGACGATCGACCAGACGATCGTCGCCCTCTCCGCCCCCACCATCCAGCAGAACCTCGGGCTCAGCCACGACGGGATGCAGTGGGCGGTCAACGTCTACCTGCTCGCCACCGCCGCGTTCTTCCTGCTCGGCGGCCGGATCGCCGACGTCGTCGGCCACAAGCGGATGGCCCTCATCGGCATCGCCGGCTTCGGCATCACCTCGCTGCTCTGCGGCCTGGCCCCGACCGGCGACCTCGCCGAGCCGTGGCTGGTCGCCGCCCGCGCCCTCCAGGGCATCAGCGGCGCCATCATGTTCCCGGCCGCGATCGGCATCGTGGTCGAGGGCTTCGCCCGTGAGAGCCGCGGCCGCGCGATGGCGATCTTCTTCGCCATCACCGGTGCGATGACCGCCCTCGGCCCGATCGCCGGCGGCTACCTCACGCAGTGGACGTGGCGCGCGATCTTCTGGGTGAACGTGCCGATCGCCGTCGCCGCGTTCGTGATCGTCGCGATCGCCGCACGCCCCTCCGCCCCGCGCCGCGAGCGCATCGACTGGCTCGGCGCGCTGGTCGTCGCCGCCGGGATGGGCCTGATCGTCTTCGGCCTGCAGCAGGCGAGCCCGTGGGGCTGGGGCAGCCCGGCGGTCCTCGGCTCCCTCGTCGCCGGCGCCGCCCTGATCGTCGTGTTCGTGCTCCTCCAGCGCCGTGCCGCGCAGCCGCTCGTGCAGCTGGCTGCGTTCCGCGACCGCGGGTTCACGCTCTCCACGCTGGCGACGCTGTTCTCGTCGGTCGCGTTCATCGCCACGTTCTTCTTCCTCAGCGTGTACGGGCAGGTGTCGCTCGGTCTCTCCGCCGGCCTCACCGGGGTGCTCTTCCTCAAGTTCTTCATCGGCTTCGTCGTCGCGAGCCGGGTCGGCTCGGTGCGGTTCGACAAGTACGGCGCCCGTGGTGTCGTCCTGGTCGGCGGCCTGATCGGGGCGATCGGCTTCGCCTGGCTCGCGCTGAAGGCGACCGACCTCGACTTCAACGCCGAATCGTTCTTCAACCAGCAGACCTGGCCCATCGCGATCGCGGGCGCCGGCATCGGCCTGATGTTCTCGGCGGTCTCGACGGATGCGGTGAACCGCGCGATCGGCGCCAGCTACGGCGAGGTGACGGCCATCTCGCAGACGATGAAGAACTTCGGCGGCGCGCTCGGCCTGGCCGTGTTCACGACCATCGTCACCTCCCGGCTCACCGACCTGCTCACCGCGTCGTTCGAGAAGATCGGCGGCACCGCAGCGGACGCGCAGAGTGCGGTCGACCGCATCAGCGGCGCCTCGGGAGACGGCGGCTCGCTCGCGAAGCTGCCGACCGCCGTGCGCGACCAGATCATGCACGCCGTGGCCTCCGACTACGCCGGAGCCGTGCAGTGGGCGTTCTGGGGCATGGCCGGCGCGATGCTGATCGTCGCCGTCATCGGGGTGTTCTACCCGGCCGGCCGCACCTCGGTCGCGGAGGCCTCCGCCGCTCAGCCGGAGCGAGCGGCTACAGTCTGACCGTGCAACAGCAGCGCAGCACCGACAGCGAGTTCCTCGAGTTCCGGGCCTGGCTCGTCTACTCGGCCGCGGCCACGGTCGCCACCGTCGTGATCATCCTGGCGAACCCGTACACCGGGCTCGTCAAGTCGATCGCGTCGGCGGCGATCGTGCTCGCGCTGCTCCCGCTGTTCTGGTCGGTGGTGCGTCGCGGCTCCGTGCCGGACGACTCGCCCCGCTCGATCGTCTACTGCCTCGTCGCGACCGCCGCCTACCTGGTCGCGCTCTCCCTGAGCGACTGGGCGAACGTCGCCCTGTTCGTCCTGTCGCCGCAGTTCTTCCTGCTGCTGTCGTTCTACCCCGCGGCCATCGCGATCGTCCTGGTCAATGCGGGAGGGGTCGTGGTGCGCTGGGCGATCGGCGACATCCCGCCCGTCTCGATCGTCGACGTCTCCGGGATGACGCTGCTGCTCATCGCCTTCTCGATCTTCTTCGGCCACCGCGTCGCCGCCGTCAGCAAGCAGAGCGCCGAGCGCGGCCGGCTCATCGACCGGCTGCGGCAGCAGCAGAACGAGATCGCGCAGCTCTCCGAGCAGCAGGGCGCGGCGGCCGAGCGGGAGCGCATCGCCCGCGAGATGCACGACACCCTCGCCCAGGGCTTCACGAGCATCGTCACGCTCGGGCACGCGGTGCAGGGCGAGCTCGACGCCGATCCCGCCGCCGCCCGCCGGCACGTGGAGCTGATGACCGAGACCGCGCAGGAGAACCTCCAGGAGTCCCGGCGCATCATCGCGGCCATGACGCCGGGGAGGCTGAACGGCTCGCCGCTGCCCGAGGTGCTCGAGCGGGTCGTCGCCCGCTTCGCGGAGGAGAGCGGCGTCAGCGCCGGCTTCGTCGTGGACGGGCGAGCGCGTCCGGCGCCGCCCGCCGTCGACGTGGTCGCCCTGCGGCTGCTGCAGGAGTCGCTCTCGAACGTGCGCAAGCACGCCGCGGCGCGCACCGTGGACGTCGAGCTCGCCTACCTG
The DNA here is from genome assembly GCF_001898805.1 of Leifsonia sp. 71-9. Taxonomy (GTDB): domain Bacteria; phylum Actinomycetota; class Actinomycetes; order Actinomycetales; family Microbacteriaceae; genus Leifsonia. The sequence goes on from NZ_MKVJ01000003.1 coordinate 63,532, forward strand.
CCCGACGCGGTGCGCCTGCGCGTGACCGACGACGGGCGCGGGTTCGACCGCGACGCCCCGCGCGGAGGCTACGGGCTCGACGGGATGGCGGCGCGTGTCCGCGAGGCCGGCGGCCGGTTCACGGTCGAGTCGACGCCGGGCCTCGGCACCGGCATCACGGCGGAGCTGCCCGCCCCGGCCGTCACCGCGCCCGATCCCGCCGCGTCCGCGCCCACCGCGCCCAGCGCCCCCACCGAGGAGTCCGCATGATCCGCATCGTCCTGGCCGACGACCACCCCGTCGTCCGCGAAGGCATCCGCGGGATGCTGACCGGGTACGACGACATCGACGTGGTCGGGCAGGCCGCCAGCGGCCCGGAGGCCGTCGACCTCGTCGCCGCGCTCCACCCCGACCTCGTGCTCATGGACCTGCGGATGCCGGGCGGCGACGGCGTCGCGGCGACCCGCGCGATCACGGCCTCCCATCCCGCCACCCGCGTCGTCGTGCTCACGACCTACGAGACCGACCAGGACATCCTCCGCGCCATCGAGGCCGGCGCGAGCGGCTACCTGCTGAAGGACATCGCCCCGGCCGAGCTCGCCCGCTCCGTGCGCGCGGCCGCCACGGGGGAGACGGTGCTCGCCACCTCCGCCGCCTCCGCCCTGCTCGGGAGGCTGCGCGGCGGCGCCCCGGCCGCCCCTGCCCTCTCGCCGCAGGAGGTGAAGGTGCTGCGGCTCGCCGCGGACGGGCGCACCAACGCCGCCATCGGCGCGGAGCTCTTCATCGGCGAGGCCACCGTCAAGACCTACCTGAGCCGCGCGTACGAGAAGCTCGGCGCCTCCGACCGGACCTCGGCCGTGCGGCGTGCCCTGGAGCTCGGTCTGCTCGATGACGGGCCAGAATGAGCGCATGGCAGCGGTGAGGACGGAGCGCGGGCTCGATCGGCTCGTCAACTTCTCCGACGCCACCGTGGCGATCGCGATCACCCTGCTGATCCTGCCGCTCGTCGATCAGGCCGATGACGCGGCGAGGGACATCGGAGCCTGGATCGGCGCCAACTACTGGGAGCTGATCGCCTTCGGCGTCTCGTTCCTGGTGATCGCCCGGTTCTGGATCACGCACCACCGCATCTTCGAGTGGGTCGCCAGCTACGACGTCCGCGTCATCTGGCTGAACTTCGCCTGGCTGCTGGCCATCGTGATCATGCCCTTCACGACCAACGTGCTCGCCGCGAGCAACTCCGGCCAGCCCGCCGTCTACGCGCTGTACATCGGCAACATGCTCCTCGCGTCGCTGTCGATGCAGTTCATCGCCGTCGTGCTGCGACGCTCGCCCGAGCTCGTGCGCGAGGACGCGAAGGAGTCGATGGCCCCGGGCACCGGCTGGATCGCCGACGCCTTGCTCTTCGCCGCGCTGGTGCTCGCCGTGCTCTTCCCGAAGGTCGGCATCTGGTGGCTCTTCGTGCTCTTCCTGCAGGGGCCGATCGTCGGGGTGCTGAAGGCCGTGCGCGGGCGCCGCGGCAGCGTCTCCTGAGAGACCTTTCAGATAACAGCCTCCGGGAGTTCACGGGCGGTTCACGTGCGGCCGCTGGGCTGGTCGGGCCTCACCGACCGAAAGGACCTCCCGCATGTCCCGTCTCCGCTCCCGGCTCCGCGCCGGAGCCGTGCTCGTCGCCGCCGGCGGCGTGCTCGCGGCCGCGCTGCTCCCGACCTCAGCGCTCGCCGCCACCTCCGACAACGGCGGCGCCGCCCGCAACCCCGACGACTCGACCGCCGCGCTGCGCCAGTCGATCGTCAACGGCCCGGCCAAGAACGTCATCCTGCTGATCGGCGACGGGATGGGCGACAGCGAGATCACGGTCGCGCGCAACTACCAGTACGGTGCCGCCGGCATGCTCCCGGGCATCGACGCCCTCCCGCTGACCGGCCAGTACACCACGTACTCGCTCTACAAGGACGGCCCGAACAAGGGCAAGCCGGACTACGTCCCCGACTCCGCCGCGACGGGCACCGCCTGGGCCACCGGCACCAAGACGTACGACAACGCCGTGTCCGTCGACATCGACGGCGCGCCGCAGGCCACCCTGCTCGAGCTCGCGCGCGCCAACGGCCTCCGCACCGGCAACGTGAGCACCGCCGAGATCCAGGATGCGACCCCCGCGGTCCAGGTCGCGCACGTCGGCGCCCGCTCCTGCTACGGCCCCGACAGCGCGAGCTGCGGCGCGGACGCGCTCGACAAGGGCGGTCTCGGCTCCATCAGCGAGCAGCTCCTCGACGCGCGTGCCGATGTCACGCTCGGCGGCGGATCGACCTCCTTCACGCAGAAGGCCAAGGCCGGAGAGTGGAAGGACCAGACCCTCTTCGACCAGGCCAAGGACCGCGGCTACCAGGTCGTCGGCGACGCCGCGGGACTGTCGGCCGTCACGGCGGCGGACCAGCAGAAGCCGCTTCTCGGACTCTTCACCCCCGGCAACTTCCCGACCCGGTACGCCTCCACCACGGCGACCGTCGGCGGCGCCGACGCGGCACCGGTCACCTGCACCCCCAACGCGGACCGGCTGGCATCGGACCTCTCGCTCTCCTCGCTCACCAACAAGGCGATCTCGCTGCTCGACCGCTCCGGGAGCGCCGGCTTCTTCCTGCAGGTGGAGGGCGCGAGCATCGACAAGCGCGACCACTCGGCCGACGCCTGCGGCCAGATCGGTGAGACCGTCGACCTCGACGAGGCGGTCCAGGCCGCCCTCGCCTTCGCGAAGAAGGACGGCAACACCCTCGTCATCGTGACGGCCGACCACGCCCACACCAGCCAGATCGTGGACAGCACCCCGCCGGCCACGCTCAGCACGGCGCTCACCACGGCCGACGGCACCGTCATGAAGGTCGCCTACGGCACGGCCGCGGCCGGCGGCTCGCAGCAGCACACCGGTTCGCAGCTGCGGGTGGCCGGATACGGTCCCGGCGCGGCGGACGTCGTCGGGCTGACCGACCAGACGGACACCTTCTTCACCATCGCGCGTGCGCTGAAGCTCGAGCGCAGCTACACCGCCCTGAGCGCGGGCGCGACGGTCTCGCTCCTGGCGACGACGGTGAAGCCGGGCGACCCGCTGGCGATCTCGCTCGCCGGCTTCAAGGGCGACCGTCAGGTCTCGGGCGTCGTCCAGTCCGACCCGGTCGCGCTGCCGCGGACCGACGTCATCGGCGGAGCGTCGACCATCGCCGCCGTCGCGCCGACCGAGCTCGGCCGGCACACCATCACGGTGACCGGAGCCCAGAGCGGCAAGGCCGTGGTCCTGGCCTTCGAGGTCACCGCGGACGGTCAGCCGACGGGCACGCTCCCGGCGGCCGGCGGTTCGGGTTCCGGAACGGGCACCGCGGCCGGCTCGTCGGCGGGCGCCCTCGCCTCCACCGGAGCCGTCGTGGCGCCGATCCTGGTGATCGCGCTGGCCCTGCTGATCGCGGGCTACCTGCTGTTCGGCCGCGGTCGTCGCCTGGGCGACCTCCCGCGCGCCTGACCGTCGCGCAAAGCCTTCGCGCGATGCCGTCACGCCGCTCCGGGCCTCCGGGGTGGCGCGACGGCATCGTGCGGTCTACTGTCTGCCGCAGACGGATTCAGGAGGACCGGATGCGCTTCAAGACTTTTCTCGTTCTGATCGGGATCGCCGTGGCCTACGTGCTGGGCGCGCGAGCGGGCCGCGAACGCTATCAGCAGATCGTGGGCGCGGTGTCCTCGTTCTGGAACGACCCGAACGTGAAGAAGACGCGCAAGAAGATCAAGAAGGCGACCCGCTAGGCCGCCTCCCGCCCTCAGCCGCTCTTACGGCTCGTCGGTGTCGGTGTCGGTGTACTCGCCCTGCGGGGCGTCGGCCGCCTCGTCGACGTCCGTGTACGTGCCCTCGACGTCGGTCTCGGGGCCGCGGTTGTCCTCGGTCTCCGTGTACTGGCCGTGGACGGTGCGCTCGTGGGGGCCTTCGCCGTCGACCTCGGTGTAGCTGCCCTCGAGGTCTTCGCGCGGCTCGTCGGCCCGGTCTGCTGGGGTGCTCATGGTGCAGACATTACGCCCCGCAGGCCGCGAGGTGTAGAGCGGCGTCGATTCGGCACGGATGCTCAGGCTGGCCGCGCATCCTCGCCGGGCGGTACCCTGCGCGCGTCGGCATGGCGCGGGAGGGTCTCATGGGCGTGTTCACCACCCTGTTCGGTGCGGTCCGAGACGGCGGCCGCGACCAGAACATCCTGGAGCTGCGCATCCACGGCATCAAGAACACGCCACCGGCGGAGATGCTGGGCGTGCCGCCGGGGGATGTGCGGCCCGACCAGGCCGACGAGAACGGCGGCTTCTTCGTCCCCACCGTCGACCCGGTCGACCCGACGGACCCCGCCTATCCGCCCACGCGCATCCGCCGCGAGGGCTACTCGTGGGGGCTGATGGCGCGGTACGGCGGCGGGGCGCTCGTCATCGTCGGCCAGTTCTTCGTGCAGCTGGCCTGGCTGCTCATCCTGCCGTTCGGGCTGTGCAACACGGCCTACTGGACCCGCCGGATCCCGCGCCAGACCGTCGCGGGCGAGTGGCGCGCGGGCCGCGGTGCCGCCGCGCTGCGGGTGTTCGCGCTCTGCCTGACGCTGCTCTACGTGTGCGCGCTGGCCTCGGTGAGCCTCGACCTGATCGGGTCGCAGTGCCTCGCCGGGACCGCCTCCTGCCCGTCGATGCCGGGATGGCTGAACGACTTCTTCGCGCTGCCCGACTTCGACCGGCGCGGCATCCGCCTGGCCATGCTCTCGCTGGTGCCGGTGCTCGGCGTCGTGGTGCTCCTGCTCGTCTCGCACACGGCGCGCACGCGCTACGAGGCGGGCATCTTCGGCACGGTCGACAAGATGCGGCACGCGGAGGAGCGCGGCGGTGCGGCCGCGTCGGCGCCGAACGGCCGCACGCCGCTGGCGACGGAAGGCTTCTGGGGGATGACCCGGGTGAAGCTCCCGTCCGAGCTGCTGCATCTGGCGGGCGCGCTCTTCCTCGTCGCCGTGCTGCTCGGCTGGGACGACGTGTTCGCCGCGTGCTCGGGAGGCAGCACCCGCATCCCCGCCGCCTGCTGGGGAGCGGAGCCGGCCCCGCTGGCCCGGTGGTGGGTCTCGGCGGCGGTGATCGCCGCGGCGCTCGGCCTCGTCGTCACCATCGCGCGGGTCATGGCCGACACCGACACGGTCACGCGCCGGTCGGACGAGCTCTCGGACGCCGTCCGCCGCAACCGGGTGCGGCGCAAGCTGCGGCGCCGCGAGACCTGGGCCGGGTGGACGCTGCTCGCGGCCGTCGCGGTGTACGTCGTCGTGTTCGTCTCGATCGCCGTCCCCGACCAGCACCTCAACTACGCGCGCATCCCGTTCCTCGGTCTCGTCGTCTCCCCGGCCATCGTGACCGGGGTGCTGCTCGCCATCGCCCTCTCCGCGCTGGGCTGGCGCCGGCTGCCGGAGTGGCCGTCCTCCATCGCGCGGGTGAAGGAGTGGCTCCCGGCGGTCGCGTGCATCGCCCTCGTGGTGGTCGCCGGGCTCGGCGTGGCGGTCGCGGTGCTCCTCACCCCCGACGGGCTGCCGCCGCGCACGCCGTCCCTCGTCGCGTACGCCGTGAGCGCCGGCGCCCTGGTCGTCCTGGCCCTGATCATCGGGTTCGTCCCGTCGCGCGCCCGCCGTCGCGACGTGCTCCGCTACGAGGGGTGGAGCGGCACCGGTCCCGGGGTGGTCCTGCTCCTCTCCCTCGGCGGCGGGATGCTGCTGTCGACCCTCCTGGTCCTGGGGGCGCAGTGCTGGCTCAGCTCGCCGGGGGCGGTCCCGGTCTGCCCGCTCTCCCGCGGGGACGCCTCCCTCGTCACCCCCGGCGCCTATCGCAACTTCGGCAGCACCGTTCCCGTGCTGGCGGCGCTCCTGCTCCTCCTGGTCGCGATCGTGGCCGCGGCCCGGATGCGCACTACACCCCGATTCACCACGCCGCGCACCGACGGCGGCCGCCCCCTGCGCGCGCCGCTGCGCCGCTACCGCGACGGCACGGTGCCGCTCGTCCCCTCGGCCGGCAAGCTGACCACGAAGATGCTGCGCGCACGCCGCTTCGCCGGGCTGTTCCATCGCGGCGAACCCGTCCTGGGCGTGCTGGCCGGGCTGCTCGCCGTCGGCTGCGCGGTGTCGGTGTCGTTCCCCGACACCTGGCGCCCGACCGCGCTGCTCGACTTCGCGCTCCCCGCCCTCGGGCTGATCGCGGTCACCGCCATCGTCACCATCGCCGAGAGCGCCATCACGACCAAGGAGCGGCCGATCGGGATCATGTGGGACCTCATGTGCTTCCTCCCGCGTGCGGGGCATCCGTACGGTCCGCCCTGCTACGCCGAGCGGGTCATCCCGGAGCTGCGCGGCCGCGTCGTCGCCTGGCTCGAGACCGACCTCATGAAGGGGAAGATCGTCGACGGGCGGGACACGCGCACCGAGGCCCAGAAGGCCGACGACGAGCTGGCCGCCCTGGGGACCGCGCAGCGGCGCAAGGTGGTGCTGAGCGCGCACAGCCTGGGCGGTGTGCTGGCCGTCTCGTGCCTGTTCACGTTGGGCGCCGACACGAAGGACGGCCTCCGCAACGTCGGCCTCCTCACCTACGGCACGCAGCTGCGCGCGTTCTTCGGCCGGTTCTTCCCCGAGCTGTTCGGCGGCGAGGTGCTCGGCGTGCGCAAGAGCCGGGGGCCGTCGCTGTGGACGGCCGACCCGTGGCTGAAACAGGTCAACCGCGACCAGGGCGCTCCGCCGGTGCGGCGGCCGGGCGACGGACCGGAGCCGACCCTGCGCGAGCTGCTCACCCAGCCCGACGGGGAGATCGCGTGGATCAACCTCTGGCGCCGCACCGACTACCTCGGCTTCCCCGACGACTCGTACGACCACAACGACATCGACCGCGGCGCCGACGAGTTCGGGCCGACGCGCTATCTCGTCAAGGTCGCGACCCATCCCGGCTACCCCGCGTCGGCGCAGTACATGACGGCACTCCGCGACCTCGCGCGGAGGATCTGACGAGAACTCCCTGTGAACCCTGGCCCGCTTAAAACCGAGTGTTGTAAGGTATTGCCACCACCCGGCCACATCGAAGGAGAACCATGGTCGACCGTCTCGTCCGCGCAACCGAACTGACCACCGAGGAGAAGGCGTCGATCACCTCCGGCGCGAGCTTCTGGGAGACGGAGGCGGTGCAGCGCGTCGGCATCCCCTCCATCTACCTCACCGACGGACCCCACGGCGTGCGCAAGCAGAGCCAGGGCGGCGACCACCTCGGCATCGGCGACAGCGTGCCCGCCACCTGCTTCCCGCCCGCGGTCGCCCTCGGCTCGTCGTGGGACGCCGAGCTGCTGGAGCGCGTCGGCCGGGCCCTCGGCGAGGAGGCCAAGGCCGAAGGCGTCGGTGTGCTCCTCGGCCCGGGCATCAACATCAAGCGCTCCCCGCTCTGCGGCCGCAACTTCGAGTACCTCTCCGAGGACCCGATCGTGAGCGGACGCCTCGGATCCGCCCTCGTGCGCGGCCTCCAGTCCCAGGGCGTCGGCGCCTCCCTCAAGCACTTCGCCGCCAACAACCAGGAGACCGACCGGATGCGCGTCAGCGCCGACGTCGACGAGCGCCCGCTGCGCGAGATCTACCTCCGCGGCTTCCAGCGCGTGGTGCAGGACGCCCAGCCGTGGACCGTCATGTGCTCGTACAACCGCATCAACGGCGTCTACGCCAGCGAGGACCCGTGGCTGCTGACGAAGGTCCTCCGCGACGAGTGGGGCTTCGAGGGCCTCGTCGTCTCCGACTGGGGTGCGGTGAACGACCGCGTCTCCGCGCTCGCCGCGGGCCTCGACCTCGAGATGCCGTCCTCGGGTGGCGTCACGGACGCGCAGCTCGTCGCGGCCGTCCGCGACGGCTCGCTCGACGAGTCGGTGCTCGACACCGGTGCCCAGCGCGTCATCGACCTCGTGCAGAAGGCCGTCGACAACGCCGACGCCGACGCCTCCTACGACGTGGAGGCGCACCACGCGCTCGCCCGCGAGGTCGCCGGCCGCAGCATCGTGCTGCTCAAGAACGACGGCGTGCTCCCGCTCGCGGCCGAGGCCGGCCGGCGCATCGCCGTCATCGGCGAGTTCGCCCGCACCCCGCGCTACCAGGGCGCCGGCTCGTCGCAGATCGTCCCGACCCGCCTCGACAACGCGCTCGACGAGATCCGTGCGCTCGCCGGCGACGCCGAGGTGACCTTCGCCGCGGGCTACGCGCTCGGTGCCGAGGGCGACGCCGCCGCACTCACGACCGAGGCGGTCGCTGCGGCCTCCACCGCCGACGATGTCCTGCTCTTCCTGGGTCTGCCCGGCGAGGACGAGTCCGAGGGCTTCGACCGCGAACACATCGAGCTGCCCGCCGCGCAGACCGCGCTGCTGGAGGCCGTGCTCGCCGCCAACCCGCGCGTCGCCGTCGTGCTCTCCAACGGCGGCGTCGTGCGCGTCTCCGGCTGGGCCGACCGCGTGCCCGCGATCGTCGAGGGCTGGCTGCTCGGCCAGGCCGGCGGCGGGGCCGTCGCTGACGTCCTCTTCGGCGCCGTGAACCCCTCCGGCCGCCTGGCCGAGACCGTGATCGCGCACCTCGGGGACACCGCGGCGTCGATCAACTTCCCGGGCGAGAAGGGGCACGTCCGCTACGGCGAGGGCCTGTTCGTCGGCTACCGCGACGTCGATGCGCGGGAGGTGACCGTCAGCTTCCCGTTCGGCCACGGCCTCTCGTACACGACCTTCGACTTCGGCGCCCCCGCCGTCGAGGCCACGGCCGACGGCGGCATCCACGTCTCCGTCGACGTCACCAACAGCGGCGACCGCGACGGCCGGGAGGTCGTGCAGGTCTACGTGGCGCTGCCCGGTTCGGCGGTGACCCGCCCCGTGCGCGAGCTCAAGGGGTTCGCGAACGTCGCCATCGCCGCCGGCGCCACCGAGAGCGTCGTCATCGAGATCCCCGCCGACGACCTCGCCTACTACGACACCGATCTCGTCGGCTGGATCGTCGAGGGCGGCGACTACGTCGTCTCGGTCGGAGCCTCCTCCCGCGACCTGCGCGGCACCGCGACGGTCACCCTCGCCGGCGACGGCAAGGCGGTGCCGCTGTCGGTCGAGTCCACCCTGGGCGAGTGGCTGAGCCACCCGGTCGGTGCACAGGTGCTCGGCGCCGCCCTCGCGCAGACGGGGGATGCCGCGGTCGCCGGGATGCTGGCCGACCCGGGCCTGCGCCGCATGGCCGAGGGCATCCCGCTCATCCGCGCCATCGGCTTCTCCGGCAACGCCGTCTCGCCCGAGCAGCTCGACCAGCTCGTCGCCGCGGCGAACGCCTAACCTACGCCGCTCCGACGGCACGGTGAACCCCCTTGCGAGAGCAGGGGGGTTCGGCGTTTCGTTGGCACCATGAGCGATTCGACCGAGCAGGAGCCGGTGGTCGGCCACGATCCCACGAACGGGCTGGCCGGCGACCTCGAAGGAGACGACGGGGGCTCCGCCGAGCCCACCGCCGAGCAGAACGTGATCCAGGATGTCATCGCCGATCTCGACCCCGACCGGGTCGACGACGCGGGCGACGACGACGCGGTCACGCCGTACAGCGAAGAGGGCGCCCCCTAGTCGGGGCCTCCGGGAGGAGCAGCGCATGAGCGACACGAGCGGACTGCAGAACGCCGACGCCGAGGGCGTCCCGGCCGAGGACAAGCCGGAGCGCTTCGAAGGCGGCGACCAGGGCGAGGGCGCGCAGAGCGCGGACGGCCAGAGCGCGGGCGACCACGACGCGCAGGCCTCCGAGCCCGCCGAGACCGCGCCGGGGCAGGATGTCAGCGACGCCGGCGAGACCGGCGTCACCCCCGAAGGCGCCCAGGACGTGACGCCGGACACCGACCAGGGCGGCGCCGGGGCCGAGCCTCCGCCCGCCGAGTTCGACCCGGCTCAGCAGCCGTCGAACCCCGACCTCGTGAAGAACACCGAGCCACCGGACTGACCCGTCCGGCACCAGCTGCGGCCCCGTCCTGTCATCCCGGGCGGGGCCGCTCTTCGTGCGCGTGCGATCGCCGGTCAGGCGTCGCGGCGACCGCCGAACATCCACCCCGCGCCGATCAGCAGCCCCGCCACGCAGAGCCCGATCCCGAGCGCGAGCACGGAGACGCCGCCGCCCGCACGCGGCACGATGAGGCCGACGACGAACAGCAGGGCGCCGACGTTGAGGAGCACTGCGGCGATCCAGCCGAGGGTCCTGCGCAGCGCCGCGTTCATCCCGGGTATCGTACTCGCCGCGGCTCCGCGCGTGCTGACCGCGGTCACGACCCGCCGAGGTTGCCCGTCCCGCCCGGCTCGGCGCCCGCGTCCAGGGACTCGTTGATGATCGACCCGACGAGCGTCCTCCAGTCGGACCCTTCGCGCAGGGTCTCGGTCTCGCCCGGCGGGATGGTGCCGAACACCGGCTCGTGCTCCTCGCCCTCCGGCGCCACCCGCACCAGCGTGCCCAGCTCGGCGTGCGAGTCGTCCAGCACCACCCACACCCCGGGCGCTTTCTTCTCCACGTGGAAGATGCGGTCCCGGTAGGGGTACCGGACGCTGGACATCTCGAGCTCACTGGCGGACATTGCTGGCCCCTTCGGTCGGTTTCCCGGTCTCACCAGCATCAAACGCCCCGAAGGCCGCCCTTGGCAAGATCCGGCGGGCGGGAGCGCGTGGCCGCATCCGGGGAAACTATGCATGTATTTGCAACTGTGTACACAACTCGATATAATGGCGGATATGAACACCCTGAGTGCGTCCGTGACGACGCGAGAACTGCGTGACGGGCTCGCCGATGTGCTGGGGCGTGCCGGCTACGCCCACGAACGTGTCGGTATCACCCGGCACGGCAAGCTGGCCGCGGTCGTGATCGGCGTCGAGGACCTCGAAGCCCTCGAGGCGTTCGAGATGTCGCGCGATCTCGCTGACCTCGCAGCGGCGAAGGCCGCCGACTCCGGCGAGCGGATCTCGCTGGCCGAGCTCCGCGCCGAGCTCGACGGGTGACGGCCTGGACGGTCGAGTTCACGACCGCCGCGGCGAGAGAAGTCCGCAAGCTCGAACCGTCGGTGCGCCGACGCGTCCTCGCGGCGCTCGCCGTCCTGGAGGAGGAGGCGCGGCCGGCCGGAGCCCGGAAACTCTCCGGCTCCTCCGATGACTGGCGCATCCGCATCGGGGATCATCGCGCCCTGTATGAGATTCAGGAGGATCGTGTCCTCGTCACGGTCTTCCGAGTCGCGCACCGCCGCGAGGTCTACCGCTGACCCTTAACTGAAGATCGCCCACTCGTCGCGGTTCATCCGCACCGGCTCGCCGTCGACGATGACGTGCCAGTCGGTGTCGTCGCGGTGGCCGTACTCGACGAGGAGCGTCGCGTACGTCCACTCCCCGTCCTCCTTCGTCCACCGGATCAACGAGATGAGCTGCCCCTGGCGCAGATACGGCACGGCGATGAAGTCATCGTGCTTGGCGATGGTCATGGCTGCATGCTAGCTCCGGCGCGCGGTCGGCGGAAGAGTCTGAAATAAAGAAGATCGCGTACCACGACCCCTTTCGGGGGCCGTGCGCGCGCCACGCCGCCCGCGTTCACGCTCCGTTCAGCCTGCGGTGGTGGACTGTCCGCGTGAAGACGCGAATCGCGGAGTACCCGCGGCCCGACCACTTCCTGCTGCACATCAGCGACACCCACCTGCTCGCAGGCGGGGCGCAGCTCTATGGTTCCGTCGACAGCGAGGCGCATCTGCGCGCACTGCTCGACGAGGTCGAGGCCTCGGGCGGCAGGCCGGAGGCGATCGTCTTCACCGGGGATCTCGCCGACCGCGGCGAGCCCGGTGCCTACCAGCGGCTGCGGGAGCTCGTGGAGCCTCTGGCGGAGCGTCTCGGCTCGCACATCGTCTGGGTGATGGGCAATCACGACGACCGGGGCGCGTTCCGCTCGGGTCTGCGCGGCGACGCCCCCACCGGCGACCCGGTCGACGAGGTGCACTGGGTCGGCGGCCTCCGCATCATCGTGCTGGACTCGTCCGTGCCCGGCCACCACTACGGGGACGTGAGCGAGTCGCAGCTCGACTGGCTGGCGGCCGAGCTGGCCAGCCCGGCGCCGGAGGGCACCATCCTGGCCATGCACCACCCGCCCGTGCCGAGCGTGCTCGACCTGGCGGTGTCGGTCGAGCTGCGGGACCAGGCCCAGCTGGCGGAGGTGCTGGAGGGCAGCGACGTGCGCAGCATCCTGGCCGGTCATCTGCACTACTCGTCGACGGCGACGTTCGCGGGCATCCCCGTCTCCGTCGCGTCGGCCAGCTGCTACACGCAGGACCTTAACGTGCCCGTGGGCGGCACGCGGGGCCGGGATGGGGCGCTCGCCTACAACCTGGTGCACGTGTACCCGACGACGGTGCTGCACTCGGTCGTGCCGCTCGGCACCTACCCGACCCTCGACTACATCGACGCGGAGGAGTCGGCGCGGCGCCTCGCGGCCGACGGCATCCGCATCCCACCGGCGCGCACCCCCGTGGTGGCGCCGGCGGAACCCGTCACGCTTCCGGCGTGACCTCCCACGGCGCGGCGAACGGGAAGTAGCGCTCGAGGAAGTCGGTGACGACGCGCGTCCGCACGTCGGCCGGGATCTCGGGCTTCGAGCCGTCGTTGAGGCAGAACATGTCCTGGTCGCGGCGCTTCAGCAGGCGCTTCATGGTGTCGGGCGCTTGGCGCAGCGTCGTCTCGATGTAGAGCACCCGGGCCTGCGTCTGCGTCACGGCGCGGCCGGACATCAGCGCGTAGTAGTGGTACAGCGAGTTTGTGACCGAGATGTCGGTCGCCGACCGGAACGGGCTCGCGGCCGTGCGCCGGAACTCCTCGGCGAACTCCCGCTCCATCTCCTGCAGCACGTCGACCCGCAGCGGGGCCGCGCAGTGCTCGAGGTGCCGGGTCGTCACCGCGCCGAAGCGCTCCCACAGCAGGCGGCGGTTCACGCGGGCGGCGTTCTCGAACCCGCTGCGCGCCGGATCGGACTCGCCGAGCCCGATGCGCGTGCCGGCCTCGATGAACTTGGTGACGCCGCCGGGGGAGAAGAACACGTCCGGCGCGATCGGCCGGCCGAAGAACATGTCGTCGTTCGAGTACAGGAAGTGCTTCGAGATGCCCGGGATGTGGTGCAGCTGCGCCTCCACCGCGTGCGAGTTGTGCGTGGGCAGCGTCGACGTGTCGACGAAGAAGTCCTCGCTGCGCATCACGTTGATGCGTGGATGGGAGGCGTCCAGCCAGGCCGGGAGCGGGGAGTCGGTCGCGATGTAGATGTTGCGCACCCACGGCGCGAACATGTGCACGCTGCGCAGTGCGTATTTGAGCTCGTCGATCTGCCGGTAGCGCGCCTCGTTGTCGTCGCCGTCGCCGACGACGTACGAGGCCATCTGCGCGGCGCGTTGCCGCTGGTATTCGGCGCTCGAGCCGTCGACCCACGAGAAGACGATGTCGATGTCGAACGCCACGTCGCTGGCGATCGGGTCGAACATGTGCTGGAGGGTGCGCCAGCGCCGTCCGTACAGCTCGACCTCCGCCTCCACGGCCTCGCCGCGGGGGAGGCTGGTGCGCATCAGCGCGTTGGGGCGCGGCGCCTGGATCTCGTCGTCGCCGAAGCGCCACAGCTCGAGCTGGAAGGCGGTCTCCGACCCGTAGCGCAGCCGGCCCACCGGTTCGAGCCGGGGGCGGTAGAGCCGGAGGACGTCGGCCTTGCGCCGCGAGAGCCGGCCGTCGGCGATGAGCAGGGCCTCGTCGGCGGAACGCCCCTCCGCGTCGACGGCTCGGGCGTAGAACGGCTCGCGGGCGAACGCGCGGGCGAGGGCGGCCTCCACCTCTTTGCGGCGGCGCCGGTCGACGGCGATGATGAGCCGGCCGTCGTCGTCGCGGACGAGCAGGAAGTCGAAACCGGCCGCCTCGAGGGCGTCATGGACCGCCAGCAGGTCCTCGATCATCGATTCGCGCGGTGTGAAGGGCCCCGACACCAGGGTGAACAGTCCTTTGCGGCGCACGATGTCGGCGCGCTCGAAGCGGGACGTGGACGGGTCGGAGTCGGCGGTGACGACGACGGGTTCGGGCTGGGCGGAGAGGGAGGCGGGAGGATGCTCTGTCATACAGTCCCCACTCTAGGCCGGGCGGGCCACCGCGCCGACCCCGGGTGTAGCCTCTGCCCGTGATCTCCACTCCGTTGCATCACGAATGGCACGGCGACCCGGACTCGCCGTATCCGCCGCTGCTGCTCCTCCACGGCGGCGGCTCGACCATCGCGTCCAACTGGAGCCTCCTGCTCCCCCTGCTGTCGCCGACGCGGTCGGTGCTGGCGGTCGAGCTGCAGGGGCACGGACGCACCCCGGCCGGAGACGGGCCGGCGTCGTTCGAGCGCTCGGCGGACGACGTGGCCGCGCTGCTGTCGTCGCTGCACTGCGGCCCGGTGGACGTGCTCGGGTTCAGCAACGGCGGGCAGGTGGGTCTGCAGCTCGCCGCGCGGCATCCCGGAGCGGTCGGGCGCTTGATCGCCGCGTCCGCGCCATTCCGGCGGTCCGGCATGGTGGAGGGGTTCTGGGAGGGGCTGGAGGCCGGCACGTTCGACGACCTCCCCGCTCCCTACCGGCAGGCGGATATCGCCGTCAGCCACGACCCGGAGCACGCCCGCACCATGTTCGAGCTCGACCGGGCGCTGATGCTCGGCTTCGAGGACTTTCCGGACGACCTCATCGCCTCGATCGCCGCCCCGACCCTCGTGGTCGTCGCCGACCGCGATGTCGTGCGCGTGGAGGAGGCCGTCGCCCTGACCGCGCTGCTGCCGGACGCGCGGCTGCTCGTCGTCCCGGGGACGCACGGCGACTACCTGGGCGAAGTGCTCGCGGCGGGTGGGGACGACGGGGCGCTGCGCCGCACCTTGCCGTTCCTGCTCGCGCATCTCAGTGCCAGATAGAGGGCCGGCTCTCTCTCATCGTTACGTAGTAAACGCGCTCGGGTGCTGAAATTTCACCGCATGCATTCGGAGTTCCGCTCTCGCTCATTGCCGCGCGATTCCGCGGATGGTTGATTGGATTCGTCCTCGGCGATCTGGAATTTCAGATCCGGTATCGCCGGGAATGATCCGATCCCACCGACCGCCGGAGCCCCCCATGACGCACCCCAGCCGCACGCGCCGCGATCTGCGACGCCGCGTGCTCGGCGTGCTGCCGGCCGTCGGTGCGGCCGCAATCGTGGCGAGCGCCGTGCTGGTCGTCGCCGGTACGCCGCACACCTCGGCGGCCTACCGCGACGACGCGTATCTGAACCTGACCGCGGGAGGGGGCACGGCGATGGGCACGCCCTCGTACGACCTGATGTTCCGGTACCGCACCTCCGGCACCTGGAGTTCGGGCGAGTCCGGTATGTCCGAGTGGATCCAGGCCGACGCCGACGGCGGAATCGACGTGCCGGACGCCGTCAATTGCCGGACGCCGCTCTCGGTCGCCGGAAAGACCTCCGACGCGTCGGCGTGCCACGCGGAGATCCAGGTGCGCAACATGAGCCCGCAACTCGCGTCCTCCCTCACGACGACGGTGGCGGCCGGCCCGGACTCGGATCCGGGTATGGCGGCCGCCGTGCGCTACGGGCTGTGGTCCGGGTCCCCCACGTCCCGATTCATCTACGCCGACAACATCCGCCTGGGCGCGGTGACGACGCTGGTTTCCGGCCCCGGCCGCACCGGCCCGCTGCTGACCGCGCACGGGACGGCGAACGACAACGCGCACCTCGAGTTCATCTTCTGGCTGGCCGACCAGGGAGCCGCCGGGAACGCAGCTCTCAAGGGCAAGAGCCTCAGCCTGCAGATCTCATTCGCGGGCCGGTCCGAGGTGCTCGGCCGGTAACGCCTCCTCCCATCCCACCCCACACACGTCCGCGCCAGCTGCGGTACGGGTGCACCCATCCCGGATGCACCGAACTACGAAAGGAACACAGTGCAGACCTCCAAGCACAACGGTCGCCGTCGGGCGATCATCGCCGGCGGCGCCCTCCTCGGCGTTGCGGCCCTGACCACCGCTGCGCTCTTCACGGACAACGCCTACCTCAACCTCGGCGGGTCCGGCGACGGCAACGGCGAATTCAGCACCGGGGGCCGGCTGAACATCCAGGTCGTCCAGACCAAGGCCGACTTCACTCCGAAGCACGAGACCTTCGAGGCGGCCAAGGCGGCGGGAGAGTGGCAGGAGGCGAACGACCCGGCAGGTGTCTCGTTCGCGATCGTCGGTGCCGACGCCCTCATCCCGGGCGACGGGCAGTGGCGTAGCGTCAACATCCCGTTCATCAGCGACGAGGGCGGCTCGCTCGGCTACCTCGACGTCACCCTCGAAGACAAGGGCGGCGACCCCGTTCTGCGCGACGCGCTGCGATTCACCGTGTCCGTGGACGGCGCGCCCCTGCCGGGCCTGACGAACGTCCGCTACTCCACGGTTCTGAAGAAGGCCATGGGCGGCGCCATCAACCCCGGTAACGGCGGCGTGCTCAAGGTCGCCGTGAACCTCCCCGACCAGGGCAGCGACGAAGCGAACAACGCGCTCGCCGGCAAGTCGTCCAAGATCCAGGCGATCATCCACGCGGAGAGCGAGCCTCGCTAGTGATCCGACGGTGGCGGGGAGGCGCAGCCGCCCCGCCACCGGTCGATTCCCATCCCCCTTCCCCCCATCCCCGCCGAACGAGAATGGACCCGAGCGTGACCTCCCCCTCCACTCCTGCGCGCGCGACCGTGCCGCGCGGACGTCTGCGTGCCGTGCTGACCGCGGGTGTCCTGCTCGGCATCGGCGCGGTCTGCACCGCGGCGACCCTCTCCGGGTCCGCCCCCGTGCTGACCCACCTCGACGGCCGGACCAACTACATCGCGGTCCAGACCGTGGCCGCCGACGCGAATGCCGAACTCCCCGCGTGGCCGAGCGAGGCGGAGAACTCCTCGTTCACTCTCGACCTTGGTGGTGACCGGCTCCTCGAGCCCGGCGACAGCCACACGTTCCGGATGGCGGTACGCAACGCGAGTCCGCGACTCTCGGCCGACCTCACGATGACCATCACGCCGCCGCGGGCCGACACGGCCGCCGGACGAGATGCTCTCCGCATGTTCGAGGCGCTCCAGTTCACCGTTCGCGAAGGCAGCACCGTCCTCGTCGACCACGTCGGCGGCTCCGACGCGGCGCAGCTCGTCCGCCGGCTCCCCGGCACCGTCGGTTCGGGCGGCGTACGCCGGCTCGAGATCGACGTCGCGCTCCCCACGACGGCCGTCGGTGAACTCCAGGGCCTCCGGACGCCCGTCCAGCTCGCCTTCACCGGCACCAGCACCTATCCCGCCGACCGATCGGTCTTCGAATGAACAGGAATCTCGCGTTGCGTGCGTTCTCTCGCCTGCTGCTCGTCCTCGGTGCTGCCGCTGTCGCTCTGAGCGCGCCGACGGCAGCGCAGGCGGCCGATCCCTTGCTCTCCGTCGAGAGCACCAGCGTGACGGTCCAAGCACCCGCTCCGGGTGAGACCTGGTCGCAGAGCTACTCCACCCGGAACATCAGCGCAGGTCCCGTGCGCGTGAGCGTCGCCCTCACCGACCATTCCGGGACCATCTGGACGGGCCCGTTCCCGGTCGCCGTCTCGCACGACTCCGTCCGACTGGGCGACGAGCCGGTCTCCTTGGGATCGGTCGCACCCGGCGAACGCGCGAGCGTGACCCTCGACTTCTCGCAGTCGTACGAGGCGGGCAACGAGTACGCACGGCAGAGCGGCGACGTGACCGTGGTGTTCACCGCCGTCGCCGAGACCGCGTCCCAGCCGGGCGCAGGGGACCTCGCTCGAACGGGTGCCACGACAATGGTTCCGGCGATCGTCGTCGCCGTCGTCCTGCTCGCCGCCGGTGCCGTCGTTTTCGTCATCGCGCGACGTCGATCGAAAACGCACCGAGTATGAGTCTCGGCTGGCGCGTGTACGCCGGGATCCGCAATGCCCTGCTCACGGTCGGAGCGGTGGTCGGCGGGGCGTGCATCCTCATCTTCGCGCTCGGAATGTTCCTCGGGGTGAAGCCGGCGATCGTGGTCTCCGGCTCGATGCTCCCCACGATCCCGGTCGGAGCGATGACGTTCTCGCTCGACCGCCCGGCTTCGCAGCTGGAGGTCGGCGACGTCGTCATGGTCGAGCGACCTGACGACCAGGGTCTCGTGACGCACCGGATCGTCGAGCTGGAGAAGACCGGTGGCCGCGCCTCGCTCACCCTCCAGGGTGACAACAACGACGTGACCGACCCCGAGCCGTATCTCGTGAAGCAGGCCGCGGTCGTCGTGTTCACGCTTCCGTGGCTCGGTTACATCGCCGACTACGTGCAGCGCCAGGGCATCCTCGTCGGAGTCATCCTCCTCAGCGTGATCGCGGCGCTGCTGGTGCTCGACCCGGCGAGGCTCGGTCGCCGACGCGAGGGCGAGCCGGAATCCGGGACACCTCCCTCGCCCGAGACGACCGCCGAACTCGGCGTCGACGACGAACTCGCCGTGGCGCAAGCCGACCCCATGACACGCCCTCGATCCGCCCGCCGTGCCGTGCGCAAGGAGAATGCCCAGTGAACAGCACCCCCACACCTCGGCGCAGGCGACGCGTCGCGCGACCAGTGCTCCTCGGAGCGGGTGGCGTGGCGATCGTGGCAGCGCTCGGCATGGTCGCCGTCACGGGCGCCGACTTCACGGATCGTGGTCAGTTCAACTACCGGGTGGCCGCCGAGGGGTCCCCGTCGCCGACCACTCCGCCGGCCACCGGCAACGGCGTACCCTCGCAGAACTTCTCGAATCGGCACTCCCTCGCACGCAGCAAGAACGTCCTCTACGGCTGGGGCGGCGGTGTGACGACCGGCACCGGCGCCGGCTCGCAGTCCCTCCTGCCCGTCGTCATGCCGTCCGGCACGACGTTCACGGAGATCGCGGC
>NZ_MKVJ01000003.1:82524-151795 GCF_001898805.1 Leifsonia sp. 71-9
TGGGGCAACGGCCTCCAGGGCGCGCTCGGACCGGCGGGCAACACCGCGGTGTCCACCCCGATCAAAATCACGGCGACGTCGACGAAATACCGCAAGGTGGCGGCCGGCGGCTACGTCAACCTGGGCAACGGGTCGGTCAACACCGGAACGAGCTTCGCGATCGACACCAACGGCAATCTGTGGAGCTGGGGCTCCTGGAACGGCGGCATGTCCACGGCCTGGACGGTGCTGGGCGATGGAAACCGCGCCAGCCGGAGCACTCCCCGGCAGATCACCACCGGCATCGACTTCGTCGACGTCGCGGCCGGGTGGGAGAAGAACGCGGCCGTCACCCGCGATGGCTACGTGTACACGTGGGGGAGCAACCACTACGCCAGCCTCGCCCTCTCGGACACCTACTCCACGTCGGCGGTGCCGACGCCGACACGGTCCCCGTACCTCAAGAACATCGTGAAGGTCGCCTTCGGCGGACGCACCGCCTACGCCATCGACGGCGAGGGTTTCGCCTGGGTGTGGGGCAACAAGAGTCCGACGCTGGGCGCCAGCACCCTGGGCGGCGCGAGCGCGACCGACTGCAAATGGTCCTCCAGCAGCGAGCAGACGACCGCCTCAGCCGCCGTCTGCGTCCCGGCCCGTGTGCCACGCGGCAGCAATCCTCCGTACACGGACATCTCCGCCGGCGAGTCGAATGTCTACGTTCTGGATGCGGCCGGGGCGGTCTGGAGCTGGGGCGGCAACCGATTCGGCAACACCGGCGACGGCACCCTCGGCACCATCGCGAACAGGGACACCCTCGTCCCGACGAAAGCGATCTTCCCCGCCGGAATCAAGGTGGAGGCGGTCGTCGCCGCGTACTTCGGCGGCGTGGCCGTCGATACGACCGGCGGAGTCTGGACCTGGGGGCGTGTCGGCATGACCGGCACCAACCTCCTCGGCGACGGCCGGAACACGTGGGGGGACCAGGACGGCCAATTGACCCCGAAGAAGGTGAAGTGATGCGACGCGTGAGATCACTCAGACGTCTCCCTGTGCTGCTGCTCGGTGTGCTGCTGGCCATCGTGCCCGCAGCGACCGCAACGGCGGAAACCCACGTGTACGGCGAGGTCGCGATCTACTCGTACGACGATCAGGATGTCAGCAAGGTCAGTATGTCCGGTGACCTGCTCGCTGTGAGCCGCACAGGCCGTGCGGTCGAGGTGATGCGTGTCGACGACACGGGGGCCAAGCTGGACTCCGATACCGTCCCGGCGCCGGAGGGCATGACGCGTTTCGGCTACTCGATCGCGATCGACGAGGCGAGCGGGCGTCTGTTCGTGGGGACGAACGACTCCGTCGTGCTCGAGTACGTTCTCTCGACCGGAGGGGGAGGCTGGCGCTGGCTCCCGGGCAGGACCTTCGTCGCGGCCGGATCGAGCGGCTTCGGGGAATCCCTCTCCGTGCACGGCGATCGGCTCGCCGTGGGCGCATACGACACCGATTTCGGCGCGGGCGCCGCCTACGTCATCGACCTCGGATCGGGTGCCGTGCAGCGCGCGGGCGTCACCGGCCTCTATCTGACCGCCGGCATGGGAGACGAAGTCCTCCTCACCGACCGGTACCTCATCGCCAA
The DNA here is from genome assembly GCF_001898805.1 of Leifsonia sp. 71-9. Taxonomy (GTDB): domain Bacteria; phylum Actinomycetota; class Actinomycetes; order Actinomycetales; family Microbacteriaceae; genus Leifsonia. Next base: position 84,134 of record NZ_MKVJ01000003.1, read on the forward strand.
CGCGCACATGATCAAGAAGTGGCCGGGCGATGGCAGGAGCATCCAGACGGGCGGGGTCTACATCTGGGATCTCGCTGACCTGTCCGCCCCGCTCACGTTCCTCGACCATCCTCTCTGGGGGGTCGACGTCGCGGAGCACAAGACGCGGATCTACGAGGACGCGGGCGGAACCGCGGGCTTCGGTTACCAGATCGCGGTGACGGACGATTACCTCTGGGTCTCGTCCCCCGCGGACATCAACTACACCTCCGACGATCTCCGCGATCCGGTCGGCGGCATCGTCCAATCCGCACTCGATTCCGGCACCACGACCCAGGGCGCGATGTACCGCTTCTCGCTGGGCGACTTCACGCAGGTCGGCCCGAGGATCATCCCCCCGCCGCACGAATTCAGCATGGGCCACAACATGACCGCCGTCGGCAACGCCGTGCTCGTCTCGGCCGAGACCAACGCGGACGGGCGAACCGGACGCGTGCATGTCTACGATGCCGACGCGATCCCCACGACGGGGACCCCGGGGGATCTGATGCGTCAGCAGCCCGAACCGGTCCAGGACTTGCAGGGCTCGGACTCACGGCCGGGCGACCGGTTCGGTGCCCTCTACTCGAACGGCGTGCTCGCTGCCGACGGCGGCCGGGCGATCATCGCCAGCAAGGGGTCGGCCGGTGGGTCCCGCGGCAAGGCCTACCTCTTCTCCCCGATCGTCCCGAACGTCGTCGAGTGGCCGATGACCTTCGAGGCCCCGGACATCGTCTACGGCCAGGAGGGACGCATCGTCGCGAGCGTTCCGGGTCTGACCGGGCCAGTACGGGTCACGCTCGCACTCGACGGGGACGAACGGGAGGCGGACACGAATGCGGACGGGGTCGCGGAGTTCGTCTTCCGGCCCGCGCAGCATCCCGCCGGGACGTATCCCGCCGAGGTCTCCTTCCTCGCTCGGGGTGGACTGGACTCTGGACATGCGACCGGTGAGTACGTCGTCCGCAAGGCGCCGACCACCGTCGTGAACACGAAGGTGGAGGTGCGCTGATGGTCCGGACGACCTTCGCCCCGCTGATCCGCACGGCCGTCGGCCTGTCGCTCTCGGCACTGATCGCGGCGGGCATGCTCCTCGCCGGCGGTGTCGGCCCGAGCACGACCACCGCCGCCTACCATGACGACGCCTATATGAATCTCTCGATGACGGTCGTTGACAAGCGCACCGCCGTCATCACCGGCCGAATCGAGGCGCAGTACGGCACCATCCCGACTGGCACGGTCACCCTGGTGCGCGGCGCGGACACCCTGGCAACGGCGACGCTCGACGCCGGCGCCTATCGGTTCGAGCTCGCCGTGCCGATGACGTGGTCCGGAGACGTGGAGCTGGAGGTCGTCTACGGAGGCGACGCCAACCACGACGCCAGCCGGAGCGCCGTCACGGTCTCCCTGGGCACCTGAGACGGCCGATTCTGAGGGTTTTCTGAGGATCGCGCGGTAAGATGTCAGATTCTCGTTACCGAACCATCGGAGGTGGCCATGAAGACGTTCGTTCGTCGTGTCGGCAAACTGAGCGCGGACGAGATCGCGCGTCTCGTCGAACTGCAGCTCGCTGCCCAGCGCAATGGCCGGGCGGCCCTGGAGAAGACCGCGCGCGTGAAGGTCTCGCGCCTCGATGCCGAGCACGATCTCGTCGCCGAGATCGACGGGGCGTTCCTCGAGTCGGCCCGCGCGGTCGGCTACGTGGGCGCACGTCAGGCCGCCCAGTCGGCGGTCCGGTGGGCGGGCCTCGGTGAGGCCTACCGGGAGCAGCTGGAACCGGAAGAGGTCGAGGCCCTGCAGGCGGTCTGGACGGCGGCGATCGCCAAGCGCTGACACGCAGCGCACGAGCGCAGCAGTCCGGGCCCGCCGACAGCGGGCCTTTTTCGTACGCCGTGGAGAGATCGCCCACACCGTATGATCCGAGCATGACGCGCGTACGAGCGGAGCGGCCCCCGGCCGAGCTGGTCGTCGCCATCGTGCTGTCGTACGTGGTCGGGATCGAGCAGATCGCGGCCGGGATCGTGCTGGTGTTCGTGCGCTACGCCGACGGACTCGACGGCGCGGAGCGGTTCATCGTGACCCTGGTCGGCGCGTTGACGATGCTGCTCGGGCTGCTGGTCGTCTCGCTGGCATCCGGTCTCGGCCGGGCCCGGCGGGACGCGCGCGTGCTGCTCACCGTGCTCATGTCGGTGTCGATCGCGCTCGGCGTCTACGTGCTGATCACCTCGCCCGGCGACCTGTGGTTCCGGCTCATCGACGTGCTCGTCACGGCCGCAGTGATCGCGGTGCTGTGGACGGGGCGGGTGGCACGCTTCTTCGCACGAAGCGTCGGTGCGCGAACCGGATGATCTCGATCGCGCCGATCGTCGCCAGCGACGTGACCAGCACGAGCAGGGCCGTCACCAGCGACGGATCCGTGAACTGCAGGAAGTCGTAGACGATCGGCACCGAGTAGACCAGCACGAGGCCGATCATCATCGCGCCGATGATGAGGATCTTCCACCCGTCGATCGGCCGGGAGAGCACCGTCAGCACCCAGAGCCCGACGATGGTGAGGATGAGCGTCGACCCGGTGCGCAGCTCTGGCTCGCGGATGCCGGCGGAGGTGGCCGTCCAGGCGTAGAACCAGAGAGCCCCCGCGATCACCAGACCGGCCGGCAAGGCGAAGCTCAGCGACCGCCGCAGGAAGCCCGGCCGGTAGCGCTGGGCGTTGGGCATGAGCGCCAGGAAGAACGCGGGCAGGCCGATGGTGAGACCGTCGATCACCGAGAGCTGCCGGGGCAGGAACGGGAACTGCATGAGCGTCGCCCCGAAGATCACGGCCAGGGCGGTCGCGTACGCCGTCTTGGTCAGGAACAGCATGGAGACGCGCTCGATGTTCGCGATGACCTGCCGCCCCTCGGCGACGACCGAGGGCAGGTGCGAGAAGCGACCGTCGAGCAGCACCAGGCGCGCCACGGCCTTCGTCGCGGGGGAGCCGGTCTCCATCGCGATGCCGATGTCGGCCTCCTTGATCGCGAGGGCGTCGTTCACGCCGTCGCCCGTCATGGCGACGGTGTGCCCGGCGGCCTTGAGCGCGATGACGATCCGCTTCTTCTGCGTCGGGGTGACGCGGCCGAAGACGGTGTGCTCCTCGAGCACGGCGGCGAGGCCGGCGTCGTCCTCCGGCAGCTCGCGCGCGTCGAAGCCGGTGGGCGCGTCGAGCCCGACTTCGCGGGCGATGGCGGCGACGGTCTGCGGGTTGTCGCCGGAGATCACGCGCACGGCGACCTCCTGCTCGGCGAAGTAGCGGAGGGTCTGCGCCGCGTCCTCGCGGATCTTCTCGCGGAAGGTGAGCAGCGTGACGGGTTCGAGGGCGGCGGGCAGCTGCTCCGCCGTGACCTGCGCCGGCGACAGGACCTCGGGCGAGAACGCGAGGACGAGGGTCCGGCGGCCCGTCGCCGCGAGCTCGACGGCCTGGGCGCGCAGGCGCTCGCCGCCGGTGCCGGCCGCCGGGAACACCATCTCGGGCCCGCCGAGCACCCAGGTGCCGCCGGCGTCGGTGTCGGACGCGAAGGCGATCGCGCTCCACTTGCGGGCGGACGAGAACGGGATGCGCGCGACGGGCTCCGCGGCCGGAGGCGTCGAGAAGGGCGCGGCCAGGCAGCGCGCCGTGGCGTTCGCGTCCGGGTCGGCGCCGTACCAGGCCAGCACCTCCTGCCAGCCCGCGGGCGGCTCTGAGCCGGCCGGATGCTCGCCGTCGAAGACGATCTCGCCCTCGGTGAGGGTGCCGGTCTTGTCGAGGCAGATCGTGTCGACGCGCGCCAGCCCTTCGACCGCCGGGAGCTCCTGCACGAGGACCTGCTGGCGGGCGAGCTTCACCGCGCCGACCGCGAACGCGATGCTCGTCATCAGCACGAGCCCGAGCGGGATCATCGCCACGACCGCGGCGATGGTGTTGACCGCGGCCTCCTGCCACTTGCCGTCCGAGATCGCGCGCGCCCAGCCGCCGAGGGCGATCATCTGCGCGTTGAGCACGAGCAGCGCGATCGGCCCGACGATCCAGGCGATCCAGCGCAGCACGCGGTCGATGGAGGAGCGCAGCTCGCTGGCCACCAGGGAGAACTTCTTGGCCTCGCTCGCGAGCCGGTTCGCGAACGAGTCCGCGCCGACGGCGGAGACCTGGGCGCCGCCCTCCCCGCCGACGACGATCGATCCGGAGAGCACCCGGTCGCCCGGCGCCTTGTCGACCGCGTCCGATTCGCCGGTCAGCATGGACTCGTCCAGCTGCAACCGGGACGACGCGGTCACGACCCCGTCGGCCGGCACCTGGTCGCCGGCGCGGAGCAGCAGGAGGTCGTCGATCACGACCTCCGCCACCGGGATCTCGCGCACCTCCCCGTCGCGCCGCACCCGCGCCGCCGGTGCGTGCATGAGCGCGAGCTTGTCGAGGGCGGCCTTCGCGCGGAACTCCTGCACCGAGCCGATGATCGTGTTGGCCAGGGCGCTGATGCCGAAGAGGGCGTCCTTCCAGTGCCCCAGCACGAGGAGGACGAGGAAGCACACGCCGATGATGGCGTTGAACAGGGTGAAGACGTTGGCGCGGACGATGCTCCAGGCGCTGCGGCTCGAGGCCGCGTCGTAGGCGTTGGTCTGCCCGCGCGCGACCCGCTCGTCCACCTGGGCCTGCGTCAGCCCCTCGGCCTCCGCGACCGCCCGATCGCCCATCCGCCCCTCCGCTCCCGCGTCGGAGTCAGCGTACGGCACGGACCGATCGAGCGGTCGCCGGGGAGCGGCTACGCGCCGCGTACCGCGAAGCGCAGCGTGCGCACCTCGAACGGCGCGAGCACGAGGTCGAACGCCCCGTCGTCCGCGGCCGCGAGTGCGCTGATCGGCTCCTCCAGCAGCGTGGTGGTGTTCGCGTTGGCGACCACCGCATCCACCCGCACCCGGGCCGTCGCGCGCCGCCCGGCCGGCTCGTACAGCCGCACGACGAGGTCGCCGCTGCGGTCGTCGGCGAGCTTGACGCTGGAGAGCAGCGCCCCGCCCTCCACCGTCACCAGCGGCGTCACCTCGTGCGCTCCGTGCAGTGTGCGCGCGTCCTGGTTCAGGAGGATGCCGGCCTCCGTCGCCTCGGTGAGCGTCGTGCCGATCACCAGGCCGTAGCGGTGCGTCTGGACGCCCTGGTCGGTCTCCGGGTCGGGGAAGCGCGGGGCGCGCAGCAGCGACAGGCGCAGGGTCGTGGTGACCTCCCCGTCCGTCACCGTGCGCTCGGTGTCGTAGCCGTAGACCGAGTCGTTGACGAGCGCGACGCCGAAGCCCGGCTCCTCGACCAGCACGAAACGGTGCATCGAGGTCTCGAACTTGGCCGCCTCCCACGAGGTGTTCGTGTGCGTCACCCGCTTCTGCGCGCCGAACTGCGTCTCGGCGATGGTGTGCTCGGCGCGGACGTCGAGCGGGAAGGCGACCTTGAGGAATTTCTCCGTCTCGTGCCAGTCGGTCGATTGGGCGATCGCGAGGGTCCGGGAGCCGGGGGCGAGCTCCAGCGTCTGCTCCAGGGTCGACTCCGAGAAGGAGCGCCGCACGGTGACCCGCGCCACGCCGTCCGCGTCGATCCGCGCATCGAGGGCGTCGACGCCGCGGAGGTCCTCGACGCGGTTGCGGTAGAACCGGTCGACATCCCACGCGTCCCACATGTTCGGGAAGTCCTGGTGCAGTTGCAGGAGGTTCGCCTCGCGCCCGGGGGGGATCGCGTCGCGGCCCGTCGCGAGGTCGATCGCGGAGGTGACGAGTCCCTCGCGCGACACCGTGACCGAGACGAGGCCGTTCGCCAGCAGGAAGCCGTCGCCGGTCTCGGTCAGGGTCGCGGCCGTCCCGTGCGCCGTCGCCGCTCCGATCGCGTGCGCCGCCGTCGCGCCGAGACCCGCCGCCGCCGGGTTGGCCACCAGCGCCCGGTCGCCCTCGCCGACGAGCGCCCGCAGCGCGGCCGCGATGAGACCCTCCAGCTCGGCGACGACGCGCGCGTACGTCTCCACGGCCTCCCGGTGCACCCAGGCGATGGAGGTGCCGGGCAGGATGTCGTGGAACTGCAGCAGCAGCACCTGCTGCCACAGCGCGTCGAGGCGTTCGTACGGGTAGTCTGCACCGGCCCGAATCGCGGCGGCCGAGCACCACAGCTCCGCCTCGATCAGCAGGTGCTCGGCCCGCCGGTTGCCCTGCTTGGTGCGGTGCTGCGAGGTGAGCGTCGCCCGGTGCAGCTCGAGGTAGAGCTCGCCCACCCAGACCGGCGGGTGGGCGACCTCGGCCCGTGCCCGCTCGAAGAAGGCGTCGGGATGCTCCCACGCGACGCGCGCGCTGCCCTCCAGATCGGCCAGGCGGGCGGCCGTCCCCACCATCTCCCGGGTCGTCCCGCCGCCGCCGTCGCCCCAGCCGACCGGCGCGATCGATCCCGTCGCGTGGCGGTTCTCGCGGAACTGGCGGGAGGCCTTCGCCACCTCCTCGCCCGAGAGCCGCGAGTTGTACGTGTCCATCGGCGGGAAGTGCGTGAACACCTGCGAGCCGTCGATGCCCTCCCAGAGGAAGGTGTGGTGCGGGAACGTGTTGACCTGGTTCCACGAGATCTTCTGCGTGAAGAACCACTCGAAGCCTGCGCGGCGCATCAGCTGCGGCAGCGCGGGGGAGTAGCCGAAGCTGTCGGGCAGCCAGACGCCCTTGGGCGCGATGCCGAACTCCCGCCGGAAGAACCGCTGGCCCTGGCTGAACTGCCGCACGAGCGCCTCGCCCGTCGGCATCACCGTGTCGGACTCGACCCACATTCCGCCGAGGGGCAGGAAGCGCCCGGCGGCGACGGCCGCGACGATCCGCTTCCACACCTCGGGCCGGTGCTCCTTGACCCACGCGTACTGCTGGGCGCTCGACATCCCGTAGACGAAGTCGTCGGTCTGGTCGATGAGGTCGGCCATCGAGGAGGTCGTGCGCGCCACCTTGCGCACCGTCTCGCGCACCGGCCACAGCCACGCGGAGTCGATGTGCGCGTGCCCGACCGCCGAGATGCGGTGCGCGGACGCGTCGGCCGGAGCGGCGAGGGCGGGTGCGAGGGCCGCACGGGCCGCGGCCGCCGTCGCCGGGATGTGCTGCAGATCGAGCGCGTCGAGCGCGTCGTCGAGGGCCTGCAGGATGCGCATGCGGCGCGGGCCGACGGGCAGCTCGGCCTGCAGCTCCAGCAGCACCGTGATGTCGAGGGCCAGCTCGTGCACCTCGGGCTCGAACACCGCGAGATCGAATCGGCGGGTCGTGTAGATCGGCTGCCGCGACGAGGTCAGGATGTCGCCCTCCTGCGTCGGCAGGAAGGGGTGGTAGTCGAGCAGGACGGGGTTGGCCGCCGCCTCCACGTACAGTTCGACGGCGTCGCCGCCCTCCGCGCTCTCGGCGACGAGCACCCACTGGTTGCGCGGGTTGATCGACTTCACCGGCGTCCCGTCCGGCCGGTAGACGAGGCCCTCGCACTGGAAACCGGGCATGTTCTTGTCGAACCCGAGGTCGGCGATGATCTCGACGCGTCGCCCCGCCCAGTCCGCGGGCACCGTCCCGGTCAGGCGGAACCACGTCGTCCCCCACGCCGGTCCCCACGGCGTTCCGACCGCGTACGGCGTGTACTCCAGGGCGAGCCCCTCCGCCGGCGGGATCGGCTCCCCCGGCAGCTCGTGCCAGGCGACCTCCAGCGGGACCGAGACGCTGTGCGCCGCAGGCAGGATGCGCTCGTCGAGCACGCGGCGGGCGCGGCCGGTGGTGAGGGTGATGTCGTCGTGCATGTGTTCCTTCAGCTTTCTGTGTGGGCGACGGCGAACGGCTCGTCGATGAGTCGGTGGATGCCGCGGGCGCGCAGGGCGGCCGGGTCGGCGGAGCGGGATCGGAGGACCACCTGCGGACCGCGCCCGAGCTGCTCGGCCGCGGCGAGCCACGCGAGCGAGAACGCACCCCCGGGGGCGCACGCGCGACGGGAGTCCGGCAGCGGGCGGCCCTCGGCGTCGACGTCGTCCAGCACGATCGCCGTCTCCGGTGCGGTCGCGGCGGGCGAACCCCGCAACTCCGCGGCCAGCTCGGCGAAGCGCGCGCCCACCGGCTTCAGGACGCCGTCCGACGAGAACAGCCCGAGGTCGTACTCCAGCTCCGGGAAGTCGACGAGCGCGCGCGAGACGTCGTGCGAGCACCACCAGGTGACGCCGAACGCCTGCTGCACGTCCGCCGCGTTGCGGATGGTGCGCTCGACGAACTCCGGTGCGTCGCCCGGGGGGATGACGTTGGTCGGCGCGCCGACCTCCTGCAGCCAGTTCGGCCGCCGCGGGTCGCGGTTCCAGGCGGCCGCCAGCTGCATCAGGTATTCGCCGTGGCGCACCGAGCCCTCGCCCAGCGGGCCGTGGATGCGCGCGGCGCCGTTGAACACCCAGGAGTGCGTCACGGTCATGTCGCCGTGCTCGGCGGCGTGCCCGGGGCCGAACGGCTGGTCGTCGTCGTACCAGGCGGCGTCGTACTGGGCGACGGTGACCGCCGGCGCTCCCGGTCCCGCTTCGCTGCCGCCGAGGCCGTCGCGCGCCGCGGCGACCATCGTGCCGAGCCAGCTCTCCGCCTGGGCGGGGGCGACCGGGTGCGGGGCGGGATGCGGCGCGTGCGCGAACTGGTTCAGCTCGTTGCCGATGGTGAGGCCGAGCAGGTTGGGCCGCCCGGCCAGGGCCGAGGCCAGCTGCCGCACGTACGCGGCCGTGGATCCGACCACGTCCGGGTCGGTGAACAGGTTGCGGCGGTGCCAGCTCTCGAGCCACGACGGCACGAAGTCGAAGCTCGACAGGTGGCCCTGCAGGGCGTCGACGTTGGCGTCGAGCCCGAACGAGGCGGCGATGTCGACCACCTGCACGATGTCGGCCAGGGCGGACGCCCGCACGAGGGAGCGGTTCGGCTGCACGAGCGGCCAGAGCGGGAAGATCCGCACATGGTCGGCGCCCAGGGAGGCGATGGCCTCGAAGTCGCGCGCCACCGCCGACGGGGTGAAGTCGAGCCACGAGTGGAACCAGTCCGCGGAGGGGGTGTAGTTGACGCCGAATCGCATCAGCCCTTCACACCTCCTTCTTCGACGCCCTTGAAGAAGAACCGCTGCAGCACCGCGAAGACGATCGCGATCGGGATGAAGGCGATCATGGTGCCGGCAGCGATCAGCCGTTGATCGTTGGAGAAGGTGCCCTGCAGGTATTGCAGGCCGACCGTCAGGGTGAGGTTATCCGGCGACTGCAGCACGATCAAGGGCCAGAGGAAGTCGTCCCAGGCGCCGATGAACGCGAAGATGGCGACCACCGCGATCGTGCCCTGCACGACCGGCAGCGAGATGTGCCACAGCCGCTGCCAGGCGTTGGCGCCGTCCATCACCGCGGCCTGGTCGATCTCCTCCGGCAGCTGGCGGAACGCGTTGTACATCAGCAGCACGTTGAGCGCGGCGATCATCCCGGGCAGCGCGACACCGGCGAGGGAGTCGGCGAGGCCGAGATCCTTGATCGTCACGAACTGCGAGATGATCGTCGCCTCCCCCGGCAGCACCAGGGTCGCGAGGAACAGCCCGAGGACGACCTTGCGCCCGCGCCACCGCAACCGGGCGATCGCGAAGCCCGCGAGGGTGGCGAACACGATGTTGCCGATCACGTCGATCGCCGCGACGACCAGGGAGTTGCCGATGTACAGCCACACCGGGATCGCGTCGGCCACCTTGGCGTAGTTCTCGAGGGTCGGCTGCGACGGGATGAACGACGGGGACGCCGTGTAGATGTCCTCTCCACTGCCCTTGAGCGACGTCGAGAGCTGCCACAGGAACGGCCCGACCGTGATGAACAGCACCACGAGGAGGAGGACGTATCGGGAGATGCGCTCGCCGCGGGACATGACGCCCCACGCCCGGCGACGTCGGCGACGGGGCGGCTCGGTGCGCGGCGCCGCACCTCCGGGCTCCGGAACGATCGGCGCCGGGGTGTCTGCGATGGTCTGGGTCATCGGTCCGCCTTGTTGTTGATCCGGGCGAGGACGAGCATCGGCACGAGCGTCACGGTGAACAGCAGCAGGCTGAGCGCCGACGCGTAGCCGAGGTTGCCGGTGAAGCCGCGGGCGTACTGCTGGATGAGCATGACGAGCGACTGGTCCTGGCCTCCCGGCCCGCCCGTCCCGTTGGTCAGGATGTAGAGCTCGCTGAACACCCGCAGGGCGGAGACGCAGACGAGGATGCCGATCAGCGTCATCGTCCCCCGCACGCCCGGCACGGTGACCGACCAGAACCGCCGCATGGTGCCCGCGCCGTCGATCGCGGCCGCCTCGTGGAGCTCGTTGCCGACGTTCGCCAGGGCGGCGAGGAAGATGATCATGTAGTAGCCGAGGCCTTTCCAGACCGTGAGGCTGATCGCGCTGAACAGCAGCAGCCACCGGTCGGTGAGGAACGGGATCGGGCCCTGGACGACGCCGAGCGCCTTCGCCATCTCGTTGATCACGCCGCGGTCGTCGAGGATCCAGGTCCAGATGAGCCCGACGACGACCGCGGACGCGATCACCGGCGTGTAGAACGCCGTGCGGAAGAACGCGATGCCCGCCATCCGCTTCTGCACCAGCATCGCCATCAGGAGCGGGAGGATCGTCAGCAGCGGCAGGCAGACCGCCATGTAGATGACGCTGTTGAGCAGCGCCTCCCACACCTGCGGGTCGGCCAGCAGCTGCTCGAAGTTCTTCAGCCCCACGAAGTCGGTCGCCCCGCCGAGCGGGCTCGCGTCGGTGAACGAGAGCCGGACGGTGTTGATCGACGGCCAGACGCTGAAGACCAGCAGCCACAGCAGCGCCGGGGCGACCAGGATCCAGGGGGTGAACCAGCGGTTCGCGCGCACGGACGGTCAGCCGTTCGCCAGCATGCTGTTCATCTTGTTCTGGGCGGTCTGCAGGGCGTCCTTCGCGCTCACGTCGCCCTTCATGGCGAGGGCGATCTGCTGGTCGAGCACGGTGGTCATGGCGGAGTTCGCCTGCACCGGGGTGAGGTTCTCGGCGGTCTTCAGCGCCTCGTTGGCGAGCACGCGGGCCCGGCCGTTCGTCGTGCCGTCGTCCTTCGAGAAGAACGGGTCGGACTGCGACGACACGGTCGACGGGAAGATGTTGACGAGACGGGCGAACGCCTCCTGGTTCTTCGCGTTCGTGAGGAACTCGGCGAACGCCTTCGCCGTGGCGGGGTGCTTCGACTTCGCCGAGACGCTGACGCCCTGCACGTACAGCGGCGGGGTGTCGAGCGCCGCGGAGACGGCGACGTTGCCCTTCAGCGACGGGTTGTTCTTCTCGAAGTCGGCGAGGCTGGTCGCGCCGCCGGTCGTCCAGGCGACCTTGCCCTGGGTGAACAGCGTGGAGTTGCCGAGGTAGTCGCTGTTCAGCACCGACGGGGGCAGGAGGCCGTCCCGGTAGGCGGCGGTGTAGCGCTCGAGGAGCTCGGCCGCCTTCGCCGAGTCGGCGAAGACGAACTTCGTGCCGTCGCTATTGAGCACGTCGACGCCGGCGAGGGTGAAGTCGCCGAGACCGGGCTTGCGGCTCATGAGGTAGTCGTCGGGGCACGCCGCGTGCATCGTCGCCGCCTGCTCGAACAGCTGGTCGGTGGTGGCCGGCGGGGCGGCAGGGTCCAGGCCGCAGGCCGAGAGCATGGTGGTGTTCCAGTAGTTGACGTCGGTGTTGAGGTACCACGGGTAGCCGTAGACCCCGTCGAGGCCCTTGTACTCGTAGGCGTCGAGCGCCCCGGCCACGTAGGTCTTCTCCAGGTCGGATGAGCCCGCGCCGACGTCGGCGAGGAAGCCGCGTTTGGCGAGCGGGTAGGCGATGTCCGGCGGCAGGTTGATCACGTCGGGCAGCGAGCCGGAGGCCGCCTGGCTGAGGACCTTCTCCGCGTAGCCGTCGCCGGGCTGGTCGACCAGCGTGACCTTCGCTCCGGGATGCGCCTTCTCGAAATCGCTCGCGACCCCTTTGAGGTAGCCGGTGAACTTCGGCGTGAGCGCCCAGGTCTGCAGGGTGATGGTGCCGGTGGTCGAGCCGTCGGAGCCGGCGTCGCCGTCGCCGGCGGCGCAGGAGGTGAGGAGGGCGGCGGTCGCGGCCGCGGCGCCGATCACGCCGACGGCGCGGGCGAGGGCCGACCGCCGGAACAGGGAGTGGGTGCGGTTGCTCATCGTTTCGGACTCCTTCGTTCGCAGATGACTAGAGCGCTTTAGCGACGGAATCCTCGATGAGTCCGCCGCGCCCTGGTCTAACATTTATGACGCACTAAAGCGGTATAGTCAAGCCTCACCCGGCAGGATGGGGAGGTGGCACCCGACACAGAGGAGAACGACCTGACTCCGCCCAAGCGCGCGACGATCGCGGACATCGCCGTCCGCGCCGGCGTCTCGCCCGGCGCGGTGTCGTTCGCGCTCAACAACCGCCCCGGCGTCTCGGAGGAGACGCGCGCCCGCATCGTCCAGATCGCGCAGGAGCTGCACTGGCGCCCGCACTCGGCCGCCCGCGCCCTCGGCGGGGCGCGCGCGGGAACGATCGGCTTCGTCCTGAACCGCCCGGCCCGGACGCTGGGGACGGAGACGTTCTTCGGGGATCTGATCTCGGGCATCCAGCTCGGGCTGACCGGCTCGCACACCGGCGTCAACCTGCTCGTCGCGCGCGATCTGGCCGAGGAGCTCGACACCTACCAGGAGTGGTGGAACGGCCACCAGGTGGACGGCGTGATCGTCGTCGACCCGCGCGAGGAGGACGCCCGCGTCGCCCTGCTGGCCGAGCTCGGGATGCCCGCGGTCGTCGTCGGTTCGCGCCCGTCGGCGGAGGGGGCGCCCCCCACGGTCTGGATCGACGACTCCGAGGCCGCCCTGACGGTCTTCGGCTACCTGCATGCGCTCGGCCATACCCGCATCGCGCACGTCGCGGGCGTCGAGGCGTTCGAGCACACCCGCATGCGCACGGCCGCGCTGCAGGCGTTCGCGGCGTCGGCGGGCCTGACGTTCGCGCAGTCCCTGCCGACCGACTACTCGGCCGAGCAGGGCGCCTCCGTGACCCGCGCCCTGCTGTCGCGCGCCGAGCCGCCGACCGCCATCGTCTACGACAACGACGTGCTCGCGGTCGCCGGGCTGGGCGTCGCGGCGGAGATGGGCGTCCCCGTGCCGGAGCGGCTCTCGATCGTCTCGTTCGACGACTCCGTGATGGCCCGCCTCGTGCGGCCGTCCCTCACCGCGCTGCGACGGGACACGGTCGAGCTCGGCGAGCGCGCCTCCCGGCTCCTCCTCGACCAGATCGAGGACGGACGCGTCCTGGAGTCCCGCCAGGGTCCGTCGCTGACGCTCGAGGTGCGCGACTCCACCGCGCCGCCGGCGTGACGGCGCGGTGGAGCGGGGTCACGGCCGGTACTGCGACGGCTGACCGTACAGCGCGGTGGTGAGCGCGCTCACGTAGGAGCTGCGGTCGCCGTTCGGCAGGTTGTACGTCATGAACACGCCGTACCCGTCGGCGATGGTGCGCTTCGCCAGCCCGGTCGCGACGCTCACCGGCGTCGATCGGATGTCGACGGCCGCCGCCGATAGCTGGGCCTTCGTCAGGCCCGGGATGGCCGGCGCGTTGTAGGTGCCGTAGTAGGCGTTCCACGCGTAGGTCAGCGTGGAGGCGACGGCGGGCGTCGCCGAGCGGAGGGCCGTCGACGCCGGCCCGATGTCGTAGAAGGAGAGGACCGCATCGGGGAGGCGGCCGCGGAGCGCGGTGAGCAGCCAGCCGATCGACTGCTGGTTCGGCCGGGCCGTCCCGTCGACGCCGTAGTCGGAGTACTCGTCGTCGAGATCGACGCCGTCGAGGCCGTAGCGTGTGACCGCGTCCGCGACCTGTGCGGCGAACGCGTCCGCCTGCGCCGGCGTCGTGAAGTTGCTGACCCCGGCGCCCTGGTGGTTGCCGAGGACCGAGAGGAGGACCCGGATGCCGCGGGCCTGCAGGGGGCGGATCTGCGTGGCCGCGTTGTCGAGCGTCCACTGCACCCGCTCGTTGAGGTGGAGCTGCGCCTGCGTGCCGTCGCGGTTGACGTTCGCGGCGAAGATGATGGCCACGTCGAAGGCGTTCCCTCCGTCGGCCAGCCGGTACGCGCCGACGTTCGCGAGGTCAGAGTCGTTCACCTCGACGTAGGCGACGCTCGTCGGCGCGTTCGCGCGGCCGCCGCCGGGGGAGGCCGCCGTTGCCGTGGCTGCGCTGGCGGGCCCGGCGAGGAGCGCGACGACTCCCGCCGCAGCGATGGCGGCGAGGCCGAGCCGCCGCGGGCGATGGTGGGGGATCCGGGGTCGGTCGGTCATGTCGGGCGCTCCTCATCGAGTCGTCGGCTGCGACGCCGATCGGCGACCGCGCCACCAGGCTGCGAGACTAAATCGCTTGAGTCAAGCGGTGGGGGCACATGTATTCCGGTATCCGCATGTGCCCTCACGCAGCGAAAAGCGACCACGCCTTTCCCGCGCTGTCAATCCCCCTGACACGAGCGCCTGACCGTGCACGTCGTAGGGCACACTAAGAGCATCATGGGAAAACTCGTCTACGGTGCAGGTCAGGAATACGACCTGGATGACCGCGTGCTGAGCCACGTCAAGCTCGCGGTCGTCGCCAAACTCCGGAGGCACGAGAGCTTCCTCCTGAACTGGGACATCCCGGTCGAACAGGGTTCGGGCCGCGTCTCGCTCTGGATCAGCCGCGAGGTCCCGCTGGCGTTCCAGTTCAGCGGCAGCCGGCCCCCGGCGATCAACCCGCAGTGGCTGGAGGCGCTCATGCACACCTCCCAGCGCACCGGCGGCATGGTCGTCATGGCCGAGGACCAGCTCGAGGCGCACCTGCCCGACTGAGCGCGAGGTGGATCGCGACCGATGCGGCGCTCCAGGCCGCCGCGAAGCGATTCATGAGAAAAGTCTCACGCGCGTAACAAACGTCCGTTATGGTGTGATTCACCGAATCTTCACGCGCACATGCAACGCCCGTGCGTGAAAGCGAGTTCGCTCGCAATGAAACTCCGCCACAAGCGCTCTGCACCTCTGCCATACCTGCGCGCTCGCCGAACGTGCAGTCGGACGAAGCATCCCTGGAGGATCACCGTTGGAACCCCGGACCACCTCACCTCGACGACGGATGGCGCGCCCCGTCGCCGCCGTCCTCACCGCCGCTCTTCTCGGCGCGAGTCAGATCGCGCTCACCACCCCGGCCGTCGCCGCTGACGGCAGCCCCGGGGCGGCGACCATCGGAGACTCGCTCTTCCGCGGCATCGGCAACGGAGGCTACGACGTCAAGCACTACGACGTCGCACTCGCGTTCAATGCCGACAAGACGATCACCGCCACGACGGTGATCACCGCCAAGGCGACTCAGGCGCTCTCCTCGTTCTCCCTCGACTTCGAGGGCCTCACCGTCTCGTCGGTGCTCGTCAACGGGGCCCCCGCCACGTTCACCCGGACCAGCGACCCGAGCATCACGTCGTACAAGCTCGTCGTCACGCCGGCGGCGACGATCACGGGAGACTTCACGGTCGCGGTCGCCTATGCGGGCACTCCGGTCACGCACGTGGACCCCGACGGATCGAAGGAAGGATGGGTCTCGACGTCCGACGGGGCGACCGCGCTCGGGCAGCCCGTCGGCAACATGACCTGGTTGCCCAGCAACAACACCCCCGCCGACAAGGCGACCTACGACATCACGATCGACGCCCCCACGACCATTGACGGGGTCTCGGCAGCCGCCGTCAGCAACGGTGAACTGGTCGCGAAGACGCCGAACGGAGACGGCTCCCGCACCTCCTGGCACTGGCGGCAGACGCGGCCCATGGCCACCGAGCTGGCGATGATCACCATCGGCAAGTACCTCGTGTACGAGTCGGACATCGCCCTCGCCGTGAGCGGCCGCACCATCCACGAGTGGACGTTCGTCGACCCGGCCGTCACGACCGCGAACCAGGCGACCATCCAGACGCGGCGCGCCGCGCTCCCCGAGATCCTCAACTATCTCGAGTCGAAGTACGGCGCCTACCCGGGCGGGAGCACGGGCTTCGTCGTCGACATCACGAGCCTGGGCTACGCACTCGAGACCCAGGACCGCCCCTACTTCGAGCGATCGGTCTCGTCCGGCACCTTCATCCACGAGCTCGCGCACCAGTGGTTCGGCGACTCCGTGACGCCGGCCGACTGGAACAGCATCTGGCTGAACGAGGGCCCCGCCACCTTCATCCCCACCCAGTACAACCAGGACCACGGCAGCACCACCACGACGGCCTCGCAGTTGTTCGGCACCTGGAACGCGACCGCCTCGACCGATGCCCGCTGGACGATCCCGCCCGCGGCCATGACCGACCCGGCGGACCTCTTCGACTGGCAGGTCTACACCCGCGGCGCGATGGCGCTGGAGGCGCTGCGCCAGTCCGTCGGGCAGACCGCGTTCGACGCCATCATGAAGAACTGGGTCCAGCGGTACGCCGGCCAGAGCAAGACGACCGAGGACTTCATCGTCCTCGCCGAGGCGCTCTCCGGTCGCGATCTCGGCGCCTTCTTCCAGGACTGGCTGTTCGACGCCGACAAGCCCGCGTGGCCGTCGACGTGGACCCTCGGCCTCGCCTCCGACCCGGTCGACGGCGAGGTCGCACCCGAGCAGGAGATCACCTACACGCTGACCGCGCAGAACACGGGCCAGATCGTGCTCGCCGGCGCGACGGCGACGGTGGACCTCGCCGACGTTCTCGACGACGCGACGATCGACGCGTCGTCGCTGCCGGCCGGCCTGGCGTTGAGCGGCACGACTCTGACGTGGAGCGTCCCGGACACCGCCACCGGCGGTACGGCGACCGTCTCCTTCACCGCCGTCGTCTCGAAGACCTCGTCGGGTGGCACGCTTGCGGCGACCGCCGCGGTAGGCGCGCTCGGTGCGACCTGCGCGACGTGCGCCTCCACGCTCACCACGCCGGTCATTCCCGGTCCGGACCCGATCACCGAGGCCGACCTGACCGACGCGACGCGCGGCCCGGTCCGCGTGCCGGCGACGGCCGTGCCTGGCGGCGTGGTGCACGTGACCCTGCTCGGCGGCGCCAACGAGGGCGAGACGGTCACCCCGGTGCTCTTCTCGACCCCGCGCCCGCTCGCCACGGCCGTCGTCGACGGAGGCGCCTTCAGCGTCACGATCCCGGCCGATGCGGCGCTCGGCGCGCACAAGCTGGCGGTCGTCGACGCGCAGGGCGCCCTGATCGGCTGGGGCGCTCTGACCCTCGTCGCCGCACCGGGTTCGACGGACCCGGGCGCTGGACCGGCCGCCACGGGCGCCGGCACGCTCGCCAGCACGGGTTCGTCGGTGACGCTGCCGCTCGGCATCGCCTCCGGCGCGCTCCTGGCGGGCGTCGCGGCCCTGCTGCTCGCCCTGTGGCGACGCCGCACGGCGACTCGAGCCGCGACCGAGGGCTCGTCGCAGGAGTAGCCTTCGCTCGCGTACAGAGGGCCGCCCGGTCGACGACCGGGCGGCCCTTCGTCTGTCCGCTCGGATCACCCCGCGGCGGCGGCCGCCTTCGCGAGCGCCGTGAACTCCTCCACGCCGAACGCGGTGCCCTGGATGCCCCAGCCGCCCTCGGCGGCCTCGGTGAGGATGACCCAGGTGCGCACCTCGCTGCCGGCGGCCGCGCGGACGATCTCGGTCGCCTCCCGGGTGATGGTGCGCTGGCCGTCGCGGTCGAGGGAGCCGGGCGGGGTCACGATCTGCACGCGCACGATCGGCGCCGTGGGGGTCGCCGCGGTGCCGAGGGCGGTCTCGGGGAGGCGGTGGATGAAGGCCGCCGTGTTGTCGAGGTGGAACGGCCCGGGCTGGGCAACCCCCTCGGCGCGGAGGACGGCGTGGGTGAGCTCGTCGACGAGCCGCACGTCCGCGTCGGCCGGGAAGAGGGTGGTGGGGGCGTAGACGTCGATCATGGGCATGGTGCCTGCTCCTGTCAAAACTATGATGGTATACATAGACGGTAGATTATGACGGTCGTCATAGTCAAGACCCCCGTCGGGATGGAGCACGCCCGTGCCCGCAGACGTCCGTTCGCGCATGGTCGACGGCGCCATCCGCCTGCTCGCCACCCGGGGCCTCGCCGGCACCTCGTTCTCGGAGGTGCTGGAGGTGACGGGAGCGCCGCGCGGCTCGATCTACCACCACTTCCCCGGCGGCAAGGACGAGCTCATCGCCGCCGCCGTCGACCGCTCGGCCGAGAACGCGGTGACGCTGCTCGACCAGCGCGCGGGGGAGCCGGCCGACCGGGTCGCGGAGCTGTTCCTCGACACCTGGCGCCTGCTCCTGACCCGCTCCGGGTTCGAGGCGGGCTGCGCGCTGGTGGCGGTGACCGTGGATGCGGACACCGACGTTCTGCGCGAGCGCGCCGCCGCCGCCTTCACGGCGTGGCGCGGGCACCTCGCCGAGCTCCTCACCCGGGGCGGGCTGCCGGCCGAGACGGCGCAGCGCACCGCGACGCTGCTGCTCGCGGCGGCGGAGGGCGGCGTCATCCTCAGCCGGGCGACGCACGACCTCGAGCCGTTCGACACGGTCGCGTCGGCGCTGCTCGACCAGGTGCGGGCCGGCCTGACCCCCGGAACACCGACCCCCGGCACGCCGACCCCCTGACGAGCGCGACGCCGCGGGGTACCGTGCGCGGCACATCCATCCACGGATGCCGGATGCACGGAGAGGAGCGCATCATGCCGGGACAGCCCCAGCTGAAGGACGAGAAGCTGTACGAGAAGCTGCGCGACGAGGGCGACTCGAAGGAGAAGGCGGCGCGGATCTCGAACGCGGCCGCCGCTCGCGGGCGCTCGTCGGTCGGCCGGAAGGGCGGCGAATCGGGGTCGTACGACGACTGGACCGTGCCCGAGCTGAAGAAGCGGGCCAAGGAGCTCGGCCTCAGCGGCTACTCGAGGAAGAACAAGGCGGCGCTGATCGAGGAGCTCCGCGACCACTGAGCCGGGGGACGGCGGCCTCCGTCGCGCGTATGCTCGCGGCATGGATCTGCGGGAGGTCGCCGGCGAGCTCTATGCCGCCGCGCCCGCCGAGTTCGTGGAGCGGCGGGGCGCTGCCGCGGCAGGAGCCGACCGCGACCTGGCGAAGGAGATCCGCGCCTTCCGCAAGCCGACCGCCTCCGCTGCGGCGATCAACGCGCTGGTGCGCGAGCATCCCGACACTGTCGAGGACGTGCTCGAGATCGGCGACCGGATGCGCGCCGCGTTCGCCGACCGCGACCGGGCGGCGATCCGCGAGCTCACCCGCGACCGCCAGCGGCTGCTGCAGAAGGCCACGCACGGGCTCGGGCTGAGCGCCGCGGTCGAGCGCGAAGTGGAGGAGACGCTGCAGGCGGCCGTCGTGGACGCGGCGGCCGCGGCCGCGGTGCGCAGCGGGATGCTGCTGCGCGCGCTCGAATCCACCGGTGTCGATCAGGTGGACGTCTCCGACGCGGTCGCGCTGCCGGTGGATGTGGACGCGCCGCCGCCCTCGCGGCCCGCGAAGACGGAGGCGAGGGCGAAGACCGGGACCGACGCGTCCCGCGCCGAGCCCGAACCGTCCGACCGTGAGAGCGCGAGTGAGCGGCGCGAACGTCAGCGCCGCCTCCGCACCGCCGAGAAGGCCGTGGAGCGGGCGCGTGCCGAGACGGAGGGCCTGGACGACGAGCTCGACACCGAGGTCGACCGCCGCAGCGACCTGGAGGCCGAACGCGACACCCTGCAGCGCCGGCTCGAACGCACGACCGAGGAGCTCGCCGAGTCGCGCGCAGCCGAACGCGACCTGCGCAAGCGCATCTCGGCGGCGCACACCGCCCTCCGCGCCGCGGAACGCGACCTGCGCGCGGCCCAGGACGAGAACGCCTGACGCGGGCGCCACGGAGCAGCAGAGGGGCGAAACGACGAAGGGCCGCGGCGGATGCCACGGCCCTTCGAGGGGGAACGGGTCAGGCGCGTGGCGCCTTGGCCGCCTTGACCGCGTTGAAGTAGTCGCTCGAGGGGCGCAGCCAGAGCAGCACCACGGCGATGATCGACAGCACCACCTGGAGGGCGCCCGCGCCCAGGCCCGCGGCGACGTTGAGCAGCGAGATCACGGTGAGGACCGTCAGCACGATCCGGGCCCAGTTGGCACCCCGGCGCGCGAAGAACGCGAACAGGACGAAGACGATCGCCCAGAAGATCAGCGTGACGATAGCCCAGGTGGTGCCCAGGGCGATCGCCCCGTCGACGAACTGGTCGGTGGTCACGCCGCGCAGGTCCGTCGAGCTGTTCTGCAGGCTGTCGATCAGCTGCTGCCGCGTGCCGCCGATCGACACGATCGTGATGATCCCGCTGATCACGCTGACGACCGCCGAGGCGATGAACAGCCAGAAGGCCGCGTTGACCGTCGTCGGCGGCGCGCTCGGTGCGACGGCCGGTGCACCCGGCGTGGCACCGTACGCCGGGAAGGCGGACGGCGCGGGAGGCGCGGGCGGGAGGTCGGCGGCGGGCGCGGCCGGGGCGGCCGGCGGCGCGGGAGGCTCGACCGGAGCGGACGGCTCGACCGGAGCGGACGGCTCGGGCGAGGCGGCCGGGGCCGCGTCCGGAGCCGGCGACGCCGGCGGGACGGGCGGGACGGGCGGTGGAGCGTCCGACCCGGCGGGGGCGCCGGTCGGCTCGTGCGGCGTGTTCTCGTCGTTCGGAATTGTCATGCCGCGACCCTACTGCGGGATGGACCGGTCTGACTAGCCTTCCACGCGGGACGCGGGTCCCTCGTCCTGCCCTGCGTGGCCCAGCGGAGACGGCACCGGGGCGAGCGGTTCGGTGGCCGGGCCCTCCAGCACGGAGCCGTCGGGCGCGAACCGGGAGCCGTGCAGCGGGCAGTCCCAGGAGAGCTCGGCGTCGTTCCAGCGGACGACGCCGCCGAGGTGGGTGCAGACGGCTGCGACGGCGCAGGTGACACCGTCGACGGTGGAGATCCCGGCGGGTGCGACGCCTCGCCGGACGACCGCTCCCGTCCCTTCGGCCGGCGTCGGGGCGTCGGCGATCTCGGGCGCGGTGGCGGCGCCCGTCCATCCCGCGGCGGCGGATGCGCCGACGGACGCGTTCATGGCGACGCCCTCGGCGAGGTCGCCCGGGCGGGTCACCCGGTGGTGGAGCACGCGTGCCCACTCGAGCGTCTCGCCGGTGAGGTCGGCGGCGAGACTGAGCGCCGCGGCGACCGCGTTGGTCATGCCCCACTTGGCGTAGCCGGTCGCGAGGAAGACGCGGCCGCGGCCCCGCGGCAGCCAGCCGACGAAGGGTACGTGGTTGGCCGAGCGGTAGTCCTGCGCGGCCCACCACTGCGTGCGCTGGGCGCCCGGGAACCGCGCCTCCGCCCACGACGTGAGCTCGGCGAGCCGCTCCGCGGGGGAGTCGGCGCGGCCGACCGGGTGCCCGTTGCCGCCGACGAGCAGCAGGTCGCCCTGCGCGTCGGTCGCCTGGCGCAGGGAGCGCGCCGGGGTCTCGGCGGACAGGTACATCGCCCGCGGCAGGTCGCCGGGCACGCGGAACGCGGCGACGTAGGAGCGCTCGGCGGCGGTCTTCGCGAAGTAGAGGCCGCGGTCCAGGATGGGCGTGCCCGTCGCGAGCACGACCTGATCGGCCTGCGTGCGGCCCGACGTGCTGGTGACGACGGCGGGGGAGGAGGCCGAGATGGCCGTCACCCGCTCGCCCTCGACCACGCGGCCGCCGAGACGCCGCAGCTCGGCCGTGAGCGCCGCGAGCACGAGCAGCGGGTGCACCTGCGCCTGGCCGCCGAGGGTGAGCGCGCTCTCGACGGCGAACGGCAGCTCGGGCGCGTTCGCTGCGTGAACGGCGGGGAGGCCGGCCGCCCGGAGTGCGGCGAGTTCGGCCTCCAGCTGCTCCGCGCCGTCGCCGGTCGTGGCGTACGTGACGGCATCCCGCACGTCGTAGGGGACGCCCTGGGCGTCGAGGAAGTCGAGCAGCCAGCCCTGGCCGGCCGTGTTGCCGTCCACGTACGCGCAGAGCACGCGGTCGGAGGTGCGGTGACGGATGCCCGCGAGCGTCGTTCCCTGCAGCAGGCTGACCTTGCCGGTCGTGTTGCCGGTGGTGACGGCGCCGACGGTGCGCGCCTCGAGCACCGCGACGCGGCCTCCCGAGCGTGCCAGCATCACGGCGGTCGCGAGCCCGGTCAGCCCCGCGCCCACCACGACCGTGTCGTAGCGGCCGTCCCACTCGAACGGATCGGTGGGGATGGCGGGGGCGGTCTCGAGCCAGAGCGACATCGTCATCCCCTCGGCATCAGGAGAGGGAGTCGAAGTCGAACCAGAACGCGTCGTCCTCGTCGTCGCCGGAGGCGTGATCGGCGGCGGTCTCGCGCGGGATGGTCGCCGTCTCGATGCGCACACGGGTCTGACACGTCACGAACAGCTCCGTCGGCGGCCGGCTCGATTGCGTGATGGCGACGAAGTCGCCGTCGCTGCGGCTCGCCTGGACGACCCGCTCCTTGAGCTCGTCGACCGGCGCACGGTCCACGAAGGTGAAGCGGAGGTCGTCGATGTAGACGTGGAACACCTGCATGCCTCTCCCGCTCGCTTTCCGTCGTCGTCGGATGGGATGTCCCGGCCGATAGTACGCGGCGTGGGATGTTTCGCCAGTGCAGTCGCGCAACCGGGCCGTTCGTCCATGCCGCGGCCGGCTGTCAACCGGGTTGCGCGCGGGTCGTCCAGAGGGTTGCGTGCAGGGTATGACCGATCGCACACGACCCCTGTCCGCCCTGGCGCTCGTCTGCACGCTCAAGCCGTCGCCGGCCGAGTCGAGCAGCCAGCTCCTCGCCACGCAGCTCCTCGACGAGCTCACCACCCACGGCGTCACCGGCACGGCCGTGCGCCTGGCCGACTACGACATCAAGCCCGGCGTCTCGCTCGACGAGGGCGACGGCGACCAGTGGCCGCAGATCCGGCAGCAGGTCATCGCCTCCGACATCCTCGTGATCGTCACCCCGACGTGGATGGGCCACCTCTCGTCGATCGCGCAGCGGGTCCTGGAGCGTCTCGACGCCGAGCTCTCCGAGACCGACGCCGACGGGCGCCCGCTCGTGGAGGGCAAAGTCGCCGTCGTCGGTGTCGTGGGCAACGAGGACGGCGCGCACGCCATCATCGCCGACCTCTTCCAGGGGCTGAACGACGTGGGCTTCAGCATCCCGTCGCAGGGTGCGACCTACTGGAACGGCGAGGCGATGCAGACCGTGGACTACAAGGACCTCGACGAGACCCCCGAGAGCACGGCGAGCACGAACGCGAGCGTGGCGAAGAACGCGGCGCACCTCGCCCGGCTGCTCGCGTCGACGCCGTACTGAGCCGGCGGAGCGCGGGGCGCCCGGGCACCGGCGGTTAGCATGACGGTGTGATCGACCCCGGTGCCTCGGCCGACCCCGCCCTCGTCGCGCGCCTCCGCGCCGCGGGTTGCGTCTTCGCGGAGGACGAGGCGGCGCTGCTGATCGAGGCCGCCGCCGGTTCGGAGGCGGAGCTGGAACGGCTCGTCGTCCGCCGCGTGGCCGGCGAGCCCCTGGAGCCGCTGCTCGGCTGGGCGGAGTTCGCCGGGATGCGGCTGCACGTCGAGCCGGGGGTCTTCGTGCCCCGGCACCGCACCGAGCGGCTCGCGGAGCGGGCGGCGCAGGAGGCTGCGGCCCGGCCCCGCGCCACGGTGCTCGACCTGTGCTGCGGCGCCGGTGCGATCGGAGCGGTGGTGCTCGCCCGGGCGCCCGGCGCGCGCCTCTTCGCGGCAGACGTCGAGCCGGCGGCCGTGCGCTGCGCGCGCGCCAACCTCGTACCGAGGGGCCGCGTCTTCGAGGGCGACCTCTTCTCGGCACTGCCCGGCGAGCTGCGCGGCGCGTTCGACGTGATCGCGGTCAACGCGCCCTACGTGCCGACGCGCGAGATCGCGCACATGCCCCCGGAGGCGCGCGACCACGAGCCCGCCGTCGCACTCGACGGCGGGGCCGACGGGCTGGACGTCCACCGCCGGATCGCCGCCGAGGCGGCGGACTGGCTGGCGCCCGGCGGCGTGCTGCTGATCGAGGCGAGCGACGAGCAGGCTCCCGTCAGCGCGGCGCTCTTCGAGGCGGCCGGGCTCGTCGCCGCCGTGGAGCGGGACGACGAGCGCGGCTCCACCCTCGTCAGCGCGCGGGCAGCGGCGTCTTCCTGACCAGCGTCGGCTGCCGGCGGAACTGCCCGCAGAGCACCAGCACGACCGCGATGACCGTGCACACGATCCAGCCAGTCCAACCGAGCGGGAGCAGCGCGAACGGCGACGCAGGCGAGCCCGCGGCCAGCAGCAGCGCACCGACGCCCGCCGAGGCGTTGAAGGCGCCGTGCGCGAACACCGCGGGCCAGACCGAGCCGGAGCGCAGGCGCAGCCAGCCGATGAGCACGCCGTAGGCCGTGCATCCCGCCGTCATGAGCAGCACGCCGAGCAGGTTCGGCTCGGCGAAGTTGTAGCCGAGCAGGATGAGCGGGCTGTGCCAGAGGCCCCAGACCGCGCCGCTGATCAGGAGCGCGGGCCAGGTGCCGAGCGGCCGCAGGCTCGGGAGCAGCCACCCGCGCCAGCCGAGCTCCTCGCCGACCGTCACGAACCCGTTGAACAGTGCGGCGAACGGGATGGTGAGCAACTGCACGGCCACCAGCACGCCGACCGGGACGGGCAGCTGCTGCTCCACGCCCGACGCCGCGAGCTGGGTGCGCAGCTGTTCGGCGAACCCCGAGAACCCGGTCAGATCGAGCTGAACCGCGCCGACCGCCGTCGCCAGGAACACCGCGGCGACGGAGATCGCGATGGAGCCGACGATGCCCGCGAGCGTCAGGCCGATGAGCCGCCACGCCGGGCGCAGCGGCCACATCCCCAGGTACTCCGGCACGGAGCGCGGCCGTGGCCGCTGCACGAGGAACACCGCGACCAGCGCCCCGATCGTGGGCGTGAACATCATCGCGATCAGGAGGAGCGGAGCGATCGGGTTGCTCAGGCCTCCGTCGAGCCAGAGCGGCAGGGCGACGAGCCAGGCCAGCCCGAAGGCGACCACGATGTACGCGCCGACGGCGAGCCACGGCACCCGGGCCGGCCGGTCGGGGCGCACGGTCTGGTCGATGGTGGCCTCGGGCGCCGCCGCGGTCATGCTGTGCCTCCCGCTGCGCCGTCCGCCTGTGCGGGGTCGAGCACGAACAGACCGCCGACCCGCCGGTCGGGATGCAGCGTCACCCGTCCGACCATGTGCCCCGCCTCGAAGCGCAGCGGCACGTCGACGACCGTGAGGTCGCCCAGGCGCCGGGCGGTGGGCTCGCCCGCGCCCTCGAACGCGCCCACCGCGCTCGCGATCTGCGCCCACACGTCGCCGAGGCCCGTGGCGTCGAGCGCCTCCGCCATCCGTTCGTCGAACCGCGCGGTGACCGCGTCGAAGCGGGCCGCCTCCAGCTCGCCGAAGATCTCGGTCGCCAGCTCGCCGGCACCGGTCAGAGGTGTCGTGTCCATGGGTTCTCCTGTCCGCGGATCCACGGGATGCCCGAAGCGCTGGAAGGCCGCCTGCCGGCTCGTGCCGAGCGTGCGTCCCACGTCCTGCCAGGTCGCGCCCGCCGCGCGTGCGGCGTCGACCAGCGCGGCCAGGGCCGCATCGGCGTGCTCGCGCACGGCGACCCCGCGCGCCACCAAGTCGAGCGCCCGTGTGCGGTCGGCCGCTCCGGTCGCGCGCTCGGTCAGCGCCCGCACCGTCTCGGCCAGTGCGTCGACCGCATCCCGTTCTGCTGTCATCGTTGTCAAGGCTACCTTGACAAAGCTCTCGGCGCACCCTTTTCCGCAGCGGGCCGTCGGTCTACCGTGACCCGCATGAGCACTCTGACCGGGGATCCCGCGCGATCGGCGGTGCGGCCCGTCGCGGCCGACCGCGTGCGCCAGACCGTCGTGATCGCCTCGGCCGTCGCGGCCCTCGTCGGCGCGGTCGTCGGCTCGGGACTGGTGGGCGGCACGCCCATCCCGCGCGTCGCGGGCGGCGCGCTGAGCGCCGACGCGACCCTCCTGGCCCCCGCCGGCCCGGCGTTCGCCATCTGGTCGGTGATCTACGGCGGACTCGTGCTCTACGCGATCTGGCAGGCGCTCCCCTCGCAGGCCGGGCGCGACCGGCAGCGGCGCGTCGGATACTGGATGGTCGCCTCGCTCCTGCTGAACGCCGCGTGGATCCTCTCGGTGCAGGCCGGGCTCCTCGCGCTGAGCGTCGGCGTGATCGCGGCGCTGCTGGTCGTTCTCATCGTGACGTTCGTGCTGCTGCGCGCCCACCCGGGCGGGACGACGGCCGACGCGATCCTGTTCGACGGCACCGTGGGCCTCTACCTGGGCTGGGTCATGGTCGCGACGGTCGCGAACATCGCGGCCGGGCTGACCGAAGCGGGCTTCGACGGGTTCGGATGGAGCCCGCACGCCTGGGGGCTGATCGTGATCGCCGTGGTCGCGGTGCTGTGCTGCGCGCTCGCCCTCTGGGACGGCGGCCGGCTGGCACCCGCCGTCGCCGCGGCGTGGGGTCTGGCGTGGATCGGCGTCTCCCGGCTGGGCGGAGCGCTCCCGTCCGCCCCGGTCGCCGTGGCCGCATTCGCCGCCGCGGCGCTCGTCCTGCTGGTGGCGGTCGCGGCGCGGGTGGCCGGTCGGTCGCACGCGCCCGGTCCGTCCCGACGCTGAGAATCCTCACAGGCGGAATCCGCCGCGAAATCGCCGATTCGCTGCGTTTTCGGTCGCCGATTGCCGATTCTGCAATGCGATCAGTCGAATCCCGATTCGCCGTCCGTGCGTGGCCGTGCATACGATGACTCGTCTCGTCGACTGAGCGAAGGAGCTCGCGTGCCCGCATTAACCCCGCCCACCTCCCTGCGCCGGTCCCTCGGGCTCTGGGCGATCGTCGGGCTCGGGCTGGGGTACATGACGCCGATGACGGTGTTCGACACGTTCGGCATCGTGACGGGCGAGACGAACGGCGTCGTCCCCTCCGCCTATCTGGTCGCGCTCGTCGCGATGGTGTTCACCGCCCTCAGCTACGGCCGCATGACGCGGGTCTACCCGTCCGCGGGGTCGGCGTACACGTACGCCTCCGAGACCATCCACCCCAACGTCGGCTTCCTGGTCGGCTGGTCGTCGCTGCTGGACTACCTCCTGCTGCCGCTGGTGAACGCCCTCATCGTGCGCCTGTACTTGGAGTCGTTCTTCCCGCAGGTGCCGGGATGGATCTGGGTGGTCGGCTACGTCGCCGCCATCACGGCCATGAACCTGTTCAGCATGTCGTCGACGTCGAAGCTCAACGGCATCCTCGTCGCGTTCCAGATCGTGCTGATCGGTGTGTTCGTCGCGCTCACCTGGGCCGCCCTGAACTCCGGGTCCGGCAACGGGACCGCCTTCAGTCTGACGCCGCTCTTCCACTCGGGCGTGCACCTGACCGCCGTGATCGGCGGGGCGACGGTCGTGTGCTTCTCCTTCATCGGGTTCGACGCGATCACGATGTACACCGAGGAGGCCAAGGACGCGCGGACCGTGCCGCGCGCGATCGTGCTCGCGCTGCTGATCGGCGGCACGATCTTCTTCGTCGCCGCCTGGTTCGCGCAGTCGCGGTTCCCCACCATGGCCGGCTTCCACTTCACCGACGACACCCTGCCCGAGATCGCGCTCAAGACCGGCGGCATGCTCTTCCAGATCCTGTTCATCTCGGCGGCGGTGGCGGCCGCGGTCGCGTCGAGCCTCGCCTCGCACGCCAGCGTCTCGCGGATGATCTTCGTCATGGCGCGCAACGGCAGCGGCCGGCTCTCCCGCTTCCTCTCCTACGTGCACCCGCGCTTCCGCACCCCGTCGACGGCCGTGCTCCTCGTCGGCGCGGTCTCGCTGCTCGCCGCCGCGTTCACGCTCGAGTTCGTGTCGTCGATGATCAACTTCGGCGCGCTCGTCGCCTTCACCGTGGTGAACGCGACGGTCATCATCCACTTCGCCCTCCGCCGCAAGGAGCGGCGCGGTGCGTCGCAGATCGCGCGCAACATCGTGCTGCCCGCGATCGGGATGCTGCTCACCGGGGTGCTCTGGGCCAACCTCCACCTCGACGCGCTCGAGTACGGGATCGTCTGGCTGGCGATCGGCATCATCACCCTGCTGGTCCTGACCCGTGCGTTCCGCAAGCCGCTGCGCGTGAAGCTGGACGAGGACGGCGACGCCGCCATCATCACGCGCGAGGGTGCTCCGGCGGAGACCGCGCGGTAGGCGCCGCCGTCGCGGCGAAAGGCGGCGTAACGCGCCATCCCCCCGCACAGGCTCGGCGGCTAACGTGGCCAGCATGACCGTCGACACCATCGTCATCGGGGCCGGCGTCGTCGGCGCGGCCGCCGCACGTTCGCTCGCCGAGGCCGGTTCCCGCGTGCTGCTGCTGGAGGCGTTCGAGCGCGGGCACGACCGCGGCTCCTCGCACGGCGCGAGCCGCATCTTCCGCTACGGCTACGACACCGCGGACTACGTGCAGCTGACGGTCAGCGCCGCTGCCGGCTGGGAGCGCCTCGAGAAGCAGTGCGGCCGCACGGTGTTCGACCGGACCGGCGCGCTCGACCACGGCGACCCGAAGGCGCTCGACGCGATCGCCGCGGCGATGACCGCGGAGGACCTGCCGTCGGAGCGCCTGCGCGGGGCCGAGGCCGCCGAGCGCTGGCCGGGCCTGAAGTTCGAGGACGACGTGCTGTTCAGCCCGGGCGGCGGGAGGCTGCACGCCGACGCCGCGATCGAGGCCCTGCTCGACTCGGCCGAGGCCGCCGGCGCGGAGCTGCGCTTCGGCGTGCGCGTGCTCGGCATCGACGCGGACGGCGACGGCGTCGTGGTGACCACCGCCGACGGGGAGCACCGTGCGGCCCGCCTGGTCGTCGCGGCCGGATCGTGGACTCCCAAGCTCACGGGCGACTGGCTCTCGCACCACGGCGCCGAGCTGCCGGACGTGCGCGTCACGGAGGAGCAGCCCGCCCACTTCCCGCTGCTGCCCGGCCCGGCGGACGACGAGAGCCTGTGGCCGAGCTTCGTGCACCATCCGCTCGACCCCGAGATCCCGAGCGTCTACGGGCTGCTCACCCCGGGGGAGGGAGTGAAGGTGGGCGCCCACGGGTACGGGCCGGTCGTCGACCCCGACGACCGCGATCGCACGATCGATCCCGAGCGGCTGGCGCGGCTGCAGCGCTACGTCGCCGAGTGGGTGCCCGGCGTCGATTCGACCCGCCCCAGCGCCATCAGCTGCCTGTACGACACGACCCCCGACTCCGACTTCGTGCTCGACCGGGTCGGCCCCGTGACCGTCGCGACCGGCTTCTCGGGCCACGGCTTCAAGTTCGGCCCGGCGCTCGGCAACGTGCTCGCACGGCTCGCGCTGCACGGCGAGCGCGCGCCGGAGCGGTTCCGGCTGGCGGTGGCGGAGCCGGGATAGCGGGCTACCCCACCGGGTGCTGCTCGCGGTCGACCGTCCGCAGGTACTCCGCGTTGCCGCGCAGCGCCGCCTCGTAGCGCAGCAGGTCGGGCGTCCGGATGCGGTCGGCGGCCAGCTCCATCAGCTCCGCGACCGCCGCGTCGCTGCGTCCGGCGGCGTGCAGGGAGAGGGCGTGCCACGTCTGCACCGACTCCGAATCGGGGAACTCGGCGCGCGCCCGATCGAGCACCGCGAGCGACTCGTCGTACCGGCCGAGATTGCGCAGGGTGCTGCCGTATTGCAGCAGGCATTTTCGCAGCGTCTCGCCGGTGAGGCCCCGCTCCAGCGCGCGCTCGTAATACCCGGCCGCCGTGTCCTCCTCGCCCGCGGTGTCGTACGATCCGCCGACCTCGTAGAGTACCTGCGCGTCGTCGGGATGCTCGGCCAGCACCTCCAGGAAGGCCGCGATCGTCGGGGCCATGTCGGCCCGGTCGCGGGCGGCGAAGATGGTGGCCAGGCGGTCGTCGAGCGCAGACATGCGCTCCACCCTACGCGGGCCGGGGCGCCGCGAGCACGGCCAGCAGCGGCTCCGGGAGGCGGTCGGGTGCGAGGGCGGCGGTCAGCAGCCGGCCGTACTGCTCCTTGCGTCCGGAGGTCGTGCCGAAGAAGCGGTGGAGCTGCGCCTCCGGGGGCCGCGCACGCTGCGCCGGCTGGTTCTGGAAGGTGCGGAACAGTTTCAGATCGCCGGCCCGCGCCAGGACCTCCTCCACCGCCGGGAGGCCGAGCGCGTCGATCAGCTCGCCCTCCAGGTCGGGGCGGCAGACGGCGATCGCCGCCTCGGGGAGGCCGGCGCGCTCGTAGAACGGGCGCTCGGCCGCGTCGCAGAGGCCGCGCACCTCGGGGCCGCCGCCCGGGCGGTCCGCAGCGCTGCGCCTCCCGAGCGCCTCGACGAACCGGCGGACGCTCATCGCGCCGCCCATCGGGACGACCGCCAGGCGCTCCGCCGCGAGATCGCGACCGAGTACGGCGGCCGCCGCGTGCACCGCCGCGCGGTCGCTGGCGCCCTCGACCAGCACGACGACCCGCGCGTTCGCGTCGTCGTCGCGGATGAGATCGGTCACGCCGCCATTCTGCTCCGCCGCGCCCCCTGTCGCCCCACGCCCGGCGCGCGTACCGTTCGCGGCATGAAACTACTCATCTTCGTGGCAGGGGCCGCCCTCGGGTTCGTCATCGGTTCGCGCGCCGGACGGGGCGCCTACGACGACATGCGCAAGCGCGTGCGGGACTTCACCGGGTCCGCCCCGGTGCAGCAGGTCAAGGACGACGTGAAGGACTTCGCGTCCCGCGCCGCCTCCGACATCGGCGAGACCGTCGGCGACGCGGTCGGCAAGGCGACCGACAAGGCGGCCTCCAAAATCGACGACATCACCGGCAAGAAGAGCGGCGGGGCCGCGACGGCCAACTGAGCGTCAGGCGCTCTGAGCGGCGGGCGCCCTGAGCGTCAGGCGCCTTCACCGTCAGGCGCCCTGGGGCGGGTTGGCCAGCAGGTCGGCCCGCTCCCGCAGGTAGCCGACGGCGTCGCGGGCGTCCGCGTCCGCGACGGCCGCGCTCCAGCGCACCAGCACGCGCCCTTCGCGCAGGAACAGCGGGCCACGGCCGGTCTCGCCGGCCTCCCGCAGTGCGTCGACCTCCAACGCCACGGGCTCGGCGTCGAAGTTGACCGTCTCGCCGTCGCGGAAGTGCCCGCGCTCGGCCGCCGCACGGTAGGCCCGGCGCGTCTCCGCCGAAACCGACACGTACTGCATGCGGCCCGGTTCGGTGGCGCGGACGATGGTGCCGGTCGCGTGGAGTCCGCCGTCGGCATCCAACAGCAGCACCCCGAGCCGCCACACCCGCCCCGCGGGGCGCAGCACCGGCTCGCGCATGATCAGGAGCTTGCGCTGCCGGTCCTCGTAGGTGGCGAGCGCCTCCTCGCGGGCCCCGAACTCCCGCAGCATCGCGACGACCTCGGCGATCACCGCCCCGAGAGCCGCCACCGCCTCCTCGTCGCCCGCATCCGTCACCCTCCGAGGGTAACGGCCTACGGCAGCGTCCGGATGCTGAACGAGTTGTCGTCGGTCACCATCAGCAGCTCGACGCCCTCCTCGTGCCGCAGCACCACGAGGGCGGAGCTGTCGTCGGCCGCGACGCGCTCGACCTGGCGCACGAAGATCTGCGCCATCTCGTCGCTCACCCGGAAATCCCGGCCCAGCGCGTGGACGATGTACCGGGGGCGGGCGGGCGACGGGCGGGCACCCAGGTCGGTCTCGGTGCGGAAGTCCTCAACGGCGAGCTGCATCTCGGGTGTCATCGTCATGGCTTCCTCCTGTTGATCCGCGGGCGTTCTTCTCCCGTTGTCCGAACGGTAGACCGGGTCGTCTTGCATGAGGAGGGGGTTGACGGGAGGAGGATGGGAGGCATGCGAACCTTCAGCTTCCCCGGCGTCGCCGTCGACGCGTCCAACATCGTCCTCGGCCTCATGCGCATCGAACCCCTGTCCGACGAGGAGATCCGCACCCTCGTGCGCACCGCCCGCGACGCCGGTGTCACCGTGTTCGACCACGCCGACATCTACGGCGAGCAGCGGCACGGCAGCGAGCGGCGGTTCGGCGACGCGGGCGCGATCCCGGCCGCCGAGCGCGACCAGGTCGTCATCCAGTCCAAGGTCGGCATCCGCGACGGCTACTTCGACTTCTCGCGCGAGCACATCCTCGCCACCGTCGACGAGTCCCTCGCCGCGCTGCGCACCGACTACCTCGACCTCCTGCTGCTCCACCGCCCCGACACCCTCGTGGAGCCCGAGGAGGTCGCCGCCGCGTTCGACGAGCTCCAGTCGGCCGGCAAGGTGCGTGCCTTCGGCGTCTCCAACCACACGCCCGGCCAGATCGACCTCCTGCGCCGGTACGTCTCGCAGCCGATCGTCGCCAACCAGGTGCAGCTGAGCATCACGCACGCACCGCTCATCGCCCAGGGCGTCGCCGCCAACATGGCCGGCCTCCCGCAGTCGATCGACCGCGACAACGGCATCCTCGACCACGCCCGGCTGCACGACATCACCCTGCAGGCCTGGTCGCCGTTCCAGAAAGGCTTCTTCGACGGCGTCTTCCTCGGCGACCGCGAGCACTTCGCCGAACTCAACGACGTCATCGACGAGCTCGCCGCGGCCTACGGCGTCACCCCGACCGCGATCGCGACCGCCTGGATCACCCGGCACCCCGCCGGCATCCAGGTCGTCCTCGGCACCACGAACGCCCAGCGCGTGCGCGACGCCGCCGCCGGCTCGGACCTGCCGCTGACCCGCGAGGAGTGGTACCGGCTGTTCCGCGCGGCCGGCCACATCCTCCCGTGACCGGCGAGGGAGGGATGCGGGTCGAGGAGGCCCGCTTCCAACACTCGACTGGCTTCAGAACCAGCGCTGACGGGGTCCGCCTCACACATTCCGGGTGACCCGGCGAGCCGCCGCTAGTCCGCGGACGTATGCCGGGATACCGTCGACCGAGTGGATGCCGAACGTGTGACGCTGGGGCGTCGCCTCCTGACCCGGGCGCAGCTGCTGCGGGTCGTGGGTGTGCGCACCGGCTTGGCGCGTCCGGCCGACTTCCCGCAGGGTTTCGTCGCCGGCCGGCGCAGCGCCCGGGTGCTGCTGGTGGGGTCGGGACCGGTCGTCGGCTGGGGCGTCGCGAGCTACGATCTCGCGCTGCCCGGCGCTCTCGCCCGTGCGCTCGCCGCGTCGACCGGTCGCGGCTCCGTCGTCGATGTGGTCGCCCATCCCTCGGCCGGGGTGCGCCGGCTCCGGTCGCTGGTCGCCGCGGCCGGACCGGAGCGCTACGACGTGGTCGTGCTGAGCGCGACGCTCGCGGACTCGCTGCGCCTCCCGAACCCCGAGCGCTGGGGCAGGCGCGTCCGCTCCCTGCTCCGGGAGGTGCAGGCGGCGCGCGGAGGCGAGGGGACGGTCGTGTGGCTCGGCGCCCAGCCGATCCGCGCGTTCGCGCCGGACGACGAGGGCCCCACCCGCATCGCGCAGGAGCACGCCGGGCTGCTCAACGATGTGGCCGAACGGGTGTGCCGGGAGGAGGGGGCGCTCTTCGTCGCCCTGCCCGCGCCGCCGCACGCCGAGTCGACCCGGCACCGCGGGCCCGCCGACTACCTCTTCTGGGCCCGGCGCATCGCGGACGTGCTGGCGCCGGCGCTGCGCGAGCAGAACGTGGAGCCTCCCTCGCCGCGGTCGACGCAGGAGCGGGTGGAGGCCATCGAGCGGCTGCGGCTGGGCGAACGCGGCCGGGACGCCCGCCTCGACGGCCTGGTGGGCACGGCGCAACGAACGCTCGGCACCGAGATCGCCATGTTCACGGTCCTGGGCGCCGAGAAGGAGTGGGCGCTCGCCGCGGTGGGCACGGCGACGCGCGAGTTCCCGCTCGAGCAGTCCGCCTGCCAGTACACGATCGCCTCGGCGGACGGCATGGTCGTGCCCGACGCCGAGCTCGACGAGCGGTTCGCGACCAGCAGCGTCGTGACCGGTCCCGCGCACCTGCGCTACTACGCCGGCTACCCCGTCGAGGCGCCGGACGGCACGCGCATCGGCGCGCTCTGCGTGTTCGGGCGCGCGCCGCGGGACGTCGAGACCGGCGAGCTCGACCTCGACGTGCTCCGCGAGCTCGCGCTGCTCGCCCAGCGCGAGCTCTGGCGCTGGGAGCCTGACCGCGTCTAGCCGCGCTGACGGCCGAGTGCGCGAATCGTCTGCGTACTCGGCGGTTCGAGCCGTGCTTTCCGCGTAATCGGCGGTGGGTCAGTCGGGGAGGGCCGCGAGGAGCCGGTCGAGCGAGCCCCCGAGGCCCCAGCGGGCGGCGAGCGCGTCGAGCGTCTCGCGCTGTTCCGCGGTCGGCCGGCGCAGCCGCGCATCCACGTCGGGGAGGTCGAGGTCGCGCACGACCTCGACGACGCGCGGCGCGACGTCCAGGTAGTCCGTCGCCGCCGCGAAGCGGGCGCGGACCGCCGGCTTCATCGGGCTGGAGTCGTCGGCCGCGGCCGCGCGGATGCCGTCGAGCGAGCCGTACTCGGCCAGCAGCGCCGCGGCGGTCTTCTCGCCGACGCCCGCGACGCCCGGGAGGCCGTCCGACGTGTCGCCGCGCATGGCCGCGAAGTCGGCGTACTGATCGGGCCGCACCCCGTATTTGCCCGACACGACCTCGTCGGTCAGCACCTCGAGGTTGCTCATCCCGCGCGCCGTGTAGATCACGCGGACATCGTGCGCGTCGTCCACCAGCTGGAACAGGTCGCGGTCGCCGGTCACGACATCCACCGGCCCGTCGCCGCGGGAGGCGAGGGTGCCGATCACGTCGTCCGCCTCGTGCTGCGCGGCGCCGACGATGGCGAGGCCGAGCGCGTCCAGCACCTCCCGGATCACGGGCACCTGCTGCACGAGGGCCTCGGGTGTCTCCTCCACGTCCACCCCGCCCGGCACCTCACGCGCGACGCGGTGGGCCTTGTAGCTCGGGATGAGGTCGACACGCCACCGCGGGCGCCAGTCGTCGTCCCAGCACGCGACCAGCGACTCCGGCCCGAACTCGCCGACGAGCCGCGCGATGATGTCGAGGAACCCGCGCACCGCGTTCACCGGCTCGCCCTCGGGCGACCGCACCGTGTCGGGCACCCCGTAGAACGCGCGGAAGTACAGAGACGCGGAGTCGAGCAGCATGGTCCGTCCGGCGGCGGACGGGGGTGTGGGCTGGGGCATGGTCGGCACCTCCGGATGCCCACGTTACGCAGCCGCCACCTCCGGGGCCAGAGGCGCTAGCCTGACCGCATGGCCGCAACGACCGTCGTGGAGCGCACCGAGCGCATCGCCGCGACCCCCGAACAACTGCAGCGCCGCCTCGCGGACCTCCCGGGCTGGATCGACTGGTCGCCGTGGGAGGGGCTCGACCCCGACCTCCACCGCGAGTACACCGGCGAGCCGGGAACGGTCGGGTCGACCTACGCCTGGTCGGGCAACCGCAAGGCCGGAGCCGGGCGCATGGAGGTCACGGCCGTCGACCCGGACGGCGTCGGCATCGCGCTCGACTTCACCAAGCCCTTCCGGTCGACCAACGCCATCCGTTTCGTGCTGACGCCGGAGGGGGACGGCACCCGCGTGATCTGGCGGATGGAGAGCCCGCGGACGCTCATGACGCGGCTGTTCAACGTCGAGAAGCTGGTCGGGGCGGACTTCGAGAAGGGGCTGCGGCAGCTCAAGCAGGTGGTGGAGGGATAGCCGCCGGCGGCTCGGCGGTTCGGCGGTTCGGCGGTTCGGCGGTGCGGCGGTTCAGCCCGCCAGGTACGTCCCGTGCCCCCGCACGATCAGCTCGCCGTCGAACTCCAGCACCTCGCTGACCACGCCGCCGGCCTGGTTGCGGTAGCGGATCACGATCGTGTCGACCCCGAGGTAGTGGTCGAGCACCTCGAACCGGAGGTCGGGCAGGGCCGCCAGCCCGGCCGTCCAGTATTCGCGCAGCGCAGCCTTGCCGTGGGCGACGCCGCCGCTGCCCGGGAGGAGCCGCGCGGCGAGCGGAGAGGTGAAGACGACGTCGTCCGCGTAGTGGGCGAGCAGGGCATCGAGGTCGTGGGCGTTCCAGTCGGCCAGCCACTGGTCGACGAAGGCGCGGGCGGTGTCGTCGCTGATCATCCGTCCAGCATGGCACCGGGACGGCCGCGGGTGGGGTCGCCCGCATCCATCGCCCGCATCCATCGCTCGCATCCATCGCTCGCATCCATCGCCTAGCGTGGAGGCATGACCCTCCCTCCGCTCCAGGTCGCCGCCATCGCGCTCGTGCGCGACCGCACCGTGCTCATGGTGACGGCCCGCGGGCGCGAGGTGCACTACATGCCCGGCGGCAAGATCGACCCGGGCGAGACGGCCGCTCAGGCCGCTGCGCGGGAGGCGCACGAGGAGGTCTCGCTGACGCTCGATCCGGACGCGCTGGAGGAGCTCTTCGAGGTGCGCACGCTCGCGCACGGCCAGGCGGAAGGGCGGATGGTGCACATGCGCGTCTTCCGCGCGCACACCGACGCGGCGCCCGCGCCGTCGGCCGAGGTCGGCGCCCTGCACTGGGTCACGACCGCCGACGCCGACCGCTGCCCGCCCGCGGGCCGCGAAGTCCTCCGCCTCCTCGCCGCCCGCCACCTCATCGACTGACCCGCCCGCAGCCCGCAGCCCGCAGCCCGCGAGCACAGCAAAAGTGCTCGGAATGCGGCCCGAAACGAGCCATTTTGCTGTGCTCGCGGGCTACGGACGGCTGCGGTCGGGGGTGGAGGTCGCGGCGACGATGGATTCGCAGGCGTCGCTGGGGCGACGCGCGGGGTCGATGGCGCCGACGATGGACGACGAGATCTCGGCGAGCTGCTCGACCTGCTCGGGAGTCAGTGCCGCGAGCACACGCGAGCGCACGGTGTCGAGGTGCCCGGGGGCGGCGGTCGCGACGAACTCGGCTCCCGCGTCGGTGAGCACGGCGTTGGTGGCGCGGCCGTCCTCCTCGCAGGGCATCCGCTGCACGAGCCCGCGGGCCTCCAGCCGGGTGATCACGTGGCTGAGGCGGGAGACGGATGCGTTGGTGGCGGTCGCGAGCGCGCCGAGCCGCAGGCGCCGGTTCGGGGACTCCGCCAGCCGCGAGAGCACGAAGAACTCGTAGTGCGTCGCCGCGGAGTCGCGCGACAGCTGGCCGTCGATCACGGGAGGCAGGAGCTGCGTCAGCGCGACGAGCCCCAGCCAGGCATCGCGCTCGCGCCCGGCCAGGTCGTCGCTCGTCGTCATGCGTCCATTCTAGCAATCGCTTGACGCTTCAACCATCCGGACGTACATTAGTTGAAGCATCAACTAAATACGGCGAAGAGCCGGGAAGGAATCTCATGAGCACGGTCAGCATCATCGGCAACGGCAGCATGGCGAAGGCGATCGGCGGCGTCGCAGCGGCCGGTGGCAGCACGGTCGAGTACCTCGGCCGCGACGGCGGCGCGGTCGCCGGCGACGTGGTGGTCCTCGCCGTGCCGTATCCCGAGGTGGATGCGGTCATCGCGACCTACGGCGACGCCCTCGCGGGCACGATCGTCGTCGACATCACGAACCCGCTCGACTTCGCGACCTTCGACGGCCTGACGGTCCCCGCCGACAGCTCGGCCGCCGCCGTGATCGCGGGCAAGCTCCCGTCCTCGACGGTCCTCAAGGCCTTCAACACCACGTTCGCCGCGACCCTCGCCTCGGGGAAGGTCGGCGCCGAGACCACCACCGTGCTCATCGCCGGGGACGACGACGCGGCGAAGGCCACCCTGACCGGCATCGTGACCGCGGGCGGCCTCAACGCCGTCGACGCCGGCTCGCTCAAGCGGGCCCGCGAGCTCGAGTCGATCGGCTTCCTGCAGATCACGCTCGCGGCGGCCGAGCGCATCTCCTGGACGGCGGGCTTCTCGCTCGTCGCCTGAGCACGGCGTGCGGCGCGGGCGGTGGAGGTCGGCCTCCCCGCCCGTTCTGCGTCTAGACGCTCCCGCCGGCCGGCCGATACTGTCGCCGCACAGGCGGTGAGGGAGTCGGGATGGTGCGCACGGCGGCGGCCGGGGACGCGGCGGGGTTCTTCGCGGGCCTCGACCAGTGGTCCGTGCTGTTCGCCCTGCTGTCCGTGGCCGCCGGGATCCTGCTCGGCATCCTGGCGCACCGTGCGACGCTGCGCCTCTGCGCCCGCATCCCGGCCGTCACCGCCGACACCGGGCGCCGCATCGCGCGCGTCGTGCGGCTCACGGTCATCCTGCTCGGGATCGGCGTCGGCATCGCCTTCCTCGGCGCACCCATCCAGCCCGTCCTCGCGCTCGCCGTCATCGTGGCGGTCGTCGCGGGCCTGGCCCTGCGCGGGATCAGCGAGAACTTCGCCGCCGGGCTGGTGCTGCAGACGCGCCGGCCGTTCAAGGCGGGCGACATCGTGGACGTGGCGGGATACCGCGGTGCCGTCCGCGAGGTCACCAGCCGCACCGTGGTGGTGCGGACCATGGACGGCCGCGTCGCGCACATCCCGAACGCCGACGTGGTCGGCAACCCGTTCGTCAACGAGTCCGAGCTCGGCGGCCGCCGCTCCGAGGTGGAGGTGCGCGTCAAGGTGGACGCGGCGGGGCGGGAGGACGTCCGCACCCGCATCGCCGACGCCTGCGCCGCCGTGGACGGCGTGCACCACCGCGAGCCGGTGCGCGTGCTGAGCATCGCGCATGAGCCCCACCGCTACACGGTGCGCGCGCAGTTCTGGCACCACGCTGGCGACGGGCCGGCCGTGACCGCGGCGGTCGTCGACGCCGTCTGGGCCGCGCTCGGCGACCGGGAGGCGGCCGTCACGTCCGACGCGCCGCCGTCGCCGCTCACCCCGCCGCCGGAGCTGTGACGTGGGCGACCTCATCCTGGGCCTCGTCCCGCTGCTGTTCGGCATCCTGCTCAGCCCGCTCGCCCTGATGGCGCTCATCGCGGTGCTCGTCTCGCCCCGCGCCCGGGTCGGCGGCATCGCATTCGCGCTCGGCTGGCTGGCCGGGATCGCGCTCGTGCTGGCCGTGGCGTTCCTCGTGTTCGGGGCCTTGCAGGTGCGGGCGTTGCGGGAGCCGCCGCTGTGGGTGCCGATCCTGCGCCTCCTGCTCGGCCTGCTGCTCGTCGGTGCGGCGGTCGTGGTCTATCGCAGAGGGCGGGCGCGGATCGTCCAGATGGCGCAGGCGCGCTCGCCTCGGGACGTCGCCGCCGCCGCGCCGCAGCTGCCCGGCTGGCTGCAGCAGGTGGAGACGTTCCGGCCCGTGCGCACGTTCTTCCTGGGGCTCGGGCTGTTCGTGGTGAACCCGGTGGATGCGTCGTGCGCGATCATCGCGGCCCTCGACGCGCGACTCGCGGGCGTCGCGACCGCGCAGGCGGTGGTCGTGCTGGTGGTCTTCGGGCTGGTCGGCTCGCTGTCGATCGTCCTGCCCGTGCTGCTCGTCGTCGTGCGCGGCACCGCCGCCGAGCCGCTGCTGGCCCGCACCCGCACCTGGGTCGCCGGCAACACGCACGTGCTCAACGCCGCTCTGCTGCTCGTGATCGGCGCCCTGCAACTGCAGAAGGCGCTCTCCGCGTTCGTCTGAGCGGTGCGGCCGGCGGGGACGGCTGCCGCCCGACGCGCGCCGCTAGGGTGAGGGGATGATCGAGAGCGGACGCGCCCCGGGGGTGCGCGAGGTCGCTGCCGCGGCGGGGGTCTCGCGGCAGACCGTGTCGCGCGTGCTGAACGACCACCCCAGCATCCGGCCGGAGACGCGCGACCGCGTGATCGCCGCCATGGCCGAGCTCAATTTCCGGCCCAACCGCGCCGCGCGGATGCTCACCACGGCCCGGTCGACGACCATCGGCGTGCTCGCGGCCTCCACCTCCTCCCTCTTCGGCCCCGCCTCCAGCATCGACGCGGTGGAGAACGCCGCGCGTGACGCCGGCTACTTCGTCACCGTCGCGCACACCTCCGCCCTGGACCGCGCCTCCGTCGAGGCCGCGCTCGACCATCTGCTCGCGCAGGCCGTCGAGGGCATCGTCGTGATCGCCCCGCAGCAGCGGGTGCAGGATGCGATGGCCGCCGTGTCCCTCTCCGTGCCTTCGGTCACGCTGCACGGCGCCGGGGCTGCAGGCGACGACGGCGTCTTCGTCGACCAGGTCGAGGGAGCCCGGCTGGCCACGCGCCACCTGATCGAGCGCGGGCACCGGCGCATCGCCCACCTGTGCGGTCCGGGCGACTGGGCCGAGGCGCGGGCCCGGCGCGACGGGTTCCTGGCCGAGGTCGCGGACCACGCCGACGTCACGGGACTCGTCACCCGCGAGGGCGACTGGACCGCCGCCTCCGGAGCCGAGATCGGCGCGGAGCTGCTCTCGGAACGCCGCGCCGACGAGCGCGTGACCGCCGTCTTCTCCTCCAACGACCAGATGGCGCTCGGCGTGCTGCACGCCGCCCGCCTCGCCGGACGCCGCGTGCCGGAGGACCTCGCCGTCGTCGGCTTCGACGACATCCCCGAGGCCGCGTTCTTCGCGCCGCCCCTCACGACCGTCCGGCAGGACTTCCCCGAGCTCGGCCGCCGCTGCGTCGCCCGCCTGGTGTCGCTGATCGAAGGCGGCGGGGCGGACGGCGGCGGCGTCGCCTTTGGCGCGCCCGTCGCGCCGGTGCTGGTGGAGCGCGCGTCGGCGTAGCGGCTGCGCCCGCGCGCGCGGCGTGTTGCGACGACTGGACGGGCTCGGCAAACGAGTGGTCGTGTTGCGACAAGTGGATGGGGCACGTGCCCGTCAGGCCTTCGCCGATTAACGAGTGGTCGAGACACGCCGTCATTGCGCGTGCTCGCGCGGCGTGTTGCGACGGCTGGATGGGGCGGGTGCCAGCCAAGTGGTCGCCGGTGAACGAGTGGTCGAGACATGCCGACAACGCGCGTGCGCGCGCGGCGTGTTGCGACGACTGGATGGGGCGGGTGCAAGTCAGGCGGTCATTGGTGAACGAGTGGTCGAGACGCGCCGTCAATGTGCGTGCTCGCGCGGCGTGTTGCGACGACTGGATGGGGCTGCGCGCCCGCGCGCGGCGTGTTGCGACAGGTGGATGGGCGCCTCGCGGCTTGACGTGTGAGCGCCGCCCG
Source organism: Leifsonia sp. 71-9 (assembly GCF_001898805.1). Taxonomy (GTDB): domain Bacteria; phylum Actinomycetota; class Actinomycetes; order Actinomycetales; family Microbacteriaceae; genus Leifsonia. The sequence goes on from NZ_MKVJ01000003.1 coordinate 125,279, forward strand.
CCGCATACTGGAATCGCAATTGTGACCGGTCACAACGTGGTGAGGAACAGATGACGACTTCAGAGCGCGCCGGGGGCGACACCCCAGCACAGCCCACCCCCACCCGCGCCACCATCCGCGCCGGCCGCACCTCCCTCGGCATCGAGTTCGGCTCGACGCGCATCAAGGCGTGCCTGGTGGATGCGGCCGACCCGTCGCGCGTGCTGGCCGTCGGGTCGCACGAGTGGGAGAACGAGCTCGTCGACCGGGTGTGGACCTACTCCCTCGACGCGGTCTGGTCGGGTGTGCAGGCCGCGTATGCCGACCTGGTCGCCGACGCGGAGCGCGTGCACGACGCGCGACCCGAGACGTTCGGCGCGATCGGGGTCTCGGCGATGATGCACGGCTATCTCGCGTTCGACGCGGCGGGTGAGCTGCTCGTGCCGTTCCGCACCTGGCGCAACACGAGCACCGGGCCGGCGGCCGCCGAGCTCACCGAGCTGCTGGGCGTGAACATCCCGCTGCGCTGGTCGATCGCGCACCTCCACCAGGCGGTCCTCGACGCCGAGCCGCACCTCCCGCGCCTCGCCTCGATCACGACGCTCGCGGGCTACGTGCACCGCCGCCTCACCGGCCGATCCGTGCTCGGGGTGGGCGACGCGTCCGGGATGTTCCCGATCGATCCCGCCACCCGCGACTACGACGCTGACCTCGTCGCCCGCTACGACGCACTGCTCGCCGAGAAGGCGCCCGCGCTGGCTCCCGGGCTCGCGCTCGGCCGCCTCCTGCCCGAGGTGCTCGTGGCGGGCCGGGCGGCCGGCGAGCTGACGGCCGAGGGGGCTGCCCTGCTGGACCCGTCCGGCGCTCTGCGCCCGGGCGTCCCGCTCTGCCCGCCGGAGGGCGACGCCGGCACCGGGATGGTCGCGACCAGCTCGGTCGCGCCCCGCACGGGCAACGTCAGCGCGGGCACCAGCATCTTCGCGATGGTCGTGCTCGAGCGGCCGCTCACGAGCGTGCACCACGAGCTCGACGTCGTCACGACGCCGGCCGGCGACCCGGTCGCGATGGTCCACTGCAACAACGGGGCGAGCGAACTCGCGGCGTGGGCGGGTCTGTTCGGCCGGTTCGCCGAGGCCGCGGGTGTGCCGGTCGATGCCGACGCCGCGTACGACGCCCTGTTCCAGGAGGCACTGACCGGCGAGAGCGACGCCGGCGGCCTCCTGGCCTACAACCACCTGGCCGGCGAGCCGATCGCGGGGCTCGAGGAGGGCCGGCCGCTGGTCGTGCGGACGCCGGGCAGCCGGTTCACGCTCGGCAACTTCATGCGCGCGCAGCTCTACGGCGTGTTCGGCACCCTGGCGCTCGGGATGCGCGTGCTCGCCGACGAGGGCGTCGCGCTCGACCGGATGTTCGCCCACGGGGGGATGTTCCGCACCGCCGGGGTCGCGCAGCGGTTTCTCGCGGGTGCGCTCGACGCGCCGGTGTCGGTCGCCGAGACGGCGTCCGAGGGCGGCGCGTGGGGCATCGCGGTGCTGGCCGGCTACCTCGCGGAGGCGGAGAGCGGCGTGAGCCTGGACGAGTACCTTCGCCGCCGCGTCTTCCGCGGCTTCGTCTTCGAGACCACCGCTCCGCATCCCGGCGATGTCGCCGGCTTCGGCGCCTACCTCGACCAGTACCGTGCCGGCCTCGCCATCGAGCGCGCGGCCGTCGACGCGATCCCCCTCGCCGCAGCCACCCCGGAAGGAGCCGCCCGGTGAGCGACGCATCCGACGCGGCATCGACCGACGCACCCGCCGCCGCATCGACCGCCGCATCCATCTTGGAAGGAGCCACCCGGTGACCGACGCATCCGCCGCGGCATCGACCGCTGCATCCGCCGCCGCATCGACCGCCGCACCCCCCGCCGCATCGACCGCCGCACCCGCCCACGCCCACCCCGAGCCCCCCGCCGTCCGGCGCGTGCGCGAGCAGGTCGCCGCGCTGCACGCCGAGCTGGTGCGCTACGGCCTCGTGGTGTGGACGGGCGGCAACGTCTCGGGCCGCGTGCCCGGGGAGGACCTCTTCGTCATCAAGCCGAGCGGCGTCGACTACGACGATCTGGCTCCCGAGAACATGATCCTGTGCACGCTGGACGGGGAGGTCGTCCCGGGCTCGCTCGGATGTGACCGGTCCCCTTCGTCCGACACCGCTGCGCACGCCTACGTGTACCGCGAGCTGCCCGAGGTCGGCGGCGTCGTGCACACGCACTCCACCTACGCGACCGCGTGGGCGGCGCGCGCCGAGCCCATCCCGTGCGTCATCACCGCGATGGCGGACGAGTTCGGCGGCGAGATCCCGGTCGGGCCGTTCGCGATCATCGGTGACGACTCCATCGGCCGCGGCATCGTCGCGACGCTCGCCGGCCACCGCAGCCGCGCCGTCCTGATGCAGAACCACGGCGTCTTCACCATCGGCCGGGATGCCCGCGACGCGGTGAAGGCCGCCGTGATGGCCGAGGACGTCGCCCGCACCGTCCATCTCGCGCGGGAGGGCGGACCGCTCGTGCCCATCCCGCAAGAAGCGATCGACCGCCTCTTCGACCGCTACCAGAACGTCTACGGACAGACCCCGGAAGGTGCCATCTCCTGATGCCGAAGCTCACCCCGTCCCCGAATTCCGCCACCCTCGACGGCTACGAGGTGTGGTTCCTCACCGGCAGCCAGCACCTCTACGGGCCCGAGACGCTCGCGCAGGTCGCCGAGCAGTCCCGGCAGATCGCCGACGAGCTCGGCGCGTCCGCCGACGTGCCGGTGCGCGTGGTGTGGAAGCCGGTGCTCACCGACTCTGACGCCATCCGCCGCGTGATGCTGGAGGCGAACGCCGACGACACCGTGATCGGCCTGGTGGCGTGGATGCACACCTTCAGCCCCGCGAAGATGTGGATCACCGGGCTCGACGCCCTGCAGAAGCCGCTCCTCCACTTCCACACCCAGGCGAACGTCGAGCTGCCGTGGGGCGAGATCGACTTCGACTTCATGAACCTCAACCAGGCCGCGCACGGCGACCGCGAGTTCGGGTACATCCAGACCCGCCTCGGCGTGCCGCGGACCACCGTCGTCGGCCACGTGAGCAACCCGACGGTCACCTCCCGCATCGGCACCTGGACCCGCGCCGCCGCGGGCTGGGCCGCCACCCGCTCGCTGAAGCTCGCGCGGTTCGGCGACAACATGCGCTTCGTCGCGGTGACCGAGGGCGACAAGACCGAGGCCGAGCTGGCGTTCGGCGTGCAGGTCAACACCTGGGGTGTCAACGAGCTCGCCGACGCCGTTGCCGCGGCCTCCTCCGCCGAGGTGGATGCGCTCGTCGCCGAATACGAGGAGCTCTACGATGTCGCGGCCGAGCTCCGCCGCGGCGGCGACCGTCACCAGTCGCTGCGCGACGGCGCCGCGATCGAGCTGGGCCTGCGCTCCTTCCTCGAGGGCGGCGGCTTCGGCGCCTTCACCACCAGCTTCGAGGACCTCGGCGCGCTGAAGCAGCTCCCGGGCCTCGCCGTGCAGCGGCTCATGGCCGAGGGCTACGGGTTCGGCGCCGAGGGCGACTGGAAGACCGCGATCCTCGTGCGCGCCGCGAACGTGATGGGCGCGGGCCTGCCGGGCGGCGCCTCCCTCATGGAGGACTACACATACGACCTGACGCCGGGCGACGAGCGCATCCTGGGCGCCCACATGCTCGAGGTCTCGCCGACGCTCACGACCGCGAAGCCCACCCTCGAGGTGCACCCGCTCGGCATCGGCGGCAAGGACGACCCCGTGCGCCTCGTCTTCACGGCGACGCCCGGCCCCGCCGTCGTGGTGGCGCTCTCCGACATGCGCGACCGCTTCCGGCTCGTCGCGAACGTGGTGGAGGTCGTGGAGCCGTCGGCTCCGCTGCCCAAGCTCCCGGTCGGCCGCGCCGTGTGGAAGCCGGCGCCCGACTTCACCACCTCGGCGACGGCGTGGCTGGAGGCCGGCGCCGCGCACCACACCGTGATGAGCACGGCCGTCGGGGTGGAGGCCTTCGCCGACTTCGCCCGCATCGCCCGCACCGAGCTGCTCGTGATCGACGACGACACCACCCTGCGCGGCTTCGAGCGCGAGCTCGACTGGAACGCCGCCTACTACCGCCTCGCCCGCGGCATCTGACCCGGGTCTCCCTCGTCCTGGCCGCCGGCATGTCATCGGCCCGGCGGCCAGGATCCTCCTCGGCCAAGCGCTCGCCGAGACGGCACGAATTCATAGAGAATGCGCCGAGGCGGCGGAGAGTTCGCCGCCTCGGCGACCGCTACGGGAGGCGGGACTCGCGCAGCGCGAGCAGCTGGCGCGCCGCGGTGTAGCGCATGCGGCCGAGGGTGCTCCGCGGGTCGTACCCGAGACGGTCGAGCGCCCGCGGGAGGCGCGCCTGCACGGTCGAGTGGTGCATCCCGAGCGCCACGGCGGCGGCGCGCACGCTGCCGTGCTCGACCAGCGCGTCCATCGTCGTGAGCAGGTCGCGACGGTCGTCGCGTGCGTGGTCGTCCCGCAGCGCGAGGAGGGCGGCGACATCGGGATGCGGCGGTGCGCCCGGAGCAGCAGCATCGGCGGCGAGGGCGGCGTCGAGCACCACGCCGAGATCCTGCGCGCGGAAGAGAGGACGCGGCGAGCCGCTCAGCCGCAGCGCCACGACCGCGCTGCGCCACGACCGGGGGAGCGTCTCCCAACCGCCGGCGACCCCCACGCCCGTCGGGTGTGCGGGCGAGGCCGGCGGATCCACGGTGAGCGATGCGCGCAGCACTCCGTACCGTGTCGCCACGATCACCGCGGGACCGCATCCCGGATCCGGATCGGTCGGGAGGGTCGCGACCACAGCGACAGACGCGCCGGTCAGTCGCAGGGCGCCGGCGGCGCGGGCGCGCGCCTCGGGGTCGGCATGCTCGTCCAGCAGCAGTTCCGCGGAGGCCGTGGCCGGCTGCCGCCGTGCGTGGGCGGTCGTGGCGGCGAGGGTCATCCGCTCGACGATGATCGCGTCGTTGGCGTGCGGCTCGCCCTCGCCCTCGCGCTCGAGCCAGCCCGAGGCGTCGCCGACCTCGTGCGCGGCGACGACGGGCGCGGTGGGGCCGCCCTGCGCCCGCCCCTCGGGATCGAAGCGCAGCACGCGGCCGTCGAGCGCGACGCCCGCCGTGGCCCCCGAGAGCACGGCGCCCGCGCGAACGATGGCGGGGACTCCGGCCTGGCCGGTGGTCAGCGTGTCGAAGAACTCGATCACCTTGAGGCTCTCGCCCGCCTGCGGGTCGACGGCCGCGAGACGCCCGACGAGCTGATGCATCCCATGCTCCCTCGCTCGGCGACGCCCTGCTCAGAGGGTTTCGCCCCACCCTAGTCGCGCCGGAGGTCGGGTGGGGCGAAGCGGATGAGGCACCCTCAGCCCTCGATCAGGCGCGCGACCCAGTTGGTGCGGGCCTCGAGCATGAGCTGGCTGATCCGCGCGTGCGGCGCCATCATGTCGAACCCGTGGAAGCCTCCCGGCCAGACGTGCAGCTCGGCCTCGCCTCCCGCCGCCCAGATGGCGGAGGCGTACGCGACGTCCTCGTCGCGGAACACCTCGGCCGACCCGCAGTCGATGAAGGCGGGCGGGAGGCCGCCGAGGTCCGTCGCGCGCGCCGGGGCCGCGTAGATGGAGACGTCGTCGCCGCCACGCCGATCGCCGAGCAGCGCGGACCAGCCGGTGATGTTGCTGCCGCGGTCCCAGACGCCGACGCCGTCGATCTGCTGGGTGGAGACGGTCGCGTCGCGGTCGTCCAGCATCCCGTAGATGAGCACCTGGCCGATGAGCGCGGGCCCCTTGCGGTCGCGGGCGAGCAGGGCGGTCCCGGCGGCGAGGCCACCGCCCGCCGAGGCGCCGGCGATGAGGATGCGCTCCGCGTCGATCCCGAGCTCGGCCGCGTGCTCGGCGGTCCAGACGAGGCCGGCGTAGCAGTCCTCGACCGGGTAGGGGTCGGGGAACTCGGGGGCGAGGCGGTACTCGACCGAGACGCAGACGGCGTCGAAGCGCTCGACCCATTCGAGCGGTTGCAGGAGGCCGGTGTAGCGGTCGCCCATGATCATCCCGCCGCCGTGCGTGTGATAGATCCCCGGGCCGTACCCGGTGTGGTCGGCGCGGGCGAAGACGGTCACCTCGATGCTGTCGCCGCCGTGGCCGGGGACGGTGTGCGTGCGATGCACGATGGAGCGGTCGCCGACGAGCTCGTCGACGGCGCTGGCGACGACGGTCGACTGCCGCAGCAGCGGGATCATCTCGGGCGTCAGCGTCGGGGGCAGCTGTTCGGCGAGGGCGGTGAGCACGGCGGCCAGTTCGGGGTCGAACGGCGGGCGGGCGATGGTCGTGTCTGTCATGGTCTCCTCCGGGGTGAACGACGGTGTTCGGATGCCGGCAGCCTCAGCCTCGCAGCAGCCGAACGCCTCCCGCCGCAGCCATTCCGGTCGGTTCCGCCCCTCTCGCCCCGCCGAACGCGCGCTCCCCGGTCTGGCGGCGGGTGCGGGTGCAGGGGTTGGATGGGCGTATGACGGATCAGCGCAGCACGGATCAGGACAACACGGGGATGCCCACGCTCGCGGTGACCGGCGTGACGGGGACGGTCGGGCGGCTGACCGCGGCGGCGCTCGCCGACGCCGATGCGCCGTTCCGGATGCTCGCGCGCACGCCCGCGAAGGCGCCGCACCTGCCCGGCACGGTGACCCTTCCGTGCACGTACGGGGATGCGGACCAGGCCCGCGCGGCCCTGGAGGGCGTCGAGACGCTCTTCATGGTCTCGGCGGCGGAGAACGCCGAGCGGCTGCGCGAGCACTACGCGTTCGTCGACGCCGCGGCGGAGGCCGGGGTGCGGCACATCGTCTACACGTCGTTCTTCGGTGCGGCGCCCGATGCGACGTTCACCCTCGCGCGCGATCACTACGCGACCGAGCAGCGCATCCTGAGCACGGGGATGACGCACACCTTCTTGCGCGACAACCTCTACCTCGACTTCGTCGAGTTCATGATGGGGGAGGACGGCGTCATCCGCGGCCCGGCGGACGGCGGGCGGGCGGCGATGGTCGCGCGCGCGGACGTCGCCCGCGTCGCGGCGGCGGTGCTGCTGCATCCCGAGCGGCACCGCGACGTCACCTACGACCTGACCGGCCCCGAGGAGCTGACGATGGCGGAGGTCGCCGAGACGCTCTCGCGCCGGCTCGGCCGGGCGGTGTCGTTCCACGACGAGACCGTGGAGGAGGCGTACGAGTCCCGGAAGAAGTGGGATGCGCCGCAGTGGCAGTACGACGCCTGGGTCTCGACCTACACGGCGATCGCGGCGGGCGAGCTGGCGGGCGTGAGCGACGCCGTCGAGCGCGTCACCGGCCGCGCGCCGCTCTCGCTCGACGAGCTGCTGCGCGACCGCTGACACGCGAAGACCCGCCGAGGTTCACGTCGTTGCGCTCATCCGGGCTGGAATGAGCGCCACGTCGTGAACGTCGACGGGCCGACGGGTGCGGGAGGCGCGGCTAGGGTTGGGTGGACCAGCCTCCGCGGGGCGGGGTCGGCCAGTGCGGCCTGGTCGAGACGACCTTCGTCACGGCGCCGCTGGTGGGGTCGAGCAGCACCTCCCGCTGCTGCGGGTGCCACCAGTCGAACAGGCCGCCGATGGAGCCGGCGCGCGTGTCGAACGACGCGTCGCCGATCCGCCCGGTCAGCCAGTTGTTCTCGATGAAGCGCAGGACGCTGGTCTGCTCGATCGGGGTGTGGTCGACCTTGTTCTGGGCGGCCCACGGCGAGATCAGCAGGAACGGCAGGCGCTGGCTCGGCCCGCAGCGGTCGGCGTAGCCGCCGGCGGCGTGCGAGACGCTGGTGCACACGGCCGAGTCGACCGCCGCATCCTTCGACCCGTTGGTCACCTTCGGCGCCACGTGGTCGTACCAGCCGTCGGAGTCGTCGTAGGTGACGACGACCGCGGTGCTCGACCAGCTGTCGGACTTCTGGATGGCGTTGATCTCGTTGACGAGGAACTTCTGCTCGTCCAGCGGGTCGGAGTAGGCGGCGTGGCCGTCCTGCGCCTCCGGCGCCTTGAGGAACGAGACGGCGGGGAGGTTGTCCGCCTTCAGCGCCGCGTCGAACGAGGTCAGGTCGTACTGGTGGTTCGCCTGGTCGGTGTGCCCGATCGCCTTCACGCTGGAGGGCGCGAGGTGGTGCGGGTTCGAGGTCGACTTGTAGTACTGGAAGGGCGAGTGGTGCGGCGAGTAGTCCTTCGGGGTCGCGCCGGCCACGTTCGCGGTGGTCTTGTCGCAGGCCGCGTAGGAGCCGGACTGGCCGTTCCAGGCGGTGGTCGGCGTGAAGCCGCCCTGGAACCAGCCCCAGGTCACGCCGCGCGCGTTGAGCAGGTCGCCGACGTTCTTGCCCGACATCCCGACCACGGCGGAGGTGGAGGTGTGGTCGTTGTCGGAGCAGTCGTCGTACGCCGGGTCGGGGTCGCCGATCACGGTCCCGACGCCCGCGGCGTTCGGCGACTGGACGGCCGTCGAGGCCGGCAGCACGGCGCCGGTCTTCGGGTCGTAGGCGGTGCCGCCGTGGGTCTGGCCCGAGACGAGGTTCAGCGCGCCGGGGGTGGAGGGGCCGAACTCGGTGTCCCAGTTGTTGTCGCTCATGGCGTAGTTCTGGGCGTAGTTCCACATGCCGGTGACGGTGTTGCCGTCGTAGTAGTCCATGACCAGGCCGGGCGCGCCGTATGCGCCGGTGCAGGTGTCGGTGCTGGTCTTCTGGACGAACATGTCCATCGTGCCGGCGTCGACGGCTCCCTGCTCGGCGGCGTAGCTGTGGTTCTGGTCGCAAGTCACCGCCTGCGCGGGAGTGAGCCGCTTCGGCGGGTAGAGGTTGGGGTTGCTGGTGAGCGTGCCGCTGCTGGCGAGGGTGTTCGCCGCCGGGGTGCGCGGGGCGGCGGTGAACGGTGTGCCGTCGGTGTTGGCCGCGTTCGGATAGGTGCCGAAGTAGTGGTCGAAGGAGATGTTCTCGTCGAAGATCACGACGAGGTGCTTGATCGGGGTGACGGTCTGCGCGGAGTGGTCCCCGTGATCGCCGTAGCCGTTCGCGGAGGCGGAGGCGGGCGAGCCCGCCAGGACGCCCGCGCCGACGAGCGCGACGACGCCCAGGAGGGCGGCTCCCGCTCCGGCGAGGGTGGAGCGGCGCAGACGGAGGTGTCTGGACACGTTTCCTTCTTTCCTGCTGGTGGTGGGACCGGCGCGGGCGCGCCGGTCGGCCTCGCGACGGTCAGGCGAGCATCGTGCGCCCGAGCCAGTCGGAGGAGTCGTGGACGCCGGGCAGCGCGAAGTAGTACCCGCCGCCGAAGGGCTGGATGTAGTCGACCAGCGGCTCGCCGGCGAGGCGCTTCTGCACGGCGACGAACTGCCGGTCGAGGTCCTGGTTGAAGGCGACGAAGACCAGGCCCATGTCGAGGTTGCCGTTGGCGTCGGTCCCGCCGTCGTAGTTGTACGCGCGCCGCAGCAGCCGCTGGTCGGCGGTGTCGGCGGTGCGCGGGTTGGCGAGCCGGATGTGCGCGTCGAGCTGGATGACGTCGCCGGTCGCGTCGAGCTCGTAGTGCGGGTCGTCGAACTCGTGGCTGGCGGTGAGCGGCGCCCCGGTGTCGCGGCGGCGGCCGATCATGTTCTCCTGCTCGTGCAGGTTCACGCGGTCCCAGAACTCGACGAGCATCCGGATGACGCGCACCACGTGGTAGCTGCCGCCGGTCGTCCACGCGGGTTCGCCGCCCGTGCCGCCGCGCGCCCACACCAGCTTCGACATCAGCGCGGCGTCGGTGACGTCGGGGTTGCTGGTGCCGTCCTTGAAGCCCATCAGGTTGCGGGGCGTCCCGCTCGGTCGCGGCGGGGAGACGAAGCCGTCCTGCCGCCAGCGCACCTGCATCCCGCCGCGGGTCGCGCGGGCGATCTCGCGGACCGCGTGCGTGACGGTGTCGCGCTCGTCGGCGCAGACCTGCAGCAGCAGGTCGCCGTCGCACACCTCCCGGCGCAGCGCGTCGTCCGGGAACGCATCCATCGCCCGCAGCCGAGCGGGTTTCGCGGCGGCGAGCCCGTAGCGGTCGTCGAAGAGGGAGGCGCCGGCCGACAGGGTGACCGTGAGCGACCCGGGCTCGACGGTCGGGCCGAGCACGCCGGAGTCGCGCGGCGGCGCGGTGAGCCCGGGGTCGGGCGGGGTGCCGCCGGCGGTGAGGAACCGGGCCCGCTCGGTGATGGTCTTCAGGAGGTCGGCGAGCTCGGTGCGGTCGGCCGCCGTCGCGTCGAGGGCGACGAAGGCCGCCGCGCGCTGCGGGGTGGTGAGCACGCCCTGCTGGTGGGCGCCGTGGAAGGGGTAGGCGCGCTGGGTCGCGTCGGCCGCCGAGGGGGAGTCGGCTGGTGCGGTGGAGGCGGCGGACGCGGCCGCGCCGATCCCGGCGCCCGCCCCCGCGGCGACGACCGCGGCCGCGGGGAGCGCCGCGCCCGCCGCCGTGAGGAACCCGCGCCGGCCGATCCGCGCCCCCGGCTCGCGCCGCTCCTCTGTCGTGCGCTCCGTCTCGGTCACGAGTCCCTCCTCGGGTCGCAGATGGCGGCGACGGGGGCGAGCAGCTCCGCGTCCTGGTCGAGCGCGGCGTCCAGGCGCTCGCGGTGGGCGCGGTCGAGCCCGGCGAGCGGCGTCCAGGTGCCGTCGGCCGCGCGGAACGACTCGACGAGCGTGCGCGTCCGCTGGAGCGCTTGCGTCGTGCGGTCGAGGTCGGCGTAGCGCGGGGCGAGGATGTCGTGCAGCGGTGCCAGCGCCTGCGCCGCACCCTCGAGGTTCGCGTCGATCGTGGCGAGCTCGGTGCCGGACCCGGCGTCCGCCGCGCCGGTCAGCACATCCTGGACGGCGACCTCCACGATCTCGTGGGCGCGCAGCGCGATCGCTCCCGGGTCGATCTCGGCGTCGGCGAACGTTCCGGCGAGGCTGCCGACCTCCGCCGCGAGCTGCGCCGTCGAAGCGGCCACCGTCGCGGGTGCCGCCCCGCCCCACAGCTGCGACTCGACGAGGTGGAAGCCGGTCAGGCCGTCCCGGGGCAGTCCGTCGATCTGGTCTCCGACGTCGCCGAACGCGTCGTACGCGGCGCCGAGGGTCTCATAGGTGGTGTGGGCCGCCAGCCAGTCGTGCTTCGCGGCCGCTAGGTCGCCCTCCTCGGCGTCGGCCGACAGCGCGGCGACCTGCTGCTGCAGCACGGGCAGGCGGGTGCCCACCCATCTGCCGTAGGCGAGCGCGACCGGGATGAGGTCGCCTCGCGTCACCGGGACCATCCCCGGGGTGAGCTGCGCGGAGGCGGGCGCGCGGCCGACCGTGACCGTGGGTCCGCGCACGGGGTCGGCGTCGGCGGGCAGGCAGACGAACCGGTACCTCCCGCTGCCGAGGGCGACGTGCGCCTTGGCGTGCACGCCGGCGCCCAGGTTCTCGAGGTCGAGGTAGACCTTGCCGCCGACGGCCTCCTGGAGGTAGACCTCCATCCCGGCGACCGTCGGGTTGGTGACGGTGAGATCCTCGTCGCCGCCCGGCACGGTGCCGCCGTCGCCCCAGCCGGCGCCGCAGTCGTCGAGCCCGGCGGAGACGGAGTACGCGCCGGACGCCGATGCCACGGCCGCGGGTCGCGCGGCGATCGCGAGCGTCACGGCCACCGCGACGAGCACGCCGACGATCACCAGGATCGCTGTCAGGCGTGAGCGTTTCGACATCGCGGGGGAGTCCTTCGCGGGGGAGCTGCGGGGGAGGCGCCGGTCGGGCGGCGCTCCGGCAGCAGCGATCCTAGGAGCCGCCTGTGCGCCGGGGGAGGGGAGGTCACTGCTTGTTCACCGGACCGTCACGGCGGCGTCCCCGAACGGGGGGTCCTGCCCCGGAGTGGGCTGGGAGAAACGGCGTGGACCGGTGAGAATCCCCACAGATTGGGGGTGCGCCGGACACCTCTCCTTCACCTTCCCGTCGCCGCGCCTTCATGGGCGGCCCGCACCGTATGCGTGACGGTCGCCCACCAGAGGCACGAGACCCCGCGTGCCGGCCCCGTCCCCTCTCCCGAAGGCACAGCCATGTCCGCGACGCCGCGCATCGTTTTCTCCACGTTCCGTTCCAGCGCCGATCCGATGTTCCTCGCCTGGACGCGGTTCCTCCAGACCGTCGAAGGCGCGGCCCGCCGCACCGGTTCCATCGCGGTCTCGCGCCCCGGCACCCCCGCCGCGACCAGCGTGGTGCGCCGCAGCCCGATGGCGCATCCCGTCACGGCGGACGGTGCGTGCGGGGTGTGGCGCATCCTCGCCCCCAACAACCGCGAGCTGGGCCGCAGCGCCCGCGCCTACACCTCCTACGCGGCGGCCCGTGCCCATGTGATCGCGCTGCGCGCCGGCGTCGACGAACTGCGTCTGACGACCGTGAGCGGCGAGCGCACCGGGATGCACGGCTGGTACCTCTCGCACGGCCGCCAGCCGGTCATCACCTGCGGCCGCTGGTACGGCGCCGCCGCCTCCGGCACCACCGCCGCCTTCGCCGCGATCGACGCCCTGCGCGACGCGGAGATCGAGGACACCGTGCGCCGCCTCGAGCCGCCACGCCGCACCGGCGCGGTCGCGGACGACGTCGTGTGGTGATGCGCAGACTGCTGCTCGTCGCCGGGGCGGTCGCGATCGCGGCCGTCGTGGGCGTCTGCGCGCTCAGCTCGGCGCCCGCGCCCCGGGGATGGAGCGTGCCGCCCTCCGACACCGTTCCCCTCGGGGACGCGATGCCCGGGGGTGGGCCCGCCGGCGCCGCGGACGCCACCGGGACCGGCGCGACCGGCGCGGATCCGTCCACGGCATCCGGCACGACTGCCGCCGGCGCCGGCCCCGCCGTCGGCAACGCCTCCCGCGTCTCCCGCGCGTGGGCCGCCGACGTGGCGCGGCGCACGGGCATCCCGGAGCGCGCTGTCCTCGCCTACGCGGGTGCCGCGACCGCGATCGCCGTGGCGGACCCGGGATGCCGCCTCGGCTGGTCGACCCTCGCCGGACTCGGGGCGGTGGAGTCGCACCACGGCACGATCGGAGGCTCGGCGCCGCAGCCGGACGGGACCGTGCAGCCGCCGATCCTCGGTCCGCGCCTCGACGGCACCGACTACGACGCGATCCACGACACCGACGGCGGTCGGCTCGACGGCGACCCGCAGTGGGATCGCGCGGTCGGGCCGTTCCAGTTCATCCCGTCGACCTGGGAGCAGTGGGGAGCCGACGGCTCCGGCGACGGCATCGCCGACCCGCAGCAGCTCGACGACGCCGCCCTCGCCGCCGCACGCTACCTCTGCTCGTACGGCGACCTCTCGCAGCCCGCCGCCTGGCGCGAGGCGATCTTCGCCTACAACCACCTCGACTCCTACGTCGACGCCGTCGCGGCCGCGGCCAACGCCGCTGCGACGAGCGCGCGCGGCGCGAGCGGCCGATGAGCGCCTTCGCCGGCCGGTTCGAGCTCGACGGGCTGCTCGGCAGCGGCGCGACGGCCTCCGTCTACAGCGCGCACGACACGACGACCGGCGAGACGGTCGCGATCAAGGTGCTGCACCCGCGTCTCTCCGGCACGGCGGCCGAGCGGGACGCCTTCTTCGCCGAAGCGGCAGCGGCCGCCCGCGTCGACCATCCAGGCGTCCCCGCGGTGCTCGGCCACGGCGTCGACGAGGGAGGCGGCGAGCCGCGGGCGTGGATCGCGACCTCCCGCGCGCCCGGCCGCACCCTCGCGCGACTCGTCGACGAGGACGGCCCGCTCGATCCCCGGGCGGCCCTCGCGCTCGCCGCCCGTCTGCTCGACGCGCTCGCCGCGGTGCACGCGGCGGGGCTGGTGCATCGCGACGTCGCCCCCGGCAACGTGGTCGTCGCGGGCGACGGCGCGGTCTCGCTGCTCGACTTCGGCCTCGCGGACGCGCCCGGACGGTCCGCCGTCGGCGGCGACGTGCTGCGCTCCGGCGCGCCCGGATCCGACGGCGGCGTCATCGGGAGCGTCAACTACCTCTCGCCCGAGCAGGCGCTCGGCGCTCCCGTCGACGAGCGCGGCGATCTCTACCAGGCGGCCGGCCTCCTGCACTTCGCGCTGACCGGTCGCCCGCCGTTCCCGCGCGCGACCACGGCGCAGACCATGGCGGCGCACGTGTCGGCGCCTCCTCCGGTGCCGTCGGCACTCGACTCGCGCATCCCGCAGGCCGCCGACGAGATCGTGGTGCGCGGACTGATGAAGCAGCCGGAGTCCCGCTACACGAGCGCGGCGGCGATGGCCGCGGCGGTGCGCGCGGTGCTGGGGGAGGCCGCTCCTCCCACCCTCGGCCGCGTCGCGCGCTCGACGCTCGACGCCGGCACCGCTCTGCTGCCGGGCACGGCTCCGCTCACGTCCACCGCCTCCCCCGTGCCCGCCGCGCCCTCGGTGTTCGTCGGTCCCGGCGGGGAGCTGGTCGATCGGGAGGCGGCGACCGCCGTCATCCCGCGCGGGCGCCGCACCCCCGAGCGCAGGCCCGCCACCCCTCCTCCCGCGGTTCGATCGTCGGCGAGCCGCCCGGAGCCCGCTGCCCCGCCGCGCCCCCTCCCCGCGTCCGCCCGAGCCTCCCGACCCGCCGGGCGACCCGCCGCCGGGCCCGCCGCCCACCCCTCCTCCCGCGCCGGCCGCACCGCCCTCGCCGTCACGGCCGGCGCCGTCGCGGTGGCCGCCACGATCTGGCTGGTCGCCGCCAACGCCGTGCCGACAGCGCCGCCGACCCTCGTGGCCGTCCCGAGCCCGCCCCCGTCCCTCGCGCCCGCGACGCCCACCCCCGAGCCGACCGTCGCGCCCGCGGTGACCGCCCCGCAGGACGTGACCGTCCCGCAACTCGCCGGCCTCCCGCGCGCCGACGCGGCGGCCCGGCTCGCGGCCGCGGGCCTGACCGTCGGGGCCGCCACCTCCCGCGACGGCATCGCCACGGCCGGGACCGTGCTGGAGACCCAGCCGGTCCCGGGTGCTCCCGTCGCGCCCGGGACGGCCGTCGCCCTCGTCGTCGCGTCGGGCCGCAACGCCGTCCCCGAGCTCCACGGCCAGACGATGCTCGCCGCGGGCGCGACTCTCTCGGCGGCCGGTTTCGCCGTCGTCGAGCGGTCGGTCGTCGACTCCACCGTCCCCGACCGCACCGTGCTCGGCAGCGAGCCGGGAGCGGGCACGGTCGTCGCGCTCGGCGAGACGGTCACCGTCGTCGTCAGCCGCCTCCCCGCACAGCCCACCCCGTCCCCGACGCCCACTCCCACCACGACCACGCAGCCCACCCGGCCGCCCGCGACATGACCCCCATCCGTGCACGGTTGCAGCCCCTTCACCCCCGCGTCTCCGGGCGTTCACCCGCTCTGAGCACGCTGTGCCGAGGCGCACGCCGATCCGAGGAACCCGAATGTCACAGCACACCCTGACCGTCCCGCCCGAGCCGGGCACGCGCCAGCGACCCCGCTCGCTGGCCTCGCGCCCGTCGCGCTCCGACTCCGTCTTCCGCACCGTCAGCTACGGCGCCGGCGCGACGACCGTCGGCATCATGCTCGCGGTCGGCTTCTTCCTGGCCGTCCGCGCCGGCGACGCGCTGAGCGTCACCGGCTTCTCGTTCCTCACCGAGCAGCAGTGGTCGCCCGAGACGCAGAAGTTCGGGATCGCCGCGGTGCTGAGCGGCACCGTCACGATCGCGATCATCGCGATGTGCGTCTCCGTCCCGCTCGCCCTCGGCACCTCCCTCCTGATCTCGGAGATCGTGCCGCCGCGGGTCAAGACCGCGCTGATCAGCCTCGTGGACCTGATGGCCGCCGTGCCGAGCGTCGTCTACGGCCTGTTCGGCCTGTTCTTCCTGCAGGAGAACATCATCCCCGTCGCCCGCTGGATCTCGGGGCACTTCGGCTGGATCCCCGTCTTCGCCGTCACCGACGGCAGCGGCCACGCGCTCACCGAGGCGAGCGCGTTCACGTCGTCCGCGTTCATCGCCGGGCTGGTCGTCGCACTCATGGTCGTGCCCACCCAGACCTCCGTGATGCGGGAGGCGTTCTCGCAGGCTCCGTCCGGCGAGCGCGAGGGCGCCTACGCGCTCGGCTCGACCCGGTGGGGGATGATCCGGTCGGTCGTGCTGCCCTTCGGCCGCGGCGGCATCATCGGCGGCACGATGCTCGGCCTCGGCCGCGCGCTCGGCGAGACCATCGCCGTCTACCTGATCATCTCGCCGGTGTTCACGATCAACCTGCAGGTGCTCAAGACGGGCTCCAACTCGGTCTCGGCGCTCATCGCCAACCGCTACGGCGAGGCGAGCTCGTTCGGTCTCTCGGCGCTCATGGCCGCCGGCCTGGTCCTGTTCCTCATGACGCTCGTCGTCAACTTCACCGCCTCCTCCATCGTCGCCCGCTCGCGCTCGGGCGCCCAGACCAACTGACGGCCGGGACCACATGACCACCACCGAGAACTGGAACGCGCCCACCCTGCTGGTGGACGACATCACGGTCGTCGCCGCGCCCGCCGAGCGTCCCGAACAGCCCGCCGCACCCGTCGCCGAGGGGCACACCAGCCTCCCGCCCGAGGACCGCGGCGACATCGGCCCGCGCCGCGACGTCAGCCAGACCACCTCCGAGGACCGGTTCAACCTGTGGGGCGCGCTCGTCGCCGGGATGGCGCTCGCGCTCCTGCTCTTCGGCTGGTTCGCGCCGCTCACCGGCGAGGTCGGCTGGGCCGTCGTCGCCTTCCTCTCCTTCATCGCCATCTACGCCCTGCTCGTCTCGCTGCGCTCCAACCGCCAGACCGTCGCCGACCGCGTGATGACCGTGCTCTTCGTGAGCTCGGGGCTCGCACTGTTCGCCTCCCTCGTCTTCGTGTTCGTCTTCGCCTTCGTGCGCGGCGCCTCCGCCGTCACGCACCTCAACTTCTTCGGTCAGACGATGGAGTTCGCCGGCCCGCTCGATCCGCTCTCGAAGGGCGGCATCCTGCACGCCATCGTGGGCACGCTCATCCAGATCGCCATCGCGCTCGCGATCACCGTGCCGCTCGGCGTCGCGACCGCGGTCTTCCTCAACGAGATCGGCGGGAGGTTCGCCCGCTTCGTCCGCACCATCGCCGACGCCATGACCGCGCTGCCCTCCATCGTCGCCGGCCTCTTCGTCTACTCGGCGATCATCACGTTCGTGACCCACCAGCGCTCGGGCTTCGCCGCCTCCCTCGCGATCACCGTCATGATGCTGCCGATCGTCATCCGCGCCTCCGACGTCGTGCTGCGGCTGGTGGCCGGCAACCTGCGCGAGGCGTCGTACGCGCTGGGGTCGACCCGCTGGCGCACCGTCTGGCACGTCGTGCTGCCGACCGCGCGCTCGGGCCTCGTGACCGCCGTCATCCTGGGCACCGCCCGCGGGATCGGCGAGACCTCGCCCGTGCTGCTCACCAGCGGCGTCACGGCCGTGATGAACGTCAACCCGTTCAGCGGCCCGATGATCTCCCTCCCGCTCCAGGTCTTCGACTTCGTCAAGAGCCCCGAGCCGAACATGATCGCCCGCGGCTTCGGCACCGCCGTCGTGCTGATCCTGCTCGTGCTGGCGCTCTTCTTCGCCGCGCGCGTGCTCGGCGGCAAGGCGCCGGGTCAGCAGTCCGCCGGCAGCAGGCGCCGGACCGCCGACGCCAGCCGCCGCGACCTGATGCGCATCGAGACCGCCGCCGCCGCGCCCAGCCCGACCTCCCCCTCCACCGACCAGAAGGACCCCACGCCGTGATGCCCCGATCCCCCCGACGCATCCTGAGGATCGCGCTGGCCGCGGCCGCCGCCGTGCTCGCCATCGCCGCGCCGCTCGCCCCGCAGGCGGCGCAGTCGTCGCAGGCCGCTGGCGCGAACTGGGCGCCGATCACCGGCACCGGCTCCACCTGGTCGCAGAACGCGCTCGACCAGTGGCGCCGCAACGTCGCCACGAACTACAGCATGACGGTCAACTACTCCGGCACCGGATCGTCCGCCGGGCGTCGCGACTTCATCGCGCAGACGGTCGACTTCGCGGTGAGCGAGATCCCGTTCCAGTCGGCGCCCGAAGACGGCTCGGCGCCC
The DNA here is from genome assembly GCF_001898805.1 of Leifsonia sp. 71-9. Classification (GTDB taxonomy): domain Bacteria; phylum Actinomycetota; class Actinomycetes; order Actinomycetales; family Microbacteriaceae; genus Leifsonia. Next base: position 143,358 of record NZ_MKVJ01000003.1, read on the forward strand.
GAGAAGCCGACCTCCGGCTTCGCGTACATGCCGATCGTCGCCGGCGGCACGTCGTTCATGTACAACCTCAAGATCGGCGGCAAGCGGGTCACGAACCTCCGGCTGAGCGGCGACACGATCACGAAGATCTTCACCGGCGTCATCACCAACTGGAAGGACCCGCAGATCGCCAAGGACAACCCGGGCCTCGCGATGCCGGACAAGGCGATCGTGCCCGTGGTGCGCTCCGACGGCTCCGGCTCCACCGCGCAGTTCACGCTGTGGATGTCGAAGCAGCATCCCGCGCTGTGGAACTCGTTCTGCAGCAAGGTCGGCCGCCCGAACCCCTGCGGGCTGACCTCGCAGTACCCGTCGTACGGCAACTTCAAGGCGCAGAGCGGGTCGCTCGGCGTCGCGGGATACGTCAGCCAGTCCTACGGCGAGGGCGCGATCACCTACGTCGAGTACTCCTACGCGCTGAAGTCGGGCTTCCCCGTCGCGAAGGTGCTGAACTCCGCCGGGTACTACATCGAGCCGACCGCGCCCTCCGTGGCCGTCGCGCTGATGAAGGCCGCGATCAACGACAACGCCTCCTCGCCCGACTACCTCACGCAGATCCTCGACGGGGTCTACAACAGCGCCGACCCGCGCACGTATCCGCTGTCGAGCTACTCGTACATGATCGTGCCCACCCAGGTGGCGGGCATCTTCACGGCCGAGAAGGGCAAGACACTCGGGGCGTTCTCCAACTACATGCTCTGCGAAGGGCAGCAACAGGCGGCCACCCTCGGCTACTCGCCGCTGCCGATGAACCTCGTGCAGGCGGGGTTCACGCAGATCAAGCGCATCCCCGGCGCCGACGTGAGCGGGGTCGACCTCAACAAGTGCAACAACCCGACGTTCAAGCCGGGCGACTCGCCCTCGAGCAACCAGCTGGCGGCCACCGCGCCCCAGCCGGCCGCGTGCGACAAGCAGGGGCCGGACCAGTGCACCACCGGCACGGCCGGCGCGCGCAACACCCCGACCGCCACGACCGGCGGCGGCAAGGGCGGCACCTCCGCCGAGGCCGGCGGCGGAGCGGGCGGGGCCGGCGCGGGTGCGGCGGCCGGGTCGACGGATGCCGGCGCCGCCGCGACCGACGGATCGACCGGCACGACCGACGACACCCAGCTCACCAGCGCCAACGCCGCGCGGGCGACCCCGTTCGCGCTGGCGGACGACGGCTGGGGCGGTCAGCAGACGGTGATGCTGCTCGCCGCCGGCCTGCTCGTGCTCGCCATCGTGCTCCCGCCCCTCCTCTTCGGCCGCCTCCGCCGCTCCCGGGGCACCACAGAGTAGCCCCCTCCCCTACCCCCAACCCACAGCCCGCGAGACGTGAGTCGTTGCGGGTGTCCACCCCCGGACACCCGCGACAACTCACGTCTCGGCGGGCTGTTTCCCCATGCCCGCGGCGTGTCCCGGGGCGGTCTCCGCTGGACAAGCTCCCGTCGTCAGCCCGTTCCCGGATCGTTCATCGGGATGTCACGAACCGCCCATAGCTTTGCGCCCGGTCGAGGCAGGTTCGGCCGGAGAAAACCCGGGAGAGACATGGAATCGAGCGGTCGCGTGCGGCCTCGTGGAACGATCGCGCGAGCCCTCTTCTTCGGCGCCTTGGTCGGCCTCGCGGCCACCGCCGTGTTCGCGGGAGTGGGCGGAGCCGGAGCGGGATCTGCCCGCGCCGCGGACTCCACCGCCGTCACCGCCACGGCCGCCCAGCAGGACAAGGACGCGAAGAACGCGCCCTTCCCCGACCTCGCGGTCACCGTCTCCCAGACCACCGACCTCATCTCGCAGGGCGTCACCGTGTCGTGGACGGGCGGCAAGCTCTCCACCCCGCCGAGCGGCGGCAACGGCGGCGAGAACTTCCTGCAGCTCGCGCAGTGCTGGGGCGAGGACCCGGACAACCCCGGGCACCCCGACCGCACGACCTGCCAGTACGGGGCGTTCAACACCGCCGGCGCCACGCGTGACGGCTACGTCACCGACGACACCGTCGCGACGCAGGACGAGAAGTTCTCTCTGCCGCGCCGCGGACCGTTCACGCCCGGCTACACGTCCATCCCGTTCACGAGCGTCGACGGCGCGAAGGTCGCCTCGATCGTCGACGGCAAGCAGACCGACACCAACGTCAACGTCAACCAGTTCTTCAACCCGAGCCAGTCCAACGAGGTGCCGTGGGCCGGTTCGGCGTCGAACGGCGCGGGATCGGTGCGCTTCGAGGTGCAGACCGCGCTGCAGGCGAACGGCCTCGGCTGCGGAACCCCGGTGAAGACCGGCAGCACGACCACGCCGCAGACCTGCTGGCTCGTCGTCATCCCGCGCGGGACCGCCGACTCCGGTGAGCCGCACATCACCCAGTCGGGCCTGCGCTGGGACGCGTGGAAGCACAACATCGCGTTCAAGCTGACCTTCAAGCCGCTCGGTGTCTCGTGCAACATCGGCGCGGCCGAGCGACAGCTGCGCGGGAGCGAGCTCGTCGCGGGAGCCGTCGCCTCCTGGCAGCCGGTGCTGTGCAACTCGCAGGGCGGCGCCATCTACACGATGAGCAACAGTGCGGAGTCGGATGCCGTCCAGGCGGCGAATGGCGCGGACTCGGCTTCACTGGCCCTCACTTCGCGTGCGCTCGGCGGCACGGAGGACGACCTCCGATACGCCCCCGTCGCCGTCGGTGGCTTGGCGATCGCCTTCGCGGTCGACCGGGCGCCGTCCGCCGCCGACGGCACTCCCGAGGATCAGCTGCTGAAGGCGGGGCTGTCGTTCGACTCGCTCAAGCTCACCCCGCGGCTGATCGCCAAGCTGCTGACCGCGTCGTACCTCGACTCGCTCCCCACGTATGCGGACAAGGGGCACCTCGGTGCGAATGCGCGCAACCTCCTGCTCGACCCGGACTTCCTCGACGTGAACGCGGACATCCCGGACTGGAAGTTCCAGGCGATCGTCGCGCCCTCGGTCGCCGACCTCCTCGTGCCGCAGGGTCGTTCCGACGCGGCCATGCAGCTGTGGCGCTACGTGCTCGCCGACGCCGACGCGAAGGCCTTCCTCGCCGGGCAGGCGGACCCCTGGGGCATGAAGGTCAACCCGACCTCGGCGACCGATGCGGCGATCAACCCCTCCGGCGCCGCCCTCGAGCTGCCGCGCGAGGACTTCCCCAAGGCAGACCCGGTCGTGCAGCCGGTGATCAACGGCGCGGCGGAGGTCAACCTCGTGACGTGGCGCCCCTACACGAACGATCTCGACCAGTCCGCCTACCTCACCCTGCGCGGCGACGGACAGGTGCTGGGCCAGTGGGATCCGACCTCCTCCCCGGCGAAGTACGCCAAGACGCCGCGCAGCCTCCCCGGCTACCAGAAGGTCCTCGCCCTCACCGACACGAGCTCGGCCGCCAAGTACCAGGTCGTCACCGCCGCGCTCCGCAACCCGGCGGGCCGCTACGTCACCCCGTCGACCCAGAGCCTGACCGCGGCCGCCACCGCCATGACCCCGGTCCCAGGCCAGTCCCAGGTCGTCGAGTACGACCCGGCCGGGGCGACCGCGAAGGCCGCCGCCGACGCATACCCGCTGACCATGCCGGTCTACGCCGCGACCAACCCGGCCCGCGGGGATGCGGCCACCCGCGCCGACTACGCCGCGTTCATCCGCTACGCCGCCACGACCGGTCAGACCCCGGGCGTCGAGGCCGGCCAGCTGCCGCTCGGCTACGCGCCGATCCCGGCCGGCTGGAAGGCGCAGGCCATCGCGGCCGCCGCGGCCATCCAGTCGGGCGCGACGCTGGACTCGCCCTCCGACGGCGAGGGCGACGGCTCGTTCGGCGACAGCGGGGGCACGGGAGGCTACGGCGCCGACGGCTCGACCGGTGCGACGATCGACACCGCCTCGACCCCGAACGCACCCCAGGCCCTCGGCAGCGCGGCCGGAAGCCTCACCGGCGACAAGACCGCGAAGGATCCGGACACCGGAGCCCTCGCCGCCGTCCTCCCCGGCGGCCTGCTCGGCGGTCTCGCCGCGGCCGGCGCCGTCCCCGTCATCGCCCGCCTCCGGCGGTTCCCGTGACGGCACCAGAGCCCGGGTCGGCATCGACCCGACGAGCGCGTTCCGACCGGTCCGCGCCCAACCCGAAAGGAACCAGAGTGAAGATCAAGAAGGCTGCGGCTCTCTGCGCTGTCGTCGGCACCGCCGTCGCCGGTCTCGTGCTCGCCACCCCGGCGAACGCCGACCCCGTGTCGAGCAGCTACGTGCTGGCCGGCTCGGACACCCTGCAGGACGTCAGCAACGCGCTGGCCAACGGCACCTCGATCACAGGCCCGCTCGTGCGCTCCATCTCCGAGGGCGGATTCATCGCCTCCTACGACGCGTTCGGCTCGGCCGCCATCCAGACCAAGCCCAACGGCCCCTACTTCGCTCGTCCGGCCGGCTCCGGCGACGGCGTGAAGGCTCTCAGCCGCTCCATCGACGGCGCCAACTTCTCGGTCTCCGGGAACACCACTCCGGCCACCGCCATCACCGGCCAGGTCGACATCGCCCGTTCGTCCTCCGGCCCCGGCGCGGCGGCGAACACCTCCGGTCCGCTCGCCTACATCCCGTTCGGTCGTGACGCGGTCTCGTTCGCGATCGCTCCGGGCACCGCGGCCGGTCTCGAGCAGCTCAGCACCGCTCAGCTGACCCAGGTCTACAACTGCACCCTCACCACGGTCAACGGCGTCGCCGTCAAGCCGGTCCTCCCGCAGGCCTCGTCGGGCACCCGCAAGTTCTTCCTGTCGGCGATCGGCGTCACCACGCCGGGCGCGTGCGTCACCGACAGCACCTTCGCCGAGAACGACGGAAGCGTCCTCACCCAGCCCGGCCAGATCATCCCCTTCTCCGTGGCCAGCTGGGTCGCGCAGAAGAACGGCGCGGCGCAGAACCGCACCGGCTCCGCGACGATCGGCAGCGCCCTCGGCGCCACCGCCCCCTTCACCGGAACCGGCAACGCGCTCGTCCCGAACGCGGCCTACTACAACAACTCCACCTGGGGCCGTGACACCTTCGTCGTCGTCGAGTACGCGCGCATCGACGCGTCGAACGCGAACTACGACGCCTCCCTCGCCGCGCTCGTCGACCCCACGAAGGCCAAGAGCCTGACGAACTTCGGCACCCTCGCCGGAACGTCCGGCGCGGTGAAGTCGAAGTTCGGCTTCCTCGCCCCGTCGAGCACCACGCCGCAGCGCGCGAACCTCTCCTAGTCCAGACCCGAACTGAGAAAAGGACGATCATGAAGACCTCCAAGATCGCCATCGTCGCCACGACGATGGCCGCCACCGCGGCGCTGGTCGCGGTGGCAGCCGCCCCGGCCCTCGCCGCCACGCAGGCGAACGGCTCCGACGGCCCGGCGTACCTGTTCAACAACGACGCGGGAGACTTCTCCGCCAACGGATCCACGATCCAGTGGCTGGACGACATCTCGCTCACGCCGGTCACCTCCGACCCCTACGCAGCGTTCCAGTGCTCGGCCGACGCCACCGGCTACCGCACGTTCTGGACCGACCCGGGCGGAGAGCGCCAGCCCACGGCGTACAAGGCGTTCTCGCCGATCATGCCGCTCTCGGCAGGCAAGACGGTCGTCGGCCCGAACACCCGCCCGCAGGGCCAGCTCGGTGCGATCTCCCAGATCAAGACCGGCGGCGGCAACTACTCGATCGGTTTCGCCTGCCTCAAGGACAACGGCGTGAACCTGGCGGCGAGCGGCGTCTGGTACTTCACGGCGCACATCACCGCGGGCACCGGCGCGTACACGTTCGACGCGCAGACCGAGACGCCCACCAACCCGGGCAACCCTGCTCAGACGGGCGACATCGCCCTCGAGGCGACCACCGTCGCCGCGCAGGACGGCACCTTGAGCCTCGTCGTCCCGTCGGGCGCCAAGGCGACCCTCGGCACGGCCAGCCTCGTGAACGGTCTCTCGACCTCCACCGGCACCCTGCCGGCCTTCACGGTCGACGACCAGCGCGTCGTCAGCAAGCCGGGCTGGAACCTCACGGCCAGCACGGCGAACTTCGTGAACGGCGCCGACGCGTCGAAGACCATCGACGCGAAGCAGCTCGGCGTGAAGCCGACGATCGCCACGAACCCGGGAGGCGTGGTCGCGGGGACCGAGCACGTCGCCGGAGACGCGACCGCGTTCAGCGGTTTCGCGTCCGCCCCTGCCGGCACCGGAACCGGTGCGACCAGCCTCAGTGCAGACCTGAAGCTCGTCGCCCCGTCCGGCACGCCGGCGGGTACCTACGCCTCGACGATGACGCTGACGCTCGTCTCGAAGTAGCCGTGGGAATCGGGAGGGGCCGTCGAGAGGCGGCCCCTCCTGCCCGTTCCCGCCCCCGTTTTCACCTCGACAGTCCTGTTTTCACCCAGTTCATGCCGGCGACACACCCCGGCCACCCGGATTCGGATCAATGTAGCGTGCCCTCCACACAGACCCTGCCGCTGCGGCCCGTCCGCGCCGTGGCCGCCCTGCTCGCCGCCCTCGCGGCCGCACTCCTCGGCGTCGGCCCGGCCTTCGCCGACGACGTCGACAGCATCTCCGCCGGACCCGGCGACGACCGCACGCGGCTCAGCTACCAGCTCCAGCCCGGCCAGCACCTCGAGGACGAGTACGTCGTCCGCAACACCGGCACCACCCCGCAGAACGTCACGCTCTTCGCCACCGACGCCTTCAACACCGACGAGGGGGAGTTCGCCCTCCTCGACACCGTGAAGAAGCCGACCGCGGTCGGCACCTGGGTGCTGTTCGACGGCTCGCAGCCGACCGAGGCCTTCGCGCTCGCTCCCGGCGAGCAGCGCACCGTCCCGTTCACGCTCGCCGTCCCGGCCGACGCCGGCCCCGGCGATCACGCCGGCGGCATCGTCGTCTCCAGCCAGAAGGGCGACGGGCAGATCCTGGTCGACCGTCGTGTCGCCACGCGCCTCTACGTGCGCGTGCCCGGAGACCTGCAGCCCGCCCTGACGATCGCCAACGTCTCCGCCGACTACCAGCCCGAGTGGAACCCGTTCGCCGGCTCCACCGCCGTCACCTTCACCGTGCGCAACAGCGGCAACGTCGCCCTGGGCGCCACCATGCTCGTCGGCGCGAAGGCGCTCTTCGGCATCCCCGCCGGCACCGCGGTGCGTCAGGAGCTGCCGGAGCTGCTCCCGGGCAGCACCCGCACCCTCACCGTCGTGGTGGCCGGCACCGCCCAGGTCGGCTACCTCAACCCGTACGTGCAGCTGCAGCCGACCGTCGAGAAGGACGCCCTCAACCCGGGACCCCTCGCCCTGGTCTCCCGTGACACCGTCATCGCGGCCGTGCCGTGGTGGATCCTCGTGCTCGCCGCTCTCGTCGCCGGCTTCTTCCTGTACCGCCGCTGGCGCCGCCGCAACGACGGCAAGCGCGCCGAGGCGTGGATCGCGTACACCGAGGAGGAGGCCCGCCGGAAGGCGCGCGAGGAGCAGGGCGCGGACGGCTCCGTCGAGGCGGAGCCGGTCACGGCCTCCACCGCTCACGGCGAGGACTCCGGCCGATGAGGCGCGCCGCTCGCAGCACGCGCACCGCTCGCACCCTCGCCACCGCCGTCGTGCTCGGCATCGGGATGCTGCTGGCCGGCGCGGGCGCCGCCTCGGCCGACGACGGCGGCATCGGGATCTCGATCGACATCCCGTCCTCGGGCGACAGCTCCACCGGAGGGACCGGCTCGACCGGCGGCGACAGCGGCTCCGGTGGCTCCGGCGGCTCCGGATATCCCGGTTCGACCACCCCGGCCGACGCCCCGCCGAGCGACGTCGCCGCCCCCGGCGCCACGCCCGCGCCGGCCGTCGCGGTCGACAACGGTCCGTTCAACGTCGGCGGCCTGAACGCCAAGTTCGTGCCGTCGCTGAACCCGGGCGAGGGGAAGATCGTCGTCTCGTTCGCGGTGCACAACGGGTCAGCCTCCACCTGGTCGTCGACCGTCCGCGTCTGGCTGACCGGTCCCTTCGGCAATCCGCTCGACGACTCCGGCGACATCGCGGTCACGAACCTCAAGCCCGGCTCCACCATCACCTACAGCCGCACCCTGACCGGTGTCGGCCAGTGGGCCGTCGTCACCGCCCACGCGAAGTTCACCCCGCCCGCGACCATCGACGGCATCGCGACGAAGCCGGCCCTGCGCGAGGCGACGGTCTTCGCGTTCCCGTGGCTCGGGAGCGTGGGAGCCGTGCTCGCCGACACCGCGCTCGCCATCCTGCTCACCCTCCGCGCGTCCGTCTCGGTCCCGGTCGCCGTCGCGGCGGTGCGGGCATGAGCCGGACCGTCCACCCGCTCGGTTCGCCCGGCGGCTCGCCGTCGCCGCAGTACGTCCCGCCCGCGCCCGACGGTGGGCTGCCTGACGGCGCCCAGGCCGACGGCTGGCTGCCGGACGGACCGCCGTCGCGGC
>NZ_MKVJ01000003.1:151806-195360 GCF_001898805.1 Leifsonia sp. 71-9
CGTGCGCGGGATGGTCGCGCTCGGCGCCGTGCTGCTCATCGCCTTCGCCGCCAACATGCTCCTGATCAGCCACCTGCACCACCTGATCGGCCAGCAGATCGCCGGCGACACCTTCCGCGAGCAGCTCGCCGCGGCGACCGCGCCGGTCAGCGAGGGCACGACCGACGACGTGCTCGTCGCCGACGGCGCCCCCGTCGCGAAGGTCTCCATCCCCTCCATCGGAGTGTCGGAGTACGTGCTCGAGGGCTCGTCGTCCGGCGTGACCGCGGACGGCCCGGGCCACCGGCGCGATACCGTGCTACCCGGTCAGCCGGGCACGAGCGTGATCCTCGGCCGGGCCGCGGCCTACGGCGGCCCGTTCTCGCGCATCCAGGAGCTCGCCCCCGGCGCGACGATCAACGTCGTCACCGGTCAGGGCAAGAGCGTCTACCGGGTGATCGGCGTCCGCTACGCCGGCGACCCCGACCTGCCGGCGCTGCGCGGCACCCAGGGCCGGATGACCCTGGAGACGGCCCGCGGCCTCCCGTACGTGCCGGCCGGTGTCGTGCGCGTGGATGCGGAGCTCGTCACCCCGGTCAAGGACCGCGGTCTGCGCCAGACCACCGCCAACACCCTCCCGCTCGCCGACCGCGAGCTCGCCAGCGACCCGAGCACGGCGTGGCTGCTCGTGTTCGCGCTGCAGGCGCTCGTCGCCGCGCTGCTCATCGGCACGCGCGCCCTCGACCGGTTCGGCGCCCAGCGCACCTGGATCGTCTTCGCCCCCATCCTGGTCGCGGCGGGCGTCATCGCCGCCGATCAGGTCTCCCGTCTCCTGCCCAACCTGCTCTGAGAGAGAACCCATGTCCGAGCTCTTCGCCCCCCTCGACCGCACGGCCGTCCTCCCCGCGCCCGGCGGCTTCCCGGACCAGACCAGCCCGCTGCCGCTGCTCGCGCCGCTCCCCGGCGAGCTCGCCGCCCTCGAAGCGCGCGGCATCACCGCCTGGTTCGGCGACCACCAGGTGCTCGACCGCGTCTCCCTGACGATGGAGGCCGGCGAGATCACGGCGCTCATCGGGCCGTCCGGCTGCGGCAAGTCCACCTTCCTGCGCATCCTGAACCGCATGCACGAGCTCATCCCGAGCGCCTCGCTGGCGGGGGAGGTGCTGCTCGACGGCGACGACATCTACGACCCGCGCAAGCGCCTCGTCGACGCCCGCAAGTCGATCGGGATGGTGTTCCAGAAGCCCAACCCCTTCCCCGCCATGTCGATCTACGACAACGTCGTCGCCGGGCTCAAGCTGACCGGCACCCGCGCGAGCCGCGACGAGAAGGACGAGCTGGTCGAGTCCTGCCTCACGAAGGCGGGCCTCTGGAAGGAGGTCAAGGACCGGCTCCGCTCGCCCGGCGGCGGCCTCTCCGGCGGCCAGCAGCAGCGCCTGTGCATCGCGCGCTCGCTCGCGGTCAAGCCGCGCGTGCTGCTGATGGACGAGCCGTGCTCGGCGCTCGACCCGACCTCCACCCGCGTCATCGAGGAGACCATGCTGGAGCTCGTCTCCGAGGTCACCATCGTCATCGTCACGCACAACATGCAGCAGGCCCAGCGGGTCTCCAGCAGCTGCGCGTTCTTCCTCGCCGCGGGCGGCAAGCCCGGCGCGATCGTCGAGCACGGCGACACCGAGGCGATGTTCTCGAATCCGCTCGACCCCCGCACGTTCGACTACGTCAACGGCCGCTTCGGATGAGCGACCTCTCATCCCGCGGATACACTTCTGGATCGAAAACGGGTGCAAATCACGCGTTTCGTGCGATCCTGGGGATATGAAGGATTCTCAAGGTAGCGAGGCGGCCCAGCCGGCCTCCGCGCACGGCCCCGGTCGCGCGCCTGCAGGAATCCCGCTGACGTTCCGCCTCGGCGAGCGGGAGTACGCGGCTCTGGTTCGCATCGCTCGCCACCGGGACACGACGGCGGCCGGCCTCGTCGAGCAGCTGGTGCTGCACGCGCTCAGCAAGACCGACGTCCCGCCGCCCGCCGAGTCGCATCCCGCCCGCAAGCACACCACGTACGAGGAGGCGACGGCCGGCTTCCGCCAGGACGCCACCCTCCACGCCGCGCCCGAGCCCGAGCCTGAGCCGTCGGCCTGAGCCGTCGGCCTGAGCCGTCGGCTCGACCCGCGGCCGGAGCCCGTCCACGGCTCCGCCCTTGACCGGCGACCGCAACGCACCGATGCTCGTCTCATGGACGAACCCCGTGCGGCGGACGCCCCCGACGCGGATCCCGGCGACGGCCGGCCCGAGACCGCGAGCCAGCGCGCCGACCGCAACTGGAACGAGCTGCTGCAGGAGTTCCGCGTCTTCCAGACCGGCACGCAGATCGTCGCCGCCTTCCTGCTCACCCTGCCCTTCCAGCAGCGCTTCACGGAACTGCCGGCGTTCGACGTCGGCGTCTACCTCGTGCTCGTCCTGCTCGCTGTGGCCATCACGCTGCTGGCCCTCGCACCGGTCGCCCTGCACCGCCTCCTCTTCCACCACCGGCTGAAGGAGGAGCTCGTCGCCTACGGCAGCCGGCTGCTGATCGTCTGCCTCGCGGCGGCATCCCTGCTCTTCACCGGCATCGTGATGTTCATCGTCGACTTCCTCCTCACGCCCGGCGCCGGCCTCGTCGCCGCGGCGGCGGTGTTCCTGGTCGTCGTCGTGCTGTGGATCGTGGTGCCGCTCGTCATCCGTCGGCGCGCGCTCCATACGCTTCGCTCTGGCGCCGCATGATCTCGCGCATCGACGTGCCGCGCGGCACCCCGTACATCAGGCCAGGGAAGTCGAGGGTGCTCTGCACCTCCCACAGCTCGTCGTGGCGGTCGGGCGAGAAGAGCTGAGCCGGGCTCCCGGCGGCGATCCAGCCGATCGGGACGACCGAGTCCGGCGGCAGAGTGGATCCCGCGTGGAGCACCGCGTGGATGCGCAGCTCCGAGCGCGCCCCGACCACCGCGCCCGCGAAGACGCATGACCCCGTCGCGATGAAGACCTCCTCCTCGATGCGCGCACCCGTGATGTTGGTGTGCGGCCCGACCAGCACGGCGTCGCCGATGACGACCGGATGGCCCGCCCGCCCGCGCAGCACCGCGTGCTCCATCACGAGCGAGTCCTCGCCGATCGTGACGGGGCCGCGCGTCCCGTCGACGACCGCCCCCGCGAGCACGCGGGCGCCGGGACCGAGGGTGACGTCCCCGCTCAGCGTCGCGGACGCGGCGACCGAGGCGGACGGGTGGATGACCAGGCCGGATGACATGGGGTCAGTGTAGGGGCGCGCGACCCTCCGCCGCGGCTCCTTCGTGGTCGCCTCGGCCCGGGACCAGCTCGGCGATCAAGAGGTCGTCCGCCCCGTCCGTCCACCGCTCATGGCGCGCGACGCGCAGACCCACCCGCGCGAACGTCTCGTCCAGCGCCTCCGGACTGCGGAACGGCTCGTGGTGCAGCATCGCCGCCGGCGGCGCCGCCCGATGCCGGCTGGGATCGAACGCGACGAACGTCGCCGTCACCACCCGCCCTCCCGGCCGCAGCACGCGCGCCCACTCGCGGATCGCACCCGGCACGTCCGTGAACAGCTGCAGCCCCGTCACACACGTGACGAGGTCCACGCAATCGTCCGGCAGCGGGAGGGAGGCGGCATCCGCCTCGATCAACTCGGCCTCCGGCAGGTGGGTGCGCGCCACCTCCAACATCCGCGGCGCCAGGTCGACGCCGATCATGCGTCCGGTGGGGGTGTGGTTGCCGGGCCGGCGGGGGACGCTGCGCTGGTCGCGCTGGTCGCGCTGGTCGCGCTGGTCGCGCTGGTCGCGCTGGTCGCGCTGGCTGTGCTGGCCGGGCTGACTGTGCTGGCTGTGCTGGCCGGGCTGACTGTGCTGGCTCGGTTCGCTGCGGTGGCCTGGCCCGCCACCCTCGCTGGGCTCGACGCGCTCGCTGCGCTCGCGCAGGGCCCGCAGCACGAGCCCGGTGCCGGTGGCCACATCGAGCACGTCCCCGGGCGCACCCGCCTCCAGCACGAACCCGGCGACCGCATCCGCCAGTCCCCGATGCATCGCGCTCTCGTCATACGTCGGCGCCCGATCGTCGAACCGCCGCCGCACCTCGGCGCGCGCCTCCTCGGCGGTGGGGATCTGGTGGTCGTCGGTCGCGCTCACGCGCCCAGGCTACTCGCGCCGTCCCGGCCGGTCGCCCGTCCAGCCGGTCACCCGCCCGTCCAGCCGATCCCCCGCCCGCTCGCTCGCTCGCTGCCCGTCCGCCTTCACGCACTCGCCGCCTGTTCGCTGCCTGCTCGACCGCCGGCTGCCGGCACCGGCCACCTGCCCTGCCGCCCGCCAACCCGGCACCCGCCGTCTACCCGTCTCCATCGCCGACAACGGAGGATAACCACCCGCAAAGCGTCCCCGATCTCCTCCCTTCCCCGCACCCCACCGCCTCCCGCACCACGATCTCCTCCCCTCCCTACACCGCACCCACCCCCGCTCCCCGAATCCCCGGAACTCCGGTTCCCACCCCGCCACGCCGTCCGCCTCACCGTTCGAACGGCGGATCGCGCGGCGCGTCGCCCACGACTTCCGGAGTTACGCCGGTCCGGAAGCACCCCACTTGACCCGCCCCGCGCCGACGCCCACAACCGCGGTGAGCACGACCGCACTTCGCGTTTCGACCGGTGAACCTCGTAGCTAGACTGCGTCGTCTACGCAAAACGTGCCTTCCGCTCACGCAATTCGGCCCGATCCCGGTGTTCCGGTCGCGACGATGCGCTTTGCTTGTCAGCAATCCGGCGTGCGAACGTCCGGATTGAGGGGAACACGGGGGAGCCCTGTGGCATCGAAGTGCATTCGAAATGCGAGCGAGGGAGACCACCTGGGGCGGTGGCTCGGTCGCAGCCACAGGGCTCGTGCCCGTTTTCTCCGAGGGGGGCTCCTGCCCGAGAGCCGGCGCTCGTCGTCCCCTACCCCACCACCGGATCCCGCGGGTTCGCCCGCGCCACGATCAGCGGGTCGACCGGAGTGAACGGGAAGGCCGGCAGGTCCCGCTCGGGCACCTTGAAGGCCGCCGAGAGCACTTCGCGCGAGAAAGCGGAGGCTGTGGCGCGGTAGCCGACGTCGCCCGGGGTGGGCTGGTCGAAGAAGATGAGGAAGCGGATGCCCTCGTCGCCGAGCGCCTCGATGTGGTGGGGGTAGGCGCGGGGCACGAAGTACGCCTCGCCGGGGTGCAGCTCGTAGGTGTCGAGGGAGCCGTCGGGGTCGAGCACGGTCATGCGGGCGTGGCCGCTCTGCACGTAGCCGAGCTCGCCGGTGACGGGATGCCAGTGGGGCTCGCGCATCCCGTTGCCGCCGATCTCGAGCTCGTACATCGAGAGGTCGTCGAGCGCCGCCCAGAACTGTTTGCGGGCGAGACGCGCCTGGCCCCACTCGTAGGAGAGTGGCGCGTGCTGGCCCTCCATGTCGAACAGGCGGGCGTTGGGGAGGCCGGCGGTGTCGGGGATGCGCGCCGGGCCGTCGCGGTGGACGATCTGCGAGGAGTGCTGCCGGTCGAAGGCGGCGAATGCGGAGGAGGGGAGGTCGTAGGTGTTGCCGAGCACGGCGTCCGACATTGCGCTGACGCTGTCCTGCAGCGAGAAGTGCTGCGGGCGGTCGGAGCGGAGCGCGGCGATGATCTCCGCCTCCCCGTCCCCGACGTTCTCGATGTGATAGACCGCGCCGGACTCGACGTGGTACATCTGGCCGGTCCGCACGACGAAGGTGGAGAAGGAGTCTCCGTCGCCGAGGGTGGAGACGAGCACGGTGCCCTTCACCACGTAGGCGATCTGGTTGGCGTTGACGTTCCACTGCGGCTCCCGCAGCGCGCCGGGCGCCAGCGTGATCCGCTTGACCGAGAGTCCGGTCAGGATGGCAGCGAGCTCGACGTGACCTGCGTGATGCTGCCGAACTCGTTCTCGAAGACGCCCTCCCCGCCGATCAGCTGCGCGACGTGCCTGGACTCCGACATTGCGACCCTTTGTCTCCCGGGCGCCCCGGGTTTCCCGATGCGGTGCGTACGGTCAGGAGCGTAGGCCAGAGCGCGCACATTTGGACCGAATGTGGAGAAAGGCGGCGGCAAACTCCACATTTGGACCAAATGTGCGGCACGCCGACTCTGCCGCGGGCGGCGCGACGCGAGTAGCTTCGGCAGCGCAGGGCGCCTCGAAGCGCCGCCACCCGCTGGAGGAGGACCCCATGACCGACACCCACCGTGGCGGCATCGACCCCGCCGTGCCGCCCTCAGGCCCCGGATGCGCGGAGTGCACGCGCGACGGGTCGTGGTGGTTCCACCTCCGTCGTTGCGCGGAGTGCGGGCACATCGGCTGCTGCGACCAATCGCTCGGCAAGCACGCGACCGCGCACGCGGAGGAGTCGGGGCACCGCGTCATCCAGAGCTTCGAACCGGGCGAGGACTGGTTCTGGGATTACGACACGGAGCAGTTCACGGGAGGTCCCGAGCTCGCCGCGCCGCACAGCCACCCGCTCGACCAGCCGACTCCCGGCCCGGCCGACCGCGTCCCCGCCGACTGGCAGCGCCTGCTCGCCTGACCGGCTGAACGCCTGACCGGCGACTCGCCTGAGCGCCTGACCGGCGGCTCGCCTGAGCGCCTGACCGACGGCTCGCCTGAGCGCCTGACCGCCTGCTCGCCTGAGCGCCTGACCGTCGATTACGCACAACTTCCGCGTACTCGGCGCTCCCGGCCCCACTTTCCGCGCACTCGGGACTGGGTCAGCCGGGTCAGCTGGGCTTGGTGGCGACGCCGTCCAGCCACAGGGTCTCCGACTCGTCGGAGTGGGTGCCGTCGGTGCCGACGTGCTTCGAGCCGATCTGCGGTCCCTTGGTGATCACGTGGACCAGCGCCATCCCGTGACCGCGGCCGAGGTCGTAGTCGTCGTTGAGCCAGGTGAGGATGTCGCCCGCCTTGGTGCCCGGGGCGTCGAGCCCGCGCTCGTGCGCCAACTCGATGAATTGCCGCGGGGTGAGCCCCGTCTTCGCCTCGATGTTGTCGAGATACGCCTGGAACGACATCGTCATCCTCCCCCGTCGTGGTCGCGTGTCGAGCATGCCCGACACCGGCCGGTCGCGGCAACGAAAACGGAGAAAATCCCGATGGCGTCTTGCGCGAGGGGCTCCCGGGGGACGACAGTGGCACACATGCCTCCCGCACCGACATCCGACGGCATGCCCGCGAGCATGCCCCTCGTGGTGCCGTGCCCGCGCTGCGGCGGCCGCATCGTCGTGATCGGCCGCACCGTCGGCGGCACGCTCAAACTCACCGCGGGCGGCTCGTGCACGGAGTGCGGCGGCGCGGTCTACTCCGCACTCGACGTCGAGAACGCCCGCCGCTAGCCGCCCACGCCCGGCCACGATTTGTGCCAAATGTCGCGAATTGCGTGCGCTTTCCCGCGATTTGTGACAAATGTCGCGAGGAAGCGCGCGCTACCCCGATTCGCGATTTGTGCCAAATGTCGCGAATGGCGTGCGCTTTCCCGCGATTCGTGCCAAATGTCGGGAAAGTGGCGCGCTTTCCCGCGATTTGTGACGAATGTCGGGAAAGGGGCGCGAAGCGGCGCCGCGCCCTCAGGAGGCGGCTTCGGCCTCCGGCAGCGGCTCCTTGGGCAGCTTGCGCACCTTCGCGCGGCGCTTGCGGCGGTCGGGGATCATGGAGCGCATCTCCTCCAGCTTGCCGAAGCAGAGGAGGCGGTCGCCGGGTTCCAGCAGCACGCCGCTGCGCGGGTTCGGGATGACGGAGCTGCCGCGGTGCACGGTCAGCACCGTGATGTCGCGGTCCCACAGTCCGGACTCCTTGATCGTCTTCCCGACGAGGTCCGCGTTAGTGTGCACGAGCAGTTCGGCGACGCCGTAACCGGTCGAGACGGTGAGGCGCTGCCGCACGTCGATCTCGGGGAAGGCGACCTGGTTGTCGATGAAGTCGATGATCGCGCCGGCGACGTCGAGGCCGGTGGCGCGCTCGATGCCTTCGAGGCCGGGGGAGGAGTTGACCTCCATCACCAGGGGTCCGTCGTTGCCCTCGAGCATGTCGACTCCGGCGACGCGCAGCCCCATGATCTGCGCCGCCCGGACGGCCGCCTGCTCGTACTCGGGCGTCAGCTCCACCTTCTCCACGGTGCCGCCGCGGTGCACGTTGGAGCGGAACTCGTCCCCGTTCGCGACGCGCCGCATCGCCGCGACGACGCGGTCGCCGACCACGAGGGCGCGGATGTCGCGCCCGCGGCTCTCGCTGATGAAGCTCTGGATGAGCACGTTCTGCTTGGTGGAGTGCAGCGTCTCGATGATCGACTCGGCGATCTTCACCTCGGGCGCCAGGATCACGCCGATGCCCTGCGTGCCCTCGAGCAGCTTGATGACGACCGGTGCGCCGCCGACCTGCTCGATGGCGCGGCGCACGTCGTTGCGGTTGTTGACGAATGTCGTCGCCGGCATCGAGATGTTGTGCCGGGACAGGATCTGGCTGGCGCGCAGCTTGTCGCGGGAGTTGGTGATCCCGTTGGCGGTGTTCGGGGTGTAGACGTCCATCTGTTCGAACTGCCGCACCACGGCGGTGCCGAAGTAGGTGATCGAGTTGCCGATGCGGGGCAGGATGGCGTCGTAGTCCGACAGGAGCTTGCCGCGGTACTGCAGGTCGGGCTCGTCTCCCGACAGGTCGATCGCGAACCGCAGGGTGTTGAGCACCTTGACCCGGTGGCCGCGCTGCAGCGCCGCCGCGCGGAGCCGTTGCGTCGAGTAGGCGTGCGGGGCGCGCGAGAGGATGGCGAGTTTCACCGGTGCTCCTGCCAAGATGGGGGAATGGCTGACGACCTCCATTCAAACACCGTGGCGGTCGGCTGGCGCGAGTGGGTGGAGCTTCCGGGCATCGGCGTGCCGTGGATCAAGGTCAAGATCGACACGGGCGCCCGCAGCTCGGCCCTCCACACCTTCGACGTCGAGGAGCTCGACGGCAACCGGGTGCGCTTCACGGTGCACCCGTGGCAGGACTCCGACGCGGACGCCATCGAGGTCGAGTGCGACATCCACGACCGCCGCGTCGTGCGGAGCTCGTCGGGCCACACGGAGGAGCGCATCGTCGTCCTCCTCGAGCTCGCCCTCGCCGGGCGGACGGTCCAGGCCGAGACCACGCTGAGCAACCGCGACCAGATGGGTTTCCGGATGCTCGTGGGCCGGGAGGCGCTGCGCCAGGGCTTCCTCGTCGACCCGGGCAAGTCGTTCCTGGGCGGCCGCGCCCCGCGCGATGTGCGTCGCCGCAACCGCGGCCGCGTCTAGCGCACCGTCCGTCATAGGGTGGCGGGATGAGCGACGTGGATGTGCATGCGGCCGGACCGGACGAGTGGGCGGCCGTCGGCGGCCTGCGCTGGGACTCCCTCCTGGAGTTCGGCGGCGAGCCCGACGACGCCCGGGAGGTGTTCGCGGCGCGGTTCGCCGAGTGGGCTGACGCCAACCAGGGCTCGCACACCTGCTTCGTGGCGGTGTCCGATGGCGAGGTCGTCGGGATGACCTGGCTCGCCCGCACGCCGCGGGTGCCCAGCGCGCGGTCCTTCGACCGGGAGTCCGGCGACCTGCAGTGCGCGTACGTCGTGCCGGCGCTCCGCGGCGCAGGGATCGGGGGCCGGCTCATCGACGCGGTCCTGGGCCGTGCGGCGGAGCTCGGGGTCGAGCGCGTCACCGTGCACTCGAGCCCGCGCGCGGTGCCGGTCTACGAGCGTCACGGCTTCGCGTCCGACGCCCGCATGCTCCACACGCCCGTGTCGCATGAGGATCTGTTCACCCGGAACGAACGGTAGACCACCGTGTCCACCGTCAACTCCTGACGGTTTCTGTCCTCCACATTGAGGACACGGCATGCGGGGCAATAGCGTGGGGATCAGCCCGGGGATGCCGCCGCGATGTGGATTCGAAATCCGAACAGCGATGACGTCTCAACCCGACACGGAGCAGTCGGCATCCCCTGGGGGCTTCCTCCCGGTGGACGCGGCGCGCAGCGCCCCCACCCTCCCGGTCCCGCTCCGACAACCCGAATGCGGAGCGTCCGCCGTCGTCGACGGGCCGGCCCCGCGGTCCCTCCCGGAACCCGGCCCGTCGCGACTGCACCACGGTGCGCGGAGTCGATTCGCCCGGTTCGCGTCATAGATCGTGGCGACCGTCGTCTCACCTCGTGGAGGGGTGCATCCCTCCGCCGCAGAGAGGACCAGTCATGACGAAGACCGCGACGCCGGAGCCGATCGACACCGAGGAGCTGGGCAACCCGCTCGACTTCCACGCGGAGGTCTACGAGAGCACGCTCACGCACGAGGAGATCCTGGTCGGCTGCTGGTGCCCGATCGGCCGCACCCACACCTACGCCGAAGCGGTCGCCTGAGGCGCTCCCGCTAGACGGCGGGCGAGGCCGGGGTGGCGACCCCGCGGCCGAAGGTGATCGCCCGGATGATCTGGATGATCCCGAGCACGATCAGGCTGATGCCCGTGAGGATGAACAGCACCACGATCCCCCACAGCGGGGTGAAGAGCAGCACGATGCCGGCGATGATGCTCAGGATGCCGAAGAAGATCGCCCAGCCGCGCGACGGGGAGTCGCCGAGCTGAGCCAGGGTGACCGCGCCCTCCACGATCCACGCGATCCCGACGAGGATCCCGAGGAACACGGCCAGGAACGCGGTGGTGCCGCTGAGGTTGGCGAACGCGATGATCGCGCCGATCACGAGCAGCACGCCGAACACGATGTCGAGCGCCCGCGAGCCCCCGCTGAGGCCCTTGGCGAAGATCCCGATGCTCAGGTACGCCAGCCCGGAGACGAGCAGGGAGATGGCGAGCAGGACGGTCAGGCCGACCGCGGCGGTCTTCGGCCAGAACACGATGATGACGCCGATGACGAGCGCCACCGTGCCGCTGATCCCGAGCGCGACACGCACGCTGTTGATGACCGAATTGGTCATGTCCTTGCCGTTGAGCGAGAAGGCGGCGAACCCCGAAGGCTGTGAAGTCGACATCGTGAGCATCCTTTCCGTGGATGCTTCGGACGCTAGCGCTCAGCGCCCCCGCCTGTCTATGACCGTCGTCACGGACGGTCGAACGGCGGTCAGCGCAGTCGCTCCTCCTCCTCGCGCTCCAGGCGCTCCTTCTCGGCCACCTTGGCCTCTTCGGTCTTCTGGATCTCTTCTTCGCGCGGGGTCTTGTTCGTCATGCCCCGGAGCCTACTCCGGGGTGCCGCGCAGGAGCCCGCGGAGGTTCGTGATCGTGTCGGCCTCGGCGGCCGGCTTGTCGTCGCGGTAGCGCTTCACGCGCGCGAACCGCAGGGCGATGCCGCCCGGGTACCGGCTCGAGCGCTGCACGCCGTCGATCGCGATCTCGACGACGGTCGTGGGCGCGACCCACACCGTGCCGGGCGTGCGCCGCACCTCGATCTCCTGGAACAGCTCCGTCTGCATCCGCAGCATCTCGTCGGTCAGGCCTTTGAAGGTCTTGCCGACCATGACGAAGCCGCCCGGCTCGCCGTACTCGCCGTCGGGGTCACGGGCGCCAAGGTGGAGGTTGGAGAGCAGCCCCTGCCGGCGCCCCGACCCCCATTCGCAGGCGAGCACGACCAGGTCGTAGGTGTGCACCGGCTTGACCTTGATCCAGCTCGACCCGCGCCGCCCCGCCGCGTACGGCGAGCCGAGGGCCTTGACGACCACGCCCTCCTGCCCGGCCGCGAGGGCGTCGCGGGCGACCTGCTCGGCGACGTCGGGGTCGTCGGTGACGCGGCCCGGGATGCGGTGCTCGCCCGCCACCCGCTCCAGCTCCGCGCGGCGCACGGAGAGCGGCTCGTCGAGCAGGTCGCGGCCGTCGACGTGCAGGATGTCGAAGAACCAGGGGTGCAGCACGGTCTCGCCGACCGACTCCGACCCGAAGCGCGACATCGTCTCCTGGAACGGGCGCGGCCCGCCGTCCTCGTCGAGGGCGAGCGTCTCGCCGTCCAGGATGAGGTCGCGCGCGGGCATCGTGCGCACGACCTCCACGACCTCGGGCACGCGGTGCGTGATGTCGGCGAGGGTGCGGGTGAAGACGCGCACCTCGTCCCCGTTGCGGTGCACTTGGATGCGCGCCCCGTCCAGCTTGAACTCGACCGACGCCTCCCCGGTCGCCTCGAGTGCGGCGCTCGCGCTCGCCGCCGTCGCCGCCAGCATCGGCATGACCGGCCGGCCGACGACGAGTCCGACGGCGTCGAGCTCGTCCGCGGTGCCCGTCAGCGCCAGGACCGCGGTCTCGCCAAGATCGCCCGACAGCATCGCGGCCCGGCGCACGCTCGCGGCGGGACGGTCTGCGGCGCGGGCGACGGCGTCGAGGAGCACGCCCTCCAGCGCTCCCGTGCGCATCTCGCCGAGCAGCACCCGGCCGATGAAGTCCTGCTCGGCCGCCGTCGCCCGCGCCGTGAGCGCGCGCAACGCGGCGGTGCGCTCGGCGGCGGACCCGGTGCCCGAGAGGGTGAGCAGATGGTCGAGGAACGCGTCCAGGTCGCCGATGGTGAGTGTCGCCTCCGCCGCCGGCTCGCCCATCGCGGCACCGAGGCCGCGCCAGCCGACGCCGACGCGCCCCTGCCGCGGCCGGCCCACCAGCATCCCGACCGCCGGGGCGATCTCGTCCCGGGCCAGGCTGGTCAGCAGTCCGGCGAGGGCGTCGACCTTCGCCAGCCGCGACCGCGTGGCGGTGACAGCGTCTGAGGTGGTCACGAGCGCATCGAGGAGCACGCCGCCCAGTCTCCCACCGCCCCCCGACAGCGCCACCCCCGCGTCCCGCGCTGCCGAGGTTCACGTCGTGGCGCTCATTCCGCCCGTTTCAACCGCAACGACGTGAACGTCGGCGGCTGCGGACAGGAGCGGGCGCGGAGGTCAGAGGCGGTCGGCGTCCTCCAGCACGCGGTCGACCCACGGGAAGGGGTCGAGGGCGCGCACCTCCGCGCGGGTGAACCATCCCACCTCGGCGATCTCGTCCGGCTCGGCCGCGCGGGGTTCGCCCTGGAGGGTGCACAGGTAGGCGACGGTCACGTACGAGACCCGATCGCCGTTGCCGTAGACCACCTCGAGCGCGGGCCCGCCGTAGGCGTCCACCACCCGTCCCGCGACGGCCGCGACGCCGAGCTCCTCCCGGATCTCGCGTTCGAGCGCCGTGCGCGGCTCCTCGCCCGGCTCCACCCCGCCGCCGACCAGGCTCCAGCGCCCGCTCTGCGTGTGCCGCGCCAGCAGGTACCGGCCGCGCTCGTCGCGGACGACGGCGGTGACGCCGGGCAGGAGCAGCGTGCGGGTGCCGATGAGCGCCCGGATTTCTGCGATGTAGGGGGAGAGTGGCATCCAGCCACGCTACCCGTGGATAGGGTGAGCACCGGGGGTGGGGCATGAGGGGATGCCGGAGGATCGCGTTCGTGGCGACGGCGCTGGCCGTGGTGCTGGGTGCGTCGACGGGCTGCGTGTCGATGCCGTCGCCGTTCGACGGGGCGAGGTCGCGCACGGACGAGCTTCCGTCGATCGTGCCGGAGCTCGACGGTGTGCAGGCGTCGAGCTCGCGCTATCAGGGGCAGGCGGCGGGATACGACGTGTACCTGGTGAAGGGCGTTCCCCCGTACCGGATCTGCCTCGTCGTGACCGCCGGCACCGAGGACACGACGCTGGGCTCGTGCTCGGGCGGCTCCTCGTTGCAGACCCGGGTGGCCGACGGCACCACGTTCCGGGTGCAGCTGCAGGGCTTCGACGGCGATTCCGGGGCGAGCGGCGTCGAGATCTCGCCGTGGGTCCACGACGTGACGGGTGTCGACGGCCGCTGAGCTAAGCGTGTGCGCCTCAGCGGGTGCCCAGGATGCGCTCGATGCGCAGCCACGTGCGCCGATCCACGCGGTGGCGGTCGGCGTCCACCGCGGATCGCAGGGTGGTGTGCAGTGTGTCGCCCGCCACGTTCCGCGCCGTCTCGGTGACGCAGGTCACGAGGCCGTAGCCGGGCACGAGAAGGGTGCAGGTGACCGGCGATTCCGTGACCGATGACTGCGACATGGGCTGCTCCTCCGGGTGGGCGACGACCGTGAGGTCGAGTCTCGCCAGCACCCTGTCGCCCGAGAGGAACGCTGCGCGATCTGAGACAGGCGGTGCGCGTTCTGCTCCCCGGTGGTTCACTGGGACGAGGTTCGGGATCGGAGGAGATCGGTGACGTCGCGGCGATCGAAATGGGACGCCATGCCCCCGGTCCAGGGTCTGCGGCTCGCCGTCCGCGGCATCGCGGCGGTGGAGGCCAACCCGGCGCTCTCGGACTATCTGACCTCCGCCAATCTGAAGATCGTGCGGCTGGAGGAGTCGGACAGCCTGCGGATCAGGATGACGCGCTTCCCCGAGATCACCTTCGCGCACGCGAACCTGCCGCGCGCCGTCGTCGAGTGGCCGCGTGACGCGCTGTCGCTGACGCGGGCCGCCGTCATCGTGTGCGTGAGCGGGCGGATCGCGGTGACCTCCTCCTCGACGATCATCGAGCGGCGCCCCGGGCTGCACCTGATCCCGCCCGGCGACGCCCCGCTCACGTTCGAGACGCTGGACGGCCTCAACGAGATCCTCTACATCAGCGCCCCGGCGTCCCTGGTGAGCGAACTGGATGTGCGGCGGAGGAGCGGCTCGCCCCGGCCGGAGGTGCCGGCGAACGTGCTCGCACCGCTGCTCGCCTTCGCGACCTCCCTCAGCTCCGGCACGGTGGGCAACTCGCTGGTCATCGGCCCGCTGCGCGCGGTGGCGATGGAGGTCGGGCGCGCGCTCGCCCGGCTGATCGCCGAGGGCGACCCGAGCGAGCTCACCCTGTTCTCGCGGACGATGCGCCTCATCGTCGACAACCACGCCGATCCCCGGCTGAGCGTGCCGCGGCTGGCCGAACTGGCCGGGGTGTCGTCGCGGAGCCTCCAGGCGGCGTTCGCGGCGGAGGGCGCGACCGTGGCCGGCGAGCTGCGCGCGACCCGGGCGCGGGCGGCGAAGGAGCTGCGGGAGCGCCACCCGGGCATGCCCGCGGAGCAGCTCGCCCGGACGGCGGGGTTCGGCTCGGTCTCGTCGCTCTACCGGGCTCTGGAGCGCGACAGCGCCGCTGGGGACGCCCGACCGGACCCGTCCTGATGATTCCTTCGCACGGATCTTCTGAGAAGACGCGCAGGTTCGGAAGGACGAATCGCAGCGGTGGAGGCCGTGCATCCGCTTGAATGAGCACGGGATCCGGTGCGGATCCGAGTGGGAGGGCCGAGCGTTCGCGGGGCCGGTCTGACGGGGGTCGTCTCGTGTTCGATGGGGTGCTGTCGCTCGATGTGCTGAGCGGTCCGCTGCCGGTGGTGCTGTTCGCGGCCGCCGCGGGCATCCTGATCGCCCTGCTCGTGCGCCGCCCCTCGGCCCGCTGGCTGCTGCGGATCGCGCTCGCCGCTGTCGTCGGACTCGGCGCGGCCGTGGTCGTGTGGCTCGTCTGCATCCGCTGGCTCAACCTGTTCGGGGAGTCGCTCGGAGCCGGCAACTACGCCTGGCTCGCGGCGGCGTTCTGCGGCGTGGCGCTGTGCGCGGTGAGCATCGGCCGCCGTCCGCGCTGGCGGACGGTGGTCGCGATCGTGGGCATCCCCGTCTTCCTGGCCGCGGCGACGCTCGGGATCAACGCCAACTACGGCCTCAATCGCACCCTCGGCGGGCTGCTGGCCATCAGCGTCCCGAAGCCGGTGGCGCTCACCCCGCCGACAAGCGCCGACCTGGGCTACGACACGGAACTGTGGAAGCACTGGCGCGCGCCGAGCGACATGCCGGAGCACGGCGAGATCGGCACGGTGCGCATCCCGGCGACCGCGAGCGGGTTCCACGCGCGCGAGGCCGGGCTGTACCTGCCGCCCGCGGCGCGCGTCGCGCACCCGCCGGTGCTGCCGCTCCTCGTCATGATGATGGGGCAGCCGGGCAACCCCGACCCCGAGCCGATCGCCCAGGCGATGGACCGTTTCGCGGCGACCCACCACGGGCTGGCGCCGATCGTGGTCGTGCCCGACCAGCTCGGCGACCCGACCCACGACACTCTGTGCCGCGACACGAAGCGGTTCGGAGCGGTGGAGACGTACATCACCCAGGACGTTCCGGCGTGGGCCGAGAAGAACCTCGCCGTCACGCGCGACCACCGGTTCTGGACCGTCGCGGGTTACTCCAACGGCGGCCTCTGCGCGCTCTCCTTCGGCATCGGGCATCCCGACCTGTTCGCGAACATCCTGGACATCTCGGGCGAGGAGTTCCCCGGCGCCGAGCATCCCGATGCCACGCTGCACGACGAGTTCGGCGGGGACCGGGCCGCCTACGACCGCGCCAAGCCCTTCAACCGGCTCCGCGCTTCCTCGTTCCCCGGGACGACGGCGATCTTCACCGCGTGCGCCGACGACCCGGCGTACCACCACGTCGCCCTGCGCGGTTCGCAGCTGGCCAGGGCCGCCGGCATCAACAGCGCGTTCGTGGACATCCCGACGGGAGGGCACGGGATCGGCGCCCTCACCGGCGGACTGGACGGCGGCATCCCGTACCTCTACCCGTTGCTCGGGCTCGAGGCGCCCCGCTGAGTCAGCCCGCCGCCTTCTCGAGGTAGAGCAGGTACTCCACCGACCCGGTCTTCTCGACCGTCACGAACCCCAGGCTCGGCGCGGTCACGCCGTAGTCGGCGAAGGTGATCGGGATGCTGCCGCTCAGTTGCCCGCCGTCGCCGTTCAGCCCCACCTGCAGGTCGGCCGTCACCGTCTTCGAGACGCCGTGGAGGGTGAGTGTGCCCGTGGCCTTCACCGTCTGCGCGGCACCCGACTCGGGCGTGCCGACGGTGACCGGCTCGGTCAGCACGAACGTCGCCTCGGGGAACCGATCGGTCTGCAGGGCGGTCGACCGGAAGTAGTCGTCCCGGTTGGGCTCGTCGGTGGCGATCGTGGCGACCTTGACGGTGACGGTCGCCTTCGTGAGGGTCAGCTTGTCGACGGAGAACGACCCGGTGACGTCGGCCGTGCGCCCCGTGACCGTCACGTCCACCCCGTTGAGCACCTCCTTCACCCGGTAGCCCGCGAAGGACGACGCGCCCACCTGCCAGTCCCCGCTGAGGTCGGAGGTGTCGATGGTCGTCTTCGCCTCCGGGTCGGTGGTGAGGGCGACCGTCGGGACGGCCTCCGCCGGAGCCGCGATCAGGTCGCGGTAGACGTAGGGCGCGGCGATCGCGCCGGCCACGCCGAGCACGACCACGCCGGCGGCGACGGAGATCCAGACCTTCGAGGACTTCTTCATCGGGGACATGTCAACAAACCTACGGAGTGCCCGGGCCCGGATGGCTGGGAGTCGTCGATGATCCGCCTGGGAGAGCCCTGGCGCTGCCCTGGCCTACGGCGTCGGCATGCCCCCGTTGACCGAGAGCGTCTCGCCGATCACGTAGCTGGACTCGGGGGAGGCGAGGAACACGTATGCGGGGGCGAGCTCGGCGGGCTGACCGGCGCGGCCGATCGGCGTCTGGGCTCCGAAGTCCGGCAGCTTCTCCGGCGGCTGGCCTGCGCTCGGCTGCAGCGGCGTCCAGATCGGGCCCGGCGCGACCGCGTTCACGCGGATGCCCTTCGGCGCGAGCTGCTGGGCGAGCGCCTTGGTGAACGCGTTGATGGCGGCCTTCGTCGTCGCGTAGTCGACGAGCTGCTCGCCCGGCATGTACGCCTGCACCGACGTCGTGTTGATGATCGTCGCGCCCGGCTTCAGGTGCGGGAGGGCCTCCTTCGTGAGCCAGAACATCGCGTAGACGTTCGTCTTCATCGTGAGGTCGAACTGCTCGTCCGGCAGCTCGGCGAGGTCGGTGCAGAAGACCTGCTTGCCGGCGTTGTTCACCAGGATGTCGAGGCCGCCGAACGCGTCGACGACGCGGGAGACGACGTCGCCGCAGAAGGTGCGGTCGGCGAGGTCGCCCGGGATCAGCAGGGCCTCCCGGTCGGCCGCGCGGATCTGCTCGGCGATGGCCTGGGCGTCCACCTCCTCTTCGGGCAGGTAGACGATGGCGACGTCGGCGCCCTCGCGGGCGAACGCGATCGCCGCGGCGGCACCGATCCCGGAGTCGCCGCCGGTCACGAGCGCCTTGCGCCCGGTGAGCCGGCCGCTGCCGACGTAGCTGGTCTCGCCGTGGTCGGCGGGCGGGTCGAGCTCGCTGTCGCGCCCGGGCTCGGAGACCTGCTTCTCGGGCGGCTCGATGTGCGGGTAGCGGTCGACGGGGTTGTCGAAGGAGTACTGGTTCTGAGGCATGACCCCACCGAACCACCGTGCCCCGGCCCTCCCCAGGGGGTTTCCTCCCGCGACGAGAGGGGTACCTTGGCTCAGTCGCCGTCGAGCTCCTCCAGCAGCTTCTTCGCGGCGCGCGCGATCTCGTCGTGGTCGTTCTGGGCGGCCCGGCTCTCGAGGGAGATCACGGCGCAGCGGTGCAGGCGCGCGAAGTCGCCGTAGGGGAACGTGTAGCGCTGCTTCGTCTCCTCGGACGCGTCCGGGTCCTCGCCCAGATGCCAGAGTGCGAACTCCGCCCAGCCGTGCTTGTCGATGAACGCGTTCTCGTCGTTGGCGCTCGGCGCGTGCTCGCTCCAGTCGTCGCGCTCGTCGCGCACGATCCGGCTCTTCCCGATCAGCTCCTGCGCATGGTCCAGCGCGGCCCGGTTCAGTCTCGTCGTCATCGTCGTCCGTCCTCTCCTGCCGGTGGCGGGATCCCCTGGCCAGTCATTGATCCACGGATCCCGCCGATTGTGAACCCCTGTCGGAGACCGGTGCGACGGCGTACTTCTCATGACATGAGAGCACTCACCTGGCAGGGGAACAAGAAGCTCGCCGTGATCGACGCCCCCGACCCGCGCATCCAGGAGCCGACGGACGTGATCGTCCGCATCACGTCGTCGGCGATCTGCGGCTCCGACCTCCACCTGTACGACGTCCTCGGGCCGTTCCTGAGCGCCGGCGACATCCTCGGCCACGAGCCGATGGGGATCGTCGAGGAGGTCGGCGCGGACGTGCGCGAGCTCGCTGTGGGCGACCGGGTCGTGATCCCGTTCGTCATCGCCTGCGGGCACTGCCACATGTGCCGGCTGGGCCTCACCACCCAGTGCGAGACGACGCAGAACTACGACCAGGGCACCGGGGCGACGCTGTACGGGTACACCGAGCTCTACGGCTCCGTGCCCGGCGGTCAGGCGGAGCGGCTGCGCGTGCCGCTCGCGGACTTCAACGCGCTCAAGGTCGGCACGGAGCTGCCGGACGAGCGCTACCTCTTCCTCAGCGACATCCTGCCCACTGCCTGGCAGGGAGTGCAGTACGCGAACCTGCCGGAGCACGGCGTGCTCGGCGTCATCGGCCTCGGGCCGGTGGGGCAGTTCGTGAGCCGGATCGGCGTGCACCTCGGCCACCGGGTGGTCGCCGTCGATCCCGTCCCGGAGCGCCGCGCGATGGCGCAACGGCACGGCGTCGACACGTTCGACCTCTCCGACGACGCCGCCTCGTGGCTGCGCGAGGCCACCGACGGTCGCGGCCCGGACGCCGTCGTGGACGCCGTCGGCATGGAGGCCCACGGCAATCCCGCGACGGCTCTCACCCAGTCGGCGGTCGGCCTCCTGCCCGACCCGGTCGCCAAGAAGCTGATGACGACCGTCGGCGCCGACCGGCTCGCCGCGATGATGCTCGCGATCGACTCGGTGCGTCGCGGCGGCACGGTCTCGCTGAGCGGCGTCTACTCCGGCGTCGCCGACCCGATGCCGCTCATGAAGATGTTCGACAAGCAGCTCTCGCTGCGGATGGGGCAGTGCAACGTCCACTCCTGGCGCGACACGCTGCTGCCGCTCGTCGAGAACCCGTCGGATCCGCTCGGGACGGAGGACCTCGTCACCCATCACGCGTCGATCGACGAGGCGCCGGCGATGTACGACCTGTTCCGCGACAAGAAGGACGGCTGTGTCAAGGTCGTACTCCATCCCTGAGGCGACGGCGCAGCACGCGCCCACGAGCACGGCGGACGGCTCCTCGTTCGCGCGATTCCTGTCGGCGGCCTCGTCGTGGGGTGGCAGCGCGGCCCCGCTGCTCGCCGTGCTCCGTGCCGTCGAGCCGGGGTCGTTGCTCCCGCTGCCGGGCGCGGGTGAGACGGACGAGCGCCTCCGGCGGCTGGCCCGCGTCGGCGAGACCGACCTCACCGCCGCCCGGGTGCTCGAGCCGCACCTGGACGCGGTGGCCATCCTCGCCGAGGCCGGGGAGCCGCTGCCCGAGCGCGGGACCACCTGGGGCGTGTTCGCGGCCGAGGCTCCGGATGCGGTGCTGCAGGCGATCCCGTCGGGTGACGGCTGGCTGCTGCGCGGCCGCAAAGCGTGGTGCTCGCTGGCCGGTGAGCTGACCAGCGCGCTCGTCACCGCGACCACGCTCACCGGCGAACGGCGGATGTTCGCGGTCGACCTCACCGCGCACGAGGTGACGGCCGAGCACGCGCGCTGGGTCGCCCGCGGGCTGACCGAGGTCGTGAGCGGCCCCGTCCGGTTCGACGGGGTGGTCGCCACGCCCGTCGGCGGCGACGGGTGGTACCTGGACCGCCCCGGCTTCCGCTGGGGCGCGATCGGGGTGGCCGCGTGCTGGTGGGGCGGCTGCCTCCCGATCGCGGACGCCCTGGCGGCGCGGGTGCGCCGTCGTTCCGACGACGAGCTCGGTGCGGCTCGCGCCGGCGAGCTCCACCGCGCGCTCGACGCCGGCCGCCTCGCGCTCCACGACGCCGCCGCGCGCATCGACGGCGGAACGGTCGGCGACGCCGCCCTCCTCTCGCACAGCGTGCGCGGCACCGTGGCGGACGCCGTGGTGCTCGCCCTCGCCGCCGCCCGCGACGTGCTCGGACCGGCCGCGCTCGCCTTCGACGAGAGCCTCGCCCGGCGCTGCGCCGACCTCGAGCTCTACGTCGCCCAGTACCACCGGGGCCGGGATGACGCCTCGCTCGCCCGCCACCTGCCCGAGGGTGGACTCGCGTGGTGAGCTTCGATCCGCTGGTGGCGGTCACGTCCCCCGGCGCATGGGAGCAGGAGGGGCGCTGGCGGGAGGTGCCGCGCCTGGCCGCCGACTGGCTGCGCGGATTCGACGCGGTCACGGTTCTCGCCGCGCATCCCGACGACGAGACGCTGGGTGCAGGAGGGACGATCGCGTCCTGCGTGGCCGCCGGCGTCCCGGTCTCCGTCATCGTTGCGACCGTCGACGAACCGGAGCGGGCCGACGAGCTGGTCGCCGCGCTCTCCCGGCTCGGCGTCGCGGCCGAGCCGACGCTCCTCGGGCTGACCGACGGGCGGCTCAAGCACGAAGCCGACGCGCTCAGGGACGCCCTCCGCGCCGCCCTGCCGGACGACGGCACCCGCAGGCTCGTGCTCGCACCCTGGCCGGGCGACCGGCACGGCGACCACCGCACGCTCGGTCGTGAGGCGGCCGAGGTGTGCACGACGGCCGGGCACACCCTCCGCTACTACCCGATCTGGCTGTGGCAGTGGGGGACCCCGGACGACGTCCCCTGGTCGCGCGCGGCCGAGATGGAGCTGACGCCGGAGGCACGCGAGCGCAAGCGGTCGGCGCTCGCGTCGTTCCCGACGCAGCTGCACTCCGCCGCGAACCCGTCGGGCGTGCTGGCGGCCGGCTTCGTCGAGCGCGCGAGCGCCGGGCGTGAGGTGCTGATCGAACCGCAGGCGGACCCGCTCGCCGAGCACTTCGAGCGCCTGCACCGCGCGAGCGAGGACCCGTGGTCGGTGCGCACTCGCTGGTACGAGCGCCGCAAGCGCGCCCTCGCACTGGCCTCGCTCCCCGCGGAGCGGTACGGGCGCGCCCTCGAGCTCGGCTGCTCCAACGGCGAGCTCTCCGCCGGGCTCGCCGAGCGGTGCGACTCCGTGCTGGGGCTGGATGCGTCCGCCTCCGCCGTGGAGCTCGCCTCCCGTCGCACGTCCGACCTCCCGGCCGTGCGCATCGAGCGGATGCGCGTCCCGGGCGAGTGGCCCGGCGGCACGTTCGATCTCGTGGTCGTCTCCGAGCTGGCCTACTACCTCGCGGCAGACCAGTGGGCGGCGACCATCGAGCGGATCGGCGCCTCCCTCGCACCGGGTGGCGCCGTGCTGCTCTGCCACTGGTCGGGCAACGCCGACGACTTCGCGCAGACGGGCGCGGAGGCGCACGAGCTCTTCGCCGCCCGCTCCGGCCTCCGGCGGCTCGTCGCCCACGTCGAGGACGCGTTCCGGATGGAGGTCTACGGATGACCGTCGAGCACGTGATCGTCGCCGTCCCCGCGCGGGACGAGGAGGAGACCCTGGCGGACTGTCTCGCGTCCGTCCTCGCCGCCGCCACGCACGTGGACGTCCCCGTGACCGTGGTCGTCGTCCTCGACGGCTGTGTGGACGCGTCCGCCGAGATCGCCCGCGGTTTCGCGGGGGTCGTCGTCGTCGAGCGCGACCACGGCAACGTCGGCCGCGCGCGGCGGGACGCGGTGGAGGCCGGGCTCGCCCGCTCGGCGTGCGCGCCGGAGCGGACCTGGCTCGCCTTCACCGACGCCGACACCTTCGTCCCGCGGGAGTGGCTGCAGGGGCAGCTCGCGGCCGCCCGGACGGCGGACGTCTTCGTCGGCGCGGTGGTCCCGCGCCTGGACGACCTGGACACGGCCCGTCGGCACGCCTGGACGCGCAGCCACCCGCCCGGAGCGACCCTCGGCCACGTCCACGGCGCCAATCTCGGAGTGCGGGCGAGCGCCTATATCGGAGTCGGCGGTGTTCTGCCGCTCGTCGTCGGCGAGGACGTCGACCTCGTCGCGCGGCTGCGGGCGGAGGGCCGCCCCGTCGCCGAGAGCGAGCAGCATCCCGTCCTCACCTCCGCGCGCCTCGACGGCCGCGCGCCCGACGGGTACGCGGCCCACCTGCGCGCGCTCGTCTCGTGACGCCGGTCAGACGCATCGAGGTGCGGACGCCCGACCGCCAGGCCGCCCTCGACCTCCTGCGCGGCGTCTATCGCGGCAGCGATCTGGCGATGCCGGACGGCTCCTTCCCGGGAGAGCTGTCGGTCGTCGGCGACGAGCGCTTCTCCCTGGTGAGCCTGGACATCCGGGCGCCGGGCAGGGCCGCCATGGACGCGCAGACGGCCTTCGTCGTCGGCGAGGCCGCCCTCCCGGTGCGCGTGGCCTCGGGACGGCGCGAACTGGACACCGCCCAGCCGTACCTCCACCCGTTCGCTCCCGCCGAGGCATGGTGGGAGGAGCGCCTGCTCGTCACCGCGACCCAGCTCGAGGAGCGGCCCGTGCGCGAGCTGATCGAGCAGCACTACGGCCGCGGCGACCTCCCGGTGCGCTTCGAGGCCACCGCGCCTCGCTCGCCGGACCGGGCCCGCCTCTGGTCGGCCGCCGCGTCGCACGCCCGGGCCGTCGCGGCGGTCCATGAGGTCTTCGCGAACGAGCTGGTCAGGGACACCGTGTTCCGCAGCCTGACCGCGGCGCTGGTGTCCGCCTTCCCCAGCGACCTGCTCGGCCTGCCCGCCGCGCGCGACGGAGCGACGGCCACGCCCGCGGCCGTGCGGCGCGCCATCGCGTACATGGAGGAGAACGTCGCCGAACCGATCAGCGTCGCGGACATCGCCGCGGCGGCGCGCCTGTCGGCGCGGGGACTGCAGGAGGCGTTCCGCCGGGTGGTCGGCGACACCCCGACCCGCTATCTGCGCCGGATGCGGCTGGAGGCGGCACGCGCCGACCTCCAGCGCCGCGAGCGCACGGACGGCGCGACGGTGGCCCAGATCGCGCACCGCTGGGGCTTCACCCACGTCCCGCGGTTCGCGACCTACTATCGCGAGACCTTCGGGGAGAGCCCGCGGGACACCCTCGACACGTGATCGAGGCGCCCGCGGGCGACCGGCTCAGGCCTTCGCCGGGGTGCGGTTCTCCGCGCTGACCATCCACGCGAGCTGCTCGAGGCGCTCGATGATCGCGTGCAACTGGTCGGCCGAGGTCGGGTCGGCCTCGTCGACGTCGTCGTGCACCGAGCGCATCGTCCGCACGACGGCCTCCAGCCGGGCCGTGATGAGGTCGATGGCGACGCCCGTGTCGATCTCGCCGTTCGGGAAGTCGTCGAGCGTGGTGGACTCGGCGACCGTCCGTGAGCGTCCGTCCGGCGTCGCGTGCAGGGCGCGCATCCGCTCGGCGATGTCGTCGCTGAACTCGCGCGCGGCGTCGACGATCTCGTCGAGCTGCAGGTGCAGGTCGCGGAAGTTGTGCCCGACGATGTTCCAGTGCGCCTGCTTGCCCTGCAGGTGCAGCTCGATGAGGTCGACGAGCACGCGCTGCAGGTCGGCGGCCAGGGACGACGGGGCGACGAAGCCGTGCTCGGCGTTCTCGCGCCGGGTGGTGTGCTCGCCCGCCGATTCGCCGCGCGGGCGCGACGTGCGCGGCGCTGCGGCCGCGGTGGTCTTGGTGGTCTTCTTGGTCGTGGTGGCCATCGGTATCGCTCCCTTGGATTCGATTCGCTCCGGACGGTAGGCCGGTCGGGCCGTGTTGTGAACGGGGTTGACGGGTCGCATCGGCCGTCCCTCCCGTTCGATGAGTACATGTGTACGCTGACGGGATGGTGGACAGCTCTCCCGGGGAGGCGCGCAGACCGCGCCGCCACGACCCGGCCCGGCGCGACCGGATCATCGACGCCTGCCTCGACGTGATCGCCGACCGCGGGGTCGCCGGCACGACGCACCGCCGGGTGGCGGAGGCCGCCGACGTGTCCCTGGGCTCGATGACCTACCACTTCACCGGGATGGACGCCCTCCTCGCCGAGGCGTTCGACCGCTTCGCGCGCGCGTTCAGCACCGGGTTCGAGGCGAGCATGGCGGAGTGCGCCTCGGCCGCCGACGCCAGGGAGGCGCTCGCGCACCACATCCTGCACGAGGTCTTCGGCACTCCCCGCGAGCTCGTGCTGACGCAGGAGCTCTACACGCTGGCGGCCCGCGACCCCCGCTACCGGACCATCACGAACGGGTGGATGGGGCGCAGCCGTGCCGTGCTCGAGCGCTTCTTCGACCCCGTGACGGCGGGCATCCTGGACGCGCTCGTCGAGGGGATGACGCTGCACCGCGCTCTGGACGTGGACCCGTACGACGCCTCCGCGGTGCGGACCGCTATCGACCGGGTCGCGGGCGGAGCCTCCTGAGCGGTGCGTGGTGCACCCGCCTGGCGGGACCGATCATGCCGGTGTGAAAAGCACCCGCCACGCAATGTACGATCGTACACATGAGTCACGACTACTTCGCCGGCGACCCGCGCACCAACCGCGAGCGGATGCTCGCCGGTGACCTCTACATCTCCGACGACCCCGAGAGCGAGCGCCTCGCCCACCACGGCGCGCAGCTCGCCGACGCCTATCACCGCGCCTACATCGCCGGCGACGATGGCTACCGTGCGATCCTCGAGGACCTCCTCGGATCGCTGGGCGACGACGCGTTCGTCAAGCCGCCGCTGTTCGTCGACTACGGCGCGCACATCACGATCGGCGCCCGCACCTTCGTCAACTACAACCTCGTCGCGCTCGATGTCGCGAGCATCACCATCGGCGAGGACTGCCAGATCGGCCCCAACGTCCAGCTGCTGACCCCCACGCATCCCATCGACCCGCAGCCCCGCAAAGACAAGCTGGAGGCGGCGGAGCCGATCGTCATCGGCGACAACGTCTGGCTCGGCGGCGGCGCGATCGTCTGCCCGGGCGTCACGATCGGCGACAACAGCGTGATCGGCGCCGGCTCGGTGGTCACCCGTGACATCCCGGCGAACGTCGTCGCCGTCGGCAACCCCGCGAGAGTGCTCCGCGAGATCTGAGTCTCGCTCCCCGCTGTACTTAACTTGCGGCCGTTCCACGCAGGCGTGCGCATCGCCGTGCGAGCCTTGCGGCATGACTGCCGGTTCCGAATCCATCCCCGTCGGATCGCTCTGGGAGCGGACGACCGACCGGCGCTGTGTCGTCGTCACCGGCCGCGTCGACCTGGGCTACGGCATGTCGGACGTGTACTGGGCGGGCACGGGAGGCTACATCGGCACCGGCCGGTGCGGCTCGCACGTCTGGCTGTCCCGCTACCGTCCCGCCGAGGCGGAGGGCTCGAGCAGCTGAAGCGTGCGGATGTACCAGCCGGCCTGCGCCGGGCTCCACCAGGTGGTGATCGAACCGGTCTGCACGGTCGGGTAGTACCAGCCGGACGAGTACTGCGCCGCGATGTCGTCGAGCATCGCGCGCGCACCGGAGGTGTCGCCCATCAGGGCGGCGGCGTACGCCATCGGGGTGGCCGCCTCCGCCTGGCCGAGCTGGTTCGACCGCCAGCCCGGCCAGCGGGCGGTGATGGCGGCCCAGGAGTCCGCGGCTCTCGCGTCTCCGGCCGGCACCACTCCGAAGTCGACCGGGAAGTACTGGGCCATGCTCTGGGCGTAGAAGGCGCCCGAGAGGGTGGGGGTGACCGAATCGTGCCAGCTCCAGAGGCTCGTCTGCGCGTTCCACTGCTTGGCGATGATCGCGGCTCGGGTCGTCGCGGCCCATGATCCGTAGGTGGTGGCCTGCGCGGTGCGGCCGAGGGCGCTCTCCAGCGCTGCGAAGTCGCGCAGGCCGGCGTAGACCTCGGCGTTGTCCATGAGGTAGGCGACGTTGTAGGTGAAGGTCGCCTGGGTCAGTCCGGAGGCCTTCCGGATGCCGGCGGGGGAGGATCCCAGCAGGTTCGCGACGTGCTCGTACGCTCCGATGCGGGAGACGAGCGTGCTCTTCGCGGCTGCGTCGCCGTCCTTCCACAGCTGGGCGACGACCATGAGGGTGGTCGCCGCGTAGCTGTCGACCGAGTCGTACGAGCCGGTCGAGACCTCTGCGCCCTTCACGATGGCGTAGTCGTCGATCGTGTAGCGTCCGCCGTCCGCGGTCGGCGCCGTGTTGAGGTGCGCGTAGACCCAGTCGACCCACCGCTCGGCGGCGGTGACCGAGGCGGGCGATCCCTCGGCGAGCAGGCCGAGAGCCGCGTAGTTGCCGAAGTAGGGATTCACGCCGCCGCTGCCGTGCAGGATCGCACCGGTGGAGCGCTGCTGTCCGCGGATCATGGCGGCCTGCGTGGCCATCCGTGCCGCGATCGAACCCGCGTCCCAGCCGTCGGCCGTCGTGCCCGCTGCGCTCGCCGTCCCCGCTGCGCTCGCCGCTCCGGCCGTGACCGGACCGAGCACCAGCGCCAGCCCGACCGCCGCCGCCAGCACGGCCGTGGATCTCTTCGACATCATGTTCGCCTCCTCGGGACCCCGATTTATTGCTCAAACTACGGTGCGGAATCCGGGAGCCGAAGGGCGATTCCCGCCAGCGGTACTTAACTTTTGGGAGCGGCTACTTAACGCGCTCGACGGTCTGATTAGCGCGGCGCCTAGGCTGGAATAATGCCGCACCTCCGTATCGCCGACGTCGACGTCTACGAGGAGGTCGCCGGTGCCGGCGACCCCGTCCTCCTGCTGCACGGCGGGTTCTGCTCGCTGGAGTCGCTGCGGGCGCAGAGCGACGCGCTCGTCGCCGACCATCGCGTCTTCGCCTTCGAGCGGCCGGGCCACGGTCGCTCGGCGGACGTGGAGGGCGAGTACAGCTACGAGCGCGGGCTCGCCGAGACGGTCGCCTATCTCGACGCGAAGGGCCTCGACCGGGTCGACGTCATCGGCTACAGCGACGGAGCCATCCTCGGACTGCTGCTCGCGCTGCGGCATCCCGAGCGCGTGCGGTCGCTCGTCGCGATCAGCGCCAACCTCGACCCGTCCGCCTTCACGCACTCGCCCGAGGCGGCGGACGCCGTGGTGCTCGAACCTCTGGGGCTGCCCGCGCACGTCGCCGACGCCGGGGAGCCGGAGCCGGACGCGGAGCGCATGCACTACGACCGGCTCTCGCCCGACGGGCCGGAGCACGCCGACGTCGTCCTCGCGAAGCTGTTCCGGCTCTGGACCTCGGAACCGCGCATCGATCCGGCCGAGCTCGGCCGGATCGCCGCCCCCACCCTCGTGATGTCCGGGGACCGCGACACCATCCGCCCGGACCACAGCCTCCTGATCGCGTCGTCGATCCCGGGCGCGCAGCTCGCGATCGTGCCGGGCGCGACGCACGGGCTCGTGGCCGAGCGCCCCGAGCTGATCGCCGCGATCGTGCGCGGGTTCCTCGACGGGGTACGGCTCGGCGAGGCGCGGACGTCCGGGCGCCCGCAGGACTGAGCGCCCGGACGCACGCGGTCAGTCCGCCTGCGGAGCCTCGACGTCGACGATCCAGGTGACGCCGAACCGGTCGGTGAGCATCCCGAAGCCGGCGCTCCATGCCGAGGCCGCGAGGGGCTCGACGATGGTCGCGCCCTCCGCCAGGGCCGCCCAGTAGCCGGTCGCCTCGTCGAGACTGCCGGCGCGGACCGAGACGAAGAACGGCTGGTCCGTGATCGTGGCGCCGTTCTCGCGCCGCGTCCCGCCCGCGAAGGCGTCCGTGCGGCCCGGGATGTCGTACGCCATGACGCGGAAGCCGTTCTGCGCCTGCAGGGCGCCGAAGACGACCTTGCCGGCGTCGGGCAGCTCGGCCGGCATCCCGAGCTCGCCGTAGGTCGTGGCGAAGACCTGGCCGCCGAAGACGCCCTGGTAGAAGTCGAGCGCGGCCCGCGCCGTGCCGGGGAAGTTGAGGTGGGTGATGGTCGTGAGCATGAGTCCTCCTGATCGGTGATCGCGGCGCCGTCGGCCCGCAGAACCGATGCTCACCGCAGTGGAGGACAATTAGCGTCCTCGACTGCGAGCAGAATGGACCCGTGATCGAGACCTCGTCGCGGCTGCTCGCGCTGCTGTCGCTGCTGCAGACGCGCCGCGACTGGGCGGGCCGCGCCCTCGCCGAGCGGCTCGACGTCACCACCCGGACCGTCCGCCGGGACGTCGATCGGCTGCGGGAGCTGGGCTACCGCATCGACGCCGTGATGGGGCCCGACGGCGGCTACCGACTGGCCGCCGGCTCGGAGCTCCCGCCGCTGCTGCTCGACGACGAGCAGGCCGTCGCGATCGCCGTCGCCCTTCAGAACGCGCCCGCGAGTGGAGCGGACATCGCCGAGGCCGCCGAGCGGGCGTTGCTCACGGTGCGGCAGGTCATGCCGTCCCGGCTGCGGCACCGGATCGACGGCGTGCGCTTCACCGGCGCGAGCCCCGCGGTACGCGTCGACCCCGCCGTGCTCGAGACGGTCAGCGAGCACGTGCGCCTGCACCGCACCCTCCGCTTCGACTACGGCGACGGGCAGCGGGATGCTCCGCCGCGCCGGGCCGAACCGCACGGCCTCGTCGCCCGCGGCGGCTTCTGGTACCTCGTCGCCTGGGACGTCGACCGTGACGACTGGCGGACCTTCCGCCTCGACCGGCTGTCACCCCGTATCCCCTCCGGCCCGTCGTTCGCACCGCGCGCCGTGCCGACCGGCGACGTCGACACGTTCCTCTCGACACGGTTCAAGGGCGCGACGGAGGCGGACCGCTGGCCCTGCGTCGGCCGCGTCGAGATCGACCTTCCGTTGCGGGAGGTCGCGCCGTGGGTGGGCGACGGCGAGGCCGCCTCGCTGTCGGACCGGACGACGCTCGTCACGCTCGGGTCATGGTCGTGGACCGGCCTGCTGGCGTCGGTGCTGCGGTTCGACGCCCCCTTCCGCATCGTCGAGCCGCCCGAGCTCGCGGCGGCGGCGGAGGAGCTGGCGGCCCGATTGGCGGGATCGCACGGACCGCTCTCCGCCCGGAATCAGCCCTGATTGCGGGCTTGCCCCGCCGCTGCAGCACACGGAAACTATACGAATGCATGGGGATGGGAATGCGGGGGTGCGTGTCGATGCCGTTCAAGCGAGTCGCTGAGGAGATGCGCGACATCTACGCGAACGCGATCGCGCAAGCCGTCCACGACGGCGACACCCCGCCGCCCGACCTCGTCGCCTCCTGGGCGTTCTACGACGCCGCGCTGCGGGAGGGGCGGACGGCGGTGCTGCTGCGGGACCGGGCGACGGCGGATCCCGCCGAGGACGCCGGCCGGCCGGACGGCCGCTGAACCTCACGACCCGGGTCGTGCCGTCATTCGCGCACCTCCGCGCACCGGCACGACGTGGCGATCTTCGCGCCCCACTCGAGCGCGGCCTCTCGCGACGGCAGCTCCCGCACGCGGAATCCGCCTCCCAGCTGCTCCATCGCTGGGGATCGTGCAGTTCGGGATCGCCTACAAGAACCCGTGCGCGCGACACGGCCCCGTCCCGGCGGAGGCGTTCGACCGCCTGAATGGCGGGATCGTCACCGAGGAGCGGTCGCTCTGGCCGATCGGCAGCGTCTGCGTCTGGGCTCGGGCCGACCCGGACGGGCAGGTCACGGAGGCGACGGTCCGCTCGCACGTGGGCGATTACGGCACCTCTCTCGTGACCTACGGTCTGGCTGCGGGTGGCCTCGTATCGTTCATCTCCGGAGTGATTCCCGCGTCCGTCTACGCCCGCGACCGCCGCAGCAGCCAGACGAAGTAGGGCGCCCCGACGAGGGCGATCATCAGGCCGGCGGGCAGCTGCGAGGGTGCGATCAGGGTGCGGCCGAGGGTGTCGGCGACGCAGACGAGCAGCGCGCCGAGCAGCATGGCGACCGGGATGGTGCGGCCGTGGCGCGCTCCGACCAGGCCGCGGGCGAGGTGCGGGGCGATGAGGCCGACGAAGCCGACGACGCCCACCGCCACGACGCTCACGGCGGCGAGCACGGCGGCGATGGCGAGCACCGTGACGCGGGTGCGCTCCAGGCGGAGGCCGAGGATGCGCGGGGTGTCGTCGTCGACGGCGAGCAGGTCGAGGCGGCGGCGCATCCCGAACAGCACGGGGACGGCGATCAGGAGCGCGACGGCGACGGGCGCCACATCGGGCAGGGTGCGGCCGTAGGTCGTGCCCGAGAGCCAGGTGAGGATGCGCGGGGTCTGCCACGGGTCGGCGCGAAGCAGCAGAAAAGCGGTGATGGCGGTGAGGCCGTATCCGCAGCCGATGCCGACCAGGACGAAGCGGTCGGGCAGGAGGCCGCCGCGCCAGGCGAGCAGGGCGATCAGCCCGAAAGTGGCGAGGCCCATCACGACGGCCATGACGATGAGCAGCGGTCGCCCTCCGGCCATCCCGGACGTCACGACGATGACCGCGCCGAGGCCCGCCCCGGCGGTGATGCCGAGGATGCCGGGTTCGGCGAGCGGGTTGCGCACGGTGCTCTGCACGACGCAGCCGGCCAGGGCGAGCGCGGCTCCGGCGAGGGCGGCGGCCAGGATGCGCGGGAGGCGCTCGTCCAGGGCGCGGGCCACGAGGTCGGGGGCTCCGCCCTGCAGCCAGAGCGCGATGTCGCCGGTGCGCAGCCAGAGGCTTCCGGCCAGCATGCCGATCACGGCCGCGGCGGCGAGCAGCACGCCGGCGACCACGAGGACGATGACGAACCGGCGGCGGGAGCGCACGGCGATGCGTGCGCCGGGCGGCTGGCGCACCGATCCCGAGTCGCGCAGACGCATCGCCAGCGCCACGATGATCACCGCGCCGAGCGCGGCGGTCGGGATGCCGGTGGGGATGGAGGCGGCGGCTTCGGCGCCGAGGATCGCGCGGAGGGTGGCGTCGGCGAGCAGGATGAGCAGCGCGCCCATCAGGCCGGAGGCGGGGATCAGCAGCACGTGCCGGTTGAGCGACGGCACCCGCGCGGCGATCAGGCGGGTCAGGACCGGGGCGCCGAGCCCGACGAAAGCGATCGGACCGGCGACGGTCACGGCGACGGCGGTGAGCAGCACGGCGCTCACGACCGCGAGCAGGCGGGTGGAGCGGATGGGCACGCCGAGGGAAGCGGCGGTGTCGTCGCCGAGTCGCAGCACGTCGAGGCGGCGGGAGAGCAGCAGGACGAGGGCCACGACCGCGACGATCAGCGGGATGGCGCGCGTCGACGCGTCGAGGTTGAGCTGAGCGAGGGAGCCGCTGCCCCACGCGAACAGCCCGGTTGTGCGCTCCTTGAACAGGATGAGGAGCATCGCCGTGGCCGCATCCAGGGCCATCGCGATGGCCGAGCCGGCGAGGATGAGGCGGGTGGTGCCCGTGCCTGCGCCCCGCCCGGCGACGCCCAGGACGAGCGCGGCCGCGGCCAGGCCGCCGACGAAGGCGACGCCTCCCGAGGCCCAGAGCGGCACGGAGAGGCCGAACGCGGCGACGGCCGAGAGGGCGAAGTACGAGCCGGCGCTGACGGCGAGCGTGTCCGGCGAGGCCAGCACGTTGCGCGTCACCGACTGCAGCAGCGCCCCGGCCGCGCCGAGCGCGACGCCGACGGCGATGCCCGCGAGCAGGCGGGGGAGGCGGGAGCCGGTCAGCACGTCGGCGACCGGAACGCCGCCGACCGTCTCGCGCGCGCCCGCGGCGTAGCGCAGGAGGTCCCACATCCCGATCCCCGACGTGCCCTGCGTCACGTGCCACATCCCGACCAGGACGACGGCGACGAGCAGGGCGACCAGCACGGCCGCCCCGCCCGCTCCGCCACGGAGCCCCGTATCGGCGACCGGGCGCGGCCCGGTCGCGGCGATCCGGGAGGTGCTCACTGTGCGGTCACCGCGCGGTCAGCTCTGGGTCAGCGCGTCGACGTAGGCGTCGATCGCCTGCTCGTTCGAGAGCGGGCCGCCCGCGCCCCACACGCCGGCGGGGAACGCGTGCGCGCGTCCCTCCTTCACGGCGGGGAGGGAGGTCCAGATGGCGCTCTTGTCGAGCTCGGTCACATAGCTGTCGGGCGTCTTGTCGTCCGAGTAGAACAGGTTCGCGTCGCCGACCGCGGTGAGGCCCTCGATGTCGGTCTGGGCGAGGCCGTACGCCGGGTCGACGCCGCCGTTGCCGTACGCCTTGTCGATCTCGTCGGTCCAGGCGGAGGTCATCCCGAGCTGCTCGCCGAGCGCGGTGAACAGGGCGCCCTTGCCGTAGGGGCGGATCGCGACGTTGCCGCTCTCGATCCAGCCGTCGAAGAACAGGAAGCTCTTCGTCGGGAGGTCGACCTTCTCGACCTTCTTCTTGGCCGCGGCGAGGTGCTCGTCGAACTGCGCGAGGACCACGTCGGCGCGCTCGGTGCGGCCGGTCGCCTTCGCGATCATCGTGAAGACGCTCTTCATGTTGCCGATCGGGTCGGCGGCGTTCGCGCCCAGGGTGACGAGCACCGGAACGTCGCGCTTCTCGAGCTGGGTCACGATCTCGTCGTCGGCTTTGAAGCCCTCGACGATGATGAGGTCCGGCTTGGCGCCGTACAGGGCGTCGAGGTCGGGCTCGCCGCGCTGGCCGGCGTTGACGACGCCCTTCGGCAGCTTCTCCGCGCTCACGTAGGTGGTGTAGCCGTCGGGGTCGGCGACCGCGACCGGGCCGACGCACAGGGTGAGGGCGTCCTCGATCTGCTGCCACTCGAGCACCGCGACCCGCTTGGCCGGCGCATCCAGCTTCACCGTGCGGCCGACGCCGTCGGTGATGGTCACCGGGCCGGTGGAGGTGGCGGTCGTGTCGTCGGCGCACGCCTGCGAGGTCGCCTTCGGGGCGGCGGTGCTCGCGTCGCTGACGGCCGTGGTGCCGCAGGCCGTGAGGGTGAGCGCGACGGCGGCGACGGTGGCCGCCACGGTCGCGAGTCGGTGGGCTCGGATCATGGGTGGTCCTCTCTGATGGGGGATGCGGGGGACGGTGCGGGGCGGCCCGGTCGCGCAGCGTGGCGACCGACCGGGTCGATGCGCAGGCGGCCCGACCGCGGGTCGACCTCCACCTCGACGCGCAGGTCGTAGACCTCGCCGATGTTCTCCGCGGTGAGGACGTCGTGCGGGTGGCCGGCGGCGTGGATGCGGCCGTGGCGCATGAGGAGGAGCGAGTCGGCGATGCGGGCGGCATGGTCGAGGTCGTGCAGCACGATCCCGACGGCGGCGCCGTGCTCGTCGGCCAGGTCGCGCACGAGGTCCAGCGTCTCGATCTGGTAGCGCAGGTCCAGGTGGTTGGTGGGCTCGTCGAGCAGGACGACGCCCGTCTCCTGCGCGAGACAGGCCGCGAGCCAGACCCGCTGCACCTCGCCGCCGGAGAGCTCGCCCGCGGCGCGGCCGGCCATGTCGGTCACGCCCGTCGCGTGCATCGCGTGGTCGATGGCGCGG
This sequence comes from Leifsonia sp. 71-9, assembly GCF_001898805.1. Lineage (GTDB taxonomy): Bacteria > Actinomycetota > Actinomycetes > Actinomycetales > Microbacteriaceae > Leifsonia. Next base: position 185,996 of record NZ_MKVJ01000003.1, read on the forward strand.
CGATCGTCGGCGGAGAGGCCGGAGAACCCGCGGCGGTACGGGTGCCGCCCGAAGGCCACGACCTCCTGCACCGTGAGGCCCTGTGGAGCCGGCCGGGACTGGGAGAACAGGGTGACCTCCCGGGCGAACTGGCGGGGATTCAGGAGGGCGGCGCGGCGATCGGTGCCGGCGGTGTCGCGCAGGTTGACGGCCCCCTCCGCGATGCGGTGCAGGCGCGCGAGCGAGCGCAGCAGGGTCGACTTGCCGCTGCCGTTGGGGCCGACGAGCGCGGTCACCCGGCCCGGCTCGAGGGTGATCGACACCCCGTCGACCACCGTGGTCGCGCCGAACCGCAGCACGAGCCGCTCCCCGCTGAGGCCGGTGGCGGCGCGCGGGAGAGGTGTGGTGGGCATAGGGGATCTCGTCCGGGAGGAGTGGGGGCGTCGGTGCGGAATCCTCAGGAGGTTAGGTAAGGATTGCCTAAGTCAGAATATGTTCGACCGACGCTGTCTGCAATCCAGACTTAAAGACACCGGATACGGGTTTCCGGACAGGGCGGCGGCTCGCCGATGATCCAGTGGTCGCAACACGCCGTGCGAGCGCGTGCTCTGGCGGCGTGTCTCGACGACTGGATGGCGGCTACGGCGTGCCGGCGTACGCGCCGGGGGTCGTGCCCATCACCCGCCGGAACGCGGCGATGAAGGTGCTGGGCTGGGCGTACCCGAGACGCTCGGAGGTCTGCTGCACATCCCATCCCTCCGCCAGCAGCGCAAGTGCGTGATGCACCCGCAGCGCCTGGCGCCACTGCACGAACGACAGGCCGGTCGTCTGCCGGAAGGCGCGCGCGATGGTCCGCTCGCTGAGGCCCAGCTGCCGCGCCCACTCCTCGAGCCCGCGGTCGTCGGCCGGATCGGCGAGCAGGGCTTCGGCGATCGCGTCGATGCGGGAGTCACCGGGAACCCGCAGGGCCAGCGGCTGCTCGGCCGGCGCGAGCACGTCGAAGACGACCGCCTCGGCCCGCGCGCGAGCGGCTGCATCGAGGTCGGTGCGCGCCAGGTGGGTGAGCAGCGACTCCAGCAGCGGCGACATCGCGATGACCGTCGGGCCGTCGAACGCGACCGGGGTGCGCTCGGGCGCGAAGAAGGCGTCGAAGAACTCGACCCCGGCCGTGAGCCGGCCGGCGTGCTCCGCGCCCGCGGGGAGCCAGAGCCCGGAGCCGTCCGAGACCGTGAAGACCCGGCCTCCGACGCGCGTGGTCATCGTGCCGCCGCGCACCCAGACGAGCTCGTGCAGCGCGTGCGCGTGCGACTCCCACTCGAGCGGGACGCGAGGCACCTCCGACTCCGCCCGGATCACCGAACCCTCGGCGGCCCCGGCCGGGATGCGCCCGGTGCGGCGCACGACCGTGTCCGGCTCCCGGCGCCACGAGCCGGAACCCGCGGCGTGTGGGGGCGCGGGCGTGGCGCCGGGTTGCGCGGGGGGCGCTGTCGTGCCGGGTTGCGCGGGTGTCGCCGTGGCGTCGGGTTGTGCGGGAATTGCCGTGGCGCCGGTTTGTGCGGGAGTTGCTGTCGTGCCGGGTTGCGCGGGTGTCGCCGTGGCGTCGGGTTGTGCGGGAATTGCCGTGGCGCCGGTTTGTGCGGGAGTCGCTGTCGTGCCGGGTTGTGCGGGAGTTGCGGTGGCGCCGGTTTGTGCGGGAGTTGCTGTCGTGCCGGGCCGCGCGGGAGTCGCCGTCGCGCCGGGCCGCGCGGAACCCGCGGCGTGCGCGGCGACAGCGGCCGAGGTGGCGGGGTCGGGGGCGGGAGGGTGTGCGGGCATCCCGACCAGCCTATGACTATGATTTACCGATGCGACAGCGCTGTCACCCCAGGGCTGGACGCGATTCGAGGAGGTAACCGGTGGTCGTGCAGGGCGGACAGCACATGGTGGTCGACGTCGGCGGAAGCCATGTCACCGCCGCCGCCGTCAGCACCGCGGCACCCGGTGGCGCGACCCTGCTGAGCCGGATCGAGCGGTCCGTCGACTCCCACGCCTCCAGCGCCGCCGTGCTCGACTCCTGGGCCTCCGCCTGCGTCGACGCCGCGGAGGCTGCGGCCATCGATCCGGGAGGCTGCGACTGGGGCCTTGCGATGCCCGGCCCCTTCGACTACGAGCAGGGCATCGGGCACTACGCCCGCGTCGGCAAGTTCGAGCGCCTCGCGGGGGTCGACATCCGTTCGGCCCTCGCCGACCGGCTGGGCGTGGGTCCCGCGCGGGTGCGGTTCGTGCACGACGCCGGCGCGTACGGCATCGGCGAGTGGAGGTTCGGGTCGCCCGCGCGCCACGCACGGTTCGTGTGCGTCACGCTCGGCACCGGGGTCGGCTCCGCCTTCGTCGACGACGGTGCGCTCGTGTTCGACCGTGCCGACGTCCCTCCCGGCGGCGAGGTGCACCGCCTGCCGTTCGACGGCCGCGACCTTGAGGACACGATCTCCACCCGCGCTCTCCTCGCCCGCTACGCCTCCCCGGACGCCGACCTCAGCGTCAAGGACCTCGCCGCCCGCGCCCGCGCCGGCGACGACCGCGCGCGACACGCGTTCGACACCGCCATGGAGGCGCTCGCCCTCGCGGTGGGCCCCTGGCTCGACGCCTTCGGCGCGACCGCCCTGGTCGTCGGCGGATCCATCTCGCGCTCGTGGGACGTGCTCGAGCGCGGCTTCCGCTCCGGGCTCCGGACGAGCGCGCCCGAGCTCGCCGCGACCCTTGACATCGCTCCCTCCCGCCTGCTCGCCGACGCGCCGCTCTACGGAGTCGCGCACCTCCTGGAGCAGTCGGCCGCCGGCCGCTGCATCACCGCACCCGCACTCCCGTAGCCGCGGCCGCAGCCGCTGCTGCCGCAGTCGCTGCGCGCCTCAAGCCACCGCAGCGAGCGCTCCCCCCAGATCGAGTCGGCGAAACACGCCGCCTGAGCAGCCGCCCCAACGGCGTGTCGCGACCACTGGATGCGTGTGGTGACCACTGGATGCGGGCAGTGACCACCGGATGCGCGCGGCGGCCACTGGAATGTGCTGCGATCTCCGGAGAGGCGCCCCGGTCGAGTCGGCGAGACACGCCGTCGGAGCACGTGCCCAAACGGCGTGTTGCGACCACTAGACGGGTGGGGTGACCACTGGATGCGTGGGGTGGTCACTGGATGCGGCAGTGACCACCGGATGCGCGCGGCGCCCACTGGAATGTGCTGCGACCTCTGGAGGACTGCCCTGATCGAGTTGGCGAGACACGCCGTCTGAGAACGTCTCCCAACGGCGTGTTGCGACCACTAGATGGGGCACGGTGACCGTTGGATGCGTTCGGTGACCACTGGATGCGTGCGGTGACCACTGGATGCGTGCGGTGACCGCTGGATGCGTGCGGTGACCGCTGGATGCGCGCGGCGGCTACTGGAATGTGTTGCGACCTCCGGAGAGGCGCCCTGATCGAGTTGGCGGGACACGCCGTGTGGGAACGTGCGCCGACGGCGTGTTGCGACCACTGGATGCGGGTGGTGACCACTGGATGAGCGGGTGGCGGCATGTCGTGACCACTGGGATGGCCAGCTCCCGCGCGTTCCCGCGGCCCACCCGCCCCCACGCATCAGCCGCGCGGGAGCCGCTCCCCCGAGCCGCGCTGCACGAGCCGGGTCGGCAGCACGATGCCGGATGGTCCCTCGTGGCGGCGGTCCATGGCGCCGAGCGCGAGGCGCGCGGCGGTGCGCCCCATCTCGACGGGGTCGTGGGCGATCACGGTCACGCCCAGCACGTCGGCGAGCTCGAAGTCGTCGAAGCCGACCAATGCCGGCCACGCATCGAGTTCGATCATGGCGCGCAGGGCGCCGATGGTGATGCGGTTGTTGCTGGTGAAGAGTGCGGTCGGCGCGTCGGGCTGCGTGAGCAGGGCGCGCGCCTCGTCGAGGGCGGCCTCGACATCGTGGGCGTCGTGGCGCACCCAGCGTCCGGGGTCGAGGGAGGCGGCGCGCATGGCGTCCTCGAAGCCGGCGAAGCGCTCGCGGTGGGTGTCGAGGCGCGAGAGATCGCCGATGAAGCCGATGGCGGTGTGGCCGGCCGCGAGGAGGTGCTCCACGGCATCCCGCGCGCCGCGCCGGTTGTCGAGCAGCACCGAGTCGGCGTCGATGCCGACGCCGGGGCGGTCGACGAAGACGACGGGGATGCCGCGGGACTGCACGCTCGAGAGGTCACTGTGGTCGGCGATGGTGGAGACGAGGATGAGCGCGCGCACCTGCCGGTCGACGAACTCGCCGATCAGCCCGCGCTCGCGAGCGGGCTCCTCGTCCGAACTGGCGACGGTGAGCTGCATGCCGTGCGAGCGCAGCTCCTGCTCGACGCCCTTCGCCACGGCCGAGTAGAACGGGTTGGCGAGGTCGCCGGTGATGAGGCCGACGAGGTTCGAGGTGAGGCCGCGGGCCAGAAGGCTGGCCGCGCGGTTGAGCTGGAAGCCGAGCTGGTGCGCGGCGTCGAGCACGCGCTCGCGGGTGGCCTCGGCGACGCGCGGCTCGCCGTTGACGGCACGGGAGGCGGTCTTGAGGCTGACGCCGGCGCGCTCGGCCACCTGGGCCAGCGTGGGCGCGGAATGCGGGCGGTCGAGATGGGGCGGCGTGGGCGCGGCTTGCGGCCGGTCGGGATGGGCCGGCGTGGCGGAACGCGGCCGCTCGGGATCGCCCGGTGTGGCGGAACGCGGCCGCTCGGGATCGCCCGGCGCGGGCTCGGATTGCGGCTGCCCGGAATCGCCCGACGTCGGCGCCGATCGCGGCCGGTCCGCATCGCCCGGCATAGCCGACCGCGGCCGCTCGGGATGCAACTCAGGAGAGGCTCCACCGGAGGGGTCCGTGGCCATGGGCGTCGCCTTCCTCGTCCTGCTGGACGCGCCGCGCGGGCCGGTTGTCGGAAATTCGTGCTTGACCGCGGTGACAGCGTAGGACAAAATCTACCAGTGACAGCGCTGTCACATGCGGGGTCACCAGAGTTCGATCTTTCCTTCACCAGCCAGGAGTCCAGCCAGAATGCTCCGCATTTCGCACAACCGGTCTGCGCATCGCGCCCGCCGCTCCCTCCTCCGCACCGCCGCCGTCGCGGCCGCCGTCGCCCTCGTGGGCTCCGGCGCCGGCCTCGCGGCACTGCCCGCCGCGGCCGCTTCGACGCCGTTCCTGTCGTCGTTCGAGACGGCGGACCCGCAGCCGCTCGCGAGCACGCCGTACGGCACGCAGACCAACGTGTCGGGCAAGGTGCCGCCGGGCAGCCTGTCGGCCTACATCGGCAACGTCACGGCTTCGGCCGAGAACGCGCCGGGGGAGACCGCGGTCAAGCTGACCGACAACAACTCCAACACCAAGTGGCTCGCGAAGGCCGCGACCGGCTGGGTGGTCTACACGTTCGCGAAGCCGACGCTGGTCACCGACTACGCGCTGACCTCCGGCAACGACTCGGCCGGCCGCGACCCCAAGGACTTCACCATCGAGGGGTCGAACGACGGCACCGTCTGGAGCCCGGTCGACGCCCAGACCGGCCAGACCTTCAGCAACCGCCAGGCGACGAACGAGTACCACCTGGCGACACCGGTCACCTTCTCGCAGTACCGGTTCACGGTGACCCAGAACAGCGGGGATGCGTACCTCCAGCTGGCCGACTGGGACCTCCGCGACGCCACCCCGGGCGCGACCCCGATGCTCTCGGTCGTCGGCGCCGGGCCGACCAACGGTTACAACGCCAAGGCGGGCGCCGGCTTCAGCGGCACCCACGCGCTCCGCTACGGCGGCAAGCACATCGCCGACGGCGCCGCCGCGGCGACGAACCTGCTCTACGACGGCGTCGGCGCGACCATCGGCACCAAGACCGAGCTCTCCTACAAGGTCTTCCCCGACCGCGGCACCGACCTCGCCGTGCCGTCGTCCTGGGTCGCCGTCGACCTCGTGCTCGACGATGGCACCACCCTGTCGAGCAAGCAGAATCTCACCGACGCCAACGGCTTCGGCGTGACCGCCCGCGCGCACGGCGAGCAGAAGTCGCTCTTCGAGAACGAGTGGAACAACATCCAGATCGACCTCTCGAGCCTGGCCGGCCGCACGGTGCAGAAGGTGCTCCTCAGCTACGACTACCCGACCGGCAGCGCGAGCACGGTCTTCTCGGGCTGGATCGACGACGTGCGCATCGGCGACGCCGCACCGGCCGCCGACGCGTCCAGCAAGGTGAAGCTCGTCGACACCCGCCGCGGCACGCTCTCGAGCTCGTCCTTCTCGCGCGGCACGAACATCCCGGCGACCGCGTGGCCCAACGGCTTCAACTTCTTCACGCCGTTCACCAACGGCGGCAGCCAGGGGACGCTGTACGAGTACCAGCGCGCCAACAACGCCGACAACCTGCCCACGCTGCAGGCCATCGGCATCTCGCACGAGCCGAGCATCTGGATGGGCGACCGCGACCAGCTGGGCATCATGCCGTCGACCTCGGGCACCCCGAACGGCGACCTGACGACGCGCGCCCTGGCCTTCAGCCACTCCGACGAGATCGCGCGCCCGGACCTCTACAGCGTCAAGTTCCAGAACAACCTCGTCACCGAGGTCACGCCGACCGACCACGGCGGCATCTTCCGCTTCCAGTTCCCGGGCACGACCGGCAGCGTGATCGTCGACCGCGTCGGCGGCACCTCCTCGCTCAGCGTCGCGGCCGACGGCACCGTCTCGGGCTGGACCGACGGGGGCAGCGGCAGCGGCGTGAGCCGGATGTTCATCTCCGGTGCGTTCGACAAGACCCCGAGCGCGGTCGGCACCGCCGCGGGCAGCCGCACCGGCGCCCGCTACGCGGCCTTCTCGACCACCGCGGGCGAGACGGTGCAGCTGCGGCTCGCGACCTCCTTCATCTCCGCCGCGCAGGCCAAGAAGAACCTCGACCTGGAGGTCACCGGCAAGAGCTTCGACGACGTCAACACGGCGGCGGCGAACGCCTGGAACGACCGTCTCGGCGTGATCGACGTGGAGGGTGCCACGGCCAACCAGCTGACCACCCTGTACTCGAACCTCTACCGCATGAACCTCTACCCGAACTCGCAGTTCGAGAACACGGGAACCGCCGGCGCGCCGGTCTACAAGCACGCCAGCCCGGTCGCCCCGCAGACGGGCGCCGCGACGGACACGGCCACGAACGCCAAGGTCGTCGACGGCAAGATCTACGTCAACAACGGGTTCTGGGACACGTACCGCACCGTCTGGCCGCTGTACTCCCTGCTGTACCCGAAGCTCACGGACGAGCTCGTCGACGGCTTCGTGCAGCAGTACCGCGAGGGCGGCTGGGTCTCCCGCTGGTCGTCGCCGGGCTACTCCGACATCATGACCGGCACGAGCTCCGACGTCGCGTTCGCCGACGCCTACATCAACGGCTCGGTGTCCACGGCGGTCGCGCTCGACGCGTACGACGCGGCGCTCAAGAACGCGACCGTGCTGGCGCCGTCGAACAACGTCGGCCGCAAGTCGCTCGACACGTCGATCTTCCTCGGCTACACGCCCGACTCGCAGGGCGAGAGCGTCTCGTGGGGGCTCGAGGGCTACATCAACGACCACGGCATCGGCCAGATGGCGGCGAAGCTCGCGGAGGACCCGGCCACGCCGGACGCCCGTCGCGCGCAGCTGAAGGAGGAGTCGACGTACTTCCTCGACCGCGCCACCAACTACGTGCAGATGTTCGACCCGGCGACCGGCTTCTTCCGGCCGAAGACCGCCTCCGGGGCCGTCTCGGGCGACGCGAGCTTCGACCCGAAGACCTGGTGGGGCCCGTACACCGAGACGAACGCCTGGAACTTCGCGTTCCACGCGCCCTTCGACGTCGACGGCCTGGCCTCCCTCTACGGCGGATCGCAGGGCCTCGTCGACAAGCTCGACCAGTTCTTCGCGACGCCCGAGGATGGCGGCGGCGGGACGATCCACGAGATGATCGAGGCGCGCGCGGTGCGGATGGGGCAGCTCGGGATGAGCAACCAGCCCTCGCACCACATTCCGTACCTCTACGCAGCGGCCGGTGCGCCGAGCAAGACGCAGGCCGTCGTGCGCGAGGTGCAGAAGCGCCTGTTCGTGGGCAGTGAGATCGGTCAGGGCTACCTGGGCGACGAGGACAACGGCGAGATGTCGTCGTGGTACATCTTCTCGGCGCTCGGCTTCTACCCGCTCCAGCTCGGCAGCGGCGACTACACGATCGGCTCGCCGCTCTTCACGAAGGCGACCGTGCACCTCGCGGGCGGCAAGTCCCTCGTGGTCAACGCGCCCGACAACAGCGACAAGAACATCTACATCGCCTCGGCGAAGCTGAACGGGCAGGCGCTCGACACGGCGTCCCTGCCGCACGACATCCTGAGCACGGGAGGCACGGTCGACTTCACGATGAGCGCCACCCCGACCTCGTGGGGCGCGCACACCAGCACGAAGCCCGTCCCGACCCCGGCGACGGACGTCACGAAGGCCGGCTACGGCACGACGACGGTGTCCGACGGCAGCCAGATCGGCGCGCTGACCGACGACAACTCGCGCAACGTGGCCACCTTCGCGACCGCGACCCCGGCCATCAGCTGGACGTCGTCGAGCGGTTCCGTGTCGGTCAACAGCTACACGCTCACCTCGCCGGCGACGGGCGCCGTCCCGACGGCCTGGCACCTGGAGGGCTCCGCCGACGGCACCAGCTGGATGCCGCTGGACACCCGCACGGATCAGACGTTCACCTGGGCCACCCAGACCCGGCCGTTCGAGCTGGCGCATCCCGGATCGTTCACGCACTACCGGCTGACGATCGACGCGACCACGACCGGCACCCCGGCGTCGCTGGCCGAGCTCGAGCTGCTCGCCACCCCCGGCACCGTCGGCGACCTCGCCATCACCCCGGCCGAGGGCGTGAAGGCCTCCGTGGGCGCCTCGGTCGGCGCGACGCTCGCCACCGTCTCCGGCGGCACGGCGAAGGCCGCGACCGACCTGACGGTGACGGCCGACTTCCACGACGGTGCCGGCCCGAAGCCGGCCGCCGTCTCGAAGACGCCGCTCGGCACCTGGGCGATCACCGCACCGCACGCGTTCGACGCGGTCGGCGAGTACGCCGTGACCATCACGGCGGGCGACGGCACCTCGCAGGTCAGCGCGGACGTGCCCGTCTCGGTCAGCCGCGACAACACGCTCGCCGGATCGTTCGACAGCACCTGCATCGGCGATGCGGGAGTCGGCGCCAACTGCGACGCGAAGGCCTGGGCGTTCAACCGCGCTCTGCTGAAGAACACCGGGTTCGTGCAGGGCACGACGGTCGCGGTGCCCGGCACCGCGCTCACCTTCGACCTGCCCGCAGCGGTGGCCGGCCAGCCGGACAACGCGACCGGCAATGGCCAGACCA
>NZ_MKVJ01000004.1:0-39210 GCF_001898805.1 Leifsonia sp. 71-9
TTCCGTGTCGTCTTTGGATGCGACACCGCATGGGCGGCCGCGGCACTTGCGCCGATCATGCCGCCTTCTCCAGCTCGAGGACGTCCCGGGCGATCATCAGCAATCGCTTGGCGGTCGCGATCCGGGCTCGCGCCGATCCGGGATGGATGTGGAGAGTAGCTGCGATGGTGTCTGCGTCGTCGCCGATCATCTCGGCGACTTCCCGAAAACCGCCGGTCTCGGGCACGCAGGACACGATCACCGAACCGGTCATTGGCAGTCCCGCATCCGCGGCTGCAAGGGCGGCGAGCACGGTTCGTGCGGTCTGGCACACCCGCTCGCGGATCGTGCGGACACCGCGCTTGGACAGCTGGTGGGCTTCTGCCACCCGCTCGGCGTCGCCGTCGGCCAGGCTCAGGTCGCTCATCACGTGCCAGTCGGATGCGCCGACGTAATCGGCGACCAGCACCATCCACCGGTGCGCGTCAAAGCGGCGAATCATCGCCTCGAGCGGGTCGATGTCCGATTCGGACTCCACGTCGACGTCGACAGTGACGTCGTCCGTCGGGCCATACTTCCGCTCGATCTCCCGGAGCACGACGTGACGGGTGATGCCGAAGACGAAGGCGTGTGGTGACCCCCGCTCCGGGTCGTACGTGGAGGATCGGTGCCAGACCGTCTCCCGGGCGACTTGCAGAACGGCGTCGACCTCATTCGGCCAGCCGCGCAATTGAAAGCGGACGTACGGTCGCAACGTGTCGACTTCACGGAGCAACTCCGTGAGAAGAGCATCCGTCCGCGAGCGGACTTGGGTTCCTCCAGCCACGAGATCACAACCTTCCTTGCATGGAAGTGGCTACTGCGAAGGACCGGGTTCGAGCCGGGGACGGCTCGTCAGAACAGGGCTATGTCAGCGCGAATGGGCGCGCAGGAGCCCTCCTTGGATTAGGAAGGTTGGATGTTCCGAGCTGCGCCGGGGATATGGGCTTCGGGGCGGCGCGCCCGGATTCGATGGTGGAGTGGCGACCTCGACTCTGAAGTTGGGGAGTCTCAGCCACGACGCGTCACCGCCGCCCTGACCCGCTTAGCGAGGCCAGCGATACGGTGAAGAGGGTAAGAATCAGCCGCTCCATTTGGTGCTGCACGCTACCCCCGAACAGGGGTGACACCTCGGCGGCACGCCGGGGTGTACCAGCTGTTCTACTGACAGCTTCCGCACTTCAGATCGTCCATCGGATCCACCGGGACGAGGTATCCATCCACGAAGTCCTGAATGACGCCGGGAGGCTCTGTCGACGGCTCGACTACGCGTATGCTCCGGTCCTCGTCTGCGCGCTCGCTTCCAGCCATGCCAACACCTCCGTCCGCTTGTAGAGCACAGTGCGCGGGGTCGGCTTATAGAAGCGCGGGCCCTTACCGTGATACCGGAGCTGGGCAAGCGCTGCGATGGACAGCCCAGTGAGCTCAACCACCTCAGCAGGCTGAATGAATTCTCCTGTCATCTCATCTCCTCCGTTTCGACAACTCAGGAGTGCTGCAATTGTTGAAACGACCATAGCAACAATTCCACGACTTGACAACAGAAATGGGGATAGGCTGTCGAAATGGCAGACTTCCGATCTGAGACCAGCATCGGCGCGCGCATCAGATTGGCGCGACGTGAACGTGGATTTCGCACGACGAGCGACCTAGCAGAGGCGATTCCGGGCGGGAACATCACCCCCGCGATCCTGGAGAACATCGAATCCGGCCGGAAGGCCGACATCAGCGTCAGCCAGCTCTTGAATATCGCCCGGGGGCTCGATGTGCCGATCAGTATGCTGCTCTCGCCCATCGGACGGCCCGACGCCAAACTCGACCTGCAGAATCTCGGCGAGGACTTCGACGGAATGACCGTGACCGAATTCGATTGCTGGCTTTCAGCGACCCCATCGAGTTCGTATCGGCCTCGATCGGCCGCCGAACGCGTGGACATCTCCATCCTGAACTCGCTTCGCCAGCTCGGGACCCTTCGACGTGAGTTTGACCGCCTTCGGATCGTTCGCGACGTCGGAGCGGCGTCCGGAGACTCCGATCTCACATTCGACTCAAGCGTCGAGGCACGCCTGGAACTGGTCGAGCGCGAACTGGAGCGCGTCGCAGCGCTTCTCACCTCCGCGGGCATCGAAGAGGTGGCAGCACCCTAAGAGGAGGGCGAGATGGGCAGCGTTCTGTCATACGAGTCGGCTGGTGGCCGACGTTATCGCGTCATGTACCGCACCCCTGACCACCGTCAGACCACGAAGCGCGGATTCAAGACGAAGCGTGAAGCCGAGCTCTACCTCGCCACAGTCGAGACGAACAAGGCGCGCGGCGAGTACATCGATGCAAGTGCGGCGAGGGTGACCATCGCATCGCTCGGAGTTGAGTGGCTAGCCAACCAGACTCACCTCAAACCGTCCTCGCTCCGACCGCTCGAGATCGCATGGCGACTCCAGGTTGAGCCGCGCTGGGGACGCGTCCCCGTCGGTGACGTACGACACTCGGATGTCCAGGCCTGGGTAACATCTTTGAGCGCAGAAAGGTCGGCGACGACCGTCTTGCGGGCGTTCGGTGTGCTTGCCGGAATCCTGGACATCGCCGTAAAGGACCGGCGCGTGCCGGTCAACGTAGCCCGCGGATCGCGATTGCCCCGTAAGGTTCCGCGCGCGCACCGGTACCTCACCCATCAACAGGTTCACGACCTCGCCTACGCCAGCGGCAAACACGAACCCCTCGTTCTCCTACTGGCTTACACCGGCCTTCGCTGGGGCGAAGTCATCGCCCTCCGCGTGCGCGACGTCGACTTCACTCGCCGCCGACTCGCCATCTCGGAAAACGCGGTAGAGGTTGGTCCTGCCACCATCGTCGGAACTCCGAAGAGTCATAAGCGTAGGTCGGTGCCGTTCCCGGCATTCCTCATCGACGCGCTGGCCGGCGCAGCCGCAGGCAAGGAGCCGAACGACCTGCTGTTTTCCGGCCGGTTCGGTGAGCACATGAAGCGAGCCACACGGGGTCAACGGACATGGTTCAAGAGCGCACTCGACAGGGCCGGCCTTGACCCGATGACCGTCCACGACCTGCGGCACACCGCCGCCAGCCTCGCCGTGAGCGCGGGAGCCAACGTGAAGGCGGTCCAAAGGATGCTCGGCCACGCCTCAGCCGCGATGACGCTGGACGTCTACGCGGACCTCTTCGATGACGACCTGGACGCGGTAGCTGAAGCTCTGGACGGCGCAGCCAGACGGTCTGTGGCACGACCGCATCTCGCGGAGCGTCAGTCTTCAGTGGTGAGCAGACCAGTAAGCGCCGCCAACGTATTTAGCTAGCTTGCCCAATCCTTTGACGCCGGCCCCTAGGACAACGACAGCGAGCACGAAAACGAACCACGGATAGGCGATGACGTCTGCCACGATCGCGTTCCAGATCATGACGATCGCTTCCCACCTGGCAGCGCGCCACGTATCGAGAAGCCAGCCGACATCGATCATGTCAACATTGAAGCGGTAGCCGCTGACAATCGGCATGTGCGACGCCCGCGATCGCAGAAAGAGGCCCCGGATCACCACCTCGCGGCGGCGTTTGTTGTCAGTTTGTTGTCAAATCGAGCGCCGCAGGTCTGGCGACAAAGACTCGATCCCAGTGATTTACTGGGATCGAGGCGCCCATTCTTTGGCGGAGGGCGTGGGATTCGAACCCACGAGACATTTCTGCCCACCAGTTTTCAAGACTGGCTCCATCGGCCGCTCGGACAGCCCTCCTGGCGCCGGAGACCGGCGTCGCCCGATTCTACCGAACGCCGAAGTTCACGTTGTTGCGTTCATTCCGCCCGGAATGAGCGCAACGTCGTGAACCTCGGCGGAGGGGTCAGTCCTGGAAGGGCTTCGAGCACGTGACCTCGGCGGCGGTCTGGCCGTGCACGTCCGAGGGGAGCGTGACGGAGCCGCCCGTGCCGGCGTCCGTGGAGCCCCCGCTCGTGCCACCGGTCGAGCCGTCGGCCGGAGCCTGGGTCGCCGGGTCGGTCGGAGCGGCCGGGGCCTGCGTCGCCGCGCCCCCGGCAGCCGCTTCCGAACCGATGCCGGTGTCGCCGGTGAGGGTGACGGGCTGGTCGTTCTTCAGCGCCGCCATCAGGGTGTCCGCCGCGTCGACCGTCGGGGCGACTCCGCCGTCCACGTAGTGGTTCGGGTACTGGACGAAGACGACCTTGCTGACGTCGATGTCCTTGAGCGCCACGGCCATCGACGCGATGGTGGTGACGTTCTGGAGGCTGTCGGACAGCTTCATGTTGCCGACCACCGCCTTGGCCAGGCCGTAGACCTTCAGCGGGTTGGTCAGGGTGTCCGCGCTCTTGATCGTGCGGACGAGCGACGAGAGGAAGACCTGCTGGTTGCTGATGCGGCCGAGGTCGGAGCCGTCGCCGACGCCGTGGCGGGTGCGGAGGAACGCGAGCGCCTGCGAGCCCTCGAGCGTGTTGTCGCCGGCCTTCACGTCCAGGCCGGTGTACGGGTCGTTGATGTCACCCGCGACGCAGACGGGGACGCCGCCGACCGCGTTCGACATCTCGATCACGCCGTCGAACTCGATGACGCCGGCGTAGGGGATGTCGAGGCCGGTGAGCTTCTCGACCGTGAGCACGGTGCAGGCCAGGCCGCCGTAGCTCAGCGAGCTGTTGATCTTCTGCCGACTCATCGCGTCGAAGCTGCCGCCCTTGGGGTCGGGGCACGACGGGATGGCGACGAACATGTCGCGCGGGAAGCTGATGACCGTGGCGTTCTTGTGGTCGGAGGAGACGTGGAGCACCATCGTCACGTCGTTGAGCTCCTCGCCGCGGTCACCGTAGGCCGCGTTGCCGCCGCCGCTGTCGGAGCCGGCGAGGAGCACGTTGAACGCGCCGTCCATGGCGCCGACCTTGGGGACGACCGCGTTGCCCTTCTCGTCGACCAGGGTGACCGCCTTGTTTCCCGCGGCCGTGCCGCTGACGTCGAGGACGGCGTAGGCGGCGACGCCCGCCGTCGAGACGCCGAGGACGGCGACCACGGTGACGAGCACGGCGAGGATCGTGCGGAACGGGTGGTGCTGCTTCAGCCGGCCGTGGCGGGCGATGGTCGGTCCTGCGGACTTCTCCTGAGCACGCGCCTGAGCACGGGTCGGCACCTCGTTCATTCACTCCCCTTCACGGAAACGCAGCGGATCCGGCGCGGAATCGCCGGGCACACTATCTCTCAGCTTCGCAGATCACCCTGGCAGAAATCTGGACGATGCGGGCGAAAGGGCTGATCGGGACGGGGAACGCCCCGATCAGAGGCTGGCGAGCAGCTCCGCCAGACCGTCTTCGACGACGGTGCCGACGACGCGGGAGGCGACCGCCTTGACCTCGTCCGGCGCCTGTCCCATCGCCGCGCCGACGCCCTGGGACGCGGCCCAGGTGAGCATGTCGATGTCGTTGCGACCGTCGCCGACCGCCACGACGTCGGAGAGCGGGATGTCGAGGGCGGCGCGCACGCGCTCGAGCGCGGTGGCCTTGTTGACGCCGTCCGGCGCGATGTCGAGCCACGCGGTCCAACCGATCGCGTAGCTGACCTTGTGCAGCCCCATCCGCTCCACGATCGACAGGAACTGCTCCTCATCGTGCTGCGGAGAGACGACGACCACGCGGGTGGCGGGGTGGTCGGAGAGCTCCTCGAAGCTCACCTCTTCGGCGTTGACGAGCTCCCAGTCGGTCATGCCGGCGGTGTAGCGGCGGAAGCCGGTCGGGTCCTCCACCATGAAGCTGCCGCTGGGCAGGTGCGGCCGGATGGTGCGCAGCACCTCGGTCGGGTCGAAGGTCTCGACGAACTCGCGCCGGTATCCCTCGTCGGCGGTCTCGTCGCGGCGCATGGTGAGCGCGCCGTTCGCGCAGACGACGAACTCGCTGTCGAGGCCGAAGGTCTCGTGGATGGGCCGCGCGGTCTCCCAGCTGCGGCCGGTGGCGAGCATCACCTCGTGACCGGCGGCCCGCGCGCGCGTCACCGCTTCGCGGACGGCCTGGCCGACCGTCTCGTCCTCGTGGATGAGCGTGCCGTCGACGTCGAGCGCGATGAGCAGGCGGCGGCCGGCGCCGTCGGGAGCGGAGGCGTTCACCGGGCGATCGGCTCCAGGACCTCGAGGCCGCCGAGGTAGGGCTGCAGCGCCTCCGGGACGCGCACCGACCCGTCCTCCTGCTGGTGGGTCTCGAGGATGGCGACGATCCACCGCGTGGTGGCGAGCGTGCCGTTCAGGGTGGCGACCGGCGAGGTCTTGCCGTTCTCGCCGCGGTGGCGCACCTCCAGGCGGCGGGCCTGGAAGGTGGTGCAGTTGGAGGTGGAGGTGAGCTCGCGGTAGCGGCCCTGGGTCGGGATCCACGCCTCCACGTCGTACTTGCGCGCCGCGCTCGAGCCGAGGTCGCCGGCGGCGGTGTCGATGACGCGGTAGCTGAGGCCCAGCTCCTGCATCATCTCCTCCTGCCAGCCGAGCAGGCGGCCGTGCTCGGCCTCCGCGTTCTCGGGGAGGGTGTAGACGAACATCTCCAGCTTGTTGAACTGGTGCACGCGGATGATGCCGCGGGTGTCCTTGCCGGCCGAGCCGGCCTCACGCCGGTAGCAGGTGGACCAGCCGGCGTAGCGCAGCGGCTCCGTCACGTCGATGATCTCGTCGGCGTGGTAGCCGGCGAGCGCGACCTCGCTCGTGCCGGTCAGGTAGAGGTCGTCGGCCGGCAGGTGGTAGACCTCGTCGGCGTGGGCGCCGAGGAAGCCGGTGCCCTGCATGATCTCGGGCTTCACCAGCGTCGGGGTGATCATCGGGATGAAGCCGTTGCGGACGGCCTTGTCGAGCGCCATGTTCATCAGGGCGATCTCGAGGCGGGCGCCGATGCCGCGCAGGTAGGAGAAGCGCGCCCCGGCGACCTTGGCGCCGCGGGCCATGTCGATCGCGCCGAGCAGCTCGCCGAGCTCCAGGTGGTCGCGCGCCTCGAAGTCGAACGCGGGGATCTCGCCGACCGTCTTGAGGACGACGAAGTCGTCCTCGCCGCCGGCGGGTACGCCGTCGATGATCGGGTTGCCGATACGGCGGAGCACGTCGGAGAACCGGGTCTCGGCGTCGCTCGCGGTGCGCTGCGCCTCCTTCACCCGGCCGGCCAGCTCCTGGGCCTGGGCGACGAGCTCCTTCTTCTGCTCCTTGGGCGCCTGGGCGACCTGCTTGCCGAAGGCGTTCTGCTCGGCGCGGAGCTCTTCGAACGCGGTGATGGCGGCGCGGCGCTCGACGTCGGCCTGCAGGGCCTCGTCGACGACCTCCACGGAATCTCCGCGCGCCTCCTGCGATCGGCGGACGACATCGGGGTTCTCGCGGAGCAGGACTGGATCGATCACGTGCCCCAGCTTATCGACCGCGCCGCCGCGTCTCCTGGTTCTCCACAGGGAACAGGTAGCGTGAAGCCCGTGAACGGACGGGGAGAGGCGCGGGACGCCACGGTCGCCGTGATCTACAACCCCGTCCGCATCGACGTCCCCCGCGTGCGCGCCGCCGTCGAGGCCGCCGCTGCGCGGGCCGGCGGAGTGGAGCTCCTCTGGCTCGAGACGACCCCGGAGGAGGGCGGCCAGGCCCAGGCGCGGGAGGCGCTGGCACGGGGCGCGACCCTCGTGCTCGCCGCCGGCGGAGACGGGACGGTGCGCGCCGTCGCCGAGGCCCTGCGGGATCGCGGAGCGACGCTCGGCCTGCTCCCGTCAGGCACGGGCAACCTCCTGGCCCGCAACCTCGGCGTGCCCTACGCGAACGTCGAGGAGGCGTGCGCCATCGCCTTCGACGGCGACACCCGCGCGATCGACCTCGGCGTCGCGACCGCGACCCGGGAGGACGGCGAGCGCACCGAGCACACGTTCCTCGTCATGGCGGGGGTCGGGATCGACGCGACCATGATCGCGAACGCCCGGCCGGCCCTCAAACGGCGCGTCGGCTGGCTCGCCTACGTCGACGCCGGCTTCCGCGCGCTGCCCAAGGCCCACAAGGTGCGCATCCGGTACCGCCTCGACGACGAGCCGGAGCGCTCGGCGCGCGTCAGCACCATCCTGATCGCCAATTGCGGCACCCTCCCCGGCAACATGGAGCTCATCCCGGACGGCGCGGTGGACGACGGCCTGCTCGACGTGGCGATCCTGCAGCCAGAGTCGGTCTTCGGCTGGCTCACGATCTGGCGCAAGGTGACGTGGGAGAACCGGGTGCTGCGCAAGAGCGCGCTCGGCCGGCGCATCATCCGCTTCACCGATCGCGCCATCCGCACCCGGCTCAGCTATCTGCGCGGCGCGGACGTGCGGCTGCGGATGGAGCAGCCGGAGCCGTTCGAGCTCGACGGCGACGCGTTCGGCGACGTGGTCGCGCTCGACCTGGCCGTCGACGAGGGCGGCCTGCGCGTGCGGGTCCCCCGCCGCTAGCCGCGCCCGCCTCTCCGGACCGCCGCAACTCCGGAACCCGCACGCGCCACGCCGCTCACCTCACCGTACTTCCGGCGCCCCCGCCCGAATCCACGCCGATCACCGGAGTTCCGGTGTTCGGGAGTTCCGGAGTTCCGGCGAGCCGGGCCGGAACGGCGCGGATCGCCGGAGTTACGGCGAGGTGAGCGGCGTGGTGGGGCTGAAGGCCGGAGTTACGGAGGTCCTGGCGCGCAGGTCGGTGCGCGGCGGCGCCGCAGCGGGCCTAGAGCTCGTCGTCCTCGGGCTCGTCGTCGTCCGCCGACGGGGCGCGGCGGCGGGCCGCGATCGCGGTGAGGAAGAGGAGGGCGACCAGGGTCGCGAAGCCGATCGTGATCATCGGTCCGGCGAGCACCCAGCCGATCTGGGTCAGCACCTGCATCCCCACGTCGCCCGCGGCGCCGTTGTAGCTGGTCGTGTAGGAGGCGTTGACGGCCACCGCGTAGATGACGATGCCCAGGACGACGAGCCCGGCACCGGTGATCCACAGGGCGAGCATCAGCGGGTTCCGCCGCGGCGAGAGCTCGGCGCCGGCGAGGAGGCTCGGGACCGCGACCACGGCGGGCGCGGGTTCGGCGACGGCCTGGGGAGCCGGCGTCGGCGCCTCGGCGATGAAGGAGACGGGGTCGGACGGCACGGGAAGCTCGCCCGCGGGAGACACCGTCGCCTCCCACGCGGAGTCGGCCGCCTCCGGTGCGGGGGCCGCAGCTCGCGCGTCGGCGCGCGGCCGGTCGCGAGCCGGTGCCGGAGTAACGGCCCGCACCCGGGTGCGGGCGCGCTCACCGGGCTGTGCGCGGTAGCCGCGCTGGAACGCCGGGTCGTAGCGGGGGTCGAACCCGCCGGGGCGGGCGGTGTCCTGCTCGTCGTCCGCGATCATCTCCGACCTCCTCCTGCTGCTGCGCAGCCTACCCCTGCGGGGTCTCCCCGGCGCCGCCCTCGGTGAGCGACGCGAGCCACTGCCGCGCCTCGGTGAAGACCTCGTCGCGGTAGCGCTGGTCGAAGTCCACCGGCACGCGGTCGGCGCGCGGGTACGAGCCGAGGAACATCACCGACGGGCTGAACCGCCGCAGGCCCAGCAGGGCGTCCGCGACGCGCTCGTCGTGGATGTGGCCGTCGGCGTCCATGACGAACCGGTACCGGCCGAGCGCGTCGCCGATCGGCCGCGACTCGATGAGGCTCAGGTTGATGCCGCGGGTCGAGAACTGCTCCAGGAGGTCGAGCAGCGAGCCGGGGCGGTCGTCCGGCAGCTCGGCGATGAGGCTCGTCTTGTCGGCCCCGGTCGCCGGCGGCACGCTGCGCGCGGTGCTCACCAGCACGAAGCGGGTGACGGCGTTGGGGTTGTCGCCGATGTTCTCGGCGAGCACGACCACGTCGTGGTGGTCGACGATCCCGGGCGGGGCGACGGCGGCATCCGCCGTGCTGCCCTCGAACAGCGAGGCGGCCGCCGCGACGTTGCTCGAGGCGGGCAGGTGCCCGTGCTCGGGCAGGTGCGCGTCCAGCCACTGGTGGCACTGGGCGTAGGCGACGGGATGCGCGTTCACGGTGCGCACGTCGGCGAGGGTCGTGCCCGGCCGCGCCACGAGGACGAAGTTGACGGGCACCAGGTACTCACCGACGATCCGCAGGCCCGGCACGGTCGCGAGGGCGTCCTGCGCGACCGAGACACCGCCCTCGATCGAGTTCTCGATGGCGATCATCGCGGCGACGCTGCGGCCGGCGACGACGTCGGCGAGCGCCTCGCCCACGTTGTTCACGGCCTTCCACCGCTTGCCGCGCGCCTCGGGCACCTGCGCGAGCGCGGCCTCCGTGAACGTCCCGGACGGCCCCAGGAAGCTGTAGACCTCGTCGACGGACGCGGGCAGCTCGGCGGTGGGCTCGGCGGGGTCTGTGGACATGGCGTTCAGCTTAGCGATGAGCGCACTCCCCACTCCCCTCGGCCGGGCGACCGTGGAAGCATAGGGGCATGGATCCCCGAGCAGGCACCCCCGCGCAGCCCTCCGACCTCATCGACGTGGACGCCCTGCGCACCGCGTACTACGAGCTCAAGCCGGATGTGAGCATCCCGGAGCAGCGGGTGGTGTTCGGCACCTCCGGTCACCGGGGCAGCTCGCTCAACACCGCGTTCAACGAGGACCACATCGCCGCCACGACGCAGGCGATCGTGGAGTACCGCACCGGCCAGGGCATCACAGGCCCGCTGTTCATCGGCGCGGACACCCACCTCCTGAGCGAGTTCGCGATGACGACCGCGCTGGCCGTGCTCGTCGGCAACGAGGTGCGCGTGCTCGTGGACGAGTTCGACGACTGGGTGCCGACGCCGGCGGTGTCGCACGCGATCATCGCGTACAACAAGGCCGGTCACCCCGACCAGGCGGACGGCATCGTCGTCACGCCGAGCCACAACCCGCCCGCGGACGGCGGCTTCAAGTACAACCCGCCGCACGGCGGCCCGGCCGACACCGACGCGACCAGCTGGATCGCGGCGCGCGCCAACGACATCATCGCCGGCGGGATGCGGGACGTGCGCATGGCCGAGCCCAGCGGCGTCGAGACCTACGACTTCCGCGGCAGGTACGTCGACGACATCGAGAACATCATCGATGTGAAGGCAATCCGTGAGAGCGGCATCCGCATCGGCGCCGACCCGCTCGGCGGCGCGAGCGTGCACTACTGGCAGGCGATCGCGGAGCGCTACGAGCTCGACCTGACCGTCGTGAACCCCGAGGTCGACCCCGCGTGGGGCTTCATGACCCTGGACTGGGACGGCAAGATCCGGATGGACCCGTCGAGTCCGTCGGCGATGGCGTCGGTGGTCGAGCGGCGCGCCGACTACGACATCCTCACCGGTAACGACGCCGACTCCGACCGGCACGGCATCGTCACGCCCGACGGCGGCCTGATGAACCCGAACCACTACCTCGCGGTCGCGATCGACTACCTGTTCCGCACCCGCACGGGATGGCGGGAGGATGCCGCCGTCGGCAAGACGCTGGTGTCGTCCTCGATCATCGACAAGGTGGCGGAGTCGCTCGGCCGGCGGCTGTGGGAGGTCCCGGTCGGCTTCAAGTGGTTCGTGCCCGGCCTGATCGACGGCTCGGTCGGCTTCGGCGGCGAGGAGAGCGCCGGCGCGAGCTTCCTGCGCTTCGACGGCTCGGTGTGGACGACGGACAAGGACGGCATCCTGCTCGCCCTGCTCGCCAGCGAGATCCGCGCCGTGACCGGCAAGTCGCCCTCGGAGCTGTACCGCGAGCTGACCGAGCGCTTCGGCGACCCGGTCTACCAGCGCGTCGACGCCCCGGCGACGCCCGCGCAGAAGTCGGCCCTCGGCAAGCTCGACGGCGACGCGATCGCCGCGACCGAGCTGGCGGGCGAGCCGATCACCGCGAAGCTGAGCCGCGCCCCCGGCAACGACGCCCCTCTCGGCGGCGTGAAGGTGGAGACCGCGACCGCGTGGTTCGCGGCCCGCCCCAGCGGCACCGAGGACGTCTACAAGATCTACGCCGAGAGCTTCGTCGGCGAGGAGAACCTGCGCGAGGTGCAGGAGGAGGCCAAGCGCATCGTGGGCGACGCGCTCGGCTGATCCGCGCTACCGGATCGCGTCGAACCCTCCGATTTCTACGTCCTGTAGAATTCTACGCATCGTAGAAATCGGAGGGAATCGCATGACGCGCAACCGGGAGGGCACGCAGCCCCGCATCCCGCTGGATCTGTACGGGGCCGAGCTCGAGAAGCTGCAGGCCGATCTCGTGCAGCTCCAGATGTGGACGAAGGCGACCGGTGCGCGCGTCGTCATCCTGTTCGAGGGGCGCGACGCCGCCGGCAAGGGGTCCGCAATCAAGCGCATCACGCAATACCTCTCCCCGCGCATCGCCCGCACCGTCGCACTGCCCGCCCCCACGGAGCGCGAGCGCGGCCAGTGGTACTTCCAGCGGTACGTGCAGCACCTCCCCGCGGAGGGCGAGATCGTGCTGTTCGACCGATCCTGGTACAACCGCGCCGGGGTCGAGCGCGTCATGGGCTTCTGCACCGACGAAGAGTACGAGCGCTTCATGCACCAGGCGCCGACGTTCGAGAAGATGCTCGTCGACGACGGCATCCACCTGATCAAGTTCTGGTTCTCGGTGTCGGAGTCGGTGCAGCACAAGCGGTTCCGCTCGCGCGCGGTCGACCCGCTGCGGCAGTGGAAGCTGTCGCCGATGGATCTCGAGTCCATCACCCGGTGGGACGCTTACACCGCCGCCAAGGAGCGGATGCTCGCCGAGACCGACGTGCCGTGGGCGCGCTGGGTGATCGTCGACTCGGAGGACAAGCGCCGGTCGCGGCTCAACTCGATCAAGTACATCCTCGACGCGGTTCCGTGGGAGCCGGTCGTCACGGAGCAGATCGAGATCCCCGCGCGGCCGGAGGGCGGGATCCGGGAGTCGTCCCGGCTCGGCCGGGTGGTCGCCACGGACTTCGCCGGAGAGCTACTCGCCGAGCACATCACCGCCGCGGACGTCCACCCCTTCCTGCCCGCACCGCCGGACGCCGTCACGAAGAAGGCGAAGTCGAAGGCGAAGAAGGCGGCGTCGCCGAAACCGCCGGTCGGCGAACCCGCCTGAGGCCGCCCCGCCCCCGCTCAGTCGCGGCGGACCAGGATGGCGAGCGCGTCCCCCACGGGCGCGGCGCCGTGCTCGTCGCGAGCGGCGCCGACGATGCGGGAGACCGCGCCGGCCGAGGTCGCCGAGCCGCGCACGCGCGACTGCAGCACGCCGAGGCCGGCCTCGCCACCGAGCGCGTCGAACACGGCGTCGCTGATGACGAGCAGAGCCTCCCCGGCTCCGAGCGAGACGGAGTGCTCGGGCCGCTCCCCCGCGATCCCGAGCGGGAGGGTGGAGGTCTCGAGCCGTTCGATGTCGCCGGTGGCGCGCACCACGAACGCGAGGCCGTGGCCCGCGTCCACGAAGCGCACGAGGCCGTCGCCGTCGATGCGGGCGTGGAAGACGGAGGTGTACGCGGCGAGGCGGTCCAGCTCCTCCTCGATCATGCGCGACGCCTCGGCGACCGCCGGCTCCAGTTCCGCGAAGGCGGTCGCGCTGCGCAGGGCGGCACGCACCGAGGCGGCGATGATGGCGATCGGGCTGCCGGTGCCTACGACGTCGCCCACGGTGACGGTGAAGCCGCCGTCGGTGTCGTACCAGTCGTAGAAGTCGCCCGCGATGCGCTCGCCCGGCTCGCACGCGGCCGCGACGTCGTAGCCGCGCGCGGCCGGCTTGCGGCGCGGCAGGAGCGCGCGCTGCACCACGGCCGTGCGGTCGAGCTCCTCGTCGCGGTCGAGCTCGGCCTGCACCCAGTCGGCGAGGTCGCGCAGCAGCCGCTGCTCGCCGCCGGTCAGGGTGCGCGGCTCGGTGTCGACGACGCAGAGGGTGCCCACGGCCTCCCCGCCGGGCGCGTGGATGGGCTCGCCCGCGTAGAAGCGCAGGTGCGGGTCCCCCGCGACGAACGGGTTGTCGCGGAAGCGGTCGTCGGCGGTGGTGTCGCCGATGATCACGGGCGAGTCGGTCCGCACGGTGAGGTCGCAGAACGAGTCGGCGCGCGGAGCCTCACGGGTGAGCCCGAGGTGCGACTTGCGCCACTGGCGGTCGTCGTCGAGCAGGGTGATGCTGACCATGGGGACACCGAACAGCTGCTGCGCCATCCGGGTGATCCGGTCGAACCGGTCCTCCGGCGCCGTGTCGAGGATCTCCAGAGCCTCCACCGCGCTCTGCCTGCGCAGTTCCGTCTCCAGCGTCCCTACCGCCTCGATGGTCATCCGGCCTCCCGTCGTCACGTCCGTCAAGCCTATCGACGGAGGGTTCGGAACCGGCAGGCCCGGCGGATGTCAGTGGTAGTCCGGGCCGCCGGGGCAGTGGAAGAACTCCTCGAGCGTCGTCACCCCGGTGGCGTGCATCTGCGTCGCGAGCGGCACGCCCACGAACCGGAAGTGCCACGGCTCGAAGGTGAACCCGGTGACCGGGACCTTGTCGGCCGGGTAGCGCAGGAGGAAGCCGAAGCGCCAGGAGTTCGCCGCCAGCCACTGCCCTTGCGGGGTGTCGGCGAAACAGGCGGAGAGGGAGCAGCGGGCGGGCACGGCGCTGATGTCGACCGCGAGGCCGGTCTGGTGCTCGCTGTGCCCGGGTCGCGCGGTGTCGGTGTCGGCGTACGCCTGCCCGTTGCGCGCGACGTCGTCGTCGTACACGCGGGTCTGGGAGTCGAACGAGCGGTAGGCGCTCTGCACGGAGAAGTCGAGCCCGGCCTCCTGCTTGCCCGCCTGGAACATCGCCACCAGGGCGTCGGCGACCTCGGGTCGCATCGGCTGACGGTTCACGTAGGTGACGTCCGGGTAGACGAGCTGGGCGGGGGCGAAGGCGGGCGGCTGGAGGGCGCGCGGCTTGTTCACGACGACCCAGCTGCTCGCCGGGTCGTCGAAGGACTGGGCGGCGGCGTCGAAGCCCGCGGCGGTCGGCGTCGGGATGGTGGAGGGCGTCGGCCGGGCGTGCGGGTGCGCGTCCTGGTCGGTGTGCGAGCGGTCGCGCGTGGGACGCCCACCCGCCTGACTCGATGGCACGGCCGCGCAGCCGCCGAGCGCGAGCAGCACAGCGAGGGCGCCGCCGACGACGGCCGCGCCCAGCGTCGTCGCCCGCAGGCGGGTTCCCCCCGAGATCACGGGCTGAGCATAACCCGTCCCGATGACAGCGAGGTGGTCGCCGTGCGGCTACTTCGACAGGCTCCAGAAGTGCCCGATCGCACCCGGGTGGTCGACGGTGATGGTGGTGTCGAGGTCGCGGTAGTCGGTGTCCTCGTTGTGGCCGACCATCTTGATCTTGATCTGGCCGTTCACGTTCTCGACGGCCGAGACGATCTGCACGTGGTCGAGCGAGTCGTTGTCGTTCCAGTCGAACATCACGATGTCGCCGACCTTGATCTTGTCGCGCTGGTCGAGCGGGTACTCGGTGAGGCCGAGGGAGGCGGCGTTCGCCTGGAAGTAGGCGTCCATCGAGGGCACGTAGCCCCACGCCGGGCTCCAGTCGGCGGCGGCGTTCTTGTTGTACCAGTCGTCGTTCATCGTCCAGCCGCGGGCGATGAGGGTCTGGCTCACGAAGTTGGCGCAGTCGCCGCCCACGGAGTTGAGGTCGCCCCACTCCGCGGAGTTGTAGTTCTTCCAGTACGTCATCGCGTAGGCCAGCTGCTTGTCGACCGGGGTCTGCACCTGGTAGTCGTACGTCTTGCCGTCGGTGGCGACGGTCTTGCCCGACTTGTCGGTGACGGCGATCGGGACGGCGCCGGCCTGGAAGCCCTGCGCGGCGGGCACGTCCACGGTGACCTTGCCCGCCGAGGCGGCGGTCACGACCGCGGGCTGGCCGCCGATCTGCACGCTCGCCACGTTCTGGAGGTTCGACCCGGTGAGCGTGACCGTGCCGCCCGAGACGCTCCCGGCGGCCGGCTGGACGGCTGCGACGCTCGCGGCGGTCGGGGTCGATTTCGTCGATGCACCGGCCAGGGCCTTGGTCGCGGCGGACGGCTCGCCCGCGCAGCCGGTGAAGAGGAGCGCGGCGGAGGCCGCCACGGCGATCACGCCGGCGACGCGGCGGCGGCGGCGGTGCGGTGCTCGTCCGGGGGAACGAGGGATGGAGCTGAGAGAACTCATACGTCCTTCGGAGGGGATTCGGAGGGTGACGGGTCCGGGATGCTTCCACGGTACGCCTGTTAGCTATGCGCCACCTGGACGGGGGCCACCGCGCGGCGTACCGTCGCGAGAGTTCCGCAGGATTCCGCGGATCGCGCGCGTGCGTTCGCCCCTCGCGAACGTGCGCCTGAGCGCGATCCCCGCGTTGCTCAAAGACGCGCACCGGGTGTAACTTTGCACTCTCCGCAAAAATCTTCACGACTCTCACACCGATGTGACGCCCGCGCACCGGGCGTCTCGCTTTCGACTCTCGACTCGGAGCTCAATGTCCAGCACTGCCCCCGCGGCGCCCGCCGCACCCAAACCGATCATGTCGCACCGACAGATCCTCTTCGTGATCTTCGGTCTCATGGCCGGCATGTTCCTCTCGGCCCTCGACCAGACGGTCGTCGGCACGGCCATCCGCACCATCGGCGACGACCTGCACGGTCTGAGCCAGCAGGCGTGGGTGACCACCGCATACCTCATCGTCTCGACCATCGCGACGCCCATCTACGGCAAGCTCTCCGACATCTTCGGCCGGCGCCCGCTGTTCATCTTCGCGATCGTCGTCTTCATCATCGGCTCGATCCTCGCCAGCTTCTCGACCTCCATGATCGAGCTGGCGGCGTTCCGCGCCATCCAGGGCCTCGGCGCCGGTGGTCTGATGTCGATGCCGCTGGCGATCATGGGCGACATGCTCGCTCCC
Source organism: Leifsonia sp. 71-9 (assembly GCF_001898805.1). Taxonomy (GTDB): domain Bacteria; phylum Actinomycetota; class Actinomycetes; order Actinomycetales; family Microbacteriaceae; genus Leifsonia. Next base: position 16,868 of record NZ_MKVJ01000004.1, read on the forward strand.
CGCGAGCGCGCCAAGTACCAGGGCTACTTCCTCGCCGTCTTCGGCATCTCGAGCCTCATCGGCCCGCTGGTCGGCGGCCTGTTCGCCGGCGCGAACCAGATCCTCTGGATCGCCGGATGGCGCTGGGTGTTCCTCGTCAACGTGCCGATCGGCCTCATCGCCCTCGCGATGGTCCTGCGGTTCCTGCACCTGCCCAAGCGCGAGCGCGGTTCGGTGCGGATCGACTGGTGGGGCGCGACGGCCGTCGTGGTCGCCCTCGTCCCGCTGCTCCTCGTCGCAGAAGAGGGCCGCGACTGGGGCTGGGACAGCGTGGGGGCCATCGGCTGCTACGTGCTCGGCGCCATCGGCATCCTGGCCTTCATCCTCATCGAGATGCGCATGAAGGACGACGCGCTCATCCCGCTGAAGCTGTTCCGCTCGAACACCTTCTCGATGGCCACCATCATCGGCGTCTTCGTCGGCTTCGGGATGTTCGGCGCGATGCTGACCCTCCCGCTGTACCTGCAGCTGGTGCTCGGCGCGACCCCGACCGAGTCGGGTCTGCAGATGCTCCCGATGATCCTCGGTCTGATGATCTCGTCGATCGCCTCCGGCCAGATCATCGCGCGCACCGGCCACTACCGTCAGTTCCCGATCATCGGCACCGCGCTGCTCTCGGGCGGATTCTTCTACCTGACGTTCATCAAGTACGACTACTCGTACTGGTTCATCGCCGGCGCGATGCTGCTCATCGGCCTCGGCCTCGGCCAGCTCATGCAGACCCTCACGATCGCCAGCCAGAACTCGGTCGGCGTGCGGGACATGGGCGTCGCGACCAGTGCCTCCACGTTCTTCCGCCAGATCGGTGGAACGCTCGGCACCGCTGTGCTCCTCTCGCTGCTGTTCACGGTCATGCCGAGCAACATCAAGACGTCCCTGGCGGACGAGCCGACGCTGAACAGCGCGCTGAACGCGGCGCTCGACCCGGCCGTGGCCCAGGCTCCCGAGAACAAGCAGATCATGGAGCAGAGCTACAACAAGATCGTCACGGAGCTCGAGGACAAGACGAAGTCGGGCATCCAGTCGGGCGTCACCAAGGCGCAGGACGCGGCCAAGCAGGCCGTGGCCGACGCCGTGGCCGCCGGCCAGATCCCGGCCGCCGCCCAGGAGCAGGCGACCGCGGCCGCCGTCGAGAAGGCGACCGCAGCGGCGGGCACCGCGATCACGGCGAAGGCCCCGTACGCCTCCGTCGCCCCCGACGGCACCGTCACGCTCGACTTCTCGAACGACACCGTGCGTCAGAACTTCGTCGACTCGGTGGCCCCCACGCTGTCGAGCACCCTGAAGAAGTCGACCGCGGCGACCGGCAGCGGCAACCTCGACGACACGTCGTTCCTGAACGACGCCGACCCGCGTCTGGCCAAGCCGTTCCTGGTGGGCTTCAACGCCTCCGCGATCCAGGTCTACTGGGTGGCTCTGATCGTGGTCCTGATAGCGTTCGTGCTCACCTGGTTCTTCAAGACCCCGCCGCTGCGCGCGAAGTCGGCGCTGCAGGAGGCCGCGGACGCGAAGGCCGAGAAGGACGAGGCCGACCGGCGCGAGGAGGAGAACGAGGATGTCGGCATCCTCGCCAGCCGCGCGGCCGCCGAGGTCGGCGCGCTGATCGAGCCGGGGGCGGACACCGCCTCGCTGCGCGCTCAGCGACCGCAGACCTCCGCGGGCGAGTAGCGCCGCACCAGCAGCTCAGCCTCGATGGCCGTCGTCCCCCGGGACGGCGGCCATCGTCGTGCCGGGAGTCATCCGGCGCAGCACCAGCGGTGCGGCGACGCCGTGCAGCAGGATGCTGCCCACGACGGTCAGCACCGTGACGCCCAGCACGTCGCCGCTGTCCGCCTCCGGGAGGCGGTTGAAGGCGAGCAGGCCGAACACGATCGACGCCGTCCCCCGCGGCCCCATGAGTCCCAGGAAGGTCCGGTCGCGCCATCCGATCGGGGAGCCGAGCATCGCCAGGTAGACCGGCACCGCGCGGAACGCGGTGAGCGCCAGCACGGCGATCACCAGCAGGCGCCAGTCGATGCCCTCCGCGATGACCGCCGTCGTCATGCCGCCGAGGATGAACCAGACGAAGTTGGAGGCGACGGCGCTGGCCTCCTCCACGAGCAGGAGCTCCTCGTGCGGCACCGAGCGCAGCTCCGTGCGCCGCGTGCGCGCCACGCGGTAGATCACGCCCGCCACGAACGCCGCGACGAAGCCGTTGGCGCCGAGGCCGTGGAGGGTCGCGACGCCGTAGGCGAGCAGCGGCGTGAGGAGTGTGACGAAGCGGATGCCGGTCGAGTCCGCCCAGCCGCGGCGCGCGGCCCAGCGGGTCAGGAGGCCGAGCGCGCCTCCCAGCAGCACCCCGACCGCGACGGCGGAGACCGTGGCGGGCACGGCCCCGAAGAAGGCGTCGAAGAAGTCCGTAAAGTCCTTCTCCAGCTGGGTCTCGTCGCCCGCGGCCTCCCCGCCCGTGTCGACGATGCGGAGGAGCGTCGGGAGCGCCACGGCGATGGCCAGCGACATCCCGAACACCGGCGAGACGAGGCCGTCGTTGTAGCCGCTCTCGACGTTGAGGATGCGCCGGACGCGGGCCGGGATGCGCTCGGAGCGCAGCAGCGCGGTGGCCGGCGCGAAGTCGGTCGGCATCACGATGCAGGCGATGACGATGAGCACGAAGACGCCGGTCTGCGGCAGCAGCCAGACCCCGGCGAGGACGACGAGCGCGAGCGAGAGCGGCAGCGCGATGAGCACGAGGCGGGCCAGGGAGCGCCCCTCGCCGCCGAAGAGGCCGCCGCGCACCTCGCACGCGTCGACGAAGAGCAGGACGGCCAGGATGAGCTCCACCACGTGCTGGGCCACGTCGCTGTCGATGGCGGCGGTGAAGGCGGACACGTTCGGCAGGACCACCAGCGCGCCGAGGGCGGCGAGACCGGCCGGCCCCGCGATGCCGACCCGGTCGAACCGGTGGGCGACGAGCGACCAGAGCGCGACGGCGGCGAACCCGATGAGGATGATGATCGGCATCCACGGTCTCCCCTCGTCGTCGTCCAGTCTGCTCGGCGGCGGGGAGGCTGCTCCACCGGGACACGAGGCGGATCAGGTCACGATTAGGTCACGGCCGAACGCGGGGCAGCGCGGAGTCCCGCGGAATTCCGCGACGCCCAGTTCCCCGTCTTTTCAACGGTGAGAGCGCGACCACGGTTGCGCTTGACATTGCCACCGGAGTCGTTCTAGATTCTCCAGCAACGCGTGAGAGCGCTCTCACGGTCGCGAACTGAGAGCGCTCTCACAGCGCCTCATCAGACCCAGCACACACCACAAGGGAGTGAACCGTGAAGCTTTCACGACGCACCAAGGTCGCGGCCGCCATTGCCGGCGCCGCGTCCTTCGCCCTCCTCGCCGCCGGCTGCTCATCGAGCGGCAGCGACGGCGGGAGCAGCTCTGACCCGATCACGCTGACCGTCACGACGTTCGGCACGATGGGCTTCGACAAGCTCTACTCGCAGTACGAGAAGGAGCACCCGAACATCAAGATCAAGGCGACCAACATCGACACCGGTGACAACGCCCTGACCGACTGGCAGACCAAGGAGGCGGCCGGCAGCGGCCTCCCCGACGTCCAGGCGGTCGAGGAGGGCTGGCTGTCCAAGGTCATGCAGGTCTCCGACCAGTTCAACGACCTCAAGGACTACGGCGCCGACACGATCAAGGACCGCTGGGTCGACTGGAAACTGAAGCAGGCCACCGACAAGGACGGCCGCATCATCGGCTACGGCACCGACATCGGGCCGGAGGGCCTCTGCTACAACAGCAAGCTCTTTGCCGCGGCCGGTCTGCCGAGCGACCGCGACTCCGTCGCCAAGCTCTTCGGCGGCGACGACGCCACCTGGGCCGACTACTTCAAGGTGGGCGAGCAGTACAAGGCGGCCACCGGCAAGGCGTTCTACGACCAGTCCGGCTTCCTCTGGAACGCCATGGTGAACCAGCAGCCCGAGGGCTACTACACCAAGGCCGGCAAGCTCAACATCGAGAACAACTCCGACCTCAAGGCGCTGTGGGGCCAGCTGGCCGACGGCGCCGCGGCCGGCCTCTCCTCCAACCAGACCCAGTGGGACTGGGGCAAGGGCAAGGCCTTCACCGACGGCTCGTTCGCCACGTTCGTCTGCCCGGGCTGGATGCTCGGCGTCGTCAAGGGCCAGGTCGAGGCGGGCGGCGGCAACGCCGACACCGGCTGGGACTTCGCCAACGTGTTCCCGGGCGGCGCGGCCAACTGGGGCGGCTCGTTCCTGACCGTGCCGAAGCAGTCGAAGCACCCGAAGGAGGCGGCCGACCTCGCCGCCTGGCTGACCACCGCGAAGTCGCAGGTCGCCACCTTCCAGGCCGCCGGCACCTTCCCGTCGGTGACCGCGGCGCAGAGCGACCCCGGCGTGACCGGTGAGAGCGACCTCACGAAGTTCTTCGACAACGCTCCGATCGGTCAGATCCTCGCCGAGCGCGCGAAGGGCGTCGTCGCCCAGTACAAGGGCCCGGACGACTCCGTCATCCAGTCGCAGGTCTTCGGCCCGTCCGTCCAGGAGCTCGACTCCGGCAAGGCGAACGGCGACCAGGCCTGGGCCAACGCCATGACGCTGCTGAACCAGCTGGTCGTCAACAAGTAGGCACCACCCTCCCGGGCCCCCGCCGCTCACCGGCGGCGGGGGCCCGCACCCCGCACGACCCGACCCACCGGAGATCCGCATGACAACCGTCACCCGCCAGGAGACCGCCGCCGCGGCCCGGCGCGACCGGGATGCGCGCAACGCGCTCACCTTCAAGCAGAAGCTCAACCGTTTCGACGTCAAGGCGTCGCCGTACTTCTACGTGGCGCCGTTCTTCATCCTGTTCGGCCTCGTCGGGCTGTTCCCGCTGGTCTACACGTTCGTCGTGTCGCTGAACAACTGGAACCTGCTCACCGGCCCCGGCGAGTGGGTCGGCTTCAGCAACTACCTCACCGAGCTGAAGGACCCGTTCTTCTGGAACTCGCTCTTCAACACCCTCAGCATCTTCCTGCTCTCGGCCATCCCGCAGCTGATCGGCGCCGTCTTCATCGCGGCCATCCTCGACCAGAACATCCGCGCCAAGACGTTCTGGCGGATGAGCGTCCTGCTCCCCTACGTGGTCACCCCCGTCGCCGTCACGCTGATCTTCTCGAGCGCGTTCGACGAGAAGTACGGGCTGATCAACAACATGCTCCAGGCGATCGGCCTCGACCCCGTGATGTGGAAGACCGAGACGTTCCCGTCGCACGTCGCCATCGCGACGATGGTCAACTGGCGCTGGACCGGCTACAACGCGCTCATCCTGCTCGCCGCCATGCAGGCCGTGCCGCGCGACATCCACGAGTCCGCCTCCCTCGACGGCGCGGGCGCCTTCCGCCGCTTCTTCTCGATCACGCTGCCGAGCATCCGCCCGACCATGATCTTCGTCATCATCACGGCGACCATCGGCGGCCTCCAGATCTTCACCGAGCCGAAGCTGTTCAACCCGTCGAGCGCGGTGCCCGGCGGCCCGCAGCGGCAGTACCAGACCACCGTGCTCTACCTGTGGGACATGGCCTTCAACCGGCAGAACTTCGGCAAGGCCTCCGCGATCGCGTGGATGCTGTTCCTGCTGATCGTGCTGTTCGGCCTCCTGAACTTCTTGATCTCACGCCGCATCGCCTCCACCGAGGCGCGGCTGCACACGAAACGGACGGCGAAGCGGCTCGCGCGCAGCCGGGCCGCCGCATCCCGCACCGGCATCGACAGCGGCGACTCCACCGCCGAGGGCGCCCGCGCTCTCGCCGCCGCCAGCGAGGAGAAGAACCTGTGACCACGACCGCCTCCAAGCCGCGGACGACCGCCGCGCAGCGCCCGCCGAAGCGCAAGGCCCTCGGCATCGACCGGCGCCCCGGCTTCCTCACCTACGGCATCCTGTTCGTCCTCTTCGTCGGCAGCGCCTACCCGCTCTGGTGGTCGGCGGTCGCCGGCTCCAGCGACAGCACCGTCCTGACCGCTACCTGGCCGCCGCTGCTGCCGGGCGGGCAGTTCTGGAAGAACGTCGGCGAGGTGCTCGGGACCGTGCCGTTCTGGCAGGCGCTCGGCAACTCGATCATCGTCTCCACCGTCATCACCGTCTCGGTCGTGCTGTTCTCGACGCTCGCCGGCTACGCCTTCGCCAAGCTGCGCTTCCGCGGCCGCGAGGGGCTCATGGTGTTCGTGATCGCGACGCTGGCGGTCCCGACGCAGCTCGGCATCATCCCCCTCTTCATGGTGATGAAGCAGTTCGGCTGGACCGGGACGCTCGGAGCGGTGATCGTGCCGACCCTCGTCACCGCGTTCGGCGTGTTCTTCATGCGCCAGTACCTCGTCGACGTGATCCCCGAGGAGCTGATCGAGGCGGCCCGCGTCGACGGCGCCAGCATGATCCGCACCTTCTGGCACGTCGGGGTCCCGGCCGCGCGGCCCGCCATGGCGATCCTCGGCCTCTTCACCTTCATGACGGCCTGGACCGACTACCTCTGGCCGCTGCTCGTCGCCCCGCAGAACCCCACCCTGCAGGTCGCCCTCAGCCAGCTGCAGTCCGCCAAGTACGTCGACTACTCGATCGTGCTCGCCGGCGCGGTGCTCGCGACCATCCCCCTGCTCATCCTCTTCGTGCTCGCCGGCCGGCAGCTGGTCTCCGGCATCATGGCCGGCGCGGTGAAAGGCTAAGAATGACCGACAACCGTTGGCCCGACGGCTTCCTGTGGGGCTCCGCCACCGCCGCCGCGCAGATCGAGGGCGCCGCCCACGAGGACGGCAAGGAGGACTCCATCTGGGACGCCTTCGCCCGGGTGCCGAACGCGATCGCCGGCGGCGACACCCCGGAACGCGCCGTCGACCACTACCACCGCATGCCGGAGGACGTCGCGCTGATGGCCTCCCTCGGCCTCCAGTCGTACCGCTTCTCGACCTCCTGGGCGCGCATCGTTCCCGGCGACCGCGCGGTGAACCCGGCCGGACTCGACTTCTACAGCCGCCTCGTCGACGAGCTGCTCGGCGCGGGCATCCTCCCGTGGCTGACGCTCTACCACTGGGACCTGCCGCAGGCGCTGGAGGAGAAAGGAGGCTGGGCGAACCGCGACACGGCCTACCGCTTCCGCGACTACGCCGTGGCAGTCTACGACGCGCTCGGCGACCGGGTCGACCACTGGACGACGTTCAACGAGCCGCTGTGCTCCTCCCTCATCGGCTACGCCGCGGGCGAGCACGCACCGGGCCGCCGCGAGCCCGATGCCGCACTGGCCGCCCTGCACCACCAGCACCTGGCGCACGGCCTCGCCGCCCACGCCATCCGCGAGCGAGCGACCATCGCATCGGTCGGCGCTGGGAGCGACTCCGGGCGGCTGGACCGCCTGCGCCTCGGCATCACGCTCAACCTCACCACGGCCGTGCCGAACGACCCGAGCGACCCCGTCGACCTCGACGCCGCGCGCCGCATCGACGGGCTCTGGAACCGGATGTACCTCGAGCCGCTGCTGCTCGGCGCCTACCCGACCGACGTGCTCGACGACCTGCGCGAGCATCGGTTCGAGGCGCTCGTGCACGACGGCGACCTGGAGACGATCGCCCAGCCGATCGACTTCCTCGGCGTGAACCACTACCACGACGACAACGTCAGCGGACATCCCCTGCCCGTCGACGCCCCGCCCGCCGTGGTGCCCACCGACAGCCCGAAAGCGTCGCCCTTCGTCGGCAGCGAGTTCGTCACCTTCCCGTCGCGCCACCTGCCGACCACGGCGATGGGCTGGGAGGTCAACCCCGACGGCCTGCGCGCCCTGCTCGTGCGCCTCACCGCCGACTACCCCACCCTCCCGCCGCTCTACATCACCGAGAACGGCGCCTCCTACGACGATGCGACCGACCCGGACGGACGCATCCTCGACTCGGAGCGCGAAGCGTACATCCTCGCCCACATCGACGCGGTGCGCGCGGCGATCGACGAGGGGGCCGACGTGCGCGGCTACTTCGTGTGGTCGCTGCTCGACAACTTCGAGTGGGCGTGGGGCTACGAGAAGCGCTTCGGGATCGTGTCGGTCGACTACGACACGCAGGTGCGCACCGTGAAGGAGTCGGGCCACGCGTTCGCCCGTCTCATCGCCGACGCGCGTGCGGCGGAGTCGTCGGACGTCGGCGCGGCGGCGGCGCGCGCTTAGCATGGACGACGGACGAGAAGGAGACCGATGACCACGGATTCGGTGGACGCCGTGGCCGTGCCCACCCTGGAAGCGGTGGCGGCACGCGCCGGAGTCTCGCGCGCCACGGTCTCGCGCGTCGTCAACGGGTCGACGAAGGTCACCCCCGAGGTCGTCGCCGCGGTGACCGCCGCCATCGCCGACCTCAACTACGTGCCGAACCGCGCCGCACGCTCGCTGGCCTCCCGCCGCACCCAGGTGATCGCGCTGGTCGTGCCGGAGTCGACGGCCAAGGTGTTCGCCGACCCGTTCTTCGCCTCCATCGTGCAGGGCGTCGCGCTCAGCCTCGCCGACACCGAGTACACGCTCAACATGGTCATCTCGTCCGAGACCAACCCCGACAAGACCCGGCGCTACCTCATGGGCGGCAACGTGGACGGCGCGCTCGTCGTGTCGCACCACTCCGGCGACCACTCGTACGTGGAGCTCGGCGCCTCCCTCCCGATCGTCTTCGGCGGCCGGCCGGTCGGCGACGAGACCGGGGAGTCGTACTTCGTCGACGTGGACAACGTGTCCGGGTCGGCGGGCGCGACCGAGCACCTCATCTCGCGCGGACGGCGCAACATCGCCCTCATCACCGGCCCGCAGGACATGCCCGCCGGCCTCGACCGGCTGACCGGCTGGCGCCGGGCACTCGACGCGCACGGGCTCGACGCCTCCCTCGTGGAGCTCGGCGACTTCTCCCCGCTCTCGGGCAAGGAGGCCATGCGCCGCCTGCTCGCCCGCGGCGTGCCCATCGACGGGCTGTTCGCCGCGAACGACCAGATGGCCGCCGGCGCCTACTCGGCGATCCGGGAGGCGGGCCTCCGCATCCCGGACGACATCGCCGTGGTCGGGTACGACGACGACAACTTCGGCATCACCGCCGCACCCCCGCTCACGACCGTGCACCAGCCGTCGATCGGCCTCGGCGAGGCCATGGCGCAGGTGCTGGTGCGCCGCATCGCGGGCGAGCCCGCCGAGCGCGTGACGCTGCTCCCGACCGAGCTCGTCGTCCGCGAGTCGACCTGACGCCCCGGTTGCTGTCGCACATTCGTGACGAATGTGGAGTTAGCGCGCCGCTTTCACGACATTCGTGCCGAATGTGCGCGGCGGTTCGCGACGCGTGACGTCCCCCCTCGCCTCGCCGCGCCTCGCCCCGTCGCGGGCGAGAGCGCTGAGGATTCGTGCCGAATGTGGAGTTAGCGCGCCGCTTTCACGACATTCGGCACGAATGTCGCGAAAGAGGCGGCGGCGGGGGTCAGCGCAGGAACGCGGCGAGCTCGGCGGGGGTCGGGTAGGAGGCCTGGGCTCCGGCGCGGGAGGCGGCGAACGCGCCGACCCCGACCGCGAAGCGGGCCGCGTCGAGCAGGGCGTCGCCGTCGGCGAGGCGGAGGAGCAGCGCGCCCATGAAGGCGTCGCCGGCGCCGGTCGTGTCGACCGCATCCACGCGCACGGCGGGCACAGCAGTCGGCTCGCTGTCGCCGTCGACGACCACGCAGCCGTCGGCTCCCCGCGTCACGACGGCGCGGTGCACGCCGAGCGCGGCCAGGCCGTCGCGCAGTGCGTCGGGCGTCGCGTCCTCGGCGACGCCGAGCAGCGCGGCGGCCTCTCCCTCGTTGACGAGGAGGACGTCCACCAGGGGCAGCAGCTCGCGCGCACTGTCGCGGAACGGGGAGGGGTTCAGCACGACCGCGAGCCCGGCGGCACGAGCGCGCTCGGCGGCATCCACCACCACCGGCTCCGGCACCTCGAGACAGAGCCCGAGGACGGAAGCGCCCGCAAGCACGGCGTCGTCGAGATCGTCGGGAGTCAGCGTCCCGTTGGCGCCGGGCGAGACCACGATCGTGTTCTCGCCGTGGGCGTCGACGGTGATGAGCGCGGTCCCGGTCGCCACGCCGTCGCGCACGGCGACCGACGAGACGTCGACCCCGGAGTCGGCGACGGCCGAGCGGAGGAGCTCGCCGTGCGCGTCCGCGCCGACCGCGCCGACGAGCGTCACCGCACCGCCGAGGCGTCCGGCCGCGACGGCCTGGTTCGCGCCCTTGCCGCCGGCGCCCGTCGAGAGATCGCCTCCCGAGACGGTCTCGCCCGGCTTCGGGAAGGCGGCGGTCTGCACGACGAGGTCGGCGTTCAGCGAGCCGACGACGACGATGCGGCCGGCGGCCGGTGCGCTGCTCATCGGGAGGCCGCCGTGGCGGTGACCTCGGCCGAGTCCGGGCGGGGAATCAGGAACGACACCGCGAGGGCGACGGCGGTGATGGCGGCTCCGAGCATCATTCCGGCAGAGTATCCGGTCGTGGAGTCGGGCGCCGCCGAGGTCGCGACCTGCAGCGCGGGCAGGAGGGCGAAGCTCAGGCCGGCGCCGAGGTTGAATGCGCCGGCGTTGAGGCCGGGGAGGAAGCCCGGGTTCTCGGCCGGCGACAGCACGATCCCGAGCCCGTTGAGCATGATGTTGCCGATGCCGGCGTAGCCGATCCCGATCACGACGGTGGTCGCGATCAGCACGGGCAGCGAGTGCACACCGACGAACGCCATCACGACGGTCGCGACGATCGTGCCCGAGAGGCCGATGCGCAGGATGCGGCGGTAGCCGAGCACGGGCGCGAGCCGCCCGGCCAGCGGGCCGACGATCCAGCCGACCAGCGCGTACGGGGTGAGGAAGGCCAGCGAGGCCAGGTCGGGCGCCATCCCGAAGCCCGCGTCCGCGTTCTGCGCGAGGGAGGTCACCAGGCCGTTCACGACGGCGAACACACCGGTCATCGTGAGCAGGGTGGTCGCGAGCAGCGCCCAGGTGGCGCGACGGCGCAGCAGCGGGGTCGGGACGAGCGGCTGCGCGACCCGGTTCTCCACCCGCCAGAAGATCGCGAAGGAGACGACGGCGACGGCGAGCGACAGCCCGACGAGCACCCAGTTCGCTGCGGCGAGACGGCCCGCCTCGTTGAGGCCGGTGAGCAGCGCGCCGATCGAGACGACCAGCGGGAGCACGCCCCACCAGTCCATCCGCACGCCCTCGGAGGGCCGGGACTCGGCGCCCCAGACGAACACCATGACCAGCGCGACGACGGTGACGACCGCGATCGCCCAGAAGACGGAGCGGAAGCCGAACGTCGTGGCGAGCCAGCCGCCGGCGATCGCGTCGATGCCGGCGATGCCGCCGTTGACCGCGGTGAGGAGGCCCATCGCCGCGCCGTACTTGCGCGGATCGGAGATCTCGGCGCGCAGCATGAGCAGGCAGATGGGGACGACCGGGCCGGTGACGCCCTGGATGAGGCGGCCGGCGAACAGCATCCCCACGTTCAGCGCGAGGGCGGCGACCACGCTGCCGATCAGCATGACGGCGAGCATCGCGAGCAGCACCCGCTTGCGGCCGACGATGTCGCTCAGCCGCGGGAGGAACAGCGAGAACAGCGCCGCGATGGTGAAGAAGAGGGTCTGCGAGAGGCCGATGGTGGCCTCGTCGGTGTGCAGCTCGTGCGACATGGTGACGAGCACCGGGCTCAGCATGCTGGCGTTGAGCTGGAACGCCACGCAGGCGGCGAGCAGGGCCGCGGTCAGCGCGGCGATGCGGACGGGACGCCCGGTGGGCGTCGAGACCGGGGTGGGGGCGGTGGCGCTCACGCGGCGGCGCCTGCGGTCGTGCCCGCGACGTCCGAGGCATCCATGGGGTCGCCGATGCGCTCGAGGGCGTCGACGACGAGGTCCCAGAAGCCGGTGTGGTCGAGCTCCATCGCGGCCCAGGTCGGGCAGTCGGCGGGGGCGGACGAACGGAGGTCGGCGACGGTCATCCCCGTCGTCAGGCGGCCCTGCGTCTCGATGGCGATCGGCATCTGCACCGCGCGCACGACGGTCGGGTCGATCACGTACGCGACGGCGACCGGGTCGTGGACGGGCGGGCTGTCGAAGCCCTGCACGTCGGCGTAGGTGCGGCCGAAGAACTCGAGCAGCTCGCCGACGAAGCGCGCCGGCGCGGTGCCGATCCCGGCGATGCGGGCGGCGACCTCCGGGGTCGCGAGCGCCTGGTGCGTGACGTCGAGGCCGCACATGACGACCTTCCAGCCCGCGCTGAAGACGATGTCGGCGGCCTCCGGGTCGATGACGATGTTGAACTCGGCGACCGGGCTCCAGTTGCCGACGTGCACGCCGCCGCCCATGAGCACGACCTGCTTGACGCGCTCGACCAGGCGGGGCTCCTGCCGCACGGCGAGCGCGATGTTGGTCAGCGCACCCGTCGGGACGAGGGTGACCGTGCCGGGCTCGTGCGCCATGACCGTGTCGATGATGAGCTGGACCGCGTGGCGGCCGTCGAGCTCGAACGACGGCTCGGGGAGCTCGGGCCCGTCGAGGCCGGACTCGCCGTGGATGCTGGGGGCGACCTCCACGGGACGCGTCAGCGGGCGGTCGGCGCCGGCCGCGAACGGCACGCCCACGATCCCGGCGACGCGTGCCACGGCGAGCGCGTTGCGGGTCACCTTCTCGAGGGTCTGGTTGCCAGCCACGGTGGTGACCGCGAGCAGGTCGATGTCGGGATTGCCGTGAGCGAGCATGAGCGCGATCGCGTCGTCATGCCCCGGGTCGCAGTCCAGGATGATCTTCTCCATGGGGAGCCTTCCGCTTCGTCGGGGACGTCAAACGCTTGACACTGTAAGCGTAAAGCGCTTGACGCCGCAAACCCGCGAGCAGTCACCGATACGATCGAGAGCATGTCCACGCTCCCGCCCGCGCCCCGACGGGTGACCGCCGCGATGGTCGCGGAGCGGGCCGGGACGAGCATCGCGACCGTCTCCCTCGTGGTCAACGGCAAAGCGCGCGGACGCATCTCCGACGAGAACGCCGCGCGGGTGCTCGCCGCGGTCGCCGAGCTCGGCTACGTGGTCGACGGCACCGCGAGCGCGCTGGCCCGCGGGACGAGCGACATCGTCGTGCTGATCGCTCCCGACCTCCCGAACCCGTTCTTCGGCCGCGTGATCAAGGGCGTGCAGGAGGAGCTCGGCTCCCGCTACCAGCTGCTGCTCTCCGCCGCCGCGAGCGGTGCGCAGCCCAACGCGACCGACGTGCGGCGGCTCTCGTCCCTGCGCCCCGCCGGCCTCCTCGTCTCCGCGCCCGGGCCCGACTTCCTCGACGACCTGCCCGCCGGCACGCCGCTCGTGCTGCTGGACGCTCCCGGACTCGAGTCGCGCGCCGCCGTCGTCAACTACGATCTGGCGCCCGGGGTGGAGCAGCTCGCGCAGCACCTCGCGGAGCGCGGCCACCGCGTCATCGGCTACCTCGACGGCGCGACGCCCGCCGCCACCTACCTGCTGCGCCGCGAACTGCTGCGGGAGGCGGCCGCCCGGCACGGGATGACGCTGCTGGCCTCGCCGGACGTCCGCAGCGGCCCCGACCTCGCCGAGGCCGCCGCCGCGACCCTCGAGGCGCTGCCCGCGTGGCGTGCGGCCGGAGCGACCGCCATCGTCGCCGCCGCCGACACGCTGGCCCACGGCGTTCTCGCCGCCTGCGCGCAGGCCGGGGTGCGCGTGCCGCAGGATATGGCGGTCGCCGGTTTCGACGACCTCCCCGCGTCCGCCGTCACCGCACCCAGCCTCACGAGCGTGGCCCTGCCCGGCGACGCGCTGGGCCGCGCGGCCGCCCACCGGCTGCTCGCGCTCGTCGCGCCCGCCGATGCGGGCGACGACGCGGGCGGCGACGCGGCCTCCGAGGAAGCCCCCGTCCCGCTCACCGCGACCCTCACCGTCCGCGCCTCCACCTGACGCGCACCGCCTCCCCCGATTTGTGCCAAATGCGGGGAATGGGGGCGCTATTCGCGACATTTGGCACAAATCCCGGCGCATGGGAGGCGGTGGCGGCGACGTCGCCGACGCGGCGGGAGCACGGCGACGCGGGGGCGCGACCCCGGAGCGCGACGACGCGGCACGGCGACATTTGTGCCGAATGTGAGGAATGGGGGCGCTATTCGCGACATTTGGCACGAATGTCGCGAGGGGGGCGCGGCGGCAGCGCGGCAGGGGCAGCGCGGTAGCGGCAGCGCCGCCGGCAGCGCCGCCGCCGCTACGGCAGCGCGCGGTAGACGCGGTTGCCGAGCGCGGCGAGGAGCAGGCCCGAGGCGACGATGGCGGCGACGCCGCCGGCGTAGGCGATGAAGAGGTGGGACGACCCGTCCTGCGCCGAGAAGTACGTGACGAGCAGCGACACCAGGGCGCCGATCGCGCAGACCCCCGCGATCCACACCAGCGGCCAGAGTTTCGTGCGCACGGGCGGGTCGGCCGGGCGCAGGCGCAGTCCGCTCAGGACGAGGCCGGCGATGCATCCCCAGAAGGCGACGACCAGCATCCCGGCGATGACGTCGCTCGGCCGGTGCCATTGCTCGACGAGGGTGGAGGCTCCCGCCGCGATCGTGAACACGGCCCCGACCACCGCGGCGAGCGGCCGGTAGCGCGGCGAGGCGACGAGGAAGACGACCAAGGCCGCCGAGGCCGCGACGGCCGTGTGGCCGGAGGGGAGCGAGTTCGAGAGTCCCGCATCCACGCCCTTCTCGGGTCGAGACAGGATGGAGTACTTCAGCACCTGCGTGCTGACGTTCGCGCCGATGGCCGCGCCGACGGCCACCGCGAACACCAGCCAGTTGCGGCGCACGAGCACGACGACCAGCGCGATCGCGGCGCCGATGAAGACGGCGGCGACGGGCAGCGCGTTGAGGAAGGTGTGGGCGAAGTCGATCAGGTCGCCCTTCCACGCGTCGGCGCCGGCGAAGGCGCGCTCGTCGATCACCTGGCCGACGTAGCTGCGCACGAAGAGCAGGTAGACGCCCGTGAAGACGAGGGCGGTCCCGATCGCTCCCCACAGGAAGGGCAGGGCTCGCAGGACCGGTCGCATAGTCATCAACCCTTCCACACGCTCCTCGGAAATCTCCGGACAGCGGCCGGGAAGGCGCCGGTCGGGAGTGTCCGCCGCTAGCCTGGTCCCGTGCGCAACGTCCCGATCGACGCGCTGGATCACCTGCCCGTCGACGTGCTCCCCGTGGGCACCGACTATCCGCCCGACCATCTGCTCGCGCGTCACCACCACCGTCGCGCGCAGCTGCTCTACGGTGCCAGCGGTGTGATGCAGGTCGTCACCGACGAGGGCTCGTGGACGGTGCCGACCGACCGTGCCGTGCTCATCCCGCCGGGCGTCGGCCACGAGGTGCTCATGCGCGGGGTGTCGACGTGGAGCCTCTACATCGAGCCGGACGCCGTGCCGTGGTGGCCGGCGGTCTGCACGGTGGTGGAGGTGGGGCCCCTGCTGCGGGAGCTGCTCCGCGCCGCCAACGAGCTGGAGGCCGACTACGACACGGCGGGACGCGACGGGACGCTCGTGCGGCTGGCGCTCGACGAGCTGCAGCGGGTCTCCCCCGCCCCGTTCGCGATCACACTGCCCCGGGACGAGCCCTTCCGGACGCTCTGCCGCGAGTACCTCGCCGCACCGGATGCCGGGGTGACGAACGCACTGTGGGCCCAGCGGGTCGCGATGAGCGGACGGAGCTTCGACCGGCATTTCCGGGCGGCGACCGGCACCGGGCCGGCGACGTGGCGATCCCGCGCGCGGCTGCTCGCGAGCCTCCCGTTGCTGCAGACGCAGAGCGTGACCAGTGTCGCCGGGCGGCTGGGCTACGCGTCGCCGGCGGCGTTCACCGCCGCGTTCACGCGGGCGTTCGGCGCTCCCCCGTCGCGGTTCGGCTCAGCGGCGATTGGCTGACCCTCAAAAGCATCGGACGCAACTGCGATTGCTTGCCAACTCGGTCCGGGATGGGATGGACGGGTGCCCTTCCTCATCCTCGCCCTCATCGGTCTCGCGGTCGGCGTGACCACCGTCCTCTTCGGTTTCGGCGGCGGCTTCGTCACTGTGCCGGTCATCACCATCGCCGACCTGGCGCTCGGCGACGACGCGGTGCGCGTGGCGACCGCGACCTCCGCCCTGGTCATGCTGGTCAACGCCGTCGTCGCGACCGTCTCGACGCGACGGGAGGTCCTGAGCCGCCTCTCAGGACGATGGGCACTGTTCGCACTGCTCGCCGCGGGCGGGGCCATCGGCGCGGGGGTGGCCCGGGTCGCGCCGGACGCGATCATCCGCTGGGGCTTCGTCGTCTACATCGGGGCGACGATCGTGGACCTGGTGGTGCGCCCGGGATTCCTCCGGCCCGCGCCGGCGACTAAGACGGTCGTGGCCGGCAGCGGTCCTGGCGCGACGGCGACCACGACGGTCGTGGCCGGTACCGGCCCTTCCGCGGCGGGACTGCCGACCTGGCTCGGCCTCCCGATCGGCTCGGTCGCCGCTTTTCTCGGCGTGGGCGGGAGCGTGATGACCGTGCCCCTGATGCGTCGCGCCGGATCGCCGATGCCGATCGCCACCTCCCTCGCCAACCCGCTCACACTCGCGATCGTCGCGCCCGCGCTGGCTGTCTCGCTGCTCCTCCGCGGAGCAGTCCCGCCGACGCCGGGGCTCGTCGGCTCGGTGGACGTGCTCGCCGCCGTCGCCCTGCTGCTCGGCTCGATCCCGGTGGTCGTGCTGCTGCGCCGCCGGCCGCCGCGCATCCCGGACGGCGTGCACGCGTGGTCGTACGTGGCCCTGCTCGCCGCGGCCGGGATCACCGTCGCCGCGGCGGGATGACGTCAGCCGACGAAGCGGACGTCGCGCTCGTCGCGGGCGAAGCGCTCGCGCATGACCGCGACCGCCTCCGGGTTGCTGTCGACGAGCAGGAAGCGCCGGCCGAGCGCCGCCGCGACCGCGCCCGTCGTCCCGCTGCCCGCGAAGAAGTCGAGCACCCAGTCGCCCTCGCGGCTCGACGCCTGCACGATGCGGCGGAGCACACCCTCCGGCTTCTGGGTCGGGTAGCCGGTCTTCTCCCGGCCTGTCGGCGACACGATGGTGTGCCACCACACGTCGGTCGGCAGCTTGCCGAGCTCGGCCTTCTCGGGCGTCACCAGTCCCGGAGCCATGTAGGGCTCGCGGTCGACGGCGGAGGAGTCGAAGAAGTACGCGGACGGGTTCTTCACGTACACGAGGATGGTGTCGTGCTTGGCCGGCCAGCGCGTCTTCGACTTGGCGCCGTAGTCGTACGCCCAGACGATCTCGTTGAGGAAGCTCTCCCGGCCGAACAGCGCGTCGAGCAGCACCTTGGCGTAGTGCGACTCCCGGTAGTCGAGGTGGAGGTAGAGCGTCCCGTCGTCGGCGAGCACCCGCCACGCCTCGATCAGCCGCGGCTCGAGGAACTCCCAGTAGTCCTCGAACCGGTCGTCGTAGCTCAGGAGGTCGCCCTTGATCCGCTCGTAGCTGCGGCCCTTGAAACCGATCACGCTGCCGCCCGCGCCGGGCTCCGACCGCTTCGACGTCATCGCGCGCCGCGCCTGCGACCGCCCGGTGTTGAAGGGCGGGTCGAGGTAGATCAGCCGGAACGACTCGTCCGGCAGGGCGGCGATCACGTCGAGGTTGTCGGCGTGCACGACGGTGCTCGGTGCGGCGGGATGCCACAGAGGCGCCACGGCGTCGGCGGCGGGGACGGTCTCGAGCATGGGTCCATTCTCGCAGCGCGGCAGCGCGACCGAGGCTCTCCCAGAGTGAGGTGACGACATACGTGGCGATGTTCGGGAGCCGCGCTCGATGCGACGAAGTCGAACACCGCGTCGGCGCCTCGGCATCGATCGGGCACTTTCTGCGAGAGTAATTTGATATTCTCACTTGGAGATTGAGATATCTACCGTGAGGAATCCATGGGCAGGGTGGTAAAGGTCGATGTCGAGCAGTTGCGGGCGGGCGCGAAGGCGTTGAAGAAGAGCGCTTCCGGATCGCGCCCCTCGGCGGACGAGGCCGATGGTTTCGGGTCGTCGGTGGCTCGTGCGGCCGTGAGCAGGTTCGAGGGCTATTGGGTGCGCGGTCAGTCGACGATCGACGAGCTGGTGGTCGGATCGGCCGGTGCGCTGGAACAGGCGGCCGATTCGTATCAGCGACGGGATTCGGAGGATGCCGTGGGCATGCGCGGCGACCGAGGCGGCTTCGATGGGTTCTAGGTGGATGGATTGGTCACCGGTCGGATTCGAGACCGACCCGACGCCGGGCGACAAGGCGATGGTGGAGTCGTTGGTCATCCACCTTCGCACCTGGTCCGCGCGGCTGAAGCACCAGTCGGAGGCGGCGACCCAGGTGTTGGACACGAACCTCGCAACCTCGTCGTGGTCGGGTCTGGCCGCCGACGTATTCTCGGACCGGTTGCGTGCACTGGCCGCCGGGGCGCAGAAAGCGGCCGAGCGGCACAACGACGGAGTCACGGCGGCGACCAGCTGGTCGGCGTCCATGGAACTCGCGCAGGGCGCCGCGGATCAAGCGCTGGAGGACGCCGAGAGTGCCTTGGTCGATCTGGCGACGGCGGAGGCGTCCGCGGCCGCTCTGGGCGTCCAGCACACGGCGCTGTCGTCCGCGTTGAGTGCGCTCGAGCAGGCGTACAACTCGCGCGACAAACCACCCCCGGGATCCTCCGCCCCCTCCCACGGGGACGTGTCGAGCGCGCGTCAGCGTGAGCAGGAAGCCAGCGCCGACCTGGCGAAAGCGCGACGCGCGATCAAGGACGCACAGGAGCGGTTGGACGACGCGATTCACCGGGCCCAGCGAGCGAAGCGCGAGTACGACGCTGCCGCCAAAACGTTCGCCGACGCGTTGGACGCAGCACTGCACGGCGCCCTGGACCCCGTGCCCCAGCCGGAACTGAAGGCATTCGGGTCGGTCATCGCCAAACTGTCCGGGATCTCCCCGTCAGCGAGCGTGAACGCCTCACTGATGTCCACGCTGGGACGGCTCACCCCCGACGAGCTGTCGTTGCTGCTGGCGGAGGACCCGAACCTGGCGCAGCAGTTATGGGAGCATCCGCCGTCCCCGGATCAGGTCGCGAAGTGGTGGTCCAGCCTCGACGACGAAACGAGAGCCGCGTTCGAAGCGGCCGCACCCGGGGTCCTGGGCAACCTGGCAGGGCTGCCGTATGCGGTGAGGAATCGGTGCAATCGGGCTGTCTACGAGGAGGCCCAATCGCGGAAGCACCGCCTGACCCCGGAACAGCAGAAAGTTCTGACCGCTCTCGAAGTCGTGCTAGCCGACCCGTCGGCATCCTTGGTCTGTCTGAACCTGGACGCGTCTGTGCCGATGGTCGCGGTCGGATACGGGGACCTGGATACGGCGGACACGGTGACCTGGGCAGCGCCGGGGATGATGTCGGACGCGGCCGACGCGACCGAGGGGTGGTCTCGGGCGGCGAAGAAGCTGTACGACCAACAGATCGACCTCGACCGCGGTCGGTCTCACGCCGTCGTCGGCTGGTTGGGGTATGACACTCCGGATCTAGCGAGCGTGAATACCCCTGCTTTGGCTCAGGACGGATCGTGGCGATTCGCGAACGAACTGGACGGCACACACGCCACCCGCGCGGCGCACCCCGCGGTGTCGTTCCCCCACGTGTCCGTCGTCGCGCACTCCTACGGGACCACGATGGCGGCGGACGCGTTGATGCACACGAAGTACTCGGTCGACTCATTCACCATGCTCGGGTCGGCGGGAATCGACACTCAGGTGGTGAAGTCGCTGTCGGATCTGCATGTGAAGCAGGCGGGAGGAGTACCCGCGATCTATACGACCTCGGCAGCGGCGGATCTGGTCGCACCGTTCGGTGCCTCGCTGGGTGGGCGTGCGGTGCCGGACTCAGAATCGCTGTGGTCGGCAGGGTCGATCGGAGCCAGAACGTTCCGAGGTCCGTTGAACCCGCCCTCATCGATCGGTGGCGCGCAATCGTTCTCCTCCGATGGCGCCGTGCTCCCCGACGGCGAGGTACTGAAACCAACCAAGGGACACAACGTGTTGGGTGAGACCATCGACGGACCCAACCCCCTCAACTTGCTGGCCCCACCCGAAGGCCACGGCTACCTCGACGAAAAAACCGAGTCGCTGCGAAACACCGGGTACACGACTCTTGGCCTGCCAGAGAAAGTCGTCGGCGGGTTGAGGACTACACGATGAGCAGCGGACGTGTGCTGTCCGTAGCCAGCTGGGTGAAGCTCAGCGGTGCGATGGTCGCGGCCACCATCACCGCTTCGATGCTAGGAGGATGTATGTCAGTTCCCGCTTTGCGTGATCCCGTACCGAATACGCCGGGTGCCCCGCAGAAAACGATCACCGAGCTGCTGGAGCAATGGGCCGACCTCACCAACGTCGCCATCGCCGCCACGGGCGACACTGAGGGTTGGTACCGAGGGGCGATCATCGAACAGAAGCCGTGGGATCCAGGGGCCGAACAGGTCAACCTCGCGCCGTGCGGCACAGTTGGGTCGAAGGAGGCTCACCAGGTGAACGCGAACGTGGCGCATGACCCCTTCGAGTCTGATCCGCATCCGATCGCCGACAAGCTCACCACCTACTGGGAAAGCCAAGGCTTCACCGTCGTTCGGACCGTCGACTGGGCCGACGGAAAGGGCTGGATGGATATCGCGATCCGCGCCGATCGACCTGACGGTGTGCAGTACGGCCTGACTGCGACCACGGAGCTTGTCTCGATCCACGTCTCGACCGAGTGCTCCACCGACCCCTCCATTCAATTGTGGGCGCGCGAGAAGTCGCTGCGCCGAGAGGACATACCGGCTCCGTCGTCGCCGACCTTGCCATCGGCCCACGCAACAGAGGCTGACGGCGCCAGCGCGTCGGATCAAGACGGTGTGTGGTTCGGGTTCTGAATGAGCGGAAGAGGCGGCGTGGCCGTGGCGAGTGTGGTCAAGTTCTCCGGGGTGGCCGTCGCAACCGCTGTCGCCGTCTCGGTGTTAGGAGGATGTATGTCAGTTCCCGCTTTGCGTGATCCCGTACCGAACACGCCGGGTGCCTCGCAGAAGACAATCACGGAGTTGTTGACGCAGTGGGCTGACCTCACGAACGCGGCAATCGCCGCAACGGGCGACACCGACGGCTGGTTCCGGGGTCCACTCCAGAATGGGAAGCCCTGGGATCCGGCGGCCGAAGAGGTAAGCCTGCCGCCGTGCGGGACGGTTGGATCGAAGGCGGCCCACCAAGTGAGCAATGGTGTAACGCATGAGGCGTTCGAGTCTGATCCGCATCCGATCGCCGACAAGCTCACCGCCTACTGGGAGAGCCAAGGCTTCACCGTTGTTCGGACGGTCGACTGGGCCGACGGAAAGGGCTGGATGGATATCGCGATCCGCGCGGATCGACCTGACGGTGTGCGGTACGGCCTCACCGCCACGACGAGAATCGTAGCCATCGACGTCTCGACTGAATCCTCCACCGACCCTTCCATCGATGCGTGGGCGGAGGAGAAGACGAACCGTCGTCTGCGCACCGAGATCCCCGCACCAGCGCCGACCGCATCGCCGTCCGCCGAAACACCGAAGAGTGACGCCGGCGGCGGATCAAACGAGGATGGCGAGTGGTTCGGGTTCTGAGCATCACGCCACGAGCACCGATTTCCGAGCCTCCGGTCCAAGGCACCGGATGAACCCGGTCCCGACCTCTCCCCGATCACGCGTCCAGAAGATCCACCCCGAGGCGACCGGAGTAGCGTGACCTCCATGAGCCTGACGGTGCAGAACGAGCCCGACGCGTCGCGGTACGCCCTCTACAAGGACGGCGAGCGCATCGGTGTCGCCGAGTACGAGCTCCGGGATGACGCGATCGTGTTCACGCACACCGAGGTCGACCCGGAGAAGCGTGAGAAGGGGATGGCGTCGACGCTCGTGCAGACGGCGCTCGACGATGTGCGCGACAACTCCGAGCGACGGGTGATCGCGTCGTGCCCCTATGTGCGGAGCTGGATCAGCGAGCACCCCGGGTACGACGCCCTGCAACGGCGGTAGCCCGCCCGTCGTCGTCGACCGCGCGGCCCTCGGCCCGCTGGCCGTTGCCGTGGGAGCCGACGTCGATCGTGATCTTGCCGCCCTCCCAGACGCCCTTCTCGCCGTCGCCGGGGAGCGGGGCGGGGGCCGGCAGGAACGACTGGCGGTCGAGCTCCTGCTGGGCCTCGTGGCGGGTGGGCGCGAAGATCTCGTCGAACGATCCGCCGATGGCGCCGCTCATC
>NZ_MKVJ01000004.1:39233-113929 GCF_001898805.1 Leifsonia sp. 71-9
GTACCGGAGGGTCGCCGCGCGCCCCGTGGACGCACAGGAAGCACCAAGGGTGCGCCGCTCTCCGGGTGCGGGATGACGTCGACCGGATACGCGTAGACGTCGGCCACCCGCTCGGCGGTCAGGACCTCCTCGGGAGGCCCGTCGGCGATCACCCGGCCGTCGCTCAGGAGCACCACCCGGTCGGCGTAGGCGGCCGCGAGGTTGAGGTCGTGCAGCACGGCCAGCACGGCGCTGCCGGAGCGGGCCAGCTCGGCGGCGAGGGTGAGCACCTGCTCCTGGTGGCCGAGGTCGAGCGCGTCGGTGGGCTCGTCGAGCAGCACGATCGGGCAGCGCTGCGCGAGCACCCGCGCGAGCGAGACGCGGGCGAGCTCGCCGCCCGAGAGCGTGGTGACGTCGCGGTCGGCGAGGTGGGCGGTGGAGGTGCGCTCGAGCGCGTCTGCGATGATCGCGGCGTCGTCGTCGCTCTGCGGCGTGCGCGCCCACGGCATGCGGCCCATCGCGACGACCTCGCGCACAGGGTAGGAGAACGAGACACCCTTCTGCTGCAGGAGCACGGCGCGCAGCCTCCCGAGCTCGCCGACCTTCACGGTGCGGGCGTCGCGGCCGTCGATCAGCGCGGTTCCGGTCTCGGGTGCGGTGTCGCCGGCGAGCACGCCGAGGGCGGTGGACTTGCCTGCGCCGTTCGGGCCGATGAGCGCGACCAGTTCGCCGGCGCGGACGGCGAGGTCGACGCCGTCCAGGATGCGGCGGCCGGCGATCGTCACACCGACGCCGCGCAGTTCGGCGCCGACGGTCGCGGCCGTCGCGCCGGTCGCGGCCGTCTCTCCGGTCGCGGCCGTCGCTCCGGTTGCAACAGCCGCACCGGTCGCAGCCGTCGCACCGGTTGCAACAGCCGCAGCAGCCACCCCGGTCCCAGCGGCGCGGGATGCGGCGCTCATGCGCTCTCCCCCGACGCGACCGTGCGCCGCAGCAGCACGAAGAAGACGGGGCCGCCGACGAGAGCCGTGAACATCCCGATCGGGAGGTCGGCGAACGGGATGGCCGTGCGGGCCACGACGTCGGCGACCGAGATGAGCAACGCACCGCCGAGGGCGCTCGCGGGGAGCAGGGCGCCGTGGCCGGGCCCGATCAGCAGGCGCAGCAGGTGCGGCACGATCAGGCCGACGAACGCGATGATCCCGGCGAACGACACGGCCACCGCGGTCAGCAGGGCGACCAAAAGGATGGAGACCAGCCGCACGCGCTCGACCGGCACCCCGAGGTGGCGGGCGCTGCGGTCGCCGAGCGCCAGCGCATCCAGCCGCCGGGACATCAGGCAGGCGCAGAGCACTCCGACGATCAGGAGCGGGAGCGTCACGCCGACCGCGGACCAGGTGGCGCCGTTGAGGGAGCCGAGCTGCCAGAACATGATCTGCTCACGGCTGGCGGTGTCGGCGAGGAAGACGAAGAGGGCGATCACCGCGTTGGCGATCGCGTTCACGGCGATGCCGGTGAGCACCAGCATGAGCACGCGGGTGCGGCCGCGCGCGCGGGCGAGCACGTACACGAGCACGGTGGTGATCACGCCGGAGACGAACGCCGCGGCCGGGACCGTGGCGGCGCCGAAGGTCTGCAGGCCGAAGACGATCGCGGCGCAGGCCCCGACCGCGGCGCCCGCCGAGACGCCGACGACCGCGGGCTCGGCGAGCGGGTTGGCGAACACGCCCTGCATCAGCGCGCCCGCGACGCCGAGGGCGGCGCCCACGATCAGGCCGAGCACGATGCGCGGGAACCGGACGTTCCAGAGCGCCCCGTCGGCGTAGGCGTCGGCCGGCGCGGTGGGCGCGAGTCCCAGCCGCCGGCCGAACGACGCGAAGATCTCGGCCGGCGACAGGGAGAACTGCCCGAGCGCCGACGAGGTCAGCACGACGGCGAGGAGCAGCACGATCATCGCGCCGATCACGAGTGCGCGCCTCCCCCGCGCCCGGGTCACCGCGGCGACGGCGACCCGATCGGTTCGGGAGGCACGGGAGGTGCGACGGGCCTGCTCGGGCCGGGTGGCGTGGGCGGTCATCCCACCGCCCCGGGCCGGTACAGCGCGTCGGCGAGCGAGCGCAGCACCGCGGGGGTGGTCGGGCCGAAGGACAGGATCTGCCCGTCAGACATGTCGACGATCCGGCGGTGCTGACCGGCGAGCGTGTCCGCCACCCCGGGCCGCTTCAGGAGGCCGTCGACGCCGCCCGTGGACTCCAGCCCGTCGGTCATCATCAGGAAGACGTCCGGGTTGGTCGCCAGCAGCGCCTCGCTGTTCGCGGGTTTCGCGCCGGTGATGCCCGCCGCGGAGGCGACGTCCACCGCACCGACGCCCGAGATCAGGTCGTCGGCACCCATCCCCTTGCCGAAGAGGAAGAACACGCCGGCCGTGCCGCGCACGTAGAGGAACGCGACGCGCAGCTTGTCGGCGTCGGCCTTCGGGGCGAGCTTGGCGATGTCGGCCTTCGCCGTCACGAGCTCCTCGTCGGTGCGCTTCACCAGCTTGTCGCCGACCGCGTCGAGGCCGACCGCGTGCGCGACCGCCTTCGTCTGCGCGCCGATCGTGGCGATGCTGCGCTTGGGGTCGAAGAACACGACGGGGACTCCGGAGGCGCGCAGCTGGTCCTGCACTTCGCGCGGGCCGAGGGTCGTGTCGGTCAGCACGAGCGTGGGGCGCAGGGCGAGGATCGCCTCGCCGTTCAGCTCGTGGCCGTTCTGGGTGACCAGGGGCAGGTCCTTCATCACGTCGAGCGTGTTGGAGGAGCCGCGGCCGACCAGCTTGTCGCCGAGACCGAGTCCGACGACCGTCTCGGCGAGTGTGCCGTAGATGTCGAGGGCCAGGATGCGGCTGGTGTCGGTGATCGTCACCGAGGTGCCCGTCGCGTCGGTCACGGTGACCGGCAGCGACGGCTTCGGGTTCTTCTCCACCGGCTCGATCTGGGCGATGGAGGCCGCGGTCGACGGTCCGGTGATGGTGCGGGGGTCCGGCAGTGCGTCGCCCGTGGCGGTCGCGGAGGCCGAGGGGCTCGCGCTGGTCGGCTTGGCCGCGGGGGCGCCCGCCGCGCAACCCGTCAGGACCGCCGCGAGGACGGCGACGGCGAAGGCACCTGCCGCGCGCATCCGGATGGTGCGGGAACGCCCATGGGCGGCGCCGGAAGCGCCGCCCATGGTCAGAGTGTCGCGGAGACTCACACAGCCTCCACGTCCGCGCGCGCAGCCCGGCGGCGCACGACCGCCACCGCGGCGATGCCCGCGAGGATCAGCAGGCCGCCGAACAGCGGCACGGCGCCCGACCCGGCGCTGCCCGTCGAGGCGAGGCCGGAGGTCGTGGTGCTGTCGCACGCCACCTCGGCGCCGAGCGGGAACCGGAACGAGATCGGGTCGAGCGCGTCGCCGGCGTTGTAGAACCCGGCGAACGCCTTCGCCCCGTCGGCGGTCAGGGCGGTGGCCGCGCCGTCGACCGAGAAGGTCGAGCCGGAGGCCTTCCCGCCCCCGAGCGCGATCGTCGCGAACGAGACGCCCGAGTAGTCGCTCGGCTTACCGCTCATGTCGGTCGAGTGCACGTCCGCGATGAGCGTCGCCTGGGTCGCGCTGGTGACCCGGATCGCGAGGTTCGAGAGCACCAGGTTCAGCACCCCGTCGTGTCCCGTGAACGAGACCGAGCCGGAGTAGCGCACGAGACCGCGGGTCTCGTCCGGGTTGAAGGTGCCCTTTCCGCCGCTCCAGCCGTACTGGCCGCCGGAGTAGGAAACGCCCGCGAGCGTCCAGGAGCCGTTCGCGATGCCGCCGCTGATGTAGTTGCGGAAGCTCGTCTTCACGCCCCAGTTCAGCGAGGCGTCGCTCACAGCGCGCGCCACGCAGGTCGGCTGGGCCGCGGCGACGGGGGCCGGGGCCTCCGGGGTCACGGCGGCGGCCGGGGCGATGACGACGTTCACCTGCGGCGAGACCGTCGGGGTGAACTGACTCGGGTCGTCCGGCGTGAAGCTGGCCGAGAACGCGTGCGTGCCGGAGGTCAGCCCGGGCACGCGCGCGCTCACCGAGGAGGAGCTCGCGGCGAGGGCGGCGAAGGCCGCTGCGCCGGAGACCGGAGCCGTCACATCCCGGACCAGTCGCAGGCCGCTGGCGACGACCTTGCCGTTGTCCAGGATGGTGATGGTGCCGTCGGCCGCCGGGGTGACGCGCACGGTGACGTCGATCGGGTCGCCCGCGTTGCCGGTGCTGCCCGAGGTGGTCACGGTGATCGTCGGCGTGATGGCGGTGCCGGCCTCGGCGTACGCGAGGTTCGTGACGGTGTTCTGCGACGGATCCGCGAAGCCCTGACCGTGCGCCTTCGAGGTGTAGAGCGCGTACGCCGGGGTGGTCGCGCTGGCCGCGGGCACCGTGATGTCGACGGAGAACGTCCCGTCGGCGTTGAGCGGCGCGGTGCGGGCGGTGCCGGTGGTCACCAGCGGGTTGCCTGCGGCGATCCAGACGACCTCGGTCGCGATGAGCTTGTCCGGTGCCGCGTAGAAGCCGCCGAGACCCGCCGGGCCGAGGCCCAGGTAGATGCCGGGTGCCGACGTGGCGAACCCGCTTCCCGTGACGGTGATGGTGCCGCCGCCGGCCGGGACCTGGGGGACGTTCACGGTCGGGACGCCGGCCGGGTTCACGGTGACGGTCACCGCGGTCGAGGTCGCGGTGGTCGCGGCGTTCGGGTCGGCCGGGGTGAAGGTCGCGGTGATGGCGTGGGAGCCGACGGACAGGGCCTTCGTCGCCGTCGCGGCCACGCCGAGCACGACCTCCGAGGAGCCGAGGGATGTGCCCCCGTCGAAGAACTCGACGGATCCCGCGAGAGCGGAGGAGGCCGGGGTCGAGACGGTCGCCGTGAAGCTCACTTGCGTGCCCGTCGTGACGCTCGAGGCGCTGCTCGTCAGCACCACCGACGTCTGCGGCGTCGCGGCGAACGCGATGGGCGTGTACGTGTCCTGGCTGCGGTCGGCGGAGCCGTGCGCGGCGAACGTGTAGACGCCGCACTCGACGGCGCCGCAGTCGACCGTGGCGCCGTTCGAGCTGAACAGGCGCTTGAGCCCCGAGAGGCTGATCGTGAACGAGCCGTCCGCGTTGATCTTCGCGCCGTACGTGCCGGCCGTGGTCGCCCACTTGACGCCCTGGTAGTACTTCGCGTTCGAGGACCAGTCGGCGTTGTCCTTGGCCGACTTCGGCCCGACGCCGATGTAGAAGCCGGGGCCGGTGGTGGCGAATCCGGTGCCGCTGACGGTGAGGGAGCCCGCGGCCGGGTCGACCCCGGTGTTCGGACTGACCACGACGGCGGGTGTCGCGACGGAGGTCACCGTGACGGTGGTCGCCGCGGCGGTCGACGGGGTCGCGACGGTCGCGTCCGCCGGGGTGAAGGTCGCGGTGATCTGGTGCGATCCGACCGCGAGGGCGCTGGTGTCGAGCGTCGCCGTGGTCCCGGAGGCGATCGAGGCGGTGCCGAGCGAGGTGGTGCCGTCGAAGAACTCGACGGAGCCGACCGCCGCCGGCGACACCGTCGCCGTCAGCGTGACGGAGGTGCCGGTGACGACCGACGCGGCCGAGCTGGTGACGGCCAGGGTGGTCGCAGTCGGCGCGGCGAACGCGATGGGCGTGTACGTGTCCTGGCTGCGGTCGGCGGAGCCGTGTGCAGCGAACGTATAGACGCCGCACTCGACGGCGCCGCAGTCGACCGTGGCGCCGTTGGAGGTGAAGACCCGCTTCAGCTTGGTGAGCGGGATCGAGATGGAGCCGTCCGCGTTGATCTTCGCGCCGTACGTGCCCGCCGTGGTGGCCCACTTGACGCCCTGGTAGTACCCGGCGTTCACGAACCAGTCGGCGTTGTCCTTCGCCGACTTCGGCCCGACGCCGACGTAGAAGCCGGTGCCGGTGGTCGAGAACCCGGTTCCGCTCACCGTGACGGTGCCGGCGGCCGGGTCGATGCCGGTCGCCGGGGTGACGGTGACGGAGGGACCGGTCGGCTGGGGCTTGGCGGTGACGGTCACCGTGGTCGCCGACGAGGTCGAGCCGGTGTGCGCGGCCGTGTCCGACGGCGCGAACGCGGCGGTGATGCTGTGGGTGCCGACCGAGAGCGAGCTGGTGGTCAGCGTCGCGGTGCCGCCGGAGACGGGCGTGCTGCCGAGCTCGGTCGAGCCCTCGGAGAAGGTCACCGTGCCGTCGGTCGCGGGCGTGACGGTCGCGGTCAGGGTGACGGCGGCGCCCTCCTCGACGCTCGCGACGTCGCTGGTGAGCGCGACGGAGGTGGTCGTCGGCTCGGGAGCCGCGTACGAGAGCGCCGTGATCGTGTTCTGGGACGGGTCCGCGAAGCCCTGCCCGTGCGCCTTCGACGTGTAGATGGCGTAGGCCGGGGTCTCGGCGGTGGCCGCGGGGACGGTCAGCTTCACCGTGAAGGTGCCGTCCTCCGCCATCGGCTCCTGACGCGCGGTGCCGGACGGGACCTGCTCGTTGCCCGGAGCGATCCAGACCGTCTCGGTCGGCAGGAGGCTGGAGGCGCCCTGGTAGAAGCCGCCGAGGCCGGCCGGTCCGACGGCGAGGTAGATGCCGGGGGCCGTCGCGGCGAAGCCGCTTCCCGTCACCGTGATCGTGCCGCCGGCGGCGGGCACCTCCGGAGCGGAGACGGCGGGGCCGGCGGCCATCGCGGGCGCGGCGCCCACGGCGCTGAGGCCGGCCGCCGCGAGCAGGGTCGCGAGGGCGGCGGCGAGGACCCGGCGCGGACGACGGGGCGCGCGCGGCCTCTCGGGATCGGGGGCTGTCGAAGCAGTTCGGGACGCTGTCATGGCACTCCTGGCAGCGGGTCGGCATGGGCCGATCCGCGGCGATCTCTGAAGGTGAGGTGTAGGTAAGGCTTGGCTAACTAAGCCATGCCTAACCTAACAGACGCGATCCCTTCGCGCGCAAGCGGCAAACAGGAAAAAGCCCGTATGCCACGAACGGCATACGGGCTTTCCGAGCTCTTCCCGGCTCGCCCGCGGCTTACGGCACGCGGTAGAGCCACTCGTCGGTGCCGAACTTCTCGTCGACCAGGCGCTCGGCCTCCGCGTACTCCTCGTCGGTGAGATCGCCCTCCGTCGCGCCGTACAGGCTCGTGAAGGTCTGCTTCATCCGCTCGATGATCTCGGCGCGGCTGAGGCCGGTCTGGCTGCGCAGCGGGTCGACGCGCTTCGCGGCGCTGGTGATGCCCTTGTCGCTGATCTTCTCGCGGCCGATGCGGAGCACCTCCGTCATCTTCTGGCCGTCCATGTCGTAGCTCATCGTGACGTGGTGGAGCACCGCACCGGAGCCGAGGCGCTTCTGCGCGGCCCCGCCGATCTTCCCCGACGGGCTCGTGATGTCGTTGAGCGGCTGGTAGACGGCGTCGATGCCGAGCGACTTCAGCGCCACGATCGCCCACTCGTCGAGGAACGCGTAGCTGTCGGCGAAGCTCATCCCCTGCACCAGGTCGGCCGGCGCGTAGATCGAGTAGGTGACGACCGAGCCGGCCTCCATGAACATCGCGCCGCCGCCGGTGATGCGGCGGACGACCTGGATGCCGTACTTCTCCGCGTTCTCGGGGTCGACCTCGTTCTTCACGGACTGGAAGCTGCCGATGACCACGGCGGGCTCGTCCCACTCCCAGATGCGCAGGGTCGGGCCGCGGCGACCGTCGCCGACCTCGTTGGTGAGCACCTCGTCCAGCGCCAGGTGCATCAGCGGCGAGACGGCCTTGGCGTGCACGATCTCCCACGGGTAGTCGCGCCAGCTGGTCGCCTTGGCGAGCGCGCGGCGGATCGCGACGGCGACGGCGTCGGGCGAGAACCCGAGCAGGATGGCGCCCTCGGGCAGTGCGTCCTTGACGGCCGCGGCGATCGTCTTGGCGTCGGACTCGGCGGGGAGGCCGTTCACCGCAGCGTCGATCGCCTCCAGCGCCGTGTCGGGCTCGAGGAAGAAGTCGCCGGCGAGCCGGAATCCGCTGATCCGCCCGTCCACGACCTCCAGGTCGACCACTACGAGCTTGCCCCCGGGAACCTTGTACTCACCATGCATGCCCCCAGCCTAATTCGGCCGCCGAGCACAGGAATAGTGCTCTGCATGGCGCCGCGAGCGAACACTTTTCCTGTGCTCGCGGGCCGGCTAGGCGCGGGCGGGGAAGCGGTCGCCGAGCCAGGCGGTGAGGTCGGCGATGACTTCGGCGCGGTTGGTCTCGTTGAAGACCTCGTGGCGGGCACCGGGGTAGACGATCGTGGTGACGTCCGTGAGCCCCGAGCGGTCGCGGTAGGCGCGCTCCAGCTTGCGCGCGGACGCCTCCCCGCCGAGCGGGTCGTCCGCGCCCACCTGGATCAGCAGCGGGAGGTCGCGGGCGAGGTGCCGCGCCGGTCGCCCGAGCAGCCGCGCGGCGTCCGCCAGCCCGAAGAGCTTCTGCAGGGGCGTCAGCGTCGTGAGCGGATCGTCGACGAACTCCTGCGCCACCTTCGGGTCGCGGCTCAGCCACTCCGCGCCGGTGGTCCCGAGATGCGCGTGCCGCTTGTTGAGGTCGCCGCTGTTCATCGAGCCGACCATCCGGTACGCCGTGCCGGTGAGCACGGCGGCGTCGTAGTCATCGCTGTGCCGGTTCAGGATGATCTGCCCGATCAGCGAGCCCCAGCTGTGCCCGAGGTACACGAGCGGCAGGTCCGGGTTCTCCCCGCGGATCAGCGCGCTGAACTGGCGGACGTCGCGGATCGCCGCGCGCAGTCCGCCCGGCCCGAGCCGGCCGATCTTCGAGGCGTCGCCGTCCCACTGCTCCATGCCGGTGCGGCCGTGGCCACGGTGGTCGTCGGCATAGACCGCGTATCCGAGGCTCGCGAGCTGCTCGGCGAGCGCGCGGTAACGAGCTGCGTGCTCCCCCACCCCGTGCGCGATCTGCACGACGGCGCGCGCGGGGCCCTGGGCCGGGTACGCGTCGTAGTGGATCCGGATTCCGTCGTCGTCGGTGAAGGTCGCCACGGGCCCATTCTCCTGTACGCGCAGAGCGGACGGGATTTGTTTAGCAAGCCTAAATTGCTAGGCTAAGTATTCATGGCCTCCACCCGTCTCTCGACGCACGACCTCAGCAGCGCGCTGCGGATCTCCGTCGCACGTCTCTCGCGCCGCCTGCGCGCGGAGAAGGAGGACGACGAGCTGAGCGATTCCCAGACCTCGACGCTCGCCTTCCTGGTGCGCGAGGGCTCCGGGACGATCGGGCGGCTCAGCGAGCACGAGCGGGTCACGCCGCCCTCCATGAACCGCACCGTCAACCACCTCGAGGAGGCGGGCTACGTCGAGCGCACCGCCGACGCGGAGGACGGCCGCAAGGTCGTCGTCGTGCCGACCGATGCCGGCCGCGCGCTCATCGCCGAGACGCGCCGCCGCCGTGACGCCTGGCTGCACCTGCGGCTGCGGGAGCTCTCCCCCGAGCAGCGCGCCGTGCTGGCCGAGGCCGCCGCGATCATGCGGGAGGTCGCCGACTCGTGAGCGCGATGTTCCGTTCGCTCGCCGGCGTCAACTACCGCATCTGGGCCGCCGGCGCCCTGGTCTCCAACGTCGGCACGTGGATGCAGCGCACGGCTCAGGACTGGATCGTCCTGACCCAGCTCACCCACAACAACGCCGCCGCCGTGGGGTTCGTCATGGCACTGCAGTTCGGCCCGCAGCTGCTCCTCCTCCCGGTGACGGGATGGGCGGCCGACCACCTCGACCGCCGCAAGCTGCTCATGGCCACGCAGGGCGCGATGGGGGTGCTGGGCCTCGGGCTCGGCCTCCTGACCGTCACCGGGGTCGTCCAGCTCTGGCACGTCTACGTGTTCGCTCTGCTGCTCGGCGTGGTGGCGGCGTTCGACGCCCCGGCGCGGCAGACCTTCGTCTCCGAGCTCGTGACGGGCCCGAACCTCTCCAACGCCGTCGCCCTCAACTCGGCGTCCTTCAACGCGGCGCGTCTGCTCGGCCCGGCCGTCGCCGGCCTCCTGACCGCCGCCGTCGGCGCCGGTTGGGTGTTCCTCATCAACGCCGCCACCTTCGGCGCGGTGCTCATCTCGCTGATGACGCTGCGGCGCGAGCAGCTCTACCGCACCGAGCGGGCGAAGCGGACGCGCGGCGGGCTCGTCGAGGGCTTCAAATACGTGCGCAAGCGCCCCGACATCATGGTCATCCTCATCATGGTGTTCCTCATCGGCACCTTCGGCCTCAACTTCCCGATCTTCATCTCGACCATGTCGGTGACCGTCTTCCACCAGGGCGCGGGTGAGTACGGCATCCTGTCGTCCGTCATGGCGATCGGGTCGGTGGTCGGCGCCTTGCTCTCGGCCCGCCGGGAGCGGCCGCGGGTCGCGCTGCTGTTCGCCGGGGCCGCGCTGTTCGGCGCCGGATGCACGATCGCCGCCGTCATGCCGACCTACTGGCTGTTCGCGATCGCCCTCATCGTGATCGGCGTCTCGTCGCAGACCCTGATGACGACCGCGAACGGCACGGTGCAGATGACGACCGACCCGATGCTGCGCGGCCGGGTCATGGCCATCTACATGGCGATCTTCATGGGCGGCACCCCGGTCGGCGCCCCGATCGTCGGCTGGGTGGCCGACACCTTCGGCCCGCGCTGGGCGATGGGGGTCGGCGGGGCGAGCGGATTCGCGGCCGCCCTCGTCGGCGTCTTCTATCTCGTGAAGTACCGCGGCCTCCGCGTCCGGTTCACCGGGATGCGCCCGCACGTCACCGTGAACGCCCGCGAGGAGCTGCGCGAGGAGCTCGCCGACACCGAGGCCACCGCCACCCGCACCTCCTGAGCGCGCGGCCTCCACGCCGAAGTTCACATAGTGGCGTCCATCAGGTCCGGAATGAGCGCCACTACGTGAACCTCGGCGGCCGCGCCCGCCGCCCCCGGAGCCCGGGACGATACGATGGCTGATCGATCCGGGGATGCGGGGGAAGGAGCACCGATGGCCGCAGCCAAGCGCCCGAGCGTGAAGGACGTGGCCGCGCTGGCCGGTGTCGCCGTCGGCACCGTCTCCAACGTGCTCAACCGCCCCGACATCGTCGCCGAGCCCACCCGCCGCGCCGTCGAGGACGCGATCGCGACCCTCGGCTTCACCCGCAACGAGTCGGCCCGGCAGCTGCGCGCCGGTGCGAGCCGGAGCATCGCGATGGTCGTCATGGACGTCGCCAACCCCTTCTTCACCGACCTCTACGTCGGCGCCGAGAGTTTCGCCCTCGAGCGCGGCTACTCCATCCAGCTCGGCAACAGCGGCAACAGCGGGGAGCGTGAGCAGCAGCAGCTCTCGGCGTTCGAGCAGCAGCGCGTGCGCGGGGTGCTGCTCGCGCCGATCGCCGGCGCCGAGCCCGTGATCGAGCGGCTGCGGGAGCACGGCATCCCGACCGTCCTCGTCGACCGCGTCGCCTCCGACCTCGAAGCGTGTTCGGTCGCCGTCGACGATGTGGAGGGCGGGAGGCTCGCCGTCGGCCACCTGATCGCCGAGGGCCACCGCCGCATCGCGTTCGTCGGCGGTCCCGCCGATCTGCAGCAGATCCGCGACCGCGTGCAGGGCGCGCGCATCGCGATCGCGCAGGCGGAGGCCGCGGAACCCCGCCTCGCCCCGATCGACCTCGAGACCGTCCCGGTCGAGCACCTCGGCGCCGTGGATGGCCGTGACGCCGCCGAGCGCATCGTCGCGCAGGCCCCGGGTGAGCGACCGACCGCGGTGTTCGCCGCCAACGACCTCCTGGCGCTCGGCCTGCTCCAGGGCTTCGTCGCCGGCGGCCTGCGCGTGCCGGAGGACATCGCCCTCGTCGGCTACGACGACATCGACTTCGCCGCGACGGCCGCGGTCCCGCTCTCGGCCGTGCGCCAGCCGCGCCGCGAGATCGGCTACGCCGCCGGCGAGCTGCTCTTCCGCGAGATCGAGGACCTGGAGGCCGGCGCCACGCACGTGCACCAGCACGTGCGCTTCGTGCCCGAGCTGATCGTCCGCCGCTCCTCCTCCGCCGAGGCCCCCGCCGCGTAACCCCGCGCCCGCCCCTCGCACCCCTTCGCGCCCCTCCCCGCCCCTCGCGCCCCTCCGAGGTTCACGTCGTTGCGGCCATTCCGCCGCGCTTGAGCGCCACGACGTGAACCTCGGCGGTCCGTCTTGTGGAGCCGGCGCTCGCACGCTAGTCTTGAATCGTTTCAGAGCGGGTCGCCACCCGCCCGACCACGACGAAGGAGTCACCGTGTCCGCTTCCCGCCGCGTCTGCTTCACCATGCGGTTGAAGCCCGACCGGGTCGACGACTACCTGGCCGCGCACACCACCGTCTGGCCCGACATGCTCGACGCTCTGCGCGAGACCGGCTGGCGCGACTACTCCCTGTTCGTCGACGCGGCGAACGGCCTCGTCGTCGGCTACCTCGAGACCGACGACTTCGACGCCGCGGTCGCCGGGATGAACGCCCGGGAGGTCAACGACCGCTGGCAGGCGTCGATGGCCGAGTTCTTCGCCGAGGAGACCGCGCCCGACAGCACCATGAACCGGCTCACGGAGTACTTCCACCTCGACTGAGGCACCGCCGCCCCGACATCGATCCGTCCCACAGAAAGCGATATCCATGACTCTCACCGACGACATCCGCTCGCAGCTGGCGCTGCAGGCGATCGAGCTGCCGAGCTGGGCGTTCGGCAACTCGGGCACCCGCTTCAAGGTGTTCAGCACGGCCGGCACCGCCCGCGATCCGTTCGAGAAGGTCTCCGACGCCGCCCAGGTGCACAAGCACACCGGGCTCGCCCCGTCCGTCGCCCTGCACATCCCGTGGGACAGGGTCGACTCGTACGCCGACCTGCGCAAGCACGCCCAGGACAACGGCGTCGAGCTCGGCACCGTCAACTCGAACACGTTCCAGGACGACGACTACAAGTTCGGTTCGGTGACCCACCACGACGACCGGATCCGCCAGAAGGCGATCGACCACCACTTCGAGTGCATCGACGTGATGAACGAGACCGGCTCGCGCGACCTCAAGATCTGGCTCGCCGACGGCACCAACTACCCGGGTCAGGACTCGCTGCGCGCCCGCCAGGACCGCCTCGCGGACAGCCTCCAGAAGATCTACGAGCGCATCGGCGACGACCAGCGTCTCGTGCTCGAGTACAAGTTCTTCGAGCCGGCTTTCTACCACACGGACGTTCCGGACTGGGGCACGAGCTTCGCCCAGACCTCCGCCCTCGGCGACCGCGCGCTCGTCTGCCTCGACACCGGCCACCACGCGCCCGGCACGAACATCGAGTTCATCGTCATGCAGCTCCTGCGCCTCGGCAAGCTCGGCTCGTTCGACTTCAACAGCCGGTTCTACGCCGACGACGACCTCATCGTGGGCGCGGCCGACCCGTTCCAGCTGTTCCGCATCGTGTACGAGGTCATCCAGGGCGGCGGCTACGCCAACCCCGACGTCGCCTTCATGCTCGACCAGTGCCACAACCTCGAGGCGAAGATCCCGGGCCAGATCCGCTCGGTGCTCAATGTGCAGGAGGCCACCGCCAAGGCGCTCCTCGTCGACACCGAGGCCCTCGCCGCCGCACAGCGCGCGAACGATGTGCTCGCCGCCAACACGGTGTTCATGGATGCCTTCAACACCGACGTGCGCGCCGACCTCGCCGCCTGGCGCGAGACCCGCGGCCTCCCGGCCGACCCGATGGGCGCCTACAAGGCGTCGGGCTACCAGGAGAAGATCGAGGCCGACCGTGTCGGCGGCACCCAGGCGAGTTGGGGAGCATAACCTCCGTGACCGACAGCACACACAGCACCGACAGCACCGACACCGGCGACACCGGCAGCGGCCCCGCCATCACCATCCGGGATGCCGTGGCCGACGGGCCGCACGGATCCATTCCGATCCGGGTATATGCCCCCTCCACGGGCGGAGTGCACCCCGGCTTCGTCTGGAACCACGGCGGCGGCTTCGTCGGCGGAGACCTCGACATGCCAGAGGCGGACTGGGTCTCCCGGTCTCTCGCGGCGCGGGGGTTCGTCGTGGTGTCCGTCTTCTACCGTCTCGCGGTGGACGGCGTGCACTTCCCGGTACCGTCGGATGACGTCGTGGCCGCCTTCCGCTGGGTCGCCGCCCACGCGGCCGAACTGGGCATCGACCCGGACCGGCTCGCGATCGGCGGCGCCTCGGCGGGCGGCGACCTCACGGCCGGGGCCCTGCTCCGGCTGCGGGATGAGGGCGGCCCGCTGCCCGCCCGCGCCCTGCTCGCCTACCCGATCGTGCATCCCGAGCTGCCGCCCTTCACGGATGAGCTCGCCGCCGCGGTCGAACGCCACTCCCCCGAGGACCCGCCCTTCGAGCCGGCCGCCGTCCGCGAGATGAACCTGAACTTCGCGGGCGACGAGGCCACCATGGCCGACCCCTACGCGTTCCCCGGCCTGGCCGATCCGACGGGCCTCCCGCCGGTGTTCATCCTCAACTCCGAGGTGGACACCCTGCGTGCGTCGGGCGAGGCGTTCGCCGCCTCCCTCGCCACCCACGGCGTCACCGTCCTCTCGCTCTTCGAGCCGGACACCCAGCACGGCCACCTCAACCGCCCCGGCGAACCGGCTGCCCGCCGCAGCCTCGAGCGCATCGTCACGTGGCTGTCCACGCCGGCGCTCCCTTGAACCCCTGACCATCGCACCCTCCTCGCTAAGGAATCACGCATCATGACGAACGAGACCGTCGCCGCCCTCATCGGCCGCTCGAACCGCCTCGGCGCCGACCCGAAGAACACGAACTACGCCGGCGGCAACACGTCCGCCAAGGGCGTCGAGACCGACCCCGTGACCGGCGAGCCGGTCGAGCTGCTCTGGGTGAAGGGCTCGGGAGGCGACCTCGGCACGCTGAAGGAGTCCGGCCTGGCGGTCCTGCGCCTCGACCGTCTGCGCGCCCTCCAGAACGTCTACCCCGGCCTGGACCGCGAGGACGAGATGGTCGCCGCGTTCGACTACACCCTGCACGGCAAGGGCGGCGCGGCCCCGTCGATCGACACCGCCATGCACGGTCTCGTGGATGCGGCCCACGTCGACCACCTCCACCCCGACTCCGGCATCGCGATCGCGACCGCGGCCGACGGCGAGGAGCTGACGAAGACGATCTTCGGCGGCAGGGTCGTGTGGGTGCCGTGGCGCCGCCCGGGCTTCCAGCTCGGTCTCGACATCGCCGCCATCAAGGCCGCGAACCCGGAGGCCATCGGCACCGTGCTCGGCGGCCACGGCATCACCGCCTGGGGCGACACCAGCGAGGAGGCCGAGGCCAACTCGCTGTGGATCATCCAGACCGCCGCGGACTACATCGCCGCCCACGGCCGCCCGCAACCCTTCGGAACCCCCCTGGACGGTTACGCCGCCCTGCCGGAGGAGGAGCGCCGTGCCAAGGCCGCCGCACTCGCCCCGCACCTGCGCGCTATCGCCTCCACCGACCGTGTGCAGGTCGGGCACTTCACCGACTCCGACGTCGTCCTCGACTTCCTCGCCGCGAGCGAGCACCCGCGCCTGGCTGCGCTCGGCACCTCCTGCCCCGACCACTTCCTGCGCACGAAGGTGAAGCCGCTGGTCCTCGACCTCCCGGCCACCGCGTCCGTCGAGGAGTCGCTCGCGCGTCTCGAGGAGCTGCACGAGCAGTACCGCGCCGACTACCAGGCTTACTACGACCGACACGCCACCCCCGACTCCCCCGCGATCCGCGGCGCCGACCCGGCGATCGTGCTCATCCCAGGCGTCGGGATGTTCTCCTACGGCAAGGACAAGCAGACGGCCCGCGTCGCCGGCGAGTTCTACGTCAACGCCATCAACGTGATGCGCGGCGCCGAGGCCCTCTCGACCTACGCGCCGATCGACGAGTCGGAGAAGTTCCGCATCGAGTACTGGGCGCTCGAGGAGGCCAAGCTGGCCCGCCTCCCGAAGCCCAAGCCGCTCGCCGGCCGCATCGCGCTCGTCACCGGCGCCGCCTCCGGCATCGGCAAGG
This sequence comes from Leifsonia sp. 71-9, assembly GCF_001898805.1. Lineage (GTDB taxonomy): Bacteria > Actinomycetota > Actinomycetes > Actinomycetales > Microbacteriaceae > Leifsonia. The sequence continues at coordinate 55,231 of NZ_MKVJ01000004.1, forward strand.
CCATCGCCACCCGCCTCGCCGGTGAGGGCGCGTGCGTCGTCATCGCCGATCTCGACCTCGGGAAGGCGCAGGCCGCCGCGGCCGAGATCGGCGGCTCCGACGTCGCCATCGGCGTCGTCGCGAACGTCACCGACGAGGACGCGGTCCAGGCCTCCATCGACGCCGCGCTGCTCGCCTTCGGCGGTCTCGACCTCGTCGTCAACAACGCCGGGCTCTCCATCTCGAAGCCGCTGCTGGAGACCACGACCGCCGACTGGGACCTCCAGCACGACGTCATGGCCAAGGGCTCGTTCCTGGTCTCGCGCGCCGCGGCGAGGGTGCTGATCGACCAGAAGCTCGGCGGCGACATCGTCTACATCTCGTCGAAGAACTCGATCTTCGCCGGCCCGAACAACATCGCCTACTCCGCGACGAAGGCCGACCAGGCCCACCAGGTGCGCCTCCTGGCCGCCGAACTCGGCGACCACGGCATCCGCGTCAACGGCATCAACCCTGACGGCGTCGTGCGCGGCTCCGGCATCTTCGCCGGCGGCTGGGGTGCCAAGCGCGCCGCGGTCTACGGCGTGCCCGAGGAGGAGCTGGGCAAGTACTACGCGCAGCGCACCCTGCTCAAGCGGGAGGTGCTTCCGGAGCACGTCGCCAACGCGGTGTTCGTGCTCTGCACCAGCGATCTCGACCACACCACCGGCCTCCACATCCCCGTGGACGCCGGCGTCGCCGCGGCCTTCTTGCGATGAACACGGCTGCGATGGGCGGGGCTGCGATGGGCGGAGTGTCGCGCACGGGAGCCGTCGCGGCCGTCGACCTCGGGGCGACCAGCGGGCGCGTCATGCACGCGCGCGTCGGCGCCGACACGCTGGAGCTCACGGAGGCGGCCCGGTTCCTCAACACCCCCGTGCGGCTGTGGGAGGGCGACCGCCCGGCACTGCACGGGAACCTCGCGGGCCTGTTCAGCAGCATCCTGGACGGGCTCGGCTCGGTCGCCCGCACCGAGCCCGGTCTCGCGAGCATCGCCGTGGACTCCTGGGCCGTCGACTACGGCCTGCTGCGCGGCGGGAGGCTGCTGGGCGAGCCGTACCACTACCGCGACGAGCGCTCCGCGCGCGGCGTGGATCTCGTGCACGCCGCCGTCGCGCCCGACGAGTTGTACCGGGAGGGCGGGCTGCAGTTCCTGCCGTTCAACTCCCTGTACCAGCTGGCCGCAGACCGGGCGGCGGGCAACCTGGACGACGCAGACCGCTTCCTCCTCGTGCCCGACCTGGTGACCTACTGGCTCACCGGGCAGGAGCGCGCGGAGCGCACGAACGCCTCCACCACCGGCCTGCTGACCGCAGGCGGGCAGTGGAACGACGCCCTCATCGCCCGGCTGGGCCTGTCGCGCGACCTGTTCGCGCCGCTCGTCGACGCCGGGACCGCGATCGGCCCCCTCCTGCCCTCGCTCGCCGCCGACCTCCCGTTCGCCGGCGCCGGCCCCACGGTCATGACCGTCGGCTCCCACGACACCGCCTCGGCCGTCGTCGCCGTGCCGATGGACGCCACCCGCGCCGCGTACATCTCGTGCGGCACCTGGGGCCTGGTCGGGGTGGAGCTGGAGCATCGTGTCGTCAGCGACGAAGGCCGCGCGGCGAACTTCACGAACGAGGGCGGGGTGGACGGCCGCATCCGCTACCTCCACAACGTCATGGGCCTGTGGCTGCTCAGCGAGTCGCTGCGCGAGTGGCAGCGCCGCGGCCTGCACGTCACGCTCGAGTCGCTGCTCGCCGAGGCCGCCGAGCTCCCCCGCCCGGCCGATCTCTTCGACGCCGACGACCCGCGCTTCCTGGCGCCCGGCGACCTCCCGGCCCGCATCGCCGACTGGTTCGCCGAGCGCGACCTGCGGGCTCCCGCGAGTCCGGCCGGCATGGTCCGCGTGATCATCGAGAGCCTCGCCGACGCCTTCGCCCGCTCGGTGCAGCGTGCCTCCGAGCTCTCCGGCGTCCCGGTCGAGGCCATCCACATCGTCGGCGGCGGGGCGCGCAACGCCCTGCTCTGCCAGGCCACCGCCGACCGCGCGGGCGTGCCGGTGCTCGCGGGCCCCGTGGAGGCGACCGCGCTCGGCAACGCGCTCGTCCAGGGCCGTGCCGCCGGGCTGCTCAGCGGCGACCTGGAGACGCTGCGCGCGCTGGTCGCGCGGCACTACGCGCCGGTGCGGTACGAGCCCGCCCTCCGAGCGGTGGGGTGAGCGCGGCCTCCTGAGACGCCTTCAGGGCAGGAGCCCGACGGCGCCTGCCCTGAAGTGATGCTGCCCCGTCAGGTCAGCTTTCCGTCGCGCCGTCCTTGCGGCGGCGACGACCGATCAGCACGGCGATGAAGCCCAGGCCGAGCAGCGAGAGGATCCACGGGACGGTCTGGAGCGCGTCCAGTCCGGTGTGGGCCAGGTCGCCGCTGCCGTCCACCGAAGCGCCGGCCGTCTTGTCGTTCGCACCCGGGTCGGTCGCACCCGTGTCAGGCGCCTCCGTGCTGGGCGTCTCCTCCTCGGGCGTCGCCGCGGGGTGCGCGACCGTCACGGTGTTGGACGGTGCGGAGGCATTGCCGTCCTCGTCCGTGGCCGTCGCGGTCAGCTTGGTGCCGTCCGGGAGGGGGCTGGTCAGGACGATGCTGAAGGTGCCGTCCTCGTCGGCGACCGCCGAGCCGATCACGTTGCCGGCGTCGTCGGTCACCGTGACCGTCGAGCCCGGCTCAGCCGTACCCGACACGGTGGTGCCATCGCTGGGCGCGAGCACCGGAGCGTCCGGAGCGACCGCGTCAACCGTCACGGTGTTCGAGGGACCGGAGGCGTTGCCCGCCTCGTCCGTGGCGGTCGCCGTCAGCTTCGTGCCGTCCGCCAGCGGGCTGTCCGGGGTGAGGGTGAAGGTGCCGTCATCGCCGGCGACCGTCTTCCCGACCACGTTGCCCGCGTCATCGGTCACCGTCACCGTCGAGCCCGGCTCAGCCGTACCCGAGACCGTGGTGCCGTTCGACGGAGCCAGCACCGGAGCATCCGGAGCCACCGCGTCCACCGTCACGGTGTTCGAGGGACCGGAGGCGTTACCCGCCTCGTCCGTGGCGGTCGCCGTCAGCTTCGTGCCGTCCGCCAGCGGGCTCTCCGGGGTGAGGGTGAACGCGCCGGAATCATCCGCCACGACCTTCCCGACCACGTTGCCCGCACCGTCGGTGACCGTCACGGTCGAACCGGGCTCGGCCGTACCGGTCACGGTCTTGCCGTCCGTCGAAGCCAGCACTGGAGCATCCGGAGCCACTGCATCCACGGTCACCGTGTTCGACGGGCCGGAGACGTTGCCCGAGCCATCGGTCGCGGTCGCGGTCACCTTCGTGCCGTCCGCCAGCGGGCTGGAGGGCGTGAGGGTGAACGTGCCGTCGTCGCCCGCGAGGGTGGTGCCCACGATCGAGCCCGCGCCGTCGGTGACGGTCACGGTGGTGCCGGGGACGGCCGTACCGGTCACGGTCTTGCCGTCGGTCGGCGCCAGCACCGGAGCATCCGGAGCCACCGCATCCACGGTCACCGTGTTCGACGGACCCGAGACGTTGCCCGACCCGTCGGTCGCGGTCGCGGTCACCGTGGTGCCATCGGCCAGCGGGCTCGACGGGGTGATCGTGAAGGTGCCGTTGTCGGCGGCGACGGTCGTCCCGACCACGTTGCCCGCACCGTCGGTCACCGTGACGGTCGCGCCGGGCTCGGCCGTGCCCGAGACCGTCGTCCCGTTGGACGGCGCCAGGATCGGAGCGTCCGGAGCGACCGCATCCACGGTCACCGTGTTCGACGGACCCGAGACGTTGCCCGAGCCATCGGTCGCGGTCGCGGTCACCGTGGTGCCATCCGCCAGCGGGCTGGAGGGGGTGAAGGTGAAGTGTCCGGAGCCATCCGCGACGGCCGTGCCGACCTCGGCACCCGAGCCGTCGGTCAGGGTCACGGTCGAGCCCGGCTCGGCCGTACCGGTCACGGTCTTGCCGTCGGTTGCAGCCAGCACCGGAGCATCCGGAGCGACCGCATCCACCGTCACCGTGTTCGACGGGGCGGAGGTGTGACCTGCTCCGTCGACCGCGGTGGCGGTCAACTTCGTGCCGTCCGCGAGGGGGCTGGAGGGGGTGACGGTGAAGTTGCCGCTCCCATCAGCGACGGCCGTGCCGACCTCGGCACCCGAGCCGTCGGTCACGATCACGGTCACGCCCGGCTGCGCGGTGCCCGAGACGGTCCGGCCGTTCGTGTCGGCCAGGACGGGGGCGTCCGGGAGCGGAGCCACATCGAGGGTGAACGTGCCGGAGAAGGCGCCCGAGCCGGTGCCCGGGGTGCGGGTGGAGGCCCACGACATCGTCAGCGGGCCGGCCGCGGTCGGGGTCCAGGTGTTGGAGGCGGAGTCGTACGTCGCCGAACCGCTGGACGCGCTCAGCGCCACGGGCGCGCCGTCGACGCCGATCACCGGGTTGGCCGCGCGCGCGCCGACGGTGCCATCCGGCTGGGAGATCGTCTGACCGGCGACGTTGAAGGTGGTCGCCGACGTCAGTCCGGACAGCGACGAGATGTCGCTGATGTGGTTGTTCATCGCCGTCAGGGTGGTGAGGTGCGTGAGACCCGCGGCGGGCGAGATGTCCGAGATGTCGTTCATGTGGACGGACAGGCTGACCAGCGTCGCGAGCTCGCGGACGGCCTCGATGTCCGTCAGCTGGTTGGAGGCGACGTTCAGGTTGAGGAGGTTCGTCATCTGCCGGACGGGCCCGATGTCGGTCAGCTTGTTGCCGTCGACCAGGAAGGTCTGGAGGTTCGGCGCGTTCAGCGGCGCGATGGAGACGATCTGGTTGTTGGCGACGTCGAGGGCGGTCAGCGACGTGAGGCCGCCGATCGGCTGCAGGTCGACGATCGCGTTGTCCCGGATGGTGAGGTTCAGGAGGTTCGTGAACGAGCCGAGACCGGTCATGTCGGTGATGCCGAGGTTGTTGCACGTGATCGAGATCAGGGACTGCGCCTGATCCGAGTCGATCGGTGTGCCGGCGGGAAGGCCGAGCGTGCTGTCGACGCAGTTCAGCAGATTCGAGTCCGGGATGTTGACGGGGGTGGCCGCGCTGGCCGGCCCGGCGACGGCGACGCCGCCCGCGACGAGGCCGAGGACGGCGAGGACCACGGCGGGTCCACGGTAGTGGAACGAGGGCATCGGAGTGTTCTTCCTGTTCGGGTCATGGGGTCTTCGGAGATCGACGCCGCCTGTCGATGGCGGCCTCGATTGCCGTGCTCGGTCCGGACAGGGATCGGCCTCGGCGACGTGCGAAGATTCGTCACCACGGTAGGGAGCGCGTACGTGCACGCAACGGCGGTTGCGGCCGAATTAAGTACGTGGTGAATGGATTTGCGTCCACGAGGCACGGGGGCGCGTCGAGGTGGCCGTCGACACGCCGTCCGTCGGGTTTCGGCTCCGTAGTCGGCGCCGCTCCCGATCCCTCAAGATGGACGGGTGACCCTCGACGATCTCGCCCGCCGCGCTCTGGCCCTCGCTCCGGAGGGCACGCGGGTGGTCATCGGAGTCGCGGGGAGCCCGGGCTCGGGCAAGACGACGCTCGCCCGCGCGGTCACCGAGCGGGTGAACGGGCTGGCGGGTGACGGGGCCGCCGTGCACGTGCCGATGGACGGCTTCCACCTGGCCAACGCCTCCCTCGACGCCCTCGGCCGACGCGACCGCAAGGGGGCGATCGACACCTTCGACGCGTGGGGGTACGTCGGGCTGCTCCAGCGACTGCTCGCCGAGCGGGACCACGCGGTGTTCGCCCCCGCGTTCGAGCGGTCGGTGGATGAGCCGGTCGCCGGCTCCATCGCCGTCGGCCCCGAGACGCGACTGGTGGTCACGGAGGGCAACTACCTGCTGGTGGATGCGGAGCCGTGGTCGCGCATCCCGTCGCTCCTCGCCGAGAGCTGGTTCGTGGCCACGCCAGCCGCCGAGCGCGAGGCGCGGCTGGTCGACCGGCACACCCGGCACGGCCGCACACCGGAGGCCGCCCTGGCGTGGGCGCGCGACGTGGACGGCGCGAACGCGGCGATCATCGAACCGACCCGCGACCGGGCGACCCTCGTCGTGGACGGAAGGCTCCCAGGCATCGGCGCTTAGGCTGAAGGCATGACCGACACGTTCGACAAGGTGACCATGTTCGGCGCGGACTGGTGCCGCGACTGCATCCGCTCCAAGGCGCTGCTCGAGCGCCTGGGCACCGACTACGACTACATCGACCTCGTGGAGCGCCCCGAGGAGGCCGACCGCGCCAAGGCGATCAGCGGCCGCACCAACATCCCCGTCGTGGTCTTCCCCGACGGCCGCCACTTCACGGAGCCGTCCGACCAGGAGCTCGAAGCAGCACTGGCGCAGTAGCACCCGGCCTGCGGAGCTGCGCCCGCCCTCGCCCCGACGTCAGCTCAGGGCGGCGAGCGCCCGCAGCCGTTCCATCACGGCGCGCACGCGCTCAGCCAGCGAGCCGGGCGCGTCGTCGCCGATCCAGGCCGCGAACGCGACCTTGAACGCCGCGACCGCCGTCTCCGCCGCGATCGACGCCTCCGGCTCCGCCACCCCGCGCTCGCGGAGGGCGGCCGTGACGGCCTCCCCGAGCTGGGCGAGCTTCAGCAGCTCCCGCTCCTGCAGGCTCGCGTTCGCCGCGATCGCCGCCGCGCGCCGACGCGCGTACTCACGCCGTTCCTCCAGCATCGCCGTGCCGTCGGCGAGCGCCTCCCCCGCCGCGTCCAGGGCCGGGAGGGAGGGGTCGGTCGCCGTGAGCACCGCCAGCACGTCGTGCTCCATCTGACCGGTCGCGTCGAAGAGCACTTCGCGCTTGTCGGCGAAGTAGCGGAAGAACGTGCGCTCCGTCACGCCCGCGCGCTCCGCGATGTCGGAGACGGTCGTCTGCTCGAAGCCCGGGTCGAGGTAGAGCTCGAGCGCGGCGAGGCGCATGCGCCCCTGCGCGTCCGGCTCCCAGCGTCCCATGCGCTCCAGTCTAGTGATGACAGCGGCTGACATCAGTGCTATCGTCGATGTCAGTCACTGACATGACCTGAAAGGGATGATCCCATGCGCGTTTTCGTCACCGGAGCCTCCGGCTGGATCGGCTCGGCCGCCGTACCCGAACTCCTCGCCGCCGGACACGAGGTCGTCGGCCTCGCCCGCTCCGACGCCTCCGCCGCCGCACTCCGCGAGGCGGGCGTGGAGGTGCGCGCCGGCAGCCTCGACGACCTCGAGAGCCTCCGCGCCGGCGCCGCCGAGGCGGACGCCGTCCTCCACCTCGCCTTCAAGCACGACTTCTCCGACTTCGAGGCGGCGGGCCGCACCGAGCGCGCCGCCGTCGAGACGATGCTCGACGCGATCGCCGGCGACGACAAGCCGTTCCTGTTCGCCTCCGGCATCGCCATGCTCGCGCCCGGTCGCGTCGCCACCGAGGAGGACGCCGCCCGCTCCTCCGACCCCGTGTCGCCGCGTGGAGGAGCGGAGGGCTTCGCGCTCGGCTCGGCCGATCGCGGCATCCGCCCGGTCGCGCTGCGCTTCGCCCCGACGGTGCACGGTGTCGGCGACCACGGCTTCAGCGCGGTCCTGGCCGGGATCGCCCGCGAGAAGGGCGTGGCCGGCTACGTCGGCGACGGCGCGAACCGCTGGCCCGCCGTGCACCACTCCGACGCCGGCCGCCTGATCGCGCTCGCGCTCGACGCAGCGCCGGAGGGCGGCGGCATCGTCCACGCCGTCGCCGAGGAGGGCATCCCGACCCGCGAGATCGCGGAGGCCCTCGGCCGCGCGATCGGCGTGCCCACCGCCTCCATCGCCCCGGAGGACGCGGCCGCGCACTTCGGCTGGATCGGCGCCTTCTTCGGCGTCGACATCCCCGCCTCCAGCGCCCTCACCCGCGAGCGCTACGGCTGGACCCCCACCGGCCCGACCCTCTTCGAGGACATCGCGGCGGGCGCCTACCCGGGCCACTGACCCGGCCGCTTCCACCCGCCACGACGCGCGCAACGGAGGAGATCCGAGGGCCGACCCGCCCTCCCCTCCTCCGTTGCCCGTCACGGCCCGGAGTGTCGCGCGGAAGCTCCTCCGTTGCCGACCGGCCCTAGACCAACCGATCCGGCGACCCGTGCCCCGGGCACACCAGCCGGGGCCGGGAGGCGGTGATCGCCGCCAACGTCGCGTCGGCGGCGGCACGATCGCTGATCAGGAATCCGGGGAAGTGGACGAGCTTCCCGTCCGAGACACGCGCAGCATCGCCGATGAACGCGACGCCGCGCCAGCGGACGAGGTGATGCCCGGGCGTGTGTCCCGGAGCCGGCACGGCCAGGACACCCGGCGCGATCGCGGTCTCGGCGTGGCCGGGCAGCTCGTGCAGCCCGGCCGGCACCTCGGTGCGCCCGAGCCAGCCCAGTCGCTGCATCGCCCGCCGAGTGGAGGTGGGAGGCTGCTGCTCGCCGCGCAGGATGCGCGCGTCCGGCGCCCCGATCCACACCCGCGCGCCCGTCGCCCGCTGCACGGCCGCCGCGGCGCCGGCATGGTCGGGGTCGTAGTGGGTGAGCACGACATCCGTCACCGGAGAGATGCGCGCGGCGGCGAGCTCCGCGACCAGCGCCCGCGCACCGGACGCGAGGCCCGAGTCGACGAGCACCGAACGGCCGTCCTCCTCGATGAGGTACGCGTTCCCGGCGCGGGCACTCTCGATCCGGTACAGGCCGTCGATCAGCAGCTTCATACGGTGGATGCTATCCCTGCGCCCGGATTGATGACCCCCATCGCACAATCCCATCCGAACCTCCTGTTGGACTTCCGGCCCGCGCGGGCGGATGCTGACGACATGGAGTACACCCAGCTCGGCCGGTCCGGCCTGAAAGTATCCCGCCTCGTCCTCGGAACGATGAACTTCGGCCCGCAGACGTCGTCGGACGACGCGCACACGATCATGGATGCCGCCCACGAGGCCGGCATCAACTACTTCGACACCGCCAATGTCTACGGCCAGCACGTGGGCAAGGGAGCGACCGAGTCGATCATCGGCGACTGGTTCGCCCTCGGCGGCGGCCGCCGCGAGCGCACGGTGCTCGCCACGAAGCTCTACGGCGAGATGGGCGACTGGCCCAACGAGGGCCGTCTGTCGGCGCTCAACATCCGTCGCGCGCTGGACGCCAGCCTGAAGCGCCTGCAGACCGACCACATCGACATCTACCAGTTCCACCACGTCGACAGGGACACCCCGTGGGACGAGATCTGGCAGGCGATCGAGACCGCCATCGCGCAGGGCAAGATCCTCTACGCCGGCTCGAGCAACTTCGCCGGTTGGCACCTCGCGACCGCACAGGCCGAGGCCCGCAAGCGCAACCTGCTCGGGCTCGTCAGCGAGCAGTCGATCTACAACCTCCTCACCCGTCAGGTGGAGCTGGAGGTGCTGCCCGCCGCGCAGGCGAACGGCATCGGCGTGATCGCCTGGTCGCCGCTGCAGGGCGGTCTGCTCGGCGGCGTGGTCCGCAAGCAGAACGAGGGCAAGCGGCGCCTGGAGGGCCGCGCGGCCGACACGCTCGCGCAGCACCGCGACGCGATCGAGGCGTACGAGGCCTTCGCCGACGAGCTCGGCCACGAGCCGGGCGACATCGCGCTGGCCTGGCTGCTGAGCCGCCCCGGCGTGACCGGCCCGATCATCGGACCGCGCACCCTGGACCAGCTCAACGCGGGCCTGCGCGCCCTGCACGTGGAGCTGGACGAGGCGGCTCTGGCGCGCCTCGACGAGATCTTCCCGGGCCACAAGACCGCGCCCGAGGACTACGCCTGGTGACCCCCTGGCACCGGACGACGACGCAGAGAGGAACAGAGTGAAGACACGCAGGATCGCCGACGTCGAGGTGAGCGCGATCGGCCTGGGCGGCATGCCCATGTCGATCGAAGGCCGCCCGGACCGCGAGCGCTCGATCAAGACCGTCCACGCCGCACTGGATGCCGGCGTCACCTTCATCGACACCGCGGACGCATACCACCTGCACGCCGACGAGGTCGGGCACAACGAGGAGCTCATCGCCGAGGCGCTGCGCTCCTGGAGCGGGGACGCCTCCACCGTCCTCGTCGCGACGAAGGGCGGCCACCTCCGCCCGGGCGACGGCCGCTGGACGCTGAACGGCCGCCCCGAGTACATCAAGGAGGCCGCGAAGGCCTCCCTGGCGCGGCTCGGCGGCGACGCGATCGGGCTCTACCAGTTCCACCGCCCCGACCCGGAGGTGCCGTACGCGGACTCCGTCGGAGCCGTGCGCGACCTGCTCGACGAGGGCGTCATCCGCCTCGCCGGCATCTCGAACGCGAACCCCGAGCAGATCCGCTTGGCGCAGGACATCCTGGGCGGGCGGCTGGCGTCGGTGCAGAACCAGTTCTCGCCGGCGTTCCGCTCGAGCGCGCCGGAGCTGGAGCTGACCGGCGAGCTCGGCATCGCGTTCCTGCCGTGGAGCCCGCTCGGCGGCATCACCAACGCCGCCGACCTCGGGTCCCGGTTCGAGCCGTTCAAGGACGTGGCGGAGGCCCGCGGGATCAGCCCGCAGGTCGTCGCGCTCGCGTGGCACCTCGCGCAGGGGCCGCACGTCATCCCGATCCCGGGCTCCTCGCGCCCCGAGACGATCCGCGACTCCGTCACGGCCGCCGACGTCGAGCTCACCCCCGACGAGCTCGCGCGCCTCAACGCCGCCTGACCTAACCGTCGAGAGGGCGAATCCTTCGCCCTCTCGACGGTTCGGCGCGCACGTGATGCCGTCTCGGCCACCTCCCTGTGGAGGCGGCGGCTCAGGAGGCGATGGTCGCGGTGAGGGCGGCGACTTCGGCGGCGCGGTCGGCGCGATCGCGCGGGGCGCCGGGGATACCGGGCCGCTGCTGCCAGGGCAGCGGTCCCTCCGCGTGGCGGTACTCGACCCCGACCGCGTCGAGCCGCGCGAGGTGCGCCTCGAGCCGCGGCACGAACGCCTCCCACGACCGCTCGCCCGCCTCGTCGGCGGTCCACAGCGTCTCGGCCAGCGCGGCCAGTCGCGGGAACGCGAAGTAGTCGAGCCCGCGCGGCTGGTCGATGTACTCGGTCCACAGGTTCGCCTGGGCGCCCAGCACATGGGCGCGCTGCGCGGCGGTGAGCTCGGCGGGCACCGGGTCCAGCTCGTACACGTCGCGCACCGTCGTGACGGTGACCAGCGGGATCGGCTCGTCCATCGACTCCGACTGGCGGTAGTTGAAGTAGAGGACACGGTCCGGGCAGAACACGACGTCGTGGCCCTGGCGCGCGGCCGCGACGGCACCGGTCTCACCGCGCCAGCTCGCGACGGTGGCCCCCGGGGCGAGGCCGCCCTCCAGGATCTCGTCCCACCCGTACGACCGGCGGCCGAGCGCCGTGAGGTGCTCGTCGATGCGGCGGACGAACCAGCTCTGGCCCTCCTCCTCGGTCGCGGCGCCGATCTCGCGCAGTCGCTCCTGCGTGCGCGGGTCGGCGCGCCACTGGTCCTTGCGGCACTCGTCTCCGCCGATGCCGATGTACGTGGAGGGGAAGACCTCGACGACCTCGTCGAGCACGTTGCGGAAGAACTCGACCGTCGACTCTTCGAGGTTCAGGACGTTGCGGCTGATCCCATACCGCGTCCACACCTCGCGCGGCTCGTCCCCGCCCGCGACGCCGAGCTCGGGATACGCGGCGATCGCCGCCTGCACGTGCCCGGGCGACTCGATCTCCGGGATCACCGTGATGCCCCGCGCGCCCGCATACGCGACGATCTCGCGGAGGTCGTCCTGCGTGTAGAAGCCGCCGTGGGGGCGTCCGTCGGTCGGCGCGTCCGGCCCGAACCCGACCTGCGACTCCCGCCGCCACGCCCCGATCTCGGTGAGGCGCGGGTAGCGGCGGATCTCCATCCGCCAGCCCTGGTCGTCGGTGAGGTGCAGGTGGAGCACGTTCATCCTGTGCATCGCGAGCAGGTCGACGAAGCGGAGGATGTCGTGCTTGGGCAGGAAGTGCCTGGCCACGTCGAGCATCAGCCCGCGCCAGCGGAACGCAGGGCGGTCCTCGATCCGGCAAGCGGGAGCGGACCAGCGCACGCCGTCGAGGGCGCCACGACGGTACACGGCGGGCGGCAGCAGCTGCAGGAAGGCCTGCGCGCCGTGGGCGAGGGCCGCAGCGGATCCGCCCCGGATGCGCACGCCGTCCGGCTCGACCGTGAGCCGGTACTCCTCGTCGGCGAGGGAGGGATCGGCGGCGAGGGTGATCGCGCCGGCGCCCCCGCCGCCCGTCGAAGCGGCGGTCGATGCGCCCGCCGAGGCGTCAGCCGACTCGGCCGCCAGCGGCAGCGCGGTCGCGGCCGCGAGCTGGGCGCGCAACCAGGCGCCGACCGCGGAGGCCGTCGCGTCGGCGACGACGGTCGTGCCGGCGTCGAGCACGAACTCGCCCGGCAGCTCCTCCACCCGCCGCGGGCGCGGCAGCAGGCGGTCGGCGATCGCGCCGCGCGTCGCGCCGCTCATCGCTCGGAGCGCTCGGGCCGCACGGGACGCTGGCTGCGGACCGCCTCGTAGGTCAGCCGCAGCGACTCCGTCATCTGGTCGTACATCTGCTGGGCCACGCGCACGAAGAGGAAGTCGACGAGCGCGAGCTGCGCGATGCGGCTCGACATCGCGCCGGACCGGTAGAGGCTCTCGCGGGCCTGCGTCGTGAGCACGTGGTCGCTGGCGCGGCCGATGCTCGACTCCGGGAAGTTCGTGATGGCGACCGTCGTCGCCCCGGCCGCGTGCGCGACCGCGAGCGCGTGCGTGGTCTCCAGCGTCTCGCCGGAGTGGGAGAACCCGATGGCCACGTTGCCCGGCTTCTGCAGCGCGGCCGACGCGAGGGCGAGGTGGGAGTCGACGGAGCAGAACGCGGTCAGCCCGATGCGGGAGAGCTTCTGCTGCAGGTCCTGGGCGGTGAGGCTGCTCGAGCCGACGCCGTAGAGGTCGATGCGGCCCGCGCCGACGATGGCGGCGACCACGCGGTCGAGGGCGTCGAGGTCGAGCTCGCGAGCGGTCTGCTCGATCGCCAGAGCATCCTGATACGCGATCTTGGCCACGACCTCCTGCACGCTGTCGGCCGGGTCCACCTCGCTCTCGGTGAGCTCGAACCGCTCGCGCGCGGCCTGCTCACGGCTGGTCGCGGCGGCGATGGCGAGCCGGAACTCCCGGTAGCCGGTGAAGCCGATGCTCTGGCAGAACCGCGCGATGGTCGCCTGGGACGAGTCGCACACCGCGGCGAGCTCCGAGATCGTCAGGTCGACGACGCGCTCGGGATGGTCGATCACCACCTGGGCGATGCGCGCCTCGGTCGCGCTCAGCCGCGGCACCGCCTGCCGGACCGCGGAGAGGACGTCAGGCACCATGCTCGGCCCGAACTGCCTCGCCTCGGTCGCCCTCGGCGGCATCGACCGCCGCGAGCGCGTCGCGCAGTCGTCCGCCGTGCTCGGCGAGGAGCCGCACGGCGGCATCCGCATCGAGGGTCGTCTCGCTCATGAGGATCGCCGCCTTAATCCACCCGCCGGTCGCGTCGAGCGCCTCCGCGGCCTGCTGCGCGTCGGTGCCCGTCGCCAGCATAACGGTCCGCTCGGATCGTGCCCGCAGCTTGGCGTTGGTGGCCCGGAGGTCGACCATGAGGTTGCCGTAGACCTTGCCCAGCCGCACCATCGAGATGGTGCTGATCATGTTGAGCACGAGCTTCTGGGCGGTTCCCGCCTTGAGGCGGGTGGAGCCGGTGAGGATCTCGGGGCCGACGACGACCTCGATGCCGACCTCGGCCTCCCGCCCGAGCGGGGAGTCCGCGTTGCACGAGAGCCCGACCGTGAAGGCGCCGGCGCGGCGGGCCTGGTCGATCGCGCCGAGTACGAAGGGGGTGCGGCCGGAGGCCGAGATGCCGACGAGCGCGTCGAGCGGGCCGATCCGGATCGAGCGGACCGCGTCGCGCCCGGCCTCCTCGTCGTCCTCCGCGTTCTCGACGGCGGTGTGCAGCGCTTCAGGGCCGCCCGCCATCAGCCCGACGACGAGCTCGGGAGGGGCGCCGAACGTGGGCGGGATCTCGCTCGCGTCGAGAACGCCCATGCGTCCGGCCGTCCCGGCTCCGGCGTAGATCAGACGGCCGCCGCGGCGCATCCGCTCCGAGACGCCGGTCGCGGCGGCGACGATGCTCGCGCTCTCGCGCGCAACGGCGACGGGGACCTCGGTGTTGGCGACGTTCATCGCGGCCACCAGCTCCTCGATCGACATGATGTCGAGGTCGCGGGTGGTCTCGCTCACCGCCTCGGTCGCGAGCGTCCCGAGCGTCTCGCGGAGGTCGGCGAGGGGATGCGGCTCAGCCACGGAAGGTCCTTTCATCGGTGCGTCGGTCACCGCGCCACCGCCAGAGCGGGGTCGGCGGCCAGTGTCAGCCCGGCGACACCGCGCAGGCGGCGGCCGGGGACGGAGTCGGGGGCGAGGGTCAGTCGCCCGAGCACGCGCGCGCGTCCGGCCGGGGTGCCCGGCAGGTCGGCGGGCACGCCGTGCCAGCTGAGGTAGCCGACGAACGCGAAGAGCAGCGACTCCTTGTGGTCGGCGTCGATGCCGAGCGCGTCGCTGCTGGTCACCTCGACGCCGTGCAGTCCGAGCACGGCGCTGAGGGCGCGCATGAGGGCCGGGTTGCGCGTGCCGCCGCCCGAGACGATCGCGCGCGACGGGATGTGCGACGACGACGACCGCACCGCGTCGGCGACCGTGCGGGCGGTGAGAGAGGTCAGGGTCGCGACGAGGTCGGCGAGCACGGGCTGGACGCCGGCTCGCGCGGCGGCGGCATCCACGACGGCGAGGTCGAACGTCTCGCGCCCGGTGCTCTTGGGCGTCGGCGCCGAGAAGTAGGGATGCGCGAGCAGCTCGCCCAGCATCCGCTCGTCCACCCGGCCGGTGGCGGCGAGCAGTCCGTCGGTGTCCTGCCCCTGGCGGCCGTCGGTCGCTCGCGCGACCGCGGCGTCGATGAGGGCGTTCGCCGGGCCGCTGTCGAAGGCGACGAGGCCGCCGTCCGGCTCCACGATCTGCACGTTGGCGATGCCGCCGAGGTTGACCGTCGCGACGGGACGGCCGCTGCGCGCGGCCTCGCCCGCGAGCCACGCGCGGTCGAAGAGGCCCATCAGCGGAGCGCCTTCGCCGCCGGCGGCGATGTCGGCCGAGCGCACGTCGGAGAGCACGGGGACGCCGAGCCGCTCCGCGATCCACGCCGGCTGGCCGACCTGGAGGGTGCCGCGGGCATGGCCGTCCTCGACCCAGTGGTGCAGGGTCTGGCCGTGCGAGACCGCCAGCTCGACGCCGCCCGCCTCCTCGGCGGCGACGGCCGCGGCCTCCGCGAACTCCTGCCCGGCGAGGGTGTCCATCCGCACGAATTCGGCGGGGGTCAGGCTCTGCCCCTCGACCGCGGCGAGCAGGAGCGCGCGGGTGGGCTCCGACCACGGCACGGTGCGGGCGACGACGGAGGTGAGCCGGACGACGGGACGGTCGCTCGCGTCGAGCGGGTCGATGTCGACGACGGCGACGTCGATCCCGTCGACGCTCGTCCCGGACTGCAGGGAGAGGATCCTCATGCGCGCGCCCCCACGAGCGTCTCGGCGACGACCCGGGCCGTCACGCGGCTCGAGCCGTAGGTGTCGAGGCCGGGGAGCGCGAGCTCGTCCGGGGCGGGGAGCCCCGTGTTCACGATCAGGGCGGAGGGACGCGCGGCGGCGAGCATCCCGAGCGCACGACGCTGCGGCGATCCCGGCTGCACGGCGTCGACCAGGGCGACGACCGCGCTGCTCTCGGGGATGTCGCCGAGCGCGTCGCACATCACGGCCACGACGTCACGGCCGCCGAGCGGGCCGACGACGGCGCGCGCGGCACCGAGGGCCACGCTGAACGGCTCGGCGGTGGAGGCGACGGCGCCGCTGGCGCGATCCCGCAGGTCGAGCACGACGCGCTCCCCCGCAGGAACGTCGGCCGGGACCGTTCCACGCACGACGATCGCCTCGCGGACGATCTGCGCGGGATCGAAGTCGTCGTCGCCGAGGGACGAGCCGCCCGCTCGCGACGCCGCGTCGGTCCACTCCGAGAGGTCGGCGACGGACCGGGATGCGCGCTCGAGCGCGGCGAGGGGCAGGGTGCCGTCGTCCACCGCGGCCAGCAGCGCGTCGCGCACCTCCGCGTAGTCGTCGAGGTCGCTCGTCGCGCCGTGCTTCGGACCCAGGTCTGAGGGGTTGCCGATGCACAGGAGGTCCGCTCCGGCGAGGATCGCCCGGACCGCTCCCGCGCCGGCCCCGAACTCGGCGCGGATCGCGGCCATGTCGAGGGCGTCCGTGATGATCGCACCCGCGAAGCCGCGCTCGCGCAGCATCCCGAGCACCCGCGGGTCGAGTGTTGCGGGGAGGTCCCCGAACGCGTCCACGACGACGTGCGACGTCATGACGGCGGCGACGCCGGCGTCGATCGCGGCCTGGAACGGCGGGAGGTGCTCCGCCTCCACCTCGGCGGCGGGCAGCGTGACGTGCGGCAGTCCGAGATGCGAGTCGACGGCCGTGTCGCCGTGACCCGGGAAGTGCTTGACGCACGCGGCGACACCACCGGCCTGGATGCCGGACACCATCGCGGCGACGTGCCGACCCACCAGGTCGGCCGTCGAACCGAACGCCCGGGTGCCGATCACGGGGTTGCGCGGGTTGGTGTTGACGTCGGCGACCGGGGCGAGGGCGACGTTCGCGCCCGACGCGCGCACGCGCCGGCCGAGCTCGACGCCCGCGGCCCGCGTGATCGCCGTGTCGTCGACGCGTCCGAGCTGCGAGGCGCTCGGGAGGGTGGAGCCGAAGGCGGCCTCCAGCCGGGTGACCGGTCCGCCCTCCTCGTCGACGCCCAGGAGGGCGCCGGGGCGCGCCTCCCGCAGCCGGGCGGAGAGCGCGGGCAGCTGCTCCGCGTCCTCCGGGTCGATGTTCTGGCCGAAGTACACGGCACCGGCGAGCCCCTCCTCGAGGGCGTGCAGCAGCCAGTCCGGCGCCGTCCGGCCCAGGAAGCCGGGCCACAGCACGCTCGCGACCAGCGAGCGAACCCCCGGATCGGTGCTCGCGCTCATCCTGCTCCCCCTAGCCCTTGACCGCGCCGGCGACCAGGCCGCTCGACAGGCGGCGCTGGACCAGCACGAAGAAGATCATGACCGGGATCGTGATGATCGTCGAGGCCGCCATCACGTAGCCCCACTCGTTGGTGTGCTCGCCGAAGAACTGCTTCAGGCCGATCGCGACGGTGTAGTTGTCGCTCGCGCCGCCCAGCAGGGTCATCGCGAAGATGAACTCGTTCCACGCCGTGATGAAGGCGAAGACGCTGGTCGCGACCAGTCCGGGCATCACGAGCGGGAACAGCACCGAGCGGAACATCCGCCACCAGCTGGCGCCGTCGAGGTACGCGGCCTCCTCCAGCTCGACCGGCACCGCCGCCACGAAGCCGCGCAGCATCCAGATGCCGAAGGGCAGGGACAGCGCGACGTACACGACGATCAGGCCGAGCAGCTGGTTCAGGAGGCCGAGGTCGCGCACCTGCACGAACAGCGGGATGACGAGGGCCTCCAGCGGCACCATCTGCACCGACAGGATCATGAACAGCATCGCGGTGCGGAACTTGAAGTTGAACCGCGCCACCGCGACCGACGCCAGCAGGGCGAGGACCGCCGAGATCACCACGACCGCGACCGCGACGATCAGCGAGTTGCGGAGGAAGACGTCGAAGCCGCCCTTGGTGAGCACGTACGCGAAGTTGTCGAGCGTGAACTCCTGCGGGATGAGCGACTGGCCGCCGCTCGACGCGCGCTTGTCGAACGCGCTGGACAGCATCCAGTAGACGGGGAAGAGCGTGAAGACGAGCAGCAGGGCGACGAGGACGCCCTTGCCGATCTTGCCGCCGATCGAGCGCTTCACAGCTTGTCCTCCTTGAGCATCGTGCGGACGTAGACGACCGTGATCGCGAGCAGCACCAGCGTGAGCAGGACGGCGATCGCGGATCCGAAGCCGTACCGGTTCTGACCGAACGACTCCACGTACGACCACACGCCGAGGTTGAGCACCTGGCGGTTGGACCCGGAGCCTCCCGGCATCAGATAGACCTGCGCGAAGACTTTGAAGTCCCAGATCGTGGACAGGATGATCACCACGGCGAAGACCTGCTTCAGCGACGGCACGATGATCGAGAAGAAGCGGCGCACCGCTCCCGCGCCGTCCATCGCGGCCGCCTCCAGCATCTCCTTCGAGACGCCGAGCAGACCGGCCAGAACGGTGATCGCGACGAACGGGAAGCCGTGGTGGATGATGTTGAGGAGCACGATCCCGTAGAACGTGAACGGGTTGGTGAACCAGTTGAACGACTCGTGCATCAGCCCGAGGTTCTTGAGCACCTGGTTGACGATGCCGTTGTCCGCGTCGAAGATCCAGACCCAGACGTAGGTGCCGGTCACCGCGGGCATCGCCCAGGCGATCATGATGGCGCTGCCGACGATGGTCCGCCAGGTCGGGCCGAGGCTCGCCATCAGCAGCGCGACGAGCGTGCCGAGGGCGACCGTGCCGGCGACCGACAGGATGGCGAAGATCACCGTGTTGGGGAGCGCGACCGTCCACAGCGTGGAGTTGCCGAAGATCTCGGCGTAGTTGTCGAAGCCGATGAAGTTCGTCTTGCCGCTGACGATCTCGCGCAGACCGTAGTCCTGCAGCGAGATGATGACCACGCGGATCAGGGGCCACAGCAGCAGCCCGGCGAGCACCACCAGCGCGGGGGCGAGCAGCAGCCACGGCCGGCTCACGGCGATGAACGAGCGCTTGCGCTTCGGGGCGGGGGCGCCGGGGCGCCGGCCGCGCGCGGTGCGCACGGCCGGCGTCTCGGGACGAACGTCGATGGCCATCGGGCTACTTGTCGTTCAGCAGCTGGGTCATCTCCTTGGCCGCGTCGGTCGTCGCCTGGTCGACCGTCTTCTGCCCGGAGAGGATGGACTGGATCATCGCGTTGGTCGTCTGCTTGGCCTGCACCGCGCCGAACTGCGGGGTGACCGGCACGGACGCGCCGCCGTCGACCATCTGCGTGGCGAAGGGCTTCACCAGCGGGTCGTCCGACTCCATCGCCTTCTTGACGAGCGAGGTCAGGCCGGAGAAGTAGCCGGTCTGCGACGCCCACTCCTGGGCGTACTTGCCCGTGGTCATCATCTCGACGAACTTCCAGGCGAGGTCCTTGTTCTTGGCCGTGTTGAACACGCTCAGGTGCGAACCGCCGAGCACCGACGGGCTGATGCCGCCGTCCTTGCCCGGGATGGGCGTCGCGGCGATCTTGCCCTCGAGGTCGGGGGCCTTCTGCACGATCGTGGCGGGGGTCCAGGAGCCCTGGATGGCCATCGCGACCTTGCCCTGGTTGAAGTTGTCGAGCACGTCGGTCTCCTTCCAGGTGGTGGCGCCGGAGGTGGAGAAGCCGTACTTGGTGGCGAGGTCGGTGTAGAACTGGATGCCCTCACGCGACTTGGCGCTGTCGAGACCCGAGGTCCAGGTGCCGCCCTTCTCGGTGGCGACCTGGCCGCCCGCGCCCCAGACCCACGGGTACACGCCGAACTCGGCGGTGCCGGGAACGGCGAACGGGATCATGTCGGGCTTGGCGGCCTTGATCTTCTCGCCCGCAGCGACGATGTCGTCCCACGTCTTCGGAGCCTCGATGCCGAGCTCCTTGAAGACGTCGGCGCGGTAGACCAGCGAGCGGACGCCGGCGTACCACGGCATGCCGTAGAGCTCGCCGTCGTAGGTGCCCGCCTCCTTGAGGCCCTTCACCAGGTCGTCCTCGAGGCCAGCCTTCTTGACGTCGTCGCCGATGGGGGCGAGCGCCCCGGCGTCGGCGAACTCGGTGGTCCAGGTGGTGCCGGTCTCCGCCACGTCCGGGGTGGTGTTGCCGGCGATGGAGGTCACGAACCGGTCATGCGCGTCGGCCCACTGGACGAACTGCACGTCGAGCGTGGCTCCGGTCTCCTTCTTGAACTCGTCGCCGACCTCCTTGAAGAAGGCCGTGGAGTCGGGGTTGGTGCCCTGCATGATCCACACGCTGAGCTTCTGGCCCTTCGCGTCGACCGAGCCCCCATCGCCGCTGCCACCGCTCGAGCAGGCCGTGAGGGCCAGTGCTGCGATCGTGACGGCGGCGACGGAGAGGTAGCGCTTCTTCATGGTGCTGTCTCCTCTTCGAAACCGGGAATGTGTTGGTGGATGCCGTGCATCCGGGAATGAAACTATCCTTCACACTTCGACGTGTGCTTGCAAGTTATTTCCACTCTACACATGTAAAAGGTTTGTAACGGCACCGTGACGACGGCCCGCGCGGGTCGGACGGGGCGCCTCAGGAGGAGGATGCGCCGAGCAGTCCTCGACGGAAACCTTCCGCCACGGCCGCCGCGCGATCCCCGACACCCAGCTTGGCGTAGACGCTGAGGAGGTGCGTCTTCACCGTCGCCTCGCTGACGTGGAGGCGACTGCCCGCCTCCCGGTTCGTCGCACCGTCGGCGACGAGTGCGAGCACCTGCAGCTCGCGCGGGCTGAGCAGTCCCGCCTCCGGCGTTCGCACCCGGTCGACCAGCCGCGACGCGACGGCCGGGGCGATCGGCGCGTGCCCGCTCGCCGCCGCGTGGATCGCGCGCACGAGCTCGTCGCGCGGCACGTCCTTGAGGAGGTAGCCGGTGGCGCCGGCCTCGATCGCCGGCAGCACGTCCGCGTCCGAGGCGTAGGTGGTGAGGACGACGACGCGGCTCCGCACGCCCAGCCGCGTCAGCTCCCGGATCGCGCTGACGCCGTCCATCCCCGGCATGCGCAGATCCATCAGCACGACGTCCGGCTCGAGCGCTCGCGCGAGTCCGACCGCCTCAGCGCCGTCGGATGCTTCGCCGACGACGTCGATCTCCGGATCCGAGGAGACCATGCCGACGATCCCGTCGCGCACGACCGGGTGATCGTCGGCGACCAGCAGCCGCACGGCGCTCATGCCGGCACCTCGACGCGCACCGCGGTGCCCCGCCCGGGGCTCGACTCGATCACGACCCGTCCCGCGAGCCCCGAGATGCGCTCGCGCATCGCGATCAGACCGTAGCCGCCGTCGATGTCGTCCCGGCGCGGTGAGGCCGGGTCGAACCCGCGGCCGTCGTCGCGCACTTCCAACCGGGCGCCTCGGGCGTCGTGGCGCAGGGTCAGCGTGACGCGGTGCGCATCGGCGTGACGCTCCACGTTCGCGAGCGCCTCCTGGGTGGTCCGCAGCAGCGCGACCTCGGCGTCCGTCGGGAGCGGGGCCGCCGCCTCGCGCGCATCGACGTCGACCGGGATGCCCGTCCGCTCCGACCAGCGTCGCGCGGCCTCCGCGATCGCGTCGGCGAGCCCGGCCGCGTCGAGGGCGGCCGGGCGCAGGGCGTGCAGCGAGCGCCTCGCCTCCGCGAGCCCCTCGCGGGCCAGGGCCAGTGCCGCTCCTGTGTGCCGGTCGCGGTTCGCATCGTCGTCGGCCTGCTCGGCCGCCTGCAACTGCATCACGATGCCGGCGAAGCCTTGGGCGAGCGTGTCGTGGATCTCGTGGGCGAGCCGCGCGCGCTCGAGCACGGTCGCCGCGCGCTCCTCCTGCCGCCTGGCGACGCGGAGCCCGAACGAGAGCCCGCACATGATGACCACGTTGATCGCCACCACCGCCACGCGTCCGGCGATCCCCGCGAGGTCGAGCCCGAGCCCGGAGGCCTGGGCCACGCCCGCGACCACCGCCGTGGCACCGACCGCCAGCAGCTCCCACGGCCACTCGACGAGCGAGTAGGCGAGCGAGAAGGTCGCGATCGTGAGGAACGCGAACCAGCTGTCGAGCTGGACGAGGGCGAGGTTGATGCCGATGGTGCCGGCCATCAGCGTCGCGATCGCCGCCGGACGGCCGCGCCACGGCAGCGGGAGGTCGCGCAGCACGAGCACCCATCCGGCGTACGCCGCGCACAGGATGAGCTCGGGCACGAGCGTGGTCCACCGGCCCCATCCCACGCCCACGGCGAAGGCCGCGAGCATTCCCGCAACCAGATAGGGCGCGACCGTGAGCACGGTCCGCCAGCGCGGATCGACCATGGTGCCGACCCTACGCGCCCGCGGGGAAGAGGGCACGCGTGCGTGGCAGGGCGGTCAGGATCGCGGCGGGGAGCACGAGGGCGCCGCACACGGCCTGCTCGAGGCGCACCCAGTCGGGGAGGAAGCCGGGGATGGAGACGATGACGACCACCGCCACCACCACGATCGGGGCGATGATCAGCAGCCGCAGCCACGACGATCGCGAGCCGCGCGCCGCGGCGAGCGCGATCAGCAGCAGCACGACCGCGCTGCCGAGCACGAGGGAGCAGCGGATCCAGACGGCGATGGCGACCTCGCCGCCGGTCGTGCTCTGGACGAGGAGCGCGGCCTCCATCGCCACGCTGACCACGAGGAAGGAGGTGAGCAGGATGAGGATCGGACGGAAGGCGGCGCGACGGGCGGCGCTGTCGGGACGGGCGGAGGAGCGAGCGGATGTGCGAGTCATGGTTCCAGCGTCGCGACGGGGCGCGCTCGGCGGATCCACCGATCGGTCCGTCCCCGCGATCGATCGGTGGAGGGGCTACTCAGGCGATGCTGACCTGTCTCAGGAAGGCAGCCGCAGCCGGGCTGGGCTCCTCCGACGCCGCGACCGCCACGTTCCACTTCGGGACATCACCCGAGAGCGGGACGGCCCGCAGCGTGTCGGGGCGCTTGCGAGCGAAGCTCGCCGGGACCACGGCCACGCCCAGGTCGTAGCCGACCAGGTCGAGCAGGGGGTGCACGTCGTTGACCTCCATCGCGGGCCGGTAGTCCAACCCCGCCGCCGCGAACGCCCGTCGGGTGAGCGCCTGCGCGCCCCACCCCTCCTGGAAGCCGATCATGGTCTCGCCGCGCAGGCTCTCGATCGGGAGGCTCTCCTCGCCGGAGTAGCGGTGCCCGGGGTGGCACAGCACGAGCAGGTCCTGCGTGCTCAGCCGTCGCAGCCGCACCCCGACGGGCGTGTGACCGGTGTCGACGACGAGGGCGACATCCACCTGGCCGTTCGCCACCGCGTCCACCAGCTCGACGGACCCCGTCTGGCGGAGGCGCACCTCCACCCCCGGGTTGGCGGTGCGGAAGGCGGCCAGCTCGGCGGGCAGGTCCACGGACCCGAGGCACGGCTCGGCGCCGACCGTCAGCCGGCCTCGCTGCAGTCCGCGCACCGCGGCGACGGCGTCCCGGGCGGCGGCGGCGCTGGCCAGCGTGCGCACGGAGTCGGCGAGCAGGGCCTGCCCGGCCGTCGTCAGCTCGACGCGGCGGGTGCTCCGGATGAAGAGGGAGGTCCCCAGCTCCTGCTCGAGGGAGCGGATGGAGGCCGACAGCCCCGATTGCGAGATCTGCAGCAGCTCGGCGGCGCGGGTGAAGTGCCGCTCCTCCGCGACCGTGACGAAGTGCTCGAGCTGGCGGAGTTCCATTCAGCAAGGATACTGCTGAATGGCGCTCGCTTGATCTGCGTGGCCGATGTGCGAACGGGCGCCGGAGTGCCGCTCAGCGCCCGCTCACCGGCCGCAGTGACCGGCCGGCTCCGCGGTCGCTGCGCCGCTGCTGGCGTGGCGGTGCGGGTCCACCTGGCCGAGGGTGACGGGCCCGTGGGCGGGGAGGGCGACGAGATCGCCCGGGTGCAGGTCGGCGGGCAGGTCCATCAGGCGGGGGCCGGCGTGGACGGCGCAGAGCGGCGCCGGGGAGGCGCGGCCGATGAGTCGGGCCTGGGACGTCTCGGCGGCGATCGTGCGCAGGTCGGCGTCGAGTTCGACGTCGAGGCCGCCTCCGGGGTGCCGGGTGACGTTCGTGACCGCGGTGACGACGGCGGCAGCGTCGTCGTCGGTGTGCACGCAGGGTGTGGTGCACCAGTCGGCGAGGCGGACGAGCGAGACGCCGGCGATGACCACGTCGGTCGTCGTGGGGTGCGTGTGTGCGGGCCAGCGGGTGGCGTCGAGCGGTTCGGGGATGCTGCAGCGGAGCGTGGGGATGATGCGGGTGAGGGTCATGCGTCCGGTCTACGCGGCGAGCGCCTCCCGTGGGGCCGTCCTGACGGATCCCATGCGGGAGGCGCTGCGATCCGTGCGGTTCCCTGACAGGGAGCCGGTCGGACGGGAGCCGGTCCTGCGGATGCCGGTCAGCGCACGCCGCGCATCATGCGCAGCACCCAGGGGGTGAGCAGCACGAGGACGACACCCACGGCGACCGCCACCCCTCCGATGATGCCGAAGTAGATGCCTTCGGTCTTCGGCGAGTACAGCTTGGCGAGCTGCCCGGCCATCGCGGATCCGAGGGCGACGGAGAGGAAGAACAGGGCGACCATCTGCGCCTGGAACGCGTGCGGCGCGAGTTTGGTGGAGGCGGAGAGGCCGACCGGCGAGAGCAGGAGTTCGGCGACGGTGAAGGCGAGCAGGATGCCGACCACCGCGAGCAGCGGGGTGCTGTTCTTGCCGCCTCCGGCCCAGAACAGGAACAGCCAGAAGGCGAGTCCCATGATGATGGTCCCCGCGGCGAACTTGATCGGGGTCGACGGCTGCTTGTCGCCCCATTTCGTCCAGATCGCGGCGAAGACGCCGGAGAGCACGATGATGAAGACCGGGTTGATGGACTGCACCCACGAGACCGGGAACTCCCAGCCGAACAGGTTCCGGTCGAGGCGTTCGTCGGAGTAGATCGTGAGCACCGTGAACTGCTGCTGGTAGAGGGACCAGAACGCCGCGCTGGTGATGAAGAGCGGGATGAACGCCACGATCCGGCTGCGCTCCTCGCGGCTGACCAGGCGGGAGGAGAGGATGACCGCGAAGTACGCGATCGCGGCCGCGATGGTCACGGCGATCACGACGAGCGCCAGGTTCTGCGCCGTGATCACGCCGGTGAGCACGAGCGCGACGACGATGATCACGCCGGCCGCGGCCACACCGATGACGAGCGGGTACCGCTTCGCCCGCAGCGGGTTCGGGACGGCGCGCGCCTCCTCCGGGAGCCGCTTGCGGCCGAGCGAGTACTGGATGAGGCCGATCGCCATCCCGACCGCCGCGAGCCCGAAGCCGTAGTGGAAGCCGAGCGTGGTCTGCAGCAACCCCGTGAGCAGCGGTCCGAGGAACGCACCCAGATTGATGCCGAGGTAGAACAGCGAGAACCCGGCATCGCGCCGGGAGTCGTGCTCGTCGTAGAGGGTCCCGACGATCCGCGTCGCGTTGGCCTTCAGCCCCCCGCTGCCCACCGCGACGAAGATCAAACCGACCGTCACGCCCGCGAATCCGGGCAGCAGGGCGAGTGCGATGTGTCCCGCCATGATGACGACCGCGCTCCAGAACAGCACCCGCTCCGAACCGAAGAGCCGGTCGGCCAGCCAGGCGCCGAGGATGGTCGACAGGTAGACCGCACCGCCGTAGGCGCCGACGATACCGGCCGCGGTCGGCTGGTCGATCCCGAGGCCGCCCTTCGTGGCGGAGTAGTAGAGGTAGATGAGCAGGATGCCCTGCATCCCGTAGAACGAGAACCGCTCCCACATCTCCACCCCGAAGATGTTCGCCAGGGATCGCGGCTGGCCGAAGAAGCCGTGGCTGTCGCGGTTCTTCGGCCGGGGCGCCGGTGTCACATCACTGGTGTCGCTCATGCGCACATGGTCCCACTCCACCGGAAGCTGCGGGAGGCCGCGTTCACTTGAAAAACCCGCCGTCGGCGCCGGAGGCGTGCAGATCAGCTCGCTGAGAAGCGGGCCGGTCGCGAGCGACTCGTGCGCGCCCACGCACGATTCCCGCGTAACACTCCCTGACGCGCAATGATCCACCCTATGCTTGCGCCGTGGACAACCTCGATCGCAGCATCCTCGACCTTCTCCGCCAGAACGCGCGCGCGGGCTACGGCGATATCGGCTCGGTCGTGGGGCTGTCCGCCTCCGCGGTGAAGCGCCGCGTGGACCGCCTGGTGGCCGACGGGGTCATCCGCGGGTTCACCATCCAGGTCGACCCCGCGATCGACGGCATGAGCACCGAGGCCTACGTCGAGCTCTTCTGCCGCGGCACCGTCTCGCCCGAAGAGCTCCTGCGGATCCTCTCGGCCGTCCCGGAAGTCGTGGACGCGGGAACCGTGACGGGCAGCGCCGACGCGATCGTCCACATCCGCTCCCGCGACATCCCGAGCCTGGAGGCCGCCCTCGAGAAGGTGCGCCTGGCGCCCAACGTCGATCACACGCGCAGCGCGATCGTGCTGTCGCGCCTGATCAACCGCGGCAACTCCTGACCCCGTCGCGAATCTTCAAGACGACGGCGGCGGGCCGGCGCACACTCGGGAGATGACCGAGACAGCACGGACGAGCCTCCCGATCGCCGCATCACGCGATGCGATCTGGCACGCTCTGACCGACCCCGACACCATCGCCCGTTATATGTACGGCACCCGCGTCACGACCGACTGGCGGGAGGGCGGCCCGATCACCTACCGCGGCGAGTGGGACGGGAAGCCGTACGAAGACAAGGGGACCATCCTCGAGATCGTCCCCGGCGAGCGCCTCGTCACCAGCTACTACAGCCCGCTCAGCGGCAAGCCCGACGTCCCGGACAGCTACCAGACCGTCTCGTACCTGCTCTCCGACGACGGCGACACGACCGTCGTGACCATCACGCAGGACGGATGCGCCGACCGGACGGAGGCCGAGCGCATGGCCGACAATTGGGCGTCGACGCTCGCATCCCTCCGTTCCGTGGTCGAAGAAGCCTGAACGTCCTCTGCGAGAATCCTCAGACCGTGCGACGCGCTGCGACCACGGAACCGAGCGCCGCCACGGCGAAGAGTGGCACGATGGGCGCATGAAGCTGCTCGTTGTGGAAGACGACCCGGACATGGGAGGCCTCGTCCAGCGCGGTCTCGCCGCCGAAGGATACGAGGTCACCCTCGTCACGAACGGCGTCGACGCACTGATCGCGCTGCGGAGCGACGCCTACTCGGCCGCCGCCATCGACGTGATGCTGCCCGGGATGAGCGGGTTCGAGCTGTGCCGCCACATCCGCGAGGCGGCCAACCCCATGCCGATCCTGCTCCTCACCGCGCGCGACGCGATCGAGGACCGCGTGCACGGCCTCGACTCCGGGGCCGACGACTACCTCACCAAGCCGTTCGCCTTCGCCGAGCTGGCCGCCCGCGTGCGCGCCCTGCTGCGCCGGGAGCCGACCGGGATGCGCCCCCAGGTCACCGTGGGCCGTCTCACGGTCGACTCGCACGAGCATCAGGCGCTCGTCGACGGCCACGAGATGCCGCTCAGCCGCCGCGAGTTCACCCTGCTGCGTCTCTTCGCCACCAACCCGGACAAGACGCTCTCGCGCGCCGACATCCTGGAGTCGGTGTGGGGCACCACCGAGAACATCGGCACCAACGTGATCGACCAATACGTCTCGTACCTGCGCAAGAAGCTCGACCTCGCCGAGGCCGGCCTCTCGATCGTCACCGAGCGCGGGCGCGGCTACCGGCTCGACGCCAAGAACGCCCTCGACGCGAAGGCGGCCGGCGAGAACAAGCAGGACGAGAAGCTGGAGACGTCGACGTCGTGAGCTGGCTGCGACGCCTGTCGATCACGGCGCGTATCACCATCGGCAGCCTCCTCGTCGCCTCGCTCTTCGGCCTCGCGGCGGTCGTCGTCATCCGCATCGGCGTGGCCTCCATCCTCCACAACGCGACGGTCACGCTGCTCGACAACGACATCGCCGCCCCCGCCGAGTCGGTCAAGAACAGTCCGCAGGGGCCTTTCGATCTTCCCGGCGGCGGCCAGGAGCTCGCCGTCGTCGATGCCAGCGGCGCCATCCTCGCCTCGACGCTCCCCGCGGCGATGGAGCCGAAGGTCGACAAGCTCATCTCGTTCGGCTCCGCTCCGACCATGTACCAGCTCGGGGACGACCAGTATCTGGTGCTGACCCAGACGGTGGAGACCTCCGACGGGGTCGTGCACATCGTCGCGGCGCGCAACGACGAGACGACCGCCCTCATCCTCGACCGGCTGACGGCCGCGCTGCTGATCGGGGCCGGCGTGCTCATCCTCGGCTTCGGCGGTGCGTCGTGGCTGCTGGCGCGCGCCGCCCTCCGCCCGGTGAGCAGGATGCGCGAGCAGGCCGAACTCATCGCGGGCGAGGAGCGCACGAGCCAGGAGGCGTCGACCACCGTCCTCACCGTCGGTCCCGCTCAGGACGAGCTCTCCGAGCTGGCCACCACGCTCAACGATCTGATCCGGCGGCTGCGAGCCTCGGCCGATCGTGAGCGCCAGATGGTCTCGGACGCCAGCCACGAACTGCGCACACCGCTGGCCGTGCTGCGCGGGCAGCTGGAGCTCGCCGAGCTCGACGCCGGCGACTCGGACGCGCTCCTCCACGACATCCGCTCCTCGCACGCGACCGCGTTGCGCCTGGGGCAGCTCGCCAACAACCTGCTCGAGCTCTCCCGCATCGAGGCGGGCCCGACGAGCGGCCGCATCGACTGGCGGACCCTCGTCGACGAGCTCACGGACGCGATCGATCGCGCCCGTCTCCTCGCGAGCGGCGACGACGACGCCGGCAGCATCTCGGTCGACTTCGAGTACGACCCGCGCCGCCGGCCGGCCGCGGATGCCCGGATCGCGCTCAGTCCGACCGACGTGGGCCGCATCCTGGACAACCTGCTGGGCAACGCCATCACGGCGATCCGCTCCGTGCCCGGGCACGGGGATGCGACGGTGACGGCAGAGGTCGCCGTCGACGCGGACCGGGTCGTGCTCACGGTGCGCGACACCGGCCCCGGGATGCCCGAGGAGTTCATCCCGGTGGCGCTGGACCGCTTCACCCGTGCCGATGGCGCGCGCACGTCGACCTCGGGTGCGGGTGGCGGGCTCGGTCTGGCGATCGTCGCGGCTCTGGCCGGCGCGGCCGGCGGGGACGTCCTCCTCGCCAACGGGCGCCCGAACGGCCTCGTGGTGACGGTCTCGCTCCCGCTGGTGCGCCCGATCGATCAGTGACCGCTGCGGTCTGAGTCGACCCCGGCGTCCGGGCCCTCGTCGAGGGTGTCGAGGGCGGCGAGATCGTCGGCGTCCAGTTCGAAGCCGAACGCGCCGAGGTTGTCGGCCATCCGCTGCGGGTTCGCCGACTTCGGGATGACCACCAGACCGTTCTGGAGGTGCCACCGCAGCACGGTCTGCGCCGGGGTGCGATCGTGCTTCTCGGCCACGCGCGCGAGCACCCGGGACGAGAGGAGGTCGCCCGAGCCGCCGCCCAGCGGGCTCCACGACTCGGTCAGGATGCCGTGCTCGGTGTCGTAGGCGCGCTGTTCGCGCCGGGTGATCGCCGGGCTGAGCTGGATCTGGTTGACCGCGGGGACGACGCCGGTGGCGGCGATGAGCGCGTCGATGTGCGCCGGCTTGAAGTTCGAGACGCCGATGGCGCGGGCCTTCCCCGCCTCGCGCAGGCGGA
Source organism: Leifsonia sp. 71-9 (assembly GCF_001898805.1). GTDB lineage: Bacteria > Actinomycetota > Actinomycetes > Actinomycetales > Microbacteriaceae > Leifsonia. Next base: position 84,757 of record NZ_MKVJ01000004.1, read on the forward strand.
TGAACGTCTCCCAGGTGGAGACGAACTCGCCGCGCGCGGGGAGCGGCCAGTGGATGAGGAGCAGGTCGACGTACTCCAGGCCGAGCCGGTCGAGGCTCGCGTCGAGGCCGGCGACCGCCCGGTCCTTGCCCTGGTACTCGCCGTCGAGCTTGGTGGTGACGAACCAGTCCTCGCGCGGCACGCCGCTCGCGGCGACTCCGCGGCCGACGCCGACCTCGTTGCCGTACTTGACCGCGGTGTCGACGTGACGGTAACCCAGCTCGGCCGCGGCGATGACGGCCTTCTCGACGTCGGTGTCGTCGAGCGGCCAGGTGCCGAGCCCCAGCTGCGGGATGGAGCCGCCCGAGTTGAGGGCGAGCGACGGCACGGCGGACGGGGCGGAGGCGGGGGTCGTCATGTCTTCAGCCTACGCGCGGGTCAGATCACGTCGTCGGAGAACCGGGTGGGGTTGCCGAAGCGGTGGTTCGTGATCGAGATCGCCTGCTCGTGGACGAACGGGAGCACCTCGACCCGGCCGGACGGGGTCACGGCGCCGGCGTAGACGGCCACGTCGGGGGTGCCGCCGAGCGCCTCCGCGACGGCCACCGGGTCGCCGCCGATGAGCCGGATCCGGTGCACGCCCGGGATGCCGCCGCGCAGGCGCGCCAGCCACTGGGCATCGTCCTCCACGGTGACGTCGATCTCGCGCTCGCGGAGGAGCTGGTGGGTCCCGCGGGGCAGGCGGAGCGCGGTGCTCACCGCGAACGGCGAGCGCGCGATGGTCCCCGCCGCCACGATCCGGAGCAGCTCCGCGAGGGTGCTCCCCTCCGAGAGCCGGATGGTCACCGGAACCGGACGGTAGCGGAGCAGGTTGCGTTCGACGCCGAGCTCCGACACGTCCTTCACCTGCCGGTACTCGGTCGCGACCGCGATCGCGTCGCTGAGCGCCGATCGGCGGACGAGGTCGAACGCCGCGTAATCCATCGACGACTGCCCCGACTCGATGAGGTCGGAGACGCGGTCCTCGAGGCCGCGCAGGTGCAGGCTGGCGCTGGACCGTCCGGTCTCCGGCACCCATCCGCCGAGGCCGAACAGGTAGTTGGGCCCGCCCGCCTTCGTGCCGGCGCCGACGGACGACCGCTTCCAGCCCCCGAACGGCTGGCGCCGCACGATCGCGCCGGTGATGCCGCGGTTGACGTAGAGGTTGCCCGCCTCGACCGTCTCCAGCCACTCGGCCAGCTCGTCCGCGTCGAGGGAGTGCAGGCCGGCCGTGAGGCCGTACTCGACGGAGTTCTGGTACCGCACCGCCTCGTCCAGGGTCCGGGCGGTCATGATCCCGAGGACGGGTCCGAAGAACTCGGTGAGGTGGAAGTAGGAGCCGGGCGCGACTCCCGTGCGGATGCCCGGCGACCAGAGACGCCCGGTGTCGTCCAGCCGCTTCGGCTCCACGAGCCACTCCTCGTCGGATCCGAGGGTGGTGAGCGCGTGCAGCAGCTTGCCGGAGGCGGGCTCGATGAGCGGCCCCATCTGGCTGGTCGGGTCGGACGGGTACCCGACCCGCAGGCTCGTCGCGGCGTCGACCAGCTGGCGCCGGAACCGCTCCGAGCGCGCGACCGAGCCGACCAGGATGACGAGGCTCGCCGCGGAGCACTTCTGGCCGGCGTGGCCGAACGCGCTCTTCACGATGTCGGAGACGGCGAGGTCGTAGTCGGCGCTCGGCGTCACGATGATGGTGTTCTTGCCGCTCGTCTCCGCCAGCAGGGGGAGGTCGGCTCGCCACGAGCGGAAGAGCTTCGCCGTCTCGTAGGAGCCGGTGAGGATGACGCGGCCGACCCGCGGGTCCGCGATGAGCGATCGACCGAGCTCGTTCTCGGGCACGTCGGCGAGCGCGAGCAGCTCTCGCGGGATGCCGGCCTCCCACAGCGCCTCCACGAGCACGGCGGCGCAGCGCTTGGCCTGCGGCGCCGGCTTGATGATCACGCCGCTGCCGGCGGCGAGCGCCGAGAGCACGGAGCCGGCGGGGATGGCGACCGGGAAGTTCCACGGCGGTGTCACGACGGTGAGGGCCGACGGGACGAACCGCGCTCCCTGCACGCGGTCGAGGTCGCGCGCGAGCGCGGCGTAGTAGTGCGCGAAGTCGACCGCCTCGCTGACCTCCGGGTCGGCCTCCGCGATGGTCTTGCCCGTCTCGGCCGCCATGATCTCGATGAGGCGGTCGCGGTTGGCCTCCAGCGCGTGGCCGGCGCGGTCGAGCACGGCGGCGCGCTCGTAACCGCTCCGCGTCCCCCACGAGGTGCCGGCCGCGACCGTCTGGCGGAGGATCGTCTCGAGCCGGGTGGCGTCGGTCACGGCCGCGGCCGCGATGGTCGCGGAGCCGAGGTCGGATGCGGTCGAGCGCGAGAGGATGCGCCGGCCCCAGGCGCGGTTGGCGGCGATGGAGGGGTCGGTGTCCGGAGCGTTGCGGAACGCGGCGGCCGCCGTCCCCGGCGGCACGGAGGGTGCGGCGGGGGCAGAGGCTGCGGCGGTGGCGTGCGGCTGGTCGGCCGGCGCGTCCGGGTCCGTCGAAGGGAGGGCCGGATCCTCGACGTCGAAGAGGCCGTCTCCCGCGGAACCCCGGGACAGCCCGAGCACCACGCTCGTCAGCCCCTCCTCGGTCTGGGCGGACGGGAGCGCCGCCGGTGGCCGGGTGAACGAGGGCGCGGTCGCCTCCTCCCACTCGCGCGTGCGGTCCTGCTGGCGGTGCGGCACGGGTGCGGCGCCGCGCGGAAGCGGGTCGGCTTCGAGGGCGGCCACGGAGGCCAGGAACCGGTCCTTCTCCCGATCGAACAGCGCCGGGTCCGAGTCGAGCTCGAAGACCGCGGACATGAAGTTCTCCTGGCTCGCGTTCTCCTCCAGGCGGCGGATGAGGTACGAGATCGCCACGTCGAACTCACCCGGGTCGACGACCGGCGTGTACAGGAGGAGCCCGCCCACCGTCCGCTTGACCGCGTCGGCCTGCGCCGTCGCCATTCCGAGCAGCATCTCGAAGTCGATCCGCTCCGTGACGCCCCGCTGGGAGGCGAGCAGCCAGGCGTAGGCGACGTCGAAGAGGTTGTGGCCGGCGACGCCGATCTTCACCGCGTCCGTGTGCTCGGGCGTCAGCGCCCAGTCCAGCACGCGCTTGTAGTTGGCGTCGGTCTCGAGTTTGCTTCCGTAGGTCGCCAGCGGCCACCCGTGGATGGCGGAGTCCACCCGCTCCATGGCCAGGTTCGCCCCTTTGACGACGCGGACCTTGATGGGGGCTCCGCCCTGGAGGCGGCGGTCCGTCGCCCACTCGGTGAGCGTCTGCAGGGCGTCGAGCGCGTCGGGCAGGTACGCCTGGAGCACGATGCCGGCCTCGAGCCCGCGCAGCCGCGGCTGACCGAGGATGCCGGTGAAGACCGCGACGGTGAGGTCGAGGTCGCGGTACTCCTCCATGTCGAGGTTGATGAACTTGGGGGTCGGCGACGAGGCCGCGAGCTCGTAGAGCGGGGTGAGCCGTTCGACCACCCGCTGCACGGTCTCGTCGAACGACCACATCGACAGCTGCGACGCGATCGACGAGACCTTGATCGAGACGTAGTCGACATCGTCCCGCGCGAGCAGTGCGCGCGTGCCTTCCAGCCGGCGTGCGGCCTCCGCCTCCCCGAGCACCGCCTCGCCGAGGAGGTTCAGGTTGAGTCGCGCGCCGTGGCCCTGGGGATCGGACGACGAGCGCAGGTGCGCGATGGCCGGCCCGAGCTTCTGCGGGGTCGCGTCCACCACGAGGTGGCCGACCATCCGTCGGAGCACCCGGCGTGCGATGGGGATGACGACCCACGGGATCACCGGCCCGAAGACGCCGCCCAGCCAGATCGCCAGCCGCATGTACCAGGGGAGGAAGCGCGGGATGCGCTTGGCGACGCGCTGCAGGTTGTATCCCGCGACGAAGAGGTCCTGCGGGCGGGCCACGCCGTCCACGAAACCGACGGCGAAGTCGAGCCCGTCCGGATCGCGGAGCACGCCGGCGAGGCGCTCCGCCGCCGGGTCCTGCCGGGAGCCGTCGCCTGCGCGCGAGCTCTCGGCCAGCCAGACGCGCACCAGCTCGACGGCCTCGTGGGCCAGCTGAGCGGGGCGCTGCGGGGCGCCGTCCGTGTCATCCACCATGACCACGACTGTAACGACACCGGCCGCACGGACGCTGGCGGCGCTCGAACTTGTGGAGAAGTCGCAGCAGCGCCGGGTGCTGTGGAGTCATTCGTCTCGCCGGGAGCGTCCCCTAGGCTCTCTTGCATGACGGACAGCGCACCCTCCTCCCCCGCTGCGACGCACGATGTCGTGATCGTCGGCGGCGGCCACAACGGGCTCACCGCCGCCGCCTATCTGGCGAAGGCGGGCAAGAGCGTGATCCTGCTCGAACGGCTCGACGACGTCGGCGGCGCCGCCGTCAGCGCGCAGGCCTTCCCGGGCGTGGAGGCGCGCCTCTCGCGCTACTCCTATCTCGTGAGCCTGCTCCCCCAGCGCGTCATCGACGACCTCGGGCTCGACATCCGGCTCGCCCGCCGCCGGTACTCGTCCTACACGCCGGTGCCGGGCGACCCCGCCGGCGCCGGCCTGCTCATCGACAACACCGACCAGGAGGCCACGGCGGCCTCCTTCGCCCGGGTCGGCGCCGAGAGCGACGCCCAGGCGTTCACCGAGTTCTACGAGTCCACCGGCGAGGTCGCCCGCGCGCTCTGGCCCACGGTCACCGAGCCGCTCCTCACCCGGTCGGAGGCCCGTGCGCTCGTCGGCGACGACGAGCTGTGGGACGCACTGATCGAGCGACCCATCGGCGGCTTCATCGAGTCGCGCCTGCAGAGCGACCTCGTGCGGGGCGTCGCGGCGACGGACGCCCTCATCGGCACCTTCGCCAGCGTCTCCGACCCGTCGCTCGACCAGAACCGCTGCTTCCTCTACCACGTCATCGGTCAGGGCACCGGGGAGTGGGACGTCCCCATCGGCGGGATGGGCGCGGTCACCGGCGAGCTGGCCCGCGTCGCCCGCGAGGCCGGCGCCCGCATCGTCACGGGCGCCGAGGTCACGGCCATCCACCCGGACGGCTCGGTGTCCTACCTGCGCAACGGCCACGAGCGCCACGTCGAGGGCGAGCACGTCCTCGTGAACGTCGCGCCGGAGGTCCTCGATCGCCTGCTCGACACAGACGACGCCGCCGGCACCGGCCCTGGCACCAGTGCCGCACCGGTCCGCCCGCGCGCCGAGGGCGCACAGGTCAAGGTCAACCTGCTCCTGAGCCGCCTCCCGCGCCTGCGCGACGAGTCGCTCGACCCGCAGGCGGCCTTCGGCGGCACGTTCCACATCAACGAGACCTACACGCAGCTCGAGACCGCGCACTCCGGGATGCTGCGCGGCGTCATGCCCGAGTTCCCGCCGTGCGAGATCTACTGCCACACCCTCGCCGATCCGAGCATCCTCGACCCCGAGCTGGCGGAGAGCGGCGCGCAGACCATCACTGTCTTCGGCCTCCACACCCCGGACCGCTGGCTGACCGACGAGAACAACGACGCGACGCGCCAGCGCCTGCAGGACGCCGTGCTCGCCTCGCTCGACTCCGTGCTCGCCGAGCCGATCGAGAGCCTCCTGCTCACCGACGGCGACGGCAACCCGTGCATCGAGACCAAGACCACCCGCGACCTCGAGCGGGCCCTCAACATGCCCGGCGGCAACATCTTCCACGGGCCGCTGTCGTGGCCGTTCGCCGAAGACGACGAGCCTCTCGACACCCCCGCGCAGCGCTGGGGCGTCGCGACCGCGCACCCGCGCATCCTCATCTGCGGGTCCGGCGCGCGCCGGGGCGGGGCCGTCAGCGGGCTCGGCGGACACAACGCCGCGATGGCCGTCCTGGAGGGCTGAGAGCCGCACGTGCGGGGGCTGAGAGGACTCGCACCCACCACTCATCACGCGCCCAGCGCCACCACTGCCGCGACGAGCGGGCGGTGACTAGGGTGAGGGACACGAGGGTCGGACTCAATGGGAGGTCATCATGACACCGCAGCCGACGGGAAGACTGGTCCGCAAGGACGACGGGGTCTATGTGGTGCTCGACCGCATCGTCCACGCCCCGATCGAGGAGGTGTGGGCCTACTTCAGCAGGTCCGCCTACCTGAGCCGATGGATCGGCGAGTTCACCGGCACCCCGGCGACGGGCGCCGTGAAGTTCCGGATGAACGCCGAGGGTGAGGGCGCCGAGTGGGAGAACGTGACCATCCGGCTGTGCGACGCCCCGCACCGTCTGCACGTGGACGTCGGGACGGCTCCAGCACGGCGGATGTTCGTCCACCTCACCCAGTCCAGCGGCCACACCACGATCACCTTCGGCGACCTGCTCCACACGGTCTCGGAGGGCGCCGACTACGGCGTCGGCTGGGACTATTACCTCGACCGGATGATGGCGGCGCACGACGGCAGGCCGCTGCCCGTCTGGGACGACTACTACCCGGACTTCCTCGACCACTACGCGACCCTGTGCCGCGAACTCGACCGCGATCTGAAGGTCGAGCACGCCGAGGCGCTGCGCAACGGCACGACCGGCTGAGCGCTCAGTGCCAGCGGTGGTCCTGGACGGTCATCCGCGGCCCGCGCCGCTCGAACCGGAAGCCGCTCGCCAGGATCAGCCGCACCACGCGCTGCCGGTGGCCCGTCCACGGCTCCAGCAGTTCGAGCATCCCGTCGTCGTCCACGCGCCGGCCGATGAGCGCCTCGCCGACGTAGTGGGCCAGGTGGTAGTCGCCGACGCTGACCAGATCGGGATGCGCGTGGGAGCGCTGCAGCGTCTCGGCCGCGGTCCACTGGCCGACGCCCGGAACCGTCCTCAGCGCCTCCGCGGCGGCTGCGAGGGTCTCCGCCCGTTCGGCCGCGCGTTCCAGCGACGTGGCCACCACCAGCACCGCCTGTGCCGCGCGCGCACGCCGCGGATCCACACCGGCGCGATGCCAGTCCCAGGAGGGGATGCCCCTCCACTGCTCGATCGTCGGCACCACGCGCATCCCGTCGGGCGCGGGCCCCGGTGCGGGCTCCCCGTACCAGCGCAACAGCCGCGCCCACGAGCGGTACGCCTCGAGGCTCGTCACCCGTTGCTCGATGATCGCCGGCAGCAGCGCTTCCAGCAGACGCCCCGTGCGGGCGAGCCGCAGGCCCGGGTTGCGCCGGAGGCTGTCGCGGAGCAGTGGATGCCCGCTCACGTCGAGCGCGGTCCAGTCGTCGTCGCGGCCGAGCAGCGCCGGCACCGCGTCGACCGCCCAGGCGGCGCCCGGTCCCCACGCCTCCGCGACGATCGAACCGTCCGCGGCGGGACGATGGATGCGCAGGGTCGCCGGCCCGAGCGGCGTGCGCCAGGTGCGCCAGACGCCGCCGAGGTCCCACCGGGTGGTCGGGTCGTAGGGCCCGCGACCGAGGAGGCCGAGCGTCCCCGGCACATCGACGGCGGCGGCCGGACGGTACACGGTCTCCGCATCGGGGAGCGCGCGCTGCCCGGAGGCGGTGGGCAGCACGGCGGTCATGCCGCACATGCTACGTGAGCCTCCTGACAGCGGACGGGCGCTCCCGGCCCGCTTCCCGCGCGTCGGTGGCATCCCCTACATTCGGCGCCATGGGAATCGAACTCGGCGACGACATCGTCGCGCAGCTGCGTGAATCCGTCCGCGGCACCGTCCTCCTCCGTGGCGACGACGGCCTCACCGCCGAAGCCGCCTGCTTCAATCCGACCATCCGTCACGACCCCGACATCCTCGTGGCCGCCCGCGATGAGAACGACGTCGTGGAGGCCGTGCGCTTCGCCCGCGCGCACAGCCTGCCGCTGCGCATCCAAGCCACCGGCCACGGATCCGAGTCGCCGATCTCCGGCGGTCTGCTGCTGATCACCCGCGACCTCGACGCGCTCGAGGTCGATGCGGACGCTCGTCGCGTGCGCATCGGCGCCGGGCTCCGCTGGGGCCCTGTCATCGCGGCGACCGCCGAGCACGGTCTCGCCCCGGTCACCGGCTCGTCGACCAGTGTCGGGGCGGTCGGCTACACGCTCGGCGGCGGCCTCGGACCGCTCGCCCGCAGCCACGGCTTCACGGCCGACTGGGTGCGCGCGTTCCGCGTCGTGACCGCCGGCGGCGAACTGGTGACGGCCGACGACACCACGAACCCCGAGCTGTTCTGGGCGCTGCGCGGCGGCAAGGGAGGCCTCGGCGTCGTCACCGAGATGACGCTCGAGGTCGTCCCGCTCGCCACTCTGTACGCGGGCAGCGTCTTCTTCGAGGGCGACGCGATCGAGGAGGCGTTCCGCGCCTGGGCCGGCTGGTCGGCCGACCTCGCGGAGGAGGCCACCACCTCGGTGGCGTTCCTCCGCATCCCGGACATGGAGGGTCCGCCGCCGCCGCTGCGCGGGCGTTCGCTGCTCAACGTGCGGTTCGCCTATCCCGGCGACGCGGCCGAGGGCGAGCGGCTCTTCGCCCCGATGCGCGCCGCCGCACCGGTGTACCTCGACTTCGTCGCCGAGATGCCCACGACCGCGGTGGCGACCATCCACAACGACCCCGAGGTGGGCGGCCCGACCTGGATCCGCGGGCACATGCTCGACGCGTTCGACCAGGAGCTGGCCGAGGCGCTGCTCCCGCTGATCGGTCCCGACGCGGAGTCGCCGTTCCTGGCCGTCGAGGTCCGCCAGCTCGGCGGGGCCACCCACCGGGACACTCCGGACGGCACCGCAGTGGGCGGGCGCGCGAGCACGCACACGTTCAGCTCGATCGCGGCGGATCCCGCGACCTTCGCGGAGGCCGCGCCCGCTCACGCGGAGGCGATCGCCGCCGTGCTCGGCGACCGCGTCTCCTCGGTCACCAACATCAACTGGGTGACCGACCTCGACGATCCGGCCGCGTTCGAGCGCATGTGGCCGCGGGAGATCGCGGACCGCCTCACCGAGACCCGGTCCCAGTGGGATCCGGAGCGCGTCTTCCCGTTCGGCCCCGCCTAAGGGCGGAGCCCGCCCCGCCGATCCGCCCGACCGGCCGCGCCCCGCGTCACTCGTTCCAGACGCTGGGCGCGGCCGCACGGGTCGACGGCAGTGCCGCGTCCGCACCCCACTCGAGCAGCCACTCCGGCACAGCGACATCGCTCGCCGCCGGGCCCACGGCCTCCAGCAGCTCCTCGATCGTCACGATGCCGCCGCCGCGCTTCAGGAACCGGCCGCGGATGAACGCCTGCGTGTAGATCTCCCCGTCGACCGTGAACCGCTGCTCCACGTACACGGCCTTCTCGTCGAAGCCGAGGATGCGCGACTCCACCACGAACGGCTGCCAGAGCTCCAGCGACTTGCGGAACGAGATCGTCTCCGACGCCACGACCGGGTACCACCCGCGCTTCTTGAACACCGCCCACACGCCGTTGCGGCTGAGCAGATCGAAGCGCCCGATGTCGGCGATCGACAGGTACACCCCGTTGTTCATGTGCTTCAGGATGTCGAGGTCGGTCGGCACGACGCGGAACTTCGTGCGGGCCACATCCCAATGCCCGAGCCGCGGCCCGAAGCGCGAGAGCCAGAAGTGGAGCATCGTCCGGAAGATCATGTGCACCGAGCCAGAGTAGCCACCGGCCAACGATCCCGCGCAATCGTTGTGATTGATCTCCAATTCAGGTCGCGCCCCGGTATTCAGGTGTTGTGCGATTTCACCCGCCGTCCAGCCGCCAGCGTCCCCGATTTCTCCGCCACACCAGGCGATGAAGGGATAGCGATTCCGATCGGCAGCTCGATCCGCGTGTGGCCGATCAATACCGGCGAAGTCGAGCGCTCTTTGCATTCGCCCAATCGGCTCGGTACTGTCTAGGTACCTACCGGACAGAAAGGCTGCTGATGCCACCGCGGACGAAGACGGGAAGCCGAGAGCTCGGGGATGCGATCCGAGAGCAGCGAACAGTTCTCGGCTTGACGATCGAGGATGCCGCCGCCCGAGCCAACGTAGGAGCGAAGTCGTGGGGGCGCTACGAAGCCGGCCAAGCGATCCGATCCGACAAGGTCCGCGGTGTCTGCAGAGCTCTCGGCTGGACCTCGCTGCCGACCAGCGTGGGAGACGAAACCGATTCGGAAGCGGCGTGGTTGCGGACTGTGAGCGACGAGCACGAGGCGTGGTCGGAGTCTCTCCAGGAGTTCCACGGTCGGGCCTGCGCGATCACCTTCGCGGTCGGCAGCGACCTCCTTATCGACCATGCCCGGGAGGATCTCGAGTCACTGAGCCGCGAGCCTCGCGGCACCCACATCGGCCAGTTGGGGCACTCCTGGTTTGTCGGGGACCTACCGGCCCAATTCCTCCCGCGGTACGACTACGACTTCATGTACTCGCTGCTTGCCGCCGGGCATGCCCTGCGCAAGCGAGCCCGCCACGGGCATCTGGTCGCGTACACGGTGCTCGAGGAGATTGCGCTCTACCTGATCTTCGGCGAAGGAGAGATGTTCGCCGAAATGGATCCAGACCTGTTCAAGAACGAGGACTGGCGGGGTTGGGTCGGCGAGATTCTCGGAGATCTCGATCTCGTGTGGCTGCTGTACAGCAGCACCAACGTCTTGATCCCGGCAGATGGATACCACTTCGACAAATGGCTGGAACACCAATTCTGGACTTCCGGCGAGGACGACGGAGAAGAGAGTGGGGAGCCTGCGGACATCGGCCACACACACGCTGGTGAAGGGGATTAGGAGGAGCTGTCCTTCGCCTGTTTCACAGGTCGTGTCTCGAGGGGTCAAAGCATCGACAGGGCGCACTGTTCAACCTGGGAGGTATCGTCGAGTGCGAGCGAACGTTCGGCGGCCACTCCCGATTCAGATCATTTCGTCGCATCAGCGGCCGGGTGAGCCGGCGCAACCGGCATTCGTATCGGTGTAGGTCAACTGTTGATTGCTGTCGATGGCGATCGTCGTATCGCCGGTCTCACCCGGGACGAACCGCGGGAGAAGGTAGCTGGTACGCCCGACGGTTCCTGCGAGCCAGTACGTACCGCCCTGGCGGCCGGCGGGTTCGCTGACGCAGACCGGTTCGAGCCCGAACGTCCACGCAGAGTTGTAGTACCCCTGCTCGGCAGTGATCTGACCGTTCGCGAAGGCGCTGTACACGTTTGCGAACAACCCCAGCCCGCTGAACATCACAACCCACACACAGACGAGCATCGTGGGAGGCATCCCAGACGTACGCCGAAATTGACGCACCCCGAATGCTGTCGCGGCCATGATGAGAGCAACACAGGACAGAGCAACAACTCCACTGACGACGACCGTGCCGATCGGCACAGAGCCAAGGAGGTTTGGCAGCCCAGCGCCGATCATGAACATCGCGGAGGGGATATTCAATACGATCACGATCGTCGTCACGCTCACGAGAAGGTTCCGCGCTGTCCGCTTGGCAGAGAATCGAGCTAAGAGCGCTACCGGCCGTCCGCACGCGATCACGACGAAGATCAGAGCGAGCAGCCCCACGTAGAACAGCAATGCGGCGACGACACCCACGCGACTCCCGCCCATTGACGCGAGCGGAATGACCGGCAGTAAGGTGGCGCCCAAAACAAGGAGCACATCCACCCAGGACTGTGCTCGTCCCGCCTTGCGGCGGGCGTAGCCGCGCGACGAGAACGCGATCAAGCACGCGGTGGCCGCAAGGAAGATGCCCCAGCTGAACCACGTCAGAGTGATGGACCCCGCATCCGTGTTGGCGATCCACTGCGCTGGAAGCAGCGACCCAATGAGAACCGCGACGGCGCCCCCGGCGGCCAGGATTGTGCCAGCAAGGAAACCAACGGTGACCGGCTTCAGTTCGGGATGCGCGGCCGCCGCGGCAGCGTTCAGGGGAATCATGTCCCAGACGGTTTCGCGGACGTCGGTACCATCCAACGTCGCCCGAATCTCAGCCCTAGCGGCGTTCTCCTCACCGGCGATGACGCGTCCGGCGAAGGCGCGTCGGATCGCGAGCCGTTCCGCAGGGGTCGCCTCACGAGTCAGGCTGATCCCCCACCGGCGCAGCTCGTGTTTTGTTCCCGGCTCCCCTACGATCCGCAAGAACTGAATATCGTGCGCCGCCATGTCCAGCCGTACCTTCGTCAGCGCATGGTTAGCGACCTCATCGGCTGTCCCGTGGACGAGCCTCGCCCGAATCGTGATTCGGTAGGTCCCCGCGGGCAACACATCGGCGCCGAGCACCGACCATCCTCGCGCTTCAAGCTCAGCTGCAACCACGGGCAGGGGAGTGTTCGACTTGACGACAACAAGCGCGACCGCGGCCGACGCCTGAATCTGCCGGGCGATCCAGCCGAACTGGCGGGCGTCCATCCACGCGAGGAGTTGCGACACATACTGGCCCGTGCGGGTGAGCAACGTCGCGAATCTCCCCCAGGTGCTGCTAATGAGTTGGGAGGCGGTTGAGGAAGATGCGCTCACGCGATTGGGTCTCCGGTCGTCGGACTGTCTCCCTCGACTATCGGCCGCGGTGACCCCGCCGGTAGGTCAGCGTTCAGTCCGGCGGCCCACAGGCCGACGCCGTGCACTGTCAGCGTCGCCGGTAGGGATTTCCGCCGCCTCCGATCCGGGCGAGCGCCTCACCACCCGTGCCCCATCCATCCGCCGCTTGTCGTAGACAGGCCGCGCATGTCACGACCCGACGACGCCCTGCCGTCACACTCAACCATCGTGCGCGCCCGGGAAAGACACCAGCGCGGCTCCTCCCCTAGCCTCGCAGCATGACGACCGCACCGGCGCGCGCGGGCCACGCAGCACCCTCGGCGGTGGCGTTGCCGTCGGCCGTCGCGCTCCTGTCTCTGCTCGCCACGGCCGCGATGTGGGCGAGGTTCCCGCTCGTGCCTCCGCTCGCGTGGGCGGTCGCACTCGTGGCCGTGGCCGTGGGGTGCGCGGCGGCGGCGCGTCGTGCGCGCGGCGCCCAGCGCGGGGCCCAGCGCGGGGCCGCCTCTCACCTCGCTGTCGAACCGTTCGCGATGGCGCTCATGGTCGTCCTCGACCTGTTCCACACGCACGGGAGCGCATCGGCAGCGGCATCCCTGGGCCACACCGGGCATGCCGCTGGGCTCGGGATCGTGCTCCCGCTCGCCGTCGCCGTCCTGGCCGTCCTCTGCCCGGTGCTGGCGGTGCGCCACGTGCGCAGCGTCGGCTTCGCGCGTGGCACCCTCCCCGTCGTCGCCGCGACCGCGATGGCGGTCATGGCCGTGGGGATGCTGCTCCCGCATTGACGACGGCCGTCGACAGGAAGGTCGACCGCGCCGCTCAGGCCGCCCCGCTCAGTGCCCGCAGCTGCACTCCCCGCCAGCGCAGCAGCTCGCCCTGCCGGTCGCGCCGTCCGGCAGGTCCAGCGCCGGGTTGCGGTCGAGGAAGCCGTAGGGCTTGAAGTGGAAACCCGAGTAGTCCACCGGCATGATCGGCCAGTCCTCGGGGCGCGGGATGTGCGTCGGCCCGAAGACGTGCCAGATCACCAGGTCGGTCTCCTCGAGCGAGCGGTCCGCCGCCGTCCAGGCGGGCAGCCCGCCGCCGCCGGCGTGCGCGTTCGGGTAGTCGCCGGCCGGGAATCGCTCGGCCGGGTCGAACGGCGTCGCCCAGAGGTGCTTGGTCGCGAAGGTCGCGCGCCCCCACACGGTCGACTCGGGCTGCGCGAGCAGCGTCGCGCTCGGCTGCGGCAGCAGGTGGTACGCGGTCGGGGCGCCGACGGCGTTGCGCCGGTCCGCGCTCCGCACCTCCCACACCCGCGCCCGGGAGGGATCGGCGAGCCGCTGCGCCTCCGACTCGCTCGCGAGCGGCGTGTTCGTCCAGGTGAATGCGTTGCCGTGCGGGTTGTCCGGGCCCATCGGGATGCCGACCGCGTCGATCTCCGAGAGCGAGTTCCGGTCGCCGTCGATGGCGACGTCCAGGCGCGCGCAGAACAGGTGCTGGTGCACGGGCGCGAACAGGCCGGGTGCGATCTCGGGCGCGTGCGGATCGGTGGATCCCGGGACGCCCGCGCCGGCGAAGACGATGCCGGTGGCCTTGGCCTCCACCTGGATCGTGCCGTCGAGGTAGAGGTACCAGAAGAACCCGTAGTCGTAGTTTCCGATGGTCGAGAAGTAGGAGATGACGAGCCGGCGGGAGCGGCGCACCTCGGTCTTGCCGTCGAGGTCGGTGTGCTTCCAGAGGATGCCGTAGTCCTCCTCGTGCATGCACACGACCTGCGGGATGGTGACCGGGTTGCCGTGGTCGTCGGCCACGACCCCGTCGAAGTAGTGGATGACGCCGAGGCAGTCGCAGCCGAGCGTCAACGTGTTCGCGTTCTTGCCGAGCAGGTACTCGCCCGCGTCGAAGTAGCTGATCCAGAACCGGGTGGAGGTGGTGTCGCCGTAGGGCACGACCATCTCGGGAACCGAGCCGCGGTAGAGCACCGAGCGGTCCTCGTCGCCGTCGCGGAAGGTCACCTGGTTCAGCACCAGGCCCTCGCGGGCGTTGAAGCCGACGCGCAGCTTCCAGTTCTCCCATTCGACGTGCTGGCCGTCGACGCGGAAGCTCGGCCCCTCGGGCTGGGTGATCTCGATGGGCTTGAGGGAGGTGCGGGCCGCGCCGATCGTGGCGGCGTCGTAGTTGCCGTCGAGGTCGGGCACCGGCACGTCGCCGTCGTCCTCGACGCGCAGCACCGCTCCGGTCGTGAGGTCGATGTGCACGATCAGCCCTTCGACCGGATGCGACCACGGCGAGTCGGTCGGCGTGGAGCGCAGGAAGGTCAGGGAGCGGATGACGCGGCGGCCGGTCTCCTCGGCGCGGTTGTGGAACCCCGGGGCGAGCGGCGCGCAGAAGGCCAGCTCGATCCGGTCCCCGAGCCCGCGCCGGACCATCGCCGCCTGCCACTCGGGCGACGCCTTCGCGATCTCCTCGGCGCGCGCGTACTCCTCGAAGAGGTACTGCGGCTGCCCATAGGGCGCCTCGGCCGTGCCGAGCGGGCGGTGGTCGACGAGTTCCCGGGTCGTGACCGACACGATGGCCTCGGCGGACGCCCCGGTCGCGGTGTCGAGCAGCACGAAGAGGAGGCGACGGTCGATCGCATCCCCGTCCCGGAACGCGGCGACCGCCTCCTTCGACGGCTCCACGGGCAGCACCGACGGGAACCGCGTGGTCTCCCCCACGAGCCCCGCCGCCACCAGGATGTCGCGACCGTCGGCGATCTCCTGCGCGGTCAACGCGTCGAGGGGATGGCGGACCTCGGTGGGCGCGGTGACGGTGGAGGTGTGCTGGTGGGACATCGGTGTTCCTTACGTCGAGCTCGTCCGTTCAGTATCCGGGTTGGGCGCCGCGGGCTGGAAGGCGGGCGCGGCCGAACGTTCCGATTCAGACAACCGCTCTGCGTCGCAGGCCAACCCCTCGCCGCCGGCAACCGATTCAATCGTCAGCAATCGCGCATTCCCGAACTCTCCCTTCATTGCGCACCGAACGAGGAGAATCCGTTGACCTCCACCCAATCCGCCGACACCGCCGTCGGCACGCGAACCGCCGCCCACCGCCGGCTGGGCGTCCCCGCCGTCACCTTCATGATCGTCGCGGCGTCCGCCCCGCTGACCGTCCTGGCGGGAGGCGTCACGACGACGTTCGCCGTCACCGGCGTGCTCGGCGTGCCCCTGTCCTTCCTCATCCTGGGCGTCACGCTCACGATCTTCGCCGTGGGGTACGCGGCGATGAGCCGGTTCGTGACCAATGCGGGCGCGTTCTACTCATACGTCGCCCAGGGCCTCGGCCGGCCCGGCGGCGTCGGTGTCTCGATCGTCGCCCTCATCTCCTACAACGCGATGCAGATCGGCGTGTACGGGATGTTCGGCTTCCAGGTCTCGTCCCTCCTGTCGAGCAAGTTCGGCTGGGACGTGCCGTGGTGGATCCCGGTGCTCGTGTGCATCGCCCTCATCGCGGTGCTCGGCGTCAACCGCGTCGACCTCTCGGCCAAGGTGCTCGGCGTGCTGGTCGCGCTCGAATTCGTGGTCGTGATCGTCTACGACATCGTCTCGTTCGCCGTCGCACCGGAGGGCGTCAGTGGCCAGGCGCTCAGCCCCTCCTCGCTCTTCGTGCCGGGCATCGGCGCCGTGTTCGCCTTCGGCATCGCCGCGTTCATGGGCTTCGAGTCGGCGGCGATCTACGGCGAGGAGTCGAAGGACCCGAAGCGCACGGTCGCCCGCGCGACCTACACGGCCGTCGCCGTCATCGCGATCTTCTACGCGCTGTCCTCGTGGGCCATGACCGTCGGAACCGGCCCGAGCGCGCTCATCAAGGCCTCCACGGAGCAGGGGCCCGACCTGATCTTCAACTTCCTGTCCTCCCACGTCGGCGTGATCGTCAGCGACATCGCGCAGCTGCTCTTCATCACGAGCCTGTTCGCCTCCCTTGTCAGCTTCCACAACGCCGTCGCCCGGTACTTCTTCTCGCTGGGCCGAGAGGGCGTGCTGCCGAACTGGCTGTCCCGCATCCGTGCGCACAGTGGCGCTCCGTGGGCCGGCTCGGTCACCCAGACCGTCCTCGCCGCCGTCGTGATCGTCGCGTTCGCCATCGCGGGCACGGGATGGACGCCGCCGGAGGGAGCACCGGCCGCGCTGTTCCCGGTGCTCACCCTCTTCTCGTGGCTGACCAACAGCGGGGCGCTCGGACTGGTGCTCCTCATGGCGATCGTCTCGTTCTCGGTGATCGGGTTCTTCCGCCGCGACGGTCGCGGGCTCGGCCCCTGGCAGCGCGTCATCGCCCCGGTCGTCTCGGGAGTCGCGCTGACCGTCGTCTTCGCGCTCATCCTGATCTACTTCAACACGCTGCTGACCAGCGACCCCACGGCGCCGCCGAGCGCGACGACCTTCATCCTCCCGGCGATCGTGATCGTCCCCGGCATCATCGGAGTGTTCTGGGGGATGGCGCTGAAGCGGCGCAACCCGAAGGTCTACGCGCAGATCGGCCACGGGACCGAGGAGGCCGGAGCCCCCGAGCTCGGCACCGAGGACGACTGAGCCGGGACCGATCCGGCCGCACGGCAACGGGGCGCTCTCCGCGGAGGGCGCCCCGTTCTGCGTGCCGCGGATCGGCGACGTGGCCTGGCCCGCGCGGCCCGGCGTCAGGCGCGCGCTGCCGCCCGCACATCGGACGGCGACTCGGCGTACGCCGCCTTGAACACCCGGCTGAAATGCGCCGCATCCACGAACCCCCACCGGGAGGCGATGGAGGCGACCGACTGGTCAGCGTGCAGCGGGTCGACGAGGTCGCGCCGGCAGCGCTCCAGCCGTCGCGTGCGGATCCACGCCGACACCGTCGTGCTCTGCTCCTGGAACAGACCCTGCAGGTGCCGCGTGGAGATGAAGTGCGCCGCGGCGATCTGCGTCGGCCCGAGGTCGGTCGAGGCCAGATTGGCGTCGATGTACATCCGGATGCGCTGCATCAGCGCACGGTGCGGGTCGATCGACTCGGTGCGCGCGTCCAGCTCGTCGGCGAAGAGCGTGGTCACCAGGTCGAGTGCGCTGTGCGCGAGCCGGGTGCCGGTCGGCCCGGAGAGCTGGTCGAGGTTGCCGACCAGCTGAGCCAGGAACGGCACGATGATGCCGCCGACGCCCGAGCGTCCGTCGAAGCGCACCGCCGTCAGCTGCGCCACGAGCTCGCGCGGGAGGTCGATGAGGTGCTTCGGGAACATCACGACCATCGTGCGGAAGTCGTCGTCGAAGACCAGCGAGTACGGCCGGTGCGTGTCGTAGACGGCGAGGTCGCCGGGGCGCAGGAACGCCTCCCGGTTGTCCTGGATGAGCAGCCCGGTGCCCGAGAGCATCATGCTGAGCTTGTAGTAGTCGCGGTCGGAGCGCGCGATGAGCTCGGGAGTCCGTTCGACGACGTGCTGGGAGGCGCTCACCTCCGAGACGTGCACGGTGTCGGCGGTGGCCATCCGGATGCGGCCCCAGAACGGATCGGGCCGGTCGCTGGTCACGTGCAACGGCACGAACGATTCGGAGACCGCGGTGCGGAACGCGCTGAAGTCGCGCATGGCGCTGGACGCCACCCGACTCTCGGCGCGCGACGGCGCCTGGCGCGACGGTTGCGCCGGCTGATGCGACCACTGGGGAGCCTGCTGCTGGGCGATGAGCACGATCGACCTCACTGCGGACCGGGGACGACTTTGTATACGATCCGTGATGCGGATCGTATCACCCTGCCCTGCGGGACTGCCAGAGAACGAGGCTGTCCACCTCCCCGGCCCTGCGCCCGGGCAGCTCTGCACCGCTCGTCATCGGCCGTGCGTACACGGTCAAGTGCTCCCGCCCCTCCCGGCCGGAGACTGGGGCGAGGACCGTTCCACTGGAGGAGACCCGATGTCGGACTACACCGAACTGCTCGCCCGCGTCAGCGCGCCGGAAGGATCGGGTCGCCCGATCCACGATCCGGCCACGGGCGCCGAGATCGGCCGCGCCCCGGAGGCGAGCGTCGACGACCTCGACGCCGCGATCGCGCGCGCCCGCGCCGCCCAGCCCGCGTGGGAGGCGCTCGGCCACGACGCCCGCACGGAGGTCCTCCTGCGCGCCGCCGACGCCATCGACGCGAACGCGGAGGCCCTCGCCGAGCTGCTCTCCCGCGAGCAGGGCAAGCCGCTCAACGGCCCGAACGCGCGCTTCGAGATCGGGGCCTGCTCCGCCTGGCTGCGGACCTCGGCGACCGTCGCCCTGGAGCCGGAGGTCATCGTCGACGACGGCGAGGTGCACGCCGAGCTCCACTACCGCGCCATCGGCGTCGTCGGTGCGATCGGCCCGTGGAACTGGCCGCTGATGATCGGCATCTGGCAGCTGGCCCCCGCTCTGCGGATGGGCAACACCGTGGTGCTCAAGCCGTCGGAGTTCACCCCGCTCAGCGTCCTCGCCCTCGTGAGCGTCCTCAACGAGGTCCTCCCCGCCGACGTGCTGATCGCCGTCTCGGGCGACCGGGAGGTCGGCGCCCGCCTGGCGAGCCACCCCGACGTCGACAAGATCATGTTCACCGGCTCCACCGCGACCGGGCGCCGCATCATCGAGAGCTCGGCCGGCAACCTGGCCCGCCTCACCCTCGAGCTCGGCGGCAACGACGCCGGCATCGTCCTGCCGAGCGCCGACCCGCAGGCGATCGCGCAGGATCTCTTCTGGGGCGCGTTCATCAACACCGGCCAGACCTGCGCCGCCCTCAAGCGCCTGTACGTGCACGACTCGATCTACGACGCCACGGTGGAGGCGCTGGCCGAGGTGGCCCGCGCAACGCCGATGGGCAACGGGCTCGACGAGCAGAACGTGCTCGGCCCCCTCCAGAACAAGCAGCAGTTCGACATCGTGAACCGTCTCGTCGAGGACGCGAAGGCGAACGGCGGCCGCATCGTCACGGGAGGCTCCCCCGCCACCGAGCTCGGCGAGCTGTTCTACCCGATCACCCTCGTCGCCGACGTCGCGGACGGCGTCGCCCTGGTCGACGAGGAGCAGTTCGGTCCGGCGCTCCCGATCATCCGGTACTCCGACGTGGAGGACGCCGTCGCCAGCGCCAACCGGCTGGACGTCGGACTCGGCGGCTCCGTGTGGGGCGACCGCGACGAGGCGCGCGCCGTCGCGGCCCGCGTGCAGGCGGGCACCGTGTGGATCAACTCGCACGGCGGCGTCCACCCGATGATCCCGTTCGGCGGCGTGAAGGGCTCCGGCTACGGGCTCGAGTTCGGCGTCGAGGGTCTGAAGGCGGTCGCCGTGCCGCAGATCATCAACGGCTGAGCGGCACTTCCACGATGCTGACGCCCGCGGGCGGAGCGGAGAGCGCCTGGTCGAGCTCCCCCTTCGTCCGCGCGGCGCGGTAGTCCCAGCCGTACGCGCGGGCCAGCGCCTGCACGTCGACCTCGTGCGGCGTGTAGAGCACCCGATCGAACGCGGCGGTGCCGGCGGTCGCCGCCACCTCCAGGCCGTCGAAGATCGTTCCACCGCCGTCGTTGCCGAGCACCAGCTGCAGGTGCGGCCGGTCCTCGCCTGGGGCACCGAGCAGCGCTCCCACGTCGTGCAGGAGCGCGAGGTCGCCGAGCAGCACGCGGGTGACGCCGGACGGGGTTCCCGCGTCCGCGGCGGCGGCCTGGCTGGCGATCGCGATGCCCGTCGCGGTCGAGATCGTGCCGTCGATGCCGGCGAGACCGCGGTTGGCGTGCACCTGGATCTTCTTGCCGGGGACGATGCGGTCGGCGTCCCGGATGAGGCGGGAGGCCGCGAGCACCAGCCGGTCGTGCGGCCAGGTGTAGCGCCAGAGCGCCTCCGCCAGCAGCGGCCGGGTGATCGGGGCGCGCACCGCGGCGAGCTCGGCCTTCGCGAACGCGAGCGCGTCGGCCGGCTCGTACGAGCGCGCCTTGTCCACGTCGGGTGCGAGCGCGGCCGGATCCGCCGCACGCTCGGCCTCCTCGATCAGCCGGCGGCTCGCGAAGACCCAGCTGCCCACCCAACCGCGCACCTCCGGCGAGCGCAGGTCGACCGTCGCGGGCGGGAGGGCGCCTCCGACGATGCGGGCCCGGTGACCGGGGTCGTACGCTTGGGCGCCGGTCGGAGCGACCACGATCACCTCGACGTCGGAGCGCGTCAACAGGGCCGGGATCTCGCGGCTGAGCGTGGGATGACCGAACACGATGGCGCGCTCGACCCGCTCGCCGAACGCCTCCTCGTGGAGGAGCTCGCGGTAGGCGACCACCAGATTCGGTCCGAACCGCGCGCCGCTGGAGACCTCGGCGAGCAGGGGATAACCCGCTTCGCGTGCCAGCTCCTCGGCCGCAGGTCCGGCATCGGCACCGGCGACCACGACGGTGCGCGGTCCCTCCGTCAGTTCGATCGTCTGCCGCCCGAGAGCCTCGGGACCCGCCGTGGTGGGGAGGGCCCCGTCGATCGGCTCCTGGAGGGCCGGCGCAGCGACGGAGAGGGGTTCGCGGAAGGCGACGTTGAGGTGCACCGGGCCGGGATCGGCGCTGTCCGCACCCACGGCGGCGCGCACCGCGGCGAGCGCGAGCGTCTCGGCGGCCTGCGCTTCGGCGACCCGCTGGGCGGCGTCGGTCGCCCGGGGCGCGTCGACGTCCTGCGACCAGCGCACGGCGACGCCGTAGAGCCCGTCCTGCTGAGTGGTCTGGTTGGAGCGGATGCCGCGCAGCTCGGCCGGGCGGTCCGCCGTCAGGACGATGAGCGGGATGCCCGCCTCGTGCGCTTCGAGCACGGCCGGGTGGAGGTTGGCCGTCGCGGTGCCGCTCGTGGTGATGACCACCGCGGGTGCGCCCGTCTCGCGAGCGAGGCCGAGCGCGAGGAACCCGCCGACCCGCTCGTCGATCCGCACGTGCAACCGGACGTGGCCGCTGTGCTCGAGGGAGGCGGCGACGAGCGCCAGCGCCTGGGACCGTGAGCCGGGGCTGACGACGAGGTCGCGCACACCGTTGCGGACGAACGCCCGCAGCAGCGCGGTCGCGTAGTCGGTGGCAGGGTTGCCGGTCTCGGTGCCGCCCTCGACCGGACGCGCGGGCGCTGCCGTCGACGCGGGCGCAGATGTCGACGCGGACACAGCCGTCGACGCAGACACAGGCGTGCTCGTCTCGCGAGCCCCGTGGTCGGAGCCCGCGGTGAGAGGGTCAGCCATCCCGTCGGCCGGTCTGGTCGCTGTCGGGGCCGTTGTCGTCGAGGTCGGCGAGCTCCTTCTCGAGCTGTCGGATGCGCTCCTCCTGGTCTCGGTCGAGCTTCAGCTTGCCGAGGAACTCGGGGTCGTCGTCCGGCGCGACGAGGCGCCGGTCGCCGGCACGGCGTCGGCCGCGCCCGATGAGGAACCAGAGGATCCCGCCGATGATCGGGAAGAGGATGATGATGAGCAGCCACAGGGGCTTGGGAAGGCCGCGCACCCTCGTTCGATCGAAGAGCGCGCAGTCCACCACCGAATAGATGTAGAAGACCGCGGCTGCGACGCCGAGGACTATCCAGAGGCGAACCATGGGTCAATCGTAACTCTCAGAGTCCGTCTCTAAGCTGGGAGGGTGAAGCGGATTCCCTCCTGGTTGTATTACACCGTCCTGCGCCTGCTGGTGTTCGCGATTCCGCTCGCCATCCTGCTGATCCTCGGCATCGTCTGGTGGGCGTCGGTGATCGCCGCCGCCCTCATCGGACTGTGCCTCTCCTACATCTTCCTGAGCCGCCCGCGCAACGCCGTCTCGTCGGATCTGTACGAGATCCGTCACCGCGAGAAGCCCATCCCCTCGGAGGACGACGAGGTGGAGGATGCGGTCGTCGACTCCACGGAGGCCGCCCACGCTGACGCGGACTCCCGCACCGAAGCATCGGCGCACGCCGACGTGCCCGTGGATGGCTCCGTGGATGCACCCGTCGACGCCCCGGCGGAGCACCACGAAGCGGGCACGAAGCCCCCGACCGCCTGACCTCGCGGTCACCGTCCTCCCGGTCACCCGACCCGGCGGACGCCCGGCCTCGCGGCCTCGCGGCCACCCGGCCTCGCGGTCACCCGACCTCGCGACCGCCGACCTCGCGACCGCCGACGGTCGCGACCGCCGACCTCGCGACCGCCGACCTCCCGTGCGCCGTCCCGCGCGGTCAGAACGCGAAGGCCACGCCCAGCGCGATCCCGACCAGCAGTCCGGTGATGCTCGTCAGCTGCAGTGCGGTGATGAGTTCGCGCGACGTCTTCGCGAAGAGCGTGATCGCGCAGGCCGGCAGCGCGGCCAGCAGCGCGAACATCCCGAACCAGGCGATCGGGTAGAACAGCGCCAGCAGGGCCACGATCAGGAACGGCACCAGCAGCAGCACGCAGAACACGATCCGCGAGGCGACGTTGCCGATCAGCACGGCCAGGGTGCGCTTGCGCGCGGCCTTGTCGGGCTCGATGTCGCGGATGTTGTTGACCATGAGCACGGCGCAAGCGATCAGACCGGCGGCGACCGCTCCGTACCAGGCCTCCTGGTTGACCGTCCCCGCCAGCATGAACGTGGTGCCCGCGGTGGCCACCAGGCCGAAGAACACGAAGACGAAGAGCTCGCCGAGGCCGAAGTAGCCGTAGGGGCGCTTGCCTCCGGTGTAGAACCAGGCGGCGGCGATGGCCGCCGCGCCGATCAGCAGGATCCACCAGTGCTGCGTGAGGATGACGAGCGCGAGCCCCGCGAGCGCGGCGAGGCCGAAGAAGACAAGGGAGACGGTCAGCACCTTCTTGGGTGCGGCCTTTCCCGATCCCGTCAGGCGTCCGGGGCCGACCCGGTACTCGTCCGTGCCGCGGATGCCGTCGGAGTAGTCGTTGGCGTAGTTGACGCCGATCTGGAGCAGCACGGCGACGGCGAGGCAGAGCAGCGAACGCACCGGGTGCCAGACCCCCGGCCCCTCGGCCACCTTCGCGGCGCCGACACCGATGAGCACGGGAGCGATGGCGAGCGGCAGCGTGCGGAGGCGCGCGCCGGCGATCCAGTCCGCGGCGGTCGCGGGACGCGCTGCGGTCGCCCGGGCGGCACCCGGCCGTCCGCTCTTCCCTCCGCGCGGTCCGCGCGCCGGCGGCGGCGCCATCCTCTGCATGCGGGGCTTGTTCTCACTCATCACAGTGCGAATCTTAACAACAACGGCTATGCCTCGCTCTCGCCGGAACCGTCGGCCAGCCGGGCGGCCGCGACGCGGTCGGGCTTGCCGCTGCTCAGCACGGGGAGCTCGGCCACCACGACGACCCTGGCCGGCGCTCCGGCCCGCCCGATGCGCTCTGCGACCAGGGCCCGCACCTCGCGGAGGAGGCCGCCGCCGTCCGTCCGTCCCGTTCCGCGCGGTGCGACCACGACGGGCACCTGTCCCCACTCCTCGTCATCGGACGCGACCACGACCGCGCCCTCGAGTCCCGGGATGCTGCGCACCGCCTGCTCGATGGCATCCAGGAGCACCTTCTCGCCGCCCGAGATGATGACGTTGTCCGCCCGCCCGAAGACGCTGACCCGCCCCTCGTCGACGCTGCCCAGGTCGCCCGTGCGGTACCAGCGGTGACCGTCGGCCTCGTGGAACGCCGCGTGCGTCCGTCCTTCGTCGCCGAGGTAGCCTTCCGCCAGGGTCGGGCCGGCGACCTCGAGCAGCCCGTCCACCGCCCGCACCGCGGTCGTCCCGATCGGGGCACCGTCGTACACGCATCCCCCCGCCGTCTCGCTCGACCCGTACGTGCTCAGGATGCGCGCGCCCGCGTCCTCGGCCCGTTCCCGCAGGGCAGGGGTGAGCGCTTGGCCTCCCACGAGGATCCCGTCGAAGCGGCGCAGCGCCTTCGCGACCTCCCGGTCGCCGTTCTCGACCGCGTCCACCAGCCGGGCCAGCTGGACCGGCACGAGCGACGTGTACCGCAGATCGTGCGTGAGTCCTCCGGCGAGCGCCGCGAACCGCGCGGCGTCGAAGTGCCCGCCCCCGTAGTACAGGGGCTCCGTCTCCGCAGCGAGGGACCGCACGAGCACCTGAGCGCCCGCGACGTAGTGGGCCGGCAGGGCGAGCACCCACTGCCCCTGCCCACCCATCGCTCCTGCCGAGGCGGCCGCGCTGGCGAGCAGGGCATCGGCGGACAAGGCCACTCGCTTCGGCACTCCGGTCGATCCGGACGTCTCGATCACGAGGGCGACGTTCTGCGCGACCGTCTCCCTGTCCGTGCTCCCGTCCGGGAGCCTTCCCCCTGCTTCTTTCGGCACGACGGCCGGTCCTGCTCCGGCGAGCGCATCGCGCAGCGCCACGAACACCGTCTCCGGCTGCCCGGCGTCGACAGCCCGCACCTCCCGCGTCATGTCGCCCCGCTCAGTACTGCCAGGGGAACGGCGACCAGTCCGGTTCCCGCTTCTGCAGGAAGGAGTCGCGCCCTTCCACGGCCTCGTCGGTCCCGTATGCCAGACGCGTCGCCTCGCCGGCGAAGACCTGCTGCCCGACCAGGCCGTCGTCCACGGCGTTGAACGCGAACTTCAGCATCCGGATGGCCGTCGGCGACTTCGTCAGGATCTCCCTGGCCCACTCCAGAGCCGTCGACTCGAGCTCGGCGTGCGGGACGACGGCGTTCACGGCGCCCATCTCGTACGCCCGCTGCGCCGAGTACTCCCGTGCCAGGAAGAAGACCTCGCGGCCCACCTTCTGTCCGACCTGACGCGCGAAGTACGCGCTCCCGTAGCCCGCGTCGAACGACCCGACGTCGGCGTCCGTCTGCTTGAAACGTCCGTGCTCGGCGCTCGCGATCGACAGGTCGCACACGACGTGCAGCGAGTGGCCACCGCCGGCGGCCCATCCGGGCACGACGGCGATCACGACCTTCGGCATGAACCGGATGAGTCGCTGCACTTCGAGGATGTGCAGCCGCCCGCTGCGCGCCGCGTCGATCCCGGCAGCGGTCTCCCCCTCCGCGTACTTGTAGCCGTCGCGGCCCCGGATGCGCTGGTCGCCGCCCGAGCAGAACGCCCATCCCCCGTCCTTCGGGCTCGGCCCGTTGCCCGTCAGGAGCACCACACCGATGCGCGAGTTGGTGCGTGCGTCCTCCAGGGCTGCGTAGAGCTCGTCGACCGTGTGCGGACGGAAGGCGTTGCGCACCTCCGGCCGATTGAACGCGACGCGCGCGATCCTCCCGGATACATCGTGGTGGTACGTGATGTCGGTGAGTCCGCCGAATCCGGGCGCCTCCACCCACTGCGTCGGATCGAAGATCTCTGAGATTGCCGCTGCCATGCATCAAGACTATGGTCGGCAGCTCCCTCGGAGGTCGGCCGTGCCAAACTTGTGGAATGGTGCCGGAGCTGCGCGACTTGTTGATGACAGCGCGCGTGGTGAGCGTGCCGATGACCTCCCGCTTCCGCGGCATCACCGTCCGGGAGGCCGTCCTGTTCGAGGGACCGGAGGGCTGGACCGAGTTCTCGCCCTTCGTGGAGTACGCGGACGAGGAGGCGGCCGCCTGGCTGCACGCGGCCATCGACTTCGGCTGGCGTCCGAGCCCGCCGCTCCTGCGCGATCAGATCCCCGTGAACGCGACCGTCCCCGCCGTCCCCGCCTCCGACGTCGATGCCGTGCTCGATCGGTACCCCGGCGCCCGGACGGCGAAGGTGAAGGTCGCCGAGCCCGGTCAGACCCTCGCCGACGACATCGAGCGCGTCCGCGCCGCCCGCGACCGCCTCGGGCCCGAAGGCCGGATCCGTGTGGACGCGAACACCTTATGGAACGTGGATGAGGCCGAGCACGCCATCCACGCCCTCGCCCCCTTCGATCTCGAGTATGTCGAGCAGCCGTGCGCGACCGTCGACGAGCTCGCCGAGATCCGTCGTCGCACCGCCTATATGGACATCCCCATCGCGGCCGACGAGAGCGTCCGCAAGGCCGACGATCCGCTCGCGGTCGCTCGCGCCGGCGCCGCGGATCTCCTGGTCGTCAAAGCACAGCCGCTGGGCGGCGTCCATTCGGCGCTGCGGATCGTCGCTGCGGCGGGCCTCCCCGTCGTCGTCTCCCGCGCCATCGACACCTCCGTGGGCATCGCCATGGGCGCCCATCTCGCCGCGGCCGTCCCCGAGCTCGAGTTCGATTGCGGGCTCGGCACCGTGGCGATGTTCGTCCAGGATGTCGCGGTCGAGCCGCTCCTCCCCGTCGACGGGTTCATCCCGGTCGTCCGGCCGGCGGTCGACGCGTCGAAGCTCGCTGCCCTGGAGGCGCCCGCCGACCGTCGCGAGTGGTGGCTCGATCGAGTCCGGCGCTGCTACCGCATCGTCGAGCACGCGACGGCTCTCTGACCCGCCGAGTTCGACGGCTCAGGCGTACAGGCGCTCCGGCACCTCGAGTCCGTAGATCGCCCGGCCCGAGTTCCAGATCGCCGCGCAGGCGGCACGGAGCAGGTTGAGCCGATCCGTCCCCTCGGCGCGGATCCGGACGTCGTTCCCCTCGATCGCGACCGTCGCGTCTCCCACGGTCACGGCGCCGTCGCGGGCGGTCGTGGTCGCGGGATACGGCTGGGCCAGCCCTCGCAGGTCACCGAGGATGTACGTCGGGCGGGAGTTCGCGTCCGCGGCGATCAGCTGCTTCGCGCCGTCGATGCCCGTCAGCACCAGCACAGAATCGATGCCTGCCCGATTGGCACCGAGGATGTCGGTGTCGAGCCGGTCGCCGATGAAGAGCGGCTTCTTCGCGCCGAATCGCGCGACCGCCTCCTCGAAGATCGCCACCTCGGGCTTGCCCGCCACCAGCGGCAGCCGGCCGGCAGCCGTGTGCACGGCGGAGACGAGCGTCCCGTTGCCGGGGGCGATGCCTCGCGCCACCGGGATGGTCCAGTCGGTGTTCGTCGCGATCCACGGGCGCTCGGTCTCGGTGCGTCCCTGGAGCGCGAACGCGGCCTCCGCGAGCTGCGCCCAGCCGACCTCGGGAGCGAAGCCCTGGATGACCGCAGCAGGATCGTCGTCGGCCGACCGCGTGACCGAGAATCCACCCTTCTCGACCTCGTCGACCAGCCCGTCCCCGCCGATCACGAGGATCCGGGACCCCGGCGCCACGTGGGTGCTCAGGAGGCGGACCGCTGCCTGCGGCGAGGTCACCACGTCACTCGGCTGCACCTGCAGGCCGAGCTCGCTCAGGTGGGTCGCGACCGACGCATCGGTCCGCGACGCGTTGTTGGTGATGTAACCGACACGCACGGTTTCCGCTGCGCCGTTCAGACTCTCGACGGCGTGCGGGATGGCCGAAGGCCCCTTGTAGACCACGCCGTCCAGGTCGGCGAGCAGCACGTCCACGCCGTCCAGCGGAGTGGATGCGTCAGTGCTCCGTCGGAACAGCGCCATCGTCCGGCTCGCCCTTCTCTTCGACGGCCTGGCTCTCGGCCTGGGTCTCCGTCTCGACGTCGACGCCGGATTCGGCCCCGGCGTCGATCTCGTCGTCCGACTCGATATCGGTCTCAGCCTCGACGCTGAGCTCGGTGTCGGCGCTGGATTCGGTGTCAGCCTCGAGGTCGGCTCCGACCTCGGCCTCCGAGACGGTTTCAGCCTCAGCGTCACCATCCGAGGCAGCCTCAGTCGGCTCATCCTTATCGTCCGCGAGCAGCTCGTCCACCTCGGCTTCGACCGCCGCGGCGGAGAAATCGCCCGGATCGAGGAAGATCTCTTCCTCGATCACGTCGATGGTTTCGTGCTCGTCGATGTCGAGGGCTTCCGCGAGCGCTTCTGCAGCGTGCTCGGCGCGCTCTCGCCACGACGCCGCCTGCTCGTCGCGGCCGAGCTCCTCGAGCACCTCCGCGTACGCGTGGAAGAGGTCGGGGCTCCAGCTGAAGGCCCGGTTCGGGTCGAGCTGCGGGATCTCGAGCTCGGCCAGTGCGGCCTCCGGCTGCTCCAGGTCCAGGCGGGCACCCGACATCGCGATCGCGAGCGACACCTGCACGTCGGCAGGCAACGATGCCTTCTCGACCGACCGGCCGAGCTCGAGCGCGCGATCGGGTCGGCCCACGCCGCGTTCGCTGTCGACCATCAGCGGAAGCTGGTCATTCGATCCGGAGATGCGCCGGTACGTGCGCAGCTCGCGCAACGCGAGTGCGAAGTCTCCCGTGGCGTACGCCGTGATGGCGAGCGTCTCGCGCACGACGCCGATGCGGCCGGCACGTCGTGCTGCGGACAGGGCGTGGCGATGCGCCAGCTCCGGGTCGCTCTCGATCAGACGCGAGACCATCACCAGGTGCTGGGCGACCCATTCAGCGTTGTCCTTGCTCAGCGTCTTGAGCTCGACGCGTGCCTCGCCCGGGAGGTCGCGGGCGACGACGCCCTCGGGGATCTCGGGGTCGTCGTGGTGCGGGCGCACCGAGCGGAGCTCGCGCGAACGCTCGATCTCCTCGTCGGAGCGCAGCTCGCGCTCACGCGCATCCCGGTCCCCACGCGCCGGCGCACCATCGCGCGTCCACAGCTTCTCATCACGCCCGCCGCGCCCGCCGCGGTCCCCGCCGGAACGCTGGCCGTCGCGGGAGTACCCGCCACGGTCACCGCCGGAACGCTGACCATCACGCGAATACCTGCCACGGTCGCCCCCGGAACGCTGACCATCACGCGAATACCCGCCACGGTCGCCGCCAGAACGCTGGCCATCACGCGAATACCCGCCATGGTCGCCGCCAGAACGCTGGCCATCACGCGAATACCCACCACGCTCACCACCGGAACGCTGCGGGTCACGCGAA
>NZ_MKVJ01000004.1:113937-114024 GCF_001898805.1 Leifsonia sp. 71-9
ACGGTCGCCGCCGGAACGCTGACCACCGGCACCCTGACCACCACGCGAGTATCCACCACGATCACCACCGGAACGCTGACCGCCCGC
>NZ_MKVJ01000005.1 GCF_001898805.1 Leifsonia sp. 71-9
CGCCACCCATGCGACCGGCCATGCGCATGCCCTTGAAGACACGGCTCGGGGTCGAGGAGGCGCCGATGGAGCCCGGCTTGCGGTGGTTGCGGTGCGCACCGTGCGAAGCGGAGACGCCCTGGAAGTTGTGGCGCTTCATGACACCGGCGAAGCCCTTGCCCTTCGAGGTGCCGACGACGTCGACCAGCTGGCCGGCCTCGAACGTGCTCTCGACGGTGAGCTCCTGGCCGGCGCTGTAGTCGGCCGCGTCCGCGGTGCGGACCTCGGTGAGGTGACGGCGCGGCGTGACGCCCGCCTTGTCGAAGTGGCCGGCGGCCGGCTTGTTCACCTTGCGCGGGTCGATCTGGCCGTAGGCGATCTGGACGGCGTTGTAGCCGTCGGCCTCGGGGGTGCGGACCTGGGTCACGACGTTCGGCGTGATCTCGATGACGGTCACGGGGATGAGCTTGTTGTTCTCGTCCCAGACCTGGGTCATGCCGAGCTTCTTGCCGAGGAGGCCCTTGGAGGACTTGTGCTCAGCGGCTGCTTTGTTGACGTTAGGCATGGCACTCCCCCTTAGAGCTTGATCTCGATGTTGACGTCCGCCGGCAGGTCGAGACGCATGAGCGAGTCGACGGCCTTCGGGGTCGGGTCGATGATGTCGATCAGCCGCTTGTGCGTGCGCATCTCGAAGTGCTCGCGGCTGTCCTTGTACTTGTGGGGCGAACGGATGACGCACACCACGTTCTTCTCGGTGGGAAGGGGCACCGGGCCGACGACGGTCGCGCCGGCACGGGTCACCGTGTCGACGATCTTGCGCGCCGAGGTGTCGATGACCTCGTGGTCGTACGACTTAAGCCGAATGCGGATCTTCTGTCCCGCCATGTCTGACTCTCTCTCTTGTTATGGCGTCGTACGAGTCGGATCCTCTCGGAACCGATTCGCATTGGACGCGGTGCGACGAACGCAGGGGAACGCCACTATTCTTCTGTCAACTCTCCGACCCCCGCGCTCGGGCGTGTCGCCTGAATCGTGGACAGAGATAACCCCTGGTCCCCGAGGGTGGTCGTTGTGAGCGTGTCCTGCTGCCTGCGGCCTAACCATCTTCCCGCCGGCCTCGAGAGGCCTCGCGGTGGGTTATGCACTGCCTGGCAGTGATCCGGCCGAGACACGCGTGAGCGCAGTCGTCCGGAATGTTGAACTAGACAAGTTTGCCAGATCCCGGGCCAAGCTGCAACCCGGGCGTGTCGCGCGGCGTGGCGCGCCCTGGCGCCGACCCGATTGCGGCCCTCTGGTACGTCTGCGCACGGTCGCCGCACCGCAATCGTACCTAGGCGCAGCACTCACTCCACGAGGTTCGACGGCCGAAGGGGAGACCTGCGGAGGCCAGGTGGGTCTCGAGGGCGCGGGAGTCCATCGCGGTCGTCCAGCGCCAGCGCACGACCCGCAGTCCGAGTGCCCGCAGCCGGTCCTCCCGGACCTTCTCGTCGAGCACGACGCGCTCTGCCGAGCGGCCACCGCGAAGACCAGCGTCGAGGTACTTGGCATCACCGTCCGCCTCGCCGACCACCCCAAGCGCCGGCCACGCGAAGTCGACACGGCCGATCGGCCCGGCGCTGTCGGAGTACGGCACCTGGAGGGCGGGCTGCGGCACTCCCCCGGCATGCATGCTGACCCGACTCACGGACTCGAGCGGCGACTCCGCCCGCCCATCCGCGAACGCGATCACCTCCTGGGCTCGCCGGTGGCCGCGCATCGGCTGGGCGCGCAGCCAGGCTTCGAGGAGGGCGAGTCGGGGCACCCCGTTGCGGACGATGGCGTCGGCCACCACGACCGCGTCGGGCCGTGACATCGTGGCGGCGAGGTCGATGCCCGTGCGGAGGAGAGACGTGGAATGGAGGCCGTCCACCTCGACGATGTCCTCGGACCCCACTTCGCGGGAGTGTGCGACCACACCACGCGCCGAGCGACCTCCACTCGTCCTCCCTACGCTCACGTGGATGCGCTCCGGGATGCTGCCGATCATCGGAAGGCCGTGCAACACCGCCGCCGATTGATGGGAGAACAGTGGCGGCCGCTTCCGGGTGCGAGAGAAGGCGATCAACCGGAGGCGGTAACGATCGAGAGCATCCAGCTCGTCCCACACCCCTCGACGGACGTACGCGCCTCTTCCGACACGGACCTCACTGCCCGCGACGGCGGCCCGTGCGTGCTGGTGGCGGGTGTCAGCCAGGTCGCGCAGCTCGCAGGTGAGGACAAGGGGCGTGTGCGCATGTTCGATCGTCATCGATCTGGTCTACCGGCGGATGGTGGTGTGCGGCCCCTCCCGCTGCGCTCTGTGGAGAACCGTCCACCGGCTCCGCCCTGTGGGCGATCCGGTATCTGCTACGCCGCGGTACGTTCGCGTCACGGCGAACGGGGGCAGACGTACCAAGCGGGCGCACTCACCCGGGCACGAAGGAGCGGGGCCGGCGTATCGCCGACCCCGCTCGAGCAGCGCCTCGCGCCGCTGCTCCGTTGGTTTCAAGACCGCTTACGCGGTGTCCGAACTCTCCGTTCGTGATCCGGTCAGCGGTTCGAGCTGGTTTGCGAGGTCTTGGATTGCCATAGGCGTCTCCCTCCGTCGACGGATCCGTCCGGTTGGAACGGTGAGTCCATCTTGCGCCTCCGGCGAGCCGAGGTAAACCCCGCGTTAACGAAAGAGGGCCGGGCCCGAAGGCCCGACCCTCTTCCGAGTCAGTCGAAGAAACGACTACTTGATGATCTTGGTCACCGTACCGGCGCCCACGGTGCGGCCACCCTCACGGATGGCGAAGCCGAGGCCCTCCTCCATGGCGATCGGCTGGATCAGCTCGACCGTCATGTCGGTGGTGTCGCCGGGCATGACCATC
>NZ_MKVJ01000006.1:0-11849 GCF_001898805.1 Leifsonia sp. 71-9
ACCAGTGCGGGACGACCGCCCAGCCCGGCGCGTATGCCATGCGGCGGTGGAGCTGCGCCCGTCGCCGCTCCCCCGCGAGCTTGCGACGGACCGACCACTTGCGCGACAGGTTGGGGCCGGCGAGCCCGTCGCCGCCCACCGCCACGCGGGCCTGGGCGACCAAGGTCACCCGGTAGCCGGCGAGGCGTGCCCGTGTGCAGAAGTCGAGGCCGTCATCGATGGTCGGGAGGGCCGGGTCGAACCCGTCGAGGGCCTCCCAGACGGGCTGGCGCACGAGCATGCCCGCAGACGACACGGCGAGCACGTCGCTCAGTCCGTCATGCTGGGCCTGGTCGAGCTCGTTCTCGACCAGCGGCAGCGAGGCGCCGAACGGGGTCATCGCCTCGCCGAACTCACGGATGAACGCGGCGTCCTCGGCGTCGACCAGCTTCGGGCCGACGACCGCGACGGAGGGCGAGACTTCGAGAGCGCCGAGCAGAGCCTGGAGGGCCTCCGGCTCCGGGGCGGTGTCCTGGGCGAGCAGCCAGAGCAGCTCGTCGGACGAGGAAGTGGGCGGCAGGACGCGCACAGCGGTCGAGACCGCCGAGCCGAAGGGGAGCTTCTCCCCGCTGCGGAGGAGGTGGGTGGGACGGGCGTCCGCGAGCAGGCGCGCGGCGTCGTCCGTGCTCGCGCAGTCGACGGCGATCACGGCGTCCGGCTGGCGGGTCTGCGCCGCGATCGCGTCGAGAGTGCGCTGCAGGCGGGGGCCGCCGCTGTGGGCGACGACGATGGCGGTGACTCTCGGATACATCGGAGTCAGCCTAAGTTGGGGTCACGCCGATCCCGGTAGTGCGTCGGGCGCGGCGTGGATTCGACGTGGCTTCAGCCGGCGCGCTTGCGGAGCTTGCGGCGCTCGCGCTCGGACAGGCCGCCCCAGATCCCGAACCGCTCGTCGTTGGCGAGGGCGTACTCGAGGCACTGGGAGCGCACCTCGCACGAGGTGCAGATGCGCTTGGCGTCGCGGGTCGATCCGCCCTTCTCGGGGAAGAACGCCTCCGGGTCCGTCTGGGCGCAGAGCGCGTCGGTCTGCCACGCGAGCGGATTGTCTTCGGTCTCGTCGACATTCGACCGGACGCCCGGAACTCCGAGCCGGACCGGATCGATGAACCAGTCGTCGGGTACCCCAGAACGATATTCAGGAACTGTCATATCGGTCTCCCCACCCCATCAACTACTGGGACACGCAAAAGACGTGTCCCAATAATTACACCGTTGTCATTCGCGTCCGTCAAGTCGCGAATCGTAAAGCCTTAAGCCGTGGTCGAGACTTCACGACGCGCCGACGGTCGACAACAATCGCGACACGCCCGAACGTTCTACCCCCGGGAAGGCGGTTTCAGGACGCCGCTTGGCGCGCTTCCCAGGCGCTGCGGACCATCTGGTCGAGGGTGTGGCGCATCTTCCAGTCGAGATCGCGCGCGGCGAGCTCTCCGGACGCAACGATCCTCGCCGGATCGCCCGGGCGTCGAGGCCCCACTTCTGGGGTGAAGGCGATCCCCGTGACGTCGGCCACCGTCGACATGATCTCGCCGACGCTCACGCCGTCGCCGCTGCCGAGGTTGTAGACCGGCTCGATCGACTCCCCCGCGTCCAGCCGCTTGGCGGCCGCCACGTGCGAGACGGCCAGATCGGCGACGTGGATGTAGTCGCGCACGCAGGTGCCGTCGGGCGTCGGGTAGTCGGTGCCGTTGATCCGCGGCGTGCGTCCGTCGACGAGCGCGTCGAAGACGAGCGGGAAGAGGTTGTGCGGGCTGGTGTCGCGCAGCGACGGGTCGCCCGAGCCGACCACGTTGAAGTAGCGGAGCGCGGTGTGGCGCAGTCCGGCCGCGACGCCCTGGTCGCGGAGCAGCCACTCGCCGATGAGCTTGGACTCGCCGTAGGGCGACTCGGGGCTCTTGGGCGTCGTCTCGGTGACGATGTCGACGTCCGGCGTGCCGTACACGGCGGCCGAGGACGAGAAGACGATCGCGTCGACGTCGGCCTCCTGCATCGCCGCGAGCAGCACGGCGGTCGCCGTCACGTTCTGCTCGTAGGTGTGCAGCGGCCGCTGCACCGAGACGCCGGCGTACTTGTAGCCGGCGACGTGGACGACGCCGCTGATCTCGTTCTCGGAGAAGACCTGCTCGAGGAGCGCCCCGTCGAGGATGGTCCCGCGGTAGAACGGGACGCCGGCTGGGACGAAGTCCTCATGGCCGCTGGAGAGGTCGTCCACCACCACGACGTCGATGTCCTCGTCGCGGAACGCCCGCACCACGTGCGAGCCGATGTAGCCTGCTCCTCCGGTCACCAACCACGCCACGGGGGTCCTCCTGCTCTGCTCGCCGATCGAGTGCAGGAGAACCCTATCGCGGGCGGATCAGACGAACGCCGCCTCACCGGTGATGGCGCGGCCCACGATGAGCGTGTTCATCTCGCGCGTGCCTTCGTAGGAGTAGAGCGCCTCCGCGTCGGCGAAGAAGCGGGCGACGTCGTACTCGATCACGATGCCGTTGCCGCCCAGGATCTCGCGGCACCACGCGACGGTCTCCCGCATGCGTGCGGTCGCGAACGCCTTGGCGAGCGCCGAGTGCTCGTCGCGCTGCTGGTCGTCGTCGAGCATCTGCGAGACGCGCGTGCACAGCGCGATGGAGGCGGTGATGTTGCCGATCGACTTCACCAGGAGGTCCTGGATGAGCTGGTGCTTCGCGATCGGCTTGCCGAACTGGACGCGCTCCTGCGAATACTTCAAGGCGGCCTCGTATGCACCGATCGCGACGCCGACGGCGGCCCACGCGACCTCGGCCCGGGTCAGGCGCAGCACGGCGGCCGTGTCACGGAAGCTGTTGGCGTTCTGCAGGCGCAAAGACTCGGGGACGACCACGTTCTCGAGGGTGATGTCGGCGTTCTGCACCATGCGCAACGACTGCTTGCCCTCGATCTTCGTCGCCGTGTAGCCCGGGGTGGAGGTCGGGACGATGAAGCCCTTGACCTGGCCGTCCTCGGCGCTCTTGGCCCAGATGATCGTGATGTCGCTGAAGGTCGCGTTGCCGATCCAGCGCTTCGAACCGTTGAGGATCCAGTTGTCGCCGTCGCGGGTGGCGACGGTGCGCAGCCCCTGGGCGGAGTCGGAGCCGGAGGTCGGCTCGGTCAGCCCGAAGGCGCCGATGACCTCGCCGGTCGCGAGCTTCGGCAGCCACTCGGCGCGCTGCTCGTCCGATCCGCAGACGCCGACGGCGCCGAGCGCCAGGCCGTTCTGCACGCCGACGTAGGTGCTGACCGACGCGTCGACGCGCGCCAGCTCGAGCGCCACCCAGCCGCGGAACACGGCCGAGTTCTCGAACGCCGCGGTCTCCGGGAAGCCGAGGCCGACCGTCCCGGTGCCGTGCAGCACCTCCACGATCTGGTGCGGGAACTCCGCGCGCTCCCAGTACTCGTTGACGATGGGCTTGATCTTCGTCTCGAGCTCCGAGCGGAGGTTCGTGAGGAACTCCTTCTCGCGCTCACCGAGGAGGTCCTCGAAGCCGTAGAAGTCGCTCGCGAGTGTCTCGAAGGCCATGTCTGCTCCAGTGCGTCCAGGGGATCTGCGGGCCGCCGCGCGGCCAGCGCCAGCCTAGGGACGGTCGGCGCGCCGCACAAAGCCATTGGTAGTTTGATCTAACCGGATCGAAGGGAACACGACGGATGTTTGTGCGCATCGGCAACACGCCGCGGGACTACGCCTGGGGATCGCGCACCGCGATCGCCGGACTGCTGGGCACCACCCCGAGCGGTGAGCCGGAGGCCGAGCTCTGGCTCGGCGCCCACGCCGGCTCCCCGGCGCGCATCCTCGACCCCGGGCAGACCGCGGGGGCCGCCGACCTCGCCGCGTGGCCGGAGACGGCCCACCTGCCGTACCTGCTCAAGGTGCTCGCGGCGGCCGGGCCGCTGTCGCTGCAGGCGCATCCGTCGTCCGAGCAGGCCAGGGCGGGTTTCGAGCGCGAGAACGCGCTCGGGCTCGCCGCCGACTCCCCCGAGCGCAACTACAAGGATCCGTTCCACAAGCCCGAGCTGATCTTCGCCCTCTCCGACCCCTTCGAGGCCCTCTGCGGCTTCCGCGACCCCTCCGTCAGCCGCTCGGTGCTGGACGAGCTCGCGACCGCCTCGGGCGATCAGCGGATCTCCGCGTTCGCGGAGACCCTCGACGGGGAACCCGGCGACGTCCTCCGCCGGGCCACCGAGTGGCTGCTCGGCGGGGAGCCCGCGGTGGCGGAGCTGGTGGAGGCGGTGGTCGCCGCAGCGCAGGATCGCGACGACCGCGATGCCGACACGGTGCGGATGCTGTCCGCGGCCTTCCCCGGCGACCCGGGGATCGTCCTCGCGCTGCTCCTCAACCGGGCGACGCTGCGGCCGGGCGAGGTGCTCTACCTGCCCGCCGGCAACATCCACGCCTACCTGGACGGCCTCGGGATCGAGCTCATGGCCGCCTCCGACAACGTGCTCCGCGGAGGACTGACGCCCAAGCGGATCGATGTCCCCGAGCTGGTGCGCGTGCTCGACTTCTCGCCGATCGTCGCGACCCCGCTGGCGCCGGAGCGCCCGGCGGCGGGCGTGGAGGTCTTCCGGCCCGACGTCCCCGACTTCGCCCTCGACCACGTGGTCGTCGGCGGCGACGTCGCCTCGGCTCCGGTGGAGCTGCCCGGCACCGCGATCGCCCTGTGCACGGCCGGCGCGGTGGAGCTGAACGGAGCCTCCGGCTCGCTCCGGCTCGCCAGGGGCGAGGCCGCCGTGGTGACCGCCGACGAGGGGACGATCACCGTCTCGGGCGACGGCACGCTCTTCGTCGCGACCCCCAACCGGTGAACGCGCGCTCCCGCGTCGGCTATCCTGCCCGGATGACCACCGCTTCCCCGCCGCTCGACGCGCGCGTCCGCGCCGCGCGGGCGACCACGGGGACGGCCGCCTCCGTCTTCGCCTCGCTGCTGCTCTTCACGCTGTTCGCCGGCGACTTCTGGCGCAACCTGATCAGCTGGCCCGGCTACTTCGTTCTCGCCGCCCTGCTCGCCGCCGGCAGCGTGGTGTTCCTTATCCGGCTCCGGCCGGCGTTCCGCTGGCGCAAGGTGCCCAAGACGCTCGTGCTCTTCCTGCTGCTCGCGGTGGTCTCGATCGCCTGGTCGGCGTATCCCGGCGCGAGCGCCCTGGGCGTGCTCGCCCAGCTCGCGACGACCGGCGGCGCGGTGTTCCTCGCGCTCTGCCTCAGCTGGCAGGGGCTGGTCGCCGCGCTGAGCAACGCGTTCAAGTGGGTGCTCGGGCTGTCGCTGGTCTTCGAGCTGGTGGTCGCGATCGTCGTGCGGCACCCCGTCCTGCCGCTCACGCCGATCCAGCCGGTGCCCGCGGGGAAGCTGCCGTCGGCGTTCTATTGGAGCCGCGACCTGCTCTTCCACGGCGGCCCCATCCAGGGCATCCTGGGCAACAGCAACCTCCTCGCGATGGTCGCGCTGCTCGCCCTGATCGTCTTCGGCATCCAGCTGGCGGACCGCGCTCCCCGGCGGGGAGTGGTGATCGCGTGGCTCGTCGTCGCCGCGCTCACGCTCGCGCTCACCCGGTCGTCGACCGTGATCGTCGCGACGCTGGTCACCGCCGTCGTCCTCGGCTTCGCCCTCTGGACGCGCCGCGCGGGCCCCGATCGGCGCAGACCCGTCTATCTGACGGCCGCCGTCACGGTCGTCGCGGTCGTCGTGCTCGTCTCCGTCTTCGCCTCGCGCCTCCCGGCCCTCCTCGGCAAGAGCGAGGACCTGACCGGCCGCCTCGACATCTGGAACAAGGTGATCGGCCTCGCGCAGGAGCGCCCGGTGTTCGGATGGGGCTGGGTGAGCTACTGGGCGCCCTGGGTCTCGCCGTTCCACGACCTCGCCGAGCGCAACGGCGTCGTCTACCTGCAGGCCCACAATGCGTGGCTGGACGTCTGGCTCCAGGTCGGCATCGTCGGGCTGGTGATCTTCGCCCTGCTGATCGTCAGCACGCTGTGGCGCTCGTGGTTCTTCGCCGTCGACCGGCCGCGCGTCGACGTGGCCGACCGGCTCCCCTACACGGCGTACGCCCTGCTCCCGCTGCTCCTCCTGGCCGCCCTGCTCGCCCAGTCGCTCGCCGAGAGCCGCATCCTGATCGAGGCGGGATGGACGCTCCTCGTCGTGCTCGCGGTGAAGACGAAACAAGCCGCACCGTAGGATTCCAGGTATGGCCGAACCGCGCAGCCCACGGGTCCCCGCCGCGGTGACCGAGTTCCTGGGTTCGGCGCGCTTCAACTCCGCCCTCGCCCTGCTGGCGGTCGGCGTCGCCTTCTCGACCCACTCCATCCGCGCGCTGATCGGCTGGCCGGGTCTCATCGGAGCGCTGGCCGTGCTCGCGGTGCTCGCCGCGCTCTCCTTCGCGGCCCAGTGGCGCCTGATCGAATGGCACGGCCTGCTCCCGGTGTCGGCCCTGCTCTTCGTCGGCTGGTGCGCGCTCTCGCTGCTCTGGAGCCAGTACCAGTGGGCGACCCTGGCCGGGGTCATCTACCAGCTGCTCTTCGCGTTCGTCGCGGTCTACATCGCGCTCGTGCGGGACGCCATCCAGATCGTCCGGGTGGTCGGCGACGCCCTGCGCTTCCTGCTGACGGTCTCGCTGGCGCTCGAGGTGCTGAGCGGACTGCTGCTCGACCTCCCGATCACCTTCCTCGGCATCCAGGGCAACATCGCCTCGGGCGGTCCGATCCAGGGACTCTTCGGCACGCGCAACCAGCTGAGCATCGTCGCGCTGATCGCCTTCGTCACGTTCCTCGTCGAGCTGCGGACCCGATCGGTGCGGCCGCCGCGGGCCGCGTACTCGATCACGCTGGCGGTGCTCTGTATCCTGCTCGCCCACTCCCCCGTCATCGCCGCGGTCTCGCTCGTCGTCGGACTCGCGACGCTCGCGCTGTACCTGATGCGCAAGGTCCCGGTGCACCAGAGGACCTTCGTGCAGTGGGGGCTCGCGATCCTCACGGTCGCGGCCCTGGTGATCGCGTACGTCTACCGCACCCGCGTCATCGACCTCCTCAACGCCCGCGCGGACTTCCAGGTGCGCTACCAGCTCTGGATCCAGATCTGGCAGCTGATCCCGGTGCAGCAGAGCGTGGGCTGGGGCTGGGCGGGGGCCTGGCCCACCGACCTATACCCGTTCACCGCCATCCAGGCCGCGACCGGCGTGTACCACTCCGACGGCCTGAACGCCTACCTCGACGTGTACCTGCAGGTCGGCATCATCGGCCTCCTGCTGTTCGTCGCGCTCATCGGGCTCGCGTTCGTGCGGTCGTGGCTCCTGGCCTCCAACCGGCGCAGCGTCGTCTACGCCTGGGCGCCGCTGGTGCTGGTCTCGCTGCTGGTGACGAGCGTCTTCGAGAGCTCGATCCTCGTCGAGGCCGGATGGATGCTGCTGATCGTCTGCACGGTCAAGGCGTCGCAGGGGATGAGCTGGCGGTTGCGGCTGCCGAGGCGCACCCCTACCGACGTCTGAACGCGCTCCGGTGCACGCGCAGACCGCGCACGAGACCGCTCCAGAACGAGAAGCCGAACGGCGCGACGTAGACGAGGTAGGACAGCACGGCACGACCGGGCGCGGCGCGGAACGACGCGGCGACGGCGGGCGCGACCAGGCCGAGCACGACGAGCGCCGGGATGAGCCAGGCGAGCCAGGAGACGCCGAACACCAGGGCGAGGACGAAGACGACCACGGCGACGGGAGGAGCGACGACGAGGCCGACGAGCGCGATGTTGCGCACGGCGCCGGTGCCCGCGTAGCTGTCGACGAAGAGCGTCCCGCGGTCGTACGCGTGGTGCAGGAAGCCGGGGACGGTGACGCGCGGCCGGTAGAGCGCCCGGAAGCCGGGGTCGAGGCGCAGCGTGCGGCGCTCGACGACGTAGCGCAGCAGCTTCGTGTCGTCGGAGACGAGGGCGGCGTTGTCCTCCGGCCAGATCGCCAGGCAGGCCTCGACGAAGAGGTCCTTGTCGATCA
This sequence comes from Leifsonia sp. 71-9, assembly GCF_001898805.1. Taxonomy (GTDB): domain Bacteria; phylum Actinomycetota; class Actinomycetes; order Actinomycetales; family Microbacteriaceae; genus Leifsonia. Next base: position 8,026 of record NZ_MKVJ01000006.1, read on the forward strand.
CGAGGCAGCCGGTGCCCTTCGGCACGCGGTCGAAGTTCTCCGGCGTGATCTCCGTCACCGCGGGGTGCGCCAGGTAGCCTCCCCAGAACAGGTGCGTCGGGACCTCCCAGAACCGGCCGACGAGCGGGGCGGCCGGATCGGTCGGCACGTGCCCGTTCCAGGCCTGGTCCGCGGGGAGCTGCGGGTCGAGCTCCTCGAGGTGGCGGAAGGCGTCCGCGTCGAGGAGCAGGCGGGAGTCGAACAGGAAGAGCCGTCGCGAGCGGGCCGCCTGCGCCCCTTCCCAGCGGGCGCGGAAGCGGCCCTGGTTCTCCTGCGTCACGACGCGGACCGGCACGGGCGCGGTCGCAGCGATCTCCGCGAGCACGGCGGGGGTGTCGTCCGTCGAACCGTCGTCGACGACCACGATCTCCGCCGAGAGGGTGGAGCGCTCGAGGGCGGTGACGATGGAGCCGATCGTGCTCGGCAGCCACGGCGCCGAGTCGTACGAGGCGATGACGATGCTGATGCCGGGGACCGGATCGGTCTCGGAGCTCACGGGTTTCCCTCCAGGGCGACGGGACGGCGGCGCAGAGCGGCCAGGTGGACGATCAGCCCGATCGCCGGACCGGCCGCCAGGGCCAGGGCGGCCCGGGGCGCCAGCGGCAGCGGGACGAAGAGCAGGGCGAGCGTGATCAGGGACGCGGTCACCCAGCCCGCCGCGTACCACCCGTGACGACCACGGGCCAGCACGGCGGACCCCGTGACGCTCAGGGCGCCGATCAGGGCGGCCGAGCCCACGAGGGCGCTGAGCGAGCCCGCGTCGAGGTCGAACTCCGCGCCGAACACGAAGCGCATCACCGGCACGCCGAAGAGGAGGGCGCACAGGCAGAGCACCGCCGCGAAGGCGGCGAGGCCGCCGATGATGAGCACCAGTGTGCGCCCGACCCGCTCGGGATGGTGCGAGAAGCGGTTGACGAGGAAGCTGGAGAGCGCCGTGAGCGGGACGAGGATCGGCGCCCTGGTGAGCGTGACCGCGAGCACGAGCGAACCGAGTCCGGCGTGCGCGGCCGACGTCGTGAAGAAGGAGAGCACGAGCGGGAACCCGTTGATGAGCACCGCCGTCGCCGACGCGGCGAGCATGGTGCGCCCGGTGTTCGCCGCGAGCGCGCCCATCCCGTCGGCGACCCGGGCGCGGCTCAGGATCGCGCGCGGCGCCGAGGCGAGCACCGCCGCGAGCGCGAGCGGGAACGGGAGGATCACCGCGATCGCGAGCGCGACGATGGAGCCGCCGGAGGCGAGCACGGCCAGCACGAGGACCACCCGGAGCACCCCGTCCAGCGCGACGATCGCGGCCAGCTGTCGCCAGAGTCCCGCGCCGGCCATCACACCGGAGGCGGCGGCGACGAGGCAGTTGAACCCGGCGCCGATCGCGACGAACCAGGCCAGCCCCGCGTCGTCCGCTCCGAGGCTCGCGGGGGCCCACAGCGGCGAGGTCGCGATCACCACGACCACGACGACCACCGCGAGCACGAGCGAGAACACGATGAGCGAGGTCCCGCGGCGGCGCCCGTCGACGACGGCGCGGACGCTCTCCGCGTCGGTCTGCGCGACCGCACGGGTGGCCTCCTGCTGCACGCCGAAGAGGACGCCGACGACCAGGAAGAGCGCCGACCAGAACACCGAGAAGATCCCGTACCCGGCCGCACCGGCCTCGACGAAGACCCGCCACGTCACGATGTACCCGGCGAGGCCGGCGACGACGGTCGCACCGAGCAGGAGCGGGACGGCGCTGCGGGAGGTGCCGTCCTCCGCAGGGGTGCCGTCGTCGCCGGGCAGCGGCTCGTTCAGCGGCTCGTAGCTGGTGATGACATGACTCCCGGGACTCGGCGGCGGCGGATCACCAGCCTAGACGGACGGCTCGGCATCCTCGGCCGGCGCGGTGCGGTTCGCGCGCAGGAGCCGCCAGTGGATCGCGTACAGCGACACGAACACGAACAGTCCCACGAGCCCGTTGCCCGTGAGCCACGCGGTGATGTCCGGCAGCGTGAACCGGGAGACCAGGAACTGCGCCGCCGTCGCGAGCACGAACACGACGAGTCCGGCCTTCGACGCCGCCGCCGTGATGCGGACCAGGATCCCCTGCGCCAGCGCCCACGGGAGCCACGCGATCGAGAAGCCGACGACGATCTGGGCGGTCTGGACGTAGTGGGAGCCGAACAGGAGGCCGACGATCCACGGCCCGGCCACCGAGACGAGGCCGAACATCACGAGGCCCGTCAGGAGCGTGACCGAGAGGATGACGGTGACGCCCAGGTTGGTGAGCGCCGCGTTGCCGCGGCTGCGCACGAACCGCGGCAAAAGGTACAGCGAGAACGTGGCGGGGACGATCAGTGTCGTCTTGATCAGCACCGCGGCGGCGGCGTAGGCTCCGGCGACCTCGCCGGGGACGGACGCCCGCACGAACACCACGTCGGCGTTCGTCAGCCACGCGAAGCCGATCGTGAGGAGGAGCACCACGGTGCTGCTGACGGTGAACGCCCGCGTGTGCGGCGGGGTCGCCTCGCGGCGCGCCTGCCAGCCGGCACCGACCGCTCCGGCGAGCGCGGTCAGCACGAGGATGGCCAGGATCGCGAGCGTGTCGGCCCCGAGCAGCACGGCCACGAGCGCGAGCAGCGCCTGCGCGACCTGCGCGCCGGTCGACCACCACACCACGGCGCGCGAGTCGCCCGCGCCCTGCAGCCGGCCTTGCGCCCGGGCGAACAGGAAGTTGGGGATCATCGCCGCGGCCGTGAGCAGCACGATCGCGACCCCGGTCGTCCCCGGCGCGGCCAGGGTCGAGGAGAGGAGGAAGACGCCGATCGTGCCGATGCCGCCGAGCACCAGGGCCTCGATCAGCGATCCGTCGAGACGGCGGGAGCCGGCCTCCCGCAGGACGGGCGGCGCGCTGAGCGACTCCGCCGTGGTCACCGCGACGGAGTTGCGGAGCGCGGAGCTGCCGATCGCGGCCACGTTGATGAGCGCCAGAGCGGCCGCCAGCAGGCTGTAGGCCGCCGGGCCGAGGCCGCGGATCGTGATGATCTGGAAGGCCGTGGTCGCCAGGATGCCGAGACCGCTGACGAACGCGATCTCGATGAGGGCCTTCCCGTGCCGGGCGACGAGTCCCGGCTCGCGCCGCGGGGCGGCGGCCGGTTCCCCGCTAATCGGCGTATCCCCTGCTGATCAGATCGGCGACGATGATGTCGGACGGCGAGTACTCCGGCCGGTCGAGCGCGTGGCGCATCGATTCGTAGTCGGTGAGGAAGGAGCGGAGCCGGCCGAGGTCCCATTCCGAGAGCACGATGTTGCGGCCGATCCCCTCGCCCTGCTCCGTGGTCTTGCGGTGGATGAGCGTCGGGAGGCCGAGCAGCGCGCTCTCCGCCTGGATGCCGCCGGAGTCGGTGACGACGAACGAGGCCCGCTTGAGCAGCTCGACGAAGGCGTCGTGGCTGAGCTTCGGGATGATCGTGATGCGGTCGCCGCCGGACTTGGCCAGGGACTTCTCGAGCGTCTCCCTGTTGTAGACGTCGACGATCAGCCGCAGCGGGACCGGGCTCTGCTGCAGCGCCGCGATCGTGTCGTCGACCAGCTGCGGGTTGGAGATGAACTCGAAGCGGTGGAGCAGCGCGACGCCGAACGCCTCGTCCTCGTCGCCCGCCTGCTCGCCGTGGTCCAGGACGGCGTCGAGCGCCGTGTTGCCGTAGGTGAAGACGACGTTGTCGCGCTTGTGGAGGTTGTGCGTGGCCTCTTCGGAGGGCGTGTAGTGCACGGTCGCCATGGTGCCGACGATCCGGCGGTCCAGCTCCTCC
>NZ_MKVJ01000006.1:11860-81662 GCF_001898805.1 Leifsonia sp. 71-9
CCGAGGCGCTTGGCGATGAACGCGCCGACGACGCTGGTCATCGTGTCGCCGTGGACGACGATGACGGTGTTGGCCGGCAGGGACGCCTTGAGCCGCTTCCGGTTGCGGCGCAGCCAGCCGGCGACGCTCATCCCCCAGGTCACGACGTCCTTGGTGCCGCGCAGCGGCCGGCCGCGGGCCCCGGTGGCGATGACGATGTCGGGCTCGCCGAGTCCGAGCTGGCCCATGACCTTCACCAGCGCGTCCGTGTGCTGCATGGTGACCCACTGCTGCGTGGCGATGCCGCGATCGCGGAGGCGACGGATCACGGGGGCGATCTTGATCGCTTCCGCCGTCGTTCCGTAGATGAAGACAATCATGTGTGCTGCTCTGGAGCCTTATCGGTCGATTCACGGGCGTGGCCGCCCCGGCGGGATCCGACCAGCCCGACCGGCAGCGGTGAGGACGGCCGGTTGCGGGTTGGCGACTGCGTCCGACGCAAGGCCGTGACCTATTCAACCATGAGCGGGCTGTGTGTTCCCCCGCACCCGCCGGTGAGGTTCGGAGTCATCGGGAATGATACCGTCGGTCGGGACTGTTCTCAGGGGGCCCGTGGTCCGTCCGTCTCGGCCGGCTCCGCCCCCGCCCTCATTCGCATCCGGGAGGAGTGGCCGTGTTCGTTGCGGACGACGCCGACGTATCGGCACAGGCCACCGTCGGCGACGGCACCAAAGTGTGGAACCTGGCGCAGGTCCGCGAGCACGCCACCGTCGGACGGGACTGCATCATCGGCCGCGGCGCCTACATCGGAGCCGGCGCGATCGTCGGCGACGGCTGCAAGATCCAGAACCACGCGCTCGTCTACGAGCCCGCGGTGCTGGAGGACGGTGTCTTCATCGGCCCCGCCGTGGTGCTGACCAACGACACCTACCCGCGCGCGATCAACCCGGACGGCAGCGTGAAGTCCGCCGCCGACTGGGAGCCCGTCGGCGTCACCGTCCGCACCGGTGCCTCCATCGGCGCCCGCGCCGTGTGCATCGCCCCCGTGACGGTCGGCCGCTGGGCGACCGTCGCCGCCGGAGCCGTCGTCACCCGCGACGTCCCGGACTTCGCCCTCGTCGCCGGAGTACCGGCCCGGCGCATCGCCTGGGTCGGCCGAGCGGGCGTCCCCCTGGTCCAAGAGGACGACGAATGGATCTGCCCTCAGACACGAGAAAGGTATCGGGAGGACGGCCAGTCCCTCGAGATCATCGCATGACCGACACTGAATTCATCCCCGCGGCCCGGCCGCTGATCGGCGACGAGGAGCGGGCGGCCGTCGACGCGGTGCTGCGCAGCGGCATGCTCGCCCAGGGCCCCGAAGTCGCCGCCTTCGAGTCCGAGTTCTCGGCGGCCCTCGCCGGGGGCCGCCGGACCGCCGCGGTCAACTCCGGCACCTCCGGTCTGCACCTCGGCCTGCTCGCCGCGGGCATCGGACCGGGCGACGAGGTCATCGTCCCCTCCTTCACCTTCGCCGCGACCGCCAACGCCGTCGCGCTGACCGGCGCGACCCCCGTCTTCGCCGACATCGAGCCGGACGCCTTCAACCTCGACGCCGCCGCCGTCGAGGCGGCGATCGGGCCGCGGACAGCCGGAATCATGCCGGTGCACCTGTACGGCCACCCGGCCGACATGGCCCGGCTGGGCGACGTGGCGGCCGCGCACTCGCTCGCGCTCTTCGAGGACGCCGCCCAGGCCCACGGCGCGACCATCGACGGCCGCCAGGTCGGCACCTTCGGCACGTTCGCGATGTTCAGCCTCTACCCGACGAAGAACATGACCTCCGGCGAGGGCGGCATGGTCGTCTCCGCCGACGAGGCCGTCGATCAGCGCGTGCGCCTGCTGCGCAACCAGGGCATGGCCAAGCAGTACGAGAACGAGATCGCCGGCTTCAACGCACGCATGACCGATCTGCACGCCGCGATCGGCCGGGTGCAGCTGGGCAAGCTGGCCGGCTGGACCGCTGACCGACGCCGCAACGCCGCCCGCTTCGACGCCGACCTCGCCGGCGTGGTCACGCCGCCGGTCGCCGCGGGCGTCGAGCACGTCTACCACCAGTACACGATCCGTATCGCGGAGGACCGCGACGGCTTCGCCCGCGCCCTGCGCGAGGAGCACGGGATCGGGACGGGCGTCTACTACCCGACGCCCGTGCACCGCCTCCCCTCCTTCGGCACCTCCGACGTCCTCCCCGAGACCGAGCGGGCCGCCGCGCAGGCGCTGTCCCTCCCGGTGCACCCGTCTCTCACCGAGCGCGACCTCGACCGCATCGTCGCGGCCGTGAACACCCTGGCGAAGGCGGGCAGCTGATGGCGGTATTGCGGTACGGGGTCATCGGCCTCGGAGTGATGGGACGCAACCACGCGCGCGTGATCCGCGAGATCGAGGGCGCGGAGCTCGTCGGCGTGGTGGACCCCTTCGCCGCCGAGGGCGAGACTCTCGACGTGCCCGTGCACGCCGAACTGGACGCGCTGCTCGAGTCCGGAGTCGACGCCGCGGTCGTCGCCGTGCCGACCACCATGCACGAGGAGGTCGCCCTCCGGCTCGCCGAGGCCGGCGTCCACGCGCTCGTCGAGAAGCCGATCGCCGCGGACGTCGCCGGTGCGCGCCGCATGGCGGACGCCTTCCGGTCGCGCTCGCTCGTCGGAGCGGTGGGCCACATCGAGCGCTTCAACCCCGCGCTGCAGAGCCTGCGGCACCGCCTGGAAGAGGGGGAGCTGGGAGCGGTCTACCAGATCGCCACCCGCCGGCAGGGGCCGTTCCCGGTGCGCATCGCCGACGTCGGCGTGATCAAGGACCTCGCCACGCACGACATCGACCTGACCTCCTGGCTCGCGCAGAGCCCGTATCGCGCGGTCTCGGCGAACACCTCGCGCCGCAGCGGACGCCCCCACGAGGACATGGTGGCGTTCAACGGCCGCCTCGGCGACGGCATCATCACCAATCACCTGGTGAACTGGCTCTCCCCGATGAAGGAGCGCGTCACGGTCGTGACGGGCGAGTTCGGCGCCTTCGTCGCCGACACCCTGAGCGGAGACCTCACTTTCTACGAGAACGGCACCGACGCGACCGAGTGGGACGCGGTCTCCGCGTTCCGCGGCGTCGCGGAGGGGTCCGTCATCCGCTACGCGCTCAAGAAGCGCGAGCCGCTGCGTATCGAGCACGAGGCGTTCCACGACGCGATCGTGGACGGACGCCCCGGCATCGTCACGATGGACGAAGGGCTCGCGACCCTCGCGGTGGCCGAAGCCGTCGTGCAGTCCGCCGCCGACGAGCGGGAGATCATGATCGAGCCGGTCGCCGGCGAAGCACAAGGAGCCCGATGACGGAATCGACGCCCGTCGCCGCACCCGAAACGGTCGCGACGACGCCCGCCCCTCCCGCCTCCGACCGCACCGGCTCCGCCGTGGTCCGGCCGCGCCGCTGGCGCATCGTCGTCGCGGCGCTCATCCCGGTCGCGCTCCTGTTCGCCCTCCTCGCCTGGGCGTTCGCCTCCCCCGTCGGCTCCAGCCCCGACGAGGACTACCACCTGGGCAGCATCTGGTGCGCCCAGGGCGACCGCGCCGGATTCTGCGAGTCCACGGACGACCCCGGGGTCAAGCTGGTCCCCAAGGCCGTGACGATGGCAGCGAAGTGCTACGCGTTCCACCCCGATCGGAGCGGGTCGTGCCCGATCGCCGATTCGCAGCAGCTCACCGAGACCAAGCGCGGGACGTTCAACGACAACGGCTACCCGCCCGTCTTCTACACGACGATGAGCGTGTTCGTCAGCCACGACGTCGCCAGCTCGGTGCTCGCCATGCGCGCGCTGAACGCGCTGCTGTTCGTCGGGCTGCTGACCGCGCTCTACCTGCTGCTCGACCGCGGGCGGCGCGGCATCGTGCTGTGGGGAGGGATGGTCGCGCTCGTCCCGTTCGGCATGTTCATCATCCCGAGCATCAACCCGTCCGGCTGGGCGTCCATCTCGGCCGTCACCCTCTGGCTCGCGCTCCTCGGGTTCTACGAGGCGAGGTCCCGCGGCAGGCTGATCGGTCTCGGCGCGATCGCGCTCGTCGCCACGCTCATGGGCGCGGGGGCGCGATCCGATGCGGCGACGTACTCGGTCCTCGCGATGGTCGTCGTCATGGTCCTCAAGGCCGAGCGGACGAAGCGCTTCTGGCTGCTCTCGCTCTTCACGCTCGCGCTGGCCGTGATCTGCGTCGCGTTCTACCTCTCCGGCAGCCAGGGCGGCGTGATCAACCCCGACACCGCGACACCCCTCTCCCGGCACGCCACCCTCGCCCTGACCGTGGAGAACTTCCTGCAGCTGCCCTCCCTGTGGACCGGCAACTTCGGGCTGTGGGGGCTCGGCTGGCTGGACACGGCGATGCCCGCCGTGGTGTGGATGCCGTCGCTGACGATCGTCGCCGGTGTCGCCTTCCTCGGCCTGCGCTACGGCTCGATGCGCAAGTCCATCGCCGTCGGCCTGGTCGGCCTCGCGCTCGTCGTCGTGCCGCTCTACGTGCTGGTGCACGACCGGGTGCTGGTCGGCACCGGCGTCCAGCCGCGCTACCTGTACCCGCTCGTGCTGCTCTTCGTCGGGGTGTGCCTGTGGGGGGTGAACAGGCTGGGGCTCGGGATGTCCGGCCTGCAGCTGATCGTCGTCGTGGGCGGCCTCTGGTTCGCGAACCACATCGCGCTCTCCACCAACCTCCGGCGCTACGTGACCGGCACGAACGCGCGCGGTCTCAACCTCGACGCGGGCGTCGACTGGTGGTGGCACCTCCCGTTCGGACCCATCTGGGTGTGGGTGATCGGGTCCATCGCCTTCTTCGTCGCTCTGGCCGCTGCGGCGGCGATCTCCTGGCCGCGGGGCACGTTCGGGTGGCGCGGACGACGCGCGGCCCTGGTGGCGAGCTGACCGGCCACCCGGGCCGCCGTGCGAAGATAGGTGCGACCGCGCCCGGCGGTCCGCCCCATCGACGAGAGCCATCCGCGACGTGACGATCGACATCATGATGCCGTTCTACGGCGACCCCGCCCAGCTGCGCGTGGCCGTCGGGAGCGTCCTCGCGCAGACGGACCCCGACTGGCGGCTGGTCGTCATCGACGACCAGTACCCCGACCCCGAGCCGGGCGAATGGGTGCGCAGCCTGGACGACCCGCGGGTGCACTACCTCCTCAACGAGCGCAACCTGGGCGTCAGCGGCAACTTCTCCCGCTCGCTCGAACTCGTGGAGAACGAGCACTTCGTGCTGATGGGCTGCGATGACGCGCTCGAGCCCGGCTACGTGGCGACCATGGTCGCCGCCATCGAGCGCTTCCCGGGAACCTCCTACTTCCAGCCGGAGGTCCGAGTCATCTCCGACCAGGGCGAGCCCGTCCTCCCGTTGACGGACCGGGTCAAGCGCTGGTCGCGGCCGTCGCGATCCCGGCCCGTCCTGCTGCGGGGCGAGAAGCTGGCGGTCAGCCTCCTCCGCGGCAACTGGACGTACTTCCCGTCGATCTGCTGGCGTACCGACGCCGTCCGCCGCGCGGGCGGATTCGACGCGCACTACGAGATCGTCCTCGACCTCGCCCTGCAGCTCACCATCATCCGCGAGGGGGGCTCGCTCGCACTGCTGCCGGACCTGGAGTTCCGCTACCGCCGTCACGAGGCGAGCGTCTCGTCGTCCGCCGCCCGCTACGGCGGCCGCTTCGACGAGGAGCGGGAGTTCTTCCACGACGTCGCCCGCCGGCTCGACGAGATGGGCTGGCACCGCGCGGCCCGGGCGGCGCGCCGCCACGTCACCAGCCGCCTCAACGCCCTGACCAAGCTCCCCGGTGCCGTGCGCAGCGGGGACGGCGACGGCCGCAGCACACTTCTCCGCCATGTCTTCACGAACCGCACGCGCTGACGTGTCCCGATCCGAGTCGTCTAGTATCCTGAACGCCATGTCGCCCACCCTCGAACGCACGCTCATCGTCATGCCCGCGTTCAACGAGGAGGCCTCTGTGGCCGCGGTCGTGGCCGAGGTGCGCGGCAAGCTGCCCGGTGTCTCCTGCCTCGTCGTGGACGACGGCTCGACCGACCGGACCTCCGCGGAGGCGACCGCCGCGGGCGCGCGCGTCGCCCGCCTGCCCTTCAACATGGGCGTCGGCGGCGCCATGCGTCTCGGCTTCCAGTACGCGATGGACAACGACTTCGACGTCGTCGTGCAGCTCGACGCGGACGGCCAGCACGACCCGGCGAGCGTCCCCGCGCTGGTGGCGGCCCTCGCCGAGGCCGACATCGCCATCGGAGCCCGCTTCTCCGGCGAGGGCGAGTACTCCGTCCGCGGACCCCGGCGCTGGGCGATGAAGCTGCTCTCGTCCGTGCTCAGCCGCATCGTCGGCACGAAGCTCCGGGACACGACGAGCGGCTTCAAGGCGAACGGCCCCCGCGCCGTCGAGCTCTTCGCCCACGCCTTCCCCGCCGAGTACCTGGGCGACACCGTCGAGGCACTCGTGATCGCCGCACGCGCGAACCTCCGCGTCGCCCAGGTCCCGGTGTCGATGCGGCCCCGTTCGGCCGGCACCCCCAGCCACAACCCGATCAAGTCGGCGGTCTACCTCGCGCGCGCGTTCCTCGCGCTGGTGGTCGCCGTGATCCGCCCCCGCGCGGCCGTCAAGGAGACCTCGACCGCCTGATGTCCGTCACCTCTTACATCTTCGGCATCCTCGCCGCCCTCCTCACGCTGGCCGTGGTCGTGGAGATGCTCCGCCGCGGCCGCATGCGCGAACGGCACGCGATCTGGTGGCTCATCGCCGGCCTCCTGGCGCTCGTCGTCGGGATCTTCCCCGGCATCCTCGACTGGGCGGCGGCGCTCGTCGGCGTGGGCCTCCCCGTCAACCTCGTGTTCTTCGTGAGCATCGCGGTCCTCTTCCTCGTCTGCATCCAGCACAGCTCGGAGCTGACCACCCTCGAGAGCAAGACGCGGACGCTCGCGGAGCGCAGCACGCTCCAGCAGATGCAGATCGACGAGCTCCGGGCCGAGATCGCCGCCCTCACCGAGAAACGGGAGTGACCCCGATGGACGCTGCCGCCACGAGCCCGACGACGCGCCCGCGGCCGTTCTGGCGAGCCGTCCTCGTCGTCTGGGCGCTCCTCTCCGCCCTGTCCGCCGTCTGGGCGCTGGCGACCCCGATCTCCGCCTCCCCCGACGAGCCGGCGCACATCGTCCGAGCGGCGAGCGTGGCGCGCGGCCAGTTCGTCGGACACCCCTCCCCCGACGGGCACGTCGTGACGGTGCCGGAGTACGTCGCGCAGACCCAGCGGACGACGTGCTTCGCCTTCCACCCGAAGGTCACCGCGAACTGCCCGATCTCCCCGCCGGCCGACCCGGGCGCGCTCACCACGTCGACCACCACAGCCGGCCTCTACAACCCGCTGTACTACGTGGCAGTCGGCTGGCCCACCCTCCTCTTCCACGACGACGCGGGCATCTACGCCATGCGGATCGTCAGCGCCATCCTGGCGTCCCTGTTCGCGGCGCTCGCGTTCGGGATGCTCTGGCAGCTGCCGCGCCGCCGCCTCCCCGTCCTCGGATTCGCGGTCGCGGTCACGCCGATGGCCCTGTTCCTCAACGCGTCCGTGAATCCCAACGGCGTGGAGGCGACGGCCACCCTCGCGGTGTTCGCCGGGGTGCTCGCGGTCGTCATGGACCGGAACCCGTCGCTCCTCTGGAGACGCGGCGTGATCGTGGGCGTGTCCGGTGCCGTCGCGGTCAACGCCCGCGGCCTCTCGCCGGTCTGGGTGCTCCTGGCCGCGCTGCTGCCGTTCGCGCTGCTGGGGGCGAAGGAATTCGGCGCCCTGCTCCGCCGCCCCGCCGTCCTGACCGCCATCGGGGTGATCCTCCTGGGCACGGTCGCGGCCCTCGGCTGGACGCTCGGCAGCAACTCGCTGCTGAACGCCGTCGACAACCCGGATCAGACGCCGCAGCACTTCGACGGCGTCGGCACCAATCCCGCCAGCGGCTTCTTCATCACGATCGCCCGCACCGTGGAGTTCTCGCACGGCCTGATCGGGCTCTTCGGCTGGCTCGACACCCCCGCACCGCCCGAGGTCTTCTTCGTCTGGACGGCCGTCATCGGCGTCCTGCTGTTCGCGGCGTTCACGCTCCTCCGGTCGCGCGCCCTCCTGCTCGCCGTGCTCCTGCTCGCGGCGTTCCTGCTGATGCCGCCCCTCATCCAGGGTCTCTACATCACCGGCGGCGGGATGATCTGGCAGGGCCGCTACAACCTGCCGCTCTTCCTGTGCCTGATCGTCGGGCTGGCCGCCCTGATCGGCGATCGGGTCGCCGTGCCCGTCGCGTCGACGGCGTGGCGTCGGTTCAGCTGGATCGCCGTGATCTCCCTGGCGGCGGCGCAGTTCTACGCCTTCGAGAACACCCTCCGCCGCTACACGGTCGGCGACGGCGGCTCGCTCAAGCAGTTCCTCGTAGGCGACTCGCCGTGGGCCCCGCCGGGCGGCTCGCTGACGCTGCTGGTGCTCTTCGCGGCTCTGTGCGCCGCGGGGGCCTGGCTCACGCTGCGCGTGGCGTCAGCGCGGCCGGAGCGCAGCAGTGAACCGCTGCCGGTCACGCAGGCTGCAGCAGGTCTCGGATGATGTCGAGCCGGCCCCGGCTGGCGTAACGCCCGTAGCCGCCGCCCGCGATCAGCCGGAGCGTCGGGACGAACCGGCGCACGCGCGACGACGGGAGGTCGGCCCTGGTCTGCTCGAACGCCGCCTTCGCGCGCGCAGCCTCGACGTAGCCCTCGCGGACGTCATCCGCGGCGGCCAGGCGGTCGGCCAGCAGGCGCGAGCGGACGGCGAGCGTCCGGTTGCGGTCGCCTCGGCGACCGAGGACGCGCGCGAGCTTGTGACGCAGGGTCGGGTCGCCCGCACCGATCTGGTTCGCGTCATGGCGGCGGTAGCGCGTCAGCGGGCGCTCGGTGAGGTCGAGCCGCTCCCGCGCCGCGGCCTGGACGGCGAGCCACTCGTCGTGCACCCACTCCGCGGGGAAGGGACGCGCGATGTCGAACAGGTCGCGGCGGAGCGCGGCGGTCGCCCCCGTCGCCAGATTGCGGCGGAGGAAGACCGGGAAGGCGGCGCCGGAGTGCACCTGCGCCCGCTCCTCGTCCGAGACCTCCAGAGCGCCGAACAGCGTGCCGCCGGCCGGCGCGCCCGTATCGTCGATCAGGACGGCGTCGGAGTGGAGGAACAGCAGTCCGGGCCGCGCGGCGAAGCCGGCGGCCAGCCGCTCGAGCTTGTCCGTCTCCCACTCGTCGTCCTGATCGCTCAGCACGATCAGGTCCTCCGTGCACGCGGCGAGGGCCGACTCGAAGTTCGCCGTCACGCCCAGCGGCTCGGCGTTGCGCAGCACCACGACCTCCGGAACGGGAGCGCCGGCCCGCCGTGCGGCGTCCAGCTCCTCCTCGATCGCGGCCACAGTGCCGTCGGCCGACGCGTCGTCCGAGACGACCAGCTGGTCCGCGCCGAGCGTCTGCGACAGGATGCTCGCGAGCTGACGGCGCACGTAGCGCTCACCGTTGTGGGTGCACAGCGCGACCGAGATGCCCATGTCAGCGCCGCCCGAGGCGGCTCCTCACCTTCTTGACGACCACGGTGGGGCCGCCGTTGCGCAGGTAATGGAAGAACAGGCCCACGTCGTGACGGACGCCGTGCTTCTTGCGGCGCGTGGTCGTGCGCTTCACCGTGGTCCCCGTGCCGACGACCCCACGGGCGACGAGGTCGGCGGCGTGACGCGGCTCGGCCACGAACCCGGTGAGCGGCTCCAGCACGGCGCTCCAGAAGTATCGCTGGCGCACCTTCTGCACGTTGCGCCGCGCGGCTTTGGCGAACGCGTCGTCGTAGAGCACGGACTCGAGTCCCGCGACGAGGGCGTCGACGTCGCCCGAGGGCACGACGACGCCGAGCTTCTCCTCGGCGACGAGCTGGGCGAAGTGGTCGCCCTCCGTCACCACCATCGGCAGTCCGGCCCACAGGTAGTCCAGGATGCGCGTGCGGAACGAGAAGGTCGTCTCGACGTGGGCGAAGTGCGTGCTCACGCCGGCGTCGGCCTCCGTCAGATAGTTCTGGCGGTCGGCGTAGTCCACCCACGAGTCGTTGAAGAACACCGAGCGGTCGAGCACACCCAGCTCCCGCGCCAGGGCGCGCGACTCGGCGACGATCGCCATCTCGGGCACGCCTGGGTGGGGGTGCTTCGTCCCCTGGAAGAACAGGCGCACGTCGTCGTGGGTCTCCGAGAGCTTCGCGACGGCACGGATGAGCGAACGGGGGTCGAACCAGTTGTAGAGGCCGCCGCTCCACAGCAGCACCTTGTCGTCCGCGCCGATCCCGGGCAGGACGCCCTTCAGGACGTCGCGCTCGTGCACCGGCGGCTCCTCGGACAGCCCGAAGGGGACGACGGTGATGAGCCGGTCGAGGTCGGGGTCGTCGGCGTAGTTGGCCGGGTTGATGCGGCCGAGGGCGGCGAGCTGGCCGAGGTAGAAGTGACGCTGGCGCTCGGAGGCGCAGAGGAAGAAGTCGCCGCGCTCGAGCTGCTCGTTGAGCACCTCCGTCGCGTCGAGGACCTGCTTGTCCCACTGGGCGGCGCCGAGCTCCTTGCCCTGCTCGAGCTGCTCGAGGTGCATGGGGTCGTAGATGTCGGCGACGATGATCTTGTCCGAGGTGCGGAGGCTGTCGAACAGCGCCATCGCGAGGCCCTGGAAGATGATCACGTCGGTCGACTGCTCGAGCTTGCGCATGGCCCGGTCGTCGCCCGGTCGCACGTGGGCCAGCTCGAACGGGGCCGAAAGCGGCTCGATGCCCGCGAGCGAGACGAGCGTCACGAGGTTGTCCTTCGACAGCGCCTCCGCCATGCTCCACGCGCGGATCGCCGGGCCCGCCATCTTGGCGCCGATCGGGTCGCCGGTCACGATCAGCACGCGCGTGACGTCGGGCGACTCGGTGACGGGGAAGGCGGTGGCGAGCTTGTCGTAGCCCTCGAGGTAGTGCTCGTCGGTGTAGGACGGCGCGTCCGTCTCGCCGAAGAGCGACCAGATCCGGCTGTCGGACACGACGCGGGACGACTGGACGGCGTCGCGCGCGGCGACGAGGCCGGGCAGGTTCTCGACGAACTGGTCGATCGCGTAGACGGCGGCCACCGTCTCCTTCGAGACCTCCATCGTCGGGTCGTTGGAAGCGCCCTTGCGCAGATCGAACTCGGTGGAGTCGAGCCCGCCCTTCGCGACGCCGCGCCGGACGGTCAACGCCAGCGTGGCGGGCAGGGCGTTGGCGAGCGCCTCGTCCCCGAGGTTCTTGTACTGGGTGAAGAGCGCGTTGCGCTCCAGCAGATAGGTCTCCTTGAAGGCGCCGAACGACGACATCGAGGCGTGGTGCTTGTGGAACGCGAGCGAGTCGGGCTCGTAGACGAAGCGGTGGCCCAGGAGGTTGAGGCGCCAGCCGAGGTCGACGTCCTCGAAGAACATGAAGTAGCGCTCGTCGAACCCGCCGAGCTGGTCGTACACGCTGCGACGGACGAACATCGCCGACCCGGTGCCGAAGAGCACGTCCTTGACGCGATCGGGCGTCGACGGCACGGGCTGCGCGGTGAGCGGCTTGTACCCCTGACCGAACCAGGTCATGGCCGAGCCGATGTAGTCGACCTTCTCGCCGTCCCAGTCGAGCACGCGGCTCGCGACGGCGCCGACCCTGGCGCTCGACTCGAACTGCTTCACGGCCGCACGGACCCAGCCGGCGTCCGGCTTGGCGTCGTTGTTGAGGAAGGCGACGTACTCACCGCTCGACGCGGCGACGCCGAGGTTGCATCCCCCGGCGAAGCCGAGGTTCTCGGACGACTCGACCAGCCGCACGTGCGGCGCCTCCCGGCGGATCCGCTCGGCGCTGTCGTCACCGGAGGCGTTCTCGACGATGACGATCTCCAGCCGCTCGGCCGGCCAGTCGATGCGGCCGAGCTGCTCGACGGCGGTCAGCGTGTCGTCGGTTCCGCGGAAGTTGACGAGGACGACGGAGACGACTCCGGGGCGCGGTGCGGGCATGGGGTCCTTTCGCTTGCTGCGGCCGTCAGCCTACCAAGGTGAGCCGTCAGAGCGCCGGGAGCCGGCTCTCCGGCGCGAGCAGACGCGGGAGCGCCCGCCAGATCCCGACGACGGCGAGCACGCACACCGCCACGAACAGCACCAGGAGCGCGATGGTGCCGCCCGGCGGCTGCCAGCCGGGGTCGTTGAGAAGGGCCACGTAGCTGCCGGAGCCGGTCGCGTACCGCAGCAGCGTGTAGAAGAACGAGAGGAACTGGGCGATGGCCACCAGGACGATCGAGACCCGCAGCACGGAGACCACGTTGCGGGTGAGCCCCAGCGGGAAGCGGCGGTCGAGCGCGAGCCCCAGGAAGATGGTGGTCATCAGGAGCACGGCGAGCATGTACCGCCCCTGCCACACCCAGCCCACCTGGCGGAACAGGATGAGCTGCGTCACGACGGGCACGACGAAGAGCGCGAGCCCGAAGCCCATCGCCACGTACCGCTCCCGCCCCCGACCGAGCACGAAGCCGCCGACGACGAGCGCGCCGAGACCGGTGACGATGATCGAGAACACCGCCTCCGGCGCGACGACGTCGAGCCACCCGAAACTGCCGATCATCTCGCGCCAGTAGCCGAACGTCCGCTCCACCATGGTCTGGAAGACCGTCCACCGGCTCCCCGGCACCGGGTGCTCCAGCGCGTGGACCTGCGTCCCCGGCTGGGTGAACCAGAAGAGGGCGAAGGCCCCGACGACCGCGGTGAGCCCGACGACGACCCAGGTCGAGACCCGGCGCAGGATGGCCCGCCAGTCTTCGCGCCCCATCATCACGACGGTCACGACGGCCGCGAACACCAGCCAGAGCAGTCCGAGGCTCCGGCCGCCCGTCACGAGCGCGGCGGAGGCGACGGTGAGGGCTCCCGCCGTCCAGAGCACCCATCCCGTCGGCCGCTGCTTCGCGAGGGTGAGGAGACCGACGACGAGAGCACCCGCGGAGGTCATCTCCACGACGTTGGGGTTGACCCCGCCGCCGAGGAACAGGGCGGTCGGGGTGATGGCCAGGACGGGCGCGAGCAGCGCCCAGCGCGAGCCCGGCCAGGTGCGCAGGAGCGCTGCGGTGAGGGCGAGCAGGGCGGCGGCGATGGCGCCCGAGAGGATGCGCATGGAATAGAGGGCGACGTCGCCCGACGACACGAGGGTCGGCAGACCGACGATGAGGTAATACACCGGGCTGTTCGACCCGGCACTGGACGGCAGCGTCGTCAGCGCGTCCGGGTCCGCGACGTCGGGAGCCTTCTCGCACGCGGCCGTCACCGTCGGCTTGCCGACGAAGCAGGTGAAGCCGCCGGGGCGCGTGATGTAGTCGGGGACGTCGTAGCCCTCCGGGCCCTCGACGATCTGTCCCCGCACCGCTGCGGCCGCACGCACGATGTGGGACCCCTCGTCCGGGATGGAGTACAGCGGCGAGGCGAGCGACCACAGAGTGGTCAGCGCCACGACTGCGCCGAACACCGCCCCGAAGAATCCGAGCGGAAATCTCGGTGTCGTCCGTGCCATGGTGCAGAGCCCTCCCGGTGGAACGAAAACAGCTTCCAGCCTAACAAGCCGCCCGGCGCGCGTACGGACGGCTCACGGCGCGATCCAGGTCGGCGCCTCCGTGGGGATCGCGTTTGTCTCGGGGTCGCAGAGGAAGTCGTAGATCCCGTCGAGCGCGGCATCCCAGTCCGAGTGGGCGCGGTCGATGGTCTCGACGCCCGCCGTGGCGATCCGGCGACGCAGCTGCTCGTCCCGGATCAGCTCGTCGATGCCGGCCACGACCTCCTCGACGGTCATCATGGTGGTCCTGGCGTTCTCCCCGCCCGCGAACAGCCAGCGGAACCAGGGCGAGTCCGGGACGACCATCGCGACACCGCTCGCCATGAGCTCGACCGGGAGGTACGAGGGATGCCGCGAGATCTGCATCGTCACCCCGATGTCGGTCCCGCGGTAGAGGCGCCCGGTCGCCCGGTAGTCCAGCAGCCCCAGGTCGATGAAGTCGGCGCTCGGCGGGAGGTACTTCGCGCCGGCCGCGACGATGCGCACGCCGTCGCCGTGGCGGCGCTTGATCTCGCTGAGCGCCGCGAACACCAGCTCCCAGCAGTTGCGGAAGTGGTCGCGCGCGTACGCGAAGATCGTCACCGGATCGCCGGGAGCCCGTTCTTCGCGGCCCTCCGGATGGAAGATGCCGCGGTCGGCTGCTGGCGTGAAGTACGTCGCCGTCCCCTCGTAGCCGCCCGCGTAGATGTCGTGCATGCTCCGGGTGTTGCAGATCCCGTAGAGGCCGAGCCGGTAGGTCTGCTCCGTCATCGCGAACATGGTGCTGGCCGGGTAGAACGAGGGCTCGTAGTCCTGGACGAGATAGAACTTGCGCGTGTCCCCGGGAAGCTTGGCGACATCCCGCGCCGTGAGCCAGAAGGTGGCGATGGCGGCGTCGGCGGGCGGGATGGCGGCGAGGCCCTCGTCGGTGCCGTAGTAGTTGTGCACCTCGGAGTCCGCGAGGGAGGGGAAGGCCGCCGCGATCGCGGACGCGTAGAACTCGTCGTTCGGGTGCCCGTTGACGAAGAACCGGTTGGCGACGCCGTGCTCGCGGTGGAGCTTGTCCGCGATGCGCAGCGCCGTGTTGACGCCGCCGAAGAACGGCAGATCGAATCCGGGCAGCAGCCAGTTGACGGTCCGCACCTCCCGCCGGCCCGCGATGGAGGCGTGCGTCTCGCGGACGGTCGCCACCTCCGCGGCCGAGATCGAGGCGATCGGCAGCAGCGCGGTCGCGTCCTCGGAGATCGTGGAGCGCTGCGCGTCGGAGACGAACGGCCGGCCGAGCCCGGCGAGCGCCAGCTCCAGCGGGCTCGGGTCGTCGGCGGCGGCGAACCGGGGCACGGCGGAGAGCCGCGAGACGTTCGGGGAGATGTACGGGTCTCCCCCGACGATCCACGGGTGGTAGCGCCAGTAGCTGGCGAAGGAGTCGGCCCGCGGGGCGTGGGCACCGCGCGTGAGCGACTCGAAGTGCCGCACCGCGTCGAAGGGGATGACCGCGTTGCGCCGGCCGCGGATGACCTGGTCGAGGCCGAGCACCACGTCGCTGCCGGTGAGCTGGAACCGCTCGTCGAAGCCGCCGACCTCCTCGAAATGCGTGCGCCGGATCGCGACGCAGGCCGCGGTGACGGCGAGGCTGTCGCGATACCAGGCCACCGGACCCATCAGGGAGTCCTCGTCCGGGCGCATGCCGGCGAAGAGGTTCGCCGCGAAGCCGCCCGGCCCGATCATGACGCCGCCGTGCTGCACCCGCCCGTCGGCGGTGCGGTGCTGGTAGCCGACGGTGCCGATCCCGTCGCGCGAGAGCAGGCCGACCATCTCGCGCAGCCAGCCCGGGTCGACGATCTCGGTGTCGTCGTTGAGGAAGACGAGGACGTCGCCCTGCGTCGACCGCGCGGTCACGGTGTTCACGCGCGAGTAGTTGAACGGGTCCTCCGTCCACCACACGTGGCGGAACGGCAGCCCGCTGCCGATCGCGGCGTACCAGTCGTCGTTCTCGGCCGACTCGCCTCCGTTGTCGACGACCGTCACATCGAAGGCCGGGTAGTCGGTCGTCGCCAGGCTCGGGAGCAGGCGCTCGAGGTTCGCCCGCGAGTGGCGGGTCGGGATCACGATCGACACGCTCGGCCACTCGGCCGGCTGGAAGCGCACGCGCACCACGCCGTCCACGACCTCGGCCTCGGCCCGCTCGCCCCGGGCGCTCAGCACAGCGGCGACCATCGCCGCGTCGGCCGCCCGCACCGGCGGGGTCGAGCCCTCGGGCTCCGAGAGCAGCACGTGCGGGATGAGATCGACCGTCTCGTCCCCGAACTCGCCCGCCAGCAGCAGCCTCCACACGCCGTGATCGTCGACGGCGGCCGACGGCACGTCCCTCGCCAGGTCGACCCGGATCGCGAAAGCACGGCCGAGGTAGTTGGCGCCCAGCATCATCTCCGGCGACCACTCCGGGCGGAAGCGCGGGGCGGTCCTGCCGCCCTCCGCGTCGAGCGTGTCGGAGTCGAAGGCCACGACCCGCAGCACGGGGTCCACCCGGTACTGCTTGGCGATCTGCTCCAGCGCGAGCGGCCGGAGCACCGATCCGGCGCGCAGGAACAGCACGAAGTCCTCGGCCGCGCCCGCCAGCACGTCGCGCATCGGCGTACCCGACGGAACGGTCAGCACGCGCGCCGAAGCACCGCCCTGATCCTCGACGCTGGCGATGGTGACGCGCTCGCGCTCGCGGGCGGCGTCGTCGGGGTCTCCGGCCGTCTCGATCACGACGACGAACGCGGCGTCCACGCTCGTGGGGAGCGGCTCGAGCGGCGGCTGCTCGGCCAGCCACTCGGCGTAGTCGGCGAGGCCGGGCCCCTCGCGCACGGGTTCCGGTTCGGGGGTCCGCGGCCAGACGCCGTCGCGGAAGGTGCGGGCGGCGTCTTTGCCGGCTCGCAGAGTCTTTCCGGCCGCCGTCTCGGGAGCGAGGACCTTGCGCACTGCGCGCTGGGCGTCGTCCATCCAGGAAGTCATCCGGATCAGTGTAGCCGCGGGCGCCTCCGCGCCGCCCGTAGACTGGACCTTCTGGAGGCGCGTGTGAGATTGGCGATGACCCTGATGGTCCGGGACGAGGCCGACATCGTGGGGGCGATGCTCGACCACCATCTCGGGCAGGGTGTGGACACGATCATCGTGACCGACAACGGCTCGGTGGACGGTACCGCGGAGCTGCTGGCGGACTACGAACGGCGCGGGCTCATCGAGCTCCGGCACGATCCCGAGCACCGCAAGCAGCAGAGCCCCACGGTCACGCGGATGGCGCGCGACGCGGCCACGGTCCACGGCGCCGACTGGGTGATCAATGCGGACGCTGACGAGTTCTGGCTCCCGCAGACGCCGGGCCTCACCCTCAAGGAGGCGTTCGAGCGCATCCCCACGGACATCCAGGCGTTCCCGGTCCCCGTCCACGACATGATCGGGCCGGCCGCACTCGCGGGAACCGGCCTGCAGCGGCTCGCCTACCGCGACCTGCGCACGGTCGAGCAGCTGCGGCGCGTCGGGCTGCGCGCCCACGCCACCGACGACGTCGCCCACGTCGGAAGCGCCGATGTCGAGGTCGTGCAGGGCAACCACTACGTGAACCTCGAGAACCGCGGCCCCGTGCCGGCCGGCGCCGGGATCGAGGTGCTCCACTTCCCCTGGCGCTCCTGGGCCCAGTACAGCCGCAAGGTGCGCAACGCGGGCAGCGCCTACGAGAACTCCGAGCTCACGCCGAGCCCCAACCATCACGGGATGCGCGACTACCGCCGGCTGCTCGACGGCGTGCTGCTCCCCCTCTACCTGTGCCGCCATCCCGACGAGGACGAGCTGGCGGCCGGCCTCGCGGACGGGACCTACGTGCCCGACCGCCGGATCGCCGACACCGTGGCCTCCCCGGTCGCCGACGAACCGCTCACCGCGTCCGCCGGCGACCAGCGCCGGATCGGTCTCGCGCTCGCCGACCTCGACCGCCGGGTCGCGGAGGCGGAGGAGCGCGCATCCCGAGCCGAGAGCGCCGCCGCCGAGGCCCACGACGACGCGCACCGGGCGCACGAGGAGCTCGGCCGGCTGTCCTCGCGCAAGATCGTCCGCCTCACCGACCGCGCCGCGCGCCTGCTGCGACGCCGGGGCTGACAGGCGGCTCCCGACTTCCTCACCGACTGCAGTGGTAACCTGCCGAGCGGCTTGCTCGTCCGGGACTCTCCGGGAGTGGGCGGGGGCCCCACAGAACAGGCGCAGCGGGAAAACACGTGCGCTTCACGAACAGGAGAGCGTCACCATGTCTGACACCGATGCGAAGCCGGACGAACGCACCCGCATCCTGGTCGTGACGCCGGACACCCTCGGCCAGCTGATGGCCGGACCGGCGATCCGTTCCTGGGAGATCTCGAAGGCTCTCTCGCAGTTCGCGGACGTGCGCCTCGTGTCGACCACGGCCTCCACCATCACGGCCACCGACTTCCACGTCGCCTTCGCCGACGACGACGCCCTCCGCGGCCACGTCGCCTGGGCCGAGGTGCTGGTGTTCCAGGGCCACATCCTGCGCAGCCACCCGTGGATCAAGCAGACCGACACCATCATCGTGGCCGACATCTACGACCCGATGCACCTCGAGCAGCTCGAGCAGGCCAAGGACTTCGGCCCGGAGGAGCGCCTCGCGCTGTCGATCGACACCGTCGAGGTGCTGAACGACCAGCTGGAGCGCGCGGACTACCTCGTGTGCGCCTCCGAGAAGCAGCGCGACTTCTGGCTCGGCCAGCTGGCCGGCCTCGCCCGCATCAACCCCGCGACCTACGACCGCGACCCGAGCCTGCGCTCCCTGCTGGGCATCGCGCCGTTCGGCGTTCAGAACGAGCCGCCCGTGCAGAAGCGCCACGGCATCAAGGGCGCGGTGGACGGCATCGGCCCCGACGACAAGGTGATCATCTGGGGCGGCGGGATCTACAACTGGTTCGATCCTCTGACGCTCATCGACGCGGTCGACCGCGCGCGCCGGTCGCACCCCGATCTGCGCCTCTACTTCCTGGGCGCCGCCCATCCCAACCCCAACATCCCGACGATGCGGATGGCGGTGGCGGCGCGCCAGCGCGCGGAGGACCTGGGCCTCCTCGGCACGACGGTCTTCTTCAACGAGTCCTGGGTCCCCTACGCCGACCGCGCCGACTACCTGCTCGACGCGGACCTCGGCGTCAGCACCCACTTCGACCACCTCGAGACCGCCTTCAGCTTCCGCACCCGCATCCTCGACTACCTCTGGGCCTCCCTGCCGATCGTCAGCACCGACGGCGACACGTTCGCCTCCCTGGTGCGCGAGAACGACCTCGGCCGCATCGTCCCGCCGGAGGATGTGGAGGCGCTCGCCACCGCGATCGAGGAGCTCCTCTACGACGACGACGCACGCGAGCGGATCAGCGCCAACGTCCGCGAGTTCGCCAAGGACCTCACCTGGGAGCACTCGCTGGCGGCCCTCGTCGAGTTCTGCAAGAACCCCTCCCCGGCGCCCGACCGGGTGGCGGGCATCGTCTCCGAGCGGGCCCGCATCGACAGGGACCTCCGCATCCGCATCGCCGGCCTGGAGTCGAGCACGTCGTGGCGTCTGACGCGCCCCCTGCGCGCCCTCACCGGGCGCCTGTCGGCGCGACGCCGCGGGCTATAATCCATCGAATCCCCGAAAGAGAATCGACGACTACATGACAGCACAGGATCGATACCGCGCGCTCGCGACCGAGCGCATGGTGGCGGTCAGCGGCGACGACAGCTCGAGCGGTTCGTGGGCCTCCCTGCGTGACATCCTCCGTCACCGCGAGCTCCTCTCCCTGCTGGTCCGCCGCGATCTCAAGTCGCGGTACAAGGACAGCGTCCTCGGCTTCGTCTGGACCCTCGTCCGGCCGCTCACCCAGCTGCTCATCTACGCGATCGTCATCGGCAAGATCCTGAACGCGGAGCGCGGCATCCCCGACTTCGCGATCTACGTCTTCACCGGTCTGACCGTGTACGGACTGTTCAGCGAGATCATCAGCGGGACGACGGCCTCCATCGTCGGCAACGCCGGGCTGATCAAGAAGATCTACCTGCCGCGCGAGATCTTCCCGCTCGCCAGCGTCGGCTCCGCGATCTTCAACTTCCTCATCCAGTTCGCGATCCTGCTCATCGCGACCATCGTGATCGGCAAGCCTCCGCTCCACGCGGAGACGTGGTACCTCATCCCCTCAGTCCTCCTGCTGCTGGTCTTCGGCACGGCCTTCGGCCTCCTGCTGTCCGCGGTCAACGTGTACCTGCGCGACGTGCAGTACCTCGTGGAGGTCGTCCTCCTGCTGCTGCTGTGGGCGTCGCCGATCGTCTACTCGTGGACCATGGTCCGGGACGCCCTCGGCCACTCGCTGGCGCTCGACATCTACACGGACAACCCGGTGACGCTCGCCGTCCTCGGGTTCCAGAAGGCGATGTGGGTCGGCGGCCAGGGCGTCGCCGAGTACCCCGACCAGCTGCTGCTCCGCATGGGCATCGCCTTCGTGATCGGCGTCGTCCTCCTCTTCGGCTTCCAGCGGGTCTTCTCCCGGCTGCAGGGCAACTTCGCGCAGGTGGTGTGAGATGACGACCGACACGACTCTGACCGGCACGACGCCCGACGAGGCGGATACGCCCGAGATCGTCCGGGTGACCGACGTCTCGAAGCGGTTCGTGATCCGCAAGGACAACTCACTGAAGGAGCGGCTCGTCTCGTTCGGCCGCGGCAAGGAGCACCGCGAGGAGTTCTGGGCGCTCGACGACGTCAGCCTCACCATCCGCGCCGGCCACACCGTGGCCCTGATCGGCCACAACGGCTCGGGCAAGAGCACCCTGCTCAAGGTCATCGGCGGCATCATCGACCCGACGTCCGGCAGCGTCGCGCGCCGCGGACGCATCGCGGCCCTCCTCGAGCTGGGCGCCGGATTCCACCCCGACCTCACCGGCCGCGAGAACGTCTACCTCAACGCCTCCATACTCGGCCTCACCCGCGAGGACACGGAGGAGCGGTTCGACGAGATCCTGAGCTTCTCGGGCATCGGCGACTTCATCGACACCCAGGTCAAGTTCTACTCGTCCGGCATGTACGTGCGGCTCGCGTTCGCCGTCGCCGTCCACACGGACCCGGATCTGCTGCTGGTGGACGAGGTGCTCGCCGTCGGCGACGAGGCGTTCCAGCGCAAGTGCCTGGACAAGATCCGCTCCTTCCAGGAGGAGGGCCGGACGATCATCCTGGTCACCCACAACCTCAGCCAGGTCACCGAGCTCGCCGACCGCGCCATCCTGCTCAACCGCGGCGCGGTCGTCTACGACGGCGAGCCGGGCGAGGCCGTGACGGAGTTCCGCAACATCCTCGAGGGCCGCCGGGTCGTCGAGGCCGAAGCCGAGGCGGCCGTCCAGGCGGCCAAGCACGGCGAGCCGACGGTCACCGAGCACGGCCGCGTCCTCGAGGCCCGCGCCTGGGCCGAAGGCCGCGACCCGGGCGACCCGGTGCAGCCGGGCGACGACCTGCGCATCGAGGTCACCCTCGAGCACGACACCGGCATCTCCGACTGGATGTGCGCGATCCAGATCGACAACACGCTCGGTCAGCCCGTCTACGGCACCACGACGCTGCGGATCGGGGCCGAGTTCCCCACCCTGCGCGAACGGCGCACGGTCGGCTTCGTGCTCCGCGACGCGCGGTTCGGCGCCGGCAAGTACTTCGTCAACGCCTCCCTGATGGACAGCGCGGGCCGCCACCTCTCGGACGTCCCGCAGGCATGCTCCTTCGATGTGCCGTACTACCCGCTCGCCGTCGGCATGGTCCACGCGGTCCCCGAGGTGCTCGACCTCTCCTCCTGACCCGCGAAGCCCCGAAGGGACCCATGACTGCCTCCGTCCTCGTCGTCACGGTGACGTACAACTCGCTCGGAACGATCGACGACTTCCTGCGCTCCCTGCCGTCGGCCGGGTCGGTCGCCGAGGTCGTCGTCGCCGACAACGCCTCCGCGGAGGCGGCGGAGACCGGCGAGCGCGTCACGGCGGCGGGGTACCGGTTCGTCGCCCTGACCACCAACGAGGGCTACGGCGGCGGGGTGCGGGCCGCCGTCGACGCCGCCCGCACGGAGCCGGACTACATCCTCATCGTGAACCCGGACGTGGTCTTCACCCCCGGGTCGATCGACGCCCTCGTCTCGGCGGCCGACGAGCTCCCGGCGGGTGGCGCATTCGGTCCGACGATCCTCGATCCCGACGGCACCGTCTATCCGTCGGCGCGTCGTCTCCCGTCGCTGCGCACCGGTGTGGCGCACGCGCTGTTCGGCCGCATCTGGCCGAAGAACCCGTGGACCGTGCGCTATCGCGCCGAGAACGAGACCGACGCCCGCCGGGCGGCCGGCTGGCTCTCGGGTGCGTGCCTGCTCGTCCGCGCGACGGCGTATCGCGAGGTCGGCGGCTTCGACCCGGGATACTTCATGTACTTCGAGGACGTCGACCTGGGCGACCGCCTCGGCAAGGCGGGCTGGCGCAACATGTACATCCCGGAGTCGCGCGTCCTGCACTCGGGAGCGCACTCCACCACCGGCGTGCGCAAGCCGATGGAGAAGGCGCACCACGACAGCGCCTACCGGTACCTCTCGCGCAAGTACGCGGCCTGGTACTTCGCGCCGCTGCGCGCCGCCGTGCGGCTCGGTCTCTGGGGCCGCCTGTGGTGGGTCTCGCGGTGAGTCGCCTCTCCCCGCAGCGCATCGCGTCCGCGGTGCGCTGGCGCATCGCCCAGCGCCGGTACCGGTCGGGCGGCTTCCGCCTCGAGACCCTCGCCGGCCGCGCGGGCGACGGCGACCTCGCTCTCATCATGTGCCTCTGGAACCGGCGCGAGCGCATCGACACCGTGCTCGCGCAGCTCGACGCGCAGCGCATCGACGGCCGCCGCGTGCGCCTGCTGCTCTGGAACAACAACCCGGCCGACGACGCCTACTACCGCGAGCGGATCGGGCGGTTCACCCCGGCCGGTGCGCTCTCCGAGGTGGCCCTGTTCACGAGCCGGACGAACGTGGGCGGGCTCGGCCGCTTCTTCATCGCGCGGTCGCTGCGGGAGTCCGGCTACCGGGGGCCGTTCCTCATGCTCGACGACGACCAGGACGTGTCCGACCACTTCGTCGCCGATCTGCTCGCCGCCTCCGGCACGCACACCATCGCGGGGTACTGGGCCTGGACGATGTCCGGCGACTATTGGGCGCGGGTGCCCGCCGAGCCCGGCGACCGCGTGAGCTACGTCGGGACGGGCGGCTGCGTGTGCGACATCGACATCGTCGCCGACGACGCCTTCTTCACCGAGCTGCCTCGCTACTTCGCCTTCCTCGAGGACATCTGGATGTGCGGGTACGCCCGTCGGCGAGGCTGGACGCTGCGCAAGGTGGACACCCCGCTGGAGTTCGTCCTCGACGAGACGAACCAGCACCACAGCCTCGCCGAGCGCAAGGCGGAGTTCTACCGCTACCTGCGCCTCGGCGAGCTGGACTGATCGCCCCGCACCCCGCCGATCAGCAGGGGCGGAACGAGTCCAGGTCCGCGGACAGCGCCGCGGTCCCGCCGATCAGCACGACCTTCGTCGCGCGCATCGTCACGATGTCGTTGCCGATCTGGCGCGGCAGGCAGCCTCCCGGTGAGACGAACAGCGGGGCTTTCGCGGCCCCGGCGAGCGTCGAGCCGGACAGCGCGTCGGGGAAGTCGATGCCGGAGGCGATGTAGACCGTCCCCGACGTCGGGAACGCCTTCACGTTGACCAGGTGGCTGGTCTCCCAGCGGTCCGCTCCCCCGATGCGGGTGACGGCGACGCCCGCTTGCTGCAGCGACGTGTCGAAGGCCGAGGCCACGGCGTTCGATCCTCCCACCACCGTCGCGGACGTGATCTTGGCGGCCGCGACGTAGGCCGCCGTGCCCGCGTCCGCCGCGCCGTAGCCGGTGACGAGGATCATCGGCCGCCCGGCGGTGCCGGCGGCGGAGGCGGCCGACAGCGCGTCGGGGAAGTTCAGCCCCGAGGCGAAGTAGGCGCCGGTGGCGGTGGGGAACGCGTAGGCGGCGAGGGCCTGCGCGGTTGCGAAGCGGTCTCCGCCGGATATCCGCACGGTGTTCGGTTGCACGCCCGCGAGCGTGGCGATCACGGGATCGGCGATCACCGCGGTCCCGCCCACCACGACGATCTTCTGCGGCTTGAGGCGCTTCACCTCGTCGAGGACGGGTCCGGGCAGGGCGCCTCCGGCGGTCAGCAGCAGCGGTCCCTTCTGGGCCGCTGCGGCGGCGCTGGCGGCGATCGCGTCGGGGAAGCTCACGCCGGACGCGATGTAGACGACCGGGACACCGGGCGTCGGGTACGCCGCCTTGGAGACCGCGGCGGATGTCGTCCATCGGTCCGCTCCCTGCACGCGGGAGGTGGCCGGTGTCCCCGACCCTCCGACCGCCGAGGAGTAGAAGGCCGACTTGCAGCCGAGGTCCGCCGTCGCGGCGGGATTGCCGCCCACCGGGAGGGCGGTGACACAGGCGAGGTACTGGCCCTCGCCGGTGCGCGGCACGCTGGCCGTGAACCCGTGGTTGGGGCCGGCGAGCGGGTAGGCGCCGCCGACGTCCGGGCGGCTCCCGTTCGCGGTGACCGTCTGCGTCGTGACCCCGGATGGCGTGTTCCAGGTGATGCGGACGGACACCGCCGACTGCATCGCGGCGCGGTCGATGGCCCAGCCGGCGATGCCGAAGGTCGACGCGTTCAGCGCCGCGGACTCGAAGTTGCCGATCGGCGGGACGACGCCGACCGTCGGACCGAACCAGTCGGTGTACAGCCGCCAGAAGTTGCGGTTGCCGTAGGCGGAGCAGGCGTCGCCCGTGCCGTAGAGGTTGGCGAGCGCCGCGGCGTTCGGCTGGTACGGCGTGTAGTAGTAGAGGGCCGCGGTCGCCGCGTTCTGGATCAGGACGTTCGACGAGCCGCAGGAGGCCGTCGGGCTGTAGCGCACCGGCACGGTGCCTCCGACCGGGTACCAGGTGAAGTACTGGCTGGTGCCGGGCGGGTTGCCGTACCTCTTGAACTGCCAGGCGGCCATGTAGACCTGGTTGTAGAACCCGAAGTACTGGGCGTCGCAGGCGGCGGTGTCCGGGCAGGCGAAGCCGGTCGCGATCTTGTACTGGCCCGCTGTCGGCCAGGTGTCGGAGACGAGGCTCTGCTCCTTCTCCAGGAGCACGAGGAGCGTCTTCTGGCTGATCCCGCAGGCGGCGCCGACGCGGTAGATGATCGTCGCGGCGGACTCGTTCGCGGCGCCCGTGTACGCACCGCACATCGCGTCCGCGGCACGGGTGGTGGTGGACTGCCGGTAGTCCTTGAGACAGGTGTAGCCGGCGCGGCAGGCATCCACCTTGCTGTTGAGGAAGGACTGCACGCCGTCGGCCGAGAGGGCGCCGCCGTTGTAGAAGTTCTCGTCGCTGATGATGTAGCCGGGCTTGAACTCCGAGCCCACCGCGGTGCGCACCGGCCCGGCGGCGGAGGCCGTCGGAGCCGTCGCCGGAACGACGGAGAAGGTCAACGCGATCGCCAGAGCGACAGCGAGGATCATGGCGGCGCGCGCCCGAACGTGGCCGATCAACATATCGCCGAGCTTAGCCAACCCTGTGCAAACATTTCACGCTCAAACGCAAGAAACCTGCGCGGATCAGCTCTCCACATCCCGCGTTCTGCGCCGCGGGCGCGGGGATGCGCGATTTCTCGTCACCCCCGGATTGGGGTCACCCCGACGGGCTCACTGCGCGTCGAGCAGCTCGTTCAGGTAGGTGCCGTAGCCGCTCTTCACCAGCGGCTGGGCCAGCGCCCGCAGCTGCGCGTCGTCGATCCAGCCGGCGCGCCAGGCGATCTCCTCGATGCACCCGACCTTGAAGCCCTGGCGGTCCTCGATCACGCGCACGTACTCGGACGCCTGCATCATGGACTCGAACGTCCCGGTGTCGAGCCACGCGGTGCCGCGGTCGAGCACCTGGACCTGGAGCGTGCCCGCCTCGAGGTAGCGCTCGTTGACGGTCGAGATCTCCAGCTCGCCGCGCGCGCTCGGGGTGATCGTCTTCGCGATCTCCACCACGCTGTTGTCGTAGAAGTAGAGGCCGGGCACCGCGTAGTTGCTCTTCGGCGCGGTGGGCTTCTCCTCGATGGAGAGGGCCGTGAAGTCCTCGTCGAACTCGACGACGCCGTACGACGTCGGGTTGCTCACGTGGTACGCGAAGATCAGGGCGCCGTCGATGTCGTTGTGGTTGCGCAGCGAGGTCCCGAGGCCGGCCCCGTGGAAGATGTTGTCGCCCAGCACCAGCGCCACCGACTCGTCGCCGATGAACTCCTCGCCGATGACGAACGCCTGGGCGAGGCCGTCCGGCGACGGCTGCACGGCGTACTCGAGCCGGATCCCGAGGTCGGAGCCGTCGCCCAGGAGCGCCTTGAACTGCTCGTTGTACTCGGGCGTGGTGATGATGAGGATCTCGCTGATCCCCGCCATCATGAGCGTCGACAGCGGGTAGTAGATCATCGGCTTGTCGTAGATCGGCATCAGCTGCTTCGAGATGCCCTTGGTGATGGGCCACAGCCGGGTGCCGGAGCCGCCGGCCAGGATGATTCCGCGCATGTTCCGGTGTCTCCTACTTCTTGTCGTTCAGCGTTGCGTAGAAGGCTCGCGCCGCCTCCCAGGTGGGCAGCAGACCCGAGGCGGCGGCCTCCGAGAGGCCGGGGGCCTCGGTGTCCTTCGGCGAGAGCAGCAGCTCCTCGGCCGGGACAGGGAACTCCAGTCCGATCTCGGCGTCGAGCGGATTGATCCCGTGCTCGCGGGTGGGGTTGTAGACGTCGTTGACGAGGTAGCTGACCGTCGCGTCGTCCGTCAGGGCCACGAAGCAGTGCCCGATGCCCTCGGAGACGTAGATGGCCTTGCGGTCGACGTCGTCGAGGAGGACCGAGTCCCAGCTCCCGAAGGTCGGCGAGCCGACCCGGATGTCGATGGCGAAGTCGAGCACGGCACCGCGCGGGCACATCACGTACTTGGCCTGGCTCGGCGGGATGTCGGCGAAGTGGATGCCACGGACCGAGCCACGACGCGAGACGGACGTGTTGCCCTGCTTGAGGTCGAGCGAGTGCCCCACCGCCTCCTCGAGGCGGTCGAACCGGTAGAACTCGAAGAAGAGTCCGCGGTCGTCCTGGTGCTGCTGCGGGGTGATCTCGTACGCGTCTGGGATGGAGAGTTCTCGGATCTGCACCCGTGGAGTCTACTGGCAGACGCTGAGCATACCCACCTGATCGGCGAGGGCGTTCGGCCCTCCGATCAGGTCGATCGTGCTGGAACGCAACGCGATCTCGGCACCCGGCGCCGCGATGCAGCCCGCGCGGCTCACGAGCAGGGGCGAGCCGATCTTCCCGGCGTACGCCGCGCCCGACAGTGCGTCGGGGAACAGCGTTCCAGAGGCGATGAAGGTGGCGGGCGTGGTGCCCGGGAAGGCGTCGGCGCTGACGGCGAAGCTCGTCGCGAACCGATCGCCGCCGCTCAGCCGCGTGACGGTGAAGCCCTGCGACTGGATGCTCGAGGCGTACTGCGCCGAGATGGAGTTGGCGCCGCCGACGATCTTGACGTTGGTGACGCCCAGCGCCTTGAGCTGCGCGACCGTGGCCGAATCGGCGTCCGTCAGGCCGCCGTTCACGAGGATGACGGGCGACCCCTTCGCACCGGCCGCGGCACCGGCGGAGAGCGCATCCGGGAAGTCGAGGCCTGAAGCGAGGTAGGCCGTGGCGACCGGAGCGGAGAAGGCGTTCGCGGCGATCATCCTCGACGTCTCGAAGCGGTCCCCGCCGCCGATCCGCTCGATCGGCGCGACGGTCTGAAGCTGCGCCGCGGCGTCCGGGCCGACGGAGTTGACCCCGCCGGCGATATAGATCTTCTGAGGCTTCAAGCGCTGGAGCTCGGTCATGATCGACGCGGGGACGCCGTACTGGAGCACGAGCAGCATCGGGCCGCCCAGCTTGACGGCGGCCGGCGCCGCGCCCAGCGCATCGGGGAAGGAGAGGCCGTTGGCGACGTAGACCGCCTTCACCCCGGCCCCCGGGTTCGGGTAGGCGGCAGCCGAGATGGCCGCGGAGGTCGCGAAGCGGTCGCCGCCGGAGATGCGCGCCGTGGCGGGCACGCTGCCCGCCGTCGAGTCGCCGTACCAGGCGTTGAACAGCATCCAGAAGTTGCGGATGCCGTAGGCCGAGCAGTCGTCGCCCTCGCCCGGGTAGGAGGCGAGCGACGCGGCGTCAGGGGTGTACGGCGTGTAGTAGTAGAGAGCGGCGGTCGCCTTGTCCTGGATGGCGACCTGCTTCGACCCGCAGGTCGCGTCGAGGTTGTAGCGCACCGGGGACACCTTGCCGACGGGGAACCAGTTGAAGGAGGGGTCGATGCCGTACTGCTTGAACTGCCAGGCCGCGCCGTAGACCTGGTTGAAGAAGCCGGTGGCGTCCGGCGTGGAGTTGCACCCGGCATCCGTGTCGGGGCACAGCCAGCCGGTGGCGTGGTCGTACATCCACTGCGTCGGAGCCGACGTGGTGACGAGGCCCTGCTCCTTCTGGACGAGCGAGACGAGGACGACGGGGTTGATGCCGCAGGCGAGGCCCACCTCGGCGAAGATCTGCGCGGCCGTCGCACCGACGCGTCCCGCGTAGGCGGAGCACGCGGCGTCGGCCGCCTTGGCCGGCGTCGTCATCGTGAACGACTTGAGGCACGTCGCCCCGGTGCAGCTCGCACCTTTCGTAGTGAGGAAGGTCTGCAGCTGGGTCGCCGTCCACGCGTCGCCCTTGAAGAACACGGCGTCGCTGACGAGGTTGCCGTCCACGAACCGCGACGGGTCGTCCGCCGAGGCGTAGGCCCTGGCCTCGCCTGCGAGCCCCGCCTCGACGTTCGCCTGCAGCTGCGCGTCCGTCGGCGTGGTGCCCGCCGCACGCTCTGCCAGCGCCGCGTAGTACTGATCCGCCTGCCCCTGCGGGTCGTCGGCCGCGGCAGCGGCCGGCGCGACGAGAGCGGCGCCGGCGATGGCGACGACGACGGACACGACGATGGCTCGGGCGCGAGCCCGGTTCCCCCCAAAACTCATGATCGCAGACTACCCCGGCGCCCCGGCCTCACCGCAAGAGCGCCGGCGCATCGGCCGCTGCGGAGCCTCTCAGACAGCGAACCGGTAGACTCGGCGCGGACATTTCTCGCTCTTTCTCTAGGCAGGCCAATCCCTCATGAAGATTCTCGTCACCGGTGGCGCCGGCTTCATCGGCTCCAACTTCGTCCGTCGCACGCTTCAGGACGCCTACCCGGGCCTCGAGGGCGCCGAGGTCGTCGTGCTCGACGCGCTGACGTACTCCGGCAACCTCGCGAACCTCGCCCCCGTCGCGGACTCCCCGCGCTACACGTTCGTCAAGGGCGACATCCGCGACGGCGCGCTGCTGGACCAGCTCTTCCCGACGGTGGACGCCGTCGTCCACTTCGCGGCCGAGTCGCACGTCGACCGCTCGGTGCGCGACGCGTCGATCTTCGTCGAGACGAACGTGCTCGGCACGCAGCAGCTGCTCGACGCAGCCCTGCGCAACGACCTCAAGCGCTTCGTGCACGTCTCGACCGACGAGGTCTACGGCTCGATCGCCGAGGGCTCCTGGGCCGAGGACCGCCCGCTCGAGCCGAACTCGCCGTACTCCGCGTCGAAGGCCGGCAGCGACCTCCTCGCCCGCAGCTACTTCCGCACCCACGGCCTGAACCTGTCGATCACGCGCTGCTCGAACAACTACGGCCCGTACCACTTCCCCGAGAAGGTCATCCCGCTGTTCGTCACCAACCTCATCGACGACAAGCACGTCCCGCTCTACGGCGAGGGCAACAACATCCGCGACTGGCTGCACGTCGACGACCACACCCGCGGCATCGCGATGGTGCTCGTGGGCGGCCGCGCCGGCGAGATCTACAACATCGGCGGCGGCACCGAGCTCACCAACAAGGAGCTCACCCAGCTGCTGCTCGACGCGACCGGGAAGGACTGGTCGTACGTCGACCGCGTCGCCGACCGCCTCGGCCACGACCTCCGCTACTCGGTGGACATCTCGAAGATCCGCGACGAGCTCGGCTACGAGCCGCAGGTCCCGTTCCAGCAGGGCCTCGCGGACGTGGTGCAGTGGTACCGCGACAACCGCGCCTGGTGGGAGCCGCTCAAGGCCCGCGCCGCGCTGGACGCCTGAGCGCCGACGCCATGACGCGCTATCTCATCGCCGGGGCCCGCGGCATGCTCGGCCAGGACCTGCAGCGCGCGCTGGAGGGCCGCGATGTGACGGCCCTCGGGCGCGCCGACCTCGACGTGACCGAC
Organism: Leifsonia sp. 71-9; assembly: GCF_001898805.1. GTDB lineage: Bacteria > Actinomycetota > Actinomycetes > Actinomycetales > Microbacteriaceae > Leifsonia. The sequence continues at coordinate 41,850 of NZ_MKVJ01000006.1, forward strand.
CGAGACGCCGTGCTGGCGGCTGTGGCCGGGCACGACGTCGTGATCAACGCCTCCGCCTACACGAAGGTCGACGACGCGGAGACGCACGAGGACGAGGCCTACGCGATCAACGCGACCGGCACCGAGAACCTCGCCGTCGCCGCCGAGCACCACGGGGCGAGGTTCGTCACCGTGTCGACCGACTACGTCTTCGACGGGCAGGCGACCGAGCCGTACGCGGAGGACACCCCGCGCGATCCGCTCAACGCCTACGGCCGCACCAAGGCCGCCGGCGAGGAGCTCGCGCTGGCCGCCCACCCGGACGGCACCTACATCGTGCGCACGGCCTGGCTGTACGGCGCAGGCGGCCCGAACTTCGCCAAGACCATGGTGAAGCTCGCCGCCGTCCACGAGACCGTCAGCGTCGTGGCCGACCAGATCGGCCAGCCGACGTGGACGGGCGACCTCGCCGCGCAGATCGTCGCCCTCCTGGATGCGGACGCTCCCGCCGGCATCTACCACGGCACGAACTCCGGTCGCGCGTCGTGGTTCGACTTCGCGAAAGCGGTCTTCAGCAGCGCCGGATTGAACCCTGATAGGGTCACACCGACCGACAGCTCGACCTTCGTGCGGCCCGCAGCACGACCTGCTTTCTCGGTGCTCGGTCACGAGGCCTGGCGTGCAGCCGGCCTCGAGCCCATGCGGGCGTGGGAGGCAGCATTGGCCGACGCAGCGCGTCACGGAGTCCTGGAGCAGAATGACAACCCTCAGGGTGGTGATCGATGAGCTGATCGGCGACGCTCCGGGCGGCGCACGCCGCTACACCGAGGAGCTCACCCGACAGCTGATCACGACCGCTCCCGCGGGTTGCGACGTCGTGGGCATCGTCTCCGCCGTCTCCGACGAGCAGCTCGACGACCTGCGGCTCCTCCTCCCGGGCCTGGCCGACATCACGCGGCTCCCGCTCGCCCACCGCGAGCTGACCGTCGCGTGGCAGTCCGGGGTGCGCCTCGGCGGCATCCACGGCATGGTCCACGCACCGACCCTCCTCGCCCCGCTCCGCCGTCGGCGCGCGGCCCACGAGGGCGACCAGGTCGCCGTCACCATCCACGACACCCTCGCGTGGACACACCCCGAGTCCCTCGGCGCCGGTGCGGCCCTGTGGACGAAGGCGATGGCCAAGCGGGCGCGCAAGCACGCCGACGCCGTGGTGGTGCCGACGCACGCCGTGGCCGCCCGTCTCTCCGACGAACTCGACTTCGGCGACCGGATCCGGGTCATCGGCGGCGCACCCGCCACCGCGCTGCGCCTCCCGCCCGACGCGGACGAGCGCGCCGCCCGGTTGGCGCTGCCGGAGCGCTACGCGCTCACCCTCGGCTCGATCATGCCGCGGAAGGGTGTCGCTCCCCTCATCCGCGCTGTCGCCCGCCCCGAAGCCCACGGCATCCCCCTCCTCATCGCGGGCCCCGATCGCTTCGGCGACGGCTCCGCCACGGGGATCGCCGCTGCCGCCGGGCTGCCGGAGGATCGCGTCCGTGCCCTCGGGCAGCTGGAGGACGCCGACCTCGCCGTGGTGCTCGACCGAGCGACGCTGTTCGTCTACCCGAGCCTCGCGGAGGGGTTCGGCCTGCCGATCGTCGAGGCGTTCAAGTTCGGCCTCCCGGTCATCCACTCCGACGACCCGGCGCTCGTGGAGGTCGCGGGAGGCGCGAGCCTCGTCGTGGAGCGCCCCTCCCCCACCGACGCGGACGAGAGCGACTACTCCGAGCGCCTCGCCGGTGCGATCGGTCGCGTGCTCGACGACGCCGCGCTCCGCGAGCGGCTGGGCGTGCTGGCATCGGACCGCGCCCGCGCCTTCAGCTGGCGCGACTCCGCGGAGCGGGTCTGGCAGCTGCACGCCGACCTCTAGACCGCCACCGCGTCTACCCGCGCTTCGCGGACTCCAACTCGCGCGTGGCGGGGGCCGGAGCCGCCTCGGCCGGGGCATCCTCGCGGCCGAACCAGGCGCGGTAGCGCTCCGAGGCCCAGGTTCCGACCGCCTTCGACCACAGGTGGCTGCGCTTCTCGATGAGCCAGGTGAACGCGACCGAGACCAGCACCGCCAGCGGGATGCCGAAGAGCAGGGCCACGTACCAGGGCTCGGACGCGAAGAGGTAGGTGCTGAAGATCAGGATCGGCACGTGCACGAGGTACAGGCTGAACGAGATCGTTCCTGCGAACTGGAACGGCCGCGACTCGAACACCGCGCGCAGCGGCTTCCAGCCGAGGACCGCCACGACCAGCCCGGCCGCCGCGAGCGGCACGAGCCCCTTGAGCGCGTGCTCCAGCTCCGGGAGCTGCGTGATGCCCGGGCCGACCAGCCAGGGGGCGATCATCAACAGCCCGCTGCCGACAGTCAGTGCCGCCCACAGCGGATGGCGGAACCAGCGCGCGTTGATGCGGTCGGCGACGTTGCGCACGGCGTCGAGACGCACGGCGATCACGGCACCGACGAAGAAGGCGGGGAGGTACTCGAGCTCCGCGGAGCCGGCGCGCGCGCCGAGCCACGTCAGCGCGCAGGCCAGCGCGAGGCCGCCGATCCACCACTTGCGGACGGCGATGGCGGCCACGGCGAACACGGGCAGCGCGAGCGAGAACAGCAGCTCCCAACGCAGCGACCAGAGCGGGTTGTTGATCTGCCCGTCGCCGCCGAGCAGATCGATCGCCTTGACGATGTACTCCCAGCTGAAGTTCGGCGTCGAGGAGTTGCTCAGCCACGTCCCCTTCGGCTGGGTCGAGACCTGCGGGATCGCGGCGACCCAGGCGGCCGCGAGCAGGACGGACGCCGTGACCGGCACCATCAGGCGCACCACACGGCGCGGGAAGTACGCGACCCAGTCGAAGCCGCGGTGGCGGACCACGGGCAGGGTGACGACGAGTCCCGAGAGTACGAAGAAGACGATGACCGACTCCACGCCGGCGGTCGCGAACTTGAGGGGCGTGTAGCTGATCCACCACATCGCCGAGCCCGCCGGAGCGTTGCCGCCGCCCGGTGCTCCGGGGAAATCGGGGTTGGTGTAGAGGGCGTGGTGGAACACGACGATGACCGCGGCGAGGCCCCGGAGTCCGTCCAGGGCCGTCAGCCGGGTGCTCGCCGGTCGGGTCGTTTTCTCTGCCACGCTTCCACCTGTACCCGTCATAGGCGGGCGACGCTACGGGGTTGCGCTGAGCGGTCCCTGTGACCTATTGAGGGGTCGGCTGGACGCGTTCCGCCTACTTCGCGGTCGGTTTCGGCGACGCCGGGGCGACCGCCTGCTGCACGAGCTGGTGGATCTGCGCGTAGTCCGGATTCGTCGGGTCGATCGTGGGCGGCACGAGTTCGAGCTGGTCGACGGGGAGCTTGCGCGTCTTCATCCCGAGGTCGACGAAGTACCCGAGCATCGACTGCGGGATGTCCGTCTTCATCACCTGGGAGCCCGCCTTGGCGATCCCCTCGAACTTGCTGACCACGTTCACCGGGTTGACCTGCTTGAGGATGGCGTCCTGCAGCTGACGCTGCCGCGCCATCCGGTCGTAGTCGCTCGACCCGTGGCGTGCTCGGGCGTACCACTGGGCGTGGTAGCCGTCGAGATGGCGCTGACCGGGCTCGATCCATTCGACGACGCCGTTGAGATCCTCGTCGCCGCCGATCGGGATGCGGTCCGTCACGGTGATGTCCACGCCGCCCAGCGCGTCGACGAGATCGGCGAAGCCCTGCATGTCGATCAGCACGTAGTACTGGATGGTCAGACCGGTCGCGCCCTCGAGCGCATCCCGCATCGCCTCGATCCCGGGCTCGCTCTTGTTCTTCGTCGCGTTCGGGTAGAGGTCCTTCTTGTAGGTCTCGACCTCGGTGTAGATGGAGTTCAGCTGGCAGACGTCGACGTCGCAGCGGTCCTCGTAGCCGTAGCCGTCGGGGTAGAGCGCGTGGAGCGGCGAGTGCTGCGTGAACGGCACCGGGTTGAGATCGCGCGGGAGGCCGATGGTGACCGCCTTGCCGGTCGAGGCGTCGATGCTGACGACGGACATGCTGTCGGGGCGCAGGCCGTCGCGATCGGGTCCGGCGTCGCCGCCCAGCAGCATGATGTTGTACCGGCCGTCGACCGGCGGCTCCGACGGACCGGCCGAGAAGATGTCGCCCAGCGCGCCGCGGGCCGAGCCGGCCACGACGGAGGCGTACCCGGCCGTTCCGGTCAGCCCGACGAGCACGACGACGGCGAAGGCGGCGATCAGCCCGCGCGCCCTCGAGGTCGTCTTGACCAGACGCACCAGCCGCAGCGTGTCGAGCGTGAGCACGACCCACAGCACCGCATAGAGGACGAGGACGATCTGCAGCACGGTCAGGCTGCCCGCCTGGGTGGCGACGGTGTAGATCGTCGCGGGCGCGACCAGGTACACGACGAGGGCGACGATCGCGAGCAGCCACAGCAGCCCGGTCGCGATGAGGCCGATCCGGCCGAGCCGCCGGTTGCCGGCGACGACCTGAGCCGATCCGGGCAGCAGGACGTTCATCAGGACGAGCCACCAGCCGCGCCTGGTCATGACGGGCGCGGACGAGGCGTCCGGATGACGCAGCGGGCTGGTCGGGTTCATAGCTTGGCTTGCAGGGCTGCGTTCTTCTGCTCGACGCTGGCCTCCAGGTCGGCGGCGAAGCGCTCGAGCGCGGCCGTCAGCTCCGGGTCGGACGTGGCGAGGATCTTGACCGCGAGGAGGCCAGCGTTGCGCGCGCCGCCGATGGAGACGGTCGCGACGGGGACCCCGGCCGGCATCTGCACGATGGAGAGCAGGGAGTCGAGCCCGTCGAGGCGGGCGAGCGGGACGGGCACCCCGATGACCGGGAGGGTGGTCACGGCGGCCAGCATCCCCGGCAGATGTGCGGCGCCGCCCGCTCCCGCGATGATCACGCGGACACCACGGCCGGCGGCCGCCGTCCCGAAGTCGATCATCTTGACGGGGGTGCGGTGCGCGGAGACGACCTCGACCTCGTGGGCGACTCCGAACTCGGTGAGCAGGCGGGAGGCCTCCTGCATCACGGACCAGTCCGAGTCGGAACCCATCACGACGGACACCAGGGGTTGGGGGTTCTCGGGCATGGCAATAATCGTACGGGCGGGTACCCCCGCGTCCGGGTTACGGCACGCGCGAGTCGGACCGGGCGGGATCAGCCCTCGAAGTACGCCGCCGCGGCGCGGGCCCGGTACACGACGTCGTCGAGATCGTCGCCGCCGACCGTCACGTGACCGACCTTGCGGCCGGGCCGCGGCTCCTTGCCGTAGCCGTGGAACTTGGCCTCGGGATGCGCGGCGAGCGCAGCCGGGTACCGGTCCTGGAGGGTGCCCTCGGCCGGCCCGCCGAGGATGTTGACCATCACGGACCACTCGTCGCGCGGCCGCGTCTCACCGAGGGGCAGGTCGAGCACGGCGCGCAGGTGCTGCTCGAACTGGCTCGTCACGGCGCCCTCGATCGACCAGTGGCCGCTGTTGTGCGGGCGCATGGCGAGCTCGTTGACGAGGATGCGGCCGTCGGTGGTCTCGAAGAGCTCGACCGCGAGCACGCCCGTGACGCCGAGCCCGTCGGCGATGCGGGTCGCGATGTCGGCGGCGGCCTCCGCCGTGCGTCCCGCCGCTCCCGGCGCCGGGGCGATCACCTCGGCGCAAACGCCGTCGCGCTGGACCGTCTCGACCACGGGCCAGACCGCGGAGTCGCCGGAGGGGCGCCGCGCGATCAGCTGGGCGAGCTCGCGACGGAAGGAGACCAGCTCCTCCACCAGCAGGGCGCCGCCACGGCCGTCCTCGGCCAGCGCGAGGAACCAGTCGTCGGCCTCGCTCGCCTCGGAGACGACGCGGACGCCCTTGCCGTCGTAGCCGCCGCGGGCGGTCTTCACGACGGCCCGGCCGCCGTGGTCGGCGAGGAACGCCGCGAGCTCGTCGGCCGACTCCACCGCGGCCCACTCGGGCACCGGCAGCCCCAGCTCACTGAGCTTGGCCCGCATCTGGATCTTGTCCTGGGCGTAGAGCAGCGCGTCGGGTCCGGGATGGACGGGGATCCCGCGCGACACCAGCTCGCGCAGGATCGCCGGCGGGACGTGCTCATGGTCGAAGGTGATGACGTCGACGGTCTCGGCGAACGCGAGGACCGTGTCCAGGTCGCGGTAGTCGCCGACACCGGTCGCGGCGATCTCCGCGCTCATCCCCTCGGCCTCTTCGAGCACGCGGATGTCGATGCCGAGCTCCACCGCCGGAGGGACCATCATCCGTGCCAACTGGCCGCCGCCGATCACTCCGACTGTGTTCCTGACCATCGAACGCTCTCTCCTCGACTCTTCATGCACCCCGTGGCAACTCTCAGCATCGGGCTACCCGGCTCGCGTAGTGTGGCGAGCGCACTACCTATCTTCCCGCATGACGACGGCCGGAGCATGACGAACGAGAATCCTCCAACGGCGCGCAAAGCACGCCTCCTCCCCCAGCTGATCAAGTTCGGCGCGGTGGGAGCGGTCGGTTTCGTCGTGAACCTCGCGGTCTTCAACGGCCTCATGCTGACCGTGCTCGCCGGCGTGCCCCACAAGACCCTGATCGCGACCGCGATCGCCACCCTCGTCGCCATCGGCACGAACTGGGTCGGCAACCGCTACTGGGCCTTCTCGCAGAACCGCCAGTCGAACACCGCTCGCGAGGGCGCCGAGTTCTTCATCGTCAGCCTCGCCGGCATGGCCATCCCGCTGCTGTGCGTGTGGGTGTCGCACTACCTGCTGGGCTTCACCTCGCTGCTGGCCGACAACATCGCGAACAACGTCGTCGGCCTCGCGCTCGGGATGGTGTTCCGCTTCGGCTTCTACCGCTGGTGGGTGTTCTCGCCGGACCGCGCGGAACGACGCGAGAAGCGCCGTGCTCCTGTCGGAGCGACCGCGGAGCCGCCCGTGCTCACCGGCTCGACGCTAGCGGGATCCCCAGACGGTCGTCTCATCGGAGACTGACTCCGACTGCTGGCGCCGCATCGCCACGACGGTCTGCGCGTGTTCCATCAGCTCGCTCAGCGCGCGCTGCACCTGATCGGCCTTCGGCACGTCCTTGAGCACGACGGGATGATCGAGCCCGGCGTTGATCCGCACGTCGCCGGAGCGGAAGGCGCTCTGCAGCCAGTTGCGCTTCACGCTCACGTCGTAGCCGCGGCTGTGGAGGAGCTCCTGGCGCACGCGCACGAAGAAGCCGTGCCGGATGACGATCCGCCGCGTGGTGATCGTGTAGCGCCGGCTCAGCCAGGCCGCCAGCGGCAGGAGGAAGAGCAGCAGCAGGACGGCGGCGGCCGACGACCACAGCAGCACGATCTCCCACACCTCGTCGAGCCGGCCGGCGAAGAAGCCGACCGCTCCGCTCGCGGCGATCAGAGCGAGGCTCGGCCAGAACAGCACGCGGGCGTTCCGGCGCAGACGCGCCACGACCCGCTCCGGGGGCTGGCCGGGCACCCCGTCCGTCGTGTTGCTCATGCTTCCCATTAATACCGCAGGTGCGTCACGTCGCCCGCCGCGACAGCCGTGCGCCCCGTATCCGACTCCACGATCAGTCGCCCGTCGTCGTCGATGCCCACCGCCGTGCCCAGCAGATCCTCGCCGCTCGGGAGCTCGACGCGGACCGCGCGACCGATGGTGTGGCACGCCTCGGCGACCTCGTCGCGCAGCGCGCTGCGCACCGGATCGCCTCCGGCCGTCAGGTATTCGCGGTAGAGCGTGATCAGGTGGGCGAGGTAGGAGGCGAGCACGACGTCCGCGTCCGGAGCGTCGGCACCGGCGACGACGAGGGAGGTGGAGGTCGCCGTGGGCAGCTCGTCGCTCTCCTGGAACAGGTTCACGCCGACGCCGACGACGAGACCGGAGAGGTCGGGCAGCAGCTCGGAGAGCGTCCCGCTCACCTTCTGCCCGTCGATCAGGACGTCGTTCGGCCATTTGACCGACACGGTGCCCGGTACGAGCGGGGCGATCGCCCGGCTCATCGCGAGCCCGGCCAGCAGCGGGAACCAGCCGAAGGCGTCCGGGGCGAGCCCCTCCGGCTTCAGGAGCACCGAGATCGCCAGCGTGCGTCCGGGAGGGGCGACCCACACCCGGCCCAGCCGGCCCCGGCCTCCGGTCTGATTCGCGGTCACGACGACCGAGAGGTCGGGAAGGCCCGCGGCGCGCGCGCTCAGGACGTCGTTCGTGGACCCGGCCTCGGACAGCACCTCCAGCCCGGGGACGACGGCTCGGCTCCGGCGGAAGTCCACGTGATCGCTCTGCTGCATTGGCCCAGTCTGCCAGTCCGGAGCCCAGGATTTGTAGGATCCCGTCAACGGCACGGCCTCTGCACTGGCAGGTAGAGTGAACGGCGTGACCGACACCGAAGCACGCCAGACCGCCGATCTCTCCACCACCGCAGGCAAGCTCGCGGACCTCAAGGAGCGGTTCCACGAGGCCGTGACCGCCAGTGGGGAGGCCGCGATCGAGAAGCAGCACGCCAAGGGCAAGCTCACCGCTCGCGAGCGCATCGACCTGCTGCTCGACCAGGGCTCGTTCGTGGAGTTCGACGAGTTCGTTCGCCACCGCACCCACGCCTTCGGGATGGAGGCCAAGCGGCCCTACGGCGATGCGGTCGTCACGGGCGTCGGCACCATCCACGGTCGCAACGTCGCGGTGTTCAGCCAGGACTTCACCATCTTCGGCGGATCGCTCGGCGAGGTGGCCGGCGAGAAGATCATCAAGGTGATGGACCACGCCCTGAAGACCGGCGTGCCGATGATCGGCATCCTCGACTCGGGCGGCGCGCGCATCCAGGAGGGTGTCGTCGCGCTCGGCAAGTACGGCGAGATCTTCCGCCGCAACACGGCCGCCTCCGGTGTCATCCCGCAGATCTCCATCGTCATGGGCCCGGCGGCCGGCGGTGCCGTGTACTCCCCCGCCCTCACCGACTTCGTCATCATGGTCGACAAGTCGAGCCACATGTTCGTCACCGGCCCGGACGTGATCAAGACCGTCACCGGCGAGGACGTCGGCTTCGAGGAGCTGGGCGGCGCGCTGACCCACAACAAGATCTCGGGCGTCTCCCACTACCTCGCGAGCGACGAGGAGGACGCGCTCGACTACGCGCGCAGCCTGCTCGGCTACCTCCCGCAGAACAACCTCGCGGAGCTGCCGCAGTACGAGTCCGAGCCGGAGCTCGAGACGACGGACGCCGACCTGCGCCTCAACACGGTCATCCCGGACTCCCCGAACCAGCCGTACGACGTCAAGACGATCATCGAGGGCATCGTCGACGACGGCGAGTTCCTCGAGGTGCAGCCGCTCTTCGCGCCGAACATCGTGATCGGCTTCGCGCGCGTCGAGGGCCGCTCGGTCGGCATCGTGGCGAACCAGCCGAGCGCGATGGCCGGAACCCTCAACATCGACGCCGGCGAGAAAGCGTCCCGGTTCGTGCGCTTCTGCGACGCGTTCGGCATCCCGATCCTCACCCTGGTCGACGTCCCCGGCTACCTGCCCGGAACCGACCAGGAGTGGACGGGCGTCATCCGCCGCGGAGCCAAGCTGCTCTACGCGTACGCGGAGGCCACCGTCCCCCTCGTCACCATCATCACCCGCAAGGCATACGGCGGCGCCTACATCGTCATGGGCTCCAAGCAGCTCGGCGCCGACATCAACCTGGCGTGGCCGACCGCCGAGATCGCGGTCATGGGCGGCCAGGGCGCGGTCAACATCCTGTACCGCGGCGAGATCAAGCGCGCGGAGGAGGCCGGCGAGGACGTCGCGGCCGTGCGCACCAAGCTCGCCAACGAGTACACCTACAACGTGGCCAGCCCGTTCCTCGCGGCGGAGCGCGGCGAGCTCGACGGCGTGATCGAGCCGTCGGCCACGCGCGTCTCGGTGATCAAGGCGCTGCGGGCGCTGCGCACGAAGCGCGCGACCATGCCGCCCAAGAAGCACGGGAACATCCCGCTGTGACCGGCGAGCTCGACCCGTCTCAGATCCGGTTCGTCACCCGCGGGGTGACGCCGGAGGAGATCGCCGCGGTCACGGCCGTGCTCACCGCGGCCGCCGCGGAGCAGGCCGCGGCCGCGAACGACGCGCGCCCCGCGGCGGTTCCCGACGCGTGGGCCCGCAGCCAGCGTCAGCTCCGCACGCCCCTGGCACCGGGTCCCGGCGCCTGGCGGTCCTTCTCGGGCTGAGCCGCTCAGGCGGCGGATCCGTCCCCCGCTGTACCCCGAACCCGGAGTACCCCACATGTGGGACAGCCTGGTTTCCAGGTCCCGTGTGGATGCGAGTCCCCGGGATGTCCCCCGGTGTCCTCCAAAATGACGACTATGTAATCTCTGGGATTGACGTCAATATAGTTATTGCTAGGTGTCTCTCCTCGTGAGTCACACCGCCGAATCACTCGTCGACTAGGGTAAGCAGGCGAGTGCTTTGGGGGCGAGTCAGGGCGATATTCGGGTTGTCGCCCTGACTCGGGGTTTGAAAAGGGGCCGACAATTCGGGTGTCGGCCCCTTTCTCCTTTTAACCCCTAGCGCGTCCCGGACCGCTCAGCGCGTCTCGAACCGCTCAGCGCGTCTCAGGCCACCGGGCGCGGGATCTCCAGCCACAGATCGACCTCGTCGTCGTCCGAGTCCGCGCCGAGCGCGTTGGCGGCGCCGTCGTCGGACATGCGCAGCCCCACCACGGTCACCGCGGTCTGCGAGGACCGCGGCACGGTGCGCACGATCAGCTTGTCCGTCGTCGTGCCGCGGATCGCCTCGGCCAGGCGGCGCAGCACGGTCTCGAGTCCGTGCTGGTCGAGGTCGTCGATCCCGCCCTCGTCCAGGAGGCTGACCACGACCCCGCGCCGGCGGGCGTCCATGACCTCCCGCCGCACATCGTCGTTGAGGAGGCGGCGGCCGCGGATCTCGTCGCGGATCGCGCCCTCGAGGTAGCGGCACTCGCGGCGTTCGGCCTCCGTCAGGTCGCCACCGCGCCGCACGATCTCGGCCAGCATCGGCGCCGCGACGCGGTAGGTCTGCCGCAGCCGGAGCTGACGCTCCATGACGTGCGCCTCCTGCGCGGCCTGCCACTCCGTGGCCTCGCGCTCGGCGCGGGCGAACTGCAGCGCATCCCGCCCGGCCTTCGCCAGCGAGCCGGCGATCACCACGGCGACGCCGACCCACACGACCGATCCGATCACGCCGATGCCGGCCAGTGCGCCCGGGCCCGCCCAGAAGACCGTCTGCACGGCGAGGAAGCCGACCCCGAGCCACGCGAACAGCGACTGGCGCCGCACCGCGCAGATGGTGATCAGCGTCCCGACGGCGGCGACGTACCAGGTCCCGTAGCCGTTGTCCTTCGCGGGGTCCAGCTGGCTCGTCACGAGGATGGGGATGACGACGCAGACCGCGAGGTCGAAGGCCGCCAACCAGAGCGGCATCTTCGTCGGGCTCGTCGGCCACAGGCTCATCACGGTCGCGACGGCGTACAGCGCCATCGCGACGATGGGCGGACCGGGGTTCGCCGGGATGGAGAGGGACGAGAGCGCGAGGAACAGGTGGTACGCCGAGAACAGGGCGCCGAGACCGAGGAAGAGGACGCGGTTGAGCGTGATCACTCGACGACCTCCTGCTCCCGGTCGGAGGAGGGCCAGAGGATCACGACGGTGGTCCCGTTGCCGGGCTCCGACTCGATGCGGGCGCGGCCGCCGACCTTCGCGAGCCGGTCGCGGATGCTGACGCGCAGTCCCAGGCGCTCCGCCGGCACCTCGTCGGCCGAGAAACCGCGCCCCTCGTCGCGCACGACGATGTGCACGGTCGCGGCCGGGCTGCCGCCGCGGATGCTGATGCTGCGGGGCACCTCCGGTCCGCCGGCGTGCTGCATGCTGTTCACCATCGCCTGGACGCTGGCGGAGTAGACGGCCTCCGCCACGTTGACCGGGAGGCTGTGCACCTCCACATCCTGGACCTCGATGACGAACGGGGAGGAGAACGCGTTGGCCGCCGTCACGAGTCGCTCGGTGAGCCGGTCGAGCCCGACCAGGGACTGGTCCTCCGGCGTCGAGGCCTCGGCGGCGTGGAGGTGGCCGATCGCGTCCGCGGCCATGGTGGCCGCGAGCTCCTTCTGCTCGGGGCTGCGCGCACTGGCCGCCGAGAGCAGCGTCGTCAGGACGCTGTCATGCACGATCGCGTCGACCTGCACCCGCTCGACCTCGGTCGCGTGCTGGCGGACGGCGGTGGCATACCGCGCGAGCGCCTGGCTCTGCGCGACATCGACGCCCGACGACGCCTGGCGCATCATCGCGATGATGGCGAGGATCGCGCCACCGAGGATGATCGCGTACACGGCGTCGAGCCCCGCCAGCTCGGCGCCGACGCCGCCGCCCGCCGGGAGTGCGCGGATCACGCCGTACGCGATCGGGGCGATGAGCGTGTAGACCACGGCGAGCCAGAGCGGGTACGCCACGGCGGCGAACGCGGTGAACACGTTGCAGAGGAACCAGATCCAGGGCTTGTCGGCCGTGAAGGCGGCGGGATCCGAGACGACGAGCGGCCAGGAGACGATCGCCACCAGGTACAGCACGGCGAGGACGGCCATCGCGCCCTTGACCCAGCGCTGCAGGATCGCCAGCAGGACGGTCACGACGATCCCGCCGAAGATGACGGCCGTCATCACCAGACCCCACGGCTGCACCAGCACGTGCTGCTGGGCGATGGCGGTGGGGATGGTCTGGAGGCCGAAGACGACCCCGAAGGCGGCGACCGTGCGGTCGGCGATGCGCTCGATGCGCGCCCGGCTCAGCGGGTTGCGAGGCTTCGACGACTCGCGCGGAGCTCCCGGGACGGACCCGGGACGCACCAGGTCAGACGCGCTCATTGCCCGTGTCGGGATCGAGACCCGGCAGGATGCCGTCTTCCACCGCGCGCCGGAGCAGATCGACCTTCGTGGGGGCCGGGCGGCCGACCTCCACGTACTTGACCCGGATGCGGTCGAGGTATTCGCGGGCGGTCGAGTTCGCGATCCCGAGCTGGGCTGCGACCGCCTTGAGCGGGAGGCCCGACGCGTAGAGGTGCAGGACGTCGCGCTCGCGCCGGCCGAGCTGGGCCTTCGCGAAGTCGCTGTCCGCGTCGATCGCCGTCGCCCACTCCAGGTTGTTGAGCACATCGCCGCGCGCCACCGTGGCGATGGCGTTCATGACCGTGGTGGTCGGCGACGACTTCGGGATGACACCGGCCGCGCCCGCGGCGAGCGCCTCCCGGACGCTGGCCACCCGGTCGGCGATGCTGTGCACCAGCACCGCCGCTCCGGTCGCCTGAGCGCGCTTGACGTTGTCGGTCACCTTCGACCCGTCGCCCAGCGAGAGATCGAGCACGACGACGTCGCACTCCTGGCCGCCCAGCTCGGCGACGAATTCGTCGACCGTCGCGGCGGTGATGACGACCTCGTAACCGGCGTCCTGGCAGGCCGCTTTCAGCCCCAGACGCACCGATTCGTGATCGTCGACGATAGAAACCCGCACCATGTGGTTCATCGTAGTGGTGCGGAGGCCTGTGTCCCCCGTCAGGGCGTCAGCGTGGCGACCGCTTCGACGTGGTGGGTGTTCGGGAACAGGTCGAATGCGCGCAGCGAGCGCAGCGGATACCCGCGCTCGGCGAAGAACGCCAGGTCGCGGGCGAGCGCGACGGGATCGCAGGCGACGTAGACGATCTGGGCCGGACGGAGGGACGCGATGGACTCGACCACGGCACGTCCCGCACCCGAGCGGGGCGGGTCGAGCACGACGGTCGCGGCCCGGAGGCGGGCGCGGTCGGTCGCGCTCGCGTTGGCGGCGAGGTCGGCGGCGAAGTGCTCGACGCGCGCCGTCACCGCGGAGGCGCCGACCCAGTCCGCGAGGTTCTCCGCGGCGTCGTCCGTCGCCGCTTCGTCGCTCTCGACCGAGGTGATCCGCAGCGTGGAGCCGAACTTGTCGCCGAGCGCGGCGGCGAGCAGGCCGACGCCGCCGTAGAGGTCGAGGTTCGCCGCGCGGGGGTCGAAGAGCGCTTCGTCGACCGCGCTCTGCACGGCGGCCGTGAGCGTGGAGGCCGCACCGCGGTGCACCTGCCAGAAGCCGCGCGCGTCGAGCCGGAACTCGCGGTCGCCCACGCGCTCCCGGATCGGGACCGGGCGGCGGCGCGGGCGCGCCAGGCGCTTGCCGGTGCGGATCGGGGCGTCGTTGACGAGCACGTGGGCCGCACCACCGGAGGTGGCGACGACGTCGATCGACTCCGCCCCGGGGAACGTCTGACCGAACGGCGCCGCCTCCTGGACGGCGTCGGTGGCGAGCGGGAGGCTGCGCACCGGGATGATGGTGTGCGTCCGTGCCGCGTACGGGCCGACGCGCCCGTCGTCGCCCACCTGGAGGCGCACGCGCGTGCGCCATCCCGTTCCGTCGGGCGATTCGCCCTCGATCGGCTCGACCTCGACCCGTCCGCCGGTCGGGCTCACCCGCGCGATCGTGTCCGCGTCGAGGCGGCCCGTGCGCTGGAGCGCGTCCTCGATCACCCGCCGTTTGAGCTCGCGCTGGTGCTCGAGCCGGATGTGGCCGAACTCGGCGCCGCCGGCCCGCTGCCCCGGTTCGCGATCGATCGAGGCGGCGTCCCACACGTGCTCCTGGCGCTCGGGGGCGGCGTCGATCACCTCCACGGCCTCGCCCCGCCAGAAGCGGTCGTGGGTGCGGTCGGAGATGCGCGCACGGATCCGCTCGCCCGGCAGGGTGTCGGGCACGAAGACGACCCGCCCTTCGTGGCGTGCGACGAACACGCCGCCGTGGGCGACGTTGGTAATGTCGAGGTCGACCTCATCGTTCTGGGGCATCCTTCGAGCATCCCACACACAGGTGACCATGCGCCTCTATCTCGCGTCCACATCCCCCGCCCGCCTCGCCCTGCTGCGCGCAGCGGGGATCGAGCCCGTGGTCGTGCCCTCGCACGTCGACGAGCCCGCCGCCGTCGCCGCCGCCGAGGCGGAGCACGGCCCCCTGGGGCCGTCGGCGATGGTCCAGCTCCTGGCGCGGCTGAAGGCCGAAGCGGTGCGCGGCACGCTCGACGGGGAGCCGATCGACGGCCTGATCCTGGGCGGCGACTCCGCCTTCGCGATCGACGGGCTCATCCACGGCAAGCCGCATCGTCCCGAGGTCGCCCGCCAGCGGTGGCTCGCCCAGCGCGGACGCACCGGCGTGCTGCACTCGGGGCACTGGCTGATCGACCACCGCGACGGCCGCGAGAACCGGTCCGTCGGAGCGACCGCGGTCGCCTCCGTGACCTTCGCCGACGTCACCGACGCCGAGATCGACGCGTATGTCGCCAGCGGCGAGCCGCTCGAGGTGGCGGGCGCGTTCACGATCGACAGTCTGGGCGGCCCGTTCATCACGAGCGTCGAGGGCGACCCGAGCACGGTGGTGGGGCTCTCGCTGTCGACGCTGCGCACGCTGGTGCGCGAGCTCGACGTCGAGTGGACCTCGCTCTGGAACCGTTTGTAGACCCTCCAATCATCCGAACACCCATTTTTGTGAGGATCGGCCAAAACGAGGGGTGCCCGGCGGCATAGGCTAGAGAACTGTGCCAGCCATCAGCAAGGTCCTCATCGCAAACCGGGGCGAGATCGCCGTCCGCGTCATCCGCGCCGCTCAGGACAGCGGGATCGGCTCCGTCGCCGTCTACGCCGACCAGGACCGCGACGCCCTCCACGTGAAGCTCGCCGACGAGGCATACGCCCTCGAAGGCACGACCAGTGCAGAGACGTACCTGGTCATCGACAAGCTGCTCTCGATCGCCCGCCGGTCCGGCGCCGACGCCGTGCACCCCGGCTACGGCTTCCTCGCCGAGAACGCCGACTTCGCCCGCGCGGTCATCGCCGCCGGCCTCACCTGGATCGGCCCGTCCCCCGAGGCGATCGAGCGCCTGGGCGACAAGGTCTCCGCGCGCCACGTCGCCGAGAAGGTCGGCGCCCCGCTCGCGCCCGGCACGCTGAACCCGGTGGCCGACGCCGCCGAGGTGCTCGAGTTCGTCGACCAGTACGGCCTCCCCGTCGCCATCAAGGCCGCGTTCGGCGGCGGCGGACGCGGCCTCAAGGTCGCCCGCGAGCGCGACGAGGTCGCCGAGCTCTTCGAGTCCGCCACCCGTGAGGCCATCGCCGCCTTCGGCCGCGGCGAGTGCTTCGTCGAGAAGTACCTCGACCAGCCGCGCCACGTCGAGACCCAGTGCCTCGCCGACGCGTACGGCAACGTGGTCGTCGTCTCGACCCGCGACTGCTCGCTGCAGCGCCGCCACCAGAAGCTCGTCGAGGAGGCCCCCGCGCCCTTCCTCACCACCGAGCAGACCGAGCAGCTCTACAGCGCCTCCAAGGCCATCCTCAAAGAGGTCGGCTACCAGGGGGCCGGCACCTGCGAGTTCCTGATCGGCAAGGACGGCACGGTCTCGTTCCTCGAGGTGAACACCCGCCTCCAGGTCGAGCACCCCGTCTCCGAGGAGGTCACCGGCATCGACCTCGTGCGCGAGCAGTTCCGCCTCGCCGAGGGCGGCACGCTCGACTACGACGACCCCGCGCCGCGCGGCCACTCGTTCGAGTTCCGCATCAACGGCGAGGACGCCGGCCGCGGCTTCATCCCCTCCCCCGGCCCCGTGCACGTCTTCAAGCCCGCCGGCGGTCCCGGCGTGCGCGTCGACAGCGGCATCCAGGCCGGCGACGAGATCAGCGGCTCGTTCGACTCCATGCTCGCCAAGCTCATCGTCACCGGCGCGAACCGCGAGGAGGCGCTCGAGCGCTCCCGCCGCGCCCTCGACGAGTTCGAGGTCGCCGGGCTGCCGACCGTCATCCCGTTCCACCGCGCGATCGTGCGCGACCCCGCCTTCGCCCCGCAGGACGGTGAGCCGTTCTCGATCTACACGCGCTGGATCGAGACCGAGTGGAACAACGAGATCGCGCCGTGGTCGGGCGAGCTGGGCGACCAGACCCCGGCCGAGCGCCGCAGCAGCGTCGTCGTCGAGGTCGAGGGCAAGCGCATCGAGGTCTCGCTCCCCGCGAAGCTCCTGACCGGCGGCGGCTCCGCCTCGGCCTCCTCCGCTCCGGCCCCGCGCCGCCGCGGCGGGTCCGGTGCGGTCGACACCGCCACCGGTGACTCCCTCACCGCCCCGATGCAGGCGACGATCGTCAAGGTCGCCGTCGCGGACGGCGACGAGGTCGTCAAGGGCGACCTCGTGCTCGTCCTCGAAGCCATGAAGATGGAGCAGCCGCTGACCGCCCACAAGGACGGCACCATCGCCGGCATCAACGCCGCCGTCGGCGAGACCGTCTCCTCCGGCCACCTCCTCCTCAACATCGTCTAGCCCCCCGCGCGTCCCTGGAACTCCGGAGATCTCGCGCTTCATGAGGCGAGGCTCCGGAGTTCCGGCATTCTCAGCGGCGCGTCACGCACGTTCTCCGGAACAGCGAGCGCGGCCTCGATCGCGGACTCGACCTGCCGCCACTCCTGGAGCACCTGACGCGCGGAGAACCTGAGGACGCGGTGGCCACGGCGCACCAGCTCCGCATCACGATGGCGATCCCGCTCGAACGCGTCGCGGTCGGAGTGGAACGCATACCCGTCGAGTTCGACGAGCAACCTTCCGTCGATACGCATGTCCACTCGTCCGGCGCCGCGAACGTGCAGTTGCTGTTCGACATGGTGTCCCCGTCGCTCCAATCGCTGCCGTGCGAGGGACTCCACACCGGACTCGGCACCGGGCCGCGCGAGCCGCACGATCGCGCGCGTCCAATTCGGCTCCGTGTCGAAGAGGACCGGCAGGTCGGCGAGACTCACCAGCCGGGATGAGAGAGCGGTGTCGAGGACGGCGACGGCGTCCTCGGTGGGCGCACAGCGGACGACCGAACGCAGGCAGTCCGCGACGGACACTCTCCACACCTCTCGGCTCTCTCCGCGCGTGACCCAGTGCCGAACACTTCGGTCATCGAGGGCGGCGAGCCGCGTGGCCTTGGCCGGGACCGTGACATGCAGGCGGGCCTCCTGCCCGGCCCACAACCCGTAGGTCCCCGCGGCAGGGAGGCAGGAGAGTCTGCCACCCGCACGCACCGCGGCGACCGCCGAGCCAGGAGCCGTGGGGAGCGCGTAGACGCCGCGCCGCGGCCGGAAGAGGCGCCCGTCGCGGACGCGCCGTCCGAGCTCCTCCGCCGTCGCGCCGGCGCCGAGAAGTTGTCCGAGTGAGGCGATGCCGCCTCGCTCCCCCAGGGTCGTCGTCCAGTCCATGCGTACAGCCTGAAGTGTCCGGCCGCCATCGAGTGGTTCGACGGCGATACCCGTGGATAAGCGGTGTCGCGCCCGAGCTGTGCTGTGAACCGTAACTCCGGCGACTCAGGTCGGCGCGCCGCTCAGCTCACCGTTCGAACGGCAAAACGTCTCGGATCGGGCAGAATCGCCGGAATTGCTGGGGAGGTGAGGGCGACTGGGGAGGTGAGACGACGCCCGGCAGCTCAGTCTTCGGGGGGTGAGCCTTTCAGGGAGATGCTGATCTCGTCGGCGTCGAGGTTGGTGAGGGCGGAGGCGAGCACGTCGGCGTCGAAGGTGCCGTCGTCGCGGGCGTCGAGCAGGGCGGTGCGCTGGGCGTGGAGGCGGTCGAGCGCGAACTTCTTCATGACCTCCATGTTCTCCGGGGTGCGCTCGCGCGACTCGGGCAGCGGGATGTGCTTCGCCGCGTCGTGGAGCATCGACATCACCCGCTGGCGCTCCTCGTTCTGCGCCGCTCGGTCCACCTGGGCCGGCTTCACCAGCTTGAGCAGCCAGCCGATGGTGCCGCCCTGGATGAGCAGCGAGCCGGCCGCCACGAGGAACGCGATGAGGATGAGGACGGGACGGGACGGGGTGCCCTCGACGGGGAGCGTCTGGGCGGCCGCGACGGTGACCGCCCCGCGCATCCCGGCCCAGACCACGATGGTGCCCTCGCGCCAACCGAGGGGCGCGCCGGCGAAGTAGTCGATGTCGGCGAGCGTGCGGCGCAGGCGGGTCGTGAAGCGCCCGACGTCCTTCTCGGAGGGCACGCGCCCGCTGCCGGGGCCGCCGGTGCGCACGAGCGCCTTCGGGTCGTTGTCGGCGTCCGCGATCCGTTGCTGCATGGTCTCGATGCGCGGCCGGAGCTTCTCGCTGCGCCGCGCCCGGCTGCCGAGCGAGCGCAGGAGCGGCGCGACGTACGCGGCGCGCACGAGGATGGTCAGCAGCAGCGCTCCGGCGGCCACGAGCGCGGCGGGGAGGACGCCCTCGTGCACCTTCTCGACCTTCTGCACGATGCCGAACAGCTGCAGGCCCATCGTGAGGAAGACCATGCCCTCCAGGACGAGCTCCACGGTGCGCCAGTTCTGGGCGTCCGAGAGGCGGTGCTGGGGCGAGAGCACGCGGGGCGCGCGGCTCCCGGTGACGAGCCCGGCGACCACGGCGGCGACGAGACCGGAGGCGCCGAGCGCCTCGGCGGGCAGGGAGGCGATGAAGGGCACGGTGAACGAGATGACCGTGTTGACGGTCGCGTCGGTCACCCGCGCCCGCACGATCAGGTTGACCCGGCCGACCACCCAGCCGAAGACCACCGCGATCACGACCGAGTAGGTGAAGGTCCAGATGACCGTCCCGATGGCGAAGGAGGCGGCGGCCGCAGCGATCGCGGCCCGCAGCAGCACGAGCGCGGTCGCGTCGTTCAGGAGGCTCTCGCCCTCCAGGATCGCGACCACGCGCGGGGAGACGCCGCTCTTCTTGACGATGGAGGTCGCGACCGCGTCCGTCGGGCTGACGATGGCGCCGAGCGCGATGCCCCAGGCGAGGTCGAGGCCCGGGATCGCCCAGGAGAAGAAGAACCCGAGAATCACCGAGCTGAGCACGACGAGCAGCACCGAGAGGCCGCCGATCGCCGTGAACTCGCGGCGGAAGTTCATCGACGGCATGGACACCGACGCGGAGTACAGGAGGGGCGGCAGGATGCCGGCGAGGATCCACTGCGGCTCGATGTCGACGGCCGGCACGAACGGCAGGAGGCTGACGAGGATCCCGGCGATGACCAGGATCAGCGGCGATGCGACACCGAACTTCGGGCCGATGGTGGTCGCGGCCGCGATGGCCAGGACGGCGAGGACGCCGACGACGAGTCCGATCTCCATGCCCCGGACCCTACCTCAGAGGACGATGTGCATGGCGCGCGCGGCGTCCGAGATCGAGCCGGAGAGCGAGGGGTAGACGGTGAAGGCGCGGGCGACCTGGTCGACCGTCAGACGGTGCTCCACGGCGAGCGCGAGCGGGAAGATCAGCTCGGACGCGCGGGGGGCGACGATGACACCGCCGATGACGGTGCCGGAGCCCGTGCGGGCGAACAGCTTCACGAAGCCGTCCCGCAGGCCGAGCATCTTCGCGCGCGGGTTGGACTTGAGCGGCAGTTTGTAGATGTCGCCCTGGGCGATGCCGTCCTCGATCTGCTTCTGGTTCCAGCCGACCGTGGCGATCTCGGGCTGGGTGAAGATGTTCGAGGTCACGTTGCGCAGCTCGATCGGGTTGACCGCGTCGCCCATCGCGTGGAACACCGCCGTGCGCCCCTGCATCGAGGCGACGGAGGCGAGCGGCAGCAGGTCGGAGCAGTCGCCCGCCGCGTAGATGTTGGGGATGGAGGTGCGCGCGACGCGGTTGACGCGGATGTGGCCGGACGGCGTCTGCTGGATGCCGGCCTCCTCCAGCCCGATGCCCGCGGTGTTCGGGATGGAGCCGACGGCCATGAGGCAGTGGCTGCCCTCGACGGTGCGGCCGTCCGCCAGGGTCGCGACGACGCCGTTCTCGGTGCGCACCACGGATTCGGCGCGGGACTTCGAGAGCACCTGCATGCCGTTGCGCTTGAAGACGTTCTCGATGACGCGGGCCGCGTCGGCATCCTCCCCCGGGAGCACCTGGTCCCGGGACGAGATGAGCGTGACCTTCGAGCCGAGCGCGGTGTAGGCGGAGGCGAACTCGGCGCCGGTCACTCCCGACCCGACCACGATGAGGTGCTCCGGCACCGAGTCGAGATCGTAGAGCTGCGTCCAGGTGAGGATGCGCTCCCCGTCCGGGACGGCGGTGGGGAGCACGCGCGGGCGCGCGCCGACCGCGATGACGATCGTGTCGGCCTCCACCCGGTCGAAGTCGGTGCCTGAGCCGCCGCGGGCGGTCGAGACGATGATCGCGCCGTCGCCGTCGAGCCGGCCCTCGCCGTTCACGATGTGCACGCCGGCGCGGACGAGCTCGGCGCGCATGTCCTCCGACTGCTGGCGGGCGAGGCCCATCAGCCGTTTGTTGACCGCGGCGAGGTTGACCGCGATGTCGGGGCGCACCGGCTTGCCGTGGGCGCCGCGCGAGAAGAACTGCACACCCAGGTCCGCGGCCTCGCCGATGGCGTTGGTGGCCTCGGCCGTCGCGATGAGGCTCTTCGAGGGGACGACGTCGGTGATGACGGCGGAGCCGCCGACGCCCGACCGCTCGACCAGGGTCACGTCGGCTCCGAGCTGAGCGCCCGCGATCGCCGCCTCGTATCCGCCCGGTCCGCCGCCGAGCACGGCGATGCGCTGCTTGCGCTCGAATTCAAAGGCCATGCACACCATTCTTCCGCATGCGCACGCGCCGATGCGCATCCCGCCGCTCCTGGACGGCCCGGGCGTGCTCAGTAGAGTTGGCTCATGCTCGAAACGAACACGAATCCCCTCGACGACCCCCAGGCCGACCCGTTCGCGGTCGCCCGCCAGGCGGCGGAGCAGCTGGCCGAGAAGACCGGCGTCGAGAAGCACGACATCGCACTCACACTCGGCTCCGGCTGGGGCAAGGCGGCGGACCTCATCGGCGAGACCACCGCGACGATCCCCGCGACCGAGATCGTGGGCTTCGGCAAGCCCGCGCTCGCCGGCCACGTCGGCACGCTCCGCTCGGTGCTGCTGCCGAGCGGCAAGCGCGCCCTGGTCATCGGCGCCCGCACCCACTACTACGAGGGCCACGGCGTGCGCCGGGTCGTGCACAGCGTGCGCACCGCGGCCGCGACCGGCGCGACCACGATGATCCTCACCAACGGCGCGGGAGGCATCAAGGAGCACTGGAAGCCCGGGACGCCCGTGCTGATCAGCGACCACATCAACCTCACCGCGGACTCCCCGCTGGAGGGGGCGACCTTCATCGACCTGACCGACCTGTACTCGAGCAGCCTCCGCGAGCTCGCGAAGTCGATCGACGGCTCGCTCGACGAGGGCGTGTACACGCAGTTCCGCGGCCCGCACTACGAGACGCCGGCCGAGGTGCAGATGGCGAAGACGATCGGCGGCCACATCGTCGGCATGTCGACCGCCCTGGAGGCCATCGCCGCCCGTCAGGCCGGGATGGAGATCCTGGGCATGTCGCTCATCACCAACCTGGCCGCCGGCATCCAGAAGACCCCGCTGAGCCACGCCGAGGTCATCGAGGCGGGCCAGGAGGCCGAGCCGGTGATCAGCGCGCTCCTCGCCCGGATCGTGGCGGCACTGTGAGCGCCGCGCTCGACACCGACGCGCTGCTCGCCGCGGCGCGCGCCTGGCAGGAGCAGGACCCGGACCCGGAGACCCGCGCCGAACTGGAGGCGCTGGTCGCCGCGGCCGCCGAGGGCGACGCGGACGCCGTGGCCGACCTCCATTCGCGCTTCGACACCCGCCTCGCCTTCGGCACCGCCGGGCTGCGCGGCGAGATCGCGGCCGGCCCCAACCGGATGAACCGCGTGCTGGTCTCGCAGGCCGCCGCCGGGTTCGCGCGGTGGCTGCTGGAGCACACGCCCGTCGGCACGCCGTCCGTCGTCATCGGCTACGACGGCCGCAAGAACTCCGACGTCTTCGCGCGCGACACGGCGGAGCTGATGGCGGGCGCCGGCGTGCGCGCCGTGCTGCTCCCCCGCCTGCTGCCGACCCCCGTCCTCGCGTTCGCGGTGCGCCACCTCGACGTGAGCGCGGGCGTGATGGTCACCGCCAGCCACAACCCGCCCAACGACAACGGGTACAAGGTCTATCTCGGCGGTGTGGACCACGGGTCGCAGATCGTCTCGCCGACGGACGCCGAGATCGCCGCGCAGATCCTCGATGTTGCCTCGGGGAGCGTGCTCGACCTCCCGCGCTCGGAGCAGTACGAGATCGCGTCCGACGACGTCGAGCGCGCGTACATCGAGGCCACCGCGACGGTCGCGACGACCGATGCGCCGCGCGATGCCGTCTCGTACGCCTACACCGCCATGCACGGCGTGGGCTGGCGCACGGCCCGCGAGGTGTTCGCGGCCGCCGGGTTCGCCGAGCCGGAGGTCGTGGCCGCGCAGATCGATCCCGACCCGGCTTTCCCCACGGTCTCGTTCCCGAACCCGGAGGAGCCGGGCGCGATGGATCTCGCGTTCGAGACGGCCAGGGCCGCCGGCGTCGACCTCGTGATCGCCAATGATCCCGACGCGGACCGCCTCGCGGTCGCCATCCCGGACGCCGCGTCGGAGCAGGGATACCGCCGGCTCAGCGGCAACGAGGTGGGGGGCCTGCTCGGCTGGCGTGCCGCCGAGCTCGCCGAGGCGTCCGCCGGGGACGGTGCGCCCGACGGCGTCCTCGCCTGCTCGATCGTCTCCTCCCCCGCTCTGGCCGCGGTCGCGACCGCGTACCACCTCGACTTCGCCGACACCCTCACCGGGTTCAAGTGGGTCTCGCGCGCGCCCGGGCTGATCTTCGGGTTCGAGGAGGCTCTGGGCTACCTCGTGAACCCGGGGACCGTGCGCGACAAGGACGGCATCTCCGCCGCGACGGCCCTGCTCGACCTGGCGGCGACGCTCGCCGCCCAGGGGCAGACGATCGCCGACCGGCTGGACGCGTTCGCCGAGAAGTTCGGCTATTTCGCCAGCGAACAGATCTCGATCCGGGTGACCGTCCTCTCCCGTATCGGCGAGATCATGGCCGCCCTGCGCGCGACGCCGCCGAGCCGGCTCGGCGACGTGCGCGTGGAGCAGATCGACGACCTGCGTGACGGCTTCGAGGGGCTCCCCCCGAGCGATGTGCTGCGCATCCTGCTCGCCGACGGTTCGCGCGTGATGGTCCGCCCCAGCGGGACCGAGCCCAAGCTGAAGATCTACATCGACGCGTCGAGCGACGAGGGCACGGTCGACGAGCGCCGCAGCACGGCGACCGCGCGCGTCGCAGCGCTCGGTGAGGCGATGCGCGCTCTCACGGCGTAGGGACGGAACGCGACCGGACGGTGGCGCGGGCGGCGTAGCTGAGCAGGAACGCCGCCAGCGCCACCACGGTCACCACGGCGCCCGCGAACGGCACCGCCACCGCGCCTCCCGCGCCCAGCGCGAGGGATCCGAGCGGAGGCGCGATCGCGATCCCGACGTACATCGCGGTCGAGTACCAGGAGAGCGCGAGCGCCGAGGTCTCGGGATCCACGTGCACGAGCCGGTGCTGGACCGGGATGGCGATCGCGAAGGCGGCGATGCCCCAGAGCGCGAAGACGACCAGGGAGGCGGCGAACGACGCCTCGACGAACGGCAGGATCGTGAGCGCGACCACCTGGCCGACGAGGGCGATGGCGGCGACCGTGCGGCTCCCGAAGCGATCGGTCAGCGGGCCCGCGACGATGTTGCCGATCACGCCCGCCGCGCCGTAGGCCAGCAGCAGCACGGCCAGCAGCGGTCCGGAGCCGCCGGTGGAGGGGCGCGTCACCGCCGCCGAGAAGATGTAGACGATGTTGAACCCGGCGATCATGAACACCGTGGTCGCGAGCAGTGCGAGCACGCGCAGATCGGCCAGGGTCACGAGCCGCCGCCGCAGCGTCGCCGGCGGAGCCAGCGGCACCCGCCGCACGAGCAGCGGGATGAGAGCGGCCAGCACGGCGCCGAGCGCCACCACGCACCAGAGGGCGAACCGCCAGCCCGCGACGCCGCCGAGCGCGGTACCGAGCGGCGAGCCGACCGCGGTCGCGAGCGTGAAGCCCGCTCCGACCAGGGCGAGGGCGCGCCCGCGCTTCTCCGGGGAGGACAGGGCTGCCGCGGCCGCGGTGGCCGTCGGGACGAGGGCGGCGCCGCCGATGCCCGAGAACGTACGGCCGGCGATGAACCAGCCGAGGTCGGGTGCGAGGGCGGCGACCGCCGTGCCGACGGCGAACAGGGCCAGACCGACGCCCATCAGCGTCGAGCGCGGGACGCGTGGGAGCAGGATGGAGACGGCCGGTGCCGCGACCGCGACGACGAGCGAGTAGGTCGTGATCGAGACGCTGACGGCCGAGGGCGTGGTGCCGAGCGTGCTCGCGATCTGCGGCAGCAGGCCCGCGATGACGAACGCGTTCGTCCCCACGACGAAGAGCCCGAGCGCGAGGACCACGAGAGCCGGGGTGGTCCTGCGGTACGATTGTTCGATGGTCGTCATACGGTCAGCGTAGGGCGATAGTTCGATGATTGTCAAACAATTGGACGCCGCATGACCGAATACCCCTCTCCGCCGATGGCCGAGGTCGAGCTGGTGGACCTGCTCCGCGCCGTCGCCGACCCGGTCCGGCTGCAGATGGTGCGCGTCCTCGCCGACGGCGAACCCCATCCCAAGGCCCTCACCGAGTGGGGATGCGACGTGCAGAAGTCGACGATGGCGCACCACTTCAAGACCCTGCGCGAGGCGGGCCTCACGAACACGATCGTGAGCGGTCGCACGCACGACATCCAGCTGCGCCGCGCGGAACTCGACGCCCGGTTCCCTGGCCTGATCGAGGCGCTGCTGACGGACTAGCCGGCAGCGCGCCGGGCCGACCGCCTGCTAGCCGAGCGCCTCGTCGAGCTTGCGCTCCAGCTCGTCGAGGTCGAAGTAGTTCTCGACGACGATGACGTCGGCGTTCGTGCGGCCGATGCGCTCGACGAGCTCCGGAGACGACAGGATGACCTGGGCGTCCGCCGCGGCGGCCGACAGGCTGCCGACGTCGGTCGCGGTCACGTCGGCGTCGATGCCCAGCCGGTCCAGCACCCGTTCCGCGTTGACCTTGAGGATGCCGGAGGTGCCGAGCCCGACGCCGCAGATCGCGACGATCTTCATCGGGCGTTCTCCTCCGAGGTCGCCAGCACGCGCTGCACGTCCGCGACGTCGTGCGCCGCCGCCAGCGCCGGGATCGACTCGGGGTCGTTGAAGACGTTCGCCAGCTCCGCGACGCTCGTCACGTGCGCCTCCGGAGTCGACACGGCCAGACCGAGCACCACGGAGACCGGGTCGTTGTGCGGGTGGCCGAACACGACCGGCTCGTCGAGGGTGACCACGGCGAGCCCGTCGTGGTTCACGTCCGGGCCCGGGCGCGCGTGCGCGAGGGCCAGACCGGGAGCGATCACGATGTACGCGCCGAACTCCTCGATCACCTGGATCATGCGGTCGCCGTAGCCCTGCTCGGTCGCTCCCGAACGGGTCAGCGCCTCGCCCGCGAGCCGCACCGCATCACGCCAGTCGGTGGCGTGCGCCCCGACGGTGACGGCGGATTCGGGCAACGGTGGCAGCGGCATGGTCCCAGCGTAGCCGTCGCCGTGTCAGGAACCCTCGAAACCTGCTGTGATGATGTCCGCGAGCTCCTCACGTTCCTCCAGCGGGAGGAACGCGCCGGCGGCCGCGTTGAGCTGGAAGATCTCCAGGTCGGTGCGGTCGTACGCGAAGGCGTCCGCCAGGATGCTGAGCTCGCGCGTCAGCGTCGTGCCGCTCATCAGGCGGTTGTCGGTGTTCACCGTGACGCGGAAGCCGAGCTGGTACAGCAGGTCGAACGGGTGGTCGAGGATGTCGGTGCCCCACGCGGCGATCGCGCCGGTCTGCAGGTTCGAGGTCGGGCTGGTCTCCAGCGCGATCTCGCGGTCCTTGACCCACTGCGACAGCGTGCCGAGCGTCACGTACGTGTTCTCGTCGTCCTGGCGCTCGATGGAGATGTCCTCCGCGATGCGCACGCCGTGGCCGAGGCGCAGCGCACGGCCGTCGAGGAGGGCGCTGCGGATGCTGTCGAGGCCGTCCGCCTCCCCCGCGTGCACGGTCGCCGGGAAGAAGTTCTCGGCGAGGTAGTCGAACGCGGCGCGCTGGTTCGCCGGCGGGAAGCCGGCCTCGGGGCCGGCGATGTCGAAGCCGACCACGCCGTTGTCGCGGTGCCGGACCGCCAGCTGAGCGATCTCGAGCCCGCGGTCGAGGTGGCGCATGGCGCTGACCAGCTGGCCGACGCGGATGCGCTTGCCCGTGGCGCGCACATCCTGGATGCCGGCCTCGATGCCCTCCTGCACCGCCTCGACGGTCTCGTCCAGGCTGAGGCCGCGGTTGACGTGCTGCTCGGGCGCCCAGCGGATCTCGCCGTACACGACGCCGTCGGCGCCGAGGTCCTGCACGAACTCGCGGGCGACGCGCGTGAGGCCCTCGCGGGTCTGCATCACGGCGGTCGTGAGGTCGAACGTCTTGAGGTACTCGACGAGCGAGCCGGAGTTCGACTTCTCGCCGAACCAGCGGGCCAGCTCGACCGGATCGGTGGTCGGCAGCTCGAGGCCGACGGCGTCGCCCAGCTCGATCACCGTCGAGGGGCGGAGGCCGCCGTCGAGGTGGTCGTGCAGCGACACCTTCGGCAGTGCGCGGATGTCGGTCCCGTCGGCGAGTGCGTACCCGGCGTTCTGTTCGCTCATGTCCTTCAATCTATCGGTTCGTCGGGGCCGTTCAGGAGATGCGGTCGGCGATGAGCGGACCGCGGGTGAACGGCGTGCCGACCGGTGCCAGGCGGTACGCGCCCTCGACGGCCTCGAGTGCGCGCTCGAACCGCGCGGGCTCGTCGGCCGAGAGCGTGAACAGCGGGTCGCCCTTGCGGACCGTGTCGCCGGGCTTCGCGTGCAGGTCGATCCCCGCGGCGTGCTGCACCGGGTCCTGCTTGCGCGCGCGTCCGGCGCCGAGGCGCCAGGCGGCGATGCCGAACGGGAGCGCCTCCTGCTCGACCAGGACGCCGTCGGACTCGGCGACGACGGTGTGCGTCTCCTTCGCGACCGGGAGCGCGGCGTCCGGGTCGCCGCCCTGGGCGCGGATGACCTCGCGCCACTTGTCCATGGCGCGGCCGTCCTTCAGGGCCGCCTCCACGTCCTCGTCCGGGCGCCCGGCGAGGGCGAGCATCTCGCGGGCCAGCGCCACGGTCAGCTCCACGATGTCGGCGGGGCCGCCGCCGGCCAGCACCTCCACGGACTCCCTGACCTCGTTCGCGTTTCCGATGGCGAGGCCGAGCGGCACGTTCATGTCGGTGAGGAGGGCGGAGGTCGCGACGCCGGCGTCCGTGCCGAGCTCGACCATCGTGCGGGCGAGCTCGCGCGACTTCTCGATGTCCTTCAGGAACGCGCCGGAGCCGAACTTCACGTCGAGCACCAGCGCACTGGTCCCCTCCGCGATCTTCTTCGACATGATCGAGGAGGCGATCAGCGGGATGGCCTCGACCGTCCCGGTGATGTCGCGCAGCGCGTACAGCTTGCCGTCGGCCGGAGCGAGCCCGGAGCCGGCGGCGCAGATGACGCCGCCCTCGTTCTGCAGCTGGGCGAACATCTCCTCGTTGTTGAGGTTCGCGCGCCAGCCCGGGATGCTCTCGAGCTTGTCGAGCGTGCCGCCGGTGTGGCCGAGGCCGCGACCCGAGAGCTGCGGGACGGCGACGCCGAACGTCGCGACGAGCGGCATGAGCGGGAGGGTGATCTTGTCGCCGACGCCGCCGGTCGAGTGCTTGTCCGTGGTCGGCTTGCCGAGCCCCGAGAAGTCCATGCGCTCGCCCGAGGCGATCATCGCCATCGTGAGGTCCTTGATCTCGCGGCGCGTCATCCCGTTGAGGAAGATCGCCATGATCATCGCGGACATCTGCTCGTCGCCGACATAGCCACGGGTGTAGGCGTCGACCAGCCAGTCGATCTCGGCGGTGCCGAGCTCTCCGCGGTCGCGCTTGGTCCTGATCAGGTCGACGGCGTCGAACGCCTCGACCGCTCCTGCAGTCTGGGTCACGGGATCTGTTCCTCGTCGTTGTTGCGGTACTCGTCGAGCTGGCGCGGCCCGAACGCGTCGGGCAGCACCTCGTCGATCGTGCGGATGCCGGAGACGGTCTGCAGCAGCATCCCCTCGGCGGAGTGCTCGTAGAGCAGCTGGCGGCAGCGCCCGCACGGCATGAGGATGTCGCCACCGCCGTTCACGCAGGTGAAGGCGACGAGGCGGCCGCCGCCGGTCATCGCGAGCGAGGACACCAGCCCGCACTCGGCGCAGAGCGTCACGCCGTAGCTGGCGTTCTCCACGTTGCAGCCGCTGACGATGCGCCCGTCGTCCACCAGCGCCGCCGCTCCCACGGGGAACTGCGAGTAGGGGACGTAGGCGTGCGACATGGCCTCGGTCGCGGAAGCGCGCAGCGCCTCCCAGTCGATCTGCGGGGCGGTCATGACTTGATGTAGGGCTTGCCCGATGCCGCCGGGCCGCGCGACATCCCGACCAGGCCGGCGACCGCGAAGATCGTCACCAGGTACGGCAGCATGCGGAGGAACTCGCTCGGGATCGGGGCGTGCAGCAGTCCGAGGAGGCTCTGGAGCGCGTTGGCGAAACCGAACAGCAGCGCGGCGAGCGTGGCCCGGATCGGGTCCCAGCGGCCGAAGATGACGGCGGCGAGGGCGATGTAGCCGAGACCGCTCGTCATGTCCTTCACGAAGCCGCCGACGCCGCCGATGGTGAAGTAGGCACCGCCGAATCCGGCGATGGCGCCGGCGATCAGCACCGTCCAGAAGCGGGTCGAGTTCACGTTGATGCCGACGGTGTCCGCCGCCTTCGGGTGCTCACCGACCGCGCGCACCCGGAGGCCCCAGCGCGTGTGGAAGAGGGTGACGTAGACGGCCGCCACGGCGACGTACATCACGTAGACGATGAGCGTCTGGTCGAACAGCACCGGACCGATCACCGGGATCTGGCTCAGCACCGGGATCGGCAGGGCGGGGAGCGTCGGCGGGAGGTTGAACGCGGCGGTGTTGTTGGCCATCACCGCCGTGTAGAAGAACCCGGTGACGCCCGAGACGAGCACGTTGAGCACGATGCCGACGATGACCTGGTCGACCAGGTACTTGATCGAGAACGCCGCCAGGACGAACGACACGATCATGCCGGCGACGGCGGCGCCGATCAGGCCCACGACCACCGAGTGCGTGATGGTCGCGAGCATCGCCGAGGTGAAGGCGCCGCCGAGCAGCTGGCCCTCGATGGCGACGTTGACCACGCCGACGCGCTCCGAGAGCACGCCGCCCATCGCTCCGTAGATGATCGGGACGCTCAGCCCGAGCGCACCGGCGAGCAGGCCGGCGACCGGCACCGTTCCGTCTCCGACGGACCACGTGACGAAGCCGATCAGGAGCGCCAGCGCGAAGATCGCGCTCAGCCACTGCGGCACGCGCCGGCCGCGCGCCACCAGGAGGTAGGCGACGACCGTGATCGCGACGGCGATGATCGTCATGACGATCCCCGTCGCGACGGCCGGGACGGGCAGCCCGGGGATGGTGAAGAAGTCGTTCTTCGAGCTGAACGTGTACGTCGTCGTCCCCGATCGCGGGAACACGAGGAACAGCACGATGGCGAGGACGCTGAACACCGAGAACACGACCGGCAGCCGCCAGTGTCGGACCAGGATGCTCGCGGGCTCTGCAGCGGCGACGGGGGACGCCGGAGCCGGGGTGGTGACGGTCATCGGACGACCGCTCCCTTCGTTCTGGTGCGCTTGACGGGGCGACGGGTCGCGCCGGGAGCGGGAAGACGGAAGATCGCACGGACCAACGGTGGTGCGGCGATGAAGAGCACGGTGACGGACTGGATGATCGCGATCACCTCGACGGGGACGTTGTCCGCCGCCTGCATCGCGAATCCACCGGCCTGGAAGGCGCCGATCAGGATTCCGGCGACCAGCACGCCGAACGGCCGCGAACGGCCGAGGAGCGCCACGGTGATGGCCGAGAAGCCGATGCCCGCGTCGATGTCGCTGCCGAAGCCGGACGTGATCTGACCGAGCACCTGGGTGGCGCCGGCGAGGCCGACGAGCGCTCCGGAGATGACCATGGCCCAGATGTAGACCGCGCGCACCGAGATGCCGGCGACGCGTGCCGCGTTCGGGTTCTCACCCACGGCACGGAACCGGAATCCGAGGCTGGAGCGCTCCAGCAGCCACCACACGATGACGGTCGCGACGACCACGAGGATGATGCCGATGTCGAGCGAGTACCCGTTCCCGAACAGCTTGGGGAACACCGCGCTCGGATCGGTCGGCGGCGTCCTGGGGTCGTTCGCGCCCGGGGCGCGGAGCCACGTCGTCGTCAGGAGGTAGTTGAGCAGGTTCAGCGCGATGTAGTTGAGCATGATCGTGACGATCACCTCGTGCGCACCGGTGAACGCCTTCAGCACGCCCGCGATCGCCGCCCAGATGGCACCGCCCACGAGACCGGCGATGACGGCGATGAGCAGGTGCAGTCCCGGCGGGAGGTCCAGCTTGAAACCGACCAGGCCGGCGAAGAGCGCCGCGATCAGCATCTGCCCCTGGCCGCCGATGTTGAACAGACCGACGCGGAAGCTCAGCGCGACGCCGAGACCGGCGGCGATCAGCGGGGTCGCGAAGGTCAGCGTCGTGGAGAGCGACTGGATGCCGGTGGCGAAGTCGGGTGAGTTGAAGTTGTAGATCGCGCCCTGGAAGAGAGCGGAGTACGCACCTCCGACCGCGTTCGCGATGGCCGCGAAGGTGTCACCGGGACGGGCGAGGAAGTAGCCGAGCGCCTCCTGCACCTGGGCGTTCGTCGCGGCGATGAACACGCCGCCGACGATGAGCGCCACGATGATGGAGCACACGGAGAGCAGCACGCTCCCCGACGCGATCTCCCGCAGCGCACGCCGCGAGCGGGACTCGGGCGCCGGCGCCTCGGCGTCGGCGCGCTGCTCCTCCGGGATCTGGTCGAGAGCCGGCTCGGCGGCGCCGGGCTCGCCGGTCACCGCGTCGACGTCGGCGGAAGGGATCTGGTCGCTCATGCGGAAACTCCTCGGGCCTCGGTCAGCTGAGCTTCCGGCGGAAGCTCGCCGGTCATCATCAGGCCGAGCACATCGCGCGGCGTCGTCGCGGGGACGATGCCCACGATCCCTCCGCGGTACATCACAGCAATACGGTCGCCGAGCGCGACGATCTCGTCGAGCTCCGTCGACACCACGATCACGGGCACGCCGGCGTCACGCGCGGCGATGATCTGCTCGTGGACGAACTCGATCGAGCCGACGTCCAGTCCGCGGGTGGGCTGCGCGGCCACGAACAGCCGCAGCTCGCGGCTCAGCTCGCGCGCCAGCACCACCTTCTGCTGGTTGCCGCCGGAGAGCCGACCCACGTGGGTGCCGATGCCCTGGGCGCGCACGTCGAACTCGCGGACCTTCTCCTCGGCGAAGCGGTCGCGGAAGCCGAGCTGGAGGCCCGCCCCCTTGACGAACGGCGCGCCGTTCGAGCGGTCGAGCATCAGGTTCTCGGCGATGGAGAACTCCGCGACCAGACCATCGACGTTGCGGTCCTCCGGCACGAAGCCGACGCCCGCGTCGAGCACCTTGCGCACCGAGAGCCCGAGGATCTCGCGCCCGTCCAGCTCGACGGAGCCGGTCGCGCGCTTCTGCAGTCCGAGGAGCGCCTCGGTGAGCTCGGTCTGGCCGTTGCCCTGCACACCCGCGATGGCCAGCACCTCGCCGCCGTCGACGTCGAAGTCGAGCGCGTCGACGAGCACGGCGCCGGTCGGGTCGGTGACGGTGAGGCCGCGGACCTTCAGGCCGTTCCCGGTCAGGGTCGGCGTGCTCTTGTGGACGCTCAGCTCCACGCTGCGGCCGACCATGAGGGAGGCGAGCTCGGCGTTCGAGGCCTGGGGGTCGGCCTGGCCGACGACCTTGCCGAGCCGCATCACCGTGATCCGGTCCGCGACTTCGCGCACCTCGCGGAGCTTGTGGGTGATGAAGACGATGCCGGTGCCGGAGGCGGCGAGCTGCTTCATGATGATCATGAGCTCGTCGGTCTCCTGCGGGGTCAGGACGGCGGTGGGCTCGTCGAAGACGATCACCTCGGCGTCCTGGGAGAGCGCCTTGATGATCTCCACGCGCTGCTGCACACCGACGGGGAGGTCTTCGACGCGGGCGTCGGGGTCGACTTCGAAGCCGAAGCGGGCGGAGATCTCGCGCACCTTCGCGCGGGCGGCGCCCAGGTCGAGACGGCCGCCGAACTTCGTCTGCTCGTGGCCGAGCATCACGTTCTCGGCGACGGTGAAGACGGGGATGAGCATGAAGTGCTGGTGCACCATGCCGATCCGGGCCTTCATGGCGTCGCCGGGGCCGGAGAAGTGCTGGACGACGTCGTCGAGCAGGATCTCTCCCTCGTCGGCCTGGTAGAGGCCGTAGAGGACGTTCATGAGGGTGGACTTGCCTGCGCCGTTCTCGCCGAGCAGGCAGTGGATCTCGCCGGGTTCGACGGTGAGATCGATGTGGTCGTTAGCGACCAGGGCACCGAACCGTTTGGTGATGCCGCGGAGTTCGAGTTTCATTGGGGCCTAATGAGGTCGAGCGGAGGCCGCTCTCGAGCTGATCGGGGGGAGGGGAGGCCGGCCTGCGCCGGCCTCCCCGAAGCGTCGTCGCTTATTCGGTGAAGGCCGACGGCGAGGTGACCTTGATCGAGCCGTCGATGATGCCGGCCTTGATCTTGTCGAGCTCGCCCTGGAGGCCCTTGTCGACCTTCGACGCGAAGTCGTGGAAGGGGGCCACGCCGACGCCGTCGTTCTTCAGGTTGCCGACGTACTGGGTGTTGTCGAACTTGCCGCCCGACGCCGCCTGCTCGACGATCGTCGAGACGGTCGGCTTGATGTTCTTCATGATCGAGGTCAGGAACATGCTGTTGTAGCCGTTCTGGTCGGTCAGGAAGACGTCGGCGTCGTTACCGATCAGGGCGACGTCCTTGCCGCCGTCCTTGATCGCCGAGGCGGCGCCCTGGTAGATCGGGCCGCCGATCGGGGCGAGCACGTCGGCGTTCTGGTCGAGCATCGTCTGCGCGATCGTCTTCGAGGTGTTCAGGTCGACGAACGAGTTGACGAACTGGCCATCCTGCGAGGCGACGTCCCAGCCGATGACCTTCTTGTCGGTCCCCTTCTGGTCGTTGTAGTACTTCACGCCGTCGGCGATGCCGTCCATGAAGATGGTGACCGAGGGGAGCTTCTGGCCGCCGTAGGTGCCGATCGTGCCGGTCTTCGAGTAGCTCGCCGACGCGTAGCCGGCGAGGAAGCCGGCCTCGTCGGTGTTGAAGACGACGGGCTTGACGTTGTCGGCCTTGATGCTGTTGTCGTCGACCATGACGAAGTTGACCTTCGGGTTCGCGGCCGCCGCCTCCTTGACGGGCGCGACGAGGTTGAAGCCGGACGCGACGATGATGTTGCAGCCCTGCTGGATCAGGCTCTTGATGTTCGGCAGGTAGTCGTTGGCGCTCTTCGACTGCACCTGCTTGTAGCTGCTGCCGATCTTCTTGGCCGCTTCCTGCACGCCCTCGAGGCCGAGCTGGTTGAACGAGCGGTCGTTGAAGCCGCCCTGGTCCGAGACGATGCAGGGCAGGTACTTCGAGCCGGCTCCAGCGGAGCTGGTGGAGCTGGGCGCCGAGCCGCACGCTGCGAGCAGCGCGACGACGCCGGCAGCGAGTAGACCGGTGAGCGCGGTCTTACGAGCTGTGATTGTCACTGTGAATGTCCTCCGGGATGAGTGCCGATAGCACGGCCGTTAATGAGATCACGTTACCTAATGTGACGGACTCCTCTGTCCGCACTCTTGGCTTCTTCATGCAAGCGTTACAAATGCACGCCTGTTTGACACCTGCTCATTTGAGCAGGCGTCAAGCGCTTGAGGTCGTCGTGGGCATTCGGCCGGGAGAACGAAGCGCCCGCCGACGGCCGGAGCCGACGACGGGCGCTAGGAGCGGAGGGCCTCCCCTACATCCACCCGCGCTTCTTGAACAGCACGTACAGCAGCGTGCTCAGCCCCAGCATCGCGACGATCGCGAGGGGGTAGCCGAACTGCCAGGTCAGCTCGGGCATGTGGGTGAAGTTCATGCCGTAGACGCCGGCGATCAGCGA
Organism: Leifsonia sp. 71-9; assembly: GCF_001898805.1. GTDB lineage: Bacteria > Actinomycetota > Actinomycetes > Actinomycetales > Microbacteriaceae > Leifsonia. The sequence continues at coordinate 76,987 of NZ_MKVJ01000006.1, forward strand.
CGGGGCGAACAGGATGGCCGCCCAGGAGGAGATCTTCTTGACCTGCTCGCCCTGCTCGTGCGTGGAGAGCGCGAGGCGGGTCATCTCCTCGTTCTGGCGTTCCGAGACGAGGGTCGAGTTCACCGTCAGGATGTCGCGCAGCAGGTAGCGGAAGCCGTCGACGCGCTCGTTGACCTGGGTGAGGTGGTCGGCGACGTCGCGGAGGCGGCGTTCGAGCTCCTGGGTGACGCCGTACTTGGCTGTGCCGCGTTCGAGCGCGATCATCACCGCGGAGAGCGGATGGGTGGCGCGCTGGAAGTCGATGACCTCGCGGGACAGCTCGTAGATGCGTCGGGAGACGAGGGCGTCGCCGCCGAACACCTGGGTCTCGATCTCGTCGATGTCGTTCGCGAGACCGGCGACGACCGGGCTGTACGCGTCCACGACGGCGTCGATGATCGCGTAGAGGACGGCCTGCGGGCCCAGCGAGAGCAGCTCGGGCTCGGCCTCCATGCGGTGGCGCACGGTGGAGAGGTCGGGCGACTCGCTGTGGCGGACCGTGATCACGAAGTTCGGGCCGACGAAGAGGTGCAGCTCGCCGAAGTCGACCTCCTCCGGCACGTCGAGGTAGTTCGCCGCCTTGAGCACGACGAAGAGCACGGTGTCGTACCGCTCCAGCTTGGGCCGCTGGTGGGCGACGATCGCGTCCTCGATGGCCAGCGGGTGGAGGTTGAACTCCTCCGCGAGCGACATCAGTTCGCGCTCGCTCGGCCGGTAGAGGCCGATCCAGGCGACGCCGTCGGGGGTGTTGTCGAGCGCGCGATAGGTCTCGGCCAGCGTGGTCGGCGACGCGACGCGGATGCCGCCGCGGTACACCGCACTGTCCACCATGCTCGAGCGGGACGGAGCCGATCCGGGCGCCGGCTCCGGGGCGACGATCGAACTGGGAGGATCGACCCTCCGCGACCGGGAAACGAAGGGCATGGGAATGCCGCGTCGGTTGATGTTCGCCATCGTTCACCTCCAGGGAGCGTGCGGAAGGGTGGAGGGCCGCGAGCGGCCACCTAACTGTACGCGCGCTGCCTGCCGACCGGCTGGACGCCGCTCCCCTCGACGTCTGCGCATGCGCTCAGGATCACGCGCCCGTAGTGCCCGATGAGCTCGGTGCAGAGGACGTCCCATCCGCGGCCGAGGACGGCCCGCCTACCCGCTTCGCCCATCCGGAGGCGGAGGCCGGTGTCGCTCACGATCATCGCGACCGCGGCCCGCAGCGCGCGTTCGTCGGCGGGCGGGTAGAGCAGGCCGTCGACGCCGTGCTCGACGAGGTCGACCGGGCCGCCCGCGCGCGGGGCGACGACCGGGAGTCCGGAGGCGTGCGCCTCCTGGATGGTCTGGCCGAAGGTCTCCTCGGAGCCGGTGTGGACGAAGAGGTCGAAGGCCGCGTAGGCGGCCGCGAGGTCCTCGCCGCCGAGCCGCCCGAGCCAGGTGACGGGCACCCCGCGCAACTCGCGCGCGACAGCCTCCCGTGCCGGGCCGTCCCCCACGATGGCGACGGAGAGGCCGGGCAGCCCGCGCAGGGCGCGCAGCCGCTCCACCTGCTTCTCCGGGGCGATGCGCCCGACGTACCCGACGACGACCTCGCCGTCGGGCGACAGCCGCTCGCGGAGCGCGACCGCCGCCTTCGTCCGGCGCTTGTTGGGGTGGTACCGCTCGAGATCGACGCCGCGGCCCCAGCGGCCGATCCGCGAGACGCCGGCGTCGCGGAGGTCGTACTCCGAGGCGGCGGAGGGCGCGAGCGTGAGGTCGGCGCCCTCGTGCACCCAGCGCACGTACTTCCAGGCGATGGCCGAGGTCAGCCCGAGGCCGTTGCGGCGCGCGAAGCCCGCCACGTCGGTCTGGTAGATGGCGACGGAGGGCACTCCGAGTCGATTCGCCGCGGCGATGGCCTGCGCGCCCAGGAAGAAGGGAGAGGCCGCATGAAGCACGTCCGGCCCGAAGCGGGCGAGGATTCGCTGCACCTGCGGGCTCGGCAGGCCGACCGGGAACTGCCGGTAGGCGATCGACGGCACCTGGTGGATGCGGAACCCGGCGTACTCCGCCGGCGCCCCCGCGTCCGGGCAGATCACGATCGCCTCGTGGCCGGCCTCCGCGAGATGGTCGAGCACGCGCAGCACGCTGTTCGTGACCCCGTTGACCGTGGGGAGGAAGCTCTCGCTGACCACCGCAACCCGCATGGCCCCCACGCTAGGCAGCCGGGGTTGCCCCTCCCTTGACCCGCCGTGAACGGTGGATGTCCAGCACCGATCGGTATCCTGTCCAGCATGAGCCGCAGCACCCCGCTCGACCACTTCTACAGCGTGATCCCCGCCGGTGGCGTCGGATCCCGGCTGTGGCCGTTGTCGCGCGCAGACGCGCCCAAGTTCCTGCACGACCTGACCGGATCGGGGCAGACGCTGCTGCGCGACACCTGGGACCGGTTGACGCCGCTCTCCGGCGACCAGCGGATCATGGTCGTCACCGGCCGGGCGCACCGCGCCGCAGTCGAGGCCCAACTCCCCGACCTCGCCGACCCGAACGTCGTGCTCGAGAGCGAGGGGCGCGACTCCACCGCCGCGATCGGGCTGGCCGCCGCCATCCTCGAGCGCCGCGAGCCGGGCGTCATCATCGGCTCGTTCGCCGCCGACCACGTCATCCGCGACCAGGCCCGGTTCCGCCATGCCGTGCGGGAGGCCGTCCACTCGGCCGCAGCCGGCTACATCACCACCATCGGCATCCAGCCGACGGAGCCCGCGGTGGGCTTCGGCTACATCCACACCGCGGGCGAGTCCGCGGAGATCGCGGGTGCGCCGACAGCCCGCCTGGTCGACGCCTTCGTCGAGAAGCCCGACCTCGCCACGGCCGAGGCGTACGTCGCCGACGGCTCGTATCTCTGGAACGCGGGGATGTTCATCTCCCGCGCCGACCTCCTGCTCGAGGAGATCGGCCGCAACAAGCCCGACCTCCTCGCCGGGCTGCTCGAGCTCGCGGACGCCTGGGATGACCCGGCTACGCGCGGGCCGGCCGTCGACCGCATCTGGCCGCGCCTCGAGAAGATCGCGATCGACTACACGGTCGCCGAGCCCGCCGCGGCGGCCGGGCGGCTCGCCGTCGTCCCCGGCTACTTCGACTGGGACGACGTCGGCGACTTCGCCTCGCTCGCCAAGCTCAACTCGGGCGGTCGCAAATCGGACCTCGCGATCCTCGGCGAGAACGCCCGGGTGCTCTCCGACTCGTCCAGCGGCATCGTCGTGAGCCAGAGCAACCGGGTCATCAGCCTGATCGGCGTCAAGGACATCGTCGTCGTGGACACCCCGGACGCGCTCCTGGTGACGACGAGCGAGAACGCGCAGCGCGTGAAGGCCGTGGTCGACGCACTCAAGGTCACCGGCTCGACCGACGTCCTCTAGACGCGGAGCGGCAGAGCCTCAGTCGACGACCGAGGGCCCGCTCTGCACGTCAGCGGCGATCCGGGAGATCTCCGCATCGTCGAGCTGGATGCCCGCGTCATCGAGCCGCTGACGCAGCACCTTCTCGCTGTCCTCGCGGGGCAGCCGCTGCATGTCCGCGCGCATCTGTTCGACGATGCCGGCGACCTTCGCACCGGTTCCGGCCTCGTTGCTTCCGTTCATGACGGGTTCGTCCTGGGTCATGCGTCGGACGCTACGCCGACGGCGCTCCGGCGCAAGGGGAGGCGGGCATCCCCCATCGGGCTCACAGGCCCGTGCCTCCGTACCGAGATGTCTCGACGTCGAGATAACTGAGGTCACCCTAAGCAGCGCGCGGAACACCCGCGGCATAGACTGGGCAACGCGCTCAGCGCGCCTCATGTAGCGACATGCAACCAGGGAGGGTTGTTCGTGCCAGACCAAGCGGCAGGGACTCTGCAGCCGACGAAGAACCGGCCGGGCGGCACGCTGTACCGCGGCCGCGAAGGTATGTGGTCGTGGGTGCTTCACCGCATCACCGGCGTCGCCATCTTCTTCTTCCTACTCGTGCACATCCTCGACACCTCGCTCATCCGGGTCAGCCCGGAGGCGTACAACGCGGTGATCGGGACGTACAAGAACCCCATCATGGGGCTCGGCGAGATCGCCCTCGTGGCGGCCATCGTCTTCCACGCCTTCAACGGCATCCGCATCATCCTGATCGACTTCTGGAGCAAGGGCGTCAAGTACCAGCGCGCCATGTTCTGGACGGTCATCGCCCTCTGGGTGATCCTGATGGCCGGATTCATCCCCGTGCAGCTGGTGCACATCTTCGCGGAGGGGCACTGACATGACGACCATCGAAGCGCCCCGCTCCCCCGCCCGCCCGGCGCGCAAGGGCGTCAACTGGGAGAAGTGGGGCTGGATCTACATGCGGCTCTCCGGCCTCGTGCTGATCGTCCTGATCTTCGGCCACCTCCTGGTGAACATCGTGCTCGGCGACGGCGTCAAGCAGATCGACTTCGCCTTCGTCGCCGGCAAGTACGCGACCCCGTTCTGGCAGATCTGGGACCTCCTCATGCTCTGGCTCGCCATGATCCACGGCGGCAACGGCATGCGCACCCTGGTCAACGACTACGCGCACAACAAGACGGTGAACCGCATCCTCCGCTGGGCGATCCTCGCCGCGGTGGTCGTGATGGTCGTGCTCGGCACCCTCGTGATCTTCACCTT
>NZ_MKVJ01000007.1 GCF_001898805.1 Leifsonia sp. 71-9
CACGACCCGGGGCTCCGGCACTCCCGCTCTCTATCGATTTCTCTCGCCGGAAGGCACAAAAAACAGTTGTCCACGCAGGGAGAGAATCGTGACCAAGACCCGTCGACCCGGCAAGACCATTGAAGAGAAGAAGGCTCAGGCAGAAGCCCTACACAACTCGATCAGCGACCAGGTGGAGCAGCTGCGCGACTCCGACCAGTGGCGGGCGTTCCTCGACTTCGCGAAAGCGTTCCACGCCTACTCGCTGAACAACCTCCTGCTGATCCTCTCCCAGATGCCCGAGGCATCCCAGGTCGCAGGATTCCGGAAATGGCAGTCGCTCGGCCGCCAGGTGCGCAAGGGCGAGAAGGCTATCCGGATCTTCGGCTACAGCACGAAGAAGATCACCGCGGAGGACGAGAACGGCGACGAGGTAGAAAAGCGGGTCGCCCGCTTCCCCATCCTCTCCGTGTTCGATATCGGGCAGACCGACCTGGTGGACGGCGCCCAGGACGCGGGAACCCTCACGGCACAGCTCACCGGAGCGGATGATTTCGGCATCGTCGACGCCCTTTCCGCCTACCTCGTCGATGAAGGTTGGACCGTCGAGCTCCGACCGATCCAAGGCCCCAAGAACGGCTACACCGACCCCGAGGAAATGGTCGTCGTTGTCGACGCGAACCTCAGCCCCGAGCACATGGCCAAGACCCTGATTCACGAGACCGCGCACGTCCTCCTGGGGCACACCGAGGACCTGGCCGAGTACGTCGAGCACCGCGGGCTGATGGAGACCGAGGCCGAGAGCGTCGCCTACGTCGTCGCCGGCCTGATCGGCTTCGACACCAGCGGCTACAGCGTCGGTTACATCGCCGGATGGTCGGACGCGGACACCGACCTGATCAAATCCACCGCTGCCCGCGTCCTCCGCGCCGCTCACCAAATCGCCGGAATCCTCGACCCCGCCGATGAGGGCGACGACACCGAAGACGCCGCCTGAGACCTGGCAGGGGCGCTCTCGAGCGGCCCTCCCCCACCAACCCAGAAGGAAACCCCATGATCATCACCTACGAGCGGCCCGCCACTCTCGACCTACAGCAGTTCGACCCCGCCGCGCCCGACGCGGACCTCAGCCCCACGGGCCAGCAATGCGGAAACACCACCTACGACGTCGGCGGCCTCGAATGGCACTGCACGCGCGCTCCGCACCCGGGAGACGACGAGCACCGCGCCGCATTCGAGCGCAACGGCGAAGGCCCCGAGGGTGCAGTCGGATTCGCGTGGACCTACCAATACGCCGACGACGAGCCGAGCGACGGATTCGACCACGCCGCGCCGACACATTCCCTCACCGTCACACTGCGCTACCCCGAGCGAGCGGGACGGGGCATCGATACCGAAAGTGTCGCGGCCAGCATGATCCGCGCCGCCCTGGATCACTTCTGGGAAGGCGACCCCGACGACGTGACAGCCACCACAACCTCCAGCTGAATGGTGCGCCACCGGTCGTGAGGGAGCCGGCGCCCCTCACACTCCCCCGCACCCGCACCCGCACCCGCACCCGCAGTCGGCACGGAGGCTAACCCGACAGGATTCTCTTCGCCGGTCTTATCGAGCGAGCCGCGGGCTGAACTTCGTCGCTGCCTGAAGGTGCTACGCCAACGGTCGGCCGGCAGGCAGGTTCTTGCCTGAATCCTCGAAACGCTCACCCGCGTTGTACTCCGACTCACGGCGATTCACTTCAGACTCCAGCGCTCGCACGAGGAATGCTGACCATGTGCGATCGCCTGCCTGGAATGCGGTCGCGCGGAAGGCGGCTTTAGCTCGTCGACTCAACTCATCAGGAACATAGAACGAGATCCGGGCCGTATCGTTCGAGCTCGCCTGAGCAGCCGCCTCTGAGGATGTTGACGTGCGGCCTTCAGCGTTATGACGGGTGGCACGAGGACGGGATTTCGAGCTGCCCACTCCCGAATCCGAGCTCCCCTCCTGCCCTTTGGTCGTTTGCTTCGGCACCTCGACCGCGGGCTCGTCCACCGCAGGCTGTTCGCGATTTTTCCGCTGGAGCAGGCTGAGATCCAACTGACGTCGAGGAGTAAGGCCCTCAATTCGGCGCGGGCTGTCAACGTCGCTCATGCGGACTGCGCCTCCTCCTGTTCGGCCGCGGTGATCCGCGAAACGATCTCTTGGCTCAAGTTGAAGTAGTCGTCAGCGACTGAGCCTGCTGTGCGCGGTGCGAGCTGCGACGCTGTCGCTTCGCCGCGAAGCACCTGGTACCACTTCGGTGCCCGCTTGACACTCTCATCGAGTTCATAGACCAGAAGCCCGCGCTCGCGCGTTGCCTGGGCGACGGCCTCAGAATGACGAATCGTGCTGCTGAAAAGAACGTCAGGATCGCTGTTGAAGAGGTTGCTCACATGGGTGCGGGCCTCAGCCTGAATCGCTGTGGCGCCCTTACCCGTGGCAACAAGCACAACCCCAAGGAGATCAATGCTGGGGTTCAACGTCAGAACGCCCTCAAGGCGAGCGGCGACACCAGCCATACCCTTCCGGCTAGACGCATCCGACTTGATCGGCACCAATGCGTACCGCGCGGCCGCAACGGCAGCGGACTGGAGCGTCTCATCCCCTGGCGGACAGTCCAACAAGATGATGTCGTAGTTCGGCGCGATAGGCGCCAAAAGGCGAGCCAGTGAGAGCTTTGCACCATCGGGGTCTTTGCTCGCTTTTACCCCGAGAACCGCGACTGCCTCGTCGAGGCGAGGTCCCCCAACAAGCACATCAAGGTTCTGCCTGACGGCGGTCACGGGACCAACCTGCTCGCCAAGCATGAGCGCTCGCGCGAACGACTCCCCCTCATCGTCGGTTTCCTGGCCCGTGTATCCCAGGTCTTCGGCCAAGTTCCCCTGAGGGTCAAGATCGACAAGAAGAACACGGAAGCCGCTGGAAGCCAGATAGCCGGCGACGTTCGCAGAGATCGACGTTTTCAATACGCCACCTTTGCTGTTGATTACTGCGATGGTGCGGCTAAGCGCAGCGCGCTCGTTGGCGCTTAGAGGTCCTGCAGGCATCTTCACTCTCCCGTTCATATGACAAGTTTCGGGCAAAATAGCTCCATTAGCGGCAATGACACGCCTAGAGCCAATAGAAGGATTGGCTCTAATGGCACTAATAGAGCGAATCGCTCTATTAGTGCAATTGCCACTATTAGAAGCAGTGGCGCTAATAGCGGCAATAGTGCTATTTATGCACTGTATGCGATCCGTGCCTTGGCGGGGCGGCCCCATGCCGAAGACGTCACCCTGGCCCTGCGGTGTAGGCCGCGTCGCGGATCCGTTTTGCATATAGTGACCGTTCGGGGGACTGTATGCACGGGGGAGCGGTCGACAGCGGGGCGAGACGGCACGGAGGCCGCCCGCCAACGGAGCCGCTGCGCGGCGCTGAGAATGCTCTATATTCTTTGACCTTTCCGGCCGATCACCGTAGCTCACTCCACGCCTGCTGTTCCGGGCTTTCGCGGCATATCCTCACTCGCTGCGCTCCCTCCGGTATTCCACGACCCGGCACTCTCGGCGCTCCCGCTCACTATCGATTTCTCTCGCCGGAAGGCAAAGAAGAACTCTAATGATCAGTGGTTGGTCTGAGGCTGGCTGACAGACTGACCTTCGGCCCTGGTGCTGCGTGACTCCAAGAAAAACTGGCCCGCCGAGGTGGTGCCTTGCGATCGACCCGTCCGCGCGCTGGGGGCTGAATGTCGGTTTGTCTGTTCCGATGGCTTGATAGAAGGTCGTCCGCTCCCGGCGTTCTGGGTTGCGTGACTCGTTAGAGATGCGCCTCGTAACACTCTTGACCGACGTGATGAATTATCCGTTGAGCAGGGGAGAGGAGCGAATCGGTGACGACCGTGACCGATGAATACGACTACGTGGTCGGAGTGGATACTCATGCCAAGACCCACACTTACGCGGTGTTGGCCGCGGACACGGGCCGAGTGATCGATTCGGCGATGTTCCCGACTTCGTCCACCGGGATCAGCCGCGCGTTGGCTTGGATGCATCGGCGCGCTGATGGCCGGCTGCTGGTCGCGATCGAGGGTGCCGGCTCCTATGGGGCTGTCATTGCTCGGGTCTTCCAGGGCGCGGGCCTAACAGTTTGCGATGTCCGGCCGCCGAAGCGGGCATCGCGCGCTGGTCACGGAAAGTCCGACGAGATTGACGCGGTTGCCGCCGCGCGCACCGCCCTCGCCACGGACGTTGAACGGCTCGCCGAGCCCCGCTCGGACGGGATCCGCGCTGCCCTGCGGGTCCTGCTCACGGCGCGGCAGGCGATGGATGGGCGACGCACTGCGGACCGCAACGCTCTTACCGCTTTGCTGCGCTCCTTCCAGCTGGGGATGGACGTCCGCAAGCCGCTCACGGATGGGCAGGTCCGCGAGATCGCAGGCTGGCGGCGACGACCTGCCGAAGATGCCCCGATGACCACCATCCGCCAGGAAGCCCGACGGCTTGCGGTCTCGGTGATCCAACTGACGGAGCAGCTCGAGGCCAACCGGGACGCGCTGGCCGACTATGTTGAGCAGCTCGCTCCTGGGTTACAGAGCATCCGCGGGGTCGGCCCGGTCACCGGCGCTCAGGTCATCGCGGCCTACTCACACAAGGGCCGGATTCGCAGCGAAGCCGCGTTCGCAAACCTCGCTGGCGCCGCGCCGTTGCAAGCTTCCAGTGGCAACACCACCCGGCACCGGCTGAACCGGCAAGGCGACCGGCAACTGAACCGAGCCCTGGACACCATCGTCCGCGTCCGGCTCACCTGCGACCGGAGCACCCAGGACTACATGGAGCGACGAACCTCGGAAGGCAAGAGCCGCCGAGAGGTCCGCCGGAGCCTGAAACGCTACCTGGCCCGGCAACTCTTCCGGCAACTGAACACCGCCATGGCCTAACAACTGTCGGGTTCGTGATGGCAACGAACGGCAGCACGGAGGCGCCCCTGATCTGGGTGTTCCGGAACGACGGCCGCGCGACTATCTCGACGAACGGCTCTTCCGAGAGTGGTAGATCACGCTCGCGATGGCCAGGCCGACACCGATCACACCGACCGCCAGGCCTGCCAACCCGATAAAGAGATCCCGGCCGATGGCTGACGCGAAGAAACAAAGTTCCAGGAAAAACAGCACGGCCATGACAATGGCCACTCTGCGCGAATTGCCTATCACCCAAAACGGTAATCCCCGTCGATCCGTCACGTCTCGAACACTACGCTTAGCGACCACTCCACGGGAGCGGAGCGGTGACCACTTGCCGAACCCGGATCTGGCCGGGCCCGAGTTGAGCCGCACGGAGGCGGCGCTGATTTCATTGTTCGGAACGCCGCTGGCGTGCTGATCTTTCCACGGAGTTTTCGCCATTCCGGCCGGCCGATCATAGCTTCCTCCGGCAGCTCCGTTCCCTCCGGTCGCTATTTGCAGACTCCACTCGCTGCGCTCCCTCCACTTAGCAACCGCTCCCTTCCGGGCACTGCGCTGCCTCCACGCGCTCTCGATCTCTCTGCCGGAACGGCAAAAAAACTGATCGGCGGGAGAACCAAAGCAACACCCGCTGATTTGACACAGACCTATAGAAGGGTCGGTTGGTTGAGAGAGAGAAGGGAACGATGAGCACACTCATTACGGACACCGATGACGTCACCCGGTTCTGTGGGGTCTTTTCCGACGTGACCCTCGCACACGACGTCGCCGCGATGCTGGGATGCCGAGAGGCCGAAGCGCTGGCCGGGATCCTCCGGGCGCTGGGAGAGCCTGCAGCAGCCGATATGTGGCTGGACGCACACGCACACGGTGACGAGCCGGGGGACCAGCACTACCAGACTGCACCCGAGCCCTACATCGTCCCGATCGACCCGATGGAGGACCTTCAATGCGACTCCTGCCAGTGACGGCAGACAAGACGCAGGGACGCACGCGTTGCGTGCGCCCCTTCGATGCGCCTGAGCGGGGCATCCCCATGACCACGTTCACGCCGGCAGAAATCATGGCCGGAGGCATCCAGGACACACGCGAGAGCTTCGCGAACCTGTACGTCGAGCTGCACGAGCTTCGCCAAGAAGCGGCGTACTACTATCACCGCGCCTTCGTCGACGACGGGCCCGAACCCCAGCAGGAGGGTGTGGTGGACTTCCATCCCGCACCACCGGAGTTCGGTGGCAAGGATCTCGAACGGCCGGCACGGCGCGTCCGAATGGACCGCCTCACCCAGAAGGGCCTTGCGCTGTACGTGCACGGCGTTCGCGCAGCGCTGCGGGAACGAGACGAGCTCCTGCACCAGATTGAAGACGCCGAGCACGACATAGAGCGCATGCTCATCGCGATGGACGGAACAATCACCCACATTCTCGACCGCCACCTGCACTACATGACCGTCCTCGAGCACCGCACGAAGAACGAATACCAGCCGGCGCCGCTCGCCCCCTGGGACGTACCGATCCGACAACCAGGCACCGGCGAATACCTACGGCCGCTACAGGGCGAATAGGGGAGTCAACGTCGACGCTCCGAACCACATCTCACAAGAACAAAGCCCGGCCGCTCTCTCTCCCGGCCGGGGCCTTCTTGCGTCTACATGGGGCGTTTAGGCGAATCGAGCACAGCGTTTCCCAGGGAGCTCGAGCAGACCTAACCACCGCTGCTGCGCAGCGGCGGGGGAGTCCAACTGGCCGAGGTGGATGACGAACTCCGATAGCCCCTGCAGCTTGCAGCGCACGCTGACCATAATCGGTGCCGGTGGCGTCGTGATCGTTGGAACAAGCGATGTGATGTGCTCAGGGTTGACCCACATCGTCGGGTTCTCCCGATCAGGGAAGGGCACCAGCTGCATGGGCGCATCCGATTGGCTGCCACTACCGGCGCGGTGGGATGGGCGGACGGCCCCAACCATCCTCGATCGCGCCCCGCCACACCCATGCGGTGCGCACGATGCCGTTGACCGACGTCCAACGCACCTTCACAGCCCGATCAGTCCAGGCAATAGCTTCACACTCCGGCCGGATCACGGTCTCCGGAAAACGCACCCACGCCCGCACCGGCCGCGGCTCCGCTGGCCGATAGACGGGGTGGTGCTCCACGTCGAGCTCGTCATCGGTAAGGCTGACCGGTTGGGCGCGGATCAGGATTTCGTCAATGCCGCGGCCGAGCCCCATCTCGGGGTATCGCCGGTTCGTTCCCATGAGCCCATTAGAACAGCAATTCGAAAGTATGTTCGAATAGAGTTCGTGAAGACGATTCGGGTGGGGGAGAGCGACTGGCTCGTTCTCGACGACGCGATTCAACCGCGCTTCCTGATCCATCACGGGCCGACGGTGAACAAGATCACCCGCGAGACGTTGATGATGTACCGCGTCGACCACTGGGTTCTCAAACGCAGTGACCGGTGGCCGCTGGGCTACTACGAAACCCTCGCAGACGCCCAGCTGGCCGCAGAGAGCACCCTTGGCGCCCCGAAGTTCCTCGCCCCCGTCACCGACCCCCACGGACAGATCGTTACCCCTGAGGAGCAGCGAGAACGGTGGCAGGCGGGACTCGACCCGCGCACCGGCCCCACCTGATCGAACCGCTACGTCTCCGCTTCCGCGACACCCGCACGGACCGCCTCGTCGACGAGCGCCTGGTCGTCGACCACAGGGCGGTAGATCGTGGAGTGTGCGACGCCAAACAGCTCGGTGATCTCAGTGGCGCTGGTGGAGTCACTTCCCATCCACGATAGTTCAGTGTCTGCTGTATGATCATCACATGCTGACTATTGCTTCGCGTCTCGATGTAATGAACCGGCTCGGTCGGGCCATGGCGGATCCCACGCGTTCTCGCATTCTGATGACTCTGCTTGGTGGGCCGAGCTACCCGGCCGTGCTCTCGCGTGAACTGGTGCTCACGCGTTCGAACGTGTCGAATCATCTGACGTGTCTGCGCGACTGTGGGATTGTCGTCGCTGAGCCGGAGGGGAGACAGACCCGTTATGAGATCGCGGACCCGCACCTGGCCGCCGCGTTGATCGCTCTCGTGGACGTGACGCTGGCCGTCGACGAGAACGCGCCGTGCGTCGATGCGTCCTGCACCGTGCCGGGCTGCTGCGGGACGGAGGCCGGCGCGTGAGGGCGGTGACGAAGTCTCAGGTGGAGGGGTCTGCGGTCGGCGACGATGATGATGACGACCATGATGGGCCGTGGTGGCAGGATCGCGGGATTATGGTCCCGGCGTTCTCAGGTGTCGCGTTCCTTGCGGGTCTGATCTGCGGGTGGTCGGGTGCGGAGATCCTGGCGTTGGTGCTGTTCTGGATCGGATTGCTGCTCGGCGCGTCGACGTTCACACCTGGGGCGATCCGGAAGCTGTTCAAGGGCAAGCTCAGCATCAGCTTGCTGATGACGATCAGCGCGGTCGGCGCGGTCATCCTCGGCTACGTCGAAGAAGCGGCCGCACTGGCGTTCCTGTACTCGATCGCGGAAGCACTCGAAGACAAGGCGATGGACCGCGCCCGCGGCGGCCTGCGCGCACTGTTGAAGCTCGTCCCGGAGACGGCGACGGTCCGACGCGACGGGGCCTCGGTCGAGATCGCGGCGAAGGACCTCACCGTCGGCCAGATTATGCTTGTCCGCCCCGGGGAGCGGATCGCGACCGACGGGATCGTCCGCTCGGGCCGTTCCAGCCTGGACACCTCTGCGATCACCGGCGAGTCGATCCCGGTCGAGGTCGAACCCGGAGACGCGGTCTCCGCCGGTGCGATCAACACCGCCGGGGCACTCGAAGTTCAGGTCTCTGCGGCGGGGACAGACAACTCGCTGACCACGATTGTCGAGCTTGTCGAGCAGGCCCAGGCGGAGAAGGGCGACCGCGCGCGTCTCGCGGACCGGATCGCCCGCCCCCTGGTCCCCGGCGTGCTGATCCTCGCGGCCCTTGTCGCGCTGATCGGGTCCCTGTTCGGTGACCCGGAGTTGTGGATCACCCGGGCTCTGGTCGTGCTCGTCGCCGCGTCGCCGTGTGCCCTGGCGATCTCGGTGCCGCTCACGGTCGTAGCCGCGATCGGCGCGGCCAGCAAGTTCGGTGTGATCATCAAGTCCGGCGCAGCCTTCGAACGTTTCGGCGCGATCCGGTACGTCGCCGTCGACAAGACCGGCACCCTCACCCGCAACCAGCCGGCCGTTACGGCGGTCCTCACGGCCGACGGCGTCACCGAACGCCAGGCGTTGGAGTGGGCGGCTGCGCTGGAGCAGCACAGCACCCACCCGCTCGCCGCTGCGATCACCGCAGCCGCCCCCGGTGTCCCTGCGGCCCTCGATGTGACCGAGCAGGCCGGGCACGGCATCGAAGGCACCGTCGACGGCGCACGGATCACCGTTGGCAGCCCTCGCTGGCTCGACGCCGAGAGCCTTGGGAGCCAGGTCACGAGCCTGGAGGAGCAGGGTATGACCGTCGTGATCGTGCACCGCGGCGGGGCATCGGTCGCCGCGATCGGCGTCCGAGACGAGCTGCGCCCCGAGGTACCGGAGGTCGTGCGCACCCTCGCGGCCCAGGGTGCCGGCGTGACCATGCTGACCGGCGACAACGCCCGCACCGCGCGCGCTCTGGCCGCGCAAGCCGGTATCGGCGACGTGCGCGCCGAGCTCCGCCCCGAGGACAAGGCCGCGGCGATCGGCGAGCTGTCCCAGGCAGGATCGGTCGCGATGATCGGCGACGGCATCAACGACGCCCCCGCTCTCGCCGCCGCCGATATCGGCATCGCGATGGGAGCGACCGGCTCCGACGCCGCGATCGAATCAGCCGATGTCGCCTTCACCGGGCATGATCTGCGGCTCATCCCGCGCGCGTTCGACCACGCCCGCCGCGGACGCCGCATTATTAACCAGAACATCATCCTGTCGCTGCTGATCATCACCGCCCTGCTCCCGCTGGCACTGTTCGGCGTCCTCGGGCTCGCAGCCGTCGTCCTGGTCCACGAGATCGCGGAGGTCATCGTGATCCTCAACGGACTCCGTGCGGCGCGCACCCGAAACGGCGTCTCATGACGACCCGGAACGCTCGCCCACCTTCCGAGGCGGTTGCCGGAGGCGTCGCGGAGGCCTCGTCTAGGCGCGCGATCGGGAGGAGGCCTCCTCGTGCGCTCGGCATCGCCGTGGCCGTCGCTGCACTCGGGCTGATCCTCGACCAGGCCACGAAGATGCTCGCGGTCGCACAGCTGTCACCGGGCAGTCGTGTCCCGATCATCGGAGACTTGCTGTCATTATCGCTCGTTCACAATCCCGGAGCCGCGTTCTCCATCGGCTCCGGAGCCGCGTGGGTTTTCACGGTCATCGGGGTCCTAGCCGCGGCCGTGACGATCGGCATCGCCGTGCGGCTGCGGGGCATCGGCTGGGGCATCGCACTCGGCCTGATCCTTGGTGGCGCGATCGGCAACCTCGTCGACCGGCTCATGAAACCTCCCTCGTTCGGGCAGGGGCACGTCACCGACTTCATCGCCTATGGCGACCTCTTCATCGGGAACATGGCCGATGTCCTCGTCGTCAGCGGCGTCGCCCTGCTTTGCCTGATCCTCATCGTCTCGAGCTGGCGGCCAAAGCCGCACGCGCCCCAGAACGCGGATTCAGAGCACGGTTCGCTGCACGTCCGCACCGACACGAACCCGTGATCACCCCCGCATAAGCCAAAGGACTGATCCGATGCAATTAGAACAGTTCGAGGTTGCGGACTGCCGCCTCGCACGTGCGCTCACTGCTCTGCCGGGCAACCACGGCTGTGAATCATGAAGCGGAGTGGATCGACCCCCTTCTGCGCGGCCCCGGAGCGCTGCACGGCAGGGGTGATCTCATGATTGTTCTCTCCATCGCACAAGCGATCGGGCTATTCCTTGCCACCAACATCGACGACATCATCGTGCTCTCGCTCTTCTTCGCCCGCGGTGCAGGGCAGCGAGGCACGACCGTTCGGATCCTGATCGGACAGTACCTAGGATTCGCAGGCATCCTCGGTGCCGCCGTACTGGTATCCATCGGTGCCGGAGCCTTCCTGCCCCCCGAGGTCATCCCGTACTTCGGCCTGATTCCCCTGGGATTAGGGGTTTGGGCGGCCTGGCAAACGTGGCGCCGCCGGCACGATGATGACGATGATGAAGGCAAGCTCGAGGGCAAGAAGATCGCGGTCTGGGCGGTGGCGGGGGTCACCTTTGCGAACGGCGGGGACAACATCGGCGTCTATGTCCCGGTCTTCCTCAGTGTAGGGCCCGGTGCTGTCGTCGCTTACTGTGTTGTGTTCCTCGCGCTTGTTGCAGTCCTGGTGATGATTGCCAAGTTCATCGCCACGCGACGTCCGATCGCCGAAATTCTGGAGCGCTGGGAGCACGTCCTATTCCCGGTCGTTCTAATCAGTTTGGGCATCTTCATCCTGATCAGTGGTGGGGCGTTTGGGCTCTGACGCCACCAATGCAGGCACCAGTGAAAGATCGCCGTAAACGATCGTTTGCGAGCAGCCTCGAGAACGATGGCTGACACTGTCGTTTCTCGCGGTCGCCTGCGCGATTGATCGCGCTGTTGTTGCGTTCGTGCAGGTGAGTGTGAAGATCTAGCTGCGCGAGGTTGTCTGCACTACCGTTGCGATCACGACGATGAGGTCGGTGATGGATGACATTCGAGAGCCTGTGCGCGACCGCGGTGTTCTGACCGCGTGCGATGATGCGTGGGAGCGCGCTGCGAAGACGGCTGCGGTCATTGGTCCGCTCTCGGATCTCTCACGCGTTGGGCATTCCCGTGTGGACGTTGCGGCGGCGGAGCTGGGTATCTCGCGTCGGCAGTTGTACGTTCTGATGCGGCGGTGGCGCGACGGGCAGGGGCTCGTTTCGGACCTAATCCCTGGGCAATCGAACGGCGGTCGCGGCCGAACGCACCTGCCGGAGCTGGTCGAAGCAATCGTCTCGGAGGTGATCAAGAAGGGGTATCTGAACCGCCAGCGTCGGACGGTTGCTGTGGTGCATCGGGATATCGTCCGTGTTTGCCGCCAACAGGGTCTTCCTGCTCCCTCGCGGGCGACGATCGAGCGCCGGATCGCAGGGCTTGATCCGGCGGAGACCGCTACACGTCGCGAAGGTTCGGATGCGGGTCGGGCGTTGCAATCCGCGGCTGGTCTCGTGCCGCCGGTGCGGCGGCCGTTGGAGCAGGTGCAGATCGATCACACCGTGGTGGATGTGATCGTGGTCGACGAGCGTCACCGGCTACCGATCGGTAGGCCATACGTGACGGTCGCGATCGACGTGTTCAGTCGCTGCATCGTGGGGCTCGTTGTCACTCTCGAGGCCCCGTCTGCACTGTCTGTCGGCCTTTGTTTGGCGCACATGGTCACCGACAAGCAGCCCTGGTTGGACGGTGTTGACGTGTCGGTGTCGTGGCCGATGAGTGGGAAGCCTGCCGAGTTGTATCTCGACAATGCCGCGGAGTTCAAGAGCGAGGCGTTGCGCCGCGGATGCGAGCAGCACGGTGTGAAGCTGCGCTACCGTCCACCGGGTCAGCCGCACTACGGCGGCATCGTGGAGCGAGTGATCGGCACGATGATGCGGTCAGTTCATGATCTTCCGGGTACGACGTTCTCGAATCCGGGCGAGCGTGGCCGCTACGACTCCGAGAAGTCGGCAACCCTCACCGTCAAGGAGCTGGAGCATTGGCTAGCCCTGGCTGTGGCGGCCTATCACGGGCAGGTGCATCGCGGGATTGGGCAGACTCCGGCCGGGCGATGGGCGGCCGGGGTGGAGGCGAACGGAACGCCTGCGACGGTGACCAACGCGGCTGCGTTCCTGATCGACTTTCTCCCGGTGATCCGGCGGACCCTGAGGAGAACCGGTTTCACCATCGATCACGTGCAGTACTTCTCCGACGCGTTGAAGCCGTGGATTGCGCGCCGCGAGAAACTCGGCCGTTTCGTGATCCGGCGAGACCCTCGCGACATCAGTCGCATTTGGGTGCTCGACCCGGAAGGTGCGAACTACATTGATGTCCCGTACCGACGAATGTCACACCCGCCGGTATCCGTGTGGGAGCAGCGCGCGGCCACTATCGCGCTCCGTGCAGCCGGCCGCGAAGAAATCGATGAGGATGCGTTGTTTCGCACAATCGAGAAGATGCGGCAGGTGGTCACCAATGCCGCGGCATCGACGAAACGGGCGCGTCGCGCCGCCGACCGGCGCACCGACCGACCAAGCCCAGCGCGACGAGATCCCGTTCCGCCGAGCGGTCCGAGTGGCGATGGTCCGGCGGTTCCGTATCCGGTCATTGAGGAGTGGTGACGTGGACGATGACCTGGTCGACCTGACCCATCTCACCCCGGCCGCGCAACGGATCGCTGTGCTGCCGGCAGCGGAACGGATCGCCCATGTGCGTGCGGATCGGTGGATCGGGTACAGCCGCGCCACTGATGCGCTCGCCCGGTTGGAGGCGTTGTTCGAGTGGCCATCGAAGCAGCGGATGCCGAACTTGCTCCTGATCGGTCCCACGAACAACGGCAAGTCGATGATCATCGAGAAGTTCCGCCGCACGCACCCGGCGGTGTCGCTTCCTGATCGAGAGCACATCCCGGTACTGGTGATGCAGATGCCCTCCGACCCGACCGTGATCCGTTTCTACGTGGGGCTGCTCGCCTCGATGGGGGCCCCACTCAGGCCCCGGCAACGCCTCGCCGAACTGGAACAGATCGCGCTCGAACTTTTAAGTCGAGTCGGAGTGCAGCTGCTCGTGATCGACGAGCTGCACAACGTGCTCTCCGGGACGACCCCTGTAAGGCGCGAGTTCCTGAACCTGCTGCGTTTCCTGGGCAACGAGTTGCGGATTCCGCTGGTCGGAGTCGGCACGCGGGATGCGTATCTTGCGATCCGTTCCGACGATCAGCTCGAGAATCGGTTCGAGCCGTTCACGCTGCCCCGCTGGGAAGTCGACACCGGCACCCGTTCGTTGCTCGCCAGCTTCGCCGCATCCTTCCCGCTGCGGCGGCGTTCGGACATCACTGGTCTCGAGATGGCCAGCTACCTCCTCACTCGCAGTGAAGGGACCATCGGTGAGTTGAACCAGCTGTTGATGGATACGGCGGTTGCGGCGCTAGATTCCGGCGAGGAGTGCATCAACCGGACTACTTTGCTGCTGTCGAGTTATGCGGGCCCGACAGAGCGTCGCCGTCTCTTTGAGCGCGAGCTCGCGTGACCTCACCCGCCAGATGGCCACTGCACCCACCACCATCCGCGGGAGAGGCGCTGTCATCGTGGCTGACCCGCATTGCCGCCGCTCACCGGCTCCGCCTCGATGAGCTCCTCGCTGACAATCTCGGCACCTACACCTTCGACGTCTTTGACCGCACTACCGGCGGTCTCGACATCACCCCACCCCGCGAGCTGCTCGTCGCGTTGGAGCAGCGCACGGGCCGAGACCGACACGAACTGTGGGGGATGAGCATCGCCGGGAACGTGCCGTGGCTCCTGGATGACCTCGAACCGTCCGACGACGAAGAAGCGTTCCACACCTACGTCCGCCAGCACCATGTTCTCCTCACCGCGCGGGAGCGCCCAGCACGGTTGGCGTCTCCCTGGCGCGCGTGGCTTCCCCGTGAGCCGCTACGACGCGCCTGCCCTACATGCATCGCCGGCCCAGAACGCGTTCCCGGCCTCACCCTCGTGTCGCAGCTGCCTTTGACGCTCAGCTGCCCCCGGCACGGCTGCTACCTCGAATCCGCCTACGGCTCCCTCGACACCAACATCATCTGGGTCGACGGCCACGCCGAGCCACGACCGGCACCGCCCGCCGTTCGTGCGATGGACCAGCGCTCAGCTGACGCGTTGCGCGTCGGCATCGTCCGACTGCCTCGGCGCGACGTGCACGCCGGCATCTGGTTCCGGATGCTCCGCACGATCATCGACGAACTCAGTACCTCCGCAACCCACGCGCGAACCCACGCGCACACCCTGCGAGAAGTGTGGGCCAGCATCGAGCAACCCATCCGGGGCGGACTGAGCGTCTGGAGATCGTTCGAGCTCCTCGACTGGTCGATACAGCAACGTCTCCTCGAAGCGGCGGCCGCCGCAATCGCCATGATCGAAGACGGGACCATCCGAGCGCCTGGCACCGATGGTGCACTCTTTCTCCCAGCGCCGCACCGCCCAGCGGACGACGGCCGAACACCACGACCAATCGCGGATAGCACGAGAACGCAGGCTGAGCCGATCGACTACTGGAAGGCGGTCGTCGACAGCTTCAACGAAGTGGTTTCGCTCGCTCTCGCCGACCCAGCCCAAGCCGAGCTGCTCTACCGTTTCGTGTCATCCGGACCAGGAGGACCAAACAACGCCCGCCGGATACTCGCCGACATCGGCATCACCGAATATGCCTCGTCACAGAACATCCCTTAGAGCCGATCACGAGTCATAGAATAAGTGAACAGTTACGTGACATTAGGTGGCGGCGAGTGTGGAGTTGCTCGCTTGATGGCGGTGTCTGCGATTGCTCGATGGCGCCGGTCAGCTCCCGATGACGAGGACGCTGGCGGCGGCTTCGATGACGTCGTCGGTGATCGTCTCCAGGTCGTTGATCTTGAGCACGCGGCTGATCTGAGGGAACAGGCGCTCGAGGAGGCGGAAGTTCCCGCGGGTGATCCGTTCGATGGCTGCGACGGCTTGGGCGTCGGTGAAGTCGTCGGGGTTGAGGGTGCGTCCGAGGCGCTTCCAGTGTCGGTCGAGGACGAAGAGGAGTTCGTCTCGGCCGAGGGCGCGGTAGCGGTGGGAGAAGCCGAGGCGGCTGTAGAGCTGGGGGTAGTGGCGGAAGCGCTGGTCGATGCCGGGCATGCCGATCAGGATTATCGCGAGGTGGGTGCGGTCGTGTTCGTCGCGGAGCAGCTCGAGCGCGGTGGGCGTGAGCCGCTCGGCTTCGTCGACGATGAGCATCTCGACCCGCCGAGTGGTGTTGCCGTTGTGCATGCCGCTGACTTTCCCGATCGTGCGGAGGTGCTCGTCGATGCAAATGCCGAGGTGGGCCTGCCACTTGCCGATCTCTCGCATGAGGTCTTTGGGTCGCGGCAGTACCTCGGGTGTGTAGAAGACGGTGCGGGAGCGATGCGCGAGCGCGTTGTGTTTCGCGTCGTCTTCGCCGCGTGGGCCCCACGCGGTGATGTAGGGCTCGAGGGTGTCCCAGTTGGCGTATCGGCGGGCGGAGTTGGTCTTGCCGACTCCGGCGTCGCCGTGGCAGATGCCGATGGTGCGTTCCTTCTTCACCGCGTTCGCGAACTCGGTGAAGCGGCGGTGTTCCTTGGTGGCGATGAAGGTCTGGGTCATCACTCCTCCTCGTAGGTGCGGAGTCGTTTCTTGCGCGGGGTGGGGTCCGCGAGGTGGGGTTCCTCGCGGTGGGCGACGGTGGGGATGTGGTCGTTGATGGTGCGGCGGAGTTCGTGGCGGCGGGCGCGGCGGGCGGTTTCGATGTCGCGGAGGCTGAGGCGGATGTTGGGGTGGGCTTCGTCGACGGCGACGCAGATGAAGGTGTCGTGGTCGTAGACGCGGATCTCGGAGACGTCGCGGGGGTCGTAGCGGATGGTGATGGTGTGTCCGACGAAGGGGGCGAGGGTGGGCGCGAGGTAGCGCTGGCCCTGGAAGTGGATGCCGTCTCGTTGCACGGTGCGATGGGTCGGGACGGTGAGTAGCAGGCCGTCGAGTTGCTCGAGAGTGTCGGGCATGCAAGGCATCCAGCCGTCCGCGACCCATGCGTCTCGCGGGGAGATACCGAGCTCTTGGTGGGTGCGCTGGTTGTAGGTGGCGATGAAGGAGCCGATCGCCCGATCCACGCCCGGGAGATCGAGCACGGGCTGCGGGCTGCGGTTCCCGGGGCCGAGATGGCCGGGGAGGGTCGGGAGGACTTCGGTGTTGATGGTGCCGAAAAAGCGCTCGATCTTGCCGCGCCCCTGGGGTCGACCGACGGTCGAGAAGATGAGCCGGAGGTGCAGTTCGACGGCGGTGCGCTCGAGGTGGTGGCTGGTGAAGTCGGAGCCGTGATCGACGTGCAGCACGTCGGGGATCCCGCACATCGCCCACGCGGGGTCGGTCTTCCGCCAGATCGCCTGCCGCAAGGCGAGAGCGGTGTTCAGCGAGGAGGGCGCTCCGGTGAAGACCATGTAGCCGCAGATCGCGCGGGAGTGATCATCCATCACGGTTGTCAGCCACGGGCGATCAGGCTTCCCGTTCGCGCCGACGATGAGGATGTCGAGTTCGGTGTGGTCGGCCTGCCAGATCTGGTTCGGTCGTTCCGCCCGGCGGCGGAACACCAGCTCGTGGCGGTCGCGATAGGAAGCGGGACCCTCCAACGCGAGGGTGACGAGTGCGGGGTCGAGGGCCTGCACGATCTCGCGGACGGTGGCGTAGCTCGGCGTCGGCCGGCCGTCGCGCAGGCACTCCTCGACGGTGAGGCGATGCAACGTCGCGATCGACGGACGAGGCCGGGTCAGGGCGAGTCGCTCGATGGCGGCGACGGTCGCCGGAACCGTGCGCCGACCGCCCTTGTCCGTCCTCGCAGTGTCGTCGAGCCCGGCGAGCCCGTCCCTCTTATAGAGCTGATGCCAGCGCTGCAGCGTCCGCGTGCCGATGCCGCTCTCGCGGGCGAGGGCCGCGAGGGGGACCTGATCTTCGACGTGAAGTCGAAGGATCCGCCACCGCTCGAGGCCGTCCATCAGTCGCTACATCGCTGCACTCTCGCGGGCTGCGTGAGCCTGCTGGTGGCGATAGAGCGTCGCGCGACTCCACCCGACGAGACGAGCAGCGTCCTCAGCGGTGCGACCGCGCGCTCGCGCATCTGCGGCGATCGCGAGCTTGTCCGCGATCACGACCGGATCTGACAGAGGCCGACCGAATCGTGTCCCGTTCGCGCGGGCGGCCGCGATGCCAGCGTTGACCCGTTCCACGATGAGCTCGCGCTCGTACTCCGCGAGCGTGGCAAGCATGTTCAGCATCAGCCGGCCCGTCGACGTCGACGGATCGATACCGTCCGAGATCGACCGGACCTGCACACCACGCTCGCGCAGCAGGTTCACCGTGTTCAGCACGTCGATCAGGGAGCGGCCGAGGCGGTCGACTCGCCAGACGACGACGGTGTCGCCATCCTCGGCGTACTCGAGGAGCTTCTTCATCCCGGTCCGCTCGATCGCTGTCTTACTCCCCGAGGTGACATCCGCGAAGACGTCGCGCTTCTGCACGCCGGCGGCGACGAGCGCTTCGAGCTGCAGCTGCGCGTCCTGACTCGACGTACTCACACGCGTATAACCCAGAAGTCTCACGACCTCATTCTGACTCGGAAACACCATCCGTGTCCCCTCCTGAGACGAAACGCGGCAAGACGTCTTTCCGAGACAGCCGACGTCCCGATAATCCGGATCCGTTGGGCGCGATGCGACCGCCGGGAGGCACGTCTCAGAAAGCTATTGACTTTCGAGACGAAGGTCTCAGAGTACGGGTGCGCCTCCGCCCCCACGAAAATTTGACTGGCGATAGTTGGACGCACTCACAAAGGATCCTGTTTTCGGGACCTTGGACCCTGTTCTGTGCACCAACGGCCGAGCAAAGTGGCGACATGGACGTAGTCGAACAAGTCATCCTTCGCGTCGCCGCCTCGACCGCTCTAAGGCAGGAGCAGCTCGAAGCGTCTGCAAAACGTGGGTGACACAGGTGCACGGCCGCAGCACCTGCTTCTGAGGTATCCGATCGTGACGCTCACCCTCGTTGTCGGGGCAGTGGGTGCGGTGATCTGGTTCGCGGGATTCGACGTCGTCGCGCACTGGGGTTTCGGCGTGTTCGCCATCCTGATCGCTAGCGTCCAAGCGATCCGGGTGGTGGGCGAGCTGCGCCGGAGTCGGTTCGGAATCGACATCCTCGCGATCGTCGCGACAGTCGCGGTGGGTGAAGTCATCGCCATCATGATCATCGTGCTGATGGTCTCTGGTGGCAAAGCCCTCGAAGATTTCGCTCAGGGCCGTGCCCAACGGGAGCTGACTGCGCTCCTCGCACGCGAGCCGCGGACAGCGCATCGCCTGGACGCGGGCTCGCTCGATACCGTCGATGTCCCAGCCGACGATGTGGTCATCGGAGACCTGATCCGTGTTCTGTCCGGCGAGGCTGTGCCCGTGGACGGCATCCTCGAGTCCTCGACGGCGGCCTTCGATCAGTCATCACTGACCGGCGAGAGCCTGCCGCGCAATCGTTCGCGGGGAGAGCGTGTCCTGAGCGGGTCGGTCAACGGCAACACGTCGGCGACCATCCAGGCGACCGCGAGAGCACAGGACAGCGAATATCAGGCGATCGTCGCCCTAGTGAAGCAGGCCTCGTCGAATCGTGCCCCCGTCGTTCGACTCGCCGACCGTTACGCGGTGCCCTTCACCGTCGTGTCGCTTCTGATCGCCGGCGTGGCGTGGTGGCTGTCGGGCGATCCGGTGAGATTCGCCGAGGTGCTCGTGCTGGCGACGCCGTGCCCCCTGGTGCTGGCGGCCCCGGTAGCGTTCATGGGGGGCATGAGCCGCGCCGCCCGCAGCGGGATCATCGTGAAGGGCGGAGGGGTTCTCGAGCTGCTCGCGCGGGTACGCACGGCCGTCTTCGACAAGACAGGCACCTGACGCACGGCAGACCAGAGATCGTGCGCATCGACGCCCTCCCGCCGTGGGACGAGGACACTCTGTTGACCTTCGTCGCCTCCGCCGAGGAGCACTCCTCCCATGTGCTCGCCGCCTCCATCGTCGAATCCGCCCGAGAACGCGGGCTCACCCCGCTTCGCGTGCAGCGCTCCACAGAGACCGCCGCTGAAGGCGTCACGGCCGTCCTCGAGAATCACACCGTGTCCGTCGGGACGCTCCGGTTCGCGCGAACCAGTGCGCCCGATGTCGTCGAGGCGTCGCTCAGGGGAGGTGAGATGGCCATCTACGTGGTCATCGATGAACGCGCCGCCGGCATCGTCATCGCCAGCGACGGCGTGAGGAAGAACGCGGCGCAGACCATCTCGGGACTCCGAGATGAGGGAGTGAACCGCATCGTGATGCTGACGGGCGATGCGCAGACGACGGCCGATCACATCGCGCGTGCCGTCGGGATCACCGAGGTGCGGGCCGACTGCCTGCCGCGGGACAAGGTGGACATACTCCGCGGCATCGTCGACCGCCCTGTGCTGATGGTCGGCGACGGCGTCAACGACTCCCCGGTTCTCGCCTCCGCCGACGTCGGAATCGCCATGGGCGCCCGGGGAGCGACGGCGGCGAGTGAGGCCGCTGCAGCGGTGATCCTTCTCGACGACATCTCCGTCGTGGTCCGAGCCGTCCGGATCGGCCAGGACACTGTGCGGATCGCCTTGCAGAGCATCTGGATCGGGATGGCCCTCAGCATCGGACTCATGATCGTCGCCGCATTCGGTCTGATACCGGCGACCCTCGGTGCCGCGACGCAGGAGGTCGTCGACCTCGCGACGATCCTCAACGCCCTCCGGGCACTGCGCGACAGGCAGCCCGCCGCGAAACCGGCGTCGCCCGTCCCAGTGGAAGTGGCGGTCGTGCGTATCGGCACCTGAAATCACCTCACCCGCCACCCGAGGGCACGACTTCCCCTGCCGATCCGAAGTGAACCCACAGCTGATGTGAATCCCTGACCGGTCGCCGAGCAGTAGACCGATACCCGTGCCGCTTTCGCGATGCGGTATCCGGCAGCCCCGCCAAGGGATGCCTATCCTGCGTGGCGCGGCAGACGCCACGCGCCTAGTGTTAGAGAATCCGCGCACTTCCGCACTCTGGATCCACTCACAGTCTCGTCGACTGACTTCTTTTCATCACTAATCCTTTGGGAGCCTCGTGTTCGATACATTCTTCGGTCTTCCCCTCCATCCGCTGGTCGTGCACGCCACTGAGGTCGTCGTTCCGCTGGCTGCCATTCTGGTCATTCTCACCGCAGCATGGCCGCGCTTCCGTCGCTGGTCCGGATACCTGACCCTTACCGTGACACTCGTCGCGCTAGCGCTCGTTCCTATCACTACCCAGTCCGGAGAGAAGTTGGAAAGTCGGGTAGGTGAGAATGACCTGATCGAAACCCACTCCGAGCTGGCCGATGGACTCCTGCCCTGGGTTGCGGGGCTCGTCATCGTTGCTGCGGCGCTCTTGTGGTGGAACATCCGAGAACGTCGTACGGCACGTGCTTCCACGGCAGAGAGCGACAGGGCGCCCGGAACGGAACCAGCGAAGAAGAAGCTGCGCTGGGTGCCGGTGAGCCTTCTCGTGCTGGCCCTCCTCGTCTCGACGGGAACGACCGTGCAAGCCGTGCTGGTCGGTCACAGTGGTGCGACCGCCGTGTGGACCGAGGACATGGGAACGTCTACACCGTCTGGCGACTCGGAATGAGCCGGCATGTCGGAACCAGCTCGTCCGACGCGACCCCAGTCGCGTCACAACCGGTCGAACCGCATACGGGGAGCCTCTCCGGCCGCCTGAACTGGTTGCGCGCAGGTGTACTCGGCGCGAACGACGGGATCGTGTCCGTTGCGGCGATCGTCGTCGGTGTCGCCGGGGCGAGTTCGTCGACGCCGGCGATTCTTGCGGCGGGATCGGCCGCGCTCGTCGGTGGGGCCATCTCCATGGCCCTCGGCGAGTACGTGTCGGTCAGCAGCCAGAGCGACAGCCAGCGCGCGCTCATCGAGAAGGAGAAACAGGAGCTCAGGAACGATCCGGACGGAGAACTCGCTGAACTCGCGGGGCTCTACCAGGCACGCGGCCTCTCACAAAAAACAGCCCACCAAGTCGCCGTCGAACTCAGCGCGAAGGACGCGTTGAAGGCTCATCTTGCGATGGAACTCAACATCGATGAAGCCGATGTCGTGAGTCCCTGGCATGCTGCTGGAGCGTCAGCACTCGCCTTTCTCATCGGCGGTATCTTGCCGTTGTTGGCCATCCTGCTGATTCCCGATTCCCTTCGCGTCCAGATCACTTTCGTGGTCGTGCTCGTCGCACTCGCCGCGACGGGAGCACTCGGCGCCCGGTTAGGCGGCAGTCCCGCTATCGCCGCCACTCTGAGAGTCGTCATCGGCGGAGCGCTCGCGCTCATCGCCACTTTCGCCATCGGCACACTCCTCGGCACAACGGGCCTCGTTTAGGCCGCGTTGCCGCACCTCGCCGTATCGCCACAACCGCTGTGGCGATCCGCCTTCAGTCACCTCGATAACCAATATCAGGAAGATCCTCGGACGCCAATCGAGGTCACCTTGAGGAATCAAGGTCGCCGCTGTGATTCTGACCGGTAGTGAAGTCTTCGACCGCGATGATGTCGCCCCCTCCCCCATTCTGAGCAAGCAAGGAGCTTCCCGTGGCTACGCACGACCAGACCAACACATGCACTTTCCCCATGGCAGGGGCGCTGCCGGCCGGTGGCGATCACCTCGGCGGCACCTTCGGTCAGTCGCCGAGCCTTGACAGCTGGTACCCGCAGAGGCTGCGGGTCGAGCTCCTCCATCGGAACGGCATCGCCGCCGATCCGCTCGGCGCGGACTTCGACTATGCGGCGGCCTTCGCCACGATCGACCTCGAAGCTCTTAAGGCGGACATCAAGCGTCTGCTCACCACCTCGGTCGACTGGTGGCCGGCGGACTACGGCAACTACGGCCCGCAGATGATCCGGATGGCCTGGCATGCCGCCGGCACGTACCGCATCGCGGACGGCCGTGGCGGGGCGGGCACCGCGATGCAGCGGTTCGCACCGATCGGGAGCTGGTGGGACAACGGCAACACCGACAAGTCACGACGCCTCCTGCAGCCGATCAAGCACCAGTACGGGAACGCGCTGTCCTGGGCCGACCTGATGGTGCTGACCGGCAACTGCTCCCTCGAGCTGATGGGGCTGCCGACGTACGGCTTCGGTGGTGGACGACTCGATGCGTGGGAGCCTGACGATGGCACATGGTGGGGCCCGGAGGTCTGGAACCCGCACGCGGTCGCGAGCCCTGACGAGATGGTCAGCCGCGACGAACGCTGGCACGGTAAGAACGGCGACGAGGACTACGACCTGCAGAGCCCGCTGGCCGCTTCGCACCAGGCGCTCATCTACGTCAACCCCGAGGGGCCCTACGCAAGCGGCGACCCGATGGGCTCAGCGCGCGACATCCGCATCACGTTCACTCGGATGGCGATGAATGACGAGGAGACGGTCGCTTTGATCGCCGGTGGCCACGCTTTCGGCAAGAGTCACGGCCAGGTGCCCGCATCCGACATCGGGCCATCACCTGAGACAGCTCCGATCGAGTCGATGGGGCTCGGCTGGCACAACCCGGTCGGCACCGGCAATGCCGAACACACCTCCACGAACGGCATCGAAGGCAGCTGGACTCCGAACCCGACGCAGTGGGACAACGCCTACCTCGAGAACCTGTTCGCGTACGACTACGAGCAGACGAGGAGCCCGGCCGGTGCTCTGCAGTGGACACCGACCGACCCGGAGGCGCCGAGAACCCCGGACGCACACGTACCCGGCCGGATGAACCCGCTCATGATGATGACCTCGGACATCGCCCTCAAGGTCGACCCGGAGTACCGGGCAGTGTGCGAGCGCTTCCTGGCCGACTTCGACCTCTTCACACTCGCGTTCTCGAAGGCCTGGTACAAGCTCACGCACCGCGACATGGGGCCGAAGCACCGGTACCTCGGTTCCGAGGTCACCATCGCCGACGACCTGCTCTGGCAGGACCCGCTCCCGGACGCAGCAGGAGACGCACTCGACGAAGGTGACCTGGCAACGCTCAAGGAAGCGGTCCTCGAGACCGGGCTGTCCGTGTCGGACCTCGTGTACACGGCGTTCTCCGCAGCCTCGACCTACCGCGACAGCGACAAGCGCGGGGGCGCGAACGGCGCCCGGCTCGCCCTGTCACCGCAGAAGGACTGGGCGGTCAACCGACGCACCGTCCCGGTCATCGACGCGCTGCGAAACGTGCAGGCGGCATTCGCGGTGACGTCCGGCGGGCGGCAGGTCTCCCTCGCCGACCTGATCGTCCTCGCCGGCAGCGCCGCGGTGGAGCGCGCCGCGCAGGCGGCAGGAGCTGACGTCACCGTGCCGTTCACGCCAGGACGTGTCGACACCACCCAGGAGCTCACCGACATCGAGATGTTCGAGTGGCTGCGACCCGTCGCGGACGGCTTCCGGAACTTCGTGTCCGAGCGCTTCGATCAATTCGCTCCGGGCGTCGCGCCCGAGGCGGCGTTCCTCGACAAGGCGAACCTGTTCACGCTCACCGCACCCGAGTGGACCGTCCTCACCGCTGGGCTGCGGGTGCTCGGCGCCAACTGGGACGGGTCAGACCTAGGGGTGCTCACGGAGCGCGTCGGAATCCTGACAACGGACTTCTTCGTGCATCTGACCGACACCGACCTGGTGTGGACGACGGACGACGAGACCGCTACGACCTTCACCGGCCGAGACCAGGCGACCGGCGACACTCGCTGGCGGGCCTCTCGGAACGACCTGGTGTTCGGCTCGAACGCACAACTGCGGTCGATCGTCGACGCCTACGCGGGCAGCGACGGGCAAGACCGGTTCGTGCGCGACTTCATCCGCACCTGGTCGAAGGTCATGATGCTCGACCGCTACGACATCAAGGGCCACAAGCGGTACGGCGCGATGGCCGCCTGACCCGGAGCTCTCGTCCCAACGCGCGATGGTCTGGAGGACGGCGCGGTCCCGCAAGCGCATCCGCGCCCCCGCCATAACCGAGTGAGGCTTTCGAAGCCGCGCATCCGACGTTCCAGGCCTTCCACGGCACGTCTCCTGATGGGTTGGGGGCGAGGGCTACCAGGCGCAGGCGACGGTGCGGGCGATGACCCACCGGTCACCATCTACCGCCACCTCACCGAAAACCGCTGACGCCGACTCGCGACACGGGGCGGCGTCAGAACGCCGCAATGAAGCGCCAACATCCACAGGCGGCGAGTCGTAAGCTCGCGGGCCTGTCACGTATTCGGCCGTATAAATGACCGGGAGTTCGCGATGTTCGTCGGCTATATGCGCGTGTCGAAGTCCGATGGATCACAGACGACGGATCCGCAGCGTGATTCGCTGCTTCAGGCCGGTATCGATGAGGCGCAGCTATACGAAGATCGGGCGTCGGGGAAGAAGGACGATCGGCCCGGTCTCGCCGCCTGCCTCAAAGCGTTACGCGACGGCGATACATTGATCGTTTGGAAACTCGACCGACTCGGCCGCAACCTGCACCACCTGGTGAACACGGTACACGACCTCACCGCGCGCGGTGTCGGGCTGAAGGTCCTGACCGGGCAAGGCGCCGCGATCGATACTACGACCGCCGCCGGGAAGCTCGTATTCGGGATCTTTGCCGCTCTCGCGGAGTTCGAGCGTGAGTTGATCTCTGAGCGAACCGTCGCCGGTCTCGTGTCCGCCCGAGCGCGCGGGCGTACCGGAGGCCGACCATTCACGATGACACCGGCGAAGGTGCGCACCGCGATGGCCGCGATGGGGCAGCCGGAGACGAACATCGGTGAGCTGTGCAAGGAGCTGGGAATCTCGCGACAGACGCTGTACCGCCACGTGTCACCAAGCGGGGAAGTGCGAGCGGATGGCCTGCGTGTCATCGGCCGGAAGAACTCGGGGCCGCGGAGTTAGGAGCCCGCAAGAGCCAGTCCATCAGGTGCCCATGTCGGACCCGACCACGCCGGGAACGTCGGGGACGCTGGAGCAAGAAATTCACGCGGAGGAATTGGTCGCTGAAACTGACGCGAACCAGCACGCTCGCCCCGCTCATTTGTTAGGCGGAGCCGAATGCTTGATCAAGTCTCTCGCTCATACGGTCGTGATTGGGGCGGTCTCCGTGGAGTGTGTCTGGGGTTCGCGTCGTCGCCAGTCGTCGGGGATCGCAGCCTCCAGCGCGTCATCGACGGTGACCACACCGAGGAGGTGCCCTTGGTGGTCGATGACGGGGAGCACCATGAGATTGAAGTCGGCCATGCGGGTGGTGACATCGACGACGTCGTCTTCTGGTGATGCATGCACGGGGTCGCGGTCTGCGATCTCTGCGAGCGTAGCCTCCGGGTCGGCTTGGAGGACGTGGATGAGGTTTACGGCTCCCGAGAGAGCGCCGTCCGTGTCGGTGCAGTAGATGGTGAGGAGAGCCTCCGCCTGCTGGTCGCGCGCGGAACGGATCCGTTCGATCGCGTTGCGTACCAGCTCGGTGCCGGGCATGGCGAGGAAGTCCAGGCCCATGAGGCCGCCGGCTGTGGCTCCGTGATAGCCGAGCAGTCGCAGGACCGATGACCGCTGCGGCTCGGGCAGCAGATCGAGGACCCCCTGGCGCCGCTGCTGCGGGAGGTCGAGGATGGCGTCGGCGGCGTCGTCGGCGCGCATCCGGCTGAGAACGGAGGCGACGTCGTCGAGGCTGCGGCTTTTGAGCAGTTGGGATTGGCTGTCGTCGTCGAGTTCTTCGAACACGTCGGCTTCGAGTTCGGGATCGCTGTGCACCTGGGTGAGCAGGTCGTCCTGCTCCCTGCTCGAGGCCGATTCGATCAGGTCGGCGATCTGCGCGGGCTTCAATCGCCGCAGCTGCCCGAACGGGGAACGCACCACGGCGGATGGTTGGTGACCGATCAACGCTTCGAAGGAACGCCAGTCGCGGACCTGGTGCTGGCCGCGCGGTTTCGGGCCGAGCCAGCGGTGCTTGTGGACGTCGAGGCCGGTGACCACCCACCCTTCGGTGGTCTGGGTGAGGGTGATGTCATGTGCGCGAACCAGGGCGGCGCGGTCGATATCGATCAGCCGGTGCCCCAGCACGTCCGCGTTCAGCAGGACCTCGCCGTTGCGGCGTTCAAACGGCCGCAGGTCCAGTCGCGCCGTGGAGAGGGTGATGCGGTCGCGGGTGATTTCGGTCACTGCGGAGACGGGGACGAAGATGGATGCGGATCCGACTCGCACGACGAGCCCGGCCAGTGCCGGATAGTTGTCGGCATGCAGACGGACGATCAGGTCGGACAGTTTGCCGAGCGGTTCGTGTTTCGCGTCGATCACGGCGTGTTTGAGCAGTTCGGCCAGTGTGACGGTGTTCATGACAGAACTCCCTTGTACAGGTTCGAGTGTAGGGGTGGCGACTCTAGTGGCCTAGGGCGAGTTGGACGACCCGGACGACGACCAGGATCATCGCGACGAGCAGGTAAGTGCGCAGCACGGTCAGTCCGATGCGGCGACCGGCCGAGACCTCGGGACGGGCGAGCAGGGTGAGCGGAGGCATCCGCCAGTTCATGCGCTGGCTGCGGTCGACGGGTTCCTGCACCACCGCGGACCGTCCTCGCCGCGAGACGGCGAGAACGATGCCGGCGACGATGGTGATCGCGCTGCCGCCGCCGAGGATCCAGAGGATGGTCGATGAAGTGATGTCGGGAAAGAGCACGCTTGCGGTGAGCACGATCGACAACATGACCAGAATGGCGATGACGATCGAGGTGAACAGGTTGAGCCACCGGCCGTTGACCCAGGGTCCGAGAACCTGCTTGTCATTGCAGAGCAGCAGCAGGAACACGGTCGCCGACGGCAGGAGCACACCCGCGAGCGTTTGCACGCCGACGGTCAGGAGTCCGAGGGGGCTGCCAGGGATGAGGACGACCACCGCCGACACCAGCAGCAGTCCCGCGAACACCGCGTAGAACCCCTTCGCCTCGCTCGGCTTGCGGTGCAGGGAGTGTTTGAGCCCGAGGAAATCGCCGAGCGCATACGACGTGGAAAGCCCCACCGCCGCAGCGCCGATGATCGAGGCGTCGATCAGTGCGATCGCGAAGAGCACACCGGCGATCTGCCCGACGTACGTGCCGAGGCCTTTCGCAACGCCCAGCGCATCGGTGAAGTTGCCGAACTCCGGGCGACCGGCAAACGTCGCGGCGGTGAAGGAGATGATGAGGCCCGCGCCGACGATCACGACCACGATGCCGATCCACAGGTCGGCCTTCTCGTAGTTCATGAAGCGCGGGGTGATGCGCTTGTCGATCACATACGACTGCTGGAAGAACAGCTGCCAAGGCGCAACAGTGGTGCCGACGATGCCGATGATCAGCAGCATCACCGTCGACAGTTGGGCACCGGCGGGCATTCCGGGGATCACGAAGTCGCGGGCGATCTGCCCAAGCGGTGGGTGCACCATGAGGAAGATCGGGATGAGCACCACCGAACCAGCGATGAGCACCATGCAGGTGCGCTCGAACCGTTTGAACGATCCGGTGCTCGCGGCCGCGAGCACAACCAGGGCAGAGACGATCACGCCGGGGATCTGCGGGATGCCCAGGTAGCTCAGTCCCAGGCTGATCCCGATGAATTCCGTCACGATCGTCAATGCGTTCAGCAGGAACAGGTCGATGACGCTGAACGCGCCCCAGAACTTGCCGAACCGCTCCAGGATGAGCCGGGCGTGCCCGACACCGGTGACCGCGCCGAGACGCAGCACCATCTCCTGGTTGACGTAGAGCACGGGCACCAGAAGAAGCAGTGTCCACAGGAGGGTGGTGCCGTAGTTCTGGCCGGCTTGGGTGTAGGTGCCGAAGGCACCGGCATCGTTGTCGCCCGCCATCACGATCAGGCCGGGACCGACGATGGCCAGCAGTGTGCGGAGTTTCGCCGAGAGCTTCTGGCGGGGCGCGTCGTCGCCGAGACGGATAGTGCCCATCGCGCCTTCGATGTCGCCGATGTGCGCGCTATCGAGCACAGCCGAGGTCGCGCCCGTGTCGGCGTGGTTCACGTCGGTCATAGTGATGCCTCCTCCCGCGAGGGGATGGAAAAAGAGGGTGAGAACGCGGCGGCACGTCGAACAGCGGTCTACGCCGCCGCGGGTGCGAGAATTTTGGCGCTCTAAGCCGTCATCGTCGACAGCCGGAAGCGCGGACTATGGCTTTCGCTCACGGGTCTGCTCCTCTCGGTTCGCGACGCACACGGAGAAGCCACGGCCGGTCGGCGGTGGGTACCTCTCCTCGTAAGACCTTTGGCACTCCGCGGCGTGAACCCGTGAAACGGGAGCCAATCGGGACCATCCCTTACGCCGGGAGGGCCTGTCCTGACCCGGGGCGTCTCTCGACGTTCGGGGTCGCTGGCTTGTATCCGCGAAGGAGCCTCAGCTAACGATCAGCACCTTGCGATGATCACTATACGCTGCACAATAATCCCGTGCAATAATCTGCGTATGAATGCAGGTTTACCGGCTTGTGAATTCCTGGGCGTACACGCCGCGTCTTACGCGGACGTGCTCATCCGACGACACGAATCGTGAGCGCGTTCGGATACCTCCTGCTGCTTCCGTCCGACCTGGCCAGCTCCGAGATCGCTGCTGCGGCAGCGGCGCTGGCCGCTGACATCTCGGAGAGCCGGATACAACTCGACGTCGTCGCCCACGGTGACGATCCCAGGGACAGCACCCTGGCGAACCGGACCCTCGAGGAGCTCGGCAGACTTCCCCGCAAGATCATCGCCGACGCTCGACTGGACAACCCTGCCACCGTCCAGGAGTTCTACAACGATCACATCGCGCCGGCGCTGATACAGGGCCAGTCGGTGGTGCTGCTGGTGCGCGCTTCGGTCACCGGCGCGTTACGAAACCTCATCGACCCGAACCCCGCGGACACAACACTTGGCCGACCCGAACTGTTTCGCTTTGATCGAGAGCTGCAGCCAATCCGCTTTCGCCCCTGAGCCAGCCCCATCCTCCAACCGCCAACTGGGTGCATGCGAGAAGAGCCGGCAAACGACGCTCGGCACCGACCCAGGCAAGTCACGCAGCCCGGGGAGAAGGAGAACGCCCAGTCGTGACCCGGTGCCTACAGCCGTGCAATCGACCTTGAGCATTAGTGCAGGCGAGTGCGAGAACTGACAGACACGCCCGAAACTTCGGGGATTCCGGGTTGCTCAAAACCCTTGCCGAAACCCGGACTTGTTCAAAACGCTATGCGAGGGTTTTTGAGCAGCTTCGATAGAATGGAGAGGTCGAAGGGGCAGTGATGAGCGCTAAAAGCACCGGCACTATTTCCGACGCGGAGCGCGAGCTCCGTGCGCGTGTAGTGGCTGACGCCGCGCACAGTTCCGAGATGGAGGGTCTGGCATCTTCGGCCGAGTACCGCGCGGACGCTGCAGCGTTCGTAGCGGGGGAGTTCGACGCCGGCGAGCTGGGGCGCCGCACCCGCGCCCGCTATGGCCTTGTCTAACGTCGTCGACGAAAGGGGGAGGCGACGATGACGGTTGTCGGATACGCGCGAGTCTCGAAGCGAGAACAGAACTCGCAGGCGCAGGAGGCCGAGCTGAAAGCCGCCGGCGCCGAACGAGTCTTCATCGACCACGGCGACTCGAGCCGGGTCAAAGACCGCCCGCAATGGGTCGCCTGCATGGACTACCTCCGCTTCGGTGACGTGCTGCTGGTGCGCCGGCTGGATCGCCTCGGCGGCACCGAGCGGATTCTGATTGAGACGCTGCACGAGCTCGAGGACAAGGGCGTCGATATCAAGAGCCTCACCGAACCGGTGATCGACACCACAAGCCCGATGGGCCGAGCACTGTTCGGCATCGTCGCCGTGTTCGCGCAGCTGCGCGTCGACACCATCCGCGAGAACACGCGGCTCGGGTTGGAGTACGCACGCGCCCAGGGTCGTGTCGGCGGCCGCCCCACGGTGATGACGCCGGAGCGCGTAGAGGTGGCACGTCAGATGCGTGAGCAGACTCCGCCGGCGACGTGGGACACGATTGCCAAGACCCTCCGAGTCGGCTCGGCCACCGTCAGACGCGCCCTCGCCTCAAGCCCAGACAGAGGTCCAGGCTCTCTCAGGTAGCCGACCGGTGGACGCTGAGGATTACGAGTAGCCGCGACGCAGCAGCATTCCTGCGGCTTTGTCGAACTCCTCATCGGTCGGGATCTCGAAATCGAGCGCGTTTGCGTATCGGGTGATGATGTTGAAGACGGCCGCCACAGCCGCCGCGTCATCGAGCTCTTCGACGCTCAGACCTGCCGCGAATGCGGCTCGTGCGTCGTCGGCGGTGAGATTGTTCGGGGTGAGCGTCATCTTTTCGATGAACGTCAGCGCTGCCCGGAGCCTGGCCGAGATGGGAGCGGAACGGTAGTCCTCCAGCACGGCATCAGTGACGGCTCGATCCATACCGCGGACGGCGATGGCGGAGTGCGCGCCGACACAGAACGGGCACGAGTTCCAGCGGGCGACTGTCGCGGCCATCAGCTCCCGCTCGGACACACTCCAGGGGCTCGGTCCGCGCATCGTCTTCTGCGTCCACGCGCCCAGGGTGGGGCCTGCGAAGTCTTGGTGATAGAACGCGACACGAGCGGCATCGGGCAGCCGCATGCCGGAGACACGCGAGATCATCCCGATGAGCATCCGGTGCTGCAGGCTGTCCCCACGGTCGATCTCAGCGAGCCGCATCAGTTGCCTCGGTGATCGCCTGGTGCGCCGCGTCCCACCGATCCAAGCCAGCTCCGATCGCGGCCGTGAAGATCAGCTCGAATGCGGCCTTGTCAGAGCCGGCAGCCTCGCGGACGGCTCCCACCTGCGCGTCGGTGACACGGGAGGAGTCCTCGTTGATCTGGCGAACCAGAGCACCGTACGGTTCCCGAATCTCTGCGCCGCCTGCAGCAGAGGAAAGCACAGCCAGGCGCAGCTCTTGGGCTGTCAGCCCAGATGCCGCAACACGGGTGCGAAGCTGTTCAGCGTGCAATTCGTGGGATCCGAGATCTTCTCCGGACATGCACAGACTCTACGCGCGAACGTATCGAGCGGGACAGCTGCTGGCAGTCCGCCGCTGTAGTTGCACGCGAAGCCGGAGGAGGCGATAGCGGCGCTCACTCCGGGTATGGCGCGAAGGTCGACTACGTGTAGGAGTGGTCCTCATCGTGCTCGTGGTCATCGTCTAGAAGCATTCCCACCGAGGTCGCACACGCGTCGCCCTTCCATGCCTCGACGCCCTCGCGGATGGCGAACACGACGATCACGAGGCCAGCGATTGCGTCGGCCCACCACCAGCCGAACAGCGTGTTCAGCAGCAATCCGATGAGGACCGCGGCTGAGAGGTAGGTGCAGATCAGGGTCTGTTTGGAGTCTGCGACAGCGGTCGCCGAGCCGAGTTCCCGGCCTGCTCGCCGTTCGGCGAAGGACAGGAACGGCATCACGACCACGCTGACGGCTGTGAGGACGATCCCGACGGGTGAATGGTGAACCTCGACGCGCGCGAGCAGAGTCAGCAACGAGCTGACGGTGACGTAAGCGGCGAGGGCGAAGAACGCGATCGCGATGACCCGAAGGGTTGCCTTCTCCCAGCGCTCGGGGTCGCGCCTGGTGAACTGCCAAGCGACTGCCGCGGCGGAGAGGACCTCGATTGTTGAGTCCAGGCCGAAGCCGACGAGTGCCGCAGAAGATGCTGCGCTGCCGGCGACGATCGCGATGACTGCCTCGATCAGGTTGTAGCCGATCGTCGCAGCGACGATCCACCGTATCCGGCGCTCGAGCAGCCCCCTGCGCGGGTTCGGCTGCGTATGCGTGTCGGTCACGAGCAGGTGCAAACCTCTCCAGCGCAGCAACCGGGCTCAACGTAGAGCACCACCCGCAGCAGCTCTTCCATCGCCGGCGCCAGATGCGGATCGGCCAACCGATACCAAGTCCGCCGCCCGTCAGGGACCGCATCCACCAAGCCACACCCGCGCAAACAGGCCAGCTGGTTCGACATCACCTGACGAGACACCCCGAGCGCGTCAGCCAGATCCGACGGATACGCCGGCGCCTCCCGCAACGCCAACAGGATGCCGACCCGGGTCGGGTCCGAAAGGGCGTGCCCGAACCGGGCCAACGCCCCGGTGTGGGTTGCGGTCGCAGTTGCCATGCAACAACAGTACAGAGAACGCTGAATTAACGAAACCGTGTATCAATGCCCCACCGCAACCTGGACGCGGTTTGCGGATCGGAAGCGAATGATCTTTAATCTGCGTATGGATGCAGATAAGGCGATATGTGGACGCCTCCCCGACAGTCAGTACGTCGAACTCGCGGTCGAGGTGTTCGCCATGCTGGCCGACGCGACCCGTGTACGGATCGTGCTCGCGCTC
Source organism: Leifsonia sp. 71-9 (assembly GCF_001898805.1). GTDB lineage: Bacteria > Actinomycetota > Actinomycetes > Actinomycetales > Microbacteriaceae > Leifsonia. The sequence goes on from NZ_MKVJ01000007.1 coordinate 33,100, forward strand.
AAGGATGCGGGGGAGCTGTCGGTGAACCACCTGGCGGACATCCTGGACAAGCAGCCGGCTGCGGTCTCCCAGCACCTCGCGAAGCTTCGGCTCGCTCGGATCGTCTCGACGCGCCAGGACGGCCAGCGGGTGTTCTACCGGCTCGAGAATGAGCACGCGAGCCGTCTCGTGACAGATGCAGTCTTTCAGGCGGAGCACTCGCTCGGTGGGACACCGCGGCACCATCACACCGAGGCCAATCTCGGCGCGGAGGCGAGCGCGTGAGCGGAACGCACACCCACGAGCACGACGACCACGGGCACACGCACGACCACGGGCACACGCACGACCACGGGCACGATCACGGGGACGGGCACGGGGACGGGCACGGTCATAGCCATGAGCACGGTCATCAGCATCCGACCGGCTTCAAGGGATTCTTGTACGGGCTGTTCGTCCCGCACTCGCACGACGCCGCCGACTCCATCGACGACGCTCTTGAGGCGAGTACCGAGGGTGTTCGTGCGCTGAAGATCAGCCTGTTCATATTGCTGGGCACGACGCTCTTGCAGGCGATCATCGTCGGGTTCAGCGGGTCGGTCGCCTTGTTGGCGGACACCATTCACAACTTCTCGGACGCGCTGACCGCGGTGCCGCTGTGGGTGGCGTTCGTGCTGGGCCGCCGAGTTGCGTCTCGCCGCTACACCTACGGTTACGGGCGAGCGGAGGATCTCGCTGGCCTGTTCATCATCGCCGTCGTCGCGCTCTCGGCGATAGTTGCCGCGTGGCAGTCGATTGACCGGCTCTTCCATCCGCATCCGCTTGAGAATCTCGGCTGGGTGATCGTTGCCGGCGTCATTGGCTTCGTCGGGAACGAGGCGGTTGCGATCTACCGCATTCGGGTCGGTCAGCGCATCGGCTCGGCCGCCCTTGTCGCCGACGGAGTCCATGCGCGCATCGACGGGTTCACGTCCCTCGCCGTGGTGATCGGTGCGCTGGGGGTGATGCTCGGTTTTCCGCTGGCGGACCCGATCGTGGGTCTGCTGATCTCTGCTGCGATCATCGTTCTGCTCTGGGGCACCGTCCGCAGCATCGGCCGACGCCTGCTCGACGGGATCGAACCCGAGCTCGTCGACCAGCTCGAGCACGCGCTCGAGGAGACTCCCGGTGTCACCGCTGTTCCGCACGTGCAGTTGCGCTGGGTCGGCCACCGTCTGCACGGCGGCGCGCAACTGGTTGTCGACACGGAGAGTCTGCACGACGCGCAGCTGATTCTGGAGGCGGCGCGTTCCCACGCGCGCAGCCACCTCCGCAATCTCGATGAGCTCCAGCTCGAGCTCGTACCGGAGGCAGCGCCTGCGTCGTCGTGACGACACTTCGGCTTCTCCACGATTCCGACGCTTTGGTCCTACCTCACAAACCGCTCCCGCCACTTCTCCACGTCGGGTCCGAGGTACCGGATTGTTCGTTTGCTGACTGCAACGAACGCTGGACCCTGCCCGCTCTCACGCATTCGGCGCAGCTCCTCGAGCGTCAAACCGGTCTGGGCTGCGGCCTCGTCGGGGGTGTAGGAGCGCAGTTGTGCGGGCACGGTGACGCGGTGCCGGCGGAGGTATGCGGCGCTCATCACTGGCAGCTTTCGCAGTAGAGCTCGTCCGTCGGATCGACGGGCACCTCGTACACCTCGAGCGCCTGCTGGGATGCGAGCCGCGCGATCAGATCGGGCCGGTACCCGTCCCAGCTGCTCCCGTCGACGACCGTGACCGGTGCTGTCGCGTATGAGGTTTCCACTGCCCGCAGGGGGTAGTCGTCCGCGCTGACTGACACCAGCTCGTATGCGATGCCGGCGCTGTCCATTGCTGCTTTGGTGCGTTCGCTTGTTGCGGATCCGGACTCCACGTACAAGGTGACGTTCGTGCTCATGACGCGCTCCCTCTCTCATCTCAACCCATTTGCCTTTCGGCGCTCTTGCCGAAACAGCGCCGGGGGTGAATGAGCAAGAGACCGTGGAATACCGGAGGGAGCGCAGCGAGTGAGGATATGCCGCGAAAGCTCTTGCTCAGAGAGGAACGGTGCGTACCATCACCTAGCCGAAAGGCAACGGAGTTGCCCAGCGAACAGGCCCCACCGAGCGACGCTCGGCGGGGCCTGTTCTACAAGTTGAGGAGCCGTAGGCTCACCCTTTAATGGTCTGGGTGGGCGGTGCAGCTGCAGCACGGCGCTTGCGAGCGCGGGGTGCGGACTGGCCGGGCGCACGGGCGCCAATCTCGCGCAGGTTCTTCTCTGTCCAACCGGCGGCAAGTGCAGCACTCCAGGCTTTGTCGTGCGCGGCGGCGGCATCCTTGACGGCCTGCTCCGCGGCGTCGAAGGCGTTGGTGGCAGACACCAGTTCTTCCACGGAGCGCACGCGTGCGTTCTGCTCGGCCTCGATGATGGCCCGCGCCTTCCGGGCGGCTTCCTGTGGGTCCAGTTGTACGTCGCTCATGGCACCAGATTAACAGGACCGCAAGCGCTCCACTAGGCGTAACGTTGCACCCGCCAGGTGCTGCCTCACCGATGCTCACGCGCCATTCGGGCGGAGCCCCAGACGGAGCAAGCTATACAGTTACCCGGGGTAACTGGCTTGCGGTGCTGGACTGTCGCGTCCGGCACCGGCATACTGGTCGTATGGTCCCCGCCAGGAGGCGGGTTCGCTGCGCTGGGCCAGAAGGACGGGGGAGGGGCGATGTCGGAGCAGAACGAGAACCGGCTCTTCGGCCGTTCTCGACGCGCCAACGCCCGCGGTGAAGCGAAGCGCACCAAGCGTTACGAGGTGTCGGTTACTCCCGAGGAGGACACACAGTTGCGCGCCCGTGCCGCGGTTCGTGGTGTGACCGTTCCGCGTCTGTTGTTCGAGTCCGCGATGAGTAGTCATGTGCAGACCGACACGGATCGTAAGGCGGCGATCGTGGAGATTTTCGCGGTGCGCCGGTTGCTTGCGAGCCTGGCGAACAATGCCAATCAGCTGGCGAAGTACGCGAACAGTGAGGGCACGTTCCCGGACGAGGCCGAGGCGATTGTGACCGAGTATCGGGCGATCGTCCCGCGCCTGTCCGCCGCGATTGAAACGCTGGCCGACTCATGATGCCGAACATCACCCGGGGGAGCCGGATGGGTGGGCTCATGGTCTACCTCGCCGGTCCGGGCCGGTCGAACGAACACGAGGAGCAGCACCTGGTCGCGGGCAACTCCGCCATCGTGACGATGCACGGTTACGGAGTGCTCGATCGTGAGACGGCGTTGGCGATCGCGAAGGACCTCGACGAGCCGCGCGTCGCGCTCGGCGTCGAGGTGACCCGCGCCCAGAGCATCACCGACCCGGAAACGGGTCAGGTTCACTCGACCGCGACCCCGGCGGATGTGTGGCACTGTTCACTGTCTTTGCGCGCGGACGAGGGTCAGCTGTCTGATGAGAAGTGGGGCGCGATCGCGCAAGACTTCGTGGACCGGATGGGATTCACTGAGGCCAGCGGCAAGGCCGAGTGCCGGTGGGTCGCTGTCCGTCACGGACTTTCCACGAATGGCAACGACCACATCCACATCGCGGTCTCACTGGTGCGCGAGGACGGCACGAAGGCGAGCACGCACAACGACTTCAAGAAGGCGCAGGACACGTGCCGCGACCTCGAGCGCGAGTACGGGCTGCAGCAGCTCAGCAGCCGCGAGCACGGTCTGGGGGAGCGGGGCATAAAGCCCGCCGAACAGGAACGCGCCCGCCGCACCGGCGCGGTCGAAGTCGACGCGCACCGGCTCGAGCGGGCCGTCCGTGCGGCGGCGGCCGCGTCGGTCGACGAGGGCGAATTTGTGCGTCGCGTGCGCCGGGCCGGCGTCCTCATCCGTCCCCGATTCGCGGCCGGTCGTGACGACGTGGTGGCCGGCTACTCGGTTGCGCTGCGCACCGAGCACGGCACACCCCCGATCTGGTACGGCGGCGGTCGGCTCGCCCGCGACCTGACTCTCCCGCGGCTGCGCGAGGGATGGCCCGACAACCCCCAGGCGGCGCAGGGTGCGGTCGACGAGTGGAAGGCCACGAGCCGCAACCCGTGGCAGTACCGGCCGGTCACACCGGGCCGTGAAGAGCACGAACCGGCACCGGAGCTGTGGCAGAAATACTCCGACGACATGCGGCGGATGCGCGATGAGCTGCGCAGCGTGCCACCGGGCGATCGGGCGGCGTGGGCACACGTCGCGCGCGACACCGCCGGAGCGTTCGCCGCATGGTCGCAGCGCGTCGAGACGACGCCAGGGCCGCTTGCTGCAACCTCGCGTGAGCTTGCCCGATCCGCGCAGATCAAAGCGCACACGTCGAAGCCGAAGAAGGTCAACATGGGCAGCGCCGGCGGCGCCGCCATGCTCCTAATGCAGGCCGCGAGCCAGGGCCAAGGGACGATGGCCGAGGCGATCCTGATGCGCCAGCTCGCACGGCTCACCGTGGCGATCATCGACATGCACAAGGCCATCGGGGACGAGGTTCGCGCGGCGGAGATCTCCCGCACTCTGAACTCGCAGATGGCCACGGTGGCCTCGCGGCTCCCGGAGGTCCCACGGAAGGGTCAGAGCACCCCGGCCGCCGACGTCGACGAGCGCACCGCCGAAGCTGTGCGGATCGCGCAGACCGGACTTAGCGCTCCGCGGCCCGGGTCGCCAGTGCCGACGAAGATCGAACCCGCCAAACCCTACAAGCCCGCGACCGGACCCGAGCAAGACCGCGGCATCGGACGATAACGGAAGGTGGCAATCATGGCAGAAGAGAACGACGGCATCGCGGACGCACTGGACGGTCAGCTGCGCATCGCACTCACTGTGGCGGCACAGCTGGGCGCACGGTTCGCGCGTATCCGCGAAGAGCTCGCCCGCACCCGCCAAGCGCAGACCGAACAGCAGAACCGCGAGCTGCAAGCACGATTCGACGCCGAACGAGCGGCAGCACGCGCCGAACTCGCACCGGTCTATGAGCGCAACTGGTGGGACTCCGCCAACCTCGAGCAGATCGCCAACGTGCACGAGACCGCCACCGCCTGGCACGGCATCGACCCCGAGGCCGACCGAGCCGGCGAACGCATCGCACAGGAGGTCCGAGACCGCTACGGCCTGGACGTCCAGGACCTCGACGCCGACCCGTCCGCGGTGCGTGAGGCGCTGGCCCGGGCAGAGCGCGCACGCTCAGAAGCAGCCGCCTCGCGCGGTGAAAGTGCCGTCGACATAGCGGAAACCGGCGCGTTCCTCACCGCGGCCGAGACGCTCGATCGAATGGCCGAGGAACGCCAGCAACAGGCGGACGAACGCGACGAGCGAGTTGCGGCGGAGAACGACAGGGACGTGACCGACGAACTGCGCGGCGATGCGAACGCGAACCGCGTGGACGCAGCTGAGGCTTTCGATAGCGCTGAGCGGCGAGACCGGTTCGCATCGTCGCTTGAAGGCAAGGCCGACCGCGAGGTCATCGACGCGCGCATGACTGCTGCCGCGGGCCAGGCACGCCATCCCAGGGAGGCAGTGACCACCGCGATGACACGAGCGCCCAAGGCGCGCAAGGCGTCGACCGGACAGGCGCCACAGCGTGAACGGAACCTCAGTAGGTAATGGCGCAAGAGTCGCACATGGTGCTCGCCCGCCGTGATTCCGCAGGGAAGACCGACATTCGGCAAGTGGTTGTGAAATTCACCGAAATCACAACTCAGATGTCGCGGTGTCGGGGATCGGTCTAGACCCGTCTCGGCGATCGTTGGCCTCGAGTCCGTGGAGCCACTGCGGGCCTAACTATGAGAGTCCTATGTGGGCTCTCTAATGGGTATTGCTACGTATCCTATAGACGGTTCCAGACACTCCATCGGCGGAGCGGATGTGGTTGGCGAATGGTCCTGGGGGAGAGCATCATTGCCACATGACGACGACAGCCCCCAGCCAGCAAGTGGCAGAGAAGCGCAGGCCAACGGTGCCTCCGGTTGCCTCCCGCGACCTTCTGCTGCCGGACATGCTGGCGAGGACGGGCCGGCACGGAGTGCCCATCCGCCGTCGGTTCCTTCAGACCGACGGAGCCGGCGCAGATGGTTCGCGCGCAGCGACTCTTGCCAAGATGCTTCGCGGTAGGGACGGCTCGACGTTAGACGCCTACCTCCTGATCCACGCGATGGCATCAGCCAGTGAGCCTTATCGAGCGGCCTACTTCTCGAGCTCCTGGGTGCGGCTGATGCGCTTCGACCAAGACGCTGCGCCAGCCGCAGCGAGCTCACGATGGTCCAAGACTGCAACGCGACTCGAGAAACTCAAACTCATCGAACGCAAACGAGTAGGCAACGTGCAGGAGTACCACCTACTCGACGAAGCAGGCAACGGCGACCCCTACAAGAGACCGACAAAGCTCGCCGACGGCAGGTGGTTCTCCCTTCCCTACGAATACTGGCTGGACGGGTGGGACGCGAAGCTGTCAACGGCAGAAAAGGTGATGCTGCTTATTGCGCTCGATCAACCGGACGGGTTCCAGATCCCTTACGACAGATTCTCGAAGTGGTATGGAGTGTCTGAATCGACCGCAAAGCGAGGGCTGACTGGATTGGCCCGGCGCGGGATCATCGACGTGCACACTGACTGGCACATCAACGGACGGAGTGAGTTCGGCTGGGTCGAAGTACGCAGCTACACCACGGTCGGTATCTGGTCAAAGTCGGAGCGCGACGCCCTGATGAAAACAAAGCCTAAGAGGCACACGCCGATCGTCTTCGTTCCGGTGAACGCCGAGGAAGGAGGTATCCCCTAGCGACGACACGCCAGCTCCTGCTCGGGACTCTCAGTGTCGGCGGTGCCAAGTAAAATAGTGAGGATTAGACAGAAATACCCTGCCAGCGTTAGCTGGCAGGGCCACCCGGCTCCGTAGAGTCAGAATTCTTTGGCGAGAATCAACTGACTTTATCGCTCTCCGACTGGGAATTTCAACTGCGGAATTCCTCGGAGACGAACGCGGAGCCTCCCATCAGCACGTCAAAAGACGGCAGAAAGGGGAGACACTCGTGACTCTCTTGGAAACACCCACCCAAAAAGACGACCTCGAATCCGTACTCGATCAGGCGCGACGCCGTATCGAGGTCAGAGACGAAGAACTGCTCGAAGCGCGCAAGCGTAGAGACGCTGTAGCGGCATCCCTCCGAGCCGAATTCGCCGGCTCTCGCACCTACGTCAACGGAAGTATCGCGCACGGTGATGCCCTCACACCGCTGACCGACGTAGACCTGGGCGTGGTCGTCCCTGACCCCGATCACATTTACGGTCCCTACAAGACCGGCCCTTCCGTCCTCCAGGAACGCGCCGCCGCGGCGACTCGTCGCGACCTCAAGGAGGCCTATGGAGACATCGCCGTCGAACTGAAGGGCCGCAAGCGCTCGATCCTGGTGAGGTTCAGGGATCCCGTCACCCCAGGCCAGCCCGACTTCACCGCGGACGTCATCGTAGCCATCGACAACCCCGCAGGGGCGGGCCTCTTCATCCCCCGCTTCAACGGCTGGGATCGCTCGGACCCAGAAACGCACACTCGGCTTGTACGGGCAGCAGTGAAAGGAACCAACACCAGCTACGCGCGAGTCGTTCGCCTCGTGAAGCACTGGAACCGCACCCACGATAAGCCGCTCTGCTCCTGGAACATCAAGGCGCTCGCCCTGGGCTGCATCACTAGCCCAGTTGAACTCATCGAGGGCTTGCGAATTTGGTTCGAGTACGCGGCCGACGAGCTCAACCTGGGCGAAACCGAAGACCCGGCAGGCGTAGCGCCCCATCCGATCAAGATCAGCGAGAAGTGGAACCGTACCGAGGTGGTCCGGGAGCTTCGTCGCGCGCTTCAGATCCTCAAGTTCGCGATCCAACTGGAGAGTGACGGATACGAATTGCTCGCACAAGACGAGCTCGCCAAACTCTTCAAAGACGAATCGATGCTCCCGCACCCGCCGCAGGCAGCCGTTCGCCTCGAGCAGGCACGTCGGACAATGGCGGAGCGTCATGGCCAGTCGAAGCAGTTCGGCGCGCCGGCTCTCATTACCAGCACCGCCTCGCCGCGTGACCGGGTGAACGCACAGTCGTGGTCGGCATGAATAAGGGTCGCTGGTATGGCAACGATCCGGCCTGGCGCTATCCGATGGAACGAGACGCAAAGCGTCACTACGGCAGGCTTATCAGAGCAGTCGATGGTCCTGGCTGGCTCGCCTACAAGCATCAAGGGGTCGAGGTGCGGGGCCGTATAGAAGCAGTTCCTGTGGAGATCCGGTTCTATGCGTCGCCGCCCTATGCCACTTACGGACTCACGCCGGACGAGTATCCACGAGTGTTCGCAGACCGCGGTGCTGCGTCCAAGCATCGGATGCCAGGCGACGGGGCGCTCTGCCTCTACTACGCCGCTGACCCCGAGGAGCGGCGTTGGACGCCGTCCCGGGGACTCCTCGCGTTATTCGATCTCATCTCGGACCACCTCTTTTTCGAGGATTACTGGCGCGAGACGACCGAATGGCTGGGTCCAGAGGCTCCTCACGGGTTTGCAGCATGATGACACCGACGCCGATCCCAGCGCCCACCGGAGCAGCGTTCGTCGCAATAACCGGCGATGGGATCGCCACCATCATCGCGGCGATTCTTGCCGCGATGATGGTGGTGATCGGCTATCGCGTTCAACAATCACAAACTCGGAAGGCAAGCCAAGCCGCCGTCTACGCCGAAGCCATCCGAGCCATTCACGACTACCTCGAGGCGCCCTATCGTGTGCGGAGGCGGGACGGGCGCGCCGCCAGTCGACTCGACGTTACCAATCACGTCAGCGATGTCCAGTCCCGCATTGCCTACTACAGGACCCTCCTTCAACTACATGCGCCCGAAGCTGTTTCTGTTCAGTACGACCAGTTGATTGCAGCTGCTCGCTCCGAAGCCGGCCCTCAAATGAGCGGCGCATGGGCAGGCAGGCCCACACGGGCCGATAAGTCCGTCCCGCTCGGGACCCCGCTACCGCATCCAAAAAGTGACGAGATGATCGAACAGCTGATCCTCGCGATGAAAGGGTAAAGCGCAAATAGCAGACCACACTGGTCTCGCGCGATGGGCAGCATCGGCCGATCGGTGACCAGGGTCCTCCCCGGCCGCAGCTACCCGGTCAGACCCAACCGGTGCGCTACGACGCGCATCGCAGGATCGTTCGACGGAATGTCGTCGGCAGCCGTGATCTCAATGCCGGAGGGACTGGCCTCGTTGTAGGGAAGCCAGACAGCGCGGCACCAGGCTCGACCATGCTTGCTGCCGAAGTGCACGCCGCGCGGGTTCGATCCGTCATCCAGCTCGGCGTCGCGCATCATCTCCGCGAGCATGGTCGTCACCAAGCGGTTATCGCTCATCAAGACCGAGCGATTGAGCGACGGGATACCCTGATTCGCGAGAAACCTGGCCACCCCGCCATCCGCCGGCCCCTGCAGCGCAGCGATCGAATCAGGATGCTGCACGTCGACCAACCAGCCGCCGCTAATAAGACGCCCCTGGTACATCCGGCGCCGCTCGTACCAGGTGGAGGGCAGTGCACCAACGCCCCGAAAGTCGGCCTCGTCCCACTCCTCAGCGATCGCCTTCACCGTCTCATCGAGCGTCATCTCAAGAGCTGCCGCAATGGGAGCTAGTGGGTCTTTGCTCCCGTTAGCCCGTCTGAGATATGCGAGCACCTCCGCGTATGCACACTCGGCCGTCTCCGCCAGGTAGTACGTGTAGCCAAGCGTGTCGAAGCGGCCCCACTCCTGGCGATGGACGTCCGGAGAGCGCCAAGGCGCCGACGGCTGAGCGTAGGCCCGCTTCGCGACATGGAACCCCACGGCGTCGTCCACCGGTATCAACCGCAATCCCGTCTTTGTGCAGGTGCGCGCTCCAGCCGGGCTCACTCGTCGACGTCGCCGTCGATGAACGCCTGCGCCGCTCGACGCACCTCGGCGTGCCGGTCCTCCCGGATTGCCATCACCGGGGTTCCCTCGCCGAGCAGCGGATTGCCGCCGATGAACCAGCGGCGTGCCACATCGCGGCCCTCCTCGGCCTCCAAGGCCGTCCAGATCTGATGGGCAAACTGCACACGGTTCCATGCAGCGTCCCGCGGTTCGGGGCCGTCTGGTCGCGCCCAGTCGTGCGGCTGCTTGCGGTTCTTCACACCGGCCAACGCTGCGACTAACGTCGAGCCGAGCACCTCGTTGAGCTGACGAACGATCTCGTGCGGGTTGCTCTTGTTAGTGCTCCGGTGCAGGGTTACCGGTGTGTGGGTGGTCATGGCACGAGTTTACGCGCCTTCGACGGCAGAACGTCAAAAAAGTAACTGAAAAGTAACCTAAACAAATCGCTGATAACCGTCGTTATGACAGTTTGTAATTGGCATATTCGCAAATCCTGCGGATACACCCCTCCCCTGATATCCATACCGACCAGCTTTGTACCCTCCTACTACCGGTCCTGGCGTGGCCCGCGGAAGCATGAGGCTTCTTTACCTCAAGGGGTGACTACATCGGATCGTTGATGTGGAGGTGGTTGCAGGTGTCGTAGAAGTCTTGGAAGTTCTGCAGGGCGGGCTCGTTGCCTGCGTTATGTCGGCAGTTGCTCTGACCTAGGCCCGAACCGTACGGCATCCTCGGGTCGAGGACTCTGATCAGAGCCAATGAGTTGCCGTCGGCGCCGGTCGAAGAACGGCCGCCCAGGCTGTAGAAGTCCACCGCATGGCCGCCACCTCCCGCGTAGTGCTGCGAATAGATCCCGGCGCCTTCAATCTGGCCGGTACAGCGACGGTTGATGTCGCTGACGCCGACGCTCGAGAAGGTATGCAGAGCGATCACCATCACTTGGAGAACCTGGGTGTCGATCCCACAGTTCGGTACAGAGCGGCCCTCCGCGATCCACTGGATTTCCATGATGTGGTCCGGATACGAACCGGATAGCTGGCCGGCAGAAACGTATCCCATCAGCTCTTGGGCAAGCGCGCGCGCATCGGTGGATACTGGCGCGCTCGGGCCCGCAGCGCGAGCCGCTGCTGCAGCAGCCGCAGCCGCCGCTGCTGCAGCTGCGGCTCGTGCGGCAACTCCGGCTTGATACTGCTGTTCTGTCATCGCTGTCGCGCTCGTGAGCGACACCAGTTGAGCCTGGAGCTCATTTTCGTGAGCAGTCTGCGCCGACAGGGCGGCGATCATCTCTCTTTGCGCCTGCACGGCCTTTGCGAGCGCTGCCTTCGACGCGGCAGCAAGGGCAGCAAGAGCATTCTTTGCCGAGACAGCCTGGTCACTGGCCGCCTTGGCGTTGTTGCTGTCCTGCGCCGCTCGCGAGTACAGACCATTGATCGTTGAAGTGAGCTTTCCCAGGCTGGCCAGTCGATACAACAGTCCGCTTGCGTCGGCCGACTTGCTGATCAGCAAGGTCCCGGTCAGGTTCTGGTCTCCCGTGCGGACCAACTTGGTCATCACCGCTGCGGCCTGCTGATGAGACGACTCAGATTTCTTCTTTAGTCGTGTTGCCTCAGCGGCTAGTGAGTCCGACTTGATCTGGCCGGCGGTCAGAGCGAACTGGGCCGCCTCGTTTTCCTTCTCCCGGGCGGCGGCGGCATCCTCGGCCGCTTTCGTCTGTATCTTGAGCCCTGCAATCAGCGCGGTAATCGCGTTGACCTGGGCCTGCTTGGCGGCCTCGCTCGATCGAGCGGCCTGCACATCGCCCCACGAAGGATAGCTATCCGCGAACGCCTTCGGGACTGCGACCACATTCCAGGCGGCGAGAACTGCCACGACGATGAGGATCGTCCCCAGACGCGACCGGGCGACCCGGCGGCGAGGCGCTAAGCGGAGAGGTCGTCGCATTTGGCTTTCGAACAGTAGGGAATCTGATTGTGGCCAGCGAATATGCCCGGTCACCGAGCTTCCGACGCTATCCCGCGGCGACTGGTCGCCTTCCCGCAACACGCCGTCGGTGGGTCCACCGTTGAGGATTGGCCCGATGCCCGGGATCGTCCGTCTCCGTGTGAGGTGTGGCCAGGCCGAGCCAGCTCGAGTGGGCTTCTCGTTGACGGGGTGAGCTCAAGGCTTACATCTCTGAGCGTGCTCGCCGCGCCGCCGAGTGAGACCATGAATCGATATCTATCTGGAGGAGATCCAATGGCACTCAGATTGACCTGCAAAGCGTGTGGTGAGGTCATCTCCGGCGGGTCCGATGACGAGTTCGTTGAGAACGCTCGTGAGCATGCCCGCAGTCACGGGCACGTCGGGCCGGCGCTCACTCGTGAGCATATTCTGGCCCGGTTCGAGCACAGCCATTCATCCGACGGGCACCAAGACCACACAGCCTCATAGCGGGTCTTCAGAGGCTGCCGATGAGGTCGGAGCATGCCTGCTCGCAGCGCCGACAGACTTCTGCGCAAATGCGGCAGTGCTCGTGCATGTCGGCGTGCTTCTCGCACTCGGCCGCGCACGCGCCACATACGGTACGGCAGGCTTCCAGCGCCGCTCGGGTGACGTTGGCGTCATAGCCGGTGTGACGTGAAAGCACTGACTCGGTGGAGGCACAGATGTCGGCGCAGTCGAGGTCCGTGCGGATGCATTTGATGAGCTCGGCGACCATTGCTTCGCTGAGGCAAGCGTCGGCGCAGCTGGTGCATGCTTGCCTGCATTCGCCGCACGCTTGGATGCAGGCTACGAGTTTCTGCTGGTCGATAGCGCCGAGGTCGGCTGGGTAGCTCTCGAGCATTTGCTGGACGGTGGACATTGGGCTCTCCTCACGGATCGGCAGTCCCCTTGCCAAAGCGACGGTACGCCGATCGCAACCGGAGCCAAAGAAAAAATGCGAGAAGACCCGAGCTGGGGGCTCGGGTCTTCCGCATTTCCAGGGGCTCTTTGCCCGCCGGAACTACTGGCCGGCAGTGGCGACGACAGCGCTGGTTCTTCTTTGCGGCACGCGGGTGGTGGTGTGTCCTTTGAAGCTGCGCAGTCGGAGGCTGTTGCTGACCACGAAGACGCTGGATAGCGCCATCGCTGCGCCTGCTAGCAGCGGATTCAGGAGGCCCAGCATGGCCACTGGGATGGCTGCGACGTTGTACGCGAACGCCCAGAAGAGGTTTCCCTTGATGGTTCCGAGGGTGCGCCGGGCGAGCCGGATCGCATCGCCGACGGCGAGGAGGTCACCGCTCATCACGGTGATGTCGCTGGCGGCGATGGCTGCGTCTGTCCCGGCGCCCATGGCGATACCGAGGTCGGCGGCGGCGAGGGCGGCCGCATCGTTGACCCCATCGCCGACCATTGCCACCACGTGACCGTCACTTTGGAGCTGACGGATCGCGTCGAGCTTGCCCTGTGGGGTGACGCCAGCGCGGACGTCGCGGATGCCGACGCGTTCGGCGATCGCCTTCGCGGCACCCTCGTTGTCGCCGGTCAACAGCACCGGGGTCAGTCCAAGTCGCCGGAACTCCGTGATCGCGGCCGCACTGGACTCCTTGATGGTGTCGCTGACTACAAGTGCACCACGTACCGCACCGTCCCAGCCGATCACGACAGCGGTCATCGCTTGGCTCTCCGCAAGCTGGATGTCCTTGGCGATGTCTGCCGGCAGATCGAGCGCCCACGCGTCGGTTAGCCAGGAGGCGCGTCCGATGACGACGTGGCGGCCGTCGATGACGGCCTGGATGCCGAGGCCCTGCTCGGAACGGAACGACTCCGCTGGGGCAAGCGGGATCCCGCGGTCGCGCGCGCCGTCGACGATGGCCCGGGCCACAGGGTGCTCCGACCCGTGTTCAGCGGCGGCCGCTACGGCAAGGACGATGCCTTCTTCCTCGGCCGCGGCGGTGTGCACGGCGGTGAGACTCATCCGGCCGGTGGTGACCGTGCCGGTCTTGTCCAGCACGATCGTGTCGGTGCGGCGGGTTTGTTCCAGGACCTGCGGGCCACGGATCAGCAGGCCCAGCTGCGCTCCACGACCGGTACCGACCAGTAACGCAGTCGGGGTCGCCAGGCCGAGCGCACACGGGCAGGCGATGATCAGCGTGGCGACGGCTGCGGTGAACGCCGGCTCGATACCGGCACCAAGCGCCAGCCAGAGTACGAAGGCCGCCAACGCCAGACCGATCACAACGGGCACGAAGATGGCCGATACCCGATCGGCCAGGCGCTGCGCTTCGGCCTTGCCGGTCTGGGCCTCTTCCACGAGCCGCCCCAGACGGGCCAACTCCGTGTCGGCGCCGACCGCGGTGACCTCGACCACCAGGCGTCCGCCGACGTTTACCGTGGCACCGGCGACGTGATCGGTGGGGCCGACCTCGACGGGAACGGATTCGCCGGTGAGCATGCTCATATCGATCGCGGATGAACCCTCAACCACCTGGCCATCGGTCGCGACCTTCTCCCCTGGCCGCACGACGAAACGATCACCGAGGACAAGAGAGGTCACCGGCACCCGCGTCTCGACACCGTCGGTGAGGAGGACAGCGTCTTTCGCACCGAGTTCCAGCAGCGCCCGCAGCGCCGCACCGGACTCGCGCTTGGCCCGGGCTTCGAAGTAGCGGCCGGCGAGGATAAACACGGTGACCGCAGATGCGACCTCCAGATAGATCTCATCCGCACCGGCGCCTGGAGTCGTGATCAGCTGGAAACTCATGTGCATGCCCGGCATGCCAGCCATGCCGAAGAACAACGCGTAGAGGGACCAGCCGAAAGCAGCGATGACGCCGACGCTGATCAGGGTGTCCATCGTGGCTGCACCGTGCCGGGCGTTGACCCACGCGGCACGGTGGAACGGCAACGCACCCCAGACCGCCACGGGTGCGGCAAGCGTTAGCGCGAGCCACTGCCAGTTGGTGAACTGGAGAGCCGGGACCATCGACAGCACGACCACCGGCAGAGCCAGGGCCGCCGACACGAACAGGCGTCGGCGCAACTCCATCGTCTCCCGGTCGGCCAGTGACCCGGCCGGCTCCTCGACGGTCTGGGGTGGGGCCGGCACGGTGGCGGTGTAGCCGGCGGACTTTACCGCAGCGATCAACGTGGATGTGTCGACGCCGTGCGCGCTCACTTTGGCCTTCTCGGTGGCGTAGTTGACGGTCGCCTCAACGCCCTCGATCCGGTTGAGCTTGCGCTCGATCCGGGTGGCGCAGGAGGCGCAGGTCATCCCGCCGATCTCGAGTTCAACCGCGTCGGCACTCATGCCGTGACCAGCGAGTATCCCGCCTCGTCGATCGCGGCGCGGACAGCGTCAGCGTCAAGAGGCGTCGCCGAGGAAACTGTGACCTTCGAGGTTCCGCCCGCGTTCAGCTCCACGCTGACCGCTTCGACACCGTCAAGGGCTTCCAGCTCTTCGGTGACGCTGGCCACGCAATGCGAGCAGGTCATCCCGGCCACCAGGTAGTCGACCGTTGGCGCGGTCGAGGCCACGGAGGCGGTGTCGGTGTGACCGTGAGCGTCCGTGCTGCAGGTGCACGCGCTGTTCTTGTCAGTGAGCCCGAGGTCGCTGTTACCGGTGGTTGTACTGCACATGAGATTTCTCCTTGGATCGTGTGGTTAGGAACGGACGAGTCGGGCGATCGCGGCGGATGCTTCGCGGATCTTGTCTTCGGCGACGGTGCCGCCTTCGGCGGTGGCTTCGGCGACGCAATGGCTGAGGTGGTCATCCAGCAGGGCAAGCGCCACCGTCTCCAGCGCTTTCGTCGCGGCAGACACTTGGGTGAGCACGTCGATGCAGTAGGTGTCTTCTTCGACCATCCGCTGAATGCCACGCACTTGGCCCTCGGCACGGCGCAGCCGTTTGAGGATGTCTTCTTTGTTGTCGATGTAGCCGATCATGATGCTCCCTACGCTGATACCCCACCAGGGTATGCATTGTAACTCGTCGGAATGCCGATTTGTCAATCAGCCGCAGAGCTTGACACGCATACCCCCCGTAGGTATAGCTTATACCCCCGCCGGGTACACGGCAATTGTTGAGCGCAAAGGAACCCCATGTTTAGTCCCCCGCCAGCCCCCCACCCGAGGCGGTGGCTCGGTCTCGTGTTGATCGCCGCCGCCCAGTTCGTGGTCATCATGGACACCTCGATCATTGGCGTCGCTTTGCCGGACCTGCAACGCGCGTTGGGCTTCACGCCGGAGTCGTTGTCGTGGGTATTCAACGCGTATGTGATCGCGTTCGGCGGCCTGCTCCTTCTCGGTGGCCGCCTCGCCGACCTGTTCGGAGCACGGAAGATCTTCGTCACCGGCTGGCTGGTGCTGATCGCCGGCTCGATCCTCGCCGGCGCCGCCGGGAACGTCGGTGTTGAAATCGCCGGTCGAGCAATCCAGGGCGCCGGAGCTGCGCTGATCGCACCGGCCGCACTGACCCTGCTGATGATGCTTTTCGGCGGCACCGCCGAACTGCCGAAGGCGTTCGCCGTCTACGGAGCTGCCGCGCCGATCGGCGGCACCGCGGGAGTCTTCCTCGGCGGTGTGCTGACGGAGTACGCCAGCTGGCCGTGGGTGTTCTACATCACCGTACCGATCGCCCTCCTCGTCCTCGCATTTACCGCCAGGTCACTGCCTCAGACGGCGCGAGGTGCGGCCGGTTCAATCGACGCAGCCGGCGCTATCACCGCCACCGGCGGCCTCGCCGCAGTGGTCTATGCGATCGTCAGGGCACCCGAACTCGGCTGGCTGACTACTCCCACCCTGGTGGTACTCGGTATCGGCATCGCGCTGCTCGCCGCGTTCTTCCTCATCCAGGCTCACTCGCGGCACCCGCTGCTACGCCTGGGCCTGCTGCGCGCGCCACAGCTCGGCTCCGCCAACATCGCACAGCTGCTACTCGGTGCCGCCTGGGTATCGATGTGGTTCTTCCTGAACCTTTACCTGCAGCAGGTGCTCGGCGCTGGAGCCTTCGCCGCTGGAGCGGCGCTGCTGCCCATGACGGGCCTGATCGTGCTGGGGATGGTTGCTCTCGCACCGCGGTTGCAGGCACGGTTCAGCGCGAAGACCATGATCGTCACCGGGCTTCTGCTGCTGGCCGTCGGGCTTGGCTGGCTGGCACTGGTCCGACCTGACGGCAGCTATCTGCTAGATGTGTTGCCGGCTTCGCTCGTCGCAGCGCTCGGCATGTCGCTCGCCTTCGTCCCGTCCCTGGGAACAGCAATCGGGGCCGCTCCGTCCGCCGAAACCGGGATCGCTTCAGGGCTCGTGAGCACCAGCTACCAGATCGGCTCAGCCCTCGGCCTGGCCGTCCTGACCGCCGTCGCGGCCAGCATCACCGGCACCGGCACCAGCCAGATCGCCCTGACCAACGGCTACGCGGCGGCCTTCCTCGGCGCAGCCCTCGTCGCGGCCGCCGGCGCCATCATCGTTATGGCGACGATGCGACGGCCGCGCGCCCTTGCCCCCGAACCCCAGACGGCAACCGTCGGACAGTCCCACTAATTAAGGAGGGGCGCCCTCGGGCGCCCCTCACACGGGCGACCACCTCTTGACACATACCCCCTAGGGGTATAACTTCCTGGTATGGGCACGCCAGAACAGGACCACAGCATGCACACCCCCACCTCGCGGCCGCCTGCCGGTCAGCACGACGGCATGGACCACGGCGCGATGGGACACGACCACCACGGCCATGAACAGATGGATCACGCTGCGATGGAGCACGGCAGCATGGACCACAGCGGGCACGGCGGGCATGGTGACCACGTCGGCCAGTTCCGCCGGCTGTTCTGGATCATGCTCGTGGTGGCGATCCCGGTCGTCGTGTTCTCCCCGATGTTCGCAATGATCCTCGGCTACCCGCTTCCCGACGCGGCCTGGGTTGCGTGGATCTCACCCGTACTCGGCACTGTGATGTACGTGTGGGGCGGCAAGCCGTTCCTCACTGGCGCGGTCAGTGAACTGCGTGCGTTGAAGCCGGGAATGATGCTCCTGATCGCCCTGGCGATCACCGTCGCCTTCCTTGCCTCTTGGGGTGCCAGCCTCGGGCTGCTGGATCATCAGCTGGATTTCTGGTGGGAGCTGGCACTGCTGATCGTGATCATGCTGCTCGGACACTGGATCGAGATGCGGTCCCTCGCGCAGACCACCTCCGCGCTGGACTCGCTGGCGGCCCTGTTGCCGGATGAGGCCGAACGGGTCGAGGGTGAGACCACCGTGTCCGTCCCACCGGCCGAGCTGCAGCGCGGTGACCTGGTCGTGGTCCGGCCGGGCGGACGGGTACCGGCGGACGGCAGGATCGTCTCTGGTACGGCGAGCATGGACGAGTCGATGATCACCGGAGAATCCCGCACCGTCCGCCGTGACGTCGGAGACCCAGTCGTTGCCGGCACCGTCGCAACCGACTCCGGACTGCGGATCGAAATCACCGCCGTCGGTGACGACACCGCCTTAGCTGGAATCCAACGCCTCGTCAGCGACGCCCAGAACTCCTCATCACGGGCGCAACGGATCGCTGACACCGCCGCCGGCTGGCTGTTCTGGTTCGCTCTCGGCTCCGCGGTGATCACGGCGCTCGTCTGGACGATGATCGGACAGCCGGATGACGCGGTCGTGCGAACGATCACTGTGCTGGTGATCGCCTGCCCTCATGCCCTCGGCCTGGCAATCCCCCTCGTCGTCTCGATCGCGACCGAACGGGCCGCCCGCGGCGGCGTCCTGATCAAGGACCGGCTGGCGTTGGAGAGCATGCGCACGGTTGACACAGTCCTGTTCGACAAGACCGGCACCCTCACAAAGGGCGAACCGACCGTCACCGCTATTCAGACCGCTGGCAGCATCCAGCAGGACGAACTCCTCGCTCTCGCAGCCGCAGCCGAGACCGACTCGGAGCACCCGCTGGCGCGGGCGATCGTGAGCGCAGCAGGCACCCGCACACTTACCGTGCCGGCAGCGTCCGATTTCGAATCCTCCCCCGCCGTCGGAGTCTCCGCGACGGTCGACGGACACCGGGTGCAGGTCGGCGGCCCGAACCTGCTCGAGCAGGAGAACGCGGACGAGCTGGACGGTGTCGAAGAATGGCGTGCCGACGGTGCGATCATCTTGCACGTCCTCGTCGACGGACAGGTGGCCGGGGCCTTGAAACTGGCTGACGAGGTCCGGGAAGAGTCCCGGCAGGCCGTCCAGGCGCTTCAGGCGCAGAAGGTTCAGGTGGTGATGATCACCGGGGACGCCGAAGCGGTGGCGAAATCCGTTGCCACAGAGCTCGGAATCGACCGCTACTTCGCCGGTGTCCGCCCGGAGGACAAGTCCGCCAAGGTCAAGGAGCTGCAGGCCGAAGGCCGCAAGGTGGCGATGGTCGGCGACGGCGTCAATGATGCCCCCGCCCTCGCCCAGGCTGACGTCGGCATCGCGATCGGTGCCGGTACGGATGTGGCGATCGCCTCCGCTGGTGTGATCCTCGCCAGCGACGACCCCCGCTCGGTGCTCTCGGTGATCGAGCTATCCCGGGCCAGTTACCGCAAAATGAAGCAGAACCTCTGGTGGGCCGCCGGATACAACCTCATCTCCGTTCCCCTCGCCGCCGGCGTGCTCGCCCCGATCGGGTTCGTGCTGCCCATGTCGGTCGGCGCCCTGCTCATGTCCCTGTCGACCATCGTCGTCGCACTGAACGCGCAACTCCTGCGCCGGCTCGACCTGCGCCCCGAGACAAGTGTGCGCGCCGCAACCAACCAACCCGCACTCGCGGAACCGTCCCGGGAAACAGCATCAAGACGGTGACCACAGCGCCCAGCGGTGCGGGCATCGGCCACACCCCCTGGGCGTATCCAGAATCACGCGTTACCCTAGGCGCGTCCGTTCGAATCGGTTGGAGGTGTCGTGGTCAGCAACAGTCTTCGCTTGCCACGACGAAACAGCTGGCACCGGATCGCGTTCCTGGCCCTCGGTGTCGCGGCGATCGTTGTCGGGTTGCTGGCGATGCACGTCATCACCGCCACGAGTACCGACCACACCGGCCACCACACCGCCGCGACGACCCACGAACACACCGACACGATGCTGATGACGGACACCTCTCCGGCCGGCGCCGCCGCGACGACCCACGAACACACCGACACGATGCTGATGACGGACACCTCTCCGGCCGGCGCCGCCACGACGGACTGTAACGGCGCCTGCGAGTCCGGACACAACATGGCCAGCATGGCCTGTCTGCTGGCGCTGCTGATCACCACCCTCATCCTCACCGTCCGAGTCATCATCAGCCGGTGGGGCAGCGACCTCTATCGGCTCGTTGCAGCGCTTTCTGCAGCGCTACCGGCCGCGCTGGCTCCCCCATCGCCACCGTCGCTTCTCGCTCTCTCCATCAGCCGAACCTGATTGCTCCTGCGCCCGGTCATACCCGGGCACGGTCGACCCGTCCTTATGTCGGGCCGGAAACAATCCTTTTTCGAGCAAGAGAGAAGCAATTCGCTATGAAGTTGAAGATGATGGTGCTCGCCTCGGGCGCTCTCGCGACCGCACTGATCCTCGCCGGCTGCTCCACCACCACTGGCAGCGGTCACTCCGGCATGGACATGGGCGGCTCGTCCAGTTCCGCTACGGCAACCGGCGCGCACAACAAGGCCGACATTTCGTTTGCCCAGAACATGGTGATGCACCACCAGCAGGCCATCGAGATGGCCGATATGGTGCTGTCAAAGACCGGCGTGAACGCGAAAGTCACTGAGCTTGCGCAGAAGATCAAAGCAGCGCAGCAGCCCGAAATCGACACCATGAACGGCTGGCTGAACACCTGGAGCGCCTCCGCCGGGATGTCTCACGACATGGGCGGGATGATGTCGGACTCCGACATGAAGGCGCTCAAAGACGCCTCCGGCGCCGACGCAGGGAAACTGTTCCTCACCCAGATGATTCAGCACCACCAAGGTGCCATCGACATGGCCAGCGAGGAAGTAAAGACGGGAAAGAACACGGACGCCGTGGCCCTGGCGAAGAAGATCGTCACCGATCAGACCGCCGAGATCGCCACCATGCAGAGCCTGCTCGCCAGCCTCTAATCCGTCCCACCCCCGCGGGTGTCGTCGCGACCCCACAGTCCCCCCTGCAGCGGCGGCACCCGCCCTATCCTCTGCGCCCCAACGGCGCACGGAAATGAGCCATGACCGACACCCCCGGCACACCCCGAGACCCGCGCCGACGCGACCTCCGCACGAACCGGCTACGCCAGACAACGACCGCCTCGACACGTCGTAAGCAGCAACAACCGCACGGGTCTCCCGTCCGCGTCAGGCGACTGCGCTGGCGATCGTTGCTCGCCGGCAGCGCCGCCGCCCTACTGGTGGCACCGTTTGCCCTGCCTGCATTCGCCAACTCCGCCGAACCAGACGCGATCCCCGTCATCCGAACGCTGGAAGGCGCCCAGACGGTCGAGGTCGCAGCCGAGGCCAGCATCGCAGCGATCGCCCGGGAACAATTTTCCGTCACGAATCCGCCGCCACCCAAACCCGTCGTGCCTGCCGCATCCCGGGGATATTCATCGATCGCGGACACCTTTACCAACAACCCGGCCTCGCCCGTGCAGTGGCCCTTCACCCGCGGCGTGCCGATCAGTGATGGATTCGGATACCGCAACGCCCCCTGCTCCGGATGCTCCTCCATGCACCAAGGCATCGACATGAACCCCGGCGCTGGAACACCGATCCAGATCATCGCCGACGGCGTCGTCTATGAAATTGGCAACCCCAGCGGTGAACTCGGCGTATACGCGATCATCGACCACGTCATCGACGGCCAAAAGGTCAGCAGCCTCTACGCCCACATGCTCCAAGGCTCCCTCCGCGTCCAAGTCGGCGACCAGGTGAAAGTGACCGACATCGTCGGTCAGGTCGGAAGCACCGGAATGAGCACCGGCGCCCACCTTCACTTCGGGATCTCCCTGAACGGCACCCCCATCGACCCGTTCCCCTACATGAAACAGAAAGTCGGCTCGTGAAAACCCGCCACCGCTACCTGCCCGCGCTCCTCGCCCTCGGCGGACTCCTCCTCGCCGGCTGCACCGCAGCACCGCAACAACCACAACCCACCGTCAACGCCGCCGCAGCACTCGCCCACATTCACGACCTCGCCATCGACCAGCAAAACCACATCCTCATCGCCACCCACGACGGCATCTACCGACTCCCCCCGCTGGCCGGCGGCGGCACACCCACCGGACCCCTCGGCGACGCACACTTCGACGCCATGTCCTTCACCAGCAGCGGCGACACCATGTTCGCCTCCGGCCACCCGAGCCCCGCCTCCCCCGAAGCCTTCCAAGCTCCCAACATCGGTGTAATGCGAAGCACCGGAGGAAACGACGACTGGACCAACACCTCCCTCGGCGGCAAGGTCGACTTCCATGCACTCACCACCGCCCGCGTCGATGCAGCCACCACGATCTACGGGCTCGACGCCGCCACCGGACAAGTACTTCGAAGCGAAGACAGCGGCAACACCTGGACCAGCGGCGCGACAATCGACGCCATGGACCTCGCCGCACAACCCGGAAAAGCGGACGCCCTCTATGCGACCGCCCGCGCCGGCATCGCCATCAGCACCGACAGCGGCAAAAGTTTCACCATCGACACCACCGCCCCGATCCTCAACCAAATCGGCTTTTCCACTGACGGAACCATCTACGGCACCGGCCCGGACGGGTACCTCTGGCAAAAGACCGACCGGTGGCAGCGCGGTGAAGTTTTCCCAGGTACCCCGCAAGCATTCACCGTCTCAGCCAACGAAGTCATCGTCGCCACAGACCGCGGCATCTTCAGCACCGCAGACCTCGGCAACCAATGGAAAGCACTCTGGCGGCCATAGCGAGCTGCGGCATGTAGCGATCCCATCGCCCCTGACGAACCGTTAGTCGGGGCGTCGCATGTCCGGGAACAGGCCAGCCGGTGGAGCCTCGTAGGGCAGCGGCTCGCCGCGCTTGTTCTGATCGTCCGACGCAGCGAATGGGCCGTTCGGACTGAGCAGTGCCGGCATGTGGTGGTCGGCGTGATCGCGCCACCAGACGCTCATCCCGGTAGCCGGGTCGAGGCGTAGATGCTCCCACGCACGCCACAGCGCGTCGAGTCGACTGAGCGCTTCGGGGTACTCCCACCAGCGCGCGGCCCACTTCATCCCGCCCTGAGCGCCCACAGGACGTCGGTAGACCTTGATCAGGTACTCGCGCACGAACTCGTCGACCGAGCCGTAGAACAGGTCCGGCTCGGGCGTCTCGCCGGCGTCGTCGACGGTCGTGCCCTGCTCGTCGAAATCGTCGTCGCGCATGTCGTCCTCGTAGCTCACAGCCGGTCCTCTCGTGACGCGGCCGCGTCGAGCCAGGCGCGCGCCCCAGCTGAGCCGTCAGACGGATTCAACCTGGCGCCAGGAGCAACTGAAGTCCCGTTGGCGGGGTCGTGGGCGGCGATCGACGCGCGAACCGCGTCGGCCTGGTCGCCGCGCATCCACGGGACCGTCTCAACCAGCGTCGCCGGAGCACCCGAAGCGAAGACCACGGCGCGGCCGCGCGGAAGCGCGGCCAGGTCCGCAACATCCATCGTCCGCTCACGACGAATCGAGTTCGACGTCGAGCGTCCGCCGCGGCCGACGCTCACGGAGGCGGTGCGCTTGTCGTGGTCACCGATCAGCTGCGACATTTCGGACAGGAACTCGGTCTCGGCCACGCCACCGCCGTAGACCTTGACGTTCGAGGCGGACCAGAGCTTGCGTATTCCGTTGCGGCCCCAGACCTCGACGCCCTGAGACCAGGACTGCAGGATGGTCATCAGGACGATGCCGCGGGAGCCGTAGTGCGAGTACAGGTCGGGCAGGGCTTCCCATCGGCAGACGTTCGCCGCTTCATCGAGCACTCCGAGCATCGGTGTGGCGAGGCGCCCGCCGGCTTGCGTGGTGGCCAGCTGCTCAGCCGCCTCGATCGTCGCGGCGGTGAGCGCTGTGACGAGTGGGCCGGCGGTGCCTTTGCCCTCCTTGGAGAGGCTGTAGAGCGTGTCCGAGCTGCGCACGAACACGTGCGGGTCGAAGTGCGGCCGCGCATCGCCGGCGAAGTTGCCGTCAGTGGGGGTGACCCATGCGGCGATCTTCCGACTCTTCAGGCAGGAGGCCATCTGCTGCGCGGTGCCGAACACGCCGGACCGCTGATCGGGCGCGGCGAACACGTACCCGGCGACCGCGTCGGCCACCTGGTCGTAGCCGTGGTCGCGCAGGATGTCGATCGCCTTCTCGTCGCTGGGTCGGGTGGTCCAGGTGAACACCTGAGTGATCGGCAGATTGTCCAGGGCGGCCGCCAACAGCAGCCCGGCGAGGAGATCCTGCCCGGCCGGGTCGAAGTAGGCATCCGCGCGGGCATCGCCCGCGCGGGAGCCGGACGCGAAGTGATTGGCGAGCTTCGCCGCCTGCTCCTCGTCGGTGACGTAGGAGAGCGGATTCCACCACCATGACGGTGCTTCCAGGGCGATCCCCTGAGGATCGAACGCCCAGACCGTGCCCTTCTGCGCCCGGACGTCGCGGGTCGCGTCGAGCACGTCCCGTTTGTTCGAGGTGACGATGACAGCGCCCGGGGCGCTGAGAATCGCCGGGATCGCCCGGGAGGTCGTCTTACCGGTTCGCGGACCCCACACGTCGACGTGCATGTCCTCCGGGGAGCCGTAGAGCCAACGGCGGCCGGCGACGGTGATGCCGATCGGCACACCGAGCCATCCAGCGACCCCGAGCCGCTGCGCGGTGCTCTTCGCGCCCTTGGTCGAGAGCGCGGCCAAGTCGCGGCCGCGGCCCATGTGTCCGGCCGCGTGGTCCACGCGCGAACGGCGCCGGCGGCGCTTGGCGATCGCGACCATGATCAGGATCGCCAGGGCAACGACGATAGCCGCGGCGACGATGATGATCCACGTGGCCGATGGCGGCCACACGTAGGCGCCTTTCAACGTGCCGAAGAACACCGTGAACGGGTTCAGCGGCAGGCCGGGGTTCACCCCGTCGAGCTTGGAGCCGAGGGTAACGGCGACCCAGAGGCCGCCGACGAGGACGACGACGATTCCGATGAACACCCAGACCAGGGCACCGTCACCTGCGGCGGAGGGCTCCTTGATGCGGTTCGTGGGGCTCATGCCGAAACCTCGGCGCGGCCGACCGTTCCTGTGCGGGAGACGGCGTGCCACAGCTTGTTCGTGTCATTGATGTGCAGCTCGGCGTCCGTGAGTTCCACGGTGAACGGGATCCCGGGGCGACCGCCGACCTTGATCAGGAACTTGCCGCGGCCCGGAGGATCGGCCTCCTGGCCGGTGATCGGGTCCCACGCGGGCGGGTCCTGCCACCCCTGCAGCATCTCTTGCTCGGCGCGGGACATGCTGATGGCGCTGTTCAGCAACGGCATCTCCTTGGAGGGAAGACCGCCGCAGATGACCATTCCGGAGCGCTCGACGAAGCCGGCCGCTTTCATCCGGTCCTCTTCGGTTGGGAGCGACATGAGGTCGCTCATCGTATGGGAGATCATCGCCATGCCAACGCCGCGCTGTCGGTTCAGGCGAGTGAGCGCGTCTACCCGGTCGACCATTCCGCGGCCCGCGCGGAGCGCCCGCCACAGTTCGTCGAGGATCACGAAGTAGTGGCGGCGAGGGTCCAATCCAGCATCCGCCAGTGCGGTCGACACGTTGACCGTGCCGAACCCAGCCGACCAGCACGCGAGCAGCACGGCGGCCTGTAGGTCCGTCTCGGAGTCGTCGATGGTGGAGACGTCATAGACGACGGGTCGGTCGCGCCGCATCGGCGTGGAGGTCTGCTTGGAGAACAGCTCGCCCAACCGGCCTCCGGTGGTGAGGCCGATGAGGGATGCTTCCAGGTTCTCGGTGATCGCGTCGTACCGGGCGCGGTCGCCGCGATCCAGCGCGACGGCGCGCAGCTCCGGTGGCGCCTGACGGATCAGATCGAGGAGATCCTTCAGTACCGGCACACCCTCATGCTGCTCGTCGAGCAGCTTCAACGCCCGATCGACGATCGTCTCTTCCCGATCGGTCGGAGGCGATTTCCGCATGATCGTCAGCAGCGCTGACACCATCGTGAGGCGGCGGCCGTGCGCATCCTGCAGCACTTCCGCGGCCAGTTCGTCGTCGCGCTTAGCCCGCTCGGCGCGGGTCGTGACGGAGCCGACAAGGGCGGCGATCCGCTCGCGGATCAGCTGCGCCCGGTCGGGATCCTCCGGCACCTCGAGCGAGCGCAGCTGCGCGAGCTCGGCTTCTTCCGCCGCGGCTGCCTCCCGTTCGGCCTGGGCGGCGTCGCGGAGCAGCTGTGCCGCCTCCTTCGCCTCGCCCGGGTCGAGGATGTTCAAGAAGCCTCGGCCGCGGCCGAGGCGGATTACCTGGCCGCCGAGGGCTTCGATCAGATCTACGTAGTCCGGCTTCAAGTCGCCCAGTACAAGCGGCTGGACGCCGTATCCGGCGAGGCCGGTCGCCATCCGGCGAACGATGGTCGACTTCCCCAAGCCCGGCTTGCCGAGCACGAACGCTGACGGGTTCGAAATCAGGTTTGCGCGCTGAAACCACGAAATCGGGTCGCAGCAGACCGTGCCGCGATTGACCAGGTGCCGGCCGAGCGGCACACCGATCATCGGCGCACCGGTACCGACACCGAACGGCCAGAGCCCGCACACCTGAACGGTGGTGCCGCGCCACTCGGGGGCGGCGGAGAGCACCATCGTCTCGCCGCGGCCGCGTCCTGGGTAGCCGCGTGCCGGCACGCGCCGCGGCGTCGCCGGCGAGGGTGCTGCAGCTTGCGCAGCGGCCTGCTCGATGCGGTTGCTCGAGCGGGAGAGCTTCTTGTACCAGCTGGCCATCAGAGTGCCCCTCTCAGCTCGGCCGGCAGCTTCAAGTGCTTGGGAACAACGATCCCCAGCGGGAGGGCCGCAGCAAACGCGGAGTCCTGAGCGCCGGTCACAACTCGCAGACGAAGGCGGGCCGTTGCTGACAGGTTCTCAATCGCCGCTTTCGCGTCAGCAGCTCGGGTCGGGTCGGTCACCGTGGCGGTGACGACCATGCCGAAGTTCACCAGGCCAGCGCCGTTCGCTTCCTCTTCCGCGGTGGCCATCGCGGCGCGGGTTCCCACCACGTCGCGGGCGGTGGGCCGGTCGCTGGAGGTCATGTTGAAGCTGGCCGCTCGAAGGTCTGACTGGACGATCGCCGCAGCTCTGGCGACGTCGATCGGGCGGTACAGCCAGGTCACCCGCTTGCGCGCGATATCCCGGTGCGGGGCCAGGAATCGGGTGAGGATGTTGGCCTGCACGATGCCGCGCGGAGCCTCCGTCATCTGCCACGTCACCGACAGGGCAGAGTCGTGCCGGTAGCTGTCCCAGTTCGCCTGAGCTCCAGAAGGGCCGACGTCGGACCAGCGCAGTTCGAACGGTTCGCCCGACTGATGCGCATCATCGATCAGCTCGGCAATCTCGGGGTCGTAGGCGATCCGGATGACCTCGCACAACTGCTGCGCGCCCAGAGGGCGGGCCGCGCCAGCACCGGTCGCTGAGAGCGCCTGAGTCAGACCGGGCAGGCGTGCCGCGAGTTCACGGCCCATCTCGTCAGCGTCGCGACGTCGACCATTCGTGCGGGTCGCCGCAGCGAACGTGATCGACACGTACGCCCGGACCGTGGCAGATCCGGACGGGTAGCTGGCGACGACCTCGCGGAGCATCGCCTGAGCGAACGCGGGTGCCTCCGGGTCGATGTTCAGATTGACCTCACCACGCAGACGCCGCCCGGTGTCGGGGGCGGTCTCGATGGTGACAGCTGCGGCGACGATGCCGGCCTCGTCGCCCAGGTTCGCCAGCCAGTGACCCCAGTCGGCAACCCAGCTGTCGATCTGTTCCTGATCGACCAGTGCGGCACCATCGGGTTCCGTGCCGATCACGACGGTGTAGTCACCGGCAGAGGGCACGTAGATCATCGCGAACGGTCGCCCGTAGGAGTCGGTGTACTCGCTGAGCCGGGACTGCGCCGCAAGGCCCGGCAGCTGAGCGGTGCCCCAGTCGGTCCGCCCGAGAGGGCCCGAACGGTACAGGTTGGAGCCGGACGAGCGGGCGCGCGTCCAGTTCAGGCGGTTCGTAGTGCGCGTGAGCGCGCTCTGACCGTGCTTGTCCTTCACCGCGACGGTGAGCAGGAAACCGGCCATGATTGCGAACACGATCACACCGTTGATGAGGCCGCCGAACATGACGGTGATGACCGTCGCGACCAGGCCCGCCAGGAGCACGATCGTTCCCACCATCCCCAGCCCCAGGAGGCCGGGTGTCGTCGGTCGACGCCAGTTCCCGTACGTTCGGACCTGAGCTTGCGTGTTCGCCATGCTGACTCCTAGTTACTTCCCGATGCGCCGTCACCGGCTGCATCTGCCGCAGCGGCGCGCACTGCGTCGGCTGCCTTCGCTCCTGCTTCAAGGCCCTTCTGGGCTGCCATCACGCCGACACTGGCGGGGCCAGCTGCCGCGGCTCCCCCCGCTGCGGCTCCGCCGCCAGCGCCCGCCGCTTTCCCGGCAGTCGCCGCCGTCCCGGTGTTTCCGCCCGTCGGCGCGGGTGCAGGCTTGGTAGCCGGACTGTGGGTCGCGCCGGTCGCTTTTGGATCGCCGGTGGCTTTCGGATTGCTGGGAGAACCGCCGCCTGAACCGCCGCCCGTGTTGGCTTTGCGAATCGCGCCGGTCGCCAGTTCCGCGGCGCCAGCGCCAGCGCCGGCGGCAAGGGCCAAGCCCGCTCCGCCGCCGCCACCAACCTGGGACACCATTGGCGCTACGAAACGCATTAGTGCTGGCAGTGCCACGAGCGCCATCGCCATGAGTGCGAGGCCGGTGAGGATTTTGATCAGACCGCTCCCGTCATCCTTGAACAGGTCGGCGCCGGTCAGCTTGAATGCGGCCGCGTAGACGATCGCAGCGGCCGGCTTGTAGAGAATGAACGCGATCAGCCAGCCGGTGCACTTCTTGAACCAGGCTCGCCCGGTCTCCGTGTTCGTAAACGCTGCGGAGATGGGGAAGATACCGGCGAGCAGCACGAGCATGCCACCGCGAATCACCATCAGAATCACCTGAATGTAGGTGAAGAACGTCGCAATGATGCCGACGATGAGCAAGGCGATAAGGCCGATGGCGCTGGTTGAGCTGATGCCGATCATTGCGGTGATGTTCTGGCCGAAGTCCTTGCCAGTCGCGCCGTCAAGAATCCATTTCGAGAAGCCGTCGGCCGCCGCGACGGCGAGGCCGATACCGGTCAGACCGGCAGCTGACACAACGACCAGAGTGAAGAGCGACTGCAGCAGGTCCTTGCCTGCCTGTGCTCGCTGCGTCCAGGCCATTCGAGCACCGGCGATGATCACCGACAGCACGGCCAGGCCGCCGGTGTACCACCAGAGCGAGTCTTGGATGTAGCCGACTGCATCCGATGCGTTCGAAGATCCCATGCCCGGCAGGAGCGCCGCGACGATGGCCGAGGCTCCGGAGATGAGGATCACCGCGGCGATGACCACGCCGAGGCGACCGAGATGCCGCTCACCGTCGCCACGGCGACGGTTGACCGCCAGGAGCGCCCCGCCAGCGATCAGCGAGAGTACGCAGATAGCGAGGGAGATCCACACGGACCACTGAAGGATCGTAAGAAAGCCCGATGCGCCCTGAGCGCCCTCGGCTGAGTAGTTAGTGGCGGTCGAGCCGCCACCGGTGAGGTTCGGCGTAGGAACCAGGACCCACACCGAACCGAGGGCAGAAAATGCCTTGCCAACGCCCTCCACGACGTTGTTCACCAGTTGCTGCAGGCTGTCGTTGGTCGCCTTAGAGACGATCGCCCCTCCCGCGCAGACGATGTCAAGCGGTGCGCATCCGGCCATGACTACGCTCCAGACCAGGGCGTATATCCGCCGAGGCTCTGCAAGGCCGCGGGCGGGATCGGCAGGTTACCGCTGTCGTCAGCGATGAATTTCCAATCACCTTCGACCCAGGTCAGCTTCAGCACGAGGCTCACTAGCTGGCCCGTCGAGTAATTGAGCGCCAGATCGATTGTTGCGTTCTTTCCGTCGTACGAGTCGACCTTGAATCCCGCAATCTGGGCCCGATACCCCGTCGAATCGGAACTCTCGCTGCTCCGCGCCTTCGCCGCGTCACGACCAGGGCCCGGCGCAATGAGACTCGGCAGTTTGGCGCGAGTAGTCGCGTCACTTCCGAGAGCGATGAAGTTAGCCGAGGCATAGAGCGCTCCGGTTGCCGTATGTGCATAGCAGCTGCGGAAGCCGTCTGTGTCGATCTTGCCCGGGCCGGCGCCCTTACGGTCGGTCGGAGCCGCGATTGTCCCGACAAGCTGCCAATCCGACTTGGGGGCGTCGTCGAGCGACGACGTGGCCTCATAGCCCTTCAACCCGCAAACGCTCGGGTCGGCATCGGTGGCGGTGGAATGAGTGGCCGTGCTCGAGGGCGTTGGTCCGGTGGTCGGCTTCGCCTGCCCGCCGATCACCGTTCCCACGACTAGGACGACCGCGCACAACAGCACGACCCCGACGATGACCGCGGCGACGATGAATCGCCGAGTGGTGAAGGGGTTCGACTCGGATGGCTGGTTGTCGGACATGCGTCTGTTCCCTTCGGTCAGCTGACGAGGAAGCCGACGAGGCTGGCAGCGCCGGCGATGACGATCACGCCGGCCATTGCCATGCCGAGCGCGCCGAGGTGTGCTCCACCCTCTCCGCGGCGGCTCTCGATCGCGAGCTTCGCGCCGATGATCATCAGGCCGATGATTACGACGCCGAGGGCGAGCCACTTCACCCAGCCCATGACGGCGATGAACTTCTCGGATCCGGGAGGGGCTGAGCCGTTCCCGGGGTCGGGGACGTCCAGGGGAACGAAGGAGTTCACGGTGTCGAGAACGGTGTGGAGCGTGTGCATTGTGCTTCCTTTCGGTCAGGCCGGTTAGGCGCTGGTCGTGTTGGTCAGTGCGCTCACCGCGGTGATGAGCGCCCGAACGTCCTTGGGTGCGTGCTCGAGGTTGGGCGTCTCTCCGAGCCGCCATGCCTCTATCCACGGGATGTGCCAGGTGTGCGGTACTCCCCCGGAGACGAGGTGTGCGAGCTCCCTCAGGGGCTTGGGCAGTTTGCCGGGCGCGTCAGCGATGATCACGAGGCCGAGGAGGTTTACCGAGGGCAGCACACCGGATGCCCACTCGATCGCGGCGCGCTGCGCGGCCGCGAGGCCCGAGGCATTCGACCGGGCTACAAGGACGACGTTCGTCGTCGCACCGTCGTAGCCGATCGGCCAGGCATGGCCGGCGGTGCGAGATCCCGCGACCAGGTTGGCCAGCGTGGACTCCCCCGCGCCGCCATGGACGCCGAGCCACCACAGCGGTGCGGGACGGTTGACGTCTCGCCGCGGAAGCCGATCAGCGTGATCAGGCGCGGGAACGCCCGGCTGAGGAGCGGCCGGGCGTGGGAGTTCGCGGCGAGCTCGGGGCGGCGGTGCCTCCTGAGGCACCGCCGGTCCGGCAAGCCACGGATGTTGAGAGTCCGTCACCGAAGATCCCCCTTCTCGGAGTCGACTATCTTGTCTACCGCCAAGTATCACCCGAACGGGGGACGACTATCGACATACTGTCAACATGGTTACTTCGACCCCCGGAAGGAAGCTTACCCCGAATGAATGCAAATAGACCCAAACAATGGCAAACAGTGCCATTTCACTTAAACACTGGCATCATTGCACAGCATGGAATGGTTTTCGGTTGACATGGGGGCGCTCGACGATCTTTTCGAGGGTCTCCCGACGACTCTCAGCGTGAGCGAAGCCGCGAAAGTGTTCAACGTGAGCGAGCACATCATCCGTGCAGCAATCGGCTCAGCCGACCCCGAAGAAAAGCTCCCAGCCCTGAACTTGGGACGCGGATACACAATCCTCACCGCGGACTTCAAGAAGTGGGCGCTACGGCGCTACACCGGCCACAGCGACGACTAGGAAGGCGGCCACATGGCTCAGCAGGAATCCTCGCACCCCACCATTCGGGCGATCGTGAACCCGGACGCGACCGGGCTACTGGTGATCGAGGGGACTCACCACGAGGTCGCCGGCAACAACGACACTCACGTCCGCGAACAGATCCTCACCCAGGTCACCGGCCGAGCCCGCATGTACGGCCGGCCGGTGATGCTCATTACGCAGGACGCGATGGGCCAAGGGCAGCTGATTGTGTCTCCGGACGGCAGTGTGGAGGCCGTCGGAGAATTCATCCCTGCTGAGCCAGCAGCGGCCGCAGAAGACACCGTGCAGCGGGTGGAGGTGCCGCCGGCGTACGACGTCGAGCGCATTCCTCCGCCCCCTGCCGCGGTCGCTGCGCCGCAAGCTGCAGCGGAGCAGGCCACCGTGCCGCCGCAGGCGACGATCAGCGAGCGGCGCGCGGCCCGCGCATCCTTCCTCGAGAAGGAGGCACCCGAGCAGCCCGCCACGCAGGGATGGCGTGGCGTTCTCGCCCGCGTCGGCGTCCAGGTCGCGCCGTCCGAGTCGGAACTGGCCGAACGCCGCGACGTGCACGCCGTGAGCCAACATTGGCCCGGCCCGCGCACGATCGCGATCGTCAACGGCAAAGGCGGGGCGAACAAGACCCCGACAACGGCGCTCCTGTCCGCGGTGTTCGCCCGCTACGGCGGCTCGGGCGTGCTCGCCTGGGACAACAACGAGACGCGCGGCACGCTGGGCTGGCGCACCGAGCAAGGCCCGCATGAGGCCACCGTGCACAACCTTCTCCCGCAGACCGAGCGGCTGCTCTCCCCCGCCGCACAGTCATCGGACCTGGCACATTTCGTGCACCACCAGACCGGCGACAAGTACGACGTGCTGCGCTCCAACCCGCAGGCGCTCTCCGCTGACCAGCGGATCAGCCGCGTCGAATTCGACGCGCTCCACCAGGTCGCCAGCAAATACTTCCGGCTGATCTTCATCGACTCCGGCAACGACGAATCCGCCGAGCGGTGGCAGCAGATGATCGACCGCAGCGACCAGCTCGTCATCGCCACCACGGCGCTGGGAGAGCACGCGGAAGCCGGCGCGCTCCTGCTCGACGGACTGGCACAGCGGGACGAACGCTCCGCAGCCTTGGCCGACAACGCCGTTGTCATCGTCTCCCAGTCGGAGAAGAGCGCTGACAAGGGCGACGCCCAGCAGATCGCGAACGGCTTCGCGGCGATCGCGCGCCGAGTGGTCACCATCCCGTTCGATGAGGCCCTGCACAGCGGCAAGATCCGCTACGACGCCCTCAATCCGATCACGCGCCGCGCATGGCTCGCCGCGGCGGCCGCAGTAGCGGAGGGCCTGTGAGGCGCGCCGCCGGCGTCGCCGGCGTCGCCCTCGCGGCTCTCCTCCTGACCGGGTGCGCACCGCAACTGTCGCCGGTCTCAACGCCGGTCGCAACCTTTCCCGATGGCACAACCAAGACCCCGCGCTCGACGCCCACCGATGGGCTCAATGACGGGCCGAAGGCCCCGACTCCCGCTGCAGCCGACTCCAGCAGCCAGGCGGCGGCCGTGAAGCTTGCGGAGAAGTTCATGACGACCTTCGCGCGGCCGCAGCTGGACGCGACGACATGGATTAACGCCCTGTACCCGATGCTGACCCAACAGGGCGCAGCCGCGTACGAGGGCACCGATCCATCGAACGTCCCGGTCCACCGCGTCACGGGCAGCGGGACGGTCGTCGACGGGGCCACCGACTACGCGCTGGTCGTGACCGTCCCAACCGATATCGGAACCTACGCCGTCTCGCTCACCCGGAAGGCACCGACCGACCCCTGGCTCGTCGACCGAATCACCCCACCGGGGAGGTAGACACATGCAGCAAGGCGGCAAGGGGGTGCTCGCGTTACTGCTCGTCCCCGTCCTATTCGTCGGACTCCTGTTCGGCTTCATCCTGCTCCTCGGCGGCAGCAACGCCGCCGCAGCCGCGTGCGGGCCCGCCGGTGCCGGCGTCAAGGTCGACGAGAACACGGTTCCGTCCGCCGCAGTCGCCGGCTACGGCCACGATCAGCTCGTGAACGCCGCCTACATCATGAACGCCGCCGAAGCCCTCGGGCTCAGTGCCCAAGCCCAGCAGATCGGCGTCATGACCGCGATGGGCGAATCCGGCCTCCGGGTGCTCAACTACGGAGACCAGGCCGGACCCGACTCGCGCGGTCTGTTCCAGCAGCGCGACAGCTGGGGCAGCCTCGCGGACCGGATGGACCCCTTCAAGTCCGCGACGCTCTTCTTCGAGCGCTTGAAGAGCGTCCCCAACTGGGAGACGCTCGAGCCCACCATCGCCGCTCACAAGGTGCAGGTCAACGCCGACCCGTACTACTACGCCAAATACTGGGACGCCGCCGGACAGGTCACCGCCGCACTCAGCGGCGTCACCGCCGCCCCGGCCACCGGATGCGGCAGCGGCGCCCTCGGAATGCCGCTGGATATGCCGTTCAACATGACCGACAAGTTCGGCCCGCGAACCTCGCCCACCGAAGGGGCAAGCAGCTACCACCCAGCCGATGACCTGCAGAACTGGCCGAACCCGTGCGGCAAACCCATCTACGCCATCCAGCCCGGCACCGTCGTTCTCTCCGACCGCCTCTACCTTTCGATCAAGAGCCCTGACGGCTACACAATCTCCTACCTGCACAGCCACCAGTCCGACCGACTCGTGAAGGTCGGAGACACCGTGCAAACCGGCGAGAAGATCTCCCTCGTGGGCGATGAAGCACCCGCCACCGGCTGCCACCTCGACCTCCGCATCAACGTCCTAGGCAACATCAACCCGCAAGTCGCCACACTCCCCCTCGACCCGGCCGTCCCCGGCTGGGTCGACCCCGAGAAGTTCTACGAGCTCTACGGCATGACCCTCTGCAACGACACCTGCCACAGAAACTACTGATGCCGACCTTCATCCCCGCCCAACCCCGTCTGAGCGCGATCGTGCGCGCCGACGCATCCGGCGAACTCACGATCAGCGGAACCTCCCGCGCCCTGATCGCAACCGACACCGCCCGCATACGGGCCGGCATCATCGCCCGCTGCGCAGCGATCGGCCGCCAGGTGGGCCGCCCCGTGAGGCTGACTGTCGCCGACGTCGACGGCACCTACCAGCTCGGCATCCACCCCGACGCCTTCGTGCAGATCCTCAACCCGGACGGCACAGTCGACGACGCTCCCGAGAGCGCACAGCGCATCATCGGAGACTCCCCCTGCCGGCACTGCAGCACGCCGCAGTCCCTCCGCAACAACTACTGCACCCTCTGCGGCGTCAAGTCTCCACACGACGTCGAAGCAGGCCCTGCATCGCTGCGGGAGCGCGACTACCAATGACCCGACATGTCAACTTCGGATCGCGCCGTACCGGCGCGCCTCACTGTTTCAGTTACAGAAACTGGATTGAATCGGCACATGAACAAGCGCACTGCTACCGGCGGTCGTCCAAGCAAGGGACAGCGCAAGGCTCTTATGTCCCGAGTTGCAGTCCCCGTCGGCGAAAAGATCGAAGAGCAGGCCGCCGCGGCCGGCTATCAGTACGTCGGAGATTACATCGCGTCGATCCTTGCCCGCGAAGCGGGCATGCCGGAGCTGGCGCCTGTTCAAGCCGATCGAACGCGACTGGAGCTGCCTATCCCAGCCGCTTAAATCAAATGGCCCGCCACCTAGGTGACGGGCCGAAGCTTGATGCCGCTCATCTGACTAGTTTGGCGACCGGGACGATGAGGGGCTGTTTGAAAGATCCGGGACAAGCCCGGGGCTTTGTTTTACCTAGAACCGGCAAGAACTAGGAGTGACGACATGGTAACCCCTCATGCCTCGACGGCGACACATTGTGGTGTCACTTCGGCGTGTCGGCACCTGTCGCTCGCGCCCCTTTCCGGGCTCTCGTCCACGGTCGCACCCAGACTCCCTCTGTCATCCCGCAGAGGTTCACGGCCGCGCAACCAGCGCGCCTACCTCCTCAGGAGCCGCCCATAGCAACCGGTTAAACAAAGGTGGCCCGCCATCGAGATGGCGGGCCAAAGCCGATGCCTTTGCGTCTGAGAACTTTGGCCAGGGACCAGACGCAAGGTGATGTTCAGAAGACCCGGAAGGACCGGGGCATTTGTTACGCCCAGATCCAGGACCTGGAGGTGAGACCATGATAGGCACAAATAGTCCCAAATACGACGATTTGGCCGGCTTCAACGTGCGCCAGTCTGCTGGCGATATCGATGCAGCTTGGGAGCTGACCCGCCGAATCAGCCCCCGCGATCGCGTGCGCGTCATGAAGCGAGACGCCTACGGCCGCCTCGACGAGAACAGCTATCCCAGCTTCCACCGCGTCGCTCCGAAGGCACCCACAACGCCGTGGTGCATCCGTCTGGCCGACGATGCGGGCCTGTTCCGGCTGCTCTGCTTCGACTTCGACGGCAAGGACAAGCACGGCGTCGACGCCGAGCTCATGGAGCGTGCCGTCGACGAAGCCGACGCCCTCGCCGCCATCCTCGACGAGCTCTCCATTGCCTACGTGCTCTGCCAGTCCTCCGGCACAGGAGGCCGCCACATCTGGATCGCCGTACCGGGCGGAGCCCCGGCCGACGTCGTGGCGTCACTCGCCCGCGCCGCCCGCGCGAACTATCGCACCCTCGACCACGGCATGCTCCTGAACGTGCGGGAGGGCGCCGCGCGGCCGCCGCTTTCACCCCACCGCGACGGATCCAGCTCCACCATCATTCGCGGCACCCTCGACGTGCTCACGGCCAGCAGGATCGTTCCTGACGAACTGATCGACCTCGCACGGGTGCTCGACGAGCGGAAACCCGCTCTGAGAGCCGCTGAGAGCGCCCCATCCGGCCCCGTCGACCGCTCGCACCGCTCCCACCGACGGCTCACCGCAGCCGGCGCCGCCCACATGGCCACGATCGACGGCGGCAGCAACCCGTCCTGGACCGGCTTCATGTGCCTACTGGCGGCCGCAAACGCTGGCTGGTCCCTGGCAGACGTCGAGCACGCCGCCAGGACCGCCCCCGGGATGGAGCACTACCGCACCAAGAACACCGGCCGCGGCACCCGCCGCCGCCGCTCCCCCGCTGAGGCGCGTGAACGACTCGAACGGCAGTGGGCCAAGGCTCAGCAGTACGCGGCCGTACAACGGCCGCTCCCGGCCGCACGAGAGCCGCGCGACCTGACAGAGCTCGACGCCATCGTGCGCGACGTTGACGACCTCCTGACGCGATTCCGCGTCGCTCCCGGGCGCTGGGGACGGACAGAAGCCGCGCTCTCTGAGCGCTCCACCCTGACCGCCCTGGCCTACCTCACCCTGCAGACCGGGAAACGGGTCGTAGCGGCCTCCATCCGTGACCTCGCCCTGATGGTCGGGCTCGGCCGCACCACGGCCGCAGACGCCCTCCAGCGGCTCGCACGCGACGGATACGTGCAGAAGGTCACCACCACCGACGGCGGCAACGCCGCCGAATGGCGCTTGACCCTCACACTTTCCACAACTTCCGGGACAGTCCGGTCACAACCTCTAGATAACCCCCGCCCCCCGGCCGATCTCTTCAACGCTCGCGCCGTCCAAGTAGCCCAGCTCGAGGACGAACTGACCGACAGCCGACACGACCTCTTCACCCGCGCCGGCCTCGGTCATCTCGCCGGAAAGCTCTACGCCGCCCTCCGGCAACACCCAGCACTCACCGTTGAGACCGCCTCGCGCATCCTCGGTACCAGCATCCGCCACACCACGAGGATCCTCAGCCGTCTCCGCCGGCATCGGCTCATCGTCAAACACCGCGAAGGATGGGCGAGAGCCAAGCGAGATCTCCGTGACCACGCAGCAAGGATCCTCGGCGTCGCCGGAACCCTTCTCAATCGAGCCGAACGATATCGAGCCGAACGCGAAGTGTGGACCTGGTGGCAAGCCGAGCTCACCACTATGAACGCCTCCCCCAGGACGCGCCCACGACGTCGCGATGCGTCGAGCCGGCCACTATTCGAGGCCGACCGCCCCGGGGAACGAATCTGGCCCCGCTACCCACGATCCGCCGACCGTCGAGCCGACCATCAAGGCGCCCGACAGCTGGTCGCGGCCGGCGCGCTTAGCCCCGAAAGCCGCTGGCAATACCTCGGAGACGCCGCCTAGCGGATCGGACGTTGTACCTGGGCGATAACTTGATCGACATGGACACCTCCGCGTGGATCAATCTCGGTATTTTGCTCGTCACTGCTATCGGAGCGGCCGCAGCGTGGCGCG
Source organism: Leifsonia sp. 71-9 (assembly GCF_001898805.1). Taxonomy (GTDB): domain Bacteria; phylum Actinomycetota; class Actinomycetes; order Actinomycetales; family Microbacteriaceae; genus Leifsonia. The sequence continues at coordinate 71,286 of NZ_MKVJ01000007.1, forward strand.
CCGCCGGAACTGCGCGCAAAGAACGCCTCGCATCCGAAGCGGCCAAGGAAAAGTCCGAGGCTGCGCGGGACGAGGCGACTCGCCTAGCGCGCGAGGCAAACGAAATCAGGAAGCGCCAAGCCGCTGCGCAAGAGAAGCTGGCTGCGGCTGCCGCACCTGAACCGTGGACCCGGATTGACGAGGATTTCGGCAACTCGACGACTATCGAACTACGACACAACGGGGAAACCACGTTCGAGGACGTATCCATCGGAATCCTGCCCAGCGACGGTGAGTTGGAAGTCGAGACTGTGCCGGATGGTCAACTCGCTGACGGTCCGGGGCTGCGCATCCATCCCGGTCAGTCGATCATCCTGCGGTACGCGCCGAGCTACGACGGGGCAAACCGTCATGACGTGCAGCTCCGATGGAAGGTCGCGGGTTCAGAAGAGCGCGGGCGTCGCGATTACACGGTCTCCTAGCGCGACCCCGAAACACGAGCTCGAGAGCGCTGATCGGAGCCGCTACGCGGCACTGTTCTTGATGCGCTTTTTTCGTCTGTCTGGCCGGTCATCGTAGTTCGCTCCGCGCCTGCGTTCCGGGCTTTCGCGGCATATCCTCGCTGCGTTCCGGTATTCCACGACCCGGCACTGCGGCGCTCCCGCTCTCTATTGATTTCTCTCGCCAGACAGGCAAAAAAATCAGTTGATCGGGAGAGAGAACCGTGAACACCACTACCGCAAGCCAGGGAACCGTCGAGCACATCGACCCCAACGCGATCATCATCGAAGCCAACGTGCGCCCCAGCGCCCCGCTGACCAAGGAGTTCGTGGCTAGCATCCGCGAGAACGGCGTTCTGACGCCGGTTCTGGCCAGGCGCGACGCCCAGGGCAACATCCTGGTCCGGGCAGGCCAGCGACGCACCCTCGCAGCGCGTGAGGCCGGACTGAGCAGCATCCCCGCCTACATCGTGGAGGCGGACGAGGCCACCGTGGGGCGCATCGTGCAGCAGATGGTCGAGAACGACCAGCGCGAAGCCCTCACAGACGGCGACCGGGCTGCAGCGTTCCAGCAGCTCGCCTTCGAAGGGCTCAGCGTCACGGCGATCGCCAAGCGCACCGGGACCAAGCAGGCCGTGGTGAAGAACGGGCTGGCCGTCGCAGAGAACGCCGTCGCCGCATCCGCGATCCAGGAACACCAGCTGACCCTCGACCAAGCCGCAACCCTGATCGAGTTTGAGGACGACGAGGCCACTTGCGCCGAGCTGATCAAGATCGCAATCGACGACCCCGGCCAGTTCGCCCACGCGGCCCAGCGTGCTCGCGACGACCGCGCCCGGGCACACGTCAAGGCGCAGGCCGAGGACGAGCTGCGCGGCCGCGGCTACGAAATCCTCGACCACGACCGCGGCTACTACGACACCGACTACATCAACATCCGCGAGCTGACCACCGCCGAAGGCGAGCGAGTTACCCCGGAGCACATCGAGAACGCCGAAGGCCGTGCTGTGTTCGTCCGCGTCTACTTCGACGGCGAGCCGAACGTCAGCTACTTCCTCAGCGACCCGAAGGCCGCAGGCTTCAATAAGGCTAGCATCCAGGGCTCCACCAGCGGCCCAATGACCGATGAGCAGAAAGCCGAGCGGCGTACGCTGATCGCCAACAACAAGGCGTGGGCGTCGGCCGAGACAGTGCGCCGCGAATGGCTCACGGAGTTCCTGACCCGCAAGACGCTGCCGAAGGACGCCGCGAAGGTGATCGCCCAGGGCCTCACCACCCACCGCCGCGACGTGGGGGCCGCTGCCGCATCCGGAAACAAGCTGGCCCACCAGCTGCTCGGCATCGAGCGCGGAGGCTACTACGACGACAAGCTCGCCGCCCACGTCGAGCAGTCCCCCACCAAGGCACAGCACGTCAGCCTCGCTGTGGTGCTCGGCGGTATCGAGTCCGCCACCAGCAAGAGCACCTGGCGCTACCCCGAGGCGACCAAAGCCGCCTACCTCGCCCAGCTCGCCGCCTGGGGATACGCTCTCTCGGAAGTCGAGCAGATCGTCATCGACC
>NZ_MKVJ01000008.1 GCF_001898805.1 Leifsonia sp. 71-9
CAGCGTCGGTCCCGGCAAGGCCGCCCGGATCAACCTGCTGGATGAGGGACCGCGAGATGCGTCGTTCTCGGATGCCGACTGGAACCAAAACGTCCTCCAATACCGGCGGGCGACGGTGAAGACGATCATCCGCCGCCTCCGCGAAGGCGGGAACCTGGAACCGGTCGAGCACACCGCCCTCGACGTCGCACTCGACGCCCTACGCGGCCAGTCCACGGTCACCATCACCCACGTGTACGACCGTCTCGTCGATCCCGAGCAGAGCCAGCCGCTGGAGGTGGTCGAGGCCGGCCACCGACTGGGGCACTCGCTCCGTCGGATGGTTTCCGGCGATCTCACCGGGTTCTTCGACGGGCCCTCCACCGTTCGGTTCGATGCGGATGCCCCGATGATGGTCGTCGACACCTCCGCGCTGAAAGGGGCGTCCCCGGAGGCGCAGGCGCTGGCGCGGCTGGCGACGGCGAACTGGATCCGCCGTTCTTCGCTCGGCGCGAACCGGCAGGCGCGAGTGATTATCCACGAGGAGGCCGCCGTTGAGCTGCTCAACGACGTCTCCGGCGGCGACGGTCTCGCCGACCGGGTCGAGGACGAGAAGGTCGCACGCCACCTCGGCACTTCCAACTGGTACCTTCTCCACCGAGTCGCGGACCTGGACGCGCTGGGTGACCGCAATAGCGCCCTGCACTCCCGTGCGCTTGGCCTGTTGGCCGACTGCGAGACTCGCATCTCGTATGCGCAGCACTCGGGGGAGATCGCGAGGTCGCGGGAGATCCTGGGCTGGAACGACACTCAGGCCGACCTGGTCCGCAAGCTCCACAAGGGGGAGGGGCTCTGGCAGATCGGTCAGGACCGCGTGGCGAAGGTGCGCAACATTTGCACCGACTACGAGCTCGGCATCTTCCGTACCGACGCCATGGGCGGTGAACGAGCATGAGAACCCACGGCTCCTCCTGGACACACGTCGCCCTCTACAGCCTCTTCGCCCTCGTCGTCGCCGGCGGGCTCTCCACCGGCATCGCCACCGCGACCATCACCGCCATCTGCGGCGGCGGCCAGCCAGACAGCGTCTTCGCCGGTCTGCAACTGGCCATGGGCGCCGACCCTTCCGGCTTCAGCTTGGTGCCGGGGTGCGTAGCGCCGGTCACCCTAATCCGGGTCCTCGATCTGCTCGCCGTCTTTCTCCTTCTGAGCGTGATCGCTGTCGGAGTGATCTGGTGGCTTCGCTACCGGCAGTCGGACCGGCACTTCATTAACGACCTCCGCGGCCGCGACGGGCTCGCCAAGCCCGGCGAAGTCCGCAAGCACACATCCGCACGCACTGCTCTTCGCCGCGCCAAGACCCTTCGGCCGTCGCTGGTCACCCCTGCGCCGTCTGCGGCTGGCTGGAAGGTGGGCAGTGCGCATGGGCAGGACGTCTATGTGTCGATCGAGGACTCGATCGTTGTTGAGGGCGCGCCTCGTTCCGGGAAGGGCTACCGGTTCATCATCAACGCCATCCTCGACTGGGACGGCCCGCTCATCACCACCTCCACCCGCAACGACAACCTCGCAGCAACGATGCGCGAACGCGCCCGGGTCGGCGACGTTACGGTGTTCGATCCGCAGGAGCTCACCGGTGTCCGCTCGGCGCTTCGCATCTCCCCAGTCGCTGGGTGCGAGGACCCCCTGGTGGCGGACCAGCGCGGGCAGGCGATCATCGCCGGCACCGCGCTCGGCGCGTCGAAGACCAACCAGGAATGGGCTCAAGTGTCCTCGTCGGTGCTCTCCCGACTGCTCCACGCTGCAGCAGTTTCGGAACGTGGCACAGATGCGTTGGCGCGGTGGGGTTCCAACCCGCGGCTCGCACGCGAGGCCGTTAGTGTGCTCGCAAACCAGGGCAGTCCCGGTTGGTCGGAAGACTTGGACGCGATCATCAACGGCGATGAGAAGCTCCTGGCGAACTCCTGGTTCGGCGTCTTCGGCGCGCTCCGCCCACTGTCCATCCCGTCGATCCGGAGGGCGATGACCCCGGGGCAGGGGGAGCAGTTCGACCTTGATGCGTTCCTCGCCGGGTCCAACAGCCTCTACCTTGTCGGAACCGGCGCCGGCGCAGGATCTGTTGGCGGGTTCCTCGGCGCGGTCCTCGACGACGTCGTCGAAACGGCACGACGGAAAGCTCTCGCCTCGCCGGGGTCGCGGCTGGATCTCCCGCTCGCGCTGGTCCTGGACGAGATCGCGAACATGTTCTCCTGGCCTGCGCTGCCACGGATCATGGCCGATGGTGGCGGCATCGGAATCTCCACCATCGTCGTCCTCCAGGCCCTCTCGCAGGCCGAGACCGCCTGGTCGAGGTCTGAGGCCGACACGATCTGGTCGGCGGCCACTGCCAAGCTGCTCCTCGGCGGCGCATCTGACGTCGACCACCTCCGCGACATCGAATCGCTTCTTGGGACTCGGCGGACCCGGAACACGGGGCACTCCTATAACGACAACGGGTCGTCCACGAACGTGCAGAACGAGAAGGTGCCGGTGATGACGATCGATGAGATCCGCCGGATGCCCGAGACTGTCGGGCTGCTCGCGTATCGCAACCGTCGCGGAATCCTGCTTGACCTGCGGGGTTGGACCGACCGTGACGACGCCCGACGGGTCAGCGCGGGGAAGAAGCTCACCGAGCGCGACCAGCAGGTCGTGTTCGCCGAACAGTACCAAGCCGCGCTCGATCGTCGAGGATCAGCGGGAGAGGGAGACTGATGTCCAACCGTCGCCGTCCCGCCCGGGACAACACGTACCGGACCAACTATCTGCACTCGGGAGCCTGGTTCGCCCGCCGCGACCGCTGGTTCCTCGAGGAAGGGTCCCGCAACGGCACAATCCGCTGCGCCCTCTGCCTCGGCGCCGGCAGCGCCCGCACTCTTGAGTTGCACCACCTCGACTACCGCGGCGTCACCCAAGCCCCGCACGGCTGGACCGCCCACGAGCAGCACGAGGACCTGACGGCCCTGCACCCGCGCTGCCACGAATACGTGCACCAGCTGATCGACCGCGACCGTGCCCTCTCCGGTTTCGTGTCCCGCCGCACCGCGTCGATCCAGGCCATCGCCCGGCTACAAGCAAAGATCGCCCACTACATCGAAGCGTCCCTGGAGCAGCAGTGACCGACGACATCCCCCTCGACGACCTCGTCGCCTCCCTCGCAGAGGGATGGGAAGACCAAGCGCCCCGGCAGAGCCCGGGGATGCTCGGCATCCGCGTCATCAACTGGCGCACCCTGGTCGACGAGGACGCCCCGCAGGTCTGGGCCGACCTTAGAAGCTGGGTGGTCTGGTTTACCCACCGCTACAACATCGCTACGAGGAAGATCCCGCCCTGCTGGTTCAAGCACGGCGCGCTCGTCGAAGAACTCTCCGCCCTGCACACTGCCTGGCTGGTCTCCTACGACAGCCTCGACGCCGGTTATGGGCCAATCGGCTGGCACGAACGCCTCGCCGTCGCCGTGCCCCGACTGGCTACTTGGTACAGCGGCGAATGCCACAACGGCCACACCGAACTCCCACAAACCGGCAACGACAACATACCCGCGGAGTGGGCCGAGTGGATCCGCCAAAGCCACGGCTCCGGGTAGTGCGCCGTGGCCCGCGTTGCGCGCCTTCTGCGCGCATTTTCCGAACTCGAACCGGAAGTTCTAAGTGAAGAGCGACCCAACCCGTGGCCGCCAAATCGGAAGGAACAGAACGATGAGCACACGAGTCCCGATCAGCATCGAAGGCAACCTCGTCGCCGACCCCGACTACGGCGAATCCCAGAACGGCACCAAGTTCGCCAAGTTCACCGTCGCGGTCACTGACCGCAAGCTCGAAGACGGCAAATGGGTCGACGGCGACACCCAGTACCACCGCACCACCGTCTTCGGCCGCACCGCCGAGAACGTCCGTGCCAGCCTCGCTAAGGGTGACACAGTGATCGTCAACGGCAACCTCGAGTTCCGTCACTGGACCGACCAGGCCACCGGTGAACCCCGTGCCGCCACCGAAGTCGTCGCCGAAAGCGTCGGCCCGTCGCTGCGCTATACCACCGCGGAGGTCACCCGACGCTCCCCAAAAGCTGAGGGCCCGGACGTACCCGCGACCGGGCCTATTGCCAGCAAGAACTCTTCCGGCCCCTTCCCGTCCGTGGCGTAGAGGGCAAGGTGGGGACGCGCAGAGGCACGTCCCACCTTGTTCGAGTGCGGATACCAGCTAGGGCGCGCAGCACCGCCGCGATGGATTTCGGCGGCCGAAGCGGACGACGCCTTGCCGCGCGTGGGCACTCGAGTGCTGTGGTGCCAGCCCTTCGCTGAGCCCATTCGTTCGGTTTGGTTGCCTTCCTTTGAACCCCCAAACAAGGGGCCATTCTCAGCAAACCCCCAGCCGTGCCCTAGGCTGAGAATGGAGGAGCAGCGATGCGAATAACACGAGCAAGGATCACGAACTATCGCTCTGTGGTGGACTCAACCGAGTTCCTGGTAGAGCAAGACAAGACGATCCTGGTCGGGGTGAATGAGGCCGGGAAAACAGCGCTGTTGAAGGCACTCCAGTCGATCAACCCTCCGGCTGAAGCAGGTCGCCTCGACTACTTGTTCGACTATCCGCGATCACGACTCAACGAGATCCAGCGAGGTCAACGCAGGGTCGAGGACATCCAAGTCGCCGAGGCGACATTCAGCCTTGACGATGCTGACCGGGGCGCTCTTCCCGCGTCGGTCACTGTCCCAGAAACCGCGACGATCACGTGGCATCGTTACATGGACAATTCGCTCAAGTACAGCCTGCAGGGTTTCCCCGTGACTCCGACAATCCGGGATGCACGGCAAGACTTAGTGCGGCTGCGTGCGTACGTCGCGAAGCAGGAAGAGCCAGAGGACGCGCTGGCGGAACTCGACTCAGTTCTAGAACTATCCGACGGAGAAAAGCTCCTGGGTGGACCCAACACCTCTCTCAAGAGCGCGCTCAACGAGGCCCTTCCGCTCGTCGATGAGGACGACGAAAAGGAGATCGGCCGTTGGCAAAAGCTGATGGGTCTCGCGGACACTGGAACTGCAATCGCGGAGGTGTACACCACGCTCCGCGACAGGCTGCCTCTGCTTGTCTACTACTCGAGCTACTTCACTGTCCGACCTCGCATCGATCTTGAGTCACTCGCCGCGCGCGAGGCACGAGGTGACATCGACAACGAGTACGACTTTGGCAACCTATGTCTTCTGAAGTTCCTGGGCTTCACTGCCCAGGAACTGTCCGACCTCGCCAAGGGCGCCCCGGAGAAGCCTCACGACTACGAGACCAACGAGGACTCGCGAGAACGTCACGACGCGGCTGTCGAGGCTCACGAACGCAATCTTGACAGCAGGCAATACCAGCTGAACGCCGCCAGCGTCACCCTTACCCAAGACCTCCGTCGAGTCTGGGGAGATGAAACTCTCACTCTCCGGATGGTCGCCGACGGCCAGTATCTGAAAGTCATGGTCGTTGATGACCTCGGCGTCGAGGTCGAACTCGACCAGCGCAGCGAAGGTTTTCGATGGCTCGTCTCGTTCTTCGTCGTGTTCCGAGCACAAGCAGAGGACGCTCTCGAGGGAGCGATCCTCCTCCTTGATGAACCGGGACTGAGCTTGCACGCCCTCAAGCAGCAGGAGTTTCGCAAGACAATCTCCCTGCTCGGGGAGAACAACCAAATCATCTACTCGACACACTCACCATTCATGGTCGGCTCGGACGAGCTCGACCTGGTGCGCATTGTCGAGATGAAGGAGCGCGCCACCGGCACCCAAGTGCACTCGCGCCTCCAAGTCGATGATCCACGCTCGATATTTCCGCTCCAAGCCGCGTTGGGCTATGAACTGGCACAAAGCATGTTCTCCCAAAAGCGAAACCTCGTCTGCGAGGGTGTAACGGACATGTTCTACCTCAACGCGACCAACGAGGCGGCCGAAGCCGAGAGCGCTGATTCATTCAAGAACTCTCCGGCCATCATTCCCGCTGGATCGGCAAGCAAGGTCGCCTATTTCTGCACCATCTATGCCGGCCAGAACCTGAACGTGGCCGCGTTGTTGGACTCTGACAGCGCCGGCGATCAGGCAGCAGCCCAGGATTGTCTCGTAGCCCTATTGCCAAAGAAGGCTGTACTACGGGTTGGCGATTTTCTGGAAACGGCCGTGAAGGGCGCCGAGATCGAGGATCTCTTTCGATCCACGGTTGCCGACGTTGCGAAAGAGCTGGGCTGGGACAGCACCGCCACGATCGGGTCTCAGCCCGGGCGGCCCATTATGGAAATCCTCGCAAGCGAACACGGCAAGGCAGTCTCGAAGTGGAAGCTGTCGAAGGCTTTTATCGGGTGGATCCGCGACCACGGATACTCCGCTCTTCCGGCACCTGAACGGGCCGCTTGGTCCAGGCTCGTCGCGGCAGTCAACAAGGCGCTGTAGAGGACATCGAGCCCAAGTTGGCGTTGGACTAACCTTGCGGGCACGGGTGACACCGGCCTGACAATGGACGGACCCGGGGCGCTCGCCCTCAGCGCCAGTAGCTCATCTGTAGGCAGATGCCGGCTGTTCGGTGCAGACTATCGCCGTGAGTATGCAAGCGCCGTCGCCTAGGCCGTGGGGGGTCTCCGACGCTGAAGCAATTGAGTTGTGCCGGGAGTGGATGGTCCACCTTGGCGCATCCGACGCGCGCGTGACTGAGGAAGCAGCTCATGACGTCTGCGATCTGTATAGCTCGCACTTCCTCGGCTGGGTCGAAAACCGACGGGGCAACCTTGATGTTGACCCTGTTGAGCGTGCCGCCGCCACCTCGGCCGGGGACGGGCGATTCCCTCTGCTGTTCATGCCGGGGGGCGTGTTCCCGGAGGCGCGCGACCGGGCTGACGCGCTTGGCGTCGCACTCCTTCGGTTTCGGGCACGGGACGGCGCGCTAGACGGCGTCAACGGGCTCGGCCGAGAGGCTCGGAGTGTCGGACTAGCAACGCCCTAGCCCTACGTCATCGGCCGAGGACCGCATCTCCATTTCGAGGCGCCGTTGTGGACGGCCCCGTCTCCTTCTGGGCTGCGCGATTCAATTCAAGTCGTGCGGCTGCCCGGGACGCGTCTAGAGTCTCTTCGATGGACTGCCGCTGCATCATCTCGACGAGTTGCGTTCTAGCGGAAGCTTCGGTTGGCGCAACGAGAACAATGTCGTTCTTCTCCTTGCCCCGCGTAAGACCAACGTAAAGCCCAGCGGCGTCTACACCGGGTCCGACGAGCGCACGATCCGTGGTCTCGCCCTGGACTCCGTAAACTGTTGATGCGTACCCCAGGTGCATGTGAGCGTGGGCGTATTCGTGGCTGACCTTCTTGAGGTCGGTCGAGTCAGCCGAGGATGCGAGAATCACGTGTTCTGCTGTGATTCGCTTGACCACCCAATGCTGACGATTCTGGACATCCGATCCGCGATCGTTTCGTCGGGTTTGTACTATGTCGCCCACAAAGATCGGCTGACCAGATTGACCCGAGGTGCAATCGCTTGTGTCGATCTCGCCTCCTCGGATTCGGCGACTTTGAATATCCTCACTGATCGTCAACGCTTCGGCGTGCGTCGCAGAGATCAGCGCGATCGACTGTCGCTGCCGCTCCGCATCGAACCAGGCTGAGACCATTCCGGTTCGCGCCCCGGCCTCGCTGTTGGCGAGGACAACATGGCCACCGGCCACGAGATCGTGGGCGACGCTCTCGGACGCGGCGCGTCCTTGCGGATCGCGCAATCTCAACGTCAAGTCTGCCCAGACGGGATCCTTGAATCGATGGATCGTCATGAGCTCGACCTGGTCTGCGGAGTGGGACCAGAAGAGAGCCATCGCCCCGGAGTGACCCACAGGCAACGCTTGACGTTCGTCGCCTACGAGTGCCACCGTCGCCTGGGTTCGCTCCAGCACCTCGACGAGCGCGTTAGCCGCCCCGAGGTCGAGCATCCCGGCTTCGTCCACAACGATCCGATCGCCGGGATGGATTGCAAGGTGCGGACCGTCGTACACGCGCCCGGTGTTGCGATCGATTTCTCCGATCTGGAGGCAGCGCCAATCAGTTCCGCCGGCCCTGTTCGTAGTCCACCGCCAGCCATAGTCATGCAGTAGTTGATGCAGAGACGAAGACGCACTCTGCGTCTCACGGCCGGCCACGGCCGACGCCTTCTTCGTCGGCGCAACGATGATCATGTTGCGGCCACGTCGACGAAGCGCTGCACCTGCGACTTTGAGCATCGTTGTCTTGCCCGTCCCGGCAGCGCCCGACACCGCGACACTTCTCGAGGAGCCGGCTATGGCCGCTGCACCAGCGACTTGGCCCCTGTCTAGCGAACGTTCTGGTTCTACAACTTGCGCAACTGCGTTCACTTCAGCTGTGCTCAGCGCCGCGCCGGGAGCCGAGATCCGTTCGATCCCTTGTGTGAGGGTGGCTTTCAAAGTCGCGGTCGACGTGGCCATTCGTCGCTTAATGTGCGCCGGTATATTCGTCTCACTGAGCAGCGTGACGGTGTAAGTGCGGGTGGCGAAGGCGATGACTCTATCGACGAGCTCAGCCAAGTGTTGCCGGTCGGCAACGACGCCGGAACTCGCGATCGCCCGAATCGCGCCGGCCAGAACGTCCATGTCGCTGAACCGACCTCCTGTGCCGGTGGACCGGGTGTCGGCGTCAACGATCGCCCTAGCCGCCAGCAGCTCAAGATCGAGGTCCTCGACGCCCACCGAGGGTGCCCGGACCGCGGTCCGTGCCCGGTCGCTATCCGGATCGGCGTGCAGAATCTCGGCCATGACTACGGACGCCCAATCCTCCTCATTCAAGTGACCAGGCTTGTTCGGTCGACCCGCCGCCCACGCCCACTGATCGATCTGAGCCAGCACCGTGGACGAGGGCTCCTCGCCGGGGTGCTGCTCCTTCCACTGCCGAAGATGCGCGGCCTTGTTCGATTCGATCTGCGCGGAGCGCTTCGACAGTGGCCTCACCAGATGCTGCAATTCTCCGATCTCCCCGTCCGAGTTCAGGGTGAAGCCTTTGGCAGCCAGGGCGGCGATCCACGTTGGGTCGGTCCTGGAAGCGAGGTCGCCCTCGGCGTTTACGACGTTCTGGAACCGCAGCGCGACTCTTGTATCCACGTTCGACCACTTGCCGTCGAGCCCCTGGACCTTGACGTTCAGCCAGAGGTGGCGGTGCTTGTGCGGGTCCAGCGACCGCGACCGCTCATGCCGCAGCTCGACTACTTCGATGCGAGCGAGGTCTTCCCGGATAGCGCCCTGCTTGCCGCGTCGAGCGTTGAGCTCGCTCTGCCACAGCTTGATGATTCGGTCCCGCAACCGGTCCTGCAGATCCTCGTACGCGGCCGCCAACTCGGGGTCCAGGATCGCCGCGATCGAGAACGACTTCGGTGCGTTGATCGTCGCATCCAGAATCAGATCCGCGACCGGCGACTCCAGATCCCGGCCCCGACGCTCGCCCGTGAGCGGGTCGACACCGTCGACCCAATCCTTGAGCTGGGACCGCGTGAGAAGGTCGTCGCGGATGGCGCCGTTCTCGACGATGTAGCGGGTCATCACAGCGTCCGCGTAGCCGGCGGCGGCGAGCGCGCCGTCGGCGGTCTTGGCTGTCAGGGTGGCGTCGCAGACGCCGCCGAAGGCGTAGTGGACCGCCTGCTTGACCCCTTGGGCTGCCTGTCCACGCTTCCAACGCGCAACTCCACCTCTCACACTTAGAACTTCCGGTTGCGCGCGCTTCTTGGCGCGCACAGAGCGCGCACACTCAAAGAGTGCCTACGTGCATTCGCTTTTTCCCTTTGGCTTGTCCTCCTTCTGGTCTTCTCTTGTTTCTGGTCTCGTTCTCTCGTTGGGCTTCCTCCTCTTGGGTTCCTTCGTTGCTTGTTGTCCCTTGGTCTCGTCTTTTCTTGTCACGGCCACCTCTCCCGCTCAGCATTTGTCGGTTCTCGCTCCGCCCCCACTTCGCGCCGCTCAGGAGCGCTAGAGAACCCCGACCCACAAGATGGGTCGGGGTTCATTTTCGTGATTACCGGTCGAGCATCTCCGCGATGCTGTGAACCGCCGCGAGGACGCGGGAGGCAGAGTCGCGAATCACGGTGACATCCTCGTCGCTCCATCCGGTGATGTAGCCGATGCTGTACGCGCTGGTGTCGAAGCCGCACAGGCTAGCGACCACGTAGGCGACCGACTCAGCCTCGACTTCCATGCGTCCGCGGTGCTGCCGGTACTCCTCGACGCTTTCGATGTGGCGGAGCTCAATGTGTGCCGTCTCGTGGATCAAAGTCTTCGCGGACTGCTCGACGCTGATGCCTTCCGCCAGGATCACCCGCAGCGCCTCGGGGTCGGTGTACCCGCTGGCATGGGTCAACGGCGCGCGGCTGATCGCCCATCCCCTTAACTCCAGGTGAGCGGTCAGTGGAGCGATGACGCCGTGGTCGTCGCCGCCGGTGAGTCGTTGTGTTGGATCACTCGGGAGTGGGTCGGCCCCTTCGACCGGATCGGTCTGTGCAATGTCGAATACGGACAGAGTCGGGAAGTACCGGATGACGCGTCCTTCGTCTGCTCCGGCGTCGTCGTCTGTGGTCGCGGTCTTCTCGCGATATCCGAAGATCTTGATGGACTTCTCGCCTTTGCGCACCTGTCGCCCCTTAGCCTGCCATTGCCGGAAACCGGCGACCATTGTCGCGTCCGGTTTCTGGGCGAGGATCAGCAGAAGGTTGTTCAGGCTGTAGGTGTGAAAGGAGCGGGCGAACTCGAGGAACGCCCGCCACTGGCCGCTGTCGGCGAGCTGCTGGACCTGCTCCACGATCGACGCGTGCAGTGCCTCCGCCTTTGCTTGTCGGTCCACCGCGGCTCGGGTGATGGTCGTGTTCCTCATGATTCACTTGCTCCTTTGTCCACTCGTCTTTCTTGCCGTTCCGGCACGAAGATCAAAAACGGGTGGAGGCTGCGCAGCGCCGGCTGGAGCGGTTGCTAAGCGGAGGAGCGTAGCGACGGAGTCTGCAAATAGCGAGGGTCGGTCGTGGAGCAGCTGGAGGCCGTTACGATCGCAGGCTGGAATGGGAGAAGACACACACCTTGCGCCAATGCAGTCGGCTCCACGCTCAGGCTTTTTGCTAGTTCGACGGCCGACGGCCGACGGTGACGATATCGAACCGCAACCCTGATGATGAGGGGTGTCCCGATGATCGCGGGCAGGAACCAGAACAGCCAGGACGGGAGAAGCTGCCGCGTGCGCTCGCAACCGGCCGCGCTCACGGCGCTGGGGCCGTCCGCCGACGCGGCCGCGCATAGTGTCGTGTTCGTGTGTACCGCGAACTCGGCTCGGTCTCAAGTGGCGGAGGCGCTCTGGTCGCGCTCCAGCGATGTCCCGGCCGTGTCCGCGGGGACGCACCCGGTGCTCGGGGTCGCGGTGGGTGCGATGCAGGTCGCAGCGCGACATGGCGTCGTGTTGGCGGGACGTCCGAAGCTGTACGCGGATGTCGTCGAGGCCGGAGGCTACGTGATCACGGTCTGACCGAGCGCACGAGGAACTCGGACTCGGTGGCGCTGATCGGTCGATTCCTGAACCGGTCCTGGACGGCAGCTTGAAAGCGTTCGAGGCGGCCTTCGAGGAGATCGCACGCCGAGTCGGCTCCCTGGCGGCACGTCTGGCCCCGAATTAGGTCGTCCGACAGGTGGTCGGGCGAGCTCGGTCACAACGCCGTGGTTAGGACCTTCGACACGCGCTCCAGGTTCCCCGGGACCAGCTTGTAGTACGACCAGGTGCCGCGCTTCGATCGTGTGATGTAACCCGCGTCCAGCACCAGCTTGAGGTGATGCGACACCGTCGGCTGGCTGAGCCCGACCGGTTCGGCCAGCCGATCCCATGACAAATAAGCCGGTCCCGGGCGTCGGAGATCGGCAGGATGTACCCAGGTGCGTCAGCGCGGAAATCGCATTCGAGTTCGCCAACCGAAGGGGACCATCGAAGTGAGCTCGGTCGCTGATCACTTTGACCACGTTGTCGGCGTGGACACGCATGCAGGAACACACACCTATGCCGTGCTGGACGCAGGAACGGGCCCGCGGCTTGTCGCGGCGACGTTCACGACGACGGCGAACGGCCTGAGTCGAGCGCTCGCTTGGATCCGGCGCCGCGCGAACGGCCGCGTCCCGGTCGCCATCGAGGGGGCGAGTTCCTATGGTTCGGGCCTCAGACGAGCGCTGATCGCCGCCGGCGTGGACGTTTGCGATGTCCGTCCACCCAAACGGGCGGCTCGTGCTGGTCGCGGCAAATCGGACGAGATCGGCGCGGTCGCGGCGGTCCGGACCGCGCTTGCCTCTGACGTCGAACGGCTGACGACTCCGCGATCGGACGGACTCCGTTCGGCCCTCGGGGCTCTCTTGGTCGAACGGCGGGCGATGGACGGTCGGCGAACTGCGGAGCGTAACGCGTTGACGGCTCTGCTCCGAGGCTTCGACCTGGGTATGGATGCGCGCAAGCCGCTCACCGATATTCAGGTCCGCGAGGTCGCGGGCTGGCGTCAGCGCGCTGCGGATGACGCCGCGATGATCACCATCCGGCAGGAAGCTCGACGGCTGGCCGTTTCCGTCCAAGCGCTCACACTCGAGCTAGCGGAGAACCACACTGCGTTGGCCAGCCTCGTTGAACAGCTCGCACCTGGGCTGCAACAGCTGCTCGGCGTCGGTGCCGTCACCGGAGCCATCGTCGTCGCAGCCTATTCACACCAAGGACGCGTGCGCAGCGAGGCAGCATTCGCCGCTCTGGCCGGGGCGTCGCCGCTGGAAGCCTCGAGCGGAAACGCAACCAGGCACCGGCTCAACCGGCACGGCGACCGGCAACTGAACCGAGCGCTGGACGTCATCGCCCGGGACCGACTCAGCTGCGACGCGACAACCCGCGACTATCTTGCCCGGAGGCTGGGGGAGGGTAAGAGCAAGCGGGAGGTCCGTCGCAGCCTGAAGCGCTATATCGCGCGACAAATGTTCCCCCACCTGAGCGCGGTTATGAGCTGAACAGGAATGCGCGACGGCCCCGGGCGGCCTTGCAAATCATCCGTGCTGGTGCCCGTGCTCCAGGTGCTCGTCGTCGTCTTCCTTTTCCAGCAGCATGCCGACGGAGGTGGCGCAGGCGTCGCCCTTCCAGGCTTCAATGCCCTCACGGATAGCGAAAACGGCAATTACCAGTCCCGCGATGGGATCCGCCCACCACCAACCGAACAACGAGTTCAACAGCAGGCCGATCAGCACGGCAGCGGAGAGGTAGGTGCAGATCAGGGTCTGCTTCGAGTCCGCGACGGCGGTCGCCGAACCCAGTTCCTGGCCGGCTCGCCGTTCGGCGAGGGAGAGGAAGGGCATGATGATCACGCTGAGCGCGGTGAGCACGATCCCGACCGGAGAATGGTGAACGTCCACCCGGCCGAACACGGTCAGCAAGGAACTGATGATCACATAGGCGGCTAACGCGAAGAAGGCGATCGCGATTACCCGTAGTGTGGGCTTCTCCCACCGCTGCGGATCGCGGCGGGTGAACTGCCAGGCGACGGCTGCAGCAGAGAGGACCTCGATCGTCGAGTCGAGTCCGAACCCGATGAGAGCACCCGAGGACGCGGCGCTCCCCGCGGCGATCGCGACGATCGCCTCGATCAGGTTGTAGCCGATGGTCGCGGCGACGACCCACCGGATACGTCGCTGCAGAACGCCCGTGCGGTCGATGCTGAGAGTGCTCATGCGCAGTGGCATTCCTCGCCCGCGCAGCAGCCCGGTTCCACGAACAGCGTCACCCGCAGCAGTTCATCCAGCGCGGGAGCGATGTGCCCATCGGCGAGCCGATACCAGGTTCGACGACCCTCCGGGATCGCCTCGACCAAGCCGCACCCGCGCAGACAGGCCAGCTGGTTCGACATCACCTGGCGGGACACCCCGAGCGCCTCGGCGAGATCCGACGGGAAGGCGGGCGCCTCACGCAGGGCCAGAAGAATCCCAACCCGGGTCGCGTCCGACAACGCGTGGCCGAATCGTGCCAAGGCGGCGGTGTGAGTGACCGTGGCGGCCGCAGCGGTAATCGTCATGCGATCAATAGTACAGAGAACGCTGTATCAATACGGGCCCGAGACGAGAGAAGGCCGGGAAGAGGAGCCGCACGGAGGCGGCGCTGTCTTTCCTGGATGGAACGCCTCCGGCGTGCTGTTTCCTTAATTTTCTTTCCGATCCGGCAGCCGATCATAGCGAGCTCCATCAGCTCCGTTCCCTCCGATCGCTTTTTGCAGACTCCGCTCGCTGCGCTCCCTGCGCTTAGCAACCGCTCCCTTCGGGCACTGCGCTTCCTCCGCCCGCTCTCGATCTTTGTGCCGGAACGGCAAGAAAAACTCTAATGATCAGTGGT
>NZ_MKVJ01000009.1:0-47445 GCF_001898805.1 Leifsonia sp. 71-9
TGGTGTCGTTCACCACGGTGAAGGCCGTCCCCGCGTCCCCGCCGAAGGTCACGCCGGTCGCCCCCGTGAAGTTCGTCCCGGTGACCGTCACCTCTGTGCCGCCCGTCTCCGGTCCGCTGGTCGGTGCGACCGAGCTGATGGTCGGGATCGGGTCGAACGTGAAGGCGCCGGGGGCGGACTCGCCGTTGGGGCTCTGCACGATCACGTCGGACGGGCCGGCGGCGTGCGCCGGCGTCGTGACGGTGATGGTGTTCGGGTCGACGACGGTGAAGGCCGTGCCCGCGATGCCGTCGAACGTCACGCCGGTCGCGCCGGTGAAGCCGCTGCCGGTGATGGTGACGGCGGTGCCGCCGGTCTCGGGGCCGTGATCGGGCGTGATCGTGCCGATCGCCGGCGGACCGACCACCGGGGTGAACGTGAAGCCGCCCGGTGCGGAGGGCCCGGCCGGCGTGGTCACGACCACGTCGACGGCGCCGGGCGCGTGGCCCGGGGTGGTGACGGTGATCGTCGTGTCGTCCACGACGGTCACGTTCGCGCCCGGGGTGCCCCCGAAGGTGACGCCCGTCGCTCCCGTGAAGCCGCTGCCGGTGATGGTGACGGCGGTGCCGCCGGTCTCCGGCCCGCTGGCGGGCGTCACCGAGGTGATGACGGGCAGCGGGAGGTAGGTGAACGTCCCCGGAGCGGAGTTCCCGATCGGGTGCTGGATCACGACGTCCACGGGTCCCTGCGCGTGGGCGGGGGTCGCGACGGTGATGGTGGTGTCGTTCGTCACGCTGAATCCGACGCCGGGCGTCCCGTCGAAGGTCACGCCGGTCGCTCCGGTGAAGCCGGTGCCGGTGATGGTGACGGGGGTGCCGCCGGTCACCGGGCCGCTCGGCGGGGTGATCGACGAGATGGCCGGCAGCGCCACGAAGGTGAAGGTGCCGGGGCCGGAGTCGCCGTTGGGGCTCTGCACGACGACGTCCGTCGCCCCGGGCGCGTGCGCCGGGGTGGTGGCCGTGATCGTGGTGTCGTTCACGACGGTGAACGCGGTGCCGGCGGTGCCGCCGAAGGTCACTCCCGTCCCTCCGGTGAAGCCGGTGCCGGTGATGGTGACCGCCGTCCCTCCGGTCTCGGGACCACTGGTCGGAGTGAGGGAGGTGACGGTCGGCGCGGCCAGGAAGGTGAAGGTGCCGGGGCCCGAGTCGCCGTTCGGCCCCGTGACGACGACGTCCGTCGCTCCCGGTGCGTGCGCCGGGGTGGTCACGGTGATGGTCGTGTCGTCGACGACCGTGAAGGCCGTGCCGGGCGTGCCGCCGAAGGTGACCCCGGTGGTGCCGGTGAACCCGCTACCGGTGATCGTCACCGGTGTCCCGCCGGTCGCCGGACCGCTGGTCGGGGTGAGCGAGCCGAGGACCGGCGGGACGGCCAGCGCGTTCGGCCCGACGGTGGCGTTCGCGACGTTGAGCGTCAGTGCCTGGGTGCCGGGGAGCACGGAGGCGCGCAGTGCGGTCTCGGTGAACACCCCGCCCGCGGTGGACTGGTTGTTGGCGGTGAGCGAGACGACGCCGTTGAGCACGGGCGCGATCGCCGGGACCAGTGTCGCGGTCACGGGTGCGAGCACCGAGGTGCCGAGCGTGGTGATCGCCGTCCCGATGCCGCCCAACGGGCCGAGCAGGGCGCTGAGCACGGTGCTGAGCGGCAGGCCGAGGGCGATGCCGGCGACGCTGATGCCGCTCGTGTTGCCCGCCAGGAGCTGCCCGATCGACTCGTTCACGTTGATGACGGGGAGGCCGAGGGCGCTCACCTGCGCGGTGACCGTGAGGGCGTTCGTCGTGTTCGTGAGCACCGTCTGCACGCGCGAGACCAGCGAGCCCAGCAGACCGCTGACGCTGGTCTCGATGCCGGTGAGCGTGGCGGCGCTGAGCAGGTTGGTGTTCGGCGCCAGTCCCTCGAGCGTGGTGATCGCGCCGAGATCGACGGAGACGTCACCCGTTCCGAGGTCGATGCTCACACCGGGGTAGGCCGGGTCGGTGAGCGTCCCGGTCAGCAGCGGCGCGACCGCGGCCTGCAGGTTCGACGCGGTCACGGATGCCGTCGTGCTGAGGACGGGCCCGAGGTTGATCAGGTTGAGGGCCTGTGCGAGCGTGCCGCCCGATCCGGCGAGGCCGTTGACGACCGTCTGCACGTTCCCGACCTGCGTGTTGATCGCCGCGGTGAGTCCCGCGACCGTCGCGCTGTGGAAGGTCAGGCCCGTTCCGGCGAGCGAGTAGGAGCCGGTCGGCGCGCCGGGCGCCGTCTGGGCGGCGCGCGCTCCGGTGACGCCGACCGAGAGGTCGAGCTGGGCCAGTTCGTTCAGGGTCGCCGTCGGCAGCCCGAGCGACGAGACCGCCTGCGCCAGGTTGACGTGCAGCGGTCCCGGGGCGATCCCGGGCTTGGGGGTGATGCCGGTGCCGATGTCGCCGCTCGCCGAGGTGAGGCCGGAGGCGCCGACGGACGTGCCGTTCTGGAGGGCGGACGCGTACTGCGAGACGACGCCCGCGCCGCCGAGGTTCAGCGGGATCTGGATGCCGCCCGGCGCCGCGATGTTCACGACCCCGAGCACGCCGACGTCGAGGTTGTTCGCGTTCGTCTGGTCGGCTGTCCCGTTGCTGGTGGCCGCCTCCCCGCCGAGCGAGGCGACGAGGCCGGCGTCCAGGCCGATGAGCGTGCCGCTGAGGTACTGCCCGGTCGCGTTCGAGGTGTCCCCGGGGGCGGCCTGGGCCGGGATGGCCCAGAGGCCGGCGCCCGCGAGCGTCAGCGCGACGGCCGCACCGGCCGCGGTCGTGCCGAGCAGCCTGCGGCCTCCCTTCCTCCTCTCGCGCGCTCTGCGTGCTCCATTGCCGACGTCGAGACCGATTGCCACGATGCATACCCCCAGCGAGATTGAGAGACCTTCCTCGGATGCTCTCTGGGGGGAGGGGATGTGCCAATCGCCCGGAACGGGTGATCTCGGGGGAGGCGGCGCGCGGGCCGCGCGGATCAGAGCAGGCCGAGGGCGCGCGCGTTGTCGACGGCGTGCGCGCGATCGCGGGCGTCGAGCTTGGCGTAGATGGAGCGCAGGTGCGTCTTCACCGTGTTGGCGCTGACGCTGTGCTTGGCGGCGATCTGCCCGATGCTCTGGTGCAGCGGCAGCTCGCGCAGGAGTTCGCGCTCCTTCGCCGTGAGCATGGGGGAGTTCTCCGGTCCGTCGACCCGGTCGTCGAGGGCGCCCGTGACGGCCAGCACGGAGCGGGCGAACTCCTCGTGCTCGCCGAAACCGCCGATCCGGTCGGAGACCAGGCGGGCGAACGCGCCGCCGCGGGCCAGGAACGGGCGGCGGGTGTCGGTCCGCGCGGCGATGGCCAGCGCCTCCATCAGGCGCGCCTGCGCGAGGTCCTCGCGGCCGCGGTCGGCGGCGTGCTCGGCCAGCAGCAGCCAGCCGAAGACGATGTTGCTGCCGTGCCAGGCTGGGGCCCCGGTGCGCAGCAGGAGCTCCAGCGTGCCGTCGTCCGCGTCCTGGGTCACGGTGCCCTCGCGCACGATCGACCCGCCGAGCGCCGCCTCGATCGAGCGACTGCTGAGCAGCTCCTCCACCGTGTCCACCAGATCCCTGACGGCCGCGCGCCCGCGGTAGTGCATGGTCAGGTCGAGGAAACGGAAGGCCCCGATCGCGATGGTGCGCGGGTTGCGTCGCACGGCCACCGAGAAGAGGTGCTCCATCTGCTCGAAGACCGAGCGCGTGTCCTTCTCTTCGTCCAGCCGGAAGAGGAGGTGGAGCGCGCGCGGGGCGACGACATCGCCGGTGTCGAGGCCGCGCCAGCGCGCCTGCACGATGTCGGCGACGTGCGCCGACCGGAACGGCTCGCACGACTGGTAGGCGGCGGACGCGGCGCGCAGCAGGGCGCTCGCGGCGACGATGCTGTCGGTCCGCGGCTCGGCTCCGGCCAGCCCGGCGATCCGGCGCTCGAAGAGGTGAACGAGGGGCCACGACCGCTGCGCCGCCGCGGCTCCGGCGGCGAGTTCGAGGCAGAGCATCTGGAGCCAGGGCAGCGCCGTCTCCTCGGCGCTCGCCGCCGCTCCCTCCGCGACCGTGAGCGCCTCGGCGACGTTCCCCGAGCGCAGGAGCAGGGAGGCGCGCGCCGCCTCGGCGAAGATGCGGGCGTCGAGCACGGCCAGCGCCCCGCCGTCGCCCGCCGGCCGGCGCAGGGAGAGGCGGACCGCGTTCTCGATGCGGGTGAGGGCGCGGTCGCGGGCCTGCTGCCCGTCCCCGTCGGTGCGGAGGCCGAGGATGCTCGCCAGCACGAGCTCGGACTCCGGTGAGCGGGCGGCCTCCTCCTCTGCGAGGGCGAGGAAGTGGTCCGTCCGCACCGAGTCGAAACGGGTGGGGGAGGTGACGAGCGCGGCGAGCAGGCCGGTCGTGCCCGACACGACGCCGCGGTCCTCCAGCGCGGCGAGCGCGTCGCGGACCGGCCCCGTGTCCCCGGAGAACACCATCCCGAGGCCGTGGCGCCGCAGGATCTCCTCGACGAGGTCGGTGGAGCGCGCGGCGACGGCGTGGGCGAGGCCTTCGTGCACGTTGCCGCCCTCGAGGTACCAGCGGGCCGCCGTGCGGCGCAGGTCGTCCAGCCGCCGTGCGTCCCGCCGGGTCAGCTCCGTGAGGAGCGTGCGGCGCAGGGACTCGTCGAAGCGGTACTCGTTGCCTTCCTCGCCGCCGTCGATGCGCTGCAGCAGATCGTTGCCGTCGCGCAGCCGCTCCACGGTGGCGCCGGCGTCGGGATGACCGGTGAGTTCCGCCGCCAGGCCGACGCCGAACGACGGGACGGCGGCCAGCGCGAGCAGCAGGTCGGCATCGTCGGGGTCGAGCGTCGCGAGCAGCGCGCCGACGAAGTACTCGTCCGGGCTGACGGGGGAGTGGGCGAGCCGGTGGATCGCCTCACGGGGGTCCACCGTGCGGGCGAGCGCGGCGACCGCCAGGGTGAGGGTCATCGCCCGGCCGCCCGTGCGGTCGAGCAGCTCGAACACGTCCTGCGGCGGCAGCAGCACGCCGGCCGCGCGCAGCAGCTCGTCCGCCTCGCGCTGCCCGAAGGCCAGATCGGCGACGCCGACCATGATGAGGGCGCGCTCGGGCGCGAGGGAGTCGAGCGCGACGGGCTGCGAACGCCCGCTGAGCACGATCGCGCTCCCGGCGCCGGCGACCGCCTCCTGCAGCAGCTCGCGGTCGCTGTGGCTGCTGATGCGCTCGATGCCGTCGATCACCGTGGTGGCGCCCGTGCGCTGCCCGCGGATCGCGTCCAGCCGGTCGCGCCAGTCGCCGCCGGTCGAGCCCACCGACCGGAGCGCGTCGCCCTCGACCTCCACCAGCACGCGGTCCCGCGGTTCGAGGTCGCACCAGGCGCGCAGCAGGGAGGTCTTGCCCGTGCCGCCCGAGGCCACGATCGAGACGACCGCCGCGCGTCCCTCGCCCTCGTCGAGGACCCGGCGGAGACCTCGCCGATCCACCACGGCCGCACCGCTAGGCGTCATCGCGCATCCCGAATCCGATCATCCGCATCCCCCGACGAAAGAACGCCGTGCAAACAGACCACGTGCTATGGATGCTAAGCGCGCATTACGGATGGGTCCATCACCCCCTACGGGTGATACGACGAGTACACCCTTAGTTGTATTAGGTTAGCCTTACCTAAATATGTAGGCTTTTCCGTGACCCGTCTTGGAGGGACAAACCCATGGCTCGCACCAATATGCAGTCCACCCGCGTCAAGCCGGAACGCTCGGAACTGCTGGTGCTGCACGTGCTCCGACGGGAGCGGATCTCCTCCGGCTTCGCCCGGGTCACCCTCGGCGGCGGAGACATCGCGGGCTTCGCTCCGCTCGGCTCCGACCAGTGGTTCCGGCTCTTCCTCCCGGTCGGCGGCGACGAGGAGGCGCTCAGCCGGCTTCCAGCGAAGCTCGACACCCTCGCCTTCGCGCGCTACCTGACGATGTCGAAGGCCGTCCGCCCGGTGCTCCGCAACTACTCGGTGCGCGCCTATCGGCCGGAGGGTTCGAGCGGCCCGGAGCTCGACGTCGACTTCGTGCTCCACGGGTCCGCGGCGGACGGCACCAGCGGCCCCGCCGCCACGTGGGCCGAGACCTGCGCGGTCGGCGACGCCGTCGCGATCATCGACGAGGGCATCTCGTTCGTGCCGGCGCCCGGCGTCGCGCAGGTCCGGCTGGTCGCCGACGAGACCGGCGTGCCGGCCGCCGCGAACATCCTCGCGTCGCTCGATGCCGGGATGCGCGGCATCGCCGTCCTCGAGGTCCCGCACGCCGACGACGCGCAGGAGCTGGCGGCACCCGCCGGGGTCGAGGTCGTCTGGGTCGTCCGCGAGGACGCCCACGCGGTCCCGGGGGTCGCCGCGGGCACCCGCGCGCGGCTCCTCCCGCCGCCGGGCGAGCGCTTCGCCGGCTGGGCCGTCGGCGAGTCGGCCCTCGCGACCGCGATGCGGCGGCACTGGATCGCCGCGGGCGTGGCGAAGGAGGACATCCTCTTCTGCGGGTACTGGAAAGCGGGGCGGCGGTAGTCCGCCGCCCCGCTCCGGGTCAGATGACCTCGTACTCCTCGAGCAGGCGCCCGATCTCCGTGCGCTCCACGAACCGCTTCGCGAAGCCGGGGATGGGGAGCTTCTTGCCGTCGCGCAGGTATCGCGTCGACTTGATGAGCTCGCGCACGTCGTAGACCGAGCCGAACACCTCCGGCACCCCGCGCTCGACGTCGAGGAGCTGGTAGACCGCCTCCATCGCCGTGCGCACCGAGTACTCGGTGGTGAAGATGCAGTCGCGGCTCGACTCGGCGAACTGGCCGATGAAGGCGAAGTTCGTCACGCCCTCCGGCACCACGGCCGGCCGGTCGCCCGCGGTGCGCGGCAGGAAGAACGCGGTGACGAACGGCATCATGCACGGCCGGGTGATCGCGCCGGTGGCGGCGAGCTCGTCGATCTCGTCCAGGGGGACGCCCAGGTGGTAGAGCCACTCCTGGGTGATCTCCTCGCCGGTGCACTCGCGCATCGGCTTCTTCACGTAGTCGCCGGGCACGTCCGTGAACAGCCCGTAGAACCACACGACGGTCTGGTCGTCCGGCTGCTTCGAGAAGTGCGGCTGGCGGTTGACCGTCCAGCTCAGCAGCCACGCGGAGTCCCGCGCGGTGACGATGCCGCCGGTCACGACCTTGCCGCTGCGCGTCGGGCGCTTGGCGATCCGCTCGATGTGGGCCGGGATGCGCTCGTCGAGCGTGGTGATCGACGCGGACTCCCACTGCGACTTCTCCGGGAAGGTGCAGAACTTGTCCGGGTGCCCGAACGACGGATCCTGCGCGGCGATGTTGCGCCAGAGGTGCCAGCTGCCGCCGTCGTGGACCACCGGGTCCCACTCCGCCTTCGTGTGGTGGTCGCCCCAGCGCGAGTTCTCGACGAGGGATCCGTTGGTCACGAACACGAGGTCGTCGTCGCCGAGGTCGACGCCGCCCTCCACGCCCTCGCGGATCCACTCGATCCGGCGCGCGGTCTTGCGATCGGGGGCGATGTCGAAGGCGACGTCCATCACCCGGGTGTCGAACTGCACGGTGACGCCGTGCTCGCGCAGCCAGTTGATGAGCGGCAGCACCAGCGACTCGTACTGGTTGTACTTCGTGAACTTGAGGGCGCTGAAGTCCGGCAGGCCGTCGATGTGGTGGATGAACCGCTGCACGTACAGCTTCATCTCCAGAGCGCTGTGCCACTCCTCGAAGGCGAACATGGTGCGCCAGTACAGCCAGAAGTTGGAGGCGAGGAAGTCCGGCCCCATCACCTCGTCGATGCGCTTGTCGTACAGCGCCTCGGGCAGGGCGAGCACGAGGTCGACGAGGTCCTTCGTCGCCTTCTTGTCGAGGGTGAACGTCATCCCGGTCTTGGCGTCCTGGCCGCGGTCGACGGTCGCGCGCTGCAGCGAGTAGTTGGGGTCGTCCTTGTTGAGCCAGTAGAACTCGTCCAGCACCGAGCCGTCGACCTCGAGCGAGGGGATGGAGCGGTACAGGTCCCAGAGGCACTCGAAGTGGTCCTCCATCTCGCGGCCGCCGCGGATCAGCCAGCCGGTCTCCGCGTCGCCGGCTCCGTCGAGGGCGCCGCCGCCGATCGCGGACGCCTCCAGGATCGTGATCCGTTCGCCCGGCACTTGGCCGTCGCGGATCAGGAAGGCGGCGGCCGCGAGCGACGCCAGCCCTCCGCCCACCAGATACGCCGACACCCGCTCCGACCGCTCCGGCTTGCGCGGACGCGCGAACGCTTCGAAATTCCCCTTCGAGTAGTACATGCGGACCTCCCTCTCCGTTCGAGTACTCCAAATAACTTGCACAATGGAGTGCAAGTTCGTCTCCATTCTACCGACGGCGCTACCGGAGCGACAGGGGTGACGTGACCGGTGGGAGGACGTGCACGGGGCCGTTCCCACCCTGTGTAACGTCTCAGAAACACGATCGCGCGCTGCCGGAAACAGCGGTTCCGTAACGTCGGCCCTGTCGATGGCGCCGCTTCCTCAGCCGCTGGCCCACCCCCGGAGCCGGCCCTGGACCGTTCGCAGGTCGTGCTCCCCGGCGCCTCGAGTCTCCCCTTCCTCCCCGCTGACGGCGGTCTCGTCGGCGTCCCCTTTCGCCCCCAGAGGAAGGCTCCACCCGAATGCATCAGAACCCCAGGCGACTCGTGCGCCTCCTCGCCGTCGCCGCGGCCTCGCTCGCCGGCCTCGGGCTCGCGGTCGGTGCTGCGGCGCCCGCCGTCGCCGCCCCGGCCGTGGCGGGCGTCTCCGTCTCCGCGCCGGCCACCGCCACCGCCGGCGACACGTTCGACGTCACCGTGACTCTGTCCGGCGCGGCCGACGTGTACGGCTACGAGTCCGTGCTCGCCTTCGACCCGGCGGTCGCCTCCTACGTCGACGGAAGCGCGGTCGTCACCGCGGGCGGCTTCGACTCGGTCCGCACCGGTTCCGGCACCGTCGATCTCGTCTACACCCGGCTCGGCACGTCCCCGGCGCTGTCGGGCGACATCGCCTACACGCTGACCTTCACGGCGACCGCGGCGGGCTCGACGGCGTTCACCGTCCGCTCCCTCTCCCTGGTCGACTCCGCCTCTGCCGTCACCGCATCGACGGACGCGGCGACCAGCCAGGCGGTCGCGATCGCTCCCGCCGCGGTGACCTCGCCGTCCCCGAGCCCGAGCCCGTCGACCGGCGTCTCCGGGGCCGGCAGCAGCGGGACGGGTGGCTCCCTGTCGTCGACCTCGGCCGACGGCCTCGCCTCCACCGGCTCCAACGCCGTGCCGTTCGTGATCGCCGCGCTGGCCCTGCTCGTCGCCGGCGCCGCCGCCGTGCTGTTCACCGTCCGCCGCCGCCGCGCGGGAGACGCCCGATGACCGCCCGCCTGACCCCGAGGAGCACCACCGCCATGCACTCCCGTTCGAAGGGCCGCCGCGCGGCGACCGCCGCCGGCACGCTCGCCGCTCTGGCCGCGCTGGTCGCCACCGGCGTCGTCGTCGCACCCGCCGCCTCCGCCGCGCCGGCCGCCGTCGCACCCACGGCCGCCTTCCTCGCGCCGTACTACACCGCGCACGATCTGACCGGCGACAAGCAGGTGACCACCGCCGACCTGGCCGTGCTGACGAAGCACCTCGGCGAGACCTCCGCCTCCGCCGGCTGGTCCGCCGCGGCCGACATCGACGGGGACGGCACCATCACCGTGAAGGACCTCGTCGCGCTCTCGCAGCGCATGATCTACGACGACGGCCCCTTCCAGCTGGTGGAGGCCTCCGCCCTCGACATGCAGGCCGCGATGAACGCCGGCGTGACCACCTCGGTGAAGATCACCCAGGAGTACCTCGACCGGATCGCCGCCCTCGACCGCACGGTCGTCGACACCGGCACCGGCGGCCGCGCGCTCAACTCGATCATCTCGAAGAACCCGCAGGCGCTGACGATCGCGGCCCAGGCCGACGCCACCCGCGCGCAGAAGGGGATGACGAGCATGCTCCTCGGCGTCCCCATCGCGGTAAAGGACAACTACGACACCGTCGACATGCCCACCACCGGCGGCTGCGGCTGCTGGGACGGCAACCAGACCAGCGACGACGCCACGATGGTGAAGGGCCTCCGCGCGGCGGGCGCCGTCATCCTCGCCAAGGCCAGCCTGGACGAGTTCGCGTACGGCTTCGTCTCGGAGTTCTCCTCGTTCCAGGACCCGGGCAAGACCCTCCTGGTCGCCAGCCCGCTCAACACCACGAAGACGGCGGGCGGGTCGAGCGGCGGAACGGGTGCTGCCATCGCCGCGAACCTGGCGGGCATCGGCTTCGGCACCGACACGGGAGGCTCCATCCGCGTCCCGTCGACCTACAACTCCCTCGTCGGCATCCGCCCGACCGTCGGCCTGACCAGCCGCGACGGCATCATCCCGCTCGCGCTCAGCCAGGACACCGGCGGCCCGATCGCGCGCAGCGTCACCGACGCGGCCGTCGCCCTCGACGCCGTGACGGGAGTGGATGCGGCCGACCCGATCACCGCCGAGCAGACCGGCAAGGTGCCGACGTCGTACACGGCGGCGCTCGACCCGACCGCCCTGAAGGGCAAGCGGATCGGCATCGTCACCTCGATGCTCGGGTCCAACGCGACGGTCGTCCGGCTGTGGGCGGCGGCGAAGGCGACGCTGGAGGCGCAGGGCGCGACCGTCGTCGAGCTGAGCACGGTCCCGGCCGCGTTCACCGCGACGCTCAACGAGGGCAGCGGCAGCACGAACGAGTTCAAGCACGACCTGGACATCTACATCCAGAACCACCTCGCCCCGGTGGTGACCGCCCGCTCGATCACCGACATCCTGGCGACCGGCCGCAACGTCACCTCCCGCAACCCCATCTACACCGCGCGGAACAACGTGACCGATGCGCAGTACCAGGCGTGGGCCGGCCCGACGGGGACGCACACCGCGGCCATCGCGACCGGGACCGCCACCGTCACGCAGCTGATGAACGACAACCAGCTCGACTCGCTGGTCTACCCGAGCGGTTCGCCGTACAACACCATCGGCACGAACATGCGGCTCAGCCCGAACACCGGGATGCCCGCCATCACCGTGCCGATGGGGCAGGCCATCGCGACCGACGGCACCAACCCGATCGTCGGCGCGAACGTCAACCTCGAGTTCCTCGGGCGCGACTACGACGAGAGCGGCATCATCGGGCTGGCGTACGCCTTCGAGCAGGCCACCCACGCCCGCGCGACCGCCTCCCTGTACGGCCCCCTGAAGTAGCCGCACCTCCGCCGCCACATTTGGCCCAAATGTCGGGAATCGCTCCCGCTTTCCCGACATTTGGGCCAAATCTCGTGCTGTGGAATCGCGAGGGCGCGCGTAGCGTTCCCCGTGAGAGACAGCAGGAGGCGACGATGGGCAGCACGACCACCGAGCGCGGCGCGTTCTACGACGGCGTCGCGGCGGAGTTCCGGCAGCACTACACGCGCGGTCCGCGGTTCGTCGCGGTCACGGGCGTCCCGGAGGCGGATGTCGCGGGAGCGGCGGACGCGCTCGCGGACGCTCTGCGCGCCGCGGGGGAGACCGTCGAGCGCGCGAGCGCCGCGGACGGCACCGACGCGGACGCGTTCCGGGCCGAGGTCGTCGCGCCCTTCCGGCAGCGGGAGGGGGTGCTCGTCGTCGACGGGCCCGCTCTGCTCACGCCCGCCTTCCGCGGGTTCTGGAACTTCTCGCTCTGGGTCGAGCACGACCCGGAGCGCAGCCCGGACTGGTCGTTCGTGGCCACCGGGCGCAAGGATCCGCTCGGGGCGCCGCGCGAGGTCGCGTCCGTCCTGCTGGACGACGCGGACCCCGCACGGCCCCGGCGGCTCTTCGCCGACTCCTGCTGAGCCGGAGCGGCTACGCCCGCGGGCGGTCGAAGCGCGCGCCCTCGGGGTTGGAGGGCAGCAGCGTGAAGATGAACACGACGAGGTTCCCGACCGGGACGAACGTCAGGAAGAAGAAGGGCCCGGCGAAGTTGGCGTCGTGCAGCCGGCGCCAGACCAGGGCCAGGTGCGGGACGATCGTCGCGAGGAACCAGACGACGATGAGGATCCCGGCCACCGCGAAGAGCGGGCCGGGGGTGCTGGTCCCGTCGGCGTTGGTGGTGGCGCCGGCGTAGCCGAGCGCGAGCCCCAGCCCTTCGAGGACGACGGTGACGAGGACCGAGAACAGCACCCACCACCAGTACTCGCTGCGGCTCGCGCGGCCGGTGAAGTCCGCGTACTTCGAGAAGAAGCGCTTGATGGCGGCCCCGAACGATGCGCCGTAGAGCGGCGCCCAGAGGGGCACGGCCTGTCCGGCCGTCGGGGCGGGAGGTGCGGGAGGGGCGGGCTGTTCGTACGTCATGTCGATTCCTCTCAGTGGGCGGCACACGAGGAGGATGCCGGCATCCCCCCGCCGCGCGCCCGGCGGGTCGGTGCCGGGCGCCGATAGTCAACCGCATCCCGGGCCCGGAGGGGGATGTGTGACGCGGCGTGTCCGACCCGGCCCCCTGTCCGGGGCGGTACAGTTACCGCCGGGGGGCTGCCGCACGTCCCATCGACCGGAGGATCCCCCGCCTCATGCCACGCCAGGAGCGCGCCGAACGCAGTCGCGCCGAGATCCTCGACGCCGCCGCCGACGAGTTCGACGCCCACGGGTACGCCGGTGCCCGGCTCGACCGGATCATCGAGCGCACGCAGCTGACCAAGGGCGCCGTCTACTTCCACTTCCGCTCCAAGCACGATCTCGCCGAGGCCCTCGTCGCGGAGAAGTACGGCAACTGGCCGGCGGTCATCGCCGAGGTCGCGGACGCCGGCCTCACCGGCATCGCCGCCGCGCGCGAGGTGACCCGCCGCGTGGCCGCCGTGTTCGCGACCGACGCGCACGTGCGGGCCGCCATGAAGCTCACCCAGACGATCCTGCCGCCGGCTCCGGCCGACGACCCCTACGTCCGCTGGGTGACGTTGATCGCCGGCTACCTCGCCGAGGCCGTGCGCGCCGGCGACCTGCCGGCCGGCTCGGACCCGGAGGCGCTCGCCACCGTCGCGGTGCAGGCGTTCTTCGGCGCGTACATGATCGCCGACGAGCGCGGGCGCCTCGACGGCCTGGTGGCGGACGCGGACCGGCTCTGGGACGTCATCGCCGGCTGAGCCGCCGCTGCAGCGTTCCCGGCCGCGTCAGGCGCCCGTTCCCGGGAGCAGGCCCGCCTCCCGGTCGACTTCGGTCAGATCGGGCTCGATCGGCACGTCGGGCATCCGGTAGGCGCGCAGCGGCCGGTTGACGGCGCCGATGACCAGCACGGCCGCGGTCGCCGTGAGGCCGCCGACGGCGAGGGCGATCGGGGCGCCCAGCAGGCCGCCGAGCACGCCGCCGCGGAAGTTGCCGATCTGCGGGCACGCGACGCCGATCACGTGCTCCACCGCCGAGACCCGCCCCCGGAACCCGTCGGGCGTCTCCAGCTGCACCAGCGCTCCGCGGGTGACCACCGAGACGGTGTCGGCCGCCCCGGCCACGGCGAGGCAGGCGAGCGCGAGCCAGAGCGGCCCGGCGAGCCCGAAGCCGGCGAGGGCGACGCCCCACACGGAGGCGGCGGCGAGCTGCAGCATCCCGGACCGTCGCGCACGCGTCACCGTGCCCGAGAGCGCACCGGCGAGGATGCCGCCGACCGCGATCGCGGAGAGGAACAGTCCCAGCGTGCGCGGGTCGCCGCCGAAGCGCTCCTCGTTCACCAGTGGGAAGAGCGCGATCGGCATGGCGAGCACGGTCGCGGCGAGGTCGACCGCGAACGCTCCCCACAGCGTCGGGCGCCGGAGCACGTGCATCCACGCCCCTCGCTCGGCGGCGGGGCTGCGGCGGGCGGTCGCCGCTGCGGCCGCCCCCGTCCCGGCCGCCCCCGGTGCGCGCTGCGGCGGGATCGCCGGGAGGGCGAGCAGGCACAGCAGCGAGATCCCGATCGCGACCGCCTCGGCGGAGTACGCCACCGGGAGCGACCACGCGACGAGCAGCCCGCCGAGCGCCGGACCGGCGAGCATCGACCCCTGGAAGGCCAGGTTCTGCAGCGCGAGCCCGGCCGCGACCTCGCCGGCGGGGAGCAGGCGCGGGGGGAGGGTGCGGCGAGCGGGCGCGCCGAAGGCGGCGGCCGCCGACTGCACCGCGATCAGGGCGAGCAGGAGGGGCACGGAGCCGAGCCCGAGAGCGGCCTGCGCCGTCAGCGCGAGAGCGGCGACAGCCTGGCCCGCGGTGCTGAGCCGCACGATCGTGCGCCGGTCGAACCGGTCGGCGAGGCTGCCGCCCAGCGGGCCGAGGGCGAGCATGGCGACGCCGCTCGCGAGACCCAGCGTCCCGGTCCAGACCGGGCTCTTCGTGAGGTCCCACACCTGGGCGAGGGCGGCGACGGAGGCGATCTGGCCGCCGAACCCGGCGAGGGCGGTGCCGGCCCAGAGGGCGAGGAACGCCGGGCTCGACCGCAGCGGTCGCAGATCGGTGACGTGGGAGCGCAGGCTCACGCGGGCACCGGCGGGTCCGGCTCGACGAGGTGGGCGTCGAGGCGGTCGGCCATCGACCGGGCGTCGACGGCGCGCTCCAGCTCCGCCACCACCGAGGAGAGCCTGACCGAGGTCTCGTCGTCGAGCTCGGCGATGGCGGCGTCGGTGGCGCGCCACTCCGCCTCCAGCAGCGGGACGATCTCGCGGCCGCGGTCGGTGAGGCTGATCACACGCGTGCGCGCGTCGGGGCCCGGCTCGGTCGTCACGAAACCGGCCTGGCGCATCCCGGCGACCGTCTGACTCACGGCGGAGTGCGTGCGCTCGAGGGAGGCGGCCAGCTCGCGGATCGTCAGCGGTCCCTCGTGGGCGAGGCGCATCATCGGCCGGGCGAAACGCGAGCGCATCCCCGTCACTCCGCGGCGTGCGTAGAGGCCGTCGATGTCGTCGTCGAGGCGGCGCAGCAGGGCGAAGAGCGCGTCCCAGCGGGCGGGAAGGCGGGTGGGGTCGCCGGAGGAGGAATTCGTCACAGTGCTGTTATAACAGTGCTGTTGCATTTAAGCAAAGAAGGACGACGACCTCCCGCCGGGCCGATCACTCCAGCGGGCCGAGCTCCTCGCGCACGAACCGCGCGAACTGCGCCGCCGCGGCCGACTCCGACCGCGTGCGGTTGCGAGCCAGGCCGATGACGCGGGTCGCCTCGTCCGTCAGCGGCACCGCCACGAGCCCGGGCTCCGCCGGGGTGTCCGGGATGAGCGCGACGCCGACTCCGTCGCGCACGAGCGCCCGCAGCGTCGCCAGCTCGGTCACCTCGATCACCGGCGCCATCACGACGCCGTGGGCCGAGAAGTAGGCGTCCGCGATGTGCCGCAGACCCGATCCGGGCCGCAGCGAGACGAGTTCGTACGGGGCGAGGTCGTCGACGGTCACGTGCTCGCGCTCGGCGAGAGGATGCCCGAGCGGCACGCCCAGCACCAGCCGCTCGGCCGTGAGCGGGTGCCAGTCGATCTCGGGGTCGCGCGGGTCGGGGCTGAGGAACGCGACGTCCGCCGATCCCTCCCGCAGTGCGTCGAGCACGGTGTCGGCGGTGCCGCCGCGCAGCACGAACCGGATGTCGGGGAACAGTGCCCGGTACTCGCTCACCACGCGCGGGATGAGCCAGCCGCCGAACGACGACACGTACGCGATCGACACGATCCCCGCCGCCGGGTCGCGCAGGGCGGCGATGCGGGCGCGGGCGTTCTCGAGCTCCATCTCGGCGCGCGCCGCGTGCGCGAGCAGGATCTCCCCGTACTGGTTGAGCTCCAGATGGCCGCGTCGGCGGTCGAGCAGCTCGACGCCGGCCTCGGCCTCCAGCCGCGCCAGCGAACGCGAGAGGGTCGACTGCGAGACGCCCAGGGACTGCGCCGCGAGCGCCAGGTGCCCTTCGGCCGCCAGCGCCCGGAAGTGGGCGATCTCGTCGATCCGCATGTGACCCATCATGACGTACGCGCGCCGATCCGGCCCGGCACGGGCCTCCGGAGGGCGGTCATCCTGTCACGCGAAGGGGGTTAGCCGCGCAGGTCTGCTCAAATGAGCGGTCTACCCCCGAACGAGTTTTCTGTACGTTCACACAAGAGACAGAGTCCCGACGATCGCGGTTCCTACTCTGACCGTCGGATCCATCCCACTTCCACCGACCAGGGAGAGCAATGTCAATCAGGAACGGCAGGGTGTGGCGCAGCGCCGCGGCCGCGATCGTAGGGGCCGGGCTCGCAGCCGGCGCCCTCGTCGCGACGCCGGCGTACGCCAGCACCGACGGCACCGGAGTCGTCATCAACGAGGCCTATCTCAGCGGCGGCAGCGCCGGCGCGGCCTACGCGAACAAGTTCGTCGAGCTGTACAACCCGAGCGACGCGCCCGTCGCCCTCACCGGCTGGAGCGTGCAGTACCGCTCCGCGACCAGCACCGGTGCGGCGAACGGCGTGGTCCCGCTCACCGGCTCGATCGCCGCGAAGGGCTACTACCTCGTCGCGGGAGGCTCGAACGGCACGAACGGCGCCGCCCTCCCGACGCCCGACGCCGCGAGCAACGCGCTGAACCCCAGCGGCACCACCGGCACCCTCATCCTGTCCAGCTCCGCCTCCGCCCTCACCCTGCCCGCGGGCTCCGTGACGAGCGCGCCCGGTGTCGTCGACCTCGTCGGCTACGGCACGTCGAACACGTTCGAGAAGGCCAAGGCGCCCGCGCCGACCGCCAACACGGACGTCAAGTCGCTGAACCGCACCTCCTTCACCGACACGGACGACAACAGCGCCGACATCACCCTGAGCGGCACGATCACCCCGCAGAACTCGGCGACCACGCCGGGCGGCGGGACGACCGACCCCGGGGAGGGCACCGACCCCGGCACCGGGACGGACCCGGGTCCGCCGGGCGACGCGATCGCCATCTCCGAGATCCAGGGAACCGGTGACACCAGCCCGAAGGCCGGCCAGACCGTCACCACCGTCGGCGTCGTCACAGCGCAGTACGCCACCGGCGGCTTCAACGGGTTCTACATCCAGACCCCCGGCACGGGCGGCGCGGTCGACCTCGCCACCCACACCGCCTCCGACGCCGTCTTCGTCTACGGCTCGTCGTACGCCGCCTCCGTCGCCGCGGGCGACTACGTGCGGGTGACCGGAGCCGTCAGCGAGTTCAACGGCCTCACCGAGCTCACCGCCTCGAAGGTCGACAAGCTCGACGCGAGCACGGTCACCGCTCCCGCCCCCGCCACCGTCGGCCTTCCGGCCACGGATGCGCAGCGCGAGAGCCTCGAGGGGATGCTGATCGCACCGCAGGGCGCGTTCACCGTCACCGACACCTACTCCACGAACCAGTACGGCGAGATCGGCCTCGCGGCCGGCGACACCCCGCTGCTGCAGCCGACCGACGTCGCACGACCCGGCACCGCCGAGTACTCGGCCGCGGTCGCCGACGTGAAGGCCCGCGGCGTCATCCTCGACGACGGAGCCTCCACCAACTTCCTCAGCGCGGCCAACAAGTCCAAGCCGCTGCCCTACCTGTCCCTGACGGACCCCGTGCGCGTCGGCGCCCCGGTGACCTTCACGAAGCCGGTCGTCCTCGACTACCGCAACGACGCGTGGAAGTTCCAGCCGACCGCCGAGCTGACCCCTGCCACGGCCGCAGCGGTGCAGCCGGCGACCTTCGCGAACACCCGCACGGCCTCCCCGGCCGACGTCGGCGGCGACCTCAAGCTCGCCACCTTCAACGTCCTGAACTACTTCACGACGACGGGCGACCAGCTCAGCGGCTGCACGTTCTACACCGACCGCGACGGCAACAAGATCACCGTGAACAGCGGATGCGACGCCCGCGGCGCCGCGGACGCGACCAGCCTGAAGCGCCAGCAGGACAAGATCGTCGCCGCGATCAACGGCCTGACCGCCGACGTCGTCTCCCTCGAGGAGATCGAGAACTCGGCCCGCTTCGGCCTCGACCGCGACGACGCGCTGAAGACGCTCGTCGGCGCGCTCAACGCCGCGGCCGGCAGCGAGGTCTGGGCGTACGTGAAGTCGCCGTCGACCCTGCCGTCCTCCGAGGACGTCATCCGCACCGCCTTCATCTACAAGAAGGCCGTCGCGGAGCCCGTCGGCGCCTCCCGCATCCTCGACGACGCGGCGTTCACGAACGCCCGGCAGCCGCTCGCCCAGGCCTTCAAGAAGGTCGGAGCGAAGGACGCGAACGCCTTCATCGCCATCGTGAACCACTTCAAATCGAAGGGCTCCGGAACCGGCGCCGACGCCGACCAGGGCGACGGTCAGGGCGCCTCCAACGCCTCCCGCGTCAAGCAGGCGAAGGCGCTGGTCGCGTTCGCCGCCGAGCGCAAGGCCACGCTCGGCCTCGACAAGGTGCTGCTGATCGGCGACTTCAACGCCTACCTGCAGGAGGACCCGATCACGGTCCTCACCGACGCGGGCTACGTCGACCAGGTCAGCTCCCGCACGAACAAGCACACCTACTCGTTCGGCGGGACCGTCGGCTCCCTCGACCACGTCTTCGCCTCCCCGGCCGCCAACACGGCGATCACCGGCGCGGACGTGTGGAACATCAACTCGGGCGAGTCCATCGCGCTCGAGTACAGCCGGTACAACTACAACGTCACCGACTTCTACGCCGCCGACCCGTACCGGTCGAGCGACCACGACCCGATCGTGGTGGGCCTCGGCCTGACCGCGAAGCCGGTGACGCTCAACCTGCTGAACATCAACGACTTCCACGGGCGCATCGACGCCAACACCGTGAAGTTCGCGGGCACGATCGAGAAGCTGCGCGCGGAGGGCGGCGAGGGCAACACCCTCTTCCTCTCCGACGGCGACAACATCGGCGCCTCCCTGTTCGCCTCGGCCTCGGCCGGTGACATCCCGACCATCGACGTGCTGAACGCGCTGGGCCTCAAGACCAGCGCGGTGGGCAACCACGAGTTCGACAAGGGCTTCTCCGACCTGACCGGTCGCGTGAAGGACGCGGCGGACTTCAGCTACCTCGGCGCGAACGTCTACACCAAGGGCACCAAGAACCCGGCCCTGCCGGAGTACGCGGTGTTCGACGTGAACGGCGTGAAGGTCGGCGTCATCGGCGCGGTCACCCAGGAGACCCCGACCCTCGTCTCGCCGGGCGGCATCTCGTCGCTCGACTTCGGCGACCCGGTGGAGGCGGTCAACCGCGTCGCGGGCGAGCTCACCGACGGCGACCCGTCGAACGGCGAGGCCGATGTGCTCGTGGCCGAGTACCACGAGGGCGCAGGAGCCGGCACGCCGGACGGCGCCACGCTCGAGCAGGAGGTCGCGGCCGGCGGCGCGTTCGCCGACATCGTCACCAAGACGAGCCCGAAGGTGTCCGCCATCTTCACCGGTCACACGCACAAGCAGTACGCGTGGGACGCCCCGGTCCCCGGAGTCGACGGCGCCACCCGCCCCGTCGTCCAGACCGGCAGCTACGGCGAGAACATCGGCCAGGTGACCCTCACGGTCGACCCCGAGACCGACACGGTCACGGGCCACACCCTCCGCAACGTCGCCCGCACCACGGACGCCGACGCGGACCTCGTGGCGGCGTACCCGCGGGTCGCGCAGGTCAAGACGATCGTCGACAAGGCGCTCGCCGCGGCCGACGTCATCGGCAGCCAGAAGATCGGCTCCGTGACGAAGGACATCACCACCGCCTACCTCGGCGGCGCGCGCGACGACCGCTCCAGCGAGTCCACCCTCGGCAACCTCGTCGCGGACTCCCTGCTGTCGACCCTGTCGCCGGCCGAGCTCGGCGGCGCCGAGATCGGCGTCGTGAACCCGGGCGGCCTGCGCGCCGAGCTGCTGTACGGCGCCGACGGCTCCGTCACCTACGCGCAGGCGAACGCCGTCCTGCCGTTCGTGAACAACCTGTGGACCACGAGCCTGACCGGCGCGCAGTTCAAGCAGGCGCTGGAGCAGCAGTGGCAGACGAACGCCGACGGCACCGTGCCGAGCCGGCCGTTCCTCAACCTCGGCCTGTCGAAGAACGTCAGCTACACGTACGACGCGAGCCGCGCGGCGGGCGACCGGATCACGAGCATCCTCGTGAACGGCAAGCCCATCGACCCGGCGAAGTCGTACCGGATCGGCTCGTTCTCGTTCCTGATCCAGGGCGGTGACAACTTCCGTGCCTTCGCGGCCGGGAAGGACACCAAGGACTCCGGTCTCATCGACCGGGACGCCTGGATCAGCTACCTGCAGCAGAACAGCCCGGTGTCGCCGAGCTTCGCCCGCCGTGGCGTCGCCGTCAGCGGCGTGCCGACCGGCACCCTGCAGCCCGGCCAGCAGGTGTCCTTCACCGTGTCGAAGCTGAACCTGACTTCCCTCGGCAGCCCGGCGAACACCTCGCTGACGCTGTCGTGGACGGGCAGCGGCACCAGCCTCGGCAGCGTCCCGGTGGACGCCTCCGGCAGTGCGACCGTCGCGTTCACCGTCCCGGCCGACGCGGCCGGCGCGAGCACGCTCGTGCTGACCGCTCCGGAGTCGGGCACCACCGTCACGGTGGCGCTGACCGTCGCGGACAAACCGGCGGAGAACCCGAAGCCGACGAAGGACCCGAAGGCCGCCAAGGAGTCGGCGCTCACCAAGGCGCTCTTCGGCAGGATCACCCTCGACAAGACCAGCTACAAGGCGGGAGACCCGGTCCAGGTGACCGTGGACACGAAGCTCGCCGGCCAGTGGGTCTCGGTCTGGGTGTACTCCACGCCGAAGAACATCTCGGCCGGATGGGCGAAGGTGCCGGCCGACGGCATCCTGAAGCTCACCCTCCCGACCAAGCTGGACAAGGGCGACCACAAGCTCTCCGTCCAGAACGCGTCGGACGCCGTGGTCGGCTGGAGCGCCTTCCAGGTGAAGTCCTCCGGCGGCGGCTGGTGGGACTGGATCTGCGACCTCGGCTGGCTGTGGGACTGGTTCCACAAGCTGTTCGGCTGGTGACCGGCTGATCTGCTGACCGGCTGATCGCTCCGTGACGCGAACGGAGGGGATCCCCACCATCCCGGTGGGAATCCCCTCCGTTCCTCGCGTTTCCGGGGTCGCGCGGTGCGGATCTCCTCCGCTCCCGACGCTCAGCCGAGGCGGCGGACCGCCTCCTCGTGCAGTGCCACGACCTCCCGGCGCACCTCGGGCCGCTCCGTGATCGGACCGCCCGGCCACGGCACGCGCAGCTCGGCGCTCGATCCGTCCGCCAGCTCCACCCGCCAGTCGCCGCCGTCGCCGTCGAAGCCGGTCATCGTGGCCGACACCGCCTCGGGCCGGCCGAAGGCCCGCACGATCAGGAGGTTGTCCCCGGTGTGGTCCGCGTTCATGTGCCCGAGCACGCCCGCCAGGGTCGCCTCATCGAATCCGTGCGCCATCCCTCCACTCTCGCACACCGTGAGGCGGCACGAATCGCCCGGGAATGCGCCGAGGCGGCAGAGGATTCGCCCTCTCGACGCCGGCGCCGCGCGCTCAGTCGAAGTAGAGGTGGCGGTGGAGTTTGCAGCCGGGGTTGAAGGGCGCGCCGCACGCCGGGCATCCCTCCACCCCGAGGTACGCGTCGATCGTCAGCTCCGCGCCGCACACGCCGCAGAGCACGGCGCGCTCGGCGCCCGAGCCCTCCGGCCAGGGCCGCGCGGGATGGTCGGCGGCCTCCGCGTGGCACAGGTGGCACGGGTAGTACTCGCCGCAGCAGGCGAAGCGGATGGCGATGACATCGAGGTCGGTCCGGTAGTGGATGCAGCGCGTCTCGTCGTCGACCGTCGGGCCGAGCACGCGGGGCCTCATCGCACTCCCCGCGCGGTGAGGGCGTCGCCGAGCTGGTCGGCGTGCTTCAGCGCGACCACCAGGAACGGGACGGCGAACAGGCGGAGGCTGGCCCGCCCGCCGCGCGCCCGCTGCGCTTCCCGCACGTCGTGGGCGAGCCGCGCCAGCACCGGGAGGGTGCTCAGCGTGACCGTCAGGAGGAGCGCGACCCGCTGCGGGTCGATGCGGATCCGCGCGAGCGGCCCCATCCCGCGCTCGATCGCGTCGAGCAGCGCCGTGACCCGCGTCGTCAGCACGAGCAGTGCAGCCAGCACCACGGCGCCGGTGACCCGCGCGGTGTTCGCGACGGCGGCCTCCGTGCCGAGGAAGATCAGCTGCCCGGCGAGCGTCACGACGACCACCCAGCGCACGGCCACGACCTGCCGGCCGAGCTCCGCGATCCCGAGTCCGGAGACGAGGTAGGCGACCACGCACACCGCCGCTGCGGCCGCGGCCGTCCACCACAGGGAGGGCAGGACCGAGACGGCCAGCACCAGCGCCAGCAGCAGCAGGGTCTTCGGCCCGGCCGGCATCCGGTGCAGGAGGCCGTCGCCCGGCCGGTAGAGCGTCACCATCGTCGCATCACCACCGGAGCGCCGCCTCGTACTCGGCGATGATCTCGGAGGGCGCGCCGACACCCGCGACCCGGCCGCCGGCGAACAGCACCGCCACGTCGCAGCGCTCCGCCAGCGCCAGGTCGTGCGTCACGAGCACCAGCCGGTGGCCGTGCTCCTCGGCGAAGAGGTGATCGGCGACGCGGCGCGCGTTGCGGGCGTCGAGGTAAGCGGTCGGCTCGTCCGCGATCACCAGGCCGGGGTTGCGGATGAAGGCGCCGCACAGTGCGAGCAGCTGCTTCTGGCCTCCCGAGAGGTCGTGCGAGGGATGCTCGGCCAGCGCGGTCAGCCCGAACCGGTCGAGCGCGCGCGCGACCCGCTCGGCCGCCTCGGCACGCGATGGCTTCTCGGCCCGCAGCGAGAAGGCGACATCTTCCGCGACGGTCGGCAGCACGATCTGCGCGTCGGGATTGCTGAACACCACCGCGACCTGCCGCCGCAGTTCCGCCGCCTGCCGCACCGGGTCGAGCCCGAGCACGCGGAGCGACCCGCCCGTCGGGGGAGTGAGCCCGCCGAGCAGCCGGGCGAAGGTCGACTTGCCCGACCCGTTCTCGCCGATGACCGCGATCGTGCGCGCATCGAGGTCCAGCGTGACGTCCTGCAGGATGTCCGCGTCGCCGAGGCGCACGGAGACACCGTCGAGCGCGATGTCGCTCATCGGACCACCTCCAGCACCGCCGCCACGCCGAGCCCGCCGCCGACGGAGGCTGCGGCGACGCCGATCGTACCGGCCGCAGCGCCTCCCCGCACGAGCCGGCTGAACAGGCGCACCACACTGACCGCCCCGCTCGCGCCCCACGGGTGGCCGAGCGCGAGCGCCCCGCCGTCGGCGCAGACGCGCGCGTCGTCGTCGGCGATGCCCAGCCGATCGAGCACCGCGAGGCTCTGCGCGGCGAACGCCTCCACGATCTCGAACGCCGCCACATCGTCCGTCCCCAGGCCCGCGCGGTCGAGCGCCGCGAGCACGGCCGGGGCCGCGCCGATCCCCGGGAGGGCCGGGTCGCAGCCCACGATCGCGTGCGCGCGGATCGCCAGGCCCGGGAGGCTGACGCCGTGTCCCAGTCCGCCGCTCCCACCTCCCGGCACCACCACGATCGCCGCGGCCCCGTCGCCGATCCGCGTCGAGGTCCCCGCGGTGAGCGTCCCCTCCGGGAAGAGCGCCGGCAGTCGCGGCAGCAGCCGTTCGGCGCCGCCGATCGCGTCGTCGGCCGTCATCCCGGCGAGCGGGACGAGCTCGCCCGCGAACCGCCCGGCCACGAGGGCCGCCCGCGCGCGGGCGTGACTGCGCGCGGCGTGCGCGTCCTGCCGCGAGCGGGGGATGCCGTCGTGCCGCGCGAGATCCTCCGCGGCCCGCGTCATGTCCGGGTCGGGCCAGCCCTCCGGTGCGAACGCCGCCCGATCGTAGGCGACACCGTCGACCGACCGGACGGGCGCGGTCGAGGCGCTCTCGACCCCACCCGCGACGCGCGGACGCGCATCCCCGGCCCGGATGGCCGTCGCCGCGTCGATCACCGCCGCCAGCCCGCTCCCGCACTGGCGGTCGATGGTGGCGCCGGGCACCCCGGCGCCCAGCCCGGCCGCCAGCGCGGCGACGCGCGCCGGATTGCCGCCGGGACCCATGCAGTTGCCGAGCACGACATCCGCCACGTCGAATGGCGGGCCGTCGTGGGAGGCGGAACCCGAACCCGCGCCGGATCCCGCAGTGACGGTGGAAACGACGCCGCCCGCATCCTCCAGCACCGCCCGGATCACCGGCGCGGCCAGCTCCTCCACCCGCAGCCCGGCGAGGGCGCGCCCGCGCGTCCCGATGGGGGTGCGGCGGGCGGCGACGATCACGGGGTCAGCCAAGGCGCGGCACCTCCCCGGCGGCCGCGCGGCGGGCGGCCTCGGCGCGTGCGGGCTTGCCCGACGCGGTACGGGGCAAGGGAGCGGCGAACCAGTGCCGCGGCCGGTGGGCGGGCGCGAGCTGCGCCTCGGCCGCCGTCCGCAGCGCGGCGAGGCTGGGGCCGTCGCCGGCCTCCGGCTCGATCACCGCGGCCACGAAGGCCCCCACGCGCTCGCGCGGCAGCGCGAACACGACGGCGTCGCGCACTCCCGGCACCGTGCGGAGGACGGCCTCCACCTCTTCCGGCACCACGGTCGCCGAGGCGCTCAGGATGGCGTCGTCCGCCCTCCCGAGCAGCCGCAGCCGGCCGTCGACCAGCTCCGCCCGGTCGCCGACGGAGGCCCAGTCGCCGTCGCGCC
Source organism: Leifsonia sp. 71-9 (assembly GCF_001898805.1). Lineage (GTDB taxonomy): Bacteria > Actinomycetota > Actinomycetes > Actinomycetales > Microbacteriaceae > Leifsonia. The sequence goes on from NZ_MKVJ01000009.1 coordinate 24,716, forward strand.
GCAGCGGTCCGGCGGCGGAGGCGCCGCCGGCCGAGCCCAGGTAGCCGAGCGCGATGAAGGGCGACCGCACCCACAGCTCGCCGTCCCGCACCTCCAGCTCCACTCCCGGGAACGCGCGCAGCCCGTCGCCGGTGTCGACCGCCACGTACGAGAGCTCGGCGGCGCCGTAGTATGCGGCGACGCGGATGCCCGCGGCCTCGGCGCGCCCACGCAGCGCGGGGTCGAGGTGCGAGCCGCCGACGAGTGCGGCGCGCAGCCGCGGCGGCGCACCGGCGTCGAGCAGCGCCCGCAGCGCGTGCGGCGTGCCGTGGAAGCAGGTCGCCTCCGCGGCGTCGTCCGCGGTGAGCACGTGGTCGCGCGGCAGCACCGGGCGCGGGCCGCCCGCGAGCGCGTGCGCGAACGAGAACAGCGTCAACGACGACGCGGGAGGTGCGGGGAGCGCCACGGCGTCGTCCGCACCCGCGTCGAGCAGCTCCGCGACGGCGGCGAACGAGTCTGCCCAGGATGCGGCGGTGCGCTGCACGATGCGCGGCGCCCCGCTGCTGCCGGAGGTGAGCGTCGCCCAGCCCGCGTCGGGATGCGCCTCCGCACCCTCCGCGACCGATACCAGCGTCGACCACTGCGACTCCGGAGCCCGGTCGTCGCCGACGAGCGGAACGTCACCCGCCGCGCGCACCGCGCCCACCCGGTCGAGCAGCGTGCGCGCCGGCCCGCGCAGAGGGACGATCCGGGGCGACGTCACGGCGCCGGCGTCCCCGCGGCGACGGGCTCGGGGGTGGCGGGCCGGGGCGCCGCCCTCCAGGTCCGGCGGAAGGCCCGCGGGTAGGTCCGGACGAGCGTGGTCACGATCAGCGTCGCGAGCACCGCCTTCACGAGGTCGCCCGGCAGGAACACCAGGCTGGTCAGCGCGGTCTCGCCGAGCGGCAGGCGGGTGACGAGGCTCTGCACCGGGATGCCGACGGCGTAGATCACGAGGATGCCGCCCACGATCATCCCGAGCAGCGTGCGCCACCAGACGGGCTTGCGTGCCGCCGCGTGCACGATCAGCCCGATGACCAGGGCACCGACGATCCAGCCCAGGGCGTATCCGGCCGACGGGCCGAGGAAGACGCCGATGCCGCCGCGACCGCCGGCGAGCAGGGGGAGGCCCGCGGCGACGAGCGCGAGCAGCACCGCCATCGAGAGCGCCCCGAGCCACGGGCCCAGGATGGCGCCGGCGAGCATCACGCCGAGGGTCTGCGCGGTGATCGGCACGCCGCCGAAGAACGTGAAGCCGCCCGGCAGGCCGAGCACGGCCACGATCGCGGCGAACACGGCGACGCGCGCCAGATCGGTCGCGTCGAGACGACGGCGCGGGGCTGGGGTCGGGGCATCGGTCATTGTCGGATCCTCACCTGAACACTGTTCACCTGAACAGCGTTCACTATAGTGGGATCGTGAGCGGGATCGAAAGCGGACGCAGGCACACACGCGACGATGTGGCGCGCACGGCGCTGCGCATCCTCGACGACCACGGCCTGCCCGATCTCACGATGCGCCGGCTCGCCGCTGCGCTCGACGTGCAGCCGAGCGCCCTCTACTGGCACTTCCCGAACAAGCAGTCCCTGCTCGCCGAGCTCGCCGACCGCATCGTCGCCGGCCCCGCCGCCCCTCCCGCACCGGACGACGAGTGGACGGACGCCCTCCGCACCGAGGCCGCCGCCCTCCGCGACGCCCTGCTCGCCTACCGCGACGGCGCGGAGGTCGTGGCGAGCACCCTCGCGCTCGGGCTCGGCTCCGGAGTCGCCCTCGACCGCCTGGCGGGCGCGGTCACCCGGGGCGGCTTCGACGAGGCGACCGCCCGGCGTGCCGCGACCGCACTGCTGCACTTCGTGCTCGGCCACGTCTCGCACGAGCAGCAGCGCCTGCAGTACGACAGCCTCGGGGTGCTGGCGGATCCCACGGATCCCGTCGCCGCCGGGGCCGACGGCGGCTCCGGGCGAGCGGACGATCCCGCGACCGATTTCGCCTTCGGCGTCGACCTCTTCGCCGGCGGCCTCGAGCTCCTCCGGACAGGGGAACTCAGTCGCCCCCGAAGGTGACCTTCCAGCCGCCGACCACGTTGGTCGCGAGGTTGAACAGCGCGGCGAAGATCGCGCCCAGCGCCGACACCACGATCAGTTCGAGCAGCGCGACCACCAGCGTGAACGTCATGAAGTTCGGGAACGTGATACCCGCGACGAGCTGGGCCCCCTGCGAGCCGGCGACATCCTCCAGGAAGCTGCGGGCGAGCCCGACCGCACCGAACTTGTCCAGCGCGGCCCAGAGCAGGAGCGCGATGACGACGGTGATCGCCGCCACGATCAGGCTGACCAGGAACGACATCTTGAGCGCCGACCAGAAGTCGATGTAGACGAGGCGCATGACGGCTCGCTTCGACTGCTTCTTGCGTGCCGACATCCCCGGACACCTCCCCGAACACTGCCGTCCCGTAACGCGGGACAGTCCCCTCGGCACAGTCTAACCGCCCGCCGCGCAACCCCTCGTCAGGGCCGTGGGCGGGGGCGTAGCGTGGGGAGCATCGCCCGCCGAACGTGAGGAGCATCCCTATGCCGACCGTCGCCGACACCATCGTGGAGATCATCCGGGACGCGGGGGTGAAGCGCGTCTACGGCATCCCGGGCGACTCCCTCAACGGGTTCACCGACGCCCTGCGCCGCGCCGGCGACGTCGCCTGGGAGCACGTGCGGCACGAGGAGGCGGCGGCCTTCGCCGCGGCGGCGGAGGCGGCACTGACCGGCGAGCTGGCTGTGTGCGCCGGCAGCTGCGGCCCCGGTAACCTGCACCTCATCAACGGCCTCTTCGACGCCAACCGCAGCCGGGTGCCCGTGCTCGCGATCGCCGCGCAGATCCCCGGCCCCGAGATCGGGAGCACCTACTTCCAGGAGACCCACCCGCAGGACATGTTCCGCGAGGCGGCCGTCTACACCGAGCTCGTGTCCATCCCGGAGCAGCTGCCGCGCGTGCTGGAGATCGCGATGCGCACCGCGGTCGAGCGCCGCGGCGTCGCCGTGGTCGTCGTGCCGGGCGAGATCTTCCTGAAGGAGAGCGCCGGTCGCCGCAAGTCCGCGCCCATCCTGTACTCGCCGCGCGTCACCCGCCCGGCTGACGCCGAACTGCGCGCCGCCGCCGACATCCTGAACGGTGCCAAGAAGGTCACCATCCTCGCCGGCGCGGGCGTCGAGGGAGGCCACCCCGAGCTGATCCGTCTGGCCGGCGCGCTCAAGGCCCCGGTCGTCCACGCCCTCCGCGGCAAGGAGTTCATCGAGTACGACAACCCGTACGACGTCGGGATGACCGGCCTGCTCGGCTTCTCCTCCGGCTACCGCGCGATGGAGTCGTGCGACGCGCTGCTGATGCTGGGAACCGACTTCCCGTACCAGCAGTTCTATCCGTCCAAGGCGAAGATCATCCAGGTCGATCTCCGCGGCGAGAACCTCGGCCGCCGCACGCCCGTCGACCTCGGTCTGGTCGGCAGCGTGAAGGACACCGCGGAGGCGCTGATCCCGCTGCTCACGGAGCGCTCGGACACCAAGCACCTGGACTCCTCGACCGCCCACTACGCCAAGGCCCGCAAGAGCCTGGACGAGCTGGCCGTCAACGACCACAACCGCACGCCCATCCACCCCCAGTACGTAGCCCGGCTCATCAGCGAGCTGGCCACCGACGACGCCGTCTTCATCCCCGATGTCGGCTCGCCGGTCGTCTGGGCCGCCCGCTACCTGCGGATGAACGGCAAGCGTCGCCTCATCGGGTCGTTCTCGCACGGGTCGATGGCCAACGCCGTTCCGCACGCGATCGGCGCTCAGGCCGCCTTCCCCGACCGCCAGGTCGTCGCGCTCGCCGGAGACGGCGGACTCGCCATGCTGCTCGGCGAGCTGCTGACCCTGCGGCAGAACAAGCTGCCGGTGAAGATCGTGGTGTTCAACAACTCCTCCCTCAACTTCGTCGAGGTGGAGATGAAGGCCGCCGGGTTCGTCAACTTCGGCACCGGCCTCGAGAACCCCGACTTCGCCCAGGTCGCCCAGGCCATCGGGCTGCACGGGCAGCGGGTGGAGAAGCCGGACGAGCTCGAGAGCGCCCTGCGCACCGCGTTCGCGCACGACGGCCCCGCGCTGATCGACGTCGTGACCGCGCGCCAGGAGCTCAGCATCCCGCCGGCGATCACCGCCGAGCAGGTCAAGGGCTTCACGCTCTACGCGCTGCGCACCATCATGTCCGGCCGCGGCGACGAGCTCGTCGACCTCGCGGACACGAACATCTTCCGGCGCCTGTTCGACTGAGGCCGCGCCCGCCCGGGTGCCCGGGTGCGTGGATGACTGCGCTCGCTTGGTACGTCCGCTGCGCGGCGAGCCGCCGCAGAAGTACCGGCGCGAGGCAGTCGTCCGCGCGAGGGCGTCCGACGTCGGTGATGCAGACCGTGTCGCTGTAGCTCATCGCCGGGAGGACGAGGCGGTCGCGGTAGCGGATCCCGAGTCGAGCGGTCGTGAAGGGTTCCGAGGCCGTCCGCCGTGGGTCAGCGGCTCCGGCGCCGGGCCGCGCCGATCGCGACGGCGATCAGCAGCAGCGCCTGCACCGCCACCCCGACGACGAGCAGCCACCCGAGGCCGGCGATGGCGACCGCCGGATACAGCAGCGCCAACGGCACGACGATCGCCGCGGTGATCGCGACCAGGATGATGGTCCGCTGCGCCCGGGGAGCGGCCGGCGCACGCCGATTCAGCGCCGGCACGACCAGGAACGCAGCGAACACGAGGGCGAAGGACGCGGCGGTGAGGCCAACCGGAGGGGTTTCCTCTCGCGCGAGGAACACGGCCGGCGCGGCGGTGACCACCACCAGCACCCCGAGCAGCAGAACCGCCGACGATGCTGCTGTCGGGACGTAAGGGCGTCGCAGGATCTCCTGTCCGGGCATAGGCCTAGCATCCCAGTTCGGCCACAGGAGCACTAGAGCAAGAATTCTCAATTCTGGATATCAGCTGCGGCTCAGCGTCAGTTGATGCAGACCGTGTCGCTGTAGCTGGTCGCCGGGGACGACGGCGTCGGCGCGGGCGCCGATCCCGAGCCCGACGATCCCGAACCGGAGGACGAGCCGGAGCCGGAGCCGGAGCCGGAGCCGCTGGACGCGCCGCCCGCGCCGGGCATGATGCCGTCGTCGCCGAGCACCACGGTCACGCCGGAGACGCTGCTCGTCTCCTGCACGGCCGCGCCGGGGAGGAGCGCCGCCACGGCCTTCGCCTGCGCCTCCTGGCCGGACGGGTACTGGATGGTCGTCGTCGCGGTGGTGTCGGCGTCGCCGGGGTTGCCGGTCTTGAAGCCGGCGGCGGCGAACGCCTGGGTGGCGGTGGCGGCCGCACCGTTCTGGCTGCCGCCGTTCAGCACCGTCACGGTCGTGTCGGCCGGCTTCGCCGCGGTCGCCTTCTCGTAGGCGCTCGGGGTGCCCATCAGGCTCTGGATGAACGCGGGCATCGCGGCCGTGTCCACCTGCACGATGGAGAGGTCCTCGCCGTCGACGGTGATCGTCGGGGTGCCCGAGATCGGGATGGTCGCCGACTGGATCTTGCCGCCGGTGAGGCCTTGCAACTGGGCGCCGAGCTGGAGGAAGTTCAGTCCGGGGTCGGTCTCGAGCGAGCCGCTGACCGCATCGAGGACGTTGGTCAGCTTGCCCGGGTTGAGCAGGGTCCCGGCCGAGAGGAACTTGTGCGCCTCCACGGAGAGGAAGTACTGCTGGCGCACGACGCGGTCGAGGTCACCGCGCGGCAGCCCGTGCCGCTGGCGCACGAACGACAGCGCCTGCTTGGCGTCGAGCGTCGAGACGCCGGCGGGGAAGTTCGCTCCCGAGTACGGGTCGTCGACCGCCTCGTTGAGGCACACCTGCACCGGGCCGAGGGCCTGGGCGATCGTGTAGAAGCCGAGCAGGGAGACGCGCACGTAGTGGTCGATCGACAGACCGGTGAGGTTCTGGACCGTCTGGATCAGGAGCTTCGCGCCGCTGGTCGGATCGGTCCCGCCGCCGCCGAGGGAGAACGCGGCGTTGAGCTTGTTCATGCCGTGGCCCGGCACATCCACCCAGGAGTCGCGGGGCAGCGAGATGAGGGTCGCCGACTTCCCGTCCGCCGGGATGTGCAGGATCATCATCGTGTCGGTGTTCGTGCCGCCGCCGTCGTCGGTCGTGCTCAGCTGGTCGAGCTCGGCCTGGCTCGCCCCCTCGGGGCGGTGGTCGTCGCCGACGAGGAGGATGTTCTGGTCGGTGCCGTCGACATCCTTGCCCGACTTCGAGATCACGTCGACATGGCTCACGCCGTTGACGAAGCGGAAGTAGCTGTAGGCCGCATAGCCGCCGAGCACCACGAGGAGCACGGCGAGGGTGCCGGCCGTCCACGCGATGATCCGCTTGGTGCGCCGGCGCTTGCGCGGGTCGCGCCCACGGCCGCGCTTGCCGGGGCCGCTGCCGCCCGGGCCGCCGTCGTCGCCGCGCCCGCCATCGCCGCCGCGTCCGCCGTTGCCGCGTCCGCCGCTCCCGCGCCCGCCGCGTCCACCGCTGCGGACCGCGTCGTACGGCTCGCCCGCGCTCGCGCCGCTGCCGAACGGGTCGAACCCGCCGCCTGCGGCCGCCCCGCCTGCCGCCGCGGCTCCGCTCCCGGCCGCGCCCGATCGCACCTGCGACGCGGGGCGCGTCGCCCGCACCGGCCGGCGCGGGTCGGCGGCGGGCGCACGGCCGAAGGCCTCGGTCGCCGGCTCGCGGTCTTCGCCGCGGTCGTCGGCGCCGGGGGTGTCGGGGAGGTTCGGACGTCGCACATCAGAACGCTAGAGGGCGTCGCCTGAAGAGGGCCTGGTTTCCGCGGCGTTCCCGACGAATCGCCAGGGTTTCGCCCCCGACCTCCCAGGCGCGCCTCAGGTGCCGGACGGCGGCTCTGCGAGAACCCTCAGTCCGCGTCGCCCATCGCGGCCGTCATGCGCTCCGAGATCGCGAGCAGCGCGTCCTGCTGCTCGGGCGTGATGGCGTCGTACAGGATGCGGCGGATGGTCGCCGTGTGCTCCGGCAGCGCCCGCACGACGACGCGACGGCCCTCGCCGGTGAGCTGGATCCAGCTGGCGCGCCGGTCCTCCGCGCAGTCCTGGCGCTCGACCAGCCCCCGCCCGGCCATGCGGGTCACCTGGTGCGAGACGCGGCTCTTCTCCCAGCCAGTGAGGGCGACGAGGTCGCGCACGCGCAAGCGGCGCCCGGGGGAGCGGACGAGGGCCATCAGCACCTCCAGCTCGGAGATCGAGATGCCGTTGTCGCGCTGCAGCTGCACGTCGAGCGTGCGGTCGAAACCCCGGCGCATCAGGTAGAACGCGTGGAAGAGGCGCTCTTCGTCGGCGCTGAGCTTGCGCGGGTCTGGCTGGGTGCGCGCGGTGGGCATACGTCATCCTCGCACGCGGTGGGCGGTGACGACCCGTGCCCCGGCCGTCAGTGGGCGAGCTGCTCCAGGAACACGACGAGCACCCCGAGCGCGACGATCACGGCGAGCACGAGCAGCTGCTTCCATCCCGCCAGGCCCGTGCGCGAGACGGCGATCCGCGCCACGACGGCGAGCGACACGATCAGCGCGACGATCGCGACCGTCATCGCCGTGTGGACGGCCACGACGCCCCCGACCGCGAGCAGCAGCATGATCACCGGCACGACGAGCACGCCGAGAGCGCGGGAGGCGACGGCCACCATGTGGCGGAACTCGAGGGCGCTGGGGAGCGTGGTGTGCACGATCATGTGCGAGACGAGGTCGGAGGCGAGGCCCGCGAGCAGCACGCCGACCACCGAGATCAGCATCGTCCACAGCACGTCGCCCGGGACGAGGTGCTCGCCGTGCCCGTTCAACGCCACCAGCACGGCCAGGGCCGTGAACGTCGCGTAGATGCGCTCGCGCAGCCGGTCGCCCGCCTGCCGGCGCTGCTCCTCGGTCGCGTCGGAGGGCAGACGGGTGTCATCGGGCCGGTCGTCATCCCGCGCAGGCATGCGAGAAGCCTACGGGACGGGAATGCCGACGGCCGTGGCGCGGTTCGCACTCGGTGACACGTCACCCAAAACGAAGGATGGACAATGACGAAGATCGCGATCATCATCGGCAGCACCCGGCCGGGCCGCAACGGCGAGGCCGTCGCCCGCTGGGTCTACGAGCATGCCGCGAAGCGCGCGGGCGTCGAGTACGAGCTCGTCGACCTCGCCGACTGGAACCTCCCGCACCTCGACGAGGCGATGCCCGCCGCGATGGGGCAGTACGCGAACGACCACACCAAGGCGTGGGCGGCGAAGATCGCCGAGTTCGACGGCTACCTGTTCGTGACGCCCGAGTACAACCACAGCACCTCCGGCGCCCTCAAGAACGCGATCGACTTCGTCGGCGCCGAGTGGGCCAACAAGGCCGCGGGCTTCGTCAGCTACGGCGTCTTCGGCGGCGCCCGCGCCGTCGAGCACCTGCGCCTCGTGCTGTCGCAGCTGCAGGTCGCGACCGTCAGCGCCTTCGTCGGCCTGAGCCTCGCGCACGACTTCGAGAACTGGTCGCTGAAGCCCACCGCGCAGCAGGAGGCGGCCCTCACCCCGCTCTTCGCCCAGCTCGAGTCCTGGGCGGCCGCCCTCGAGCCCGTCCGCACGGCTGCCGCCGCACCCGCCGCCCCTGCCGAGGACGCCGCCGCCTGACCCGCGCACGCTGACCTCCCACCGCCGAGAGGGCGAACAGTCCGCCCTCTCGGCGGTTTCGCGTGCACGTCGCGCCGTCTCGACGCCCCCCGCGGCTAGGTCTGGCAGACAGGGCAGAAGTAGGTGACGCGCTCCTCGAGCTCGGTGCGGCCGAGCTCGGTGCGCCGGATGCGCGTCCCGCAGCGGCGGCAGGGCTGCCCGCCGCGGCCGTACACCCAGGTGTTGCGGCCGCGGCGCGTGTCGCCCGTCGTCACCCGGCGGGGCCGGTCGCGGTTGGCGACGATCAGCCGGTGGCCGAGGTCGACGGCCGCGGGCACATCCACCTCGCCGACGGGACGGGTGGGCAGCATCCCGCGCAGGAAGCACAGCTCGTTCGCGTAGACGTTCCCCAGCCCGGCGAGGTTGCGCTGGTCGAGCAATGCGACCGCGATCGGGGTCTCGGGATGCGCGGTGATGCGCCGCACGGCCTCCTCCGCATCCCAGTCGGCACCGAGCAGGTCCGGTCCGAGATACCCGACCGTCTCCTCCTCGCGGGACCTCGGCAGCACCTCGAGCACGCCGAGCAGGAACCCCACCGCCTCCGACTCCTCCGTGCGCAGCACCGCGCGCGCCTGGAACGCGGGATGCCGCCAGCGCTCGCCGGCGCGGTACACCTCCCACGAGCCCTCCATCTTCAGGTGCGAGTGGATGGTGTGCTCGCCGACGCGCATCAGCAGGTGCTTGCCCCGGCTCACCACTTCGTCCACGCGCTCGCCGGAGAGGTCGACCGTCGCGTACGCCGGGACGCGGAAGTCGGTCGCCGTCAGCACCCGCCCGGCCAGGGCCTCCCGCAGCCGCCGCGCCGCCTGGTAGACGGTGTCACCCTCGGGCACGCGGCCTCCTCGCTCCGGGGGCGACGGGCGCGGCGGTCGCGGGCTCAGCGGTCCCGGGCACAGCCATCACGGGCGCAGCCATCCCGAACGCAGCCGTCCCGAACACACCCCTCACGAGCGCAGCCGCAGCCCGCGCGGGATCGGCAGGAAGCCGGCCTCGGCCAGGGCGTCACCGGTGGGCGTGCCCAGGACGAAGCCGCCGTTCACGGTCTCGACCGCGAGCTTGTCGACGCGCCGGCTCGTGACGAGCGCGGCGAGGGCCCGGGAGGCGGCGGCGAGAGTCGCGGTCGCCTCCGCATCCTCCGGGTCGGCGAAGGAGAGCAGGCTCTTGCCGCCGCGCTCGACGTACAGGGCCAGCTCGCCGTCGACGAGCACGACGAGCGCCCCCGCCTTGCGGCCGGGGCGGTGCCCGGTTCCGGCCTCGCCCGGCACCGCCGGCCACGGGAGCGCAGCGCCGTACGGGTTGGCAGGATCGGTCGCCGCCAGCGCGATCGCGGCGTGCTCCCGCTCCTGCAGGGGGTCACGGGTGAAGCCGCGCAGCCGGTCCACCGTGGCGCCGGTCGCGAACTGCGCGGCGCCCAGGGTCTCCACGAAGTATCCGCGCCGGGCGCGCCCGGTCTCCTCGAAGCCGCTGAGCACCTTGTAGGCGAGGGCGAAACCTCCCGGCGTCCCCTCGTTCATGACCGAGCCGCGGGTCACCACCCCGTAGCGGTCGAGCAGCGTCTCGGCCTGCCCGTGCGCGCGCACTGTGGAGTCGAGGTCGCGCTCGGGCAGCAGCGACCAGCGCCCGGCGACGGTGGGCGGCCCCATCCGCGTCACCATCGCCGACCGGACCGCCGCGCGCCCGCGGTACATGCGGGCGCGGGTCGGCTGCCGTGGACGCTTGTGCGCACCGGAGCCGCCGCCCGTGAGCGTGCGGAGCGGGGCGAGCGTGTCGTTCGTGACGAGGCCCGCCCACACCAGATCCCAGAGGGCGGTCACCAGCGCGGTGTCGTCGACGGGCTCGCCGGCGGCGACCCCCATCGCGTCCGACAGCTGGCGGAAGAAGAAGCCGCCGCCGCGCGCCAGCGCGTCCAGCACACCGCGCTGCAGCTCGTCGGTCTCGTGGTCGCCCGGAGGCGCCAGGGTGAGCGGGGCGCTGTCGGCGAGGTGGAGGCTCGTCCAGCCGTCCGAGCCGGGCAGCGAGCCGTCGCCCGCCCAGATGACCTCGCCGGTCGCGGTGAGCTCATCCAGCATGGTCGGGCTGTAGTCCGCGACGCGGCTCGGCAGGATCAGCGACTCCCACGCCGACGCTGGGATGCGCGCCCCGGCGAGCTGCTCGATCACCGAGGCCACCGCATCCACGCCGCGCAACGTCGACCCGACGTGCTGCCAGTCGGGCAGGAACCGCGCGAACGTGGCGGTGTCGACCGGCTCGACCTCGTGGCGCAGCGCGGCGAGCGACATCCGCCGCAGCCGCCGGAGCACCTCCGCGTCGCTCCACTCGCTGCCGTGCGCGTGCGGCCGGAACTCGCCCTCGACCACGCGGCCGTCGTGCGCCAGCCGGCGCAGCGCGTCGTGCACGATGGCGGTGCCGAGGCCGAACCGAGACGCGACGTCCGACGTCTCGAACGGCCCGTGGGTGCGCGCGAAGCGGCTGACGAGGTCGCCCAGCGGGTCGTCGACGGGCTCGATGAAGGCGACGGGCACGCCGATCGGCAGGGGGACGCCCAGCGCATCCCGCAACCGGCTGGCGTCCTCGATGGCGGAGTAGCGCTCGACGCCGGCGATCGTCACGGCGAGGGCGCGCTTCGTGTCGACCAGCGCGGCCAGATGCGCGGACGCCTCGGCGAGGCTCTCGCTCTCGGAACGCGCCGCGACCTCCTCGGCGTTCAGCGGTCCGAGCAGGCGCAGCAGGTCGGCGACGCCCTCCACTCCCCGCACGCGGCGCTCGGGGTCGAGGCGCTGCAGCTGCAGCTCGACCCGGTCGATCACCGCGGGGTCGAGCAGCTCCCGCAGCTCGGCGCGGCCCAGCAGTTCGGCCAGCAGCCCGGTGTCGAGCGAGAGCGCGGCGGCGCGGCGCTCGGCGAGCGGGCTGTCGCCCTCGTACATGAACGCCGCGACGTAGCCGAAGAGCAGCGACCGCGCGAACGGCGAGGCGATCTCGGTCGCGGCCTCCACGATCCGGATGCTCCGCTGCTCGATCTGCTTGGCGATCTCGTCCAGCGCGGGGAGGTCGTACACATCCTGCAGGCACTCGCGGATGGTCTCGAGGATGATCGGGAAGCTCGGGTACTTGCGCGCCACATCCAGCAGCTGCGACGCCTTCTGCCGCTGCTGCCAGAGCGGCGACCGCTTGCCCGGGTTGTACTTGGGCAGCAGCAGGGCGCGGGCCGCGCACTCGCGGAAGCGGGAGGCGAACAGCGCGGAGCCGCCCACCTCGTTGGTCACCAGCTCGTCGAGCTCCTGCGGGTCGAAGACGAACAGCTCGCCGCCCGGAGGCTGGGATTCCGTGTCGGGAATACGCACGATGATGCCGTCGTCCGCGGCCATCGCGCCCGCGTCGATCCCGTAGCGCTCCCGCACGCGCGCCTGCACTGCCAGCGCCCACGGCGAGTGGATCTGCATGCCGTACGGGGAATGCAGGATGACGCGCCAGTCGCCGAGCTCGTCGCGGAACCGCTCGACGACCAGCGTGCGGTCGGTCGGCACATAACCCGTCGCCGTCTTCTGCTCGGCGAGGAACGACAGGAGGTTGTTCGTCGCCCACGCGTCGAGCCCCGCCTCCACGCAGCGCAATTCGGCGTCGGCGGGGGAGGCCGTGCTCAGCTCGCGCTGGAAGGCGCCGACCGCGCGCCCCAGCTCCACCGGGCGGCCGAGTCCGTCGCCCTTCCAGAACGGCAGGCGCCCCGGCTCGCCGAATGCGGGGGTCACCAGCACGCGGTCGTGGGTGATCTCCTGGATGCGCCAGCTGGTCGAGCCGAGCGCGAACACGTCGCCGACACGTGACTCGTAGACCATCTCCTCGTCGAGCTCGCCGACGCGGCTGGCCTTCTCGCCCACCATGTAGACGCCGAAGAGGCCACGGTCCGGGATGGTGCCGCCGCTCGTCACCGCGAGTCGCTGCGCGCCCGGGCGCCCGGTGATCGCGCCGGTGTCGCGGTCCCAGACCACGCGCGGCCGCAGTTCGGCGAACTCGTCGGACGGATAGCGCCCGGCCAGCAGGTCGAGCGTCGCGTCGTAGGCGCTGCGGGGGAGCGTCGCGAACGGTGCGCTGCGGCGCACCATGTCGAACCAGTCGTCCGCGTCGATCGGCTCGAGCGCGCAGGCCGCGACGGTCTGCTGGGCCAGGATGTCGAGCGGGTTCGCCGGAACCCGGAGCGTCTCGATCAGCCCCGCGGTCATCCGCTCGGTGGCGACGGCCGAGTGGATCAGGTCGGCGCGATGCTTCGGGAAGACGACGCCGCGGCTCACCTCGCCCACCTGGTGGCCGGCGCGGCCGACGCGCTGCAGCCCGCTCGCGACGGACGGCGGGGCCTCCACCTGGATGACCAGGTCGACCGCGCCCATGTCGATGCCCAGCTCCAGGCTGGAGGTCGCCACGACGCAGCGCAGGCGCCCGGTCTTGAGGTCGTCCTCGATGAGCGCGCGCTGCTCCTTGCTGACCGAGCCGTGGTGCGCGCGCGCGAGCACGAGGGCGTCGGCGTCGTCCGCGACGGCCTGCGCGCCGCGCGTCTGCCCGGAACCGCCCATCAGCTCGGCCGGCGGGCGCCGTTGCGCTCCCGCGTCGAGCTCGCCGCCCAGCACGCGCTCCTCGTAGATCTCGTTGAGGCGCGCCGTCAGCCGCTCGGCCAGCCGTCGCGAGTTCGTGAACACGATCGAGGAGCGGTGCTCGACGACCCGGTCCACGATCGCCTCCTCCACGTGCGGCCAGATCGACCCGGCCTGCGGCGGCGAACCGTCGTCGTTGCCACTGGCGAAGGTGGAGGTGCCGAGCTCGCTCATGTCCTCGACCGGCACGACCACGCGCAGGTCGAACCGCTTGCCCGACGGCGGCGCCACGACCTCCACCGGTCCGCGCCCGCCGAGGAAGCGCGCGACCTCCTCGGGCGGCCGCACCGTCGCGGAGAGCCCGATCCGCTGCGCCGGCTTCGGCAGCAGCGCATCGAGGCGCTCCAGGGACAGCGCGAGGTGCGCCCCGCGCTTGGTCGACGCGACGGCGTGCACCTCGTCGACGATCACCGTCTCGACCGACGTCAGCGTCTCGCGCGCCTGCGAGGTCAGCATGAGGAACAGCGACTCGGGCGTCGTGATCAGGATGTCCGGCGGGTTCGTCACGAGCGCACGTCGGTCGGACGACGGAGTGTCGCCCGAGCGCACACCGACCGTCACATGCGGCGGCTCCGCCCCGAGCCGCTTCGCCGTCTGCGTCACGCCCACGAGCGGCGCGCGCAGGTTGCGCTCCACGTCGACACCCAGCGCCTTCAGCGGCGAGATGTAGAGGACCCGCGTGCCCTTCGGGGCGTCGGGAGCCCGCTGCTCGCTCGCGAGCCGGTCGATCGCCCAGAGGAACGACGCCAGCGTCTTGCCCGAACCGGTCGGCGCGATGACGAGGGCGTGCCGGCCGTGCGCGATCGCCTCCCAGGCTCCCTCTTGCGCGGGAGTGGGCGCGGCGAACGCCCCGCGGAACCATTCACGGGTCGCGGGGGAGAACCGCTCGAGCACGTCGCCCATCCCCTCCATCCTGCCCCCGACCCCCGACACCCGGATCCCCTCCGCCACATTTGTGCCAAATGTCGCCTTTGCCGCGCCGTTTCCCGCGATTTGTTCCAAATCTCGCCGGCTCTCGTGGGGGTGCGCCGCCTTCCACTACTCGAGCCGAATCTCGTGGGCTCGCGTGGCGCGCACCGCCCCTCGCGATTTGTGCCAAATGTCGCCTTTGCCGCGCCGTTTCCCGCGATTTGTACCAAATCTCGCCGGCTCTTGGGGCGCGGGCCGTATCCCGGGTCGCGTCCCGGATGTCGGGAGGCAGGAAGGGCAGGCGCGAGCGTCAGCGGGGCAGCTGCGCGCGGATGAAGGTGGAGATGTCGCCGAGCTCCAGGGGGGAGATGCCGTGGCCGAGGCCCTCGTAGATGCGGGCGTCGAGCGCCGAGTGGCCGGGCAGCCACGCGGCCGTGCGGTCGATGGAGGCGGCGGGGATGGTGTCGTCCATCGTCCCGCGCCCCCAGAACACGGGGACGGGGTCGCGCGTGAGTGCGGCGTCGCCCTCCTGCGCGCCCTGCACGACGAAGCCCGAGAGCTGCACGGCGTAGTCGAAGCGCTCCGGGGCGAGCCGCAGCAGCTGCAGCGCCATCGCGCCGCCCTGCGAGAAGCCGAGCAGGCCGGTCGGGGCGGCCGGCTGCTCGTCGAGCCACGCGAGCACGGCGCGGGCGGCGGCGTCGGCGTTGCCGGCGAGAGGATCGCTCGGCACGTTCGTGAAGCGGGAGAACCAGGCGAAGCCGGGGCCTTCGGGGATGGGGGCGCGCAGCGACGCGATCACCGGCTCCAGCGGCAGGTAGGCGGCGATCCCGAAGAGGTCCGCCTCGTCCGACGCGTAGCCGTGGAGGAGCACCAGGAGGGGCCGGCCCTCCCGGTCCTTCTCACCGGCGGACCAGAGCACGGCATCGCGGTCGATGTGGAGGTCGGGTGTGGGGATCGGCACACCGACCATTCTGTCCCCCTGCCGAATCGCTTCACAGCCCCCGATCGCGTGCCGCTTGTCCACAGATCCTCGGGTCCGGGAGGCCGTGCGGGCGTGCGTTCCGTACTATCGACCCATGAGCGTGCGCACCCCGGATCCCGATCCGACCCCCGATCCGCTGCCGGGCAACGGCGGCCAGCCCGGCCCGGCCTGGCTGAGCGACATCGAGCTGGAGCAGATCCGGCGCCGGCTTCCGCTGCTCTACGTCGAGGCGGTGCCGGTGCGCGTCGACGGGCTCGGCCAAGTGACGCAGGTCGGCATCCTGCTGCGCGCCAACGCGATGGGGGAGATGACGCGCACGCTCGTCTCGGGGCGCGTCATGTACGGGGAGACCCTGCGGGAGGCGCTGTTCCGGCACCTCGAGAAGGACCTCGGCCCGATGGCGTTCCCCCTGCTGCCGGCGAGCCCCGTGCCGTTCCAGGTGGCGGAGTACTTCCCGATGCCGGGGGTCACCGCCTACACCGACGAGCGTCAGCACGCCGTGTCGCTGGCCTATGTCGTCCCCGTCACCGGCACCTGCGAGCCGCGTCAGGATGCGCTCGAGCTCACCTGGATGACGCCGGAGGAGGCCGTGTCGCCGACGGTCGCCGAAGAGATGGAGGGCGGCCGGGGCGCCCTGGTCAAGACCGCCATGGCGTCGGTGGGGTGCGTCGCGCCGTAGCCTCCGCGCGCGGACGTCCGTTCAGGCGTCCGCGTCCATGCCCGCCAGCAGCGCGGTGAGCACCCGGGTGAGCCGTGGGCCGACCTCGACGATCGCGTGGCGGAGCCGCGGGTCGCTGCGGTAGACGGCCTCCAGCTCCGGCCCGGGCGTCGCCATCTGCCACTGGGCGCCGGCCATGCTCGTCGCGGTGGCGATCACGTCGATCGCCTGCAGTTCGGTGAGTCCCGGCCGCAGGCGCCGCAGTTCGCCGGCGATGGCCTCCACGTGCACGTGCACGTCGAGCTTGAAGTCGCGTACCGTCTCGACCGACACGTTCCGTTCGAGGTTGAGCGGGGTGTGGGCCAGGAGGTCGCAGAACAGCGGGCGAGCCACGAGCGTGTCGCTGAGCGCCGACGCGAGACGCAGCGGCGACGCGGTGCGCCACGACGACAGCAGCGGCAGGAGCCAGCCCGCCCACGACCGCCACTCCTCCGCGGTGAGGCGCAGGAAGATCTGCTCCCGGGTCTCGAAGTACCGCAGCAGCCCGGACTTGTGCATGCCGACGGCGTCGGCGATGTCGGTGAGGGTGACCTCCCGGGTGCCGCGGCGTTCCGCCTCCGCGCGCGCGGCGGCCAGGATCGCCTCCTCGCGCGCCAGCTTGGCATCGGCGGAGCGCGCTCGCTCGAACGGTGCCGTCGTCATGGTGCCATCCTAGCGCAACGAGGTTGCGTTATTAACGAAACAGTGTTGTACTAACTCGCATGACTGAGTTCACCTGGTTCATCACCGGTTCGTCGCGTGGCTTCGGCCGCGCCCTCGCCGAGGCCGCCCTGCGCCACGGCGACCGCGTCGCCGCCACGGCGCGCACCCCCGAGCAGCTCGCCGACCTCGTCGCCGAGTACGGCGCGGACCGCGTCGTCGCCCTGCCCCTCGACGTCACCGATCCCGCCGCAGCCGCGTCCGCGCTCGCCGCCGCCCGCGACCGCTTCGGCCGCATCGACGTGCTGGTCAATAACGCGGGCTACGCCAATGTCGCTCCGATCGAGACGGGTTCCCCCGCCGATTTCCGCACCCAGTTCGAGACCAACTTCTGGGGCGTCTACACCGTCTCGACCGCGGCCATCCCGCTGCTCCGCGAGCAGGGAGGCGGCCTCGTCGTGCAGTTCTCGTCGGTCGGCGGCCGGGTCGGCGGGTCGCCGGGCATCGGCTCCTACCAGGCGGCGAAGTTCGCCGTCGACGGCTTCAGTCGCGTGCTCGCCGCGGAGACGGCCCCGTTCGGCGTGCGGGTGATGGTCGTCGAGCCCAGCGGGTTCGCGACCGACTGGGCCGGGTCATCCATGGGTGTGGACGACATCCCCGCCGACTACGAGCAGACGGTCGGTGCGATGGGCGCGATGCGCGGCACGCGCGTCATGGCCGGCGACCCGGTGCGCGCGGCCGAGATCCTGGTGCGGGTGGCGCACGCGGACGAGCAGCCATCGCATCTGCTCCTCGGCCGCACGGCGCAGGCCATGGCGATCGACTACTCCGAGCGGCAGCTGGAGGAGGCGCGGGCCTGGAGCGACGTCAGCATCTCCGCCGACAGCGGCGAGGAGTACCCGGTCCCGCTCCCCGGCGAGGAGTACCCGGTCCCGCTCGCCGGCGAGGTCCGCTGAGCGCCGCTGAGGGGCACGGGGCGCAGCTGAGCGCCGCCGAGCCCGCTGAAGCCCGCTGAGGCCCGCGGAAGCCGCGACCACGGAATCAGCTCTTGCGCTCCGTGGCTAATGGCATTAGCTTTACGGCTATGAACACTTCCATCGCCTCGCAGGTCCACTTCCTGCAGCGCCCCGAGGGACGCATCAGCTACACTGTCGAGGGCTCCGGCCCGCTCGTGGTCGCCGTCCCGGGGATGGGCGACCTGCGCTCCAGCTACCGCGAGCTGCTCGGACCCCTGGTCCAGGCCGGCTACCGCGTGGCCGTCACCGACCTCCGTTCGCACGGGGACTCGGACACCGGATTCCGCACGTTCGGCGACATCGCGACGGGTGAGGATCTGATCGCGCTGATCGACGAGCTCGGCGGCCCGGCGGTCGTGCTGGGCAACTCCATGGGCGCGGCGGCCGCCGCCTGGGCCGCGGCCGAGCGGCCCGACGCGATCGCGGGGCTGGCGCTCTACGGGCCGCTGCTGCGCGATCCCGCCGCGAGCCGGGCGACCGCCGCGTTCCAGAAGGCGCTGTTCGGCGTCGTCCTGGCCCGCCCGTGGGGCGCCGCATTCTGGGCCGGCTACTACAAGAAGCCCCTCAACAAAGGGCACGCGGCGCCGTGGCTCGACGAGCACGTCGCCGCCATCCGTGCGAACCTGCGCGAGCCCGGGCGGCTGCGCGATTTCCGGCGGCTCGCCCTGCAGCTGACGCACTCCGTCGTCGAGCCGCGCCTGCCCCAGGTGCAGGCGCCGATGATCGCCTTCGTCGGCGAGTTCGATCCCGACTTCCCCGACGCGGCGGCGGAGGCCGACTGGATCGAGTCGCTCGGCGCCCGCGTCGTCCGCGTCTCCGACGCCGCCCACTATCCGCACGCGCAGCGCCCGGACGTCACCGTCCCGGCCACTCTGGAGTTCCTGCAGGAGCGCCGCGCGGCGGGATGGGCGGGCGCGCGTGCCTAGGGCCGGCCTCAGCCGCTCCGCGGTCACCGCCGTCGCGCTCGACCTCGTCGACGAGGGCGGGGTGAACGGCTTCGACCGCCTCACCCTCGCTGCCGTCGCCGCGCGTGCGGGCGTCGCGGTGCCGAGCCTCTACAAGCACGTCTCCTCCCTCGACGACCTGCGTCGGCTGGTCGCGACGGAGGCCGTGTCCGAGCTCACCCGCACGCTCGCGGCGGCCACCATCGGGCGGTCGGGCGTGGACGCGGTGCGTGCGGCGGCCGTCGCCATCCGCGGCTACGCGCGCGTGCATCCCGGCCGGTACGCCGCCACGCAGATCGCACCGGACCTCGCCGACCCGGCGGACGCCGAGCTCGCCTCCCGGGCGGAGGAGACCCTGCGGGTGCTCTCGGCCGCCCTCCGCGCCTTCGGGCTGCCGGACGACTCGAACGTGGATGCGATCCGCATCCTGCGCAGCTCCCTCCACGGCTTCGTCAGTCTGGAGCTGGGTGGCGGATTCGGCCTCCCGGACGACCTGGATCGCACGTTCGACCGTCTGGTCGACGTGCTCGTGGCGGGCCTGGAGGCGATGGCCGGACAGCGGGCCGCGGAGCCGCGGCCCGCGTAGCGGCCGAAGCGGCCGGAGACGAACGAGAGCGGGGCCGCGACGCGCCCCGGTCGTGATGACCGGATGGCGTGTCGCGACCCCGCTCTGCGTGGAGTGCCGGGTGCCGGGCTCAGCCGCGCGCGCGGCGCGAGCCGAGGCCCCGGCTGGTGCTGCCGTTGACCAGGTCGCCCATGCGGATCTGCCCGCCGGAGCGACGGTTGTCGCCACCGCGCGACGGCGACTGCTTCGCCGACGAACGCTCGGTGCCGTGACGGCCGCCGTCGACCGCGTCGCGTCCGCGACCGCCGTGCGAGCCGTTGCCGGACTGACCGCCGCGACCCTGACCGCCCTGGCCGTTCTGGCCCTGGCCGCCCTGGCCGCCGCGGCGACGCCCCTGGCCGCCCTGCTGACCGTCGCGCTGCTGACCCGCGACCGCGCCCGCGCCGTCACCGGCCGAGCCGTTCCCGCGTCCGCGGCGACGGCGACCGCCGCCGCCGGCCGACTCGCCGGAAGGCGCCTGCGTGCGGCGCTGGCCGCCCGACTTCTGCGCGCCGGAGCGTCCGCCGCCGGCCGGTGCGCCGCCCTGGCGTCCGCCACCCGACGCCGCGGGGGCGTCGGCGGGGGCGATGCGCTCGGCCCGCTCGCCGACGAGGTCGGTGACGGCGGGGGAGTCGGCGGTGACCTTCTGCGGGGTCACGGTGATGGCGGCGTTGCGCAGGAGGACCTTCACGTCGCCGGCCTGCTCGGTGAGCATGACGGTGACCACGTCGCCCGCGCTGCCCGCACGCGCGGTGCGGCCGGAGCGGTGGAGGTACGCCTTGTGCTCCGCCGGCGGGTCCACGTGCACGACGAGCTCGACGTCGTCCACGTGCACGCCGCGCGCGGCGACGTCGGTGGCGACGAGCACGCGCACCTCGCCCGAGCCGAACGCGGCCAGGTTGCGGTCGCGGGCGGGCTGGGACAGGTTGCCGTGCAGGTCGACCGCGGGCACGCCCGACGAGGTGAGCTGCTTGGCGAGGCGCTTGGCCTGGTGCTTCGTGCGGGTGAAGAGGATGCGGCGGCCGCGGCCCGAGGCCAGGGCCGTCACGAGGTCCTTCTTGGCGTCGGCGTCCCGCACCTCGAAGACGTGGTGGGTCATCGCCGCGACGTGGCTGGTGGCCTCGTCGACGGAGTGCATCGCCTCGTTCTGCAGGAACCGCTTCACGAGCTTGTCCACGCCGTTGTCGAGCGTGGCGGAGAACAGCATGCGCTGGCCGCCGGTGGGCGTCTTGTCCATGATGCGCGTGACGACGGGCAGGAAGCCGAGGTCGGCCATGTGGTCGGCCTCGTCGAGCACGGTGATCTCGATCCGGTCGAGCGAGATCTCGCCCTGCTTCATCAGGTCGTCGAGGCGGCCGGGGCAGGCGACGACGATGTCGACGCCGGCGCGCAGCGCCGAGACCTGACGGCTCTGCGAGACGCCGCCGAAGATCGTGGTGATGGCGAGGCCGGCCGAGTCGGCGAGCGGCTTGAGGGTCGCGGCGATCTGCGTGGCGAGCTCGCGGGTCGGGGCGAGCACGAGGCCGCGCGGGCGGCTGCTGCGGCCGCGGCTCGGCGCGCCGTCGGAGAGACGGGCGACGAGGGGGAGGCTGAACGCGATGGTCTTGCCGGAGCCGGTCTTGCCGCGTCCGAGCACGTCGCGGCCCGACAGGGTGTCGGGGAGGGTGTCGGCCTGGATGGGGAACGCCTCGGTCTTGCCGTCGGCCGCGAGAACGGCGACGAGGGGAGCGGGCACGCCGAGATCGGCGAAGGTCGTGGTGGTCACTGGTGCCTTTCGGGCATAAGGCCCCGGCGCGGGTTGTCGGACGCACGGGACGTAGTGGCGAAGGTGCGGGATGCACGTTTCGTTCGCCGTGAGAAAGTGGCGCAGGCGGGGCGGGGCCCGTCGCTTGCGCGGTGCGTTCTACGACGCAGGAGCCGTCGGATGGCTCGCAGTGACTCCATCCTACCGTGTCTGGCTGAGAGCGCAGTCCCGGGTGGAGGTCGTAGACTTTCGGCCCGGAATCGAGAGGCGGTCATCGGGTGCACGAATCGGAACTCGATCGCGAACGCGCGGTCGTCGAGGGCCTGTACGAGCGTCTGGACGCGCTCCGCGCCGAGACGGCGGATCGGCTGACCCGCGTGCGCCGCGAATCGGTCGGCGGCAACCACCAGGCCCGCAGCGAACGGGACGCGTTCGCCCGGCTGTATGAGGATCAGCTCATCCAGCTGCGCGACGTGGACGCCCGCCTGGTCTTCGGCCGCCTGCTGCTGGAGGAGCCCGTCGACGGCTCCGCCCACCGGTACATCGGCCGCATCGGTCTGCGCGACGACGACCAGCGCTCCCTGCTGGTCGATTGGCGTGCGCAGCAGGCCGGCGCGTTCTACCAGGCGACCGCGAACGAGCGGATGGGCGTGCGCGCACGTCGCCACCTCACCATGACCGGCCGGGAGGTCGTCCGGATCGACGACGAGGTCTTCGACGAGGCCCTGCTCTCCGGCGACCGCGAGGCGGGGGAGAGCGTGCAGGGCGAGGGCGCCCTCCTCGCCGCCCTGAGCGCGCAGCGCACCGGCCGCATGGGCGACATCGTCGCGACCATCCAGGCCGAGCAGGACCGCATCATCCGCTCCGACCTGCGTGGCGCGCTCGTCGTGCAGGGCGGCCCCGGCACCGGCAAGACCGCCGTCGCGCTGCACCGCGCCGCCTTCCTGCTCTACGCGAACCGGCAGCGGCTGGGGTCGTCCGGTGTGCTCGTGGTGGGCCCGTCGACCGCGTTCCTGCGCTACATCGAGGCCGTGCTGCCCTCCCTCGGCGAGACCGGCGTCGTGCTGCAGACGCTCGGCGAGCTGTTCCCGGGGGTGGAGGCGACGACGGACGACGAGGCCGAGGCCGCGCGCCTGAAGGGCTCGGCGCAGATGGCGCGGCTGCTCTCGCGGGCCGTGCGCTCCCGGCAGAAGGCGCCCGACGAGCCCCAGACCGTGGTCGTCGACAACGAGCGCCTCGTGGTGCAGCCCGATCTCATCCAGCGCGCCATCGCCAAGGCCCAGCGCTCCGGCAAGCCGCACAACGTCGCGCGCGTCACGTTCGTCAAGCACGCGCTCGCCGAGCTGACGGACCAGCTCGCCGCCCAGCTGCGCGCGTCCGGCTCCACGCTCGACGACGCGGATCTGAAGGTGCTGCGGGAGGACCTGCGCACCTCGTACGACATCCGCGTCCTGCTCAACACGGCCTGGCTCCCGCTCACCCCGCAGAAGCTCCTGCAGGACCTGTACGCACGTCCGGCGTGGCTCGCGGAGCTGACTCCGCGGTGGACCGACGCGCAGCGCGCCGCCCTCCAGCGCGACCGTTCGGCGCCGTTCACCGTCTCGGACGTGCCGCTGCTCGACGAGGCCGCCGAGCTGCTCGGCGACTTCCCGGGCCGGCCCGATCCCGCTGCCCGCGAACGCGACCGGCAGCGCAAGCGCGACATCGAGAACGCCAAGGCCGCCATCCGCAACATGGGGGGGGAGGGCCTGGTCAGCGCCGAGCAGCTGGCCG
>NZ_MKVJ01000009.1:47459-54599 GCF_001898805.1 Leifsonia sp. 71-9
CAGGACGACCGCGGCACGACCGCCGAGCGCGCCTCCGCCGACCGCTCGTGGACGTACGGGCACGTGGTCGTCGACGAGGCCCAGGAGCTCTCGCCCATGCAGTGGCGCGTGCTGGTGCGGCGCTGCCCGATGCGCTCCTTCACGATCGTCGGCGACATCGCGCAGGTGTCGTCCCCGGCCGGTGCGACCAGCTGGGCCGCTGCGCTGCAGCCGTACTTCAAGGACTCCTGGCGCCTGGAGGAGCTCACGGTCAACTACCGCACCCCGGCCCAGATCGCCCAGGAGGCGGAGCGGATGGCGCAGAGCGCCGGCCTGCCGATCACCCCGACGCGCTCCGTGCGCGAGGGCGACTGGCCCATCCGCCGGGTGAACGCGGACGGCGCGACCCTGCCGGACGCCGTGGTCGCGGCGGTCGAGCACGATCGCGGCATCGACACCCAGGGCACGCTCGCGGTGATCGCGCCGGTGCGGGAGGTGGAGGCGGTCGCCGCCGCGGTCTCCGCCCGGTACGGCGAGCACGCGGGCCGCGGCGCCGCCGGCCTGAACCGCCCGATCGCGGTGCTCAGCGGCTACGAGGCGAAGGGGCTCGAGTTCGATGCGGTCGTGCTCGCCGATCCCGGCGCGCTCGCCGCGGAGACCGCGCGCGGAGCGGCCACGCTGTACGTGGCGATGACCCGGCCGACCCAGCGCCTGACGCTCGTCGCCCCGTGATCCGGACGGCCTCCGGGACCTACGCGTAGGTCCCGGAGTACCGCTCGCCGACGGGCACCTCGGTCGCGAGCGTGTTGCCCGCCTGCGCGAGCGGGCAGGCCCACGCCGGGTCGTAGGCGCACGACGGGTTGTACGCGAAGTTGAAGTCGAGCACGATCCTGGCCTCGTCGCCGTCCGCGTCGAGCCCCAGGTCGGCGCCCTTGATCGTGTCGATGAGGTAGCGGCCGCCGCCGTAGGTGCCGCCGGGGCGCCCGGCGAGGGCGTCCTTCACGGGGACGAAGATCCCGCCGCCGTACGACGAGAGCCGCCAGACGTCGAGCGTGCCGGCGAGGGGGATGCGCACGGTGCCCAGCAGCTCGAACGGCACGACGCCGTCGGTGCCGGTCTCGACCTCCATCCGTCGCGGCTCCGCGGGCGCGTGGATCGGCAGCTCGAACCGCCACTCCGGGTCGTAGGCCGCGACCGGGAGCCCGGTGAAGCGGGCGCGGTCCTCCTCGAGCAGCGGGGAGGCGGGGTGCGACGAGAACAGGTCGTCGCGGCAGGAGATCCAGTGGGCGTGCGCCGCGACCGGGTCGGAGCCGGCCAGCCGGCGGACCGACGCGTACAGCGCGAAGACCCGGCGCCGCCAGTCGGCGGTCTGCAGCGCGGTGACCGCGCGGGGGACGGCGGGTGCGCCGGCGGCTCCGGTGGCCGGGTCGTCCTCGACGGTGCTCATGCGGTCTCCTCCGTTCGGCCGGGCTCGTCCAGCTCTTCCGTCACGCTAGCGGCTGGCGGGTCGTATGCCCAGGTCGGCGCGAGGCGGCGGAGCCGGTGCCCGCGCCACTGCCAGAACGCCCACAGCGTGTACCAGGCGAGGGGAGTGAGCGCTCCGGCGCGCACGATCAGCTGATCGCGGTAGAGCGTGCGCAGGCGTCCGTCCGCGTCCGGCCCGGCCGGGTCGGGGGCGATCGCCATGCGGTGGTCCAGGTGAGGGAGGGCGGAGAGCACGCCTCCGGTGCCGCCGCCGCTGTCGCGCAGGATGCGGGTGGCGTGCTCGGCCTCCCCGGCCGGCCGCAGAGTGTCGAGCCGGATGGCCTGCGTCCCGACCGTGAACGCCCCGAGCGCCCGCACCCGCACCCGGTGCTCGCCGCCGCCCCAGACGGTCGGGAAGGAGGTGTCGCCATCGGGCTGGAAGTCCAGCCACGGCAGGGCGACCTCCCGGAACGCGGTCGGGCTCTGCAGGGCGCGCCAGGCCGCGTCGGGGTCGCAGTCGAGCAGGAACTTGAGGAGCACGCGCATCCTCCCAGTGTCGTCCCGTGGGGCGTCGTCCGGGCCGAGTTCCCGGCGCATTCCCGACTCCGCCTGGCGCAGGGTGTCGGTGGGATGCGCTAGAACGGGAGCATGGCGATCCGCTACTGGCTGGGCGTGGTGCAGCGCGACCACGTGCTCCGTGGCGTCGCGGGCGGCTTCGCGCAGGTCAACCACGGCGCGCGCGGTCCGCTGGAGTGGATGGGCCCGGCCGACGGGTTCGTGTACTACTCGCCCAAGACGACCTACCCCGACGGCGACCCGCTCAAGGAGTTCACCGCCGTCGGCCGCGTCGCCGACGGGGATGCGTTCCAGGTCACGCAGGGGGAGTCGATGCGCGGTCCGGCCGGCGACTTCCGCCCGTGGCGGCGGCGGATCGAGTGGGACCACGACGCCATCCCCACCCCGATCCGGCCCCTGCTCCCGTCGCTCGACTTCACGCGCGACAACCGCGACTGGGGCTACCAGCTGCGGCGCGGGGTGATCGAGATCACCCGCCACGACTTCGAGCTGATCCGGCGTCAGATGCGCCCGTCACCCGGCGAAACACGGCCGTCGCGACCGGCGCCCCGCATTACGATGTCCCGGTGACCGAGCCGAGCACCCTCCCGCCCACGACCGATTCCGACGCCCCCGCCGCGCACCGCCAGTCCAAGTACCAGGTGCGCTTCGACTGGGCCGCCGACGGCGCCCGGGCGGTCGCCGGCGACGCCGACATCGTGATCTGGGTCGATGCGCTCGGCGATG
Source organism: Leifsonia sp. 71-9 (assembly GCF_001898805.1). Lineage (GTDB taxonomy): Bacteria > Actinomycetota > Actinomycetes > Actinomycetales > Microbacteriaceae > Leifsonia. Next base: position 50,205 of record NZ_MKVJ01000009.1, read on the forward strand.
GCGCGATCGCCGCTGCGGCACCCGATCTCGCGGCGGTTCCCGGGCAGGGCGCCGTCGTGGCCGCCGGTCTCACCAATCCGGCCGCCGTCGCCGCCTGGGCGCTGGCGGAGCAGGTGCGCCTCGGCCGCCGCGCGATGATCGCGGTCGTCGCGGCCGGCGGCTCGACCGCGAGTGGATCGACGCGCTTCGCCGTCGAGGACCTCCTCGCCGCCGGCGCCGTGATCGACGCGCTCGCCGCGCTCGGCATCGACTACAGCTCGCCCGAGGCGGCCGCCGCGTGCGCCGCGTTCACGGGCCTGCGCGGTGCCGTCGCGCACCTCCTCACCGCCTCCGTCTCGGGTCAGGAGCTGGTGGCGGCGGGCATCGCTCCGGCCGAGATCGCCCCCGCCGGACGACTCGGCACGGTCGACGCGGTCGAGGTGCTGCGCGCTCCCGCCGACTGACAGGCGCTCTCGCGGCGGAGGGGAGTACCCTCCCGGAATGATCGGTCCGCACCGCGCGTTCCGGTCTGCGAGGAGGTTGCATCATGAAAGCAGTCCTGAACGACACCGTCATCGCCGAGGCTCCCGAGGAGGAGCTGATCCGCATCGAGGGCAACTGGTACTTCCCGCCCGCGAGCGTCAACAAGGAGTACCTCGTCGAGAGCGCCACTCCGTACACCTGTCCCTGGAAGGGCGAGTGCCAGTACTTCTCCGTGAAGGACGGCGGCGCGCTCCTGCAGGACCGCGCCTGGTCGTACCCCACCCCGTACCCGACCGCGTTCGACCGCGTGGGCAAGGACTTCAGCGACTACGTGGCCTTCTGGAAGGAAGTCCAGGTCGTCGAGTGACCTGACGCGGGCGCGATCGGCATGAGCAGCTCCCGGGCAGCGCGCACCACGGGCGTGGCGGCGATGGCCGCCGCCGCTCTCGTCGCGCTGTCCGGCTGCGTGCCTCCTGCGTCCCCGCCGACCGCGATCCGCTCGGTCAGTCCCACGCCGCAGCCGCGCCCCACGGGCACGTCGTCGGCCGTGGCGGCCGTGCCCCTGCAGCCGGCGGGCGACGCCACCGTGCTGGAGACCGGGCTCGACGCGCCCTGGTCGATCGTCCCGCTCCCGAGCGGATCCGCTCTGATCAGCGAGCGGGACTCGGGGCTGGTCCGCGAACGGCTGCCGCAGGGCGGCCTGCGCGACGTGGGCACCGTCCCAGGCGTCGTGCACGCGGGGGAGGGCGGCCTGCTCGGCCTCGCGGTCCCCGCCGGGTCCGTTCCCACGCATCTCTACGCGTACGAGACCACGGCGGAGGACAACCGCGTCGTCCGCCTCCCGCTCGACGGCGTGCCCGGCAGCTACGCGATCGGCGCCCCCGAGACGGTGCTGTCCGGCCTCCCGAAGGGCACGAACCACAACGGCGGCCGCATCGCCTTCGGGCCCGACGGGATGCTCTATGTCACGGTCGGCGACGCTGGCGACACGGATCGCGCCCAGGACCTCTCGTCCCTCGGCGGCAAGATCCTGCGGGTGACGCCCGACGGCCAGGTGCCCGCGGGCAACCCCTTCCCGGGGTCGCCGGTGTGGAGCTTCGGGCACCGCAACCCGCAGGGCATCGGCTGGGACGCGCACGGCACGATGTGGGCGAGCGAGTTCGGGCAGGACACCTGGGACGAGCTGAACATCATCCGGCCCGGTGCGGACTACGGCTGGCCGGTCGTCGAGGGCATCGCGGGCGATCCGACGTACACCGACCCGGTGCAGCAGTGGCGCACCTCCGAGGCGAGCCCCAGCGGTCTCGCGATCGTCGGCGACACGATCTTCATCGCCGCGCTGCGGGGGGAGCGGCTCTGGACGGTCTGGTCGACCGCGGGCGGCGCGCCGGTGACGGCGCAGGCGTTCTTCGACGGCACCTACGGGCGGTTGCGGGATGTCGTCGCCCACGGCGACCGCCTCTGGGTGCTCACGAACAACACCGACGGGCGCGGCGATCCCCGATCCGGCGACGACCGACTCCTGGAGGTCGCCCTCGCCCCCGCGGATCCCGCACGACTCCCGGGCTGAACCCGCCGCGATGGGGCCGCGGGCGGCGTCGCGGCAGGTAGTCTGGATCCCGAACCGCACGATTCGGGAGCAGAACCCTGAACATCATCCTCGGATACGATCCGTCCACCTTGCGCGAGCGCGTCGACCTGCGCGCCGCCGGCGACCGGTTGGACGAGCTCGGCAACCTGCGCAGCATGAGCGCGCTCAATGAGAAGACGGTTCTGCTGCGCCTGCTCGGCCGGCTGGACGAGGCCCTCACCATCGGCACCGAGGCCGTGCGCCAGGCGCGCTTCACCGGGGACCGCGAGCAGCTGATCGGCGCCCGCATCCGCCGCGCCCAGGTGCTCCAGTACATCGGCAAGTACGACGACGCCGTCGTGGAGCTGAGCGACTGCGTCACCGAGGCGCGCGGTCGCGAGTGGACCGCGCTCGAGGCGTTCGCGATCCAGAGCCGCGGCAAGGTCTACTTCGACATGAAGGACTACGACAACGCCCTCTCCGACATGACCGCCGCGGTGTTCCTGCGCGAGAAGCTCGGTGCGTCCCCCGCGGAGATCGAGGGCGCCCTGCTTGCTGTCGCCGTGGTGCAGTCCCTGTCCGAGGCCCAGCACGGCGCGGCCGGCCGCGACGATCAGGCGTGACGGTCGCCCCTGCACCTGGAAGGCGCACCCCGGCCCGCGTAGGATTCCGGGCATGACCGGATGCGCCGCCCACCCCGCCGTCGGGGGAGTCGCCGTCAGGGGAGTCGCGCACTGATGGCGGAGCTGGACCGCGTGCGCCGCTGGGCAGACGCCCTCATCGCCCTGCATCTCGACCCGGCCGTGTGGAGCTTCGACTTCGACAACGCCAAGACCCGAGCCGGGCTCTGCAACTACACGACGAAGAAGATCACCGTCTCCCGCTACCTCGCCACCCGGTACGAGGACGACGAGATCCACCAGGTGCTGCTGCACGAGGTGGCGCACGCGCTCGCCGGGTCGCGCGCCGGTCACGGCCCGCGCTGGCGCGCGATCGCGCTCGACCTCGGCTACGAGGGCAAGCGCCTGCACGGCGGGGCCATCGCCGACGAGCTGGCGCCGTGGGTCGGCACCTGCCCGAACGGGCACACGCACTACCGCTATCGCAAGCCCGCCCGCGCGCTGGCGTGCGGGGCGTGCAGCCGCCGGTTCGACGCCGCGAACCTCATCTCCTGGCAGCACCGGGAGGTGACGCCCGCCCAGCGCCGCACGGCCGCCGCCAGCGCGGCCGAGGGCGCCTCCACCCGCGCGCTGCGGTAGAGCCGGTCCGGGCCGAGCCGTCAGGCCGTCTGGGCGGCCAGCCGCTCGTCGAGACCCGCACGCACGGCAGGCCACTCCTCGCGCAGGATCGAGTACACCGCGGTGTCGCGCCACGTGCCGTCGGCGCGGGGCTGGGTGTGCCGCAGCACGCCCTCGAACTGCGCGCCGAGGCGCAGGATCGCGGTCCGGGAGCGCTCGTTGAGCACGTCCGCCTGCAGCTTCACCCGTTCGAACCCATGGTCGAACGCGCTGCCGAGGAGCAGACGCTTGGCCTCGGCGTTGACCCGCGTGCCCCAGGCCTCGGGGGCGTAGGCGGTCCAGCCGATGTGGGCGGAGCCGTTCGTCAGGTCGAGGTCGCCGAGCGTCGTCGTGCCGACGATCCGGTCGCCGTCGCGCAGGGTCACGGCGTAGACGTTGCCCGTCTCCCAGGCGAGGTAGCCCAGGATGAACGCTCGCCAGTCCTCGTAGGTGTCGCGGTACGCGGCCGGTCCGCCTCCCCAGCCTCCCGCGAAGACCTCGGGGTGCCCGATGGCGTCGAACAGGTCGGGCAGGTCGTCGAGCGTGAGCGCGCGGAGGCGCACGGTGGCTCCCTCGAGCACGGCGGCGGGATCGGGGCGGCGAGCGGTCATCGGGCCAGTATTGCAGCCGGGGCGTGCGATAGGGTTTCGGAGGCCCGAGCGGGCTTCCCGCCCGCAGCTAACCGACTATATTGGTTACATGGCGACAGACTCGATCCTCCCCCGCGGCACCGGACAGTGGATGGAGGACGCCGAGGGTCCGCGCTGGTGGTTCGACTCCGGATCCCTCGCCCTCGACTTCGCCTACACGGGCGGCCTCGACCGCCCGGAGGAGTCGCAGCCGGTCGCCGACGCCGCGGCCCTGAACGACTGGCTCGTCGAGCGCTTCCCCGAGGTCGCCCCGACCGCCGGCGAGCGCGAGTTCCGCGACGCGACCGCTCTGCGCTCCGCCATCGGCCGGCTCGCCCGCCAGGCCAGCCGGGGCGAGACCCTCGCGCCCGACGACGTGGACGTCGTCAACCTCTTCGCCGCCACGCCCGACATCCCGCCGGTCCTGCCCGGCGGCGGTCGGCAGGCGGGCCGGACG
>NZ_MKVJ01000009.1:54655-59228 GCF_001898805.1 Leifsonia sp. 71-9
CCGCTGGTGCTCGATGCAGCGCTGCGGCAACCGGGCCAAGGTGCGCGCGCATCGCGCACGTGCAGGAGCGCGCACGCCACAATAGGGGGATGGCACGCTCCGTCGACCTCAACTGCGACCTCGGCGAGTCGTTCGGCGCCTGGACGATGGGCGATGACGACGCCCTGCTGGCGGTCGTCACCAGCGCGAACGTCGCCTGCGGCTTCCACGCGGGCGACGCGGCGACGATGCTCGCGACGTGCCGCACGGCCGCCGATCGCGGCGTCGCCGTCGGGGCGCACGTGTCGTACCGCGACCTCGCCGGATTCGGACGCCGGGCGATGGATGTCCCGCCCGATGAGCTCCGCGCCGAGACCCTCTACCAGCTGGCGGCCCTGACAGGCATCGCCCGGGTCGCCGGCACCCGCGTCTCCTACGTCAAGCCGCACGGCGCGCTCTACAACCGCATCGTCCGCGACACCGCGCAGGCCCGGGCCGTCGCCGAGGCGGTGGCCGCTTTCGACCCGTCGCTGGCGCTGCTCGGCCTCGCCGGCTCGGAGGTCGAGCGGGAGGCCGCGACGGCCGGGCTGCGCTTCGTGCGCGAGGCCTTCGTCGACCGCGCGTACCGCGCCGACGGCACCCTCGTCCCGCGCGGCGAGCCGGGTGCCGTGCTGCACGATGACGCGGGCATCGCGGAGCGGGCGCTCCGCCTCGTCGCCGAGGGCCGGGTGATCGCGGCCGACGGCACGGACATCGCCGTCCAGGTGGACTCGCTCTGCGTGCACGGCGACTCGGCCGGCGCGGTGGGGATGGCCCGCGCCGTGCGCGCACGCCTGGATGCGGCCGGGATCGCGGTGGAGGCGTTCGCGTGAGCCTGCGCATCCTCCCCTCCGGCGACCGTGCGCTGCTCGCCGAGCTGGGCGGCCTGGAGGAGGTGCTGTCCCTCTACCGCGCACTCGATGCCACGCGTCCGGCCGGTGTGGTCGACCTCGTCCCCGCCGCACGGACGATCGGCGTCGTGGTCGACCCCGCCGTGCTGCCGCTGAGCGCCGCCCAGGCGTGGGTCGAGCGCACGCGGCCGATCGATTCGCCGCCGGCGGACGAGGTCCCCGTCGACCTCCCGGTGCGGTACGACGGCGCGGACCTCGCCGAGGTCGCCGGCATCCTGGGCCTCGGGGTGCGCGACGTGATCGACCTGCACACGTCCTCCGTCTGGCGGGTCGCCTTCGGCGGCTTCGCACCCGGCTTCGGCTATCTGGTCACCGACCACGATCGGCTCCGCGTGCCGCGCCGCGCGACCCCGCGGACCTCCGTCCCGGCGGGCGCGGTCGGCCTCGCGGGCGAGTTCAGCGGCGTCTATCCGCGAGCGAGCCCCGGAGGCTGGCAGCTGATCGGCACGACGGACGCGGTGCTGTGGGATGCCGCCGCCGACCCGCCCGCACTGCTGCGGCCGGGCGCGCTGGTGCGGTTCCGGGAGGTGCCATGAGCCTCCGCGTGCTCGATCCGGGTGCGCTCGCGCTGGTCGAGGATCTCGGCCGTCCGGGCTGGGCGGCCCTCGGCGTCAGCCCGTCGGGGGCGCTCGACCGCGCCGCGCTGCGCCTCGGCAACCGCCTCCTCGGCAACGACGAGGGCAGCGCGGGCGTGGAGCTGCTGCTCGGCGGGTTCGCCGCGCGCTTCGAGACCGAGACGTGGTTCGCGCTCACCGGCGCCGACGGCCCGGCGGAGCTCGACGGGCAGCCGGTCGACACCCACCGCGCCGTACGCGCTCCGGCCGGTGCGGTACTTCGTGTGGGGCGCCCCGGACGTGGGATGCGTTCCTACCTCGCGGTGCGCGGTGGCATCGCCGCGCTCCCGGTGCTCGGCTCGCGCTCCCGCGACGTGCTCTCCGGGCTCGGGCCCGAGCCGCTCCGCGCCGACGACGTCCTCCTGCTCGGCGACCCCGGCGCCCCGGTGCCTCCCGTCGACTTCGTGCCCGTGTCGGCTCCCACGCTCGGCGCCGTCGAGCTGCGGGCGCACCACGGGCCGCGCGCGGACTGGTTCACCGATGCGGCCGTGGAGGCGTTCCACGACGCGGAGTGGACCGTCAGCGCCGAGAGCAACCGGGTCGGCGTCCGCCTCGATCCGCCCGCCGCCGGCCGGCACGCCGCGCCGTTGCTGGAGCGCCGCGTCACCGCGGAGCTGCCGAGCGAGCCGATGGGGGCCGGTTCCGTGCAGGTGTCGCCCGACGGCCGGCCGACCGTGCTGCTCGCCGATCATCCCGTGACCGGCGGGTACCCGGTGATCGCCGTCGTCGCGGAGGCCTCGCTCGACCTCCTGGCGCAGGCGCGACCCGGTCAGACCGTGACCTTCCGCCGCGCGTAGGGCGGCACGCGACCCGGCGAGGTCAGTCGCGGCGGTTGCCGGTCTGGAAGATGCTCCGGGCCGGGGGAGGCGACGGCACGCTCGTCGCGTCCGTCACGATCGGCGCGCTCGCCGCGAACGCGCGCAGCTCGCTGCCCGCGACCGCCTTCGCCGGGTGCGGTCCGCTCGCGAGCAGGCGCGGCAGCCACTCCATCGGCAGAGCGGTGTTCGACCCGACCAGCACCACGTTCCCGAAGCGGCGCCCCTTCAGTACCTGCGTCTCCGCCAGGGCGGCCACGTGCTCCACGGCCGCGCCCAGCGTCGCGACCTGGCTGCGCGCGAACGCGAGCGGCGGCCCGTCGGCGACGTTAACCAGCACGATCCCGCCGGGCTTGAGCAGCGAGACGGCGGACCGGTAGAACTCGATGCTCGTGACGTGCGCGGGCGTCCGCGCGCCGCTGAAGATGTCGATCACGAGCAGGTCGACCTCACCGCGCAGCCCGGCGGGGAGCTTGCCCACCACCTCGCGGGCGTCCCCGTGTCGGATGCGGATCTGCGCGTAGCGGGGGAGGGGCAGCTCCTCGCGCACCAGCTCCACCAGCTTGCTCTCCAGCTCCACCACCTGCTGCCGCGATCCCGGCCGCGTGTAGGCGACGTAGCGGGGGAGGGTGAGCGCGCCGGCCCCGAGGTGCACCGCCGTGATGGGTTCCCCCGGCTCGCCGATCAGGTCGATCACGTTGCCCATCCGCTGCACGTACTCGAAGAACAGCTGCGACGGGTCGTCGAGGTTCACGTGCGACTGCGGCGTCCCGTCCACCACGAGCTGGTAGGCACCGGGCACGAACCGGTCCGGCTCCACGCTGGCGGTGAAGCCGCTCTCCGACAGGACGACCGACGGGTTCTCTGGCACGCGGTCCAGCGTAGTCCGGCTCCGGCGTCCACCCGCGCGATCTCCACCCGCTCTCCACCCCAGGGCGGTGCCGCCGCCGAGAGCGCCGCGTCACGCTGGAGAGGTAGGTCGGAGGCTCCGGCCGGGAAGGCTCGTCATGACGGTTCAGACGCTCGGGAACGCGGTGCTCATCCTGCTGCTCATCGGATGGGTGGGGTACAAGCAGCTCGTGTGGCGGCCGGTCGTGGTCGCGCGGATGTGGCGCGGTCCGGCGATCCTGGCGATCGTCGGCGCGGTGCTGCTGGTGCAGCAGGTGAAGCCCACGGAACTGACCGCGCTCGACCTGGCCATCGTCGTCGGCGAGGTCCTCCTGTCGCTCGGAGTGGGGGCGTGGATGGGCGCGATCGCGCACTTCCGGCCCCTCGCGCAGCCGATGGCGACGGGCAAGGACGGGCGCGACATCGCCGAGTACGAGTCGCGGACGGGCGTGCTGGGCCTGCTGCTGTGGGTGGGGGTCATCGTGGTGCGCGTCGGGGTGGATGTCGTGGCCGCGCAGGCCGGCTCGCACCTCGCCGCCGCGACCGGCATCATCCTGCTGGTCTTCGCGGCGAACCGCGCGGCGCGGACCGCGGTCTTCGCGGCGCGTCTCGATCGGCACCGCGCGCTCGCAGCATGATGGTGCTGTGACCTCTTCGACCTGGCCCGGATGGCTGGCGCTCACGCTCAACGTCGTGGGCGCCGGCTTCGTGGCGTACTCGATCATCGGCTCCCACTCGGCCCAGCGCCCGGCGTGGGCGCTGGTGCTGGGCCTGATCGCGGTCGCCGCCTGGGTGGCGCGCAGCGTGTGCGCCGTGCTCGACGCCCGCCGCACCGCGCTGGTGCTCGGGCTGGTCTCCGCCGCAGCGGGCGCGATCGTCACCCCGGCCACCGACGGGATCGCCGTCGTGCCGGTGATCGTCGCGATCCTGGTGCTGGTCGGCGACCTCCGCTACCCGCTCGCTCTGGGGATCGCCGTGGCGGTCGGCAGCGTGACGCTGATCGTGGTGGGGGCGCTCCCCTTCGACACCCCCGTGGTCGCCGTGCTCAGCGAGCTCGCCGGCGTGCTGCTGGCCGTGTTCGCCGGCCTCAGCCGGCGCCAGTTCCGCCGGTCGGACGAGCAGGCCGCGCTGCTGCGCGAACGCGAGGCGACCATGCGCGAGGAGGCGGCCAGGATCACCCTCGCCCGCGACCTCCACGACGTGCTCGCGCACAGCCTCGGCGGCCTGGTCATCCAGCTCGACGCGGTGGACGCGCTGCTGGAGGCGGGGGAGACCGAACCGGCACGGCGGCGGGTGATCGAGGCGCGGGGGCTCGCCGCAGACGGGC
>NZ_MKVJ01000009.1:59241-63092 GCF_001898805.1 Leifsonia sp. 71-9
CCGACGCCCGCCGCGCGGTGGCGGCGCTGCGCGATCCCGACGCGGTCGTCGCCGCACCGGTGGAGCCGGAGGCGTTCGCCGTGTCGCTCGCCGACCTGATCGGCGCGCACCGTGCTCTCGGCGGCGCGGCGGCCCTCACGGCCACCGGCAGCCCGAGACGACTCTCCGCCGCCCAGGCCGCCGCACTCCGGCGCGCGCTGCAGGAGGCCCTCAGCAACGCCCGCAAACACGCGCCCGGCCAACCGGTGCAGGCGGACCTCGCCTGGCAAGATGACCGGGTGACCCTCCGCATCACCAACCCGCTGACCGGCTCGCCGACGGCCGGGACCGGCGCGGCGCTCGCCCGCAGCGGCGGCGGGCACGGCCTCGAGGGGATGCGCGAGCGCTTCGCCGCCCTCCCGCTCGGCGGCACGGCCACGGCCGGCGCCGAAGGCGACCGCTTCGCGGTGACGGCTGAGGCGAGGCTCGCGTGAGCGACCCGCAGCGCACGATCCGGGTGATCGTCGCGGATGACCAGGCGATCATCCGCGACGGCCTCGTCACCGTGCTCGGGCTGCTGCCCGACATCGAGGTCGTGGGGGAGGCCGCCGACGGCGAGCAGGCGGTCGCGCTCGCCGTGGCGCAGCGCCCGGACGTCGCCCTGATGGACCTGCGGATGCCGGGCGTGGACGGCGTGGCCGCCACCGAGCGCATCGCGCGGGACGCACCGGCCACCGCCGTCCTCGTCCTCACGACGTACGCCGACGACGAGTCCATCCTCTCCGCGCTCCGGGCCGGCGCGCGCGGCTACCTGACGAAGGATGCCGGCCGCGCCGAGCTCGCCGCCGCGGTCCGCGCCGTCGCGAGCGGGCAGTCCACTTTCGCGCCGGAGGTCGGCGCGCGCATCGTCAGCTCCCTCACCTCGGCGCCGCCCGCTCCCGCTGCGGCTGCCGCCGTGGCTCCCGGCATCGCACGCGGTGCGGCCCTCGTCGCGCGGTTTCCTTCCCTCACCCCGCGCGAAGCGGAGGTGCTGGCGCTCGTGGGCGACGGCAAGAGCAACCCCGAGATCGCGGCCGCCCTGTTCGTGAGCGTCGCGACCGTGAAGACCCACATCAACGCCATCTTCGCGAAGCTCGCCGTCCGCGACCGCGCCCAGGCGATCGCCCTCGTCCGCTCCTGACGCGGCCGGTCGCGCCGCTCCGTCCCGCTACCGCTCCCCCCGCCACGGGAGGAGGATGGGCCCATGGTGGACCGGGTGCTGGTGACGGGCGGATCGGGGTTCGTGGGCGCGCACTGCGTGGCGACCCTCCTCGAGGCGGGCTACGACGTGCGCACCACCGTCCGCTCGCCGGCCCGGGCGGCCGACGTCCGCGCCCAGCTCGCCGTCGCGGGCATCGACGAGCCCGACGAGCGCCTGACCTTCGCGATCGCCGACCTGACCGCGGACGCGGGGTGGGACGAGGCGGTGGCGGGATGCCGGTACGTGCTGCACGTCGCCTCCCCGTTCCCGACCCGCCAGCCCAAAGACCCGGGCGAGCTGATCGTCCCCGCCCGCGACGGCGCCCTGCGCGTGCTCCGGGCCGCCAGGGACGCCGGAGTGGAACGCGTGGTGCAGACCTCCTCCTTCGCGGCGATCGGCTACGGGCACGAGCCGACGGAGCGCGCCTTCACCGAGGAGGACTGGACCGAGCTCGACAGCGGCCGGCCGGTGAGCCCCTACGCCCGCTCCAAGACGATCGCCGAGCGCGCGGCCTGGGACTTCGCCGGACGGGAGGGCGGAGCGCTGCAGCTCGCGACCGTCAACCCGGTGGGGATCCTCGGACCCGTCCTCGGCCCCGACGTGTCGAGCTCGATCGAGCTGATCCGGCTGGTGCGCGACGGCCGCCTCCCGCGTCTGCCCGACGTCTGGTTCGGCATCGTCGATGTGCGCGACGTCGCCGCCCTTCACCTGCTCGCCATGACCAGGCCCGAGGCGGTCGGTCAGCGCTTCCTCGCCATCGCGGGGGAGGTGATGAGCGCGCCCCAGGTCGCGCGGTTCATCCGGGGACGCCTCGGCGAGGAGGCCGGCCGGCGCGTCCCGACGAAGGTCATGCCCGAGTGGATGCTGCGCGTCGCTGCACCGGTCAGCCGCACCGTCCGCGACGCCCTGCCCGACATCGGCGTGCGGCGCCGGGCGACCTCCGAGAAGGCGCGGACGCTGCTCGGCTGGGAGCCCCGATCGCGCGAGACGGCGCTCGCGGCGACGGTCGACACCCTCCCGGCCCGGCGCTGAGAACCCCGGGATTCCGCGGATCCCGACGGAATAGGAGCCGTCCGCGCGGGGTTATACAGCACATTCCCACTTCGGGTCAAGAAAAGACTGGACACGGCGCGCCCTTTTGACATATAGTTGTTCTTTGCGCTCCCAGTCAGATCTTTCGCCTTCATATTGCGGTCGGCTTCGTCTTTCCCCGCGCGCGTCTGGGCCCGTCACCGGGTCAGATACGGCGCCGCGATCTCTGGGAGTGGTTGTTCATTCAACACTCGTCCTCACACCGACATCATCACTGACCGACAGTAACGGGCCCGGCGGGGTCCACGGAGGTTATTTCCTTGGCTGCTGCGCGCAACGCAACCAACACTGACAAGACACCCAAGAACGGACGAGGCGCATCCCGTCTCTCGTTCGCCAAGATCACGGACACCCTGACGGTTCCCGATCTGCTCGCTTTGCAGACCGAGAGCTTCGACTGGCTGGTCGGCAACGACGCGTGGAAGGCCCGCGTCGCCGAAGCCGAGGCCCAGGGTCGCCAGGATCTGCCCGGTAGCACCGGCCTCGAGGAGATCTTCGAGGAGATCTCTCCCATCGAGGACCTCGGCGAGACCATGCAGCTCTCGTTCACGAACCCGTTCCTCGAGGAGAAGAAGTACTCGATCGACGAGTGCAAGGAGAAGGGCAAGACCTACGCCGCCCCGCTCTACGTCGAGGCCGAGTTCATGAACCACCTCACCGGTGAGATCAAGACTCAGACCGTCTTCATGGGCGACTTCCCGCTCATGACGGAGCGAGGCACCTTCATCATCAACGGCACCGAGCGTGTCGTCGTGTCGCAGCTCGTCCGCTCGCCGGGCGTCTACTTCGAGGCCACGGCCGACAAGACCAGCGACAAGGACATCTACTCGGCGCGCATCATCCCGAGCCGCGGTGCGTGGCTCGAGTTCGAGATCGACAAGCGCGACCAGGTGGGCGTGCGCATCGACCGCAAGCGCAAGCAGTCCGTCACCGTCTTCCTCAAGGCGCTCGGCCTGACCAGCGAGGAGATCCTCTCCGAGTTCGCCGGCTTCCAGTCGATCGAGCTGACCCTGGAGAAGGACGCCATCCTCACCAAGGAGGAGGCGCTCAAGGACATCTACCGCAAGCTGCGTCCGGGCGAGCAGGTCGCCGCCGAGGCCGCGCGTGCGCTCCTCGACAACTTCTACTTCAACCCGAAGCGCTACGACCTCGCGAAGGTCGGCCGCTACAAGATCAACCGCAAGCTCGGCCTCGAGGCCCCGCTGTCGGACTCGGTGCTGACCGTCCAGGACATCATCGCGACGATCAAGTACCTGGTCTCCCTGCACGACGGCCGCTCCACCTTCTCGGGCCTCCGCGGCGGCCAGCCCGCCGAGATCCGCCTGGACGTAGACGACATCGACCACTTCGGCAACCGTCGCATCCGCGCGGTCGGCGAGCTGATCCAGAACCAGGTCCGCACCGGCCTCTCCCGCATGGAGCGCGTCGTCCGCGAGCGCATGACCACGCAGGACATCGAGGCGATCACGCCGCAGACCCTGATCAACGTGCGCCCCGTCGTCGCCGCGATCAAGGAGTTCTTCGGAACGTCGCAGCTGTC
>NZ_MKVJ01000010.1:0-19610 GCF_001898805.1 Leifsonia sp. 71-9
CCCGAGCCGTGTCTTCAAGGGCATGCGCATGGCCGGTCGCATGGGTGGCGAGCGCGTCACCGTCCTGAACCTCAAGGTGCAGGCCGTCGACGCCGAGAAGGGCCTGCTGCTGGTCAAGGGCGCCGTTCCCGGCGCTCGTGGCCGCATCGTTTTCGTCCGCAACGCAGTGAAGGGGGCCTAGGTAAATGGCTACCTCGATTGACGTCCTCGACCTCCAGGGCAAGAAGGCCGGCTCCATCGAGCTCCCCGAGGCCCTGTTCGACGTCCAGACCAACATCCCGCTGATCCACCAGGTGGTCACCGCCCAGCTCGCCGCAGCGCGTCAGGGCACCCACAAGGTGAAGAGCCGCGGCGAGGTCTCCGGCGCCGGCCGCAAGCCGTTCAAGCAGAAGGGAACCGGTCGCGCTCGTCAGGGCTCGATCCGCGCCCCTCAGATGACCGGCGGTGGCATCGTCCACGGACCGAACCCCCGCGACTACTCGCAGCGCACCCCGAAGAAGATGATCGCCGCCGCTCTGCTCGGCGCTCTCTCGGACCGCGCCCGCGGCAGCCGCATCCACGCCCTCCAGGCGCTCACCGTCGGCGAGGTCCCCTCGACCAAGGCCGTCGTCGAGCTGCTGAACGGCGTCGCCACCTCGAAGCACGTCCTCATCGTGCTCGAGCGCGACGACCTGAACGGCTTCAAGAGCGTCCGCAACGTGCCGAACGTGCACGTGCTGACCTACGACCAGCTGAACGCCTACGACGTGCTGGTGAGCGATGACATCGTCTTCACCCAGGCCGCGCTCGAGGGCTTCATCGCCGCGAAGACGGCGCCGAAGAAGGAAGAGGTGGACGCGTAATGGCCTCCCTGAACAAGGACCCGCGCGACGTCATCATCGCCCCGGTCGTCTCTGAGAAGAGCTACGGCCTGATCGACGAGGGCAAGTACACCTTCCTCGTCGACCCGCGTTCGAACAAGACCGAGATCAAGCTCGCCATCGAGTCGATCTTCAAGGTCGAGGTCGCGTCGATCAACACCCTGAACCGTCAGGGCAAGACCCGCCGCACCAAGTTCGGCCTCGGCAAGCGCAAGGACACGAAGCGTGCCATCGTCACGCTGAAGTCCGGTTCCATCGACATCTTCACGGCCGTCGGCTGAGCGAAGGACTAGAGGAAAACAGACATGGCTATTCGCAATTACAAGCCCACGACCCCGGGTCGTCGCGGCTCCTCGGTCGCCGACTTCGCCGAGATCACCCGCTCGACGCCGGAGAAGTCCCTTCTCCGTCCGCTGTCGAAGACCGGTGGCCGTAACAACCAGGGCCGCATCACGACCCGTCACATCGGTGGTGGCCACAAGCGCCAGTACCGCGTCATCGACTTCCGTCGCAATGACAAGGACGGCGTGAACGCCAAGGTCGCTCACATCGAGTACGACCCCAACCGCACCGCGCGCATCGCGCTGCTGCACTTCTTCGACGGCACCAAGCGCTACATCCTGGCGCCGCAGGGCCTGAAGCAGGGCGACATCGTCGAGTCGGGCGCCGGCTCGGACATCAAGCCGGGCAACAACATGCCCCTTCGCAACATCCCCACCGGTACGGTCATCCACGCGATCGAGCTGAAGCCGGGCGGCGGCGCGAAGATGGCTCGTTCGGCGGGCGCCTCGGTGCGTCTCGTCGCGAAGGACGGCCCCTACGCCCAGCTGCGCCTCCCCTCCGGCGAGGTCCGCAACGTCGATGCGCGCTGCCGCGCAACCATCGGCGAGGTCGGCAACGCCGAGCAGTCGAACATCAACTGGGGCAAGGCCGGCCGCATGCGCTGGAAGGGCGTGCGCCCGACCGTGCGTGGTGTCGCGATGAACCCGATCGACCACCCGCACGGTGGTGGTGAGGGCAAGACCTCCGGTGGTCGCCACCCGGTCAGCCCGTGGGGCCAGAAGGAAGGCCGCACGCGTCACCCCAACAAGGAGAGCGACAAGCTCATCGTTCGCCGCCGCAACGCCGGCAAGAAGCGCAAGTAGGAGTTCGAGAAGATGCCACGCAGTCTCAAGAAGGGCCCCTTCGTCGACGAGCACCTGTTTCGCAAGGTGGTCGCCGCGAACGAGGCCAACAGCAAGAACGTGATCAAGACCTGGTCGCGCCGCTCGATGATCGTCCCGGCCATGCTGGGTCACACCATCGCGGTGCACGACGGTCGCAAGCACATCCCGGTGTTCGTCACCGAGACCATGGTCGGTCACAAGCTCGGCGAGTTCGCGCCGACCCGTACCTTCCGCGGCCACGTGAAGGACGACAAGAAGGGTCGCCGCCGCTAACGCGGAGGCGAAAAGGAGGAGAGAAATGGTGGAGTCGATCGCACGCGTGCGACACATCCGCGTCACCCCCATGAAGGCCCGCCGCGTCGTCAACCTGATCCGCGGCAAGCAGGCCCAGGAGGCCCTGGCCATCCTGAAGTTCGCGCCGCAGAGCGCGAGCGAGCCCGTGTACAAGCTGGTCGCCTCGGCGATCGCCAACGCGCGGGTCAAGGCCGACCAGTCGAACACCTACCTGGACGAGCAGGACCTCTACGTGAGCCGCGCCTTCGTCGACGAGGGCACCACCCTCAAGCGGTTCCAGCCGCGAGCACAGGGTCGGGCCTTCCGCATCAACAAGCGCACCAGCCACATCACGATCGTCCTCGCGACGCCGGATGAGGTCGAGGACGCCAAGGCTACGAAGAAGGCGAGCAACTAATGGGTCAGAAAGTCAACCCGTACGGCTTCCGTCTGGGAATCACGACCGACCACGTGTCGCGCTGGTTCTCCGACAGCACGAAGAAGGGTCAGCGTTACAGCGACTACCTCGCTGAGGACGTCAAGATCCGCACGCTGCTCAAGACGTCGCTGGACCGCGCGGGCGTGTCCCGCAT
The DNA here is from genome assembly GCF_001898805.1 of Leifsonia sp. 71-9. Lineage (GTDB taxonomy): Bacteria > Actinomycetota > Actinomycetes > Actinomycetales > Microbacteriaceae > Leifsonia. Next base: position 2,893 of record NZ_MKVJ01000010.1, read on the forward strand.
CGAGATCGAGCGCACCCGCGACCGCGTCCGCGTCGACATCCACACCGCCCGTCCGGGCATCGTGATCGGTCGCCGTGGCGCCGAGGCCGAGCGCATCCGCGCCGACCTCGAGAAGCTCTCGGGCAAGCAGATCCAGCTGAACATCCTCGAGGTCAAGAACCCCGAGGCCGACGCTCAGCTCGTCGCCCAGGGCATCGCCGAGCAGCTCGCCGCACGTGTGGCGTTCCGCCGCGCGATGCGCAAGGGCCTGCAGGGCGCACAGCGCGCCGGCGCCAAGGGTGTCCGCATCCAGGTGTCCGGCCGTCTCGGCGGCGCCGAGATGAGCCGCTCGGAGTTCTACCGCGAAGGTCGTGTGCCGCTCCACACGCTCCGCGCCAACATCGACTACGGCTTCTACGAGGCCAAGACCACCTTCGGTCGCATCGGTGTCAAGGTGTGGATCTACAAGGGCGACATCACGAACAAGGAACTCGCTCGCGAGCAGGCGAACGCCAAGCCGTCGCGCGAGCGCAACGACCGTCCGCGTCGCGGTGGCCGGGGCAACGCCCCTGCCGCGGAGACCGCGCCGGCCGCAGCAGGAGTTGAGGCATAACCATGTTGATCCCACGTAGAGTCAAGCACCGCAAGCAGCACCACCCCGGCCGTAGCGGCCAGGCGACCGGTGGCACGAAGGTGTCGTTCGGCGAGTTCGGCATCCAGGCCCTGACCCCCGCTTATGTGACCAACCGTCAGATCGAGTCCGCTCGTATCGCCATGACGCGTCACATCAAGCGTGGCGGCAAGGTGTGGATCAACATCTACCCCGACCGTCCGCTCACCAAGAAGCCGGCCGAGACCCGAATGGGTTCCGGTAAGGGTTCGCCCGAGTGGTGGGTCGCCAACGTCAAGCCGGGTCGCGTCCTCTTCGAGGTCTCGGGTGTCTCCGAGGACCTCGCCCGTGAGGCGATGACCCGTGCAATTCACAAGCTGCCCCTCAAGGCACGCATCATCAAGCGCGAGGAGGGCGACGCGTAATGGCGATCGGTTCCAAGGAGCTCGCCTCGAGCGAGCTCGACACTTTCGAAGACGAGCGTCTGGTCGACGAGCTGAAGAAGGCCAAGGAAGAGCTGTTCAACCTGCGCTTCCAGTCGGCCACCGGCCAGCTCGAGAGCCACGGCCGCCTGCGTGCCGTGAAGCGCGACATCGCTCGCATCTACACGGTCATCCGCGAGCGCGAGCTCGGCATCCGCGCCACCCCGGCTCCGGCCGAGGTCGCTGACGCGAAGGCCGCCAAGAAGACGAAGGCGAAGAAGGAGGCCCCCGCGGTCGCCGAGGTCGCCGAGAACGAGACTGAGGAGGCCAAGTAATGGCTGAGTCCACCAAGGCCGCCAAGGCCGAGGAGACGGCGGCCGACGAGGCCCTCGTCCGCGGGTACCGCAAGGCCCGCCGTGGTTACGTGACCAGCGACAAGATGGACAAGACCATCGTCGTCGAGGTCGAGGACCGCGTGAAGCACCCCCTGTACGGCAAGGTCCTCCGCCGCACCTCCAAGGTGAAGGCGCACGACGAGAACAACTCCGCCGGCATCGGCGACCTGGTTCTCATCAACGAGACCCGCCCCCTGAGCGCCAGCAAGCGGTGGCGCCTGGTTGAGATTCTGGAGAAGGCCAAGTGATTCAGCAGGAATCCCGACTCAAGGTCGCCGACAACACGGGTGCCAAGGAGCTCCTCACCATCCGTGTTCTCGGCGGTTCGAGCCGTCGCTACGCCGGCCTGGGTGACGTCATCGTCGCCACGGTCAAGGACGCGATCCCCGGCGGCAACGTCAAGAAGGGCGACGTCGTCAAGGCGGTCGTCGTCCGCGTGCGGAAGAACACCCGCCGCCCGGACGGCTCCTACATCAAGTTCGACGAGAACGCCGCCGTCATTCTGAAGAACGACGGCGACCCCCGTGGAACCCGCATCTTCGGACCGGTCGGTCGCGAGCTCCGCGACAAGAAGTTCATGAAGATCATCTCGCTCGCTCCGGAGGTGCTGTAAGCCATGGCGAACATCAAGAAGGGCGACCTCGTCGAGGTCATCACGGGCCGTACCCAGGCCCGCGGTGGCGACCGCGGCAAGCAGGGTCGTGTCATCGAGGTCCTGGTCGAGAAGAACCGCGTGATCGTCGAGGGCGTCAACTTCGTCACCAAGCACGTGCGCGTCGGCCAGACGCAGCGTGGCACGAAGACCGGCGGCATCGAGACCCACGAGGCCTCGATCCACGTCTCGAACGTGGCCCTGGTCGACCCCGAGACCAAGAAGCCGACCCGCGTCGGCTTCCGCACCGAGACCGTTACGAAGGACGGCGTCACCAAGACGGTCCGCGTTCGTTACGCCAAGAAGTCTGGTAAGGACCTGTAATGACGGACACTGCAACCGCTGCTGGCAAAATCCAGCCGCGCCTGAAGCAGAAGTACAAGAACGAGATCTCCCAGCAGCTCCAGGGCGACTTCGGTTTCACCAACGTGCACCAGGTGCCCGGTCTGGTGAAGATCGTCGTCAACATGGGTGTCGGCGAGGCGGCTCGTGACGGCAAGGTCATCGATGGTGCGGTCGCAGACCTCACCCTCATCACCGGCCAGAAGCCTCAGGTCACCAAGGCCCGCAAGTCCATCGCGCAGTTCAAGCTGCGCGAGGGTCAGCCGATCGGCGCGCACGTCACGTTGCGCGGCGACCGCATGTGGGAGTTCCTCGACCGCCTGCTCTCGCTCGCTCTGCCCCGTATCCGCGACTTCCGCGGTCTCTCGGACAAGCAGTTCGACGGCAACGGCAACTACACGTTCGGTCTCACGGAGCAGTCGATGTTCCACGAGATCAACCAGGACCGGATCGACCGCGTCCGCGGTATGGACATCACGGTCGTGACCACCGCCAAGAACGACGAGGAGGGTCGCGCGCTTCTGAAGCAGCTCGGCTTCCCCTTCCGTTCGGCCGAGACGGCGAACTAGCGAAAACCTAGTAGCCTTGTCTCTTTGTGGGCCGGCCGACCCGGCCGGCCCACTTCCACCACAGGTCGTCAGTCGTGTAACGGCTGAACGAAACCTGGTGTACGAAGGAAAACCGCAATGACAATGACAGATCCGGTCGCAGACATGCTGACCAGACTGCGCAACGCGAACTCGGCGCACCACGACACCGTGTCGATGCCGCACTCCAAGCTCAAGTCCCACATCGCCGAGATCCTCACCAGCGAGGGCTACATCTCCGGCTGGGACGTCGCTGACGCCCGCGTCGGCAAGACCCTGACCCTGCAGCTCAAGTTCGGTCCGAACCGTGAGCGCTCCATCGCCGGTATCAAGCGCGTCTCGAAGCCCGGCCTCCGCGTCTACGCGAAGTCCACGGAGCTCCCCAAGGTGCTCGGCGGGCTCGGCGTCGCCATCCTGTCCACCTCCTCCGGTCTTCTGACCGACCGTGAGGCTGAGAAGAAGGGCGTGGGTGGGGAAGTCCTCGCCTACGTGTGGTAACCCGCCATGTCGCGTATTGGAAGACTGCCCATCGACGTCCCCGCGGGCGTTGATGTGAAGATCGACGGCCAGGCCGTCACCGTCAAGGGACCGAAGGGCGAGCTCAGCCTCACCGTCGCCACCCCCATCGAGGTCAAGCTCGAGGAGGGCCAGGTCCTGGTCACCCGTCCGGACGACGAGCGCGCTTCGCGTTCGCTCCACGGCCTGACCCGCACCCTGATCAGCAACAACATCGTCGGCGTCACCGAGGGCTACTCCAAGGGCCTCGAGATCGTCGGAACCGGTTACCGCGTCGCGCAGAAGGGTGCGGCCGTCGAGTTCGCACTCGGCTTCTCGCACCCGGTGACGGTCGAGCCGCCGGCCGGCATCACGTTCACGGTCGAGGGCAACAACAAGCTGACGGTCACCGGCATCGACAAGCAGGCCGTCGGTGAGGTCGCCGCCAACATCCGCAAGATCCGCAAGCCCGAGCCCTATAAGGGCAAGGGTGTGCGCTACGCCGGCGAGGTCGTGCGTCGCAAGGCCGGAAAGGCTGGTAAGTAATCATGGCTCTGGGTACCAGAGGAAAGAGCAAGGCGGCCGCTCGCGACCGCCGTCACACCCGCCTTCGCAAGAAGATCGAGGGCACCGCGGCTCGTCCGCGCCTGGTCGTGACGCGTTCCGCTCGCCACGTCTTCGTCCAGATCGTCGACGACGCGCAGGGTCACACCCTCGCGTCCGCGTCGACCATGGAGCAGGACCTGCGCGGCTTCGACGGCGACAAGACCGCCAAGGCCCGCAAGGTCGGTGAGCTCGTCGCCGAGCGCGCGAAGAGCGCCGGCGTCGACGCCGTCGTGTTCGACCGTGGTGGCAGCAAGTACGCGGGTCGCGTCGCTGCTGTCGCCGAGGGAGCTCGAGAGGGTGGATTGAACCTGTGAGCGACGAAAACAACAAGGAGCAGACCGTGGCAGAGCAGGCCGTGGAGACCGCGCAGCCGGTCGAGACCGCAGCCTCGACCAAGAACTCGAACGAGCGTGAGCCTCGTCGGGGTGGCCGGGAGCGCAACCCGAACCGCGACCGCGGTAGCCGTGACGCCGACAAGAGCCAGTTCCTCGAGCGCGTCGTGACCATCAACCGTGTGTCGAAGGTCGTCAAGGGTGGTCGTCGCTTCAGCTTCACCGCTCTCGTCGTCGTCGGCGACGGCAACGGTCTCGTGGGCGTCGGCTACGGCAAGGCCCGTGAGGTGCCGCTCGCGATCTCGAAGGGTGTCGAGGAGGCGAAGAAGAACTTCTTCCGCGTCCCGCGCGTCGGCAGCACCATCCCGCACCCGGTGCAGGGTGAGGCCGCCGCCGGTGTGGTCCTCCTCCGTCCGGCCGCCGCCGGTACCGGTGTTATCGCCGGTGGCCCGGTGCGCGCCGTTCTCGAGTGCGCCGGCATCCACGACGTTCTCAGCAAGTCGCTCGGCTCGTCGAACACGATCAACATCGTCCACGCGACCGTGGCAGCCCTCAAGCAGCTCGAAGAGCCGCGTGCGGTGGCCGCCCGTCGTGGTCTGGACTACGACCGTGTCGCGCCCGAGAAGCTGCTGCAGATCGAGGCCCGTGCGGCTGAGGCCGCCGCTACCGCGAAGGCAGGTGCCTGATGGCTGCGCGTCTGAAGATCACGCAGATCAAGTCGAAAGTGAGCGAAAAGCAGTACCAGCGCGACACGTTGCGCAGTCTGGGACTCAAGCGCATCGGTGACGTCGTCGTCCGCGAGGACACCCCGCAGAACCGCGGGTACGTCAACACCGTCGCTCACCTGGTGAAGGTCGAGGAGATTGACTAATGGCTGACGACAAGCCGAACACTGAGGCTGCCGAGAAGCCGGCCGCCAAGAAGCCCGCCACCAAGGCGGCGACCACCAAGGCTGCCGCCGACAAGCCGGCCGCCGAGAAGAAGGCCAGCACCGCGAAGAAGGCTCCGGCGAAGGCCGCTGCCGACAAGGCTGCTGCCGCCAAGGGCGACGACACCGTCGCCGCCAAGCCCGCCGCGAAGAAGGCTGCGCCCAAGAAGGACGTCGCGGCTCCCCGCGAGCAGGTCCTGAAGGTGCACCACCTCCGTCCGGCCGCCGGTTCCAAAAAGGACAAGACCCGCGTCGGACGCGGTGAGGGTTCCAAGGGTAAGACGGCCGGTCGCGGTACCAAGGGTACGAAGGCCCGCTACTCGGTCCGCCCCGGCTTCCAGGGTGGCCAGCTTCCGTTCCACATGCGGACGCCGAAGCTGCGCGGGTTCAAGAACCCGTTCCGGGTCGAGTACCAGGTCGTGAACCTGGAGAAGCTCGCCGAGCTGTACCCCTCGGGCGGTGACGTCACCGTCGCCGACCTGGTCGCCAAGGGTGCCGTTCGCAAGAACGAGAAGGTCAAGGTTCTCGGTAACGGGGACATTGCGGTTAAGCTGAACGTTGCGGTCGACAAGGTCTCCGGCTCTGCTGAGCAGAAGATCGTCGCCGCTGGTGGATCCATCAAGTAACCACCCGTAAAGCAGCGCAGTCGGGTGGCCGGGGGACCGGCCACCCGACTGACTCTTACAGGAAGCAGGACGCACTTTGTTTAGCGCCGTCGCGCGGATCTTCCGCACCCCGGACCTCCGCCGGAAGATCGCTTTCACTTTGGGCATCATCGCCCTGTTCCGGCTGGGGTCGTTCATCCCCGCGCCGTTCGTCGACTTCGGCAACGTGCAGACCTGCCTGAACGCGAACCAGGACACCTCGGGCCTCTACTCCCTGGTGAACCTGTTCTCGGGCGGTGCCCTGCTCCAACTCTCGGTCTTCGCGCTCGGCATCATGCCGTACATCACCGCGTCGATCATCGTGCAGCTCCTGCGCGTGGTCATCCCGCGCTTCGAGACCCTCTACAAGGAGGGTCAGGCCGGTCAGGCCAAGCTGACGCAGTACACGCGCTACCTCACCATCGCGCTGGGCGTCCTCCAGTCGACGACCCTCATCACCGTCGCCCGCTCCGGCGCACTGTTCGGTACGACCTCGGTCTCGCAGTGCACGCAGCTCATCACGGACGACTCCTGGTACGCGATCATGCTCATGGTCATCACCATGACCGCCGGCACCGGCCTCATCATGTGGATGGGTGAGCTCGTCACCGAGCGCGGCATCGGCAACGGCATGTCGCTCCTGATCTTCACCTCGATCGCCGCGCAGTTCCCGAACTCGCTCTGGGCCATCGCCCAGGCGCAGGGCGTCGAGATCCTCATCGTCGTGATCGCGATCGGACTGCTCATCGTGGCGGCCGTCGTGTTCGTCGAGCAGTCGCAGCGCCGCATCCCCGTCCAGTACGCCAAGCGCATGGTCGGCAGGCGGACGTACGGCGGCAACAACACGTACATCCCGATCAAGGTGAACATGGCCGGCGTCGTGCCCGTCATCTTCGCGTCGTCGCTGTTGTACCTGCCTGCGCTGATCGCGCAGTTCAACCAGCCCGCGGCCGGCAAGGCCCCGGCGCCGTGGGTGACCTGGATCACGAACTACCTGACCAAGGGCGATCACCCGCTCTACATGCTCCTGTACTTCCTCCTCATCGTGGGCTTCACGTACTTCTACGTGGCGATCACCTTCAACCCGGAGGAGGTCGCGGACAACATGAAGAAGTACGGCGGCTTCATCCCGGGCATCCGCGCCGGACGCCCGACCGCCGAGTACCTCGACTACGTCCTGACCCGCGTGACGCTGCCCGGTTCGATCTACCTGGGCCTGATCGCCCTGATACCGCTCGCGGCCTTCGCGTTGATCGGGGCGAGTCAGAACTTCATGTTCGGCGGCACGTCCATCCTGATCATCGTCGGTGTCGGTCTCGAGACGGTCAAGCAGATCGATTCTCAACTCCAGCAGCGACACTACGAAGGGCTTCTGCGTTGACCCGTCTACTGATCGTCGGACCTCCCGGAGCGGGCAAGGGCACTCAGGCCTCCCGCATCACCTCCGTGTACGGGATCCCCGACATCTCGACGGGCGACATCTTCCGGGCCAACATCAAGAACGAGACGCCCCTCGGCAAGCAGGTCAAGGCCATCGTCGACGCGGGCGACTACGTTCCGGACAGCCTCACCAACCAGCTGGTCACCGACCGCCTGTCCGAGGAGGACGCCGCGAACGGATTCCTGCTCGACGGCTACCCCCGCACCCTCGCCCAGGTCGACTACCTGGACGAGATGCTCGCGGCGCAGGGCCAGAAGCTCGACGCGGTGATCCAGCTTGTGGCCGACCAGGACGAGATCGTCGCGCGTCTGACGAAGCGCGCTCTCGAGCAGGGCCGCGCCGACGACTCCGAGGAGGCCATCCGCCACCGCCAGGACGTCTACGTGCGCGAGACCTCCCCGCTCGTCGACGTGTACAGCAAGCGCGGTCTGCTCGTCGAGGTCGACGGCCTCGGCGAGATCGACGAGGTGGCCGAGCGCGTGCGCGCGGCTCTCGCCGAGCGCGGCATCGAGCCGGTCGACGGCTCGGCCGACGAGTCGGTGGCGTAGCAGCTCCGATGGTCTTCAAGCGGTCGCTCTACAAGTCGCCCGCCCAGCTCCGCCTCATGGTGGCGCCGGGCCGGGCGACGTCCGCGTCTCTGGACGCCGTCGCCGCCGCGATGGCCGCCGGCATCACCACGCTGGAACTGGACGCCCTCGCCGAGCAGGCCATCGAGGCCGCCGGCGGCAAGCCCAACTTCAAGCTCGAGCAGGGCTACCACCACACGATCTGCGCCTCGGTCAACGACGAGGTCGTCCACGGCATCCCCGGCTCGCGCGTGCTGCAGCCCGGCGACATCGTGTCGATCGACAGCGGCGCCATCCTCGACGGCTGGAACGGCGACTCGGCCCGGACGTTCGTCATCCCGGACCCGACGCGGCCGGAGGTCGTGGCCGAGCGCCAGACCCTCTCCGACGTGACCGAGCAGTCGCTGTGGCACGGGATCGCCCGTCTCGCGACCGCACGGCACCTCAACGAGGTCGGCGAGGCGGTCGAGGACTACATCGTCTCGCAGGGCGACTACGGCATCCTCACCGACTACATCGGCCACGGGATCGGGCGCCGGATGCACGAGGACCCGCCGGTCTTCAACTACCGCGTCCGCGCGAAGGGCCCGGAGGTCAAGCCGGGACTCGTCGTCGCCATCGAGCCGATGGTGGTGCTGGGCGACCAGGAGACGTATGTGAAGGACGACGGCTGGACCGTCGCTACGGAGGACGGCACCGCGGCCGCCCACTGGGAGCACAGCGTCGCCGTGCACGCGGGCGGCATCTGGGTGCTCACCGCAGCGGACGGCGGCGCGGCCGGTCTCGCGCCGTTCGGGATCACTCCCGCGCCCATCGCCTGAGGCCCGTTCGCTCTGAGCGGGCGTAGATGATAGCCCAGAGTTGGCGAAATGCCGGTGCATCCCATAAGATTGATCCTTGGTGTCTTGGGCACGTTTTTTGCATGCCTGACTCCATTCAACGCACGACCAGCAAACCACTACTTTTAGCGACAGTGAGGCTATGGCCAAAAAAGACGGTGTCATCGAGATCGAAGGATCTGTTGTCGAAGCGCTGCCCAACGCGATGTTCCGCGTCGAGCTGACCAACGGCCACAAGGTTCTTGCCCACATCTCCGGCAAGATGCGTCAGCACTACATCCGCATCCTCCCCGAGGACCGCGTGATCGTGGAGCTGAGTCCTTACGATCTGACCCGCGGCCGGATCGTCTACCGCTACAAGTAAGGGTCTGCTGTAAGTAACGGCTCCACCATCGGGTAGCCCCTGGCGGAGTACGAGGACAGCGAACAAAGGTAAAGAAACATGAAGGTCAAGCCTTCCGTCAAGAAGATCTGCGACAAGTGCAAGGTCATCCGTCGCAACGGACGGGTCATGGTCATCTGCGAGAACCCGCGCCACAAGCAGCGCCAGGGCTGATCGCAGCTCTCATAACCGAATAACGAATACAGGCGATCCCAGATCCCGCGCCGCCAGCCGGCGCGGGGGACACCCTCGGAGGAGGCCGGGGCACCGGGATCGCTGCAGACCTCCACTCATCACAGGAGAAGCCAACACATGGCACGTCTAGCAGGCGTCGACATCCCGCGCGAGAAGCGCGTGGAGGTCGCACTCACCTACATCTACGGCGTCGGGCGCACGCGTGCGCTCAAGACGCTCGCCGAGACCGAGATCTCGGGCGACATCCGCGTCAAGGACCTGACCGACGAGCAGCTCGTCGCACTCCGCGACTACATCGAGGGCAACTTCAAGGTCGAGGGTGACCTCCGCCGTGAGGTCGCCGCCGACATCCGCCGCAAGGTCGAGATCGGCAGCTACGAGGGTATCCGCCACCGCAAGGGCCTCCCGGTCCGCGGCCAGCGCACCAAGACGAACGCTCGTACCCGCAAGGGTCCGAAGCGCACCGTGGCCGGCAAGAAGAAGGCGCGCTAAGGCCCGCGGCCCGAAGCTCTTAGGATTCAGGAGAAAAAATGGCAGCACCCAAGTCGGCCGCTCGCAAGCCGCGCAAAAAGGAAAAGAAGAACATCGCTGTGGGCCAGGCCCACATCAAGAGCACCTTCAACAACACGATCGTCTCGATCACCGACACCACCGGTGCGGTCATCAGCTGGGCCTCGTCCGGCGGCGTCGGGTTCAAGGGCTCGCGCAAGTCGACCCCGTTCGCCGCGCAGCTGGCCGCCGAGTCGGCCGCCCGCCAGGCGCAGGAGCACGGGATGAAGAAGGTCGACGTCTTCGTCAAGGGCCCGGGCTCGGGACGCGAGACGGCGATCCGCTCGCTCCAGGCCGCTGGCCTCGAGGTGGGCTCGATCAACGACGTCACCCCGCAGGCGCACAACGGTTGCCGCCCGCCCAAGCGTCGCCGCGTCTAGTTCTCTTCACGTCGCCCGTCAGGCGGCGGTCCACCCGGGCCGCCGCCTGTCGGCGTGACGAACCCCACCTCACTCAACGCAAGTGTCATATAGCGGACACTTAGCCGAAAGGAATCAACAGTGCTCATTGCACAGCGTCCTACGCTCACCGAAGAGAACATCTCCGAGTTCCGCTCGCGGTTCGTCATCGAGCCCCTGGAGCCCGGCTTCGGATACACCCTCGGCAACTCGCTTCGTCGCACCCTGCTCTCGTCCATCCCCGGTGCCGCAGTCACCAGCATCCGCATCGACGGCGTGCTGCACGAGTTCAGCACCGTCCCGGGCGTGAAGGAAGACGTCACCGAGATCATCCTGAACATCAAGGGTCTCGTGGTGTCGAGCGAGCACGACGAGCCGATCACCGCCTACCTGCGCAAGACCGGCTCCGGCCAGGTCACCGCGGCGGACATCTCGGCTCCGGCGGGTGTGGAGATCCACAACCCCGAGCTGGTCATCGCGACCCTCAACGACAAGGCGAAGTTCGAGGTCGAGCTCACCATCGAGCGCGGCCGCGGCTACGTGTCGGCCCAGCAGAACCGCAACGAGTACAGCGAGGCGGGCCAGATCCCGATCGACTCGATCTACTCCCCGGTCCTGAAGGTCACCTACCGCGTCGAGGCCACCCGTGCCGGCGAGCGCACCGACTTCGACCGCCTCGTGGTCGACGTCGAGAGCAAGCCCGCGATCACCCCTCGTGACGCGATCGCGTCGGCCGGCCGCACGCTCGTCGAGCTGTTCGGTCTGGCGCGCGAGCTCAACAGCGCCGCCGAGGGCATCGAGATCGGCCCCGCGCCGGTCGACCAGGTCCTCAGCTCCGAGCTCTCGATGCCCATCGAGGACCTCGACCTGTCGGTCCGTTCGTACAACTGCCTCAAGCGCGAGGGCATCAACACCGTGAGCGAGCTCGTCTCGCTGTCGGAGACGCAGCTCATGAACATCCGCAACTTCGGTCAGAAGTCGGTGGATGAGGTCAAGGACAAGCTGACGGAGATGGGTCTGTCGCTGAAGGACTCGGTTCCCGGGTTCGACGGTGCCCACTTCTACAGCGGGTACGAAGAGGACGAGACCACCATCTGAGGCCTCGTCGTTCCCGACAAGCCTTTCGACGTTTCACAACTGGAGATAACCGATCATGCCTAAGCCCACCAAGGGCCCCCGCCTCGGAGGCGGTCCCGCGCACGAGCGCCTCATGCTCGCCAACCTGGCTGCCGCGCTGTTCACGCACAAGAGCATCAAGACCACCGAGACCAAGGCGAAGCGTCTGCGTCCCTACGCCGAGCGTCTGATCACGTTCGCGAAGCGCGGCGACCTGCACGCCCGCCGTCGCGTGCTCGCCGTGATCGGCGACAAGTCCGTGGTCCACGAGCTCTTCACCGAGATCGCGCCGCTGGTCGCCGAGCGTGAGGGCGGCTACACCCGCATCACGAAGCTCGGCTACCGCAAGGGTGACAACGCGCCGATGGCGCAGATCGAGCTCGTGCTCGAGCCCGTCACCCCGAAGGCCAAGCCGGCCAAGTCCTCGAAGGCCGCCGCCCCCAAGGCTGCTCCGGTCGAGGAGACCCCGGCCGAGGAGACCACCGAGGACACCACGGCCGCTGAGGCCGAGGTCGTCGAGGAGTCGACCGGCGACGCCGAGGTCAGCGCCGACGAGACCACCGCCGAGGCGGAGGCCGAGAAGGCGTAACGCCCTCGCATCCTGTTCAGGAGGCCCCGCATCCATTCGGATGCGGGGCCTCCTGCGTTGCATAGGGTGGTGGGATGGAGCAGAACGACCAGTCCCTGCCACCGCTGTCCGACCGGGTGACGGCACCGCCGACCCCCGCGCCGCGGCATCCGCTGATCACCCGGTGGCGTGCAGCGACACCGGACGATGTGGATGCGGTGTGGGAGGTCGTGAAGGCGATGGACGCCGTGGACCACCCGAACTACATCACCACGCGCGACGAGGTCGCCGAGGAGCTCGGCTACAGCTTCGTGGAGCTGGAGACGGACACGCTGCTCGCCGAGACCGCGGACGGCCGCGTGGTCGCGGCTGGGGTCGTCGTGGAGCCGCCGGGCCAGGAGACGCTCGTGCGCGAGTTCCTGAACGGCGGTGTGCATCCCGAGTTCACGGGCCGGGGGATCGGTCGTGAGCTGCTCGAGTGGCAGGTCGCGCGTGGCGAGCAGAAGCTGGCGGCGTCGGACGCGCGGTTGCCGGGATGGCTCGTCGGCTACGCGGACGAGCGCGCGCCGCACCGGGAGCATCTTCTGCGCGCCGCCGGGCTCGAGCCCGTGCGGTACTTCCTCGGCCTCGAGCGCGATCTCGCCGAGCCGGTGCCGGAGGTCCTGCCGGTCGGCGAGGTGCGCATCGTGCCGTATGCGCCCGAGCTCTCGGAGGCCGTGCATCGCGCCCGTGACGAGGCGTTCGGCGACCACTGGGGCAGCCAGCCGATGAGCGACGAGCAGTGGGAGGCGTTCATCGGAGGGACCTTCCGGCCGGATCTGTCGTTCGTGGCCCTCGCACCGGGAGCGGAGGGGGAGCGCGTCGCGGGATGCGTGCTGGCCCAGGTGAACGAGGAGGACTGGACCGCGCAGGGTTTCACCGGGGCCTACGTGGCGATGCTCGGCACGACGCGGGCGCACCGCGGGCAGCGGATCGCGCCCGCCCTGCTGTCGACCACTCTCGCGGCGTGCGCGGAGCGAGGCTGGGAGAAGGTCACGTTGGACGTCGACGCCGAGAACCCGACCGGCGCGCTCGGCCTCTACACCCGCCTCGGGTTCGTGACCGCGACACGGGAGACGGGGCTGGTGCGCGCCTACTGAGAGGCCGCACCGGGCGGGAGCTGGTACCAGGGGAGGTCGGGGCGCACGTCGGAGTGCTCGGCGAGCATCCCGAGCGCCCTGCCGAGCGCCTGCGCGTAGATCAACCCGCCCTGATGGCCGGGGTGGATCTGGTCGTCGGCGAGCAGGTCCAGATGCGCCGCGATCGCACCCTTCCAGTCGGCGACGACGACGCGTCCGGGGTGGTCGGCGGCGAATCGGTCCAGCGTGGCGTTCACGCCGTCCGTCCAGGGACGCGGCGCCTGGACGTTCACCAGCACCAGCTGACGGCGCGGACCGATCGCGTCGAGCACGGATCCGAGGGTGGCGGGCGAGACCGGCCCGTTGGTGCCGAGGCCGATCACGACCACGCCGCGCAGGCCACCCGACGCGGCGGCCCCGGCGATCGCCTCCGGCGCCTTACTCATCTGCCGTGACACGACCGCGTCGACGGAGATGCCGGGATAGGTCTCCTGGAGGGCGGGGGCGGAGGCCAGCATCACGGAGTCGCCGAAGGCGGAGATGCCGGGGCCCTTCGCGAGGGAGTACGGATCCGACGGCGCTCCCGGCAGCGCCGGGGGAGAACCGTCAGCTGTGGCGGGCGTCGTGCCGCGCAGGGATGCGGCGCCCTGCTCGATCATCCGCTGCGCGGCGGTGGCCGACGGGGCCAGCGCCATCGCCGTGACGGTGCCGGCGACGAGGAGCCCGGTGACGGCGAGCCCGGCGATACCGGCGATCCTCGTCGAACGGGAGGCGCGCATCCGGACCCGAGCGCGCCGCAGCGCGCCCAGCAGACCGTGCGCCCGGATGGGCTGCTCCAGGTAGCGGTACGACAGCAGCGCCGTCGCGCCCGTGACGGCCAGCGATCCGGCGCCCACGAGCAACGCCGCGACGGGCTCGTTCTCATCGGGCACGAACGCGCAGGCCAGCACGAACACCGGCCAGTGCCAGAGGTACAGACCGTAGGATCGCGCTCCGACGAAGCGCAGCGGGGCCAGATCCAGCGTGCGGCCGAGGGAGGAGCGCGGGACGATCGCCGCCCAGATCGCGACCGCGGTCAGCAGGCTCACCAGCGCGAGGCCGCCCCGATAGGTGAAGGCCGCGTCGGCGGCCATCGCGTAGGCGCACACCACGAGTCCCAGCACGGAGGCGGCGCCCAACGGGGGAAGCCACCGCCGCACGAACGTCTGCAGCGCGCTCTCGCCGCTGTCGAGATCGAGGGGCCGCATCCGCACCACCAGGAGAGCCAGCGCCGCCCCGAGCGCGAGCCCGAAGCTGTGGGTGTCCGAGCCGAAGTAGACGCGCGTCGGGTCCTCGCCGGGGACATAGAGCACGGCCATCCAGGTCGCCGAGGCCACGGCGGCCGCCAACACGATCGCGAACCGCGCCCACCAGTGGCGGAGGAGGGCGAGGGCGAGCAGGATCAGGGGCCAGACGAGGTAGAACTGCTCCTCGACGGCGAGGGACCAGAGGTTGCGGAACAGCTCGGGTGCGCCCTGCGCGAAGTAGCTCGTGTCGGCGGCGACCGAGAGCCAGTTCGCACTGAAGGTGAAGGCGCCGAGGATCTGGCGGGGGAGGCCCACCAGCACGTCGCCGCCGAGCGCGAGGGCGACGGTGGAGCACACGACCACCAGCACGGCGATGGCCGGCAGGAGCCGTCTGGCGCGGCGCACCCAGAACCGGCGCAGGTCGATCCGGCCGCTCGCGCGCCGCTCCCGCACGAGGAGGCTGGTGATGAGGAACCCGCTGATCACGAAGAAGACGTCCACGCCGATGAAGCCACCCGGGAGCACGCCGGGGAACAGGTGGTAGACGAGCACGACCGCGACGGCGAACGCGCGGAGACCGTCGAGGCCCGCGTACCGCACCGGCCCGGCCGGGGAGGGCCGGGAGGCGGGGGCGGCCGACGGATCGACGGTCACGGCGGGCTGGACGGTGAGGAGAGGCAATTCAGTCACAGAGGCGGTCGGAGGCGGGTGCGGATCAGGCCGGGCCGCAGGGGCCGCGGAAGCGCCCACGATAGCAATCGCGGCTGACATCCGGCTCAGGCCGGCGGGCGCGCCGGGCGGTCCGAGCCCTCCCTAGAATCGAGGGATGACCGACCTGGTGACGCGCTTCCGGCTCGACATCGCCTATCAGGGCACCGACTTCAACGGGTGGGGGCGGCAGCCCGGGCTCCGCACGGTGCAGGGCGTGCTCGAGGACGCCCTCGCGACCATCTTCCGCCGGGCCGGCGAGCCTCCTGTGCTCACCGTCGCCGGCCGAACCGATGCCGGTGTGCACGCGCTCGGCCAGGTCGCCCACGTCGATCTCGCTCCCGCGCAGGTCGCGCTACTGCGCCGCCCGCACGGCAAGCGGCCCCCGCTCCCGGCGCACGAAGCACTGGCTCGCCGCCTCAACGGCGTGCTCGGGCCGGTGGCCGATGTGATCGTGCGGGAGGCGGGCGAGGCCCTCCCCGGCTTCGACGCGCGCTTCTCGGCCGTGTGGCGCCGGTACGAGTACCGCGTCGCCGACCGCCACGCCTTCCGCGATCCGCTGCAGCGCCACCGCATCGCCTGGGTGTCGTCGGAGCTCGACGTCACCCGGATGGACATCGCGGCGCACGGCCTGCTCGGCCTGCACGACTTCGCGAGCTACTGCAAGGCGCGGGAGGGTGCGACGACGATCCGCACCCTCCAGGCGTTCTCCTGGCGGCGGGAGGCGGACGGCGTGCTCGCCGGCGAGGTCGTCGCCGACGCCTTCTGCCACAGCATGGTCCGGGCGCTCGTCGGGGCGTGCGTGGAGGTGGGGGAGGGCAAGCTCGAGCCGGGCGACCTCATCGGCCTCCGCGACGAGCAGCGCCGCACCAACGCGTTCAAGGTCATGCCCGCGCGCGGCCTGACCCTGATGGAGGTCGGCTATCCGGCCGCAGCCGAGCTCGCCCTGCGCGCCGAGCAGACCCGGGCGCTGCGCTCGCTCTGAGGCGCCGCATCCGCCGCAGCGCTCACTTGCCCGAGCGGCGGGGAGGGCCGATGACGAGCGCCACCCGCCGAAAACGCTTCTGTCGTGCGGGCCGAGGGCGCCCTTGCGCTCCCTGGTTCGCCGGAGCGCTCCGGCACGACTGCGGCGGGCGGATGGAAGTAGTTATCGTCGCGCCACTCCGGCTGCCGGACCCGACGTGTCCGGCGATCAGGTCCGCCGCCGTCCCCTCGGGTGCCGGTGCCCACGAAGACGTCGTTGATCAGTCCTCGGGAGACGCCGAGGCCGGTGAGTGTCAGCGCGGCGCCGCGCCCGACGGCCTCGATCATCGCGGTGGAGCTCACGGTGACGAGCGCCAGCGCGCGGTCGAGATGAGCGTCCGTCGGGCCGGTGTCGAGCGTCTCCGCCGGGGAGGAGATGTCGGGCAGACCGGTGAGGATCACCAGGCGTCGGTGCACCGCCGATGGAGTTGGTCGATGAGGAGTTCGGCCACCGGTCCGAGCGTCGCGACCAGGACGACGTCCGGCGGGTCGGTGCGGACGCGCTCCACGACGACGTCGACGCTGAACACCTACGGC
>NZ_MKVJ01000010.1:19676-40257 GCF_001898805.1 Leifsonia sp. 71-9
CGATGGCGAGAGCTCGAACCGCCAGTCCGGCGGAAGGGCACTACAGGAACGCCCGACGCTCGGCTTTGGAACTGTTCAGGAACGTTCGAGGACGCACGGGTGGAACCTCCCGCATCGGAGAGCAGGCGCGATGCGCTCAGAGGCGAGAGGGTAGATTATGAATGGAAAATCTTATATTCTCAATTTAAACACCAAAGGAGATCGACTTACTGAAGGGATTCAACGATGAACCGATCAGCTCGAATCGCAGGGACAGCCTCATCGATTGCTCTCGTGATGGTGTTGGCATTCGGAGGGCCGGCCGTCGCCGTAGATGCTTGGCCGGGTGACCCCGAAAGTCCCCCCAAAGCCCCAGTCCCGACGGCGACTGAGACGGGGCTACCGTCGCACCCAAGCGCACAATTGGCACCTTCGGGCGGGGGCAGGGGAGGCTTCAGCCCAGCGGGGTGCGTGGGAAAGACCGATACGGCCCATTGGAGCAACCGAGAGGCTTCCGTGCATGGTCGCACGACGTGTAGCGGCGGCATCGTGTCCGCCCTCGGAGTCACCACTGCTTTACAGAAGCAAGGGTGGCTCTACTGGGAAACCGTGCAGACTGACAGCTCGAGCCGTGCGAATTCCAACAACTCGCAAGATGCTCATCCCCACTGGGCCTGTGGAGGATGGGGAAGCCAAAACTATCGAGGAATCTCGTCTCACTACTCTCGAGAAGCGTCTGGGCTATATACGGCGGAGACAAGTGGAGCCGAAAATCGCTTCGCCTGTTAGGAAGCCGGTGCGCCGAAATTCGCGTGTTCGCCAAGCCAGGAGGGTGGCAGCCACCGTCTGCGTCGCTGCCACCCTTTGCGGATGCGCTGCCGGACCGTCGACGAACTACGGTGAACGGCTCGGCAAAAAGGAGCCGGCGCCACCGACCGTGCCCTTTCTTTCGATTAACAACGTGGAAATCGCGCCGGCAACCTACGAATGGATGATCGGGGGCAAACTACAGAAGTTTCGAGCAGCGGCCGACCAGAACAATGTCGACCTCCGAGACATCCTCGTGCTGGGGAACACTCTGGTGATAATTCTTGGAAGCTCGGCGCGCCCGTCGCAACTAGTGATCACATCGTTTTCGAATCTCGACCCGACCAATGGGGCACCGATCGATTCGGAGGGTCACGAACTCGATTGTCTTCACCCACAAGATCCGTGTCGCATCAGCATCGGCGGCGTATCGATCCAAATGCGGCCAACTCTGCCGGACCGGACCAAAATCCTGGTCGTCCACGTGGCATATTGGGACGACAGCCCAACAACTGCCGACCTGACCCTTGATAGCGCATCCTGGGGAGTCCGGCTGATTCAAGGCGGTGAGGATTGAATGTCGACGGTTGACTCGTCCTGGGCAGTCGGCTCTTTCAGTGACATCAACTTCGACGGAACGCTTCACGACCTCCTCGGAGATTTCGAGAGCTACATCCGCGTCTTCAACCCCGCGCATGATCCGACAGCGCCCCCAGGCGCCGACTCCCGAAGCTGGGCACGAGCCAGCATTCCGGCGACGGTTGTCACGGTTGACACGCAATGGAACGACCTCCAGGTTGACCCGGTGCTCGATGCGCCGACCATGGGTGATCTCGACACCGATGTTGCGGTTCGACTCGCCAGCATTCTCGGCGGGCACACCACGACGCCGGACGAATGCGCGTTCCTCCTTTGGACCGGATACGCCGAGGTCGATTCGCTCGAAAGCGCTCCGGTGATCCGGGCAGGATACCGGACGGACCTTGCTGTCTTCTCTGGTCCCATCACCGCCGCGGTGCAGCCGCAACACGGCCGTCGGCCCATGAACTGGCGACCACGCGACCGCGCCTGGGCGCTCGGAAACGACATCTACGCCCGGAGCGTCTACATCGGCGCCGACTCGGCGACCGTTCGGGCGATCCACGAGTCCCCGCACCTGGAGACCGCGCTCGCCTCCGGCAGCGCGATCCTCACCCCCGAGGACCGCCGCGGCTGACGGACGGCCCTCAGCGGACCAGCCCGTTCTCGTACGCGAACGCGACCAGCTGCACGCGCGACGCCAGCCCGAGCTTCTGCAGGATGCTGCGCATGTGGCTCTTCACCGTCGTCTCGGAGATGAAGGCGACCTGCCCCGCCTCCGCGTTGCTGAGTCCGCGCGCGGCGAGGAGGAAGACCTCCTTCTCCCGGGCGGAGAGGGCGGCGATCGCCTCGGTGCGCGGCGGGCGGACGCGCTCGCCGCCGAACAGCGCGGCCGTCTCCTTCGGTGCGATCACCGCGTGCCCGGCGTGGACGGTGCGGATGGCGGCGAGGAGGAAGTCGGGAGTCGTGTCCTTCATGACGAAGCCGTCGGCACCGGCGCGCATCGCTCGCGTGACGGCCTCGTCGCGCTCGAAGGTGGTGAGCACGATGATCCGGGGAGCCTGGTCGCCGGTGATCGTCGAGCGGATGCGCTCGGTGGCGCCGATGCCGTCGAGCAGCGGCATGCGCAGATCCATCAGCACGACGTCCGGGAGCTCCTGCTCGGCCAGCGCGACGCCGGCCTCGCCATCGTGCGCCGCGCCCGCGAACTCCAGGTCGGGCTGCGACTCCAGCAGCATCCCGATGCCCGAGCAGAACAGCGGCTGATCGTCCACCACGGCGACGCGGATGCTCACGCGAGCACCGACTGCGCCGCGGGGATGAAGGCGGTGACGAGATAGCTTCCGACGCCGTCCTCGTCGTCGGGTCCGGCCTCGGCCCAGCCGCCGGCGAGACGCGCCCGCTCGCGCATCCCGTGCAGACCGCGACCACCTCCCGCGTCGCGTGCTGCGGTGCGGACCGGTTCGCCCCCACTCGATGCGACGGAGATCATCATCCCGCCGCCGCGGGCGTCGAGGACCACGCGGGCGCTCGCGCCGGAGCCGCCGTGCTTCAGCGCGTTGGTCAGCGCCTCCTGCACGATCCGGTAGACGGCGAGCTCCTGGGTCGTCGTCAGGCCGTCCGGCGACCCGTACCGTTCGACCGCGACCGTCAGACCCGCGTCGCGCATCCGTTCGACGAGGGGATCGAGATCGTCGATCGCCGGTGCGGAGCGACCGTCCGGTTCGGCCACCAGCGTCTCGATCAGCATCCGGACCTCGGTCAAGGAGGTCCGGGCGGAGGAGGCGATCGTCGCGAGGGACCGGGACATCGCCTCCGGCCGCTCCTCCGCCAGGGAGCGGGCGCCCTCCGCCTGCGCCAGGATCACCGACAGGGAGTGGGCCATGATGTCGTGCACGTCCTGCGCGATCCGCTCCCGCTCGCTCGCGATCGTCACCTCGGTCTCGGCGGCCGCGAGCTCGGCCGCCGTCCGGGCGAGCGCGGCGGATCCCCGCCGGTTGTCCCGCCACAGGGCCACGGCGACGCCCGCGCCCCAGGCGGCGAGCGACAGCGCGATCCACACCGCGAAGAGCGTGATCCGGTTCGACCACACCACAGCGGCGTCGACCGTGTCCGAGTCGGGGGTCAGCGCCGAACCGGGCCACCAGTAGTCCGCTCTGGCACGCGCGAGCAGCCCGGCCACGCTCACACCGACGAACAGCGCGAAGAGCGCGGGCAGGATCCGGTAGGGCGCACCGACCCGGTACGCGGCGGTGCCCACGACGATCAGGAGCCCCGCGTAGACGAGTGTCGCCGAGTCGGTGAAGGCCCCGGCGGGGAAGAGCAGCTGACCGACGAGCACGGCGGCGGCGATCGACATCGCGACGAACGGCAGCCGCCGGCACAGGGCGATCGCGACGGTCACACCGACGAGCGCCGCCCACCACGGCACGGCGGAGCGCAGGTCGCCGGGGAGTGGGTGCCTGCCCGTCTCCGCGATCGCCCACCAGAGGAGCAGCAGGAGCGCGACGACGGGCTCGAGGAACGGGCGGCTGCGTCGGAGGAGTGGGATCATGTGTGCCAACCTAGGGGTGCGACGAGGCGACGCACCCGCGTTTCGGCGCGAAATCCTCCTCAGGGCGGAGACGCCCCGCCCACCGGGCGCACCGGTTTGACCGCCCCCGGGCGTGTCGCGTAGTATTGACTTTTGGTGTCCGCGCCTCCTGCGGCGCGGCATACGAACGTGAGCCCTCCACCGGCACGGTTCCCGCCTCATCGAGACGAGAACCCCCATCGGAGTGGGATTCACGAACTCCTCCGTTCGATACAGAAAGCAGCCACTACTGTGACGCGCACTTATTCCCCGAAGGCAGACGAGATCCAGCGCGACTGGGTCGTCATCGACGCGACCGACGTCGTGCTCGGCCGTCTCGCCAGCCACACCGCCGCCCTCCTGCGCGGCAAGCACAAGGCGACGTTCGCCCCCCACCTGGACTCGGGCGACTTCGTCATCATCATCAACGCGGACAAGGTCGCCCTGACCGGCCAGAAGGCCGAGCAGAAGAAGGCGTACCGCCACTCGGGCTACCCGGGCGGCCTCAAGGCCACCACCTACTCCGAGCTCCTGGAGAAGAACCCGATCCGCGCCGTCGAGAAGGCCGTCCGCGGCATGCTCCCGAAGAACTCCATCGGTCGCGCCCAGCTCCGCAAGCTGAAGGTCTACACCGGAAACGAGCACCCGCACGCCGCCCAGCAGCCGAAGCCGTACACGCTCGGCCAGGTCGCCCAGTAGGCGATTCCAGACCTTCACGACTGACAGAGACAAAGGATTATCACCATCGTGGCGAAGATCGCAGACAGCATCGAGTCGGCCCCGGTCGAGAACGTCGAGTCCTACTCGACCGAGACCCCGGCCACTGAGGCCCCGGCCGCCCCGCGCGCCGTCCTCTCCGTTCCCGGCGCGGCCGTTGGCCGTCGCAAGGAGGCCATCGCGCGTGCGCGCCTGGTCCCGGGTTCCGGCACCATCACGGTCAACGGCCGTGCGTTCGCCGACTACTTCCCGAACAAGCTGCACCAGCAGCTGATCAACGACCCGTTCAAGGTCCTCGACCTGCTCGGCTCGTACGACGTGGTCGCCCGCATCACCGGCGGCGGCCCCTCGGGCCAGGCCGGCGCTCTGCGCCTGGCCATCGCGCGCGCTCTCAACGAGATCGACCGCGAGAACAACCGTCCGACCCTCAAGAAGGCCGGCTTCCTCACTCGTGACGCCCGCGTCACCGAGCGCAAGAAGGCTGGTCTCAAGAAGGCCCGCAAGGCGTCGCAGTTCTCCAAGCGCTAACGACTCCGAGCGTTTAGGCTGCCGACATGCCACGTCTTTTCGGAACCGATGGAGTCCGCGGACTCGCCAACGGTAGCCTCACCGCCGACCTCGCGCTCGGCCTCGCTCAGGCAGCAGCAGCTGTCCTGACGCGAGGCCGCAGCGCCGAGGAGCGGCGCGCCGCCGGCAAACGGCCGACGGCGATCGTCGCCCGCGACCCTCGCGTCTCGGGCGAATTCCTGTCTGCGGCGGTCGCCGCAGGACTGGCCAGCTCCGGCATCGACGTGTTCGACGCGGGCGTCATCCCGACCCCCGCGACGGCCTTCCTCATCGCCGATTTCGACGCCGACTTCGGCGTGATGGTCTCGGCCTCGCACAACCCGGCCCCGGACAACGGCATCAAGATCTTCGCCCGCGGCGGCACCAAGCTCCCCGACCAGGTCGAGAACCGCATCGAGGAGCACCTCGGCCTCGAGAAGCTGACCCCTACCGGCGCCGACGTCGGCCGAATCCGCCGCTTCGCGGACGCCGAGGACCGCTACGTGGTCCACCTGCTCGGCAGCCTCCCGCACCGTCTCGACGGCATCCACGTCGTGCTCGACTGCGCGCACGGCGCCGCCGCCGGCATCTCGCCCGAGGTCTTCACCGACGCGGGCGCACGCGTCACCGTCATCGGCGACTCCCCGGACGGCATGAACATCAACGACGGGGTGGGCTCGACCCACCTCGACAACCTCGCCAAGGCGGTCCTCGCGGCCGGTGCCGACGTCGGCATCGCCCACGACGGCGACGCCGACCGCTGCCTCGCCATCGACGCCGACGGCAACGTGGTCGACGGCGACCAGATCATGGCGATCCTCGCGCTCGGCATGAAGGAGCGCGGCAAGCTCAAGGACGACACGCTCGTCGCCACCGTGATGAGCAACCTCGGACTGAAGCTCGCGATGCGCGACGCCGGCATCCGGGTCGTCGAGACCGCAGTGGGCGACCGCTACGTGCTCGAGGAGATGAACAGGAACGGCTACTCCCTCGGCGGTGAGCAGTCGGGTCACGTCATCATGAGCGAGTTCGCCACCACCGGCGACGGCATCCTCACCGGCCTGCACATCCTCAGCGAGATGGCGCGCCAGGGCAAGCCGCTCTCGGAGCTGGCGAAGGCCATGACGGTCTACCCGCAGGTGATGATCAACGTGAAGGGTGTGGACCACCACGCCGTCCACACCGACGAAGAGCTGCGCGCCGCTGTCGCGTCGGTCGAGGAGAGCCTCGGCGAGACCGGCCGCGTGCTGCTCCGCCCGTCCGGCACCGAGCCACTCGTGCGCGTGATGGTGGAGGCGGCCGACCAGCCGACCGCCGAGCGCCTGGCCAACGAGCTCGCCGACGTGGTCCGCGACCGCCTGACGGTCTGACCGGAGCCGAGAGAGCGCGTCAGCGGCCGTCCTGCTGCCGTCGCGCCGCGATGTAGTCCAGTGCCGAGTACGGCCGGTCCTTCTCGGGGAGCATCCCCGCGTCCGCGAGGCCGGACATCAGCGTGGCCGGATCGAGCGAGAGCGTCATCGCGAGCTGGACGATCGTCGTCAGCGTCGGATTGCCGCCGCCGCGCTCGAGCCGGCCGTAATTGGCGAGGTCGACCCCGCTGAGGTGCGCGATGTCGTACTGCGAGCAGCCGAGCTCGATGCGTCGCGCGCGGAGACGCTCGCCGAAGACACGGGAGGCCTCGGAGCGCGCGCGTGACATGCTCTCAGCATCCGCTCCCCTGATCTTGCAGACCAGTGGATGCACGCATCATGCCTGTGCGCCTGAGGCTTTCATGCCTGAGAGACTCAGCCCTCCTGCTTCCGGCGCGCGGCGATGAAGTCGGCGACGGAGTAGGCGCGCTCCCGCTCGGGGAGCATCCCGTCGCCGTACAGGCCTGCCAGCAGGACCGCCGGATCGGAGTCGAGCGCGGTGGCGAGCCGGACGATCGTGTGCAGCTCGGAGTTCGCTTCGCCGCGCTCGATCCGCCCGTAGTTCGTGACGTGCATCTCGGCGAGGTTCGCGATGTCCTCCTGGCTCAGTCCGAGGGCCAGACGTGCCGCGCGGACGCGCTCGCCGAACAGACGTGCGGCCTGTGATCGAGGTGCTGCCATACCTCATGACTACGCGACACGAACCTCCCGGACCAGAGTGCGCGCACGTCAGCATCCTGCGCCTGAGGATCACGTGCCTCAGGCGTGGCGTCAGAGCTTGCGCAGGAGGACGGAGCTCACCGTGTGGTCCGCGTCCTTGCGGAGCACGAGTTTGGCCCGCGAGCGCGTCGGCCGGATGTTCTGCAGGAGGTTCGGCTCGTTGATCCGAGACCAGATCGAGGTCGCGCGTGCCCGCGCCTCCTCCTCCGTGAGGTCGGCGAAGCGGTGGAAGTACGACTGCGGGTTCGCGAACGCGCCGCGCTGCAGTTTCAGGAACCGCTCCTGGTACCAGCGGGCGATGTCGCGGGTGCGGGCGTCGACGTAGACGCTGAAGTCGAAGAGATCGCTCACCGCGAGCCGGTTGCCGCCGCCCGCCGGCTGCAGCACGTTGAGCCCCTCCACGATCAGCACGTCCGGGCGGCGCACGACGATCTCGGCGTCCGGGACGATGTCGTAGCTGAGGTGCGAATAGAAGGGAGCGCGCACCTCGGGGGCGCCGCTCTTGATCTCGGTCACGAAACGCAGCAGGGAGCGCCGGTCGTACGACTCGGGGAACCCCTTGCGCTCCATCAGACCGCGTCGCTCGAGCTCGGCGTTCGGGAGGAGGAAGCCGTCCGTCGTGACGAGCTCGACGCGTGGGGTGTCGTCCCAGCGGGAGAGGAGCTCCCGCAGCAGGCGGGCGATGGTCGACTTGCCCACGGCGACGGAGCCCGCCACCCCGATCACGAACGGCGTGCGCTGCGACCGCTCACCGAGGAAGTCGCTCGTCACCCGGTGCAGCTGGCGCGCGCCGCCGACGTAGAGGTTGAGCAGCCGGCTGAGCGGCAGGTAGACCTGCTCGACCTCGCGCATGTCGAGCGGGTCGCCCAGGCCGCGCAGCTGCACGATCTCGGTCTCCTTCAACGGCAGCTGCGTGTTCTGGGCGAGTTCGGCCCAATCGGCCCGGTCCAGTTCGACGAAGGGGGTGCTGGAGTCGCCGCCTGTGGGTTCGCCGCGACCGGCGCCGTTGTCACGCATAGGCGACAAGTCTAGGCCGTGCCCCAGGTTAGAATCGGGTCCATGTGTGGAATCGTGGGGTACGTCGGTACCGATAAGAGCCTCGAGGTGCTTCTCGGCGGTCTGAAGCGTCTGGAGTACCGCGGATACGACTCCGCCGGTATCGCCGTCATCGGCCCGGACGGACGTCTGGGCACCGCCAAGAAGGCCGGCAAGCTGGCCGTCCTCGCCGGCGACCTCGAAGCGCACCCCATCCCCAACGGCAGCACCGGCATCGGCCACACGCGCTGGGCGACCCACGGCGGCCCGACCGACCGCAACGCGCACCCGCACCTGGGCGACGACGGCAAGCTCGCCGTCATCCACAACGGCATCATCGAGAACTTCGCGACGCTCAAGGCCGAGCTGCTCGCCGACGGCTTCGAGTTCGAGTCCGAGACCGACACCGAGGTCGCCGCCGTGCTGCTCGGCCGCGAGTACCGCGCCACGGGCGACCTGGGCGAGGCGTTCCAGCGCGTCGTGTCGCGCCTCGAGGGTGCGTTCACCCTCCTCGCCCTGCACAAGGACCAGCCGCACGTCGTCGTCGGCGCGCGCCGAAACTCCCCGCTGGTGATCGGTCTGGGCGACGGGGAGAACTTCCTCGGCTCCGACGTCGCCGCGTTCGTGGAGCACACCCGTCGCGCGATGGCGATCGGCCAGGACCAGATCGTGACCATCACCCCCGACGCCGTCACCGTGACCGACTTCGCCGGCGCCCCGGTCGAGGTCGAGCCGTTCGAGGTCGCGTGGGACGCGTCCGCCGCCGAGAAGGGCGGCTGGTCCTCGTTCATGGCGAAGGAGATCGCCGAGGAGCCGGACGCCGTCGCCAACACCCTGCGCGGCCGCGTCGTCGATGGCGAGGTGCACATCCCCGAGCTGGACGCGCTGGGCGACGAGTTCTTCACCGGCATCGACCGCATCACCGTCGTGGCCTGCGGCACCGCCGCGTACGCCGGCCTGGTCGGCTCGTACGCGATCGAGAAGTGGGCGCGCGTGCCCGTCACGGTCGAGCTCAGCCACGAGTTCCGCTACCGCGAGCCGGTCATCTCCGACGGCACCCTGATCATCTCGATCAGCCAGTCCGGCGAGACCATGGACACCCTGATGGCCGTGAAGTACGCCCGCGAGGCGGGAGCCAAGGCCATCTCCGTCTGCAACACGCAGGGTGCGACCATCCCGCGCGAGTCCGACGCCGCCCTCTACACCCACGCCGGCCCGGAGGTCGCGGTCGCGTCGACCAAGGCGTTCGTCGCGCAGATCACGGCGCTCTACCTCTTCGGTCTGCACCTGGCGCGCGTGCGCGGCACCCTCTCCGACGCGCAGCAGCGCGACGCGGTGGAGGAGCTCGCGGCCGTCCCCGAGAAGATCGCCACCGTGCTGGAGTCGCACGAGACCATCGCGCAGCTCGCGCGCTGGATGTCGGACACCCGCTCCGTGCTCTTCCTCGGTCGCCACGTCGGCTACCCGATCGCGCTCGAGGGCGCGCTCAAGCTCAAGGAGCTCGCGTACATCCACGCGGAGGGCTTCGCCGCCGGCGAGCTGAAGCACGGCCCGATCGCCCTGATCGAGCCGGGCCAGCCCGTCTTCGTCGTCGTCCCGAGCCCGCGCTGGTCGGACGAGCTGCACAAGAAGGTCGTCTCGAACATCCAGGAGATCCGCGCGCGCGGCGCCCGCGTCATCGCGATCGCCGAGGCGGGGGACGCCGCCGTGCTGCCCTTCGCCGACGAGGTCATCCGCATCCCGCTCGCCGCGCCGCTCTTCGAGCCGCTGCTCGCCGTGGTGCCCCTGCAGATCTTCGCGATGGAGCTGTCGGCGGCGAAGGGGCTGGACGTCGACCAGCCGCGCAACCTCGCCAAGTCCGTCACCGTCGAGTAAGCGGAAGCGGTCGCAACGTGATCGCCGGGATCGGGGTCGACGTCGTCGACCTGGAGCGGTTCGCCCGGTCGCTCGAGCGGACGCCGAGACTGCGCGAGCGCCTCTTCACCGAGGCTGAGCGCGGGCTTCCCGTGCACTCGCTCGCGGCCCGCTTCGCGGCGAAGGAGGCGCTGATCAAGGCGCTGGGCGGCTCGGAGGGCGTGCGCTGGCACGACATGGAGATCGTCCCCGATGAGGAGAGGAACCCCGGATTCGTGCTGCACAACGTGGTCGAACGCCAGGTGCGCGAGAGGGGGATCGCGCACATCCACGTGTCGATGTCGCACGACGCGGGGATCGCGACGGCGTTCGTGATCGCGGAGACGGCCGCGTGAGCGGGTTCCGCGAGCTCCAGGTCGATCTCGACGCGCTGACCGCGAACGTCGAGCGGATGCGCGCGCACGTGGGCACGCCGCACGTCATGGCGGTCGTCAAGGCGAACGCGTACGGGCACGGGGCCGTGGCGGCCGCGCGCGCGGCGCTCGCGGGCGGCGCCGACTGGCTCGGTGTCGCCGACCTCGCGGAGGCCCTGCAACTGCGCGACGCCGGGATCGACGCCCCCGTGCTGGCGTGGCTGCACGATCCCGACGAGGACTTCCGTCTGGCGGCCGACGCGGGCGTGGACGTCGGCATCTCGTCCCTGGCGCAGCTGGAGGCGGCGGCCGACGCCGCGCGCTCGGTCGCGCCGCTCGCCGTGCACATCAAGGTCGAGACCGGCCTCAGCCGCAACGGCGTCGCCGAGGAGGAGTGGGACGCCGTCTTCACCCGCGCGCACGAGCTGGAGGCGGAGGGTGTGATCCGCGTCCGCGGCATCTTCAGCCATCTCTCCAACGCGTCCGACGATGACGATCGGGCGGCGATCGCCGTGTTCGAGCGCGGTCTGGCCAGGGCCGCCGCGGCGGGCGTCGTGCCGGAGCTGCGCCACATCGCGGCCAGCGCCGCGGCGATCGCGCTGCCGGAGTCCCGCTACGACCTCGTGCGGCTCGGCCTGTCGATCTACGGTCTGTCGCCCTACGGGGCGGATTCGGGGCGCGAGCTCGGCCTGCGTCCGGTGATGACCGTCCGCGGCCGCGTCGCCGCCGTGCGCCGCGTGCCCGCGGGCAAGGGCGTCTCGTACGACTACACGTATCGGACCGAGCGGGAGACCACACTCGCGCTGGTCCCGCTCGGCTACGCGGAGGGCATCCCGCGCAGCGCGTCGAACGTCGCGCCGGTCGTCATCGGCGGCCGCCCCTTCACCGTCTCGGGGCGCGTCGCGATGGACCAGTTCGTCGTCGACGTCGGCGATCTGCCGGTGGCCGTGGGGGACGAGGTCGTGCTGTTCGGCGATCCCGCGACCGGCGTCCCGTCGGCGTACGACTGGGCCGACGCGTGCGGCACCATCAGCTGGGAGATCGTGACCCGGCTCGACGGGCGGGTGGAGCGCACGTTCCGGGGCGGACGATGACCGGCGCCGCGCCTCTCGCACCGCCGACGACACGGGTCGTCGCGACCCGCGAGGAGATGCACGAGCTCGGCATCCAATTGGCGGCGATCCTGCGCCCGGGCGACCTCCTGGTGCTGACCGGTCCGCTCGGCGCCGGCAAGACGACGCTGACCCGCGGGATCGGCGAAGGTCTGCAGGTGCGCGGGCCCGTCACGAGCCCCACGTTCGTCCTCGCCCGCACTCATCCCAGTCTGGTCGGCGGCGTACCGCTGGTCCACGTCGACGCCTACCGCCTGTCGAGCGCGCTCGAACTGGACGACCTCGACATCGACTTCGCCGGATCGGTCGTCGTCGTGGAGTGGGGGAGCGGGATGCTGGACGGCGTCGCCGAATCGTGGCTGGAGGTCGTCATCGAGCGGCCGACCGGAGCGGACGCGTCGGACGCCGCCGCCGCCGAGGACGAGGACGAACTCGATGCCGACGAGCCCCGTACCGTCACCATCACCGGGTTCGGCCCGCGCTGGACGGCCTGAGCGGGCACCCACCGCTGTGCAGCACGGCCTGAGCGACGGATCGAGAGATGCCTGGTAGACGAACAGCAGCAGCAGCCGCAGCAGTGGCGCTCGCAGCGGCCGTCCTGCTCGCCGGATGCACACCGGACGCGAAGGAGAACGCTGCCGACACACCGCACGAGGCGCGTGACGCTCTGGTGAAGACGATCCACGACACGGCGGCCCGGCTCGCCGTCGCGGGGTGGAACGAAGACAGCGCGCCGGACGTCGCACGCTGCGACGCAGCCGAGCCGTCGGTGGCGTACGGGTACGGATATGGAGCACCATCGGGAACGGAGCATCTCGCCGACGCCGAGAAGGTGGCCGCCTACTGGAAGACGCTCGGCATGACCGTCCGCGTCGTCACCGAGCCGGATCCCGTCGTCTTCGGGACCGGCGGCCCGGTGAAAGCACTCAGCTTCTCGACCGCGCCAGGCGACTACTACATCGACGGCACGTCGCTCTGCGTCCTCGGCGACGTCGGCACGTTGACCGACGAGCAGGTGGTCGGGTGATGACCATCGCCGCCCGCCGGGCGTGAGAGCCGCGCCCGCCGCCGGCCGGTCCGCCTAGGCTGGAGGCATGCTTCTCGCCATCGACACCTCCTCCGGGACGAGCGTCGCCGTGGTCGACCGGGACGCCGGTGTGCTGTCCGAGGTCGGCGAGGCCGACACGATGCGCCACGCCGAGGTGATCGGCACCCTGATCCGGGAGGCGCTGGAGCTCTCCGGCGTGCCGGTGTCCGCCCTCTCCGGCGTGGTCGCCGGGATGGGGCCGGGCCCGTTCACCGGGCTGCGCGTCGGCATCGCCGCGGCCAAGGCGTTCGCGATCGGCGCCGGGCGCCCCCTGGTGCCCGTGGTCAGTCACGACGCCATCGCCGCCGAGCGGTTCGCCGCGGGCCAGGAGGGGCCGCTCCTCGTGGTGACCGACGCGCGCCGCCGCGAGCGCTACTGGACGGCCTACAGCGGGGTCGACGACCTGGGACTGCCGATCCGGCTGGACGGCCCGGGGCTCGGCAAGCCCGACGAGCTGCCGCACGCGGATCTCACGCGCGGGGATGCGACCGTGGTGAGCGCGGGCCGCCTCGGGATGATCGCCGAGATCCGCTACGCGAACACGCGGCCGTTCGATCCGGACGAGCCGCTGTACCTGCGCTCGCCGGATGTCACCCTGTCGGCCGGCCCGAAGCGGGTGAGCGCGTGACCGCCTGGGAGCTGCGCCGCGCCGCCGAGTCCGACGTCCCGGCGATCATGGAGCTCGAGCGGGCGCTGTTCGTCAACGACGCCTGGTCGGAGCAGTCCATGCGCTCCGAGGTGACCGGGGAGCACGGCTACTACCTGGTGGCGTTCCCGCCCGGCGAGCCGGAGCGGATCGACGCGTACGCCGGACTCCTCGCGCCGCGTGGGGCGATCGAGGGCGACATCCAGACCATCGCGGTCGCACCCCATGCCCGCCGGCACGGGCTCGCCCGCACGCTCATGCACACCCTGATCGGCGAGGCCCGCTCGCGCGGCGCCCGCGAGATCTTCCTCGAGGTGCGCGCCGACAACCCCGGCGCGCAGGCGCTGTACGTCTCGCTCGGCTTCGAGGAGATCGGGGTGCGGCCGCAGTACTACCAGCCGGACGGCGTGGACGCGATCGTGATGCGCCTCACCGTCCCGACCCCGGAGACGACGATCGCATGAACCGCGACGAACCCCTGGTCCTCGGCATCGAGACCTCCTGCGACGAGACCGGTGTCGGGATCGTGCGCGGCACGACGCTGCTGGCCAACACCATCGCCTCCTCGATGGAGGAGCACGCCCGCTACGGCGGCGTGGTGCCCGAGGTCGCCGCGCGCGCCCACCTGGAGGCGCTGACGCCCACCCTCCGCACCGCCGTGGCGGACGCCGGGATCGACCTGGCGGACGTCGACGCGATCGCCGTCACCAGCGGACCCGGGCTCTCCGGCGCCCTGATGGTCGGCGTCGGCGCGGCGAAGGCGCTGGCGGTGTCGCTCGGCAAGCCGCTCTACGCGGTGAACCACCTCGTCGGCCACGTCGGCGCCGACCTGCTGGACGCGTCGGGCGGCCCGGGCCATCCGGTCGAGCTGCCGACCATCGCCCTCCTGGTCTCGGGAGGTCACACCTCGCTGCTCCTCGTGCGCGATCTGGTCTCGGACGTCGAGCTGCTCGGCGAGACCATCGACGACGCGGCGGGCGAGGCGTTCGACAAGGTGGCGCGGGTGCTCGGGCTCCCGTATCCGGGCGGCCCGCAGATCGACCGGGTCGCAGCAGACGGCGATCCGCGCGCGATCCGCTTCCCGCGCGGGCTCACGAAGCCCAAGGACCTCGAGCATCACCGCTACGACTTCTCGTTCTCCGGCCTGAAGACCGCCGTCGCCCGCTGGGTCGAGCAGCGGCAGGATGCGGGAGAGGAGGTGCCCGTCGCCGACGTCGCCGCCTCCTTCCGCGAGGCGGTCGTCGACGTGCTGCTGACCAAGGCCGTCGCCGCGTGCCGCGACCACGGCGTGCCGCGGCTGCTGCTCGGCGGAGGCGTCGTCGCGAACGCGCGCGTGCGCCAGCTGGCCGCCGAGCGGACCCGCGAGGCGGGCATCGAGCTGCGCATCCCGGCGCTCTCGCTCTGCACCGACAACGGGGCGATGATCGCCGCCCTCGGCGCGCAACTCGTGATGGCCGGGCACGAGCCGAGCGAGCTCACCTTCGGTGCGGATTCCACCCTGCCGGTCACCGAGATCCAGGTGGCCCGCTAGTCGTTGACACTCCGCGGCCCCGCTGGGACGATGGAATGGCCCAGGGAGTTCCCAGAAATTCCCGTAGCTAGAAGGAGATGCGGAACATGACCGATCCGAACGCGCCCGCCGGCCCCACGGACCCCGACGCCCAGAACGGAGCGGTCCCGCCCGCGGAGCCCGTCGTTCCGGCCGCCGCCGAGTCGGCTCCCGCAGCCCCGCCGGTGCCCCCGGCCGCACCCGCGCCCGACGCAGGCGCCGTCCCGCCGCCGACCCCGCCGGCCGCCCCCTCCTACGGCCAGCAGCCGCAGCAGCCCTACGGCCAGCCGCAGGCGCCGTACGGTCAGCAGCCGCAGCAGCCGTACGGCCAGCCGCAGCAGCCCTATGGCCAGCAGCCGCAGGCGCCGTACGGTCAGCCGCAGCAGCCCTACGGCCAGCCCCAGCAGCCGTACGGCCAGCAGCCGCCGGCTCCCGGATACGGCGCTCCCGCCTACGGACAGCCCGCGCCCGGCTACGCCCAGCCGTACGCCGCACCCACGAAGACGCCGATCCTGAGCATCCTCTCGCTCATCGGCGGCATCGTCGGCATCGTGCTCAACATCGCCTGGGGCATCGGCGTGCTCTTCGGCATCGCGGCGGTCGTGCTCGGCTTCCTCGGCCGCAGCAAGGAGCCGCAGGCGAAGGGCTTCTGGCTCACCGGCCTCATCCTGGGCTTCGTGAGCATCGCGATCGCCATCATCGTCTGGATCGGCCTGGCCATCCTGTTCGCGAGCTTCTCGGCGAACTACAACACCTACTGATCGGGCGCCGACTCGCCGGCGGCGTCAGAGCCGCTCGGCGAGCAGCGCGGTGTGCCGTCCGGCGATCCTGGTGAGGATCAGGGTCGCCGAGCGGTCGCCGTTGAGCGCCAGGCGCTTGCGGAGCGCGGCGGGATCGACATCCACGCCGCGCTTCTTGATCTCCAGCGTGCCGATGCCGCGTTCCCGCAGTGCGCGCTTCAGATCGCGCTCGCCGTACGGGAGCGTCTCCAGCACGCGGAAGCCGGCGGCGAACGGCGTCTCCACGGCGGCGTCGGCCGTGATGTAGGCGATGCCGTCCGCGACCATGCGACCGCCGAGCGAGCGGGCGAGATCGCCGATCAGCCGGGCGCGGATCACCGCGCCGTCCGGCTCGTAGACGAACTCCCCGAGCTCGCCGGTCTCGGCGTCCTCGCTGTCGGACTCCGCCGTCAGCTCGTGGGCGTCGTCGCCGCGCAGGACGAGCGCCGCCCGGCGCGTCCCGGTCCGCGCGAGCGCGCCGAACCACAGGCCGAGCTCGACCACCTGGCCGTCGGACGAGATCCACTGCGCCTCGGCGTTCGAGGGGATGAGATCGCGATCGAAGCCGGGACCGAGCTTGATCCCGACGGAACGGCCGGTCGCGATCTCGTAGGCGAACCCGAGCGACGGCGTGTAGTCGTCGGGATCGGTGAGGCGCTCCGTCTGGGCGTGTCCCGCCGTCCGCCGGGCCGGGTCGAGGAAGACGCCGTCCACGGCGCGCAGGTCGGTCTCCTCCGCGCGACCGTGCACGACGGTCGCGGTGGGGAACGGTGCGAGGTTGTAGGCGGCGATCGCGGCCGTGACCTCGTCGGCCTCGACCGCGGTCACCTCCAGGTCGATCGCGGCGAAGGCGAGGGCGTCGCCGCCGATCCCGCAGCCGAGATCGGCCACGCGGCTGATGCCCGCGGTGCGGAAGCGGCCTGCGTGGCGGGCGGCCACGGAGAGCCGGGTGGCCTGCTCGAGGCCCGCCTCCGTGAAGAGCATCCGGGACGCGAAGTCGCCGAACTTCGCGACGGCCTTGCGCCGCAGCTTCGACTGCGTCAGCACCGCGGCGACGAGGCCGGGGGAGTGCCCCTGCTTGCGCAGGTCGGTGACGAGGCGCAGCACGTCCTTCTCGGTCCGGTACGGGGGCAGGGAGTCGAGCAGGCGGAGCCCTTCCGAGCTCAGCAGTTCGACGAATTCGGACCGTTCCATGCCCCTCACGCTACCTCTTGGCACTCACGTTGCGTGACTGCTAACGCACCCTCTAGACTCTCGTTAGCACTCGCAGTGCGAGGCTGCTAACTCACGTCTTCTGTCAAGACACCGTTCGTCATAGGAAAGGGGTCAACGTGTCGGTCTCCATCAAGCCGCTCGAAGATCGCATCGTCATCAAGCAGGTCGAGGCTGAGCAGACCACTGCGTCCGGTCTGGTCATCCCCGACACCGCCAAGGAGAAGCCGCAGGAGGGCGAAGTCGTCGCCGTGGGCCCCGGCCGCATCGACGACAACGGCAACCGCATCCCCCTCGACGTCGCCGTCGGCGACAAGGTCATCTACTCCAAGTACGGTGGCACCGAGGTCAAGTTCGGCGGCGAGGACCTCCTCGTCCTCTCGGCCCGCGACGTGCTCGCGGTCGTCGTCCGCTGACGCACCCCGTCTCGCGACCGGCCCGGATGCCTTCTGGCATCCGGGCCGTTCTCGTCTGTCGGCCGGGGTCGCTAGAGTCTGTCGGGTGACACCGCCTGCTCCCACGACCGACCGCCGCACCTCCGGACTGGTCTTCGCCCTCTCGGCGCACGTGCTGTGGGGCGTCCTCACCCTCTACTTCATCGCGCTGGCGCCCACGACGGCGTGGGAGATCGTCGCGTGGCGCGTCGTCTTCTCGCTGGTGTTCTGCGCCCTGCTGATCACGGTCACGCGGGCGTGGCGCCCGCTCGCCGCGCTGATCCGTTCGCCGCGCATCCTCTTCACGATGGCGCTCGCCGGGGCGCTGATCTACGTCAACTGGCAGACCTACGTGCTCGCCACGGTCACCGGGCACGTGGTGGAGGCCGCCCTCGGCTACTTCATCAACCCGATCGTCACGGTGCTCCTCGGCGTCCTGGTGCAGCGCGAGCGCCTGCGGACGGCCCAGTGGGTCGCGGTCGGGCTGAGCGCGGTCGCGGTGATCGTGCTCGCGGTCGGCTACGGCGCCTTCCCGTGGATCGCGCTGGTGCTGGCGTTCTCGTTCGGGTTCTACGGGCTCATCAAGAAGCGCGTGGGGCCCTCGGTCGACGCCGTCTCCGGGCTCACCCTCGAGACGATGTGGCTCACCCCGGTCGCGATCGTGCAGCTCGTCGTGGTCGGCATGACCACGGGCATCACCCTCGGCGCATACGGCACGTGGCACACGATCGCCCTCGCCGGGGCGGGCGTGGTGACGGCGGTGCCGCTGCTGTTCTTCGCCGCGGCCTCCCGGCGCCTCCCGCTCGTCTACATGGGCTTCGTGCAGTATGTGACGCCGCTCATCCAGTTCATGGTCGGCGTCTTCGTGCTGCACGAGGCGATGCCGCCCGAGCGGTGGCTCGGCTTCGGGATCGTCTGGCTGGCCCTCGTCGTGCTCAGCGTGGACATGATCGCGTCCGCTCGCGGCGTGCGCCGGGATGCCCGGCTAGCGTAGGGGCGTGGCCATCTCCACCGAATTCGACGAACTCGACTCCCGCATCGCGGCGGCGCTCCAGGCGAACGGCCGCGCCAGCTGGGGGCTCATCGCCAAGGTGATCGACGCACCGGTGCGCACGATCGCGCGCCGCGGGCAGCGCTTGCTCGACGTGGGCGCCGTGCGCGTCTCGACCTACCTCGACACTACGATGGTGGGGGATGCCCGTCCGCTCGTCATCCAGATCGGCACGCGGCCGGGCCGGGCGGTCGCGGTCGCGCAGGCCCTCGCGACCCGCGCGGACGCGTCCAGCGTCTCCGTGCTCGAGAGCGGCGCCGACGTGATCTGCCAGCTGATGCCGCGCACCCCGGAGGAGAGCGCCCGTCTCGTCGTGGAGGAGCTCCCGGAGCTCGACCACCTCGTCTCCGTGCGCGTCGGGACGGTGCTCAAGTTCTTCCGCTCCGGCTTCGACTGGACGGCCATCCCGCTCCCGCCGGCCGTGCTGGCGCAGCTGCGCAACGGCGAGGAGGCGGTGCCGCGCGCGAACGGGCGCGTGCCGCTCTCCGCCGACGACGACCGGCTGGTCGCGGTGCTCGCCGAGGACGGCCGCGCCACGGCGAGCGACGTGGCCGAACGGATCGGCGTCACGCCGCCGACGGTGAAGCGCCGGCTCGACGCGCTGCTCGGCGCCGGTGTGCTGCACGTGCGCACCGAGATCAGCCCGGCGCTGCACGGCTTGCGGGTCGAGGCGCTCACCTGGCTGCAGGTCTCTCCCGATCGGGTGGAGGCGGTGGGGGAGGCGCTCGGGCGGCACCCCTCCGTGCGCTTCTGCGCCGCCTGCACGGGAGCCACGCAACTGCTGGTCGACTGCGTCGTCGAGGACGAGCACGCGCTGTACCGCTTCCTGACCGAGGACGTCGCCGCCCTCGGTGTCACCGCCGCTCAGACCTCCGTCGTCCTGGCCCCCGTCCGCCGCGGACCGATGCTCGTCGCCGACCTTCCGGATGTGGCTGATTTGTAAACATCTTGTTGCAGAAGTGGCCGAAACCTAAATTAATGATTGCGATAGTGGCCGTTAACGCATAACCTCACTTCAACCAATGGAGAGAGGGCGGCAATGGGCGACACCTGGCAGCACGAGGCGCAGACGCTGACGTGGGACACCGCGCCGCTCGTGGGCGGCCGCCGGCTCCTCTCCGACGCGGCCACCGGGTTCGACCTCGTCAGCCCGCGCGACGGCGCCGTGCTGGCCGTCGTGGCCGACGGGACCGCCTCCGACGTCGACGCCGCCGTCCGCTCGGCGCGGGCCGCCTTCGAGAGCGGCGTCTGGTCGCGCCGGGCCCCGATCGAGCGCGGACGCACGATGACGCGCTTCGGCGACCTCGTCGAGGCGAACGCCCGCGAGCTCGCGCTGCGCATCGCGCTCGAGATGGGCAAGCCCGTGCAGGACGCCCTTGCCGTCGAGCTGCGCGCCGTCGCGCAGTGTCTGCGCTGGTACGGCCAGCTCGCCGACAAGCTGCCGGGGGAGGCCCCGGAGACCACGGCGGACGCGCTCGCCCTGGTGACCCGCGAACCCGCCGGCGTGGTCGGCGCCGTCGTCCCGTGGAACTTCCCCCTCACGATGACGGCGTGGAAGCTCGGCCCGGCGCTCGTCGCCGGCAACAGCGTCGTGCTCAAGCCCGCGGAGCAGACCAGTGTCTCGGCGCTGCGGCTCGGCGAGCTCGCGCTCGAAGCGGGGCTGCCCGCCGGCGTGCTCAACGTCATCCCGGGCCGGGGAGACACGGTGGGCGAGGCCCTCGGCCGCCACCCCGACGTGGACGTGCTCACGTTCACGGGGTCGGTGGGCGTCGGCCGGCGCTTCCTCGTCTACTCGGCGGAGTCCAACGGCAAGCGCGTCTGGCCGGAGCTCGGCGGCAAATCCGCCTCGGTGATCCTGAGCGACGCCGATGTGGAGGCGGCGGGCCGCTCGACGGCGTGGGGCGCGTTCTACAACCAGGGCCAGATGTGCAGCGCGTCGTCCCGCATGGTCGTCCTCCGCGACGTGCACGACCGGGCGGTGGAGGCGGCGGTCGCCCAGGCCGCGGCGATGGCGCCCGCGGACCCGCTCAGCGGGGAGGCGCCGAGCGGGGCGGTGGTGAGCGAGCGGCAGCTCGAACGC
>NZ_MKVJ01000010.1:40346-94936 GCF_001898805.1 Leifsonia sp. 71-9
GCTACGTCGCCCCCATCGTGCTCACCGACGTGCGGCCCGACATGGAGATCGCCCAGGTTGAGGTGTTCGGCCCCGTGCTCTCTGTGCTCGCGGTCGACAGCGTCGACGAGGCGGTCGCGGTGGCGAACGGCACGCCGTTCGGCCTCGGAGCCGGCCTCTGGACCCGCGACCTCTCGGCCGCCCATCGCGTGTCCCGGCGCCTGCGGGCCGGGACCGTCTGGGTCAACTGCTACGAGGAGGGCGACATGTCGATGCCGTTCGGCGGCGTGGGCGCGAGCGGTTTCGGCCGCGACAAGGGCGCGCACGCGGTGGACAAGTACACCGACGTGAAGAGCACCTGGATCGAGCTGGGCGCATGACCGGCCCGATCATCGCCGTCACGGCCTGGCGCCGGGCGCTCGCCACGGGACTCGGCGCGCAGACGGACCTCTACACGCTCGGCGGCGAGTACGCCGACAGCGTCCAGGCGGCCGGCGGCATCCCGCTGCTCGTCCCCGACGTCGTCGACCCGGACGTGCCGGCGCTCCTCGCGCGCGTCGACGGCGTGCTCCTCTCCGGCGGTCAGGACGTCGCCTCCGGCGCACGCGACTCCACGGAGCACGCGATCCTCGCCGAGGCCCAGCGGATCGGGATGCCCGTCTTCGGCATCTGCCGCGGCCTCCAGCTCCTCAACGTCCACCGCGGCGGCACGCTCGTCGCCGACCTGCCGCACACCCCCGACCACCCCGCTGTCGGGAGCGGGGAGGAGCGGCTCAGCCGGCACCGGATCGTGGACGGTGCCGGCTGGGTCGCGGATTCCCTCCCCGACGACGGCGTCGTGAACTCGATCCACCACCAGGCGATCGACCGCCTCGGCGCCGGGCTGGCCATCGCCGCCCGCGCCGAGGACGGCACGGTCGAAGCGGTGGCCGGGACCGACACCTCGCGTTTTCTCCGGGCGGTGCAGTGGCACCCGGAGAAGATGCCGGGCGTGGAGGGGCGCGCCCACGCGACGCGCCTGCTCGCGCCCTTCATCGCGGCCGCCGACGACTACCGCCGTCGCGCCGCCTCCACACCGAGAGTTCCATCCACCTCTACAGACAAGGAGTTCGTGTGAGCACGACCCCCAAGCGCATCTTCCTCGAGTTCGAGGGCGGCCCGCGCGCCGAAGCGACCCTGCTGCTCGACGCCGCGCCGAAGACCGCCGAAGCGATCTGGAGCGCACTCGCGTCGCCCGTGAGCGACGATGTCATGCACGCGATGTACGCCGGACCCGAGATCATGTTCGGGCTGCCGCAGAGCGCGCAGACGTTCGACCCGACCGCCCTCCCGGCGGAGAACCAGCAGGTCATCCCCGCCGCGGGCGACCTGGTCTGGTTCTTCCAGCCCAAGGAGCTCATGGCTGGGCTGGACTTCGAGCTGTGGGAGGTCGGCATCTTCTACGGCAAGGGCGGCCGGATCTTCGGCCCCCTCGGCTGGACCCCCTGCACCATCTGGGCGTCGATCACCAGCGGACTCGAGGAGTTCGCCGCGGCGTGCCAGGAGACCCGCACCATCGGACTGAAGAAACTCACCATCGGGAGAATCGAATGACGATCACACGTTCCCTCCGCCGCGGCCCCCTCGCGGCGGGCATCGGCATCGCGGCGGCAGCGGCCGCGCTGCTCACCGGCTGCAGCAGCACCCCCGCCGCCTCGTCCGGCTCCGCCTCCTCCACGCCCTCGACAGCGACGGTGAAACTGCCGTCCTCGTTCGCGGGCAAGGATCTGGTGGCTCCGGCCGTCACCGGCTACCCGCCCTACGCCTACCTCGACGGCGGCAAGATCGTCGGCATCAGCACCGACCTCGCCACCGCCGTCGGCGGCCCGTGGGGCACCAAGGTGACCCTCAAGCAGGACTCCTTCGAGAACGCGCTCCTCGGCGTCAACAGCGGCAACTACTTCGGCGCGTTCGGCGCCGACGTCACCGCCGAGCGCGAGAAGACGTTCGACCAGGTCTCCTTCCTCGAGGACCACTACCAGTTCATGGGCCTCAAGGGCGCCGACCTCGGCACGAGCATGGACGACCTGTGCGGGCTGAAGATCTCCGTCGTCGCGGCCGACAGCGCCATCCCGGTGCTGCAGGCGCAGTCGGCGAAGTGCACCGCCGCCGGCAAGAAGGAGATCAGCGTCCAGACCTTCGCCGACCAGGGCGCCGCGACCCTCGCGGTCAGCAGCAAGCAGGTCGACGCGACGACCGCGACGCTGACCAACCTCGGGTACATTTCCAAGCAGTCCACCGGTCAGTTCGCGATCGGCGGCCCGAAGTACCAGTTCGTCCTCATCGGCATCGCCACCAAGAAGGGCAACGGGATGGCGCAGGCGCTCGCCGACTCCATCAACGAGCTCATCGCGAACGGCGAATACGCCAAGATCCTCAAGAAGTACGGGGTCGAGGGCGACGCCATCGACAAGGCAGAAGTCAACCCGGACCCGAACGTCGGAGAGTAGCAGCACCCTCATGCCCGAACACGAACAGGGATCGGCGGCCCTCGCGCCGCACATCCCCAACCGCCACATCATGCGCTGGGTGGTCGCCGCCCTGCTCGTGCTCCTCCTGCTCGGCTGGCTTCAGGGCCTGGCGTTCAACCAGGCCCTGGACTGGCCGACCATCGGGCAGTACTTCCTGAACTACGACGTGCTGGCCGGGCTCGGCCGCACGCTGCTCATCACCGCGGTCTCGATCGTCGTCGCCGTCGTCCTGGGCGCCCTGCTCGCGACGATGCGGCTCTCCGACAACCCGGTGCTGCGCGGGCTCGCCTGGCTCTACGTCTGGTTCTTCCGGTCGATCCCGCTGCTGGTGCTGCTGGTCCTGACCTTCAACCTGTCGCTGCTCTGGCCGACGATCGACATCGGCATCCCGTACGGCCCGGTGTTCGTCTCGGTCAACACGCAGGAGCTCATCAATCCGATGGTCGCCGCCATCGTGACGTTCTCGCTGCAGCAGGCCGCCTACACGTCCGAGGTGCTGCGCGCGTCCATCCAGTCGGTGCCGGCCGGTCAGCGCGAGGCCGCGGTGGCGCTCGGGATGACGCGCACCCGCACGATGATGAAGATCGTCTTCCCGCAGGCGTTCCGGGTGGCGCTCCCGCCGATCGCGAACGACACGATCAACCTGCTGAAGTCGACCTCCCTGGTCGCCTTCATCGCCGTGCCGGACCTGATGTACTCGGTGCAGCAGATCTACTCGTCCAACTTCCGCATCGTGCCGCTGCTGATCGTGGCGACGCTCTGGTACATGATCGTCGTCTCGATCCTGTCGGTCGGGCAGTACTTCATCGAGCGCGCGCTCCGGTCGTCGCCGTCGCGGGTCGGCCGGCGCACCATCGAGGCGGATCCGGTCCTCCCGGACTCCGCCACCCCGGACGACATCGCCGCCGAGCGCACGGCGGACGCAGGCACGACGCCGAAGGAGAACCGCGCATGAGCCCCTTCCTGCAGGTGACCGACGTCACCAAGCGCTACGACGACGTGACCGTCATCGACGACGTGAGCCTGGAGGTCGAGCGCGGCGAGACCGTCGTGCTGCTCGGTCCCTCCGGCGCCGGCAAGAGCACCCTCCTGCGCTGCATGAACATGCTCGAGCGCATCGACCGCGGCCGTATCGTGCTCGACGGCGAGGAGCTCGGCTGGAAGCCCCGCAAGGGCGTCATGCGCGAGCTCTCCGGCCGGGCCGAGGCGCGCCAGCGCCAGGACATCGGGATGGTGTTCCAGAGCTTCAACCTGTTCTCCCATCTGACGGTGCTGCAGAACGTGATCGAGGCGCCGGTGGGCGTGCTGAAGCGGCCGAAGGCCGAGGCGATCGCGGAGGCGCACGACCTCCTCCGGCAGGTCGGGCTCGACCACAAGGCGGACGCGTACCCTGCTCAGCTCTCCGGCGGTCAGCAGCAGCGGGTGGCGATCGCCCGCGCCCTCGCGATGCACCCGAAGCTCATGCTCTTCGACGAGCCGACCAGCGCGCTCGACCCCGAGCTCGTCAGCGAGGTCCTCGACGTGATCAAGGGTCTGGCGACCACCGGCATGACCCTGGTGATCGTCACCCACGAGATCGGCTTCGCCCGCGAGGTGTGCGACCGGTTCGTCTTCATGGAGGACGGCCGCATCGTCGAGACGGGCGCCTCCGACCGGCTCACGGTCGACGGAGCGACCAGCCCGCGCACGCGCAACTTCCTCTCCCGGGTGCTCTGAGCCGTCGCTCAGCGGATTCGGAATAGAGGACCAGGCGCAGCCGTTACCATGGGACATCCACATACGCGCATCTTGATAGGGGTGAAATGGACCAGGCGGATCCGTTCGGATTCATCGGTTTGACCTACGACGACGTCATGCTGCTCCCCGGGCACACCGACGTCATCCCGAGCGAGGCTGATACCTCGACGCGCCTGACCAAGCGCATCTCACTGGCCGCCCCGCTGCTCTCGAGCGCGATGGACACCGTCACCGAGTCCCGCATGGCGGTCGCGATGGCACGTCAGGGCGGCATCGGCATCATCCACCGCAACCTCTCCATCGAGGACCAGGCGGCGCACGTCGACAAGGTGAAGCGCTCCGAGTCGGGCATGATCACCAATCCGGTGACGACCACGCCGGACGCGACCGTCGAAGAGGTCGACCTGCTCTGCGGCCAGTTCCGCGTCAGCGGCCTCCCGGTCGTCGAGAGCGACGGGTCGCTCGTCGGCATCATCACGAACCGCGACATGCGGTTCGTCTCGCCGTTCGAGCGCTCCACGACCCTCGTGCGCGACGTCATGACGCGGCAGCCGCTCATCACGGCGCCGGTCGGCATCGACCCGGACTCCGCGGTCGCGATCTTCGCCGAGCACAAGATCGAGAAGCTCCCGCTGGTGGACGC
This sequence comes from Leifsonia sp. 71-9, assembly GCF_001898805.1. Classification (GTDB taxonomy): domain Bacteria; phylum Actinomycetota; class Actinomycetes; order Actinomycetales; family Microbacteriaceae; genus Leifsonia. The sequence continues at coordinate 45,216 of NZ_MKVJ01000010.1, forward strand.
CGACGGCAAGCTCCGCGGCCTCATCACGGTGAAGGACTTCGACAAGAGCGAGAAGTACCCGTTCGCCACCAAGGACGACGAGGGCCGCCTGCGCGTCGGCGCGGCCATCGGCTTCTTCGGCGACGGCTGGGACCGCGCGATGACGCTCATCGACGCGGGGGTCGACGTCATCGTCGTCGACACCGCCAACGGCGACAGCCGCGGCGTGCTCGACATCATCAGCCGGCTCAAGCACGAGCCCCGCGCCTCGCACGTCGACGTGATCGGCGGCCAGGCCGCCACGCGCTCCGGCGCCCAGGCCCTGATCGACGCCGGTGCGGACGCCATCAAGGTCGGCGTCGGCCCCGGCTCCATCTGCACCACCCGCGTGGTCGCCGGTGTCGGCGTGCCGCAGGTGACCGCGGTGTACGAGTCCTCGCTGGCCGCGCGTCCCGCGGGCGTCCCGCTCATCGCGGACGGCGGCCTGCAGTACTCGGGCGACATCGCCAAGGCCCTCGTGGCCGGTGCGGACAGCGTCATGCTCGGCTCGCTGCTCGCCGGCACCACGGAGTCGCCCGGCGACCTCGTCTTCGTCAACGGCAAGCAGTACAAGAACTACCGCGGCATGGGCTCGCTCGGCGCGATGCAGACCCGCGGCAAGAAGACCTCGTACTCGCGCGACCGCTACTTCCAGGCGGACGTGCCGAGCGACGAGCAGCTGATCGCCGAGGGCATCGAGGGCCAGGTGCCCTATCGCGGACCGCTCTCCGCGGTCGCGTACCAGCTGCTCGGCGGGCTGCGCCAGTCGATGTTCTACGTCGGCGCGCGCACCATCCCGGAGCTCAAGGAGAAGGGCAAGTTCGTCCGCATCACCCCGGCCGGGCTGAAGGAGTCGCACCCCCACGACATCCAGATGGTCTCCGAGGCGCCGAACTACCGCCGCTAGACACACCTCCGGAAGCCGCCGCCCGCGCTCGACGCGGGCGGCGGCTTCGTCTATCCTGGAAGGCTTTGCCCACCGGCGAGGCGCACCATCACCAGTCTCCAGGAGCATCACCGTGGGTCACATCGACGTCTCCGGCGTCTCGTACACGCTCGCCGACGGGCGTCCGCTGCTCGACGACGTCTCGTTCCGCGTCGGCGACGGCACCGTCTCCGCGCTGATCGGCGCGAACGGCGCCGGCAAGTCCACCCTCCTGCGCATCATCCGCGGGGAGCTGCGTCCCGAGTCGGGCGGCGTCGTGATCGACGGCGGTCTGGGCGTGATGGACCAGTTCGTCGGCCACGTGCGGGACGACCGCACCGTGCGCGATCTGCTGGTCGGCGTCGCGCCGGTCGCGGTCCGCCGGGCGGCCGAGGCGCTCGCGGCGGCCGAGGAGGCCATCATCGAGCGCGACGAGACCGACACCCAGCTGCGCTATGCGAACGCCCTGGCCGAGTACGCCGACGCCGGCGGCTACGACCAGGAGGTCGTCTGGGACAACTGCACGGTCACCGCGCTCGGGCTCCCGTTCGAGCGCGCCCAGTACCGGTCCGTCCGCACGCTCTCCGGCGGCGAGCAGAAGCGCCTGGTGCTGGAGGCGCTGCTGCGCGGCCCGGAGCAGGTGCTCCTGCTCGACGAGCCGGACAACTACCTCGACGTGCCGGCCAAGCGCTGGCTGGAGGAGCAGCTGCGGGCCACGCCCAAGACCGTGCTGCTCGTCTCGCACGATCGCGAGCTGCTCGCGAACGCGGCCGACCGCATCGTGACCCTGGAGCTCGGGGGAGCGGGCAACAGCACCTGGACGCACGGCGGCGGCTTCGGCGGCTACCACCAGGCCCGGGAGGAGCGGATGGCCCGGCTCGAAGAGCTGCGCCGGCGCTGGGACGAGGAGCACGTCAAGCTGAAGGCGCTGGTGCTGCGCTTCAAAGAGAAGGCCAAGTACAACTCCGACCTCGCGAACGCGTACCAGGCGGCGCAGACCCGGCTCGCGAAGTTCGAGGCCGCCGGTCCGCCCCAGGCGCGCCCGCGCGAGCAGAATGTGCGGATGCGCCTCACCGGCGCGCGCACCGGCCGCCGGGTCGCCGAGCTGCACCGCCTGGAGCTGACCGGACTCATGCGGCCGTTCGACGGCGAGATCTGGTTCGGCGAGCGGGTCGCGGTGCTCGGGTCGAACGGCTCCGGCAAGTCGCACTTCCTCCGCCTCCTCGCCGCGGGCGGCACCGATCCGGATCCCGGCGCCGGCCACCTCGCCTCTGCTGAGCACGCGGGCGCGCCGGTGCCGCACACCGGGGCGGCGAAGCTCGGCGCCCGTGTGGCCCCCGGGCTCTTCGCCCAGGCCCACGAGCATCCCGAGCTGGTCGGGCGCACCCTCCTCGACATCCTGCACCGCGGCGACGACCGGCGGGACGGGATGCCGAGGGAGGCGGCGAGCCGCGTGCTCGACCGCTACGGGCTCGCCGCGTCGGCCGAGCAGAACTTCGAGTCGCTCTCGGGCGGCCAGCAGGCGCGCCTGCAGATCCTCCTGCTGGAGCTGTCGGGTGCGACCCTGCTGCTGCTCGACGAGCCGACCGACAACCTCGACCTGGTGTCGGCGGAGGCGCTCGAGGAGGGTCTCGCCGGCTACGAGGGCACCGTCATCGCCGTGACGCACGACCGCTGGTTCGCGCGCGGCTTCGACCGGTTCCTGGTGTTCGGTTCCGACGGAGAGGTCTACGAGGCGGACGAGCCCGTCTGGGACGAGACCCGGGTCGCGCGGGCGCGCTAGTCGCGCATCCGCCCGATCCGGGTCACGGCCTCGGTCAGCACCTCGGGGGAGCACGCCAGGTTGATCCGCGCGTGCCCGATGCCCGGCCGGCCGAACGCGGGGCCGTTGCCGAGCGCCACCTTCGTCTCGGTGAGGATGCGCTGCGCCGGGTCGTCGCCCCAGCCGAGCGCGCTCAGGTCGACCCACGCCAGATAGCTCGCGCGCGGCTCGCGGTAGCGCGCCGCGGGGACGTGCTCGGCGAGCAGCTCCGCGAGCAGCCGGCGGTTGCCCTCGATCGCGTCGAGCGCGCCGTCGAGCCACGGCATCCCCTCGCGATAGGCGGTCTCGGTCGCGATGCGGCCGAACAGGCTCGTGCGCTCCTCGACCTCGACGGGGAGGCCCTGGACGAGCGCCGCCATGTCGTCGCCGGCCGCGACGAAGAAGGCGCACTTGAGTCCGGCGAGGTTCCACGCCTTGCTCGCCGAGTGCGCCGCGATGCCGACCCGGCGCGCGGCGTCCGACACGCTCAGGAACGGGGTGAAGGCCGCGTCCCGGTGCGTGAGGGAGGCGTGCACCTCGTCGCTGACGACACGGACGCCGTAACGCTCCGCGAGCTCGGCGACGGCGACGAGGTCCTCCCGCGGGTGCACCAGGCCGAGCGGGTTGTGCGGGTTGCACAGGAGGAGTGCACGCGCCCCCTCCGCGAACGCCCGCTCCAGCCCCGGCAGGTCGAGCGACCACGTGGTGCCGTCGTCGACGAGCGGGACCTCCTCGACCACGCCGCCGGCCTCCGGCACGTACGCGAAGAACGGCGGGTAGACGGGAGGCGTGATGACGACCCGGTCGCCGGGCGCGATGAGCCGGCGCAGCGCCTCCACCACCACGACGCCGATGTCGGTCGAGGTGCGCACCCGGGCCTGATCGACCTCCCACCCCCAGGAGTCGCGGGCATGGTCGGCGAACGCCGTCTCCATCCCGCGGTCGGGGCCGACGTAGCCCGTGTCGGAGCGGTCGATCGCCGCGTGCAGGGCGGCCGCGATCGGCGCGGCGAGGGGATAGTCCATCTCGGCCACGAACAGCGGAAGGACGTCGGACGGGTAGGCGCGCCACTTCTCGCTGGTGCGCTCGCGGAGACGGTCAAGAGGCTCGGCGTCGACGGTCATCCCTCCACTCTGCCAGGCCCGTCCGACAAGCGGCAGGTGGGCCGGGTGGAGGGCGGGCCATAGACTGGGCTGGTGAGCATGGAGATTGAGATCGGGCGCGCCAAGCGCGCTCGCCGCGTGTACGCCTTCGACGACATCGCGGTGGTGCCCAGCCGGCGCACCCGCGACCCCGAGGACGTCTCGGTGTCCTGGGGCATCGACGCCTACCAGTTCTCCATCCCGTTCCTCGCCGCCCCGATGGACTCGGTCGTCTCGCCCACCACGGCGATCATGATGGGCCAGCTCGGCGGTCTGGGCGTCCTCGACCTCGAGGGCCTGTGGACCCGCTACGAGGACCCGGAGCCGCTGCTCGCCGAGATCCGCGAGCTCCCGGCCGCGAAGGCGACCGCGCGCATGCAGGAGATCTACGCCGAGCCGATCAAGCCGGAGCTCGTCACCCGCCGCCTCGCCGAGATCCGCGAGGCGGGCGTCACCGTCGCGGGCGCCCTGTCGCCGCAGCGCACCCAGGACCTCTACGAGACCGTCGTCGCCGCCGGCGTCGACCTCTTCGTCATCCGCGGCACCACGGTCTCGGCCGAGCACGTCTCGAAGACGGTGGAGCCCCTGAACCTCAAGAAGTTCATCTACGAGCTGGATGTGCCCGTCATCGTCGGCGGCGCCGCCACGTACACCGCGGCCCTGCACCTCATGCGCACCGGCGCGGCGGGCGTGCTCGTCGGGTTCGGCGGAGGCGCGGCCTCCACGACGCGCTCGACGCTCGGCATCCACGCCCCGATGGCGACCGCGGTGGCCGATGTCGCCGGCGCGCGCCGCGACTACATGGACGAGTCGGGGGGCCGCTACGTGCACGTGATCGCCGACGGCGGCCTCGGCAGCTCGGGCGACATCGTCAAGGCGATCGCCTGCGGCGCCGACGCCGTCATGCTCGGCTCGACGCTCGCCCGCGCGACCGACGCGCCCGGCGGCGGCTGGCACTGGGGCGCCGAGGCGCACCACCCGCACCTCCCGCGCGGCAACCGCGTGCAGGTCGGGCAGGTCGCGCCCCTGGAGGAGATCCTGTACGGCCCGGCACCCGTGGCCGAAGGGACTGCGAATCTGGTGGGAGCCTTGCGCCGCAGCATGGCGACCACGGGATACTCGGACCTGAAGGAGTTCCAGCGCGTCGAGGTGGTCGTCGCACCGTACCAAGCGCACTAGACCCGCGGCCGAAGGCGGCCGAGGAGAGGGAGGCAACGATGGTTGAATCACGATCCACGTCCGACCCGGCTGTGACATACCCGTCACGGCTCGGACCGGCCGAGCGAGCAGCCGCGATCGCGGCGCTGAAGGAGACCGAGCTCGACATCCTCGTGGTCGGCGGCGGCATCGTCGGCACGGGCAGCGCGGTCGACGCGGTCACGCGAGGCCTCTCGGTCGGGCTGGTGGAGGCGCGCGACTTCGCCGCCGGGACCTCCAGCCGTTCCTCCAAGCTGGTGCACGGCGGCATCCGGTACCTCGAGCAGCTCGACTTCCGGCTGGTGCGGGAGGCGCTCATCGAGCGCGGCCTGCTGCTGCAGCGCGTCGCCCCGCACCTGGTGAAGCCCGTCCGCTTCCTCTACCCGCTGCACAAGCGCGTCTTCGAGCGTCTCTACATCGGCGCCGGGATGATGCTGTACGACATCTTCTCCTACACGGGCCTGCGCCCGCCGGGGGTCCCGCACCACCGCCACCTCAGCCGGCGGCAGGTGCTGAAGGCCATCCCGAGCATCGCCCCGAACGCCCTGGTCGGTGGCATCACCTACTACGACGCGCAGGTCGACGACGCCCGGTACGTGGCGAATCTCGCCCGCACGGCCGCGCACTACGGCGCGCACGTGGCGCCGCGCGTCCGCGTCGAGGGCTTCCTCAAGGTCGGCGAGCGGGTCGTCGGCGTGCAGGCGCGCGATCTGGAGACCGACGAGCGGTTCGAGATCCACGCCAAGCAGGTCGTCAACGCCACGGGCGTCTGGACCGACGACACGCAGTCGATGGTGGGGGAGCGCGGCCAGTTCAAGGTGCGCGCGTCCAAGGGCATCCACCTCGTCGTGCCGCGCGACCGCTTCCAGTCGAAGATGGGCCTGCTGCTGCGCACGGAGAAGAGCGTGCTCTTCGTCATCCCGTGGGGCCGGCACTGGCTGATCGGCACGACCGACACCGATTGGCACCTCGACAAGGCGCACCCCGCCGCGACGGCCGCCGACATCGACTACCTGCTCGCGCACGTCAACGAAGTGCTCAACGTGCCGTTGTCGCGGGAGGACGTGGAAGGCGTCTACGCCGGTCTGCGCCCCCTGCTCGCGGGCGAGTCGGAGCAGACGTCGAAGCTCTCGCGCGAGCACCTGGTCGCGCACTCCGTGCCCGGCCTCGTCGTCATCGCCGGCGGCAAGTGGACGACCTACCGCATCATGGCCAAGGACGCCATCGACGCCGCGGTGGACGCCCTCGACGGCAAGATCCCCGAGAGCACGACCGACGAGATCGCCCTGGTCGGCGCCGAGGGGTATCAGGCCGCGTGGAACCGCCGCGCGCGGATCGCCGCCGACAACGACCTCCACATCGCCCGCGTCGAGCACTTCCTCAACCGCTACGGCACGATGACCGAGGACATCCTGGCGCTCGTCCGGCAGGACCGCTCCCTCGCCGAGCCGCTCCCGGGCGCGGACGACTACGTCGGCGCCGAGGTCGTCTACGCGGCCAGTCACGAGGGCGCCCTGCACCTGGAGGACGTGCTCGCCCGCCGCACGCGCATCTCGATCGAGGCGTGGGACCGCGGGGTCTCGGCCGCGCCGGTCGCCGCCTCCCTCATGGCCGGCGTGCTCGGCTGGGATGCGGCGCGCGAGGAGCGCGAGGTGCAGACCTACCTCAAGCGCGTCATCGCCGAGCGCGAGAGCCAGCTGCAGCCCGACGACCAGTCGGCCGACCGTGTGCGCCTGGAGGCGCCGGACATCGTCGACGTCGACAAGGCCGCAGCCGCGGCGAACGCGGCGGCGCCGACCACGAAGGCGGCGCCGCGGGCGGGGAAGAACTGAGTCACCGCCGGTTCGACCTCCCGTCGAACCGGTGGAGCACTCCTCCGATGCGGGTCATGAGCAGGATATTCGGCTTCGGCTCCGGCTCCGGCTCGTGGACGGGCGGGAGTCCGATGGCGGATCGCAGTGCGGATTCTCCCCGCTTGGTGAGCCCGTGCGTGTCCTGGGCGAGGTACGCGCGCGCTGCGTCGAGCTGGTCGGGGTCGAGCCGCAGATAGGAGCGCGGGAGGTCCTGATCGACGAACGTGCGCAGGTCGTCGCGCGCCCGTTCGCCGAGGAGCGGGTCGGCTGTCAGCGCGAGGTCGGCGAGGAGTCGCGTCTCCCGATCCCGCGCGACCAGCAGCCGAAGGGCAGCGCGGCGTGTGGGGGCGGGCTGGGCTGCGTCGAGAAGGGCCTGCAGATCGTGGAGTGCGAGGTCTCGCGCCGACGGCAGGAGCAGCCGCGCGGCGCACGATACGACGCCCGGCGCGGGGTCGGTCAGGAAGGGCATCAGCGTGCCGGTGCCGGCGGCGCCCAGGGCGCTGAGGCAGCGGAGGGCGGCGGATCGGACGCGCGGAGTCGGGTGTTCGAGAAGAGGGCGGGCGAAGGACGCGTCGTCGGGCGAGCCGGTCTCGCCGAGGCCTATGAGCGCCACCGGGAGCGCCACTCCCGTCGTGAGTGCCCGGCGATAGTGCGGCGCCGGCGACTCTCCCGCCTTCTGCAGCGCTGCCCGTGCCGCGCTCCGTACCCGGCTCGTCTTGTCCAGCAGCCCGACCCGGGCGGGGTCGAGATCGCAGGCGTCCGCGAGAACGGCGATCGCGTGTGCGCGCAGCCCGGCCGCGCGGCTGCGGAGGAACCGCCGGACATCGCCCTCCGCGGCCGGGCGGCCGAAGACGGTGACGGCGGCACGGTCCCGGATGCGAGTGTCCGGATCGCGCTCGGCCAGGGCGACGAGGGTATCCGTGCTCACCCGTCCGCTCGCGGCGACGAGGTCGAGGGCCACTCGGCGGACGGAGACCTGCTCGCTCGCCAAGGCGCGACGCAGGGCGGTGTCGTCGAGCTGCGCCAGCAGGATCATCGTGCGATCGACGAGCCAGGCGCCCTGTTCCCGCCGGGACAAGGCCAGGGCGGCGGGGGCGGCGAGCAGCACGGCCTCGGGATCGCGATCGAAGCGGCGTCGGAGGTCCTCCCGGGCGAGACGCCTGACCCCGGGCACCCAGTCCGCCGCCCGGACCGCGAGCGCAGGCACCGCGATGTCGTCCGGCATCGCGGTCAGCTGCCGCACCGCCGCCTCCCGGATGTAGCCGGAAGCCGACTGCGCAGCGTTCAGCACCTGCGCGGCGGCACGTTCAGCGGCTTCGGACATAGCCGACCAGTATGACACCCGCTGACCGCATCGGATCCCCCACGGGCGCGACCTACGGCCGGGCGAGCACAGCGGCCAACCCCTCGAGCAGTTGGGCCCAGCCCGGCTCGAGCCCGGCGACGGCGGAAGCGGCTCCTTCTTCGACGGCGGAGACGTCGATGTCGAGCGTGACCCGCGTGGCCGCGCTGTCGCCCGGAACCGACGTGAATTCCACCGTGTGCACGGCCCGGAACAGCGGCGCGCCCGCGGCGCCGACGGGTGCGAGCTCGTAGACGAGCCGGGTGGCGGGGGAGGCCTCGACGACGCGTCCGATCGACGTGTACTCCGCCCCGTCGCCCTCCCGCAGCACGAGCCGCACCGGTGCGTCCGCGGTCGGTGCGATCTCGCACGCCGCGACCGTGAAGTGGCGGGGCGCCCACCACTGCGCGGCGAGGGCGGGGTCGGTCCACGCCGCCCAGACATCCGCGGGCGCGGCGGGGAGGAGGCGCTCCAGCCGGACCGCACGGCTTCCGCTCGCGTCGCCGCGTCCCGCCTCCTCCGTGATCGCCTGCTCGTAGGCGGCGAGGGTGTCGTCGTCGGTCGCGGTGTCCGCCGTCTCCGCGGCGAGCGTCTGCAGCCGGTCGGCGAGCCGGGCGAGCGCAGCCCGGTCGAGGCTCGCGACGCGGCGGCGGCCGAGCCGGTGGATGCGCACGATTCCGGCGGCCTCGAGCGCCTGGAGGTGCTTGGTCGTCTGGGGCTGGAGGGCGCCCAGACTCTCCGCGACCTCTCCGACCGTCCGCGGCGCCTCCGCGAGCAGCAGGACGATGCGATAGCGCGTGGGCTCGCCGATGGCCGCGAGGGCCTGCTGCGCGTCCATCGTCATGCCTCCAGACTAGTGGTTGACACATTCGTCTAGACGAATATATCGTGTGGTCATCTGCACCGCCAGGTGCGCCATCGAGGAGGAGACGATCGTGGAGACCATCGAACGGACCATCAGCGCCGATCCGACCCGGGTCTGGGAACTCTGGACCACCGCCGAGGGGATCTCCTCCTGGTGGGCCCCCGAGGGTTTCCGGACGGACGTCACGCAGCTCGACCTCCGCCCCGGTGGCGACCTCGTCTACACGATGACCGCCGTCGCTCCCGACCAGATCGCCTTCATGCAGCAGTACGGGATGCCGCTGTCGACCGAGTCCCGCAAGGTGTTCACCGAGCTTGACGGGCCGCGGCGCATCGCCTACCGGTCGCTCGTCGACTTCGTGCCCGACCACGGTCCGTACGAGCAGCTCACGGTCGTCGACCTCGAACCGGTCGACGGAGGCACCCGCGTGATCATGCGGGTGGAGCCGATGCACGACGCCGTCTGGACGGAGCGGCTGCTCGCCGGGCGCGCCAACGAACTGGACAACCTGGAGGCCCTCGTCACCCGCTGATCGGGCGTTCGCTCTCCGCGACCGCGGGCCGGCGGCCGGACGGCCTCGGGTAGGCTTGAAGCATCGCCTCAAGCGGATGGAGACGGACGATGGTAGACGTTCGACGGGTCAAACTACCCGGGGTCGGGGTGCTCCACACCTTCGTGACGGACGACGGCGGCAAGGTCGGCGTCATCGCACACCGCTCGGGCCACAGCGACCTGATCACGTTCTCCGACGACGAGGACGGCGCGGACGTCACCAAGGTGTCCCTCCGCCTCAACGAGGACGAGGCGCACACGCTCGCCGAGCTCCTCGGCGGCACCCAGATCACCGAGTCGCTGACCGCGCTCGACCAGATCCCGGGCCTCAGCATCGACTGGTTCACGGTCGACTACGACGACCACATCGCGGGCCAGCAGCTCGGGGCGCCCGCCGACCGCGGCTTCGCCGGCCTCACCGTCGTCGCCGTCGTGCGCGGGGACTCCGCCAACCCGGCTCCCGCGCCCGACTTCAAGGTCTTCCCCGGCGACACCCTCGTCGTCGCGGGGACTCCCGAGAAGGTGGCGAAGGCGTTCGCGTTCTTCCGCGCCGGGGAGATGCCCGTCCGTGTGACCGCCGACGCTCCGCCGGGAGGCTGATCCGATGCATCTCGGCGAAGACCTGATCGTTCTCGGCCTCCTCCTGCTCGTCGCGTACGTGCTGGGCCGACTCGGCAAGCTGGTGGGTCTCCCCGCGATACCCATCTACATGATCGTCGGGCTGCTGGCCAGCCCGCATACCGGATGGTTCCCCCTCGACTTCGAGAGCCATTACATCGAGCTCATCGCCGTCTTCGGGCTCATCCTGCTGCTGTTCAATCTGGGGCTGGAGTTCGACCAGGACGAGTTCTTCGGCAACTTCGGCAAGCTCATCATCTCCGGCGGCTCGTACATCCTCATCAACATGGGCGTCGGGCTCGCGTTCGGCTTCTGGGTCGGCTGGGGCACCCGCGAGGCCCTGATCATCGCCGGCATCACGGCCACGTCGTCGTCGGCGATCGTGACCAAGCTGCTGATCGAGCTGCGGCGACTGCCCAACACCGAGACTCCGATGATCCTCGGCGTGACCGTCGTCGAGGACATCTTCATCGCGATCTACCTCGCGATCGTCTCCGTGGTGCTGAGCGGCGAGACGGACTTCTGGCCGGTGGTCGCCAAGCTCGCGATCGCCTTCACGTTCCTCGTGGTGATGTTCACGCTCGCCCGCTGGGGCGGGAAGTTCGTCTCCCGGCTGTTCCGGACCAAGGACGACGAGCTCTTCACCATCCTGTTCTTCGGCCTCGCGGTCCTCTTCGCGGGCGTCGGCGAGATTCTCGGCGTGACCGACGCGATCGGCGCGTTCCTGATCGGTCTGGTGCTCGGCGCCACGAAGTACCGCAACAAGATCGAGCACATCGCGATCCCGCTGCGGGACGTCTTCGCCGCCTTCTTCTTCCTGAACTTCGGCCTCGAACTCGATCCGGCCAAGTTCCCGTCCGTACTCGGCCCCGTGCTGATCGCGGTCGCGATGACCATCGTGCTCAACATCCTCGCGGGCCAGTTCGTCGCCCGCATCAACGGGATGGGCGCCCAGGCGGGCATCAACACGACGGTCATCCTCCAGAACCGCGGCGAGTTCGCCCTGATCCTCGCGACCCTCTCCCTCAGTGCGGGGCTCGACGAGCGCATCCAGCCCTTCGCCGGGCTCTACGTGCTGATCATGGCCATCCTCGGCCCGATCCTCGCAGCGAACTCCGAGCGGATCGGTGCGATGATCCTACGGACCGGGAAGAAGTCGAAGCGACGCGACCGGAAGAAGAAGCGCGATCCCATGCTCGACGAGGAGATCGCACTCGTGGAGGCGGCCACGGCCGACCTCGACTCCGACTCCCGCCGCGACGACACGAGCGCCGACCGCACGCGCACGTCGATCGACCGGGTCGTCGAGCAGGCCATGCAGCAGCAGGCCATGGGACAAGAAGACATCAGCGGCGACCGAAAGCGGGACTGACCCATAGACACGACCCCCGGCCGCCCGTCGACGACGGGCGAGACCACGCTGTTCCAGATGATGCTCCGACCGCGCTGGATCGGAGCGCTCATCTTCGCGCTCGCCCTGGCGGCGGCCTTCGCCGCGCTCGGTCAGTGGCAGCTGGAGCGCGCGCTCGAATCGGGCAAGGCGGTCGAGGCGCCGAGCGAGACGGTGCTCCCGCTCGCTCAGATCGCCAAGCCGGGCGGACCCATCACGGACAAGGCGGTGGGACAGCTCGTGGAGTTCACCGGCACGTACGTCCCCGGCGACTACCAGCTCCTCGACGGCCGGCTCAACGAGGGCAAGAGCGGCTGGTGGGTCATCGGCCACGTCAACCTCACGGAGCAGGACGGCACCGAGGTGGCGATGGCCGTCGCGCGCGGCTGGGCGCCCGACAAGGCCACCGCCGAGTCCGCCCGGGCGCGTCTGGCCGCCGAGCCCGAGGCCCCCGTGCGGATCGTCGGCCGCATCCTCCCGGACGAGCAGCCCGAGGTCCCGCAGGACAAGAGCGACCCGACGCAGATGCAGACCGTCGGCATCGGCGCCCTCTACAACCTGTGGACCGGCGTCGACGGGATGGACGTCTACTCGGCGTACGTCGTGCAGCGCGGCGGGGTCGACGGCCTCGACGCCATCTACTCGCCACCGCCGATCGCGCAGACCGAGCTCAACTGGCTCAACATCTTCTACGCCGCCGAATGGGTCGTCTTCGCGGGCTTCGCGATCTTCCTCTGGTACCGGCTCGTGAAGGACGCCAAGGAGCGCGAGGACGAGCTCCGCGCGCTCGCCGAGGAGGAGGCCGCCGCCTCCCCGGAGGCCGGGTCGTCGGCCGTCGCGGGCAAAGTAGAATAGCCCCATGCCCCTCGCTCCCAAACTCGAAGACTTCCCGAAGATCCGGGGGGCCCTGCGGTTCTACCAGGTGTTCGCGTACGTCACGGGCATCATGCTGCTGCTGCTCTGCGCCGAGATGATCGTCAAGTACGGCATGGGCTACGAGCTCTTCGCCTTCAGCAACTACGGCGTGCTCACCTTCGTCCCGGTGAAGACGGCCGTCGCGCCGACCGGCGTCGACCTGAGCACCGGCATCCTCATCGCGCACGGCTGGCTGTACGTGGTGTATCTCTTCTCCGACTTCCGCCTGTGGAGTCTGATGCGCTGGTCCTTCACGAAGTTCGTCATGATCGCCCTCGGTGGCGTCGTGCCGTTCCTCTCGTTCTTCGTGGAGGCCCGCATCACCAAGCAGGTCAAGACCTATCTGGCCGGCCGCGAGGCCGAGGCCGCGAACCTCGTGGAGGCGACAAATTAGCACCGACGCAACTTTCTCCGATCTGCTGGGGGCGGCCGATGCCGCGAACCCGACCGGTCCCGTCCTCGTCGTCGACTTCGGCGCGCAATACGCGCAGCTGATCGCGCGCCGCGTGCGCGAGGCGAACGTCTACTCGGAGATCGTGCCGCACACGGTGACGGCCGCCGAGATCGCCGCGAAGCGTCCCGCCGGCATCGTCCTCTCGGGCGGCCCGTCGAGCGTGTACGAGGAGGGCGCCCCGCGCCTCGACGAGGAGATCTTCGACCTCGGCGTGCCCGTGCTCGGCATCTGCTACGGCTTCCAGGTGATGGCGACCGCGCTCGGGGGCGAGGTCGCGAAGACCGGCCGCCGCGAGTACGGCTCCACCGCGGTCCGCGTCGTCGACGCCGCCTCCGGGGATGAGAACGGCCTGCTCTCCGGTCAGCCCGACGAGCAGACGGCGTGGATGAGCCACGGCGACTCGGTCGCCCGCGCTCCCGAGGGCTTCGAGGTCCTCGCCTCCACCGAGGACACCCCGGTGGCCGCCTTCGCCAATGAGGAGCGCAAGCTCTACGGCGTGCAGTGGCACCCGGAGGTCAAGCACTCCCAGTACGGCCAGGCCGTGCTCGAGAACTTCCTGCATCGCGCCGCGGGCATCCCCGCCGATTGGAACAGCGGCAACGTGATCGCCGACCAGGTCGCAGCGATCCGTGCCCAGGTCGGCACCGGCCGCGTGCTGTGCGCCCTGTCCGGCGGCGTGGACTCCGCGGTCGCCGCGGCGCTCGTCCACAAGGCCGTCGGTGACCAGCTCGTCTGCGTCTTCGTCGACCACGGCCTGCTCCGCAAGGACGAGGCCAAGCAGGTCGAGGTCGACTACGTCGCCTCCACCGGGGTGCGTCTCGTCACCGTGAACGCCCAGAAGCAGTTCCTCGACGCACTCTCCGGCGTCAGCGACCCGGAGACCAAGCGCAAGATCATCGGCCGCGAGTTCATCCGCGTGTTCGAGCAGGCGCAGGCCGACCTGATCGCCGAGGCCGCGGGCGAGGGCGACCCCATCCGCTTCCTCGTGCAGGGCACCCTCTACCCAGACGTGGTGGAGTCGGGCGGCGGCTCGGGCACCGCGAACATCAAGAGCCACCACAACGTCGGCGGCCTCCCGGAGGACCTGCAGTTCGAGCTCGTCGAGCCGCTGCGGACCCTCTTCAAGGACGAGGTGCGCGCCATCGGTCGCGAGCTCGGCCTCCCGGAGGTCATCGTCGGCCGCCAGCCGTTCCCCGGCCCCGGTCTCGGCATCCGCATCGTCGGCGAGGTCACCCAGGAGCGGCTCGACCTGCTCCGCGACGCGGACGCCATCGTGCGCGCCGAGCTCACGGCAGCGGGCCTCGACGGCGAGATCTGGCAGTGCCCTGTCGTGCTGCTGGCCGACGTGCGCTCGGTGGGCGTGCAGGGCGACGGCCGCACCTACGGCCACCCGATCGTGCTGCGCCCGGTCTCCAGCGAGGACGCCATGACGGCCGACTGGACCCGCCTGCCGTACGACCTGCTCTCCAAGATCTCGAACCGGATCACCAACGAGGTGGACGGCGTCAACCGCGTCGTGCTCGACGTCACGTCGAAGCCGCCGGGAACCATCGAGTGGGAGTGATCCCCACCACGTGAGAAGAGCCCGGGATGCGAACGCATCCCGGGCTCTTCCCGTTGGTCGGGGTGGCGCTAGTTGCGCGACGACAGCGCGAAGATGCGCAGCAGCTCCAGGTACAGCCACACGACGGTGACCATGATGCCGAAGGTGCCCGCCCAGCCGTAGGCCCGCGGTGCGCGGTTCTTCACGCCCTGCTGGATCGCGTCGAAGTCGAGCACGAGCGAGTAGGCGCACATGATGACGACCAGGACGCCGATCACGAGACCGAGCGGAATGCCGAAGATCTGGAAGGAGCCGCGCAGACCCCACGGGTCGTCGACCGCGCCGGTCATCATCAGGACGAGGTTGACGACCGAGAAGAGCAGGTAGCCGACCATCGCGATCAGGAAGACCTTGGTGGCCTTGGCCGACGCGCGGATCTTGCCGCTGGCGAAGAGCGCGAGCGTGACTCCGACGACGACGATCGTTCCGATGACCGCCTGGATGACGACACCGTCGGCGAACGCCTCGTAGAACGCGGAGATCCCGCCGATGAAGACGCCCTCGGCGGCCGCGTAGGCCAGCGTGAGTCCTGCGGACGGGAGCTTCTTGCGGTTGCGGAAGATGTTGACGAACGCGAGCACCAGGCCCGCGATGCCGCCGACGATCCAGAGGAACGGGACGACCCATCCCACCACGGCGAAGGCGACGAGGACGCCGAAGCCGATCGCGGTCTTGCGGATGGTGTCCTCGACGGTCATGCGGTCGGTGTCGACCGAGGTCGCGGACGGAGACTCGTACATCTCCTGCAGGCTCTCGGCGCTCAGGTTCGCCTTGCTTCCGTTCTGGAAGGCGGGGCTCTGAGAGAAGGCCGGGTTGGACGTTGCCATGGGTTCCTCGCTTGATCGGGGACTGCGGCGAAGATCGCCGTCCCTCCAATCTAGCCGGTCGATTTTCTGAGAGTTCTGACAGATTGCCATGAATCCCATCTCACGGCGATGGCTCGAGCGGCCCAAGCTCCCGCGACGACGGCGAGGGTGCTCACGAGCACCGTGATCCAGCCCTGCTCGTAGGTGGTGACGACGTTCGGCAGCACGATGCTCGACGCGATCGGGAGCAGGAGCGCGGTGAAGGCGATGAGCGGGCGCAGACGGATGAGCAGCCAGGCGGCCAGCGTCACCGCGTAGCACCAGGCGAACCCGGACCCGCCGAGCATCAGCCAGGTGAAGCCGAGCACGGGGACGGCGACGGCGACGCGACGGCCGATCGTCGAGGGGATGACCGCCCAGGCGGCGGGCTGCATCAGGGAGCCGACGAGCAGGAACGGGAGGCTGTACGCGGTGGTGACGAGGATGCAGCCGGTGCCGACGACGAGCAGGGCGAGGCCGGTGACGAGCCGCGCCCGGTAGGAGCCCCAGCGCAGCGGGAGCAGGGAGGCGGGCTCGCGCCACGGGGCGGTTCGGGGAGCGCTCTCGGCGGCGGGCACCCGTCGATTCTGCCATCCGACGTGGGGTCGCGGGCAGCCCCCGAGCGCGGGCTAGGATCGCTCCATGCGTGCTCGTCCCGCCCCTCTCGTGATCGGTCACCGGGGCGCGCCCGGCTACCGCCCGGAGCACACGGAGGCGGCGTACGCGCTCGCCTTCGCCCTCGGGGCCGATGCGGTGGAGCCCGATCTGGTCGCCACGAAGGACGGCGTCCTCGTGGTGCGTCACGAGAACGAGATCTCGGGGACGACGGACGTGGGCGACCGCCCGGAGTTCGCCGCCCGTCGCACGACGCGCGAGGTTGATGGGGAGCCGCTCACCGGGTGGTTCACGGAGGACTTCACCTGGGCCGAGCTCTCGACCCTCCATGCGCGCGAGCGCCTGCCCCGATTGCGGCAGGCGAGCGCCACCTTCGACGACCGCTACCCGATCCTCCGCTTCCGCGATCTGCTCGACCTCGTCGATCGCGTCTCCGACGACAGCGGGCGCGCGCTCGGGGTCGTCGCGGAGGTCAAGCACGCGACGCACTTCGCGGCGGCCGGTCTGCCGCTCGACGAGCTCGTGGTGCGCGACCTCGCCGACGCCGGCTGGACGGACCGGGCCGGCCTGGTCGTGGAGAGCTTCGAGCCGACGGTGCTCCGGCAGTTGCACGACCGGGGGTTCCCGGGCAAGCGGGTGTATCTGCTGGAGGACACCGGGGCGCCCGCAGACCGCGTCGCGTCCGACGGCTCGGCGGCAGCGGGATACGACACCGACCTCACCCTGCGCGGTCTCTACGCGCTCGGCTTCGGGGCCCCGTCGACGAGTGCGCGCGTCGACGGCATCAGCGTGGAGAGCTCCCTCGTGCTCGCGTCGGGGTCGGTCGCCGTCTCGCTCTTCGACGACGACGACGGCGGCATCGACATCGGCGCGGTGACCTCCGATCTCGTCGACCTCGCGCATTCGGCGGGGCTCTCGGTCTACACCTGGACCCTCCGGCCCGAGAACGCGATGCTGCAGCCCGAGTTCCGCACGCAGGGCAGGGACGACGAGTGGGGCGACTGGCGCCGGCTGTTCTCGATCCTGCTGCACTCGGGGGTGGACGGAGTCTTCGCGGACCAGCCCGATCTGGCCGTCGCCGTGCGAGACGGGCGCTGACCTCCCGCTCCCGTCCGACGGTCGGACCCGGATGACGGTGGGGGCGGCTAAAATCGATGGAGACATGACGAGCCTTCCCGACGCCCCCACCGGTACCTCCTCCTCCGTGCCGATCATCCTCGACGGCTGGGAGGGCGACGACCGCTCCGGCGGCGCCCGCGGCGGCTCCGGCGCAGCGGGCGGTGGCGCCTCGAATCCGAACGAGCGGCTGTTCGCCGGCCTGAACCCGCAGCAGCGGGAGGCCGCCGAGTACCGGGGGTCCGCCCTGCTCATCCTGGCGGGCGCCGGCTCGGGCAAGACGAGCGTGCTCACGCGTCGCATCGCCGGCTTGATCGAGAGCCGCGAGGCGTGGCCGAGCCAGATCCTCGCCATCACGTTCACCAATAAGGCGGCGAACGAGATGCGCGAGCGGGTCGAGGGGCTGCTCGGCGGCAAGGCGCAGGGGATGTGGATCTCGACGTTCCACTCCGCGTGCGTGCGCATCCTGCGCCGCGAGGCCGAGACCATCGGCAAGACCCAGAGCTTCACCATCTACGACTCCGGCGACTCCCGGGCCCTGTTGAAGCGGATCATCAAGGAGCTGTCGGCCGACACGCTCGGCTTCACGGTGGCGGGCGCGGCCGGCCGCATCTCGAAGCTCAAGAACGAGCTCACCGACATCGAGGCCTTCGCCCGCTCGGCCAACCTCAGCGACCCGCAGGAGGTGATGTTCCTCGAGATCTTCCGGCAGTACACGCGAGCGCTGCGCACGGCCAACGCCTTCGACTTCGACGACCTCATCGCCGAGACGGTGTTCCTGTTCCGCGCGTTCCCGAAGGTCGCCGCGCTGTATCAGCGACGCTTCCGCCACATCCTGGTCGACGAGTACCAGGACACCAACCACGCCCAGTACTCGCTCATCCGCGAACTGACGATGCCGATCGCGCCGGACATCGCGGACGAGCTGGAGGCGCAGGGGCACCACGTGGAGCGGATGCGCGACGCGGTCGGCGTGATCCCCGGCGCCTCGCTGACGGTCGTCGGCGACTCCGACCAGTCGATCTACGCGTTCCGTGGTGCGGACATCCGCAACATCGTCGAATTCGAGCGCGACTTCCCGGGGGCGAAGGTGGTGCTGCTCGAGCAGAACTACCGGTCGACCCAGAACATCCTGAGCGCGGCGAACGCCGTGATCGCGAACAACTTCGACCGCAAGGACAAGAACCTCTGGACCGCCGTCGGCGACGGCGAGAAGATCGTCGGCTACACGGGCTACTCCGGGCACGACGAGGCGCAGTTCGTCGCGGACGAGATCGAGAAGCTGCACGGCGCCGGCATGGACTACAAGGACATCGCCGTCTTCTACCGGACCAACGCGCAGACGCGTGCGCTGGAGGAGATCTTCATCCGGTCGGCGCTGCCGTACAAGGTGATGGGCGGCACGAAGTTCTACGAGCGCGCCGAGATCAAGGACGCGATGGCGTACCTCGTGACGGTGGCGAACCCGCAGGACACGCTCGCCCTGCGCCGCATCCTGAACACGCCCAAGCGGGGGATCGGCCCGGCGACCGAGACGCAGCTCGCGAGCTACGCCGAGGACAACGGGATGACGTTCCGCGACGCGATGCGCGACGCCGGCTCCCTCGGCCTCGGCCCCAAGGTGACGGCCGCCATCCTGCAGCTCTCGACGCTGCTCGACGAGGCGGCCGCGAAGACCGACCCGGAGAACCCTGCCGGGGTGTCCGCGGTCGCGGACGTGCTGACGTTCCTCCTCGACGGCAGCGGCCTGCTCGACGTGCTGCGCAACAGCCGCGACCCGCAGGACGAGGCCAGGGCCGAGAACGTCGAGGAGCTCGTCGCGGTCACCCGTGAGTTCGCGCGCAACAATCCGGATGGCACCCTCGTCGACTTCCTCACCGAGGTCTCCCTGGTCGCGGCGGCGGACGACATCGACGACTCGAGCGGATCCGTCTCGCTCATGACCCTCCACACGGCGAAGGGACTCGAGTACGACGCCGTCTTCCTGACCGGGGTCGAGGAGGACCTCCTCCCGCACCGCATGTCGGCCAACGAGCCCGGTGGGCCGGCGGAGGAGCGTCGTCTGTTCTACGTGGGCATCACGCGGGCGAAGAAGCGCCTGTTCCTGTCGCTGGCGATGACGCGCGCCCAGTTCGGCGAGACCGCGGTCGCCATGCCGAGCCGTTATCTGCAAGAGATCCCCTCCGATCTCGTCGAGTGGCGCCAGTCGCCCGGATCGGCGAACGGACGCGGCGGCAGCCAGTCGCGGGCGCTCAACGCGCGCAAGCCGGGTCTGGGCTCCGGCTCGGGCGGCGGCCGGTGGAACGAGAGCTTCACCTCCGGCGGGTTCTCGGCCCCCGAACGGCCGAAGACCGAATGGCCCAACCGCGTGACCGGAAAGGTCCGCGACAACGGCGACCTGGAGCTCGCTCCCGGCGACCGGATCAACCATGCCGACTTCGGCGAGGGACGGGTCACGGCCGTCACCGGAGAGGGCGCCAAGCGCGTCGCGCACGTCCAGTTCGAGAAGGTGGGCGCGAAGAAGCTCCTCATCAAGATCGCGCCGATCGACAAGCTGTGAAGCCCACCGGGCTCGCCTCGGTGAGCGTCGAGGTCGGTTTCCGGGCGGCGGCCGCGGTCGCGGTCCCTCTGCTGATCCTGTGGTCGATGGGGCGCCTGGACCTCGCCGCGTACGCGACCTTCGGCGCGTTCACCGCCCTGTACGGACGCAATGAGCCGTACCGGCTGCGCATCCGGAGCGTGTCGGTGGCCGGCGTCGCCCTGCTCGCCAGCATCGCCCTGGGCGTGTGGCTGGCGGTGCTGGGGGAGCCGCTCGCTTTCCTCTCCGTCGCACTCGTCGTGATCGTGGCCGGCGGCACGCTCTTCGTCACCGCGCTGCAGCTGCTGCCCTCGCAGCCCCTGTTCTTCGTGTTCTCCCTCCTGGTGTGCGCGAACATCCCGACCACGGCGGCCGAGGCGTGGCCGAGGATCGGGCTCGCAGCGGTCGTGGCCGTCTTCTCCTGGCTGCTGACGATGTCGGGCTGGCTCGTGCGCCGCCTGGCGGGAGATCGGCACTCCGTGCTGCTCAAGGAATTGCGCAGGCGCCCGGCGGTCGACCGGACCGTGCTGCGTGACCCCCGCGTCTGGTTGACGGTCGCGCAGAACGTCGTCGGTGTCGTCGTCGCCGGCGGCATCGCGTTGTCGTTCGGATTCGGGCACGCGTACTGGGCCGTCGTCAGCGTGGTGGCGGTCATCCCACCGGCGCGTGCCGCGCACTCGATCTCGCGCTCGCTGCACCGGATCTTCGGGACGATCGCCGGTGTGGTCGTCACCGCGGGGCTGCTGTTCTGGTCGCCGCCCGCTCTGGTCGTGATCCTGGTGATCGTCGTGTGCCAGTTCTGCGCCGAGATGCTCGTCGGCCGCCACTACGGCTCGGCACTGGTCTTCATCACGCCGATGGCGCTGGCGGTCTCGCATCTCGCGAGTCCGGCGCCGCTCGGCGCCCTCGTCGGCGACCGGGTGCTCGAGACGGTGCTCGGAGCGGGGATCGGCATCGTCCTCGTGCTGCTGGCGCGCGGGATCGAGCGGGCGCGCGGTCTCGCGGCCTAGCGGCGCGCGGCCTGCTCCTCCCGCACCATCCGCCTCACCCGTCGCAGATAGGCGTCGCGCGGCGCGTACCGGAGTCGGCGCGGCATGCGCGGGTACCACCGCGCCAGGCGGCGCATCCAGCGCTCGTACCGCCGCCGGTGCTGCTCGCTCCACGGGAGTCGGTACTGCTCGCGCACCGCCTCCGGCAGCAGCCCGGCCGTCACCAGCCGCACGTCGGGCAGCAGGATGCGGATCCACAGCGGGACGTTCCTCGGGTAGAGGATCTGCGCCGCCAGCGCGCGTGTGCTGTCGTTCACCGCGGTCTGGTCGAGCATCTCCGCCCAGTACACCTCGAACGCGTCGCGCGTGGCCGGCCAGCTCGACGGAGGCACCTGCAGGTTGGCGCCGAGCCGGGTGTACTCCTGATAGACACCCTCCTGCTCCGCGGCGGAGAGCGGGCCGAAGACGCGTTCGTGGAGGTCCATCATCGTGCGGTAGAGCGTGGCCGCCACCCAGAGCTGGAGCCGTGGGTCGTAGGCGTTGTAAGCCGGCGCGCTCCCGGCCGCGTCCGCCCGCACCGGAGCGTGCGCCCGGTTGACCCGGCGCCGCACGACCGTGAACTCCTCGGGCGTCGCGAACACCGCTGCGCACATGAACGTCATGGTGGCGTGCAGGCGATCCATCGCCCGCTCGGCGAAGTCGCTGTGGTCGGCGACACCCCGCCCCACGGCGGGCTGTGCCACCTGCAGCAGGAGTGCCCGGCCGCCGCCGACCAGCGGCAGCGCCTCGGCGGCGACCGTCCGCAGGTCGACCGGCTGGCGCGTCGTGCGTCGATCTCGCGTTCGTCTGGCCACCCGGCCATCCTGCCTGCCGCGCCTGCGAGAGAGCGCAAGAGCCGCCGGTCATGCGCCGTGCGTCCCGCGAACGGCGCGGTGCGAGCGCGCAGCGCGCTGCACGCGTCGGGCGCCGATGAGGGTCACGACCCCGAGTCCGACGGCGGCGATCCCGGCGGCGCCCCACCCGAGGGCGACGTCGGGGTCGGCTCCGGTCTCGGCAAGGGCGGTGGCCGGCACGGACACCGGCGCAGGGAGCGGCACGGCGTGGGTGATCTCCGACGCGACACCGAACGCCGAGCGCCAGGGCAGCATCCGCATCCCGCCGAGCTCCGGGGCGACGCGCTCCGGGTCGATCCGCTCGGTCCAGACGTAGTAGCCGGGCTCGGACAGGAGGCAGGACGGGGTCTCGTACTCGCCGACACCGTCGACGACGGTTTCGACCGTGCACACCACCGGTGCGCCGTCCGGGATGGTATCCGCGGCGCGGATCGGCTCGGGGAACGGTCCGAGGAGGCTGCTCTCGACCACCGCCTCCACCGGCAGGAAGCCCTCCTCCGACGCGTGGACGCCCCACGTCGGGAGGAGCCCGTCGGCGCTCGCCACCGAGACCCGCAGCTGATCGGTGATCCGGTCGCCGACCGTGACGACGGA
The DNA here is from genome assembly GCF_001898805.1 of Leifsonia sp. 71-9. GTDB lineage: Bacteria > Actinomycetota > Actinomycetes > Actinomycetales > Microbacteriaceae > Leifsonia. The sequence continues at coordinate 67,521 of NZ_MKVJ01000010.1, forward strand.
CGCGCTCGTGGTCGTCTCCACGGTCGGCTGGAACGGGAGGGGCGACGGCCCGGACACGCTCGCACCCGCGCTCGCCGTCGTGCTCGCGGGGACGGCCATCAGGAGGGACTGCACGTCCCCCTGCGGAACGGCGACGCGCAGCCCCGTGCCGTAGGGGAGGCGGTCGAGGGAGGCCGTCGCCATCACGGCGACACTGGCCTCCCGGCCATCGGGGACGATCGGGACGTCACGGCCGGTCTCGACCGTCGCCGTGCTGCTTCCGTCGGCGAAGCGGGCGCCGTCGAGGGCCACCACGGCCGAGTGCGCCGCGGCGGGGAGCAGCTCGCTCCCGGAGAGCCGGTCGGCCGTGAGCTCGACCCGCACGCGGCCGGGCCCGGTCTCGGCGAGTTCGACGACCGCCTCGGCCCGGACGGCCGTCGAGGCGAGGCGTGCCGACTCCTCGGCCATCGCGTTCGCCAGCGCCAGGACGGCCCCGGCGTCGGCTCCGGCGCGTGCCGCGTAGCTCTCGGCCGAGTGGCCGTTCAGGCCCGAGACCATCCACGTGGCGATCTGGCCGGCGGCGGCCGTCAGACGGTCGTCGGTGCCGGCCCAGGTGCGGGAGATGTACGCCAGCCGCGCCGCCTGCTCGGGGGAGAACCAGCCGAGCGCGTCGCCGTCGGCGTATTCGAGGGAGTGGCCGGTCGGGCTCTTCTTGCCGGCATTGAGGCAGAAGCCCTGGGCTCCGTCGTCGAGACGGTAGGTGCCGAGCCACCAGCCGTCCGACGACAGGTAGCCAGGCCCATGCCCGACGCCGCTGAGCGAATGGGCGCTCGAGGCGGGGACGAGTGCCTGCAGGACGCCGAGGAAGACGGCGAGCCCGGCGAGGGCGGTGGCGGTCAGGAGATGCGATATCCGGTGTGTCATGCCCCCACCCTCGCCGGGAGCCGGGGCCAGGATCGGGGATCCGTGAAACCAGTGGAATGCGCGTCCCGCGCTCGAGTTGGGGAGAACGCGACGCCTCCCGTTTACGGGACGCACAGTCGGACGCGCTAAGGTTCTCACTGGCGAATTTATCTCGGCGTCGAGCTATTCTCTCGCGCCGACCGCCCGGCAGATGACAACCGGAATCGCTACAGCGAACCCGGACCAGCAGCGGATTGGATAACCGTGGATCTATACGAGTACCAGGCCAGAGACCTGTTTGAGAAGTACGGGGTCCCGGTCCTTCCGGGCATCGTCGCGGACACGCCGGAGGAGGTGCGCGCGGCCTCGGAGAAGCTCGGCGGGGTGACCGTCGTGAAGGCGCAGGTGAAGGTCGGCGGTCGTGGCAAGGCCGGCGGCGTCAAGGTCGCCAAGACCCCTGACGAGGCCGAAGCCGCTGCGAAGGCCATCCTCGGCCTGGACATCAAGGGCCACGTGGTCCGTCGCGTGATGGTCGCCGGCGGCGCCCGCATCGCACGCGAGTTCTACTTCTCGGTGCTCCTCGACCGGGCCAACCGCTCCTACCTGTCGCTCACCAGCGTCGAGGGCGGCATGGAGATCGAGCAGCTCGCCGTCGAGAAGCCGGAGGCGCTCGCCCGCATCGAGGTCGACCCGCGCGGCGGCCTCGACATCGCGAAGGCCACCGAGATCGCGAAGGCCGCCGGGTTCCCGGACGAGCTCGTCGCGAAGGTCGCCGACGTGTTCGTGAAGCTCTACGCGGTCTACACCGGCGAGGACGCCACCCTCGTCGAGGTGAACCCGCTCGTCCTGACCGAGGAGGGCGACATCATCGCCCTCGACGGCAAGGTCTCGCTCGACGAGAACGCCGCGTTCCGTCACCCCGAGCACGAGGCGCTCGAGGACAAGGACGCCGCCGACCCGCTCGAGGCGAAGGCCAAGGCGTCCGACCTCAACTACGTCAAGCTCGACGGCGAGGTCGGCATCATCGGCAACGGCGCCGGACTGGTCATGTCGACCCTCGACGTCGTCGCGTACGCCGGCGAGAAGCACAAGGGCGTCAAGCCCGCCAACTTCCTCGACATCGGCGGCGGCGCGTCGGCCGAGGTCATGGCGGCCGGTCTGGACGTCATCCTGAACGACCCGCAGGTCAAGAGCGTGTTCGTGAACGTCTTCGGCGGCATCACCGCCTGCGACGCGGTCGCGAACGGCATCGTCAAGGCCCTGGAGATCCTGGGCGACGAGGCCAACAAGCCGCTGGTCGTGCGTCTCGACGGCAACAACGTCGACGAGGGCCGCCGCATCCTCACCGAGGCGAACCACCCGCTGGTCACCCTCGCACTCACCATGGACGAAGGCGCCGACAAGGCCGCCGAGCTGGCTGCGAAGTAAGGGCGCGAATCAGAATGTCTATCTTCCTCAACAAGGACTCCAAGGTCATCGTCCAGGGCATCACCGGCGGCGAGGGCACCAAGCACACCGCCCTGATGCTGAAGGCGGGCACCAACGTGGTCGGCGGCGTGAACGCGCGCAAGGCGGGCACCACCGTCACCCACGGCGACGTCGAGCTGCCGGTCTTCGGCACCGTCGTCGAGGCGATCGAGAAGACCGGCGCGGACGTGTCGATCATCTTCGTGCCGCCGGCGTTCGCGAAGGACGCGATGGTCGAGGCGGTCGACGCCGAGATCCCGCTGCTGGTCGTCATCACCGAGGGCATCCCGGTGCAGGACGCCGCCGAGGCGTGGGCCTACGCCAAGGAGAAGGGCAACAAGACCCGGATCATCGGCCCGAACTGCCCCGGCATCATCACCCCAGGCGAGTCGCTCGTCGGCATCACCCCGGCGACGATCACCGGCAAGGGCCCGATCGGCCTGGTCTCCAAGTCCGGCACGCTGACCTACCAGATGATGTACGAGCTGCGCGACCTGGGCTTCTCGACCGCCATCGGCATCGGCGGCGACCCGATCATCGGCACCACGCACATCGATGCGCTCGCCGCGTTCGAGGCCGACCCGGAGACGAAGGCGATCGTCATGATCGGCGAGATCGGCGGCGACGCCGAGGAGCGCGCGGCCGACTTCATCAAGGCGAACGTCACCAAGCCGGTCGTCGGCTACGTAGCGGGCTTCACCGCGCCCGAGGGCAAGACGATGGGCCACGCCGGCGCGATCGTCTCCGGCTCGGCCGGAACGGCTCAGGCCAAGAAGGAGGCCCTGGAGGCCGCGGGCGTGAAGGTCGGCAAGACCCCGTCCGAGACCGCCGACCTCCTGCGCGAGGTGTACGCCGCGCTCTAGTCGCGGGTCGCACCACGAGCGACGACGAGGCCGGATCCCGATCGGGGTCCGGCCTCGTCGGCGTCTCCGGGGCCGTCCCGCTGCGAAAACGCCCCCTGACGCCTCGCGCAGGCCCGGCGATACAGTGAGCACGATCGGAGCCGTATCCGTCCGGGACGAAGGGGCCGTCATGCCACGAACGACCAACGCCGAGCTGCTGCAGCGCATCGCGGCGCTCGAGGCCGAGAACGCGTCCCTCCGCGACGGTCTGGGCGAGAACCCGACCGTGCCTCTCCCGGCCGACGCGGCCGCCGTCCCCGCGCGCACGCACACGCGCAGCTGGGCGTGGACCCTCCTCGCCACGGTGCTGATCGTGATCGGCGCGATCCTCGCGCCCGTGGCCGTCGTCGCCTCCTGGGCCAAGGTGCAGCTGACCGACACGCAGAGCTTCGTCGACACCTACGCCCCGCTCGCCCACGACCCGGCCGTGCAGGCGTACGTGACCGACGAGGCCGTGAAGGTCATCCAGGAGAACGTCGACATCCCGCAGGTCACCTCCCAGGTCGTCGACGGCATCACCGAGCTCGGCACGGGGCCGGTCGCCACCAAGGCGCTCGACGCGCTGAAGGGGCCGCTGGCGCAGGGGATCGTCTCGCTCATCCACACGACCGTCGGCAACTTCGTCTCGTCGGACGCGTTCGCGCAGGTGTGGCAGGAGGCCTTGCGCACCACGCACACGCAGCTCGTCGCCACGATGCAGAACGACCCGAAGGCGGCGGTGGCGGTCGGAGCCGACGGCTCGGTCGGCATCCAGCTCGGCCCGATCATCGACCGGGTCAAGCAGCTGCTGGTTGATCAGGGCCTCACGTTCGCGTCGCAGATCCCGACGATCGACCGGACCATCACGGTCGCCCAGAACTCGTCCATCCCGACCATCCAACTGTTCTACGGCGTGGCCGTGGCGGCCGGGGCGTGGCTGCAGTGGATCGCGCTGGCGTTCCTCGTGCTGGGCGTGGTCGTGGCGCGCCGCCGAGCCCTCGCGCTCGTGTGGGCCGCCGTCGCGCTCGCGCTGTCGATGGTCGTGGTGGTGGCCGGCATCGGCATCGGCCGGCTGGTCTTCGTCGGCTCCGTCTCGCCCTCGCTCCTGCCCGCCGGCGTCGCGAACACCGTCTACCGCACGCTGACCACGGCGATGCAAGACACGGGGGTAGCCGTCCTCGTGCTGGCGATCGTCGTCGCGGTGGTCGGCTGGTACTCGGGGCCGTTCGCCGTGCCGCGCAAGCTGCGGGGCTTCTTCGGCTCGGGCATCGCCTGGGTGCGGGAGGCGGCCGAACGGCACGGCATCACCACGGGACGGACCGGCGAGTGGATCTACGCCCAGCGGGCGCTGCTGCGGGCGGTCGTCGCCCTCGTCGCCGCCGCGCTGGTGCTGTTCGTCCGTCCGCTCACGCCGCCGCTGATCATCTGGACGCTGGTGCTCGCGGCGCTCGTCATCGCGATCCTCGAACTCGTGCAGCGGCCGGTCATCACGGTGCCCGAGAACGCGGGCGAGGACACCCCGGTCATGACCGTCTCCTGACCGCCGAAGTGTCGCGGGCGGGCGGCGACCCGCGGCCGGTAGGCTCCATCCGGTCATGACTCGCACAACCGTCGCCCTGCTCGCCGCACTGGAGGCGGTCATCGTGGCCGCGATCGGGCTCGCGATCGCCCTGGTCCCGCTGACGATCCTCTGGGCGGTGCAGTACCAGCTCGGCGCCGACTGGATCGTGGTCTGGCGCGCGGCCGCGGACGTCTGGTTGGTCGGTCACGGCACCAACCTGACGGTGACGCTCGACGCGCAGACCGTTGCGACGCTGGGGCTGCCTGGCGCAGCCACACCCTTCCAGGTGACCATCGCGCTGCTCGGGTTCGCCGTGCTCACCGCCGGGCTCGGCGTGCGCACGGGATCGCGCGCGGCGGAGACGCCCTTCCGCTTCGCGGGGGCGCTGAGCGCGCTCGCCGCGTTCGCCGCGGTCGCGACACTCGTCACGCTGACGGCAGGGAGCGACGTGGTGCGTCCGTCGGTATGGCAGGGGATCGTGCTCCCGCCCTTCGTCTACGCGGTGGGGATCGCGGCCGGTTTCGGGTTCGCCGCCCTGCGGTCGGCTCGCGCCACCACGGACGAGGACGGGGAGGCCGTCGCCGCGCCTCCACTGGTCGCGGTCGTGCGGGACCGGCTGGCCGCCATACCGGAAAGCGTCCGGTCGGGGGTGCTCGCCGCGATGCGCGCCGGGTCGGCCGCCACCGCGATCGTCATCGGCGCGGCCGCGCTCATCGTGGCCCTGCTCATCTTCGGCAACTACGGCACGATCATCACCATGTACGAGCAGCTCCAGGCGGGGGCGCTCGGAGGCGTCGCCCTCACCCTCGGTCAGCTGGCGTTCCTCCCGAACCTGGTGATCTGGATGGCCTCCTGGCTCGTCGGCCCCGGCTTCGCCATCGGGACGGGCTCGTCGGTGAGCCCGATCGGGACCGAGCTCGGCCCCCTGCCGGCGCTCCCGCTCTTCGGCGTGATCCCGCCCGGCGGCTTCGCCTTCGGCCTCGTCGGCGTGCTGGTCCCGCTGATCGCGGGCTTCCTCGCCGCCGCCCTGCTGCGCTCGCGGCCCTGGATGCGGCTCCCGGAGGGACCGCTCCCGCTCTTCCTGACCGCCCTCGCGATCGGTATCGTTACGGGCATCGAGCTCGGACTGCTGGCCTGGTGGTCCTCCGGTGCGCTCGGCCCCGGCCGGCTGCACGATGTGGGACCGAACCCGTGGCTGGTCGGTGCGATCGTGACGGTGGAGGTCGCCGTCGCGGCGGTCATCGGGCTCATGGCGGGAGGACGGGCGCGCAGATGAGCTCCTGGCTGCCGCGGTTCCACCTCCCGAGGGTCACGCTCCGCCGGCGGTCGATCGAGGCGGAGCAGATCGTCGAGACGCCGTCCGCCCAGCTGCAGGAGTTCCTGGTGCTGCTCGGCAGCGCGCTGCTCGCCATCGGCACCGCCGCGACGGACATCCAGCAGACCCTCACGCGCGTCGCCATCGCGCTCGGCTCGCGCAAGGCGAGCCTGATCGTGTTCCCGACGCTGATCTTCGTCGGCATGCCGGGGGAGTCGCAGACCCGGTTCGAAGTCGCGATGCCCACCGGCGGGGAGGTGCGGTTCGACCGGGCCGCGCGCATCTACAGCATCGTGGACCTCGCGCTCGCCGGAAAGATCACGGCGGCCGACGGCTCAGCGGCCGTACGGGAGGTCATCGCGACGAAACCGCGTTTCAACCGAGTGGTGCGCGTCATCGGCCACGGTGTCGCGGCAGCCGGCGTCGCCCTGGTGCTGCTCGGGGCCGAGACGACGAGCATGCTGTACGCGCTGGTGCTCGGGATGCTGGTGGGCGCAGCGAAGCTGCTGGTCCGGCCGGGGACGTACGCCGCCATCCTGCTGCCCGTCGCCACGGCCTTCCTCCTCGCCCTCCTCGTCTTCGCCCTCGGCAAGACCGTCGTGATCGGCGAGCCGCTGCAGGTGCTCATCCCGCCGCTGGTGACGCTGCTGCCGGGCGCGCTGCTGACGACGGGCATCCAGGAGCTCGCCGCGGGCGACATGGTCGCCGGGGCGAGCCGTCTCGTCTCCGGGATCGCGCAGCTCGGCTTCCTGGCCATCGGGATCCTCGCGGCACTGACCATCACCGGCGTCCCCGCCTCGGCCGCCCTGCTGAGCACGCAGCCGCCGCTCGGCGCCTTCCAGCCGTGGGTGGGCGTCCTGCTCTTCTCGGTCGGCATCTTCTTCTACTACTGCGGCCCGCGCCGGTCCCTGTACTTCCTGACCTTCGTGCTGCTGGTCGCCTACGGCGGGCAGGTGGTGGGCGCCCTGCTCATGGGCAACGTCTTCAGCGGGTTCTTCGGCGCGTTCGCGCTGACCGTCGTCGCCTACCTCGTGCAGTCGGTCCCCGGCGCCCCTCCGGCCGTCGTCTGCTTCCTGCCGGCGTTCTGGCTGCTCGTCCCGGGCGCCACCGGGCTCATCCGCCTCACGCAGAGCGCCACCGGGGTCGACTTCGACGCCAGCAGCGTCCCGAACCTCCTCGGCTCCATCGTCTCGATCGCCCTCGGCGTGCTGGTCGGGACGGCGCTGTTCCGGCAGATCTACACGATCGCCCCCGCCCGCTGGAAGCTCCGCCTGGTCTGACCCCTCCGGCTGGTCGGCCTGCTCATCCGAGCGCCGGTAGGCTGGTCGCGTGCTCTCGATTGTCGTGCTGATCTCCGGTGGAGGCTCGAACCTCCGCGCACTGCTCGAGGCGTCCCAGGACGCGGAGTTCCCCGCCCGGGTCGTCGCCGTGGGGGCCGACCGCGACGCCGACGGACTCGCGCACGCGGAGGAGTTCGGCATCCCGTCCTTCACGGTGCCGTTCTCGTCGTTCGACGACCGGGAGCAGTGGGGCGACGAGCTGCTCGCCCAGATCCGCCAGTGGGAGCCCGACCTGGTCGTCCTCTCCGGGTTCATGCGCCTCGTGCCGCCGCGCGTGGTCGAGGCCTTCTCGCCGAACCTCATCAACACCCACCCCGCGTACCTCCCGGAGTTCCCCGGGGCGCACGGGGTGCGCGACGCGCTCGCCGCGGGCGCCACCCAGACCGGCGCGAGCCTCATCGTGGTGGACGACGGCGTGGACGCCGGCCCCATCATCAGCCAGGAGCGCGTGCCGATCCTGCCGGGCGACACCGAGGCCGCCCTGCACGAGCGCATCAAACCCGTGGAGCGACGGCTTCTGATCGACGCCGTCCTCGACATCGCCAACGGACACATCGACCTCAAGGAGCTTTCCCGAGCATGAGCGGACCCCGTCACGACTCCAGCCTCTACCGCGAACGGGATGTCGTCCCGATCCGCCGTGCGCTGATCTCGGTCAGCGACAAGACCGGCCTCCTCGACCTCGCGCAGACGCTCGCCGAGGCGGGCGTGGAGATCGTCTCGACGGGTTCGACCGCCCAGACCATCCGCGACGCCGGCCACGCCGTCACCGATGTCGCGACCGTCACCGGGTTCCCGGAGTCGCTCGACGGCCGGGTGAAGACGCTGCACCCCGCCATCCACTCGGGTCTGCTCGCGGACCTCCGCCTCGCCTCGCACGAGGAGCAGCTGAAGGACCTCGGCATCGAGCCGTTCGAGCTGGTCGTCGTCAACCTCTACCCGTTCGTGGAGACCGTGGCGTCGGGAGCCGTCGGCAACGACGTCGTCGAGCAGATCGACATCGGCGGCCCGGCGATGGTCCGCGCCTCGGCGAAGAACCACGCTAACGTCGCCATCGTCGTCTCGCCGTCCGACTACGCGGCGATCGCCGACGCCGTCGCCGCGGGCGGCACGACCTTCGACCAGCGTCGAGAGCTCGCGGCCCGCGCCTTCGCGCACACGGCCTCGTACGACGGCGCCGTGGCCGCCTGGTTCGCCGGTGAGGCTCCGAGCACCGATGACTTCCCGGAGCGCTTCGAGGTGCGCGCCGAACTCGCGCACACGCTGCGCTACGGCGAGAACTCGCACCAGGCCGCCGCGATCTACACCGACCCCACCGGGCGCGGCATCGCGCAGGCGACCCAGCTCGGCGGCAAGGAGATGTCGTACAACAACTACGTGGACGCCGACGCGGCGCTGCGCAGCGCGTACGACTTCACCGAGCCCGCCGTCGCGATCATCAAGCACGCCAACCCGTGCGGCATCGCGGTCGCAGACGACATCGCGGACGCCCACCGCAAGGCGCACGAGTGCGACCCCGTGTCGGCCTACGGCGGCGTGATCGCGGCCAACCGCACCGTCACCCTCGCGATGGCGGAGACGGTCAAGGGCATCTTCACCGAGGTCCTGATCGCGCCCGGGTACGAGCCGGAGGCGCTGGAGCTGCTGCAGACCAAGAAGAACCTCCGCATCCTCCAGCTGCCGGAGGGCTACGCCCGCGCGACGACCGAGTTCCGTCAGATCTCGGGCGGCGTGCTCGTGCAGGACGCGGACCGTTTCGACGAGTTCGACTCCTCGAGCTGGACCCTGGTCTCGGGCGAGGAGGCCGACGCGGCGACCCGCGCCGACCTCGAGTTCGCCTGGAAGGCCTGCCGCGCGGTGAAGTCCAACGCCATTCTGCTCGCGCACGACGGCGCCTCCGTCGGCGTCGGCATGGGACAGGTCAACCGCGTGGACTCCTGCCACCTCGCCGTCAGCCGGGCGGGGGAGCGGGCGTCCGGTTCGGTCGCCGCGTCCGACGCGTTCTTCCCGTTCGCCGACGGTCCCGAGATCCTGATCGCCGCGGGCGTGCGCGCGATCGTGCAGCCCGGCGGCTCGATCCGCGACGAGGACGTGATCGCGGCGGCGAAGGCCGCCGGCGTCACGATGTACTTCACGGGCGAGCGCCACTTCTTCCACTGACATTGCGTCCCTCGTGGGGTCACGGGAGAATGGAGGGCGGTCCACAAGACCGCTCAGCCACCACCGCGATCCCACGAGGAGACACCGATGTCCGTCCTGCCCGCAACCCTGGTCGAATCCACCGGAACCGACCTGCCGCACGAAACACTGCACGTGGTCAAGGGGAGGCGGAGCGGTCTCACGATCAGCATCGCGGTCCACTCCACCGTGCTCGGCCCCGCCCTCGGCGGCTGCCGGGTGTGGACGTACGACTCCTGGCTCGAGGCGGTCGTCGACTCGCTGCGCCTCGCCGAGGGGATGACGCTGAAGAACGCCGCTGCGGGGCTCAACCGCGGCGGGGGCAAGACCGTCGTCTACGTGCCGCGTGACGTCGAGCTGACGCCGACGCTCCGCTACCAGGCGATGCTCGACCTCGGCGACGCGATCGAGAGCCTCGGCGGCAGCTACATGACGGCGGAGGATGTCGGCACGAGTGCCGAGGACATGGCCGTCGTCGCCACCCGAACCGCGCATGTCTGCGGGCTCCCCTCCGCCGACGGCGGCGTCGGAGAGCCGAGCGACGCGACCGCCGCCGGCGTCTACGCCGGCCTGCTCGCGACGCTGGAGCGCGCGGTCGGAACCCGGTCGGTCGCCGGCCGCCGCATCACCGTGCTCGGCCTCGGCCACGTCGGTTCGCTGCTGGCGATGCGGCTCGCGAGCGAGGGCGCCGTGCTCACCGTCACCGACGTCAACCCGGCCAAGCGCGCGCTCGCGGACGCGATCGGTGCGACCTGGGTCGAGCCGGGCGAGGCGCACCGCGTCGAGGGCGATCTCTTCGTTCCCGCCGGCGTCGGCGGGGTGCTCACCGACACCGTGATCGACGAGCTGCGCGTGAAGGCGGTCGTCGGTCCGGCGAACAACCAGCTCGCCAGCCGTTCGGGCGCCGGGAGGCTCGCGGCGCGCGGCATCCTCTGGGCCCCCGATTTCGTCGTCAACGCGGGCGGCGTGATCTTCCTGGCCATGATGAACGAGGAGCAGCCGTCCGCTGAGGCGACGGCCGAGCGGGTGGAGCGGATCGGCGACATCGTCGCCGAGGTGTTCGCCGTCGCGGAGCAGCGCGGGATCACCACGCTCGAGGCCGCCGACGAGCTCGCGCTCGCCCGGCTGCGCGAACCAGCCAACGCATAGAAACGCTCCGATAGGGTTGGTTCCCATGACGTCTTCGTGGGGCCGCCGGCTCATCGCATCCCTTGTCGTTGCCTTCGTGGTGGCCTTCGTCGTGCACGCGGCGATGATCGCCGCGTTCTACGTGGGGAGCCTCGCCGGGTCGTCGGCTCCATCGGGGGCGTTGATCGTCGCCGTCAGCAACTACTTCTCGCTGACGAGCGTGCTCGCGTTCGTGCTGCTCTTCGTCGCGGGCGTGGTCGGAGCGTTCGACCGCTGGTGGACGGCGCTGATCGCCGGCCTCCTGGTCGGCTTCCTCTCGCCCGCGATCGGCACGCTCGTCACGGCGACCTCGGGCGGCTCGCCGTTCAGCGGCCAGCTCGTCGTCGCCGTGCTCGGCACCCTCCTGGGCATCAACCTGCTCTACGGCGTCAGCGTCGCCGTGCTCACCCCGACCTTCGGACGCTGGCTGTTCCGCATCATCGAGGGCGTGCGCAGCCGTTTCGAGACGGAGCGCAAGGTCGCACTCGTCCGCATCCCGGCCAAGAACCTGCAGGACGGCCTCGTCACCCACATCGACCGCACCGCCGTCGACGCCGAGCTCGCCGACACCCAGTGGGACGGCTACGTGAGCGCCCTCTCGCAGGCGGGCTGGCAGACGGTCGAGGTCGCCTCCGCCGACTCCCTGGCCGACTCGGTCTTCGTCGAGGACACCGCCGTCGTCTTCGGCGACACCGCCGTCATCACCCGCCCGGGCGCGGACTCCCGCAAGCCCGAGGTCGCCGGCACCGAGGCCGCCCTGCGCGCGCAGGGCCTCCGCCTCGAGCGCATCGAGGAGCCGGGAACCCTGGAGGGCGGCGACGTCCTCAAGGTCGGCTCGACCGTCTACGTCGGCCGCGGCGGCCGCACCAATGGCGAGGGCATCCGTCAGCTGCGCGCCCTCGTGGCACCGCTCGGCTACACGGTCGTCGGCGTCCCGGTCACCAAGGCGCTCCACCTCAAGACCGCCGTCACCGCCCTGCCCGACGGCACCGTCATCGGCTACGAGCCCCTCGTCGACGAGCCGCGCATCTTCGAGCGCTTCCTGCCCGTCCCCGAGGCCCACGGCACCGCGGTCGTCGTGCTCGACGACGAGACGCTCCTCATCTCGTCCGCCGCGCCCCAGACCGCGGCGCTCCTCGAAGACCTCGGCTACACGACCATCGCCGTCGACATCTCCGAGTTCGAGAAGCTCGAGGGCTGCGTCACCTGCCTGTCCATCCGGATCCGCTGAGCCGCATCCGCCCGACCTGACCGTTGCCGAGGGGCACGTCGTGGTCGCCATTCCGCAGGGAATGAGCGCCACGACGTGCCCCTCGGTGCTTTCTGGTGCCGTGACCTACGACTGGAATGCGACTCCCTCGGGCCATTCGCCCGTCCGGTCAAATGCGCGGCGCGCTTTGGCCACGATCGCCGCAGCGGAGCTTGAGCGCTCCTCTGCGCCGTCGACATACCAAGCCTCGGGATCGGCGCGCGGGATCACCAGGGTGCCATCCCACTGCTCGTCCTGATTCTCGGCGAAGCGGTACCTCACTGCCTGGTCAGTGAGCTCCACGAGTTTCCCGTAGATCAGCCGTGCCATGAGGAGACCTCCTTCGGTCGGTCTGCCGTCTGGCCAGCGTGGGATCGCGCTGGGCCCCGGCTCGCGTCCTCCCCATCCCGACGCGTCGCCAGGCCGGTGGCTGCGAGGGCGTGCACTCCCCACCTCCCGAAAACCGTGCCGGTGGTCGAGGACGCGAGGATGACGGCAACGCTGAAGGTCATTTGTAGAGCCGGAGCCGACGGACGAAAAGGTCGAGCGCAGAGTCCTCGTCGGTGAACGTTTGAATTGCTCCCTGAACCGCGCGCTCGTCGGTGTTCACGACGACCCATCCGTCGGGCGTCTGATAGATCGCCACTCGATCGGTGACGTTCTCGGGGAAACCGAACCAGGCGTGGGTGCCGAGCGATTCGGCCTCGATCGTGGCTAGTGCTTCGGTCCGCGTCATCGTCTGCTCCGGTTCGATCTATTCGACCGCTGAGAGTCGAAGCCGTTCGACGAAGAGGTCGAGAGCGCCTTCCTCGCTGACGAAAGTGCGGGTGGCGCCGGGTGCCGCGCGCTCATCGGTGTTCTCGACGATCCACTGTGCGCCGCGTTTGTAAATCAGCACACGGTTGGGGTGATACGGAAGGCCGAAGAAGGCGAATTGCTCGAGATCTTCGTTCTGCATGATGTCCAAGGCTTCTTGTCGCGTCACTACGTTGTCGCCCTTCTATAGTTCACGAATCAAACCCATCTTGATCAGATAACTGACGGAGCAGGGAAGCGATCATCGTCGCCGGGTCGTAGTGGCAGCCGTGGCTGACGAGACAGCCAACCCCTGTTGGCGACGCCGATCGAAATCCCGCGGACGTGCTCCAGGCGAGACGGGCCGGACCGCGCCAGGCTGAGATCAGGCGCTCAGCTTGCGTGTCGGGGAGGGGCGTCGATTCTTCCATCGAGGTACGCCCTCAGATAGTCGGCCGTAATCTCGTCCGTCCGAGCTATCTCTTCGGCCGAAGGAACTTGGACAGGCCTGGACCCCGGCGATCGCCTCGTCCGCATCCCCCAACACGGTCGGTACGCTACCAGGTAGCGTGCGGTAGTTCTCGCGGGTTTCACGTGCTTGTGGATCCGGATCCATGCGCACGCGTCCGGGGAAGCGCGCACCACGCCGCCGTGACGGCGGCAGCCACCGCAGCCGTCAGCCAGCCGGCCGTCACGCCGCCGAACGCCGCGATCAACACGATCACGGAGGTCCCCAGCGCCGTTCCGAGCTGGGCGCCGGTGTTCAGGATTCCGCTGGCGCTGCCCTCCAGCGAGCCGGGCACGGAGGTGCCGATGGAGGTTCCCGCGACGGACGAGAGCCCGAGGCCCGCGCCCGCGAGCGCGACGCCGACCAGCACTCCCCACCAGGGTCCCGTCGTCGTGGCGAGCACCAGCTGTCCGATCGCGATCGTCGCCAGACCGGTGGCCGCGAGGGCGTGCGCTCCCCAGTTGCGGAAGATCGTGCCGGTGGTCGACGACGTGAGGATGACCGCGACGCTGAACGCCATGAGGGTCAGTCCGGCGGCGACGGGGCCGATCTTCAGCGTCTGCTGCAGGAAGAGGGTGGCGAGCACGGCGGAGGAACTGGTCGTGGCCGTGTTCACGAACGAGATCGCCGTGCCTTGGCGCAGCGGCCGTGACGCGAACGCTGCGCGAGGGATGAGCGGGTAGCGTGCGGTGCGCAGCCGCACCACGAGTAGGGCGGCGAGTCCCGCTCCGACGGCGACGAGCAGAATGCCGGCGGGCAGCGTCGGCGGCGACTCCATCAGCGCGGCGCCGGCGATGACCGCCATCACGGCGGCGATCAGCAGGACAGCGCCGGCCACGTCCAGCGGCGATTCGTCGCGGGGGTGCGACGAGCGAGCCACGGCGAGGAGGACACCGGCGAACAGCGCTGCCGCGAGCGGGAGGTTGATCCAGAAGACGGCCGGCCAGCCGAGCGCCTGCACCAGCAGGCCGCCGACCAGGAACCCGGAGGCGCCGGCGGCCGCTCCCGTCGCGCTCCAGGCCGCGACGGCGCGACGGCGGGCGTCGCCGGCAGGCGCGGCCTCGAGCAGCAGCCGCAGCGCGGACGGGACCGAGATCGCGGCGGCGGCTCCCTGCAGAGCGCGCGACAGCAGCACGGCGCCGATCGCCGCGTCGCCGAGCGCACCCGCTGCCGCACCGAGCACGGAGACGGCGCCGAACAGCGCGATCCCCGTCAGCAGGATGCGCCGGTGGCCGAAGCGGTCCCCGAGGCGGGCGCCCAGGACGAGCAGGCCGCCGAAGAACATCGCGTAGACGGTGGCGAGGGGACCGGCGAACGCGGCGTCGGCGTGCACGCCTCGCAGGATCGAGGGAATCGCGGTCGTCGCGCTGGTCACCCCGAGCACATCGACGAACTGGACGAGGCACAGGACGGGCACGGATCCGCGACGCATGGCCGCCAGGGTACGCCGCCGCCCGTCGGCGACCCTGTGGCGGCCGAACGCGCACTCCGGCTGATCGCGTCCGAAAAAGTCCTTGCGATCCAGACGAACCTGGCAATAAGCTGTAGGGCTGCCTTGTCGCGGCACTACGTGAACGCATCGAGGCCGGGAGGACGCAATGAAAAAGACTGGATACGCACGAATCGTGACGGTGTTCGGACTTGTCGCGCGCGCGTCCTCGGAGCCGGCCCCCACCTGGTAGGTCCCAGGAAGGTCTGCGTCTCCGGCTGACTGTCGCCGCTCTGACAGCACTGTTCTCGAGGGTCGAGCATACTTCGGTGTGCCTTCGGCGACCCTCGGCGGCGACCTCTCAGCACTGTTCCCGCGGGTCCTCGGTGACCCGCCGCAGAAGTCGGAAAATCACAAGAAAACGGAAGTCTCATGGCTGAAACACATCAGCATCCACCTCAAAGAGAACAGAACATCAAGCGCGCGGGCACCATCCGCACGCTGCTGCGCATCCTGCCGTTCGCGAAGTCGGCCGCGCCGCGCATCGTGCTCGGCATGGTCGCCGCGCTGCTGGCGAGCCTCGTCGCGCTCAGCATCCCCCAGGTGCTGGGCTGGCTGGTCGACGGTCCGCTGTCCACTGGCGACGCCTCCGCGGTCTGGCCGGCGGCACTGCTCGTGGTCGGGCTGGGCGCGGCGGAGGCCGTGTTCATCTCGCTGCGACGCTGGTTCGTGCTCACCCCGGGCACGCACGTCGAGGCGCGGATGCGCAACGGTCTGTACGCCAAGCTGCAGGACCTCCCGGTCGCCTTCCACGACCGGTGGCCCAGTGGGCAGTTGCTCTCGCGCGCGGTGAGCGACCTCGGGCTGATCCGCCGCTGGCTGTCGTTCGGCATCGTGCTGCTCGTCGTCAACGTCGTCACGATCATCGTCGGATTCGCGATCCTGATCAGCTGGAACTGGATCCTCGGGCTGATCTTCCTGGTCTGCTCCATCCCGCTGTGGATCTACGGGTTCGTGTTCGAGGCCAAGTACTCGATCATCGCCCGCCGCAGCCAGGACCAGGCCGGCGACCTCGCCACCGCGGTGGAGGAGTCGGTGCACGGCATCCGCGTCCTCAAGGCGTTCGGCCGGGGCAAGCACGCCCTCAAGAACTTCGCGTCGCAGGCCGAGCAGCTGCGCGGCACGGAGATCGAGAAGGCGAAGGCCATCGCCGGCATCTGGCTGTGGCTCCTGCTCATCCCGGACGTGGCGTTCGGCATCAGCCTCGTCGTGGGCGTGTGGCTCTCGGCGCAGGGGCAGCTGTCGGTCGGCGAGCTCGTCGCGTTCTTCGCGACCGCGACGGTGCTGCGGTTCCCGATCGAGTCGATCGGCTTCCTGCTCTCGATGACGTTCGACACGCGCACCGCGGCCGACCGCTTCTTCGAGGTCCTGGACGAGGTCAACACGATCACCGACCCGGCCGAGCCGAAGCGGATCGTCGACCCGAAGGGCGAGCTCGTCTTCGACGACGTGCACTTCCGCTACCAGGACTCGCCCGAGCGGTTCCCCGACCTGCTGGACGGCATCCGCCTGACGGTGGAGCCGGGGGAGACGATGGCGCTGGTCGGCCTGACCGGCTGCGGCAAGTCGACCCTGACCGCGCTCACCACCCGCCTGTACGACGTGACCGGCGGTGCCGTGCGCATCGACGGCGTGGACGTGCGCGACCTGACCCGGTACGACCTGCGCAAGGCCATCGCGATGGCCTTCGAGGACGCGACACTGTTCTCGGCATCCGTGCGGGACAACGTGCTGCTGGGCCGCGACGAACTCGACCCGGCCTCCCCGGAGGCCGAGCGCGTGCTCACCGAGGCGCTCGAGATCGCGCAGGCGGGCTTCGTGTACGACCTCCCCGAGGGGGTCGAGACGAAGGTCGGCGAGGAGGGGCTCAGCCTCTCCGGCGGACAGCGTCAGCGACTCGCGCTCGCGCGTGCGGTCGCCGCCGCACCCAGCGTGCTCGTGCTGGACGACCCGCTGTCGGCGCTCGACGTCGACACCGAGGCGCTCGTCGAGGCCGCGCTGCGGCGCGTCCTCGCCTCCACCACCGCCCTGATCGTCGCGCATCGCCCCTCCACGGTGACGCTCGCCGACCGGGTGGCGCTTCTGGAGGACGGCCGCATCACGGCCGTCGGAACGCACCACGACCTGCTCGCCACGAGCGAGCACTACCGATTCGTCATCTCCAGCCTGGAGGACGACGAGAACGAAGAGATCCTGCAGGAGGTGAACCTGTGAGCACCGCAACCGTCCTGGGCGTCGAAGGCGAAGAGCGCAACGACCTCACCAAGGAGGAGAGCAGGCAGGTCCGCAGACGCTCGCTGCGTCTGCTGGGCTCGCTCATGCGACCCCTCCGGCTCCGGCTGATCCTGACGGCGGTCGTCGTCGTGATCAGCACGGCCGGGCAGGTCGCAGGCCCCGCGATCATCGCCTTCGGCATCGACAACGGCATCTCGGCCCTGCAGTCGCAGAACTGGCTGCCCGTCGCCGCCGCGGGCGTCGCGTACCTCGTGACCGGCATCATCGGCGCGGTCCTGATCGCCTGGTACACCATCCTGAGCGCGCGGATCAGCCAGGCGATCCTGATCGACCTGCGCAAGCGGGTGTTCCTGCACACGCAGAAGCTCTCGCTCGAGTTCCACGAGTCGTACACGTCCGGACGCATCATCTCGCGCCAGACGAGCGACCTGGACTCGATCCGCGAGCTCCTGGACTCCGGCATCAACCAGCTCGTGCAGGGCTTCCTGTACATGCTGTTCATCGCGATCGCCCTGTTCGCGCTGGACTGGGTGAGCGGCGTCGTCCTGCTGGTCTCGCTGGTGCCGCTCTACCTGCTTACGCGCTGGTTCCAGAAGCGCTCGCAGGTGCTGTTCCGCATCTCGCGGGTGGCGTCGGCGAAGCTGATCGTGCAGTTCGTGGAGACGATGACCGGCATCCGCGCGGTCAAGGCGTTCCGCAAGGAGAAGCGCAACGAGAAGGAGTTCGGCGGCCTCGTCGAGGACTACCGCGACGTCAACGCGCGGGTCATCCAGCTGTTCGGGATCTTCGACCCGGGCCTCGTGATGATCGGCAACCTCACGGTCGGCGTCGTCCTCCTGGTCGGCGGGTTCCGCGTCGCGGAGGGGCAGCTCGCCATCGGTGTGCTGCTGGCGGCTCTGCTCTACACGCGGCGCTTCTTCGACCCGATGGAGGAGATGGCGATGTTCTACAACTCCTACCAGTCGGCCGCGGCCGCGCTCGAGAAGATCTCGGGCGTCCTGGAGGAGGAGCCGAGCGTCCCCGACCCGGTGAAGCCGGTCGACCTGTGGACGGCGGAGGGGCACGTGCGGTTCGACGACGTCACCTTCGCCTACAAGGAGGACCGTGTCATCCTGCCGGAGTTCAGCCTGGACATCCCGGCGGGGCAGACGATCGCCCTCGTGGGCTCGACCGGAGCGGGCAAGTCGACCCTGGCCAAGCTGATCTCGCGGTTCTACGACCCGAGTGACGGCGAGGTCTCGATCGACGGCGTCGACCTGCGCGATCTGCACCCGAAGGACCTGCGCCGCGCCATCGTGATGGTCACGCAGGAGGCGTACCTGTTCAGCGGTTCCGTCGCCGACAACATCGCGCTCGGTAAGCCCGACGCGTCGCGCGACGAGATCGTCCGGGCGGCGAAGGCCGTGGGGGCGCACGAGTTCATCGAGGGGCTGCCCAACGGGTACGACACCGACGTGAACAAGCGCGGCGGCCGGGTGTCCGCGGGTCAGCGCCAGCTGATCTCGTTCGCCCGGGCGTTCCTCGCCGACCCGGCGGTGCTGATCCTGGACGAGGCCACCAGCTCGCTCGACATCCCGAGCGAGCGCCTGGTGCAGGAGGCGCTGCAGACGCTGCTCGCCGACCGCACCGCGGTGATCATCGCCCACCGGCTCTCGACGGTCGCCATCGCGGACCGCGTGCTCGTGATGGAGCACGGTCGGGTGGTCGAGGACGGCACACCGGACGATCTGATCGCCGGGACCGGCCGGTTCGCCCAGCTGCATGCAGCCTGGCGGGACTCGCTGGTCTAGGTTCTGCCGTGGTTCCGGAGGGGCGGCGCGTAATCGGTACGCGTCGCCCCTCCGCCATGATCACCCGCGGTAGGGGTTGTCAGCCCGCGGGCGACCAGGTCGTGCGCGACCGGCGCGGACGGAGGACGCGATGTCCCCGCTCCGCGCCGCCGCGGAAGAAGGAGAAGCGCCCGAGGATCCCGGAGCGCGGGTCGTGCGCCAGCACGAGCACGTCGGCGCCGGCGTCGATGCACGCGCTGGCGGAGGCCGGGTCGGCGTCGCGCTCGTCGCCTCCGGTGACGACGCTGAGGCATCCGGCGGTCACCGCGCGGGAGGCCGACGCGATGATCGTGACGTGCGACGTGGCCGGAGCCACGATGGCGCGGATCGCCCGTGCGAGTTCGGCCTGCTCGACGGGGCGGGATGCCGCGCGTCCGGGGAACCCGGCGCCGAGGTCCAGCACGTCGAAACGCGCTCCGGTGGCGACGCGCACGTCGGCGGTGACGGCCGCGGCATGGACGATCTCGGCGACGTAGTCGGCGGGGGAGGAGTGCGTCGGCGGCTGGAGGGACAAGCCGCCGACGCACACCCCCTGTCCGGCCGCCGCGCGCACGGCGCGGACGATCTCGTCGGGCCGGAAGCCGCGCCCTGCACGGTGCGCGGAGGAGGAGTCTGCGCACGGCCGGAGCCGGAGCAGTAGGCGGATGTCGTCGGGAGCTCCGGCGAACGCGGCCAACTCGGCCGCGTCGTCCACGACGAAGCGCCGCACACCCGCCCGATAGGCCGCCGCGACGTCGCGCGGGCTCGTGATCGGCGCCGTGTGGAGCAGCCGGGGGCGAGCCTCGCAGAGCATGAGCGTGTCGAGCGCGGCCGGCTGCGCCACTTCGAACGCGCCCTGCGCGGCCGCGATGGCGTCGAGCAGTGCGGGATGCGAGAGGGCGCTCACGTCGTAGTGCACATCCACCCACGGGAAGGCGGCGCGGAGGTCGAGGTAGCGCTCGGCCGCCCGCTCCACGTCGATCACGACGAGGGGGAGATCGCCGGAGTCGCCCGCCGTCCCCGCCGCCGGCGCCACAGGGGCACCGGTCGGGTCGGCGGTTCGGGTGACGGCGGGCATCGGGTTCTCCTCGGGATTGTTGAGCTTGCCTCAGATCATCCTCGTGCGCCGGATTGCCCCGCATCCGGGGGGCCACCCGAACCGATTGCGTGCGTCCACGGATGATGATCGGTCGGCGACCGGCGAGGATTGATGCATGTACCTGCGCGTTGTGATCGTCGACGACCACGCGCGCTTCCGTGCCCAGGCGGCCGAGCTGCTGCAGCTGGAGCACTTCGCCGTCGTCGGCGACGCCGATACCGGGGCCCGCGGGGTGGAGCTCAGCCGCCGCCTCGCTCCCGACGTCGTGCTGCTCGACGTCGGCCTCCCCGACGCCAGCGGCTTCGACCTCGTCGCGGACATGCACGCGACCGGCGCCGCGGTGGTCCTCACCTCCAGCCGCTCCTTCCGCGATTACGGCCGCCGGGTGGCCGACAGCGGCGCAGAGGGATTCATCACGAAAGGCGACCTGACCGGCCCGGCGATCCGCAGTCTGCTACGGTAATCCCCGTGGCAGCGGGAGAGAGTTCTGGATCCCGCCCGCTTCGGGTCGCGATCGCCGACGACGCGGTTCTGCTCCGCGAAGGCATCGGTCAGATCCTGCGCGCGGGCGGGGTGGATGTGGTCGCCTCCGTCGACACGGCCGAGGAAGTGCTCGACGTGGTGGCGGGCGACGCGATCGACGCCATCGTTCTCGACATCAAGATGCCGCCCACCCACACCGACGAGGGTCTGCGCGCGCTGGAGACCCTCCGCGCCGACGGATCGACGGTCGGTGTCCTGCTGCTGTCGATGTACACCACCGCCGCCTATGCCATCCGCGCGATGACGGCGGGCAGCGGCACGGGCTACCTCCTCAAGGAGCGCGTCGCCGACGGCGAATCGCTCGTCAACGCCGTCCGCACCGTGGCCGCCGGCGGGTCCGTCGTCGACCCGGAGGTCGTGCAGCTGCTGGTGTCGGCCCGCTCCTCCGAGCGCACGGTGGAGACGCTCTCGACCCGGGAGCTCGACGTGCTCAGCCGCATGGCGGAGGGCAAGTCGAACGCCGGCATCGCCGCCGAGCTGCACCTCAGCCTGCGCACGGTCGAGTCGCACATCGGGCACATCATGGCGAAGCTCGGCGTCGAGGACTCCGCAGAGGGGCACCGCCGGGTGCTCGCCGTGCTGCGCTTCCTCGGCAAGGACGGCTGAGCCCGATGACGGCCGCGCGCACGTGGCTCCGCGCGCTCGCGGTGACCGCCACGATCGCGTCGAACGTGCTGGCCCAGGTCGTCAGCGGCCTGACCGGCAACTACGGGCCGCGCCCGGAGGGTCTGGGCTGGGCGATCGTGTTCGTCGCGGTGGCCGTGGTGTACGTGGTCTGCGCCGTCGTCGCCTGGCGCGTGGTGCGCAGCCCCGTGCCCGGCTGGCTGATGGTCGGCGCAGCCCTCTTCTGGTCGGCCGGCGCGTGGTACCCGCTGGCGCGCGGGATCGGCTGGCTCTGGCCGGTGCTGATGGGGGTCACCGACCTCTGGGCGATCTTCGTCGGCGCGGTCGTGCTGTGCTACCCGACCGGGAGGTTCTCGCGGTTCGACCGGGTCGTGCTGCTGGTCGGCACCGGCGCGATCGCGGTCCGCTTCATCAGCACGCTGCTGTTCACGTCGCCCGCGCCTGCCGCGTGCGGCTGCGTGCAGAACGCCTACGCCGTGCTCCCGAGCGACGACGCCGACTTCTGGTTCGGCGTCGCCTGGCGCGCGGTGGGGCTCGCGCTGATGCTCACGATCGCTGTGCGGCTGGCCGTGCGCTGGTTCACCAGCTCCCTCCCCGCCCGCCGCGTCTCCTTCGTCATGCCGCTGGCGATCGTGCTGTGGTGCTACGGCACCGTGCAGGACTCGCTGAGCTTCACGCTCGGCTGGGACGGCGGCTGGCTGCAGTTCATCCCGCCGTTCGCGATCGCCCTCATCCCGCCGGCGTTCATCGGCGGCGTCTTCTATGCGCGCGGCCTGCGCTCTCGCGTCGCCGACCTGGTGATCGTCGCGCGCGACAAGGTCGACCGGGCGCTGTGGGAGACGAGCCTGGCCCGGACCCTGCACGACAGCTCGGTCCGCGTCTATTGGTGGGACGAGCAGGGCAGGGCGTTCCTCACCAGCGACGGTGAACGCGTCCCCGACGGGGAGAGCGAGCGTCCGGGCCGTTCGACGCTCGCGATCGACTCCGATCAGGGCCCCATCGCGCTCATCGAGCACGACATCGCCCTCAGTCAGGACGACCGGCTGCTCGACGCCGTCTCCTCGGCGTTGCTGCTCTCGGTCGACAACGATCGCCTGCGCGGCCGGCTGGAGCGCACCATCCAGGAGCTCCGGCAGTCGCGTCTGCGCATCGTCGAGGAGGGGTACCTCGCGCGGCGGCGCCTGGAGCGTGACCTGCACGACGGCTCGCAGCAGCAGCTCGTCTCGCTCGCGATCAGCCTGCGCATCGCCACGGCCAAGGCGGAGACGGCGGGAAACGCGGAGGTCGCCGGCGACCTCGAGCGGGCATCGGCGCAGCTGGCGGACGCGCTGCGCGAGCTGCGGGAGCTGGCGCGCGGCATCCACCCGACCGTCCTCACCGACGGCGACCTGACGTCGGCGCTGGAGGAGCTGGGCCAGCGCAGTCACCTGCCGGTGGAGGTCCGCGTCGAGACCGAGGACCGGTTCGCCAACGTCATCGAGGAGACGATCTACTATTGCGTCTCCGAGTGCCTCGCCAACGCGGCCAAGCACGCCGGGGCGCGCAACTGCGCCGTCCTGGTGACCCGCCGCGACGACACCGTCTCGGTCGTGGTCAAGGACGACGGCAAGGGCGGCGCGCGCTTCGAGCCCGGCGGCGGGCTGGAGGGCATCCGCGACCGCGTCGAGGCCGTCAACGGGCGCGCCGAACTCCGGTCGGTGGAGGGGCTGGGGACGATCCTGGAGCTGACCATCCCGGTGCCGCGCGCCGAAGCGGTGGCGGCGGAGGCCGAACCGGCCTGAGTGCCCGGCTACTTGGTCTTCGCGGGGAGCGCGGCGTAGACCTGCTGGCCGATCGCGAACGCCGACCAGCCGCCGGGGCACTTGGAGGCGGTCGCGGGCACGCCGTCGATCGGCCACCAGCTGTCCTGGATGGCCGGCTTGGGAGCCGTGGTCTGCGCGGTGCAGACGTCCTTCGCGAGGAGCGTGGGGGACGTGTAGGTCAGGATCGCGGCGCCGGTCTGCGTGTCGTAGTCGACGCGGATGACGGTCGCGTCGTCGGGGACGAACGTGGGCGACCCGAACGTGGAGACCTTCGCGGCCTTGAACTCTTTCGCCGAGTCGAAGATCTGCGCGTCGACGTGGGGGGTGAAGGCTTCGACGACCGAGCATCCGGACAGGGCGAGGGCCGCGACGGATGCCGCAGCGATCAGACCGACGGTTCGGGGACGAGGCACGGGTAGCTCCTGTGGATGTGGCGAATGCGATCCTGGCCAGTCAACACCATCAAGCTGGGCGCTTCATCGGCCGGAAGGATGATGTTAGCGCGGCTCGTGGCGTGCGGCGCGCAGGTCGACGCGGTACGTCGTCGTGGCGCCGTCCGCGCGCGGACCGCCGAGCAGGGGAGTGCCCTCCGTGCGATAGTGCTCCAGCGCGATCTGCTCGTGGTCAACGGGAGGATGCCCGCTGGCGCGCACGACGCGCCACCACGGCACCGTCGAGCCGTAGTACGCCATGATCTGCCCGACCATCCTGGCCGCGCGCGAGCCGAGCACGGCTGCGACGTCTCCGTAGGTCATCACCCGGCCGGGCGGGATGTCGTCGACGACGGCGAGCACCCGCTCGACGAACGAGTCGGCCCCGTTCGCCGCGTCGTGCCGCGCCGGACCGGGCTCAGAGCGCGAGGGCACCGATCGTCTCGCCGTACTGCGTCTCGCCGACGGGCTGGAAGCCGCTGCGCAGGAAGAACTGCTCGGGACCGAGCTCGCCCGACTCCCAGATCACGAAGAGCTGCTCGTGGCCGCGCCGGCGCGCCTCGTCGGCCAGGCTGCGCACGGCGAACGTGCCGATGCCGCGGCCCTGGTCGTCGGCGTCGACGTTGATGCGCCAGAGGATCGCCTTGAACTCGTCGTGCTCGGCCTCGGGATTGAAGTCGCCCATGATGAAGCCGACGACCTCGTCGCCGTCGAGCACGACGCGCTGCCACGAGGTGGTGGGGTCGGCGACGGCGGCCGCGGCCGAGTAGGAGACCGGAGCGATGAACTGCTCCTGCCCCGGCTTCAACGTGAGCGCGTTCGCCGCGACGACGGTCCGCGCGCTCAACTCTTCCAGTCTCAACTCAGCCATGACGAAAGGGTAACCTGCGCGGGGGACACTGGCATAGTCGCCTCCTCCCGGGGCGTCGGCGGAGGCAAAGTGTCTCGATGTCAAGATAGTTATCCGGCTCAGGTAAGCTGTATCCGGCTGAAAACGGCAGAGAAGCAGGAGAACCAGTGGACAAGATCAAGGTTGAAGGAACGGTCGTCGAACTCGACGGCGACGAGATGACCCGCATCATCTGGCAGGCGATCAAGGACTCGCTCATCCACCCGTACCTCGACGTGGACCTCGAGTACTACGACCTCGGCATCCAGAAGCGCGACGAGACCGACGACCAGATCACGATCGACGCGGCCCACGCCATCCAGAAGCACGGCGTCGGCGTCAAGTGCGCCACGATCACCCCCGACGAGGCCCGTGTCGAGGAGTTCGGCCTCAAGAAGATGTGGCGGAGCCCGAACGGGACCATCCGCAACATCCTCGGCGGCGTGGTCTTCCGCGAGCCGATCATCATCTCGAACATCCCCCGCCTGGTCCCGGGCTGGAACAAGCCGATCATCATCGGCCGCCACGCGTTCGGCGACCAGTACCGCGCCACCGACTTCACCTTCGACGGCCCCGGCACGCTGACCCTCAGCTTCCAGCCGACCGACGGCGGCGAGGCCAAGAGCTTCGAGGTCTACCAGGCCCCCGGCGCCGGCGTCGCGCTCGCGATGTACAACCAGGACGAGTCGATCCGCGACTTCGCCCGCGCGTCGTTCAACTACGGCCTCGACCGCAACTACCCGGTGTACCTCTCCACCAAGAACACGATCCTCAAGGCCTACGACGGCCGGTTCAAGGACCTGTTCCAGGAGGTCTTCGACACCGAGTACAAGGAGAAGTTCGACGCGGCCGGCCTCACCTACGAGCACCGCCTGATCGACGACATGGTCGCCTCCAGCCTCAAGTGGGAGGGCGGCTACGTCTGGGCCTGCAAGAACTACGACGGCGACGTGCAGTCCGACACCGTCGCGCAGGGCTTCGGCTCGCTCGGCCTGATGACGTCGGTCCTGACCACGCCGGACGGCAAGGTCGTCGAGGCGGAGGCCGCGCACGGCACCGTCACGCGCCACTACCGCCAGTACCAACAGGGCAAGGCGACCTCGACCAACCCGATCGCCTCGATCTTCGCCTGGACGCGCGGCCTCGCGCACCGCGGCAAGCTCGACGGCAACCAGGAGCTCATCGACTTCACCCACACCCTCGAGGACGTGGTCGTGAAGACGGTCGAAGAGGGCAAGATGACCAAGGACCTCGCGCTCCTCGTCGGCCCGGAGCAGGCGTTCCAGACCACCGAGGAGTTCCTCGAGTCCATCAGCGAGAACCTCAAGACGCGCATGGGCGCCTAGCCTCCACGCGCACCGGGAAGGGCCCGGCGGACTTCGGTCCGCCGGGCCCTTTCCTGTATGTTCTCTCAGGGGGTTCACGACGTGAGCCGTGAAGAGAAAGAGCGTGTGCGATGTTGCGTCGATGCCTGACGTCCGTCCTTCTGACCGTGTCCCTCGGGGCAGCCGCGGTGCTTGCGCCGACGCCGGCACCGCAGGCGGTCGCCGCCGAACCGGAGCGGCCCGGGGAGATCGGCTTCCTCTCTGAGATCCCGGGGACCGACGAGGATGCGCGGACGCCGGTGATCGAGGGGCCGGACGGCCTGCCGTGGTGGCAGTATGAAGGCGGCCTGAAGTCCCTGTCCGGGGAGGGCACTGTGCTCTCCCACCACCTGCAGCCGGGGACCGACTGGACCTCCGTCGCACCGGTCGTCGCGCCCGACCGCTCGCTCTGGATCTCCGGCGGCGGCGCGGATGGACGCGACGTCAACCACGTCCTGGCCGACGGTTCGATCGACCGCTTCCGGTTCGACGGCCCCGGCCTGATCGGCGGCGCCGCCCCGGCCGAGGATGGGAGCACCTGGTTCGTCCAGCAGGTCGGCGAGCCGGGAGCTGGGACCTGGAACGCGCTTCGGCGTGCGGTCGACGGCACCGTGACGACGTTCCCTCAGGCCGGCGTCACCGTGCCCGCCGACGGGGACACGAGCAGCGGGACGCCGATCGCCGGACCGGAGGGGAGCGTCTGGTTCTCCGCCGGAGAGAACGGCAGGATCCTCCTCGGGCTGTACCCGGACGGCCGGTCCGTCCCCGTCTCGCTGGACGCGAAGGACGCGGGGCGCCGGCACGCGGTCTTCCAGGTCGACGGTGCGACGTACATCAAGCTGGCGGGCGGCTCCATCCGGGAGATCGGGCCGGACGGGTCGCTCACGACCGTCGTCGCCGGCGCCCCGGAATTCGTTCTCGCCGACGGGCAGGCGTATTACGCCGCCATGGTGGCGGGCGAGTATGTCCTGCGCCGTGTCGGAGCGCCGGATTGGAAGGCCGTCATCCCGCGACTGACGGCGATTCAGGGGGTCTGGGTGCCCTCCACGCGTTCGCTCTGGCTGGGTGGACGGACGAAGACCAGCCCGGCAGTGGCGGTCGCTGTGGCCGAGGACGGCACGGTGACGGAGCTCCCGTCCGGTACCCGGCCGCCCAAGCTCGCTGCGGACGGCTCGGTGTGGCTGGGGGCCAACGTGCATGTCGCCGCGGACGGGACGCTGCTGTCGCGCCTGACGTTCAGTGATCGCCTGATCGGTATCTACGCGTGGGGTGTCGTCGGCGATCGCACCTGGGTGCAGTTCATCGTGCCGGACGGCGATCGTGCCCTATCGTTCGTGCGACCGGCCACCTCGACACGGCTGGCGGGCGGCGACCGGTTCCAGACCGCCGTCGAAGTGACGAAGAAGGCGTTCCCCGACGGCGCGGATGTGGTCTACCTCGCCTCGGGCATGAACTTCCCGGACGCGCTTGCCGCGGGGCCGGCCGCGGCGGCCGACGGGGCGGCACTGCTGCTCACGACACCCGGCGAACTGCCGAGCGCCACCGCGGAGGAGCTCTCGGCCCTGAAGCCGACGCGGGTGGTGCTGGTGGGTGGTCCGGCCTCCATCGCCCCCGCGGTCGAGCGCGAGGTGAAGAGCCTGCTCCCCGGTGTCGTGGTCCAGCGCCGGTCGGGAGGCGACCGGTTCGAGACGGCCAATCAGCTCGTCGCAGCGTCCTTCACCGAAGCGCACACGCTGTACATCGCATCGGGAGCCGACTTCCCCGACGCACTGGGTGCCGGTGCTGCGGC
>NZ_MKVJ01000010.1:94958-144554 GCF_001898805.1 Leifsonia sp. 71-9
GCCGTCATCGCCACGCTCAAGCCGTCCCGGATCGTCGTGGTCGGAGGCCCGACGGTGATGCCCGACAGCCTGGTGGCGGCGTTCGGCTCCCTCGCGCCCACGACCAGGGTCTCCGGAGCCGATCGGTTCGCGACCGCCGCGGCCGTGGCCGACTTCGCCTTCCCGGAGTCGACGAGCGCGCTCCTGGCGTCGGGTTCCGGATTCGCCGACGCGCTGAGCGGCGTCGTCCTCGCTGCGAAGCAGAAGGCGCCGATCTACCCGATGCCGTGGGGCTGTGTCTCCGGGCCGCTGCGCGCGAAGCTCGCGGCGGGCACGGTCACGGCCGTCACGGTCGTGGGAGGCCCGGCGGTCATGCATCCCGGGCTGGACACGCTCGAACACTGCTGATCCCGGGCGCGGGATGCACGAGGGCCGGGTGGACGTCGTCCACCCGGCCCTTGCGCGTCCCCGCGGCCGGATCCTGCCTCACATCGTTCCCGCTCCGTGCCGGTCAACGCCGGAAATAACCACATCATCTAGTGTTCGGCGTGTCGCGCCGCCCCTATATGTAGTGTTAACGCTCCGGCATCCCGTTGACATGAAAGGCGCAGGACATGAGCATCGTCGTCTACAGCAAGCCCGCGTGCGTGCAGTGCACAGCCACCTACACGGCCCTCGATCGGAAGGGCATCGAGTACCGGGTGGTCGACGTCACCACCGACGACGCCGCGCTCGCCGCGGTGCGCGCGCTGGGCTACGCGCAGGCGCCCGTCGTCGTGACCGACGACGAGCACTGGTCCGGCTTCCGGCCCGATCTGATCGGACGGGTCGCGACGAAGCTCGGGAAGTGACCCGTGCCGTGAGCGGTCTCGTCTACTTCTCGTCCGTGTCGGAGAACACGCACCGCTTCGTGACGAAGCTCGGCGTGCCGGCGCAGCGCATCCCGCTGCGGGCGCACGAGCCGAGCCTGCACGCGACCGAGCCGTTCGTGCTCGTCCTCCCCACCTACGGCGGGGGAGAGGACCGGGCGGCCGTTCCCAAGCAGGTCATCCGCTTCCTCAACGACGACGGCAATCGTCGCCTCCTGCGCGGCGTGATCGGCGCAGGCAACACCAACTTCGGGGCCGCCTACGGCATCGCCGGCGACATCGTCGCGGCGAAATGCGGCGTGCCCCACCACTACCGCTTCGAGCTCTTCGGCACCGCCGAGGACGTCGCCGCGGTCCAGAACGGATTGGAGACACTGTGGCGACACTGACCGCCGACACCCTGACCGCCGACGCGCTGACCGCGGACGCTCCCGCGGCCGACTACCACGCGCTCAACGCGATGCTGAACCTGTACGACGAGGACGGACGGATCCAGTTCGAGCGGGATCACGAGGCGGCGCGCGAGTACTTCCGCCAGCACATCCTGCCGAACAGCCTCCGCTTCGACTCCGTCGCGCAGCGCCTCGCCTACCTGGTCGACAACGACTACTACGACCCGGAGGTGCTCGACCGCTATCCGGTCGCCGCCGTCGAACGCCTCACGTCCCGTGCGGAGTCGCACCGCTTCCGGTTCGCGACCTTCCTCGGCGCGTTCAAGTTCCACACCTCCTACGCCCTCAAGAGCTTCGACGGCGGCAGCTATCTCGAGCGCTTCGAGGACCGCGTCGTGATGGTCGCGCTCACCCTCGCGGCCGGGGACGAGGAGTTCGCCGGGCGCCTCGTGGACGAGATGATGGCGGGCCGGTTCCAGCCGGCGACGCCGACCTTCCTCAACGCGGGCAAGGCGCAGCGGGGCGAGCTGGTCTCCTGCTTCCTGCTGCGCATGGAGGACAACATGGAGTCCATCGGCCGCGGGATCACCTCGGCGCTGCAGCTCTCCAAGCGCGGTGGCGGCGTCGCCCTGCTGCTCTCCAACATCCGGGAGGCGGGCGCTCCCATCAAGCAGGTGCGCAACCAGTCCTCCGGCGTGATCCCCGTGATGAAGCTGCTCGAGGACTCGTTCAGCTACGCCAACCAGCTCGGTGCGCGGCAGGGCGCCGGTGCGGTGTACCTCAGCGCGCACCATCCCGACATCCTGCGCTTCCTCGACACCAAGCGCGAGAACGCGGACGAGAAGATCCGCATCAAGACGCTGTCGCTCGGCGTCGTGGTGCCCGACATCACGTTCGAGCTCGCGCGCGACAACCGGCCGATGCACCTGTTCAGCCCGTACGACGTGGAGCGCGTCTACGGGGTGCCGTTCGGCGACATCGCGGTGAGCGAGAGGTACGACGAGCTGGTCGCCGATCCGCGCATCCGGAAGACCACCATCGACGCGCGCGCGTTCTTCCAGACGCTGGCCGAGATCCAGTTCGAGTCCGGCTATCCGTACATCGTGTTCGAGGACACGGTGAATCGCGCGAACCCGATCGCAGGGCGCATCAACATGTCGAACCTGTGCTCCGAGATCCTGCAGGTGAACAGCCCCAGCACCTACTCCGACGACCTCTCGTACCAGCACGTCGGCACGGACATCTCGTGCAACCTCGGCTCCCTGAACATCGCGATGGCGATGGACTCGCCCGACTTCGGGCTGACCGTGGAGACCGCGGTCCGCGCTCTCTCGGCCGTCTCGGATCAGAGCCGGCTGTCGGCCGTGCCGTCGGTCGAGCGCGGCAACGACAGCGCCCACGCCATCGGGCTCGGCCAGATGAACCTGCACGGCTACCTGGCGCGGGAGCGCATCCACTACGGCAGCGCTGAGGGGATCGACTTCACGAACATCTACTTCTGCACGGTGCTGTTCCACGCCCTCCGCGCCTCCAACCGCATCGCGATCGAGCGCCGCGAGACGTTCGGCGGCTTCGCCGAGTCGGCGTACGCCTCCGGCGCGTTCTTCGAGAAGTACACCGACCGGGCGTGGGAGCCGGCGACGGATCGCGTGCGGGCGCTCTTCGCGGAGGCGGGCGTGAGCATCCCGACGATCGCGGAGTGGGAGGCGCTGCGCGACAGCGTGCGCGAGCACGGGCTCTACAACCAGAACCTGCAGGCCGTGCCGCCCACCGGCTCGATCTCATACATCAACAACGCGACGTCCTCCATCCACCCGATCGCCTCGAAGGTCGAGATCCGCAAGGAAGGCAAGCTCGGCCGGGTCTACTACCCGGCGCCGTTCCTCACGAACGACAACCTCGAGTACTACCGCGACGCGTACGAGATCGGGCCCGAGAAGATCATCGACACCTATGCCGCGGCCACCCAGCACGTGGACCAGGGGCTGTCGCTCACCCTGTTCTTCCCCGACACCGCCACGACCCGGGACATCAACCGGGCGCAGATCCACGCCTGGCGGTCGGGGGTGAAGTCCATCTACTACGTGCGCATCCGGCAGCTCGCCCTGGAGGGCACGGAGGTCGAGGGCTGCGTCAGCTGCATGCTCTGACCCCTGCGCGTCGTGCGCGGCCGGCACGAATCACACGATCCACACCAACGAACGAGGAGAACCATGACCGAGAAGGTCGCGCTCATCCGGCGCGTCGACGCCATCAACTGGAACAGGGTGGAGGACGAGAAGGACGTCGAGGTGTGGAACCGCCTCACCGCCAACTTCTGGCTGCCCGAGAAGGTACCGCTCTCGGGCGACGTGCAGTCCTGGGCGACGCTCACCCCCGAGCAGCAGACGCTGACCATGCGGGTGTTCACCGGGCTGACCCTGCTCGACACCATCCAGGGCACGGTCGGCGCCGTTTCGCTCATCCCCGACTCCCTCACCCCGCACGAGGAGGCCGTCTACACGAATATCGCGTTCATGGAGTCGGTGCACGCCAAGAGCTACTCGTCGATCTTCTCCACCCTCGCCTCCACTCCCGAGATCGACGCGGCGTTCGACTGGTCGACCGAGAACGAGGCGCTGCAGAAGAAGGCGCGCATCGTGCTCGACTACTACACCGGCGACGACCCGCTGAAGCGCAAGGTGGCATCGACCCTGCTGGAGTCGTTCCTGTTCTACTCCGGCTTCTACCTGCCGATGTACTGGTCGAGCCGGGCCACGCTCACCAACACGGCCGACCTCATCCGGCTGATCATCCGCGACGAGGCCGTGCACGGCTACTACATCGGCTACAAGTACCAGCGCGGGCTGGAGCGGGTGGGGGAGCGCCAGCGCCAGGAGCTGAAGGACTATACCTACTCGCTCCTCCAGGACCTGTACGAGAACGAACTGGAGTACACGGCCGACCTCTACGACGGCGTCGGGCTCACGGACGACGTGACCAAGTTCCTCGCCTACAACGCGAACAAGGCGTTGATGAACCTCGGCTATGAGGCGCTCTTCCCGGCCGCGGCGACCGCCGTGAACCCCGCCATCCTGTCCGCCCTCTCGCCCAACGCCGACGAGAACCACGACTTCTTCTCGGGGTCGGGGTCGTCGTACGTCATCGGGACGGCGGTGGAGACGGAGGACGAGGACTGGGCGTTCTGAGGGGGAGGGCGAGCTGCACCCGAGCAGCTCGCCCTCCGGCGAACACCACGTGAATTCCGTCCGAAGTTCTGCTTGCATTTCTTTTGTTCGTAAGCTTTACTAACAAACATGACCACGACGAAGACGCAGGGAACGGGAGCCGCTACGGCTGCCTCCGCCACCGCGGAATCGACCGTGGTCCCGAGGGTCGTGGCCGTGCATGGTGCGCCCGTCGCCGGCACCGCGACCGGCGCGACCGGTGCCGGCGTCACCGGCGCGGGGCTCGTCCCGGGACGCGCGCTGCGACCGCGGGCCAAGGTGCTCCCGGAGCACGCCCGCAGCCACAACCGGTCGCTCGTCCTCCAGACGCTGTACCGCTCGGGGGAGCTCAGCCGCGCCGACATCGCCCGCGAGACCGGCCTGACCCGCGTCACCGTGTCCGACCTGGTCGCCGAGCTGATCGCCGAATGGCTGGTCGTCGAGCTGGGGCAGCGGGAGTCCGCCCGTCCCGGCAAGCCCGCCGTGCTCCTCGACATCAACCGGACCGCGCACCAGATCATCGGCGTCGACCTCAGCGACCACGACCGTTTCCGCGGCGCGGTGATGGACCTCGACGGCGCGATCCTCGCCTCGGCGGAGGTGCCGCTGGAAGGCGCGACCGGCGACGCGGCCACCGCGAAGGTCCGGCGGCTCGTCGACGACCTCGTCCGGCTCGCGACCGCGCCGGTGCTCGGCATCGGCGTCGGCTCGCCCGGTGTGGTCGACCTCGCCGGCACCATCCTCACCGCCCCCAACCTCGGCTGGCACGGTCTCGCCCTGCAGGCGGAGCTCCAGGCTGCGACGGGCCTCCCCGTGATCGTCGCCAACGACGCCAACGCCGCGGTGCTCGCGGAGCACAGCTACGGCGGAGCGACCGGCGACCTGATGCTGATCCGCGTGGGCCACGGTATCGGCGCCGGGCTGATCGTCGCCGGTGCCCTCGTCTACGGCAGCCACTTCGCCGCGGGCGAGATCGGTCAGGTTATGGTCGGGACGGACCTCGGGCTCGAGGCCACCTACAGCCGCGACCAGGTGCTGGAGCACTGGCTCAGCGTCCCGCAGCTGCGCAACGGCATCGCCGAGGCCCAGGCCTCCGGTGCGGACGTCACACCGGCCCTCCGTGAGGCCGGCCAGCGGCTCGGCATCGCCCTCGCCCCCGTCGTGGGCGCCCTCAACCTGTCGGAGATCGTGCTCAGCGGCCCGACCGACCTTCTCGATGGTCCCCTCGCCGAGGCGACCATCCACACGCTCCGGAGCCGGACGATGGCCGAGAACCACGCCGACCTCGCGCTCCGGATGACCACGCAGGGGCAGGACATCGTCCTGCGCGGCGCGGCCGTACTCGTCCTCTCCGGACGGCTCGGGGTCTCGTAACACAGCAATCCGGATCCACCGACCCCTGCACCACGGTGTGGCAACCGCACACACTGACCACCTGAACAAAGCCCGATCATTTTTGAAAGGACAGTGCAATGAAGAGAAAGCTCGTCGGCCTCGCCGCTGTGGCTACAGCTTCCGCTCTCGTGCTCGCGGGATGCGCCTCCGGCGGATCATCGGCGCCCAGCACCGACGGGAAGGGCAAGACGGTCACCCTGTGGCTGGTCGGCTCCGACACCCCGGATGCGCTGCGCACCTACCTCAAGACCGAGTTCAACAAGGAGACCGGCGCGACGCTCAAGATCGAGCAGCAGGACTGGGGCGACATCGTCACCAAGCTCACCACGGCCCTCCCGGACGCGAACAACACCCCGGACGTGACCGAGATGGGCAACACCCAGTCCCCGACGTTCACCAACGTCGGCGCGTTCCTCGACATCTCCGACGAGTACAAGGACCTCGGCGGCGACAAGCTGCTGCAGTCCTTCGTCGACGCCGGAAAGGTCGACGGCAAGAACTACACGCTGCCGTACTACTTCGGCTCGCGCTACATGTTCTACCGCAAGGACGTCTACTCCGCGGCCGGCGCCACCGTGCCGACCACGCTCGACCAGTTCAACACCACGGTCGCCGACATCACCGCGAAGAACCCGAAGGCGATCCCGAACTTCTCCGGCTTCTTCCTCGGCGGTCAGGACTGGCGCGACGGCATCTCCTGGATCTTCGCCAACGGCGGGGACATCGCCAAGAAGCAGGGCGACAAGTGGGTGGCCACGCTGGACTCCGAGGGTTCGCTGAAGGGCCTGCAGCAGCTGCAGGACATCTACAAGAACGCCTCCAAGGCGCCGAACGACGCCAAGGACTCGAACCAGTACATCTACCTGAACGACAGCGACCAGACGGTCGACGCCACCGGCAACAAGACCGGTGACACGTCGCTCGCCGCCGCGACGATCATGGCGCCGGGATGGGCGCACTGGTCGATCGGCGACCTGTCCGAGAAGGACGGCAAGCCGGTCCGCACCTGGAACGACCAGACGTTCGGCACGTTCGTCCTGCCGGGCAACGACGGCAAGCCCGCCCCGGTCTTCGCCGGCGGATCGAACATCGGCATCTCGGCCAAGTCCAAGAACCCGGGCCTGTCCAAGACCCTCCTGAAGATCATCTTCTCGAAGGAGTACCAGGAGATGCTCGGCAAGAACGGCCTCGGCCCGGCGAACTCGGACTACATGTCCTCGCTCGGCGACGACCAGTTCGCGAAGGCGCTCATCGAGTCCGCGTCCAACTCCAAGCTCACCCCGGCCGCGCCGGGCTGGGCCAAGGTCGAGGCCGCGAACGTCATGGAGGAGTTCTTCTCCAAGATCCGCGACGCGTCCGACCTGAAGGCGCTCGCCCAGGAGTACGACACGAAGATCGACGCACTCCTCAACGAGAAGAACTAGTCGTTCCCTCTCGCAACACCTAGCAGGTGAGGGCGCGGAAGGCACCCCTTCCGCGCCCTCGCTCCTGCCCCCATGATTCTCGGAAGGAGGACCGACGTGACCACCACCCAGCAGACCCCCGCGGCGACCGGCCGCCCGGCCCGCCCGGCGCGCTCGCCGAAGCAGGGAGCCCCCCGCCCCCGCAAGCGCCAGCTCGCGCCCTACATGCTGCTGCTGCCGGCCATCGCCATCCTGCTGCTCGCACTCGGTTACCCGATCGTGTGGCAGGTCATCACCTCGATGCAGCACTTCGGGCTCGCCCAGCAGTTCGGCCAGCCCGCCCCGTTCGTGTGGTTCCAGAACTACATCACCCTGTTCTCCGACCCCTACATGTGGATCGTCGTCGGCCGGTCGATCGCGTTCTGCCTCGTCACCGCCGCCGTGACCGTGATCATCGGCGTCGGGCTCGCCCTGCTGATGACCGGTGTCAACGCCGTCGTTCGCGTCATCCTCCAGATCGCCCTGCTGCTCGCCTGGGCCATGCCGGTCGTCGCCGCGATGACCGTCTGGAACTGGCTGTTCGACTGGCGCCGCGGCCTCATCAACAACGTGCTGAGCTCCTGGGGCCTCGACTTCCAGGGTCACAACTGGCTGCAGAACCCGCTCTCGTTCTTCTTCGTCGCCATGATCATCGTGGTGTGGATGAGCGTCCCGTTCGTCGCCTTCTCGGTCTACGCCGGCCTGACCCAGGTCTCCGGCGAGGTGCTCGAGGCCGCGCAGATGGACGGCGCCAAGGGCTTCCAGCGGCTGCGCTACATCATCCTGCCGATGATCCGGCCGGTGCTCGGGATCGTGCTGCTGCTCCAGATCATCTGGGACCTGCGCGTCTTCACCCAGATCAAGCTCCTGCAGGACAAGGGCTCCATCGCCAGCGAGACCAACCTGCTCGGCACCTACATCTACCAGCTCGGCGTCGGATCGAGCGACTTCGCGATGGCCAGCGCCGTCTCGGTGTTCGTCCTGATCCTGACCGTCGCCCTGAGCTGGTTCTACGTCCGCTCGCTGATCAAGGAGGACGAGTCGTGACCACCGCGTCCACCGCATCCGCCACCGCCGCCACCGCGGCACCCGCCCGCAAGCTGCGCCAGAAGGTGCGGCCCTCCCGCATCGTGCTCGGCGTCGTCGCAATCGTCCTCGCCCTGATCTGGGTCTTCCCGGTCTACTGGATGGTCAACTCGTCCCTCCTGCCGAACGTGGTGCTGCAGAACTCCACGCCCACGTGGCTGCCGTTCGGCGGCTCGTTCGACAACTTCACCGCGGTCATCGACGGGGGCACGTTCTTCCCGGCGCTCGGGATGAGCCTCACCATCGCGCTCATCACGGTCGTCGTGTGCCTCGCCTTCGCCTTCCTCGCCGCACTCGCCATCAGCCGGTTCCGCTTCCGCGGCCGCACGTCGTTCGTGCTCGCCGTGCTGCTGATCCAGATGCTGCCGGCGGAGGGCCTGTTCATCGCGCAGTACAAGCTGATGGGGAGCCTCGGCCTCCTGAACAGCGTCATCGGCGTCAGCATCCTCTACATCGCGGCCGTCGTGCCGTTCACGATCTGGATGCTGCGCGGCTTCGTCGCCGGCATCCCGGCCGACCTCGAGGAGGCCGCCATGGTGGACGGTCTCAGCCGCACCCAGGCGTTCCTGCGGATCACCTTCCCGCTCCTCGCCCCGGGTCTCGTCGCCTCCGGCGTCTACGCGTTCCTCCAGGCGTGGAACGAGTTCACGGTCGCCCTCGTCATCCTGCAGGAGAACAGCAGCCAGACGCTGCCGCTCTGGCTGCGCGGCTTCATCCAGCAGTCCGCCTCCCGCGCCACCGACTGGGGCCAGGTCATGGCCGCCTCGACCCTCGTCGCGGTGCCGGTGATCATCTTCTTCCTCATCGTGCAGGGCCGGATGACCAGCGGGCTCGTCAGCGGGGCGGTGAAGGGGTGACCGGCACGGCCGCCGCCGAACCCCGCCTCCTCGACCCCCGCCTCGCCCGCCGCATCGCCGCGACCCTCCTCCCCGGATTCGTCGGCACGACACTGCCGGGCTGGCTGGAGCGACGGCTGCGGGACGGCCTCGGCGGCGTGTGCGTGTTCGGCCCGAACATCGTGTCCGCAGAGCAGCTGCGGGCACTGACCGACGCGATCTACGCGGCGAACCCCGAGGCGATCGTGGCTATCGACGAGGAGGGCGGCGACGTCACCCGCCTCTACTACGCCACCGGATCGCCCTACCCGGGCAACGCCGTGCTCGGCCGCCTCGGCGACGCCGAGCGCACCGAGCAGGTCGCCGCCCGTGTCGGGGCCGAGCTGCGCGCGGTCGGTGTGAACCTCGACTTCGCCCCCGACGTCGACATCAACTCCAACCCGGACAACCCGGTGATCGGCGTGCGCAGCTTCGGCGTCTCGCCGGCCGTGGTGGCCGAGCAGGGCGCCGCCTGGGTGCGCGGCCTCCAGTCGGCCGGCGTCGCGGCCTGCGCGAAGCACTTCCCCGGTCACGGGGACACCGCGCAGGACTCGCACCTCGCGCTGCCCGTGGTCGATCTGTCGGCCGCCGAGCTGCGCGAGCGCGAGCTGGTGCCGTTCCGTGCCGCGGTGGAGGCGGGCACCCGCACCGTCATGACCTCCCACATCCTCCTGCCGCAGCTGGACGCGGCCCTGCCCGCCACCTTCAGCCACCCGATCGTCGAGGGGTTGCTGCGCGGAGAGCTCGGATTCGACGGACTCGTCGTCACGGACGCGCTCGACATGCTCGGCGCGAGCGGCGAGCGGGGCATCCCGGAGGCCGCCGTCCTGGCGCTCGCCGCCGGCTGCGACCTGCTGTGCCTCGGCACCGAGAACACCGACGAGCAGCTGACGGCCATCGTCGAGGCGGTCGCGGACGCGATCGCCGCAGGCCGGCTGACCGTCGAGCGCGTCGAGGAGGCGGCCGGTCGTGTGATCGGCCTGGCCGCAGAACTCCGTGCGGACGTGGAGCCCGCGCAGGCAGGCTCCGCGTCGTCCGGCGCGCTCGTGATCGATCCGGTCGAAGCGCGCGCGATCGTCCCGGCCTTCGAGCTGTCGGATGCGGCGCGTTCCTGGCTCCGGGATGGCCGCAGGGCCTCGGGCGTCGTCCGGCTCGAGACCGTCGCGAACATCGCGGTCGGCACGGCCCCGTGGGGCCCCTTCGCCGAGACCGCGACCGGTGCGGAGGACGGGGCCGCCGCTGCGTTCGCCGCGCTGCCCGTCGTCGAGGTCACCGAGGAGGACTCCGCGCCGACGAGTCTCCCCGACGGCCCGGTGATCGTGATCGGCAAGGACAACCACCGGCACGCGTTCGCCCGCGAGACGATCGACCGGCTCCGCGCGGAACGCGGCGACGTGCTCGTGGTCGACATGGGCTGGCCCGCCGACGACCGCCGCTACGCCGACATCGCGACGTTCGGCGCCTCCCGTCTGCTCGGCCGCGCCCTCCTCGACCTCCTCGGCCCCGGCTCATGAGGCTCGGGATCGACATCGGCGGCACCAAGACCGACGCGGTCGCCGTCGACGAGAGCGGTGTGCTCGCTCATCGCATCCGGCTCGTCACCGGTTTCGGCAGCCCCGCCGTCGTGGAGACGGCCCTCACGGCCGTCGCGCGCATCGGGGAGCTGACCGGCATCGACGCCCCCGGCTTCGCCTCGATCGGCATCGGCATCCCCGGGCTGGTCGACACCGCGTCCGGGGAGGTCGCGCACGCCGTCAACCTCGGTGTGGACCGCCTGCCCCTCGGCGGCGAGCTCGCCGAGCGGCTCGGGGTGCGCGTTCGCGTGGAGAACGACGTCAAGGCCGCCGCGCTCGGCGCCTACGACGTGCTCGGCCTGAACGGCACGATGGCCTACCTCAACCTCGGCACCGGGATGGCCGCCGGGATCGTCGTGGACGGCCGGCTGTGGCGCGGCGCCTCTGGCATCGCCGGCGAGATCGGGCACATCCCGATCGACCCCGCGGGCGCCGAGTGCGCGTGCGGGCAGCGCGGCTGCCTCGAGACCGTGGCCAGCGGGTCGGGCATCGCCCGCCAGTGGCGCACCGACGACGTGCTGCCGGCCCGCTCGCTGTTCCAGGCGGCCGCCGCCGGGGACGGCGAAGCGCAGGCGATCAAGGATAGGCTGGCCGAGGGCATCGCTGCCGCAGTGCGCGTCCTGGTGCTGGCCGTCGACGTCGACACCGTGGTGATCGGTGGCGGCCTCAGTCATCTGGGCGACCCGCTGCTCGGCGACGTCCACGAGGTGCTCGAGGACTGGGAGCGGACATCGCCGTTCCTCGCCTCGCTCGCGCTGCCCAAGCGTGTGCGCCTCGTCCCACCAGGATCACCCATCGCCGCCCTCGGGGCCGCGATCGTAGGAGGAACGAATGGCTGAAGTCGTCGTCGTCAAGGATCAGGCCGCCGCGGGCGCCCTGGCCGCCGAGAGCATCGTCGACCTGATCTCCGGCAAGCCGGACGCGGTGCTCGGACTCGCGACCGGGTCGACACCGCTGCCCGTGTACCGGGCGCTGGCGTCGCTGATCTCCGAGCGCGGCGTCGACGTCTCGCACGTGCGCGGGTACGCGCTCGACGAGTACGTGGGCCTGCCCGCCGGGCACCCCGAGTCGTACCGGTCGGTCATCCACCGCGAGGTCGTCGAGCCGCTGGGCCTGACGCCCTCCCTCATCCACGTGCCCAACGGCGCGCGGGAGACCATCGAGCACGCCGGCGCCGACTACGAGAAGGCCATCGCCG
Source organism: Leifsonia sp. 71-9 (assembly GCF_001898805.1). Lineage (GTDB taxonomy): Bacteria > Actinomycetota > Actinomycetes > Actinomycetales > Microbacteriaceae > Leifsonia. Next base: position 106,975 of record NZ_MKVJ01000010.1, read on the forward strand.
AGTCGGGCGGGGTCGACGTGCAGATCCTCGGCATCGGCACCGACGGTCACATCGGCTTCAACGAGCCCGGCTCGTCGTTCGCCTCGGTCACCCGGGTGAAGACGCTGACCGAGCAGACCCGCAAGGACAACGCCCGCTTCTTCGACTCCGAGGACGACGTGCCGATGCACTGCATCACGCAGGGCCTCTCCACCATCCTCAAGGCCCGCCACCTGCTGCTCCTCGCGTTCGGCGAGGGCAAGGCGGAGGCGCTGGCCGATGCGGTGGAGGGACCGATCTCGGCCTCCAACCCGGGCTCGGCCATCCAGCTGCACCCGCGCGTCACCGTGCTGGTCGACGAAGCCGCGGCCTCGCACCTGCGCAACCTCGACTACTACCGCTACGCCTACGCGAACAAGCCGGCCTGGCAGAAGCTGTAGGACGCACCCGCGTCCACCGGAACTCCGGAGATCGGACCCGGCACGCAGCGATCCACCGTTCGAACGGGGAGCGCCCCACGTGTCGTGACCGGCCTCCGGAGTTCCGGCGTTTCGAGCCGGTGTTGCAGAACCGGTGCGGGCCGGGGTCAGCTCAGGATGCGGCCGTCGGCGACCACGGTGCGCACGTGCCACTCGTGGTCGAGCACGACCGCGTCGGCGGCGTAGCCGCTCTGCAGGCGCCCGAAGCGGTGGCCCTCGCCGAGGACCGTGGCCGGCGTGTGCGTCAGCGCCGTGACCGCGTGCACCGGGTCGAGGCCGACCTGGCCGACGGCGACGCGCAGGGCCGCATCCTGCGTCAGGGTCGAGCCCGCGATGGTGGACGTGCCGGAGAGCACGGCGAGACCGTCCTTGACGGTGACGTTCAGCCCGCCGAGCCGGTAGTCTCCGTCGGACGCGCCCGCTGCGGCCATCGCGTCGGTCACCAGCGCGACCCGGCCCGGGGCGGCGGTGAAGAGCAGCCGCGCCACCGAGGGGTGCACGTGGAGGCTGTCGAGGATGAGCTCCAGCGTCACCTCGGGGTTGTCGATCGCGGCCATGACCGGGCCCGGCGCGCGGTGGTGGATGCCGTTCATCGCGTTGAACGCGTGCGTGAGCAGGCGCGCGCCCACCTCGAACGCGCGCGCCGCCTGGTCGTAGTCCGCGGCGGTGTGGCCGACGCCGACGACGACGCCCGCCTCGATCAGCACGCCGATCGCCTCCAGCGCGTTCGGCAGCTCGGGAGCGATGGTGGCGGTGCGGAGCGTGCCGCGGGCCGCGCCGATCAGCTCCTCGACGGTGGCCGGCCCCGGCTCGCGGAGGAAGTCGGCGTCGTGCGCACCGCGCCGCTCCACGGCGAGGAACGGGCCTTCGAGGTGCGAGCCGAGCACGAGCGGGTCCGCGTGGGCCAGGTCGGCGACGATCGAGAGGCTCTCGCGCAGCGAGGCGAGGGGATTGGCGACGTGCGAGACGAGGGAGCGCGTCGTGCCGTGCGCGCGATGCGTCGCCAGGGCTGCGAGCATCTCCTCCGGGCCGTCGTCGTACGGGTGACCGCCGCCGCCGTGGCAGTGGAGGTCGATGAAGCCGGGCGTGAGCCAATGCCCGCCCGCGTCGATCACGGTCGCGCCGGGAGCGCGGGCCGCCTCGTGCCACCCCGTGCCGGAACCGGTGGCGACGATCGTGCCGCCGTCGGCGACCAGCCAGAACTCGTCGACCAGCCCGTCCGCATCCACTTTGCGGGCGTCATGGACGACGAGCGCGGTCACGAGAGCTCGCGTCGCCCGTTGATCACGCCGCTGACGGTCGCGATGACCGCGAAGACCACCGCGACGATCGGCTGACCGAGGTCCCACCAGGCGAACGCCGCCGCGCCCATCACGAGCACCTCGACCAGCGCCTTGACGAACACGTCGACGTGCAGCACGGCCTTGGGGGAGCGGAAGAGCGCCCACAGCAGGATGGCCACGACCGGTGTCGCGATGCCGAACACGATGTTCCAGGGCAGCGGCCACGCGACGAATCCCCAGATGCCGAGCGAGACCACGGCGAAGAGCTCGAGCACGAACCGGAGGATGTCGTTGGGTCCGATCCGGAGGCGGGCCTGCTGGTCTTGCGCGGAAGTCACCACGCCATTCTACCGGCGGGCCTCAGCGGAAGATGATGGTGCGGGCGCCGTCGAGCAGCACGCGGTCCTCCGCGAACCACTTGACCGCCTGGGTGAGCGTGCGGCTCTCTTCGTCCTGGCCGATCGCGACGAGCTGCTGCACCGTCTGCGAGTGATCGACGCGCACCACGTTCTGCTCGATGATCGGGCCCTCGTCCAGGTCGCTGGTCACGAAGTGCGCGGTCGCGCCGATCAGCTTCACGCCGCGCGCGTGCGCCTGGCGGTAGGGGTTGGCGCCCTTGAAGCCGGGGAGGAACGAGTGGTGGATGTTGATCGCGCGGCCGGCGAGCTTCTCGCACAGCTCGGGGGAGAGGATCTGCATGTAGCGGGCCAGGACGACGAGCTCGATGTCGTGCTCCTCGACCGCGGCGAGCACGCGCGCCTCGAACGCGGCCTTGGACTCCGCGTCGGTCACGGCCTGCGACTCGAACGGGACGCCGTAGAAGCCGGCGAGGTCGCGCAGCGTGCCGTGGTTGGAGAGCACGAGGGGGATCTCGATCGGCAGCTGTCCCGCGCGCTGGCGGAAGAGGAGGTCGTTGAGGCAGTGCGCGGCGGTGGACGCGAGCACGAGGGTGCGCAGGGGGCGACCGACGTAGTCGACGTTGTGCGACATCCCGAACCGCTCGACGACGGGCGCGAGGGCGCTCTCGAACTCCTCGCGGCTCGCGCCCGACTCCACCTGGAGCCGCATGAAGAAGCGGCCGGTGTCGAGGCTGGCGAACTGCTGGCTCTCGGTGATGTTGCCGCGCGCGGAGACGATCGCCCCGCTGACGGCGTGCACGATCCCCGGCTGGTCGGCGCAGCTGAAGGTCAGCACCCAGTGATTGGCCTGGCCGGGGGTCTCGGAGGTCGCGGTCATCGGCTCAGGATATCGTCCCGCGAGGGCTGCTCCGTGTCGCCGACCGCTGTTGACGGGGCGGGGCGCGTGCACTTGGATCGGTGCATGACCAGCACCGGCGAGGACGCGCCCGACCGGGCGCCCGCCTCCCTCCCCGCGCCCGGCTCGGCGTTCGGCGTCGAGCTCAACGGGCTCAACACGATCGACGAGAGCGAGCGCACAGGCCGCGCGAGCGGGCTCTTCTGGCCGTGGTTCGGCGCCAACGTGTCCGTGTTCGGGCTCAGCTACGGCTCCTTCCTGCTCGGGTTCGGGATCTCGTTCTGGCAGGCGACGATCGTCGGCGTCGTCGGGATCGTCGCCTCCTTCCTGCTGTGCGGCATCATCGCGCTCGCGGGCAAACGGGGCTCGGCGCCCACGATGGTGCTGAGCCGGGCTGTCTTCGGCGTGCGGGGCAACCGCGTCCCGTCGCTGCTCTCGTGGCTGCTCACGGTGGGCTGGGAGACCGTGCTCACCGCGCTGGCGGTGCTGGCGACCGCGACCGTGTTCGAGCGCCTCGGCTGGGAGGGCGGGGTCGTCACCAAGCTCGTCGCTCTGATCGTGGTGGTCGCGCTGGTCGTGGTCGGCGGCGTGATCGGCTTCCACCTGATCATGCGGATGCAGATGGTCATCACGATCGTCACCGGAGTGCTCACGCTGTTCTACATCGCGCTGGCGCTCGGCCACATCGACCTCGGTGCGGTCGGGGCGCTGCCCGTCGGAGACGCGCCGCATGTGATCGGCGGCTTCGTGTTCATGCTCACCGGCTTCGGCCTCGGCTGGGTGAACGCGGCGGCCGACTACTCGCGCTACCTGCCCCGCTCGACGCGCAGCGGCGGGGTGGTGGGATGGACGACCTTCGGCTCGTCCCTGGCGCCGGTCCTGCTCCTGGTCTTCGGCATCCTGCTCGCCGGTTCGTCGAGCTCGCTGTCGGAGGCCATCGCCGCCGACCCGATCGGCGCGCTCGCATCCCTCCTGCCGACCTGGTTCCTCGTGCCGTTCGTGATCGTCGCGGTGCTCGGCCTGGTGGGCGGCGCGGTGCTCGACATCTACTCGTCCGGGCTCGCCCTCCTCAGCGTGGGCGTGCGCGTGCCCCGGTACGTCGCCGCGGGCATCGACGGGGTGATCATGACGGCCGGCGCGATCTATGTCGTGTTCTTCGCGGGCGACTTCCTCGTGCCGTTCCAGGGCTTCCTCATCACCCTCGGCGTGCCGATCGCGGCCTGGTGCGGCATCTTCATCGCCGACATCGCCCTGCGCCGCCGCGACTACGCGGAGGCCGAGCTCTACGACCCGCGCGGCCGGTACGGATCCGTGCGCTGGCTGCCGATCGCGCTCATCGTGCTGGGCACGGCGATCGGCTGGGGGCTCGTCACGAACAGCGCCGCGTCCTGGCTGAGCTGGCAGGGCTACCTGCTCGGCCCGCTCGGCCTCGGCGGGACGACGGGCGCCTGGGCCGCCGCGAACCTCGGGGTGCTCATCGCCCTGGTGATCGGCTTCGCCGGCACCGGGCTCTTCTCGCGCGGCGCGATCCGGCGGCAGGAGGAGCGGTGAGCGCTCCCGTGCTCGTCGTCATCGACATGCAGGAGGTCTTCGCGAGCCCCGCGAGCGCCTGGTCGACGCCGGGCTTCCCCGATGCGGAGGTCGGGGTCGCCCGGCTGCTGCCCGCCTTCGGCGACCGCGTGGTCTTCACCCGTTTCACGGCGCCCGCCGAGCCGCACGGCGCCTGGGCGCGCTACTACGAGGACTGGCCCTTCGCGCTCGTCCCGCCGGACGATCCGCTTTACGACCTCGTGCCCGCCTTCCGCGACAGCGGGCACACCGACGTGACCGAGACGACCTTCGGCAAGTGGGGGAGAGGGCTGCGGGAGGCCATCGGCGGCGCGGACGAGATCGTGCTCGCCGGCGTCTCGACCGACTGCTGCGTGCTGTCGACGGCTCTCCCCGCCGCGGACGCCGGGGTGCGGGTGCGGGTGGCCGCCGACGCGTGCGCCGGGCTCACCGAGGTGGACCACCAGCGTGCGCTCGACGCGATGGCGCTCTACGCACCCCTCATCCGGATCGAGACCACCGAGTCGATCCTCGGGACATTCCGGTAGACTCTTCTGCGGTCGGTGGTTCCCGCACGGCCCTGGGCGCGCACATCAGCGCGTAGTCGACCCTCTCTTCCTCTCTCGCCGACGCATCGGCCGGATCGAGGGGGAAACGCCGTTCGTTGGACAGCACCTCCATGACTGCCTCTTCAACGTCGCCACTGGCAACCGTTCCGAAGTTCCCCTGGGTGGGCCTGCTCGCGCTCGCCGCCGCCGTGTTCCTCTCCGTCACGAGCGAGATGATCCCGACCGGGCTCCTGCCCGACATGAGCGCGTCGCTCGGTGTGAGCGAGGCGCAGGTCGGCCTCCTGGTCACCGTCTTCGCCTTCACCGTCGTCGTCACGAGCACCCCGCTCACCGCCCTCACCCGGCGCTGGCCGCGGCACGGCATGATCGTCGGCGTGCTCGTGGTGCTCGGGCTCTCGAACCTCCTCACCGCCTTCTCGCCCGATTACATCTGGGTCGTCGCCTCCCGCATCATCGGCGGCGTCGCCCACGGCATGTTCTGGTCGATCGTCGGCGCGTACGCCGGGCACCTCGTCCCGAAGGAGCAGATCGGCCGCGCCGTCTCGATCACCCTCGGCGGCGGGACGCTCGCCTTCGTCTTCGGGGTCCCGCTCGGCACCTTCGCCGGGCACCTCTTCGGCTGGCGCCTCTCGTTCGGGATCCTCGCCGGGCTGATGTTCGTCGGCGCCCTGCTCGTCTGGCGCTTCCTCCCGGCGGTCGAGCGCGACGAGGCTGCGGCCGGGCGCCGCGATCGCAGCATCCCGCGCCCGAAGGACCGCACCATCCCGACCGTCATCATGGTCTGCCTCATCGCCGCCGTGACGATGATCGGGCACTACTCGTTCTACACGTTCGTGGTGCCGTTCCTCACCGGCCCGATGGGCATCGCGCCCGGCGACGTCGGCGGCCTGCTGTTCATCTACGGCATCGCGGGCGCGATCGGCCTCGTGCTCGCCGGATCCGTCCTCGGCCCGCGCCCGCAGTTCGGGCTGCTGCTCGCCCTGGTCGTGACCGGCGTGGCGGTCGCGGGGCTCGCGGCGTTCGCGGGCCAGCCGGTGCTCGCCCTGATCGCCTTCGTGATCTGGGGGCTCGCCTTCGGGGCGCTCCCTCCGCTCCTGCAGACGCGCCTGCTGCACACCTCGTCGCCCGCGTTCCGCGACACCGCGAGCGCGCTCTACACGACCTCGTTCAACATCGGCATCGGCGGCGGAGCGCTCCTCGGCTCGCTGATCTTCGACGCGGGCGGTCTGATGCTGCTGCCGATCGTCTACATCGTGCTGCTGGCGGTCTCGCTGGTGCTGGTGCTCGTCGTCGGCAGGATGTCCGTCAGAGCAGCCCGGGCAGCATGACCGGAGCGTCCACCACGACCCCGTGGCGGTCGCCGAAGTCGTAGCCGAACCCGATGCGGTAGGTGCCGGGCGCGCCCGTCCACGAATACTCCTGCGAGGCGGTGCCGTCGGCGCCCGTCTCCAGCCACTGGTCCCTCGCGCGGCCGTCGACGTAGAGGAGGAGCCGCGTGCCGGGCAGCCCGTACGCGGTCATCGTGATGGACATGCCCGCGGACATGGCCGTCACCGACGGCGCCAGCACGGTGCCCGTCGCGGGCGCGGAGGGGTCCGAGACGTTGCCGAGCACGTCGGTCTGACGGGCGGTCAGCGCGAACGAGGGTGGGGCGAGGACGAGCTCCGGCGTCGTCCACGAGCCGGCGGGGTCGGCGGTGACGGTCGCCAGCAGCACATCGCCGTCCGAGACGTCGATGGTCGCGCCGGGCTCCGCCGTCCCGGAGACGATCGGCGCGGCGGAGCCGGCGGACGCGCCGGAGCCGGTGTCGACGTTCGCGATCTGCGGGGGGAGGGCCGTGCGATCCACGACCAGCGTGCGTGCGACGGCGTCGGAGGTGCCGCCGGCCGTGGTCTGCGTGAAGGAGAGCGTCCAGCTCCCGTCGCCCAGAGCCGACAGATCGACGGCGAGGTCCCATGAGCCGTGCGCGTCGGCGGTCGTGGTGCCGAGCGAGAGCGCCGCCGCGGCGACCGCCGGGACGTCCGCGCCGACGTCCGAGCCTGGCGCGCGCGCTGCGGTCACCGCGATGGCGGCTGACGGCGCTCCGGTGCCGGAGGCGTCGAGGGCCTGGGCGTTCGTGGCGTAGCCGTCGGCCGGGAAAGCGCCGGAGAGCACGGGAGGCTGCGGGCGCGGCGCAGTGGGGGTGACCGGCGTCGTCGGGTCGGTGGGCGAGGTCGGAGCCGTCGCGCCGGGAGCGGCGGGGGCAGGGGAGGCCGGAGAGACCACCGTGGAGGGGCGGTCAGGGGTGACCGGTGCGGGGGAGGCGGGGGCGGGCGCTGCCGGTGCCTGCGGTGCGGCGTCCACCGCATCGGCGGGGACGGACGGACCGGGAGCCGACGGCGACGCGGGATCGGCGACGGCGGCGCTGGTCGGTGCGGGCGTCGACGCGAAGAGCGCGGGGCCGAAGACGAACGCCCCCGCGACCGCGGCGGCGACGAGCACGCCGCCCACGGCGAGGGACGTGACGGCGGCGGCGCTCGCGCCCGAGCCGGCACCGCCCGCACCGCCGGCCGAGCCTCCCGAGGCCGCGCCCGACGCACCCGCGGTCGAACCGGCGGCCGACGCACCCAGCGTCGTCGTGCCGGCGCTCCCGGTGGCGGCAGCGGGCATCGCGGCCCCGGCTGCGCCCAGCGCGTAGGGCACCGTGTGCGCGCCGCTCTGCATCCACGCCGTGTAGGCCGTCGCGCCGCCGACACCCGCGATCAGCGGCAGGAGCACCAGGGCCATCCTCGAGCCGACGTCCTTCGCCTCCTCCGCCACGATGCTGCAGCGGGCGCAGTCGAGCAGGTGCGCCTCCACCTTCGCGGTCTCGCGCTTGCCGAGTCCGTGGCGGGCGTACGAGCCGAGCCGTTCGGTCGTCCAGTGGCAGTCCGAGTCTTCGGGAACGGCCGCGAGGTGCGCCTGGATCCACGCCTGGCGCAGACCTTCCCGCGCGCGGTAGGCGAGCGCGGCGACGGCGTTCGCCGACATGCCGAGCAGCGGCGCGACGTCGGCCGGCTTCATGCCCTCGACCTCGCAGTACCAGAGCACCTCCTGCCACCGGGTGGGCAGGGTGCGGAAGGCGGTCGCGGTCAGGGAGCGGTCGAGGGCCTCCAAGCCGGCTGCCTCGCTGAAAGCCGGATCCTCGATGGCGTCCGCGTCCTCGATCGGGGTCTCGCGCGAACGGCGGCCCCACGAGGCCGCGACGTTGCGCACCGTCGTGAACAGATAGGCCCGGAACCCGGAGGTCGGCCCGTGCCCGTTGGCGATCGCCTGGTAGATCTTCGCGTAGGCCTCGGCGACGAGGTCGTCGGCGTCCAGATCGCTGTGCGCCCTGGCCACCGTGAGCCCGGCGCGGGCGTGCCGACGCCAGAGCTCCGCGAAGGCGTCCCGATCGCCCGCACGCGTCGCGTCGACCAGCTGGAGGTCGGAGAGATCGGACACGTCGGGCATCCCACGATTCTCCCGCATTCGGGCCGCGAAAGGGCTGTGCGGAAGCCGCCGACGGGAGTCGTCGAAATATTTCACCGAACCGGCGTCATGGATCGAGGAGGTGCCGGTCTCTCAAGACGTGGCCGCCGCACAGGGGGCGTCCGCGCCACGCCCGTGCCGGACCCGAACCGGCACGAGCACGGTGATGACCGACGACCCGAACGCCGATCAGCATCGTCGAGGGGATCCTCGAGGGCCGGATCCAGCACACGGATCCGGCCCCGAGCCCCGCCGGCCCCCGCGCGGACGTGCTTCCGCGCTCAGCGGGCGACGGGGTCGCCGTCCGTGAAGACCTGGAGCACCCGGAAGTCGTCGTCGAGCAGCACGGCGTCCGCCGCGTACCCCTGGGCGAGCCGGCCGAGCTCGTCGCCGCGACCGATCGCGGTCGCGGGCGTCTGGGTGAGCGCCAGCACCGCGTCCTCCACGGGGAGGCCGACCTCCTGCACCGCGCGCCGCAGGGCGTCGTCGAGCGTCAGCGTCGAACCGGCGATCGAGCCGCCCTCGGCGAGACGCGCGACTCCGTCGCGGACCTCCACCGCCAGCGATCCGAGCAGGTAGTCCCCGTCCTCCGCTCCCGCGGCGGCCATCGCGTCGGTGATGAGCGCGACGCGGCCGGGAGCCGCGGCGAACAGCATCCGGACGACCTCGGGGTGCACGTGCACGCCGTCGTTGATGACTTCGAGAGTGACGCCGGGCGTGCGGGTGGCGGCGGCGACCGGTCCGGGAGCGCGGTGGTGCACGCCGTCCATGCCGTTGTAGGCATGGGTCAGGATGCTCGCGCCCGCCTCGAACGCCTCCATCGTCTGCGCGTAGTCGGCCGCCGTGTGGCCGACGGCGACGGCGACGCCGGCCGAGCGGAAGGCGCGCACGGCGTCCAGGCCGCCGGGCAGCTCCGGGGCGAGGGTGATCTGCCGCAGGGTGCCGTCGGCGGCGTCGAGCAGGCGGCCGATGTCGTCCGGGGTCGCCGAGCGCAGCAGGCTCGGCTCGTGGGCGCCCTTGTGGCCGACGTCGAGGAACGGGCCCTCGAGGTGCGAGCCGAGCACGCGGGAGTCCTCGCGGCTGAGCGCCGCGATCGCGCGCACGCTCTCGGCGAGGCGGTCGACGGGCGCGGTGACCAGCGAGACGACCGCGCGGGTGGTGCCGTGGCGCTGGTGCAGATCGAGCGCCCGCCGGATGCTCTCCGGGCCGTCGTCGTAGCTCGCGGTCGCGCCGCCGTGCCCGTGGATGTCGACGAAACCGGGCGTCAGCCACGCGCCGTCGGCGTCCGTGACCGCGACCGTGTCCTCGGCGACGACCGCCGCGCGCCAGTCGTCTCCGGTGCCCGTGGCGGCGATCGTGCTGCCCTCGAACCGCACCCACGCGTTGTGGACGACGTGGCCGTCGGTGACGAGACGGGCGGAATGGATCACATGCGCGGTCATTTCATCGACGATACCGTCGCCCGCACCCGGTCAGGCGACCGGCTGGGGGACCGCGGCGTCGAGCAGGTCGCGGGCCCGGAGCGCGGCACCGATCACGCCGGCGTTCTCGCCGATGCTCGCCGGGAGCAGCGCCGGGCGACGCTGGAAGGTGAGGATGCCCTCGAGACGCTCGGCGAGCGGCACGAAGAGGGCGTCGCCCGCCTGCGAGAGTCCGCCGCCGATCACGATCGCCTCGGGCGAGAGCAGCGCGACGGTGTGCGAGATGTCGAGGGCGAGGGCATCCAGAGCGCTCTCCCAGACGGTGATCGCGTCGGCGTCGCCCGCGGAGGCGCGCTCGAGCACCTCCCGGGCTCCCGGAACGCTCGCTCCCGTCGCCGCGTTGTACCGGCGCGCGATCGCCGCCGCCGACGCCACCGCCTCGAGGCAGCCGATGCCGCCGCACGCGCAGACCGGTCCGTCCGCGACCCGGGAATGACCCATCTCGCCCACCAGGCCGCCGCCCACCAGCAGGCGCCCGTCGAGGAAGACGGCGCCGGCGATCCCGGTGCCGATCGCCATGAAGACCACGTCCCGGTAGGGCGCCGCGGCGCCCAGCCGTTTCTCCGCCTGGCCGGCGCCGCGCACGTCGTGGCTGAACGAGGCGGGCACGCCGAGCGCGTCCGCCGCGCGGTCGCGGAACGGGTACTCGCGCCAGCCGAGGTTCTCGGCGAAGACGCCGACTCCGCGCGCGTCGTCCACATGACCCGGCACCAGCAGGCCGAGCGCCGCCGGCTCGATCTCCGGATGCGTTTCCCGGAACCCGCCCGCGATCGCGGCCACGGCCGCCACGACGGCGTCCGCCGTGCCGGCGCCCTCGTGCGGGGTCGGGCGGCGCTGGATCTCGACGATCCGCCCGTCTGCGTCGATCAGCGCGGCCTTCATGTCCGTCCCGCCGACATCGACGGCGAGCACCGGCGCACCGGGACCCAGGGGAGCGGAGGAGAGGTCGGTGAGTACGTTCACATGTACAGGATCCCATCCCCGGCGCCGCCGCATGCGCACCGGAGTAGTATCCCGCTGAGCATGTCAGCGGGAATCACGAGCACAGCGCCCACGCCGGGAGCCGGGACGCGCGTACGCGGAGACCGGGTGCGCCTGGCCGGTCGCGACCTCCCCTGGTGGGGCGCGATCCTGATCGTCTATGCCTCCTCGCGGATCTTCACGACGGTGTTCATGCTCTCGCTGTACGTCGCGGCGACCGTCGGGCACTGGCCGTTCGCCAGCTCGCGGCAGGATCCGACCTTCTTCACCTTCTCGTCGTCCTGGGACGGCTCGTTCTACCAGCGCATCGCCTCCGGCGGGTATCCGACGACGCTCCCGACCGATGGCGGCGGCGACGTGCAGCAGAACCCGTGGGCGTTCCTGCCGCTCTACCCGCTGGTCGTCCGCGGGCTGATGACCGTCACCGGCCTTCCGTTCGCCCCCGCCGGCGTGGTCGTCGCCACGCTCTTCGGCGCCGGCGCCGCCCTTGTGCTCTACCGCATCGTGAACGCCAGGGGAGGAACGGTCTCCGCCCTCTGGGCGACCGTGTTCTTCTGCTTCGGGCCGCTCTCGTTCGTGCTGCAGATCACCTACGCCGAGAGCATGTTCTTCTTCCTGATGTTCGCCGCGCTCCTGGCGATGATCCGGCGACGATACTGGCTCGTCATCCCCTTCACCGTGGCGGCGGCGTTCGCCAAACCGGGGGCGCTCGCGATCCCGTTGGCGCTCGCCGTCGTGTTCGTCGTGCGTTTCGTGCAGGACCGCCGGGGCGCCGGCGCGTTCGGGATGCGCGAGCGCGTCGCCGTGCTCGTCGCCGGGGCGGTGACCGCGGTCGCCGGTCTGGCCTGGCCGCTCATCGCGTCGCAGGCGACCGGGACGCCCGACGCCTATGTCTCCACCGAGCTCTCATGGTGGACCGGCTTCGTCGGGCACGTGTCGTTCGTGCCGTTGACGCCGTGGTTCCTCTTCACCTGGAAGTACGCGGGCATCGCCGGGGTGCTGCTGGTGGTCGCGGTGATCGCCGGTTTCGTCTGGCTGCTGCGCCGGCCGGGCGTACGCGACCTCGGCACCGAGGTGGTGGCCTACTCGGCCAGCTACGGCCTCTACCTGGTGGCGGTGTTCCTGCCGCAGCAGAGCCTGTTCCGCCTCCTGCTCCCGCTCGCGCCGCTGGGCGGTGCCCGCGGACTCACGCACAGTCCGCGGGCGCGGACCATCGTGCTGGTCGCGGGCGTCGCGCTGCAGCCGGTCGCCCTGATCCTGCTGTGGTTCCTCGGCTACCCCTGATCGGTTCTCCGGCGGGCGGTGCCGATCAGCTCGGGGCGTTCTCCGGCCACGGCACGTCGGCGGTGCGGCGATAGGAGGTGCCCGCGGCATCCCAGTGCTCCGCGAGCCGGGCGAGACGCGCGGCGAACTCCGGGAAGTCGCGCGCGGCCTCCACGGGCTCGGTGTCGGCGGGCGCCGGCGACCAGCCGATCTCGGCGACCGCGGCGAGGCGGGGGAACACCATCTCCTCGGCCTCCTGGATGGTGGTGACCGTCTCGGTCCACAGCGGCGCCTCGACGCCGAGGATGTGGGCCTCGGCGAGGCCGGGGACGATGCGCGCCGGGTCCCACGTCAGGGCGTCGCGCAGGGTCGTGGGGCCGTCCGCCCAGTCCTGGCCGATCGGGTCGCCCTCCTCGTAGACGATGTCGAGGTAGGCGACGTCGGCGGGGGAGAGGATGGCCGCGCCGCCCTGGCGGACGAACGACAGGATGTCGTCGGCGGCCGATCCGCGCGGCGTCCGGTAGTCCCAGTACTGGCCCACCGTCCCGTCCGGGAGCGCGTCGCAGGCCCCCATCTCGTGCCAGCCCACCGGCGTCTTCCCCGCCTCGGCGACGAGACGCGCGGCGTGCTCGATGAAGGCGACGAAGTCCTCGCGCGACGTGCTGAGGCACTCGTCGCCGCCGATGTGGAGGAACGGCCCCGGCGTCAGGGCGGCGACCTCGCCGATGACGTCCGCCAGGAACCGCTCCGTCGTCGCGTCGCCGGTCATCAGGGTGCTGAACCCGACGGTCGTGCCCGTGTAGAGCGCGGGTGCCGTTCCGTCGGGGTTGAGGGCCGGGTACGACGCGAGGGCGGCGTTCGTGTGTCCCGGCATGTCGATCTCGGGGACGATCGTGATGTGCCGCTCCGCCGCGTAGGCGACGAGGCCGCGGTACTCGTCCTGCGTGTAGAAGCCGCCCGCGCCTCCTCCCGCCGCCGTCGACCCGCCGACGCGGGTCAGCTCGGGCCACGACGCGATCTCGAGCCGCCACCCCTGGTCGTCGGTGAGGTGCAGGTGGAGGTGGTTGACCTTCAGCAGCGCGATCGCGTCGATGAAGCGCTCGACATCCCGCACGGGGAAGAAATGGCGGGCGACGTCGAGCATCGCGCCGCGGTAGGCGTATCGCGGATGGTCCCGCACGCGCACCGCCTCGATCGTCAGCGGGTCGTCGGAGCAGGAGGCGGGGACGAGCTGACGCAGCGTCTGCACGCCGTGGAAGGCGCCGGCCGCGGTGGCCGCTCCGATCCGCACGCCCTCCGCCGCGATGTCGAGGGAGTAGCCCTCCTCGCGGTGGCCGTCCGGCCCCTCGTCGTCGGCGACCACGATGGCGATGTCGCCGTACTCGGGCGGTTCGATGACGACGACGAGCTCGCGGCGGCAGTCGCTGCGGAGCGCGTCGCGCAGGAGCGCGGCCACGGCCTCCGCTCCGGCGCCGGCGACGCTGATCCGGGCCGTCGGCCCGAGGACGAACGGTGCATCGGTCGTGCTCTCGAGCTCGACTGGGCGGGGTACGACCACGGAGGCTCCTAACGCGGCTGGCTCTTTCGGGTGATCGGCCATGTCCGTCCACCCCGTCGGACGGCCACCAGCGAGTATCGCAGGCCTCCTAACTAATGAGCAAGGGCCCGGGACCCGGCCGCCTTTGCTATGCTGGGCGACGTCGCGACTGGCGCTCAGATGGTCACCATCGGGGAGCGACGACGGTACCTCGAAAGCATGGGTGGATTCGGCCGCGCGCCTGGGTCGATACGTACACTGTCCATCCCTGTCCGAAGGAGCCCGTTGTGACCGACACCCTGCCCTCGACCTTCACCGCCCCGCTCGCGGAGGTCGACCCCGAGATCGCGGAGGTGCTGCAGCTCGAGCTCGGCCGCCAGCGCGACTACCTCGAGATGATCGCCTCCGAGAACTTCGTGCCGCGCGCGGTGCTGGAGTCCGTCGGCTCGGTCCTCACCAACAAGTACGCCGAGGGCTACCCCGGCCGCCGCTACTACGGCGGCTGCGAGTACGTGGACATCGCCGAGCAGCTGGCGATCGACCGGGCGAAGAGCCTGTTCGGCGCCGAGTACGCGAACGTCCAGCCGCACTCCGGCGCCTCCGCCAACGCCGCGGTCCTCTCCGCGATCGCGACCCCCGGCGACACCATCCTGGGCCTGGAGCTCGCCCACGGCGGCCACCTGACCCACGGCATGAAGCTCAACTTCTCGGGCAAGCTCTACAACGCCGTCTCCTACGGCGTCGACCCCGAGACCTTCCTCGTCGACATGGACGTGGTGCGCGACAAGGCCCGCGAGCACAAGCCGCAGGTCATCATCGCCGGCTGGTCGGCCTACCCCCGCCACCTCGACTTCGCCGCCTTCCGCGAGATCGCGGACGAGGTCGGCGCGAAGCTCTGGGTCGACATGGCGCACTTCGCCGGCCTCGTCGCCGCGGGGCTGCACCCGTCGCCCGTGCCCTACGCGGACGTCGTCAGCTCGACGGTGCACAAGACCATCGGCGGCCCCCGCTCCGGCTTCATCGTCAGCCGCGACACCGAGCTCGCCAAGAAGCTCAACTCCAACGTGTTCCCCGGTCAGCAGGGCGGCCCGCTCATGCACGTGATCGCCGCGAAGGCGACCGCGTTCAAGCTCGCCGCGACCGAGGAGTTCAAGGACCGCCAGGCGCGCACGATCCGCGGTGCGCAGATCCTCGCCTCCCGCCTCACCGCCGACGACTCGCGCGCGGCCGGCGTCGACGTGCTCACCGGCGGCACGGACGTGCACCTGGTGCTCGCCGACCTGCGCAACTCGCAGCTCGACGGTCAGCAGGCGGAGGATGTGCTGCACGAGGTCGGCATCACCGTCAACCGAAACGCCGTGCCGTTCGACCCGCGCCCGCCGATGGTCACCTCCGGCCTCCGGATCGGCACGCCGGCCCTTGCGACCCGCGGCTTCGGTGACACCGAGTTCACCGAGGTGGCGGACATCATCGGCAGTGCGCTCGTGCCCGGCGCCGACACCGCCGCGCTGCGCTCGCGCGTGGACGCGCTGACCGCGGCGTTCCCGCTCTACCCCGGCCTGACCCCCTCCGGCCAGGACGCGTTCCCGGTCGAGCTCCCCTCCTCGATCTGACCGCTCCGCACCCTCGAGTACACGAAGAGTCGGGCGAGAACCGTCGAGTACGCGCAGTATTCGCGTACTCGACGGTTCGATGACGGAGAGACGATGACGGCGAAGATTCTGGACGGCAAGGCGACCGCCGCCGCGATCAAGAGCGAACTGGCCGAACGCGTGGCGCGCCTGCGCGAGCAGGGCATCGTGCCCGGGCTCGGCACGATCCTGGTCGGCGACGACCCGGGTTCGCAGTGGTACGTCGCGGGCAAGCACCGCGACTGCGCGGAGGTGGGCATCGCCTCCATCCGCCGCGACCTCCCCGTCGACATCTCGCAGACCGAGCTGGAGGCCGTGATCGAGGAGCTGAACGCCGACCCCGATTGCACGGGGTTCATCGTCCAGCTCCCGCTGCCGCCGCACCTCGACACCGACGCGGTCCTCGAACTCGTCGAGCCGGCCAAGGACGCGGACGGCCTGCACCCCACGAACCTCGGCCGCCTGATGCTGAACGTCAACCGCCCGATCACGACGCCCCTCCCGTGCACCCCGCGTGGCGTCGTCGAGCTGATGGAGCGGCACGGGATCGACCTGAACGGCAAGCACGTCGTCATCGTCGGCCGCGGCGTCACCGTCGGCCGCTCGATCGGCGCGCTGCTGACCCGTCGCGAATACAATGCGACCGTGACGCTCACGCACACCGGCACCGTCGACCTCGACGAGCACCTCAAGCGCGCCGACGTGATCGTGGCCGCCGCGGGCGTCGCGGGCCTGGTCTCGGCCGAGAACGTGAAGCCCGGCGCGATCGTCCTCGACGTGGGCGTGAGTCGCGTGGAGGACCCGCTCACCGGCACGAGCGTGGTCGCCGGCGACGTGGCGGCGGATGTCGCCGAGGTCGCGGCGTGGATCTCCCCGAACCCGGGAGGCGTCGGCCCGATGACCCGGGCGCTCCTGCTGCAGAACGTGGTCGAGTCCGCGGAGCGGGTGCTGGCATGAGCGGGGAGGGCGCCGGGCGGACGCACCCCGCCGTGGAGCGGGTCGAGTCCGCCCTGCTCGCCGCCGGCGTCGAGCCGCGGGTGCGCTGGTTCGAGGCGGCGACGCCGACGGCCGTGTCCGCCGCCGCCGAGCTCGGCGTGGAGGTGGGCGCGATCGCGAACTCGCTCGTGTTCACGATCGACGGCGAGCCACTGCTGGTGATGACCTCCGGCGCGCACCGGGTCGACACGGCCTTCCTCGGCGAGCAGCTCGGCGGGCGCATCCGCCGGGCCGATCCCGAGACGGTGAAGTCCGCGACGGGGCAGACGATCGGCGGAGTCGCTCCGGTCGGTCATCCCGCCCCGCTGCGCACGATCGTGGATGTCGCGCTGGCCGGTTACCCCGAGGTGTGGGCCGCGGCGGGACACCCGCACACGGTGTTCCCGACGACGTTCGCCGAGCTGGTGCGGCTGACGGGTGGGGAGCCCGGCGCGGTGGAGCCGTCCGCCACGGATTCCGGCGCGACCGAGCGCTGAGTCAGCCCCGCGGGTGCGCCTCCACCAGGCGCAGGTAGGCGGAGGCGTTGCCGACGAGACCGGCCCGCTCCTCCTCCGTGAGTGCGCGGCGGACCTTGCCGGGAACGCCCGCGACGAGCGACGCGGGAGGGACGATCGTCCCCTCGAGCACGACCGTCCCGGCCGCGACCAGCGACCCGGCCCCGATGACCGCGCCGTTGAGCACGGTCGCGTGCATCCCGATCAGCGCTCCGTCCTCGACCGTGCAGCCGTGCAGGACTGCGTTGTGGCCGACCGACACGTCCGCTCCGATCGTCAGCGGGTAGCCCGCGTCGACGTGGCACGAGACGTTGTCCTGGATGTTGCTGCGCTCGCCCAGCACGATGTCCTCCGCTTCGGCGCGGAGCACGGCGTTGTACCAGACGCTCGAGGAGGCGGCGAGGCGCACGCGCCCGGCGAGGACGGCGCCCGGGGCGATGAAGGCATCGGGAGCGATGGTCGGCGCCGAGCCGTCGGCGAGGGTGACGAGGGTGCTCATCCCGTCAGCTTAGCCAGCGCGCGCGGCGCTCTCCGGGCTCTCGTCGACGACGATGAAACGCTTGCGCACCACGCGCCCGTCCGGCGAGTCCGGCAGGTCGTCGAGCGCCGCGCGCACCCGGTTGAGGATGCGCGGGGGCAGCTCGAGGGCGGGCTCCGCCGGCTGGTCGATCGTCCCGGGCGGGTAGGCGACACCGGGCTCCCGGGTCATCTCGATGTGAGCGCCCCGCAGCTCGCGCACGCGCGCGGGGGCCGTGTCGCGGAACCGGATCAGCCGGTCGATCGTCGCGCTGTACTGCGCCCGGTCCCGGATGTAGAGGTGGGCGGGCAGCACGGTGTCGCCGGTGAAGAGGATGCCGGTCCGGCGGTCGAAGAACACGACGGCGGACGGCTCGTGGCCCGGGCCGCCGATCACGTCGATCGGGCGCTGGCCGAGGTCGAACTCCACGACCTCGTCCGGCCAGGAGTGGAACCCGAAGAACGAGATCACCTGCGCCGGCGTGGTCCCGACGACCGTCGTCGCGGGGCGCACGGCGAGGAGCGGGTCGCCGGCGATGTGGTCGCGGTGCGCGTGCGTGTGCGCCACGACCAGCGGATACGGCCGCAGGAACACCGCGGGGTTGCGTCGCAGCCAGGTGTCGGTGAGGCGGTCGACGGTCGCGCGGAGGGGGAAGACGGACTCGTCGGCGGTCGCCCCGGTGTCGAGGAGCAAAGCGCGCCGCCGGCCGAAGAGCAGGAACAGGAACGGCGCCTCCCAGTGCGAGGACTTCGGCTGTCGCAGCTGCACGGTGTCGGCGTCGAGCCAGGTGATCTCCGGATCCGTCATCCCCGCCATCTTCCTCCCGCGCGGTTGCCGGGAGGTTAACGCCGGCGACCGTCGGAGGTCAGCTCTCGCGGCGCGTGCCCTCGGACGGGACCACCGTGAAGAGGTTCGGCTGGCCGAAGCCGTGCTCGGCGAAGGCGCCGTCGAGCGCCACGAGCACGCGGCTGACCGCGTCGGACGGCACGAGCGCGATCGCCGAGCCGCCGAAGCCGCCGCCGGTCATGCGCGCGCCGATGGCCCCGCTGGACTGCGCCGTCTCGACGGCGAGGTCGAGCTCGGGCACGGAGATCTCGAAGTCGTCGCGCATGGAGGCGTGGGAGGCGTCGAGCAGTTCCCCGATCGCGGTCGGGCCCTGCTCGCGCAGGGTGCGCACGGTGTCGAGCACGCGCTGGTCCTCCGTGACGACGTGGCGGACGCGGCGGAAGGTCACATCGTCGAGCAGTTCACGGGCGCGGTCCAGATCGGCGACCGAGACATCCCGGAGCGACTCGACTCCGAGCGCGGCGGCTCCGGCCTCGCAGGAGGCGCGACGCTCCGCGTAGCCGCCCGTGGCGTGCGCGTGCTCCACGCCGGTGTCGATCACGACGATCTCCAGCCCGGCCTCGGCCAGCCCCAGCGGCACGACCTCGGAGTGCAGGGTGCGGCAGTCCAGGAACACGGCGGAATCCGGCTCGCCCAGCAGCGAGGCGGACTGGTCCATGATGCCGGTCGGGGCTCCGACGGCCACGTTCTCGGCGCGCTGGCCCACGCGGGCGAGCGTCTGACGGTCGAGTCCGAGCCGCCACACGTCGTTCAGCGCGAGGGCGACGGCGCCCTCGATCGCGGCGGACGACGACAGGCCGGCGCCGACGGGGACGTTGGAGTCGATGAGCACGTCGAAGCCCGGCACGGCGGCCAGGTCGGCCCCGAACTCACCGAGCGCCCAGGCCACGCCGAGCGGGTAGGCCGACCATCCGGAGAGGGCGTCCGGGCCGATCGCGTCGAGGTCGATCTCCACGAGCTCGTCGGCGAAGGTGCTGCCGACGCGGACGGTGCGGTCGTCGCGCAGACCGAGAGCGGCGACGGTGCGGCGGTTGATCGCGAACGGGAGGACGAATCCCTCGTTGTAGTCGGTGTGCTCGCCGATGAGGTTGACGCGGCCGGGGGAGGACCAGACGCCGTCGGGCTGGCGCCCGAACACCTCGGCGAAGTCGTCGCGGACGCCGGAGCGCAGATCGGTCATCGGTCGGCCTTTCGGTCGGAAGGGGCGGGGGGAACGGTGACGAGGCCGGAGATGCCCGAAGGCAGCTCGCCGACGGGGTTCTCGCGATCGGCGCGGGCGACGGCCTCGCGGAGAGCCACTGCGGCTTTCTCGGGAGGGACGTCGCCGATCCACGCACCCATCGCGGATTCGGAACCGGCCAGGAACTTCAGCTTATCCGCGGCACGACGCGGAGAGGTGATCTGCAGCATCAGGCGGATCTCGTCGCGCCGTACGTCGACCGGAGCCTGGTGCCAGGCGGCGATGTAGGGCGTGGGGGAGTCGTAGAGCGCATCCACACCGCGCAGAACGCGGAGGTAGAGCGTCGCGAGCTCGTCGCGCTCGGCGTCGTTCGTCTCCGCGAAGTCGGCGACGTGACGGTGCGGGAGCACGTGGATCTCGATGGGCCAGCGGGCGGCGAAGGGCACGAACGCCGTCCAGTGCTCGCCGGCCAGCACGACGCGCTCGGCAGCGCGCTCGCGCTCCAGGATGTCGGCGAACAGCGTCGGCCCGTAGGAGTCGAGCGAGCGGATGAGGGCGTTGGTGCGCGGGGTGATGTACGGGTACGAGTAGATCTGGCCGTGCGGGTGATGCAGGGTGACGCCGATGGCCTCGCCGCGGTTCTCGAACGGGAAGACCTGGCGCACGCCGGGCAGCGCGGAGAGCACCGCGGTGCGGTCCGCCCAGGCCTCGATGACGGTGCGGGCGCGGGAGGGCGTGAGGCTTCCGAAGGAGCCGCTCGTCGCGGGGCTGAAGCACACGACCTCGCAGCGGCCGACGGAGGTGCGCGTGCGGCCGAGACCGACCTCGGCCAGGTCGTCGAGGCCGAGGGGGGCGTTCGGGTCCTCGAGCAGCGGCCCGAACGACGGCGACTTGTTCTCGAAGACCGCCACGTCGTAGACGCTCGGGATCTCGGACGGATTGCTCGGCGTGGCCGGGGCGAGCGGGTCCAGCTCGGCGGGCGGCAGCATCACCCGGTTCTGGCGGGCGGCTGCGATGGACACCCACTCGCCGGTCAGCGGATCCTGGCGCATGGTCGCCGTCGCCGGGCGCGGCGCGGGCTCGCGCAGGTCGGGCGCGCGGTCGGGCGCGAGCGTCGAGTCCGCGTCGTCGTAGTAGATGAGGTCCCGGCCGTCGGAGAGGACGTGCGGGCGCTTGGTGATGGAAGCCATGCCAGCCTTTCGTTTCCGAAAGCAAATCTAGTCATTCGCTTTCGCATTGACAAGCAAACGCAAGCGGAACACGATGGTGCGTATGAGCGAACCGCTACCAGCCGCCCTCCGCCGGGAGCGCATGCTCGAACGGATCGGCCGCGCCGGCTTCGTCCGGGTCAGCGAGCTGAGCGAGGAGTTCCAGGTCTCCGACGTCACGGTGCGCAGCGACCTCGACGCGCTGGACGACCGGCAGGCCATCCGCCGCGTGCACGGTGGCGCCGTGCTCCGCGGCACCGGGATGCGCGAGGCGAGCTTCGAGGAGGCGCTGGAGGCGTCCGCGGACGAGAAGCGCGCCATCGCGCTCGCCGCGGCCGCGCTCGTGGTGCCGGGCAGCAGCGTCCTGCTCGACGTGGGCACCACGACGGCCGCCATCGCGCGCGCCCTGGCCGACCGGGACGACCTCACCGACGTCACCGTGATCACCAACGGTCTGACCATCGCGCTCGAGCTGGAGCGCGCCATCCCGCACTTCCAGGTCGTCGTGACCGGCGGGACGCTGCGCCCGCTGCAGCACTCGCTCGTCGAGCCGCTGGCCTCCAGCCTGCTGGAGCGCGTGCACGCGGACCTCGCCTTCATCGGCTGCACCGGCGTCCATCCCGTCGGCGGCATCACGAACGTCAACCTGCCCGAGGCGGACCTGAAGCGGGCGATGGTGACGACCGCGGAGCGCGCCGTCGTCGTCGCCGACGGCTCCAAGCTCGGCCGCACCCACCTCGGCCGCATCGCCGCCGTCGACGAAATCTCGGCGCTCATCACCGGTGTCTCGGCGGCTCCGGAGGAGCTGTCCGCGCTGCGCGAAACCGGTCTGCCGGTCACCGTCGCCGGGGCCTAGGCTGTGGCCATGCGTGCACCCACCGGCGACCAGTACGACATCGAATTCGGCGACCTGAGCGCGACCATCACCCAGGTGGCGGCGGGGATCCGCACCCTGCGCTACGCGGGTGTCGACCTCACGGAGCCGTTCCCGGAGGAGTCCACCCCGCCCTCCGCCGATGGCATCGCGCTCGTCCCGTGGCCCAACCGCGTGAAAGACGGCCGCTGGGAGCTCGACGGCGTCGTGCAGCAGCTCGCCCTCACCGAGCCGCAGCTCGGGAACGCCAGTCACGGCCTCCTGCGCTACCAGCCGTACACCCTCGTCGCCCGCACCGACTCGTCGGTCACGCAGGCGGCGAGCATCTACCCGCAGGCCGGCTATCCGTTCCTCCTCGACACCACGGTCGAGCACGAGCTGGACACCGAGGGCCTCACCGTCACGCACACGATCGCCAACCGCGGGGAGCGTCCCGCGCCCGTCGCCGTCGGCGCCCACCCCTACCTCCGGATCGGCGACATGCCCGCCGAGCAGCTCACGCTGACGGTGACCGCGGCCACGCGATTCGAGACCGACGACCGGCTCAACGTGACCGGGGAGGTCCCCGTCGCCGGTACGCGCTTCGACCTCTCGGCGGGCGCGCGCGTGAGCGACCTGGACGTGAACGACGGCTTCGGCGGGCTCGCCGAGCGGCCGGAGCACGTGCTCGCGGCCGACGACGGCCGGCGCGTGATCCTCTGGACCGATCCCGCTTTCGCCTACGTGCAGGTCTTCACGCACCGCGCTTTCGCCACGAAGGCGCCGGGGGAGGTCGCGCTCGCGGTCGAGCCCATGACCGCGCCCGCCAACGCGCTCAACACCGGGCAGGGGCTCCACTGGATCGCGCCCGGCGAGGAGTGGACGGCGAGCTGGGGCATCCGGCCCGAGGGCTTCGCCGCCTCGTCCTACTTGGCCAGCTGGGGGTAGAGGGCGCGCACGTCCTCGTGGAGCTTCGACTTCACCTGGCGGGCCACGTCGCCGACGATCGCCTCCGCGTCTCCGGAGAGGACCGCGTCCAGCGCCTCGTCCACGACCTGCGCCGGCGGGACCTTCACGCCCTCGGCGTTGGCGGCCATCTCCGTGTCGACGTAGCCGACGTGCACGCCGACGACCTGGATGCCCTGCGGCGCCAGCTCGACGCGCGCGGAGTTGCTCGCCGACCACAGCGCGGCCTTGGTCGCACTGTACGAGCCGAGCGCGAGCCAACTCAGCGCGGAGTGCATGTTCACGATCGCGCCGCCGTCGTTCTGCGCCAGGACGGGTGCGAAGGCGCGGGTGACCAGGACGGGCCCCCAGAAGTTCGTGTCGAACTCCCGGTGGATCTCGTCGAGGTCTCCCGAGACGAGCGACTGGTTCACGGCGATGCCGGCGTTGTTGACCAGGACGGTCACATCGCTCGCGACCTCGGCAGCGCGCCGGATGCTCTCGGGGTCGGTCACGTCGAGCGCGAGCGGGACGACCCGCGGGTCATCGCTCGTGACGGTCTCGGGGCGACGGGCGGCCGCGTAGACCTTCGCGACGCCGCGCTCGAGCAGCCCGGCGACGAAGGCGGCTCCCAGTCCGCGGTTGGCTCCGGTGACGAGGGCGATGCGGCCGGTGAGGTCGGTCATGGGTTCCTCCAAAAGTAAACAGATCGGTGTACTCGCAATGTACACAGATCGGTTTACTTTGTCCATCGCCGCCCGTAGAATCGGCGCATGACCACCTCCGCCGTCGCGCCCCGGCCCAAGCCGCGCGAGCGGGTGCTCGCCGCCGCCGCCCGGCTCTTCATCGGCGAAGGCGTCAACGCGGTCGGTGTCGATCGCATCGCCCAGGAGGCCGCGGTCTCCAAACGCTCGATCTACCAGCACTTCGACGGCAAGGACGCCATCGTCGCCGAGATGCTGCGGGAGTACGGACCGCGCGTCGTGGCCGGCTACTTCACCGAGAGCGACGACCTCCCCCCGCGCGAGCGCGTCCTGCACGTCTACGACGCGCTGCACGCGGCGGCCGAGGCGAGCGACTTCTTCGGCTGCCCGTTCGTCAACGTCGCCACCGAGCTGCGCGACCGCGAGCATCCCGCGGCGCAGGTGGCGCAGCACTTCAAGGGCGAGCTCACCGCCTTCTTCGAGCGCCAGGCGGTCGCCGCGGGAGCCTCGGAGCCACACCTTCTCGCGGTGCAGCTGACGCTGCTCTTCGACGGCGCCTCCGCGAGCGCGGCGCTGTGCGGGGGGACCCCGATCGCTGCCCGTCTCGCGGCAGAGGAGCTTTTCGACGCGGCCGTCGCCCGCAGCCGCTGAGCGAACGTCGTTGTCCTACCCAGCTTTCAGCGGGTGATTGCTGAGCTCGCGAGCTGCGACTACTGATCACATGTGCCGGGAACGCGCTTCGTCGTGTGCTGCACTACGTGTCTCCCTGAGGAAGCCTCGGAAAAGGGGTGTACTGACCGTTCTAATATTCCTCATCCCCGCCGGCCATCAGAGCACGGCCGACTGGCGCTTGTGTTATTTCCCCCGACCAGAGTTGGAATCGCCCATGAATCGTTCTCTCCGCACCCTCCTGATCTCCGCGACCGTCGCCGTCGGCGCGGTCGTCGCCGTCCCCGCCGCGGCGTCGGCCGCCCTGATCGAGGACCGCGCCGCGGACGACTTCGCGATGACGAGTCCGGTGGCGAGCAGTACGGTCGCGCCCGGTCAGGTGTATGCGGGGAACGTGGGTGATCTCGCGGTCGAGGGAGATCCGGTGCGGCTGATGGCCATGCCTCTCTTCTCGGGCGGCTCGGCCGTCTGCGATGACGGCATCCAGATCGGCGCCGGCACGGTCGGCCCCGGGGGAGCGCTCGAGATCACCGCGACGGGAGCCGTCGCGGACGGTCTGACCCTCGTCTTCTTCTGCCACGACACGGTCAGCGGCGGCAATCTCTACACCATGGACAACCCGTTCGAGCTGCGGTCGCCGGGTGCGGGCGAGGGGCTTCCCGTCGACCGGGCGGTCGTGACCGGCGTCGGAAGTCCCGGCGCTCAGGTCGACGTGCGCACCGCTGACGGTTCGCCGGTCGGCAGCGCCGTCGTCGGCCAGGACGGCACCTGGTCGGCGACCCTCAGCGATCTGGCTCAGGGCCCGACGACGATCACCTTCACCCAGGGCTCGAAGTCGTTCGACGCCGACTTCACCATCGTCAGCGAATCCGAGAGCACGCCGCTCGTCGACCCCGTCACCGGTGGCACGCTCGCCGCGAGCGCTCTCGTCCTTGGGCTCGGCGTCCTGGTGCTGCGTCGTCGCCGCACCCGCACGGCGGTCTGACGGCCTTTAGCCTCGCTTCGCGATCGCCCGCCAGCCGCCGGCGCGGTTGTCCGCGATCAGCCGGCGCAGGAAGGCGAGCAGCGCCTCCCGCGCGATCGGGTCTCCCTCGCGGAACCCGATCGTGCGGGCCGTGGTGTTCGTGTGCCCCGCCGTGATCAGCCCGTCGGGATCCGGCAGCGGCTCGAGGTAGGCGTCGACGCGCGGATCCCGGGAACCCATGGGGCCAGGCTACGGCGCCACCGAGAGGAAGATGAAGGCCGCGAACAGGATGAGGTGGATGCCGCCCTGCATCCGCACCGCGCGTCCCGGCATGAGCGTCAGGATGCTGACGGCGACGGTGAGGGCCAGCAGCACGATCTGACTGGCGCCGAGACCCAGGTGCAGTGCGCCGGGGAGCCAGATCGAGGCGACGGCGATCACCGGGATGGTGAGGCCGATGCTCGCGATGGCCGAGCCGAGGGCGAGGTTGAGGCTCGTCTGCATCCGGTTGAGCTTCGCCGCCTTCGCGGCCGCGATGCCCTCCGGCAGCAGCACCAGCAGCGCGATGATCACACCGACGAACGACTGCGGCAGCCCGACCGCGGTGACCGCGCGCTCCAGCGGTGTCGACTCGAGCTTCGCGAGGCCGACGACCGCGACCAGGGCGACCAGGAGGAGGCCGAGACTGATCAGCGCGGTGCGGTTCGACGGCCGCTCGGCGTGGCTGTCCTCGTCGTCCTCGTTGCCGTTTCCTTCCGAGGGCTTCAGAGCGACCGGCAGGAAGAAGTCGCGATGCGCGAAGGTCTGCGTGAAGACGAACATCGCATACAGGGAGATCGAGGCCAGTGCTGCGAACACGAGCTGGCTCGGCGAGAACTGCGGGCCCGGCGTCTCGGTGAACGTGGGCACGACCATCGTGAGGGTCGCCATCGCGGTGACCGTCGCGAGCGCGGCGCTGCTGCCCTTGGGGTTGAACGAGGTCATCGACCCGCGGCTCGAACTGAGGAGCAGCGAGAGGCCGACGATACCGTTCATCGTGATCATGACGGCCGAGAAGACGGTGTCGCGGGCGAGCGTCTCGGAGTCCTTGCCCGAGGTCATCAGCGTCACGATCAGCGCCACCTCGATCACGGTCACCGCCACCGCGAGCACCAGGGAGCCGAAGGGCTCGCCGACCCGGTGGGCGACGACCTCCGCGTGCTGGACCGCCGCCAGGACGGTGCCGCCGAGCACCAGGGCGATCAGCACGACCGCCCACGGCTGGAGCTCGACCGTCCAGAAGGCGACGAGCAGGACGACGCCGATGATCGGGACGACGACCGCCCAATAGCGTGTGAGCCAGGATGCGATCGCTTTCATGGGTCCATCCTGCCAGGGTGCGTCTCCACACCACATGGGTGGCCTCGGTCCGGCGGCCGATCCGGACCTCTCCCGGCGCGCTGCCACGGCGCGGGGCGCTCCGGCTGGTGGGATGGACGCATGGCCCGCTCACGGATTCCCTCGTCCCGTCCCGCCGCCTCGCGCCTGGCCGCCGTCGCGCTCGCCGCCGGCGCCCTGGCGCTCGCCGTGGCGGGGTGCTCCTCGTCCGGCTCGCCGACGTCGACCCCGCTCTCGTCCACGTCGACCACCTCGTCCTCTCCCGGCCCGACCTCGCGGCCCACCGGCACCAGCACCTCGGCGCCGGTCGACGGGCAGTGCGCCACGAGCAGCCTCACCGGCAGCATCCAGCCCGGAGGAGGCGGAGCGGCGGGCAGCAGCGAGGTCACCCTCGTGCTGACCAACGGCGGCACGGCGGAGTGCTCGCTGCAGGGCTGGCCGGGCGTCTCGTTCGTGGGCGACGGCAACGGGACCCAGCTCGGTGCCCCGGCCGACTTCGACCGCAGCTCGCCGCACGACACGGTGACCCTGAAGCCGGGAGGCACCGCTCAGGCGGCGCTGAAGATCGTGCAGGCCCTGAACTACTCGCAGTCCGACTGCAACCCGAAGCAGGCGGACGGCTTCCGCGTCTACCCGCCCGGGTCGACCGAGTCGCTCTTCGTGAAGGACGCGGACGTGACCGCCTGCCAGTCGAGCTCCGTCTCCCTGCTGACGGTGAAGGCCCTCGTCCCGGGAGCCTGACCCGCGCTATCGCGACGGCCTGCTCCATTACGCTGGAGCCGTGCCTTCCGCCCGAGCCGTGCGTCGCCCCGGCACCCCCTCCTGGGTGATCCGCCTCGTCGTCGTCACCGCGCTCGTGGGGGTGGGCGGCGGCATCGGCGGCGCGCTCGTCTACCTCGCCCTCCACGCCATCCAGCACCTCGCCTTCGGCTACTCGGAAGGCACGTTCCTCGAAGGCCTGCAGGAGGCTCCGCCGGTCAGCCGGGTGGTCGCGCTGGTCGTCGCCGGTGTCATCGGCGGCGTCGGCTGGTGGTTGCTCCGGCTGTGGGGCCGGCGTCGGCCCGATCACGCCGTCGTCTCCGTGGAGGCGTCGGTCGGCGGACGCCGGATGCCCGGCATCGTGACGCTCGTCAACGCCGCGCTGCAGATCGTGATCGTCGGCCTCGGCGCGTCCATCGGCCGGGAGGTGGCCCCGCGCGAGGTCGCCGCGCTCTGGGCCGGCTGGCTCTCCGACCGTGCGGGCGTGACGGCCAGGGAGCGCCGCATCCTGGTCGCGTGCGGAGCGGGCGCCGGCCTCGCGGCCGTCTACAACGTGCCGCTCGGCGGTGCCGTCTTCGCCGTCGAGATCCTGCTCGCCGAGGTGAGCTTCGCCACCATCCTCCCGGCCCTCGCGACCTCCGCCATCGCCGCGCTCGTCGCCCGCATCGTCGTTCCCGCCAACCCGCTGTACGCCGTCGAGCAGGTGCCGCTCACCCCGACGATCGTGCTGTGGTCCGTGCTGGCCGGCCCCCTGCTCGGATTCGCGGCGGTCGGGTTCGTGAAGCTCGCAGGGTTCGCCCAGCGCCACCGCCCGAAATCGTGGGGCATCCTCATCGTGATGCCGCTGGTCTTCGCCGCCGTCGGGGTGGTCTCGTTGTGGCTGCCCGCCATCCTCGGCAACGGGCGGTCGCTCGGGCAGCTGGCGTTCACCGCCGCGATGCCGGTGCTGCTGATCTTCGCCATCACCCTCGTGAAGACGGCGTCGACCGTCGGCACGATCGGCGCCGGTGCCGCCGGCGGAACTCTGACCCCCTCCCTCGCGATCGGCGCCGGCCTCGGTCTGACGGTCGGGGCCGTCTGGGACCTCGTGTGGCCGGGCGCCCCGCTCGCCGGTTTCGCGCTCATCGGCGCCGCCGCGTTCCTCGCCGTCACGATGCGCGCGCCGTTCACCGCGCTCGTGCTGGTCATGGAGTTCACGGATCAAGGCCTCCAGCTGCTCGCCCCGCTCATGCTCTGCATCGCCGGAGCCGTCGCCGTCGGCTACCTGATGGAGCGCGGCCGGGTCACCGGCGTCGCCTAGCCGTCACCGGCCGTTCCCGACGTCTCGCGCGGCGCTGAGCCACGCCTGGCTCGACCGATCCACGGCGCCAGCCGACTCCGACTTGATCTGCGTCCCGTAAAACCGATATGTTTTCTATGTGTGTAATGCGCCGAATACACGTGCAGTATTTCTGGCGTCACCATTCGCACTCTACAGGAGACAGGAGCCACCATGGGCCAGATCAGCGTCACCCCGGAAGAACTGAAGCAGCAGGCTCAGGTCTACACCCGCTCGAAGGAAGAGATCGAGCAGGCGATCCAGAAGGTCAATCAGATGAACTCGACCATCGCCGAGCAGTGGAAAGGCCAGGCCTTCCAGGCGTACCTCGAGCAGTACAACCAGATGTACGAGAGCGTGAAGAAGTTCGAGGAGCTGCTCGTGAACATCAACGAGCAGCTGAACAAGTACGCCGACACCATCGCCGAGCGTGATGCACAGGACGCCCAGAGCTTCGGCTTCTAGTCCCCTTCCGCACGAGCGCGAGCAGTTGCGACGGCGGTCGCGTTCCGCCGCCCGGGGCGTCACGTGGGCGCTTGCCGTCGGTCTGACGGCGGGCGTCCTCGTGGCGTCGCCCGCCCTGGGGGATCCGCATGATTCGGGCGACGGGAGTCTGAACCTGAACGCCGACATCCTGGTCGACGAATCGGTCGGAACGGGGGCCGTCGGTGATTTCGCCGTCCGCGGCCGGCTCTTCTCCCCGGAGCTCTCCGCTCGTGCGGATGAGCAACGGGAGGCGAGCGCCGAGCGGCTGGACGTCGCAGGCACCCTGACCTTCGAGCCGTCTGCTTCCGAAACCGAGGCCTATGCGGCGGTGCGGGCCGGGTTGTTCGGCGGCTACTCCTCCGAGGTGCACTCGCAGGCCGTCGAAGCCCGCGAAGAGTCGGCGATCCTCCCGACCCTGGCACTGGTGATCGGCGTCCCGCTCGTGATCCTGGTCGGCGTGTTCCTGGGGCGGTTCTGGGCGAGAAGAAGGCGAGCATCCCATTGATCGAGATCACCTTGGAGTTCCGGGGGAAGCAGATCGATCTCCTCGTGCCCGGCGAAGTCACGTTCGACCGGCTGCGGCGGCTGATCGGCGATGCGTTCGCGGCGAAGGGCATGGTCCTGCCGGAGGGCTACGAGCTCGCGCTCGACGGGAAGGCTCTCGTCCTCGGCGGGCACGACGTCATCGCATCATTCGGTGTCGGCAACGGCGACCGTCTACGAATCACTACGAAGAGTTGAGCAATGCGTATTCAGATCGACGGCACCGACCTCGAGTTCGATGCCGGTGGGGGACTCCTCCGTGTCGGAGTGTCCAAGAACGGCTATGACGAGGCGTGCCTCGACGTCATCCGTCGGTATGTCGACGCGAGCGAGGCCGATTCCGGCCTCGAGATCGCGTACGCGCTCGGCGATGGCGACATCGGCTTCAGCGAGGCCGTGAGCCGGGCGACGACCCGCCTCGACCGCTTGGCGCTGGCGCAGAAACTCGCGGCCTGTGTCACGTACCGGGGCGGTTTCAGGGTGCCGGTGATCCACCCGGACAACGTGTACCTGAACGCGGACCGGCTCCGGGTCGTGCACTGCGGCCTGCAGGGCATGCTCGCTCCGATGTCGTTCGACGAGGCGCTGTTCCTCCGGTCGTTGCAGGCGATGGTGATCCAGACCCACCGCCCGAAGCTGGCTTTCGAGCAGCTTCTCGACGGCGCGAAGGGCCTCCGGGACTCGTTCTCGACCTCGGTGTGGCAGACGACCACGACGGACGAGCTCTTCGCGTTGATCGACGCGCAGCTGAAAGCGGAGCAGGCGGCGGCAGCGGCGACCAAGGTGAGCGTCTCCAAGCGCCGCTACTCCTGGTACCGCGTGCTGGGGATCGTCGGCGCCTCCGTCGGTCTGGTCGCCGGCGTGTTCGCGTGGCAGGCCCAGAGTCAGAACCGTCTGCAGACCGCCGTGGTCGACGCCCAGGCGCGGTTCCTGGCGAGCGACTACTCCGGGGCCCTGGGAAAGCTGGACGGCTACGCGGCGGCATCGCTCCCGGCATCGGCGAAGTACGTGCTCGCGGTGTCGAGCATCAACCTGGACGACCTCACGGCGACGCAGAAGCAGGCGATCCTCAACAACGTCTCCGAGAAATCGGACGACGTCACGCTGAACTACTGGATCGCGATCGGTCGCGGCGAGTTCGACCAGGCGCTCGATCTCGCGCAGAACCTCGGCGACGACCAGCTGACGCTACTGGCCTACACCGACCTGTACCAGGCGACGAAGCTCAATACCCGCATGCCCGGCGGTGAGAAGCAGAAGCTCCTCGACGAGTACGCCAAGGCGATCGACGAGCTGACGGCGAAGCTCACGGGTTCGGCCGGCGAGGCGGTGCAGGGATGAGCGTGTTCGCCACGGACGTGGTCGGGGAACGTCGCCAGGCCGCGCTCGACTCCCGGCTCGACGCAGGCCGGCTGCGGTACCTCGTGTACGTGCTCGACGGACAGCAGGCGATCAAGCTGTCCCTCACAGAAGAGCGCCCGTTCGTCGAGCATCGCGGTCACAAGCTGAGCGTCGTCAATGACGCCGTCTACGCGGATGGCGACAGGCTCAGCGATGGACTGCAGACGGTGGGCGATCTCGCCTGCCTCGTGGTCTCGGCGAGCCGTGCCCGCACCGAGGCCTTCACGATCGATCAGAGCGCGGAGTTCGTCATCGGCGACGTGGCCTACGCCGGGATCCAGGCACCGGCCGCACCGCTTCTCATCATCCGCGGCGATTCGCTGATCGTCGACGCGCAGGAGCGGCTCGTGTACGTCGACGGTGCGGCGGTCTCCGGCCGTCGGATCTTCGAGCTCGCCGCGGGGACGGTGGTGCTGACCGAGGCGTTCCTGCTCGAGAGGCGACCTCGACAGTTCAAGATCACGCACCTTCGATCCGACCTCGTGCTCGATCACACGAGGCTCCTGACCCAGCCGGCGGTGAGCGAGTTCCCGCCGGACTTCCCCGACTACCGACGCTCCCCGAAGATGAATCTCGAGGTCGAGGACGCCGAGTTCACGCTGCAGGGCCCGGACAAGCCGGGTGGCAAGCCCAAGAGCCGTATCGTGCGGATGCTGGTGCCGCCCTTCTCCATGATCGCGGCCACGGGCATGACGACGATCATCACGGGCAACAACCCGCTGATGCTGATCGGAATGGGCCTCGCGAGCGTGCTCACCGCGTCCTTCACGGTGTCGCAGTACATCGCGGACAAGAAGGAGGCGAAGGCGGCCGCGACGCAGGCCGACGAGGACTACACCCGCTACCTGGTGCGCACGATCGCCGACGTGTCCCGCGCGTATGCCGGCGAACGCCAGGTGCTGCTGTATCAGCAGCCCAGCCCGCACGCGCTCGCCGAGATGGTCGAGCGGTACGACCCGAGGATCTACGAGCGTCAGCGCTTCAACAAGGACTTCCTGCAGGTGTCGCTGGGGCTGTCCGACCGCCCCTCCGCGGTGAAGGTCTCCTCGGGCGTGAACGAGAAGGACGCCAGCGTGCACGGCCAGCACGTGACGGACCTCGCCGCGGAGTTCCAGACGCAGCGCGACGTGCCGACCACCATCGGTCTGTCGGGGCAGACGGTCGGGCTCGTCGGGCCGCCCGATGTCGTCGACGACTACCTGCAGTCGCTCCTGTTCCAGACCGCGTTCTTCCACTCGTATCGTGACCTGAACTTCGTGAGCGTGCTGTCCCGCGAGTCGTATGCGAAGACGTGGAACGCGTGGAGGCTGCTGCCGCACTTCACGCTCAGGGAGCTCAACATGCGCGGCCTGATCCACTCGGAGAAGCTGCGCGACGTGGTGCTGAACACGTTCTATCAGCTCCTCCAGAAGCGCCGGCAGCTCCTGAAGGATGCGGGCACTCAGAAGCCGCAGTTCGCGCCGCACTACGTGTTCACGATCTCCGACGACCGCCTCCTGGCTGGACACGGGATCAATGAACTGCTCGCCGAGGACATGAGCGATCTCGGCGTGACGGTGATCTGGTGCAGCGAGGACGCGAAGCTGCTCCCGGAGACGGTGACGGCTCTCATCCAGGGCCCGCATCGGGTGCGAGGGGAACTCGTCACGAACAACGACGTGTACGTGGCGACCCCGTTCACGCCGTACGCCTTGCCGGATGATCTGGAGCATTCGCTCCGGAGGCTCTCCAATCTGAACCACCTCGAGGTCGAGAAGAACGCCGTGCCCGAGGCGCTGAGCCTGCTCGAGCAGTACGAGGTCACCTCCGTCGACGACCTGCAGATCGCCGAACGGTGGAGCCGGGCCGAGCCGAACAAATCGATCGCGTCGCTGATCGGGTGGCGGGGCAAGGCCGACTACGTGCATTGGGATCTGCACGAGCGCGCGCACGGCCCGCACGCCCTCGTCGGAGGTACGACGGGCTCGGGGAAGTCGGAGTTCCTGACCACCTACCTCATCGGGCTCGCGATCAACTTCTCGCCGGAAGACGTGGGCATGCTCATCATCGACTGGAAGGGCGGGGGGATCGCGAACACCCTCGACCAGCTCCCGCATTTCATGGGCGCCATCACGAACCTCGACGGTGCCGGCACGGCGCGGGCGCTCGCGAGCATCAAAGCGGAGCTCAACAAGCGCCAGCGCGAGTTCGCCGTCTACGGCGTGAACAGCATCAACGCCTACATGAGTCTGTACAAGCAGCGGCACGACCCGAAACCCGAGGTCACCTACCCCACGAAGCCGCTGCCCCACCTGGTGCTGGTCTCCGACGAGTTCGCCGAGCTCAAGGCGAACGTGCCCGAGTTCCTCGACGAGCTCACCTCCGTCGCTCGCATCGGCCGCAGTCTCGGTGTGCATCTGATTCTCGCCACGCAGAAACCCAGCGGTGTCGTGAACGACCAGATCGAGGCGAACTCGACCTCGAAGATCGCGCTGAAGATGGCCGGCGAGCAGGACTCGAACGAGCTGCTGAAGACCACCGATGCAGCCCACATCACGAACCCCGGCCGCGGCTATCTGAAGGTCGGTCAGAACGAGGTCTACGAGCTCTTCCAGAGCGGATACGCGGGCGTGCCCTACGACCCGGATGCGACCGTGACCGAGCGGGTCGACGAGCGCATCTACAAGATCAACGAGGTCGGTCAGTACGAGCTGTTCCACGATCCCGACGAAGAGGTCGAGCAGGGCAAGGACACGAGCGACCTTCCCACGCAGCTGGAAGCCGTCATCGACACGATCGCGACCATCTTCCACTGCGACGATGCGTTGACGACTCCGGATCGACCGTGGCTGCCGAACCTGCCCGAGAGCATCCCCACGCCGCCGCCGGCTCCGGGGAGCGGGTTGGGCGTCCCTCTGGGCATGCTGGACATCCCGGCGCGGCAAGCGCAAGAGAACTACGCGTTCGATCTCGCACGCGACGGGCACACCGCCGTGTTCGGCAGCCCGGGGTATGGCAAATCGACCGTCCTGCAGACCCTCGTGGTGAACCTCGCGACGGCCAGCACTCCCGATCAGGTGCAGGTGAACCTCATCGACTTCGGGAACAACGGTCTGCTGCCGCTCGCGGACCTGCCGCATGTCGCAGACATCGTCACGCTCGAAGAGGCCGAGAAGCTCGGCAAGATGCTCGAGTCGATCGGGGGCGTGCTGGCCACCCGCAAGCAGCTGTTCAAGGAGGCGGGGGTCGCGAACCTGGAGCAGTACCGGGCGAAGACCCGCCAGGCGCTGCCGATGGTCCTGAACGTGCTCGACGGGTACGACAACCTCACCGCGAACGACCGGCGGAAGGAAGCGATCGACTCCCTCCTCCTCCAGGTGCTGCGCGAAGGATCCGCCCTCGGCGTGACACTCGTGCTGAGCGCGAGCCGCGTCGGCGGAGTCCGCGTGAACATGCTGAGCAACATCTCGACCAAACTCTGCCTCTACCTCAACGACGAGAGCGAACTCGCGCAACTCATGGGACGGGAACGGCTGCTGCAGGTCGACCTCCCCGGCCGCGGCCAGGTGCTCCTCGACGTCCCCACCGCGATCCAGTTCTACCTCCCGGCCCCCGGCGCCGACGGCTCCGAGACGCTCGCCGCACTCGAACACCGGATCGCAGCGCTGGACGCGGGCTGGACGGGCGCGCGGCCGCCGCGGATCCCGATGGTTCCGCCGGAGCTCACGCCGGCGATGTTCCACTCCTTCGCAACGGTCGGAAGGCTCGAAGACGCCGGAGGCCTCGCGTTCGGGCTGTCCACAGCGACCACCACGGCGGTCGGCTTCCTCCCGCGGGCGCAGCCCTTCTTCCTGCTCGCGGCCCGGGATGACGAGCAAGAGCTCCTGTTCCAGGATGTCCTGCTCGCGCAGGGCAGCCGGGTGCAGACGGAATTCATGATCGTCGATTTCGACGGCTCGTTCGACGAAGCGCTCGACAAGACCCCGCTCCCCTCGAACTTCAGCTACATCACCAGCGCCGGTGATGCCAGCCAGGTCGTCGCGGGCATGGTCGCCTATCTCGCCCTCAACAAGCAGAAGGCCCAGGGCGCCCCGATGGTGCTCGTGATCGCCAACCTGGCGGATTTCATCGCCAAGACGGATGTCAAGGCCGAGGATTTCGCACTCGCCGTGAAGAACACGTCCAAAGCAGGACTGGACTTCATGATCTTCAGCCGCCACGACTATGTCGCCAAATCGTTCGACGCGGTGCCCAAGCTCGTCCGGGAGCTGAAGTTCGCGGGTCTGGTCGGGGCACGAGCCTACGACAGCCCACTCGTGAAGAGCATGGGGAGTTCGGCCGAGGCCGAGCCGAGGAGCGACGAGCCGTTCTTCGTGCTGCGCGGCGGCGGCGGCTTCGAGAAGATCAGGCTCCCGCGCTCGGAGGAGGTGACGGCGTGAGCGAGACTCCGGAGTTGCTCCCGCTGGGGAGCGCCGTCACGATCGCAGACGACGACGGCGTCTACATCATCGTCGCGCGGGGCTTCCAGAAGCCCGCCGAGGGATTCCTGGCCGGCTACAAAGCGGTGCCGCATCCGCAGGGGGCGGCCGGCGGGGTGAAAGAGGTCGTGATCAGACAGACGCAGATCGCGGAGGTCGTGCATCGCGGATTCGAGAACCCCGACGATGCCGTGTTCGCGAAGAACCAGCTCGAACACGCGAAAGCGCCGCCCGAGCGGCAGCCGTCCGATGCGGAACCGGATCTGACGGTCGATCTCTCGAAACCCGCCGTCCTCCCCGCCGTTGCGCCGCCGACGTCGGAGCCGGCCTCGCCCGGCGGTGCGGCGATAAACCCGAACGACCCCTTCAGTGAGCTACGCAGCAAAGGAAAACGGAAATGAGTCAGGAACAGCAGGAGCTCGGCGATCACCGAACGTTCCTTCCTCTGGGGAGCGTCGTGATTCTGAGGGGCTCCGTGAAGAAGCTCTTGATCGTCTCTCGCGGGTCGATCGTCGAGGACGCCTTTTTCGACTACGGCGCGTTCATGTACCCGGAGGGCATGATCGACGCGAACATCGCCTACTTCAACCACGACGACATCCTCAAGATCGTGCACGAAGGCTACGCAGACGAGGACAACGATCTCGTCCTCGAGATCTTGGATGACGCCTACGCCCGGTTCCAGCGGCAGACGAGCGCGGCCGCGACGGCGACGTCGGCCCTGCCGTCCGTCGAGGACGCGGATCCGTTCGCGAGCGTCCGTGACCTGGTGGGCGACGATGCGTGATGAGCAGGCCCTGGCGCGCGTCCGGGAACTGGAGGGCGTGATCGACCGGCTCAAGAGCGTCCGCGACGCGGTGAACGAACTCAGCATCAGTGCGTACGAGAAGGCAGGCGGGGCGTTGTGGGCCGGACAGAAGCGCAACCGCTTCACGGAGAGCTATGAGGTGGCGAAGACGGGCCACTCGCGGATCGGCGACCAGATCGGTCAGGCGATCAGCGACTGCAAGAGCAAGCAGCGCAGCCTGGCGTTCTCGATCAATCCCGTCGAGCATCCGCTCCTTTCGGCTCAGGCCGTGGCGATAGCGCTGACCTGAATCGACTGAGGGGACTGGAGGGGTAGAGATGGCTACGCGGAGTGTCAGGGACGGCTTCCACGAGGAGACGAAGAAGGTCTCCACGTTGACGTCTCGGGTTGCAAGCACGAAGGACGGGTGGGACAGGGGAGAGCCGCTGAACGTTCCCGGGGCACGGACGGTGTCGAAGATCTATGCGGATCTGTCCAGTCTGATCGCCACGTACGGGGAGCTGGCACGGAAGGACACCGAGGAGTTCGACCGGTTCGCGGTGAACATCGAGGTGCAGGATCGCGAGGACGCGAAGCAGTGAGTGTGGTGGAGTTCTCTGCGGATGCGTGGCAGGCCGCGTCGCCGGGTTTGCAGGGGGGTCTTGCGAATCGGATCGAGGCGGTGGGTGATCTCCTTCAGGGGTTGGATGCTCTGGCGGCGTCGGGGGATGTCAGCGGGGCGGGTGCTGATGGGATGCGCGCGTATGTCCGTGAAGTGCATGTGCCGATCCTGCAGTCGTTGTTGATCGCTCTGTCCACGTTCCAGACGGCGGTCGGCGTGTACTGGGACGGATATGCCCAGGTCGACGCCGACGGCGACTTCCGGCTGGTGAAGGACGAGTACGACGCGCATCTGTCTCAGCTGGAGGGCGGGATGGGGCAGTTGCGTGGGTTCGGCGCCCAGCTGCGGCAGATCGCGGCGGATGCCTCCCATCTGGTGTCGCTCGGGGGAGCGGGAGCGGCGGCCGCGGAGCAGACGGCGGAGGATCTGCAGCAGATGCATTCGATCGCCAAGGGGCAGAAGGAGGCCTGGGAAGCGTTCGAGGCGTCCGATCCCGGGTTCGGGCAGGTGCAGAACCTGATCGCCGAGTTGAGCCGGATCGTCAAGAACGTCGGGTCGTTGACGGTGGGGCGGGGGCGCACCTATACGGCGGGGAGTTTCTCTCTGACTCTGCAGCAGCTGGGTGAGTTGACCTCCGGAATGCTGACGTATTGCGAGCAGAACCAGAAGGTCGCCACGGCCGGGTGGGAGGCCATGTTCTCCGGATATGCGGAGGATGTGGAGGCGGCCCGCCGCGAGCAGGCCGGCTGGGATCTGTTGTGGGATGCGTTGCAGATCGCTGCGGGGGCGGTGATCACGGTCATCGGGTTGGGTTTGACCCCGTTCACCGGCGGATTCTCCCTCGGGCTGACGGTCCTCGGCGGGTCGCTGCTGATCGGCGGGGTGAACAACGCGATCAACCACGTCTCGATCGCAACCACCGGTCAGGAGCTGAACCTGGTCGGGATGGCGGCCGAGGCG
>NZ_MKVJ01000011.1 GCF_001898805.1 Leifsonia sp. 71-9
AACCCTGCCAGCCAGTCCCAGACCAGCCGAGCCCAGACTCACAGCGGCATATCCTCGCTCCGCTGCGCTCCGTTCCGGTATTCCACGGTCCCGGCACTGCGCCCCTCCCGCTCGCTCTTGATCTCTCCGCCGGAAGGCAAACAAGAACGAGAGTCAGGGGAGTTGTGTGATGCGGGTATTCATCATCGATACGAGAAACATGGGTCCGGAACTGCAGGGTGGGCTGATCGGGGTGGTCGGCTCGACGAGCCCGTCGGCGGAGGAGAAGCGGGAGTGCGTGGAGACGGTGAGTCGGTACGCCGTCGACGGGTGGGCGATCGCCGCTGATCCGCGCACACCGATTGGCCGGCTGGCGGCAGTGACGGCCGAGACGGCGTGTGTGCCATTCGTGGCCTTCAACCGGGTAGCCCAGCGGGGTGGTCCTGTTGTTGGGCCGTCGACGGTGGCGGCGACTCGCGAACTGTCTTGACCGCTCAACGAGAAGCGGGCCTGTCCCGCAGGCCCGCTTCTGTCCGGCGCGGTCAGTCTCCTGCGGCAGGGTCCGCGCCCACCGAATCAACTTCTTTTGCCGCCTGGACGGCCTCGCCTGCGGTCACGATCTGCTCGACGTCGCTCAGGCTGTAGCCCCACGCGTCGAGCTGGGTGAAGTAGGCCGTGTCGGTGGTGGAGGGGTACCGCCAGGTCTGCTTGCTGGTCACTGACTCGCAGGCGCCGAGCACGACTGCAAGCGCGACATGCTGAGCCCTTGTCGGTGTTTGCTCCACCAGCGCGGCCAACTTGTCGTTCTCGAAGTAGCCGGACGGTTCCAGGCCAAGCAGCCGGTGTGCGAGCTCGTTGCCTTCACGGGTGGCGGTGCTGATCGCCTGCCGGTGGACGGTCAGACCCTTGGCGATCATGACCGCCGCGTCCTTGGGGAGAGCCTTGCGGGAGAGCAGGTCGGTGAGCCATTCGCGGCGGACCGTCTCGGCGGAGGCCCACGCCTTGTTGTTTGCGATCAGGATGCGCCGCTCAGCCTTCTCCTCCTCGGTCATCGGGCCGGACTTGGACGCGGTGCCGCTGTAGGTGTGGAATCCAGCCGCTTTCGGGTCCCGGAGGAAGTAGCTGATGGTGGCGTCGCCGTCCGCGTAAACCCGGACGTGGGCGGCGCGCCCGTCCAGGTTCTCGATGTGCTCGACGGTGACGCGTTGGTCGTCGGCGGTGAGGAGTTCGCTGATGCGGGTGTACTCGGCGTCGTAGTAGCCGGGATCGCTATCGAGGATCAGGTAGCCGCGTCCCGCCAGGTCGCCTTCCGTGTCCGCCTTGGTCTGGGCGCGTGCCTTCTCGTCGCGTGCCCGCTGGGCCGCGTGCGCGAACTGCGCCGGGTCCGTGGTCGCGACCTGGATCAGGTCGGCACGGATGTCGTCGTCGCCGTCGAACTCGATCAGCACGACCGCCTGGTCCAGGGTCAGCTGGTGCTCCTGGATCGCGGACGCTGCCACTTCGTTTTCACTGACCGCGAGAGCGGTCTTGACCTCCTTCTGCCTGGTGCCGGTGCGGCGGGCGATCGCGGTGACGGAGAGTCCTTCGAATGCGAGTTGCTGGAACGCGGCGGCGCGGTCGCCGTCGGTGAGGGCTTCGCGCTGGTCGTTCTCGACCATCTGCTGCACGATCCGTTCCGCTGTCACCTCGTCGGCGTCCACCAGGTAGACGGGAATGCTGGCGAGGCCCGCTTCGCGTGCGGCGAAGACTCGACGCTGTCCGGCCCGGACGGTCACGGTGCCGTCGCCGCTGCGGTGTCCGAGGACGGGGGTGAGGACGCCGTTCTCTTTGACGGACTGCACGAATGCGGGGGTGATGGGTGCGGAGGGGCGCACGTTGGTTTCGATGGTCAGGGTGTGGGGGTCGAGGTGTTCGATGGTTCCGACAACGTTGGTGGTGTCGCTCATTGCTCTGGTTTCCCTTCAACTGTTCTTGTTCGCCTGTCTGGCAAGGGGATCGAGGGTGAGCGGGAGCGGAGCGCAGTGCCGGGTCGTGGAATACCGCAGGGAGCGCAGCGAGCGAGGATATGCCGCTGTGAGTCTGGGCTCGGCTGGTCTGGGACTGGCTGGCAGGGTTGGTGTTGGTCGTCTTCGTCCGGTC
>NZ_MKVJ01000012.1 GCF_001898805.1 Leifsonia sp. 71-9
CGAGACGGATCACCGCCTCGTCGTACTTCCACCATTCGGCCGCCCACACCCGGTTCTTGCCGTCGATCTTGCGCCGGTACACGCTGCGCAGATACTCACGCAAGAACTCGTCGACGCTGCCGTAGGTCAGGACCGACTCTGCCGCGTCCGGCACATCCGCCGCGGTGCCCTCGTCGAGCCCGGAATTTTCGAGCTGTGCGGCGATCGCCGCGGCGGCCGCCGTCTCAGCCCGAGCACGAAGCGCGTCCAGCACATCGTCGGTCAGGGCGTCCTTGACGGCATCGGCGGCGACGGCCGACACTTCCTTGCGCACCAACGACTTGACCGCGGCATCAACCAGCTCGTCGGCCAGGCCGCCCACGTCGATCCCGAACGCCCGGCCACCGGCCGGAGCTGCCGCAGTCGTCGACGAACTGCCGGCGTCCTGCGGCTCGTAGTCGTCCTCGCCCCAGTCGCTCACGATCGCGCCTCACTCCCGATGGTCGCCTCAACGGCGGCGACCTCGTGCTGCGCCTCGCTGATCGTGTGCTGCGCCTGCGGGTCGTGCGCGGCGATCGACGCCCGCACATCGGCCGCGTGCGGGCCGGTCATCCACGGCTGAGTGCGGATCAGCGTCGGCCGAGAACCCGAGGAAAGCACCACGGCGCGCCCCTTGGGCAACGCGGCCAGGTCCGCGACGTCCAGGATGCGCTCACGGTGGAGCTGCTGCGACACCGTGCGCTGCCCGCGCCCGCTCGACGTCGACGAGGAGAGCCGGTCGTAGTCACCGATCACCCGCGAGAGGTCTTCGAGGAAGCCGGCCTCCGAGACGCCACCGCCGTATACCTTCACGTTGGAGGCCGACCACAGCTTGCGCATCCCGGACTCGCCCCACACTTCCACACCCTGCGACCAGCTCTGCAAGATCGTCATCAGGACGATGCCGCGCGAACCGTAGTGCGAATAGAGGTTCGGCAGGTCGCGCCAGCGGCAGACGTTCGCCGCCTCGTCCAGGACGCCCAGAAGCGGCGTGCTGAGGCGCCCGCCAGCCGACCGAGCGGCCAGCTCCTCCGCCGCTTCCACCACGGCGACCGTGAGCGCGGTCACCAGCGGGCCGGCGGTGCCCTGGCCCTCCTTGGAGAGGCTGTAGAGCGTGCCGCCCTCGCGCACGAACGCCTCCGGGCTGAACTGCGGCCGCCGATCGCTTGCGTTCCCGCCCAACGGGGTCACCCAGCGGGCGACCTGACGGTTCGTCAGGCACGATGCCATCTGCTGGGCGGTGCCGTAGACGCCGCCGCGCTGCTTCTCCGGCGCGTCGATGACGCCGGCCACCTGGTCGGCGGTCAGCGGGAAGCCGTGCTGTCGAAGGATCTCCACCGCCGTGTCATCGGCGGGCCGGGTCAACCACGTGTACACGTCCGTGATCGGGCGGCCGTCCAGCGCTGCGGCGAGGAGAAGGCCGGCCAGGAGGTCTTTGCCGGCCGGATCGAAGTAGGAATCTGTCTTGGCGTCCGCGTCGCGGGAGCCGGAGGCGAAGTGCTGGGCCATCTTGGCGGCGCGTACCTCGTCGGTGACGTAGCTCAGCGGGTTCCACCACCAGGTGGGCTCCTCCAAAGCGATGCCCTGCGGGTCGAACACCCACACCTGCCCGGCCTTCTCCCGCACGTCGCGGGTGGCGTCTACGACGTCGCGCTTGTTCGAGGTGACGAGCACCCCGCCGGGAGCGGCCAGGATCGCCGGCACGGCGCGGCTGGTCGTCTTACCGGTGCGCGGCCCCCAGATGTCAATGTGCATGTCCTCCCAGGAGCCGTAGAGCGGCTGCCCTGACGCGACAGTGCGCCCGATGGGAACACCGGGCGCGTCGGGCACGCCGAGGCGCTGAGCCTTCTCCAGAGCGCTCTTGCGGCTGAGGTCCGCGACGTCGCGGCCGCGGCCCAGGTACGCGGCCGATCGGTCGACGCGGGTCCGCCCCTTCCGGTAGCGGGCGATCGCCACAATGATCAGCACGGCGAGGACGAGCACGATCGCCGCGACCACGGCGATGATCCACGTGCCCGACGCCGGCCACGGCACCTTGCCCATGAGGACCTCGAACGTCAGCGTGAAGGGGTCACTACTGAGAGTGATCCCCGTGTGGTCGAGCTGGTGGCCGAGCCGAACCGCGAGGTTCACCCCGACCACACCGACCATGACGATCACGATGCCGGCGGCGAGCAGAATCGACTCCGCCGACAGGCCGCCCGGGTCGCGGCGGCGGTTGTTCGGCGTGCTCACGACACCGCCTCCTCCGGCTCGACGGCGTGCAGGCGCCGGCCGACACGGGATTGCGCGTGCCACCGCTTGTTCGTGTCGTTGGTCGAGCGCTCCGTCTCGGTCAGCTTGACCGTGATCGGGATGCCGGGGCGGCCACCCACCTTGATCAAGAACTTGCCGCGGCCGGGAGGCTCCGTTTCCTTGCCGGTCGTGGCGTCCCACGACGGCGGCGCAGACCAGCCGGTGAGGAGACTCTGCTCCGCCAGCGAGAACGGCACGGCGGTGGTCAGCAGCGGCATCTCCGAGTGCGGAAGGCC
This sequence comes from Leifsonia sp. 71-9, assembly GCF_001898805.1. Taxonomy (GTDB): domain Bacteria; phylum Actinomycetota; class Actinomycetes; order Actinomycetales; family Microbacteriaceae; genus Leifsonia. The sequence continues at coordinate 2,550 of NZ_MKVJ01000012.1, forward strand.
GCCGACCACGACCATGCCGGCACGCTCGACGAACCCGCGCGCCTTCATCCGGTCCTCCTCCGTGGGGAGAGCGTCGAGGTCGCGCATCGTGTGGGTGATCATCGCCTGCCCGACACCGAACTGGCGGTTCAGACGGGTGAGCGAGTCGACCCGATCCACCATGCCGCTACCGGAGCGGAGCGCCTGCCACAGCTCGTCCATGATCACGAAGTAGTGGCGCTGCGGCTCTAGGCCGGCCTCAGCTAGAGCGTTCGCCACGTTCACCGTGGCGAACCCGTTCGACCAGCAGGCAAGCAGGGTCGCGGCGCGCAGGTCGACGTCGGTCTCTTTTAGCCCGGAAATGTCGTAGACCACCGGACGGTCACGGCGCATCGGATTCGTGGTCGGCCGAGAGAACGTCTCCCCGAGGCGGCCGCCGCGGGCGAGGCTGATCAGCGATGCTTCCAGCCCGCGGGTCGTGCGCTGGTACTCGGCAAAGTCGCCACGGTCGACGGCGACCTCGCGCAGCTCGGCCGGGCCTTCCTGGACAATCGCTAGCAGGTCGGCGAGCACCGGCACCTGGTCGACGAAGCGACGATCCAGGATGCGGAGCGCCTGGTCGACGATCGACTCCTCGACGTCGGACGGCGGCTGCTTGCGCAGGATCGTCAGCAGGGCAGAGACGATCGTGAGGCGTCGGCCGTGGGCATCCGCCTCAACCTCCTCCGCCTCCTTCTCATACCCGGCCTCACGCAGCCGCAGCGCGGCTTCTGTCGACTCGCCAGGGTCTAGAACGTTCAGGTGCCCGCGGCCGCGGCCCAGGCGGATCACCTGTCCGCCGAGGGCCTCGATCAGGTCAACATAGTCCGGCTTCAAGTCTCCGAGGATGAACGGGATGGAGCCGAAGCCGGCCAAGCCGGCGGCCATCCGTCGAACCGTCGTCGACTTCCCCAGGCCCGGCAAGCCGAGCACGAACACGCTCGGGTTGCTGATCAGCTTCGCGCGCTGGAACCACGAAATCGGGTCCGCGCAGACCGTCGCACCCGTGTAGAGGTGCCGCCCCAGCGGCACGCCCACGAGCGGTGCGCCCGTACCCACCGAGAACGGCCACAGCCCGCACACCTGAACGGTGGTGCCGCGGTACTCGACGGGTGCCTGCACGTATCCGGCAGTACCGCGGCCGCGACCGATCCAGCCGCGCCCACTGGGGCGCAGCGGGCGCGGCTCGGTCGTCGTCTGCGCCTTCTGAGCGGGGCTCTTGGTGCTCTTGCGCTTCTTGTTCGTCGCCATCGTCATCACACCCGCTCCCGGAGCGTGGAGGGAACCTGAACGTGCTTGGTCGGGATCAGCCCCAACGGCAGCGCCATCGCGAAAGCCGAGTCCTGCGACCCGTACACACGGCGCACGCGCAGGCGCGCGCCGGCCGACAGGTTGTCGATCGCGGCGGCCGCCTCCGGCTCCCTGGCCGGGTCGAGCACCGTCGCGGTGACCAAGATGGCGAAGTTCACCAGTCCGGCGCCGGATGCCTCCTCCTGCGCGGTCGCGGCCGCGGCGCGCACCGCGAGGGTGTCACGCGCCTGCGGCTTTCGCGTCGCGCTGGCACGGAACTGCGCGGCCGTCAGGTCGGACTCCACGAGTCCGGCCGCACGGGCCGGATCGATCGGCTTGTAGAGGATCGTCACCCGCTTGCGAGCGATATCCCGATGCGGGGCCAGCAGCCGGGCGAGAACACCCGACTGCACCGTTCCCCGCGGAGCCTGAGTCATCGCCCAGGTGACCGACGTCGCAGAATCGTGGCGGTAGTCCGACCACGACGCCTGATGCGCGGTCGGCCCGACGTCCGGCCACGACAGCTCGGGCGTCTCACCTTGGGCGTGCGCTTCGTCGATGAGCTGTGCGGCCGCCGGGTCGTAGGCGATCCGGATCGTCTCGCACAACTCCTGCGCCGCGAGGGGGCGAGCGGCACCCGCCCCGGTGGCCTGCAAGTTGCCGGTCAGGCCAGGCAGGCGTGCCGCGAGCTCGCGCGCCATCTCGTCCGGCTTGCGAGGCTGTGCACCCTTCCGCGGGATCGCGTTGAAGGTCAGGGTCACGAACGCCTTCACCGTCGACGAGCCGGCGGGGTAGGTGTCGATGACTTCCCGCAGCATCGCCTGGGCGAACTCGGGAGCGTCCGGGTCGAGATTCAGCTCGACCTCGCGGCGCAGGCGGGTGCCGGACTCCGGGGCCGTCTCGATTACGACCGAAGCGCCCTCGATACCCGGCTCGTCGGCCAGGTGGGACAGCCAGTGACCCCAGTCGGCAACCCAGGTGTCGACCTGCAACGGATCGACCAGCGACGCGCCGTCAGGCTCGGTCCCGATCACCACGGCGTAGGTCTTGCTGACGGGCGTGTAGACGAGCGCGAACGGACGCCCGTAGGAGTCCGTGTGCTCGCTGAGCCGCGTCGCTGCCGCAACGCCGGGAAGCTGGTAGGTGCCCCACTCGGTGCGGCCCAGAGGGCCGGACCGGTAGAGGTGCGTCCCGCGCGAACGGGCGGAGGCCCATCCGATCCGGTTGGAGGCGCGGGAGAGGACGCTGCGCCCATCGGCGTTCTTGAGCACCAGGAGGAGCAGCAGACCGCCCGCGATCGCCGCGGTGATCAGCGCTGCCAGGATGCCGGCAGACATGAGCGCGATCAGGATCGCGAACAGGGCCACGAACAGCAGGCCCGTACCCACCGTGCCCAGACCCAGCAGGCCCGGCGACGTCGGACGCCGCCAGTTGCCGTAGGTCCGAGGGCCTTCCTGAGTTGAATCAACGGCCACCACTGGGGCCTCCCTCCGTAGATTGTTCGCCAACGCTCTGAACGGCCTGTGCGGCCTTCTTCGCGCCGTCAGCGACCACGCCGGCCGCTGCCCCCACGCCCATTCCGATCGGCCCGGCAGCCGCACCCGCGGCCGCACCACCCGCCGCGCCACCCGCAGCAGCACCGCCTCCAGCGGCCGCGCCACCGGCCGCAGCTCCGCCACCGGCCGCAGCTCCACCACCGGAGCCCGTGGCCGCACCAGTCGACTTCGCTGCACCCGTGGACGCACCACCGCCGCCGCCGGGCTGAGACGTAGGCGCACCGCCGCCGCCGCGGCTGCCCGAGGGCGATCCGGTCGAGCCGGTCGAACTCGTGCTCCCAGTGCCCCCATCGGAGCCGCTGCTACCGCTACCCGTCCCGAGACGTCCCAGCGCCGCAGCTCCGGTCGGAAGCGCGGCCATAGCGGCCACGCCCATCGCGCCACCCGCGCCACCAGCCATCGAGCCGACCAGCGGAGTGACGAACCTCATCAGTGCCGGCATCGCGAACAGCGCGATCACCATCAGCATGAGGCCCGTGAGCACGGCCAGCAGGCCCGTCCCGTCGTCCTTGAACACGTTCGTGCCGACGAGCTGGAACGCGGCCGCGTACACCAATGCCGCCGCCGGCTTGTAGAGGATGAACGCCAGCAGCCAGCCGACGTTCTTGCGGAACCACGCCTTGCCGGTTTCGAGATTCGTGAACGACGCCGACAGCGGCAGGATGCCCGTCAGGATAACGAGCATGCCCCCGCGGGCGACCATGAGCACGATCTGAAACGCCGTCGCGAGGATCGCGATCAGCCCCAAGATGATGATCAGCAGCGAGCCCAGGCCGCCCGCGGCCGGGTTCGTCGTCAGCGCCAGCAGGTTCAGCACGTTCGTGCCGAAGCACGTGGACCCGGTCGCGGCCACATCGCAGTCCAGCGACTTGTTGATGATCCACACCGAGAACGAGTCGGACGCCGCGACGAGGAGGCCGACGACGGTCACGCCGGCACCCGCGACGATGATCAGCGTCACGAGGCTTTTCAGCGTCTCCCGTCCCGGTTCGGCGCGCTGTTCCCACGCCATCCGGGCACCGCCGATGATCACCGACAGCACGGCCAGCGCGCCCATGTACCACCAGAGCCCCGCCTGCAGAAACGCGACCGCGCCTCCGGCGCCGCTTGGCCCCGAGGCGATGATCGTCGAGACGAGCGAACTCGCCCCGCTGATCAGGACCACCGCGCCCAAGATGATGCCGGCGCGGCCGACCGCCGCAATCCCCTGCCCCGATCGCAAGCGAGAAGCCACGATCATCCCGAGGATGATCATGGCGATACCGCAGATGGCCAAGGACACCCACGTCACATAGCTGAGCACCGTCGTGATGCCCTCCGAATTCGGAGCCGACGACCCCGCGGCGATCGACGAGCTGCCACCCGATCCCGTCAGGTTCGGAGTGCCGATGTTCACCCACACCGTTCCCAGCGAGGCCACCGCCTTACCGAAAGCCTCCTGGACCGCCTTCGCCATGTTGTCGATCGCATTACCGACCGCGCTGTTCACCCAGTCCTGCACGACGCAGCCGGTGCCGAGGAATCCGCAGTCTTGTCCAGCCATTGGTCATCCCACCGCCCAGGCCGTGTACCCGGCAAGATTCGGAAGCTGATCAACCTGCGCCGGGTTCTGCGCGGACGAGTCGAGCTTCCAGTCGCCGCCAGACCAAATGAGCTTCGCGACGAACGACCCAGTGACGATCTGGCCGGAAGTCGTGGCCTGGAAGGCGACGTCGACCTGCGCGTGCTCGCCGTCGTACGACAGCACGCGGAATCCCGCGATCGACGCTCGAATGCCGGATGGGTTCGCTGCATTGAGCCCGGAGCTGAGCAGGCTGTCCCTGTTCTGGCCGGGGGCCAGTACGTACGGGAGCCACGTGCTTCGGAGCGACTGATCGAACGACATAATCGCGAAGTTTGCTGAGGCAAACAACGCTCCTTCGGGGGTGTGCTGGAAGCAGTATCGGTATCCGGACGCGGCCGTGGCACCGGGGCCGGCGGTCTGCGACGTCGGGTAGGCGAGCACATCTTGGTACTTCCATGACGTCTCGGGAGCCGCGCTGACGGTACCGGAAAGCTGGACCCCACGGAGGCCGCAAACGCTCGAGTCGCCCGACACGGGGCCGGGCGACGAGATGACGCTGGGAGACGTGCTCGTACTGGACGTGGGAGCCGCGTTAGGGCTCCCCTTGCCCACGTTGACGGCCACGAGGATGATCCCGCACACGACGATCAGCGCGACGACGATTGCGGCGGCGATGAAGCCCGGACGTGTGAACGGGCTCTGGCTCTCGTTCTGGTTCTCGTCGCTCACGACTACCTCACCCTCCTGCGATGGTGCCGATCCACGCGGCACCCGCACCGATCACGATCGCGCCGGCCATCGGCCAGAGAATCTTCGGGAGGGCGTCGTGGCCCTCGCCGCGGCGGAAGCTGAGCGCGATCAGGATGCCGCCAACGATGATCGAGCCGCCGACCACCGCGTACCCGATCCACTTCAACCACGCCATGATCGTGGTGATGCCGCCCGTGCCGGGCGGCTGCTGCGGGTTCGGGTTCGGAATGTCGACCGCCGGGACATGCGCCAGGAAGTCGTTCGCCGCGGTCAGGATGGTGTGCAGCGTGCTCATCGCTGTTCCTTTCGGTAGGTGGTGCCCGTTGCACCGGGTGTGACCAGCGCGCTCAGCTCATCGACGAGTCGATGAACCTCCCGCGGAGCATCCGCAAGAGCCGGCGGCTCCCCCAGACGCCACGATTCGACCCACGGCACGTTCCACGTGCGCGGGACACCGCCGCCGACCACCTGGGCCAGGTCGCGCAGCGGGCGCGGCAGCCGGCCGGGGGCATCAGCGACGAGAACGAGGCCGAGCAGTTCCACGTGCGGAACGAGGCCGGCCGCCCATTGCGTTGCGGCCGCCTGGGCGGCACGCAGCCCATAAGCGTGGGAGCGGGCGACGAGAACGACACGCGCCGGCATCCCCGCTGGGGGACGCGGCCAACCGTGATCGGCAGCAAGCCAGTCAGGCACGAGCGCGGCCAAGCTCGACTCACCAGAACCACCGTGCGCTCCGAGCCACCACAGGGGCGCTGTCTGCGGGCGATCGTACGTCGGCAGCTGGTCGACGCGATCCGGGGCCGGAACCCCACGCTGAGGCCCGACCGGGCCTGTGGGCGGCGCAACAGACGGTGCGCTGGTCGTTGGAGATGCCGGCTCAGGGTCAGTGGGTCGGGATATCCATGGATTAATGCCGTCGCTCACCGTTCCCCCCTCGATAATTGTGTTCGACGTCGCTAACGCGACAAGAATACTCGATCGTTCTACTGGGAGCAACAGCATGCTACAGGGATACACACGCATAAACAGCGTGCAACAGAGCCACTTTTCGTTTACACTGTCTGCATGCGCTTGCGGCTTCCGGTGTTCCCCGTGACGTCAGGGCTTGATGCGCTGTTCAAGGGGCGCAAGGAGACACTGACCGTCCCAGAGGTTGCAGAGATGCTGGGCCTCACGAAGCCCGGCGTCTACAAGTGGCTCAAAGACGGAGTGATCCCCGGCTACAAGCTCGGAGCTACATGGTTCATCCTGCGGGATGAACTAAAGGAAGCTCTAGAGCAGGGGGCGAACTCACGGCGGACACAGCCGCCAGCGCGGGGTGAGGAGCACGAGGAGGGGTAATGGGGGGAAAGCGCACGCTCGGTCTAGCCGGCGTCGTCTTGGTCACGGTTGCGCTGGCCGGATGCGCCGGTAACAGCGAACAGCGACCGACCGAGAGCCCTTCCCCCACACCCTCCGGTGTCTCCATCCCGGACCTGAACACGTTCACACCGGCTCCCCCCGGCACCCAGCTCGACGACGAGTCCGGCGGCGGAACCGTCAACCCGAACCCGGCACCCGCCTGGGACGCCACGCAGCGCAGTAGCGCCGTTGCCGCGGCCGAGAAGGCGCTCACGGCGTTCGCGCGCCCGGACCTCAGTTCCACTGAGTGGTGGGCGGCCCTGTCGCCGCTCCTGACGCCGCAGGCGCAGCAGGACTACCAGTCCGTCGACCCCGCCAACATCCCGGCGCACAAGCTCACCGGCAACGGGACCATCGTCGACGACAGCAGCACCTACGCCGTCTCGGTGGACGTTCCCACCGACGCCGGCACCTACACGATCATCCTCACGCGACGCGACGGCGCGTCGCCCTGGCTCGCCAGCCGATTCACCCCTCCGGCAGGGACACACTGACGATGGATCGCAAGTCTGGGGGGCTCGTAGCGATCATCACCGTGCCCGTGCTGATCCTCGCCACGGTGTTCGGGATGCTGCTACTCACGTCGTCGGCGTCCGCGAGCTGCAACCCCACCGGGAACAGTGCTGCCGCGGTCACCATCGACCCCAAGACGGTGCCCGCCACCACGATCAGCGGCTACGGGCACGACCAGCTCGTGAACGCCGCGTACGTGATCCAGGCCGGCAAGGATCTCAACCTCAGCTCCCGCGACCAGACCATCGGCGTCATGACGGCGATGGGCGAATCCGGTCTGCGTGTGCTCAACTACGGCGACGCTGTAGGGCCGGACAGCCGCGGCCTGTTCCAGCAGCGCGCGAACGGGGCATGGGGGTCGCTCAGCGACCGCATGGACCCCTACATCAGCGCAACGAACTTCTTCAAGAAGCTGGCCACGATCACCGACCGCGACTCCCTCGCGCCCACGATCGCCGCGCACAAGGTCCAGGTCAACGCGGACCCGTACTACTACGCCAAGTACTGGGACGCCGCCGTGGCCGTCGTCGAAGGGCTCACCGGAGCCAAGCTCGGCCTGAGCACCGGCACCGGCAACCAGGTCTGCTCCGGGGTCGGCACCGGCACCGGTACCGTCAGCGCTCAGGGCTGGGCGCTTCCGGCCGCCGGCCCCATCAGCGATCCCTTCGGGATGCGCGTGAACCCGATCAGCGGCGTGTACAAGCTCCACGCCGGCGTCGATATCGCCGGTGGCTGTGACTCCCCCATCTACGCCGCCCAGACCGGCACCGTCATCGCCACCGGCTTCGGCGTCGGCTACGGCTCCAACGGCACGATCGTGATCGACCACGGCGGCGGCGTGCAGACGGTCTACCTGCACATGTACGCCTCCGGCATCCTCGTCCAGGACGGCCAGAAGGTCACCGCAGGGCAGCAGATCGCCCGTATCGGCTCCTCTGGTGACTCCACCGGCTGTCACCTCCACTTTCAAGTGATGATCAACGGCTCCCCCACCGATCCCGTGGCCTTCATGAAGACCGTGGGAATCACCATCGGCGGATGAGCGGAAGGAGAAACACCCACATGAGCACGACAACGGAAGCAGCCGCCTGGCCCCGCGCCACCGCGACCCTCAACGAGGACGGCACCGCCCAGGTATCCATCGGTGGCACCGTCACGGAGGTTGCCGCAGGCGACGTCGACGAGGCGCGCGCTCAGGTCGTCGCGATCGTCGCGGCCCGCGCCGAACAGCTAGGCCGGCCGCTGCACGTCCTCACCCGTGACCCCGCCGGGGAATGGCCGCTGATCATCCACCCGGACCAGACCGTGACCGAGGACGACAGCCGCGAAGCACGACCGCAGGCCCCTGAGCCCGCTGCGGAACCTGCCCCCCAGCAGGCGGAGGCCGACGAGACCGGCGCGGCGTCGGCCGGCCCCGGCTCATGGGTCACCGCCACGGCCGCCGCGGCGCCGAGGGCAGACCTTCCGACACGTCGAGCCATGCGCCAGTCGTTTCTGGTGCGGGAACAGATCGAGGAGCCGGCCACCACCGGGTGGCGCGGCCTGGCAACGCGCGCCGGCATCCGCATGAGCCCCAGCGAGGAGGAGCGCGCAGAGCGCGCCGACGTGCTCGCCGTCTCCCAGCACTGGCCCGGCCCGCGCACGATCGCGATCGTCAACGGCAAGGGCGGCGCTGGCAAGACCCCCAGCACGGTCCTCCTCTCAGGCGTGTTCGCCCGCTACGGCGGCGCAGGCGTGCTCGCCTGGGACAACAACCAGACCCGCGGCACGCTCGGCTGGCGGACCGAGCAGGGGCCGCACGAGTCGACGTTGCTCGAGTTGTTGCCCCAGGTCGATCGGCTCCTGAGCACCAGCGCCCAGTCCGCCGACCTCGCCCACTACGTGCACCACCAGACCCGCGACCGTTTCGACGTTCTCCGGTCCAAGCCGATGGCGCTCGCCCAAGAGCAGCGCATCGAGCCCGAGGACGTCGACGCCATCCACGCCGTCGCCAGCAAGTACTACCGGCTGATCTTCATCGACTCCGGCAACGACGAGTCCGATCCGATGTGGCGGCGGATGATCGATCACGCCGACCAGCTCGTGGTGGCCACCACCACCCGCGACGACCACGCCGAGGCCGGCGCGCTTCTCCTGGAAGCGCTGGCCGACCGCGACGAGCGATCCGCTCGGCTGGCCGACAACGCCGTGGTGATCGTCACGCAGGCCGACCCCAAGGCCACCCCGGCCGACATGCAGCGCGTCGCCGCCGGCTACCGCGACATCACTCGCGAAGCCGTCACGATCCCCTTCGACCAGGCAATGGTCGACGGCGTGCTGCACTACGGCGCTCTGCGACCCTCGACGCAACGGGCGTGGCTGGCCGCCGCGGCCGCCGTCGCCCGCGGGCTATGAGCGCCACACAGGCCCTCCGCGCATCAGAAGCCGTCGCGGACTGGCCCAAAGTCGTCGCCAGCATCCACGGCCCCAGCGACCAGCTCACAGATGCTCCACCGACGTACATCGGCAGCATCACGATCAACGGCACTGAGCGGCCCTGCGAAGCCACCAGCGTCGAGGAGCTGCGAACCGGCATGATCGCCCGATGCGTAGCGATCGCCATCCGCTTGCACCGGCCGGTGCGCCTCACCGTCAAGGACAGCAGCCAGACATGGACGCTCGGGGTTCGGCCCGAGGGCATCGTGCAGCTCCTCGATGCCGCCGGCACGATCCCGCCGGCAGACGGGCTCACCGTCCACGAGGGACGCTGCCGCATCTGCCGGCGACTCCAACCCGTCACCGAGGCCGTGTGCGTCCAGTGCAAGACGCCCGAGCCTCACCGCGTGGAAGCCGACCCCATCGACGTCAAGGCCGTCGTCCCCGACGCCGCGACCACCGTCGAGGAGCTGCCCTTCGTGCGCGCCGTGGTGGTCCCCGTCGAGGAGCTGGACCACACGGTCATGGCCAAGCCCACTCCCCCGGCCAACACGCGGCCGCGCCTGCGCCTGCGCTTCACCACCCAGGAGTCGGTCGACACCAGCGAGAGCGTCGTGCTCGGCCGCCATCCCATCGCCGTAGGCGATCGCAAGCCGATCGCCGTCGAGAGCCCCGAGCGGATGCTCTCACGCACCCACGCCCTCATCGACGTCGACGACGAGGGCCGCATCGTCGTCACCGACTACCACAGCGGCAACGGCATCGAGACGCAGACCGACCCACCCCGCCGGTTCGAGCCAGGCGTGCCCTACACGATCGAACCCGGCACCAGCCTGCGCATGGGCGACGTCGTATGCACGATCGAGGTCACGCCATCGGAGGCGAAGTGATGCAACACGCCCGCGTGGCCTACCAGAATCAGTTTCTTAACGCCCCTAGGCTCACGAACATGACAGCGCAGCGATACCGTGGCGGCCGCCACAGCAAAGGCGACCGTCAGGCCCTCATCTCGCGTGTAGCTAACCCTCTCGGAGAGGCCGTCCGCGAAGAAGCGGAGGCCCGAGGAATGAGCGTCAACGATTACATCGCGTCCTTGCTCGCGCGCGAAGTCGGCATGCCCGAATACGCGCCCGCGCTCCCCCCACGTCACGAATACGAGGAGCTGCCCATCACAGCGGCTTAACGAGCAAGCCCCCGCCTCTTGCGAGACGGGGGCCGAAGCTAAGTGCCTGATCTGGACTGTTTGGCGACGGAAACAGATCAAGCGATGTGAGGAACCGGTTTGGCGACCGGGGCCTGTTTGTGTCAACCACTACGTGAAAGACGGTGCCATCATAACCCTCGCGACGGATTATGCATATTCCGGCGCTCCTGGCGCGTCGTGGATACTCACCGCGGCCATCAGCCCTCGGCCGAGCGTGCGCGTCGCTGTCGTCGACGCCTACGGCGACGTTCAGAACCGCTACCCCTCGCACCGCCGCGTCGACGGCAAGGAGCCCACGCGCCCGTGGGCGATGTACCTGGCCGACGCCAGCGGACGCTTCCGCTTCCTTGGCTTCGACCTCGACGCCAAGACGCCCGGTGCCGCGGCCGCGGCAGCTCGTGACGCTGACGTGATCGCCGGCCTCCTCACGGACGCCGGCATTCAGCACGTAGTCTGCGAGTCCGGCCCCTCACACGGCCGCCACGTCTGGGCCGCTCTCTCCGAGAGCGTCGACGCAGGCACGATCGCCACCCTCGCGCACTTCCTGCGCAACGTGTGCCCAACACTCGACATCGTTCCCCTGACGAACCCGCAGACCGGTTGCCTGCGCCCGCCAGGTGCCCCGCACCGCCACGGCGGCCGCTCGACGGTGCTGCGCGGCGACCTCGGGATGCTCACCACCCCCACGACCACGGCCGCGCAGGTGCGTGGCCTGGTCGAGGCCCTGGCCAAGCTCAGTAACGGCGCTGAGCCCGCAGGGCGTATCGACCCCAAGCGCCCGATCCCCGTCGACGAGCACGGCCGCCTGTACCTCCCCGGCCCGCGCCGCGAGCTCACCGCACGCAGCGCCGCCGCACTGCGCGAGGACGCTGCCTCTGGCGACGCCTCCGCAGTACTCTGGCGCATCCTCGTCGGCGCCGCGGCCGCCAGATGGCGTCACGCCGACGTCGCTGCGCTCGTCGACGACGCACCGGGCCTAGAGCACGTCCGGTCCTACCGCGATCGCCTACAGCGCCGCCCTCGCGGCCGCGGCGGAGCCGCACACGTCCTCCGCCGGCAATGGGACAAGGCCGTACGGTTCGTGGCCACCACAGACCGGCAGGTCGGAGACGACCCCACCTTCGACGCCCGCGCCGACGCGATCGCCGCCCACGTCCGCCACGTCCAGGCGCGAGCGGACGCATCTGCCGGCCGCTGGGCCCACCGAGGAGGCCCAGCCGACCGCCGCGTGCTCGACGTCCTGTGCATGCTCGCCCTGAAAGCCCTCAGCGCCTCTCTAGAGGCCGATACCCGCCGCCTCGCCCTGTTTGCCGGGATCGGCCGGGAGACGGCCAGGACGGCGCTCCTACGGCTCGCCGCGGACGGGTGGGTCGCCCAGACCCGCGCTGCCGATGGTCCACATGGTGCGCACTGGACCATCGACCCTCAATCGGTTATCCCCAGCTCTGCATCTACAAGTCGGTCACAAGCGGACCCGCGCCCCGCAGGGGCAGGGTCCGCAGAACGATCCACCCTCCTGGCTACCCTGACCCAGAGAACCCGGGACGCTGCCCACGACCTCTTCACGCTGGGACCGGGGCTCGGCTTCCACGCGGGGAACATGTACGCCCGCACCACAACGGATCCTCAACCCGTCGACGCGCTCGCTCGTTCCGCAGGATGCACCGTCAACCAGGTGCGGCCGGCCCTCGATCGGCTCACCCGTGCCGGCGTCCTCGTCCTCACCCGCCACGGATGGCGACGGCGATCGGTGGATTACCGTCGAGCCGCCGCCGTGCAGCTCGACGTCGACGGCCGACTGCAGGCGCGCGCAGCCCGCTACACGGTCGAGCGCGAGCTGTGGGCGTGGTGGCAGGCCGAGGAGACGTGGATGCGCGCCCCACGCCGCACCCACCCGAGCCGCCGACCCGGACCCGGCCAGCTCGCACTCCTCCCCGACTTGGGAACAAACGCCTATGGCGCACACCCGCGGGACGCTAACGGTCGAGCCGACTTCCGGATGGCACGTGCACTGCTGAGCGGCGCGGCTACGGCATCGACGGCGAGCAAAGGCCGCCGAGCGATCGCGCCCGATCCTGTCGACACGATGCTGGGAGACGAGCGGATCGCCTGAGCGAGTCGGCCGCCGGCCGACACGAGGGCCGGCGCCCTCGCACTCCCCGCGACCCTGCGGGCCGTGAACGACGGCCGCACGCGGCCGGCTGCTTCTCGCGCCTGCGGCGCTCGTTTTCTCGCCGTGAAGCCTGCGGCATTCTACGGGCCTCGTCGTCCGCGCAAGCGGCTGCGCCGCCGGCTCCTCCGAGACTTTTCGGCCGCGTCGCTGCGCTCCTCACATCGGCCGAAAACTCTCTCCCCCACCGCCCTGCGGGTTGCACTCCCTCCTCTGCCCTGAATGGCACTTCGTGCCTTCACGGCAAGAAAACGTGGAGGGGGTCTGAGTGGCCCTAATAGTACTAATACCGTCACCGGAGGTAGCGAGATGGCCCGCAAGATCACCAGCACCAAGAGCGCCGAGGAGCGTCGTGCCGAGGCCGAGGAGCTGCAAGCGACGATCGCGACACAGGTCGAGGCGCTGCGCGAATCCGAGGCATGGGCGGCCTTCCTGAACTTCGCCCAGTCGTTCCACCGCTACAGCCTGGGAAACCTGCTGCTGATCTTCGCCCAGCGGCCCGAGGCGACCCACGTCGCCGGATACAGGACCTGGCAGAAGCTCAACCGCCAAGTGCGCAAGGGCGAGCGCGGTATCCGCATCTTTGGCGGCCGCGAGATTCGCGAGACGGTCGAGAACGAACGAACCGGCGAGGAAGAAGAACAGCGCCGCGTGCGGTTCTTCCCCGTCTCCGTGTTCGACATGGGACAGACCGACCTCATCGACGAGGAAGCCGGCGACCCGGCCGACATCGCGCGACCGCTCACCGGAGACGACGCCCGCGGCATCTTCGAGGCCACCGCCGACTACCTCACCGGCACCGGCTGGACCGTCGAGTGCGAGCCCATCGCGGGAGCTGCCAACGGCTACACCGACCCCGAGGCCCGACGCATCGTCATCGACGCGAACCTGTTTCCCGCCCAGGCAGCCAAGACGGCCCTGCACGAGGCCGCGCACGCGATCCTGCACGCTGAGGAGGATCAGGCCGAGTACATCGAGCACCGCGGCGTGAAGGAAACCGAAGCCGAGAGCGTCGCCTACGTCGTCGCCGGCATTCTCGGACTGGACACCAGCGCCTACAGCGTCGGCTACGTCGCCGGGTGGAGCAACTGCGACTCCGACACCATCAAGGCCACCGCGGCCAACGTCCTGCGCGCCGCGCACACCCTCGCGGACGCGCTCACCGAGCCCGCGGCCGAGCTCGCCACCGCCTGACCCTAATAGTACTGTTGGAGGTAACTGCAATGACCGGTGAGCCCACCCTGTTCGACCTGGCCGAATTCGAGCGCGAGGCGGTCGCCGCCACCCCCTGGGATGGCGCGCCCCTCAGCTACACGGCGGACTACTACGAACCCGCCGCCCTGGTCGCCGCGTTCGAGCGCTATTGCGCCGAGCACGGGCACTTCGGCTGCATCCCCCGCAGCCACATGTGGCACCGCGCCTACTACTTGGACGGCCCGACCGTCACCGAGGGTCACGAGCTGCACATGTTCACCGCGGACGCCTGGTGCCGTGAGGTTGACCACGACCACAGCGCCGCCCCGCTGCCCGGCGGCGGCCGGTATCAGGCCAACTGCCCGCGCTGCGCCTGGCACGTCATCACCGACAACGAGAGCGCCGCCGTCGAGGCGTGGCACGACCACGCCCTCCCCGGATGGCGCGAGCTGCCGATCCTCCCCCGCAAGCTCGCCCGGTTCGAGAACAAGCAGCGGATCGCGGCCGTCGCCGCATGGGTCACCGCCACCTATCCGGCCGCCTGGCAGCGGCCCGGCGTCCCGATCCTCACCGAGCGCGGCGAGCACGGACGCCGCCACGTCCCCGGCCGCTCTCCGCTCGGCGGCTACGACCTCGCCGCCGACTAACCCCAACACCACTATTGGAGGACTCATGACCACCGAGACGCACACCACACCCGCATGCATGTTTTGTCACCGGTCGAGCGTCGTCGAGCTCACGGCCGCGGAAGCCGCCGCGCTGCGCGCGGGCGCGCTGATTCAGGACGCCGCCCCCGCGAGGCCGGCCGCGGAACGCGAGCTGATCCGAACCGGCATTCATCCGCAATGCTGGACCGACAATTTCGGCCCCGGCTTCGACTGAACACCGTCCAGAGCGGTCGGCGCCGGACGGAGCCGGCGCCGACAACGGACGGCCGGACGGAGCCGGCCGACTGTACGGCCTTCGGCCCCTGTCTTTTGCCGGGAAGCCTGCGGCATTCTACGGTCGGCGGCCTCCGCGCAAGCTCCCTGCGGGAGCCAGCTCCGCCGAGATTTTCCGCACGCGGTCGCAAGCTCCCTTATTTCGCGCGGAAATTCTCTCCCCCGCCGCCCTGCGGGTTGCACTCCAACCGCTCTCCCTGAACGGCACTACGTGCCTTCCCGGCAAAACAACATGAGGGAGAGGGAGAGGGAGAGAAGCGATGAGCACACTCATTACCAACACCAGCGACGTCACTCGATTCGCGGCGGTGTTCTCCGCCGGAGACATGGCAGGCGACCTGGGGCCGACCCTGAGCTGCGGCGAGGTCGAGGCCCTGGCGGGGATGCTTCGAGCGATCGGGGAGCCAGCCAGCGCGGACATGTGGATCGAGGCGCACGCCGCGGGCGACGACGAAGGCGATGCCCACTACCGCTCCCCTGCGGCCGAGTACGTGGTGCCCATCGACCCGATGGAAGCCCTGCAATGTGACAGCTGCCAGTGACTTGACCCCCAACGCCGGTAATAGTACTATTAGAGGTGAACGAAGGGCCATAAGTAGCCCAGTCGACATCCACCGGCACGAACCAGCAGGAACATAAAACAGCCCCAACGACCCTAACAGTACTATTACCGTTAGATCACTCCATAGGAGAAGCCATGTCCAAGATCATCGTCACTCGACTCGCAGACCTGCGGATCGGGGACCGCATCCTCAGCCACGGCGGCCGCATCTACCGCACGCCGCTGCGCGTCACCGACGAGCTGGGGCCGATCGAGTTCGGCTCGCCCGTGCGCGGCGTCCGCGTCGAGAACCCCAACCCGGTCAGCGGCATCGAGTGGGTGCTGTACCCGCCCCAGATGGACGGCCGAGAGATGGAGGTCGAGCGCTACTAGGTCATTGCAACTCTATAAACCCCAACAGTACTGTTAGAGGCACCATCATTCTGGGAGGAATCGAAATGAGCTACATCACTCGCACTGGAAACCTGGCCGAGACGCCCACGCTCCGGGAGGGGGAGCACGGCCCGTACACCTACGCCCGCGTCATCGTCAGCGACCGCATCCGTCAGTCGGATGGCTCCTACAGCGACGGTCCGGCCACGGCCTACGACGTCGCCGTGAGCGGCAACCAGGCGCAGAACCTCGTGGACGCGGCCGAGGCAGGCGGAAACATCCGCGTTACCTTCTCCGGCGGCTACCGCATCACCGAGTACAAGGGCGAGCAGGGAACCCGGCTTCAGCACGAGGTCCGCGCCGACGAAATCGGTGTGAGCCTGCGCGGACAGAGCGTCACCGTCCAGCGCGCGACGGCCGCCGCCGACACCAACGACGACACCCCGTTCTGAGTCGAAGCAGGGCCGGGGAGCTGCCCGACAGCTCCCCGGCCCTGTCACGCCACGCGCACACAACGCAGCAGCATGACGTGACGGTAACAGTACTATTAGACCCATTGGAGGTAACCAACGTGACCGCTCGAATCTTCGCCCTCTGCAACCAGAAGGGCGGCGTCGGCAAGTCCACGACCACGTTTCACCTGGCGCGCGCCGCGGTGCGTGCAGGCCGGCGCGTGCTCGCCGTCGACAACGACCCACAAGGCAACCTGACGACGATCGCCGCGGCCGAGGATGTAGGGGAGGACCAGGCCGGCCTTGCCGACGCGCTCAGCTCGCGCGCACCTGAGACCATCCGCGACGTCATCGTTCCCGGCGTCTGGCCCGGCCTCGACGTCGTGCCCACCAGTGGCGTCACGCTCGGCTACGTGCGCGACGAACTCGTGATCGCCGGAGCCGGCCGAGAAGGCCGCCTGCGCGAGGCCCTGGCCAGCGTCGTCGACGACTACGACCTGATCCTGATCGACTGCGCACCCAGCCTCGACCAGCTCACCATCAACGGCCTGACGGCCGCCGATGCCGTTGTGGTTGTCACCGAATCCAAGCTGTTCAGCGCCAACGGGCTCGGCCAGCTCCTCGACACGATCGAGAACGTCAGGGCCTACTACAACCCCGGACTGAGCGTCGCGGGCGTCATCGTCAACAAGCACGAGGAAAAGACCGTCAGCGGCCGCACATGGCTGGACGAGCTGGGACAAGCCATCACGGCCCGAGGGCTGCGGATGCTCTCACCCGTCGTCCCCAAGCGCGTCGTCATCTCCGACGCGGCCGAGGCCGCACGCGGCCTCGACGAGTGGGGCGGCTCCGAAGCGACAGAACTCGGAGCCATCTACGCCGACCACCTGACTGCGATCGAAGGAGCCGCATCATGAACCGACCAGCACCACGCAAATCCAGCCTCGCCGGATCGAGCCCCATCACGCCGCCACCCGCGGCCGCGCCGACTGCCGTCGACGCCACCCGGTGGACGCAAGAACAGCACGAGGACGCCGACCAGGTAGAGCAGACCCGCCAGCTCCAGGCTGCCGAGCGCGCCGCGACGAAGCCCGCGCCACGCGAGCCGAAGTCACGGGCGAAGGTGTCGTTCTACCAAGACCCCGCCGACACCGACCGCGTGCGCGGCGCGATCCTCTACACGATGACCACTGAGGGCAGCCGCAACCTCTCGCAGTTCATCCACAAGGCCGTCATGGCCGAGGTCGAGCGCCTGGAAGCCAAGTACAACAACGGGCAGCCGTTCCCGCCCGTGGGAGCCCGTGAGCTGCCCCAGGGGGCCGCTGCGGCCAACCTGTAGACCGTCCTCGAGTATCGATCCGGAAGGACCACACGATGACCACCACACTGCAGGCGGTCGAGCCTGCCGAGCCCAACCCGGTAGCCGACGCGATCGCCGCACTCACCGCGGCGGCGCGTCAGACGCGCGTGCGCGGCGCCGGCACCGAGCAGGCCACCGTCGAGCCCGTCGATTTCGGAGAAATCGCCACCTACGTCCTCACGGCCGTTGCCGCCAACCTGGGCGGCGTTGAGGAGCTGTTGGCCGGCCGGCCCGGATCATGGGAAGCCGACTACGTGCGCCAGATCGTCCACAGCACCGCCGGCGACGACGACGCCGAGCTGCTGCGCTACCGCACCGAGCCGGTGCGGCTGCCGTTCGACGCGGAGGATGTGTTCTACGACTTCGGTCTGGGCGACCTGTACGACGACGAACGCGACGCGGCCGCAGAAGCCACGTTCACCGAGGGGATGACCGAGGAGCGGGCCGCGGCCGCGCAGCAGCTCGTCGAGGACGTCGAAGCGCTGTTCGCGCGCGACCTGGCCGCGTACGCCGAGGCGTACCTCACGGCAGCCCGCCAATACCTCACCGAACAAGGGATCACGTGCGGCGTCGAGCTGGTCACCACTCCGGTGGGTGAGATCCCAACCTGGGACGCACTCAGCGACCAGGTGCACGAGTACGCCCGCGCGAATGCGCCGCTGCCGATGACGGGGGAGGCCCCCGACTACAGCGACGGCACGCCGGCCGACGCCCTGCGCCGTGCCGGCCTCACGTACACCGGTCGCGCACGGACGAACGGCGGCACCGCATGACGAACTCCCGACTGGCAGAGGCCGCCCTTTCCAAGTACCGCTCTGAGCTGGCCGAGATTGAGGCCAAGCGCGCACAGGAAGCGGCCGAGCAAGAAGAACTCCGCTCCGAATGGTTGGCGCAGGAGACGAGCAAGCTCGCCCCGACGTACACCCGGCTCTTCCTGGCCAAGATGGGCTTGCCGGCGGACTCCGGATTCGCGGCCGATCTGCTCTGGTACATGCCTCCCACCGCGACTTCCGCGGGCACGTTCGAACGGCGCGGCGACGGCACAGTGGTCATGACAGGAGGAATTTCTGGTGAAGACGTCCTCCACGCCGACATCGATGCCATCACGATCCGCGCCGCGGTCAACAACCGTTCAGAGGATGAGAACCCTCTCGAAGTCACGCTCGTCGACGACTCCGGCCTTGGCAACCCGGAGGCCATCCCCTCCCTGTTCGCGCTCGGCCGGCTGATCACCGAAGCCCGGGAGCGGCTGGAACAACAGGCTACGGAGCGGTCGGCTGGCGACCGAGCCTGACAAGGGACTCCTATCGCCGCGGGGGAATCGGCGGCCGGTCCCAACCATCCTCGATCGCGCCCCGCCACACCCATGCCGTACGCACGATGCCGTTGACCGACGTCCAACGGACCTGAACGGCGCGATCCGTCCAGGCGATCGCCTCGCACTCTGGGCGGATCACCGTCTCCGGGAAACGCACCCACGCCCGCACCGGCCGCGGCTCCGCCGGCCGGTGAATCGGGTGGTGCTCGACGTCGAGCTCCGCATCGGTCAGACTCACCGGCTGGGCTCGGATCAGAATCTCCTCCACGCCGCGGCCGATCCCCATTTCGGGATATCGGCGGTTCGTGCTCATGCCCCCATTAGACCAGAGATTCGAAAGTATGTTCGAATGGATTCGTGCGAACGATTCGGGTGGGGGAGAGCGACTGGCTGGTGCTCGACGACGCGATCCAACCGCGCTTCTTAATCCACCACGGGCCGGCCGTGAACAAGATCACCCGCGAAACGCTGATGATGTACCGCGTCGACCATTGGGTCCTGAAACGTGCTGACCGGTGGCCATTGGGCTACTACGAAAGCCTCGCTGAGGCACAGGCCGCCGCCGAAGGCGAGCTAGGCACGCCGAAGTTCCTCGTCCCCATCACCGACCCGCACGGGCAGATCGTGACCCCGGAGGAACAGCGCGAGCGATGGAAGGCTGGCCTCGACCCACGCAGCGGGACGCCGAGGCCGTGAAGCTCAGCCGGCCTGGCGACCGTCTGGATCGAAGGTCGTACCCCCGTCGTTGAGTAGCCGACTCACGTCCGCGTTGAGCGCCATTACCTGTTCCGGATCGTCCACGATCGCATCCACCATGAGTTCGAGATAGGCGTACGCCTCCGGCGGAGCCGTCGACGTCCCATTTCGCGCGAAGGCGCGCACCAGCTCGCGTATCTCGTTGAGCTGCCACTGCTGCCTGGCGATCAGCAACGCATCCCGAAGGTGAGGGTTCGCTTCTGGTTCATCGCTCATGCCATCGACACTCTCATACCCAGAGCTGACGAGCCCTCCCGCATTACCGGGCGGCCTACTTCCGGGACGCGACCGGTTCCATGCGGCCGACATGGTAGCCGGCCACCCAGGCGGGTGCGTCCTGGTCGCTCAGCTCTGCCGGAGCGACCACCGGTGCACCCTGCCGGGCAGCTCGTCGCCCAGCGTGGAACGGTCGAAACGCATGCAGCCCTCCATCTGGGCGCCGACGCTCAGCGCGATCGCTCAGGACCATCCACACAACGACACCGATGCCGGCGACGATCACCACGCCGACGATGAACAGCACGGCGTTGTCCACGATGTTGGCCGCCCACTGCGGCAGGGTGGGCATGGGCCACGGGTCCGGGACCGCTGTGTACCCCCGCATCAGCGGTGACCCCACGCGGCGCGGATGCCGTCGCGCACATCGTCTGCGGCTCCCAGGGGCGCTAACGTCGCGTGCGACACCAAGGTGTCACCGTCCCGTTCAAAACGCTTGGCGATGCGTCCCACCTCGCTCTTGCTGAGCCCGGTGCTCGCGGCGACGTCGCGGACGCTGTGGCCGTCGACGAGGAGGGCGAACACCGCTTGCTCCTCCACCTGGTCGAGCACGTGGGATGCGATGGACGCCTGCCGGCGCGCGCGGTCGATTGCGCCTTTACCGTGCTCGCCACGGCCTACTGCGAACGCGGACTGAAAAGGCCCGCGGGCGATCCGCTCCTCAGTGGTGAGCGAGTCATGCCATCTGAGCCAATCGAGGTATCCGCCGTCTTGCTGTCCCATGCTTGGGACACTACACCATCGTCCCGACATTGGGACAGGGGGCAGGTTCAGAAACGATCGTTAGCGCAAGCGACCCGGCGGGCCATAGCGGTGCCCGACGACCAGGCTGGTGCCGCCCGAGATGGCACCAGCTTTGATGTTCTCGGATGCTCGTGGAGCTCTCGCGCTTGGTACTTGCGTCCCCTAGACAGGGCGTTCTAGACTCCGGCTCAGCTTCACGTTCACTGAGGATTGGGGAGATATCGTGAAAAAGCGTTCAATCATTGGGGTTGCAGGTGCTGCAGCTCTTGTCGCTGCTTCTGTCATTGGATTCAGCGCACCGGCACAGGCATCCATCACTCAGTGCGGCAGTAACCGCGCGTGCGCCTGGACTGACTCCAGCTATGCCGGAGCCTTCGGATCGTGGACCAGCAGCCAGTCGTCGCTTGCGGGGTTCCACGACGTCATCTCCTCCGTCGCCAACAACCGAACTGCCTATATCGGCTGGTTCAGCGACCCCGGTTACTCGGGTTCATTGTTCCAGCAGCCCGGAGGAGCCGCGGGCTTCTTCAATTGGCCTGACTGGCGTAACGACTCGTTCGACTCCCTCTACTTCTACTGATGGCGGGTGGGCGGCTGACAGCGACGACTTCAGCAGCAGCGCTCATCTTCGTCGTTGCATTGACCGGGTGTTCGTCCGGGCCGTCGCAAGCGCACGCCAACGTGCGCGCGCAGCTCAATCCGGCGACGGCACAGATTCTGTTGCCGCTTGAGTCATATGCGATGAGTTGGGGTGAGGTTCAGACGGTCAACCATGCGAACTCGATTGCGATCGAAAAGTGCATGGCCAACAAGGGGCTGACTTTCCCCCGCGCGTCTCAGGATTGGTCGGCGCTCGCGCCTCTACCGGATCGTCGGTATGGGTTATGGGCGCCGGCCGACGCTGAGGCCAATGGGTACGAGCTACCCGAGTCGAGTCAGTCGAAAGATGTTCAAGCCCAGGAGGATGCGCTCGGTCCCGATTGGTGGCAGGACTATCGGGCGTGCTTCAAATCAACCAAGCAGCTACCCGTGATGGGGGTAAACACGTCGCCGGATCAGTCGGTGGTAGATCGCGGGATGAATGAATCGTTCGAGGCTCTTCTTGCCAGCGACGAGTTTAAGTCGGTCCGGGAGAAGTGGCTCAGCTGCATACAGGACGGGGGCCTGGCGGCCAACAAGGATGCCCGGGTTCTGGTGCCTCAATTCCCTTCCGCTGGAGAAGAGCAGCTCGAGGTCGCTGCAATCGACGTACGGTGCAAAGAATCACTCAATTCCGTCCAGACGCTGGCGGACTGGGAAGCGACCAAGCAGGCAGGGTACATCGATGATCACGAGGGCGAATTGACGGCCTACCGCGACAAGGTCAAGAAGGTGGTCGCCCAAGCACAGAAATTGGTCACGACCGTTGGCGGGTGAGCCGCGGCGGCTGCGTCGTTTGGATCATCCCTTCCGCGCACTCGCATTTGTCTTAATCACGGTCCTTATCGCGGGTGCGGCATTCCTTCTGGGTATATGGGTGCGTTCGCCGGACTCGGCTGTGCTTGACGCTCGCGGGACGAATGTGCCCGTATACGCCCCGGTTGAATCCAGGACCGTGACCGCCGACATCCGCATCCAAGGCGAGGTCTCGGGGACACAGGAACAGCCGGTGACGGTTGGCCCACCGGCGGGCGCAGAGCGCATCGTTGTCACTTCTGTTTCGGCTAACCCCGGCCCACTTACCAACGGACAGCTTCTTGGTACTGTCTCGAACAGACCCGTGTTTCTGTACAGCGTGGATATACCGCTCTTCCGGAACCTGGTCGCTGGAGATACTGGCAGTGACGTCGCCAGCTTGCAAAAGGCGCTTGGAGTCCCGCAAACGGGGAAGGTCGATAGCGCCACCCTCAGTGCAGTGCGCTCCGCCTACTCAGCCGCAAATGTCGAGCCACCTGGTGGTCGATACTCCACGACGATCACCACCGCAGAGTTCTACACCGTTCCAACCTCGCTCGGCGCCCTCTCCTTGGTCTCTGTCGCTCCGGCCGGCACTTCCGTGGACAACGATCACCCCTTCGCTGTGCTGGGAATGGGATCCCCCTACGTCAGTGTGCGAGCCAGTGTCAGCGAGGCCGAACAAATCAAACTGAACGACAAGGTGACAATCACCGGCTCTGGCGGGAAAAAGGGCACCGGCGCCGTGGCCAAGATCAGTGACTTCCAGTCGAGCCCCACCAGCGGCGGACGGCCACCCGGCCGCGACATCCAAATCAACCTTGATGCCGGCGGAAACCTGACGGCAGGCGACGCCGTCGCAGTCCTCTTCGGCACCGAGTCAAAACCCGACATGGCAGTGCCTACAATCGCCATCCGGTCGGACTCTGGCGGTGACTACGTGATCAAGCGCAGCAAATCGGATACTCCTGCGCGCACTCCAATCGTCGTGGTACGAAATGCGGACGGGTGGACGGCCATCAAAGCTGAGGGCCTCGCAGTCGGGGACGAGATATTGGTGTCCCAATGACCGTTTCACCGCCACGGCTCACGCTCAACCATATCCAGCGCCGTTACGGAGAGTCGCAGCAGTGGTTCGCTGTCCGAGAGGCGTCCTTGGTCGTCGAACCGGGCGAATTCCTCGCGATCGTGGGGCGATCCGGATCGGGAAAGTCGACACTCCTCAACATCATCGGATTGCTCGACTCACGCTGGGAGGGGAGCTACCACCTCGGCGACATTGACGTTCGCGGTCTGAGCGCAACACAGATCGATCACCTGCGCAGCACAACCTACGGATTTATCTTCCAGTCCTCCTACGCCAACCCATACGAAAGCACCGAACGAAACGCGACGCTGGCCCTCGCAATTCAAGGAGCACCGCTCCGCGAGCAATCCGAAAAGGTCTCGCGAGCGTTAGAAGCCGTGGGCCTTGATCAAAAGGCCGCTGCACTGGCACGGTCACTCTCCGGTGGGGAACGTCAAAGACTTGCCATCGCGCGGGCCCTTACAACGAATCCTTCGATCATCGTCGCGGACGAGCCCACCGGAAACCTGGACAGCGAGACCGGCGATCAAGTGATGGAGGCCCTGCTCGAGCTCAATCGACAGGGAGCAACGGTCATCCTCGTCACCCATGATCCGAGGATTGCCGCCTACGCCGACCGAACGGTCCGGATGGCTGACGGTGTTCTAGAGATCACGGGGGCAGAAAATTCTGTTGGCTCGAAACTTGACGGACAGGAACGGCCGTCGCTGGCAGTGACTCCCTCAAAGGAGCGTCGTGGCACACGGTCACGACGGGCATCGGATCGCCTCACTCGGGCGATCAACAACGTGACGTCTCGACCGCTGCGTTCTGTCGCTCTGATTGCGGCCTTCGCTCTCGCATTCGCGGGACTCATCGGCGCGGCCGGCATCGGCGCGACTGCCTCGCAGCAGATCGCCGGACGGCTAACGGCCGCAGCTCGGGACGAGGTTCGGGTGAACGTACCGGCGGGTACATCAGACGAGGAGGCCGCCGCCTGGCTAGACCGACTCGGGGAGCTCCCACATGTCCGAGAGGTCGGGCAGGTGGCACCCCTCGACGCCAACACCGCACGGACAAGCCGGTTCGCATTCACTTCGGCCAGCGGTAACTCGCCCTTTCAAGGGAGCACCGTGGCCGTTGATAGTGGACTCTTCGGGGTGCTGGATATCGGAACGTCCCCCCAGAGCCTGAGCAGGCTCTTCTCATCGACCAAGGAACACGTGGCGCTCGTTGGTGCGGACGCGGGCGCACAGCTCGGCCTGTCCGACAGGGGCGGAATTGGAGCTGAGGTCTGGGTCAACGGCGAACCGTATACAGTCGTGGGCACTATCACTGCTGCGCCTCGGGAACCGAACCTCTTGACGAGTGTTGTCGTACCGTTACCGCCTTTTTCGGCCGGTTCTCGACAAATCGTGGTCCGAACTGATCCTGGCTTTGCCGGACCCTTAGCCAGCGCGATACCGCTCGCTCTCTCCCCGGCATCCCCCGCAGATATCTCAGTCGAGACCGCTGCCGAGCTACGGAACTTGCGGGTAGGAGTGCAGACCGACCTCAACGGGTTACTCGCCTCGTTGGCGATCGCGCTTCTGGCCCTCGCCATACTTAGCGGCGCCTCAGCGATGTTCATCTCAGTTCAAGCACGCACGCAAGAACTTGCGCTAGCCCGGGCCGTGGGACTGGGACAACGCGGCGTAGCGGCAATCTTTCTCTGGGAAGGCGTCGTTATCGGCCTCGCTGGCGCACTTGCCGGAATCGCAGGCGGATTAGCAATTTCCGTCGCAGTCGCCGCCGCGCGCGGATGGACCGCGATCGCGCCTTGGGAGACGATCGCGATCGCGCCGGTAGCCGGCGCCGTCTGTGGGGCTCTCGCGGCCTTCCTTCCCGCCGTACGCGCCGCGCGAATTGACCCCGCCGACGCCATTCGATAATCGCCCAGAGGCGTGCCACCTCGCCACCCACAGGACTACCCTCGACGCATGAGCGCGAAAGTTCTCACATCCGAGCTGAGTGAAGCCCACACCGAGCGCGGATCACACGGTGCACTGCTGTGGATGGTTGGGGCGGCTGCCGCGATCTCCGGAACGATCATTTTTCTGATTCAGGCCGATCGCGCAGGCATTGCAGAGGTCCGTGCTTCTCAATTTGACCCGGCCGCTGCTTCAGCCGCTGCAGACGCGAGGCTGTGGATGTGCGGAGGGATCCTTCTGGCTGTAGTGGGAATCTGCCTCGTTGGCGGGTATCTCGCTTCTCGAATGCGGACGTCGTGGCGGCGTCACCAATGGGCCGCCCGCCAAACCGTGCGCCACATGCCGCCGCGATTTGCTCGACAGCTCCGCCAGCTGGCCGCTCTTCACGACGAAGGAGTTCTTACTGATGCGGAGTACGAGCAGGGCAAGCGAAAGCTCCTAGAGTAGGGCAGCCTTGGCGCAGAGCCTGAATCCGACCGCGCTGACACCGAAAGCGATCGTTTCTGGGACGCTGAGGCGATCGCTCTCGTCTGTGACTTTGGTCGCTGTGTGGCGGTGTTCTGTTATCGCTGCGTGGCGGCATCGCTGGTACGTAAGCGGATCCTTCAGCGGGCGGGTACGACATCTCCGACCGTGCGGGGCAGATGCGGTCGAGGCGTGCGTGGATGGAGGGCCTGTTGGCGTGCATTCATGAGGCGTGCCATTTGCGTGGGCGTATCGCGCGGCTGAGCCAGGAGGGCGAAGCGTTGCGCATCACCTACTGATCGTGGTCGCTCCCGTCCTCTAGCACCATTCCAACAGATGTCGCGCAGGCATCGCCTTTCCAAGCCTCCAGCCCTTCACGCAGTGCGAAAACCGCGATGACGAGGCCCGCGATCGGGTCTGCCCACCACCAGCCGAAGGCGCTGTTCAGAACAAGCCCGATCAGCACCGCTGCTGACAGGTAGGTACAGATCAATGTCTGTTTGGAGTCGGCAACCGCTGTCGCAGAACCGATTTCCTTCCCAGCGCGACGCTCGGCGAGGGAAAGGAAGGGCATGATCACGACACTGACCGCGGTGAGGATGATCCCAAACGGTGAGTGTTTTACATTGACAGCTCCGACCAGGGCCAGCAGCGAGCTCACGGTTACGTAGGCCGCGAGCGTGAAGAACGCGACCGCGATGACGCGCAGCGTGCCCTTCTCCCATCGCTCCGGATCTTTCCGAGTGAATTGCCAGGCGACCGCGACAGCGGAGAGCACCTCGATGGTTGAGTCCAAGCCGAAGCCGACGAGTGCGGCTGAGGATGCGGCGCTTCCGGCGGTGATCGCGACGACGGCCTCGATGAGGTTGTACCCGATTGTGATCGATACGATCCATCGGATTCGTCGACGCAGAACGCCGCGGCGGGCGTCTGTGAGTGCGGTCGCCGTCGTCATGTGCAGTTGCACTCCTCGCCCTCGCAGCACCCGGGTTCAACGTAGAGGACCACCCGAAGCAGCTCATCCAGTGCAGGGGCGATGTGCCCATCGGCAAGTCGGTACCAGGTGCGTCGGCCATCCGGGATGGCCTCGACCAGGCCGCAGCCGCGCAGACAGGCCAGCTGATTCGACATCACCTGACGGCTCACGTCCAGGGCGTCCGCGAGGTCAGATGGATAGGCGGGTGCTTCCCGCAGGGCCAGCAGGATACCCACTCGTGTGGGGTCGGACAGCGCGTGGCCGAAGCGGGCGAGAGCGGCGGTGTGTGTGATGGTCGCCGCCGGCATGACGATGCTCATTCCACCAATGTACAGCGAATGCTGAATTAATGCATCGCTGTACTGTTGCCCTCCGGGGCTTGGACTTACAGTCCCGAGTAGGTGTGCAGGCCCTTGAAGAAGACATTGACGATACCGAAGTTGAACAGCACGGCGGCGAAGCCGATGATCGCGAGCCACGCGGAGCGAGAGCCACGCCAGCCGCGCGTGGCGCGGGCGTGGATGTAGCCGGCGTAGATCACCCAGATGATGAACGTCCAGACCTCCTTCGTGTCCCAACCCCAGTAGCGACCCCAGGCTGCGGAGGCCCAGATGGCTCCAGCGATGAGCGTGAACGTCCAGGCGATGAAGCCGACGATGTTGATCCGATAGGCGAGGTTCTCTAGCGCGACCGAGTCTGGCAGGGTAGCCAGGAACCGGAATTGCTGCGGAAGAAACTCCTTGACCTGGCCTTCACGCCGGTACTGCAGCAGTTGGAGTCCGGATAGCGCGAATCCCAGGGCGAAGAACGCGGTCCCCAGGACGGCGACGATGATGTGGATGACCAACCAGTAGGACTGGAGCGCCGGCTGCAGGGGAACGACAGGAACGTAGTACCGCAACAGTGCCACGCCTTGCAGCACAAGCACCAGGCCGACGATGAACGTGCCAAGGTACTTGATGTCCCACTTGAGGTTGGCGAGCAGGAAGACACCAACGATGACCAACGTGCCGGTCATCGAGAACTCCCACATGTTTGCCCAGGGAACTCGGGCCGCAGCGACGCCGCGCAGCACCGTCGCGATGAGATGGAAGGCGAAGCCCGCGATCGTCAGACCGAATGCCCATCGTGTGACGCCGCGGGCGGCGCGGGACGGCGCTCCTTTCGATTTGGTCGACTGCTCGCTGGATTCCTCGCCGATGACAACGGTCGTCGGTGGCTGTGTTGCCGCGATCCGTCGTGCGACCGCGCTGGGGACGGTCGTTGTCGCTTCGGCTCCGCGTCTGGCCAGGTCGATGGAGAAGACCACGAAAGCCGCCGTGTAGAAGCCCATCGCGACGTAGAGTGCCACCGTCGAGAGTGCGGAGAGGGTCCCGGTCATGCGCCGGTCACCGTGTCGTGAACGGTCGCCGCCGCGACGCCCTGCGCGCGGCGGTTTTGGACAGTTGCGGCAACTACCGCGGCCGCGATGCCGCCCACAGTGAAGACGTCGGCGAGGTTAAAGATGGCGAACCAGCTGACGGAGAGGTAGTCGACCACGGCACCGCTGAGGACGCCGTGCTCTCCTCGGAGCGCGCGGTCGACCATGTTGCCCCAGCCGCCACCGGCGGCGATCGCGAGCAGTATTGTCACCGTCGGGTTCTCCCGACGAATCACTCGTCGGATGATCCAGGCCGTGAGGACGGTCAGGACGATGAGGATTCCGGCCGCCAACAGGGGGCCGACTCGGGCGCCGAGCCCGAACGCCGCTCCAGCGTTCAGGACCAGATTGAGATCCAGGCTGGGGATCACCGTCGGCACGGGCTGGCCATACGGGAGTGAAAGGATGGCGATGCCCTTGACTGCCTGGTCTACAGCAATCGCGAGAAGGCCTGCGGACAGCGCACGCAACGCCACGCGTCGACGGTCGACGTCTCCAGTGGTCGCCGTCTCTACGGCTTGTTCGGTCAACATAGGGTGGTCAGCGCCTTCATCTGTTCGGAGAGCTTCTTGGTGAGCACGTCCGAGCTGGTGCCCGTCGACGACCCGGTGGATTCCGCTTTCAAGACGGGGATGAGTTTGTCGATGGTGTCGACCACGTTCTGCACGGCAGTCTGCTGCTTCCCCGCGGGCAGTTGATCGGCGATCGGCGCCAGGATCGTCCGGGCGGCCTTCAGCTGGTCGAGGGCCGCCGCGGGGTCGAGCACCGCGGACTTCAAGGCGGCATCGATGTCGGATGCCACCTTGTCGGTGATCGGGGTGACCAAGGGGCAGGCGGCGTTCTGCGCTTGCTTGGATACGGTGTCCCCGATCGAGCAGCCGGAGAGCAACAGGGGTGCCGCCAATGCGACCGCTGTAGCGGCGATGAGGACGGGCCGGTTAGTAGTGGACATGATTCTTCTCGATTCAGCGGGTTGGTCGATGACGCTTGATGATCCGAATGAGGGTGTCGATGTCGTCGCTGAGTGCCTCGAGCTCCACGTCAGAGTCTGCGGGCCTGCGGCGGAGGAGGACCTGGAGCTGGACGGAGGCCGCGGTCGCTGCTTCGATCAGCTCCCGGTACACGGCTGCCGGGATGGTCTCGTGTGCTTCTGGTGTCCTCCACAGCCGTTGCATCTGGCGGCGGATCCGGCGGTCACCCAACATCATCGCCGCCACGCCTTCTCCAGCTCGGCGGCGAATTGCTCTGTGGAGGTCAGCGTGAGCTTCTCGCCGTTCAGGAAGAACGTTGGTGTACCCGCCACACCCAGCTGGACACCGTCGGTTTGATCCTTCATCACCCGGATCCGGAGTGTCGGGTCGGCGATGTCTTTGTCGTACTGGCGCATGTCCAGGCCGAGCGACTCGGCCACAGATCGCAGAACAGTCGACTGGTCATCCTGTCGTTCGGCCCACTGCGTCTGAGTTTGGAAGAGCTTCGAGTACATCTCGGTGAACTTGCCTTGACGGCCGGCTGCTTCGGCAGCCATCGCCGCGTTCATCGCGTTCTTGTGACTCGGGATGGGGAAGTAGCGAGCGATGAATGTGACACGGTCCTTGTACTGCTCACGCAGCTGCTCGACCACGGGGTAGGCGGCGCCGCAGGCTTCGCACTCGAAGTCGAGGAATTCCACCACCGTCACCTTGTCCGTCGGCGCCTTCTGCAGGATTCGGCTGTCGGCTCGCACTACGGCGGGCGCTGCGTCCTGTTTCGATGCCGATTGCGCCCGGCCGACGAGCACGATGACGATCACGACGATGAAGGCGAGCGCGATGACGATGGTGTTGGCCCAGAATCGCGCGGAAAGCCGGCGGGTCGGCTGTGGCTTCCGGCGTGGCTGTTTCGGCATGGTGGTACTCATCTCGCTCGTGCTCGGAGCCAGGAGTACGGGTCGATCGGTGTCTCGCCGTTCGCCCAGATCTCCAGGTGGAGGTGATTGCCGGTGCTGGCGCCCGTCGTGCCGACCCGTCCGATGATCTGGCCAGCCGCGATGCGGTCGCCGGCCCGGACCTGCAACGACCCGAACTGCATGTGCGCGTAGAGGCTTGCGAATCGCTCACCATTGACCCGGTGGTCGATGATCACATTCACGCCGAACCCGACATCGGACTCTTCGGCGGAACGGACCACGCCGTCAGCGATCGCGGCGATCTTGGTGCCGCCGCCGGGGGTCATGTCCAGGCCCTTGTGGTTGCTGGAGCACCCGGAGCAGGGCGCGGAGCGCGACCCATAGCCGTCGCTGATCGGGACATCGCCGGCGAACGGCCACTGGATCGGGCCAAGCGTGTTGCCCACGAGAGTGCCCGCGGGGTCCGTTCGCGCCGCAGCCTTGAGTTCGGCTTCTGAGGTCGCGCTGGGTGCGTCACGATTCACCGGAACGGCTGCGCCGCCGGTCTGCCCGATAGCCTGCGGCACACCCGCGACGATGGTGTCGGCCACCGTTTCGAGGGCGCCGTCAGGTTGTACAGCTTCGGCTGGAACCGAGGTCGCCACGCTCAAAGTCACGGCGAAGACGGCCCCCGCCAGAGGAAGTAGCAGGGAACGGCGGGCAGGCCGACCCTTGGAGCGCGGCCGGCTGCGGCGTCGCCGTCTTGGGACGCTCCGTTCAGCGGAGAGAGCCTCACGACGTGATCGAGGTTCAGCGGGGGCGGGGGTGAAGGTTGCGCGGCGAACCGGCCGCGCGCGGCGGGTGATGAGCATTTAGGGTTTCCGGACTCGGCCCTATGCGGGCACGGACAAGAACGACGAGGGCACCGTGGGTGCGCGAAAGTGTCGTCAGGTCCGGCTTATGGCCAGAGATTCCAGAGAAGGCGCGAGTGGTCGCTCGAGCTGCAATGACGCGCCCAGGCGTCGCACGACGCGCAGAAGAGTCAGGCGGACGTCTCGTCGCAGCAAACCCACGAACAGGGCTAGAGCTAAGGCGGCCGCAGCAAGTCCGAGGACGCACCCCAGGACCAGCACCTGGTCGTGTGGGACGCCGTTCTCTGATGAAGCGAGCGCGGCGGCGGCGGCTTTTGCTGCTGCCGGAGCGGCGTTGCCCTCAATGGCGGATGCCGCGGGCCCGGCGGTTTCGTTGACCGGGTGTGCCGTTTCGAACATGTGCGCCAGCAGCAGAGCGAACACGACGGTGAGCGCTGCGACGGCGAGGACGACCCAGCGTCGGATTCCTCTTGCACTCAGCGCGTTCACCTCACCTCCACGGTCACAGTTCGATAACAGCCAGCTTTTGGTGGGAAGCGTAGCAAACGGCTCCTGACTGCCGCATCCGAGTCGCGTCCGCGATCAGCCGACTCTCAGACGAGGCCCCTACGCTCCGGCAACCATACCGACCAGAAGGGTAAGAACCATGAAATGTCCCGTTGACGGCGAGACACTCCTGCTCTCCGATCGCTCCGGAATCGAGATCGACTACTGTCCCGCCTGCCGAGGCGTTTGGCTGGATCGGGGCGAGCTCGACAAGATCATCGAACGCTCACTGACCCAGAGCCCATCGACTGGATACGCCGCCCCGGCTGACCCGCAAGGAT
Organism: Leifsonia sp. 71-9; assembly: GCF_001898805.1. Classification (GTDB taxonomy): domain Bacteria; phylum Actinomycetota; class Actinomycetes; order Actinomycetales; family Microbacteriaceae; genus Leifsonia. The sequence continues at coordinate 34,303 of NZ_MKVJ01000012.1, forward strand.
GGTCGGACCCGAATCGATCCGGACATCACAACAAGAGCGGCCACGGAAACGCCGGCCACGGTAACTCCGGCCACAACGGCTACGGCAACAAGCGCCGCGGTGGCTGGCTGGGGGATCTCTTCGGCGACTAGTCGCCGCCCGGCTGGGCGTGGCCGAGGTGCAGCAGTGCCTGGTCGAAGAACTCGACGACGTGGTCATCGAACAGCCGGTAGGTGATGGAGCGTCCGTCGCGGTCGCCGATGACGAGCTTTGCCTGGCGGAGGATGCGCAGGTGGTTCGATAGCGTCGCCTGTCCGATCTCCAGCTCCTCCGCCAAGACGGTCACGCTCGATGGACTCTGCCGAAGTCTGGCGAGCACGCGCAAGCGCGTCGGCGATGCCAGGCCATGGAAGACCTCCGCCAGCTCGCCGGCGCTCTCGATGTTCAACGTCAATTCGTCCACGACTCGCTCCTCGATTCTTCATCGTACCGAGAACGGTTCTGATTACGGTTCTCAACTACATTAACTAATTTACATATTCGCATGTATTGACGTAAAGTGGGTGATGGCGAAAGGAGGTCGCATGGATGGCCACGACCATGGCAGCACGATGGAACTCTTCGGCGAGGCCGCCAAACGCCATCGCGTTCGCCTCTCGATCGCGTTCGGCATCACTTTCGTCATCCTGATTGCCGAGGTCGTCGGCACGGTCCTCACCGGCTCCCTGGCGTTGCTCGTCGACGCCGGCCACATGCTTACCGATACTGCCGGGCTGGCGATGGCGTTGGTGGCGTCGTACCTGAGCACCAAACCGGCTACGAACAAGCGCACTTGGGGCTACCGGCGGGCTGAGGTGCTCGCCGCGACCGCGCAGGCCGCCGTCCTCCTCGGGGTCGGCGTGTTCGTCTTGATCGAGGGCATTCGGCGGCTGTTCGAGCCGCCGGAGATTCCCTCCACCGAGCTGCTGGTCTTCGGCATCATCGGCTTGGTCGGCAACATCGCCTCGCTGACCGTGCTGGCCTCCAGCCGAAGCGAGAACTTCAACCTCCGCGCCGCCTTCCTCGAGGTGATGAACGACGCGCTCGGTTCGGTTGCGGTCATCGTCGCTGCGATCCTGATCGGACTGACCGGATGGGGTGCCGCTGACGCGCTGGCCGGAATGTTCATCGGAGTACTGATCCTCCCGCGTGCGTTCAAGTTGCTGCGGGAGACGACCAGCGTGCTGCTGGAATCCACACCGCCCGGCCTCGACCTCGACTCCGTGCGCAATCACGTCCTGGAGCTGCCGGAGGTAGTCGACATCCACGACCTGCACGCCACGCAGATCGCCACCGGGCTGCCGGTCCTCACCGCACACGTCATCGTGGAACCCGATACCTTCGAGAACGGGCGTCTGCCCGAGCTCCTGGACAAGCTGCAGGACTGCGTTGCAAGTCACTTCGAGGTCAGTATCGAACACTCCACCTTCCAGTTCGAGCCCCCGCAGCACAGCCGCCACGAGCATTCCGCACACGAGTAACACAGGGACCATTGATGACTGCCCCCAGCGCCGCCGCCGAGCCCAGCCGTTTCCTGTGGAGGGTCCTTGCCCTCCTGGGAGTCGTCGCGCTCGCTCTGGTCGCCAACTGCCTGACCGCGCCCCCTGCCGAAGCACACGATGCTCTCACTGAATCCAATCCGGCCCAAGGCCAAACCGTCACCGAAAAGCTGGACCAGATCGTGCTGACCTTCAACGAGGCACCGCTGAGCGGCCTCCAGGGCGGCATCGTCATCCAGGCCGTCGGTCCGGGCGGCCACGAGGTCACCACCGGCGAACTCCGCATCCAGGACCGGACCCTGTCCCGTGCCGTTCTGATGACCGATCAAGGCGATTACACAGTGTCCTGGCGCACGGTCTCCGCCGACGGGCATCCGATCGACGGCAGCTACACCTTCAGCTACGCCGGGCCCATCCCGGCCGCTGCCACCGCGACCGTGACGCCGACGTCATCGGCAACGCCGACCCCCTCCGTTGTCGCCTCACCAACCAGCCCCCCGACGGCCGCGAACTCGTCCTCCGGGACGCCGATCGCGCTGGTGGTCGTGATCATCATCGTCGTGCTGATCCTCGCCGGCGGCGGACTCTGGCTCGCCACCGAACTCAACCGGCGACGCGCCAGCAAGGAATAGCTTGCTCAGCGGCGATTCAGCCGCAACAGCCAAGCGTTGTACGCATCGAGCTCCGCGTCGCCTTCCACATCTTTCCGGCGGTCGGCGGCCTCCGCTCGGCGGGTGTCGTCGGACGCCCACGCGAACAACAGGATCAGCACGATAATCAGCGACGGCAGCTCACCATAGGACCACGCCAACGCGCCAGCGATGCGCTGATCAGCAACAGCGTCAACGCTCCACGCCGCCGGCGGCCGGGCGAAGAAGCCCACCAGCGGTACGGTCGCCATCATCGCGATCACCCCGAAGAACGCATGAAGGGGCATCTCGATGAACATGTCCAACAGGCGACCGAGATGCGATTGGCGATGTGGCAATGGGTCAGGAGAGATCAGCGGCAGAGTGAAGAGGACGCCCGCGGCCAAGAACACCACCTCGAGTGAGAGGTGCCCGGCCACGGATCCCAGCAATGTCGACGCGATGCCGCTGAAATAGAGCCCGTAGAACACCATCAGGAACAGCGGGACCATGAACCCCGGATGCAACAGCAGACGGGCAAGCCGGGACCTCAGACCGGTGAGAGCCAATCGCCGAACGAGGCGCCAACGCCCCCTCGCCGGCGCCGCCTTCAGTAGGAGCGTGCCCGGCGCCCCCAAAATCAGCAGCGGCGGGATCGTCATCATCAGGGTGAGCTGCTGAAACATGAACACCGAAAACATCCGATAGCCGTAGCCCTCCAGCCCCGTACCGGTCAATGCGACGAGAACTCCGCAGCCGGTCACGAAGAGAGTGGTGCGCCACCACGGCCATGCAATACGCCGGCACGCTAGCAACCAAACGCCCCACCCATAGGCGAGGGCGAGAAGGACGCCTACCACTGGGAGAAGCGGCACCGGTTGCGGAGCCCAGGTTAGGAAGGCCTCCAAGCCCGGTGGCTCCTCCGGCAAGTACACAGGCCCATCCATCTCAGGCTCGCTCCGGTCTTGGAGACTCCGGCCGAGCCTCGACCACCCGCTGACCCAAAACCAGCAGCAGCACGAACACAGCAATGGCGGCGATCGCCCAGAGCAGCACGGCCGCGATGAGCTGATCGAGCGCGGGAGTCACGCCCAACGCGGGCAAGGTCACCCCGTACCACGCAGGGAGGATACCTCCGGGGACGAAAGCGACCACGACCGCGAGCAAGCCCACTGCCAGGACCACCGCCATGGCGATCCCCACCGCCTGCGCCAACAGGCGCTGTCCTTCGCCGAGCGTGCGCAACAGTGACGCAGCGAACAGCGTCGTCACCCCGAACACCAGGACTGTCGTGAGGGTCCGGCCCACCGGGTCCTGCACCGCCCAACCCAGCCACGGCGATAGAAACACGGTGCCGAGCAGCACAACCAGAGCACAAGCCGACAGCCACGGCGTCCGGAGCGGCACTGCCATCGCTCGACTTCCTAGTACCCAGCTCGTCCATTCGCGCGTACCGAGGCTGCCGTCCCCCCGAAGTCTCACGACCGTCTGAAGCAAGCGAATCGGCTGCGCTGCGACAACCAGAATTGCCGAAAGCACACCACCGAGCAGAAGCAGAGTCGTGTACGCCGCAAACGAGAACGTTGCATAAGCCCCGGGAAGCGAACAGAACGCGAACACGATGACCACGGCACACCCGATCGCGGCGACCATCCGCGATCGGGGCCAGCTGCCGCTTCGACGTGCCGCGATCGCGCCGTAGAGGTAGGACCCAAAGCCGAGGACTACAACGAGCACCGCTGCGGCGTCGAACACCCACGCGTCCATGAGCCGGGCGATGCCCGGTGCCAACGGTAACCGGTCACCAGTGAGCTGCTCAGCCTTCGTCGCCAACAGGATCTGACCACCCGGAGTCTCTGTCCGAGAGAGCGTTGCTCCTGTCCCCATCGCGACGCCCATAACCACAAGCTCCCAGAGAGCGAGGGAGCCAAAGGCGAGCCGGCGCCGCAGCGCAGGCGCATCCATGGAACCGAACCGTCGAATCACGTAGGTTCGTTGCGCCCATCCGAACGCCACCAGAAGGAGGAGGGCGACCACCTTCACGGACAGGAGCCGACCGTAGTCCGTGGTCAGGAGCTGTGCTGGATCGCTCAGACGAACGAGTGCGCCTGCCAACCCGGAAATGGTCACCGCGCACAACCCCGCCAGTGCGATCGCTGAATAGCGACGCACCAACGCAACAAATGTGCGCCCATCAACGGTCGCGACATAGACCACCGCGGCCAGACCACCAACCCACACCGCCGCTCCCGCGACGTGCAGCCACAGCGCAACCGTCGCCGTGACGTGATTTCCAGCCCCGGCGGCGTGCCCCTGGAGCGCGAGTGGAACCAGCGCAGCGAAAGCCAAGATGGCAGCCGCGGCCACGCCTGCCTGCCCACGGGCCGCGAACGCCACAACACTGATCGTCGCAGTCATCAGGATTGTGGCGAACCACCCTTGGCCGACCGCGATCTGTGTGAAGAACTGAGCAAGGCTAGGACCGAGCATGTTCGCCTCAACCGGCCCCGTCAAGCTGATCGAGGTCATGACCGCAGCAATGCAGCTGGCGACCAGCCAGCAGGCGGAACACCAGGGCGCCGCGTCCAGGAGCCGGTTCCACGACCGTAATCCGACCGGTACGCAGAAAGCTGCAACGACGAGCACACCGATCGTGGCCGCAGCCGCCAGATCGACGACCACTTTCACAGCCGGCAACCCATACGTCACCGCCGGCCCCGGATTGAAGATCGACCCATCCGGCTGGACGGTGAGCAATGCCAGCACCAGCGCAGCAGACAACGCTGTAATGGCGAGAGCGGCAAGCGCAGCGATCGCACCTCGCGTTGGGGCGGATCGCGTCGACGTTGCCCCGGTCACGACGGATCCTGCTCACCGGCCTGCGCGGAACCGGCTGCCGACACGCGTTGCGCGCGCTGCCGCTTCTCCTCGCGCGCGTACGCTTCACGTTCACGCCGATCAGCGCGAAATATTGATCGCAGCACGAACCAGAAAACGAGTCCCACCAACACCGTTGGTGTCAGAGACCACAGAGCATTGGTCCAAAAGTCGTCCATCTTCACCTTCACAAACCGTCGAACACACGGCTCGCCGAGCAGGGCGTGCGCGTGCAAAATCCCGGAACGGACGGTGATCAGATTCGAAGTATGCCCAGCAGTCCCAACAGTGAAGGCGGCGCGGGCGACTCTCGTTGCGGAATGGCCACAGCAGCCGGCGTCGGCCGCTCGGTCCTGAATCGGACTTCGACCACGACCAACGAATCATGAATCGGGGTCGCAGCGCCCGCCGTGGCGCACAACGCCGCGCAGAATTCGGAATCGCTGTGATTGGAATCCGTGTCGCCGACACTCACTGGCTGTGACCAAGACGTGCCCACGGCTGCGTGTGCTGCATCGGAAGAGTGGCCGAAGCCGACGCCGGCGATCACCGCGGCGACAAGGACGAGTAGGAAGATGTGCACCACGCGCAGCGTTCTACTCACCTCTACCTCCATTTGCTCGGCTCAGCGTACCCAGTTCAACTGTGAGAGGCCCCTCTCAGAGCCCATCGGTCGCACTTCGTCGGCGCAGCGGCTCCTCTTGCCACCGCGGACCGGCAAACGGATGATGTGAACCATGACCGGTCGGGGCTCACTGAGCCCACCCTCGCACGCGCCGACCGACGACGCACGCCGTACGTTATTGGGGCACATCGGTACCCCCGCTGCGATCTACGGCACGATCGTCTATGCGAGCGTCGTCGCTGCGACTTCGATCGGTCTCAAGGAATCAAGCTCGGCATGGCAAGTGCTCATCTTCGCCGTCGTCAGCGTCGTCGTGTTCTGGGTCGCTCACGTCTATTCGACTGCGCTCGGTTCCCACGGGCATGCCGACCATCTCCGAGACCGGATAAGAGATTCGATCAGACAAGCGCTGAAGGAATCCAGCGGCATGTTGGAGGCAGCCGTCGTCCCATCCATTCCCCTGCTGCTCGCGGCCTTCGGTGTGATGACGACCGACACCGGCATATCGATCGCACTCTGGGTCGCCGTCGTCATGCTTGCTCTGCTGGGCTACCTCGTCCTCTGGCTTCGCGCTCGACCATGGTGGGCCTGCATAACCGCAGCGCTGATCAGCGCTCTACTCGGCATTCTGGTGATCCTGCTCAAGACGGCACTCTATTGACCAGGAGCCGTGAGTGGTCCCGTCGTGGCCTTGCGTATCCGCCGGAAGTCCGCCTCTCAAGGCGCACGGTTTGATCAGCGATCGGCGGCGATGGGGGTGACGACGAACTCGTCGAGGTTGCGCAGCTCGCCGCGGACGTGTTCGGTCGCGTGCTCTGCCACGTGCGTGGCGTCGCGGAGGTTTTCGGCGTTCGTCGTGATGACTGCCGAGCCGAGGAGCCGGTGGCCGACCCAGCGCAGCTTGACGCTCCGGATACCGGTCACGCCCTTCGTGTGCGTCAAGCTGCGCTCGACGCGGTCGATCAGACCCGGGTCGACAGCATCCATCAGGCGCGCCCCGACGGACTTCGCGGTCCCCCCCAGCAGGATCAGGATCGAGATCGCAATGAGGAGGCCGATGATCGGGTCGGCGATCGGAAACCCGAGAAGGACGCCGATTGCGCCGAGCACAACCGACAGCGAGGTGATGCCATCCAGTCGCGCGTGCACACCGTCGGCGACGAGCGCCGCGGAGCCGATCTTCCGGCCAACGCGGTTCGGTAGATTGCGACAAGCTCGTTGCCGGCGAAGCCGACCAGACCGGCGGCGATCAGCCACCACGCGTTCTCCACCGGGCGCGGATGGACGAACCGGTCGATCGCCTCCCACCCGGCGACCACGGCCGACAGTGCGACGACGAAGATGATCAGCTGTCGCCAAACGACGCGGACGAGTTGCAATCGCGTGTCCGATAGGCGGTCGACCAGCGCACAGTCCTCGACTGCTGGGGCCTGCGTGTGTGAACCGCGTCATCACGCGGGAGTGCGGGCGAAGGTCAATGCCCGTTAGACCCGCCCGATGAAATGCCCGCTGATGGGACGCTAACTGCAACACTGTTCTCATGCTGATCGGATACGGCCGCGTCTCCACCGCCGAACAAGACCTCACCGCGCAACGCGACGCGCTCAGGGCGCTCGGCGTCGATGTCGAGAACATCCACGTCGACCACGGGCTGACCGGCACCAACCGAGAGCGGCCCGGGCTGCGCGCGGCACTGGCAGCGGTGCGCTCCGGTGACACCCTCGTGGTCACCAAACTCGACCGGCTCGCCCGCTCCCTACCGGACGCACGCGACATCGCAGCAGAACTCACCCGCAAAGGCGTCACGCTCAGCCTCGGCGGCAGCATCTACGACCCCACCGACCCGGTAGGCCGGCTCCTGTTCAACGTCCTCGGCATGGTCGCCGAATTCGAAGCCGACCTCATCCGCATGCGAACCCGCGAAGGAATGGCCGTTGCCCGCGCCAACGGCAGACTGAAAGGTAAGAAGCCGAAACTCTCGTCAGCCCAGCGCAAGCACTTACTCGCCCTCCACGCCGCCGGCACTCACACCCAGAGCGAGCTCGCCGAACTGCTGCGCGTCTCCCGCGCGACGATCTACCGAGAACTCCAACGCGACCGCGCCAAATAGCGCTGCCAGAAAGCCGCCATTTAGCGCCGCGACTCACAACCAAGCCGCCACCAAGAACCGCCAGAAAACCGCCACACAGCGACCAAAGTCACAGCCGAGAAATCCCGTCCCGAAACTCAGTCCCGAAACCAATTTGACCCGAAATGCCGCCTATAACGTTTTCGGGATAAGTGATAGAATGGACGGAACAGGCGAGAGGAGCCAGCATGGCCCGCAGCACCGCGACGATTCAACCGACTGTCGACGTTGATGGCGAGCTGTCGATGATTGAGAAGGCTCAGCAGCTTGCCGGTCACTTCCCGGATCACGAAGCGCTTGATCGCGCTCGTCGCATCCTCGACGGTCGTGTGACCGCTGCTGAGGCGTACGTCGAGCTGGACGCGAAGTACGCCCAAGGGTGAGTGAGGACGACAAGTACACCTACCCCGACAGCGGGGGAGTGCTCGTCAACTCGAAGGGGATACGCAACGCCGCCCGGCTCGATGCCGCGATGAACGACTATGCCTCTGTCGCAATGGCGGAGCTGCGCACCGAGCCGACGCCGGATCGGTTGGACTACGACTACCTGCGCCGCATCCATACGCGGCTGTTCGAGCGCATCGTGCCTGGCATCGCCGGTAAGCTCCGCGACGTCGACGTGCAAGCGACCGGGGTCGGGATCGCGTACTGCCGTCCCGAGTACATCGAGCCCAACCTCACTCGCCTGTTCGACCAGCTCGACCGCGAGGACTACCTGACGGGGCTGGACGCCGACACGTTCGCTGCGCGGCTCGCAGACCGTTGGGGGGACCTTTCGGCCATCCATCCCTACCGTGACGGGAACACGCGCAGCCAAAGCCTCTACGTCACCGTGCTCGCTGAGCGAGCCGGGCACCCGATCGACTGGCGGCGCGTCAACGTGGACGAGCTGCGCACCGCTCGGCTGCGCGCCGTCGTCGGCAACACCAAGCCGCTGGCCGATTATCTCGGTGCCAGGCTCATGAGCTCCGAAGCTCCACGGCAGAGCCCGTCCCTGTCGAGCACGGCGGGCGTCAGCTCGGCGCTACACGCGAGTTTTCCGCAACCCGCTACTGAAGCCACGCGGAGAACGCCGCCGGCAGGCGGCATCCAGGAGCGCGGGAGTGCCCCCCACACGTCCGGAGCTCGGTATGGCATGGATCGAGGGATGGGGCGATGAGCAACGTTGTCGGATACGCGCGGGTGTCGCGTCATGACCAGAACCCGGCAGCCCAGGAGGCCGAGCTGCGCGCGGCAGGCGCCGGGCGGGTGTTCGTCGACCACGGCGAGTCCAGCCGTGTGAAAGACCGCCCGCAGTGGCTCGCATGCCTGGACTACCTGCGCCCCGGCGACACACTGCTGGTGCGCCGGCTCGATCGCCTCGCGGGCAGCGAGAAGATGGCCATCGAGACGATCACGGACCTGCACGAGCGGGGCGTGAACATCAAGAGCCTCACCGAGCCGGACATCGACACGACAACCCCGATGGGCCGAGCCCTGTTCGGCATCGTTGCCGTGTTCGCGCAGCTCCGCGTCGACACGATCCGGGAGAACACCGTACGGGGCCTGGCTCACGCGCGCGCTGAGGGTCGCGTGGGAGGCCGACCCTCGGTGATGACAGCGGAACGGACCGCCGCGGCCGCGCGGATGCGTGAGCAGGGCGACAGCATCGCACAGATCGCGGCCGTGCTCGGCGTCGGCAAGTCATCCGTCGCGCGCGCGCTTGCGAAGCACGACCAGAGCCAGCCGTCGGCCTGAAGGAGGTATGGACGATGAGTGAACACCAGGCGAGCGCCCCATCACAGCTCATCATGGCGGGCGCGTTCATCAAGCGACCTGGCATGTTCCTGGGATTGCCGATCCGGTTCGACCGGGTAACAGCCTTCATCGCCGGATACACCCTCGCGATCGACCAGGTGCGCGGGGCTCTGTCGCCCAACGACGCCAACCGGTTCCGACCGCTCGGAATCGAGGGACAGTTCCAGGAGCAACTACGCGAACAAGGACGGTTGCGGTGGAACCGATGGGATCTGACGATCGCGGCAGAAGCCACCGGCTGGACGGACGACGACCCGCCTCTGATCGAGGAGTTCACGGAGGAACAGCACCGAGCTGCAATCGCGCATTTAGAGCCGCTTCTAGATCGCATGTTCAGCCTGCCCGAGCAATTCATCCCCTAGCCCAAAATCCCCCAAATCGGAGCTGTTCACTGCTCGTCGTTCAGCCACTCTGCGACCTCTGAGCTGAGGTATCGGACGGTGCGGGGAGTGATGCGGATGTAGGCCGGCCCGATGCCCTGATCCCGTAGGCGGCGCAGGTGCTCGACGTCGACGCCGAGCTGCGCGGCGAGGGCCTTGGGTGTGAGCATCGTGGGCCGCTTCTGGTCGTCGTTCACTGGCACGAGTCGCATCCCATCTCGTCCATCGGGTCGACGGGTACGGCGTACCCTCCGATGTTCTCGATCTGCTCGGTTTCCCTGTTCATCGTTCGGCCTTCCGGTTGTTGTGTGTCCGATTGAAAGTTGGCAGTTCGGCGCTTGCGACGAGCTGGCTGCTTTCAACGGAACACTGGCCGACTTGCACGCAGTGGAGAGGCGGTCAAGGGGAGCCCGTAGGGCTCTCCCGAAGGGACGCGTAGCGCCCTTGACGGCCTCGTAGCGGAGTGCAACCCCCGCAGCGCGGGGGCATGCGAAAGGCCCCACGCCGCAGAGCGGAACGTGGGGCCTTTCGTGAGTGCGTGGTCAACCCTGCGAGGACGTCTCCTGCGCTGGTTCGGTGGCCGCCTCGGAGACGGGTCGGTTCGCTGGCTTGCGCGTTGCGCGTCGCCGGGTGCGAGCCTTCTTGTCGGGCTCGGAGAACCCGATCTTGCGAAGCTCCTCCGCGGTCCATCCGGCGCTCACTGCGGCGGAGTAGGCGCGCACGTCGTCGCGCTCTGCGTTGGCGATCCGCTCCGCGATCCTCGCTTGCAGCTCGCTCAGCTCGCGGTCGGTCTGCTCGCGCACATCGACGAGCGCCTGGCGCGCCTCCGCGACGCTGCGAACGGCGTTGAGCCGGTCGTCCTGTAGACGTCGCGCGCGCTCGATTGCTTCCTCTGGTGTCAGTTGCGTAGCCATGCACTAATGGTACGGAGCTGAGCGCCTCTCGTCGACGCCCATCGACACACTGACAAGCAGCCGCGGCGAAGCCGCGACCACTCCCGTCTGACGATGTTAGCAAATGCGATTGGAGTCCCGGACGGAGGGACGGAGCAAGCTATACGATCCGGTAACCGGATCGGGCTTGATCCTCGACACAAGGTCGAGGATGCGGCACACTGGACGTGTGGTCCCCGCGTTAGGCGGGGTCGCTGCGCTGGGCCGAGAGGAGGTGACGGCATGGCCGTTTCTGACACCGCGGGGGAGCAGGAGCCGCGCCGCCAGGCACGCCGCCGTCGCGTCGAGGGCGGTCGCCGGCACCGTCATGTCGTCCGCGTCACTCCGGAGGAAGAGGGGCAGCTCCTCGCGCTCGCCTTGCAGTACAAGGTGAGCGTGCCCAAGCTGCTTGTGGATTCCGCTCTCGCTGGAGGAGCTGCGGCCGCCGCGTCGAATGCGTCGGTGCGGCATGAGGTCATTGCGCAAATGTTCTCCACGCACCGGCTGCTGGCCACGATTGCGAATAACGTGAACCAGATGGCGAAGGCGACGAACGCGACTGGCGACGTGCAGGCTGAGATGGTGGCGACGCTGCGGAAGGTCCGCGAGGTGGCCGATCGGATCGACGCATTCGTCGACGAGCTGAGCGGTGCAGCGTCGTGATGCCGAACGTCGTCCGCGGCGATCGCATGTCGGGACTGATGACGTACCTCACCGGCCCGGGCCGGTCGAACGAGCACACCGAACCGCACCTGGTCGCGGGCGATCCGGCGCTGATGGCGTGGCACGACGACGCGGAGCTCGGACGCGACGCGGCGCTGTCGATCGCGCGTCACTTGGACAAGCCGCGGGCTGTGTTCGGTGTCGAGGTTCCGGGCGGTCACGTGTGGCACTGCTCGCTGTCGCTGCGCGCCGACGAAGGGCAGCTCGCGGACGAGCAGTGGGGCGCGATCGCCAACGACTTCATCGCGGCGATGGAGTTCGACGACAACGAGGGGACGAAGGCGCCGTGCCGGTGGGTTGCCGTCCGTCACGGTGTGTCCTCGAACGGCAACGACCACATCCACATCGCTGTGAACCTGGTTCGCGAGGACGGCACCAAGGCATCGATCCACAACGACTTCCACCGCGCCCAGGTCGCGGCCCGAGCGCTTGAAGTGAAGTACGGATTGGAGCAGCTGGAATCGGTGCGCGCAGAGCGCTCCACACGCGGGTACGACCCGGCCGAGCGGGAGGCTCAGGCACGGTCGCGAGCACGCGCGAAGTACGAACGCACCCGCCCGCAGTTGGGCGATGACGCCCTACGCTGGGAACATCTGACCGGCCCCGATCGGCAGGCTCGGATCAGCGCCGAGCTGCGCACCGATCAGCCCCGCTACCTGCTGGCGTTGAAGGTCCGAGGGTGTGCTGGCGCTAGTCGGAGTGAAGCCGAGTTCGTGCGCCGGATGCGGCGTGAAGGGTTGCTCGTACGCCCTCGCTACGCTGACGGGCGTACTGACGTCGTGACCGGCTACTCGGTGGCCGAACGACCCACGGCCGGGGAACGTCCGATCTGGTACGGCGGCGGCCACCTTGGCCGCGACCTCACGCTGCCGCGGCTGCGCGACGGGTGGGAGGACACCCCGCAAGGCGCTACCGCGGCGGTGGCCGAATGGAACGCGGCCAAGCGTGGCCGGCGAGTTGTGGCACCTGGTCGCGAACGGCTGGAGCCGACGAACGATCAAGCACTGCGACACAGCGAGCGACTGGCGCGTACTGTCGACGAGCTGGCGCGCGTTCCGCTTGACGATCGCGAGACGTGGGCCACGGTGGCACGGCAGACCGCTGGCGCTCTCGCTGCATGGTCGAACGCCGTGGAGGAGACGCCAGGTGATATCGCTGCGGCCGCTGAGGCGTTGTCTCGATCGGCGCAGACGTATCGACGCACCCCGCCTCCGGCGAAGGCGGGAACGATCGCTATTTCCGGGGCTGCGCTGTTCCTGGCAAGCGCGGTACGCGGAGGGCAAGGCACTGTCGGTGAAGCGGCTCTTGTGCGAGAGATGCTGACACTCACCGTTGCCGTCATGAAGGTGGCGGAGGCCGCACGTCAGGACCGCTACGCGCGTACCGCTCTAGCGGATGCGCGCGACCGATTGGAGCGTGTACACGCAGCGTTGCCGACTCCGCCAGCCCGTAGCGTCGGCCAGGCTGCCGTAGTCGAGGAGCAGGGCAGCGTGGCGACAGAGGCTCCCGCGCTCGACGCTGAGACTCGTGCCATGCTCGACCGGCTGAACGCCGGCCGGAGCGGCACGCCAGGCTCGCCCGTCCCGCGGGAGCTGCGACCCGATGACTCACCAGCTCGCCGGCCGGCACCACGTCCGGGACGGGACGGGACAGAGCGATGAGTGCCACGGTCGTTTCTATCGACATCGAGCCAGGCGGAATTGACCAGCCCGTAGGCTTCATCGGCCTGGCCGAGGTTGACGCAGCCGGCGTCGGTGCAGTCCAGCTGCACCGCTTCATGCGACCAGACATTGGTTACTCGTGGGACGACTGGTGCGCCGCTCAGCGCGTCGAGGCGTGGAAGGTATGGATGGCCCGCAAGAGCGATCAGGTGGAGCCGCCGCTGCACGGCGCGTTCACTCCTGACGAGCTCGCGGAGCTCGTCGACATGAGCGAAAGCTTCATGCCGGAGCACACGAGGGCTCGACCGCCGTCGCTGCGCGAGGTCTGGTCGACGTTGGAGCCGCGGCTACGCGAGGGTTACACGGCCGCATACGGCGCGCGATTCGATCGCGCGCAACTACGCCGGCTCCTTGACCTTGCCGCTATCCAACAGCCAAATTTGCGTTGGTTGGATGGCATGGAAGCGATACGACACCTAACCCCACAAGAGTGGGGAGTGCCGGGCACCGATACCGACCTGGAGCTGTCGATCGAGGCATTCACAGCCGGGGGAAACACGCTGGATGCGCAGGTGGTGCGGTACGGGCTCGTAGACCCCACCACGGCGTCCCGCCGGTGGTCGCTCCACGTCGGGCTCGGTGTCGGTAACAAGGCAACCTCCTTCGATGCCGCCGAGGACGCGCGCCTAAACGCTGTGATCTTCTCTCGCGTGATCGCGGAGCACGGGTCGATCGAAGCAGCCATCAAGGCCTTGGGGCTGCATGTGAAGTCGCACAACAAAGTCACGTCGCAACGCGGCGGGCAGGAATAGGAAGGGGGGCCGATCATGGCCGAGGAGAGCGACGGGATCGCGGAGGCGTTCGAGGGACAGCTCCGTGTGCTGGTGACCGCTGCGGGACAGGTGGGCGAGCGCATCGCCCGAGCACGGGAGGACGCGCTGCGGCGAGCCCAGGCCGCGAGCGAGCGTGAGGCGCGCGAGCTGCGGACACGGTTCGAGGCCGAGCAGCGCACGGCACGCACCGAGTACGCCGACGTCTACCGGTCGGACTGGTGGGAGCGATCGACGCCCGAGCAGATCGGCCGCACGTACCAGACCACCCGCGCGTGGGCGCAGGACGACCCGGAGGCCGCCCGCGCCGAGGAGAGGATGCGCGAGGAGCTGCGCACCCGCTACGGCGTCGACCCGGCCGACACGGGCGCCGACGCGGCCGCGGTCCGTACTGCCGTGGAGCGCGCCGAACAGGAGCGTGCGCAGGCCGACGCGGAACGACAGCGCTCTGCGGTCGAGAACGTCGAGGCACAGCAGCTCCTCACCCAGGCGGACCAGCAGGACCGCCTGGCGGAGCAGGAGCGCGCCGCGGCCGAGTACGAGCCCGACCCGGAGGAGCGTACTCGAGCTCAGGCCGACGCGGACGAGCGCACCGTGAGCGCCGGCGCTGCCCGAGAGGACAGCGCGGCCACCTACGACAGCTCCGAACGGCGCGCGTCCACCGCGGCGGAGTTGGAGAGCAAGGGCATCGATCAGGAGGTCATCGCGACCCGGATGCGCGCAGACGTCAGCCAGGCGAAGCCGGCCACCGCCGCTGTGGCCGCTGGCGGTCCGGCCAAGGCACCGAAGGCGCGCAAGGCGCGCGGCCGCGGGGTCCAGGTGCAGCGCAACGAACAGAGCCGCTGAACCGGACACCGGACAGGGAGAAGGGCCGCGCTGAGGGAGCGCGGCCCTTCTTCGTGCCCCGTCGCTGGGGGATCGACGGTGGGTCAATTATTGGGTGACCGGCCGAGGCGGCAACACCCCTAGTCGGCGGTCGCTTCGCGGACGTCGGGGAACAGCCCTTCCGGTGGTCGCTTGTAGGGCAGCGGGTCACCCTTGCTGCATTGGTTCTCCGCGGCCATCGCGTCGGCCGGCGCGAACGGCCCCTGCGGGTCCATCAGCACCGCCATGTGCGTGTCAGCGTGGTCACGCCACCACACACTCATACCGGTCGAGGGATCGCGGCGCAGGAACTCCCAGGAGCGCCAGAGCGCTTCGAGACGGATCACCGCCTCGTCGTACTTCCACCATTCGGC
>NZ_MKVJ01000013.1:0-66187 GCF_001898805.1 Leifsonia sp. 71-9
TTGGCGGGGTCGAGCGGTGTGTCGAGGGTGTCTTGTTGGGTCCAGGTGCCCGTCACCGGGTTGTACCAGCGGAGGCCGAATTTGACCAGGCCGGTGGCGCGGTCTTGGATGCCGGCTTTGAA
The DNA here is from genome assembly GCF_001898805.1 of Leifsonia sp. 71-9. Classification (GTDB taxonomy): domain Bacteria; phylum Actinomycetota; class Actinomycetes; order Actinomycetales; family Microbacteriaceae; genus Leifsonia. The sequence continues at coordinate 123 of NZ_MKVJ01000013.1, forward strand.
TAGGTAGGGGTTCTGTGCTGCCCCGTTGCCGGTGCCGCCGGCGGTGAGGTTGGCCGCCCCGTAGGGGTCGAAGGTGTACGTGTAGGAGCTCAGGGCGAAGTCGGTGATCAGGCCGACGGGGTTGCCGATGCCGTCCATCTGAGGGCCGGCTCACTGGCCCTGAAGGAGAAGGTAAACCCCGAATCCGATGGCCACGAGCATGAGCGCGCTCACGACGGCGACCGTGACTGGGCCACCGCGGTTGACACGGCCAGTTCTTGCTCGTTGCCTTCTGCCGAGCCCGCCCGTCACGAACCAACCGCCGGCGGTGAGCAAGAGGAGGAAGACGGGGACGAGGACCCAGGCCCAGCCGGTCACAAGGGAAACCGAGCTGCGAGGTTGAGGCCCAATTCGATGCCCGTAGCGCCGATGTCTGCGTCAGTTCCTTCGTACGAGTCGGTCGCCTCGTCGATGGCGGTGGATGCGACCCCTTGCGCACAGCCAATCGCAAACGCTGCGCCGAGCCCTACGCCCGTCCAGTCAGGTCCCACCAGTCCAACGAGCACGTCTACGCCACCACTGACCAAACAACTTCCCGCATAGTCACCCAGTGTGGCATCCAGTCCACCCGGGGCGTTGCCGTTGATGGGGTCGCCGCCGGCGTACGCGTATCGGTTGGCGTTGGCGGGGTCGAGCGGTGTGTCGAGGGTGTCTTGTTGGGTCCAGGTGCCCGTCACCGGGTTGTACCAGCGGAGGCCGAATTTGACCAGGCCGGTGGCACGGTCTTGGATGCCGGCTTTGAACAGGTAGGGGTTCTGTGCTGCCCCGTTGCCGGTGCCGCCAGTGGTGAGGTTCGCCGCCCCGTAGGGGTCGAACGTGTACGTGTAGGAGCTCAGGGCGAAGTCGGTCATCAGCCCGACGGGGTTGCCGATGCCGTCCATGACGTAGAGGCAGTCCTGGTCGGCGCTGGTGGAGAGCATGATCGGTTGCCCGGTCTTGGGGTCGCTGAGCAGGTAGGCCTGGTTGGTGTTGACGTTGTAGCCCTGCATGATATGCAGATCGTCTGTAGAAATCGCGGGAGCGTTGCGGTAACGATCCGCATCGCCCTGAGGACTTTAGCGGCCCTCAGGGCGCCGGCCTAGAAGCCGATATGCCAGCATCCCTAAGCAGAACAGCGTCAGCGCGGCACTCGCCAATATCGCCCACCAGGCGTTTGCTTCGAGCAGTGAGATGTTCGCAATAGAGACCAGGAGACACACGAGAGCAACGACTGCCCCGATGCCGAGCGTCCACAATTCCACGATGCGATTCGTCGCTTGTTTGCTCAGCATGGGTTCATTCCTCCCCGCTAGCAGTGAAACAGGCGGCGCACGACTCTCTCGGCATCCAGCTATCGGCTGTCGCCGTTCCGGCTGGCGAATAGGACAGGATCGCGTAACCGACTGGCGTCAATCGCACCGGATGGGCGGATTAGGCTGAACGAATTCCGTACCCGACGGTCTACCCCGCGCAAGACACTCGGCGCGGATGACCCCCGAACGGGGTGAACCCAGCGGCCGTACGGCGACGCCCCCAGCACTCCGCCTAGGAGCAGCGCGACAACAGATCGATTGCCTGACCTCTGCTTATCGCCATGTGCGGGGCCGAAGCACATAAAGGAACACAAGCGCGACAAGCAGGACCGCCACGGCCCCAATGAGGCCGGCCGCGCTCCACTGATCTCCTGTGCCACGAGGCAGCGGTATCAGGAAAACGACCACTGTCACGACGATCACCAAAACGGTGAGGCCAAGTACGTAGAAGAACGCTGTCCTCTTGGTCACGGTTGCTCCCGCCTCCCGGTTCCACCACTATCCGCATGCGAATCCGATGAGAACACCGGGGGCGGCCGTGGCAAGGGATACCGCACCCGCAGCGCCAGCCGCAAGGCTCGCTCCTCCGGTCACAGGAGCCGCCGCAACCGCAGCTACTCCATCCGCGACAGTACCGACAGCGGCGGGCCCCGAGGGAGACGGCTCCGAACACGTTTGCGGTAGTACTGGCACCATGTGAACACATGCCCGACGGGTCATCGTTGTTGATGGGGTCGCCGCCGGCGAAGGCGTACCGGTTGGCATTGGCGGGGCCGAGCCGCCGTGCGACTGCTCCTGACGACCAGCTCCGCGCCGACTCCCCTTCCCGCTCCCGCGTGCCTGGCGCTCTGTCAGAACTCCGGCAGCACGTCGACGCTGCCGCCGAATGCGAGGTTGGGGCTCTTCGTGGCCATCTCGATCGCCGCCTCGAGGGAGTCGAACTCCACCATCGACGCGCCGCGGACATCGCCGGTGTAGTCGCTGACGCCGTCGGCGGTCACCAGCTTTCCGCCGGCGGCGTGGATGCCGTAGTCCTCCTGGAGGGCGGCGTTCCAGGCTCGCCAGGCCGCCCGGTTCTCCTCCATCCGCTCGGCTACCGACAGCGGCGGGCCCCGAGGGAGACGGCTCCGAACACGTTTGCGGTAGTACTGGCACCATGTGAACACATGCCCGACGGGTCATCGTTGTTGATGGGGTCGCCGCCGGCGAAGGCGTACCGGTTGGCATTGGCGGGGCCGAGCCGCCGTGCGACTGCTCCTGACGACCAGCTCCGCGCCGACTCCCCTTCCCGCTCCCGCGTGCCTGGCGCTCTGTCAGAACTCCGGCAGCACGTCGACGCTGCCGCCGAATGCGAGGTTGGGGCTCTTCGTGGCCATCTCGATCGCCGCCTCGAGGGAGTCGAACTCCACCATCGACGCGCCGCGGACATCGCCGGTGTAGTCGCTGACGCCGTCGGCGGTCACCAGCTTTCCGCCGGCGGCGTGGATGCCGTAGTCCTCCTGGAGGGCGGCGTTCCAGGCTCGCCAGGCCGCCCGGTTCTCCTCCATCCGCTCGGCCGGAATCGGGTCGGGGCCAGCCCGGTAGATGAAGATGAAGGACGCCATGCGCCATTATCGTTCTTGCGGCCGCCCTCAGGTAGGAATGCCCGCGCGCTCCCATAGGCGCTTCCAGCCAGACAGAGCGCTGACAGGTCGGGAAGTGACCGCCCTACAACCAAAGACAGGTTCAGTCATGGAGGCGGTAGCCGGGTGGCACTCGCACGGGGGCGTGCCGGCCAGACATCGCCATCCCTGCACTCGGCAACGGCGGACAGACTCACACCACGTACCTCTGGTCATCCCAGCCCCGGACCGCGACTTCCGAAGGAGCCGCCATGCGTCGCAGGATCCACCGAGCCTCCGCGGTCGTTCCGCTCCTGATCGCCCTGCTGACCACCGCCTGCTCGGCCGCCAGGACCGCATCCCCCTATCCGTCAACCCGTAACCGATCTATTCTCACTTGTCGTGGTGGGACCAGACGGGTGAGGGTTGAGGTCGACGAGCACTTACGTGCTATCGAGTGCTCGGGCGGTCCTGTCTTGCGTTAGTGACGCGTTGGAGAGACTGGTCGAAGGAAGGCGCATCCCAGATGCTCAGGCGTCGCGCGTCCCGTTTGGTTAGTTGATATTGCTTTGCAACGGCGATCTTGAGACGGTGGTACTCGACGAGCGCCAAGACCCCGAGGAGGGCCGAGACTGCCGTGTAGGTGAGGCCGAGGAAGTAGTTCGTGTGTCCCTGAGCCAGGCTGACTGCCACAGTGGCGACCAGTCCGGCGACGCCCCAGACCAGGAACACGGTCAGAAGGACGTTCGTCTGCTTGTAGCGCGCCAGGGCCTCGGCGCTCAGCCTGCCGCCCCACCGCTCGGGAGCGCTGCGCGGGGCGAATCGACTTCCACTTGGTTGTTGGTCTTGGGACAATAGTCGCATCCTCCACTGTCTTTGACGGTTCCGATGGCGTCGACAAGTAATCCTCCGCCGCCGTAGAGGGCGCCGCCGACGCCGAGAGAATCGACGATCAGGCCTGAGCTCGCGCCACCAGCTTTCCGTCGGCGGCGTGGATGCCGTAGTCCTCCTGGAGGGCGGCGTTCCAGGCTCGCCAGGCCGCCCGGTTCTCCTCCATCCGCTCGGCCGGAATCGGGTCGGGGCCAGCCCGATAGATGAAGATGAAGGACGCCATGCAGGAGATTGTCTCACCCGCGTGGCGAGCACCGAGCACAGGCGCGAGCACCCCGCTGCGGAGGCGGTCACGAGCTGGGCACCTACTCCCCCACGGGTTGGTGCGTCCGGCGCAGGCTCAGGGCGGCGCTGGTGATCATGGTGGCGCCGACGATCGTCGGGTAGCCGCTGGCGGCCCCGAACGCCACGGCGTTGAACGGACTCCACCAGTCGTACCCGTACGGAGTCCACCCGATCCGCCCGCCGACGGCGAACGCCACGAGCCCGAGAACGACGATGCCGGCCGTGAGGCCGACGACCGGCCAGCGCCAGGCGGTAGCGACCGCGAGGGCTGCCACGATGGCGATCAGGGCCAGCGTCAGCGGAGGCGTCGTGAACCCGCCCGGGACGGGGGCGCTCGCCGCCACGGCGATGGCGTAGTCGTACAGCGCGCCGACGAGGATGCCGACGCCGATCGACGCCAGCGTCCGGCCGAGGACGCGTGGCCTCCCGCTCAGGCCCGTCGAGATGTCGGATGCGACCATGGTGCCCTCCCCCTCCGGCAGCCCCACCATCATCGCCGATCGCGTGCCAGACGGATAGAGGCGGTTCGATCCCGAGCCACCATCACAGTCGGCGTCGCGCACGCGGGGCACTGGTGCCGCGCCAGAACAGCCAGCTGCCGAGCGCGGTGAACGGCACAAGGGAGAGGGCTCCCCACTGGGGGAAGGGGGTGAAGAGGAGGACGCTCGCGCCGACCACGAGTCCGATGGCGTAGGAGGCGATGCCGGCCGCGCGCCAGCCGCGCAGGGATCTCGGCTTGCGAGAGTGCTTCTCTGCCACGGGTCCTCGTGCCTGATGGTCAGGGGCGGGTCGCCCCGGTCGGATGCCTGGCCGACAGAGTACGCCGCACGGCGCCGGTTGTCGCGGCCCCGCCCTCGGCGCGTGGGGCACGACACGCTACGGTAGGGCCAGCTGAGCGAAGGAGCGATCCGTGGGGAACGTCGTCATGTACGCGTCGGTGTCAGTGGACGGGTTCATCGCCGACGACGAGGATCAGCCGGGAGTACTGTTCGACTGGCTGCTCGGCGGCGATGTGCCGCTGGACGAGAGCGGTGTGCTCAAGGTCTCGCAGACCTCCTACGACTACGTGCGGCCCTACTGGGACCGGATCGGCGTCACCGTCGCCGGCCGCCGCGTCTTCGACCTGACGGACGGGTGGGACGGGACGCCGCCGAGCGGGATCGACCACGTGGTCGTCGTCTCCCATCGACCGGCACCGGACGGGTGGGATCCCGCGGCGCCGTTCCACTTCGTCGACGGAATCGCGGCCGCCATCGCGAGAGCGCAGGAGCTCGCGGGCGACCGTCTCGTCGAGGTGGCCGCCGGGGATGTCGGAGGGCAGGCGTTCGCGGCCGGGCTCGTCGACGAGGTGCGGATGGATGTCGTGCCGGTCGTGATCGGCTCCGGCATCCGGTACTTCGGCTCGGTCGACGCGCAGCACCTGCTGGGCGGACCCGAGGAGGTCGTCCCAGGAGACGGAGTGCTGCACGTGCGCTACCGCGCGCGTCGCTGAGAGGTCCGCCGACGCACGCGGGCGAGCCGGACCCGGACGCGGAGACTGACGCGGGCGCGCCGCAACCGATCGCGGAACTGCCAGACGAGCGCGAGGCCGAGGATGGCCAGCGGCAGCAACTCCGGGGCGAGGATGAACGCGCCGAAGACGACGTCCAACATCTCGAAGCCGATCAGGCATCCGGCGGCGACCCAGGTCCAGCCGCTGAAGAGGGTGGCGCGCGTGTGCAGGCGTCGCCAGAGGGAGGTGCGGTGCATGATGTCCGTCCGTGCTCAGTGGAAGATCGGTCGTGTGCCGATCCGCACTGCGGGCGGACGTGATCGTCAGAGCGCGCGCAGGGGCCGGCGGAGCACGCCGCCGGGAGCACGCGGAGCAGGACGGCCGGAGAGCGGGAGACGCCAGACCGCACCGGGCGGCGCCGCGGGAATCGCTGCGAACCGGCGGCCGGGATGCGTCACCGTCGCGGGTGTCGCACCCGATCGGACCACGGTCCGCGCCGCGCCCGCGATGACGACGGCGGCGAGGCCGAAGGCCACGAGCACCGTCGCGACCACAACGAGTGCCGAGACGCGACCGACCGGGTCGGCCGACATGGCGAGTTCGAGCAGCGCCCATTCGATCGCCGACATGCCCCTCCCCCGTCGTCCATCCTCCAGCTGTCCTCGAGCCTAGTCCGCGGAGGGCCCAGCTCGGCCGACGGGCTGAACCTCGGCGGCTCACGACCGCGAGGCGGTCCCCCGCTCGATCGCCTCCGCGTGCGCGACCGCCTCGTGGGTCGAGATACTGCGGACGATGGCGAGCAGGTCGTCGAGCGCGACGCCCGCCTCCCTGGCCGCCTCCGCGAGCGCCCGGGCGCGTTCGATGACCGGCTGCGGGGCACTGGATGCGCCCGGAGCGACGCGCGTCCCGGCCGCGGTCCGCGTGACGACGAAGCCGTCCTGTTCGAGGGCGCGGTACGCCTTCGCGGCGGTGGCCTGCGCGACGCCGAAGTCCCGCGCGGTCTGACGGACGGTGGGGAGGCGCTCGCCGTCGCCGAGGAGGCCGGATCGGATCGCCCCGCGGAAACGATCGGCGATGTCGTCGGCCGAGAACGACGGACCCGTCGTCATCGCGACGCCCCGCTGAGCGCGGCAGCGGCGACGGGCGGCGCGGCGCGGCCGGCACGGGCGGCCCGCACGCTGTCCACGGCGAGCCGGAGCGCGAGCGCCACTCCGGCTCCCTGCAGCAGGTAGCCGACGAGGTTCATCGGTCGAGCCACGGCGCTGTACCCGCCGTCGATCAGCACACGCGGGCTCGACGCGTCACCCGAGACCACGGAGCCCTCGAGACCGACGAGGGAGGTGCCGACCGCGCCGACGTGCATCAAGACGGCGCCGGCGGTGGCGGTGAGCCCGGCGAGCAGAAGCAGAGTGAGCAGCCGCGCCGTGGATTCCCGCTCGGGCCGCACGCTCGGCGCCGACGCGCGGGCGAACAGAGGGCGATTCGCGTCGGTCCGCAGCACGGTCACGAGCACCACAGCGGCGAGCAGAAGCGCGAGCACGGTGGCCAGCTGATTCGGCCACCCGGCGCCAGCCACGTAGCCGAAGCCGCTGTTGAAGCTCATGTAGAGCGGAAGGGTCGAGTGGTCGGGGACATTCCCGAAGAACGGGCCCGTCGCGGGCGCGGTCGTGGCGATGGCGATCTGCCATCCCGCGATCAGTGCCGTGAGGGCGCCGACGATGCCTGCGGTCCAGAGCAGCGCGGGCGGTGCGAAGGTGTACCACGCGCGCCGCGGAGCGATGGCGCGCTCACCCGGCGCGGGAAGCGGCGTGCGGCGCAGCGCCACGGCCGCAGCCACGATCACCACCGTCGCGACGATCAGCGGCGCGGGACGACGCCACCAGCCGTCGAAGCCGGACGCATCCGGAACGGCGACGTTGAGCGCGCTGGCGACCGTCGCGGTCAGGGCAATCGCACACGAGCCCGCGGTTCCGGCCCACAGCAGGATGGAGCGCCGGAGGCCGACCTGAGGAAACGACACGATGCGCCGCGGTCGCACCCAGGAGAGGGCGAACAGGATCACGCCGAACGTGATCGCCACCTCCAGCGGCAGAAGGCTCTTGATCGCGAACAGGAAGGTTGACAGGGAAGTCAGCATCGGCGCCTCTCGTTCCTCGCGGGAGCATCCCGCCTTGTGCCACGACCGTAGCACAATTTTGTACCACGCACGCAGTGCAAGTCCGGTGGCGCCAGCGCCCGCCCGGAGCTCAGCCGCGCAGGATGAGGCGGATCTCGTCGTCGAAGAGGTCGTCGGCGGTGCGGCCGGGCTCGAAGTACTCGATGATCGCGGCGGTCATGTTCGGGAGTCGCGCCATCAATGCGGCAGGGTCGACCCCCGCTCCCCCGTCGTCCGGTGGTGCCGACTGCTCCTCGAGCACGTAGCCGACGGTGAATCGCTCGACGGCCAGGACTGTCAGCCGCGCCTCCGGTCGGCCCACGCCCGCGTCGATCAATGCGGTGACGGCGCGCTCGGAGAAGTCCGCCCGGCGCAGCGAGGAGCGGGCGCTCGCGACGATCCGTGCGCCGTCGGTGTGTCGCAGGAGGCCGGCGCGCAGCCCGCGGGCGGCATCCAGCATCCACTCGCGCCACCCGGTCTCCCCCTCAGGAGGCCCCACGGTCGCGAGCACCTCGTCCATGATCCGGTCCCCCAGCGCGTCCAACAGATCCGCCTTGCTTCGCACGTGGGTGTAGAGCGACGGTGCTTGCACCCCGAGCACCGCGGCCAGCGCGCGCAGGGTGAGGGACTCCGCGCCGCGCTCGTCCGAGAGCGTCAGTGCGGCGGAGACGACATCTTCTCTGCTGAGTGGCATCGGACTCCTTGACATCGCATCCTAACGTCGTAAGGTTAACATCCTTACAGCGGTAGGACGGTGGACATGTACGCAGCTGTTGTCGATCAGATCGGCGGCACCCCACAGTATCGGGAGGTCGCCGCACCGGTGGCGGGCGACGGGAGGTCGTCGTCGCCGTGGAGGCGGTCGCGGTCGAGAACGTCGATCGGGCGATCGTGGCCGGCACGCACTTCTCTGCGGGACCCTTCGCCGCGAGCCTGCCGGCCGTCCCTTGTTTCGACGGCATCGGCCGCCTGCCCGACGGGACGCTGGTCGGCTTCGGCGGTCTGACTCCGCCGCGGGGCGCGCTCGCCGAGTACGTCGTCGTCCCGGCCGGCTTCACCGCGCCGATCCCCGAGGGCATCCCGGCGACGACGGCCGCCGTGCTCACGACCGCGATCAGCGCGATGAGCATGCGGACCGCGGCCGGTCTGCAGCCCGGCGAGACGGTGCTGATCCAGGGAGCGACCGGCGTGGCCGGACGGCTCGCGGTGCAGATCGCGAAGCTCCTCGGCGCCGGGAGGATCGTCGCGACCGGCCGGGATGCCGCCGCCCTCGACAGCCTGCGCGCGCTCGGCGCCGACGTGCTCATCACGACCGAGGGTGCCGACGACGAGGTGGTCGACGCGTATCGCGCTGCGCGGGGCGACGGCTTCGATGTCGTGCTCGACTACCTGTGGGGGCGACCGACGGAACTCCTCGTCCGCGCGCTCGTGCCCGACGCGTTCACGTTCCCCTCCCCGACCCGTCTCGTGCAGATCGGCGAGTCCGCGGGGTCGGCGATCACCCTGCCCGCCGACGCCATCCGCACCTCCGGCCTCGAGCTCTACGGCGCCGCCCGCAACCTGGCCGCCGGCATGGCGACCGCCTACGGACAGGTCGTCGACTGGATCCGCAGCGGCGCGCTGACCGTGGACGTCACCGCGATGCCGCTCAGCCGCATCGCGGACGCCTGGCAGCGCACCGACCTGCGCGGCTCGCGCCTCGTCATCGTCCCCGACCGCATCACCGAAGGAGAGAACCGATCATGATCAGCGAACGACTGCACACCCTCACCCACCGCATCTCCGGTGTGCCCGAGCACGACGCGGACCGTTCCGCGCAGCAGCACGCCCATTCCGCCCGAGGACACCGGGGGCGCCCCAACCGCCCGCACCAGCACACCGCCGAGCCGCGGGTGCTCGTGCGGTGGCAGCGGTGGATCGCCTCCCTCGCGCCGCAGGGACGCGATCGCGGATGATCGGCGACCCGGTCGGGCGGAGTTAGTACGCCGTCCGATCGGGGTCGTAGAGCGGTAGCGGCCCGCGACGGCTACGCGCCGCATACGCCGCGTCCGTCGGGGCATCTCGTCGCTCATCCGGTCCAACTGCCTCGTCGCATCCGTCGGCTCAGGATGCCGAGAGCAGCGCCAGCACGCCGACGATGGCGTTGTGCACGCCATGGGTGACCACGGCCGGTCCGAGGCGAGCTGTTCGTGTGGCGAGATAGCCGGCGACGATCCCGAGCAGCAGGGTCTGGAGGCCGAGGTTCACGACGCCCGCGAGGGTGGACGCCTCGTACAGGTGGGCGGCGGCGAAGACGGCCGCCGAGAGCAGCACGCTCGCGTGCACCGCACCGGACGGGTTCGCCGCCGGTCGGTGCCGCACGAGCCAGATCCGGATCCAGCGCATCAGCAGTCCGCGGAACAGCAGCTCCTCCACCGGCGCCGCGACGACGGTTGGGAGGAGGAAGACCCCGATCGTGTCCCACGCGCGATCCCCCGTCAGGTGGAGGTTGGTCTCCGGCGTGCCGAGCGGCGCGATCAACGCGGCGAGGACGATGAGCAGCACCGCTGCACCCGCGCCGATCGCGACGTCGACGGGTTCGATCGCCCAGCCGAAGTCCTTCTCGAGCGACCTCAGCCCGCGAAGGCGGGACGCGGCGATCAGGGTGGCCACCATCCAGGCGTAGACGATCACCACGAGAGCCGTGGACAGAGGACGTGCGACGGGATACGGGAGGTGCACGGGGACGGCGCGCGAGAGCACGGCGAGGAGGGCGACCGGTGCGATGGCGAGGAGGAACCACCAGCCGTTCCACCGGATCGCCGGGGACGGTCGGTACCGTGCGTCGGCGTAACCGTCGCGGGTCGTCCCCAGCGTCCTGCTCATCGGGTCGCCTGCAGTGCTGAGGCCCACGGCCTCACCGCTTCCCGCCTCCGACGCGTGGCATGGCGCGATGCTAGTCCGCTCGGGGCCGGGAGGCCAGGCTCAGCCGAAGACGAGGTAGGTCCCCGGCTTGCCGGGCTCCACGAGCTCGAATCGCTGGCGGAGGTCACTGCCACGGAGCAGCTCCGCCTGCCGGGCGAACTGCTCGTTCGTGACGACGACGAACCGGTCGACCCGCCATTCATCGGCGAGCCAGGCGCGCAGTGCGGCGAGGAGGCGCTCGTCCAGCCCGGGTCGCGTCCGCGTCCGGCGCGTCCAGAAGTAGACGACGAGGTCGAGGTCCGTCCACGCATCGGCGCCGACCGGCGTGATCGTCGCTTTCGTCAGGAACGTCGCGTCCGGTGGGAACAGGTATACGCACCCGAGGCACTCCCCCGTGCCCGGGGCGACGACCGTGTAGGTGAAGGCGCGGCCGGCCGCATGGCGTGCTTCGAGGGACTGGAGGTCCTCCCGATTCGCCTCGACGGTGAAGTCGTCCGCGGGCCACGACGACTGCTCCCAGAGCCGCAGGTCGTCGCGCGTGTCCATCAGGGCGGCGTGATCGTTCGCGGCGTCGGCCGCCGTGATCGGGCGGAGGACGAACTCCGCGGTCGTCAGTCCGGCGGGCACGGGGCCCGCATAGGTGCTCGGCACATCCACCTCCGTCCGTCAGTCCTCGACGGTACTCCCCCGGTTCAGCGACGGGGAGCGGAGACGGATCGCTCCGCATCCGCCGGGTGCAGCTGCGCGAGGCGGACGAGGTCCTTCGCCGAGAGGTCGGGGACGTAGACCGCCGCGAGAGCGGGTGCGATCCGGGCGAGCTGGCCGCTCGTCGGGTAGGTCATCCACAGCGGCTGCTCCGTCGCCCCGAACTTGGCCTTGAACCGGCGGAGGGAGGCGAAGCCGTACGCGGGCTCGAGCCAGGTGGCCAGGCGCGGGATCAGCCGGTTGACGAACGTCTCGGCCGCGCCGACGTGCGGGGCCAGGGGCGTGCCGGACAGGCTCACCGTCGTGCAGCCCCGCTCGGCGGCCCGCTGGGCGGTCGAGGCGATGAGGAACTCCATGACCCCGGGCATCGCGTCGTCGGCCCGCCGCATCACGTCGAGGGTCCAGCCGGTGAGCGCGCCGTCCCGGAAGACCGGCAGCCAGCTCGTCACCCCGTGGAGGCGCCCGTCGCCGTCGTAGGCCAGCATCAGCCGTACGGCGCCGTCCTGCAGCTCCGGGAATCCGCCGAGGGTGAAGCCCATCTCGGGGAGAGCCTTGTGGTCGGCCCAGCCCGTGCACAGCCGCTCGACGTCCGCCCGCTGCCGCGCGGTCAGGTCGGCGAAGGACCGCCACTCGGCGCGCAGCCCCTCGCGGCCGGCGCGGTTGACCGCCGTCCGCAGGTCCTGGCGGCGCTTGCCGGAGAGCGAGAACGAGGCCAGGTCGATCGAGGACTCGGTCCCCACGGCCGTGCGCACCCAGCCGAGACGCTCCGTCTCCTCGACGACCACGTCGTGCACGCTGTAGAACACCGGCACCCAGCCCATCCGCTCGCAGTGCTCGACGAAGCCGAGCATCACGTCGAGCCGGCGGCCCGGGTGGGCGACGGGGTCGGACACCGTGAACGCCACGCCCCGGCCGACGCGATAGGCGACGGCACCGGCGCCGTCCGGCGCGAACCAGAGGGAGTTGCCCTCCCACGTGCCCATGAACGCGAGGGAGCCGCTGCCCGTCTCGACGACGAGGGACCGCATCCGGTCGCGGGCGTCGGCGTCGGCGGGTGTCGCCCTCCGACGCACCAGGCGGCGGGCCAGGAGGATCAGCGCGATCGCCATCCCGGCGGGCAGCGCGCACGCGACGACCGCCCCGAGGTACCACTCGAGGTCGGCGACCGAGAAGCTCTGCTCAGGGGTGTCGCTGACGATGGCCGCGACGACGCCCTCCGACACGACGAGCACGACCACGGTCGTCTGAGCGGCCACGGCGAGGACGACCCCGATCAGCCGCCCGCGGAGCAGCAGGACGGCCGACACCAGGGTCAGCAGGCCGACGAGGAGGTTGGCGACGGGCCCGATCACGAACCCGACGGGAGCGAGCAGGCCGTCGGCCTCCGGTAGCAGCAGCGTGATGAGCGCGCCCGCACCCATCAGGAAGAGCAGGGCGCACACCGTCGCCCTGGTCCGGGGAAGGAGGGAGGTGCGCACGTGCAGATCGCGCGAGGTCCGCGTGGAGAGGGCGCCGATGGCGAGTCCAGCAAGGGCGGAGAGCAGCCGGACGACGTCGGCGGCGTGCCCGTCGAAGAGGAGCAGCGCTGCGGAGGTGGTCAGCACTCCCCAGCGCACCGCCTGTCGCGGGCGCGGCCGCAGCCGTGCGGACAGCGCCATCAACAGGGCGGCCGTCACGAGCGAGGGAGCCCAGAGCTGCTCCCCCTCGATGCCCGCGGCGACGGCCTCGCCCAGGCGCGAGCCGGCGGCCACCAGGGCGTCGCCGACGAGCAGGGCCGCGATCACCGCGATGCCGCCGAAGACGACCGTGCGCGCGGTCCCGACCACGCGCTCCGAGAGCGCGATCGCGGTCACGGCCGAGACCAGGGCCACGATGTTGAGGGGCGCGCTCCCGAGATCGCCCTCGGCGGCGGCGGGTGCCGACATCGCCGCACCGACGACCGCCAGCACGACGGCGACGGGGGTCACCGGATGGCGCAGCAGCAGGCGCGCGGTTCGGTCGATGGTCGGGTTCACTCTCCCAGCCAACCCGCCGCCGCACCGCGATCGCATCGGCCGGGAGGCGGATCCGCACCCGCCGATCGGGGGGTATCCGGCCGCGCGTCCCCCGCGCGGGCGCGGGATCTTCTAACGTCGGAGAGGACGGGACGCCCCTCGCGGCCCGGGAAGCGGAGCACGGCATGATCAGGGTCGTCGTCGTCGATGACGAGGCGCTCGTCCGTTCGGGCTTCAGCCTCATCCTGAGCGCCGCCGGCGACATCGACGTGGTGGCGACCGCGACCGGCGGCGACGCGCTGCAGACCATCCGGCGCGAACGGCCGGACGTCGTGCTCCTCGACATCCGCATGCCCGACGTCGACGGGCTCGCGGTCCTCAACTCGCTGCGGAGCATGCCGGACGCACCGGTGGTCGCCATGCTGACGACGTTCGACGCCGACGAGTACATCATGACGGCCCTGCGCCTGGGCGCCGCCGGGTTCGTGCTCAAGGACACGGAGCCGGAGCAGCTGGCCGACTACGTCCGCGCGCTCGCCGCCGGCGGCGTCGTGCTGTCGCCGAAGGCGTCGACCACGCTGATGCGCGGCGACCGCGGGCTCGAGCCGGCGCTCGACGCGGAGGCCGCCAGGGTGCGGGACCTGACCGCGCGGGAGAAGGAGGTGCTCCGGCTCGTCGCCACCGGGCTCTCCAACGGCGAGGTCGGCGCGCGCCTGTTCCTGGGCGCCGGCACGGTCAAGGACCACGTCAGCTCGATCCTCGCCAAACTCGGCGTCGCCAGCCGGGTGCAGGCCGCGCTGGCGGCGCAGCGGGCCGGACTGCTCGACGGCGCGACCGACGCCGGCGCCGACGCTCCCGGCGCGCTGTGAACGGCTTCGTGCGGCTCTGGCGGCGGCTTCCGCCGTTCGTGATCGATCTGCTGGCCGTCGCCGTGGCGGTGGCCGACGCCCTGATCTACGCAGGCGACGTCGACCCGCTCACGCTCGTGCTCACCGCGGTCGCCTGCGGCGGCCTGCTCGTGCGCCGTCGGTTACCGCTGCTGGCCTTCATCCTGACCCTTCCCTCCAATCTGGTGCAGAACCTGCTCGCGGCTCCGATGATCGCGTTGTTCACCCTCTCCCGCCTCTCGCGCCGGCGCTGGCTCCTGGCCGCGTGCGCGGGGGCGTTCGCCGTCTCCACCGTTTTCCCCTGGCCGTTCTCGAGCGACGGCGGCGACCAGTTCGGGACGGCGGTGTACTTCGTCTACCAGCTCGCCACCGCCGCCGCACCTGTCTTCCTGGGGCAGCTCGTGCAGGCCCGGGAGGATCTCGCGAAGCGCCTGGCGGAGATCGAGGAGGCCCGCGAGCACGAGCGGGAGCTGTACGCGCAGTCCGTGCTCGCGCGCGAGCGGGCGCAGCTCGCCCGCGAGATGCACGATGTCGTGTCGCACCAGGTGAGCCTGATCGCGGTGCAGGCGGCGGCCCTCCAGGTGGCGAGCCCGAGCGCCGAGGCCCGGGAGGCGGGCGGCACCATCCGTCGATTGAGCGTCACCACCCTCGACGAACTGCGGTCGATGGTCGCGGTGCTGCGCGTCGCCGGCAGCTCCAGCCCGGGCCTCGCACCGCAGCCGACCATGTCGGACCTGCGCTCCCTCATCGAGACGAGCGGCATCCGGGTGGAGGTGCGCGGCGAGCTGCCCGACGGCGTCGGCGCTCCCGTGCAGCGCGCGCTCTACCGCACGGTCCAGGAGGCGCTGACGAACGTGCGCAAGCACGCTCCCGACGCCGCCGTGACGATCGACTTCGCGTCGACCGCCACGACCGTCACCGTGTCGGTGACGAACACCCGTGCGACGCGGCCGGCGCTCGCCCTCCCGGGAGCGGGAGTCGGGCTCATCGGGCTGAAGGAGCGAGCGGAGCTGCTGGGCGGCGGCTTCGAGTCGGGAGCGACGGCGCAGGGCGGATTCCGCGTGCGGATGACCGTCCCGATCGTCGCCGACTGAGGGCGGTCGCGACCCGTCCTGCCCGCGCTATTCGTTCGGATACGGGTCGTCAAGGGCGGACTCGTCCTCGATCGTCCCGGCGAACAGGCCGTCGACGAACCGCGCGACGGGCTGCGCGGCGATCAGCACGGCCAGGACGCCGAGGGCGCCGAGCGCGATCAGCGCAGCACGGCCGGTCAGGGAGGAGGCCGCGCGGGCGGCGGACGTTCGGGTCACCCTCCCAGGCAACCCGGCCCGCCTGCCGTCCGCACCCGCCGATCGGCGGGTTCCTGCCTCCCGCCGGGGGTGATCGTCCCGGCCCCGGATCAGCCGAACGGCGGATGTGCGCGGCCGGGCGCGCGGGCGAGGCTGGACCAGCACCCACCGCCCGCCCCGTCACCGATCGGAGCTGTTCATGGACACCAACGACATCAGGATGATCGCCGACCTCGCGGAGTCGATCCGTGTGGCCTCACCGGTCGAGAAGGATGCCGAGTCGGCCGGGCTCATCACGCACCTGATCGCCTCGCAGCCCGACGCCGTGTACTTCCTCGTGCAGACCGTGCTGGTGCAGAAGCTCGCTCTCGAGGCGGCCGAGCGCGGAAGCCAGGGCGCCCGGGCCGCCGCGCCGGAGCCGGTCGAGCAGCCCGGAGCGCAGCGCCGGGGCTTCGGCGGGTTCTTCGGCGGCCGGCGCGGCGATGCGCCGGTGTCGCCTGCTCCGGCGACTGCGCCCGCACCGGCGGCCTCGGGCGGTGGCAGCTTCCTGAAGACGGCGGCCGCGGGAGCGGCGGGAGTCGCGGGCGGCGTTCTCCTCGCGCAGGGCATCTCGGGCCTGTTCGACGGCGGCGCATCTCACCGGGCCGACCCGGGAGCGGACGACACGTTCGGCGACGACGGGTACGACGGCGGATTCGACGACGACTGGTCGGACGCGTGAGGCCGCGCCGTTCGGTCGCGGTCCTCGCGGTCGCGTCCGCGGTCCTCGTCGCGGCGACCGGCTGCGCACCGCGGGCGCAGGCACTCCCCGATCGCCCGCCCGCGTTGACGCTCGGCACGACCGCCATCGACCCGGCCCAGGTCACCCGCGTGCCGCACGCCGGCAAGCCGCAGGTGGAGTCGTCGAGCGGAGGACGGCCGTCCGTCACGTTCGAGGGCGGACGCTTGCGCCTCCACCTCGACGGCGCCTCGCGCCCCCGCACGCTCAGCATCGGCCAGTTCCGCACGGTCTCGCCGGGTGGGACGCCCGTCGACGGCGGGGACGTGGTGGACTGCGTCACGTCGTCGCAGTGCGCCCTCGAACGCGACGACTCCGGCTTCACCGTCTCGCTCCGCGCGGACGCGCAGGCGAAAGCGGTCATCGTGCGCGCCGTCTACGGTCTCGATTCCGATGCCGCGTCCCGGCTCCCGCCCGGCTCGCTGGAGAAGCTCAGCATCGTCTGGGCCGCGGATGTGCGTGCCCCCGGATCCTGACCGCCGCTAGAGCATCCCGGTCAGCACTCCGCCGTCGGCGCGCAGAGCGGCGCCGTTCGTGGCCGAGGCCAGCGGGCTCGCGAGGTACGTCACGAGGTTCGCGATCTCGGCCGGCGCGAGGAAGCGCTCCAGGAGGGTCGTCCGGTTCTGCCGGATGATCGCCTGCTTCACGGCATCCGCGGGGAGCGCCTGCGCGTCGGCGATCGCACTCACCGTCGCGGCGACGCCGTCGGAGTAGGTCGGGCCGCCGAGCACGGTGTTGACCGTGACGTCGGTCCCGCGCGTCAGCTTCGCGAGCCCGTTGCCGAGGGCGAGCATCGCGGCCTTCGTCACGCCGTAGTGGACCATGTCCGCCGGCACGTTGACACCGGACTCGCTGCCGATGAAGACGATCCGGCCCCAGCCGCGCTCGAGCATCCCGTCGAGCAGCCGGCGCGAGAGCCGTACACCGCTCATGACGTTGACCTCGAGGTAGCGGGCCCATTCGTCGTCGTCGATGGAGGCGAAGGGGGCGAGCCCGAAGAGCCCGACGTTGTTCACCAGGATGTCGACGTCGGCGAGCCCGTCGAGGAGCCGCGCCACCTGCTCCGGCTCGCCGAAGTCCGCGACGCGCCCTTCCGGCTCGGACCCGGGATGCTCGCGTCGCAACCGCTCCACCGTCGTCTCCACGCGGGCGGCGTCCCGGCCGTTGACGATGACGTCCACTCCCTCGGCGGTGAGCGCCGACGCGACGGCGTAGCCGATCCCCTGAGTCGACCCGCTGACGAACGCGCGCTTGCCGTGCAACTGCAGTTCCATGCTCTCCTCTGTCCGCGGACGACGCTCCATCCGCACCGTTCACTTGCTCAGGAAAGTGACTGTCGTCGTCGTGACTTGCTTGAGCAAGTCAATCGGCCCTACGCTGCTGACATGTCGACACCGCCGGAGCCCGCTGGATTGCGCGGGGAGGACCTGGAGGTCTGGGCCTCCCTCGCCACACTGCTGGAGCGGCTGCCGGCGGCACTCGACGCCCAGCTGCAGCGCGACAGCGGCCTCACCCACTTCGAGCACGGCGTGCTCTACGCGCTCGACACGGCTCCGGACCGGACGCTGCGGATGAGCACGCTCGCCGGGTATGCGAGCTCGACACTGTCTCGGCTCTCCCGGGCCGTCACGCGCCTCGAGAAGAAGGGTTGGGTCCGGCGGGAGGTCGACCCGACGGACGGGCGGTTCACGCTCGCGGTCCTCACGGCGGACGGCCACGACAAGGTGGTCGCCTCCTCCCCCGCCCACGACGCGCTCGTGCAGCGCCTCGTCTTCGACACCCTCACGCCCGCCCAGGCGCGCCAGCTCGGCGTGATCGCGCGGCGCCTCGCGGAGGCGGTCGACGGCGCGCCCGTGTGGAGCCCGCCCTCGGCGGAGGGCGACGACCACTCCGTCCCATCGCGGTGAGCGGGAGGCGCGTGTTCGTCACGGAAGGCGGGCCCGCCGTCCGGGATGCGACCCGGGCGCCCTATGCGGCCAGGACGGGCGCGATGCGGGAGAGGACGAGCGACCAGCCCTTGCCCATTCCGGCGAAGGCCTGGCGGCCGAGGGGGCTGTCGAGGTCGAAGCCCTCGTGGCGCAGGATGAGCCGGGTTCCGGTGCCCTCCGGAACGAGCGTCCACGTGAGGGTCGTGTCGAGCACCCCCTCGGCGAACGTGTAGCGCAGCAGGCGCTCGGGCTCGACGGCCGCCACCGTGCAGTGCTGCACGCCGAAGGCGCCCATGTCGAGTGTGAAGCGATGGCCGACCTCCGGCCGCAGGTCCGCCGCGGCCGCCCACCAGCGGCCGACCAGCTCCGGGTCGGTCAGGGCCCGCCACACCGCCGACGGCTCGTAGGGCAGGAACTCGTCGTGCTCGATGGCGGCGGGAAGCGGGGCGTCGGTCATGATCGCCTTTCGGTGCTGTGGAGGTCGGGATGCTCGTCGAGGGTCGCCCGCAGGTCGCGCATCCTGTCGCGCCAATAGCGTTCGAAGGGGTTCAACCACTCGCCGATCTCGCGCAGGGGATCCGCCTCGAGGTGGTACACCCGGTGCTGGCCGCGCCGCTCGTCCCGGACGAGACCCACGCGGACGAGGAGCTGCAGATGCTCGGACACGGCCGGGCGGCCGACGGGCATGCCCTCGGCCAGCTCCGTGACGGTGCGCGGCCGCTCGAGGAGCGCCGCGAGGATGGTGCGGCGCACCGGGTTCGCGAGTGCCGAGAAGACGTCCGTGGTCATGGTCCGACTATATGTCGGAGAATCCCGACGCGTCAAGAAATCCCGACGCGTCGACCGGAGCCGGCACGCTCCGACCACCGCGGCGCCGAAGCGCGCGCGTCGCTCAGCGCGCGAACGTGACGTGCACCACGCCGCTCTCGGCGAGCTCCGACGTGACCGTGTACCCGAGATCGAGGTCGCTCAGACCGTCCCACAGGCGGGTGCCCTCGCCGAGGACGATCGGCGAGACGGCGACGTGCAGGCGGTCGACGAGCCCCGCGGCGAGGAAGGCGCGGACGGTGCTCGCTCCCCCGCCGATGCGAACGTCCGCGTCGCCGGCGAGCTCCCGGGCGCGCTCGAGCGCGGCCTCCGGAGTCGTGGCGAGGAACTCGAACCGCGTGCCGTTGGCGAACTCGAGCGGCGGTCGCTCCCGGTTCGTCAGCACCAGGACCGGGGTCTGGAACGGCGGCTCGTCGCCCCACCAGCCGCGCCAGTCCGGGTCGTCGGGGTAGGTGTGCAGGCCGAACATCCCGGCCCCCATGATCTCGGCGCCGATGCCCTCGAAGTAGGCCGCACCGTACCGATCGTCGACGCCGGTCGTGCCCGCGCCGCTCGTGTCGTGGAACACGCGCTCGCGGAAGGTGCGGGTGGCGGTGTAGTGCGCCACGAGCCTCCCCCACTCGGCGCCCATCGGGTCCTCCGGCACGACGACGCCGTCGAGGGAGATGTTGAGATCGACGCGAACGGTCATGGGAGCCTCCGGGAGTGAGCGGACGACGTCCAAACTGACAGACCGTGGGAGGCGCGTCAACCAGCGGTTGCCGCACGGCGCACCGCGGGCTTAACGTGTCGCGCGAAAGACCCGAGCCTGTTCGTGTCACGCACGCAGCTCCGTGGAGGTCACCATGTCCACTCGACCCGACGACACCGGATCGGAGAACGCCAGAGCATCGGACGAGAAGCCGGACGAGCCCGAGGCGGGCCGGGCCCTCGACCGCCTCTTCGACCGTCAGCTGCGGACGTCCCGCAACGCTTACCTCCGCGCATCCCGACGCGCCGAGCTCGTGGCCGACGCGTTGAAGGGCGACGAGCGCATCGCCGAGCTGACCCGCGCGATCGGGCGGTTGGAGGCGCCGGTCGCGATCCCGCGCGAAGCGCAGCCCACTCCCGGCGAGCTGCACACGCTGAGCCTGGTCACCACGGGCACGAGCGACCGCCTCTCGTTCGCCACCCCGCCCTACGACGTGACGTGGTCGACGTTCCAGCCTCCCGGGGCAGCCGGCACGCAGGCGCACGGACCGAGCGTCTACCCGCAGCAGGCGAGCATGTTCATCGACCTCATCGAGACCTACGTCGACCGCCCGGTGGCGGAGGGCGGCTGGATGTACGCCGGTGCCGGCCTCGGGCTGTGGTTCAAGCCGAAGGCGCCCTCGACCTACGTGCGCGTCTCCGGACTCGTCGACTACGAGTACGACTGGGCCGACAGCTCCAGCCTGCAGGTCGCGCACAATCGCGCCCAGCTCTGCGTGATGGTGCAGCACCGGCGTGGTCCCGGCGACCTGGAGACGATCCTCGACACGCGGGACCAGCTGTGGGCCGACGGCACCTCCTGGTACGAGGACCACAGCGACAGCGGGGGCGGCTACTGGCCCAACCAGAACTACTTCTGGGCCAGTAGCGACGACTGGTACCTCGTCTGGTTCTGGATGAACGGCGGCATCGACTTCTCCACCAAGGACACGTTCGGGTCGAGCAAGGCGTACCAGTCGTGGCACGCCCGCATCCCGTTCCTGGTCTTCGAGCAGTGGGTGTGAGGCGGCCGCCGGAGTAGCGTGCGTGGTGCTCGCGCTGCCAGCCGACCCTGCCCAGGAGGAACGATGCGCATCACCGGCCCACTGCTCCTCCGCGGCGGCACCGTCGTCGACGTGCTCTCCGGCGGCTTGCGCCCCGAGGTCGACCTGCTGCTCCGGGGCGGCGTGATCGAGCGCATCGCCCCGGCAGGTTCGGTCTCCGACAGCGGCGTGGAGGTCGTCGATGTGCGCGGGCGCTACGTCGTCCCCGGCTACGTCGACGCCCACGCGCATCCGCTCGGGCTGCACGACGCGGCCGCCGCCCTGCAGCTGATGGGCGCGTTCGGGATCACCGGCTTCCGTCAGATGAGCGGGTCGGCACCGCTGCTCGCCGCGCGTGCACGGTCGGAGCTGGGCCTCCCCGACGACGGGCCCGCGTTGCTCGCGCTGCCGGGCGACCTGTTGATGCCGATGAACGCCGGAACGCTCGAGGCGGCGGTGGCGACCATCCGGCAGCAGAAGGAAGCGGGTGCCGACTTCGTGAAGGTGGTCGCCGTGACACCCGACGTGTTGCTGGGCCTGCTGGACGAGGCGGCGGCGCTGGGCATCCCCGTCGCGGGCCATCTGCCCAACGGCATCGACGTGCGTGAGGCGTCCCGCCACGGGATGCGCTGCATCGAGCACCTCGGCCCGGGCGTGGGCATCACTGCGGCGACGGCCGACGCGGAGCCGAGCATCCGCGCCGAGGCGGCGGCGGGTGCGCGCAGCCTGAAGGTCCCGGCCTTCTCCTTCCCGGGCGCCGCGCGCCTGATGGGCCTGCTGCTGAAGAAGATCGTGATCAATCCGGTGACGATGAACACGCCGCGGGACGTCGACCTGCTCGCCCGCGCCGACGACACGTTCGACGAGGCGAAGGCGCGCGCGGTGGCGGCGGAGTTCGTCCGGAACGAGACCTGGCAGTGCCCGACGCTCATCCGCGTGCGGACGCAGGAGCTGGCCGACGACCCGCGCCACACGGCGGACCCCGAGCTCCGCTACATCGCCGAGGCCACCATCCGGTCCTGGAAGCGGGCGAACGCGAAGTACGCCGGGCAGGGCGAGCGCGCGCACGCGACCTACCGCCGCACGTACGACCTGCAGCTGCGCCTGACCAGGATCTTCGACGAGGAGGGCGTCAAGCTCCTCACGGGTACGGACTCCTGCGGCGCGGGCTGGGTCGTCCCGGGCCACTCCCTGCACCAGGAGTTCGACGAGTTGGCCGCGGCGGGCCTGTCGCCGTTGAGCGTCCTCCGGGCGGCGACCGCCAACGCGGCGGAGTTCTTCGGTACGTCCGCGAGCCAGGGCTCGGTCGACGAGGGCAAAGACGCCGATCTCGTGCTCCTGGAGGCGGATCCCCTCACGAGCGTCGACGCGCTGCATCGGATCGCCGGCACGGTACGGGGTGGCCGGTACCGGGATGCGGCGGAGCTCGACGCGGTGAAGTCCCGCATCGCGGGGACGCGCGCCATCACCGCCTGACCGTCAGCGGCGCCCGCGCTCCGTCGACCGGCGTTGCGACCACTGCACCAGCGGGTGCAGGATCCGGATGAGCTCCTGGCCTCCGCGGGTCAGTGCGTAGCGGACCTGCACCGGGCTGGTCGGGATGACCTCGCGATCGACGAGACCCTCCTGCTCCAGTTCGCGCAGCCGCGCGGTGAGAAGGCGATCGGACACGCCGTCCACCAGCCCGCGGATCTCGGAGAACCGCACCGCGCCCCGTGCGAGCGCGAGGAGGATCGCGGCGTTCCACTTCTTGCCCGCCAGCTCGGCGGCGTCCTGGAAGGCGCGGCAGGCCTCCTCGTCGATGGTCTGCGCGCTGAGCGCAGGCGCTGCGGCCCTCGGCGGCTGGGTGTCTGCGGGAGCGGGAAGAAGTGCGGTCACGCTAACCAATGGTAAGCGACTTATCTTCGGTTCGCCAGTGCGCGGCGGCCCACGGAGGATGGATCCGACGCACCGTCGAAGGGAGAAACTGATGAATCGGATCGCCGTGCTCGGTGTCGGCCGGGTGGGCTCGGCCATCGCCCGCGCCGCGCTGGCCGTCGGTTACGAGGTGACCGTGGCGGCCTCGGGCCCCGCGGAGGAGATCGCGCTCCTCGCGGAGATCGTCATCCCCGGAGCGCGGGCTCGCGATGCGGCCGATGCCGTCGCGGATGCGGATGTCATCGTCCTCGCCATCCCGCTGCACAAGTACCGGACGCTCGACCCCGAGCTGTTCGCGGGCCGGATCGTGGTCGACGCGATGAACTACTGGGAGCCGGTGGACGGCGAGCTCGCGGAGTTCCGCGACGCCGCGCTCGGCAGCAGCGAGGTCGTCGCCCGGCACCTGGGCACCGCCCGGGTCGTGAAGACGCTCAACCACATCGGCTATCACGACCTCGAAGAGCACGCGCGGCCGGACGGTTCGCAGGCGGGGTCGCCCGCAGGGGCGCCCGCGCGACGGGCGCTGGCCGTGGCCGGCGACGACCGGGCCGCGGTCGAGGCGGCCATGACTCTGATCGACCGCCTCGGCTTCGACCCCGTCGACGCCGGCCCGCTCCGCAACGGCGCCGCCCTCGAACCCGGGACGGCGATCTTCACCGGCGTGCTCGCCCGCGACGCCGTGGCCGAGGTGCTGGGCAGCGCCCTCACAGTCTGACAACCCACGAAAGGACACCCCATGGAACTCGGCGCCTACAGTTTCGGCGACACGCAACGCACCCCCGAGGGCGGCTATCGCAGCACCTCCGAGGCGATCCGCAACCTCTTCGACGCGATCGTCCACGCCGACCGGGCGGGGCTCGACTACTTCGCCGTCGGCGAGCACCACACGGTCGACATGCCCGCCTCCTCCCCCGGAGCCATGATCGCGGCCGCCGCCGCGGCGACCACGCGGATCCGGCTCGGCTCCGGCGTCAGCATCATCAGCACCGACGACCCGGTGCGCGTCTTCCAGCAGTTCGCCACGGCCGACAGCATCTCGGGCGGGCGCGTGGAGATCACGGCGGGCCGCGGATCCTCCATCGAGTCCTTCCCTCTGTTCGGCTATGACCTCACCGACTACGACCGCCTCTACGAGGAGAAGCTCGACCTGCTCCTCGCCGTCAACGAGAGCACGGACGTGACCTGGCGCGGCACGGTCCGTCCGCCGATCGACGGTGTCTCCGTCGTCCCGCGCCCGGTCAACGGACGCCTCCCGATCTGGATCGGCACCGGAGGCAGCGCTCCGTCGTCCGCCCGCGCCGGCCGGCTCGGGCTCCCCGTGAGCTACGGGATCATCGGCGGCGCGCCCCAGAACTTCGCCCCGCTCGCGAAGCTCTACCGCACCTCCGCCGAGCGTGCCGGCCACCGGGGTCCCGACATCAAGGTATCGGTGGCGGCCTTCGGCCTCATCGCCCCCACCAAGAGCGAGGCTCTGGAGCGGTTCTACCCCGGGTGGCGCAACATGCACACCGTCATGGGGACGCGCCGCGGCTGGCCCGCGCCGGACGACCGCGCCTACCTCGCGCAGGCGCACGCTCCGGGCGCGTACTACGTCGGAGACCCGGACGACGTGGCCGCCCGCATCGTCGACCTGCACTCCCACCTGGGGCACGCCCGGCACTTCCTGCAGATGGACCTCGGCGGACTCCCGCAGGACGTCTTCCTGGAGTCGCTCACCCTGCTCGCCACCGAGGTCAAGCCGCGGGTCGAACGCCTCCTGGCGGCCGCCTAGGGCGTCGGCCGGTGCGGCGCGGTCCCCTCGCGAAGCCGCCGCACCTGGCCCGCGTGCACCTCGGCGACCCATTCCCAGCCCGGCTTCGCCGAGGGGCCGATGCGCGGGTCGTCGGGAGTGCGGCCCTGCTGCACGGCGCGCAGGTACTCCCGGTCGAGCGCGATCCGCGAGCGCAGTGCGTCCGCATCCCCGACCGAGCCGTGGCCGGGAATGACGACCTCGGCGGCCGTCGCGGCGCTCTCGAGCAGGTCGAGGGCGGCGAGGTAGTCGCCGATCGGGTCGTCGGGGCCGTTCAGATCGAGCATCGGGATCAGGAGGTCGGAGAGCATGTCGCCGGCGACCAAGACCCTACCCTCCTCGATCAGGAGGGCCGCATGTCCGGGTGCGTGCGCGCGATGCTCGACGATCCGGACTCCGGGACCCGCCCACGGCAACCGCGTCGCGTCCGCCGGCAGGCCGACCGTGCCGCCGAGCAGTTCGAGCGGGGCCTCGTCGGGGATGCCGAACCACTTCGCATCGATCCCGCCGGCGAGGCGCTCCCGAGCCGTCGCCGCTCCCAGCGCTGTGGCGTAACGAGGCCCCTCGCCGAGCCCTGCATGCCAGAGCAGGTGGTCCCAGTGCGGGTGTGTCGAGAACCCGGCGACGACCGTCGAACCCGCCCCGGACAGCTCCCGCAGGTCGCGCGCGAGGCAGGCGAGCTCGTCCTCCAGGATGCCGGGATCGATGAGCAGCGCGCCGCTCTCCCCCTGCACGACGATCGTGTTGCTCTGGCAGAACGTGCTCTCGTGCACCAGCACGCCCGGTGCGACCGTCGTCAGCATCCCGACCTCCCTCGGTTCGTCCCTGCATCGTCCCGCGTGCGGCGGGCCCGGGGGAAGGGCGAGATGCCGTGAAGTCCGTCCGTCCGGCCGCCGACCGGTCAGCGGGAGGCGGGGCCGCGTTGCTCCGGCGGCAGCGACTCGGGGACGACCTCCTGCGCCCTCGAGCGCCGGCGGAGCCGCGTCCACCAGGAGCCGAGCGCCGCGCCGACGATGATGAAGGGCGCGACGGAGAGGACGGGAACCGTCGAGTTCCCCACCAGTGCCGTGATCGCGATCGCGATCAGACCGACGAGGGCGAGCAGAGTGAGGGCGCCGACGACCCCGGTGCGGATCGCGAGGGCGCGGTGCTCCCGGCCGGTGACGATCACGACGCGGGTCCACTCGCCGCCGGTGGCGCGCCAGCGCACCCCGGCTCCGTCGAGCATCACCGATCCCGGCACCACATCCTCCGCCGGGGGCAGTCCGACCGGTGTCGGCGGCAGGCCCGGCCGCATCCCTCCGGAGAGGAAGACGGGAGGCTCCTCCTTCTCGGTCATGCCGTCCTCTCGATCATGCTGTGTCCTCTCGGTGGGCGGCGGGCGCTGCGAGGGCGCTCCGCCAGATCTCCTCGTGGCCGGTGACGTACGCGGTCGCAGCGCGCCAGTGCTCGCCGTGTCCCTCGACGTACATGGTGCCCCAGGGTTCTCGTCCGGTCTCGTGGGCATCGCGGAGCAGGGCGTGCATCGCCGCCGCGCGCCGGCCCAGCGTTCGCGGGAGGGCGGCGCGCAGAGCGTCGTCGGCTCCGTAGCCGGCGACGAACGCGGCCAACCGGGTCGCGGCCTCGTCGGGGGGCTCCGCCGCGTCGTTCAGGGTGAAGGCCTGCGCGGCGTAGGCGAGATCCCAGAGGCGGGTGCTGGGGCCGGCGCCGTCCCAGTCGATGAAGGTCCAGCGCTCCCCCACGATGAGGTTCCACGGGGCGAGGTCGTTGTGGCAGACGAGGTCGGCCTCCGGACCCGGCGCCGGGAGGAGCAGGTCCCACTCGGCGTCGGCCGGCGGGATGAATCCGGTGGCGGCATCGTGGATCTCCCGCACCAGGCGCCCGACCCGGGCGAGCGCGTCGAGGTCCAGTCGCGCGGACCCCTGGGCGAGCGGGCCCGGCACGAACTCGATGACTTGCCGTCCGCGGTCGTCGCGGCCGAGAGGGCGGGGGACGTCGACTCCACGCTCGCCCACCCACTCGGTGAACGCGATGACCGCGGGAGTGGCGGCCGTCCACGGCTTGCGCACGGTCGCGCCGACGCGCACGACCCCGAGGGAGGCGTTCCCTCCCGCGAGCGGGATCTCCTCGGTCGACATGAGAGCAAGGCTACCGCCGGGATCCGGCGCGCCCGGCGAGCTCTTCCCACAATGCTATGGTGTACTAAGTAATTGCTCAGGTGTACTAAGCACATGGAGGCACGGGATGACCGCAGAGGCCGACGACATCGGCGCCGAACTGCGGCGCGCCGTCTTCCGGCTCTACAGCCGCTTCCGCTCGGAGCGCGCGGAGGGCGAGGTCTCCGAGGCCGCACTGCTGGTGCTGGTGGTGCTCGGCAAGCGCGGGCCGATGAGCCTCAGCGAGCTCGCCGAGGCCGGGCGGGTCACCCTCGGTTCGATGAGCCAGACGGTCCGGCGACTCGAAGAGCTCGGTCACGTCACCAAAGCCCGGGCGACGGACGACCGCCGCAAGGTGATCTTCACCCTGACCGAGCCGGGCCGCATCGCCGCCGACGTCTCCCGCCGACACCGCGAGGACTGGCTCGACGGTCGCCTCGCGCAGCTGACCGCCGCGGAACGGGCCGACATCGCCCGCGTCGCTCCCCTCCTCCTCCGCATCGCCGACTCGTGAACAGGAACACCATGCATCCCGTCGAAGCCCTCTTCGTCCCCCTCGGCCGCGCGATGCGCAAGCGCCGCCCCGACGAGGCGCTGAGTCTCGCCAACGCCCCCGAACTGCGGACGAGCGGGCGGATCACCCTGACGTCGCACGCGTTCGCCGATGGCGGCGTCATCCCGGCGAAGCACTGCGGCGCACTGATCGGCACCAGCACCTCCCCCGCGCTCGACTGGAGCGCACTGCCCGACGGCACCGTCGACCTTCTGCTCGTGTTCGAAGACCTCGACGTCCCGGCCGCGGTGCCCGGCCTCCACACGGTCGTCGCGTTCCCGCCGACCGGCGGTCTCGTGGAGGGCGCCCTCCGCGCCGACGATCCGCGCTTCCGCTTCCTGCCCCTCCGCCTCGGCATCGGGAGATACGTCGGCCCGCGCCCGCTGCCCGGTCACGGGACGCACCGCTACCGGTTCCATCTGTACGCGCTCGACACCCGCATCGACCTCACCGCGCTCTCCTCGGCCGCCGAGCTACCCGGAACGCTCGCCGGTCACGTGCTCGCGTCGGGCACCCTGCTCGGCACGCGGACGACCTGAGCGCCGGGCACCCTCACTGCCGCAGGTCCCCGTCGGCGGTGAGGGTCAGCTGCGCGCCCCATTGCCCGCAGCCCTCCGGGACGACGGAGGCGGTCGTGCGCATCGAGCGGACGACGATCGAGCCGCTCACCGCATCCGCCTCGACCTCGACGGTGCTGCCACGATCGAAGGGAGTCGACGGCATGGCCCCGTAGACGGTCACGTCGTTGAACCCCACGGTGCACTCACTGCCGACGCAGACGCGCACATTGGTCTCGGGATGCTCGGTCACCCACGGTTTCACCGAGACGATGACCCTCGCCCCGGGCGTGATCGCCTCCCCGCAGGTCCCGACGGTGGAGCAGCCGGCGAGAACCGTGCCACCCACCATGACGGCGATCACGAGCCCTGCACTCCCCCACCGGCGCATAGCCAGACGCTACCACCGCGTCCCTCCCGCCGGCCGGTCGAACCTCCTGCCAGAATGTGACCGATGGGGGTCTCGTTCGTTCTGCCGCGCCGCTGGGGGCGTGCGTACTTCGCGCTGCAGGCGCTGGCCGGGGCGGCCTGGTGGGTGGCCGTCTTCTCGTCGCCGCTCGTGCGGGCGGCGACGCTGGGTGCGCTCGACCCCGTGCTGGTCGCGGCCGCCGACATCCCGCTGTTCGTCGTCGCATCGGGGATCGCCGCACTCGGCAGCCGGGCAGCGGCCGTGGTCGCCACCGCCTGGACGGCCGTCGTGACCGTCGCCCTCGGCGTCTACGCCACCGTCAGCACGCTGGCGGGGTGGGGCGTCCTCCTCATGCTGGCGGCGGCCGGCTGCTCGGCCCTCGCCCTGTGCGCGCTCCTCCTGGGCCGGCTCCCGGCGGAGTGGATCGTGCAGGGTCCGTTCCGCTTCCGGCCGGCGTCGAACCGGAGCGGCGTCGCCGCGCATGTCGTGGCCACGTTCGCGCAGATCGTCGTCTTCTGGGGCTTCTTCCTCGCCGTCCTCCCACTCGCGATCGCCTTCCTGGAGAGCCGCTGGGGCTTCCGCCTCCCCTTCCCGCCCGAAGCGGCCGCGCTCGGCGCCGTCGTGCTCGTCCTCGCCAGTGCGCTCGGCATCTGGTCGGCCGTGTCGATGTCCACGCGGGGCGGCGGCACACCCCTCCCGGTGGCGATGCCCAACCGCCTGGTCGTCGCCGGGCCCTACCGCTGGGTGCGCAACCCGATGGCGCTGGCCGGCATCATGCAGGCCGTCGCGGTCGGCCTCCTCCTGCAGTCGTGGATGGTCGTCCTCTACGCCCTCATCGGCTCCCTGGTCTGGAACCACCTGGTGCGCCCGTTCGAGGAGGCCGACCTCGCCCAGCGCTTCGGCCCCGCGTTCGACCGCTACCGGAGCGGCGTGCGGTGCTGGCTGCCGCGGCTGTCCCCGTGGACGCCGGTGGGTGAATCGGTACAATCGCCCTGACGATGCGGCCGTGACGGGGCTCCCTCTGCCTCGACGAGGTCGCTCTGTCCGGGTGCGACCCCCGGCGGTCGAGGCGTGCGGCCCGGCACACGGACGCCGAACCACTGCTCAGCGCCGAACTCCTCGAAGCGTTCACGCTCGGTGAAGCCGAGCTTCGCCGCAACGCGAAGAGAGGCCGCATTCGAGCTCTGCGTGCACAGGACAACGGGCTCTCCAGGGAGCGCCGTCTCCGTCCAGTCGAGCACCGCGCGACACGCCTCCGTCGCATATCCTCGGCCCCAGAGTTCTGGAAGGAACAGGTAGCCGAGCTCGGGCTCCTCCGCTCCCGCCGTCAGGTGGCCAGGACGCGGTTGTTCGCGACGGTCGATCGTGACGATGCCGATCATGGCAGCCCCGAGCGTCACGACGAAAGCGCCCGGCCGGCTTCCTGGAAGCATCGGCATCGCCGCATCGAGCTCGTCGCGCGAGCGCGCTCCGCCCAGGAACGCGTACACATCGGCAGAACTGAGAAGGTCGAGGAAGGTCGGGCGATCCTGCCCTTCCGAGGCCCTGAGTACAAGTCGATCGGTCCGGATGGGTACCGGAGGCCAGTCGACGCCGGAGAGGTCGCTCAGCGTCGTGCCTCTCGTTGCACCACCACCCTGTCCTAGTACTCGCCCTTGATGACGAAGAACGAGCCGCGGATCTCCCCGGCGAGCTTCGACTTCTGGCGGGCGAACTTGAAGCGCTCGGCGAGCTCGGCCGGCACCTCCATGCCCTGCGAGAGCTTGAACCCGACCGCGCGCTTGCCCGCCGGGTCGAGCGCGTACATGACGTTGATCGCGAGGCCGGACTCGTAGAAGACGTAGTCCATCCGCAGCCCGTCGACCTCGAAGGTCGTCGCCTGCAGCGGACGGGAGGCGATGTGGATGTCGCGCTCCTCGGCGAGCACGCGCGTGAGCCGCTCGACGGCCTCCGTCTCCTCGTCGGCCGGGCCGACCGCGAAGTCGTGGTCGTACTTGTTCTTGTAGTAGCGCGCCTCGTTGGCGCGCAGTCCCGCCAGCGCCTCCGCGACCGGGCTGGACTCCAGCCCCGTGGTGGACACGTTCACGAAATCGACGATCTCCCGCATGAGGCCTCCCAGCCGTCTTTCCCTTCACGATAGCCGTCGGGGGGGAGCGGCCATCAGCGCGCGGCGTCCTCCCGCGCGGCGGGAGCGGTCGCGGGCGCCTGCAACGACCCGAGCAGGGCGAGCTTCTCCCCCGCCTCCGCGGTCGACGGGTGGTAGAGCACGAGGACGAGACCGTCCGTCCCGGTGACCTGCAGCTTCTCGCGGTGCACGCTCAGCGCGCCGACGACGGGATGGTCGAAGGTCAGCGCGCCGCCCTGCCGTTCGCGCACATCGTGGCGGCTCCACAGCCGGCGGAAGGTCGGGCTCGCGACCGACAGCTCGCCGACCAGCTCGATGACGCGGGCGTCGTCCGCGTCCGCTCCGACCGATCGCCGGAAGCCGGCGATCAGCACGGCCGACGCCGCCTCCCAATCGGGGAAGAGCGCCTGCTCGGCGGGATCGAGGAAGACGTCGCGCATCCGGTTACGGCCCGCGACGAGCCGCGGCGAGAGCGCCGTGGCGAGTTCGTTCGCGGCCAGCACGTCGAGGTAGCGTCCCTCCACGAACGCGGGGAACGGCAGCTGCGGCACGAGGGCGGCGATGCTCGCCGGCAGCGTCTCGGCGCGCGGCCGCCGCGGACGCCGCGGCCGCTCGTCGGCCCGGACGAGACCCAGGAGGTGCGCCGTCGCCTCCTCGTCGAGCTGCAGCACCCGCGCGACCGACCGGAGCACCTGGCCGGACGGGTTGCGATCGCGTCCCTGCTCGAGCCGCAGGTAGTACTCGGCGCTGATGCCGGCGAGCATCGCGACCTCCTCCCGCCGCAGCCCCGCCACGCGCCGGGTGCCGTGCACCGGGATGCCCACCGTCTCGGGCGAGACGAGCTCGCGCCGGGCGCGGAGGAACTCCCCCAACAGGTTCTGCTCGCCGTCCATGCGCCCACGCTACCCACCGCGCGTGTCGCCGTGCCTGTTCCTGCCGGTACCGGTGTCACGGGAGCACTGGATCGGGCACGCGCCGCGGGGAACGATCAGAGGGTCAGCACACCCACGAAGGGACATCCCATGTCGACCCAGCGCGTCCTCGTCACCGGCGGCTCCGGCTTCATCGCGGGCCACATCATCCTGCAGCTCCTCGACGGCGGCGCCGCCGTGCGTGCGACGCTCCGCTCGCTCGACCGCGAGCCCGAGGTGAGGCGGGTGCTCCGGGAGGCGGGGCTGACCCGCGACGATGCCCTCGAGTTCGTCGCGGCCGACCTCCTCGACGACGCCGGATGGGCCGACGCGATGACCGGCGTCGACGGGGTGCTCCATGTCGCGTCGCCCGTGCACCTCGGCCCCGTCGACGACGAGGAGCAGGTCATCGCGCCGGCACGCGAGGGAACCCTCCGTGCGCTCCGCGCCGCCCGGGACGCGGGCGTGCCGCGCGTCGTCGTCACCTCCGCGTTCCACGCGGTCGGCTTCGGCCATCCCCCGCTCGACCGCGCCTTCACCGAGGACGACTGGTCGGTGCTCGACGGGCCGGGGATGGACGCCTACGGCCGCAGCAAGGTCCTGGCCGAGCGCGCGGCGTGGGAGTTCATCGCCGCGGAGGGCGGGAGCACCGAGCTCGTCACGATGCTGCCGGTCGCGGTCGTGGGGCCGCTCCTCGGCGACGGGATCTCGGGCGCCAACCACTTGGTCCACCGCGTGCTGACCGGCGAGCTGCCGGGCTACCCGGACTTCGCGGTGCCGATCGTGGATGTGCGGGATGTCGCCGCCGCGCACATCTCCGCCCTGACCGCGGACGGCGCTCCGGGCGAGCGGTTCCTCCTCACCAGCCAGGAGGATGCGGTCCCTCTCGCCGAGGTCGGAGCCGAACTCCGCGCCGCTCTCGGCGACCGGGCCCCGAAGGTGCCGACGGGCCTTCTGCCCTCCGAGGCCGTGCGCGCCGCGGCGGAGGCGAACCCGGGGATGCGACCGATGGCCGCCGAGCTGGGCTACCGCAAGAAGGTGTCGAGCGAGAAGGCGCGCCGCCTCCTGGGCTTCCGCCCGCGCACCTGGCAGGAGGCCGTGACGGCGGCCGGCGAGAGCATGGTCGCGCACGGCCTCGCCGACTGAACCCCGCGGTCGCGCGCGTCGACCCGTTCAGCCGATGAGCGAGACGGCCCGCGCGATCACGAGGGCCAGCAGCACGAAACCCGAGAACGACTCCAGCGCCATCAGCAGCTTCGCCCGGTGCGAGAGCGGCATGGCGTCCGTGGCACTGAACGCCATCGAGTTCGACAGGGAGCTGTAGAAGTAGTCGATGTAGTTGGGCACCCAATCGAGAGCCTGGCTCGACCCGCGCGACACCTCCTCCACCGTGTCCCGGTCCTCGTCCTGCGGGAAGCGGAAGTCGGCGAGCGGCAGCGCGTGGCGCGCCCTGGTCACCCGGGAGACCGGACCGCCGCGGTCCATGACCCAGAAGACGAGCGCGAAGGCGATGACGTTCGTCACCCAGACCTGCACCGAGGCGAGCAGGATCTCCGAGCCGTTGCCGCTCTTGTTCAGGAGGCGGATGACCGTCTCGACGAACGCGACCTGGTTGGCGACCAGGATGAGCAAGGCCAGCGCGAACTCCAGCCAGCGCGACCACCGCGACTCGCGGGACAGCCGGTGCGGGTTGTAGACGACCAGCGCCACCAGCATCAGGAGGCAGACGCCGACGACCAGGTACCGCTCGAGCGCGGGCACCACGCTCGGCAGGAAGGCGTAGGAGGCCAGCGCGAGCAGCGTCGCGATCACGGCGGGCCAGCGGTGCTCCGGCGCGACGTCGCGCGCTCTGCTGTCGTCTTCGTCCACCCGCCGACCTTACGCCGAACAGGCGGCGCGCACTGCGGGCAACGCGGTTCACGGTTCCGTGACAGCACGGTGCCTGGGGCTCCCGGCCGCCTCATAGGCTGACGCGAACGACCCTGAACCTGGAGGCCGCCGTGATCAGAACAGCAGCATCGATCCGTTCCCGCCGTTCCCGTCCCGCCGCCCCCGACCGGCCCGCCCCCGACCTCTCCGGCCGCGATCTCGCCGTCGACGGAGTGCGTGTCTTCTGCGTGCTGATGGTGGTCGTGGCGCACCTGCTCATGGTGGGCGTCGGCGTGGACGCCTCGGGCGCGCTGACGATCAGCAAGCCCGTGACCGAGCAGAGCTGGTTCCCGCTCGCCACGTGGTTCGGCCAGGTGATGCCGCTGTTCTTCGTGCTCGGCGGCTTCGCGTCGTTGACCGCGTGGCGGTCGTCCCAGCGCCGGGGCGCCACCGGGGCGGACTACGTGCGCACGCGCGTCGTCCGCCTGATGCGCCCGACGGTCCCGGTCTTCGCGTTCTTCTCGGTCGTCATCATCGGCGCCCTGGTCGCCGGGGCGCCCGCGTCGCTGGTCGCCGGCGTCGCTCAAGGGGTCGGCACGCCGCTCTGGTTCCTCGCGGCGTACCTGCTCTGCCAGTGGTGCGTGCCGCTGATGGCGCGGCTGCACGAGCGGGCACCGGTGCGGGCGCTGGTGGCCCTCGCCGCCAGCGCCCTGCTCGTCGACGCGGTGCGCGTCGCGACCGGCGTCGAGGCCGTCGGCCTGGTCAACGTGCTCTTCGTGTGGTTCTTCGTCCAGCAGCTCGGCTTCCTGTACGCCGACGGCGTGGTGCTGCGTGCCTCCCGTGGCGTGCTCGCCGGCGTCGCCGCCGCCTCCCTCGCACTGCTCGGCGCGGGCGTCGCCGCCGGCCTCTACTCCCCCGACATGCTGACCAACCAGTACCCGCCGCTGTTCGCGCTCGGCCTGCTCGGGATCGCGCAGCTGTGCGTGCTCGCGCTGCTGCATCCGGCACTCACCGCCCTGATGCGCACGCGCGCGGCGCAGGCCCTGACGTTCGCGGTCGGCAGCCGTCTGATGACGGTCTACCTCTGGCACCTCACCTGCATCATCGCGGTGACGGGCATCTGCCTGCTGCTGCCGTTGCCCCTGCCCGCACCCGGGAGCGCCGCCTGGTGGGCGACGCGGCCGCTGGTCCTCGCCGCCGCCCTCGTCCTCGTCGCGGTGCTTTCGCTGGTGCTCGTGCGGTTCGAACGCGCACCGGCAGCGGATCCGGTGCGGACCCGGCGCCCCGCCGCCTGGCGCGTCCAGCTCGCAGTGCTGCTGGCCGCCGCCCCGCCGTTCCTCATCATGTGCTTCGGCTTGAATGCCGCCCTCGCGGTGTTCGGGCTCGTCGGCGCGGTCGGTGCGCTCCTGCTGTGCCGCCCGGGGCGCGTCACCGCGCCCGCACCGATCGCCCAGGCGTAGACCGCGGCCGAGCGCTCCTCAGGAGCGCAGCACGGCCACCGCCTCGATCTCGACCAGGGCGCCGGGATTCGCGGGCGCGACCGCGAGAACGGTCACGGCGGTGCGATGGTCGCCCCACACCGTCCGGGTGGCCGCGTAGGCGTCGGTCGGGTCGATCGACGGGTCGAGGTGGATGGTGAGCTTCACGACGCACTCCGGGCCGGAACCCGCGGCGTCGAGCACCGCGAGCACGTTGCGGAGCGCCTGCTCGGTCTGCGGGCCGAGGCCGTCGCGGAGCACACCGTCGCCGTCGATGCCGTTCTGGCCGCCGACGTAGAGCGTCGGGCCGGCGGGGGCGATCATCCCCTGGGCGAAGGCGGGGCTGTGCACGAGCGCGGGCGGGTCGACGGGGGTGGGGAGCGTGGACATCCTGGTGGTCCCTTCTGGAGATCGTTCTGGTCGATCGCACCGATCCTCCTCCCCTCCGCCGACACCGGCCAGCCTCGGGGCGTAGACTCGGGCTCGTGTC
This sequence comes from Leifsonia sp. 71-9, assembly GCF_001898805.1. Taxonomy (GTDB): domain Bacteria; phylum Actinomycetota; class Actinomycetes; order Actinomycetales; family Microbacteriaceae; genus Leifsonia. The sequence continues at coordinate 35,217 of NZ_MKVJ01000013.1, forward strand.
TTCCACTCCTCCCCTTCGGCCCATCGGGCGTCTGGAGGTCGTCGGCGCCCTCAGCGCCGGCGTGAGATAACCCTGTCCCCCACTCGGTGACCCCGGGTGCGCCATCGTGCGCGCCCGTTTTCAGGACAGAATTCTCGACACGTTAGGCCTACCCATGCTTCCCCTTTCCGATGCGCGCATCCGCGCGTCCTTCGTCAACGCCTCCGTCCGCGAGCGCAAAGAGCTCGCCCTCCCCGACCTCGACGCGGTCGCCTGGAACGACATCGACTTCCTGGGCTGGCGCGATCGCAAGCTCCCGAACGTCGGCTACGTCGTCGCCGAGATCGACGGCGAACCCGTGGGCCTGCTGCTGCGCCGCGCCGAGGGCTCCGTCCGCTCGCGGCCGCAGTGCTCGTGGTGCGAAGACGTCCACCTCCCCAACGAGGTCGTCTTCTTCATCGCGAAGCGCGCCGGCAAGGCGGGGCGCGACGGCAACACCGTCGGCACCCTCGTCTGCTCGGCGTTCGAGTGCTCGGTGAACGCGCGCAAGCGCCCGGCCACCGCCTACATCGGCTTCGACGTGGAGGCGGCGCGCCGGCAGCGCATCGACACCCTCCGCGAGCGGGTCGACGCGTTCGTGCGGCGCGTGCTCGGCGACGGCTGAGCCGCGGCCGCCGCGCTCACTCGCCGTCGTCGAGGAAGTGCTCGTGACGGTAGCCGGAGTCGTCCAGTATCGCGACGGTCGACTCCGGCACCTCCACGAACGCGCCAGGGAGGTCGTTCAGCGGCTCCGAGACGATGACCTTCGCGTGGTCGCCGAACAGGTTCAGCTGATCGGCGTCCGGGTACATCTGGCGCAGCTCCGGGATGGCGGCCGAGTGGAACAGCGTGCGGGTGCGGTGCGCCGTCGAGTAGCGGAAGGCCCAGAGGGTGGCTCCGTCGGAGAGGGCGATCGTCCCCTGCATCGGGAACGCGATCCCTTTCTCCTCCCCGACCTTCTCGATGTGGCGCACGGCGCGCGCCATCCCACCGACCGGGTCGTCCTGCAAGCCGAAGGTGAGGGCGAGGTAGAACAGCACCTCGGAATCGGTGGTCCCCCGGATCTCCGGGTAGAGCGACGCGTCGACCGCGAAGGTCAGGTCGCGCTTCATCGCCTCGAAGCCGCCCAGGAACCCGTTGTGCATGAACATCCAGTTGCCGTGCCGGAACGGGTGGCAGTTGGTGCGCTGGATGGGCGGCCCCGCCGCGGCGCGCACGTGCCCGAAGAAGATCGGGCTGGCGATCGAGTCGGTCAGCTCCCGCAGGTTCTCGTCGTGCCAGGCGGGTTCGATGCTGTGGAACAGGGCCGGCATGCTGCCGGCGACCGAGCCCTCGGGATACCAGCCGAAGCCGAACCCGTCGCCGTTCACGGTCTCCGCGCCGAGCGGCGAGTTGAGGGACTGGGCGACCAGCGAATGCTGCGCGTCCAGGATGAGCACGGAGGGCTTGAGCGGTTCTCCGGAGTATGCGAGCCAACGGCACATGACGACCACCTCCCGGTCGGGTCGGCTCGACCATAGTCCCGGCCCGGTGCCCGCGGGAATGCCCGGCGTCGGTTGCGGCGGGAGTCCGGTGTCAGTCGAGGAGGTCGACGGCGGCGCCCGTCGGCACGGGGATGACGACGACGGGTCGCTGCTGGTCGTGCGCCAGCCGGGTCGCCACGGACCCCGACAGCAGCCCCTCGACGGCGTGACCGAAGCCATGTGGGTGCGCTCCCACCACGATGAGTCGCGCATCCACCTCGGTCGCCAGTCGCGCGAGAGCGTGCCGGGGATCCCCGGCGAGCACCCGGAGGCTCCACTCGGGCGCGCCCTCGCCGAGCGTGTCGCGGATCGACCCGGCCAGCGCCAGTGCGATCGCGTGATCGTCGGAATCCATCCCGGCCGGATGCAGGGAGCCCTGGTCGCGGCCGTCGGCCGGGTCCCACTCCTCGAGATAGCTGTCGGCGGCGACCGTCGCGCACAGCAGCGCGCGCCCCAACCCGGCCGCCAGGGCGGCCGCCTCGCGGACGACGACGCGATGCTGCCCGGAGAGCACACCCACGACGACCGGTCCCGCTGCGGAGGCGGAGGTCACGATGCGGCCGTCGCTCAGCTCTGCGCGGCCGCTGCTCCCGCGATGTTCACGAGCCACTGCGTGCCGAACTTGTCGATCGCCATCCCGAAGCTGTCGCCCCAGGGCGCCTTGGAGAGCGGCTCGAGCACGGTGCCGCCGTCGACCAGCTTCTCGTAGTAGCCGGTCAGCTCCGCCTCGTCGTCGCCGCTGAGCGAGATCGAGATGGTGGAGCCCGGCTTGAGGTCCATGTGCGCGGGCACGTCGGCGGCCATCAGGGTGAAGCCGGCCGGCGTCGTGATCTGCGAGTGCATGATCCACTCGGCTTCGGAGGGCTCCTGGCTGACCTGGAACTCGGCGAACGTGCTGCGGGTGACCTCGCCGCCGAACACCGAGGCGTAGAAGTCCATCGCCTCCCGGGCCTGGCCGCGGAAGTTGAGGTAGGGGTTGAGCGTCGATGACATCGGGATCTCCTTCGTCCGTCCGGTTCGCCTCCCAGGGTAGCCAGCGGCGCGCCCGTGCACGAGGGCGGAGTTTCAGCGTCGGTAGGCGGCGACGAGCAGCTCGCCGCGGATCTCGCCGAGCCGGTCCAGGATGCGGTCGACGACCTTCGCCGACACGCCGCCGGCGACGATGTCGTACGGGCCGAGCGGCTGCAGCTTGCCGCAGCGCACGCGCACGACCTCCCACCCAGCCGCGCGGAGCAGGCGGTCCTTCGTGCGGTCGGACGCCTCCCGCGGGCCGACGTGCTCCAGCCCGTGCCGGCCGGTCGTGTCGTACTCGATCGCCACCTGCAGCTCCGGGATGAGGATGTCGGGCCAGACCTCCAGGTGCGAGTGGAAGGGACGCGCGACCCGCACCGCGTTGCGGCTCAGATCCACGTCGAGGCGCTCGGCGAGACGCTGCTTCAGTTCGGGCTCGGCGGCGGAGGCCGGGGTCGGCGCGAACCTGCTGTGGAAGGCGGTGCCCACCGGCAGCTGCCCCGCGCCCTCCTTGGCGTGCCGGCACACCGGGCAGCGGCGGCCGTCGATGATGCGCTCGATGCTCGCGCGGAACGCGGGATGCCCGTCGGCGCACTGCCACGAGTGCGTGGCCGCCGAGCTGTTCTCGTTCGACACCGCGACGCGCGAACCAGGGGCGGCGAGGGCGACGAGCTGCTCGCGGGTCATGCTCGTGCGGTCGAGCCGGCGGCAGAGCCAGCAGCGGTCGTCGTCCGGATCGTGCTCGAGCCGGCGCGGATCCCGCGGGTGCCCGCAGAGGTGGGGGCGCGCCTCCGGGTCGGCGGCCGGCCGCACCCGCCGGGGAGCGGCGGCCTCCGAGCAGAACGGGCACCACGCCGAGCGGCGCCGGGTGCCGCCCGGACGTGCCCGCTGCTCCGCCGGCGTCGCGATGAACCGGTGCCCGGAGTCGCACTCCCACAGCAGGTAGACGTCGGCCGCGGGCGGCACCTGGGTCAGCACGATGCCGTGGTTGAGATCGGGATGGTATTGCCGCACGAGGGTCGGGTAGCGCTCCCAGTCGGGCCGGTACGCGCCGACGGCGTAGGGCACGGCGGTCCCCTTGGACCACTGGCGGCGCGCCCACCACTGCTCGACGTTCTCCGGCACGCGGCCACCCTACGGGCGGCCACCGTCATCCGGTCCCGTCAGAGCACGTACGGCAGCAGAGCGCGGCGGTCGGCCGGATAGTCCGGGAAGGTGTCGCGGTACCAGCGGTGGTTCGCCATCGCCCGTGGCGCCAGGTTCGCGATCGTGTAGAGGGCGAAGGAGGCCCCCGCCAGCGACCACGTGGCGATCGCCCAGCCCGTCCACTCCACGATCTCGCCCAGGTAGTTCGGGCTCGACACGAGGCGGAAGCCGCCGCCGTGCGGGATGCGGTAGCCGGTCGTCCCGTCGCCGCGCAGCCTCCGCAGGATCCGGTCGGAGGACACGTTCAGCAGGTAGCCGACCGCGAACAGCACCACGCCGATCCAGAACCGCGGATCCGCGAGCCACGCGACGGGATAGGACCCGTACTCCGAGATCCAGCGCGCGTTGACCCACGCGTTGAGCAGGTTGAACAGGATCGCGAGCAGCATCACCGCCACCGGCATCCGCGATCCCGACCGCATCAGCAGCGGGTAGACGAACGCCCGCTGCACGTAGTGCGCCTGCCAGAGCAGCAGGAAGAGCAACGGCACGAGCTCGCCGCGATGCTCCCCCAGCAGGTAGAAGCCGAGGAACAGGATCGACGCTGGCGCCTCCATGACCACCCAGCCGACCCGCGCCGGCACGGTCGGCCCCCATCCGGTGCGGCCGTGCCGCCCGCCGTACGGCGCGACGATGAAGCAGAGCGCCACGAACGTGACGGCGGCGAGGGCGAGCTCGGCGTAGACGAACCAGCGATACGCTCCCTCGGGCATGCCGCGAGTCTAGCGACGGCCGGCTGTTAGGCTGGACGCATGGAGATCGAGGTCGACAGAATCTAGCCACCGGCACGCCGGTGGCTTTCTCCGCGCGGGAGGGCTGCTCCCGCCCCGGTGACCGTCCCCACTCCGGGCCCGCACGCACGGATCGAGTCCGCCTGTCCAGGCGTCGACCATCCGTCGTCGTGCGCCCCGCCGTGCCGCGTTCGCGTGCCGTGCGCGCCGCCTTTCGTGGCGCCCTGCACCATCCCGACTCGATCCTTCGCCCGCCGCACGCCCGCGGGCAGCGCAGAGAGATTGCTCCATGTCCACGAAACCGTCCATCACCCTTCACGACGTCGCTTTCGACTGGCCCGACGGCGCTGCCGCGCTCTCGGGCGTCAGCTGCACCTTCACGCCCGGCCGCACCGGATTGGTCGGACGCAACGGCGCCGGGAAGTCCACGCTGCTCCGCTTGATCGCGGGGTCGCTCACCCCTACCGCGGGCCGGATCGACACCGTCGGCGACGTCGGCTACCTCCCGCAGACACTCACCCTGAGCCGCCGCACGACCGTCGCCGAGCTACTGGGCATCGACCGCGTCCTCGCAGCCATCGCCGCCATCGAGGGCGGCGATCCCGACCCGCGTCACTTCGACGCGATCGGCGACGACTGGGACATCGAGGCCCGCGCCGACGAAGCCCTGCACCGCATCGGCTTCTCCGCAGACGACCTGGACCGCCGTGTCGCGGAGGTCTCCGGAGGACAGGCGATGCTGATCGCCCTGACCGGCCTCCGTCTCGCGCGCACTCCGGTCACCCTCCTCGACGAGCCCACCAACAATCTCGATCGCCCCACCCGTGCGCTGCTCGGCGAGCTCCTGGACGAGTGGCCGGGCACAGTGGTCGTCGTGAGCCACGACCTCGAGCTGCTCGAGCGGATGGAGACCACCGCCGAGCTCCACGGCGGGCGCCTGGAGTCGTTCGGCGGCCCGTACAGCGCATGGAAGGCGCACCAGGACGGTGAGCAGGCCGCCGCCCAGCAGGCCGCACGCTCGGCGCAGCAGGCGCTGAAGGTCGAGAAGCGGCAGCGAGCCGAGGCCGAGGTGAAGCTCGCCCGCAGGGAACGTACCGGCGCCAAGACCCAGCGCGACGGGGGCATTCCGAAGATCCTGGCGGGCGCACGTGCGAGCAAGGCGCAAGCCTCCGCCGGAGCACTCCGCGGCACGCACGACGACAAGGTGCGGAGCGCTCAGGCGGCCGTGGACGCGGCGGACGCCCGGGTCCGCGAGGACGAGCACATCCACCTCGTCCTTCCCGACCCGGACGTGCCGCGCGGCCGTCGCATCGCCGAGTTCCGGGACGCCGACCGGAGTGTCGTGATCCAGGGGCCCGAACGCGTGGCGCTCGTGGGGCCGAACGGCTCGGGCAAGACGACGCTGGTCGAGCGACTACTGGGCTGCGACGCCTCACGGCCAGCGCGTGTGGAGGCGGAGCTCCTCACGAGCCGCGTGGGATATCTTCCCCAACGGCTCGACAGCGTGGACGACGACCTGAGCGCCATCGAGAACGTGCGCGTCGTCGCACCGCGATCGACCACCGGCGACATCCGCAACCAGCTGGCGCGCCTGCTGCTGCGCGGGGGCACCCCGGACCGCGCGGTGCGGACGCTCTCGGGCGGCGAACGTTTCCGGGTCGCACTCGCCCGGGTGCTGCTGGCCGATCCGCCCGCCCAATTCCTCGTTCTCGACGAGCCGACGAACAACCTCGACATCGCGAGCGTCGAACAGCTCGCGGAGGCGCTCGACGCCTACCGGGGAGCTCTCCTGGTCATCAGCCACGACGAGTCCTTCCTCGCGCGGATCGGCATCGACGCGACGATCGAGCTGAACGCGGACGGCCGAATGGCCTGACATTCGTGCCGAATGTCGGGAAAGCGCGCCCCATTCCCGACATTCGGCACGAATGTGGGCGGCGGGAGAGGTGAGGTGAGGTGGGCCCTGCCTCGCGGCGCTGCATCGAACCGACGACTCCGCGACGATGGTGGGCCCTGCCGGGATCGAACCGACGACATCCACGGTGTAAACGTGGCGCTCTACCAGCTGAGCTAAAGGCCCTGGTGCCGGTCCAGCCTAGCGGGAGGCGGCCGGCGGCGGCGTCAGCCGACGTGGACGGGCAGCAGCTCCAGTGCGGCGCGGTAGGCCTCGATGGAGCGGGCCTCGCCGGGGGCGGTGATGAAGGAGGCGCGGATGATGCCCGACTCGTCGATGAGGAAGGTCGCGCGGTTGGCGAAGCCCTTCTCGGCGAGGAAGACACCGTACTCCTTGGCGATCTCGCCGTGCGGCCAGAAGTCGGCCAGGAGGCTGAAGTCGTAGCCCTCCTGCTCGGCCCACGCGCGCAGCGTGAACTTGGAGTCGACGGAGATGCCGAGCAGCTCGACGCGGTGGTCGTCGAAGAGCGCCAGGTTGTCGCGCAGGGCGCAGAGCTCGCCGGTGCAGGTGCCGGAGAACGCGAGCGGGAAGAAGACCAGGGCGACCGCCTTGCGGCCGCGGAAGTCGGAGAGCCGCACGGTCTGGCCGTGCTGGTTGAGGAGCTCGAAGTCGGGAGCCTGGGTGTCGTTCTCCAGAGCCATGAGGTGTGTGTCGTCCTTTCATCGCCTGCGTCGCCCTCGCAGGAGCAGGGCCTCGCGCCGGCGCACGAGGAGACAGCCTAGACCCGTCCGCTGCGAGTGCCAAGGACGCGGTCACGGGGAGGGTCGGAGTGAGGCTAGGCTGAACGATGGTGCCCGCTCGTTTGTCGTGAACCGACAGCGGTGCGAGCCGTCCACGATCCATCCGACACAAGAAAGAGGTCGAGGGTGACTGTAAACGACCAGGACCCGTACTCGGTGAACAACATCGACTCGGACCCGGAGGAGACCGCCGAATGGCAGGAATCCCTCGACGCACTGGTTGCGGCTCACGGCCACGAGCGTGCTCGTGAAATCATGCTGAGCCTGCTCAAGCGCTCCAAAGAACTGCACCTCGGTGTTCCGATGGTCCCGACCACGGATTACATCAACACCATCTCTCCCGAGAACGAGCCGGAGTTCCCCGGCGACGAGGAGATCGAGCGCCGCTACCGTGCGTGGATCCGCTGGAACGCGGCCATCCTCGTGCACCGCGCGCAGCGCCCCGGCATCGCCGTCGGCGGCCACATCTCGACGTACGCGTCGAGCGCGGCCCTCTACGAGGTCGGGTTCAACCACTTCTTCCGCGGCCAGGACCACCCCGGCGGCGGAGACCAGATCTTCATCCAGGGCCACGCCTCCCCTGGCACCTACGCCCGCGCGTTCCTCGAGGGCCGGCTCAGCGCCGACCAGCTCGACGGCTTCCGCCAGGAGAAGTCGCACGCCGGAGGCGGTCTGTCGTCGTACCCGCACCCGCGGCTCATGCCGGAGTTCTGGCAGTTCCCGACGGTGTCGATGGGTCTCGGCCCGATCAACGCCATCTACCAGGCGCAGCTCAACAAGTACGTCACCAACCGCGGCATCAAGGACGCCTCCGACCAGCACGTCTGGGCGTTCCTCGGCGACGGCGAGATGGACGAGGTCGAGTCGCGCGGTCAGCTGCAGGTCGCGGCGAACGAGAAGCTCGACAACCTGACCTTCGTCATCAACGCCAACCTCCAGCGCCTCGACGGCCCGGTGCGGGGCAACGGCAAGATCATCCAGGAGCTCGAGAGCTATTTCCGCGGTGCCGGCTGGAACGTCATCAAGGTCATCTGGGGCCGCGAGTGGGACGACCTGCTCGCCCGCGACGCCGACGGCGCGCTCGTCAACCTGATGAACCAGACGCCGGACGGCGACTACCAGACCTACAAGACCGAGAACGGCGCCTACGTGCGCGAGAACTTCTTCGGTCGCGACCCGCGCACCCTCAAGCTCGTCGAGGACTACACCGACGACCAGGTGTGGGGCCTCAAGCGCGGCGGCCACGACTACCGCAAGGTCTACGCGGCGTTCAAGGCGGCCGTGGAGCACAAGGGCCAGCCCACCGTCATCATCGCGAAGACCATCAAGGGCTACGGCCTCGGTCCGAGCTTCGAGGGCCGCAACGCGACCCACCAGATGAAGAAGATGACGCTGGACAACCTCAAGACGTTCCGCGACGCGATGCGCATCCCGGTGACGGACGCGCAGCTCGAGGAGAACCCGTACCTGCCCCCGTACTACAACCCGGGACCGCAGGACGAGGCCATCCAATACCTGCACGACCGCCGTCGCGCGCTCGGCGGGTACCTGCCGGAGCGCCGCGCCAAGTACACGCAGCTCAACCTCCCGGACGACTCCGCCTACGCGATCGCCAAGAAGGGCTCCGGCACGCAGGAGATCGCCACCACCATGGCGTTCGTCCGCCTGCTCAAGGACCTGCTGCGCGCGAAGGACTTCGGTCACCGCATCGTCCCGATCATCCCGGACGAGGCGCGCACCTTCGGCATGGACGCGTTCTTCCCGAACGCGAAGATCTACAACCCGAACGGCCAGCACTACACGTCGGTCGACCGCGAGCTGCTCCTGGCCTACAAGGAGAGCCCGCAGGGACAGATCATCCACGTCGGCATCAACGAGGCGGGCGCCCTCGCGGCGTTCACCAACGTCGGCACCTCGTACGCGACGCAGGGCGAGCCGCTCATCCCGGTCTACGTCTTCTACTCGATGTTCGGGTTCCAGCGCACCGGCGACGCGATCTGGGCCGCAGGCGACCAGATGGCGCGCGGTTTCATGATCGGCGCCACCGCCGGCCGCACCACCCTCACGGGTGAGGGTCTGCAGCACGCCGACGGCCACTCGCTGCTGCTCTCGTCGACGAACCCCGCGGTCCTGTCGTACGACCCGGCCTACGGCTACGAGATCGGGCACATCGTGCGCGCCGGCCTCGAGCGCATGTACGGCGGCAACCACCCGGACCCGAACGTCATGTACTACCTGACGGTCTACAACGAGCCGATCGTGCAGCCGGCCGAGCCCGAGGGCGTGGATGTGGACGGCATCGTCCGCGGCATCCACAAGCTCAGTGCGTCCGACGTGGCCGGGCCCAAGGCCCAGCTGCTCGCCTCCGGCGTCTCGGTGCCGTGGGCGCTCGAGGCCCAGCACTTGCTCGCGCAGGACTGGGGCGTCTCGGCCGACGTGTGGAGCGTCACCTCGTGGGGCGAGCTGCGCCGCGACGGCCTGGCGGCGGAGGAGCACAACTTCCTCTACCCGCAGCAGGAGAAGCAGGTGCCGTACGTCACCCGCAAGCTCGAGGGCTCCGACGGCCCGTTCGTCGCGGTCACCGACTACATGCACGCGGTGCCGGACCAGATCCGTCAGTTCGTGCCCGGCGAGTACGCCACGCTCGGCGCCGACGGCTTCGGCTTCTCGGACACCCGCGCGGCCGCCCGCCGGTTCTTCAAGATCGACGGCCCGTCGCTCGTCGTCCGCACCCTCGAGCTGCTCGCAGCCCGGGGCCAGGTGGACCCGAACGCGCCGGCGTGGGCGATCGAGAAGTACCTGCTGCACGACGTGAACGCCGGCACCACCGGCTCCGCGGGCGGCGAGTCCTGACGACTCCCGTGCCGAGTTCAGTCGAGAGGACCAAGGCCGAGACCCTTGCGTGGCTGCGCAAGATCTCGGGCGAGCTCGCCACGACCACGCTCAAGCGGCTCGAGGACACGCTCCCCTGGTATCGCGACATGCCGCCCGGCCGCCGCAGTGCGGTCGGGCTGGTCGCGCAGGCGGGCATCTCGTCGTTCATCTCGTGGTTCGACGACCCGCGCTCGACGCCCTGGATCGCGGCCGACGTCTTCGGGGCGGCTCCTCGTGAGCTGCTCCGGAGCGTCAGCCTCCAGCAGACCCTTCAGCTCATCAAGATCACCGTGGAGGTGGTCGAGGAGCGCGTGAAGGTCGGCGGCGGCGAGGCGCTGCGGGAGGCGATCCTGCTCTACTCGCGCGAGATCGCGTTCGCCGCGGCCGATGTCTACGCCCGCGCCGCCGAGGCCCGCGGCCTGTGGGACGCGCGCCTGGAGGCCCTCGTGGTCGACAGCATCCTCACCGGCGAGTACGACGACGAGCTGCCGAGCCGGATCGCCGCGCTCGGCTGGCACGGGCACGGCGAGGTCAGCGTACTGGTCGGAACCGCGCCGCGCATGCTCGACGTCGACCAGCTGCGGCGCACCGCGCGGCACATGTCGGCGGACGTGCTCATCGGCGTGCAGGGCAACCGGCTCGTGCTCGTGATCGGCCGCGCCTGGCCGAGCGACAGCGTGCCAGAGGACGCGATCGGCGCGACGCCGGCCGTCAGCTTCCTCGAGATCGCCCAGCAGCTGGAGCCCGAGTTCGGCGCCGGTCATCTGGTGCTCGGTCACGAGGTGGCGAGCCTGGTGGACGCCTCCAAGAGCGCGAAGGCCGCCCTGGCCGGGTTCGCCGTGGCGAAGGCGTGGCGCAACTGCCCACGCCCCGTGCACGCCGACGACCTCCTCCCGGAGCGTGCGCTGGCGGGCGACGGGCTGGCGCGCGCGACCCTGATCAGCCGCATCTACCGCCCGCTGCAGGCCCACTCGACGGAGCTCCTCACCACCCTGTGGTGCTACCTCGACAACGGCCGCTCCCTGGAGGCGACGGCCCGCGAGCTGTTCGTCCACCCGAACACCGTCCGCTACCGCCTGAAGCGCGTCTCGGACGTCATCGGCTGGGATGCGACGGGAGCCCGCGAGGCGCTCATCCTGCAGGCCGCGCTCATCGTCGGCTCGATCAACGAGCCGGAAGCATCGCGCCGCACCTGAGTCTTTGTAGACTTCCACAGAGCTTCTCTCGATACTTCGTATCCATTCGACACATCCGCACGGCGGAAGATTGGCAGACTTAGTCAAGTGATTGTGATCGTGTGCCCGGGCCAGGGCTCCCAGACCCCCGGCTTCCTCGACCCCTGGTTGACGGAGACGGCCTTCCGCGACCAGCTGACCGGCATCTCCGACGCCGTCGGCATCGACCTCGTCGCGCACGGCACGGTGAGCGACGCGGACACCATCCGCGACACCGCGGTGGCGCAGCCGCTCATCGTCTCGGCCGGCCTGCTGACGCTGTCGGCGCTCCTGGCTGACGGCCGCCGCGAGAAGGTCGGCGGCATCGCCGGGCACTCGGTCGGCGAGCTGACGGCCGCCGCCGGCGCGGACGTCCTGAGCGAGACGGACGCCGTGGCGTTCGTCCGTGAGCGCGGGGCCGCCATGGCCCGCGCCGCCGCCGAGACCCCGACCGGGATGAGCGCCGTGATCGGCGCCGACGAGGCGGAGCTGCTCGCGCAGCTCGAGACCCTCGGACTCTCCCCCGCCAACTACAACGGCGGCGGCCAGATCGTCGTCGCGGGCGCCCTCGACGCGCTCGCGGCCCTGAGCGAGAACCCGCCGGCCCGTGCCCGCGTCATCCCGCTCCAGGTCGCCGGTGCGTTCCACACGCGGTACATGGCTCCGGCCGCGCCCGTGCTGGAGCAGTTCGCCGCCACCCTGTCCACGCAGGACCCGACGCTGCCGCTCTGGACGAACAAGGACGGCTCCCGCGTCACCGACGGCGCCGAGTTCCTCCGCCTGCTGGTGGGCCAGGTCTCCTCGCCCGTCCGCTGGGACCTCACCATGCAGTCGTTCCAGGAGGCGGGCGTGACCGGCATCATCGAGGTCGCCCCGGCCGGCGCCCTCGTCGGGCTCGCGAAGCGCGGCCTCAAGGGTGTGCCGAGCGTCGCCATCAAGACGCCCGACGACCTGCCCGCCGCGTTCGACCTCATCGACCAGGCCGCCTAGGAGGACCCGGATGACCCACCCCACCCTGCAGCAGTCCCACGGCCCGCAGTACACCCGCATCCTCTCCATCGGCGCGGCCCGCGGTGACCGTGTGGTGCCCAACGACGACCTCGTCGGCCCGATCAACTCGTCCGACGAGTGGATCCGCCAGCGCACCGGCATCATCACCCGCACCCGTGCCAGCCACGACATCGGCGCGGTCGACCTCGCGACCGAGGCGTCGAAGGAGGCCATCGCGAAGTCGGGCGTCGACCCGAAGCTGATCGACGCGGTCATCGTCGCCACGATCTCCAACCCGCGCCAGACACCCTCGCTGGCCGCCGTGCTGGCCGACCGCGTCGGCGCCAACCCCGCCGCCGCGTACGACATGAACGCCGCCTGCGCCGGCTACGCCTACGGCATCGCCCAGGCCGACGCCCTCATCCGCACCGGTGTCGCGCACTACGCGCTCGTCGTGGGAGCCGAGAAGCTCTCCGACGTCGTCGACCCGACCGACCGCACCATCTCGTTCCTGCTGGGCGACGGCGCTGGCGCGGTCGTGGTGGGCCCGAGCGAGTACCCCGGCATCTCCAAGACGATCTGGGGCTCGGACGGGTCCAAGGCCGACGCGGTCGGGATGGACAACACGCTCACCGAGTTCCGCGACGGCGAGAAGCCGTGGCCGACCCTGCGCCAGGAGGGCCAGACGGTCTTCCGCTGGGCCGTGTGGGAGATGGCCAAGGTCGCCAAGGAGGCGCTCGACGCCGCCGGCGTGACCCCCGACCAGCTCGCCGCGTTCATCCCGCATCAGGCCAACATGCGGATCGTGGACGAGTTCGCCAAGCAGCTCAAGCTGCCCGAGACCGTCGCGATCGCCCGCGACATCGAGACGACGGGCAACACCTCCGCCGCCTCCATCCCCCTCGCCACGCACCGGCTGCTCCAGGAGCACCCGGAGCTGTCCGGCGGCCTCGCGCTGCAGATCGGCTTCGGCGCCGGTCTGGTCTTCGGCGCGCAGGTCGTCGTGCTGCCGTAGGCCCTGCCCTAGACTGATCAACGGTCAAAACGACACCCCTCAAGGAGATAACACCATGGCATTGTCCACCGAAGAAGTTCTTGCCGGCCTGGCCGAGCTCATCAACGACGAGACCGGCATCGCGACCGACACCGTCGAGCTGGACAAGTCGTTCACGGACGACCTCGACATCGACTCCATCTCGATGATGACCATCGTGGTCAACGCCGAGGACAAGTTCGACGTCAAGATCCCCGACGAGGAGGTCAAGAACCTCAAGACGGTCGGCGACGCGGTCGAGTTCATCGTCAAGGCGCAGGACGCCTAGGCCCCGCAAGAATCGTCCTCCGCGCGGGCGGCGCGCCCTCCGGCCGCCGCCCGCGCGAGTTCTCGTGCGCCCGCGCGAGTCCGACGTTACCGAACAACGGAGAGTTGTCGTAATGACCAAGAAGATCGTCGTCACCGGCGTGGGCGCTACCTCCCCGCTCGGTGGCACCGCCCCGGAGAGCTGGCAGGGCCTGCTCGCCGGTGAGTCCGGAGCCCGCACCCTCGAACACGAGTGGGTCGAAAAGTACGAGCTGCCCGTCACCTTCGCCGCCGAGGCCAAGGTGCGCCCCGACACCGTGCTCGAGCGCCCCGTCGCCAAGCGCCTCGACCCGTCGAGCCAGCTCGCCCTCGTCTCCGCGATGGAGGCCTGGGCCGACGCGGGCTCGCCCGAGGTCGTCCCCGAGCGCCTCGGCGTCGACTACGCCACCGGCATCGGCGGCGTGTGGACCCTGCTCGACGCGTGGGACACCCTGCGCGAGCGCGGACCGCGCCGCGTCCTCCCCATGACCGTGCCGATGCTGATGCCCAACGCCGCGTCGGCCGCGATCTCCATGCACTTCGAGGCCCGCGCGTTCGCCCGCACGGTCGCCTCCGCCTGCGCCTCCAGCACCGAGTCGCTCGTGAACGCGTACGAGCACCTGCAGGCAGGCCTCGCCGACATCGTCATCGCCGGCGGCAGCGAGTCCGCCATCCACCCGATCACGATCGCCTCCTTCTCGTCGATGCAGGCGCTCTCGCGCCGCAACGACTCCCCCGCCACCGCCTCCCGCCCCTACAGCGTCGACCGCGACGGCTTCGTCATGGGTGAGGGCGCCGGCGCCCTGGTGCTCGAGACCGAGGAGCACGCGCTCGCCCGCGGCGCCCGCATCTACGCGGAGGTCGTCGGCGGCGGCGTCACCGCGGACTCGTACCACATCACCGCGAACGACCCCGAGGGCCGCGGCGCGAGCCGTGCCGTGCGGCTCGCCCTGGAGCAGGCCGGCGCCTCGCCCGACGAGGTCACCCACATCAACGCGCACGCGACCAGCACGCCCGTGGGCGACCCGGCCGAGTACGTCGCGCTGCGCGAGGTGTTCGGCGACCGGGTGCACAGCATCCCCGTGTCGGCCACGAAGGCGTCCACCGGTCACCTCCTCGGCGGCACCGGCGCACTGGAGGCCGTGTTCACGATCTTCGCGATGCGCGACCGCGTCGCCCCGCCGACGATCAACCTCACCGAGCAGGACCCGGCGATCCCGCTGAAGGTCTCGGGCTCGGCCCAGCCGCTCGGCGACGGCCCGCAGCTCGCGATCAGCAACTCGTTCGGCTTCGGCGGCCACAACGCCGTCGTCGCGTTCCGCTCGGTCTGATCCCAGCGCACGTGAGAAGGCCCCGGTCCACTGGACCGGGGCCTTTCCCGTTTCACCGCGGGCGGGCGGCGTTCGCCGGGCCCGCCGCGGGATCCTGTCAGCCGACCTTGTGCAGCCAGATGACCGACGTGTCGTCGTGCGCGTGCCGGAACGGCTCGAGCTCCTCGTCCCAGGCCTGGCCGAGGGCGAGACGCAGCTCGCGCTGCAGTTCGTGCGCGTTGCCGCCCGCGAGCTCCATGGCGTAGCGGATGCGGTCCTCCGGCACGACCATGTTGCCGACGGTGTCGGTCTGGGCGAAGAACACGCCGAGATCGGGGGTGTGCATCCACCGGCCGCCGTCGGTGCCGAGACCGGCGTCCTCCGTGACCTCGAAGCGCAGGTGCTCCCAGCCGCGCAGGGCGGTGGCGAGGCGCGCTCCGGTGCCCTGCGGGCCCTCCCAGAAGAACTCGGCCCGCTGGGCACCCTTCAAGACCGGCTGCGTCTCCCACGTGAAGTTGACGGCGCGACCGAGGGCGCGTCCGGCCGCCCACTCGATGTGGGGGCAGAGCGCGCCAGGAGAGGAGTGCACGTAGAGCACTCCCCGACTTGCGTGACCCGTCATGGTTTCCTCCGATCGCTTGGTGCGTCTTCCCCAACGACCAACGAGCGGGTGTGCCATGACTGCGTATGAAGTTTGCGGGCCCCACCGGGACCTCTGCCACGATTATGCCGGACAACGCGCCGGAGTTACAAGATTGTGATTCGGCGATTCCCGCGTGCCGCGCGCGCCGAGGCGGAATAGCATACCGAGTATGTCCGTTCAGAATGGTTTCCTCGCCGTGCTGACGCAGGGCGCCGCGTACGGCTCGCAGCTGCAGAACGAGTTCCTGGCGCGCGCAGCCCACCGTCGCCAGCTCAACGCCGGGCAGGTCTACTCGACCCTCGACCGCATGACGGACCAGGGGCTGATCGAGCCGGCGGGAGCGACGGAGGACGGCCTCCCGCTGCACGCGCTCACCGGGGACGGCGAGACGCAGGCGCGCGCGTGGCTGACCACGGGGCCGCGGGACACCGAGCCGGACTGGGACGAGATGCAGGACCAGGTGCTCATCGCCGCCTCCATCGCCGGGTCGGACCCCGCCGCTATCGTCGCCGACTACCGCACCGCCTATGCGGAGCGCATCCGGGAGCTGACGCACGACGCCGACTCGCGCGCGCTGCTCGCCGCCAACCGGGCCGCCGAACTGGGGGCGAACGCGGCGATCGAGTGGCTCGACGAGGTCGCCGCCGCGCTCAGCGCGCACCCGGAGGTGCTACTCCAGCCGCGTTCGCCGGAGCGTCCGCGCCGTGGGCGCCGGCCGGCGGCGGAGTCCGCCTGATCCGTCCCGCCGCGTCGCGCCTCAGTGGAGGAGCGCGCCCTCCTTGTTCAGCACGTTCTTCTCGCCGGCCTCGATCGGCACGGCGAAGCGGTTCTGCGCGGGCGGCAGCGGGCAGTTGAAGTTGTAGCTGAACGCGCAGGGCGGCAGCACGGCGAGGTTGAAGTCGAGGGTGACGGTGCCGTCCTCGTTGGGGACGACGAAGAGGAAGCGCCCGACCGAGTACGTGCTGTCGCCGTTGGTGCTGTCGGCGAAGACGAGTTGCAGCGCGCGACCGGCCTTGAACGCGGCGAGGTTGTAGTCGACGCCGTCCTTGCTGAAAGTGATCTCGCCCGGGATGACCATCTCGCGGGTCTTGCCGTCGTCCTTCAGGTGCTCGAAGCCGACGGACTTGCCGCCCTCGATCGGGCTGAAGGTCGCCTGGATGATCCACTCGCGATTGAACGGGAACGCGTCGATGGAGCCGAACTCCTGGATCGCCTCGGAGTCCGCGTCCCAGACGCGGAGCGCGTAGTCGCCCTCTTCGCTGGCGATGACGAAGCCACTGACGGTGTCGCTGAAGGTGATCGCGCTCGGGCTCGCGTCGTCCTTGCCGCGGACGATCGCCTCACCGTCGACGAGCGTGCCGTCGACCGTGATGCCGTCCGCGGGCGTCGCGGTGACCTTCAGGCCGGACTGGCCGGCGGGGAGCGGCGACCACAGGCCGGGGACGCCCCAGACGGGCTGCGCCGGAGCCTCCGGGTCGCCGGTGATCCACTGCGTGTTCACGAGCGCCAGGTTGCCCTGCGGGGCGGTGACCGCCTGCTCGCGGCGCTGCCGGTACCGGGCCAGGACGGCGTTGGGGTCGGTGGGGGCGGCGGCGGTGTCAGTCATGGTCTCCATCCTCGGTCAGGTCGCCACTGACAACCAACTCCGACACCCGGGAATTCCGTGCCGGCGTCACTTCGCTTCGGCGTACGAGTCGACGACGGCGGCGGTGACCGGGAAGTCGACGGGGAACGCGCCGAAGAGCAGCCGTCCCGCGAGCCGGGCGGACTCCTCCACGGCGGCCGCGGTCTCGTCCGCGAGCTCGGCGGGCGTGTGGACGATCACCTCGTCGTGGAGGAAGTAGACGAGGTGCGGGGAGTCGGTCAACGGCCGGCCGGGCGCCAGGGCGGTGAGGCGGTTGCGCAGCTCCGCCATCCAGCACAGCGCCCACTCCGCCGCGCTCGCCTGCACGACGAAGTTGCGGGTGAAGCGACCCCAGTCGCGGGCCTGGCTGCGCGCGCGGCGCTCGTCGACGGCCGTCGAGTCGGCCGAGGAGGCGGCGGACTGCGTCGTGCGCCAGGCCGCGCTCGGCGGCGGCGAGCTGCGGCCGAGGCGGGAGGTGACGATCGCACCCCGCTCCCCCGCCCGGGCAGCCTCCTCCACCAGCCGGATGGCGCGCGGGAACGCCCGAGTCAGGCGTGGCATGAGTCGCCCGCTCTCCCCGGTCGTCGCCCCGTACATCGCGCCGAGCATCGCGACCTTGGCGTGCGCGCGCTCGTCGACCGCGCCCGACTCCACGATGCCGGCGTAGAGGTCCTTGCCGCGACCGGCGGCGGCCATCGCGGTGTCGCCGGCGAGACCGGTCAGGATGCGGGGCTCGAGCTGCGCGGCGTCCGCGACGACGAGCTTCCAGCCCGGGTCGGCCACCACGGCTCCGCGCACCTGCTTGGGCAGCTGCAGCGCACCTCCCCCGCGTGTCGCCCAGCGACCCGTGACGACCCCGCCGGGCACGTAGTCCGGCCGGAACCGACCGTCGTGCACCCAGCTCTCCAGCCAGGTCCACCCGTTGGCGGTGAGCAGCCGCGAGAGCTTCTTGTAGCGCAGCAGGGGCTCGATGACGGGGTGGTCGAGCTCCCGGAGCTCCCACGAACTCGTGGAGGTCACCAGCATCCCGGCGCGCTGCAGGGCTTTGAGCAGCGCCGGCGGGCTGTCGGGGTTGAGGTCGGGGGCGTCGAGCTCCGCGCGGACGCGGCCGACGAGCTCCTCCAGGACCGCAGGGCGGCCGTAGGCGGGCCGGGGGCCCAGGAGTCCGGTGAGCAGGTCGTCGTGCCGCTCGGCGCTGTACGGGAGGCCGCAGAATCGCATCTCGGCGGCGATGAGCGCACCCGCGGACTCCGCGGCGAGGAGGAGGCGCAGACGGCCGGGGTCGGCGCTGCCGGCGATGGCATCCTGCTGCGCGGTGAACTCGGCGACGGCGGAGAGCGCATCCGCGTCTGCGGCGGTCGATTCGTGCTCGAAGTCGAAGAGGGCCGAGTGGGTGGGCTCGGGGGCCTCCTCCAGCACGGTCGCGGTGTCCCACGGCCCGGCCGGAGCCGTGGCGAGGGCCGAGTCGGCGGTGAGCGCCGAGTTGCGGAGGATGGTGTGCGAGAGCGTCAGGTCGACGCAGCGCTCGACGCGCACGCCCGCCGCGAGGAGAGCCGGGTACCAGGCTCGCGTGTCGCTCCAGACCCAGCGGGGGCGTTCGCCGTCGGCGGGTGCGGCCTCCCGAGCGGCGACATAGGCCGGGAGGTCGGCGTCGGTCAGCGCATCGGCCTCGTGCGTCGCGTGTGCCGCGTCGCCCGGAGCAGGGACGGCGACGGCGACGGCGCGGATGTCGCGGCCGACGCGTTCGAGGACGATGTGCACGGTTCCATTGTCCCGGGAGCGGGTGACATCCCCTGCGCGGCGCTTGCCGCACCGCATCACGGTGAGGATAATTCAACGGACGACGATGCCGACCCGAAAGGCGATCGACGATGACCGTATATCTGCACGACAGTCAGGGAGTCTGGATAGCGTTCCGCAGCGACCCGCGCGGGCGGTACCTGTTCAACCCCGACGGCGACTGGATCGGGTGGTTCCCGTGGGACGACGATGAGGTCGTGACCCCGAGCGGAAGCTATCTCGGGACGGTGCGTGGCGACCGCCTCTTCAGCGAGGACGGCCACCGGTACCGCGGCGATCCGGGCTATCCCGGGGCGCCGGGCTATCCCGGCCAGGCGGCGTACCCGGGAGCGGCGTCGTTCGCGAGTCTGCCCGCCGGATGCCAGGACGTCGCGGGCGCGTTGCTCTGGCCGCGCCTCGCCTCCTGAACCGTCGGGGCGGGGTCAGTCGGCCAGGCCGGACAACCGCGCGCGCAGCTCGGGCCACGACGCCCCGAAGCTGGGGTGCAGCGGGAGGTCGGCGACCTCCCCCACCGGCACCCAGCGCAGTTCGATGCTCTCGACGTCGGCCATGCGCGCCTCGAACGGGCGCACGGCCTGCGTGACGACGGTGGTGTACGACCAGAAGCCGAGGTCGAGCACGCTCTCGAAGAGCACGCGCACGGCATCGGGCGGCACGTCGGCCTCCTCGTGGGCCTCGCGGAGCGCGCCCTCGACGGCGGACTCCCCCTCGTGCCTCGCCCCGCCCGGCAGTCCCCAGGTTCCGCCGAAGTGGCTCCAGTCGGCCCGGTGCTGCAGCAGGATGCCGCGCTGGAGGTCGTGCACCAGCAGCCCGGCCGCGCCGAACCGTCCCCAGAAGCGTTCGCCCTGAGGGCCCTCCACCCATGCGTCACCCGAGTTCACGGTTCCACGTTAGCCGTCCGGGCGGGCGGAGGCGGACGTAGGGTCGCACTATGACCGTCCGCAGCGCCGCCCTCCTGCTCCACCGCCCCTCGTCCGCCGGGACGGAGATCTGGCTCGGGCACATGGGCGGCCCGTTCTGGGCGCGCAAGGACGACGGCGCGTGGTCGCTGCCCAAGGGGATCGTGGAGGCCGGGGACACGGACGAGCTGGCCGCCGCCCGCCGCGAGTTCGCGGAAGAGATGGGCGTGGAGGCGCCGGACGCGGCCTACCTGCCGCTGGGCGACTTCCGGACGTCCGGCAAGGTGATCGTCGTGTTCGCGGGCGCGGCTCCCGGCTTCGAGCTCGCGGAGGTGCGCAGCAACACGTTCGAGCTGGAATGGCCGCCCCGCTCCGGCAGACGGCAGGAGTTCCCCGAGATCGACGCCGCGCAGTGGTTCCCCCTCGACGTCGCCGCGGGGAAACTGACGAAGGGACAGCGGCCCATTCTGGACGCGCTGCGCGAACTTCTCGCGACTGGGGAGGGTGCATGACCCCCGAGTGGACGTATGGTGAGCGCGACAGGGCTGTCCGGGATCCGAAACGCGCAAGGAGGAACCGTGAGCACGAAGAAGGCGGAGAAGGAGGCGGAGCGGTTGCTGGTCGCCGCCCGCGCCGCGGTGGACGAGGCCGAGCGGGCCGTGAAGAAGCTCGACAAGCGCTCCCGCAAAGCGGCCGAGGAGCTCTCGGCCCGGCTGGAGCAGGCCGCGAAAGATGCGAGGAAGGCGGTCAAGCGCACCGAGAAGACGGCGCGCACCGCGGCGGCCCAGGCCGATGCGGTCAGCGGCGGCGGCGTCGCCGCGACGCCGTCCAGCGGCATCCCGACGTTCCACGGGCTGCGCGACCGCGCCAAGGCCCAGGGCATCCAGGGGTACTCGCGCATGAACAAGGCGCAGCTGCTGCACGCGCTCGGCGAAGGCTGAGCCGTTCACCGGCCGGTAACCGCACCGGCCTAGCGTGAACGCCCGTGACTGACCCCGACGGATCCGCCGCTCCCGGCCTGCTGCTGAGGTCCGCCCTCGCGCCGGCGCCCCGCACGCTGATCGACATCCTCCGCGCGTCGGTGGCCGCCGATCCCGAGGCATCGGCCATCGAGGACGCCCGCGGCGCGCTGTCGTACCGGGAGCTGCTGGCGAACGTCCTCGCCACCGCGGGACGCCTGCGGCTCGCGGGCGTGCGCCCCGGCGACCGGGTGGGCGTGCGTATGACGTCGGGCACGCGCGAGCTGTACCTGGCGATCCTCTCGGTGCTCGCCGCCCGCGCTGCCTACGTGCCGGTGGATGCGGACGACCCGCAGGAGCGCGCCGACCTGGTGTTCGGCGAGGCGGCGGTGCGCGGCGTGATCGGGGACGACGGCTACCGCGCCACCGGAGCCGACGAGGCCGTCCCGCTGTTCGGCGTGGATGCTCCGCACCCGAGCACCGCCGCTGTTCCATTGGTCGACCCGCCGGTGGCCGACGACGACGCGTGGATCATCTTCACCTCCGGCTCGACGGGCACGCCGAAGGGCGTCGCGGTCCGGCACCGCTCGGCCGCCGCGTTCGTCGATGCCGAGGCGCGGATCTTCCTGCAGGACGAGCCGATCGGGTCGCAGGACCGCGTGCTCGCCGGTCTCTCGGTCGCCTTCGATGCGTCGTGCGAGGAGATGTGGCTGGCGTGGGGCCACGGCGCCTGTCTCGTGCCGGCTCCGCGCTCGCTGGTGCGCACCGGGATGGACCTCGGCCCCTGGCTGGAGGCCCACCGCATCACGATCGTCTCGACCGTGCCGACCCTCGCCGCGCTGTGGCCCCCGGAGGCGCTCGACAACGTGCGGCTGCTGATCTTCGGCGGGGAGTCCTGCCCGCCCGAGCTCGTGAACCGCCTCGCCGTCGAGGGTCGCGAGGTCTGGAACACCTACGGGCCGACGGAGGCGACGGTCGTCGCGTGCGGCACGGCGCTGACCGCGGGCGAGCCCGTGCGCGTCGGTCTCCCCCTCGACGGCTGGGATCTGGCGGTCGTCGACGCGGAGGGCCTCCCGGTCGCGGAGGGCGAGACGGGCGAGCTGGTCATCGGCGGTGTGGGTCTCGCCCGCTACCTCGACCCGGCGAAGGACGCCGAGAAGTACGCCCCGATGCCGACGCTGGGCTGGGAGCGCGCCTACCGCAGCGGCGACCTGGTGCGCTTCGATCCGGCGGGCCTGTTCTATCTGGGGCGAGCCGACGACCAGGTGAAGGTCGGTGGACGCCGCATCGAGCTCGGCGAGGTGGAGGCGGCGCTCCAGGCGCTGCCGGGCGTCTCCGGTGCGGCCGCGGCCGTGCGGAAGAGCGCGGCGGGCAACGACATCCTGGTCGGCTACCTCGCCGTCCCCGAGCGCGACGCCTTCGACCGGGCGACAGCTCTCGCGCAATTGCGGGAGGAGCTGCCCGCTGCCCTCGTGCCGCTGCTGGCCGTGGTCGACGACCTCCCGGTGCGCACCTCGGGCAAGGTCGACCGCGCTGCCCTGCCGTGGCCGCTCGAGGACACGGCAGACGGTCCCTCCCCCGCCGGAGACGACCCCGTGGCCGAGCTGCTCGCCGCCGATTGGCGCAGCGTGCTCGGGCTGCCGGTGACCGGGCCCGACGACAACTTCTTCGACCTCGGCGGCGGGTCGCTCGCCGCCGCCCAGCTGGTCTCCCTGGTGCGTCGCCGTCACCCCGACATCAGCGTCGCCGACGTCTACGCGCATCCGCGGTTCACCGCGATGGCGCAGGCCCTCGCCGAGAGCTCGCCGCTGCCGTCGGCGGCCTCGACCCACGTGGTGCCGCGTACGCCGCGGCGCATGCAGATCCTGCAGACCGTGCTCGGCCTCCCCCTGTTCATCCTCAACGGGGTGCGCTGGCTGCTCTACCTGCTCACGGCCGCGGCCATCCTGCGGCCGTTCGGCGGCTTCGACGCGCTGCCGGAGGTCGACGTGGTGTGGCTGCTCGTCGGCCTGCTGGTCTTCGTCACCCCGTGGGGCCGGATGGCGATCGCGGTCGTCGCTGCGCGCCTCCTGCTGGCCGTGGTGAAGCCGGGCGACTACCCGCGCGGCGGCGGTGTGCACCTGCGCCTGTGGCTGGCCGAGCAGGTGGCGCACCAGATCGGTGCGGCGAGCCTCGCCGGGGCCCCGTGGATCAGCTACTACGCGCGGGCGCTGGGCGCGAAGATCGGCCCGGGTGTCGACCTCCACACCCTCCCTCCGGTCACCGGGATGCTGCGGATCGGCGCCGGCGCCTCCATCGAGCCCGAGGTCGACCTCGCCGGCTACTGGATCGACGGCGACCTCGTGCGCATCGGCGAGGTGCGCATCGGCGCGGGGAGCACCGTCGGAGCGCGCAGTTCGCTCATGCCGGGTGCCAAGATCGGGCGGGGGGCGACGGTCGCTCCGGGTTCGGCCGTGTTCGGTCGGGTCCCGGCCGGGCAGACCTGGGCCGGCTCCCCCGCCGTCCGGGTCGGCCGCTCGCACGAGTGGTGGCCGAAGGAGCGTCCGCCGCGCCGCACGCGCTGGGTCTTCGCGTACGCCGTCGCCTCGCTGGTCGTCTCGCTCGCTCCGGTCGTCGCGTTCGCGGCGGGTGCGCTCGTGCTCGCGGCGGCGATCCGGGGTGCCGCGACCATGGCGGAGGTCGCGGGGCGCGCGTTCGCCGCGCTCGTTCCCGGGACGCTGGTCGCCGGGCTGGTGCTGGCCGGTCTCGTGGTGCTGATCGTGCGGCTGCTCGGCATCGGCATCGAGGAGGGCGTGCATCCCGTGCGCAGCCGGGTCGGCTGGCAGGTGTGGTCGACGGAGCGGCTGCTCGACATGGCGCGCACCATCCTGTTCCCGCTCTACGCCAGCCTCTTCACCCCGGTCTGGCTGCGGATGCTGGGCGCGCGGGTCGGGACCGACGTGGAGGCGTCGACCGTCCTCCTGCTACCCGCGATGACGCGCATCCGCGACGGCGCGTTCCTCGCCGACGACACGCTCGTCGCGTCGTACGAGCTCGGCGGCGGCTACGTGCGCATCGCCCGGGTCGAGATCGGCGAACGGGCGTTCCTCGGCAACTCCGGGATGGCGGGCGGCGGCAACCGCGTCCCCCGCGACGGTCTCGTCGCCGTGCTCTCGGTCGCCCCGCGCAAGGCCAAGGCGGGCTCGTCGTGGCTGGGCTCCCCGCCGGTCAAGCTGCGGCGGCGGGTGCAGGAGGCGGACGTCTCGCGGACCTACGCGCCCTCCACCGGCCTGCGGGTCGCCCGCACGACCTGGGAGTTGCTGCGCATCGTCCCGGTGCTCGTGTCGTGCGCGATCGGCCTGGGTGTCGTGCTGGGACTCGGTGCGATCGTCGAGGCGTGGGGCGTGTGGTGGGCCGTGCTCCTCAGCGGGCCCGTGCTGCTCGCCGCAGGAGCGGCGGCCGCCGCCGTCAGCTCCGCGGCCAAGTGGGCGCTGCTCGGGAGGCTGCGCGCGGGCGAGCATCCCCTGTGGTCGTCCTTCATCTGGCGCAGCGAGGTCTCGGACACCTTCACCGAGATGGTCGCCGCCCCCTGGTTCGCGTGGGCCGCCGCCGGCACGCCCGCGCTCGTGTGGTGGCTGCGCAGCCTGGGAGCGCGCATCGGGCACGGCGTGTGGATCGACAGCTACTGGCTCCCGGAGGCTGATCTGGTCTCGCTGGGCGACGCGACGACGGTCAATCGGGGTTGCGTCGTGCAGACGCACCTGTTCCATGATCGAATCATGAGCATGGACGAGGTCATCATCGAGCGCGGCGGCACCCTGGGGCCGCACAGCGTCATCCTCCCGGCGGCCGCGATCGGCGCGGAGGCGACGGTCGGCCCGGCCTCCCTGGTCATGCGCGGCGAGACGGTCCCCACCGGCAGCCGCTGGAGCGGCAACCCGATCGGTCCGTGGCGCGAGGTCGTGGTGCGGCAGTACCAGACGCGGGCGGCCCGATGACCGGCGGCTCCGCCGGACCGGTCTCGCACGCCTACCTCCCGCGCTCCGGCACCGACGACTACGCGGTGCTCTCCTACGACCTGACGCTCGACTACCGCGTGACGAACAACCGCCTGGACGCGGTCGCGATCATCACCGGCCGCGCCGCCGTGCCGCTCACCGCGATCGTCCTCGACCTGGTGCACCTGCGCGCCAAGAAGGTGCGGCTCGACGGGGAGAAGCGCACGAAGTTCTCGCAGAACCAGACCCACCTGCGGGTGACGCCCTCCGCCCCGATCGCCGCGGGCGACGAGTTCCGCGTCGAGATCGCGTACGACGGCTCCCCCGCTCCGCGCCGCACCCGGTGGGGCACGCTCGGCTGGGAGGAACTGACGGACGGCGTGATCGTCGCCGCGCAGCCGTCGGGCGCGCCGACCTGGTTCCCGTGCAACGACCGGCCGTCGGACAAGGCGTCGTACCGCATCCGCATCACCACCGAGGCGGCGTACACCGTGCTCGCCACCGGCGAGCTGGTCGAGCACAGCGTCGGCGCCGGCCGGGGCACGTGGCTCTTCGAGCGCGCCGAGCCGACCGCGACCTACCTCGCAGCCGTGCAGATCGGCCGCTACACGCTCGAACCGCGGCGCATCGGCGACGTGGAGGTCGTGCTCGCCTACCCGCCGGCGCTCGCCCGCCGGGTGCTCGCCGACTTCGCCCCGCTCTCCCGGATGCTCGACTGCTTCCAGGAGCGCTTCGGCCCGTACCCGTTCCCGTCCTACACGGTCGTCGTCACCGAGGACCCGCTGGAGATCCCGTTGGAGGCGCAGGCGATGGCCACCTTCGGGGCGTCGCACGTCGACGGCCGCGGCGGCTCCGAGCGCCTGATCGCGCACGAGCTCGCACACCAGTGGTTCGGCAACAGCGTCGGCCTCGCGGGCTGGCGCGACATCTGGCTCAACGAGGGCTTCGCCTGCTACGCCGAGTGGATCTGGTCGGAGGCATCGGGCGGCCCGTCCGCCAACACGCTGGCGCGCACGCATCACGCGCTGCTCCGGGTCAAGCCGCATGACCTCGTCCTCGGGGATCCGGGACCGGACGCGATGTTCGACGACCGCGTCTACAAGCGCGGGGCGTGCACGCTGCACGCGCTGCGCAAGCGGATCGGCGACGATCGGTTCTTCGACCTGCTCCGCGCCTGGTGCGCAGCCAACCGGTTCGGCACCGTCGACTCCACGATGTTCGAGGCGCTGGCGACCGAGTACGCGGAGGAACCGCTCGGCGAGTTCTTCGACGCGTGGCTGCGCGAGACCCGGCTGCCGTCGCTCTCCGCCTGAAACGGCCGGTTTCCGACCGCAATCGGGTCCACGCTGGTGAGGACACCAGCGAAGGAGCCACGATGACCGAGCCGACACCGAACCACCGCAGCACGCCCGCGGGCTACACCACCGTCGCCCCCTGGGTGATGACCGACGACACCGCCGCCTTCCTCGACTTCGTCGCGGCGGTCTTCCACGGCGAGGAGCTCGCCCGGGTCGCCGTGGAGGGCGGCGGGATCGGCCACGCCGAGATCCGCATCGGAGACACCGTCGTGCTGGCGTTCGATCGGCGCCCCGAGTGGCCGGTGCTGCCGAGCCTCCTGCGCGTGTTCCTGCCGGATGCGACGGAGGCCATCGAGCGCGCGGTCGAGCGCGGAGCCCGCGTCGTGACCCCTGTCTCCGACAGCGCGTTCGGGCAGCGGGGCGGTCGGATCAGCGACCCCTGGGGCAACATCTGGTGGGTCGTCACGGTCGTCGAGGACGTTCCGGAGGCGGAGATGTGGCGCCGCCTGGCGGAGCCGCGCTACGCGGAGCAGATGCGCGTCGCGCAGGAGACGCTCGACCGTGAGCTGAGCGGGCAGTCCGGACGGTCGTGGCGGCCGCTGCAGGCGGGCGGCCCGGTCGACGGCTGAGCGCCTCCCGGACCGCGAACGCCTACGGCCTACGACCTACGGCTTCAGCAGCACCTTGCCGACCCGGCCCTGGCGGTCGCTGGCGTGCACGGCGTCGTGGATGTCGTCCAGCACGTACACACCGGCGACCGGAAGGGTGATCCCGCCGGAGACGGCGGCCGTGATCAGCTCGCCGAACAGCGCGTTGCGCTTGTCGGCGGGCATGGCGGCGCTCACCTTGCTGCCCCAGAAGCCCTTCACGGTGGCCTGCTTGAAGATGACGTCGCCCGACGAGATCGACATCGTGTCAGAGGCCATCGCGCCGAACGAGACGAGCGTGCCGCCCTCGACGAGCAGGTGCAGCAGGTCGCCGCTGGACTCGCCGCCCACGGAGTCGACGGCGGCCGCGATCGGCGCGCCACCGGTGAGATCGGCGACATGGCTGCGCCAATCGTCGTGCCCGGTCGCGACCACGTTGCCGATGCCCGCCTCGGCGAGCACCGTCACGTCGGCCTCCCGCCGCACCAGCCCGATGACGTTGACGCCCCGCGTGGCGGCGAACTGGGCGAGCAGGCGGCCGACGGCTCCGTTCGCGGCGTTCTGGATGATCCAGTCGCCCGCCTCGACCTCGAGGAAGTCGAGGAGGCTCAGCGCGCTGAACGGCATCGCCACGAGCTGGGCGGCGGTCTCGTCGCTCAGGGCGTCGGGCACGGGGATGAGTCCCGCGGCCTTCGCCACGAAGTACTCGCTCCACACGCCGAAGGTGCCTCCGGTGACGACCCGCTGGCCCACCGCCGGGGATTCGACGCCCTCGCCGAGCGCGTCCACGATGCCGACGGCCTCGGTCCCCGCCTGGGCGGGCAGCTCCGGCTTGAAGCCGTAGGTGCCGCGGGCGGTCCAGAGATCGTGGTTGTGGATGGGCGAGAGCACGGTCCGGACGCGGACCTGCCCGGGCCCCGGTTCCGGGAGCGGTCGCTCCTCCACACCGAGGACCCGGGCAGGGTCACCGAATTCGTGCTGGACGAGAGCGCGCATGGAAGCTCCTTGGCTCGGAGGGACAGGGTCTTCTCCAGCCTAGGCCGCGCGCGCCGTGCATCCGCTGGGCTACGTGAACGTCTTCAGGTTCTTCTCGATCGCGTCGATGACCCCGAGGGCGTCGGAGTACGAACCGGGCAGGAAGTCGGGGGTGCCGACCGCGTGGCCGCCGGAGACGGCGGCCAGGTCCCGGTAGCTCTGCAGGGCGAACAGCTTGTCGATGTTGTTGGCCGGGGTGCCGTCGTTGTTCGTGTAGTAGATCAGCGCGTCGGCGTCGCTCAGCAGGTCGGTCTTCTCGTACGAGACGGACTGGTTGTCGCCGGCCTTGGTGCCGGCGGTGGCGGAGGCGAACTGCGCGCCGAGCTGCTTCAGGATGGCGCCGACGGGCGAGGTGTCGCTGTAGATCCAGTAGTTGCCGGCGTCGAA
The DNA here is from genome assembly GCF_001898805.1 of Leifsonia sp. 71-9. Taxonomy (GTDB): domain Bacteria; phylum Actinomycetota; class Actinomycetes; order Actinomycetales; family Microbacteriaceae; genus Leifsonia. The sequence continues at coordinate 63,396 of NZ_MKVJ01000013.1, forward strand.
GCCGCCCTGGATGACGTCCCACTTCACGGTCGCGAGCGGGGAGGCGTAGGTGGAGGAGACCTGCTTCACCCGGTCGTCGTACTTCGCCTTCAGCGCGTCGTACGGGCCGGTGGCGTTCGCGAAGTCGGCCGTGTACTTCGGGTAGTCCTGCCAGGTCGCGTCGTCGTCGAAGGGCGCGAACGTGGTCGGGGCGATCGCCGAGAGCTTCTTGTACGCCTCCTTGAGGTACGGCACGTCGACGCCGATGATCAGGTCGGGCTTGAGGGCCGCGATCTTCTCGAAGTCGACGGTGCCGCCGTCCGTGACCTTGTCGGTCTTCTTCCAGTCGGCGAGGTAGAGCTCCGGGACGTACTGCTCTCCGCTGTTCTCGACGCCGACCGGGGCCACGTCGAAGTCGAGCAGGGACTCCGTGGTCCACGAGTGCACCGACACGATGCGCTTCGGGTGCGTCGGGATCGTCACCGTGCCTTCGGGGGTCGAGACGCTCCTCGTGTCGGAGCTGCTGCCGGAGTCTCCGGTGGCGGGGGCGCTGCAGGCCGCGAGGGCGAGCGCGAGGGCGGCGCCGGTGAGGGCGAGCGCGACGCGGCGGAGACCAGGACGGCGGTGGGGGTGCTGGGTCATGTGTCCTTCGTTCGATCGGTGGGGCGGAGGGGTGGGCGGGGTCGGAGGTGATTCAGCGCGAGCCGGTGGAACGGGCGTCGGCGAAGACGCGGCCGGGCGGCCCGAGCGGGGACGACGAGCGGGGTGCCGGAGATCGGGTCGGGCAGCACGTGCGCGGGCAGCCCGAAGACGTCGTGGACGAGATCGGCGGTCACGACGTCCGCGGGCGCGCCCTGGGCGACGATGCGGCCCTCGTTCATGGCGATGATGTGGGTCGCGTAGCGGCTCGCCTGGTTGAGGTCGTGGAGCACCGCGACGAGGGTGCGTCCCTCGAGGTTGAGCTCCCGGAACAGTTCGAGCAGTTCGAACTGGTGGGCGATGTCGAGGAACGTCGTCGGCTCGTCGAGCAGCAGGATGCCGGTCTGCTGCGCAAGAGCGAGTGCGACCCAGACGCGCTGGCGCTGGCCGCCGGACAGCTCGTCGACGCGTCGGCCGGAGAGCTCGGCGATGCCGGTGGCGCGCAACGCCGCGGCCACCGCGGACTCGTCCTCCGCGCTCCAGGTGCGGAAGGCGCTCTGGTGCGGGTGCCGGCCGCGCGCCACCAGGTCGGCGACGGTGATGCCGTCGGGCGCGCGCGACGTCTGCGGCAGGAGGCCGAGCCGACGGGCCACCTCCTTCGTCCGGTACGCGTGGATGTCGCGGCCGTCCAGCAGCACCTGGCCGGCCGTGGGGCGCAGCAGGCGGGCGAGCCCGCGGAGCAGGGTGGACTTGCCGCAGGCGTTCGGCCCCACGATGACCGTGAACGAGCCGTCCGGGATCGCGACGTCGAGGCCCTCGGAGATGGTGCGGCCGTCGTATCCGAGGGTGGCCCCTGTCACGGCGAGCGGCGCCGCCGCGGAGGTGGTTTCGGTCATCGGCGTCGCCCTTCCGCGATCAGGAGCCAGACGAAGTACCCGCCGCCGAGCACGACGGTGACGAGACCCACCGGGACGGCGGTGGGGAGGCCGTGCTGCGCCACCCAGTCGGCGGCGAGGAGGAGCACGGCGCCGGTGGCGGCAGAGACGCCGAGGGTCACCCCAGCGGTCCCGGCCAGCCGGCGGCCGATCTGCGGCGCGCTGAGGGCGATGAACGCGATCGGACCGGCGAGGGAGGTGACGGTGGCGCTCAGCGCGACGCCGACGATCGTGGCGGCCAGCCGGGTGCGCTCGACGGGGACGCCGAGCTGGGCGCCGGCGTCGTCGCCGAGTTCCAGGAGTCCGAGCCCGCGCGCCAGCGCCGCCGCGCACGGGAACAGGACGACGAAGAGGCCGGCCGCGAGCAGGAGCTGCGAGTAGCTCGCGCTGTCGAGGGAGCCGGCGCCCCAGAAGGCCGCGCCGATCGCCTCCATCGTGTCGGTGTGCAGCAGCATCCACGTGTTGACCGAGGTCAGCATGGCGGTGACCCCGATGCCGACCACGATCAGCCGGAAGCCCTGCATCCCGCGCCGGTACGCCAGCGCGTACACCACGCCCGCCGTCGCGAGGCCGCCCGCGATCGCTCCTCCGGTGACGGCGAGCGACGAGCCGGCGTGGAGACCGAGCATCACCACGAGCGCACCGGTGTAGGCGCCCGTGTCGAAGCCGATGATGTCGGGGCTGCCGAGCGGGTTGCGGGTGAGCGACTGGAAGATCGCGCCGGCGGCGCCGAGTGCGAGTCCGAACAGCGCGGCGAGCAGAACGCGCGGCAGCCTCCACTCGACGACGATGGTGTGCACGATCCCGCCCTCGCGACCGGTGAGGGCGCCGACGACCTGGTCGACGCCGAGCGCGTACGACCCGGTGGCGAGCGAGAGCAGTGCGATCGCGACGGCGACCGCGGTGAGGGCGAGCACGGTCGCGAGCGTGCGCCGGGGCAGGCGGAACGACAGTCGCCGCCGCCGTACAACGACCTGGCGGGTGCCGAACGCGACCTCGGCCGGGGCGTCGGCGGCGTCGTGCCGGGTGGCCTCCGCGGTCACAGGGTCACCGCCCGCGAGCGGCGCACGAGTGCGATGAGGACGGGCGCCCCGACGAATGCGGTGACCAAGCCGACCGGCAGCTCGGCGGGACTCATCACGACGCGGCCCAGGATGTCTGCGCCCAGCAGGAGCACCGGCCCGAGCACGACCGAGTAGGCCAGGATCCAGCGCTGGTCGGGCCCGACGATGGCTCGGG
>NZ_MKVJ01000013.1:66208-105473 GCF_001898805.1 Leifsonia sp. 71-9
GCGCCCGCCAGCAGCGTGACGGCGATCACCGCGAGCGTGCGCGTGACCGAGGCCCGGCTGCCGAGGGAGGCGGCCAGGTCGTCGCCGAGGGCGAGGGCGTTGAGGCCGCGGGTGGCGATGGCGGCGACGATCAGCCCGACCACGACGACCGGCGCGACGACGATGGCTGCCTGGAGGGGCTGGGCGACGAGGCTCCCGGCCGACCAGCCGAGCATGCGCTGGAAGGCGGTCGGGTTCGCGAGCTGGATCGCGGAGGTGATGCCGCCGAGCACCGCCGCGACGCCGATCCCGGCCAGCGTCATCCGCAGCGCGGTCGCGCCCTCGCGGGCGCTCATACCGATCAGGGCGACGACGACGGTCGCGATCACGGCACCGAGCAGCGCGAGCCACAGGTACTGGCCGATGTCGTGCATGCCGAAGACAGCGACGCCGAGGGTCACCGCGAGAGCCGCGCCGGCGTTGACGCCGAGGATGCCCGGGTCCGCCAGCGGGTTGCGGGTGAAGGCCTGGATGACTCCGCCGGCGACGCCGAGCGCGGCGCCGGCCAGCACGCCGAGGAGGGTGCGTGGAACCCGCAGTCCGGTGATCACCAGGTCGTCGTCGGAGCGGCCGGGGCTCAGCAGCGCCGGGAGCACGTGGTCGAGCGGGATGGCTTTCGCCCCGACCGCGATGCTCGCGCCCAGCAGCAGGACGAGGAGCGCGATCCCCACCAGCAGCCAGCCGAGCCGCCAGGTCAACGGACGCGTCGTGTGCTCGCGTCGCTCCGCGGCGGGGGCGATGGGGGCGCGAAGGGACACGGATGACTCTCTGAGGGGGCGACGTCGGGGGGCGGCCCAGCTACTTAGGTAAGGCTAACCAAAGTGGGCCAGAGGTCAGCGTATGTCACCGCGTGGGGTCGGCGCTATCGGCGATCCGACACGTCGTGTCGCGAAGCCGCCACGTTCCAGAGCGCGGCGAAGTGACCGCCGCGCTCGATGAGTTCGTCGGGCGCTCCCGCCTCGACGATGGCGCCGTCCTCCATCACCACGACGAGGTCCGCCTCCGCCGCCTGGTCGAGCCGGTGGGCGACGACGATCGCCGTGCGACCGCGGATCGCGTCACGGGCAGCCTCGTCGAGCGTGCGCGCCACGTCGCTGCCCGCCTCCGCCGTGGCCTCGTCGAGCACCGCGACCGCGGGATCGACGAGCAGCAGCCGCGCCAGCGCAAGGTGCTGCGCCTGCTGAGGAGTGAGGGGGTGTCCGCCGGCGCCGACTCGCGTCGCCGCGCCCTGCGGGAGGCCGTCGACCCAAGCGGACGCGCCCACCGCGTCGAGGGCCGACCGCACCTCCGCCTCCCCCGCTGCGGGAGCCCCGAGCCGGAGGTTGTCCGCGACCGTTCCGGCGAAGACGTGCGTCTCCTGCGAGACCATCGCGACCGCCCGCGCTCGACGCGCGCCGTCGATCGTCCCCACGGGTACGCCGCTCAGCAGCACGCGGCCCCCGTCCGGAGCGCGCACCCCGGCGATCAGTGCCGCGAGCGTGCTCTTGCCGCTGCCGGTCGTGCCGACGACGGCGACGTGAGCGCCCGCGTCGACCACGAGGGTGACGCCGCCCAGGACCGGGACTCCGTCGTAGCCGAACCGCACCTCCTGGAGTTCGACGGCGCCGGCGCGCGGCGGCTCGGCTGCCCCGCAGACGGTCCGCGCCCCGGCGTCCACCACCCCGACCAGCCGCGCCAGGCTGGCGGAGGCGCGCTGGAGGTCGTCCGCGGTCCCGAGCGCGTCGTTGATCGGATTGAACAGGCCCGCGAAGAAGAGCGCAGCGGCGGTCGCCTGACCGATGTCTGCTCCCGCCGAACGCACGAGGAGGAACGCCACGAGCAGGATGGCACCGAGACCGAGGAACTCCGCCAGGTTGAGCCGCCCGTAGAAGCGGGTCATCGTGCGCGTCGCCTCGAGCTCCACCTCCACCGCCGCCGCCGACGCCTCGCGTGCCCGCGCGGACAGCTCGTCGTGCAGGCCGAACGCCCGCACGGTGGGCAGTGCGGCGAAGGTCTCGAGCAGCGTCGCCGCCCGTCGGCCTGCTGCTCGCCGCCCCTCCGCGTAGATGCGCCCGGAGCGGCGCAGGTACCAGCGGACGGTGATCGCCTGCACCGGCACGGCCACGAGCGCGGCCAGGGCGAAGCGGAGGTCGAGCCCGGCGAGTCCGATCAGGGTGACCAGGATGGTGACGGCCGCCGTGAGGAGGCGGCCGAGCGCGCCCTGCGCCACCTCGGCGACCTGCTCCACATCGTCCGTCACGCGGGAGACCAGATCCCCCGAGGCGGCCTCCACCTCGGCCAGGGGAAGCGTCGTGGCGGCGTCGACGACCTCCTCCCGCAGCCGCCCGAGCGGCGGGAGGACCGCGTGCGCGAGCAGCACGCCCGACAGCCACGCGGCCAGACCGCCGACGATCGCGCACGCCGCCAGCAGCGCGAGCGGTCCGACGAGCGCGAGCGGGTCGGCCCGGTCGGCGAGCAGCTGGGCGATCCAGCCGATGCCTCCCGGGATGCCGAGCCCGGCGACCGCGCCGACGATGAGCGCGAGCGCGGTGCCGACCAGTGTCGCGCGCGACCGGCCGAGAGCCCCGGCGGCGAACCGGCGCACCGCGGGCGGCGCGGCGACGGGGAGCGGCGTCCGCGACGTCATCGGATCGCCCTCGCGGTGGCGCCCCCGTCGACCGGGAGCACCTCGTCGCAGCGGGCGAGCCACGCGGGTGACGTGGTGACGACGATCGTCGTCCTCCCCCGGCGGAAGGCGCGCACCCGCTCCGCGATGACATCCTCCGTCGCGGCGTCGATGGCCGTGGTCGGGTCGTGCAGCACCAGTACGGGCGGGTCCGCCGCCAGAGCGCGGGCGAGCGCCACGCGCTGCCGCTGTCCACCGGAGAGCCGCAGGCCGCCCTCCCCCACGTCGTCCGCCACGATCTCGTCGGCGAAGGCGGCGCGCAGGGCGGCCTCCACTCCCTCCGGGCGGCCGACGACCGCGACGTTGTCGCGCGGCGAACCCCGGAACAGTGCGGACTCGTGCGGCGCCACGAGGACATCACCCGGCCCGGCTCCGCGCGCATCTCGCAGCGAGCGCAGGATCCGCGACGCCTCCGCGGCCGTCCCCGCCGGCATACCGATCATCGCTCCGGGCGCCACGGTGATCGTCCCGGACGGACCGGTGACGGCAAGCTCAGGCGCGGCTCGCGGGGACGTCGCGGGCACGTGCTCCGCCTCCCCGTCGCGGTCACTGTGCGGGCGCCCATCGCTTTCCCGGAGCAGTCCGAGGATCCGCGCGGCCGACGCCCGCGCCCGCGCCGCCGACGCCGGCACCGCAGCCAGCGTCTGCAACGGACCCGCGAGGAACTGCGCGAGCCCGAGGGAGGCGATCAGGCCGCCCAGGGACAGCGCTCCGCTGAGCGCGAGCCAGCCGCCGACGCCCACGACGATCAGCAGGTACAGCCCGGTGGTCAGCACGGTCACGCCGTCGCGCAGGGAGTGCGCGCGTACGGCTCGGGTCGCGGCTCCCGTGGCCGCCCTGCTCGCCTCGGTGTAGCGGCGGGAGGCCGTCGTCTCGGCGGCGAGGCCCTTGACCACGCGCAGCCCGCGCACGAGGTCCTCCGCGAGCACCGCGGCTCGTCCGGCCTCCCGTTGCTCGTCACCGCTGCGCGCCTCCACGCCGCGGGAGATCGCCGCGTTGGCCGCCAGCACGGCCACGGTCCCGAGGACGATGACCGCTCCCAGCAGCAGCGGCGACGACAGCAGGAGCACGGTCGCGGCCGCGGCCAGGGCGACCGCCGCGGCCAGCGCCGACGCGATGACGCCGACGAATCCGCCCACCCGGTCGGCGTCGCTGGACGCACGCGTCAGCAGCTCGCCCGGCGCGTGCTCGTCCGTCGCCCCCGGCCGCGCGCCGAGCACGCTCGCGACCACGCGCATCCGGAGGGCGTGGCCCGCGTGCTGCTTCGCCCGGGCGGACGCGCGCGCGCCGAATCGGTAGGAGAACGACAGCAGCACGAAGTCGGCCGCGAGCACCGCGAGCCAGAAGCCCAGGTCCAGCGGGGTCCCGCCGTCGATCGCTCCGCTCACGGTGGCGCCGATCACGACCGGCACCAGCGCCTCCCCCACCTGGTGCGTGCTGTACAGCAGGCACGCCAGCGCCAGATCCGTGCGGCGCGCCCCGACGGCCCAGGTCAGCAGAGCGCGCGGCGAACGCGGGACCGGGGCCGGACGGGACGGCGTGGAGGAGCTGGGCACGTCTCGACACTACGGGCGCACTCCTCTGGCGACTGAGCGCTATGCTGACATCTCATAGCGTGGAACCGCCAATCCCCGGCTCCCGCAGGAGAGGAGCCCCGGGCGTGAGCACCGACGTCATCGAGCTGCACCGCTTCGCCCTCGACCGCGGCGAAGGCTTCGAGCCGCACCGCCACGACCACCACCAGCTCATCTGGGCCTCCTCCGGCGTGCTGACCGTGGAGGTCGAGGGGCGTTACTGGGTGCTCCCCACCACTCTCGGGCTCTGGATGCCGGCCGGCGTGCTGCACGCCCCGCTCGCCGTGCGCGAATCCGTCATGGAGGGCATCTACTTCGATCCCGCCCGCACCCCGGTGACGTGGGCCGCGCCCACGGTCGTGCGGATGAGCCCGCTCAGTCAGCACCTCGTCGCCTATCTCGGCGACGACCTCGCGCCCCAGGAGCGCGCCCGCGCCGAGCATGTCCTGGTCGACACGCTGCGCCCGGTCGGCAAGCGCGCCATCGCCGTCCCCCTTCCGACCGACCCCCGCGCCCGGGACGTCGCCCGCATCCTCCTCGCCGACCCGGCCGACCGCCGCAGCCTGGACGAGTTCGGCCGGGAGGTCGGCGCCAGCGCCCGCACGCTCCTCCGGCTGTTCCAGGCGGAGACCGGGATGAGCTTCGGCACCTGGCGCACGCACGCCAAACTCCAGGCGTCCGTCGCACTGCTGGCGGAAGGCGAGACCGTCTCCCGCGTCGCCTACCGCGTCGGCTACAGCACCCCCAGCGCCTTCATCTCGGCATTCCACCGCGTCGCGGGCCACACCCCGGGCGCGTACTTCGCGGCCGGGCCGGACCCCGCCTCCGATCACTGACCGTCGAGCAGCGCGAGGGCGTACCGGAACGGCGGCGTGAACTCCGTCACCGGCGTGTCACGCGGGTCGATCAGCTCGACGGCGGCGACATCCTCGAAGTCCTCGATCGCCGCGACACCGTCCGCGACGTCGACGACCGCGATGAGCCCGCGATGGGTCCCGTCGACGCGCTCACCGGAGCTCGACTCCTCGAAGTCGAACTCGAATCCGTGCCACGACAGCACCGCGACCCGCCCGACGCCGCACTCCTCCTGGAGCTCGCGACGAAGCGTCTGCACCGGGGACTCCCCCGCCTCCGGCGTTCCACCGGGAAGGTCGAGCAGCCCCGTGTACGGACCACGCGCCTTCCGGATCGCGACCACCCGGCCGTCCTGGCGCCACACGCCGTACACGCCGAAATGATTCATGACCGTGAGCTTACGAGGTCGGTCCGCGCCTTTGTCAGCCAGACGGCCCGTGGATCATCGCCGGAAGCCGCGTCCTAAACTGAGCGGATGAGCGATGGCGCAGGAGGGTCAGCCCGCCCGAGCGAGGTTCTCCGCCTCCGGCCCTTCGCCCTGTTCTGGAGCGCCAGCACGATCCGCGCTTTCGGGAGCGCGATCGCCGGGGTCGCCTTCCAGGTGCTGATCGTCACGGTGCTGAACGCCGGCCCGGCCGAGATCAGCGTCTTGAGCGCGCTCAGCGTCGTCCCGTATCTCTTCCTCGGGCTGATCGTCGGCGCGCTCATGGACCGCTGGCGGCGTCAGCGCACGCTCGTCATCACGAGTGTGGGGCGCGCGATCGCCCTCGGGTCGATTCCCGTGCTCCTGCTCACCGGTGCGCTGAACTTCTGGTCGCTCGCGGCCGTCATCCTCACGCTGGGGGTGCTGACCCTGTTCGCGGACTCGGCGGCCCAGCCCTTCCTCCCGTCCATCGTCCCGCGGCGCTCGCTCGTGACGGCCAACTCGCGGCTGGGGCAGAGCGAGACGGTCGCCACGACGGCGGGGCCCGCGCTGGGCGGCGCGCTCTTCGGTCTGCTCGGTGCGCCGATCCTCTTCCTCGTCGAGGCGGTCGTGAACGCGGTGGCCGCGATCCTGCAGTCCCGCATCGAGGTGCAGGAGGCGCGACCCGAGCCGCGCGCGATCGGTCGCCACATCGGGCACGATATCGTCGAGGGCATGCGGTACACCTACCGGCACCGCACGCTCCGCCCGCTGGCGCTCTCCGTGCACCTCTGGTTCCTCGGGAACAGCATCGCCGCGACCGTGTTCGCCGTCTTCGTCCTGCGCGAGCTGTCGCTCCCGCCCTGGGCCTACGGCGTCGCCCTCGCGTTCGGCGGCGTCGGCGGTTTCCTCGGCGCCGTGCTCGCGCCCCGGATCGGAGCACGGCTCGGGGCGGGTCGAGCCATCCTCCTGGGGCGGGCCCTGGTCGTCGTGCCGTGGCTCGTGCTCGCGATCATGCCGCTCACCGCAGCGAGCAGCCTCCCCGCGCTCGTCTGCGTCGTGGCCGCCGTGCAGTTCCTCTACGGCCTCTCGATGGGCATCGAGGACGCGAACGACATCGGCTACCGCCAGGCCGTGGCGCCCGACCGGATCCAGGGCCGGATGAACTCGACCATCCGCACGGTGAACCGGGTGGTGTTCTTCTGTGGAGCACTCCTGACCGGGGTGCTCGTCACGGTCGCCGGCTATCGCCTCACGCTCGGAATCGCCGCGATCGCGTTCGCCGCCGCCGCCCTCGTCGTCGCGCTTTCGCCGCTGCGCACCGCTCGCCACGAGGATGCCGCAGACGCCTCCGTGGCCTGAGCGTTGCGGTCCGCCCGGGCCGCGACGACCGACCGGCCGCCCCGTTGTGGGGCTGGGGAACCCGGCTCCTGGGCTCCTAGGCTGAAGGGATGCTCACCGTCCGGACCGCGCGCTCCGCCACTGCCACACTGCTCGTCCTCGCGCTCGCCGGCTGCTCGGCGCAGACCTTCCGGGCGCAGTCCGCGCCTTCGTCGTCGCCCAAGGCAGCGTCTCCCACCTCCACGCCGACGCCCCCTCCCGCTCCGCAGGAGATGACGATGGAGCAGGCCGCAGTCGTGTACGGAAGCGGCGCCTGCCGGGTGAACACCGTCGGGAAGACGTTCAACGACGTCTGGCAGTCCGGCTCCGGCGACCTCGACAGGCTCCGGCAGGCAGCGGCGGTCTCCCGCGATGCGACCTCCGCCACCGCGACCGAGCTCGACCGGGGCATGTGGCCGGCGGAGCTGCAAGCGGACATCGCCCTGGTCCGGGATGCCGACTTCGCGCAAGCGGCGATCCTCGCCCAGATCGCGGCCGCGCCGACGTGGGACGCAGCCATGGCGAACGAGTTCCCCGCCCAGGATGACGCCGGGGCGGCCAGCCAGCGGATCCGTTCCCGATTGGGACTGCCGGCCGACCCGTACGCGCCCTGCTGACGATCAGGCCCCGGAACTGACCGCTGAGACCGTCCGCTGCCCGCCCGCGCGCGTCAGTCGGACCAGGCGAACAGCTCGCCCGGCGCCATGAACGGCTTGCCCTGGGTCAGGGTCTTGCGGAAGCGGCTGCGCGTGTACGGGTACGCGAACGTGATCGCCGCGCCGTCGGAGTGCTCGAGCTGGAGACGCACCGCGTCGCCCTGCGAGGTGCGCACGTCGGACACGTAGACGGCGGCGCGCAGCGCGGCCCGGTTCGCTCGGACGCCGTCCCGCAGCATCGTGAGGACGTCATCCGAGAGCGGTGCGTCGCCGTCGGGGAGCGCCCCGATCATGTTCAGCGCGCCGTCGTCCGAGACCGTGTAGCCGAACGGCAGCAGCTCGCCGCGCTTCGCGACGGTCTGCAGCGCGAACGGGAGGGCGCTGTCCATGAGCGCCTCGAAGTCTGTCTCGGCCTGCGGAGAGATCGGGTCGTTGAGAGAAACCATAGGTTCATCTTGGCGAAGGTCGCAGCCGTTCGCGGACGCGCGCGCCGACCTCCGGTGAGTCGATGGCAGATCTCCGTAGCGCCATCCCGGCGTTCAGTAGGGCGGACGGGACTTGAACCCGTGACCGGCGGATTATGAGTCCGATGCTCTAACCAGCTGAGCTACCGCCCCGGTCGTGTGCCGCCCAGTCACTCCGGGGCGGGCACGCTGTCGGCCGCGTCCGTCACCGGGTCGGCCACCGGCTCACCACGATACAGGCTCTCGAACGTCGAGATCGTGCGCTGGATGTCGTGCGAGGCGACGATGCGGAGCGACGCGTTCTTGAGCACGTCGAGCTGCTCCTGGGGCAGCGTGAGGACGCTCTCGAGCTTGTCCGCGAGGTCCTGCGCGTCGCCGGGGCGGAACAGGTGCCCGTTCTCGCCGTCGTGCACGAGGTGCGGGAGCGCCATCGCGTCGGCCGCCACGACGGGCAGACCGGAGGCCATGGCCTCCATCGTCGCAATGGACTGCAGCTCGGCGATCGACGGCATCGCGAAGACCGTGGCGCGCGTGTAGGCGGCGCGGAGCTCCTCGTCGGTCACGTAGCCGAGGAAGTTCACGCGGTCGGCGATGCCGAGCGTCTCGGCCATGGTCTGGAGGTTCTTGAACTGGTCGCCGCCGCCCACGATCTCGAGCTGCGCATCCAGCGCCTCCGGGAGGAGGGTGATGGCCTTGAGGAGCACGTCGATCTGCTTCTCGCCGGTCACCCGGCCGACGAAGAGGATGCGGTTCGCGGTGCGGGGGGTGAAGTCGGGGGTGTAGTTCTGCGCGTCGATGCCGCAGGACACGGCGTGCACGCCGCGGAGCCCGGTGGCCTTCTCGAGGAACTGGGCCGCCTTCTGCGTCGGCGTGGTGATCGCCTCGGCGCGGTCGAAGCTCTTGCGCGCGTCGCGCCAGGCGATGTCGACGAAGGTCTGGTGCAGGAACTTCGGCAGGCGGGTGAACTCGATGATGTTCTCGGGCATCACGTGGTTCGTCGCGATGATGCGGATGCCGCGCTTCTCCGCCTCGTAGGCGAGACCGCGGCCGACGACGATGTGCGACTGGAAGTGCACGACGTCGGGCTTCACCTCGTCGAGCACGCGGCGCGCGTTGGCCTTGCTCGTCCACGGGAGCGCGAAGCGCAGCCAGTCGTGCGGGTACCAGCGCCAGCTGCGCAGACGGTGCGCGGTGACCTTCTGGCCCTCGTGCTCCTCGACCCACGTGCCGTGCTTGCGGCTCGCCGCGGGCGCGACGATGTGCACGTCGTGGCCGTGCTCGACGAGGCCGGCGGAGAGGCGCTCGGCGAACCGGGCTGCGCCGTTCACATCGGGGGCGAAGGTGTCGCACCCCATCAGGATGGTCAGCGGCTTGCGGGCCGGGGCGGGCGGCGTGTCGTTCGTTCCGCTCGGATCTGGCACGTGGTTGGTCCCTACTGTCGTGGGCCGGGTCGGTGGTCCGGCGACGGTTTCGGCGTGCCGGGCGGTGGTCCGCTCCGGCCGATTCAACGGCTTAGTCTAGGCCGGATTCCGGCGAGGTCTCTGCGACGCGCGCGGGTGCGGGCGTCTCGGCACCGGCCTGCGGGTGGTACTTCGCGAGCTGGAAGACCCCGTACATCGCCACCGCGCCGGTCAGGGCGAAGCCGACCATCGCCCACCACGGCGCCCCCGCGGCCTCGTCGAGGACCACGATCCCGATGGTCACGGCGACGAGCGGATCGATGACGGTCAGGCCGGCGATCACCAGGTCCGGAGGCCCGGAGGAGTACGCATTCTGCACGAAGTACGCGCCGAGACCGGCGGCCGCGAGCAGCGCCACGATGCAGAGGACGAGCAGCCAGTCCCACTCGTTGTTGGAGACGCGGTCGATGACAACCTTGGCCAGCGTCGCCACGAAACCGTAGAGCACACCGGCGCCGACGATGTAGATGATCGCCTTGAACCGGTGCCGCAGGAAGAAGAACAGACCGCCGGCCACGAGCAGCACGACGGCGAGGATGATCAGGATGATGATCAGCGACCGGCTCGTCACCGGCACGTCCCGCGCGAAGACGGCCGCGATCAGCACGAACGCGCCGACACCGCCCACGCAGAGGCTCACCGCGACGACGGAGCGCCGGTTGAGACGCACTCCGCTCACCCGGGCGTTCAGGATGCTCGTGATCACGAGCCCGACGACGCCGAGCGGCTGCACCAGGATCAGCGGGGACAGCTTGAGGCTCACGAGCTGGAAGACGATCGCCAGCCCGAGCAGCAGTGTGCCGATCACCCAGGACGGCCGCGCGAGCAGCAGTCCGAGCTGCCGCAGGTTCAGCCCCGACGACGCGTCGCTGGTCTGCGACTCCACCTTGGCGACGCCGTGATGCTGCAGCTGCGCGCCGATCGAGAGGAAGCAGGCGCCGACGAGCGCGATGGGGATGCCGAGGAGCTGGCTCGGCTGGTACGTCAGCTCGAGCGCGTCCATCAGTTCCGTTCCCACCCCACGACCCTACCCAACATGCAGCCGATAGTCTTGCCGAATGGCCGTCCTCCCCATCCGGATCACCGGTGACCCCGTCCTGCACTCCCCCGCCGCACCCGTCACGGAGTTCGACGACGAGCTGCGACAGCTCGTCGACGACATGTTCGAGACGATGGACGCGGCCCCGGGCGTCGGCCTCGCCGGCCCGCAGGTCGGCGTTCCCCTGCGCCTGTTCGTCTTCGGCTGGACGGACGACGACGACGTCCTCCACCGCGGCGTGGCGATCAACCCGGTGCTCTGGCAGAGCCCGCTGTCGATCGACGAGCTGGACGAGGACGAGGAGTCGGAGGGCTGCCTGTCGTTCCCGGGCGAGCGCTTCCCGCTGCGCCGGGCCGAGTACGTCATCCTGCGCGCGGTCGACCTCGCGGGCGAGCCGTTCGAGATCGAGGCCGAGGGGTGGCTGGCGCGCATCTTCCAGCACGAGTTCGACCACCTCGACGGCGTGCTCTACGTCGACCGGCTGTCGCACCCGTACGCGAAGACCGCGGCCAAGACGCAGCGCAAGAACAGCTGGGGCGTACCCGGGCTCAGCTGGCTGCCCGGACGCGACCACCTCGAGGACTGACTCCGGCCGGTCGCCGGTCGCCGGTCGCCGGCGTCTAGCGGCGCAGCTCCACGCCGTGCACACCGTTGTGGTGGCGCAGCGCGGGGAACACGACCGCGAGCGTGAAGCCGACGCCGGGGACGGTCTTCGCGTTCAGCACGCCGCCGAACAGGGCGGCGCGGTCGCGCAGCTCGTTCAGCCCGGCCCCCTCGTAGTACTCGGTGACGGCGCGCAGATCCTCCTCGATGGAGTACGCGGTCGCCGCGTCGACACCCTCGCGATCGAGGCCCTGGCGGCGTGCAGCCGCGCGGATGCCGTCGTCCTCGACGCTGACTTGCAGCCCGTCCTGCGTCCAGGCGAACGAGACGGAGACCCGCGTGCCCGGACCGCCGTGCTTGAGCGCGTTCTCCAGGCTGGTCTGCAGGATGCGGAAGACCGCGAGCTCGGCGCCCTGGCGCAGGGCGAACGATTCGCCCGTCTCGGTGAACGTCACCTCGATGCCCGCGTCGCGCATGATCCGGAACAGATCGCGGGCGGAGTGGAGGCGCGGCTGCGGCTGAGCGGCGTCCTGCCCTTCACGCACGACGTTCTGCAGGCGGCGGAGGTCGCCGAGCGCGTCCCGCGCGGCGGTCTCGAGCGCCGGAGTGGAGCGCGCGGCCGCGGCCGGGTCGGTGGAGGCGGCGTAGCGGATGCCCTCCGCCTGCGCCACCAGCCGGGTGACGGTCTGCACGGCCACGTCCCCGAGCTCGCCCGCGATCCGGAAGCGCCCCGCCTGCTCGGCGAGCTCGAGCTCGCGGTCGATGCGGTCCCACTCCGACTCCTCCCGGGAGTCGCGGAGCCGGCGGTAGCGGCGGTGCTCGAACAGCCAGAGGGTCAGGAGCGCGAGCGCCGCCACCAGCAGTACGACGCCGGCGATCAGGGCGAGCGGGGTCATCACGGTCCTTCCTCGGCCGCCGGCGCGGCCCGGATGATCCTATCCCGGGCCGCGCGAGGGCTGGACGACGTCGATCAGGCGCCGTCGCCGCGGTTCGCGCGCAGCACCTCCAGCCGGGCGCGGTACTCGACCTCGTCGATGTCGCCGTTCGCGTAGCGCTGGGCGAGCGTCTGCTCGGCGGAGCGGGTCGCGGAGTGCGCCCATCCGGGGCCGCCGAAGCCACCGCGGGCGGCCGCGGCACGACGCCACCGCCGGCCGGCGAGGCTGAAGATGAGCACGAAGACGGCGATCCAGAAGAGCGGGATGAGGAGGAACAACCAGCCGAACCCGAAGCCGGGGCCGGCCCAGACGGTGCAGGGAGCGGCGGCCAGTGCGGTCGCGACGGCGGAGCTGAACATGGTGCGTCCAATCGGTCGATGCCGTCCACGGCTCTCGCGGACGGTGACTCCAGCCTCCGCGTCGCGCCGTCGTCGCGAATCCGCCGGCGGGAGTGACCTCGCCTACTCCCCCGGGAGCAGCGTCAAACCTGGCCGGGCCGCACCAGTCCGGTCTCGTAGGCCAGCACCACGAGGTGCACCCGGTCCCGCGCCCCGAGTTTCGTGATGATGCGGGAGACGTGGGTCTTGGCCGTGAGTGGGCTCAGATAGAGCCGTTCGGCGATCTCCGTGTTGGTCAGGCCGTGTCCGACCAGGGCGAGCACCTCGCGCTCTCGCTCCGTCAGGACCGCGAGGCGCTCCAGATCCGGTGCGGGCCCGAGACCGCCCGCCACCCGCGAGATCAGGCGTCGCGTGGCTCCCGGCGACAGCAGCGCGTCCCCCTCGGCGACGACGCGGATGGCGCGCAGCAGCTCGACCGGTTCGGTGTCCTTCACCAGGAAGCCGCTCGCGCCCGCCAGGATGGCCTGCGCGACGTACTCGTCCAGCTCGAACGTCGTCACGATGACGATGCGGGTGCCGGCGAGGGCGGGATCCCGCACCACTTCGCCCGTCGCCCACAGGCCGTCGCCGTCCGGCATCCGGATGTCCATCAGCACGACGTCGGGCGTGGTGCGCCGGATGAGCTCGACCGCCTCCCTGCCGGTCGCTGCCTCGCCGACGACCTCCAGGCCGTCCTCCGCTTCCAGCAGCGCGCGGAACCCCGCCCGAACGAGATGCTGGTCGTCGGCCAGCAGCACGCGGATCATGCGGCCTCCGCCGGCCGGGCCGGGAGGCGGGCCTCGACGGTCAGGCCGCCGCCGTCGGTCGGGTGGGTGGCGAACCGGCCGCCGAGCAGCTCGGCGCGCTCGCGCATCCCCAGCATCCCCTTGCCCTCGGTGACGGCGTCGTCGGGGCGGCCGCGGCCGTCGTCGGCGACCGTCAGCACGTACCAGCCGTCCTCCTCGGCGATGCGGATGTCCACCCGGCGCGCCTGTGCGTGGCGTCCGGCGTTGGTCAGCGACTCCTGCACGATCCGGTAGAGCGCGTGCCCGGTGGCCGCGGACGCGCCGTGGGGCAGCGCGTTCTCGTAGGCGACATCGAGCCCGGCGCGCCGGTAGGTCTCGACGAGCACCGGGATGCGCGAGAGGTCGGGTTCGGGAGACCGGTCCGCGTAGCCGTCCGAGCGCAGGAAGCCGAGCACGCCCCGCACCTCCTCGAGCGCCTGTCCGCTGGTGGTCTTGATGGCCTCCAGGCTCTCCCGCGCCTTGTCCGGCCGGGAGTCGAACAGGTGGAGTCCGACGCCGGCCTGGACGCTGATCTGCGAGAGCGAGTGCGCGAGCACGTCGTGCAGCTCGCGGGCGATGCGCAGCCGTTCGGCCTCCGCGGCCGCCTCGCGCCGGGCTGCGAGCGTGCGCGACACCTCGCGGAAGCGGTCGCGCCGGTTGCGGATCGCCTCCCCCACGCCCAGCAGCAGCACGAGCACGAGGGCGAGGATCAGCGGCCGGATGATCGAGGTCGGGCGCGCGGTGAGCGCATAGGCGGCGAACGGGGCGACCACCGCGAACGCCGCGAGCGTCCACCACGCCCACACCCGCGCGCCTCGCACGACGGCTCCGACGACGGCGATGGCCAGCGGGAGGGCGGTCAACGGCGGTCCGTTCGTCAACGCGATCGCGGGCACGCACAGCACCGCCACGGCCACGACGACGGCTCCGGGATGCGTCCGCCCGAGCGCGAGGAGGCCGGACGACAGGAAGGCGACCAGCATCGCCACGGCGACGAGCGGATGCGCGGCCGCATCGAACAGGGCGATGAGCAGCCCGGGCAGCTGGAGCAGCGCGGCCACGACGACCGGGAACCAGCGCGTCCCGCGCGGCCGCTCCCGATCCGCCCAGGGCGGCGTGCGCGTGCCGACGGGGGTCTCGTCACGCGGGGAGAAGGGCATCTCCCCATGCTAATCACGCGGACGAGCGGCGGCGTGCGCCCGCGGGTGTGGACCGGCTACTCCCGGCTACTCCCCCGGGAGTACGCGGCTCGCGTACGGTCGGCTCACGGGTTGTGCTCGGCGTCGAACCCGCCGTCCTGCTCGACCGGCTCGAACAGCGCTCCGAACGACGGACCGCCGAAAGCGGTCAATCCGGCCTCCTCGACCGCGGCCTCCCTGGCCGACGCCTCATCGTCCTCGAACGCCTCGTACGGCTGATCGGGCTCGTCCGGCGCGGTCGCATCATCGCGCGCATCGCTCATGGCACCCTCCCCTGCTCTTTTCGGCTCTGGCACGGAGGGTAGACCCGGACGGTGAACGGCGCATGTATTCCGCGACGGGCATGGAAAGCGAAAGATCCCGGTCACACCGCCCTGCTGGGCGGGTGACCGGGATCCGGTGGCTCCCCGACTTGGACTCGAACCAAGAACCTGCCGGTTAACAGCCGGCTGCTCTGCCAATTGAGCTATCGAGGAATGCTTGATCAGCGAAGCCACTGTAGCAAGGAATCCGGCCGGTTGAGAAATCGGGGCCGCATCTCGCGCGCGTCGCGCCGATGGGCCGCTAGTAGCCCGCCTCCGGGTCCACCAAACCCACGAAGCGACCGTCCCCGAGGAACGCTGCGACGTTGAGCCGGACCCGCTCCGCGAGCATCGGCGCGACCATCTCGGGGGTGTCCGCCTGGTGCGGGGTGATCAGGCAGTGCGGCTCGTCCCAGAGGGGATGCCCGTCGGGCAGCGGCTCCGGATCCGTCACGTCGACGCCGGCGCCGGCCAGACGGCCCTCGCGCAGCGCGGCGAGCAGGGCGTCGGTGTCGATCAGTCCGCCACGGGCGATGTTCACCAGGACGGCCGCCTCCTTCATCGCGGCGAACTCCGTCGCACTGAGGAGCTGCCGCGTGCCGCCGGTGAGGGCGGCCGCCACCACCACAAATCCGCCGTCGGCAGCACGTCGCCGAGCCGGGCCGTCGGGACCGTGCGCTCCGCGCCGGGGACGGGATCGGACGAGCGGCGCACCACGGTGATCCGCACGCCGAACGGCTCCAGGAGGCGGATCAGCTCGAGCGCGATGCCCCCGGCCCCGATGATCACGACATCCATCCCGTACAGGGATCGCCCCTCGGGCTCGGTCGCCCAGCTGCGCGCCCGCACCCGCGTCGGGATAACGCGCAGCAGCGCGAGCATCAGCGTGAGCGCGTGCTCCGCGACGGGCTGCGCGTACGCGCCCTTCGCGCTCGTCCAGATGCGGCCGGGGCGGGACTCCGCCGCGATCGTGCGCGAGAAGGCGTCCACCCCGGCGAATGGGAGCTGCACCCAGCCGATGCCCGGGTAAGCCTCGAGCGCGGCGGCGAAGCCGTCCGGGTCGCGGTAGTCGAGCCAGACGAGGCCGCGCGTCGCGTCGGAGATCGGCTCGACGACCCCGCCGGACGCCTCCACGGCGTCGACGAAGGCCTGCTCCGGGCGCGGGAGCACCGCGATCGGTCCCGGCTGCGGCCGCTCGGCCTCGGGCAACGCCTCGGCCTGGACGGCCAGGACGGCGCGGTGCTGACCGGCCCCGCGGCCGGTGTTCGGTGTGGGCATCTCGGGCTCCTGATTCGTGTGCGCCGACGCGTTCGCGCCGGCCGTGCTCAGTCGGCGGTGTGCTGGGGGCGGCGTTCGGTGCGGCGCGTGGTGGTGCCGAGCGCGCGGGCGAGACCGGCGACGAACGGATGGGCGGGATCGGCGAGGACGTCCTCGATCGGACCGTAGCCGACCGTGCGACCGCCCTGCAGTACGAGGCAGGCGTCGGTCGCGCGGCGGAGCACGGCCGGGTCGTGGCTGACGATCACCGCGGAGAAGTCGTCGTGCCCGCGCAGCTGGGCGAGCAGATCGATCACCGCGTCGCGCACGGTCGCGTCGATCCCGGCCGTCGGCTCGTCGGCGACCAGGATGCGCGGGCCGAGCACGAGCGCACGGGCGAGGGCGACCCGCTGGCGCTGCCCGGAGCTCAGCTCGTAGGGGTACTTGGCCAGCACGCTCAGCGGCAGGTGCACCGTGTCGAGGATGGTCGCGGCGCGCTCCCCCGCCGCCCGGCGCGAGTAGTGCTGGTCGCGCTCGAAGATCGGCAGCGTGACGTTGTCCTGCACGCTCAGCGACGGCTCCAGCGTGCTCCCGGCGTCCTGGGGCAGGTATCCGACATGGAACGTGACCTCGGCGAGGTCCCGCTTGCGCGCCTTGCGCAGAGGATGGCCGAGCACCGTGGCCTCGCCTCCGCTGATCCGCGGACCGGGATCGGCCGAGCGCGCCGGGAGCACATGCCCGGCGAGGATCTCGGCGAGGGTGCTCTTACCCGAGCCGGTCTCGCCGAGCACGCCGAGGATCTTCCCCGTCTCCAGGCGGAAGCTGACCCCGCGCAGGGCGACGCACGACGGGCTGACGCCCCGCGCGGGGTACTCGACGGAGAGGTCGCTGACGAGGACGGCGGGATCGGAACTCACAGATCGACCCTAGGCGGTCTGCCCCCGCAAAGTGCGCAGCGCCTCGCGACGCTCGGCCTGTTCGATCGGATCGGGCACCGGGAGCGACGCCAGGAGGCGCTGCGTGTACGGATCCTGCGGGTTCCCGAGCACCTGCTCCCCCGTCCCCTCCTCCACCAGCAGACCGTGGTGGAGCACCGCGATCCGGTCGGCGAGCAGGTCGACCACCGCCAGGTCGTGGCTGATGAACAGGGAGGCGAAGCCGAACTCGCGCTGCAGCTCGGCGAAGAGCTCCAGCACGCGGGCCTGCACCGAGACGTCGAGCGCCGAGGTCGGCTCGTCCGCGATCAGCAGCGACGGCTCCAGCGCGAGCGCGCGGGCCAGGCTGGCGCGCTGCCGCTGGCCGCCGCTCAACTCGTGCGGGAACCGGTCGCCGTAGCTGCGGGGCAGCTGCACCGTCTCCAGGAGCTCGTCGACGCGCATACGGGCGTCGGCCGGGGAGTCGGCGCGGCCGTGCACCACGAGGGGCTCGGCGACGCAGTCGGCGATCGTGAGCAGCGGGTTGAAGCTCGACGCCGGGTCCTGGAAGACGAAGCCGATGTCACTGCGCACGGGCCGGAACTCGCGCTCGCGGACCCCGTTCATCTCGATCCCGAGCACCTTCAGCGAGCCGCTGCTCACCTTGGTCAGTCCGGCGATGGCGCGCCCGATCGTGGTCTTGCCCGACCCGGACTCCCCCACCAGCCCGAGCACCTCGCGCGGGTGAATCTGGAAGTCGACGCCATCGACCGCGACGAAGCCGGGACGGCCGAGCCGGCCCGGGTACTGGATGCGCAGGCCGTCCGCCGTGACCACGGGCGCGAGGTCGGGCGCGGCCTCCCGTGCTGCGGCGCGCTCCCGCGTCTGCACCGCTCCCTGGCCGATCTTCGGCACGGCGGCCAGCAGCTTCTTGGTGTACTCGGCCTGCGGCGAGGCGAACAGCGTGCGCACATCCGCCTGCTCGACCAGCTCGCCCTGGTACATGACGGCCACGCGGTCGGCCAGGTCGGCGACGACGCCCATGTTGTGCGTGATGAGCACGATCGCGGCGCCGAACTCGTCGCGGCAGCGGCGCAGCAGGTCGAGGATCTCGGCCTGCACCGTCACATCCAGCGCAGTCGTCGGCTCGTCCGCGACGATCAGTCCGGGGTTCAGCACCAGCGCCATCGCGATCACGATGCGCTGCTTCTGACCGCCCGAGAACTGGTGCGGGTAGTACTTGACACGCTTCTCCGGCTCCGGGATGCCGACCCGCTCGAGGATCTCGATCGCCTTCGCCCTGGCCTCCTTCTTGGAGATCCGGCCGTGGGCGCGCAGCCCCTCGGCGATCTGCCAGCCGACCGGATAGACGGGGTTCAGCGCCGTCGACGGCTCCTGGAACACCATCGCGACGTCCGTGCCGCGCACCGCGCGCAGCTGATGCTTGGTGAGCGAGACGACATCTGCCTCGCTCGTGCCGTCCTTGCTGCGCAGGACCACGGCGCCCGAGGCCGTCGCGGTCTCGGGCAGCAGGCCCAGGATGGTCTTCGCCGTCACCGTCTTGCCGGAGCCGGACTCGCCGACGATGGCCAGTACCTCCCCCGGCCCGACCCGCAACGTCACGTCGTCGACGGCCTTCACCGGGCCGGCGTCGGTCGCGAACGTCACCGACAGGTTGTCGATCTGCACCACGTCGCTCATGGCTTGACCTCGATTCCGTGCTCGTCGAAGGACTCGCCGCCCTCCAGTCCATCCAGCCCCGCCGGGCCCGCGGTGAGCGGGCCCCCCGCGACCACCGACGTCTCGGCCACCAGTCCGGAGGCCGCGGCCGCCCGGCGTCGCCCGCGCAGGCGCGGATCGGCCAGGTCGTTCAGGCTCTCGCCGACCAGGGTGATGCCGAGCACCACCAGCACGATCGCCGCGCCGGGGAAGACCGACGTCCACCAGATCCCGCTCGTCACATCCGACAGCGCCTTATTGAGGTCGTAGCCCCACTCGGCAGCGGCGGTCGGCTCGATGCCGAAGCCGAGGAAGCCGAGGCCCGCGAGCGTGAGGATCGCCTCCGAGGAGTTGAGCGTGAAGATCAGCGGCAGGGTGCGGGTGGAGTTGCGCAGCACGTGCCGGAACATGATGCGCGCGTTGCTCGCGCCCACGACCTTCGCCGACTCGACGTACGCCTCCGACTTGATGCGCACGGCCTCCGCGCGGATCACGCGGAAGTACTGCGGGATGAACACGACGGTGATCGAGATCGCCGCCGCGAGGATGCCGCCCCACAGGCTGGACTGGCCGCCGCTCACGACGATGGCCACGATGATCGCCAGCAGCAGCGACGGGAACGCGTAGATCGCGTCGCAGATCACGACGAGGACGCGGTCGAGCCAGCCGCCGAAGTAGCCGGAGACGAGACCCAGCACTACGCCGGCGAAGATCGACAGGATCACCGCGACGATGATCACGAGCAGCGCCGTCTGCGCTCCCCAGATCGTGCGCGAGAACACGTCGTAGCCGCCGACCGTCGTGCCCCAGATGTGCGAGGCGCTCGGCGGATTCTGCGAGCCGAACTGGCCACCGGGACCGCTCAGCTGCGAGAAGCCGTACGGGGCGATGACGGGAGCGAAGATCGCGACGAGCACGAAGACGCCGGTGATCGCGAGGCCGGCGATGAGCATCCCGCGCTGCAGACCGACGCTCTGGCGCAGCTGGTGGATGACGGGGAGGCGGGACCAGAGGGAGGGCTTCCGCGTCGGCTGGGTGGTGTGTGCGGTCTGAGTCATCTCAGTACCTCACTCTCGGGTCGATGAGCGCCGCGATCACGTCGACGATGAAGTTCGTCAGCGCGACGATGACCGCGAGCAGGGCGACCAGGCCCTGCACGGCCACGAAGTCGCGCGCCGACAGGTAGTGGAAGAGCTGGAAGCCGAGGCCCTTCCACTCGAACGTCTTCTCGGTCAGGATCGCGCCTCCCAGCAGCAGGGCGATCTGCAGGCCGATGACGGTGATGATCGGGATGAGGGCCGGGCGGTAGGCGTGCTTGCGCACCAGCCTGCTCTCCCGCACCCCGCGCGATCGCGCGGCGTCGACGTAATCGGTCGACAGCGTCCCGATCACGTTCGTGCGCACCAAACGCAGGAAGACGCCGGCGGTCAGCAGGCCGAGGGCGATGCCGGGGAGGATCGCGTGCGAGAGCACATCCCCCACCACCGCCGGATCGCCCGTCTGGATGGCGTCGATCAGGTAGATCCCGGTCTTGCTGTCGAGCGTCTGCATCTCGATCTCGGAGCCGGTGGAGGCGCGTCCCGCGACGGGCAGCCAGTCCAGCCAGACGGCGAACACGAGCTTCAGCAGCATCCCGGCGAAGAACACGGGCGTCGCGTAGCAGATGATCGCGAACACGCGCAGGACGGCGTCCTGGCCCTTGTCGCGGAAGTACGCCGCGACCATCCCGAGCGGGATCCCGACGATGAACGCGACGATGAGGGCGTAGAAGGCCAGCTCGAGCGTCGCCGCGCCGTAGGTGATGAGCACCTGGGTGACGGGCTGGTGGTCCGTGAAGGTGGTGCCGAAGTCGCCGCGGAGGATCTGGCCCAGGTAGTCGAAGTACTGGACGATCAGGGGGCGGTCGTACCCGGCCTCGTGGATGCGGGCCTGGAGCTGCGCCGGAGGCAGCTTGCCGCCGAGAGCGGCGGTGATCGGGTCGCCCGTCGAGCGCATCAGGAAGAAGACGACGGTGACGAGGATGAAGATCGTGGGGATGATGAGCAGCGCACGGATCACGAGGTAACGGCCGAGGCCGCCTCCCGATCGTCGCTTCGCCTTCGTGCGCTCCGGGCCCGGAGCGGTGCCCGGCGCCGGCGTGCTGACTGTCGCGGTCATGGAAGCCAATCGTGGTGGTTCGAAGGAGGGGCGGCCCGCACTCGGCGGACCGCCCCCGGTTGCCAGAAGTCTGGCTCAGCCCTTCTTGAGGGCCGCGTAACGGAACTTGAACGACGCGTCGAGCGTCTTGTCGGCGCCCGTCACGGTCTTGCCGACGACGGCGACCTGCGCGCCCTGCAGCAGCGGGAGCGTGCTGAGGTCGGCGCCCACCTTGGCCTGGATCTCCTCGATCAGCTTCGTGCGGGCGTCCTTGTCGGTCGTCCCGAGCTGCTGCTCGATGAGGGCCTGGACCTCGGGGTTGTCGTAGTGGTTCGCCAGGAAGTTGTCCTTGATGAAGAACGGCGACAGGTAGTTGTCGGCGTCGGAGTAGTCCGGGAACCAGCCCAGCTGATAGGCCGGGTAGACGTCGGCGGTGCGGTCCTTGGAGTACTGCACCCACTCGGTCGACTGCAGGTTGACCTTGAACAGGCCGCCCTTCTCGAGCTGCTCCTTGACGAGCGCGTACTCGTCACCGGACGACGGGCCGTAGTGGTCCGGGTTGTACTGCAGGCTCAGCGCGACCGGCGTGGTGACGCCGGCGGCCTCCAGGGTCTGCTTCGCCTTGTCGAGGCTCGGGCCGCCGTTGCCGTCGCCGTAGAGGTCCTTCAGCACGGTGGTGGCGCCGGTCAGGCCCTCCGGGACGAAGGAGTACAGCGGGGTGTAGGTGTCCTTGTAGACCTGCTTGGCGATCGCGGCGCGGTCGACCAGGTCGGCCGCGGCCTGACGCACGGCCAGCGCCTTCGCCGGGTCGGCCTCCGTGGTGGTGGCGCCGTACGGCTGCGTGTTGAAGTTGAACACGACGTAGCGGATCTCGCCGCCCGGGCCCTTGACGACCTTGACGTTCTTGTCGCTGCCGAGGCTCTCG
Organism: Leifsonia sp. 71-9; assembly: GCF_001898805.1. Taxonomy (GTDB): domain Bacteria; phylum Actinomycetota; class Actinomycetes; order Actinomycetales; family Microbacteriaceae; genus Leifsonia. The sequence continues at coordinate 87,896 of NZ_MKVJ01000013.1, forward strand.
ATGTCCGTCGCCGACAGGCTGCGGAACGCGACGTCGATCGAGGTCTTCTGGATGTCGAGCTTCAGGTTCGACGAATCCGCGTAGTACTTGACGTTGACCTTGTCCGTCGCCGGCTTGCCGAGCAGGCCGTCGTAGTTCGGGTTCGCCTTGTACGCGATCAGGTTGTTGAAGTCGTAGCTCGAGATGTCGTACTGGCCGGCGAAGGCGTGGCCCTTGACGATGTCGGCGTCCGGCGTGACCTTGTCGGCCGAGAAGACCTGCTCGTCGACGATCGGGCCGGCCGGGCTCGAGAGCACCTGCGGGAACGTCTGGTCGTTGGGGACCTTCAGCTTGAAGACGACGGTCGTGGCGTCCGGGGTGGACACGCTGTCGAGGTTGGCGAGCAGTGAGGCCGGGCCGTTCGGGTCGTTGATCTTCAGCTGGCGCTCGAAGGTGAACTTGACGTCCGACGACGTCAGGTCATGCCCGTTGGCGAACTTCAGGCCCTTCTTGAGCTTCACCGTGTACTCGTTCGGCGACGTGAAGGAGGCGCTCTCGGCGATGTCCGGCTTGACGTCCGGGCTGCCGTACGGCGTGTTCATCAGGAACGGGTAGACCTGGTTCATGACGGCGAACGAGCCGTTGTCGTACGAGCCGGCCGGGTCGATCGACGTGATCTTGTCGGTCGTTCCGATGGTCAGCGTGCCGCCGCCGCCGGAGCTGCTGTTGCTCCCGGAGCAGCCGGCGAGCACGAGCGCCGACGCCGCGAACGCGGCCGAGACGGCGAGGATGCGCCGACCGCGGTTGTGTGCGGATCTCATATCCGAATACCTCTTCCTGGTGTGGGATAGCCGACACGGCGAGGCACACGAGAGCCTCGATGCCGAATCGCGTACCCATTTCCTAGCATGGATCGGGCGTCAGGCGGGCATCGAGGAGCGGATCGGGCCGAATTCTTTACGTGCGCGCAACATTTCGTCGCTCATCCGCGCGCGCCGGGACGGAATCCGTCGCAGGCCCCGGAGCGCTCGTTCGGCGCGGCTATTCCGCGCGCAGGCGCATGCGCTCCTGGTCGATCGACGAGAGCGCGACCTGGAGGGAGCGCCGCAGTTCGGCCTCCTTCTGGTCGGTGCGGGCGAGTCGCGAGGTCAGCTCGGCCTTCTCGCGCAGCAGGTCGCGGTCGATCAGGCCGTCGAGGATGGAGCGGGCGTAGCGGCCCGCATCGCCACCTGCCTGCGGCAGTGCCGCCACGGCGAGTCCGTTGACCGTCGGCGCGTATGCCGCCGGAACTTCGGCGAGCACGCGCTCCACCCAGCCGGGCTGGGTCATCGTCGTCAGCTGGGTGGCGATGGCGTCGCGCACGACCGCGTGGGTCGGGTTCACGAACCGCACCTGCACGGCACGGGAGGCCCGCTCGGCGCCGATCTCCCCCGGCAGCTGGAGCAGCACCATCAGGCACTCGCGCTCGGTGCGCTGGGTGGGGTCGTTCGGGTCGGCCGCCGGGACGGGCATCGGGGCGTCGTCGCGGCCGGACGGGTCCGCCTGCCCACGGCCCGACTGCTCGCCGCGGGTGCTGCGCTGCGCCGAGCGCACAGCGCGCACGGCGTCCTGGAGGTCCGCGCCGGAGAGGCGGGCGAGCTCGCGCATGTAGCCGTTCTGCGAGGCGGGGTCGCGGATCGTCGCGACGATCGGCGCGCCCGCGCGCAGCGCCCCGGACCGGCCCTCCACGCTGTCGAGGTCGAAGCGCTCGACCACCTGGCGGATCATGAACTCGAACATCGGCTTCTTGGCGTCGATCATCCGGCGCACCGCGTCGTCGCCCTTGGCCAGCCGCAGGTCGCAGGGGTCGAGACCGTCCGGCCCGACCGCGACGTACGTCTGCGCCGAGAACCGCTGCTCCTCACCGAATGCCCGGGCCGCGGCCTTCTGACCGGCGGCGTCCGGGTCGAAGGTGAAGATGACGGAGCCCTGGCTGGTGTCGTCGCCCATCACGCGGCGGATCACCTTGATGTGGTCGATGCCGAACGAGGTGCCGCAGGTCGCGACGGCCGTCGTGATGCCCGCGAGGTGGCACGCCATCACGTCGGTGTAGCCCTCGACGACGACGACCTGGTCGTTGCGCGAGATGTCCCGCTTGGCGAGGTCGAGCCCGTACAGCACCTGGGCCTTCTTGTAGACCGCCGTCTCGGGGGTGTTCAGGTATTTCGGGCCCTTGTCGTCGTCGAGCAGGCGCCGGGCGCCGAAGCCGATGGTCTGCCCGGTGACGTCGCGGATGGGCCAGACGAGCCGCCCGCGGAACCGGTCGTAGACGCCGCGGTCGCCCTGGGACACGAGGCCGGCGGCGACGAGCTCGTCCTGGGTGAAGCCCTTGCCGCGGAGGTGCTTGGTCAGTTCGTCCCAGCTCTTCGGAGCGAAGCCGACGCCGAAGTGCGCGGCGGCCGCGGCGTCGAAGCCGCGCTCACCGAGGAAGCGGCGGCCGGGCTCGGCGTCGGGAGCGGTGAGCCGGTCCTGGAAGAACTCTTCTGCCGCGCTGTTGGCCGCGAGCAGGCGGGCACGGTTGCCCCCGCCGCTCTCGGCGGGACCGCCGCCCTCCTCGTAGTGGAGCTGATAGCCGATGCGGCCGGCGAGGCGCTCGACCGCATCCGTGAACGAGACGTGGTCCATCTTGAGCAGGAACTCGTAGACGTCGCCGCCTTCGCCGCAGCCGAAGCAGTGGTACCGACCGACGCCCGGCCGCACGTAGAAGCTGGGGCTCTTCTCGTCGTGGAACGGGCAGAGCCCCTTCAGCGCTCCGACGCCGCCGGTCTTCAGGCTGACGTAGTCGCCGATGATGTCGCCGATGTTGGTGCGTGACTTGACCTCTTCGATGTCGCTCTGTCGAATCCGGCCTGCCATAGCTCGATTCTAGTGAGCCGCACCGACTCCGGTTCGCGGGAGGCGCGAACCGGAGGCGCTCAGTCGCGCGGAGGGCGCCGTCGGCCGCGCGTGTTCTGCGCGATCTCGATGATCGCGACGAACACCTCGATGCCGACCCGGAGGAGCAGCACGGCCAGGACGGCCGCCACCAGCGTCACGAGCACGCCCAGCAGGAACGCGAACGCGCCCGCGGGAGACTGCGTGGACACCGCGATCGCGAGGCTCTGCGAGAAGCCCACCAGCACGCCCAGCGCAATCAGCACCAGCCCGACCACGTACACGGGGCCGGCGAGCCGCCGCGTCACATAGGTGGTGAACGTGAAGTCGAACAGCGCCGAGAAGAACCGCGAGTCGTCGAGCCGGTCCGCCAGCTCGACGACGCTGCGACGCGGTGCATCGCCCGCCCGCGCGCCTGCGGACGGCGGTTCGGTCGGCGGGAGGTCACCGGCGGGAGCAGAGGCGGAGGCGGCCTCGGGTGCGGCTGCCGGCGTCGGAGTGACGACCGGCTCGGACGCAGACGCGGCGGTCGGCGCAGATGCGGTGGCCGGCGCAGACGCGGCGGCGGCAGCGGCCGGCGTCGACGCATCAGCCGACGGCGACGCAGCGGGCGCCCCAGATGCGGCGGGCGATGTCCGCGCAGCGGGCGCGGCAGACGCTGCAACCTGCGCGGGCGCAGCCGTCGGCTCAGCCGCCGCGGCCCGCGTCGACTCCTCGACGACCTCCGGAGCGGTAATGGTGTCGGCTGCGGACGCGGAATCCGCGGCCGCTACGGGCACCACCGGCGTCGTGGCCGTCTGCGAGGTCGTGGACGGCACGGGCTCCGATTCGGCGCCGGAGGCCGCGGGCGGCGTCGGGGCCGCGAGCGGGGTCGACGCCGCGAGCGTCGCGTCCATGATGTCCGGGGCCTCGCCGATGGGCGACGGCGTCGGGGGCTTCGTGGTGGTCCGTTTGCGCGGCGTGGTGGTCTTCGCCGCGGTCGCGCCCGCACCGCTCGCGGCGGTCGTCTTGCGCACCGGTGGCTTACGCGGCGCGGGGCCCTTCTTCACCGGGGGCTCCGTCTCAGCGGCGGGCTCGGCCTTGGCAGCGGGCCCAGTCTTCGCGGCGGACTCGGCCTTGACGGCGGGGGCGTCGGCCTTCACCGCGCGTCCGGCCCTCTTCGTCGGCTCGGCCGTCTCCGTGGGGCCGGCCTCCTCGGTCGGTTCGACGGGTGCGGACAGGTCGGCCTCGTCCGGGCGGTCTCCGCTCGACGGAGGCTGTGGGGTGCTCATTGGTGTCCTTCCGATGCCGTGACCTCAAGCATTCTGCACCGACGACGGGGATACAAGCCCGCGCGCCGTGTCAGCGCTGAACGAGTCGTTCGAACCAGCTGAGTGCGGACTGGTCGGTGAGGCTCGCGACCTGGTCCACGACCACGCGTTTGCGTTCCGCGTCGCTGCCGGCGAGCCGCCAGTCCTCCGCGAAGCCCGGGTCGAGAGCGGACTCGCCGCGCTCGTAGAGGGTGTCGGAGAGGGCGGTCAGGATCTCCCGCTGCTGCGCGTAGATCGGCTGCCGGGTGTTGCGCGACATGACGAACGTCGCCACGATGCCCTTGAGCACCGCGATCTCGGCCCGGATCCCGTCCGGCACGACGACGTCGGCGCCGAAGCGCACGAGTCCGCTACTGCCCGAGGCCGCCTTCGTGGCATGGACCGCCGCGTGCGCGAAGCGGCCGATCAGCTGGCTGGTGAGGTTCTTGAGGTGCGCCTGCGCACGCCGGCTGCCGTCCCAGGTCTCGAGCCAGATGTCGAGGCTGTCGAGCCGGTCGAACGCCGCGATCAGGTCGTCGTGGCCGATCTCGCCGCCCACCCACTCGTACATCGAGCTGACGAGGTCGTCGTGGTCGACCCGGCTGCCGAGCGCGGCAACGTCGATGTAGCCGTTGACGATCGCGTCCTCGAAGTCGTGCACCGAGTAGGCGATGTCGTCGGAGAGGTCCATGACCTGCGCTTCGATGCACTGCTGGCGCTCCGGAGCGCCTGCCCGGAGCCAGGCGAACACGGGCTCGTCGTCGGCGTAGAAGCCGAACTTGGCGCGGCCGCTCGGGTCGGCGACCGAAGAGGTGGCCGGCCACGGGTACTTGCAGCTCGCATCGAGGCTCGCGCGTGTGAGGTTGAGTCCGTACGGGCGGCCGTCACGGCCGAACACCTTGGGCTCGAGGCGCGAGAGGAGGCGCAGGGTCTGCGCGTTGCCCTCGAAGCCGCCGATGTCGGCGGACCAGGCGCTCAGCGCCCGCTCGCCGTTGTGCCCGAAGGGCGGGTGGCCGATGTCGTGCGCGAGGCACGCGGTGTCCACGACGTCCGGGTCGAGGCCCAGACTCGCCGCCAGCTCGCGGCCGACCTGCGCGACCTCCAGGGAGTGCGTGAGCCGGTTGCGGGCGAAGTCGAGCCCGGCCGTCGGGCTCAGGACCTGCGTCTTCGCCGCGAGGCGTCGCAGCGCGCTCGAGTGGAGCAGGCGCGCGCGGTCGCGGGCGAAATCGCTGCGGCGGCTGGCGTGCTGCTCGGGAAGCCAGCGCTCCCGGTCGCGGTCGGTGTAGCCGAGCTCGTCGGCCGGCCCGTCCACGGGTGAGCCCGTGCGGGCGATCACGCTATCCACCACTGTTGTGCACCTCCGCCTCGGCGACCTCGGCACGCTGCACGCCGTCGACCTCCCGGCTGTCCAGCCATCCGTCGGGGAGGGCGGTCCGCTTGGGCGAGCCCGCGCGTCCGCGCTGGCCTTCCGCAGCCTCGCCCGGGTACTCCTGGTCGCCGTCGAGCGTCGCGAGCAGGTCGTCCAGGTGCGCGAGGGTGTCGACGGTCGCCAGGCTGGCGCGCAGGTCGCCGCCGACCGGATAGCCCTTGAAGTACCAGGCGACGTGCTTGCGGATGTCGCGGCAGCCGCGCTCCTCGCTGTCGAAGAACTCGACGAGCAGCTCGGCGTGTCGGCGGAACGCCGCCGCGACCTCGCCGAGGGTCGGGTGCGCGAGTGCGCGCTCCGCCTCCTCGGCCGAGATCAGCCCGGCGCGCGCGTGGAACGCCGCGGCCAGATCGCCGAAGAGCCACGGGCGGCCGAGGCAGCCGCGGCCGACGACGACGCCGTCGCACCCGGTCTCGTCGACCATCCGGAGCGCGTCGGCCGCCGACCAGATGTCGCCGTTGCCGAGCACCGGTGTGGAGGTGATGGTCTCCTTGAGGGTGGCGATGGCCGACCAGTCCGCGTGGCCCGAGTAGAACTCGGACGCCGTGCGGGCGTGCAGGGCGATGGAGGCGACCCCTGCGCCCTCGGCGGCCTTGCCCGCCTCCAGGTACGTGAGGTGGTCGCTGTCGATGCCCTTGCGCATCTTGACGGTGAGCGGGATGTCGCCGGCGGCCTTCACGGCGCCCTCGACGATCTCGCGGAACAGCCCGAGCTTCCACGGCAGCGCCGCTCCCCCACCCTTGCGGGTGACCTTGGGAACGGGGCAGCCGAAGTTGAGGTCGATGTGGTCGGCGCGGTCTTCGGCGACGAGCATCGTGACGGCCTCGCGGACCGTGACCGGGTCGACGCCGTAGAGCTGGATCGAGCGCGGCGTCTCCGACTCGTGATGGGTGATGAGGCGCAGCGACTCCGAGGTGCGCTCGACGAGCGCGCGGGACGTGATCATCTCGCTCACGTAGAGGCCCGCTCCGTACTCGCGGCAGAGCCGCCGGAACGCGGTGTTCGTGATCCCGGCCATCGGTGCGAGCACGACGGGGACGTCGAGTGCCAGCGGACCGATGGTCAGCTGGGGCGAGTGGCTTAGGGTGGCAGTGGTAGACATCTGACTCGATTCTCCCAGAAAGCGTGCTGAACCATGGCCGAGAGCCCCGAATCCGTGGAGAACGGCGCTTCGAGCGCTCCTGTGGAGAGCGGCCGCACCCGCGTCGAAGCGGACGCCGCCTCCCGCGGCGTCGCCGTCGAGATCGTGGAGCGTCCCGCTGCCCGCAGCCTCCAGGAAGCCGCCGCACTGCTCGGGATCACCCCGGCCGACATCGTCAAGACGCTCGTCGTCAAGCGCAGCGACGACACCTTCCTCTTCGCCCTCGTGCCCGGCGGCCGCAAGATCTCCTGGCCCAAGCTGCGCTCGCTGCTCCAGGTGAACAAGCTCCAGCTCCCCGACGCGTCGGTCGCGCTGGCCGCGACCGGATACGAGCGCGGCACGATCACGCCGTTCGGCAGCACCACCGCGTGGCCCGTCGTCGCCGACGCGTCCATCGCCGGTCGCCGCGTCTCCATGGGCGCCGGTGAGCACGGCTACTCCCTTTTCGTCGACGCCGACGACGTCATCCGCGCCTACGACGCCACCGTCGCCGACATCACCGACCCGGAGTAGCCCCCCACCGGAACCCCACCCTGAACTGGTCGTCGCAACACGCCGTCCCACCCGCTCCACAGACGGCATGTCGTGACGACTGGATGGCGGGCCTGTGGAGAACCGTCCCGGCGTCCCGGCGCGGATGGCAGGGTGGCGCGATGCAGCCATCGACATTGCCCACCGAATTCCGGACCCAGCCGTTCACGGTCGCGTCCGCTCGCACCGCCGGCGTCTCGCCGTCCCGCCTCCGGCGCTCTGACCTCGCGCGACCCTTCCACGGCGTCCGTGCTCACCCTCGCCCGAGCGACGGAGAGCTGACGGCGCGTTGCCGCGCCCTGCGCCCGCTTCTCCCCGACCATGCCATGTTCAGCCACTCGACGGCGGCCGCGCTCCACGGGCTCCCGGTGCCGACGCGAACGCTCGACCGTCTTCACGTGTCAGCGCCTCGTCCGGCGCGCGCGATGCGCCGCACCGGCGTCGTCGGCCACCAGCTGGATGTCGTCCGACCGGTCCGTCACGACGACCTCCCGGTCGCCGAGCCCGTCGAATCCTGGGTGGAGCTCGCCTCGATGCTGGACGTGGACGACCTCGTGATCGTCGGCGACGCGCTCCTGCGGCGGCTGCGACCGCTCAGCGAGCTTCCTGCACTCCAGGAGGCCGTCGACGCGGCATCGGGCCGTCCCGGCATCCGACGTCTGCGCCAGGCACTGCCTCTGGTGAGGCCGCGCACCGACTCCCCGATGGAGACCGTGCTGCGACTGGCGATCGTGCGCGGGGGCCTTCCCGAACCGAACGTCAACCACGTCATCCACGCCGCGGATCGCAGCTATCACGCGGATCTCGCCTACCCGACGGCGCGCATCGCGATCGAGTACGACGGCGAGCAGCACCGGACCGACGACCGCCAGTACCAGGTGGACATCGACCGCCTCTGGAGCATCCAGGCCGCGGGCTGGCGCGTCGTGCGCGTGAATCGCGTCCATCTCGCGAACAGGGCCGACGAGGCCATTGCGCGCATCCGGGCGGCGCTGGCATCTGATCGTCGCAACACGCCGCTCACCACGGGGTGGTGACGGCGTGTTGCGACGATCAGATCAGGCGGGGAGGGCGCAGGAGTCGCCGTCGCATGCAGCGGCGGACGTGTCGCCGAGCGGGATGAGCGTGAAGGGGGCAGGAGCGCTCTGCGTGGGTGCGTCCGGGGTCGCGCGCGTCGCGTCGCTCACGCGGTCACCGCCTCGCGCTCGCCCCAGACCTGCTCGAGCACCTGGGCGAAGGTGGCGGCGTCCTGCGCGCCGGAGACGCCGTACTTGCCGTCGATGACGAAGAAGGGGACGCCGTTGATGCCGAACTCGGTGGCGGTGCGCTGGTCCTCGCGGACATCGGCGAGGTACTGCTCCGACTCCAGGGCGGCCAGGGCCTCGGCGCGGTCGAGACCGACCTCGGCGGCGAGGTCAGCCAGATCGTCGACGCGGCCGACGTGACCGCCCTCGACGAAGTACGCCTTGAAGAGGCGCTCGGCCAGTTCGAGCTGCTTGCCGTGCGCCTTCGCGAAGTGGAGGAGCTCGTGCGCCTTGACAGTGTTGGTGTGCTTGAGGTTGTCGAAGTCGTAGTCGAGTCCGACCGACGAGGCGATGCCGCTGACGCGTTCGAGCATCTGCCCGACCTGCTCGGCCGGCATGCCCTTGTGCCCGGCGAGGAAGTCGACCTCGCTGCCGTCGAAGTCGACCGGGGTGTCCGGCGACAGCTCGAAGGAGTGGTACTCGACCTCGACGTCGCGGCCGTCGCCCGCGCCGGCGAAGAGGCCGGTGCCGGCCTCGAACTTGCGCTTGCCGATGTAGCACCACGGGCACGCGATGTCGGACCAGATGTCGATCTTGATGGGTTCGCTCACACCAGTGCCAACGTCCGGCGCCGCCGCCACTATTCCGAGGCGGCGGTCGGCGTGTCCACGGCGCCGCCGAACCGGCGGTTGCGGCGCGCGTACAGGTCGACCGCCTCCCACAGGTCCGTGCGGCTGAAGTCCGGCCAGAGCGTGTCGAGGAACACCATCTCGGCGTACGCGCTCTGCCACAGCAGGAAGTTGCTGGTGCGCTGCTCCCCCGAGCTGCGCACGAAGAGGTCCACGTCGGGCATGTCGGGCAGATAGAGATGGCGCTGGATGGTCTTCTCGCTCACCGCGGACGGCTTGAGCCGCCCAGCGGCGACCTCCTCCGCGATGCCGCGCACGGCGTCCGCGATCTCGGTGCGGCCGCCGTAGTTGACGCACATCGTGAGAGTGAGGACGTCGTTGCCCGCGGTCAGCCGTTCCGCGTACTGCAGCTCCTTGATGACGGACGACCACAGACGCGGCTTGCGGCCGGCCCAGCGCACGCGCACGCCCCACTCGTTGAGCTGGTCGCGCCTGCGGTGCAGCACGTCGCGATTGAACCCCATGAGGAAGCGGACCTCATCGGGCGAGCGCTTCCAGTTCTCCGTCGAGAAGGCGTAGACGCTGAGGTGCTTCACCCCGAGCTGGATGGCGCCGGCGACGACGTCGAGGAGGGACGCCTCCCCCGCGCGGTGCCCCTCGATACGCGTCAGCCCCTGGCGGTTGGCCCAGCGGCCGTTGCCGTCCATCACGATCGCGACGTGGTTCGGGACCGCCGCCGCCGGGATGGCCGGCGGGTAGATGCCGGTCCAGTCCAGCGGGCGGTACTCGACCGCGTCCTTGTGCGTGTACGGCTTGGGGCTCATGCGCTCCCCTTCTCATCTGTGGCGGGAACGTCGTGATGCACGTGCTGCAGCGACCGGAGGCCGCGCTCCAGGTGCCACTGGGTGTAGGCGGAGACGACGCCGTTGGCCTTGGACCGGGTCGCCTCGTCGGCGTCCTCCGCCGCGGACCAGTCGCCCGTCAGGAGCGCTCCGAGCAGGCCGATCGTCGCGGCATCCACGCGCGGAGCGCCGTTCGGCGCACACTCTGGGCACACGACGCCGCCCAGCTGGACGACGATGTGGTCGTGCGGTCCCGGTCGCCCGCAGCGCGAGCAGTCCTGGAAGCTCGGCGCCCAGCCGGCGAGCGACAGGGCGCGCAGGAGGTACGAGTCGAGGGTCAGCGTCGGCGGATGCTCGCGCCGCGACAGCGAGCGGAGGGCGCCGACGAGCAGGAGGTACTGCTGCAGCGAGGCTTCGGCGTCCGTCAGCCGGTCGGCGGTCTCGACCATCGCATTGGCCGCCGTGTAGCTCGCGTAGTCGTCCGCGATCAGGGCGCCGTACGCTCCCAGCGACTCGGCCTGCGTGATGACGTCGAGGGTGCGGCCTTCGTACAGCTGCAGGTCGGCGACCATGAACGGCTCGAGCCGCGATCCGAAGCGGGAGGCCGTACGCCGCACCCCTTTGGCGACCGCGCGGATCTTGCCGTGCTGGCGGCTCAGGAGCGTGACGATGCGGTCGGCTTCACCCAGCTTGTGGGTGCGCAGCACGACGGCTTCATCACGGTAGACAGGCACGGTTCCAGTATCTCTCGTCCGGCCGACAGCCTCGCGCAGCGCCGCGTGGTACAAGTGACTGTGAGCACGACCGCCGCCCTGACCATCCCCCTCTGGGGCGACCTCGTCGCCGTCGGCATCGGCAGCCTCCAGGGCGCGATGTTCGCCTCCGGATTCCGGGACCGGCGGCTCGACCTGCTCGGGGTCGCGATCATCGGCGTCGCCACCGGCGTGGGCGGCGGCCTCCTGCGCGATCTCTTCCTGAACGTGACGCCGGTCGCGCTGCAGTCGAACTGGTACCTGCCGGCGACGGTCGTTGCGGCGCTGCTCGGGATGCTGCTCGTGCGGCTGTTCCGGAGGCTCGACCCGCTCATCACGTTCCTGGACGCGCTGACCATCGGCCTGTTCGGCGCGATCGGCGCGAGCAAGGCGCTCTCGCTCGGGCTGCCGGAGGTGCCCGCGATCTTCGTGGGCGTGGTCGCCGCGGTCGGCGGCTCCATCCTGCGCGACGTGCTCCTCAGCCTCCCGATCGCCCTGATGCACGTCGGCTCGCTCTACGCGGTCGCCGCCGGCGCGGGCACGGTCGTGCTCGTCGTGCTGATCGACCTGGGCGTCCCGCTCAGCATCGCGGCGATCCTCTGCGTGGTCGTGACCCTGATCATCCGGCTGCTGGCGGTGCGCTTCGGCTGGAGCCTGCCGGAGCAGCGGGAGCTCGGCCGGCTGCCTCGGGTGCGCTGGCCGCTCCTCGCCCGCCGGCCGGCCGAGACGCACGTGGACGAGCGCACCGACACCGGGGCCATCCCGCGCTATCGCATCGACAAGCCGGACGCCGACACCGACGTCTGAGCCACGCGTTCGGTCCGGGCCCGCCCGAACTCCCGGACGCCCGACCGAAAGCGACGGAACGCCGCCCGCGAGGCGGACGGCGTTCCGGGAGCGTGCTGCTCAGGCGCTGACGAGCTCCGCGCTCTCCGCCTGCCCGGCCGAGGCACGCACGGCGCGGTTGACGGCGGACACGACGGCCTTGAACGACGCGGTGGTCGTGTCGGCGTCGATCCCGACGCCCCACAGCCGCACGCCGTCGACGTCGAGCTCGATGTAGGCGGCCGCGAGAGCGGACTCGCTCGCCGACAGCGTGTGCTGCGAGTAGTCGTAGAGGTGGGCGTTGATCCCGCGTGCGTTCAGGATGTCGATGAACGCCGCGATCGGGCCGTTGCCCTCCCCGGTGACCTTCGAGACGGTGTCGCCGTCCCGCAGGGTGGCGGTGAGGGTCACGTGGTCGCCGGACTCGTTCGTCGTCGACGTGCTGCCGAGCTCGAAGCGGCCCCACTTGGCGTCGGCCTCGGTCGCGGGAGCCGGCAGGTACTCGTCCTGGAAGACGTCCCAGATCTGCTCGCTGGTGACCTCGCCGCCCTCGGCGTCGGTCTTCGCCTGCACGACGCCGGAGAACTCGATCTGCAGCTTGCGCGGCAGGTCGAGCGCGTGGTCGGTCTTCAGCAGGTAGGCGACGCCGCCCTTGCCCGACTGCGAGTTGACGCGGATGACGGCCTCGTAGCTGCGGCCCAGATCCTTCGGGTCGACCGGCAGGTACGGCACGGCCCACACGAGGTCGTCGACGTCCTTGCCCGCTTCGGCGGCCTCGGCGGCCATCGCCTCGAAGCCCTTCTTGATCGCGTCCTGGTGCGAGCCGCTGAAGGCGGTGAACACCAGGTCGCCGCCCCACGGGCTGCGCTCGTGGACCGGCAGCTGGTTGCAGTGCTCGACCGTGCGCTTGATGCCGTCGATGTCGCTGAAGTCGATCTGCGGGTCGATGCCCTGGGTGAACAGGTTGACGCCCAGCGTGACCAGGTCGACGTTGCCGGTGCGCTCGCCGTTGCCGAACAGGCAGCCTTCGATGCGGTCGGCGCCCGCCATGTAGCCCAGCTCGGCCGCCGCGACGGCGGTGCCGCGGTCGTTGTGCGGGTGCAGGGACAGGATGACGTTCTCGCGGTGGTTCAGGTGGCGCGACATCCACTCGATGGAGTCGGCGTAGACGTTCGGCGTCGCCATCTCGACCGTGGCGGGCAGGTTGATGATGACCTTGCGCTCGGGGGTCGGCTCGAAGATCTCGATGACCTGGTTGCAGATGTCGGCGGCGAACTCGAGCTCGGTGCCGGTGTAGCTCTCGGGCGAGTACTCGTAGTAGATCTCGGTGTCGGGGACCATCGACTCCATCTGACGGCAGAGGCGCGCGCCGTTCAGCGCGATGTCGATGATGCCCTGCTGGTCGGTGCGGAAGACCACGTCGCGCTGCAGGATGCTCGTCGAGTTGTAGAGGTGCACGATGGCCTGCTTGGCGCCGACGAGCGACTCGTACGTGCGCTTGATCAGGTGCTCACGCGCCTGGGTCAGCACCTGGATGGTGACGTCGTCGGGGATCGCGCCCTCTTCGATGAGGCTGCGGACGAAGTCGAAGTCGGTCTGGCTGGCGCTCGGGAAGCCGACCTCGATCTCCTTGTAGCCCAGACGGACCAGCAGGTCGAACATGATCCGCTTGCGCTCGGGGCTCATCGGGTCGATCAGGGCCTGGTTGCCGTCGCGCAGATCGACCGCGCACCAGCGGGGGGCGACGGTGATGCGGTTGTCCGGCCAGGTGCGGTCCGGCAGATCGACGCGGATCTGCTCGTGGAACGGACGGTACTTGTGGATCGGCATGGCGCTCGGCGCCTGCGTGTTCTTCATGGTCTGTTTTCTCCTCGCGGGGTGGTGTGGAGAGCCGACGACGAACTCCGCGACGAGGGAGGCCCGGAACTAGGACTCGTCGCGGCAGCTAAGAAGGAGCAGACCGTACACAGGAACGAGGGTACCACGCCGCCTCAGGAGCGCCCGCGGGCGAGGGACGCCGCCTGCCGCACCGAGAGGTCGGGCAGGTAGGCGCGGACCAGGCCGATGCCGATCTCGGGGAGCGCCACCGGATCCGGGTACGCCATGATCAGCGGGTGCAGCTCGGGCTGGAACTTCTGCTTGAAGTTGAGCAGCGAGCGGAACCCGTACACCGGCTCGAGCGACGTGCTCAGGTAGCCGAGGATGCGGTCCATGCCGCTCTTCTCCGCGTCGGGCGTGCCCGCGGTGTGCGCGAGCGGCGCGGCCGAGAGGCTCATGAACTCGACCCCGTCGGCCTTCATCCGGGTGGCCGCCTCGGCGATGAGGAACTCCATCACGCCGTTGATGCTGCCCGGGCGGCGGCGCATGAAGTCGAGCGTCCAGCCGATGACGACGCCGTCCCGCCACGTCGGCAGCCAGCTCGTGACGCCCTCGATGCGGCCGGCCTCGTCGACGGCGAGCATGAGGCGCACCGCCGGGTCGCGCAGCTCGTCGATGCCGCCGAGGGTGAAGCCCATCTCCGGGAGGTCCTTCTCAGCGACCCACTGCTCGGAGATGTCCGAGATCTGCACCGTCGCGCTGAGCGGGAGCGCCGCGTAGGAGGTCCACTCGGCGCGGATCCCGGCTCGCTGCGCCCGGTTGATCGAGGTGCGGACGTCCTGCCATTTCTTGCCGGTCGTCGCCCAGTTCTGCGGGCGGATGACCGTCTCCTCCGCGACCGTCATCGTCGACCAGCCCATCCGCTCGAAGAGCGGCTCGTATTCGTCCTCGACGCTGTAGAACACCGGGATCCAGCCGTTGTCGTCGCAGAACCGGGCGAAGCGCTCGATCGTGCCGTCGTGCGGCGGCGGGGTGCCGAACGGCCCTCCGGTCGTGATCGCGACGCGACCCACGACGCGGTAGGCGATCGCGCCGCCGTCCGGCCCGTCGAACCAGTGGCTGGTGCCCGGCCAGGTGGCCATGAACGAGAGGGCGTCGCCGCCTCCCTTGGTCAGCAGTGCGCGCACCCGGCTGGCCTCGTCGGTGGAGCTCCTGGTCACCGTGCGGCCGAGCATCGGCGGGATGGCCGCGGCGATGACGATCAGCCAGAACAGTGTTCCGATGTTGTGGTAGACGATCGTCGCCAGCGGGGTCGTCGGCAGGTACTGGACCGGTTCGCGCCGGAGGAAGCTGACGGGCACGAAGCGCTCGAACACGTCGTCGAGGAGGTCGCCGATGTCGATCGGGCGGGTGAAGCCCGTGTCGCGCTGCACCCAGCCGACGAGCACGTAGAGCGCGGCCAGACCGATCCCGGCGATCAGGACCGTGAGCACGTAGCGGCGCACCGCCCGGGTCGTCGGCAGCACCGGGAAGTGCCGGCGCAGCACGATCAGGAGGATGGCCATGACTAGAGGGACCGCCGACGAGATCGCGAGGATCGCCGTGACCTCCCAGTAGCGCGGCGACGCGGCCACGTGGTGACCGCCGGCGACGGGCAGGATGCCGAAGTAGAGCATGGACAGCACGGCCAGCAGCCCGTTCACGCTCACGGCCAGCCAGACGGCGAAGCGGCGTCCGCGCAGGAGCCCGAAGGCCGCGACGAGGAGCACGAGCAGCGGCAGCACCGACAGCAGCACCGGTCCGAAGCCGTTGATCCGCTCGATCGTGATGTCGCGGACGCAGTCGCGGGTGACCGCGAAGGCCTGGCACCGCTCGAGGACGTTGCCGCGGTTCGCGACGTCGTCGCTGAAGAGCAGCGCGATCGGCGACAGGAGGCCGTAGCGGGAGCGGGTGAGCAGCCCGATCACGGGGCCGATCGCCGTGACCGCCACCGCTGAGGCGAGCAGCACCCGGATCTCGTGGTGGGACGAGCGCTGCCAGCCGCGCTTGCGGGCGCCGCGGTTCAGGACGGCTCCGAGGGCCAACCCCGCCAGGACGGCGAGCAGCCGGTCCAGGTCGGACGGGAAGCCCGAGTAGAGCACGAACATGATGGCGACCAGCAGGGTCAGCACGCGGATGCGGCGGCGCCAGAGGGCGCCCGCGAACGCGCTGGCCGTCATGATCGTGCCGCCGATCGCGGTGAAGGAGTCGAGCGAGAGGAGGCCGTGGACGTTGCGCGACCACATCTCCCCCGTCTGGCTGCCGATCAGCTGGAGCGCGGAGCCGACCACGATCCCGACGACCGGCGTCACCACGAACGCCAGGGCGGTGCGCCAGGTGCGCATCAGGTGCTCGGACGCGCCGACGAGAAGGACCAGCAGCACCAGGCTCAGGATGAGCTCCGCGACGTCGCTGGTGAACAGCACGGAGGTGAGGGGCGACCACCAGTGGCCGTCCGCGATCTGCGCGGCTCCCGTGCCGACCCAGATCCGCAGCGGGCGGTGGGGGCCGTGCAGCGGGCCGGTGACGAGCGCCAGGACGAGCACGAGCACCGTGACGCCGAGGGTGAACGGGTAACGCGCGACGATGCGGCCGACGCGCTGGAGCGGGCGCTCCCCGGTCTGGATGGCCAGGGTGCCGGTCAGCGGGAGCGGCTCCCGCGGACGCTCCGGGGGCACGCCGTTCTCGTCCTGCCCGCTCATCGTTCCAGTCCCATCTGCCGGGCGATGGCCGGGAAGCCGTCGGTGAGGGTGTGTCGCACGGTGTTCCAGTCGTGGGCGGTCCCGGGCGAGATCAGGAGCTCGCTGTGGATGCCGGCCTTGGTGGCCGCCGCGTCCAGCGTGTGTGCGTAAGCCGTGTACTTCGCGTCGTTCTGACCGACGCCGAACACGATGGTCGAGTCCTTGTACGGCGCCTTCGCCGCCATCATGGCGAGCGGCTGGGCGGCGTCGAACGCCTTCGCGGAGCCGTCGAAGCCGGTGTCGATCGTCAGCGCGCGGTCGCCGAGCGTCGGGCCGAGCTCGCTGGAGGACGCGAGGGCCGAGCCGAACAGCTCGGGGTGCCCGGTGGCGAACTGCACGGCGCACGTCGCGCCCTGCGAGTACCCGAACACGCCCCAGGCGGCGGGGTCGCTGCTCACGCGGAGATGCGACGAGACCCAGCTGCGCACGTCTTTGAGCAGGTACGTCGCGGAGTTGCCGTACGCGCGCGAGTCCACGCACATCGGGTTGCGGCCGGGGCCGCCCAGCTGGTCGGCCGCCACGACGATCGGGGCGTAGCCGTCGTGGGCGGCGGCGAACGCATCCATCGCCGGCGCGAGGTGCCCGGCCGTGAACATGTCGGCCGGTGCGCCGGGCTGGCCCGAGAGGGCGTAGAGGACGGGGAGCGCGGGCGGGTTCGCTGTGAGGGCGACCGGCGGGAGGTAGACGACGGCCTTGCGCGCCGGGAACCGGGACTCCGTGGCCGGGATGCGCACGGTGCCGACCTGGCCCTTCGCGGGCACCGTCTGCCCGGGCGTCGCCGTCGAGGCGTAGTCCGTGCCGATGTCGAGCACCTCCCCCCGCTCCGCGTGCAGGTCGAGCGCCTTGTACGGCACGACCCCCAGCGCATCGTTGAGATCACGGTACGCGCCGAAGTCGACGTTCACGCCCGCCGCGGCGGTCGCGAGGAAGACCGGGATGCTGAGGACGGCGATGACCTTGCGCCACCAGCGCGAGCGGAACAGGTTGGCGATGGCGAGGCTGACGCCCGCGAAGCCGAGCACCGCCCACCAGGTCGTGACCGGCGTGAGCCCCACACCGAACGCGTTGTACACGTCGTCGGCGAGCCACACGATCAGCCAGCCCAGCAGACCGCCGCCGACGGCCGCGATGAGGCCCGCGACCATCCGCCGGCCGGTGGGGCGCACCAGGAGGTAGAGGGCGAGCAGCGCCGCGATCACGTCGAGCGTGATGAGGAACGGCGGCTTGTCGATCCTCAGCGTCATGAGCCAGTTCAGGGTGGGTCCTCTCCTCGGTGCGCTGCCATTATCCGGGTCACACGTGATCCATGGCTGGAGCAGTGCTCAGGTTCAGGGAATTCGGAGGGGGCTAGTCGACCGCGAGGGCGGCGACCGGCGTGATCCGCGTGGCCCGGCGGGTGGGCGCGAGGG
>NZ_MKVJ01000013.1:105565-153552 GCF_001898805.1 Leifsonia sp. 71-9
CGCGAGCAGCGCTCCGGCCCCCGCCACGAGGGCGAGATAGGCCCACGGCAGCACCGGGACGACGAACCCGCCGCCCGGGATGCCCGCGAGCAGCGACTGCGCACCGGCCCAGCCGTACACGCATCCCAGCACCAGTCCGGTCAAAAGCCCGGCGACGGTGATCTGGACGCTCTCGGCCAAGATCATCCGGCGCACCTGGCCGCCGGTGAAGCCGAGGGCGCGCAGGAGGCCGAGCTCGCGCGCCCGCTGGAGCACGCTGAGGGCCAGGCTGTTCACCACACCGACCGCGGCGATCACGGCGGAGAAACCGACCAGCACGCTGAAGACCACCATCGTGACGGTGAGGATATTCTCAACACCCGCATAGGCCTCCGGCTCGGACTCCGCGGCACGGTGGATCATCTGGAGCCACGACTGGGCGGCGACGACGAACATCGTGACGAGCGTCACGCCGATGACGAGCCCGATGGCGGTCCGGGAGCTGCGCTCCGGGTTCCGCATCGCGTTTGCGGCGGCGAGCCGGGAGGCGGCGCCGCGACCGAGCAGCATCCCGACGCCGCGGAGGACCACGGGCAGGAACATCGGGGCCGCGAGCACGATGCCCGTGAACGAGAGGATGCCGCCGGGCAGCGCCACGAGCACCCCGTACGGCGCGAGACCGTCGAGGGCCGGCACGCCGGCGAACATCCCGAGCCCCAGGAGCACGCCCAGCACGAGCAGCGCCGCACCGAGGGCGATGAGCGTGAGCGCGACGATCGCGCGGCCACGGCTGCGGACGGCCGCGGCGGGACGCTCCTGCGCCGCGCCGAGCGCCTGGATCGGGGACACGCTCAGCACCCTCCTGCTGCCGATCCACGACGCCAGCCAGGTCGTGAGGACGACCACCACGACCGGCACCAGCAACGACGGGGTGAGCACGGGGTACGGCACATCCGGCAGCGTTCCCGTGAGCGTGAGGAGGCGGGTCGCGAGCAGGGAGAGCGCTGCCGCGCCCGCTCCCCCGGCGACCGCGCCGATCACGCCCACGGTGAGCCCCTCGCCCGCGACCGAGCGGCGCTGCGCCTGGGCGCTGGAGCCGATCAGCCGCAGGAGGGCGATCGTGCGCGTGCGGCCGGCGATGATCGTCGCGAACGTGTTCGTCGTCACGATCGCGCCGACGTAGACCGCGATGACGAAGAAGATGCCCGACACCACCGAGAGGGCGATCCGGACGGTCGCGCTCGCCCCGAAGTCGCTGGCCGCGATGTACGCGCTGAGGACGTTCGTGCAGGCCAGCAGCGCCACGCCGAAGGCGGAGCTGAGAGCGGCGACCAGGATACTCGCCCGGTGCTCGCGGGCGTTCGCCCGGAACGCCCGGATCACGCGAGCGCCTCCATCCCGAGCATGTAGGCGGAGATCTCCTCGGCAGACGACCGCTCCCGCTCGGCGACCACCCGGCCGTCGGCGAGGAAGACGATGCGGTCGGCGAAGCTGGCGGCCACGGGATCGTGCGTCACCATCGCGATGCTCTGGCCGTACGTGTGCGCGGCCTCCCGCAGCACCGCCAGCACCTCGCGCCCGGTGCGCGAGTCGAGGTTGCCGGTCGGCTCGTCGGCGAAGATCAGATCAGGCCGGGTCGCCAGCGCTCGCACGATCGCGACGCGCTGCTGCTGACCGCCGGACAGCTCGTGCGGCCGGTGCGTCAGGCGGGCGCCGAGGCCGAGCGACTCGACCAGGTGGTCGATCCACTCGCGCTGCGGCGGCGTCGGCTTGCGCCCGTCGAGCTCGAACGGCAGCAGGATGTTGCCCTGCACGTCGAGCGTCGGCACCAGGTTGAACGACTGGAACACGAAACCCACCCGGCGCCGCCGCAGAAGGGTCAACTCCCTGTCCGGCAGCGCGGTGATCTCGGTGTCGCCGAGGAAGACGCGCCCGCTGGTCACGGAGTCGAGCCCGGCCATCACGTGCATGAGCGTTGACTTGCCCGACCCGCTCGGCCCCATGATGGCCGTGAACCGCCCGGCCGGGATCCCGATGGTCACGCCGTCGAGCGCGGCCACCCGGCCGGCCCCCGATCCGTAGGTCTTGGTCGCCGCCTCGACGCGGGCGACGGGAGCAGTGGTCTCAGTCATACCTCCACGCTAGGAAGGCGCAGGCGGCGGCGGATCGCGCCGGGGGCCTATCCACCATCCGTCTGGAGGATGATTCGGCGACTACGCCCCCGCACCCCCGGTCAACCCGTGCTCGAACGCGTACACGACCATCTGCACCCGGTCGCGCAGTCCGAGCTTCGACAGGATGCGGCTGATGTGCGTCTTCACCGTCGCCTCGCTGAGGAACTCGGAGCCGGCGATCTCGGCGTTGCTGAGGCCGCGCGCCGCGAGCACGAAGATCTCGCGCTCGCGGGCGGTGAGGGTGGCGAACTCGACGGGTTGGGGGCGTTCGGCGGCGCGTCCCTCGGAGAAGTACTGGAAGAGCTCGCGGGTGGCGCCCGCGGCGATCACCGCGCTCCCCGCGTGGACCGTGCGGATCGCCGCGAGCAGGAACTCGGGTTCGGCGTCCTTCAGCACGAACCCGCTCGCGCCGCCCCGGATAGCGCGCGCGGCGGCCTCGTCGAGGTCGAAGGTGGTCAGTACGACGATGCGGGGTGGCGTGCGGCCCTCGCGCTCGGCCTCGGCGATGATCGCGCCGGTGGCGGCGATGCCGTCCATGACGGGCATGCGGATGTCCATGAGGACGACGTCCGGGCTCACCGCGCGTGCGAGGTCCACGCCCTCCTGGCCGTTGGCGGCCTCGCCGACGAACGCGAGGTCGGGCTGGGACGAGACCAGCATCCGCACGCCCGCGCGGAACAGCGCCTGGTCGTCGACCAGCAGCACGCGGATCGGCGCGCTCTCGCCGCCGGTCACGCGGCTCCCCCGGCCGGGAGGAAGGCCGAGACCACGAACACGCCATCGGCGGGTCCGGCGGAGAGGGTTCCGCCGGCGAGGGAGGCGCGCTCCCGCATCCCGGGCAGGCCGTGGCCGATGCGCGGCAGCATGCCGGTCGAGGACTGTTCGGTGGACGGGTGCTTCATGGTGTTCCTCACGGTGATGACGATGCCGGGTCCCCCGTCGCCGGGAGCGGCGGCCGCCAGGACGACGATGGCGGGCTGGGAGGTGTCGCCGTGCCGGAGGGCGTTGGTGAGCGCCTCCTGCACGATGCGGTAGGCGGCGATCTGCTGGGCGGAGCCGAGCCCCTCGTACGAGCCGATCCGTTCGAGCACGACCGGTAGGCCCGCCGCGCGGATCTGTTCCACGGTCTGCACGACGTCGTCGAGTCCCGGCTGCGGTCCCTCTGGCTGCGACTGCCGCAGCTCGGCGAGCAGGATGCGCACGTCGCCGAGCGCCGATCGTGCGGTCGCCGCGATGGTCGTGAGCGCCTCGTCGACCGCCTCCGGATCGGCGTGCCGGGCGTACCGGGCGCCGTCGGCCTGGGCGATGACGACGGCGAGCGAGTGGGCGACGACGTCGTGCATGTCGCGCGCGATGCGGGTGCGCTCCTGCTCGACGACGACGACCTCCTCCGCCCGGTTGCGGTCGAGCTCGGCGATCGTCTGCGCGTAGCGCGAGAACCGCGCCGCGCGCCAGGTGCGCATGAGCAGGCCGAGCACCCAGGACAGCCCGAGGACGGTCGCACTCACCACGAACAGGAAGGCGAATTGGAGGGCGATGCTCGTGATCGACGACGACAGCAGGTCGAAGTAGCCCTGGGCCAGGGCGGAGGTCACCGACAGGTAGAGCGCCGCGACCAGGGCGCCGAGACCGGATGAGACCAGACCGACCCAGCGGACGACCCGATCGCCGTACGCGCCCGTCGCGTAGAGGACGAGCAGCACCGCGAGGTCGCTCGCCAGGATGGTATTGCCCGTCGTCATCTGGATGACGGCGCCCAGCCAGGCGAAGGAGAGGGCCACCGCCGGGGACATCCGCCGAAGCGCGACGGCGACGGTGAACACCGCCAGCACCACCACGCCGGAGCGGCTGCCGTCGAGGGTGGTGCCGAACACGTTCGCCGAGTCGATCAGCAGGCAGACCACCGCGAACGCCGCGGCGCCGGCGATGTCGAACGTCAGCTCGGTGCGGCTGAGGCGCCGCACGAGCCGGGGCCGGTCCGGATCCCCCTCGGTCACGGTCGCCCCGCCCGAGGAGGCCAGCCAGACCAGGACCGAGCCGCGCTGCGTCTGGCCCGGCGCAGTGTCCCTGGTCGGCTCGAACGCGCGCTGACGGGCCACGAGGTAGCCGAGCAGCCACGCGATCAGGAAGGCGACGATCATCAGGAGGCTCATGAGCAGGAGCCCGACGCCCTGGCTCGTGTAGTAGCCCGCGATCACCGGCCCGAACTGCAGGAACTTGAGCTCCCCGCGCACCGTGAAGAGGTACGCCATCGCCGGGCCCAGCAGGATGGCCGAACCGAAGGCGAACCAGCGGAGCACGCGTCCGCCGTGGGCGGCGATCCCGAAGACCGTGGCGAAGACCGCGACGCTCCCGATCACACGGAACGCGCCCGGCAGCGGATCGGGCTCGGTGAGCTCCAGCAGGATGGCCACCCACACGATCCCGAGCGCCGCACCGGGGAGCACCCGCGACAGGGCGACACCGGCGCAGTAGAACAGGACGGCGAGCCCGGAGAGGGCGGTCGGCAGACCGGCCAGCAGCCACGCGACGAACAGCAGCGCCGCGACGGCCGGCTCCAGCACCCAGCGGTGCGGCGCCAGCGCGCTCAGGAGGCGGGTGCGGTCGGGCATGCCTCTACGGTACGGTCCCGGGCGCGCCGAAGCCGCATCCTGACGCGCGAATCATCCTCGGGATGTACGGGGCGTCAGAACCCGAGACGCCCCAGCTGCTTCGGGTCGCGCTGCCAGTCCTTCGCCACCTTCACGCGAATGGAGAGGAACACGTGCCGCCCGAGCAGCGCCTCGATCGGCACCCGAGCGGCCGCGCCGACATCCCGCAGCCGGCTGCCGCCCTTGCCGATGACGATGGCCTTCTGGCTGTCGCGCTCGACGAAGAGGTTCGCATACACCTCGACGAGATCCTTGTCGTCGCGCTCCACGATGTCGTCGATCGTGACGGCGAGCGAGTGCGGGAGCTCGTCCTGCACACCCTCCAGCACGGCCTCGCGGATGTACTCCGAGATGCGGTCCTCGAGGCCCTCGTCGGTGATCGCGTCCTCCGGGTAGAGCGGGCCGGGCGACGACGGGAGCAGCTTCATGAGCTCGCCCGTGAGGGTGTCGAGCTGGATGGCGCTGGTGGCGGAGATCGGCACGATCGCCTCCCACTCCCGCAGCTCGGCGAGGGCGAGCAGCTGCTGCGCGACCTGCGGGCGGCTCGCCTTGTCGATCTTGGTGACGATCGCCACCTTCTTCGCGGAGGGGTAGTCGTCGAGCTGCTCGTTGATGAAGCGGTCGCCCGGGCCGATCTTCTCGTCGGCGGGCACGCAGAACCCGATCACGTCCACGTCGCCGAGCGTCGACTGCACGAGGGTGTTGAGACGCTCGCCGAGCAGGGTGCGGGGACGGTGGATGCCCGGGGTGTCGACCAGGATGAGCTGGCCGTTCTTCTGGTGCACGATGCCGCGGATGGCGCGGCGGGTCGTCTGCGGCTTGGAGCTGGTGATCGCCACCTTCTCGCCCACGAGGGCGTTGGTGAGCGTGGACTTCCCGACGTTCGGGCGGCCGACGAACGACACGAATCCGGCGTGGTACTCGGTCACGGGCGTACTTCTTTCTCGTGTCTGTCGTGCTTCTGGCGCTTCTCGTCCGACCGGTGCGCGAGCACCCGGTCGTCGGGCGCCGGGAGGAGCGCGGTGTCGCGCTCGACCAGGACGGTGCTGACGTGCTTGTGGCGGCCCTCGATGCGGTCGACCGTGAACCGGAGGCCCTCGATCGACACGGTCGAGCCGACCTCGGGCAGGCGGCCCAGGGCCTTGGCGATCAGACCGCCGACGCTGTCGACGTCGTCGTCGTCGATCTCCAGGTCGAACAGCTCGCCCAGATCGTCGAGCGGGAGGCGCGTCGCGATCCGGTAGCGGCCCTCGCCGAGCGGCTGGACCAGCTCGACCTCGTGGTCGTACTCGTCGGAGATGTCGCCGACGAGTTCCTCGATGAGGTCTTCGAGCGTGACGAGACCCGCGATGCCGCCGTACTCGTCGACGACCATCGCCAGATGGTTGGACTCCCGCTGCATCTCGCGCAGCAGCGCGTCCGCCTTCTGCGACTCGGGCACGAAGAGCGCGGGCCGCGCGATCTCCCCCATGGTCAGCTCGTCGGCGCCGAGCGGGCGCTCGAAGCTGAGCTTGGCGACATCCCGCAGGTAGAGCACGCCGACGACCTCGTCGGGGTCCCCGTCGATGACCGGCATGCGCGAGACGCCCTTGCTGAAGAACAGGCCCATCGCCGTGCCGAGACCCGCCGACGTGTCGAGGGCGATCATGTCCGTGCGCGGGATCATCACCTCGCGCACGACGGTGTCGCTGAACTCGAAGATCGAGTGGATGAGCTCCCGGTCGTCCTCCTCGAGCACGTCGAACTCCGCCGCCTCGTCGACGATGCTGAGCAGCTGCTCCTCGCTCGTGACCGGGGCCGAACGCGCGCGGGAGGGCGTCACGCGGTTGCCCAGCGCGACCAGGCCGCCCGGGATGGGGCCGAGCACGACGCGCACGAAGCGCACGAGTCCGGCGGTCGTGCGCAGCAGCACGGTCGAGTTCGCGCGCCCCACGCTCCGCGGGCTGACGCCCACCAGCACGAACGACACGCCCGTCATGATGAGGGCGGCCAGGATCAGTGAGATCCACCACTCGTCGAAGATCTGCTCGAAGGCGAGCGTGACGAGCACGGCGGCCGTGGTCTCCGCGATGATGCGGCTGAAGTTGACCGCGTTCAGGTACGGGCCCGGGTCCTCGGAGATCGCCAGCAGCGCCTTCTTGGACCGGGAGGTCTCCGCCAGGTCGGCGATGTCGCCGCGCGACTGCACGCCCAGGGCGGAGTCGACGGCGGCCATCAGACCGCCGAAGGCGACGAGGACGAACGCGACGATGAAGAACAGCGCCGGGAGCATCGTGCCTCCTAGCGCTGTCGGTCGTAGCGGGAGAAGCCCACCAGGATGTCGCGCTGGATCCCGAACATCTCGCGCTCCTCGGCCGGCTCCGCGTGGTCGAAGCCCAGCAGGTGCAGGATGCCGTGGGTCGTCAGCAGCAGCAGCTCGTCCATCAGGGTGTGCCCGGCCGTCTCGGCCTGCACCTGCGCCACCTGCGGGCAGAGCACGACGTCGCCGAGCAGTCCGGCCGGCGACGGCTCCTCCTCGGTGCCGGGACGCAGCTCGTCCATCGGGAAGCTGAGCACGTCGGTCGGGCCGGGCTCGTCCATCCACTGCACGTGCAGCTGCTCCATGGCGGCCTCGTCGACGAGCACGATCGCGAGCTCGGCGTCCGGGTGGACGTGCATGATGTCGAACGCGTACGAGGCGAGGCGCTGGAGGGCGGCCTCGTCCACCTCGATCGCGGACTCGTTGTTGATCTCGATGCTCATGGCGGCCCTATCGTCGCTTCGGGAGGTGGTCGCGCGCGGCCCCGCGGCGTTCGGCGCGGTTCGCGAACTCGGCGGCCTTCTCGCGCTCGTACAGGCGCGCCTGCTGCTTGGCGTCGTACTCGGTGTACGCGTCGACGATGCGGCCCACCAGGGTGTGGCGCACGACGTCCTCGCTGGTCAGCTGCGCGAAGTGGATGTCGTCGACGTCCTTGAGGACGCGCGTCACGAGCCGCAGGCCGCTCGCCGCGTTCGGGAGGTCGATCTGCGTGATGTCGCCCGTCACGACCATCTGCGAGCCGAAGCCCAGACGGGTGAGGAACATCTTCATCTGCTCGGGCGTCGTGTTCTGCGCCTCGTCGAGGATGATGAACGAGTCGTTCAGCGTGCGGCCGCGCATGTAGGCGAGCGGAGCGACCTCGATGGTGCCCGCCGCGAGCAGCTTCGGCACCAGCTCCGGGTCCATCATCTCGTTGAGCGCGTCGTACAGCGGGCGGAGGTACGGGTCGATCTTGTCCGTGAGCGTGCCGGGCAGGTAGCCCAGGCGCTCCCCCGCCTCCACCGCCGGGCGCGTCAGGATGATGCGGTTGACCTCCTTGCGCTGGAGGGCCTGCACCGCCTTCGCCATCGCGAGGTACGTCTTGCCCGTACCGGCCGGGCCGATTCCGAAGACGATGGTGCTCTCGTCGATCGCGTCGACGTACTTCTTCTGCCCGAGCGTCTTCGGGCGGATGGTCTTTCCGCGCGTGGTCAGGATGGCCTGGCCCAGCACGTCCGCGAGACTCGTGGCGTTGTCGTTGTCGAGGATCTTGGCCGACGTCGTGACCTCGGCCGGGCTGATGTCCTGCCCGTTGCGGACGAGCTGCAGCAGCTCCTCCAGCAGCCGCCGTGCGGCCTCCACCTGCGTGGCGTCCCCGGTCAGGGTGATCTCGTTGCCGCGCACGTGCACGCTGACGAGCGGATACTGCCGCTCCAGCGTGGTGAGGAGCCGGTCCTGCGGTCCGAGCAGCCGGACCATCTGGACGCCGTCGACGTGCAGACGCGCCTCGGCGGCCCCGTTCGACGCGGCGCCCGCCTCGGGCATCGGTTCGCTAGTCGGCAAGGCTTCCTTCCTCGAGCGACCCGCCGGGGCCGGCGCTCAGTACGTGGGCGTGCACATGGAACACGGTCTGTCCCGCGCCCGCACCGGTGTTGAAGACCAGACGGAAGTCGCCTCCCGCCTCGGCGGCGAGGCGCTTCGCGACGGACACGATCTCGGCGAGCAGCGCCGGGTCGCCGGCGGCGAGCTCCGTCACGTCGCGGTACTGCTCGGTCTTGGGGACGACGAGGAGATGCACCGGCGCCTTGGGCGCGATGTCGCGGAACGCGATGATGCGCTCGCCGTCGTAGACGATGTCGGCCGGGATCTCGCCCGCGACGATGCGCGAGAAGATCGAGGGCTGTGCGCTTTCCATGGGGTCCATCCTATTCGCCCGCCCTGAGGGGTCTACCAGCGACCGAGCGCGGCGTTCAGCACCGCGAGGGCCGCGGGGCCGGCGGTGGAGGTGCGGAGCACCGTGTCGCCGAGGCGCACGATGCGCGCACCCGCGCCGTGGAGCACCTCGAGCTCGCCCGGTGCGATGCCGCCTTCGGGGCCGACGACGAGGATGAGGTCCCGCTCGCCCGGCGTGAACGCCGTCAGGGCGGTGTCCCCCGTCGGCTCCAGCACCAGCACGTCCGCGTCGACGGTCAGGGCGGCGATCTGCGCGGTCGTGGCCAGCTCACCGACCTCCGGCACCCAGGCGCGGATGGACTGCTTCGAGGCCTCCCGGACGATCGTCGACCAGCGGTCACGGCCTTTCGCGATCTTCGCGCCGTCCCAGCGGGACACCGAACGCGACGCGGACCACGGGACGACGCGATCGACGCCGAGCTCTGTCGCCGCCTGGATCGCCAGCTCGTCGCGGTCGCCCTTCGCCAGCGCCTGCACGAGGGTGATGCGCGGTGCGGGCCGCTCCTCCTGCCGCACCGAGGCGACCTCGATCGTGAGTTCGGCTCCGGTCGCGACGACCACCTCGCCCGCGGCGACCAGGCCGCGGCCGTTGCCGATGAGCACGGTCTGGCCAGGGCGGGTGCGGTTCACGGTCGCGGCGTGCTTGGCCTCGGGGCCGGTGAGCGTCAGGCGGCCCCCGGCGTCCACGGCCTCGAGGTCCTCCCGCAGATAGAGCGAGCTCATCGGGTCAGAAGTTCAGGAACCGGTCGCGCAGCTTGGCGAAGAGCCCCTGCTGGAAGCGCGCGAGCGACGGCTCCACCGAGTGGTGCGTCGCCGCGAACTTCTTGATGAGCTCCTTCTCCTTGTGGTCGAGCTTCGTCGGCGTGACCACCTGGATCCCGACCTTCAGGTCACCGCGGCCGCTGCCGCGCAGGTGCGTGATGCCGCGATCCTTCACGGTCACGATGTCGGCGCTCTGCGTGCCTGCTTTCAGCTCGAGGCGGATGTCGCCGTCGAGCGCCTTGACCGACGCCGTCGTGCCGAGGATCGCGTCCACCATCGACACCTCGAGGGTGCAGAGGAGGTCGTCGCCGTCGCGGCTGAAGACATCGTGGTGCTTGACCTTGATCTCGAGGTAGAGGTCGCCGTTCGGGCCGCCCGCGGGGCCCGCCTCGCCGCTGCCCGGCATCTGCAGGCGCAGGCCGGTGTCGACGCCGGCGGGGATGTCCACCGGAACGGTGCGGCGGGCGCGCACGCGGCCCTGACCCTGGCAGGTGACGCACGGGGTGGCGATGACGGTGCCGTAGCCGCGGCAGCTGCCGCACGGGCTCGACGTCATCACGTTGCCGAGCAGGGAGCGCACGGAGCGCTGGATGCTGCCGGTGCCGTGGCAGATGTCGCAGGTGACCGGCGCGGTGCCGGGCTGGCAGCAGGAGCCGTTGCAGGTCTCGCAGACGACGGCGGTGTCCACCTCGAGGTCGCGGTGGGTGCCGAAGACGACCTCGTCGAGATCGATCTCCACGCGCAGCAGGGCGTCCTGCCCGCGCTCGCGCCGGGACCGCGGACCACGGGAGGCGCCCCCTCCTCCCCCGAAGAACGTCTCGAAGATGTCCCCGAAGCCGGCGAAGTCGCCCTGGCCTCCCCCGCCGCCGAAACCGCCGGACCCGCCGAGGTCGTACTGCTGGCGCTGCTGCGGGTCGCTGAGCACGTCGTACGCGTGCGTGACGAGCTTGAACCGCTCCTGGGCCTCGGAGCTCGGATTCACGTCCGGGTGCAGCTCGCGCGCGAGCCGGCGGTACGCCTTCTTGATCTCGTCGGGGGTGGCGTTGCGCTCAACGCCCAGTACTTCGTAGTGGTCGGCCACGTAAGGCTGTTCCTTCTCGTTTGTCGTGGTTCTAGTCGCCGAGGAGGCGAGAGAGGTAGCGGGCGACCGCGCGGACCGCGGCCATGTTGCCCGAGTAATCCATGCGGAGCGGGCCGAGCAGCCCGATGCGGGCGACGTCGGAGCCGGCGGCGCTGTAGCCGCTCGACAGGATCGACGCCTCGCTCAGCCCGAGGACGGCGTTCTCGCGCCCGATGCTGACGGCGACGCCGTGCTGGTCGTGCGCCATCTCGTCGAACAGGCGCAGCAGCACCACCTGCTCCTCGATCGCCTCGAGCACCGGGGTGATCGTGCCGGGGAAGTCGGTCTCGGTGCGGACGAGGTTGGCGGCCCCGGCCATCACGAGGCGCTCCTGGCGGTTCGCGGCGATCTGGTCGAGCAGCGCGCTCGCGACCGGCGAGACCAGCTCACGGGTCCGCTCGGTCAAGGCGTCCGGCAGCTGACGCAGCCGGGCGGTGGCGTCGGGGAGCGAGAGTCCCGCCGCCGCGCCGTTGATCGCTCCGCGGATCTCCGCGATCTCCTGGTCGCTCAGCGCGGCGTTCAGCTCGATCACACGCTGCTCGACCGCGCCCGAGTCCGTGATCAGCACGCTCAGGAGGCGGTGCGGCGCCAGCGACACCAGCTCGATGTGCCGGATGCGGGAGCGGGAGACCGACGGGTACTGCACCAGCGCGACCTGGTTGGTCAGCTGCGAGAGCAGGCGGACGGTGCGTGCGAGCACGTCGTCCAGGTCGATCGACTCGCCGAGGAACGCCTCGATGGCGGTGCGCTGCGCCGTGGTGAGCGGACGCATCTCGGAGAGGTGGTCGACGAACAGCCGGTAGCCCTTGTCGGTCGGGACGCGCCCGGACGACGTGTGGGGAGCCGCGATGAGCTCCTCCTCCTCGAGCAGGGCCATGTCGTTGCGGATCGTCGCGGCCGAGACGCCGAACGAGTGCCGCTCGACGATGCTCTTCGAGCCGACCGGCTCGCGGGAGGCGACGTAGTCCTGCACGATCACCCGAAGGACCTCGAGACTGCGCTCGGAGACCATGACACCCTCCCGTCGACCCTGTGACAGCGAATTCACTTAGCACTCAGCGTTCTTGAGTGCTAATCATATCGCGCGAACGGCCGTCACGAGTTATTGTCCGCGGGCGCGCTCGGCGGTACCGTATGCGCACCGGGTCGACTCCGTCGCATCCGATCATGAAAGGGCAACACGCATGTCCGATCCGAATCAGCCTGTGGACCCGAACAACGGCGTTCCTCCGCAGCAGCCATACGGCGACGTCCCGCCGCAGCAGCCGTACGGCAACGTCCCTCCCCAGCAGCCCTACAACGGCACGCCTCCGCAGCAGCCGTACGCCGCTCCCGCCGCGCCGCTGGACGCCGCGCAGGACAAGCAGTGGGCGTCGTTCGCCCACCTCGGCGGCATCCTCTGGATCCTCCCCTCCCTCATCATCTGGCTGGTCTTCAAGGACCGCGGCGCGAAGACGAACGTCGAGGGCAAGGAGGCGCTCAACTGGCAGATCACCTGGATCATCGTGTGGGTGGCGTCGCTGATCGTCGGTGTCATCATCGGCGGCTTCACGTTCGGCGTCGGCTACCTGCTCTTCACTCTGCTGATCCCGTGGGTGCTCTACATCGTGAACCTGGTGTTCTCGATCCTCGGCTTCGTCAAGGTCAATGGAGGGGGCTCCTACCGGTACCCGGTGAACTTCCGCTTCATCAAGTAGAACGGTGGTCTCGGGCCGAATGGCTCTCGGTTTCTTCTCAGCCTCGGCCCTCCGGCCCTAGGCTGTGTGGGTAATCGTCCGCCGATCAGCCCGGGACCTCCGGGCTCTTTGCAAGGAGACTCCATGTCCGCAACGCCCCCACCGCCGCCCCAGCAGCCGTACGGAGGCGCCTCTCAGCAGTTGAGCCCCTCCGACGAGAAGCTCTGGGCGACGCTCGTCCACGTCGGCGGGATCCTCTTCGGATGGCTCCCTGCGCTCATCGGGTACCTCGTGCTCAAGGAGCGCGGCCCGTTCGTGCGCTCCCACACCGCCACGGCGCTGAACTTCCAGATAACCCTGTTCATCGGCACCGTGGTCGGCTGGATCACGAGCTTCGTCGTCGTCGGGATCTTCATCCTGCTGGCCGTCTGGGTCGTGAACATCGTCTTCAGCATCATGGCCGCTCTCAAGGCGAACCGCGGCGAGTACTACACGTACCCGATCGCCATCAAGTTCGTGAGCTGACGCTCCCGATCACACCTCGGCGAGCAGCCGTCTCACGACGGCGTCCGCCAGAAGCCGTCCTCGCAGGGTCAGGGTCACCGATCCGGCGAGGGCGGCTTTTCCGTCGATCAGGCCGTCGGCGATGAGTCCCGCGATCTCCCGGCGACCCTCGGCGGAGAGCTCGGCCGTGCGGATGCCCTCCCGGATGCGCGTGAGCAGCAGCACCCGCTCCACCCGGCGCGTCTCGGTGTCGAGCGTCTCCCGGCCGGCGGCGGGCGACTCCCCCGCGAGCACGCGCTGGGCGTACGCGGCGGGATGCTTGACGTTCCACCAGCGCACGCCGCCGACGTGGCTGTGCGCGCCCGGCCCGATGCCCCACCAGTCGTGGCCGAGCCAGTACGAGAGGTTGTGGCGCGAGCGGTGGTCGCCGTCGCGGGACCAGTTACTGACCTCGTACCAGTCGTAGCCGGCCGCGGCGAGTCGCGCGTCCGCGAGCTCGTACATGTCCGCCTGGAGATCCTCGTCGGGCTCCGGGACCTGTCCGCTCTTGATCTGGCGCGCGAGTTTGGTGCCCGCCTCGACGATCAGCGAGTACGCCGAGAGGTGGTCGGGGGCGCAGGCGAGCGCCGTGTCGAGGCTCCGCTCCCAGTCGGCGAGCGACTCCCCCGGCGTGCCGTAGATCAGGTCGAGGCTCACCTGGAGGCCGGCGTCGCGCGCCCACTCGACGACCAGTGGGATGCGCTCGGGGTCGTGGGTGCGCTCCAGCGTCGCGAGGACGTGCGGGACGGCGGACTGCATCCCGAACGACACCCGGGTGAAGCCGGCGTCGGCGAGGCGGCGCAGGTCCTCCGCGTCCACGGAGTCGGGGTTCGCCTCGGTCGTGACCTCGGCGCCCGGCGCGAGGCCCCATGCGTCGCGAACCGCGCCGAGCATGGCGCCGAGATCCGACGGCGGCAGGAGGGTCGGCGTGCCGCCGCCCAGGAACACGGTCGACACCGGTCGCTCCGGCAATCCGCTCGCCTGCAGGGCGCGCGCGGCGAAACGGACCTCGGAGACCGCGTGCCCGGCGTACTCGGACTGGCTCACACCGCGGAGCTCCGTGGCCGTGTACGTGTTGAAGTCGCAGTACCCGCAGCGCACCCGGCAGAACGGCACGTGCAGGTAGACGCCGAAGTCGCGGTCCGCCGCACCGTCGAGCGACGACTCCGGGAGGATGCCGTCGGCGGGCGCGGGGTCGCCGAGCGGGAGGGCGCTCGGCATCAGGCCGACCGTGCGGGGAGCAGCGAACGCAGGTACTTCGTCGTGAAGCGGTTCTGTACCACCCGGAGCACCGGCGCGACGAGACGGTAGAAGCCGGTCGACGGGCGCGAGAACGACCGCAGGACGAACCACACGGTGCCGTCCTCGTGGCGCTCCACGAAGAACGCCTCCTCGCCGCTCTCCGGGTGTCCGTGCAGCGTGCCGTACGCGAAGCCCGCGCGGTCCGGCTCGTCCACCACGTAGACGACGCGGATCGGAGCGGAGACCTTGAACGGGCCGAACGGCACCTTGAGCACGGCCGTCATCCCGTTGCGGATGTACGGGGAGCCGTCGTCGGCGAAGACGTCCTCCTCCACGCGGTGCTCCCGCATCCCCTTCGGCGTGCCGTCGGCGTCGTACTCGATGCCCTCGTACTGCACGCCGGTGCCCTCGCTCACCTCGGTGACGAGGATGCCGCTGCCGCGCTGCACGCCCCACGTCATCAACGCGGTGGCCGCCGTCTCGAACCGCTCGTCGCCCGAGCCGAGACGCGTCCTCTTCTGCAGAGGCCGGTAGCCCTTCGGCGGGTAGTAGAGCAGGTCGGGGGCCTGCGTTCCACCGACGGCGCCGTACGTGACGGGCTGGTCGGTGAAGGTGGAGCGGCGCATGGTGTCTATCCTCCGCCAATCCGCGCCCCAGCGCGAACCGGAGCGGATTCCCGGCCGGGTCTGGCGCTCTACCGCCGCGACGACGACACTGGGGCCGAGCACGACCGAGGAGGTTCGGCATGAGCAGCATCGTGGTGCAGGAGTTCATCACGCTCGACGGCGTCATCCAGGCGCCGGGAGGGTCGACGGAGGACGACGAGCACGGCTTCCCGTACGGCGGGTGGCAGATGGACTTCGACCGCGAACGCGGCGGCGGCGACGCGGACGACAACGTCGTCGTGGAGTGGGAGGAGCGCACCGAGGCCCTGCTGCTCGGCCGCCGCACCTACGACATCTGGTCGCAGGCCTGGGGCGTGTGGCCCGAGGACGCTCCCGGCCTGCAGGGCGCGTTCACCCGCCGCTACAACCGGGTGCCGAAGTACGTCGCCTCCCGCACGCTCACCGAGCTGGGCTGGAAGAACTCGCAGCTGCTCGGCGACGACGTGCCCGGCGCGGTCGCGGCGCTCCGGGAGCAGCCCGGCGGAGAGATCCGCGTCTGGGGCAGCGCGAACCTCATCCAGACGCTCGGCGCCCACGGCCTGGTCGACGAGTACCGGCTGATGGTCTACCCGATCGTGCTCGGGACCGGCAAGAAGCTCTTCCCCGACGGGTTCCCGCGCACGACGTTCGACGTCGCCGAGACGCGCACGCTCGCGTCCGGCGTGCAGATCAACGTGTACCGGAAGGCGAACGCGTAGCCTCCGCTACTTCGCGTCCTTCTTTTCCGTGTCGCCCGAGAGCGCGGCGATGAACGCCTCCTGGGGGACCTCGACGCGGCCGACCATCTTCATGCGCTTCTTGCCCTCCTTCTGCTTCTCGAGGAGCTTGCGCTTGCGGGTGATGTCGCCGCCGTAGCACTTGGCGAGGACGTCCTTTCGCATGGCGCGGATGTTCTCGCGCGCGATGATGCGGGCGCCGATGGCGGCCTGGATCGGCACCTCGAACTGCTGGCGCGGGATGAGCTCGCGCAGGCGGCCGGCCATCATCGTGCCGTAGGCATACGCCTTGTCCCGGTGGACGATCGCACTGAACGCGTCGACGGCCTCGCCCTGCAGCAGGATGTCGACCTTGACGAGGTCGGCCTCCTGCTCGCCCGCGGGCTCGTAGTCGAGGGACGCGTAGCCGGCGGTGCGGCTCTTCAGGTTGTCGAAGAAGTCGAAGACGATCTCGCCGAGCGGCATCGTGTAGCGGATCTCGACGCGGTCCTCGCCGAGGTACTCCATGCCGAGCAGGGTGCCGCGGCGGCTCTGGCAGAGCTCCATGATGACGCCGACGTAGTCCTTGGGGGCGAGGATGGCCGCCTTGACGATCGGCTCCTCCACCTTGTCGATCTTGCCGCCCGGGAACTCACTCGGGTTCGTGACCGTGATGGTCTTCTTGTCCTCGGTCGTGACCTCGTAGACCACGCTCGGCGCGGTGGTGATGAGGTCGAGGCCGAACTCGCGCGAGAGGCGCTCGGTGATGATCTCCAGGTGCAGGAGGCCGAGGAAGCCGCAGCGGAAGCCGAAGCCGAGCGCGACCGACGTCTCGGGCTCGTAGACGAGCGCGGCGTCGGAGAGCTTCAGCTTGTCGAGGGCTTCGCGGAGCTCGGGGTAGTCGCTGCCGTCGATCGGGTAGAGACCCGAGAAGACCATCGGCTTGGGCTCGGTGTAGCCGGGGAGGGCGACCGTCGCGGGCTTCGACGCCGTCGTGATCGTGTCGCCGACCTTGGACTGGCGCACATCCTTCACGCCGGTGATCAGGTAGCCGACCTCGCCGACGCCCAGACCCTTCGACGGGGTGGGCTCGGGCGAGGAGACGCCGATCTCGAGGATCTCGTGGGTGGCCTTGGTCGACATCATCTGCACGCGCTCGCGCGGCGACAGCTTGCCGTCCACCATGCGGACGTAGGTGACGACGCCGCGGTAGCTGTCGTAGACGGAGTCGAAGATCATGGCGCGGGCGGGAGCGTCCGCGACGCCCACGGGCGCGGGGATCTCCTGCACGACTCGGTCGAGGAGCGCATCGACGCCCATCCCGGTCTTGCCCGAGACACGCAGAACGTCCTCCGGGCGGCCGCCGATGAGGCTCGCCAGCTCGGCCGCGTACTTCTCGGGGTCGGCGGCGGGGAGGTCGATCTTGTTGAGCACCGGGATGATCGTCAGATCGTTCTCGAGCGCCAGGTAGAGGTTCGCGAGCGTCTGCGCTTCGATGCCCTGGGCGGCATCCACCAGCAGGATGGCGCCCTCGCACGCGGCGAGCGAACGGGACACCTCGTAGGTGAAGTCGACGTGGCCGGGCGTGTCGATCATGTTGAGCGCGAAGGTCGACCCGTCGTGCGCCCACGGCATGCGGACGGCCTGGCTCTTGATCGTGATGCCGCGCTCGCGCTCGATGTCCATGCGGTCCAGGTACTGGGCGCGCATGTCCCGCTCGGCGACAGCGCCGGTGATCTGCAGCATGCGGTCGGCCAGGGTCGACTTGCCGTGGTCGATGTGCGCGATGATGCAGAAGTTGCGCAGGAACGCGGGATCGGTGGCGGCGGGCTCGAGGGCCGTCAAAGCTCGTGGTGACATCGTGCCGCCATTCTCCCATGAACGGCCGAGCCCCTCCGACCCGTCAGGCGAAGCGCTCGGAGCGCTCCACGACCCGGCCGGCGCCGTCCTCCCAGCGGTAGACCTCCGTGCCCTCGATGTAGACGCGCTCGGCACGCGAGTTCACGTCGAGCGGGTCCCCCGACCACACGACCACGTCGCCGTCGCGTCCCGGGGCCAGGGCGCCGATCCGCTCGTCGAGGCCCAGGAACGCTGCCGGGTTGACGGTGAGCGCCTCGAGCGCGGTCTGGTGCGGCAGTCCGTCCTTGACGGCGAGGGCCGCCTGGTAGACGAGGAAGTTGATCGGGACGACCGGGTGGTCCGTCGTGATCGCGACGCGCACGCCCGCCGCCGCGAGGGTGGCGAGGTTGGCGATGGCGCGGTCCCGCAGCTCGACCTTGGAGCGGGAGGTGAACATCGGCCCGAAGATGACCGGGATGTCGCGCTCGGCGAGCACGTCCGCGATCTTGTGCGCCTCGGTGCCGTGGTTCACGACGAGCTTGTAGCCGAACTCGTCGGCCAGGCGCAGGGCCGTGGCGATGTCGTCGTGGCGGTGCGTGTGCTGGTCCCAGTAGAGCTCGCCGTCGAGCACCCGGACGAGGGTCTCCTTGGTGAGATCGCGGGCGAACGCCTTGCCGTCGCGCTCGGCCTCGTCGCGCTGGGCGCGGTAGTTCTGCGCCTCCACGAACGCCTGGCGGATGATCATCGCGACACCCAGACGCGTGCTCGGGGTGACGTTCTTCGCGCCGTAGACGCGCTTCGGGTTCTCGCCCAGCGCCGACTTCACGCTGACGGCCGCCTTGATGACCTGCTCGTCGATCGTCCGGCCGCCCCAGGACTTGATCGCGACGGTCTGGCCGCCGATCGGGTTGCCGGATCCGGGCTTGACGACGATGGAGGTGACGCCGCCCGAGAGTGCGTCGCGGAAGCCCTCGTCGTCGATGTTCACGGCGTCGATCGCGCGCACCGCCGCGGTGTTCGGCGTCGTCATCTCGTTGGTGTCGTCGCCCGCGGGTCCGTTGGCCTCCTCGTGGATGCCGACGTGCCCGTGCGACTCGACGAAGCCGGGCAGCACCCACTTGCCGGTCGCGTCGACCGTCGGGACGCCGTCCGGGATGTCGACCTCGCCCGCCGCGCCCACGGCCTCGATCACGCCGTCGCGGATGAGGACGGTGCCGCCCTCGATCGGCTCTCCGAGCACGGGGACGACGCGGGCGTTGACGATGGCGATGGTCGAAGCAGTCATGGGGTCGAGCCTACGCTCGCCGTCAGGCGGGGAATGCGCCGGCGCCGGCAGTGTTGGATGGGAGCATGAGCATCCTCCTGACCGGCGCGACCGGCTACATCGGCACCTCCGTCCTCCCCCGCCTCCTCGAGGAGGGGCACTCCGTGACCGCCCTCGTCCGCAACGCCGAGAAGGCGGCGATCGTGGAGGCCGCGGGCGCAACGGCGCTGATCGGCGACGCGACCGACAGCGACCTGGTCGCGGAGACGGCCCTCGCGAGCGACGGCGTCCTGCACCTCGCTTCCGGGGAGGACGTCGACCCGGTCTTCATCACCGCCGTGCTGCGGGGCCTCGAGGGCAGCGACAAGCCGTTCGTGCACACCGGCGGGATCTGGACCTACGGCTCCAACGCCGACATCACGGAGGACTCCCCCGCCGCTCCGCCCGCGCTCACCGCGTGGCGCGGAGCGAACGAGGCCCGCGTCCTCGGCGCGGAGGGCGTACGCGGGATCGTCGTCGTCCCGTCCATCGTCTACGGCCGCGGTGCCGGCCTGGCCCGCCTGATCGTCGACGCTCCGCGCGGCGAAGGCGTCGCTCCGGCGCTGCACCTGATCGGGGACGGGGCGCAGCACTGGGCGACCGTGCACGTCGACGACCTCGCCGCCCTCTACGTGCTCGCGCTCGAGCAGGGTGACGCCGGCTCCGTGTACCTCGGGGCGAGCGGCGCCAACCCGACCGTTCGCGAGCTCGGGGAGGCCGCTGCCACCGCTGCGGGAATCGCCGGCGGCGTGGTCGCCGAGACGGTCGAGGAGACCTCCGAGCGTCTCGGCGCGGGGCTCACCGAGGCGCTGCTGCTCGACCAGCAGTCGCGCGGATCCAAGGGCCGCATCGACCTCGGCTGGGAGCCCAACGGGCCGACGCTGCTCGACGAGATCACGTCCGGCTCGTACGCACCGGAGTCGGTCGACGCCCGCTGATCCCGCCGCATTTGGCGCAGAGGTTGCCCGCTGGTAAAGTTGTTTGTTGGCTTGCGTGTGGGTGTACCCGCACGAACGCCGGGAAGCGCCCTCTCTCGCTGAACGGCACATCCGATACTCACTTCGAACGAAAGTAACCATTCGTGGCAAACATCAAGTCGCAGATCAAGCGCAACCGCACCAACAAGAAGGCGCAGGAGCGCAACAAGTCCGTCAAGAGCGAGCTCAAGACGGCCATCCGCGCGACCCGTGAGGCCGTTGTCGCGGGCGACAAGGACAAGGCGACCGCGGCGCTGCGCATCGCGTCCAAGAAGATCGACAAGGCCGCCAGCAAGGGCGTCATCCACCAGAACCAGGCGGCGAACCGCAAGTCGTCCATCGCCAAGCAGGTCGCCGCTCTCTGAGCAGATGACCTCCGCGGGAGCTGATCCCGCGCAGCGAAGAGCCCCCGCTCCCGAGGACCACGGTCCGACGGCGGGGGCTTTCTGCATCTGAACGCGGGTGGAGCGACGCGTCCCGAGGTTGCACGCCTCCCGCATTTCCAGGATAACGGGACCCACCCCGCTTGCGGCAAGGCCCCCGTCATGCACCAGAATCGGTTCCTCTCCCTCCCGATTGGACGCGCATTGACCGATTCCCCACGCTCCCCGTTCGCGCTCTCCGCTCATCCCGCCAAGGCCTCACCCGCACTCATCGAGGACGATGAGCGACACTTCGCCCGCATCGAGCGCAGCCTGGCGGCGCAGCTCCACGAGCTGGAGCGCCGGCTCGACGCCGAACTCCGGGCGCCCCTCGGGAGCGGACAGGACGCCTACGAGCGCGACCTCGAGATCCGGAGGCTGAACGGCCGCATCCGTGTACTGCGCCGCTTCGGGCTCGATCTCTGCATCGGCCGGATCGTCGGGGACCACGAGACGCAGTACATCGGCCGGATCGGACTCGTCGACGGTGACGGCGAGCGGCTGCTGCTCGACTGGCGCGCGCCGGCCGCCGAGCCGTTCTTCGGGGCGACCGTGGTGGACCCGATGGGGGCGCTCAGCCGTCGGCGGTACCGGTGGACCGACGGGTGGATCACGGACTACTGGGACGAGGCGTTCGCGCCCGGCAGCGCGACCTCCGGCGTCGCGCTCGACGACCAGTCGGCGTTCATCGCCAGCCTGGGGGCCAGCCGGTCACCGCGCATGCGCGATGTGCTCGGGACGATCCAGGCCGATCAGGACGCGATCATCCGCGCCGGCGCACGCGGCGCCCTCGTGGTCGACGGCGGCCCCGGCACGGGGAAGACGGTCGTCGCTCTTCACCGGGCCGCCTACCTGCTCTACGCCGACCCGCGCCTGACGAGCGGACGGGGTGGGGTGCTCGTCGTGGGGCCGTCGCACGCGTACACCGACTTCGTGAGCGACATCCTCCCCGGGCTCGGCGAGGACGGCGTCCACACCTGCACCCTGGCGGACCTCGTCCCCGAGGGCCCGGCCGCCCGGGCAGAGCCCGATCGCCGGGTGGCGCTGCTCAAGGCCGACGGCCGTATGCCCGGCGCCGTGGAGGCCGCGATCCGGCTCTCCGAGCGGGCGCCGCAGCGCACCACCGTGATCGACACGGCGTGGGGCGAATTACGTCTCGGCCCGGCGGAGTGGGCGGAGGCGTTCGCTGCCGCCGATCCCGCCGTCTCGCACAACGAGGCGCGCGAGGTCGTCTGGGAGGCCCTGCTCGCGATCCTCGTCGACGCGGTCGCCTCGCGCTCCTCGATCCAGGGCGACCCTGCCGGTCGCTGGGACGGCGAAGGCTGGGGCGATGCGGGAGCTGAGGTCTCGAGCCCCACCGCGGACGACGACGCGGAACGGTGGGGCTTCGATGACGAGGAGGAGTTCGACGCGTACGGCCTCACGGCCCCCGATGCGGACGCGGAGACGGTCCGGCGCGTGCTCATCCGGGAGACGCCCCTGCGCGGCCTGTTCGACACGGCCTGGCCCCTGCTCGACCCGCCTGGGGTCGTGCGTCGTCTGTGGACCTCTCCTGACCTCCTGCGCCGCTGCGCGCCCTGGCTCGACGCTGCGGAGGCGGCGCTCCTGCAGCGGGCGTCCGCCGCACCGTGGAGGCTGTCGGACCTGCCGCTCCTCGACGCGGCGCACCGGCGGGCGGGCGACCCCGAGGCGGCCGAGCGGCGGCGCCGTGCGGTCGCGGAGGCGGCCGCCGACCGGGAGGTCATGGATGACGTGGTCGAGCGCCTGATCGCGACCGACGACTCCGATCTGAAGATCATGTCCATGCTGCGGGGCCAGGATCTGCGGGGCGTGCTCAACACGGTCGCCGTCCCGGAGGTGTCGGACACGGGCCGGCTCGGCGGCCCGTTCGCGCACATCGTCGTGGACGAGGCGCAGGAGCTGACCGCAGCGGAGTGGAGCATGCTGGTCGGCCGCGTCCCGTCGCGCAGCGTCACGGTCGTCGGCGACCGAGCCCAGGCGCGGCACGGTTTCGTGGAGTCCTGGGAGGAACGACTGGCCGGTGTCGGCCTGAGCGACGCGACGGTCGCGTCCCTCACGATCAACTACCGGACGCCGGCGCCGGTCATGGCGGAGGCGGCGCCGGTCATCCGCTCCGTCCTCCGGGATGCGAACGTCCCCACCTCGATCCGCGACAACGGCATCCCGGTGCGGCGCGCCGCGTTCGCCGATCGGGACCGCATCCTCGCCGACTGGCTGGCGGCGCATGACGAGGGGACGGCGTGCGTCATCGGCGACCCCGCGTTCGTGCCGCGCGGTCGCGTGCGTGCACTCACGCCCGCGGAGGCCAAGGGGCTGGAGTTCGATCTGGTGGTGCTGGTCGATGACGAGGAGCTGCCGGCGACCGATCCGTTCGAGGCCGCTGTCGACCGCTATGTCGCGATGACCCGCACGACCGGGGAGCTCGTGCTGCTGGGCCGGTCCGCGTGAGCGGACCGCTCAGCCTCGCCCTCGGCCGCTGACGATCCGGATCATCCGCTCCAGGGCGAACACCGGGTCCCGGCCGCCGCCCTTCACGTTCGCGTCGGTCTCGGCGAGCACCTCGATGCAGCGGCCGAGGCCGTCCTCCGTCCAGCCCTGCAGGTCGCGCTTGGCGCGGTCGACCTGCCACGGCGCGAGCCCGAACTGCTGGGCCAGCTGTCCTGAGCCGCCGCGCGCTCCGGAGATCTTCGCCATCGTGCGGATCTTGCTCGCGAATGCGGCCACCATCGGCACGGGGTCGGCGCCAGACGCGAGCGCGTGGCGCATGGTGATGAGCGCCTCGCCATGTCGGCCGGCGATGGCGGCGTCGGCGACCTGGAACGCGTTCGTCTCGACGCGACCGCCGTAGTACTTGTCGACCGTCGCCTCGGTGATCTGCTCCGCCGCGTCGGAGATGAGCTGCTGGCACGCGGCGGCCATCTCCGCGAGATCGTCCGAGAAGGCCGACGTGATCGCCCGAAGGGCGCCCGGGGTGACCTTGCGGCCGGCGCTGGCGAACTCGGCCTGCGTGAACTCGTACTTCTCGGCGTCCTTCTTCAGCTCGGTGCAGACCACTTCGATGCCGCCGCCCGAGCCGGACCGGATCGCGTCGAGCAGCTTCTTGCCCCGCACTCCCCCGGCGTGGCGCAGCACGACGACGGTGCCGTCGGCGGGCGCGGAGAGGTACTCGAGCATCTCGGTGAGGAACGCGTCGGTGCACTTCTCGACCGCGTCGACGCGGATGAGCCGCGGCTCCCCGAAGAGGGAGGGGCTCGCGAGCGTGATGAGCTCGCCCGGCGCGTAGTCCGCCGCGGAGACGTCACTGATCTCGAGGCTCGGGTCCTCCGCCTTGAGCGCGTCGCGCAGGTTGCGGATCGCGCGGTCGGCGAGGAATCCCTCCGTCCCGGACACCAGCACCACGGGTGCGGAGCGGATCTGGTTCCAGGCGAGCTGCGGGATCGCCGCCGCGACCGCGCGGGCCTTGCTGGCTCCGGAGCGGCTCGCGCTGCTTCGGCCGGTGTTCCTGGTCGCCACGTTCCTCCTCGTTCCCCTCCAGGATACGGGCGACCACCGGCATCGGCCGCCTCGGGCCGCTCGGTCCAGACCCGCGGCCCGTCCGCACCCGGCGAGACGAGGACGAGCCCCCGCGTGTCCGTGCGGACGGCCACCGCCCCGACGCGGTCCATCAGATCCAGTGCGCGCCGCGTCGGGTGCCCGTACCCGTTGTCCGCACCCACCGA
Organism: Leifsonia sp. 71-9; assembly: GCF_001898805.1. Classification (GTDB taxonomy): domain Bacteria; phylum Actinomycetota; class Actinomycetes; order Actinomycetales; family Microbacteriaceae; genus Leifsonia. The sequence goes on from NZ_MKVJ01000013.1 coordinate 129,585, forward strand.
GAGCAGACCGACCCGTGGAGCAGAGACGTCGTAGAGGCGCTCGCTCTGGTCCGCCGACCCGTGGTGCGCGACCTTCACCACGTCGACCCGTCCGAGTCCACCCGCGGCGAGCAGCTCGTCCTGCGCCCGCTCGCCCAGGTCCCCGAGGAACAGCCCGGTGAGACCGGCGCCCGACGTCCGCAGCACCACGCTCCCGTCGTTGCCCGTCGGCGCGGCTCCGGGCCCCCCACGGGGCCACAGAACGTCCCAGCGGAGCCGACCGAGCCCGCCCGTCATTCCCGCCCGCGCCTGCTCGACCGTCACCCCGTGCTCATCGAGCGATGCCATGACGCGTTCGTCGGCCTCCCGGTCCGGCCGCCCGACCAGCGCCCGCTCGACCCGATCCAGCACACCCGGGAGACCGCCGACGTGATCCGCGTCGAAGTGAGTGAGCACCAGGAGGTCGACCCGCGCCACGCCGAGGCGGTCGAGGCAGGCGACCGCCGCTTCCGGCGCTCGTCCCACGTCGATCATCCCGATCGCGTCGCCGTCGCGGAGGAGGATCGCGTCGCCCTGGCCGACATCGCAGGCCGCGATCTGCCAGTCCCCCGGCGTGGCCACCATCCGTATCACCAGGGCGCCGCCGAGCGCACCGGCGTACGCGACCACGACGCCCCCGAGGGCGAGGGCCGCGGCGACGAACACCGGCCTCGGCACACGGCCGCGCGCACTCACGACGCCGACTGCGACGAGGACACCGACGCACAGGATCACCCCGACCGCGCCCTCGGCCCACGGGAGCGCCGCCCCTGGCAGCGCCGCGGTCGTGTGCGCGATCCGGGCGATCCACGCCGACGGCAGCCAGGCGATCCGGACGAACAGCTCCCCCAGCGCCGGAGCCCACGGCAGCGTGAGGCACGCGAGGCAGCCCAGCACGGTCGCCACCGGCGCGGCCGGTTCGGCGAGCAGATTCGCCCCGACCCCGTACACGGGGATGGTGGGCGTGAGCAGCAGGAGGATGGGCTGGCACGCCAGCTGGGCCGCCGCCGGCACGGCGATCGCCAGGGCGACCCCGCGCGGCAGCCACCGCGAGAACAGGCGCGCCAGCGGCCCGGCCAGCAGGAGCAGCCCGGCGGTCGCGGCGACCGAGAGCGCGAACCCGTAGTCGCGCGCCATCCACGGATCGTGCACCAGCAGCAGGACCACGGCCAGCGCGAGCGCCGGCAGACCGTCCGCCGGCCGTCCCCGGGCGAGCGCGAGCAGCACGACGGCGGCCATCACCGCCGCGCGCAGGATGCTCGCGCCCGGCCCGACGAGCACGACGAACGCCAACAGCGCTGTGGCGGCGACGACGATCCGGGTGCGGCGACCGGCGCCGACGCGCGCCGCCACGATGAACACCAGTCCCGTGACAAGGGCGCAGTTCGCCCCCGACACGGCGGTGAGGTGGCTCAGCGAGCTCGCCTTCATCGCGGCGTCGAGCTCCTCCGAGACACCGGATTCATCGCCGATCGCGAGCCCGGGCAGGAGCGCCCCGCCGTCGCCGGGAGTCTTCCGCGCGGCCTCGGCGAACGCCGACCGGACCGGCGCGGTCCACGCCACCCACGCGGGCGGGTCGGCGACGGGAACGGCGCTCTCCGTAGCGGACAGCCGGAAGCTGGTGGACTCCCCCGGCTCGTTCGCGCGGACAGCCCCGGTCGCCTCCACCACGGCGCCGAACGGCGGCACTCCCGTGGACCCGTCGGCGGCCGCGGCCGCGAACACCGTCAGGGGGACGGCCAGCCCGCGCGCGGTGCCGCCGCCACCTGGGGCACCACCGGTCACCGCAAGCGCGGTGCCTTCCCAGCTCCAGCGCTCGGCGCCGTCGAAGCCGGAGGCCACCCGACGGCCCGGACTCTCCGCACGCACCTGCACCGTCAGCTCCCGCCGGTCCTCGACGGCCGTCTCGAACACTCCGGCCGTGCGGCTCGGCGCCCGCACAGCGGACACACCGCACCCCAACGCCACCCCCGCCGCCACGACCCCGATGAGCACCGCCAGCGCACGACGCCGAACCAGCCGGAGCGCGGCGACGACGACCACCACCGCCACGATCCCCGCGCCCACGGCGACGAGCCCGGCGCTGCCGGGCGATCCGATGGCGACGGCGCAGGCGAGCCAGACGGCTGCGGCCGGAAGGGCGAGACGCAGATCGGGCATCAGACGCTCACCCGGTCTTTGAGGCCCTCGAAGACCTTGTCCCCGATGCCCGTGACCTTCAGCAGGTCGGTCGTCGCGCTGAACCGCCCGTTCGCGGCCCGCCAGTCCAGGATGCGCTGTGCCAGCGCGGGTCCGATGCGCGGCAGCGTCTCGAGTTCGGCCTGTCCTGCCGTGTTGAGGTTCACGAGACCCGCCGTCGCACCTCCGACGCTCCCGCCGCCACCGACCACGCCGGCGGGCGGAAGCTCCCCTTCCCGGGGCACCACCAGCTGCTCGCCATCGGAGACCAGGCGCGCGAGATTCACCCCGGCAGGATCGCCGTCAGGCGTGAGCCCTCCCGCGGCAGCGATCGCGTCGACCACCCGGGCGCCCGCCGCGAGGGTGACCAGTCCAGGGCTGACCACGGCTCCTGACACGTGCACGAAGAGTTCGCCGGCCCCGTCGACCTCCTCCGCTCCCGATCCCGCTCCCGTTGCCGAGGGCGAGGCGTGCGCCGGGGGGACCTCCACCTCGCTCCCCTGCTGCGCGAACACCGACACCAGGATCGCCACCGCGAACGCACCGAGCAGCAGCACGATCGCCGCGCCCGCCCCCAGCCGCAACCGTCGGCGCGCGACCGGATCCGCGTCGGAGGCATCGGCTCGGTGTCGCATGGCTCCACGCTACGAAGCGCGAACGGCGACCCGTCGCCCGGTCCCGAACCGGTCAGAAACGCGGATCGGCGGCCCTCCTGTGGAGGGCCGCCGACCCGTTCAGCTCAGAGCAGGGCAGCTCAGCTCAGCCTTTCGGCCGCGTGGCGATGTTCACCAGCCGCGGCGCACGCACGATCACGTTGACGATCTCCCGGCCACCGACCGAACGCACCACGGCCTCCGACGCCCGCGCGAGAGCCTCCAGCTCGTCACCCGAGATCTTCGGCGAGACCTCGACGCGGTCGCGGACCTTGCCGTCCACCTGCACGACGGCCGTGACCGACTCCTCGATCAGGAGGGTCGGGTCGGCTTTGCGCCACTGGGCCAGCGCCACGGAGGCCTCGTAGCCGAGGATCTCCCACATGTCCTCCGCGGTGTACGGCGCGAAGAGGTTGAGGGCCATCGCCGTGACCTCCGCCGCCTCGCGCACGGCCGCGTCGGCCGGGCCGACGCCGGTGTCGATCGCCTTGCGGGTGGCGTTCACCAGCTCCATCAGGCGGGCGACGACGACGTTGAACTTGAACGCCTCGATCAGTCCGGGGGCGTCGGCGAGGAAGCGGTGCGTCACGCGGCGCAGCGCCGGGTCGCCGTTCTTCCAGACGACGTCGGGCGCGCTCGTGACGTCGTGCGCCACGCGCCAGGCACGCGCGAGGAACTTGGCGCTGCCCGACGGCGACACGTCCGCCCAGTCGATGTCGTCCTCCGGCGGGCCGGCGAACGCCATGGTCAGTCGCACCGCGTCGACACCGTGCTCGTCGAGCTGCTCGGACAGCTTCACGATGTTGCCGCGCGACTTCGACATCGCGGAGCCCTCCATCAGCACCATGCCCTGGTTCAGCAGTGCCGTGAACGGCTCCGTGAAGCTGATCGAGCCCATGTCGAACAGCACCTTGGTGATGAACCGCGAGTACAGCAGGTGCAGAATGGCGTGCGTCACGCCGCCGACGTACTGGTCGACGGGCGCCCACTTCTCGGCCTCGCGCGGGTCGAACGCCTGGGTGTCGTCCTTCGGGGACAGGAAGCGCAGGAAGTACCAGGAGCTGTCGACGAAGGTGTCCATCGTGTCGGCGTCGCGCTTGGCGGGGCCGCCGCACGTCGGGCACGACACGTTGACCCAGTCCTCGGCCGCACCCAGCGGGCTGGTGCCCTTGGGCTTCAGGTCGAGACCCTCCGCCGGCGGCAGGAGCACGGGCAGCTCCGACTCCGGGACGGGCACCTCGCCGCACTTCTCGCAGTGGATGATCGGGATGGGGGTGCCCCAGTAGCGCTGACGCGAGATCAGCCAGTCGCGCAGGCGGAAATTCTTGGCCGTCTCGCCCAGGCCGGAGCCCTGCAGCGCCTCCGTCACGCGACGGATCGCGTTCGACTTGCTCAGCCCGTCGAACGGACCGGAGTTGATCAGGCGTCCTTCACCGGTCAGCGCCACGCCGGTCTCCGACGGGTTCTCCAGCGGGGCGTCCTCCGGCATCGTCGGCTCGCCCGTCTCCGGGTCGACCGGGATGACGGGGATGACGCCGGTGACGGGCTGGTTGGTGTCGACCACCACGCGCACGGGGAGGTCGAAGGCGCGGGCGAAGTCCAGGTCGCGCTGGTCGTGCGCGGGCACGGCCATGATCGCGCCGTGACCGTAGTCGCTCAGCACGTAGTCGGCCGCCCAGATCGGGATGCGCTCGCCGGTCAGCGGGTTGATCGCGTGCCGCTCCAGGAAGACGCCGGTCTTCTCGCGCTCGGTGCTCAGGCGGTCCATCTCGGTGGTGCCGCGCACCGCCGCCAGGTACTCGTCGAACCGCTCACGGACCTCCGGGCGCGCACCCTCCACCAGCTCGGCGGCCAGGTCGGAGTCCGGTGCGACGACCATGAAGGTCACGCCGTAGAGGGTGTCCGGCCGGGTGGTGTACACCGTCACGGCCTCGTCGCGGCCCTCGATCGCGAACTGCACGTCGGCACCGGTGGAGCGGCCGATCCAGTTGCGCTGCATGCTGAGGACCTTGGACGGCCAGGCGCCCTCCAGCTGCTTCAGGTCGTCCAGCAGGCGGTCCGCGTAGTCGGTGATGCGGAAGTACCACTGGGTCAGCTTCTTCTTGGTGACCAGGTTGTCGCAGCGCTCGCAGCGGCCGTTGACGACCTGCTCGTTCGCCAGCACCGTCTGGTCGAAGGGGCACCAGTTGACCTGGCTGGCCTTGCGGTAGGCCAGGCCCTTCTCGTACAGCTTCAGGAACAGCCACTGGTTCCAGCGGTAGTAGTCCGGGTCGCAGGTCTGGATGACGCGGTCCCAGTCGAAGCTGGGCGCGTAGCGGCGCATGCTGGCCTTCTGCTGCGCGATGTTGTCGTAGGTCCAGTCGCGCGGGTCGAGGTTGCGCTTGATGGCGGCGCCCTCTGCGGGCAGGCCGAAGGCGTCCCAGCCGATCGGGTGCAGCACGTTGAAGCCCTGCTGACGCCAGTAGCGGGCGATCACGTCACCCAGCGCGTACGCCTCGGCGTGGCCCATGTGGAGGTCTCCGGAGGGGTACGGGAACATGTCGAGCACGTACTTGCGCGGACGCTTGTCGTCCGGGTCGGCCGTGGCGAACGGCTTGAGCTCGTCCCAGATCGGGAGCCACTTGCTCTGGATCGCGGCGAAGTCGTACTGCGCGCCCTCGACGGGCGTGCTCCCTGAATCGTGCTCGTGTGCCACGGGACTCCTGTTTTTCTCGCTAGCGCTGTGTCGATACCGCCGGCTCGACCGCACCGCGACGGCGGACCGTCGGGCGGGGTGGCTGGCGAAGCAGACTCCGGGCACAAGCCCGGGACTCCAGACTACTAAACGTCGGAGGCGTCCAGTCCGTTCCCAGCCGACGTCAAGCGCCGGGGACGCGCAGTCCGGCGGAGCGGAGCAGCGGAGCCGCCTTGACCCGCACCTCCTCCAACTCCTCGAGCGGGACCGAGAGCGCGGTGATCCCGCCGCCCGCGCCGATCTGCACCCCGCCGTCGCGGAAGCGGAGGCTCCGGATGACCATGGCGAGATCGGCGGACCCGTCCAGCCCGATGAACCCGAAGCAGCCCGCGTACACACCGCGTGGGCCGTCCTCCAGCCGGGACAGGATGCGCATGGCGCTGAGCTTCGGAGCGCCCGTCATCGAGCCGGCCGGGAAGCACGCCGCGATCGCGTCCACCGCGCCGAGCCCGTCGCGCAGCCGCCCCTCCACCGTGCTCACCAGCTGATGCACCTGCGCGTAGCTCTCGACCGCGAGCAGGTGCCGGACCTCCACCGAGCCGACCGCGCAGACGCGCGCGAGGTCGTTGCGCATCAGGTCGACGATCATGACGTTCTCGGCCCGCTCCTTGTCGCTCGCCTCCAGCTCGGCGCGGAGCGCGAGGTCGGCGGAGACGGTGGCGCCGCGCGGCCGGGTCCCCTTGATCGGCTTCGTGCGCACGCGCCCCGCGGCCGAGACGTGCAGGAACTGCTCGGGCGACGAGCTGACGAGCGCCTCCCCCGCGATCCGGAGGAATCCCCCGTGGTGCGCCGGGCTCGTCGCGCGCAGCCGGAGCTGCACCGCGAGCGGGTCCGCGTCGGTGCGCGCCGTCGCGAGGTTCGTGAGGCACAGCTGATAGGCGTCGCCGTCCCGGATGGCGTCGAGGCAGTCGCGGATCAGGCCGAGGTACGCGTCGTCGCCGTGACGCCAGACGGCTGCCGCCTCGGGCACGGGATGGGCGCGATCGTACGCCGCCGCTGCGCCCGCGCAGTCCGCGAGGGCCGCGCGCGCCTCCTCCGCCCACTCGCGGTCGTCACCTTCCGGCGCAGTGATGATCTCCACCCGGCGGGAGGCGTGATCGAAGACGACGGCGCGGTCGACGAGCAGCAGCGCGGAATCGGCCCCGTCGCCCGCGCGGTACGGGACCCCCAGCGGGCGCGCGCCGGTCTCGTAGCCGAGCCAGCCGACCCAGCCGAACGGCGCGTCCGGGATGCTCGGCGCCTCCCAGCCGGAGAGCTCGGCGCGGAGGGCGTCGAGGGCCTCTCCCGCGCGTTCGACGCCGTCGACCGTGACCGTGCCGCGGGACGCCGACGCGGTGAGCACCCGCCGGCCGGTGGCGATGACGCTCCGCCCGTCGACGGCATCGGGGCCGCTGTCGAGCCACACCGCGTCGGCCGCGCGCGACGTCGCCGACGGGTCGCCGAAGAGCGCGACGAAGGCATCCGCCGGATCGACCCAGTCGTCGAGCGGCAGCGCGCGGAGCGGGAGAACCACTGGGCTAGCCTAGGCGAATGGACGCGAGCAGCACCCTCTTCGACTGGGCGGGCGGCGAGCTCGTCGCCCGCGACTCCTGCGAGGTGGCCGAGACCGAGCTCCTCGTCGCGGACTCCTTCCTCGTCACCGACGGGACCGCGCTCGCGCTCGCGCTGCACTCCGCGCGGTTCCAGGAGTCGGCGCGGCTGCAGGGGCATCCCGACCGCTCCGAGATCCAGGCGTTCTGGGAGGCCGGGGTCGCCGCGCTGCCCCGTGAGGGCGCGTGGTTCCCGCGGTTCGAGCTCGTGCGCACCCGCGACGCCCTGCGTCTGCGGTTCCGGCTGCGGACCGCCCCGCCGCTCGGCGAATCCCTCGTCGTGGCGACCGCCGCCTCCGACCCGCGCACCGCTCCCGACCTCAAGGGGCCGGACATCGACCGGCTCTCGGTCCTGCGCCAACGCGCGCAGAGCCGTGGTGCGCAGGAGGCCGTCATCCTCGACGAGGGTTACGTGTCCGATGGTTCGACGACGGCGCTCCTCTGGTGGCGCGGCGACACTCTGTTCGCGCCTCCGCTCTCCCTCGCCCGGGTCGACAGCGTCGCCGCCCGGACCGTCCGCGGGATCGCGGCGGCCCTCCGGGTTCCGGTGGACGAGGAGGAGGTGCGGCCGGCGCAGCTCGACGGTGCGACGCTGTGGGCGGTGAACGCGCTGCACGGCATCCGCCCGGTGACGGCGTGGGTGGACGGCCCCGCGCTCGCGCAGGATCCGGCCCGCACCGACGCGTGGCGCTCCCGCTTCGCCGCGCTGGCTAGGCCGCTGCCGCCGCGTCCGTGATCCGGCCGTCCTCCAGGGCGATGCTCCGGGTGATGAGCTCGCGCGGGACGTCGGTGTGCGAGATGAGCAGCACCGTGCGCCCGTCCTCCTCCGCGGTGCGGAGGATGTCGCGCACCACCCGGTCGGCGGCCGTCACGTCGACGTTCGCCGTGGGCTCGTCGACGACGAGCACGGGGAAGTCGGCCAGCAGGGCGCGCGCCAGCGCGATCCGCTGCGCCTGACCGCCCGACACCAGGGCTCCGTGCTCGCCCACGCTCGTCGCGAGGCCGTCGCGCTCGCGCGCCCAGTCCGCCAGGCCGACGCGCTCCAGCACCGCCAGCAGCTCCTCGTCCGTGGCGGTCTCGTGCGCGAACAGCAGGTTCTGCCGCAGGTCGGCGTCGAAGAGGTAGGGCTGCTGCTCGCACAGCCCGACCACCCGGCGCACATCGTCCTGTCGCGCGTCCCGCGTCTCGACACCGCCGACGGAGTAGCTGCCGTCGTGCTCCAGGAAGCGCACCAGCACATGGGCCAGCGCCGTCTTGCCCGCCCCGGTCGGGCCGGTCAGCAGCACCCGCTCCCCCGGCAGGAGTTCGAGATCGATGTCGTGCAGCACCGGACGGTCGACGCCCGGCCAGTGCGCGGACACGCGGGCCAGCCGGAGCACCGGCACGCCGTCGACTGCGAGCGGCTCGGCGCCCTCGGCATCGACGGGGATGCCACCCGGCACGGAGGCGGGCGCGGCCTCGGCGATGCGACGGGCGCTCGCCTGCACCTGCCGCCATGCGCCCAGCGCGAGCGGAACCATGCCGAAGACCTCGAACACCGCGAGCGGGAGCAGCGCGACGACCGCGAGGACGGGACCGTCGATCCGTCCGGCCCCGAGCGCCGGGATGCCGGACACGAGGCCGAGGACGGTCGCGCCGCCCGCGAGCAGCGAGACAGCACCGGCGGTGAGGCCGAGACCGGCCGCGCGGGCGCGGACCGCGCCGGTCAGGCGGTCGCTCGCCGCGGACACCCGCGCCTGCGCGGCGGGAAGCGCCCCGTAGGCGGTGAGCACGTCGACGTTACGGACCAGGTCGAGGATCGCGTCGGAGAGCTCGGCGCGGAGCGGTGCGATCCGGCGCTCGGCGGCTCCCGCGGCCCACGAGTTGACGAACGATCCGGCGACGACGGCCAGGACGAGCATCGCCAGGAGGGCGACCCCCGCCTCGGGGAGGAGCAGGACGGCGACGACCACGCTCGCCAGCGCGATCAGCCCGGAGGTCACCAGCGGCTGGACCACTCGCAGCGAGTAGTTCTGCAGCTCGTCGACGTCGTCGGCGATCCGCGAGAGCAGGTCGCCGCCGCGCGCGCCGCGCAGGCCGTCCGGTGCGAGGGGCACGAGGCGCGCGAAGAGCGAGGAGCGGATGGCCGGCAGCTGCCGGAACGCCGCGTCGTGGCCGGCCAGGCGCTCCAGGTAGCGGAAGAAGGCGCGGCCGAGGGCGAACGCACGCACGCCGACCACGGCCATCGACAGGAACAGGACGGGCGGCTGCTCGGCGGCATAGGTGATCAGCCAGGCGCTGACGCCGAGCAGCGCCACGGCGCAGGCGGCACTCAGCGCGCCCAGGGCCACCGCGGCCCACAGCCGGCGGGCCGGCGGGAGGGAGAGCCGCAGGATACGGCGGACGTCAGCGGACACGATCGGCCGCCTCCACTTCGAAGATCACGTCGGCCGCGGCGACCACGGCCTCCCGGTGGCTGACGACGAGCACGGCCGACCCGGCGTCCGCGATCCGCCGGAGGCTGGCCATCAGCGCGGACTCGGTCGCGGCGTCGAGCGCCGAGGTGGGCTCGTCGAGGATCAGGACGGGGCAGTCGCGGGTGCGCAGCCGGTACAGGGCGCGGGCGACGGCGACGCGCTGCGCCTGACCGCCGGACAGTCCGGCTCCCCCGGCATCGACGCTCGCGTCGGGGTCGAGCTCGCCGGCGGCCGCGTCGTGCAGGGCGTCGAGCACGGCGGTGCGCTCGGGATGCGGGTCGCCGAGCGCGACGTTCGAGGCGATCGTGCCGGCGATCAGCCCGGGCCGCTGTCCGGCCCACGCGATCGCGGATCGCCGCCCCTCGGCGTCGCTCCGGCGTCCCGCGACGATCGTGCCCTCCGCGTCCGCGAAGCCGAGGGCCGCAGAGACGAGGCTCGACTTTCCGGCGCCGCTCGGAGCGCTCAGTGCGGCCAGCCTCCCCGGGGCGACGACGGCGGTGAAGGGACCGACCACGGGCTGCCCGTCGTAGCGCACGACGACCCCCGCGAAGGCGAGCCCCGGCTCGGCGGGTGCCCCTCCCTCCGCCGGGGCCGGAGCGGTCGCGTCGGCGTTCTCCGCCGCCTCGATCACCGCGAACGCGTTCTCGGCGGCCTCGACGCCCTCGGCCGCGGCGTGATAGCTCGCGCCCACGTTGCGGAGAGGGAGAAAGGCCTCCGGTGCGAGCAGCAGCACGAACAGCCCGACCGACAGCTCCATGTCGCCCGCGACGAGTCGCAGGCCGATGGTCACCGCGACGAGCGCGACCGACAGGCTGGCCGCCAGCTCGAGCACGAAACCGGAGAGGAACGACATCCGGAGCACCTTCATGGTGTGCACCCGGTAGTCCTCGCTCACCGAGCGGATCCGCCCCTCCTGGCGGTGCTGCCGCCCGAAGAGCTTCAGCGTGGAGAGCCCGCCGACCACGTCGAGGAAGCCGCGGGACAGCGTCGAGAGCGCGGTCCACTGCCGCTTCTGCGCCGCCTGGGTCGCCCAGCCGACGAGCACCATGAAGAGCGGGATGAGCGGCAGGGTCAGCAGGATGATGATCCCGCTCGTGAGGTCCTGCCAGCCGATCACCAGCACCAGGATCGGCGTGGCCACGGCCGTCATGATCAGCTGCGGCAGGTACTTGCCGAAGTACCCGTCGAGCGCCTCCATCCCGCGGCCGGCGACGAGTGTCACGTCGGCCGAGTTGCGCGAGGCCGTCCACCCGGGGCCGAGCGTCGCGACAGCGGACATGAGCCGTTCCCGCAACTGCCCGATCACCCGTGCGCCGCCGCGCGCGGCGACCGCGTCGACGAGCCAGAGCACGACGCCCCGCCCGATGACCACCAACACGAGCGCGGCGATCAGGCCGCTGAGGGCCGTGAGATCCTCACCCGCGATCGCGCGCACGATCAGCTGCGTCACGAGCCAGGCGAACGCCAGGCCGGCGGCGGTCTGCACGATGGCGAGCAGACCGCCGGCGGCGAGGGTCCCCCGGGACGCGGAGGCGTACCTCAGGAGGCGGGGATCGAAAGGCTTCACCGGTCAGGCGTTCACGGGTTCGGGGGCCTCGTCCGGGATGCTGGCCCGGGTGACCCGCTTGCGGAAGACCCAGTACGTGAAGCCCTGGTAGAGCAGGATCAGCGGCAGGAAGATCGCCGCCACCCAGGTCATCACGGTGAGGGTCGCGGTGGTGCTCGACGCGTTCGCGATCGTGAGGCTGTTCTCCGGGTTCGGCGACGACGGCATCACGTTCGGGAAGAGCGCGGCGAAGAGCGAGACCACGGCGAAGGCGATCGTCGCCGCCATGAGCGCGAACGACCAGCCCTCGGCACCGCGCAGGTTGGCGACCCACGAGGCGATCAGGGCGACGGCGGCCAGCGCGGCCAGGATCAGGAACACGACCGAGAAGTGCGCGATGCCGGTCCAGAGCAGGAACGCCGCCGCGACGACGACGGTCACCGCGCCCGACTTCACGGCCAGCGAGCGCGCCCGCTCCCGGATGGCGCCGTCGGTCTTCAGCGAGATGAACACGACCCCGTGCGTGAAGAACAGCAGGAGCGTCGTCAGTCCGCCCAGCAGGCCGTAGGCGTTCAGGAGGTCGAACAGCGTGCCCGTGTAGTTGTAGCCCGAGTCGAGCGCCACGCCCTGCACGATGTTCGCGAAGGCGCAGCCCCAGAGGAACGCGGGAACGGCGGAGCCGAACACGATCATGCCGTCGAACCACTTCTTCCACCGCGTGCTGTCGCGCTGGTGCCGGTACTCGAACGAGACCCCGCGCAGGATGAGCGCGATCAGGATGAGCAGCAGCGCCAGGTAGAACCCGCTGAACAGCGTGGCGTACCACTCGGGGAAGGCCGCGAACAGCGCGGCGCCGCCCACGATGACCCAGGTCTCGTTGAGGTCCCAGACCGGGCCGATGGTGTTGATCATGACGCGGCGGTCCACGTCGTCCTTGCCGAGGAAGGGCAGCGCCATCCCGACGCCGAAGTCGAACCCGTCGAGGACGAAGTAGCCGACGAAGAAGAAGGCGACGATGCCGAACCAGAGAACTGCGAGATCCATTTTCCGTCTCCTCCTAGTAGACCGTCGCGACCGGGACGTGCTTGCCCTCTTCGTCGAGATGCTCCTCGACCGGGGCCGGACCCTTCTGGGCCGCACGTTTGATCAGCTTGAACTCGACGACCGCCAGTGCGCCGTAGACGAGGGTGAAGGCGATGATCGAGATCAGCACCTCGAGGCCGGTGGTGTTGGGCGAGACGCCGTCCGCCGTCTTCATCAGGCTGAAGACGATCCACGGCTGCCGGCCCATCTCGGTGAAGATCCAGCCGACGATCATCGCGGCGAGCGAGAGCGGCATCGCCCAGATGGCGAGCTTCCACTGCCACTGGCGCTTCGGCATGCGGCCCTTGCGGGTCAGCCAGAGGCCGACGACGGCGACGAGCACGTGGAGCATGCCGAGGCCGATCATCCAGCGGAACGCCCAGTAGGTGACCCAGATCGTCGGGGTGTAGTCGCCCGGTCCGTACAGCTGCACGTACTGGGCCTGGAGGTCGTTGATGCCCTCGACCGTCCCGTTCAGCGTGTGCGTCGAGAGGAACGACAGCAGATACGGCACGCGGATGGAGAACAGCTCGTGCACGCCGTCTGGTGTGCCCAGCGTGAAGATCGAGAACGAGGCGTCGGCTCCCGTCGACGTCTTGTACAACGCCTCCGCGGCCGCCATCTTCATCGGCTGCGTCTCCACCATCGCGAGGCCGAGCTGGTCTCCGCTCAGCACCGTGCCGATGCCGGCGACCACCATCATCCAGAGGCTGAACTTCAGCGCGGGGCGCATGGTCTCGAGGTGCTGGTTGCGCGAGAGGTGCCAGGCCGCGACCGTGATCATCAGCCCCGCCGACACCATGAACGCGCCGAAGATCGTGTGCGGGAACGCCGCGAGCGCCACCTTGTTGGTGAGCACCGCCCAGATGTCGGTGAGCTCGGCCCGGCCGCGCTCCGGGTTGAGCGTGTAGCCGACCGGGTTCTGCATGAAGGCGTTGGCCGCGATGATGAAGTACGCCGAGAGGATGCTGCCGGCCGCCGTCAACCAGATGGTCGCCAGGTGCAGACCCCTGGGCAGCTTGTCCCAGCCGAAGATCCAGAGGCCGATGAAGGTGGCCTCCAGGAAGAACGCGAGCAGGCCCTCCAGCGCGAGCGGAGCGCCGAAGATGTCGCCGACGAAGCGCGAGTAGTCCGACCAGTTCATGCCGAACTGGAACTCCTGCACGATGCCCGTCACGACACCCATGGCGAAGTTGATCAGGAAGATCTTGCCGAAGAAGTGGGTGAGCTGCAGGTAGTGGACCTTGCCCGTGCGGTACCAGCAGGTCTGGAAGATCGCGACCACGGTGACGACGCCGATCGTCAGGGGCACGAACAGGAAATGGTAGATCGTTGTGAGCCCGAACTGCCACCGCGACAGCAGCAGCGGGTCCAAGAGATCGTGCACGGCGTCTCACCCTTCGATCGGTCTTCTACACGGTGTAGAAGTGCGTCTTCTACAGAGTGTAGAACATTCTCAGCATCTTCGCGTACGCTGTATCCGTGGCGAATCTCGGAGAACTGGAGCGGGCTGTCATGGACGCCCTGTGGGCGGGCGACGCCCCGATCACTGCCAACGAGTTACGCGACAAGCTATCGGCCACCCGTGGGGAGGGCAAGACTCCCGCGCTCACGACGGTGCTCACCGTGCTCTCCCGCCTCGAGCAGAAGGGCATGGTCGACCGCGAGCGCGACGTCCGCCCGCACGTCTACTTCGCGGCCCTCAGCAAGGCCGGTCACGTCGCCGATCTGATGCGCGAGGTGCTGGAGTCGTCCTCCGACCGCACCGAGGCGCTCGCCTACTTCGTGGGAACCGTCGACGAGTCGGAGGCGCAGGTGCTGCGCCGCCTGCTCGACGCGCGCACCTCCTAGTCCGACCGTGCTCCCCGTCAACGAGACGGCCATCATCCTCGGGCTGCTGGCGATCGCCCTGGCCTGGCCCGTGCCGCTGCTCCTCGCGCGGGCGACCTGGCCGACGGCCGCTCCCGTCCTCGCCGTCGCGCTGTGGCAGTCGATCGCGCTCGCGGGTGGCATCTCGATGATCGGCTCCCTGCTGCTCGCCGGCCTGCAGCCGTTCGGCGACGACCTGTGGAGCCGGATCGCGGGAGCGGCGGGCACCCTCTTCACGGGCCCGCTCCCCTCCGGCGTCAGCCTGCTCAACGCGTTCCTGCTGAGTGCGGCGGTCCTGCTCACGGCGCACCTCGTACTGAACCTCGCGCTGACGTCGGTGCGCAGCCGCCGCCAGCGCCACCAGCACATGGAGCTGCTGCGCCTCCTCAGCTCGCCCCTCCCGGACGTGCCCAGCACACGGGTGATCGACCATCCCGCACCCGCGGCGTACTGCCTCCCCGGAGCCCGCAGCGTGACGGTGCTCTCCGAGGGGATGATCGCGTTGCTCAGCCCCGAGGAGCTGGACGCGGTGATCGCGCACGAGCGCACGCACCTGCGCCAGAAGCACCACCTCCTGTTGGACGCGTTCCGGTCGTGGAAGCGCGCCCTCCCCTGGTTCCCCATCGCCACCCGCGCCCAGGACGCCGTCGCGCTGCTGCTCGAGATGCTCGCCGACGACACCGCACGGCGGTCGTCGGGCGACCCCGTGCTCGCCGGAGCGATCCGCATCGTCGACGAGACGGGCACGGCGGGCTCCGCGCTCGGCGCCCCGAAGGACCGCCGCACGCCCGAGCAGCGGCGCGACGCCCTCCTCGCCCGGGAGGCGCGGCTCACCGCCGGCCGCCGCACGGTGGGCCCGGCGCTCCGCCTCACCATCGCCGTCGTGACCGTCCTCCTCGTCGTCGTGCCGCCGGTGCTGGTGCTCACCAGCTGAGCGCTCCGGTCTCCCAGGCGCGGCCCAGTAGCATCGTCCGTATGCCGAAGAAGGGCTCGTACGCCAAGGGAATCGCCAAACGGGAGGAGATCCTCTCGCGCGCGCTGGAGGTGTTCGCCGACAAGGGATACCGCAAGGCGTCGCTGCGCGAGATCGCCGAGTCCGTGGGGCTGAGCCAGGCGGGCCTGCTGCATCACTTCTCCTCGAAGGAGGAGCTCTTCTCCGAGGTGCTGCGCAAGCGCGACGAGGTGGACACGGGCGGGGCGGAGCTCGGCGACCAGTGGGCGGACGCCGCGGACGGCCTCGTGCGCGTCATCCGCCACAACGCCGAGGTCCCGGGGCTCGTGCAGCTCTACGCGACCCTCTCCGCCGAGGCATCCGATCCCGAGCATCCCGGCCACGACTACTTCGTCGAGCGCTACGCGAGGATCGTCGGCGGCCTCGAGCAGCACGTGCGCGCCGAGCAGGCCGCGGGCCGGATGACCGACGCGGTCGACGCGCGGCAGCTCGCCCGGCTCGGCATCGCCGTCGCCGACGGCATGCAGGTGCAGTGGATGCTGGACCCGTCGGCCGACATGGCGGACGCGCTCACGGCGTTCTGGAGCCTCGTGCGGACGGCGCCCGCCCCGTGAACGACGCGCTCAACTGGATCCTCGACCTCGTCCAGAGCGTGGATCCCGTTCTGCGGACGCTGCTCGCCGGCGTCGGGATCATGCTGGAGACGTCCATCCTCGTCGGCCTGATCGTCCCGGGCGACACGATCGTCCTCGTCGCGAGCACCGCGGTCGAGGGCCCCGTCGAGTACTTCGCGATGGTCGTCGCGGTCGTGATCGGCGCCCTGTGCGGCGAGTCGATCGGCTTCGCCCTGGGCCGCTGGTTCGGGCCGCGCATCCGCGCCAGCAAGCTGGGCCGCAAGCTCGGCCAGGACAACTTCGACAAGGCGGAGGCGTATCTCGCGCGACGCGGCGGGATCGCCGTCTTCCTGTCCCGCTTCCTGCCAGTGCTGCACTCGCTCATCCCGCTGACGGTGGGGATGAGCCCGATGCGGTACCGCACCTTCATGACGTGGACGGCGCCGGCGTGCATCCTGTGGGCGTTCGCCTACGTCAGCGTCGGTTCGCTGGCCGCCGGGAGCTATCGCGAGCTCTCGCGGGAGCTGCACTGGGCCGGGTACATCTTCGTGGCCATCATCGCGGTCTTCATCGTGCTGGTCTTCCTCGTGAAGAAGATCCTGCAGAAGCGCGAGGCGGCGCACATGGGTGCGGCGGCCCGGTCTCCCGAGCCGCCGCACGACGGAGAATGACGCCCGCGTCTACTTGACGGGGTGGTCCTTCAGCCAGTTCTTCGCGACCACGTCGGGCGCGGTCTTGCTGGAGCCCTGGTTCTCGCTGTTCATCGTGATGAGGTCATCGGTGGTGAGCTCGGCGGAGACCTTGTTCAGGACCTCCTTGACCTTGTCCGTCGCCTTGGAGGTGTTGATCAGCGGGACGATGTTCTGCGCCGCGATCAGGCTCTTCGGGTCCTTCAGGGTCACGAAGCCGTTGTCCTTGATGGCCGGGGTCGTCGTGTAGATGTCGGCCAGCTGCACGTCGCCGTTCTTCAGCGCCGTGACGGTCAGCGGGCCGCCCGAGTCGCTGATCGGCTTCAGCGTCGCGGTGACGCCGTAGGCCGACTTGAGCCCCGGGATGCCGTAGGGACGGGTCTCGAACTCCGGGTTCGCGCCCACCGTCAGCGGGTCGGTGACCTTGGAGAGGTCGGCGAGGCTGGTGACGCCCCACTTCTCCGAGAACTCCTTGGTGACGTTGTAGGAGTCGGCGTCCTGCGCCTCGGCCTGATCGAGCACCTCGTAACCCTTGGGGAGGGCCGACTTGAGCGCCGTGTAGACGTCGTCGCTGGAGGTGGCGGTGCTGTCCTTCTTGTAGAACTGAAGCAGGTTGCCGCTGTACTCGGGGATCAGGTCGATCGAGCCGTCCTGCAGCGCCTTGAGGTAGACGTCGCGCTGACCGATGCTCGGCTTGTAGTTGACCTTCACACCGTTGGCGGCCAGAGCCTGGCCGTACACCTGCATGAGGATCTCGGACTCGCCGAACGCGGCGGAGCCGATGGTGACGCTGTCGCTCGACGAGGTCGAGGTGTTGCCGCCGAGCGCGCCACCGCCGGACGAGCACGCGCTGAGAGCCAGGAGGGCTCCCGCCGCCACCACGCCGGCCGCGATGCGGCCTCTCTTGGATGCGAACATGTTGGTTTCTCTCTTTCGGTGGGTGCTATGGATCTTGGTGGGTTCGGGGGTCAGGTGCTGCTGTTCCCGACCGGATGGTTGGGAACCGAGGGGCCGATGGGGCGCCAGGGGTCCTTCGAGCGCACGTCCTGGATCTTGCCGGCGGTGACGCCGCGCGGCACCACGAGGCGCTGCACGAGGGCGAAGACGCCGTCGGTGACGAGGGCGAGCGCGATCACGAGGATCGAGCCGCCCAGCATCTCGTCGTAGCGCTGCACGGCGAGTCCGTCGAACAGGAAGCGGCCGAGGCCGCCGACCGGCAGGATGGCCGCGACCGTCCAGGTCGCGATGACCTGCAGGGCTGCAGAGCGGATCCCGCCGATGAGCAGTGGCAGGGACAGCGGGATCTCGACCTTGAACAGGATCTGGAGCTCCGTCATCCCCATGGCGCGCGCCGCGTCGATCGTGCGCCGGTCCACCGATTCCAGCCCGGAGTACGCGCCCGCCAGCACGGGCGGGATCGCCAGGATGGTCAGCGCGATCAGCGGGGGGATGATGCTGAGGTTCAGCGTGATGAGGGCCAGGTAGACCACGAGGCCGAGCGTCGGGATCGCGCGCAGGGCGCCGGAGACGCCGACGGCGAGCCCGCGGAACCGGCCGGTGTGGCCGATCGCCAGTCCGATCGGCAGGGCGATCACCGCGGCCAGGATCAGCGTCAGCAGCGAGTACCAGGCGTGCTCGCCGAGACGCGCGAGGATGCCGCTCGGGCCGGCCCAGTTGGCCGGGTCGAACACCCAGGCGAACGCCGCGAGGATATCGGTCATGCGCCCGTCACCGCCCTCAGCGCGGCACGGCGGCTCGCGCGCTTGGTCGTGCCGAGCCGGGTCCACGGCATCAGGAGCCTCCCGAGGAGCACCAGGGCCAGGTCGAAGACGAGCGCGATGATCACGATCGCGACGATGCCCGTCACCACCTCGGCGTTGTTGTACTGGTTCAGCCCCTGCACGAACATCGTTCCGAGGTTGCTCACGCCGACGAGGGAGCCGACGCTGACGAGGCTCACCGTGCTCACCGAGACCACCCGGAGACCCGCGAGCAGCACCGGACCGGCGAGCGGCAGCTCGACGGACCAGAAGCGGCGCCAGGTGCTGAAGCCCACGGCGGACGCCGACTGCAGCACGTCACCGGGCACGCTCGCGAGCGCGTCGGAGGTCGTGCGCACCATCAGGGCGAGCGCATACAGGCTGAGGGCGATGACCACGTTCTTCGGGTCCAGGATCTGCGTGCCGATCAGCGCCGGCATCGCCACGAAGAGCGGCAGCGATGGGATCGTGTAGAGGATGCCGCCGATCGTCAGCAGCACTCCGCGGCTCGCGCGGTAGCGGTTCGCGACCCAGCCGATCGGAATCGAGACCAGGAACCCGATGACGATCGGGAACACGCTCAGCGTCACGTGAGCGACCGTGAGATCCCAGACGAGGCCGATGTTCGACCACAGCCAGCTCACGACGCTTCCTCACCCTGCGCCGAAGCACCCACGACCGGGAGGGTCGTGGCCTTTGCCTC
Organism: Leifsonia sp. 71-9; assembly: GCF_001898805.1. Lineage (GTDB taxonomy): Bacteria > Actinomycetota > Actinomycetes > Actinomycetales > Microbacteriaceae > Leifsonia. The sequence goes on from NZ_MKVJ01000013.1 coordinate 148,429, forward strand.
ATCGGACGGGGTCAGCACACCGGCCGGCCGTCCTTCGCTGTCGACCAGCACATCGCCGGTCGGGGTCTGCTCGACGTGGAGCGCACGGCGTCCGCGGTCGGCGCCGATGAACGACGCGACGAACTCGTCCGCGGGCGCCGCCAGGATCTCGGACGGCGTGCCCTGCTGGGCGATGATGCCGCCCTTGCGGAAGATCACGACCTGGCTGCCGAGCCGGAACGCCTCGTCGATGTCGTGGGTCACGAAGACGACCGTCTTGTCGAGCTCGCGCTGCAGGTGCAGCAGCTCGTTCTGCAGTTCGTCGCGGACGATCGGGTCGACGGCGCCGAACGGCTCGTCCATGAGCAGGATGTTCGGGTCGACGGCGAGGCCGCGGGCGACGCCGACGCGCTGCTGCTGTCCGCCCGAGAGCTGGCTTGGGTACCGGTCGGCGAGCGAGCGCTCGAGCCCGACCGTGTCCATCAGCTCGAGGGCGTTCTGCCGCGCCTCCCGCTTCTTGACCCCGCGGAGCAAAGGGACGGTCGCGATGTTGTCGACGACCTTGCGGTGCGGGAGCAGACCGGAGTTCTGCATGACGTACCCGATGCTGCGCCGCAGCTGGACGGGCTGCAGGTTCTGCACGTCCTCGCCGTCGATCTCGATCGTGCCGCTCGTCGGATCCACCATCCGGTTGATCATGCGCAGGATCGTGGTCTTGCCGCTACCGGAGGAGCCGACCAGCACCGTGATCTTGCGCGACGGGATCACGAGCGAGAAGTCGTCGACCGCGACGGTGCCGTCGGGGAACTGTTTCGTCACCGAACGGAACTCGATCATCGCAGGGGCCCATTTCTGTCGGTCAGGTCCATCCATTCCACCCAAACAGCGTTCTGCCCGTTTGGCAACGGATGCGTCCCTTTATGGCGGAAATCAGAAGAGATCGTCGATCTCCCCCGCTTCTTCGGAGCGCAGCCGTCGATGGATGTCAGCGTCGCGCGGACCACCGACATTCCCACGAGGGGAGAGCGGGATCAGGCCTCGCTGCCGTAGCGCTTCTCGAGGTACTCGCGGGCGACGACGCGGGCCTCGGCGATGTAGCGCTCGTCGCCCGCCGGGTCGTCGCGGAAGGCGCGGTTGATCAGCGAGTCCATGATCTCCACCACGATCTCGAGCCGGAAGGCCAGGTCGTCGCCGGCGGGCAGGCTGTACTCGTCGGCGAGGATGTCGGCGAACTGGGCGGCGAACGAGACGTCGCGCACGACCTCCTCGCCCGGCACGCCGGAGCGCTCGGCGTCGGTGAACCGGATGATGCGGAAGCCCGCCTCGTCGCGGAACATCGTGACGAACGAGTCGATGGCGGCCTCGACGGCGTTCCACCAGTGCTCGGGCTGCTGCTCGTGGATCGCCTCGACGACGGTGCGGCGATAGCGCAGCACCGCGCGGTCGCGGAGCGCCTGGAGGAGCACGATGCGATCGGGGAAGTACCGGTACACGGTGCCGATCGAGGCGCCCGCCCGCTCGGCCACCATCGCCGTGGTCAGCCGGTCGAAGCCGATCTCGTCGACCACTTCGGCGGCCGCGTCCAACAGCGCGTCGACCCGGGCGGCGCTGCGCTCCTGGATCGGCTCGGTGCGCACGAGCGCGGCTCCGACGGTGTTCTGTCCAGCGACGAGGTCGTTGATGGGCACGATCGCAACTCCTTCTTTCCGGTGACTACGTTACGTGTTGCGGTTCCCCAACCCGGGCGTGACGCCGCGCGTCACGCACTCCATTGGTAACGATCATATTCGTGGAAAGCTCACTTATTGCGGGGAATCCGCTCCGACTCGCTCAGTGATCGCCCCCCAGATCTGGGGGCTGTCGAAATCGATCCTGCACTCCATGAGAGACTTGAATCTCTATGACCGCAACTCCGGACAAGCGCAGCGCCTCCGTGGAGCCCATCATGCACCGGGCCGCGCGTATCGAAGACGCGTTCCACGAGTTCCGGGCCCGCCGGGCGCGCAAGCGCGGGTATCTCGCGACCGTCCTGCCGTACACCGGCTACGGAGCGCCCACCTGGGTGCGCATCCTGGGCCGCGTCGTCCTGGCGAAGGAGCCCCGTCCGGGCAGCCGGGCCGAGCGCAAGCATCGCAAGCGCGAGGAGTCCATCCGCGGCTGGCGGTCGTTCGTCAGCGTTCCCGTGGCGGATGTGGCGGTCACCGTCGAGATCGAGGGCGAGACCCACACGGTCATGCCCGACCGCGGCGGCGTGATCGACACGGTCGTCCCCGTCCAGCTCACCCCCGGCTGGCACACGGTGCGGCTGTCCACCGTCGAGTCCAGCCGGGTGTTCGAAGCGCCGATCTACATCGTGGACCCGAAGGCCGAGTTCGGCATCATCTCCGACGTCGACGACACCGTCATGGTGACCGCCCTCCCCCGCCCGCTGCTCGCGGCCTGGAACACCTTCGTGCTCGACGAGCACGCGCGCGTCCCCACTCCCGGCATGGCGGTCCTGCTGGAACGGCTGGCGGCGACCCATCCCGGAACGCCGGTGATCTACCTCTCGACCGGGGCCTGGAACGTCGCGCCCACGCTGCGCCGGTTCCTCTCCCGCAACCTGTTCCCGGCCGGTCCGCTGCTGCTCACCGACTGGGGACCCACCCACGACCGGATCTTCCGGAGCGGCCGCGAGCACAAGCGCACGAGCCTCGAGCGGCTGGCATCCGAGTTCCCCGGACTCAAGTGGCTGCTCATCGGCGACGACGGCCAGCACGATGAGATGCTCTACGGGGAGTTCACGACAGCCCACCCCGACAACGTGACCGGGGTCGCGATCCGCCAGCTCTCCGGCGGCGAGGCGGTGCTCGCCGGCGGTCGCTCGAAGGCGGAGAAGCACAGCGAGATCTCGGGAGCGCCCTGGGTGTACGCGCCCGACGGCGCAGGACTGAGCGAGCAGCTCAGCGAGCTCGGCATCCTCCCCTAGCGCGCCTCGCACCCGTGTCGGTGCCCTGCGGCAGACTGGACCCATGCCAGCGCGCCGTTCCGACCTGCTCCGGATGCGCCGCCTCGCGCAGGCGCTCGACGGCGACCGCGAAGTCGGTCCCGCCGATGTGACGCGCCGGATGCTGGCGGTGCAGGCGCAGGATTTCGGCGCGGCCTGCTGGGCGCTCGCCCTGCGGACGGTCGCCCCTTCACGTAGCGCCGTGCTCGCGGACCTGGATGCCGGCCGGATCGTGCGGTTGTGGCCCATGCGCGGCACCCTGCACTTCGTCGCGCCGGAGGACCTCCGCTGGATGCTCGGTGTCACCACCGCCCGCATGGTCGCCGGGCTGACGCGCCGGCACCGCGATCTGGAGCTCGAGCCGCCCGACTTCGTGCGCGCCCAGGACCTCCTCACAGCCGCCCTCTCCGGCGGGCGCAGCCTCGGACGCGCCGACGTCATGGCGCTCTGGGAGGCCGCGGGCATCGCCACGGGCGGTCAGCGCGGCTACCACCTGCTGTACTTCCTCGCGCAGACCGGCGTGATCTGCTGGGGGCCGACGCACCGCACCCAGCAGGCGCTCGTGCTGCTCGACGAGTGGGCGCCGCTCTCGGCGTCGCGCACGCTCGAGCCGGACGAGGCGATCGCCGAGTACCTGCGTCGCTACCTCGCCGGTCACGGCCCCGCCACCCTGAAGGACTTCGTCTGGTGGACGAAGGGAACCGTCGCGCAGGCGCGCACCGCCGTCGCCGTGCTGGGCGACGAGCTCACCACCCTCGAGGTCGACGGCACCGAGTACCTCGTCACCGCGCGCCTGGCCGACACAGCGACCGCGACTCCCGAGACCCGCGCGGAGAGCGCCGCCGTGCACCTCCTGCCCGGCTTCGACGAATACCTCCTCGGGTATCAGAACCGCGACCCCGTCATCGATCCCGCGGACTTCGAGCGCGTCGTCCCCGGCAAGAACGGCATCTTCTCCCCCGTCGTGATCGCGCGCGGTCGCGTCGCCGGCACCTGGCGGCGCGACGGGGAGGCGATCGAAGCGCGCCCGTTCCTGCCGCTGACGGCCGCGCAGGAGCGCGGGGTCGAGCGAGCGGCGGACCGGTACCGCCGCTATGCGGACTAGCCTGGAGCAGTGGCACTGAAACTCCCCGCGAACATCCGCGCGACGAGCCGCACGCCGTTCCTGCAGGTGCTCAAGACCGCCGTCGCGATGATCCTGGCCTGGCTCGCGGCGAGCCTGATCGTGCCGGGGGAACTGCCGGTGTTCGCCGCGATCGCGGCCCTGCTCGTGGTGCAGCCGAGCGTGAACCAGTCCGTCGGCCGCGCGATCGAGCGCTCGCTCGGCGTGATCGTCGGCGTGCTGGTGGCCTACGCGGTCGGTCTGGCGTTCGGGATGAACAGCTGGATCGTGCTGGTCGCGGTCGTCGTCTCGGTGCTGCTCGCGTGGGTGCTCAAGCTGACCCCGGGCAGCGCCAACCAGGTGCCGATCAGCGCCATGCTCGTCCTCGCGATCGGGGCGTCGAATCCGGAGTACGCCTTCGCCCGGATCGGCGAGACGATCGTCGGTGCGGTCATCGGCGTGATCGTCAACATCGCGGTCGTCCCTCCCGTGCTCACGGCGCCGGCGCGCACCGCCGTCCTCGCGCTCGGGAACGAGCTCGCCTCGACCCTCGACCGGCTCGCCCAGGCGATCACGAGCACGCTCACGCCGGGAGAGCTCGACGCCCTCCTGATCGAGGCCCGCCTCCTGCGCCCGATGGAGGCGAAGGCCGCGACCGCGCTGACCGCGGCCGAGGAGAGCCTGACGCTGAACCCGCGGCAGGGGAAGCACCGGGTCGTCCTGGCTCACGACGAGGCTCTGTTCGCGCGCCTCAAGCCCATCGTCACGCGGGCGATCGGCATGACGCGGGCGTTCCACGACCACTACGACGACGGGCTCACCGGCGAACCGACCATGATCGCGATCGCCGAGGAGCTGCGCCGGGCGGCGCACGACCTCCGGCTGCTCAGTCGCGACCCGGACTCCCCCGTCGTCGAGCCCGACACCGCGACGGCGAACATCCCCGCGCTCACGGCGCCGCTGGTGATCTCGACGCCCGATCCGCGGCACTGGGTGCTGCTCGGCTCCCTGGTGGAGGATCTGCGGCGCGTCCACTCGGAGATCACCGGGGACGACG
>NZ_MKVJ01000013.1:153570-153710 GCF_001898805.1 Leifsonia sp. 71-9
CGCCGACGCCCGATCCGTTACGCGATGAGCTGGGCGATGGCCTCCGCCAGCGGGAGCGTCTGACGCTCACCGGTGCGGCGGTTCCAGAGCTCGACCTCGCCGTCGGCGGCGCCGCGACCGGCGACCAGGACGCGCGGGAC
>NZ_MKVJ01000014.1:0-42396 GCF_001898805.1 Leifsonia sp. 71-9
GATCATCGCCAGGAGCGCGTTGCCGCCCAGCCACTGCGCCGCGATCACACCCACAGTAACCGAGTAGAGCGCCCAGGAGGCGCCCGCCACCGACGACAGGAGCAGGAACCGCCGCGGGGCGACTCCGGACGCCCCGGCCATCAGGTTCACCGCGACCCGCCCGACCGGGACGTAGCGCGCCGAGAGCACGAGGACTCCGGCCCGCTTGTGGATGCCCTGCCGGGCTCGCGCCAGTGCGGCGCTCATCCGCGGTCCCCGGAGGAAGCGGATGCGCTCCAGCGGCACGCGCCTCCCGATCGCGTAGGTGAGGTTGTCGCCGGCGATCGCGCCGGCTGCGGCGCACGCGATCACCAGCGGGAGGTTCGGGGTGCCGATGGCGACGGCCGCGGCCGCCGCGGCGATCACCACGGACTCGCTCGGCACCGGCGGGAAGAAGGCGTCCACCAGCACGACGGCGAAGACGACCAGGTAGACCCACGGCGACGCGGCGGCCTGGGCGATGAACTCGTTCACGGCATCCATACCGGCGACGCTACGGACGCACGGTACGGTCGCGCGTCACCCGGTGGTACCTTCCGCCCCCTACCGCGGAGGGAGATCCCGGGGAGGGAGACCCCGCGACGGCGGATCCGCGCTCAGCGGTCCCCGAGGCGCTCGTGGATCGCGGTGGCGAGCGTTGGCCCCACCCCGCGCACCTCGGCGATCTGCTCGGGGGTCGCCTGCTTCAGCTGCGCCACCGACCCGAAGTGCTTGAGCAGCTCCTTGACGCGCGACGGCCCCAGACCCGGGATCTCGCCCAGCACGGTTCCGATGTCCCGCTTGCGGCGTGCACGCTGATACGTGATCGCGAACCGGTGCGCCTCGTCGCGGAGACGCTGGATCAGGAAGAGGGCGTCGCTGTTGCGGGGCAGGATGACCGGGAAGTCCGAGTCGGGCAGCCAGATCTCCTCGAGCCGCTTGGCGATTCCGGCGAGCTGGATGCCCTGCACCCCGGACTCCTCCAGCGCACGCTGCGCCGCCGCCACCTGCGGCTGGCCGCCGTCGACGAGCAGCAGATTCGGCGGATACGAGAACTTGCGCCGGCGCTTCTCCGTCGCCTCCGCGAGCTCGGCATCGACGTCGATCGTCGGATCGTCGCCGCCGTCCTCCGCCGGCGCGACGACGGGCGCGCCGCCCTCGACGGCCGGGACCTCGCCGCTCGGGTCCTCGCGGAGGTACGCGAGACGGCGGGTGATCACCTGGTAGATCGACTCCGTGTCGTCCGTCGACTCCGGGATACTGAAGCGGCGGTACTGGTCCTTGCGGGGCAGGCCGTCCTCGAAGACCACCATCGACGCGACGATGTTCGTGCCGCTCAGGTGGGAGACGTCGTAGCACTCCATCCGCAGGGGCGCCTCGTCCATCCCCAGGGCCTCCTGGATGTCGGCGAGGGCCTTCGACCGGGACACGAAGTCGGCGCTGCGGCGGGTCTTGTAGAGCACGAGCGCGTTCTTCGCGTTCATCTCCGCCGTCTGCGCGAGCGCCGCCTTCTCGCCGCGCTGGGCGGTCCGCAGCTCCACCCGGCCGCTGAGGCGGCCACGGGTGGCGGACGGGTCGCTGACGCTGCCTCCGCTGGTCTCGTGCCGTCGGGCCGTGAGCCACTGCTCGAGCTCGGTGGCGTCGTCCGGCAGCTCGGGCACGAGGATCTCGCGCGGCGGGACATCGGCGCCCTCGTACGCGTTCTGCAGGACCGTCTCGACGAGCTCGCCGAGATCCATGTCGAGCTCCTTGTCGACCACCCAGCTGCGCACACCACGGATGCGGCCGCCGCGCACGATGAACTGCTGAACCGCGGCCGCGAGCTCGTCGTGCGCGATGCCGAACGCGTCCAGGTCCACATTGTCGTGCAGCACGACGGCGCTCTTGCCCATCGCGGACTCGAGCGCCTGGATGGCGTCGCGGTGCCGAGCCGCCGCCTCGTAGTCCATCGCGCTCGCGGCCGTCTTCATCTGGTCCGTCAGCTCGCGGATGTACTTGGTGTCGTTGCCGGCCATGAAGGAGACGAAGTCCTCCGCGAGGCCGCGGTGGTCCTCCGGCGAGATGCGCCCGACGCACGGGGCCGCGCACTTGCCGATGTCGCCCAACAGGCAGGGGCGGCCGGTCAGCTCCGCCCGCCGGTACACGCCGTCGGAGCAGCTGCGCATCGGGAACGCCTTGAGCATCAGGTCGACCGTGTCGCGGATCGCCCAGACCTTCGTGTACGGGCCGAAGTAGCGCGCGTCCTTCACCCCGCGGTTGCGTGTGACCATCACCCGGGGGATGCGGTCGCCGAGCGTCACGGCGAGGTACGGGTACGACTTGTCGTCCCGGAACTGCACGTTGAACGGCGGGTTGAACTCCTTGATCCAGGTGTACTCGAGCTGGAGGGCCTCGAACTCGCTCGCCACCACGGTCCACTCGACCGACGCGGCCGTCGTCACCATCCGGCGGGTGCGCTCGTGGAGGCTCCGGAGCGGCTGGAAGTAGTTGCTCAGCCGCGCGCGCAGGTTCTTGGCCTTGCCCACGTAGAGCACGCGACGGTTCTTGTCGCGGAAGCGGTAGACGCCCGGTTGCGTCGGGATCTCGCCGGCCTTCGGCCGGTAGCTGACGGTGTCGGCCACGCGCTCCCCCTACGCGGCGCCCTGGGCGCTCTCGCCCTGCAGGATCTCCTTGAGGAAGTAGCCCGTGTGGCTGCCCGGGGCCTCCGCGACCTGCTCGGGCGTGCCGGTCGCGATGACCTCTCCGCCGCCCGCGCCGCCTTCCGGTCCCATGTCGATCAGCCAGTCCGCCGACTTGATCACGTCGAGGTTGTGCTCGATCACGATCACGGTGTTGCCCTTGTCGAGCAGGCCGTTCAGCACCAGGAGGAGCTTGCGGACGTCCTCGAAGTGCAGACCGGTGGTCGGCTCGTCGAGCACGTACACGCTGCGGCCGTTCGAGCGGCGCTGCAGCTCGGTGGCGAGCTTGACGCGCTGCGCCTCGCCGCCCGACAGCGTCGTGGCGCTCTGACCGAGCCGCACGTAGCCGAGGCCGACGTCGACGAGGGTCTTGAGGAAGCGGTGGATGGCCGAGATCGGCTCGAAGAACACCGCCGCCTCGCTGATCGGCATGTCGAGCACCTCGGCGATGTTCTTGCCCTTGTAGTGCACGGAGAGGGTGTCGCGGTTGTAGCGCGCTCCCCCGCACACCTCGCACGCGACGTAGACGTCGGGCAGGAAGTTCATCTCGATCTTGATCGTGCCGTCGCCCGAGCACGCCTCGCAGCGCCCGCCCTTGACGTTGAAGCTGAAGCGGCCGGGAAGGTACCCGCGCATCTTCGCCTCGGTGGTCTCCGCGAAGAGGTTGCGGATGCGGTCGAAGACGCCGGTGTAGGTCGCCGGGTTGGAGCGCGGCGTGCGGCCGATCGGCGCCTGGTCGACGTGCACGACCTTGTCCAGGTTGTCGAGCCCCGTGACCGTGCGGTGCTTGCCCGGCAGCTTGCGGGCGCCGTTGAGCTTGTTGGCGAGCACCCGGTACAGGATGTCGTTGACGAGCGAGGACTTGCCCGAGCCCGAGACGCCGGTCACCGCCACGAACGCGCCGAGCGGGAAGTCGACGGTCACCTTCTTGAGGTTGTTCGCCTCGGCGTCGACGACGCGCAGCACGCGCTTCTTGTCGATCTTGCGACGCTTCGCCGGGATCGGGATCTCGCGGCGGCCGGCGAGGTAGTCGCCCGTGAGCGACTCGGTGTTCGCCAGCAGCTCGTCGTACGAGCCGGAGTGCACGACGTGACCGCCGTTGACGCCGGCGCCCGGGCCGATGTCCACGACCCAGTCGGCGGTGCGGATGGTGTCCTCGTCGTGCTCGACGACGATCAGCGTGTTGCCGAGGTCGCGGAGGGCGACCAGGGTGTCGATCAGGCGGCGGTTGTCGCGCTGGTGCAGGCCGATGCTCGGCTCGTCGAGCACGTACAGCACGCCCGTCAGGCCGGAGCCGATCTGGGTCGCCAGGCGGATACGCTGCGCCTCGCCGCCCGAGAGCGACGCCGCGGCGCGCGAGAGGTCGAGGTAGCTGAGGCCGACCTGGATGAGGAAGTCGAGGCGGATCTTGATCTCGCGCAGCACCTGCGCGCCGATCTTCTGCTCACGCTCGGTGAGGTGCAGCTTCTCCATGAAGGCGCGCGCGTCGCTGAGGCTCAGCTGCGACGCGTCCGCGATGCTCGCCCCGTGCACGAGCACGGCGAGCACCTCGGGCTTGAGGCGCTTGCCCTTGCAGACCGGGCAGGGCACCTCGCGGAGGTACTCCGCCCAGCGGGCGCGCTGGGTGTCCGTCTCGGCCTGGAGGTACTGGCGCTCGATGTACGGCACCACGCCCTCGAAGCCGGAGGTGTAGGACATCTCGCGGCCGTAGCGGTTCTTCCAGCGGACCTTGACCTCGAAGTTGTCGCCGTGGAGCACGGCCTCCTTCACGGTGTCCGGCAGCTTCTTCCACGGCGTGTTGAGCGAGAACTTGAGATCGCGGGCGAGGCCGGCGAGCAGCTTCTCGTAGTAGTTGAAGAGGCCCTTGCCCTGCGTGGTCCAGGGCACGATGACGCCCTCGGCGATGCTCTGCGTGTCGTCGCCGAGCAGCAGGTCGTCGTCGACGGACATGCGCGTGCCGAGACCGGAGCACTCCGGGCAGGCGCCGAACGGCGCGTTGAACGAGAACGTGCGGGGCTCGATCTCGGTGAGCTGGATGGGGTGGCCGTTCGGGCAGGAGAGCTTCTCGCTGAACGACTGCCACGCCTCCGTGCCCTCGCGGTCGACGAAGTTGACCTGCGCGAGCCCGTCGGTGAGGCGCAGCGCCGTCTCCAGGGAGTCCGTGAGGCGGGTGAGGATGTCCGGCCCGGCGACCAGGCGGTCGACGATCACCGAGATGTCGTGCTTGTACTGCTTCTTGAGCGTCGGCGGCTCGGAGAGCTGGATCATCTCGCCGTCGACGAGGGCGCGCGAGTATCCGCTCGCCGCGAGCTCCTTGAAGAGGTCGACGAACTCGCCCTTCTTCTGCGACACCACCGGGCTGACGACCATGTAGCGCGTACCCGCCTCGAGCTCCATGAGCTGGTCGGCGATCTGCTGCACCGTCTGCCGCTGGATCTTCTCGCCGCAGACCGGGCAGTGCGGCACGCCGATGCGCGCCCACAGGAGGCGCATGTAGTCGTAGATCTCCGTGATCGTGCCGACCGTCGACCGCGGGTTGCGGTTCGTCGACTTCTGATCGATCGAGACGGCCGGGCTCAGGCCCTCGATGAAGTCGACGTCGGGGCGGTCGACCTGGCCGAGGAACTGGCGCGCGTAGGCCGAGAGCGACTCCACGTAGCGGCGCTGGCCTTCGGCGAAGATCGTGTCGAACGCGAGCGACGACTTGCCCGACCCGGAGAGGCCGGTGAAGACGACCAGCGAGTCGCGCGGGATGTCGAGGTCGACGTCGTGCAGGTTGTGCACGCGCGCGCCGCGAACGCTCAACTGCGACCCCGTCACTCTGGCGATGCTCCCCTGCACGTGGGTCGCGTGACCCTGGAGGTTCTGCCCCTGATTGCCCTGCGCCTGAATACTCACTCGTCCCATTCTCCGCTACATCCCTCGCGCGGCGGGCGGTGTTCGCCGTCCGCGCACGCGCACCCCGCGTTCGAAGCTGTGTTCGATTCTATCGTGTGCGCGACGGACTCCGGTCCGCACGCGCGAGTCTAAGCTCGACCACCGACATCGTCGACGGCCTCCTCGCGTTCAGCGTTGCGGACGGCGCAGGAGGAGCACGCCGAGGAGCGCTCCCAGCGCGAGCACGGCGGCTCCGGAGGCGACCGCCGGCCACCCTCCCGCGATCGGCTGCCGCAGCGCCAGCACCGCGACGGCCACCGCCTGCACGGGCACCTGGATCAGGACGAACCGCCGCAGGCCGGGGAGCAGGACGGCGGGCTCCAGCCGCGCCCGGGCCGGGACCGCCAGCATCCACGCCGCCAGGATGTGCAGCGCGTGCGCTCCGGCGACCAGCGCGAGCACGCGGACGGAGAGACCGCCGGCGGGCTCGAGCAGCACCGAGAACGCGAGGACCGCGATGAGCACCCACGCCGTCCGCCACCGCGGGACGGCGACCGAGACGCCCGCCAGGGCGACGCACAGGATCGGCCACGGACCGTTCGGCGCGGAGGTCAGGGCCAGCACGACGGCGACGACCGCGAAGGCGACGTGGAGCGCCCAGCCCGGCACGGTCCACGGCAGGCCGGGTAGTTCGTCGGCGCGGCTCATGCCGGCCGTCCCGAGGTCGCGCGGCGCTGCGGTGCCGCGAGCCTGCGGAGCTGGACGTCCCGCTCCGCCGAGGCCCACTGCAGCCGCTCCGCGCCCGACACCCGCAGCCGTTCGAACCGCACGTCGCGCTCGGCGAGCACGAGGCGGAGGGCGATCCGGTCCCGCGACGGCAGGTCGGCGGTGGCGAGCGGCGGGAGCACGTCCACCGCGATCACGCGGTGCCCGGCCGCCCGCCACGCGAGGGCGAGACGCACGGGCTGCTCGTCGAGGAAGGTGGACAGCACGTACACGAGGGCGCCCGGGGCGAGCCGGGGGACGCGGATCCGGTCGGTGACCGACCCGCGCGCCGCCGTGGTCTCGATCGCGCGCAGCACCGCCTGGCGGTGGCGAGTGCCCGAGCGCGGCGGGAGCGCCCGCGCCGCGTCCGCGAGGTCGTCGAAGCCGACGCGGTCGGCCATCCCCGCGTACGCCGCCGCCAGCGAGGCGGCGGCCTCCCGCGCGATGTCGAGGGACCGCAGCCCCGGGCGGGGGTACGGCACCGCCCAGTCGGCCACCTCCCCCGGGAGGTCGTCGCGCGCATCGAGGACGAGGTGGACCGCCGCGTCCGACGTCGCCGTCGTGCGCCGCACGTAGAGCTCCCCCGGACGCTGTCCGCGCCGCGCCGTGGCCTTCCAGTCGATCCGGCGCAAGCGGTCGCCCGCGCGGTACCGGTCGACATCCCGGAACTCGCCGCCGTCGCCCGGCCGTACGGACACATGCTGGCCGGTCAAGCCGACCAGTCGGGCGGGAAGCGGGAGGCTGCGGAGCGGGACCGGCACCGGCCGGACGATGCGCTGGACCTCGGTGGGCGATCCGGACGCGTCGGGATCGCCGGCCCACGAGGCGTCCGCGCCGATCGCGCGCGCCTCCGCGGTCAGGATCCGCTGCGGCCCCGAATGGCCGACGGCGATCCCGAGACGCAGCGGCGCAGCGCTCCGCGGGGCGAGCACCGCGTCGAACGGCGGACGGTCGACGGTGGCGAGACGGAGGTGGAGGGCGTCCGCCGCCGACTCCCGCTCGATCTCCGCCGAGAGGATCGCCGTGACGGCGGAGGTGGTCCCCTCCGCGGGATCCGCGATCTCGACCGCCAGGTCCACGGCCGCGCCCGCCGACGGCCGACGGGACCGGTCCACCAGCGCGGCGATCAGCAGCGGAGCCGCGATCAGGACCAGCTCGGCCCGGCTGAAGACGAACGCCGCGACCAGGCACACCACGGAGACCAGCGCCGCTGCGGCCTGGGCGGGGCTGCGCACCCACCCGCCGCCCGCGTCGCTCGCCGACGGCGTCGCGCCCTCCTGCGCTCGTGGCGTCGTCACGCCTGCGCCGCCTCCCGTTCGCGCGCGCCGACCGCGGGCGGCCCCGGCACCGCGCCGACGACCTCCGCCACCACGTCCTGCGGGCTCACACCGCTCGTCCACGCCGCGACCGTCAGCGTCAGACGGTGCGCGAGGACGGCGACGGCGACCCGCTTCACATCGTCCGGGAGCACGAAGTCGCGGCCCGCGAGCACCGCGAGGGCGCGGGCGACCAGCAGGAGACCCTGCGACCCGCGCGGCGAGGCGCCGACCTCCACCGACCGATGCCGCCTCGTCGCGGCGGCGAGGGCGACGCAGTACGCGACGATGTCGGGGTCGACGTCCACCTGCTCCACCCCGGCCTGCATGGCGAGCAGCGTGTCCGCGTCGGTCGCCGCCTCCACCGTCGCGACCTCGTGACGGCGCGCGACGCGGGCCAGGAGCACGCGCTGCTCCCCCGCCTGGTCCGGGTAGCCGACGCTCAGCCGCACCATGAACCGGTCGAGCTGTGCTTCGGGGAGGGCGTAGGTGCCCTCCGACTCGATCGGGTTGGCGGTCGCCACGACGTGGAACGGGCGCGGAAGCGCGAAACTGCTCCCCTCCACCGACACCTGCCCCTCCGCCATCGCCTCCAGCAGGGCCGACTGGGTCTTGGGCGAGGTGCGGTTGATCTCGTCCGCGAGGAACAGCCCCGTGAAGACCGGCCCCGGCCGGAACTCGAACTCCGCCGTCTGGGGCAGGTAGACGAACGAGCCCGTGATGTCGGAGGGCAGGAGGTCCGGCGTGCACTGCAGCCGCCGGAACCCGAGCCCGACGGCCGACGCGATCGACCGCGCGGCGAGCGTCTTGCCGAGACCGGGGACGTCCTCGAACAGCACGTGGCCGCCGGCGAGGATCGCGGCCAGCGCCAGGGTGAGCGGCTCGCGCATCCCGACGACGACGGACTCGACGCGTTCGAGGACGGCGGCGCCGAGCCGGGCCACATCGGCGACGGGCAGTGCTGCGGGGGTGGCGGTCATGGTGCTCCTGTGATCGAGGGTGGGACGGGTGGGATGTGGCGGACGTGGCGTCCGGTCAACCGCCGCCGCGGTCGATGGCGCCGACCAGCCCCTCCACCCGGCCGAGCAGGGCGACGAACTCGGCCGTGCTCGGAGACGCGGCGCTTCCGCGGCGCAGCAGCACGGGAGCCGCGTCCCCGAGGAGTCGCCGCACGTCGTCCTGCGCCGCGGGATCGTCGAGGTCTACCCCGCGCACCGCGAGCGCCCCCGCCGCTGCGGTCCGCAGCCGACGGACGGCGTCCGACGAGACCCATCCTCCGCGGAGCCCGCGTGACCGCGCGCCGACCGACCACGCGAGCTGGGCGACGTCGCGCCGCGAGCCCGGTCGCAGGGCGGGGTCGGGAGGCGGCCAGCCGACGTCCGCCTGCTCGCCGACGAGGGAGAGGCAACCCGCGAGGGCGATGACCACGCCGCCGAGACCGACCGCGTGCGGCGCGTCCATCCCGAGCCACCAGGCCAGGAATGCGACCGCGATGCCCAGCACGGCGCTCCCGATGAGGCGCCGCAGCATCCGGCCCCGGGTCACCGCGACTCCCCCGACGAGTTCGTGGCCGGCTCGCCTCGCCACGACGCACGGAGCGAGGCCAGCGCATCCCGCGCCACCTGCACGTCGGCCGCGGTCACGGGACCGTCGCCGAACCGGACCCGCTGGTAGACCTCGAGAAGGGACCGGGCGGCGGTGCGGTCGGGGGCGACCCGGGCGATCACCCGGGTGACGAATTCGCCCGGGGTCTCGGCGGGGAGCCGGCGCACACCTGAGTCGGCAGCGCCCTCCTCGAGTCCGAGCCAGGCGCGCTCGATCGCGCCGCGCGGCTCACGGGGTGCATCGAGCGCGTCCAGTGCGCGGTCGAGTCCGCGCCGCACCGATTCCGGGCGCGGTTCCTCCGGGGCCGGCAGGAGGTCGCCCTCCGTCACGGCGCCGAGATCGGCGACCGGCGGAGCAGCCCGAGGCTGGAGACGGCGGCGCATGTAGCGCCAGAGCACCGCGAGCGCGACCGCGACCGCGATGGCGATGAGCGCGATCGCCAACCACGAGAGATCCAGGTGGAGGGTGTGGGGCGGCTCCTGGGGCTCAGGACTCCCCGACATGACATCGGCGCTCTGGGGAGGCGGCGTCACCTCGACGTCCGGCAGGAGGACGCGAGGCGGGCTGAACGTCGGCGCGCCCTGCGTCGCGATCGCCACGGCGGCGATGGCGAGCAGCGCGCCGGCCGCGGCGGGAGCGACCCACCGCTGCCACGCCTTCTTCGAGCTCACCCTGCCACCGTAGCGTCAGCCCAGGTGCCCGGCCTTCTCCATCTGCCGCAGGTCGCGCTTGAGGTCGGAGAGCTCGTCGCGCAGTCGTGCCGCGAGCTCGAACTTCAGTTCGCCGGCCGCGGCGAGCATCTGCTGGTTGAGGTCGGCGATCAGCCCTTCGAGTTCGGCCGCACCCTGCGCCGCGATCCCGCCGTTGCGCAGGTTGGGGGTCGGGCTCTTGCGCTTCTGCTCCCGGCCGGCGAGCATCCGGGCCGTGTCGGCCTCCTCGCGGGCGAGGACGTCCGTGATGTCCGCGATCCGCTTGCGCAGCGGCTGCGGGTCGATCCCGTTGACCCGGTTGTACTCCACCTGCTTCTCGCGGCGCCGGTCGGTCTCCTCGATGGCGCGCTTCATCGAGTCGGTGAGCACGTCCGCGTACATGTGGACCTGCCCCGACACGTTTCGCGCGGCGCGGCCGATCGTCTGGATGAGCGACGTCGACGAGCGCAGGAAGCCCTCCTTGTCGGCATCGAGGATCGCGACGAGCGACACCTCGGGCAGGTCGAGGCCCTCGCGCAGCAGGTTGATGCCGACGAGCACGTCGTAGACGCCGGCGCGGAGCTCGGTGAGCAGCTCGACGCGGCGGAGGGTGTCGACGTCCGAGTGGAGGTAGCGCACCTTCACCCCCGCCTCGGCGAGGAAGTCGGTCAGCTCCTCCGCCATCTTCTTCGTGAGGGTCGTCACGAGGATGCGCTCGTCGCGCTCCACGCGCACCCGGATCTCCTCGAGGAGGTCGTCGATCTGGCCCTTGGTGGGCTTGACGACGATCTCGGGGTCGACGAGACCCGTCGGGCGGATGATCTGCTCCACGACTCCGTCGGCGATCCCCATCTCGTACTGTCCCGGCGTCGCGGAGAGGTAGACCGTCTGGCCGACGCGGTCCTTGAACTCGTTCCAGCGCAGCGGCCGGTTGTCCAGGGCGCTCGGCAGGCGGAAGCCGTGCTCGACGAGCGTGCGCTTGCGCGACGCGTCGCCCTCGTACATCGCGCCGATCTGTGGGACCGTCACGTGCGACTCGTCGATCACGACGAGGAAGTCGTCCGGGAAGTAGTCGAGGAGGCAGTTGGGCGCTTCGCCCGCCTGCCGGCCGTCGATGTGCCTCGAGTAGTTCTCGATGCCGGAGCAGAAGCCGATCTGCTCCATCATCTCGAGGTCGAACTGGGTGCGCATGCGCAGCCGCTGCGCCTCCAGGAGCTTGCCCTCGCGCTCGAGCTCGACGAGTCGGTCGTGGAGCTCGGTCTGGATGGTGCCGATGGCGCGCTGCATGGTGACCGGGCTGGCGGCGTAGTGCGTCGCCGGGAAGACGGAGACGGCGTCGAGCTTCGCGATGACGTTGCCGGTGAGCGGGTGCAGCGAGTACAGCGCCTCGATCTCGTCGCCGAACATCTCGATGCGGATCGCGTGCTCCTCGTACACCGGGATGATCTCGATGGTGTCGCCGCGCACGCGGAACTTGCCGCGGGAGAAGTCGACGTCGTTGCGCTCGTACTGCATGTTCACGAATCGGCGGATCAGGGCGTCGCGGCCGATCGTCTGGCCCACCTGGAGCGCGACCATGGCCTCCAGGTACTCCTCCGCCGCACCGAGTCCGTAGATGCACGACACGGTGGAGACGACCACTACGTCGCGCCGGCTCAGCAGCGAGTTGGTGGTGGAGTGGCGGAGGCGCTCCACCTCCGAGTTGATCGACGAGTCCTTCTCGATGAAGGTGTCCGTCTGCGGCACGTAGGCCTCGGGCTGGTAGTAGTCGTAGTACGAGACGAAGTACTCGACCGCGTTGTTGGGCAGCAGCTCGCGGAACTCGTTAGCGAGCTGCGCGGCGAGCGTCTTGTTGTGCGCGAGGACGAGGGTCGGCCGCTGCACCTGCTCGATCAGCCAGGCGGTCGTCGCCGACTTGCCGGTGCCGGTGGCGCCGAGCAGCACGACGTCGGTCTCGCCGGCGTTGATCCGGCCCGCCAGCTCGGCGATCGCCTGCGGCTGGTCACCACTCGGGGTGTACTCGCTGACGACCTCGAAGGGGCGGACGGCGCGCGTGGGTTCCATGCTTCAAGCCTAGGCCGGACCACCGACACCAGGACCGGCTCTCGCTCAGAGCGGAACGCGGGTCAGCGGCGCGAGCGCAGCTGCTCCCAGAGCAGGTCGACCTGCTGCCGGGTGTGCTCCAGAGATCCGTCGGTGTCGATCACGACGTCCGCGACGGCGAGGCGCTCCTCGTCCGTCGCCTGCGAGCGGATACGGCGCTCGGCCTCCGCCCTGTCCATCCCGCGGAGCGCGACCAGGCGCTCGACGCGTGTGGCCGCGGCGGCGTGCGCCACCACCACGAGTTCGAACGGGTACTCGTTCGCCGACTCCACGAGGAGCGGCACGTCGTAGACGACGATCGCGTCGGGATCCGCCGCGCCCGCGGCCTCGAAACGGGCCGTCGACTCGGCGAGCACCGCCGGGTGCGTGATCGCGTTGAGAGCGAGACGGGCCTCTTCGTCGGCGAAGACGATGGCCCCGAGAGCGGGCCGGTCGAGGCTCCCGTCCGCCGCGATCACGTTCGGGCCGAAGCGCTCGGCGATGGCGGCCAGGGCGGGCCGGCCGGGCTCGACGACCTCCCGGGCGATGCGGTCGGCGTCCACGACCACGGCGCCGTGCTCGGCGAGGCGGGACGCGATGGTCGATTTGCCGGAGGCGATCCCGCCGGTGAGTCCGATCAGCTGCACCCGACCAGCTTAACGGCCGAACGGCCGGCCCCCGAGGGGACCGGCCGTTCGCTGAGACGTGCTCCGAGGAGACGGGACTCAGTTGTTGGAGCTGAGCTTCTCGCGCAGGGCGGCGAGGGACTCGTCGTCGGCGAGGGTTCCGCCGTTGCCGGTCTCGCTCGAGTAGGTCGAGGTGCCGCTGTCGGCAGCAGCCTCTTCCAGGCCCTTGGCGACCTGGCGCTTGTGCGCCTCCCAGCGAGCCTGAGCGGCGGCGTACTGCTGCTCCCACTCCTCGCGCTGGGTGTCGAAGCCTTCCTTCCACTCGTTCGTCTCCGGGTCGAAGCCCTCGGGGTACTTGTAGTTCCCCTGGTCGTCGTACTCGGTGACCATGCCGTAGAGGGCCGGGTCGAACTCGGTGCCCTCGGGGTCGACGCCCTCGTTGGCCTGCTTGAGGCTGAGCGAGATGCGGCGGCGCTCCAGGTCGATGTCGATGACCTTGACGAAGACCTCGTCGCCGACCGACACGACCTGCTCGGCGAGCTCGACGTGCTTGCCGGAGAGCTCGGAGATGTGCACCAGACCCTCGATGCCGTCCGCGACGCGGACGAAGGCACCGAACGGAACCAGCTTCGTGACCTTGCCCGGCGCGACCTGACCGATCGCGTGGGTGCGGGCGAAGACCTGCCACGGGTCCTCCTGGGTCGCCTTCAGCGACAGCGAGACGCGCTCGCGGTCCAGGTCGACCTCGAGGATCTCGACGGTGACCTCCTGGCCCACCTCGACGACCTCGGAGGCGTGCTCGATGTGCTTCCAGGAGAGCTCCGACACGTGGACGAGACCGTCGACGCCGCCGAGGTCCACGAACGCACCGAAGTTGACGATCGAGGAGACGACGCCCTTGCGGACCTGGCCCTTGTGGAGGTTGTTGAGGAACGTGGTGCGCGACTCGGACTGCGTCTGCTCGAGCAGGGCGCGGCGCGACAGCACGACGTTGTTGCGGTTCTTGTCCAGCTCGAGGATCTTGGCCTCAATCTCCTGGCCCAGGTACGGGGTCAGGTCGCGGACGCGACGCAGCTCGATGAGCGACGCCGGGAGGAAGCCGCGCAGGCCGATGTCGACGATGAGACCACCCTTGACGACCTCGATGACCGTACCGGTGACGACACCGTCGGCCTCCTTGATCTTCTCCACGTCGCCCCACGCGCGCTCGTACTGCGCACGCTTCTTGGACAGGATGAGGCGGCCTTCCTTGTCCTCCTTCTGGAGAACGAGGGCTTCGACCGTGTCGCCGACCTCGACGACCTCGGTGGGGTCGACGTCGTGCTTGATGGAAAGCTCGCGCGAGGGGATGACACCCTCGGTCTTGTAACCGACGTCGAGGAGGACCTCGTCGCGGTCGATCTTGACGACGGTGCCCTCGATGAGGTCTCCGTCGTTGAAGAACTTCAGCGTCTTTTCGACCGCGGCAAGAAAGTCCTCTGCGGACCCGATGTCGTTGACGGCGACCTGCTTCGGCGCCTTGTCGGTCGTTGCGGTTGTCATGTAGTGGATGCTCCGTAATGGACAGAAATCAGGCCGGACGCGAACTCGAAGTCGTGTTTCCCGCGAACGGCAGGTGGATGTGGATGTCACACAAGTGACGGTCTAGTCTACCCAGCCGACGCCTCGTGCAGCAACCCGCGGTCTCGACGCGGGAGGGCCGGGGCGTGCGCGCACGTCCCGGCCCTCCTTTCGACGCGCTCCCACTCAGTCGAGCAGAGCGGACTTCAGCGTGTCGAGGCCGACCCCGCCGATGTCGAGCGCCTTCTTGTGGAACGCCTTGATGTCGAAGGACGCCCCCTCGCGGCGCGCGTACTCGTCGCGCAGCTGCTCCCAGATGCGCTGACCGATCTTGTACGACGGCGCCTGACCCGGCCAGCCGAGGTAGCGGTTGACCTCGAAGCGCACGAAGCCGTCGTTCATGTTGACGTTCTGACCGAGGAACTCGAAGGCGTACTCCCCCGTCCACGGCCCCGAGCCGTCGGGCAGCTGCTTCTCGAGGTGCACGCCGATGTCGAGCACGACGCGCGCCGCACGCATCCGCTGGCCATCGAGCATGCCCAGGCGGTCGGCCGGGTCGTCGAGGTAGCCGAGCTGCTCCATCAGCCGCTCCGCGTAGAGCGCCCAGCCCTCGGCGTGGCCCGAGGTGCCGGCGATGCGGCGCCACGAGTTCAGCTGCGCCTTGTTGTAGGTCGCCTGGGCGATCTGCAGGTGGTGGCCGGGGACGCCCTCGTGGTAGACGGTCGTCAGCTCGCGCCAGGTGTCGAACTCGGTCACGCCCTCGGGCACGCTCCACCACATCCGACCGGCGCGGGCGAAGTCGTCGCTGGGGCCGGTGTAGTAGATGCCGCCCTCCTGCGTGGGGGCGATCATGCACTCGAGGCGGCGGATCTCGGTCGGGATGTCGAAGTGCGACTTCCCGAGCTCCTCGATCGCGCGGTCGCTGGTCTCCTGCATCCACTTCTTCAGGGCGTCCGTGCCGTGCAGCTTGCGGGCCGGGTCGCCGTCGAGGAAGGCGATGGCCTCGTGGACGCTCGCGCCGGGCTTGATCTCCCTGGCGATGGCCTCCTGCTCGGCGACCATGCGGCTGAGCTCGTCGATGCCCCACTCGTAGGTCTCGTCGAGGTCGACGGTGGCGCCGAGGAAGTCGCGGGAGGCGAGGGCGTAGAGCTCGCGGCCGACCGCGTCCTTCTCGGGCGCGTGCGGGGCGAGCTCGTTCTGGAGGAAGTCGGCGAGTTTCGCGTACGCGGCCGCGGACTCCTTCGCACCGGCGCCCAGGTCGGACGCCAGCGAGTCGGGAAGGGCCCCCTCGGCCGTCTTCGCACCCGAGGCCAGCTCGAAGAAGAATCCGGTGTCCGCGACCTGCTTGTTGGCCTGTGCGAGCACCTCGCGCACCTGGCGGATGGCGGGCACGTTGCCCGCGGCGATGCCGCTGCGGAGCGTCTCGATGTAGCCGTCCATCGCGGCCGGGAGGTTGTGGAGCCGCTTCGCGACGTTGCCCCAGTCGTCCTCGGTGTCGGTCGGCACGAGGTCGAAGATCTCGCGCAGGCCCTGGGCCGGCGACGCGATCACGTTGAGGTCGCGCTGGGCGAAGCCGGCCTCGTGCTTCTCGACCGTCAGCTGCAGTTCGCGGGTGAGGTCGAGCTTGGTGATCCGGTCGATCTCGTCGACGGGCTCGGCGGCCTCGATGGCGGCCAGCGCCTTCTTCACCTCGGCGATGGTCTGCTCCGAGCCGGCCGGCGAGTAGTCCGAGTACTCGCCCTCACGGCCGGGTCGGCCGAGCCAGACGTGGAACTCGGGGTTGAGCTCGAGTTGGGTGTCGACCCATGCGTCAGCGATCGTGTCGATCGGCGTGGGTTCGCGCTTCTCTGCGTTCGTCATGCTCCGAGCCTATTCCGAAGCCCGGGTCGCGCGTCGGCCATCCACGGCCCGGGTCGGGGTCAGTGCCCGGCGGCGTCCCAGTTCGGGCCGCGGCCGACCTGCACGTCGAGCGGGACCCGGAGGTCGGCCGCACCGGACATCCGCGTGCGGACGACGGCCGTGAGCGCGTCCCATTCGCCGGGCGCCACCTCGAAGATGAGCTCGTCGTGCACCTGGAGGAGCATGCGCGACTCCAGCTGCTGGTCGATGAGGTCGCCCGCGATGCCGAGCATCGCGATCTTCATGATGTCGGCGGCGGAGCCCTGGATCGGGGCGTTCAGCGCCTGCCGTTCGGCGTTCTGGCGCAGGACGCGGTTGGTCGAGTTTAGGTCGCCGAACGGGCGCCGGCGGCCGAAGATCGTCTCCGTGTAGCCGTCCACCCTGGCCTGGTCGACCACGTTCATGAGGTAGTCGCGCACGGCGCCGAACCGCTCGAAGTAGCCGTCGACCAGCGACTGCGCCTCGGTCGTCGTGATCCGGAGCTGCTTGGAGAGGCCGAAGGCGCTGAGGCCGTAGGCGAGGCCGTAGGACATCGCCTTGACCTTGGTGCGCATCAGCGGCGTGACGTCGGCCGGCTCGACGCCGAAGACGCGCGCGCCCACGAACCGGTGCAGGTCTTCCCCCGCGTTGAAGGCTTCGATGAGCCCCGGGTCCTCGGAGAGGTGGGCCATGATCCGCATCTCGATCTGCGAGTAGTCGGCCGTCAGCAGGGTGTCGAACCCCTCGCCGCGGACGAACGCCGAGCGGATCTCGCGCCCCTCCTCGGAGCGGATCGGGATGTTCTGCAGGTTCGGGTCGTTGGACGAGATGCGGCCGGTGGAGGTGCCGGTCTGGTCGTAGGTGGTGTGGATGCGGCCGTCGCCGTTCACCGAGCGCTCCAGCGTCTCGACGATCTGCTTGAGCTTCGTGGCGTCCCGGTGCTGGAGGAGGAGCCCCAGGAACGGGTGCGGGTTCTTCTCCTGCAGGTCGGCGAGGGAGGCGGCGTCGGTCGAGTACCCCGTCTTCGTCGACCGCGTCTTCGGCATCTGCAGCTCTTCGAACAGCACCTGCTGGAGCTGCTTGGGCGAACCGAGGTTGATCTCGTGGCCGATCTGCGCGTACGCCTGCGCCGCGTAGTCGTTGGCCTTGTCGGTGAGCTCGCCGCGCAGCCGCGCGAGGACCGTGGAGTCGATGGCGACGCCGTTCAGCTCCATCTCGGCGAGCACGGCCACGAGGGGAAGCTCGATGTCGTCGAGGACCGCGCGGGTTCCGGCGTCGAGGGCGATCATCTGCCCCTCGGCGACGCGGCGCAGGTACCAGGCCTCGGTCGCCGGGCTCACCGCGTCGGTGAGCGGCACGAGCTGGTTCGGGTCCGAGACCGGGAGGGTCTCGCCGAGCACCTCGTACACCTGTTCGGCGAGCGACTGCGGCGCGGCGCCCGGCTTCACGAGCCAGGAGGCGACGCGGGTGTCGAATGCGATGCCGTCCACGATGAGCCCGGCGCGGCTGAGCGCCTTGTACTGCGGCTTCGCGTGGAAGAAGTACTTCGGCGCGGTGCTCGCGAGCCACTGCTCGAGGGCCTCGTAGTCCTTGCGGTCGGCGGCCCACGGCACGTACACCGTGTCATCGGCGGCCGCGAGCCCGAAACCGGTGATGCCCGCCGGTCCGAGCTCGAGCTGGACGGCAACGGGTGCGCCGTCGGCGGAGGCCTTCGACAGCCAGTGCGCCAGTTCCTCGTCCACGAGTGTCCGGACGACCGGGGCGCCGACCGCACCCGCGTCGCCCGCATCGGCGACCGACGTCGACCCATCGAGCAGTCCCTCTTCCGCCGCGGTCTTCATCAGGCGGTCGAGCAGGGTCTTGAACTGGAGGCGCGCGAAGATGTCGCGCACGGCGCCCTCGTCGAGCGGCTTGCGCTCGAGGTCGGCCGGGCCGACCGGCAGCTCGACGTCGTCGAGGAGCTTGTTGAGGCGGCGGTTGCGGAGGGCGTTCTCCTGCTGATCACGGAGGTTCTGCCCCACGACGCCCTTGATCTCGTCCGCGTGCGCCACGATGTTCTCGACGGTGCCGTACTGCTGCACCCACTTGACCGCGGTCTTCTCGCCGACCTTGTCGATGCCGATCAGGTTGTCGCTGGTCTCGCCGACGAGGGCCGCGATCTCGGGGTACTGGTGCGGCTCGATCCCGTAGCGCTCGCGCACGGCGGCGGGGTCGTAGATCTTGAGCTCGGAGACGCCGCGCACGTTCGGATAGAGCAGCGTGACGTCGTCGTTGACGAGCTGGATCGTGTCCCGGTCGCCGGAGACGACGAGCACGCGGAAGCCCTCCTCGGCTCCGCGGCGGGCGAGGGTCGCGAGGATGTCGTCGGCCTCGTAGTCCTCCTTGGCGATGGTGGTGATGTTCATCGCGTGGAGCGCCTCTTCGAGCAGCGGCACCTGGCCGGCGAACTCCGGCGGCGTCTCGCCGCGGGTGCCCTTGTACTCGGGGTACTCGCGGGTGCGGAACGAGTAGCGGGAGATGTCGAACGCCACGGCGATGTGGGTCGGCTTCTGCTGCTGGAGCAGGTTGATCAGCATGGCGATGAAGCCGTGGATCGCGTTGGTGTGCTGACCCTCGCGGTTGACGAAGCTGTCCACCGGGAGGGCGTAGAACGCCCGGAAAGCCAGCGAATGGCCGTCGATG
This sequence comes from Leifsonia sp. 71-9, assembly GCF_001898805.1. GTDB lineage: Bacteria > Actinomycetota > Actinomycetes > Actinomycetales > Microbacteriaceae > Leifsonia. The sequence continues at coordinate 18,777 of NZ_MKVJ01000014.1, forward strand.
ATCAGAAGGGTAGGCTTTTCGGAGTCTGACACCGGACCAGCCTACAAGCCGCCGGTGACACTCCAGGCGACGACCGACGACGGTGAGGGAAAGGCCGAGATGACCGAGGACGCGCTCGCGTACGTGCAGCAGAGGGGGCTCGGCGCACTGGCCGAGAAGATGGGCATCGAGATGGTGGAGTTCACCGTCGAACGTGCCGTCGCGCGCATGCCCGTCGCGGGCAACACGCAGCCCGCCGACCTCCTGCACGGCGGCGCGTACGTGGTGCTCGGCGAGTCCCTCGGCTCGATGTCCGCGAACCTGTACGCCGGCGAGCACCGCCTCGCGGTCGGCATCGAGATCAACGCCTCGCACACGCGTTCCGCGACCAGTGGCTACGTGACCGGGGTCTGCACGCCGGTGCACCTCGGGCGCACGCTGACGACCCACGAGATCGCCGTCACGGACGATCAGGGCCGCCGCTGCTCCACCATCCGCATCACGAACCTCATCAAAGAGCTCCGCTGAGGCGAGCGGGCGACTCGCCCGCGTGCGGCTCGCCTACTTCTTGGAGGCGAGCTGCTCGATGATGGCCTGGGCCACGTCGTGCATGGTGAGGCGGCGGTCCATCGACGCCTTCTGGATCCAGCGGAACGCCTCGGGCTCGGAGAGGCCCATCTTCTCGTTGAGGAGGCCCTTGGCGCGGTCGACGAGCTTGCGCGTCTCGAACCGCTGCACCATGTCGGAGACCTCGGCCTCAAGGGCGATGATCTGCTGGTAGCGGGCGAGGGCGATCTCGATCGCGGGGAGGAGGTCGTTCGGGGTGAAGGGCTTGACGACGTACGCCAGCGCGCCGGCCTCGGTGGCCCGCTCGACGAGCTCCTTCTGGCTGAAGGCGGTGAGCAGCACGACCGGGGCGATGTGGCCCTTCGACAGGCGCTCCGCGGCCGAGATGCCGTCCAGCTGCGGCATCTTGACGTCCATGATCACCAGATCGGGGCGCAGCTCGGTCGCCAGCGCGACGGCCGTCTCGCCGTCGCCGGCCTCCCCCACGACCTCGAATCCGTTGTCGCGCAGGGTCTCGACGATGTCGAGGCGGATCAGCGATTCGTCCTCCGCGACGACGACGCGACGGGGAGCGCTTGGGGTGGTTTCCTGGTCAGTCACGCATGAAAGCCTACGGTATTGTTCAGGTGTTGTTGTGCGCCGCTGTGGCGGAATGGCAGACGCGGAGCACTCAAAATGCTTTGTCCGAAAGGGCGTGTGGGTTCGAGTCCCACCAGCGGCACGACGAAAAACCTGGCGACGGTCGGCCGGGAGGCCGGCGGACCTCAGATGCGGGCGCCCACCACGGTCGCTGCGAATCGGCGCGCGCGCTCGGCGAGGCCGGCGATGCGGTCGGCGATCACGGCCTCCTGGTCGAAGCCGATGAACTGCGGCGGCGGGGTGCGGCGCACGTTGACGCTGCACTCGAACTCGCCGCAGACGTGGGTGCCGACGGTGTCGCCGTTGCGTCCCGCCTGGCCGGCACGGCGTGCGGACCAGAAGTAGACGTCGCGGGGGTAGTGGATGTCCTGGCACCACCCGCACATCGACGGCGTGTGCGAGCGCATCGACGCCTCGGACGCGCGCAGGAGGATGCCGACCGGTCCATCGTCGGTGGGGATGACGACGTAGCCGCGCTGCGGGAGGCGCGGGTCGCGCCAGCCGAGGTACTCCCGCCGCGACCAGTCGATCTCGTGCATCCCGGGCGGCAGGGGCATGCCGTCGGCCTCGCTGCGCGTGATGTTGACGAACGACTCGCGGATCTGCTCTTCGGTCAGGCTCTCCATGTCCACCTCCGCGTTCCATGCTCGCACAGGTTGACCTTGCCGCCGGGGGCAGGGCTTAGCGTGCGGACATGACAATCATCGACAGCGTCACCGACGCCTCCTTCGCCGACGAGGTCCTCGCGGCGCCCGGCATCACCCTCGTCGAGTTCTGGGCCGAGTGGTGCGGACCGTGCCGCGCCCTCACCCCCGTGCTCGCGCAGGTCGCGCGCGAGCGCGAGGGGGCCGTGAGGATCGTGAAGATCAACGCCGACGACAACCCGCGCACCGCGGCCGAGTACCACGCGCTCGCGCTGCCGTTCATGAAGGTGTTCCGCGACGGTGAGCCGGTCGGCACGATCGTGGGGGCGAAGCCCAAGCCCGCGATGGACATGGCGCTGGCCCCGTATCTGGGCTGAGACCTCCTGGTCAGGTGAGATGGTCGTACGCCCCGCTCACCCAGCCGATGTAGCGTTCCGCGGAGCGCAGCACGGCCTCCCGCGCGTCCTCCGGGATGCGGTTGCCCAGGTTGCCGTACATCCGGTCGAAGGGCCGGTCGCACACCGTGTCCGCCACGCGGCGGACCACCGCGGCCGACAGGGGGATGTCGTTGGGGAAGCTGCGCTGGAAGGTGACCCAGCGCTGCGAGGGCCCCGGGAAGACCGTGTCGCCGCTGAGCACGACGCCACGATCCCAGTGCACGACGGCGCTGCCGGGGAAATGGCCGCCGATCGTCCGCAGCAGCACGCCGGGGAGGACCTCGCGCTCGCCGCTCCAGGTCTCGATGCGGGGCGACTCCCGCTGCACCCAGTGCCGATCCGCGTCGTTGACGAGCACCGGGACGTCGCCCAGCATCCGGGACCACGTGGTCTGGGCGCCGAACATGTGCGGGTGGCTGGTGGCGATCACGGCGGCGCCGCCCAGATCCTGCACCGCCGCGGCGGCCGCCTCGTCGACGTACCCCGTCGGATCCCACAGCAGGTTGCCGTCCGGGGTGCACAGGAGGAGCGCCTGCTGGCCGATCCCCACCTGCGGTTCGCTGCGCAGACCGTAGAGGCCGGGTTCGAGCTCGGTGACGACCACGTGCTCGCCCGCACGCTGCAGCTGCTGCAGGCTCGTCCAGCGCTGGCCGCCGGGAGGGACGTACTGCCGCTCGTCCTCGCAGATGGGGCAGGAGGCGGGCGGCGCCTCCCCCTCGGGCTGTTCCACGGCGCACGCGGCGCACAACCAATCGGCCATGCCGCGGACTGTAGCCGGAATACCGCCGGCCCGCCACGCCTTGCACACCGGTGTGAAGAAGATCGGATTCCTCTCGTTCGGCCACTACCAGGAGGTGCCCGGCTCGGTCGTGCGCACCGCGGGCGACGCCCTGCGGCAGAGCATCGACCTCGCCGTCGCGGCGGAGGAGCTGGGAGCCGACGGCGCGTTCTTCCGCGTGCACCACTTCGCGCCGCAGCTGGCCTCGCCGTTCCCCCTCCTGGCCGCCATCGGCGCCCGCACCAGCCGCATCGAGATCGGCACCGGCGTGATCGACATGCGCTACGAGCACCCGCTCTACATGGCGGAGGACGCCGCGGCGGCCGACCTCATCAGCGAGGGGAGGCTGCAGCTCGGCGTGAGCCGCGGGTCACCCGAGACCGCCCTGCGCGGCTACGAGTCGTTCGGGTACTACCCCGACGACGAGGAGTCCGACGCCGACCTGGCCCGCCGCCACACGGAGCTCTTCCGCGCCGCGATCGCGGGCGCGGGCATCGCCCAGGCCAACCCGCAGATGACCGGCCGCACCGGGGCACTCGCCATCGAACCCCAGTCCCCCGGCCTCGGCGACCGCATCTGGTGGGGCGCCGGCTCGCGTGCGACGGCGGTCTGGGCCGCGGAGCAGGGCATGAACCTGATGAGCTCCACCCTGCTCACCGAGGACACCGGCGCGGCGTTCTCCGACCTCCAGGCCGAGCAGATCCAGCTCTTCCGCGACGCCTGGACCGCCGCCGGCTGGGAGCGCGAACCGCGCGTCTCGGTCAGCCGCAGCATCATGCCGATCACGACCGACCTCGACCGCCGCTACTTCGGCGCCTCCGCCCAGGCGGACCGCCGCGACCAGGTCGGCCACCTCGACGGCGGGATCGCCCGCTTCGGCAAGAGCTACGTCGGCGAGCCCGAGGCCCTCATCGAGGAGCTGCGCACGGACGCGGCGGTGGAGGCGGCCGACACCCTCCTGCTCACCGTCCCGAACCAGCTCGGCGTCGACTACAACGCGCACCTGCTCGAGACCGTCGTGACGCAGATCGCGCCGGCCCTCGGCTGGCGGTAGCGTTCCGCTCGCGATGGAAGACTGAGACGATGCGCGACATCGACCCCGGACCGACGATCAGGCCGGGCCACGGCCCCGCGGAGTACCCGGAACTGATCGCGATCTGGCGCAGCGCCGTCCGCGCCACGCACGACTTCCTCCAGGAGGAGGACTTCCGCAGGATCGAGGACGGCCTCGCCTCGACCTACTTCCCCGCGGTGTCCCTCATCGTCGCTGAACGCGACGGGCGGCCGGTGGGATTCGCCGGCGTCGCCGAGGGCGGACTCGAGATGCTGTTCGTCTCGGACGACGCGCGCGGACACGGGATCGGCACGGCCCTGCTCGATGTGGCCACGTCCGAGCACGACGTGACGCGGGTGGATGTGAACGAGCAGAACGCCGGTGCCCGCGGGTTCTACCTCAGCAGAGGGTTCGAGCAGGTCGGGCGCAGCGACCTCGACGGCGACGGACGGCCGTACCCGATCCTCCACCTGGCGCTCGCCGGGCGGGGCTCGCGGTCATCCCTGGAACCGGACGAACGACCGTAGCGGCTCCGGACGCACGTCGTGCGCCTCGGTGAAGCCGAGCGATTCGTAGAACGCGCGCTGTCCCGGCTCGGCGTCCGTGAGCAGGACGTGCTGCCGGACGTCGTCGAGGGCCGCGAAGACCAGCTCGACCAAGCGCCGCCCGATCCCGCGGCGCTGGAAGCGCGGGTGCACGAGCACATCCTGGAGGTACGCGATGGTCACGCCGTCACCGACGACACGCGCCAGCCCGACCAGCGAGCCGGCGGACCAGCAGGTCGCGACACCCAGATCGGGCGTCTCCGGCAGGGCTGCGGTATCGAAGGCGAGGCCGCCGTCGGTCTCGGAGGCGGAACTGCTCATCCCGGAACTGTACCCCGGCCAGATGTACCCCGAAGAGAGGGTGTGCACGTCCCACGAATACTGAAATGATTGCATCGCTGCACACCCGAATCTGCAGCGCATCAGTGTTCCGTGCGAAGGGTGTGCCATGCGTATCGAGCGACTCCGATCCTCTCTTCTCGGCGGCGCCGTCGCGCTCGCGCTGGGAGGATCGCTGATCATGACCGCCACCCCCGCCGCGGCCGCCGACCTCGCACCGAAGACCACGACCTCCTCCTCCGCGATCACGGGGATGTGGGCGTGGGGCAACCCCATCGACCCGGCCGTCGACGCGCGCGGCGAAGGCGACCCGGAGTTCGCCCCGAAAGCGCTCGCCGCGTTCGCGAGCGCGCACAAGCTCAAGACGGTCTACCTCTCGGTGCCGTGGGCGGCCGACGAGGGTCCGTTCTCGAGCTGGCTGAAGGCCGCCATCACCGCCCTGCACAAGGCCGGGGTGAAGACCGTGGCGGCCCTGGGCGGCGACCCGGCGTGGGCGGACCAGCCCGACCTCGCCGCCACCTGGACGCGCTCGGCGCTCGCTGCGGCCCCGTTCGACGCGATCCAGTTCGACGTGGAGCCGTGGGTCGGCGCGGAGGAGAGCGAGCTCCCGGGCATCGCCGACAAGCTCGGCGCGCTGTACGACGCGGCCACCGCTGTCGCGGGGCCGGTCCCCGTCGGCGCCGACCTCCCGTGGTGGCTGGCCGCCAAGCAGAGCCCCGCCGGCGGCACCCTCTTCGACGCCCTGCTCCCCCACCTCGACTCGGTGGCGATCGTCGCCTTCGTCGACCACGCGCGCGGCGACGACGGCATCCTGGCGCTCGCCGGCCCCGCCGCCCGTGCGGCGAGCGCCGCCGCGGTCCCGTTCAGCGTCGGCGTCGAGACCGACACCCCCGAGGTCGCCGGCGGGCCGAGCGCCACGTTCGGCGACGACAGCGCGAGCCTGCTCGAGTCGGAGACCGCGATCGTGCGCTCGACCTTCTCGAAGCTTCCGGGCTACGGCGGCGTCACGGTCGAGCACCTGCTCAGCTGGCAGAAGCTGATCGCCCAGTAGCAGGATCCGACCCCTGCTCAGGAGGCGTCGGCCGCGGCCTCCAGGGCGGCGATGTCGATCTTCGCCATCCGCAGCATCGCCTCGTTGGCGCGGCGGGCGCGCTCCGGGTCGGGATCGTTCTGCAGCTCGAGCAGGCGCGCGGGCACGATCTGCCAGCTCAGCCCCCACCGGTCCTTGAGCCAGCCGCACTGGCTGGGCTCACCGCCGTCGGCGATCAGCGCGTCCCAGAGCCGGTCGACCTCGGCCTGGTCGTCGCAGAGCACCATGATCGACGCCGCCTCGGTGAAGGGGAACTGCGGCCCGGCATTCATGGACTGGTACTCGGTCCCGGCGAGGACGAAGCGCACGAGCGTCACGCCGGCCGCCCGGTTCACCGAGAGGATGCGGGAGTCGGGCAGCAGCGACACGTACAGTGCCGCGGCCTCCTCCGCCCCGTCGTCGTACCAGAGGAATGTGGTGACCTTCTGCATGGTGCGGGCTCCTTCGCGTCGCGTGCCGCCCATGCTACGCGCGGCGGGTAGCGTAGCGGTGTGTTCACCTCCTACATCGCGATCGGGGACAGCTTCACCGAGGGCGTCGGCGACGACCTCCCCGACGGCCGGGTGCGCGGCTGGGCCGACTTCGTCGCCCTCGGTCTCGCGGCGGCGTCGCCCGAACCCGTCCGATACGCAAATCTCGCGATCCGCGGCCGCAAGCTCGGCCCGATCGTCGCCGAGCAGATCGACCCCGCGATCGCCCAGCATCCCCAGCTCGTGAGCCTCAACGGCGGCGGCAACGACATCATGCGTCCACGGGTCGCCATCCGGGATGTCGCGCGCATCCTGGTGGACGCCGCCGATCGCGTCACCGCGTCCGGCAGCCACATGCTGCTCCTCAGCGGCGCGAACCCCTCCGCCCACCTCCCGCTCGGCGGCCTGGTCCGCAAGCGCGGAAACGAGCTCGCCCGGGAGGTGCGCGCCATGCTCCCCCGCGACGGCATCACCTTCGTGGACAACTGGGCCGACGAGGGCCTGGAGGACATCCGCTACTGGTCGGAGGACCGCCTCCACCTCAACGCCCTCGGCCATGCCCGCGTCGCGAGCAACGTGCTGACCGCGTTCGACGTCCCGGTGCCCGAGGAGTGGGGCGTCGAGGAGGTCGCGGCTTCCCCCGGCGGCGAGCGCAGCCGCCGCACCGCCGAGTACTACCGCCGGTTCGTGCTCCCGTGGATCGGACGCCGGCTCACCGGCCGCTCCTCCGGCGACGGCCGGCAGGCGAAGATCGCCGAACTGACCGTCGTCGACCCGGCGTCGGCGCAGCCGCTGTAGCCGCCCTCAGTCGTTGTCCCCGCCGGTCGTGTCGAGCCGCACGCCCGTCGTCTCTCCGCCCCACGTCCACTCGGCGACCACGGGGATGTCCTCGCCGTGCTCGCGCGTGTACTGGCGGGCGGCGAGGCGGGCGTCCTGCATCTCCTGGCGGAAGACCGTCTCCCGTGCGGCGAGCCCCGGCACGCGGTCGAGGACGTCGATGACGAGGTGGTACCGGTCGAGGTCGTTGAGCATGACCATGTCGAACGGCGTGGTGGTGGTGCCCTCCTCCTTGTAGCCGCGCACGTGGAGGTTGCTGTGGCCCTCGCGACGGTAGGTCAGGCGGTGGATGAGCCACGGGTAGCCGTGGTACGCGAAGATCACCGGCTTGTCGGTCGTGAAGAGCGCGTCGTACTCGCGGTCGTTGAGCCCGTGCGGGTGCTCGCCCTCGCTCTGCAGGCGCATCAGGTCGACGACGTTCACCACGCGCACCTTGAGCGACGGGAGGCGGTGGCGCAGGATGTCCGCCGCGGCGAGCACCTCCAGTGTCGGGATGTCGCCGGCGCAGCCGAGCACGACGTCCGGCTCCTCGCCGTCGACCTCCGTGCCCGCCCAGTCGAAGACGCCGATGCCGCGCGTGCAGTGGGCGATCGCCTGGTCCATGGTCAGCCAGTTCGGCGCGGGCTGCTTGCCGGCGACCACGACGTTCACGTAGTCGGTCGAGCGCAGGCAGTGGTCGTACGTCGACAGCAGCGTGTTCGCGTCGAACGGCAGGTAGACGCGCACGACGTCCGCCTTCTTGTTGACGACGTGGTCGATGAAGCCGGGGTCCTGGTGGGAGGCGCCGTTGTGGTCCTGCCGCCACACGTGCGAGCTCAGCAGGTAGTTGAGGGAGGCCACCGGGCGCCGCCACGCGATGGCGCGCGACGACTTGAGCCACTTGGCGTGCTGGTTGAACATCGAGTCGACGATGTGGATGAACGCCTCGTACGACGTGATCACCCCGTGCCGCCCGCTGAGCAGATAGCCCTCCAGCCAGCCCTGGCACTGGTGCTCGCTCAGCATCTCCATCACGCGGCCGCTCGGGACGAGGTGGTTGTCCTCGTCGATCGGCCAGTACTCGGCGTTCCACTGCTTGCCGGTGACCTCGTACACGGCCTGCAGGCGGTTGGAGGCCGTCTCGTCCGGGCCGAAGAGCCGGAAGTCCTCCGGGTTCGCGCGCATGACATCCCGGAACCATTCGCCGAGCACCCGGGTCGCCTCCGCCACGGAACCGCCGGGGCGCGGCACGTCGACGGCGTAGTCGCGGAAGTCGGGAAGCCGCAGATCCTTGCGGAGCAGGCCGCCGTTGGCGACGGGGTTCGCGCTCATCCGGCGGTCCCCCTCGGGCGCGAGGGCCGTCACGAGCGCGACAGGGGCGCCCGACTCGTCGAACAGCTCCTCCGGGCGGTAGGACGCGAGCCAGCTCTCCAGCAGCCGGGTGTGCGCCTCGGTGTCGCGCGCGTCGGCGAGCGGCACCTGGTGGGAGCGCCAGTTGTTCTCGGCGGGATGGCCGTCGATCACGGCGGGACACGTCCAGCCCTTCGGCGTGCGCAGCACGAGCATCGGCCAGGCGGGGCGCCCGTCCAGCTCGCCCGCGAGGGCCGCGCGCTTGATCTCGGCGATCTCGTCCAGGATGACGTCGAGCTCGACCGCCATGCGCTTGTGGACCTCGCGCGGGTCCTCCCCGTCGAAGCCGCCAGAGACCAGGTGCGGCGTGTAGCCGTAGCCGCGCATGAGGTCCATCAGCTCGGACTCGGGGATGCGCGCGAGCACCGTCGGGTTGGCGATCTTGTACCCGTTGAGGTGCAGGATCGGCAGCACGACGCCGTCGGTCACCGGGTCGAGGAACTTGTTCGAGTGCCAGGCCGTGGCGAGCGGGCCGGTCTCGGCCTCCCCGTCCCCGACGACCGCCGCGACGAGCAGCTCCGGGTTGTCGAAGGCCGCGCCGTACGCGTGCGAGAGCGAGTACCCCAGCTCGCCGCCCTCGTGGATGGAGCCCGGCGTCTCCGGGGCCGCGTGGCTGGGGATGCCGCCCGGGAACGAGAACTGCCGGAACAACCGGCGCATCCCGTCCACGCTCTGGTCGATGGCGCTGTAGACCTCGCTGTACGTGCCGTCGAGGTAGGCGCTGGCGACCACGCCCGGACCGCCGTGGCCGGGGCCCGCGATGAAGATCGTGTCGAGGTCGCGCTCGCGGATCGCGCGGTTGAGGTGCGCGTAGACGAAGTTGAGCCCGGGCGTCGTGCCCCAGTGGCCCAGCAGCCGCGGCTTGATGTGGTCGCGCGAGAGCGGCTCCCGCAGCAGCGGGTTGTCCAGCAGGTAGATCTGCCCGACCGAGAGGTAGTTGGCGGCACGCCACCACGCATCCAATCGGTCCAGGGTCTCCTCGCTCGGCTCGAGACGGTCGATGGATGCAGCGGATGCGTTCACGGTGTCTCCCCTCGCGGCAAGCCTACGGGGGCACCGCTCCGAACAACAGGCATGGAGACGACGATGGTGAACACCCGGTGCGGACCGGTCGCGGTCCGGCACACGGAACGGCACAGCCGCACCGCGACCGTGCTCCTGCACGGCGCCGCCGGATCGTGGACGACGTGGAACGCCGCCATCGCCGCCGCCGAGAGCGGTGGGGACGTCTCCGATCTCGTGGTGCCCGACCTCCCCGGCTGGGGCGACTCCCCCGCCGACGCGTCGCACCTGGATGCCGCCAGCCTGGCCGCGGCGGTCGTCGCGACGGTCCGGGCCCTCGGCTACGACCGGTGGCGGCTCGTCGGGCACTCGCTGGGCGGTTTCGTGGCGCTGGAGCTCGCCGCGCAGGAGCCGGAGGCCACGGAATCGGTCGTCCTCGTCTCCGGCACGACCTTCGGCGGGCGCGGCGACCGGATGGGCCTCCCCCAGCTCCTGCTCCGCTACGCGCCGCTCATGGGGCTCGTGGTGGCCATGCGGGTGCTGATGGCGCTCGGGCCGGGTCTCGCCACCCGCTTCGTGGCGGCGCTCGACCGGATGCGCCTCCTCGGCCTCCTCACGGCCCCGCTCTTCGGCCGCCACGTCCCCGAGGCGGTCAGCGATCTCGCGCGCGACCTCCGCCCGTCCGCGTTCGTGCGGGCGGTCGCCTGCGCGCGCGTGTACCCGGCCGCGGAGCGCTGGCGTCTGGTGCGCTGCCCGGTGATCTCGGTCCACGGCGACCACGACCTGTTCTCCCCCGCCTCCGACGACGCGCCTCTGGCACGGATCATCCCGCAGCTGCGCTCGATCACCGTGCCGGCGACCGGGCACTTCGCGCACGTCGAGCACCCGAGCCTCCTGGCGGGAGCGCTGCACGCGCGGTAGCGTCGAGCCCATGGTGGACGACGTGGTCATCCGGTCGGTCGACGCGGACGCGTGGGACGACATCAGGACCGTCTTCGGCACGGTCGGCGATCCCAGCGGGTGCTGGTGCCAGTGGTTCAAACTCCCGCGCTCGGCGTGGGAGGGCGGAACCCGCGACGACAGGGCCGCGCTGCTCCGCGACCAGGTCGAACAGGGCTCGCCCGGGGTGCTGGCCGCCCTCGACGGCGAGCCGGTCGGCTGGGCGGCGGTCGAACCGTACTCGACCTACCCGGCCCTGGGCCGCTCGCCGATCACGCGCCGCCGCGACGACGACCCGGCCGACCCGTGGGCCGTCACCTGCTTCGTGGTCCGGCCGGAGTACCGCCGGCGCGGCATCGCCCGCGTGCTGCTCGCGGGAGCCGTCTCCCACGCGCGCGATCGCGGCGCGACGGTGCTGGAGGGGTACCCCGTCGACCCCGAGCAGCGCCCGTCGCTCTCCGCCGCGGAGCGGTACCACGGCACGGTGTCGTTGTTCCGCGACGCGGGGTTCGAGGTGGTGCGGCGCCCGTCCGCGACCCGGGCGATCATGCGGCGCGGGCTAAGCTCGACGGAGTGAACTCCCGACGCGATCGCGCCATCGGCGCCGGCACCCAGGTCGCGACGGAGGTCAGCATCAACTTCGGCTCGTCGATCGCCGGGCTCCTCATCCCGGTCGTCGGATCGATCGTCGTCGTCGCCGCGCGCCAGCTGGTCACCGCGATCGCGGTGCTCCCGTTCTACCGGCCGCGCCGCGCCGAGCTCACGTGGCGACGGCTCTGGCCCGCGCTCGCTCTCGGCGTCGTGCTGGCCGCGATGAACCTGAGCTTCTACGAGGCCGTCGGGAGGCTGGGGCTGGGCATCGCCGCGACCATCGAGTTCCTCGGCCCGTTCGCGCTCGCGCTCCTGGGCTCGCGACGGGTGCTCGACGGGCTCTGCGCGGTGGCGGCCGCGGCCGGCGTCCTTCTGCTCACCATCACCGAAGGCGCGCTCGACCCGGTCGGCGTCGTGCTGGCGCTGACCGCCGCGGCGGCCTGGGCGGCGTACATCCTCCTGACCCGGCGCGTCGCGACACGTCTGCCGGGACTGGAGGGGCTCAGCGTGGCCAGCGTGGTCGCCACCGTGCTCACGGTGCCGATCGCCCTCGTGGTCATCGACTATGCCCGCCTCGACTGGGGCGTGCTCGGACTCCTGCTCGCTCTGGGCGTGCTGTCGTCGGCGCTCCCGTACAGTCTCGACACGTTCATCCTGCGGCGCATCTCGCCGCGTCTCTACGCGATCATCACGAGCTTCGGCCCGGTCGTCGCGACCGTGTTCGGCGTGCTCGTGCTGCGCGAGTCGTTCACGATCGTCCAGCTGGTGGGCATCGTGATCGTGTGCGTCGCCGCGGGTGCCGCCATCGCCACGCAGCGCGAACGACCGCGCTCCGAGCTGGAGGCGGCGGCCGAGTCCATCCCGTGACCGGCGGGCAGCGCTAGGACAGGACGTCCTTCGACGTGAAGCGGCCGATCGCCAGCGCCCCGAACACGGCGACGTAGCCGAGCTGCAGGAGCGCGTTCTGACCGAAGGCGTCCCACGAGATCGGGTCGCGCAGCAGGTCGCCGAAGCCGAGCCAGTAGTGCGAGAACAGCCACGGGTGCAGCGCCGACAGCTGCGGCAGCTGGTCGAGCACCTGCGAGACGACCGCCAGCACCGCGGTCGCCGCCATGGCGCCGACCGGGACGTCGGTCAGCGTCGACAGGAACAGCCCGATCGCGCAGAGGCCGAGCAGCGAGACCACCACGAACGCGGCGATCAGCAGCAGGCGCAGCAGGGCCTCCCCGACGCCGACCGTCGTCCCCGACAGCAGGGTCACCGGACCGATCGGGAAGAGCACCGCACCGACCCCCGCGCCCGCGAGCGCCACGACGAGAGCGCCGGCGATGCTGAACGCCGCCGCCCCCGCGTACTTCACCGCCAGCAGCCGCAGGCGACCGGCCGGCGCGATGACCAGATAGCGCAGGGTGCCGTGGCTCGCCTCCCCCGCGATCGTGTCCCCCGCCACGACGCCGATCGTCAGCGGGAGGAAGAGCGGCATGCACACGACCAGGGCCGTGAACGCGACGAACAGCCCGTTGTCGGTGATCTGGCTGAGGAACCCCGGGCCCCGGCTCGATCCGCCCGTGATCCGCACGGCGACCGCGATGAGCACCGGCACGGCCGCCAGCGCGGCGAGCATCGCCCAGGTGCGGAGGCGGCGGAACAGCACCGCCAGCTCCGAGCCCAGGAGCGCCCAGCCGGCCGAGGCACGGGACCGGCGGACGGTCAGCGCGGCGGCCACGGGAGGGGCGTCACTGCTCGACATCGAAGCCCTCCCCGGTCAGCTCCACGAACCGCTCCTCCAGGCTCGACGACCGCACGGCGAGACCGCGCACCCGCACATCGCCGCGCACGAGCGCGGCCGTCAGCTCCTCCGGCTGCGGTGCTCCCGGCGAGAGCGGCGCCTCGACCCCGTCGGCCGTGTGCTCGGCCCCGAGCCCGAGCCCGGCCAGCACCGCCACGGCGAGGGACGCATCCGGGGTCTCCACCACCAGGCGCGGGCCGGACCCGCCGCGCAACTCGTCCAGCGAGCCCTGCGCGACCAGCCGGCCGGCACGCATGATCGCGGCGTGCGTGCACATCTGCTCGATCTCGGCGAGCAGATGGCTCGAGACGAAGACGGTCGTCCCGCCGGCGGCGAGCGACCGGACGAGGTTGCGCACCTCGCGCGTCCCCTGCGGGTCCAGGCCGTTCGTGGGCTCGTCCAGCACGAGCAGCTCCCGATCGGTCAGCAGAGCGCCCGCGATGCCGAGCCGCTGCTTCATGCCGAGCGAGTACGCCCGGACGTGCTTGGCCGCGGCATGGCTCAGCCCCACCCGCTCCAGAGCGGCCTCCACGCGGCGTGTGCGGGTCTCTCCGGGCGCGTACCGGTCGGCGGTGTCCCGGCGCACCAGGTTGGCCGTCCCGGACAGGTAGGGGGCGAATGCGGGCCCCTCGACCAGTGCGCCCACCCGGGGCAGCACGCTCGCGCCACGGTCGGGCATCCGCTCCCCCAGCACGCGCGCTTCCCCGGCCGACGGCGCGACGAGGCCCAGCAGCATCCGGATGGTGGTCGTCTTGCCGGAGCCGTTGGGGCCGAGGAAGCCGAAGACGGAGCCGCGCGGCACCTCCAGGTCGAGCCCGTCGACCACCGCGCGCGACCGGAAGCGCTTCGTCAGGCCGCTCGTCGCGATCGCGGCGGCATCGCTCACTGCGCGGCGGCCTGCAGTGCCGAGACGGGGACGGCACCGGCGAGCACGCGCCCGTCGGACGTGACGAAGACGGAGACCAGCGACGTGCTCAGCGCGCGTCCGCCATCCACACTCGTGGTCAGCTGCGCGAACAGCGGGTCGCTCGTGAGGGAGGCGGGAGCGGAGCCGGCCGGGAGAGTGACGATGCTCGCCCAGCCCTCGCCGGTCACCTGCGGCTTCGGGTGGTCGCCGGCGGGCGCGCCCTTCTGTGCCGAGCGCTCGGGCAGGGTCTGCTCCGTGACCTTCGCGCCCTTCGGCGGGGTGAAGGCGAACACGCTCGCGTCCGGCCGGTCCGTGCTGAAGGTGGTGAAGCCGGCCTCGAACGCCGGCGCCGAGGCACCGCGCGCGAAGACCTGCACCTGCAGCGGGATGCCCGTCGCTCCGTCCACCGCGATCCGCACGGACCCGACCAGGGTCGCGTCGGTGCGCGGGGTGAGCACGAGGGTGTACGCATCGCGTCCGGCGACGCTCGACGCCGCCGCGAGGGTGACCTTCGTGGTCGGATCCGCGGCGGCGATCAGCTTCTCGGCCAGCGCCTGCGGCGTCGTGGCGAGCGGGGTCGGCGTGGCGGCGCCGCCGCCGGACTCGCTGCGGGCCGGGAGGGTGACATGCGTGGCGCTCTGCCCCTTCGAGTCGTACAGCCACACCTCGGAGCCGTCACGCACCGCGTCGCGCTCCGCCAGCTGGTCCAGGACCTGGACGCGCTGCTTGGTCGCGCCGTCGACGTAGACCTTGGCCGTGTGATCGCCGGTCAGGAGTTCGAGCTCGCTCTGCTCGTCGGAGGACGACGAGCTCGCGGAGCCGCCGCCCGACAGTCCGGAGACGTCCGGCAGTCCGAGCTCCGAGCTCTGCTCGACGGTTCCCGAGAACGTCTTCGTGTCGCTCGCGGCGACGAGCCGGACGACATCCTCCGGGGTCTTCACGGGGAGGTCGGCGGCCCCGGCGGCGAGCGGGACGACGATCGCACCGGCGGCGATCGCCGCGGGCACGACGACCGCGGGAACCCAGCGGATCCATCGGTGCTTCATACCGTCAGGATACGCTCCGGCCCTCCGAACCACCCTGCGAGCTCACCGGGAAAAACGCCCCGGGCACGCGGAAGGCCCCGCGTCCGATCGACGCGGGGCCTACCTCCATCCGGACCTAGATCACGTCGCCGACGCGGTGGACGCGGATGTCGTTGGTGGTGCCGGGGATTCCGGGAGGGGAACCCGAGATGATGATGACCTTGTCGCCGTTCACGGCACGGCCGGTCGACTTGAGCGCCTCGTCCACCTGGGCGACCATCTGGTCGGTGTGGGTGACGCGGTCGACCACGAAGGACTCGACGCCCCAGTAGAGCGACATCTTGCGACGGGTCGACTCCTCCGGCGTGAAGGCCAGGATCGGGATCTTGTTACGCAGGCGCGCCATGCGACGCGCCGACTCGCCCGACTCGGTGAACACGCAGAGGTACTTCGCCTCGACGAAGTCCGCGACCTCCACGGCCGCCAGCGTGATCGCGCCCGACTGGGTGCGGGGACGCGTGCCGAGCGGGGCGATGCGGTCGAGACCGTGCTCCTCCGTGGAGGTCACGATGCGGGCCATGGTCTGCACCGTGACCGTCGGATACTCGCCGACGCTGGTTTCGCCCGAGAGCATGACCGCGTCCGCGCCGTCGAGGACGGCGTTGGCGACGTCGGAGGTCTCCGCGCGGGTCGGGACCGGGCTGGAGATCATCGACTCGAGCATCTGCGTGGCGACGATGACCGGCTTCGCGGCGCGGCGGGCGAGCTCGACGGCGCGCTTCTGCACGATCGGGACCGCCTCGAGCGGCAGCTCGACGCCCAGGTCGCCGCGGGCGACCATGATGGCGTCGAACGCCTCGATGATCTCCTCGAGCGCCTCGACGGCCTGCGGCTTCTCGATCTTGGCGACGACGGGGACGCGGCGCCCCTCCTCGGCCATGATCTCGTGCACGCGCTGGATGTCGCTGGCGTTGCGCACGAACGACAGCGCGATGATGTCGGCGCCGAGCTTGAGGCCCCAGCGCAGATCGGCCTCGTCCTTGTCCGAGAGCGCCGGCACGTTGACCGCGACGCCCGGGAGGTTGATGCCCTTGTTGTTGGAGACCGGACCGGCGACGATGACCTCGGTGGTCACGACGGTGCCGTCGGTCTCGAGGACCTTGACGCGGACCTTGCCGTCGTCGATCAGCAGGAAGTCGCCCGGCTTGACGTCCTGGGGCAGGCCCTTGAACGTGGTCGAGGAGATCTCCTTGGTGCCGATGATGTCCTCGGTGGTGATCTTGAAGATGTCGCCCTCGGCGAGCTCGTAGGGACCGGCCTCGAACTTGCCGAGGCGGATCTTCGGTCCCTGCAGGTCCACCAGGACCGCGACCGGCTTGCCCGCGTCCGCGGCGGCCTTGCGCACGTTGGCGTAGACCCCTTCGTGGACCTCGTAGCTGCCGTGGCTCAGATTCATCCTGGCCACGTCAACACCCGCGTCGATGATCGCGCGGATGTTGTCGTAGCTGGACGTCGCCGGCCCGAGGGTCGAGACGATTTTCGCCCTTCTCATGCTTTCGTTCGCTCCGTTGTTCGTGCGCCCCTGACGGCGCGCGGTTCGTGGTGATGCCCTGGTCGGGTCACCTCAGACGAGGATGCCCCGGTCGGTCGGACGGACCGGAGACGGCAGCTGCGTCTCTCCTTCAAGATACCGGTCGACGGCGGCTGCCGCCGCCCGGCCCTCAGCGATCGCCCAGACGATGAGCGACTGGCCGCGCCCGGCGTCGCCCGCGACGAAGACGCCCGGCTCGCTGGTCTGGTACTGCCCGTCGCGCTGCACGTTGCCGCGCTGGTCGAACGGGAGGTTGAGCTGCGCGGAGAGGTCGTCCTGCTCCGGGCCCGTGAAACCGAGGGCGAGGAGCACGAGGTCCGCGGGGATCTCGCGCTCGGTCCCGGCCTTCGGCACGCGGCGGCCGTCGAGGTACTCGGTCTCGGCCACGCGCAGCGCGCGGACCTCGCCGAACTCGTTCGCGAGGAACTCGACGGTCGACGCGAGGTACTCGCGCTGGCCGCCCTCCTCGTGCGCCGACTGGATCTCGAAGAGGGTGGGGGTGGTCGGCCACGGCTGGTGGTCCGGACGCTCCGCGGGCGGCTGGACGCCGATCGCGAGGTTCGTCACGCTCGCTGCGCCCTGACGGTGCGCCGTGCCGATGCAGTCCGCACCGGTGTCGCCGCCGCCGAGGACGACGACGTGCTTGCCGTCCGCCGTGATCTGGCCGGAGACGTCGTCGCCGGCGCCGGCCTTGTTCTGCTGGACGAGGTACTCCATCGCGTAGTGCACCCCCGCCAGGTCACGGCCCGGGATCGGGAGGTCGCGCGGCACCATCGCACCGGTCGCGACCACGACGGCGTCGTAGCGCGCACGCAGGTCGTCCCAGGTGATGTCCACGCCGATGTTGACGCCGGCGCGGAAGCGGGTGCCCTCGGCCATCATCTGGTTCAGACGCGCCTCGAGGTGCTTCTTCTCCATCTTGAAGTCCGGGATGCCGTAGCGCAGCAGACCGCCGATGCGGTCGTCGCGTTCGTACACGGCGACCGTGTGGCCGGCGCGGGTGAGCTGCTGGGCGGCGGCCAGACCGGCCGGGCCCGAGCCGACGACCGCGACCGTCTTGCCGGTGAGGCGCTCCGGCGGGTGCGGCTGCACCCAGCCGTTCTGCCACGCCTGGTCGATGATCGAGACCTCGACCTGCTTGATCGTGACGGCCGGCTGGTTGATGCCGAGCACGCACGAGGACTCGCAGGGGGCCGGGCAGAGGCGGCCGGTGAACTCCGGGAAGTTGTTGGTCGCGTGCAGGCGCTCGATGGCCTGGCGACCCTCCCCGCGCCACATCAGGTCGTTCCACTCCGGGATGAGGTTGCCGAGCGGGCAGCCCTGGTGGCAGAACGGCACGCCGCAGTCCATGCAGCGGCCCGCCTGCCGGCGCAGCTGCGCCGGATCGCCGGCCTCGTAGACCTCTTTCCAGTCCATGAGGCGCACGGAGACCGGGCGTCGCTTCGGGAGCTCCCGCTCCGTGGTCTTCAAAAAGCCCTTAGGATCAGCCACCAGTCACCTCCAAGATTCGGTTCCACACAATGTCGCCGTCGGGGTCGAGGCCCTCGTCGACGGCTTCCTGACGCATCTGCAGCACGGCCGCGTAGTCGCGCGGCAGCACCTTGACGAACTTCGCGACCGTCGTGTCGAAGTCGGCGAGGAGGCGCTCGGCCAGCGCCGATCCCGTCTCCGCCCGGTGCTTCTCGAGCAGGTCGCGCACGATCTCCACGTCGGCGCTGCCGAGCGGCAGCAGCTCCAGCTCACCGGTGGCGAGCGAGTCGCGGTTGACGCGGTCCTCCTTGAGCTCGTACACGTAGGCGGTGCCGCCCGACATGCCAGCGCCGAGATTGCGCCCCGTTCCGCCGAGAATGACGGCGAGCCCACCGGTCATGTACTCGAGCGCGTGGTCGCCGACCCCTTCGACGACCGCGGTCGCCCCGGAGTTGCGGACCAGGAAGCGCTCGCCCACGATGCCGCGGATGAACATGCTGCCCTGCGTCGCGCCGTAGCCGATCACGTTGCCCGCGATCACGTTGCGCTCGGCCGCGAACACGGCCTCCTTCGGCGGGCGCACGACGATCTGACCGCCGGAGAGGCCCTTGCCGACGTAGTCGTTCGAGTCGCCCTCCAGCCGCAGCGTGATGCCGCTCGGGAGGAACGCGCCGAGCGACTGGCCGGCGGAGCCCGTGAGGGTGATGTCGATCGAGCCGTTCGGGAGGCCGTTCTCGCCGCGTGCGACGGTGACGGCGTGGCCGAGCATGGTGCCGACCGCGCGCTCCGTGTTGCGGATCGGCAGGGACAGCTCGAGGGTGCCGCCGTTCGCGAGCACGTCGCGGGAGGCCTCGATCAGCTGGTTGTCGAAGTGCAGCTCGAGCTCGTGGTCCTGGGCGCGGCCGTTCTTGCGCGGCGCGGTGTCCGGGAACTCCGGGCCGTTCAGGATCGGCGACAGGTCCATGCCGGACGCCTTCCAGTGCTTCACGGCGCGGTCGACGTCGAGCAGCTCGGCGTGGCCGATGGCCTCGTCCAGGCTGCGGAAGCCGAGCTCGGCGAGGTACTCGCGCACCTCCTGGGCGATGAACTCGAAGAAGTTCACGACGAACTCGGGCTTGCCCGAGAAGCGCGAGCGCAGCTCGGGGTTCTGCGTGGCGACGCCGACCGGGCAGGTGTCGAGGTGGCAGACGCGCATCATGATGCAGCCGGAGACCACCAGCGGCGCCGTCGCGAAGCCGAACTCCTCGGCGCCGAGCAGGGCGCCGACGATCACGTCGCGGCCGGTCTTGAGCTGGCCGTCGACCTGCACGACCACGCGGTCGCGCATCCCGTTGAGCATCAGCGTCTGCTGCGTCTCGGCCAGGCCGAGCTCCCACGGGGTGCCCGCGTGCTTGAGCGAGTTGACCGGGGAGGCGCCGGTGCCGCCGTCGTGGCCGGAGACCAGGATGACGTCGGCGAGGGCCTTCGCGGTGCCGGCGGCGACCGCGCCGATGCCCGACTCCGAGACGAGCTTCACGTGGACGCGTGCGCCCGGGTTCGCCCGCTTCAGGTCGAAGATGAGCTGCTTGAGGTCCTCGATCGAGTAGATGTCGTGGTGCGGCGGCGGCGAGATGAGGCCGACGCCGGCCGTCGCGTGCCGGGTGCGGGCCACCCAGGGGTAGACCTTGGTCGGCGGCAGCTGACCGCCCTCGCCGGGCTTGGCGCCCTGCGCGAGCTTGATCTGGATGTCGTCGGCGTGCGTGAGGTACATGCTCGTGACGCCGAAGCGGCCCGACGCGACCTGCTTGATCGCGCTGCGGCGCTCCGGGTCGAGCAGCCGGTCGAGGTCCTCGCCGCCCTCACCGGTGTTCGACTTGGCGCCGAGCCGGTTCATGGCGATCGCGAGGGTCTCGTGCGCCTCCTTCGAGATGGAGCCGTAGCTCATCGCACCCGTGGAGAACCGCTTCACGATCGACTCGACCGACTCGACCTCGTCGAGCGGCACCGGGGTGCGCTCGCCCGTCTTGAGGGCGAACATCCCGCGCAGCGTCATGAGCGACTCGGCCTGGTCGTCGACGAGCTTCGTGTACTCGCGGAAGACGTCGTATCGGCGCGTTCGCGTCGAGTGCTGGAGGCGGAAGACCGTCTCCGGGTTGAAGAGGTGCGGGGCTCCGTCGCGGCGCCACTGGTACTCGCCGCCGGTCGCCAGGCGCTCGTGCGCGACGATGGCGCTCTCGGCCGGGTAGGCGCTCTCGTGGCGCGAGAGGTTCTCGGCCGCGATGACCTCGATGCCCACGCCGCCGAGCTTGCTCGTCGTGCCGGTGAAGTAGCGGTCGACGAAGGCCTGGCTGAGGCCGACGGCCTCGAACGCCTGCGCCGCCGCGTACGACGACACGGTCGAGATGCCCATCTTCGACATGATCTTCAGGACGCCCTTGCCGAGCGCCTTGATCACGTTCTTGACCGCCTTCTCGGGCGTCACGCCCGGGATGAAGCCGGAGCGGACGAGCTCCTCGCAGGTCTCCATCGCCAGGTACGGGTTGATCGCGGATGCGCCGTAGCCGATCAGGAGCGCGACGTGGTGCACCTCGCGGACGTCGCCCGCCTCCACGATCAGACCGACCTTCATGCGGTTCTCAGCCCGGATCAGGTGGTGGTGCACGGCCGCCAGCATCAGCAGCGACGGGATGGGCGCGAGGTCCTTGTTGGAGTCGCGGTCGCTGAGCACGATGAACTGCGCGCCGGCCTCGATCGCCTCGTCGACCTCGTCGCACATCTCGGCGAGCCGGCGCTCCATGGCGTCCGTCCCCGCGTCGAAGCGGTACAGGCCGCGGATCGTCGTGGTCAGGCGGCTGCCGGGCGCCGGATCCATGTGCTGGATCTTGGCGAGCTCGTCGTTGTCGATCACCGGGAAGTCGAGGACGACCTGGCGGGCGTGCTCGGGGCCGGCCGAGAGCAGGTTGCGCTCCGGACCGAGGCCCAGCTTCAGGGAGGTGACGACCTCTTCGCGGATCGAGTCCAGCGGCGGGTTCGTCACCTGCGCGAACTGCTGCGTGAAGTAGTCGAACAGCAGGCGCGGCCGCTCCGAGAGCACGGCGACCGGCGTGTCCGATCCCATCGCGCCGAGCGGCTCCGCACCCGTGGTCGCCATCGGCTTCAGGAGGATGCGGACCTCCTCCTCGGTATAGCCGAAGGTGCGCTGGCGGCGCGTGATGGAGGCCGGGGTGTGCACGATGTGCTCGCGCTCGGGCAGATCCTTGAGGTTGATGCGGCCCTCGTCGAGCCACTCGCCGTAGGGCGCGCCCGCGGCGAGCTCCGACTTGATCTCGTCGTCCTCGATCAGGCGCCCGGCGACGGTGTCGACCAGGAACATACGGCCCGGGCGCAGACGGCCCTTGCGCACGACGCGGCTCGGCTCGATGTCGAGCACGCCGATCTCCGAGGCGAGCACCACGAGGCCGTCGTTCGTGACGACGTACCGGCCGGGGCGCAGGCCGTTGCGGTCCAGGGTCGCGCCGACGACCGAGCCGTCGGTGAAGACGATCGCGGCCGGGCCGTCCCACGGCTCCATGAGCATCGAGTGGTACTCGTAGAAGTCGCGGCGGACCGGGTCGATCTCGGTCTGGTTCTCCCAGGCCTCCGGCACCATCATCATCACCGCGTGCGGGAGCGAACGCCCGGTGAGCGAGATGAGCTCCACGACCTCGTCGAACGAGGCGGAGTCGCTCGCGCCCGGCGTGACGATCGGGAAGACGGGCGACAGGTCGCCGAGCAGCTCGCTCTCGAGCTGCGACTGGCGGGCGCGCATCCAGTTGCGGTTGCCCTGCACCGTATTGATCTCGCCGTTGTGCGCGATCATCCGGAACGGCTGCGCGAGCGGCCAGGAGGGGAACGTGTTCGTGGAGTAGCGCGAGTGCACCAGCGCGAGCTTGGAGGCGAAGCGCTGGTCGGAGAGGTCCGGGTAGAACGGCTCCAGCTGCAGCGTCGTGACCATGCCCTTGTAGACCAGGGTGCGGCTCGACAGCGACGAGAAGTAGAGGTCCAGCTCGCGCTCGGCCCGCTTGCGCAGGAAGAACGTCAGGCGGTCGAGCGCGATCCCCGCGAGCGGGGCGCCGTTCTCGTCCGTGCGGGTGCTCGACACGTAGAGCTGCTCGATGACCGGCATCGCGTCGCGGGCGAGCGTTCCGAGCTCGTCCGGGCGCACCGGCACCTCGCGCCAGCCGAGGACGGTCAGGTCCTGCTCGGCCGCAATGGTCTCGACGGCCGCCTTGACGGCCGCGCGCTCGCCCTCCGCCGTGGGGAGGAAGGCGTTGCCGACCGCGTACCGACCGGCGGCCGGCAGCTCCACGCCGGAGACGGCGCGCAGGAAGACGTCGGGCACCTGCGTGATGATGCCCGCGCCGTCGCCGGTGCCGGCGTCGGAGCCGACCGCGCCGCGGTGCTCGAGGTTGCGCAGCGCCTGCAGCGCGGCGTCGATGATGTCGTGCCCGGCGGTGCCGCGCAGGGTCGCCACCATGGCGAGGCCACAGGCGTCCTTCTCGTCGGCGGGGTCGTAGAGACCTTGCTTCGCAGGGAGGGTGCTGAACCGGGTTCGGGGAGGCGTGAACGCCATCTTTCGACCGTCCTCACAGTGTCGTGGATGTGGGGATGTAAGTGCGGGGACGCCATCGGCCCTGGGGAGGAGGTGGATCCGCCGCGCTCACCGGGCTGTGTGCGGCCTGGTGACTCGGTGCGGTCGGTGATGCTTTCGGGATTGCCTCGACAGACGTTGCGGGTGGTTCGAGCCGACGGGGTTCAACCGTTCGTTGGGCTTGTGGCCTTGGCTCCTGAGGATCCGGCGGGTACCCCGTCGTCCTCGTCGGGGACCTCGTCATCCGAGTCCGTGTCGTCAGAGTCTACCTCAGCATCGGGTCGCACCCATTCACGACCCGGGCGGTACACGCTCGGCTCGAGTCCGGGGTGGCGGCGGGTCTGCACCACGAAGATCACGATGCCGAGGATGACGGCCAGGAACGCCGCCCACACATTGGTCGGGATGCCCAGGATGTTGAACTCGCTCGGGTCGATGCGGATCGACTCCAGGTAGGAGCGGCCGAGGCCGTACCAGATGAGGTAGACGGCGAGGGTCTTGCCCCAGCGCAGCTGGAACTTGCGCTCCAGGAAGAGGATCACGACGACGCCGATGACGTTCCAGATGATCTCGTAGAGGAACAGCGGCTGGAAGAGCGTGCCGTCGGGCAGCCCCACCGGGATCGCCTTGTTGCCGGCGTCGATCTGGAGGCCCCACGGCAGGTTGGTCGGCAGGCCGAACAGCTCCTGGTTGACGTAGTTGCCGAGGCGGCCGATCGCCTGGGCGAGCAGCAGGGCCGGGGCGAGGGCGTCGGCGAACGACCAGAACCGCACGCCGGTGATGCGCGCGGCGATCAGCACACCGACGGCACCGCCGATCAGCGAGCCGAAGATGGCGTTGCCGCCCTCCCAGATCGCGAAGACGTTCCACGGGTTGGCACCCGCGTAGAAGTAGTCGCCCGGGTGGGTGAACACGTGGTAGAGGCGGGC
>NZ_MKVJ01000014.1:42409-390252 GCF_001898805.1 Leifsonia sp. 71-9
CCACGCCCGGCTCGCCGCCGCGCTTGCTCAGCCGGCGCGAGGTCCACAGCACCGCCACGACGATCCCGATGAGGATCATGATCGCGTAGGTCTGGATGCGCCAGTGCCACCCGAACAGATCGATCGGGATGTTCTGCCATTCGGGCCCCGGGCTCGGGATGCTGGCGTACCAGCTGCTCATCGTCGCAAACACCCGAAGACTCACCTTTCGATTCGGATCAGGCCGCCGCGGATCGCCGCGCAGCCTCCATAGTCTAAGACGACGGCGCTACCGCGCCGCGCCACCCGCCAGTTCGGCCGCCGTGCGGGCGACCGCCTCGACCCCGCCGTCGGCGAGGGCCTTGACCAGGGCGGAGCCGACGATCGCGCCGTCGGCGTACTCGAGCACCTCGCGCACCTGGGCGCCGGTGGAGATGCCGACGCCCACGCATGCACTCGTCGCGCCGGCCTCGCGGAGGCGGCCGATGAGGGTGCGGGCGGCGGCGTCCACGTCGGAGCGCGCACCGGTGATGCCCATCGTCGAGACGGCGTAGACGAAGCCGCGGCTCGCCTCCACGGTGCGGCGGAGGCGCTCGTCGGTCGACGTCGGCGCGGCGAGGAACACGCGGTCCAGTCCGGCCCGGTCGGAGGCGGCGAGCCAGTCGGCGCCCTCGTCCGGGATCAGATCGGGCGTGATGAGTCCCGCACCGCCCGCGGCCGCGAGGTCGTCGGCGAAGCGGTCGACGCCGTACTGCAGCACGGGGTTCCAGTAGGTCATCACGAGCACGGGGATGTCCGCGCGCTTCGTGATCTCGCGCACCGCGGTGAAGCCGTCGCGCAGGCGGAAGCCGCCCGCGAGCGCCTGCTGGGTCGCGGCCTGGATGACGGTGCCGTCCATGACGGGGTCGGAGTACGGCAGGCCGAGCTCGATGACGTCGACGCCGTTCTCGGCGAGGGCCACGGCGGCCTCGATGCTCGTCTCGAGATCGGGGAACCCGGCGGGCAGGTAGCCGATGAGCGCGCCGCCGGCCTCCCGGTTGCGCTGGGCGATGGTGTCGGCGACCCGGCTCACGACTGCACGGCTCCTTCGTCGATCAGGCCGAAGTAGCGTCCGGCGGTCTCCATGTCCTTGTCGCCGCGGCCGCTGAGGTTGACGAGCACGATGCCGTCGGGGCCGAGCTCGCGCCCGAGCACCAGCGCGCCCGCGAGGGCGTGCGACGACTCGATCGCCGGGATGATGCCCTCGGTCAGGCTGAGCAGGCGCAGCGCCTCCATCGCGTCCGCGTCCGACACGGGCCGGTACTCGGCGCGGCCGATCGAGGACAGCCACGAGTGCTCGGGGCCGACACCCGGGTAGTCGAGCCCGGCGGAGATCGAGTGCGACTCGATGGTCTGGCCGTCCTCGTCCTGGAGCAGGAGGCTGCGCGCGCCGTGCAGGACGCCCGGGCGGCCCTTCGTGATGGTGGCGGCGTGGCGGGGCGTCTCGGCGCCCTCTCCCCCGGCCTCGAAGCCGACGAGACGCACGTCCTCGTCGTCGAGGAACGCGTGGAAGATGCCGATGGCGTTGGAGCCGCCGCCGACGCACGCGGCGACGGCGTCGGGCAGACGGCCGGTGAGGGCGAGCACCTGCTCGCGCGCCTCCTCGCCGATGATCTTCTGGAGGTCGCGGACCATGGCCGGGAACGGGTGCGGCCCGGCGACCGTGCCGAAGATGTAGTTGGTGGTCTCCACGTTGGTGACCCAGTCGCGCATCGCGTCGTTGATCGCGTCCTTGAGGGTGCGCGAGCCGGTCTTGACGGCGATGACCTCGGCGCCGAGGAGGCGCATGCGGGCGACGTTGAGCGCCTGGCGCTCCGTGTCGACCTCGCCCATGTAGACGGTGCACTCGAGGCCGAACAGCGCGGCCGCGGTGGCCGTGGCGACCCCGTGCTGGCCGGCGCCGGTCTCCGCGATGACCCGCTTCTTGCCGATGCGCTTGGTCAGGATGGCCTGGCCGAGCACGTTGTTGATCTTGTGCGACCCGGTGTGGTTGAGGTCCTCGCGCTTGAGGATGACGCGCGCGCCGCCCGCGTGCTCGGCGAACCGGGGCACCTCGGTGATGATCGACGGGCGCCCGGTGTACGACCGGTGCAGCTCGTCCAGCTCGGCATGGAACGCGGGATCGGCCTTGGCCTCCTCCCACGCCGCGGACAGCTCGTCCAGCGCGGCGACGAGCGATTCGGGCACGAAGCGGCCGCCGAAGTCGCCGAAGTAGGGACCGGTCTCGGAACGGAGGGACATCAGACTCCCAGGAACTCGCCGAGCGTGGCGACGGGGTCGCTCGTGACGAGCGCCTCGCCGACGAGCACGACGTCCGCGCCCGCCGCCCGGTAGTGCGCCACGTCGGCCGCCGAGAGGACGGCGGACTCCGCGACGCGGATGGTGCTGGACGGGTACCGGTCGGCCAGGCGGCCGAACAGATCGCGATCCAGCTCGAACGTGGAGAGGTTGCGGGCGTTGACGCCCACGAGCTTCGCGCCGGTGTCGAACGCCCGGCTCAGCTCGTCCTCGGTGTGCGCCTCGACGAGCGGGGTCATGCCCAGCTCGACGATCAGGTCGTGCAGCGAGACCAGGGTCTGCTGGTCGAGCGCGGCGACGATGAGGAGCACGAGGTCGGCGCCCGCGGCGCGCGCCTCGAAGATCTGGTACGGCTCGGCGACGAACTCCTTGCGGAGCACGGGGATCGAGACCGCGGCGCGCACCGACTCCAGGTCGGCGAGCGAGCCGCGGAAACGGCGCTCCTCGGTCAGGACGCTGATCGCGCTGGCGCCGCCGCTCTCGTACGCGGCGGCCAGGGCGGCCGGATCCGGGATGTCGGCGAGGGCGCCGCGCGACGGGCTCGCCCGCTTGACCTCCGCGATGACCTTGATGCGGTCCGCGGGGGCGAGGGCGGAGAGGGCGTCGAGTGCGGGGGCACGATCGAGGGCTGCTGCCTCGACGACGGCGAGCGGACGCTCGGCGCGCCGCCGTTCAGCATCCTCGAGCGCGCCGGCGACGAGGTCGGCGAGCACGCGTCAGTGACCCTTCGGGGTGTACTTGGAGCCGCCGACTCCGTAGCCCGCGCGCTTCATGATCCAGCCGACGATGAGACCCACGATGGCCAGACCGGCCGCCGCCCAGACGATGACCGGCGCATCGAAGAAGAACGCCACAGCGCCGATGGCGAAGGCGACCAGCATGATGATCACGGCCGTCCACGCCGCCGGCGAATGACCGTGGCCTGGCTCGACTGACTCGGTGCTCATGGGACTCCTGCACGTCGGGTGCGCGCCGACGGCACGCACGGGAATGGGAACGGATCAAGTCTAGTGGCTCAGCGCGTGGGATCGTCGCCGCGGCTCAGCTCGTCCCAGCTGTCGATCGCGGTGTCCCGATCGAGCGTCGCGGGCTCCGCGGCGGTCTCGCCCTCGGCCACCGCGCGCGCCTCCTCGTCGTCCGATTCGGGCGTGTCGGCGATTCCGAGCGCGGCGGCGGCGTCACGGCCGTCCGCCCCGGCGAACCGCGTCTGGTACTTGCGGGACGAACCCGGCCAGAGCCGGGAGAAGACGATGACGGCCGCGTTCGCGAGCACGATCAGCGCGCCGCCGACCACGGCGAGCCACGGCCAGAACTGCACGTCGACCGCGTCGACCAGGCGCCGGATGGAGGCTTCGCCCGCGACCCCGGTCGCCGTGGTGATGACCGAGGAGGAGGCGCGCAGCGCATCCGCCAGGGCGCTGCCGGCGGAGATCAGCACCGAGACGCCCAGCAGCATGCCCAGCAGCGCGAGCACGATGCGGAAGATCGGGCCGGCGATCGCCAGCGCCGCGGTCAGCGCCAGGCCCGCGAGGGCGAGGGCCGTCAGCGCCGGAGCGGCGGTCGAGCCGGGCACACCCAGGATGCCGACGTGACTCCCGACATCCGTGAGGTGCACGCTGAACCAGGTCTGCGTCGCCGACAGGAGGGTCAGTCCGCTGCCGACCACGAGGGCGAGCAGCGCGACGTACTTGGAGCGGCGGTTCACCGGGCGGGAGGCCTTCTGCTCCGTCGCCGTGTCGTCCGGGTTCTCGGCCGTCATCGCGATCAGCGCCCGCCGTCAGCGGCGCCGGTCACCCGGCGCATGGCGTTCGCCACGGCGACCGCGCGCAGCGGCGCGGCGGCCTTGTTCTGCGACTCCTGGAACTCGCTGCGCGGGACAGAGTCGGCGACCAGTCCGCCTCCCGCCTGCACCCGCGCGACGCCGTCCATGATGGTGGCGGTGCGGATGGCGATGGCGAGATCGGCGTCGCCTGCGAAGTCGAAGTAGCCGATCACTCCCCCGTACACGCCGCGCTGAGCCGGCTCGAGCTCGTCGATGATCCGCAGCGCCATCGGCTTCGGCGCACCCGACAGGGTCCCCGCGGGGAACGTCGCGCGGAACACGTCGATCGCAGAGGCGTCGGGCAGGAGGTCGCCCTCCACCGACGAGACGATGTGCATGATGTGGCTGAACCGCTCGATCCGCATGAACTCCGTCACCTCGACGGACCCGGCGGCGCAGACCTTCAGCAGGTCGTTGCGGGCGAGGTCGACCAGCATGAGGTGCTCGGCGCGCTCCTTGTCGTCGGCGAGGAGGGAGGTCTCCAGGTCGAGGTCCTCCTCCGGCGTCGCGCCGCGTGGGCGCGAACCCGCGATCGGGTGGGTGAACGCGCGCCCCTCCTGCACCTTCACGAGCGCCTCGGGCGACGAGCCGACGATCTGGTAGGCGCCGCCGTCGGGACGCTCCAGGGACAGCAGGTACATGTAGGGGCTCGGGTTGAGCGCCCGCAGCACGCGGTAGACGTCGAGCGAGGAGGCGGTGCACTCCAGCTCGAAACGCTGCGAGATGACGACCTGGAAGATGTCGCCCGCGACGATGCGCTCCTTGGCGACCTCCACCGACGCCAGGAAGTCCTCTTCGCGCGTGCGGGACCCCGGGTGGGCCGGGGTGTCGAGGTCGACCTCCGCCAACCACGCCTCCGACGGCTGCGCCAGCTCGCGCTGCATGCGGTCGAGACGGGCCTGGGCGTCGGCCCACAGGGCGTCGGCGGATTCCGCGCCGTCGGCGAGGGCGTTGGCGATCAGCTTGACCGTGCCGGAGCGGTGGTCGATCACGGCGAGGTCGGCCGCGAAGGCGAGCGCCTGCCCCGGCATGTCGTAGTCGGCCGGCGGCTGGTCGGGCAGCCGCTCGATCTGGCGGATGGCCTCCCAGCCGATGAAGCCGACCAGTCCGCCGGTCAGCGGCGGCAGGCCCGGGATGCGCGGCGTCTGCCACCGCTCGTGCAGCGCGGCGAGAGCGGCGAGCGGACGCAGGGCGGTCTCCCCGCCGAGAGCGCGCTCGGCGGACACGCCGTAGTCAAGCCAGCGCACATCGTCGCCCTGCTGGGTGAGCACGCCGAACGAGGCGGCGCCGACGAAGGAGAAGCGGGACCAGATCCCGCCCTGCTCGGCCGACTCCAGGAGGAACGTGCCCGGGCGTCCGGCGGCGAGCTTGCGGTAGATGCCGACCGGGGTCTCGCCGTCGGCGAACAGCTCGCGCACGACGGGCACGACGCGGTGGCTGTCGACCAGCGCGTCGAAGTCGTCGCGCGTGGTGGTGGAGGCGGCGGTCGTCGCGATCACAGGTCGGACCTCATCTCGTCGGAGTCGGCGGCGCCGTCCCCGACCACGGGGTCGAGCTGGTCCGCGTCGAAGCAGGTGCGGGTGCCGGTGTGGCAGGCGGCGCCGATCTGGTCGACGGTCACCAGGAGGGTGTCGCCGTCGCAGTCGAGCGCGGCGGACTTCACGAACTGCACGTGGCCGGACGTGTCGCCCTTGCGCCAGTACTCCTGCCGGGAGCGCGACCAGAAGGTCACCCGCCCCTCCGTCATCGTGCGCCGGAACGCCTCGGCGTCCATCCAGCCCATCATGAGCACCTCGCGGGTGTCCCACTGCTGGATGATCGCCGGGACGAGCCCGGTCTCGGTGAAGCGGATGCGATCGAGCACCGCGCGCTGGTCGTCGCTCATGAGCGGACCTCCCGTCCTGCCTGTGCCAGGGCCTCCTTGACGTCGCCGATCGTCAGCTCGCCGGAGTGGAAAACGCTCGCGGCGAGGACGGCGTCGGCGCCGGCCTCGATCGCGGGCGCGAAATCGGCGACGGCGCCCGCGCCGCCCGATGCGATGACGGGCACGCTGCTGATCGCCCGCATCTCCCGGATGAGCTCCAGGTCGAAGCCTTCCTTGGTGCCGTCGGCGTCGATCGAGTTGACCAGCAGTTCGCCCGCGCCCAGCTCGATCGCCCGTCGCGCCCAGTCGAGCGCGTCGAGCTCGGTCTCGGTGCGGCCGCCGTGGGTCGTCACGACGAAGCCCGACGGCGTCGCCGCGGACCGCTTGACGTCGAGCGAGAGCACCAGCACCTGCGCGCCGAACCGGTCCGCGATCTCCGCGATCAGCTCGGGGCGCGCGATCGCGGCCGAGTTGACGCCGATCTTGTCCGCGCCGCTGCCGAGCAGCCGTGCGACGTCCTCCGCGCTGCGCACGCCGCCGCCGACGGTGAGCGGGATGAAGACCTGCTCGGCCGTCGCCTGCACGACGTCGTAGGTGGTGGAGCGGTCGTCGACCGTCGCCGTCACGTCGAGGAAGGTGAGCTCGTCGGCCCCCTGCTCGAAGTACTTGCGCGCCAGCTCGACCGGGTCGCCCTGATCGCGGAGGTTCTGGAAATTCACCCCCTTGACGACGCGGCCGGCGGCCACGTCGAGGCACGGGATGACGCGGACCGCGACGGACATCAGATCCGCGCCGCGTGGATGGAGGTGACCAGGATGGCCCGCGCGCCCAGCTCGTAGAGGTCGTCCATGACGCGGTTGGTCTGGTCCTGCTTGATCATGACGCGCACGGCCACCCAGTCGGGCTCGCCCAGGGGCGACACCGTCGGGGACTCGACGCCCGGGGTCAGGGCGACGGCGCGGTCGAGCAGAACCGCGGGCAGGTTGTAGTCGACGAGGACGTACTGGCGCGCGACCATGACGCCCTGCAGCCGGCGCAGCAGCGTGTCGACGCCCGCGGCGCGCGTGGGCGACGAGATGAGCACCGCCTCGGACTCGAGGATGACCGGGCCGAAGATCTCCAGCCCCTGCTTGCGCAGCGTGGAGCCGGTCTCGACCACGTCGGCGACCGCGTCGGCGACGCCCAGCCGCACCGCGGACTCCACGGCGCCGTCGAGCTTGATGAGGGCGGCATCCACCCCGCGCTCGGCGAGGAAGGCGCCCACCAGGCCCGGGTAGCTCGTCGCGACCCGCTTGCCCTGGAGGTCGGCCAGGTCGGTGAAGCCGTTCGCCGGGGCGGCGAAGCGGAAGGTGGAGGCGGCGAAGTCGAGGGAGGCGATCTCGCTCGCGGGCGACCCCGAGTCGAGCAGGAGGTCTCGGCCGGTGATGCCGACGTCGAGCGCGCCGGAGCCGACGTAGGTGGCGATGTCGCGCGGGCGGAGGTAGAAGAACTCCACCCCGTTGCGCGCGTCCGTGACGATGAGCTCCTTGGGGTCGCGGCGGCCGACGTAGCCCGCCTCGTGGAGCATCTGCGCCGCGGTCTCGGAGAGGGAACCCTTGTTGGGGACGGCGATCTTCAGCATGTGCGATGTCTTTCCTGGTGCGACGGGTGCGGGATGCGCCTCACGGCGCGTTCGAGGGCAGCGTCACAGATGTCGGTAGACGTCGGCCGGCGTCAGGCCTTTGGCCAGCAGGAGCACCTGGAGGTGGTAGAGCAGCTGGGAGATCTCCTCGGCCGTCTCTTCGTCGGACTGGTACTCCGCGGCCATCCAGACCTCGGCGGCCTCCTCCACGATCTTTTTTCCGATGGCGTGCACGCCCGCATCCAGCTCGCGCACCGTCCCGGATCCCTCCGGACGGGTCGCGGCCTTCTCGCTGAGCTCGGCGAAGAGGTCGTCGAAGGTTTTCACCATTACAGCGTAGCGGTCGCGGGGACCCCTGTGCGCCGCCGTCAGTGGGAGTGCGCGGCGACGGCCGCCCGCAGGCCGGCGATCTGCTCGGCCGGCTCGCCGCGGAACACGCTGGATCCGGCGACGAAGGTGTCCGCACCGTTCTCCGCGGCGGTCACGATGGTCTCGGCGGTCACTCCCCCGTCGACCTGCAGCCAGACATCGAGGCCGCGCGCCTCGACCGCCTCGCGCAGCGCGCGCAGCTTCGGCATCGTCTCCGGCATGAACGACTGGCCGCCGAATCCCGGCTCGACCGTCATGACGAGCACCTGGTCGAACTCCGGCAGGAGGTCCAGATACGGGGCGGCGTCGGTGCCCGGCTTGAGGGCGATGCCCGCGCGGGCGCCGATCGCGCGCAGCCGTCGGGCCAGCGCGACCGGATCGGCCGCGGCCTCGGCGTGGAACGTGACCGAGTAGGCGCCCAGCTCCGCGTACCCCGGCGCCCAGCGGTCGGGGTCGTCGATCATCAGGTGCACGTCGAGCGGGATGGCGCTCACGGCCTGGATGCGCTCCACCATCTGCGGGCCGAACGTGAGGTTCGGCACGAAGTGGTTGTCCATGACGTCGACGTGGACCAGATCCGCCGTGGCGATCCGGTCGAGGTCGCGCTCCAGATTGACGAAATCGGCGGCGAGGATGCTCGGGTTGATGCGGGCCATACGTCCAGCCTATCGAGCGGGCGCACACCCTTTCGCGAGACGTGAGCAGTCGTGGGTGCGGAGAGCCACGCACCCACGACTACTCACCTCTCGCGGCGCTCAGCGCTTGGCGAGCAGGGCGATGAACATGGCGTCGGTGAGCTGCCGGTGCGGCCAGAGCTGCACGACCTCCGGATCGCCCGCCAGGTCGAGGGGCGCTTCCGCCAGTCCCTGCACGACCTCGGCGGTGCCGACGGCCTCCAGCTCGGGATGCCGGTCCAGCGCGCCGGCGACGATGCTCCGGGTCTCGGCGATGTGCGGCGAGCACGTCACGTACGCGAGGAGCCCGCCGGGCGCCAGCGCGCCGACCGCCGAGTCGATCAGCCGGTTCTGCAGCGCGCTCAGCTCGGCGACGTCCTTGGGCTCCTTGCGCCAGCGGGCCTCGGGCCGCCTGCGCAGCGCTCCCAGGCCGGTGCACGGCGCGTCGAGCAGGATGCGGTCGAACGCCTCCGGATGCTCGTCGCCGAACGTCGTGCCGTCCTCCTCCCACACCGGTACCTCCAGCGGCACCGCGGCGAGGGCCTTGCGCACCAGCTCGGCGCGCGCGGGCACGAGCTCGTTCGCGACCAGCTCGGCGCCGCCGGCGAGGGCCTCGGCCGCGAGCAGGGCGGCCTTGCCTCCCGGGCCGGCGCAGAGGTCGAGCCAGCGCTCCCCCGGCCGCACCGGGCGCGCCCGGGTGAGCGCCAGGGCGGCGAGCTGCGAGCCCTCGTCCTGCACGCGGAGGCGCCCCTTCGACGATTCCACGAGACCCAGCGGGTCGCCGCCGTCGCCGGTGAAGCCGACGGGCGAGTAGCGGTCGGGACGCGCGCCGGACGGTGCCTCGGCCAGCCCCGGGAGGGCGACGAGGTTCACGCGCGGGGCGGCGTTGTCCGCCTCCAGCAGCGCCTCCAGCTCGTCCCCGCGCCCCTCGGCGGCCAGCGACCGCCGGAACGCCCGGATCACCCAGGTGGGGTGCGACGTGAGCGCGGCGAGCCGGTCGTCCTCGTTCCTGGCCTCTGCGGCGACGCGCTCGCGCCACTCCTCGGGCGTGTGCCGGCCGATCTCGCGCAGGACGCCGTTCGCGAAGCCGGTCGCGGACCGGCTGCCGACCAGCCGAGCCTGGGCGACGGACTCGTTGACCGCCGCGTGCGAGGGGATGCGGGTCGAGAGCAGCTGGTGCGCTCCGAGCCGCAGCACATCGAGGATCGGCGGGTCGATGCGGTCGACGGGACGACCGGCGGCATCCGCGATCACGCGGTCGTAGTAGCCCTGCATGCGCAGGGTCCCGTAGGTCAGCTCGGTCGCGAGGGCGGCGTCGGCGGGCGACAGCCGGGCCCGGGCCAGACGCGTGGGGAGCAGGAGGTTGGCGTACGCGTCGGAATCGCTCACCGCCGCGATCACGTCGAGGGCGACCCGGCGAGCGGGCTGCACCGCCGGCTCGGCCGGACGGCTGTCGCGGGGGCGATCGCCACGGGGCCGGTCGCCACGCGGGCGGTCACCGCGCTGGCGGTCGTCACGGCCACGGTCGTCACGGGGGCGACGGTCGGTCATGAGAGCACCGCCGTTCCGCCGGCGCCGCGCCACCAGTCGGCGGCTGCCATGGCGCGCTTGCCCGCGGGCTGCACGGCGACGAGTTCGAGGGGGGAGGTCGCCGTGCCGACCAGCACGCGCTTGTCATGCAGTTCCACGCGGCCGGCCTCGAGGGGTGCGGCGTCGAGGGCGGGACGGGCCTCGGCGATCTTGAACCGCTCGCCGTCCAGCAGGGCGAACGCGCCCGGCTCCGGAGTGACCCCCCGCAGCCGCGCGTAGACCTCCGGCGCCGGCTGCCCGAAGTCGAGGTGGGCGTCGGCGAGGGCGAGCTTCGGGGCGAGCGTCGGCTCGCCCCGCTGCGGCTGCGCCACGGCCGTCCCCGCCTCGAGAGCGTCGACCGTGTCCGCGAGCAGGGCGGCTCCCGACACGGCCAGCGCGTCGAGCAGCTCTCCCGCGGTCTCGTCGGCCCCGATCGGGCGGCGGAGCTCCGAGAAGACGTCGCCCGCGTCCAGTGCCGGGACGAGCTGGAAGACCGCGGCACCCGTCTCCGCGTCGCCCGCGATGACCGCGTGCTGCACCGGTGCGGCCCCGCGCCAGCGAGGGAGGAGCGAGAAGTGGAGGTTGATCCAGCCGAGGCGCGGCAGCGACAGCAGCGGCTCCCGCACCAGGCCGCCGTACGCGACGATCACCCCGAGGTCGGGGGCGAGTGCGGCCACCTGCTCCGTCACCTCCTCCCCCAGACGGTTCGCCTTGATGACGGGGAGGCCGAGGTCGGCCGCCGCGGTGGCGACCGGCGACGGCGTCAGGACGCGCTTGCGGCCGAGCGGGGCGTCCTCCCGTGTGATCACGGAGAGGATGTCGTGCCGTTCGGCGAGGGCGTGGAGGGACGGGAGGGCGACGGCGGGTGTGCCGGCGAAGACGAGGCGCATGCGAAGGTTCTTCCGGAGGGTGTGGAGCGGGTGGGACCGCGGTCGAGTCTACCCGCGGCCGCTAGAGGATCTCGGGGTCGTCGAAGCGCACCCGGAGAGCCGGCGCCGGACGGAAGCCGCCGCGCCCGGCCGGGGCTTTGCGCCGTTTGGTGGCGTTGCGCACGACCGCCGCGCGCACGGCTGCGGCGACCTCCGCCCCCCGCGCGTACTCGAAGCGCAGGATGCCGCGGACCAGCCGGTCGTCGACGGGCGCCGGTCCGAGCACGTCGATCAGGAGGCCCGGGTCGACCGCGCCGATCACACCCTGGACGGCCTCCTCCGTACCGGTGACGGAGGCGAGCCGGACCGCGGGCGGGAAGCGCAGCTCACGACGGTCGGTGAGCTCGGCCCGCGCGAAGTCCACCATCCGTCCGGTCGCGAAGGCGCGGGCGAGCGGCCCCGACACCCCGACCAGGATCGTGGGCGCTCCGGGCGCGGCGAGCGTGGCCGCGCTCGCCCACCAGCGCAGGCAGTCCTCCGCGACATGGAGGGTCTCCCGCGCGAGCATCCGCTCCCCGTCGAGGAGCAGCACGGCCTGGAACCCGCCCTCGGCGATGGGCTCGGCGCCCCGGGTCGCGACGACGAGCGCGGGAGCCGAGCCGACGCGCTGCACGGGGTGGTCGCCGTCTGCCAGGATCACCCGCGTGCCGGGAAAGGCACGGCCCAGCTCCTCGGCCGTGCGCCCGGAGCCGAGGCTGACCATCCGGAACCGCCGGCCCTCGCACCGCTCGCACGTCCAGTCGGTCGCGAGCGCTCCGCACCAGCCGCACGACGGCGTCGCACCGGAACGCGTCTGGCCCAGCGGTCCCTCGCACCGGTTGCAGCGCGCGGCCTGGCCGCAGCTCACGCACGCCAGCTGGGGGACGTAGCCGGGCCGCGCCACCTGCACGAGCACCGGCCCCTTCGGCCGGCCGCTGTCGCCGCTCAGCGCGTCCCGCGCCGCACGCCAGGCGATCGACGGGATGCGGGCGGCGCGCGCCGCGTCCTCGGTGGCCTGCTGGTTGGCGGTGAGAACGACCTTCGGCGTGACGATGCGCTCGGGACCGACGTCGCGGAGCCAGCCGAGCTCCACCAGGCGCTGCGCCTCGGCGCTGCGGACCAGGCCGGAGATCACGAGCGCGCACCCTGTGAGCTCCTGGCGCACCAGGGCGGCGTCGCGCGTGTGCACGTACGGGCTCAGCGGTTCGGCGTGCAGCGGGTCGCTGTCCTCCCAGACGGCGATCATCCCGAGGCGCTCCGCCGGCGCGTAGACGACGGAGCGGTTGCCGATCACGATCCGGGGACCGCTCAGGGCCGCGAGGAAGGCCCGATAGCGGTCGGCGTTCGCCTGGGACGCGTCGGCCCGCACGACGGCCTCCGCCGGGGCGACGGCCGCGAGGGCGACGGCGAGCTGATCGAGGTCGCGGTGGTCGGGCACGGCCACGATCGCCGTGCGGCCGCCCGCCCAGCAGGAGGCCGCGAGTGCGGCCAGGGTGATGGCCCACTCGCCCACCCACGTGCCGTCCGGGAGCGGGCTGAGACGGGGAATGGCCTGCACCGCCATCCGCTCGTTGCGCGCGACGGCCGCTTCGAGCGTCCCGTCGCCGTACCCTCTGACCCCGAACGCCGGTGGGGTCGGCGAGGGCGACCGCTCCTCCTCCGGCAGCGCGAGCCAGGCCTTCTCGGCGCGCACCATCCGCGACGGCACGGCGAGGCGCAGGATGTCGCTCGCCGTCCCCGCGCTCCGATCGGCGAGCTTGCGGGCGAGCGTCCACACCCCGGGCGTCAGAACGGGCACGGGCGACACGACGGCGTCGATCGGGCTCAGCGAGCCGTCGTAGCCCTCGCCGGGATCGGCGAGCTCGACGAGGTAGCCGTCGGCGATCCGGCCCGCCGTCCGCAGCGGGACGCGCACGCGCACCCCGGGCACCGCCTCGGCGGCGAGCTCCTCGGGGACGGCGTAGTCGAAGAAGTGATCCAGCTGCGGGAGCGGCGAGTCGAGGACGACGCGGGCGACCCGGCCGGCCGCCGCCACCGTTACAGCCCCGCGGCCGACCGCAGGTCGTCGACGCGGTCGAGCCGCTCCCAGGTGAACTCCGGGAGCTCCCGGCCGAAGTGGCCGTACGTGGCGGTGCGGGCGTAGATCGGCCGCAGCAGGTCGAGGTCGCGGATGATCGCGGCCGGGCGCAGGTCGAAGACGTCGCGGATGGCGGCGATGATCCGCTCGTCGGGCACCGCGCCGGTGCCGAAGGTCTCGACGTACAGCCCGACCGGCGCGGCCTTGCCGATCGCGTACGCGACCTGCAGTTCCAGTCGGTCGGCGAGACCGGCCGCCACGGCGTTCTTGGCGACCCAGCGCATCGCGTACGCGGCGGAGCGGTCCACCTTCGACGGGTCCTTGCCGGAGAACGCGCCGCCGCCGTGCCGGCTCGCGCCGCCGTAGGTGTCGACGATGATCTTGCGGCCCGTGAGGCCGGCGTCGCCCTTGGGGCCGCCGATCTCGAACCGTCCGGTGGGGTTGATGAGCGTGCGGATGTGCGAGGTCTCGAGCCCGGCGTCGTGCAGCACCGGCGCGATGACCTCCTCGATCACCTCGGCCTGGAGGCGCTCGTTCGTCACCGACGGCGCGTGCTGGGTCGAGAGCACGACGGTCTGGACCGACTTCGGGACGATGCCCTCGTAGCCGACCGTCACCTGCGTCTTGCCGTCCGGGCGGAGGTAGTCCAGCGTCCCGTCCTTGCGGACGGCGGCCAGACGCTCCGACAGGCGGTGCGCGAGCCAGATCGGGAGGGGCATGTACTGCGGGGTCTCGGTCGTCGCGTAGCCGAACATGATGCCCTGGTCGCCCGCGCCCTGCCGATCGAGGTCGTCCTCGCTCTGCTCGGAGCGCGTCTCGAGCGCGTTGTCGACGCCTTGCGCGATGTCGGGCGACTGGGCGCCGATGGAGACGGACACGCCGCACTGGGTCCCGTCGAAGCTGACGTCGGACGAGTCGTACCCGATCTCGACGAGCTTCTCGCGCACGAGCGCGGGGATCTCGACGTAGCCACGGGTCGACACTTCACCGGCGACGTGGACGAGTCCCGTGGTGACGAGGGTCTCGACGGCGACGCGACTGTGCGGGTCGACCGTCAGGAGCGCGTCGAGGATGCTGTCCGAGATCTGGTCGCAGATCTTGTCCGGGTGTCCCTCGGTGACCGACTCGGACGTGAAAAGGCGCAGATCTGCCATTGTTCTCCTTGGGTCCAGCGAGGTGTCGCGACGGGCGTCAGGCGATGACGTCGAGGATACGATCGGCCACCGACAGCTTGGTGCCCGAGGCCTCCATCACTATATCTCCGCCCTTCCGCAGGACGACGACCTCATTGCTCTCCGTTGCGAAGCCCTGGGTCCAGCCGACCTGGTTCAGGACGAGGAAGTCGCAGCCCTTCGCGGCGAGCTTGCCGCGGCCGAGCTCGATCAGGGCGGACGGGTCGGGCTCGGTCTCGGCCGCGAAGCCGACCAGCACCTGCCCGTCGCGCTTGTCGTGCGCGAGTCCGGCGAGGATGTCGGGGTTGGCGACGAGCTCGAGGGTGAGGGTCTCCCCCGCCTCGGACTTCTTGATCTTGGCGTCGCGCGTCTCGGCGGGCCGGTAGTCGGCCACGGCCGCGGTCATCACGACGATGTCGGCGGAGCGCGCCGCCTCAGCGACGGCGCTCTGCAGCTCGAGGGCGGTCTGCACCTCGACGAGTTCGACGCCCTCGGGAGGATCGACCTCGAGGTGCGCGGCCACCAGCACGACCTCGGCGCCACGAGCCAGCGCCGCGCTCGCGAGGGCGACGCCCTGGCGGCCGCTCGAGCGGTTGCCGAGGAAGCGGACGGGGTCGAGGGGCTCGCGGGTGCCGCCGGCGCTGATGACGACACGGCGCCCGGCGAGGTCGACGCCGCCGCGCGGCAGGCGCGCCGCTTCGTTCGCGCGACGGCGCTCCGAGAGCACCACCACGTCGGCGACGGGCTCCGGGGCGGGAGTCGCGGCCGGGCGGGGCGAGACGCCCGCAGCGCGCAACGCGGCACGGGCGATGACCTCGGGCTCCTCCATGCGGCCGGGGCCCGAGTCGGCGCCGGTGAGCTGGCCGCTCGCCGGGCCGACGATGTGGACGCCGCGGCCGCGGAGCGTCGCGATGTTCGCGACGGTCGCGGCGTTGCGCCACATCTCGGTGTGCATCGCCGGGGCGATGACGAGCGGGGCGGTGGAGGCGAGGACGGTGTTGCCGAGGAGGTCGTCGGCGATGCCCGCCGCCAGCTTCGCGATCGTGTTCGCGGTGGCGGGGGCGATGACGATGAGGTCGGCGGACTGCCCGAGGGCGACGTGCCGCACCTCGGCGACGCCCTCGTAGAGGTCCGTCGCGACGGGGTTGCGGCTGATCGCCTCGAGCGTCGGGCGGCCGACGAACCGCAGTGCGGCCTCCGTCGCGACGACGTGCACCGAGTGCCCGTCGAGCACGAGCGCCCGGATGACACCCACCGCTTTGTACGCGGCGATGCCCCCGGTCACTCCGACGACGATGGTCAAACGTGCGCTCACGGCGCCACCCCCCTCAACGGCAGAGTCCAGCTCGGGCCGGGCCGTGCCCGGCGGTGTCGTCGCTCGTTACTCGACGATCGGCTTCAGGACGAGCTTGTCCTCGTTGATCTCGTGCATCGCGACGGACAGCGGCTTGTCGTCGACCGAGGAGTCGACGAGCGGGCCGACGTTGTCGAACAGGCTGCCCTCGTGGAGGTCGGCGTAGTAGTCGTTGATCTGGCGGGCGCGCTTGGACGCGAAGATCACCAGGGCGTACTTCGACTCGACCTTGGCGAGCAGGTCGTCGATGGGCGGGTCGATGATGCCGTTGTTGCTGGTTGCCATGCGGAGGGACTCCTTCAGCTGTTCTGTGGAAAGACCGTGGCCGGCCTGGTCGTTCTGGGCGGCCGACGTGCGTCGGCCGGCGCCGGGTGCGGCGCGACGATGGCGGTCTACGGACGCGACGGCGCCGCGCGGACCTTCATCAAGTCTACGACCTCGCGGGCGGCCTCGGCGACGTCATGGTTCACGACGCGGTGGTCGAACTCGTCCTGGGCGGCCAGCTCGACCTTCGCGGTCTCGAGCCGGCGGGCCTGTTCGGCGGAGTCCTCGGTGCCCCGGCCGATGAGCCGGCGCACGAGTTCCTCCCAGGTGGGAGGCAGCAGGAAGATCAGTCGCGCCTCGGGCATGCTCTCCCGCACGCTCCGCGCGCCCTGCAGGTCGATCTCCAGCAGCACGCTCTTGCCGGCGTCGAGCGCCTTCTCGATCGGACCGCGCGGCGTGCCGTAGCGGTACGCGTTGTGGACCGTCGCGTACTCGAGCAGCTCACCTTCCTCGATCATCCGGTCGAACTCGGCGTCGTCGACGAAGTAGTAGTTCACGCCGTCGACCTCGCCGGGCCGCGGGGCCCGGGTGGTCGCCGAGACCGAGAGCAGGACGTCGGGGTAGTTCTCGCGGATGTACGTCGAGACGGTGCCCTTGCCGACCGCCGTCGGACCGGCGAGGACGACCAGCTGGTTGCGCTGGCGCCCGGCCTTGTTCTCGCGCTCGATGAGGAAGTCGCGCAGGCGCAGTCGCTGGTGGCGGCCGAGGCCGCCCAGCCGCTTGGCCGGCGAGATGCCGAGGGCGGTGAGCGCCTCGTTCATCTTCGTCGTGCCGATGGCGGGGACGCTGAGCAGGAACTCCGTGACCCGGAGCCGCCCCTCCACGCCGTCGGGATTCGCGGTGGCGTGGTCGAGCACGGTGAGCGGCGACACCTCGCGGGAGGCGATCGACTTCTTCACCGCGGCCCGGGCGCGGCGGGCGGCGACGGCGGCCTCGGAGGCGGCGCGGCGGTCGACGTCGGGCGGGGCGGGACGACGGGAGGCGGTCTCAGCCATGGCTGACGCGCACCTCCTCCGCGCGGCGCGCGACGGCGTCGGCGAGGCCGTCCGCACCGGCGCTCAGCAGGCCGCGGGACTCGCTCACGATGACGCCGGGAGCCAGCGTGCCGAACAGACGCGGAGCGTCCTCGACGCGCGCGCCCTGGTGGCCGAAGCCCGGGGCGAGGACGGGGAACGCCGGCGTGACCGGGGCGCCGTCCGTGTCGATGCCGTACGCGGCGAGGTCGACGGTCGCGCCGAGCACCAGCCCGACGGTGCCGAAGGCGTGCGCCGGCTGCTGCTGGTTGAACTCGTGCACGTCTTCGATGATCGCACGCGCGACGGTCATCCCGGCACGCGGACCCGAGGCGACGACCGCCTGCTGCACGACGGCGGCCTCCGGGTTGGAGGTCGCGGCGAGGACGAAGAGCCCCTTGCCGTGCTCCTCGGCGAGGCGCATCGGCTCGGCGATCGACCCCACGCCCTGGAACGCGGAGACCGTCAGGGCGTCCGCTTCCAGCGGCGACCCCGGCGTGAGCCAGGACTCCGCGTAGGCGGTGACGCTGGTGCCGATGTCGCCGCGCTTCGCGTCCGCGATGACCAGGAGGCCCGCGGCGCGCGCGGCGGCGATGACCTCCTCCAGCGCGACGTAGCCCGCCGCGCCGAACCGCTCGAAGAACGCCACCTGCGGCTTGACCAGTCCCGCCCGGCCGGCCGCGGCCTCCA
Organism: Leifsonia sp. 71-9; assembly: GCF_001898805.1. Classification (GTDB taxonomy): domain Bacteria; phylum Actinomycetota; class Actinomycetes; order Actinomycetales; family Microbacteriaceae; genus Leifsonia. The sequence goes on from NZ_MKVJ01000014.1 coordinate 60,183, forward strand.
CTGCGATCAGGCCGAACTCGCGCACGCCCGCCGCCGAGGCGGGGAGGCCCCAGTCGGCGAGCAGGTGCGCGTGGGGGTCGATGCCGACGCACAGCCGGCCGCGTTCGGCGAACGCCTGCGCGAGGCGGTCGCCGAACGCTGCGCCGACAGCGGTCATGCGCGCGACGCCCGCTGCAGCGCGTACTCCTGCAGCGAGGTCACCTCGAAGCCCTCGCGCACGGCGTCGAGGGAGGCGACGGCGGCGCTCAGCTCGGCGATCGTGGTGAACAGCGGCTTGTCCCCCGCCACCGCGGCCGCGCGGATCTCGTACCCGTCGGCGCGCGAGGTGCCGCCGCTCGGGGTGTTGATCACGACATCCACCGCGCTGCGGGTGATCAGGTCGACGATCGAGTCGTCCGGCGACTCGCTGTACTTGCGGACGACGCGGGCCTCGATCCCGTTGCGGTTGAGCACCTCCGCGGTGCCCTCCGTGGCCAGGATCTCGTAGCCGAGCTGCTTGAGCCGCAGCACGGGCAGCACGATGGCGCGCTTGTCGCGGTCCGAGACGGAGACGAAGACCGTCCCGGTGAGCGGCATGCCGCCGTAGGCCGCGGCCTGGCTCTTCGCGAACGCGGTCGGGAAGTCCTTGTCGATGCCCATGACCTCGCCGGTCGAGCGCATCTCCGGCCCCAGCACGGAGTCGACGATCTTTCCGTCGCGGGTGCGGAAGCGCTTGAACGGCAGCACCGCCTCCTTGACCGCCACCGGCGAGTCCATCGGGATGACCGAGCCGTCCTGCTCCGGGAGCATGCCCTCCGCGATCAGGCCGTCGACGGTGTCGCCGACCATGATCCGGGAGGCCGCCTTGGCCAGCGGGATGCCCAGCGCCTTCGAGACGAACGGGACCGTGCGCGACGCGCGGGGGTTGGCCTCCAGCACGTAGAGCACCCCGGCGCCGATCGCGAACTGCACGTTGAGCAGGCCGCGCACGCCGATGCCCTCGGCGATCTTGAGGGTCGCCTCGCGCACGCGGTCGATCTCGCGGCGGCCGAGCGTGATCGGCGGGAGGGTGCAGCTCGAGTCGCCGGAGTGGATGCCGGCCTCCTCGATGTGCTCCATCACGCCGCCGATGTAGAGCCGCTCGCCGTCGAAGAGCGCGTCGACGTCGATCTCGATCGCGTCGTCGAGGAAGCGGTCAACCAGCAGCGGGTGCGACGGTCCGACGATGCCCTGGCCCGCGACGCGCTCGAAGTAGTCCGCGAGCGACGCGGTGTCGTAGACGATCTCCATGCCGCGGCCGCCGAGCACGAAGCTCGGGCGCACCAGCACCGGGTAGCCGATCTGCTCCGCCGCCTGGGCCGCGCTCGGGAAGTCGATCGCGGTGCCGTTGCGCGGGGCCAGCAGGCCGGCGTTGTCGAGGATCTCGGCGAACAGGCCGCGCTCCTCCGCCAGGTCGATCGCCTCGGGCGTGGTGCCGAGGATCGGCACGCCGGCCGCCTCGAGCCCCTTCGCCAGGCCGAGGGCCGTCTGGCCGCCGAGCTGCACGACAACGCCGACGAGCTCGCCGGACTGCGACTCCGCGTGGATGACCTCCAGCACGTCCTCGAGCGTCAGCGGCTCGAAGTACAGGCGGTCGCTGGTGTCGTAGTCGGTCGAGACCGTCTCCGGGTTGCAGTTGATCATGATCGTCTCGAACCCGGCGTCGTGCAGCGCGAACGACGCGTGCACGCAGGAGTAGTCGAACTCGACGCCCTGCCCGATGCGGTTCGGGCCGGAGCCCAGGATGACGACCTTGCGCCGATCGCTCGGTGCGACCTCCGTCTCCAGGTCGTAGCTGGAGTAGTGGTACGGCGTGAGCGCGGGGAACTCGCCCGCGCAGGTGTCGACCGTCTTGTAGACCGGGCGGACGCCGAGGATGTGGCGCACCTCCCGCACGTCGGCCTCGCCGAAGCCGCGGAGCTCGCCGATCTGAGCGTCGGAGAAACCGTGGTCCTTCGCGTAGCGGAGCGTGTCGGTGTCGAGGGTGTCCGCGTCGCGGATCTGCTCGGCGACCTCGTTGATCAGCACGATCTGGTCGATGAACCAGGGGTCGATCTTGGTCGACTCGAAGACCTGCTCGGGCGTCGCGCCGAGGCGGAGCGCCTGCTGCACGTCGACGATGCGGCCATCGGTGGGCGTCCGGATGGACTCCAGCAGCTCCTCGACGGTGCGCGTCTGCGTGCCCCAGTGGAACGACGAGCCGCGCTTCTCGAGCGAGCGGAGCGCCTTCTGCAGCGCCGAGGAGAAGCTGCGGCCGATGGCCATCGCCTCGCCGACCGACTTCATGGTCGTGGTGAGCGTCGGGTCGGCGGCCGGGAACTTCTCGAACGCGAAGCGCGGGACCTTGACCACGACGTAGTCGAGGGTCGGCTCGAAGCTCGCCGGGGTGACGCCGGTGATGTCGTTCGGGATCTCGTCCAGGCGGTAGCCGATGGCCAGCTTCGCCGCGATCTTCGCGATCGGGAAGCCGGTCGCCTTCGACGCCAGCGCGGACGAGCGCGAGACACGCGGGTTCATCTCGATGACGATGATGCGCCCGTTCTCCGGGTTCACCGCGAACTGGATGTTGCAGCCGCCGGTGTCGACGCCCACCGCGCGGATGATGTCGATGCCGATGTCACGCAGCTTCTGGTACTCGCGGTCGGTGAGGGTGAGCGCCGGCGCGACCGTGATCGAGTCGCCGGTGTGCACGCCGACCGGGTCGACGTTCTCGATCGAGCAGACGACCACCGTGTTGTCGGAGGTGTCGCGCATGAGCTCGAGCTCGTACTCCTTCCAGCCGAGGATCGACTCCTCGAGGAGCACCTCGCTGGTGGGGCTCTGGTGGATGCCGTCGCCGACGATGCGGCGCAGCTCCTCCGGCGTGTAGGCGAAGCCCGAACCGAGGCCGCCCATGGTGAACGACGGGCGGACGACGAGCGGGTAGCCGAGGTCCTCGGCGTACTCGAGCGCCTCCTCCACGGTGTGGGCGATGTGCGAGCGGGCCACCTCGGCGCCGGCCTCGATGACCAGCTCCTTGAAGATCTGGCGGTCCTCGCCCTTCTGGATCGCCTCGAACTTCGCGCCGATGAGCTCGACGCCGTACTTCTCGAGGATGCCGTGCTCGTGCAGCTGCATGGCCGCGTTGAGCGCGGTCTGGCCGCCGAGGGTCGGCAGGATGGCGTCCGGCTTCTCCTTGGCGATGATGGTCTCGATGACCTGCCAGGTGATCGGCTCCACGTAGGTGGCGTCCGCGAAGTCGGGGTCGGTCATGATCGTGGCCGGGTTCGAGTTCACCAGGATGACGCGGACGCCCTCCTGCTTGAGCACGCGGCACGCCTGGGTGCCGGAGTAGTCGAACTCGCAGGCCTGGCCGATGACGATCGGGCCGGAGCCGATGACCAGGACGGATGAGATGTCGGTGCGCTTCGGCATCAGGCGCCGGCCTCCTTGGTGGGCTCAGCGTCCGCGGTCTCGCGACCGGTGATCATGCTGAGGAAGCGGTCGAAGAGGTAGTTGGCGTCGTGCGGGCCCGCCGCCGCCTCCGGGTGGTACTGCACGCTGAACGCGTTCAGGTCGAGGCAGTTGAGCCCCTCCACCACGTTGTCGTTGAGGCTGAAGTGGCTCACCTCGACGCGGCCGAAGCCGGCCGGGGAGTCGAACTCCGCGTCGATCGGCGCCTGCACGGCGAAGCCGTGGTTCTGCGCGGTGATCTCGACCCGGCCCGTGCGCTTGTCGAGCACCGGCTGGTTGATGCCGCGGTGGCCGAACGGCAGCTTGTAGGTCGAGAGCCCGAGCGCACGGCCGAGCAGCTGGTTGCCGAAGCAGATGCCGAAGTACGGCAGCCCGGCGCGCAGCGTCTCCTGCAGGAGCGCGACGTGGCGGTCCGAGGCCTGCGGGTCGCCGGGGCCGTTCGAGAAGAACAGGGCGGAGACGCCGAGGTCGAGCACATCCTGCGCCGACACCTGCTGCGGGAGCACGTGCACGTCGAGGCCGCGACCGGCGAGGTTCTCGAGGGTCGACTTCTTCACGCCGAGGTCGAGCACCGCGACCGAGCCGACCTTCTCGCCGACGGCGGGGAGGGTGTACGGCTCGACGGTCGAGACCTCGGCGGAGAGGTTGCGGCCGCTCATCGCGGCGGCGTTGCGCACCAGCTCCAGCTGCTCGCTGTCGGAGAGCTCGGAGTCCGCGCCCGAGAAGATCCCGGCGCGCATGGCGCCTGCGGAGCGGATGTGCCGGGTCACCGCGCGGGTGTCGATGCCGCTGATGCCGACGACGCCCTGGGCGACCAGGTCGTCGTCGAGGCTGCGCTGCGCGCGGAAGTTGGACACGACCCGGCTGGGCTCGCGCACGACGTAGCCGGCGACCCAGATCTGGCGGGACTCCATGTCCTCGTCGTTGGTGCCGGTGTTGCCGATGTGCGGGGCCGTCATGAGGACGATCTGACCCGCGTACGACGGGTCGGTGAGCGTCTCCTGGTAGCCGGTCATGCCGGTCGAGAAGACCGCCTCGCCGAGCGTCCGCCCGATGGCGCCGTAGGCCTTGCCCACGTAGCGCTTCCCGTCTTCGAGGACGAGGACTGCTTGATTCGCCGCCACGTCACACCTCCTGATCTTCCGGGCCCTCGGGGCCCGTCGTGCTCCCCGACGACGTCGCGCCGGGGAGGATGTCCTGAATGGCCGCGGTCACCGTGTCGCGGCCGGCCGGGTCGACGACCCGGAAGTAGCTGTCGGCGGGAACCCCGCCGCTGGTGGTCCAGCCGAACCGGAGCAGTCCATCCCGCTCCACCACCCGGTCGATGGTGAAGGTGGCCGCGCCGACGCCGGTGAGCGTCGAGGCGGGGACGAAGACGGGCTGCTCGCCGGCGACCCGGATCGAGATCCCCTCGGGCGAGACGCTGAGCGAACCCTTCCCGCGGTAGGTCAGACCCGGCAGGACGAGCCGCTCGAGCTGCTCCCCCGCCTTGGTGGTCGCGACGTAGAGCACATCGGCAGCGGCGGTCGGTGCGCCGAGCTGGGCGGGGGCCGGGTGGCCGCCGCCCGCGGGCACGTCGCGCCGCACGCGTCGTCGCCAGCCCCAGAAGGCCAGCAGCAGGATGAGGACGAGGACGATCGCGACGCCCAGGGTCGGCAGGAACTTATCCACGGGCGGCCTCCAGATCGACGACCGTGCCGTCGAGCACGGTCGCGTAGCCCCGGTGGAACGTCGCGACGACGCGCCCCGGGAGGGTCATCGACAGGTAGGGCGAGTTGACGCCCTTCCCGGCGAGGTCACCGGTCGCGAACGAGCGCGACGCGGTGGGGTCGTAGAGGAGCAGCTCGGCGGGCGCTCCGGCCTCGATCGGCGTCCCGTGGCCGGCGAGCCGGCCGATCCGCGCGGGCGTCGACGACAGCACGCGGGCGACGTCGGCCCAGTCCAGGAGGCCGTTGCCGACCACCGACGCGTGCACAACCGAGAGGGCGGACTCCAGCCCGACCATCCCGAACGCGGCCGCGTCCCACTCGCAGTCCTTCGACTCCACGGGGTGCGGGGCGTGGTCCGTCGCGACGATGTCGATGGTGCCGTCCGCGAGTCCGGCGCGCAGCGCCTCCACGTCCTCCGCGCGGCGCAGCGGCGGGTTCACCTTGTAGCGCGCGTCGTAGCCGGCCGCCAGCTCCTCGGTCAGGAGGAGGTGGTGCGGCGTGACCTCGGCCGTCACGTCGATGCCGCGGGCCTTGGCCCAGCGGATGACGTCGACCGACCCGGCGGTCGAGACGTGGCAGACGTGCAGCCGCGAGCCGACGTGCTCGGCCAGGAGCACGTCCCGGGCGATGATCGACTCCTCGGCGACCGCCGGCCAGCCCGCGAGTCCGAGCTCGCCCGAGAGGGCGCCCTCGTTCATCTGGGCGCCGACGGTGAGCCGGGGCTCCTGCGCGTGCTGGGCGATGACGCCGTCGAATGCCTTGACATACTCGAGGGCCCGGCGCATCAGCAGCGGGTCGGAGACGCATTTGCCGTCGTCGGAGAAGACGCGGACCCGGGCGCGGGAGTCGGCCATCGCGCCCAGCTCGGCCAGGCGCTCGCCCTCCAGTCCCACGGTCACGGCGCCGATCGGGCGCACGGTCGCGTACCCGGCGGACTCCCCCAGGCTCAGCACCTGCTCGACGACACCCGCGGTGTCGGCCACCGGGGAGGTGTTCGCCATCGCGAAGACCGCGGTGAAGCCTCCCGCCGCGGCGGCGCGCGTCCCGGTCAGCACCGTCTCGCTCTGCTCGTAGCCGGGCTCGCGCAGGTGGGTGTGCAGGTCGACGAGGCCCGGCAGCGCCAGGAGCCCGTCGGCGTCGATCCGCGACGCGCCCGCGGCGGAGAGGCCGGAGCCCACCTCCGCGATGCGGCCGTCGTCGATCAGGAGGTCGGCACGCGTGCCGTCGGCGAGCGTCGCGCCCGCGATCACATACTTCTCGGCCAGTTTCTCGTCCATCGTCGTCTTACGCCTCCCGCTCGCCACCGGACAGCAACAGGTAGAGCGCCGCCATCCTCACGGACACGCCGTTCGCCACCTGCTCCCTGACCGTCGAGCGGGGCGAGTCCGCCGCTGCGGCGGAGATCTCCAGCCCTCGGTTCATCGGGCCCGGGTGCATCACAATGCTATCGGTGCGCAGACGCCCGAGCCGTTCGTCGTCCAGGCCCCAGCGCCGCGAGTACTCGCGTGGGTTCGGGAAGAAGGCGGCGTTCATCCGCTCGCCCTGAATGCGCAGCATCATCACGACGTCCGGATCCGCATCGATCGCGGCGTCGAGGTCGTAGCCGATCGCCGCCGGCCAGCCGGTCACGTCCACCGGCAGCAGGGTCGGCGGCGCGACGAGCGTGACCTGTGCGCCGAGGGTGCGCAGCAGCCACACGTTCGACCGCGCGACGCGGGAGTGCAGGATGTCGCCCACGATCGTCACGGTGACGCCGTCGAGATCGTGCCCGCGCGACGCAGCACCGTGGAGACGCCGCCGCATGGTGAAGGCGTCGAGCAGCGCCTGCGTGGGGTGCTCGTGCATCCCGTCGCCGGCGTTCACGATCCCGGCGTCGATCCAGCCGCTCGTCGCGAGGGTCTGCGGTGCGCCGGAGGAACCGTGGCGGATGACCACGGCGTCGGCTCCCATGGCCGCCAGGGTCTGGGCCGTGTCCTTCAGGCTCTCGCCCTTCGAGACGCTGGAGCCCTTGGCGGAGAAGTTGATCACGTCGGCGGAGAGCCGCTTCGCCGCCGCCTCGAACGAGATGCGGGTGCGGGTCGAGTCCTCGAAGAAGAGGTTCACGACGGTCTTGCCGCGGAGGGTCGGGAGCTTCTTGACCTCGCGCTCCTGCACGTCCGCCATGTCCTCGGCGACGTCGAGCAGCCGGATGGCGTCCTCGCGGGAGAGGGTCTTGGTCGACAGCAGGTGCCTCATGCGCCGGCCTCCGCACTGTCGGCGGCGGTCGCATCGGCCGGCGACTCGATGGTCACCGACTCCTGGCCGTCCACGCCCTCCAGGCGAACGAAGATGCGCTCGGAGGCGGCGGAGGGCAGGTTCTTGCCCACGTAGTCCGCGCGGATCGGCAGCTCGCGGTGACCGCGGTCGACGAGCACCGCCAACCGGACGGCGCGCGGGCGCCCCAGGTCGTTCAGCGCGTCCAGCGCGGCGCGGATCGTCCGCCCCGAGAAGAGCACGTCGTCCACGAGCACGACCGTCTTGCCGTCGATCGGCCCGGGCAGCGACGTGGGCTGCGGGGTGCGGATCGGGTTGCGGGACAGGTCGTCGCGGTACATCGTCACGTCGAGCGCGCCGACGATGTCGGCGGGCGAAGCGACGGCCTGCGGCTCGATGCGCTGGATGGTCTCGGCGATCCGGCGGGCGAGTTCGACGCCGCGCGTCGGGATGCCGAGGATCACCAGGTCGTTCGTTCCCCGGTTCGACTCCAGGATCTCGTGGGAGATCCGGGTCAGTGCCCGGGCGATGTCAGCTTGTTGCAGCACGGTGCGCACTGTCATGCCGACCTCCTTCCCCGCCTCACAGGACGGCTCATTAAAGGATGTCTACCGAGATCCGAGCATATCAGCCCGGCACCGATCACTTGTCGTTCAGGAACTTCTCGAACGCGGTCGCGTCGCTGATGCTCCCGGTGAACTGCTTGCCGTCGACCAGGACCGTCGGGGTGCCCTCGATCTTGTCGAGGGCCTTCTTGCCGTCCACCACGATCGGGCCGCTCTGCGAGTGCGCCGTGTTGGCCTGCGCCCACGCCTGGTAGGAGCCGCTGCGCTCGAGGCAGCCGGAGATGTCGGTGATGCCGAGATCGGTGGCCCGCTTCGCGAGCTCGTCGTCGGTCAGACCCTTCGAGTTCTCCTCGGGCTGGTCCGTGAACAGCGCCTGGTAGTAGTCCAGCACGCGCGCCTTGTCGTGGACGCCCACGCAGGTGAGCGCCGCGGCCGCGCGCGTCGAGTAGCCGGTCCCGCTGGAGGCGGCGTCGAGGAAGGTGAGCGGGTGGAGGCGCAGCGTGATGGAGCCGTCCTTCACCGCCTTCTCGATCGTGTCGCCGTTCGCCTTCTCGAAGGCGCCGCAGACCGGGCACATCGCGTCGAACCAGAGGTCGACCTTCTTCTGGCCGGTGCCGGCCGAGATGTAGCGGTCGTCGAAGTTGACGGCACCGTCGACGCCGGTCGGCGCCTTCGCGGTCGCGACCGGCACCGAGGTGTCGGCGAACACGGAGCAGGCCGAGACGCCGATCGACAGTGCGGCGGCCAGGACGGTGGCGGCGAGGATGCGGCGGGTGCGCTTCACGTCGTCCCTTCGGTTGGAGCGGTGGATCTACTTGGTGGTGTCGCGCTACTTGGTCGTGTTGCTCTGGGCGATCTTCGCGAGCAGCCCGTTCACGAAGCCGGCGGAGTCGTCCGTCGAGAGCACCGTGGCGGCCTCGACGGCCTCGGAGATCGCGACGCCCTCGGGCACGGCGTCGTTGAACAGCAGCTCCCACACGCCGATGCGCAGGATGGCGCGGTCGACGGCGGGCATCCGCGCGAGGGTCCAGCCCTGCGCGTAGGTCTCGATCTGCTCGTCGATCTCGTCCTGGTGGTCGATCACGCCGTCGACGATCTCGCGCGCGTACAGCCAGGAGGCTTCACGCGCGGGCTCGATCGCCGCGCGCTCGGCCTCGGTCGCGAGGGCCTGCCGGAGCGGGGTCTGACGCAGGTCGGCGCTGTAGAGCAGGTCGAGCGCGCGCTTGCGGGCTTTGGTCCGGGCGCTCACTAGTCGTTGACGCGGCCGAGGTAGTCGCCGGTGCGGGTGTCGACCTTGACCTTGGTGCCGGTCTCGAGGAACAGCGGGACCTGGATCTGGTAGCCGGTCTCGACCGTGGCGGGCTTGGTGCCGCCGGTCGAGCGGTCGCCCTGCAGGCCCGGCTCGGTGTAGGTGATCTCCAGCACGACGGAGGCGGGCAGCTCGACGTAGAGCGGCGAACCCTCGTGCAGCGCGACGGTCACGTTCTGGTTCTCGAGCATGAAGTTGGCGGAGTCGCCGACGATCGGGCCCGGGATGGTGATCTGGTCGTAGTCGCTGGTGTCCATGAAGACGAAGTCGGCGCCGTCCTGGTACAGGTACTGGTAGTCGCGGCGGTCGACGTTGGTGATGTCGATCTTGGCGCCGGCGTTGTACGTGCGGTCGACGGTCTTGCCGGTCGTGACGTTCTTGAGCTTCGTGCGGACGAACGCGCCACCCTTGCCCGGCTTCACGTGCTGGAACTCGATGACGCTCCAGAGCTGTCCGTCGATGTTGAGGACGATGCCGTTCTTGATGTCAGCGGTCGATGCCATGCGCGAGATCCATTCAGTTTGCGAAAGAGTTCCGGGTGGATGCCGCGGGCGTCAGCGGTCCACATCGCCGCGCGCGAAGCAGCGGCCCGGGAAAGATTCTAGACGTCAGCGCCCGTTTCGGCGAATGTACGCCAGCGCGAGCCGGTACGACTCGAAGCCGAAACCCGCGATCACGCCGGTCGAGACGGCCGTGATCACGCTCGTGTGGCGGAACTCCTCGCGGGCGTGCGGGTTCGAGATGTGCACCTCGATCACCGTGCCCCCGGCCGAGGTCACCAGCGAGACCGCGTCGCGCAGGGCGTACGAGTAGTGGGTCCACGCGCCCGCGTTGAGGATGACGGGGGCACCCGTGTCGGCGGCGTCGTGCAGCCAGCCGATCAGCTCCGCCTCGGCGTCCGTCTGGCGGAGGTCGATCCGCAGCTCGGGCGCGTCCTCCTGGAGCTGCCGGCCCAGGTCGTCGAGGGTCTGCGACCCGTAGACGTCGGGCTCGCGGGTGCCGAGCCGGCCGAGGTTCGGGCCGTTCAGGACGAGGACGCTGCTCATGCCGTTCACCCTACCGGTGCCTCGGCGTCCGTCAGGGGGCGGACGCGCACCGCAGACCAGACGTCGTCGACGGAGACGTTGCTGATCGGTCGCCAGCCGAACGCCCCGGACTCCGCGATGATGGTGTCGCGGTTGAGGTCGGCGCGGTTGCCTTTCGGGTACACGAACCAGACGGCACGGGCGCGGCCGAGCTGCGGCAGCTCCGTGCCGAACCGCTCGAGCAGTTCGGCACGGGTGCTCACGAAGACGACCGCGACCGAGGCGTCGGCGGCAGGGCCGTCCGTCACACCCGCGGGCAAGGGCTCGACGAGGGCCGCGAGCTCGGGCGTCGCACCGCCGAGGTGGAGGACGTCGCCCTCCTTCACCAGCAGCTTCTGCGCGACGCTCCGCTCGGCCATCAGGACGCGATCTCCTGGTACGCCGCGAAGAGCAGGCTCTGGTCGGGGCCGGCGAGCACGGTCGGGCGGCCGATGTCGTCGAGCACGATGAAGCGCAGGAGGTTGCCGCGCGCCTTCTTGTCGCGCTGCATGGTCGCGAGGAGCGTCTGCCAGCGGCCGAGCGGATACGTGGTCGGCAGCGTGAGGGACTCCAGGATGCGGCGGTGGCGGTCGACGGCCTCGTCCGACAGGCGCCCGCTCAGGCGGCCGAGCTCGGCGGCGTAGACCATTCCCACGGCCACGGCCGCGCCGTGCCGCCACTGGTAGCGCTCGGCGTGCTCGATCGCGTGGCCGAGGGTGTGGCCGTAGTTGAGGATCTCGCGCAGGCCCTGCTCGGTGAAGTCCTCCCCCACCACACGCGCCTTGATGCCGATGGAGAGCTCGACGAGGCGGCGGAACTCGGGCGACTCGGGATCGGTGGCGACGGCGACATCCCGCTCGATGATGTCCAGGATCTCCGGCTCGGCGATGAAGCCGTACTTCACGACCTCGCCGAACCCGGCGAGGATCTCGTTGCGGCCGAGGGAGGCGAGGGTGTCGAGGTCGGCGACGACCGCGGCGGGCGCGTAGAACGCGCCGACGAGGTTCTTGCCCTCGGCCGTGTTGATGCCGGTCTTCCCCCCGACCGCCGCATCCACCATCCCGAGCAGCGTGGTCGGCACCTGGACGAGCTTCACGCCGCGCAGCCAGGTCGCGGCCGCGAAGCCGGCGAGGTCGGTGACGGCACCGCCGCCGAAGCCGACGACGGCGTCCGACCGGGTGAAGTCGGCCTGGCCCATGATGCCCCAGAGGAACGCGGCGACCTCCACCCGCTTCGCGGCCTCGGCGTCCGGCACCTCGGCGAGGAGCACCTCGTACCGGCCGAGCAGGGATTCACGGAGCTCGGCGGCCGCGGCGCCCAGCGTCGGCGGGTGCACCAGGAGCACCTTGTTGACCCCGGAGCCCAGGTGGTCGGCGAGGTCGAAGCGCACACCGCGCCCCACGACCACGGGGTACTGGTCGTCCCCCGCGACGAGGATCTCGGTGGGGGTGTCGGCGTCGGTCATCGGTGTCCTTCCTCCTGCTCGACCCATTCGGCGATCTCCTCCACGATGGCGTCGATCGGACGGGACGAGGTGTCCGCGGTGTAATCCGCGAGCGATGCGTACAGTTCGGCGCGCTCGGCGACGAGCCGCTTCCACGATTCGATGTCGGACACCAGCGGGCGTTTGCCGCCGGTGATCCGCTGCGCGATGGCCTCCGGCTGCACCGTGAGCAGCACGACGCGGCGACGGCTGAGATCGGCCCGGGTGTCGGTATCGAGCACCGCCCCGCCGCCCAGGGAGACCACCCCGCCCTCGCCCAGCGCCGCGGCGACCGCCGCACGCTCCAGGGCGCGGAAGTGCGGCTCCCCGTGGTCGGCGAAGATCTCCGAGATGGGGCCGTGGTCGGCGACGACGCGCGCGTCGGTGTCGATGAACGTCAGGCCGAGCCGCTTGGCGAGGCGTTTGCCCAGCCGGGTCTTGCCCGCCGCCGGCGGGCCGATCAGGACGATCGTCACGGCGTTCAGGCGTAGGGCGCGCTGACGCGCTCGGTCGCCAGGTTCTGCGGGATGGCGTCCAGGTAGCCGCGCAGGTTGCGGGCGGTCTCGGGCAGGGAGTCCCCGCCGAACTTCTCGAGGACCGAGTTGGCGAGCACGAGGGCGACCATCGCCTCCGCGACCACGCCGGCCGCCGGCACCGCGCAGACGTCGGAGCGCTGGTGGTGCGCCGCCGCCGCTTCGCTCGTCGCGATGTCGATGGTGCGCAGCGCGTGCGGCACGGTCGCGATGGGCTTCATGCCGGCGCGGACCCGCAGGACCGTTCCCGTGCTCATCCCGCCCTCGGTGCCGCCGGCCTTGTCGCTGGTGCGCACGATCGTGCCGTCCTCCGCGAGGAGCTCGTCGTGGGCCTCGGAGCCGCGGCGGGTGGTCGTCAGGAAGCCGTCGCCGACCTCCACACCCTTGATGGCCTGGATGCCCATGAGCGCGGCCGCGAGCTGGCCGTCGAGCCGGCGGTCCCAGTGGACGTGCGAGCCGAGGCCCGGCGGGACGCCGTACGCGAGCACCTCGACGACGCCGCCCAGGGTATCGCCGTCCTTGTGTGCGGAGTCGACCTCGGCCACCATCCGCTCGGACGTGGCCGGGTCGAAGCAGCGCAGCGGATCGGCGTCGAGCGTGTCCACGTCCGACGGCGTCGGCAGCGGCGACCCCTCGGGGACCCGGACCGGACCGATCGAGAGCGTGTGGCTGACCAGGGTGATCCCCAGCTCGGCGAGGAACGAGCGCGCGATGGCGCCGAGCGCGACGCGGGCGGCGGTCTCCCGGGCGCTCGCGCGCTCCAGGACCGGGCGGGCCTCGTCGAAGCCGTACTTCTGCATCCCGACCAGGTCGGCGTGCCCGGGGCGCGGACGCGTCAGCGCCGCTCCACGGCCGCCGGCGAGCTTCTCGGGCTCGACGGGCTCGGCGCTCATGACGTCGACCCACTTCGGCCACTCCGTGTTGCCGATGCGCAGGGCGATGGGGCTGCCGAGGGTGGAGCCGTGGCGGACGCCGCCCGAGATGTCGAGCGCGTCCTGCTCGAACTTCATCCGCGCGCCGCGACCATAGCCGAGTTTGCGGCGCGCCAGATCGGCGCGGATGGCGTCGAGCGAGACCGGGACCCCGGCAGGGAGACCCTCCAGGACGGCGATGAGTTCGGGGCCGTGGGATTCCCCGGCCGTGAGCCAACGAAGCATGCTTCGATTGTGGCACAGCGACCGAGGGCGTCCGCGCCCTGTGACGGCCGTCGGGCCTCCGTCAGGCCTCCAGCGGAACGCCCGCCGCATCGATGCCGACCGCGTCGAGCATGGCCGCGAGCACGGCCTCCTCGTCCGGGAGCGGCTCCAGCGGATCCCCGGAGACGAAGATGCGCACCTGCAGGAGCGCCTGGTGGGCGAGCATGGCGAGCCCGGAGACGACGGTGCCCCCGACCGCGCCCCACGACGCCGCCAGCGGGGTCGGCCACGGCTCGTACGCAACGTCGAGCAGCACGGCCCGCCGGCGGGTGGAGTCGGTGTAGAGGACCTCGGGACGCGTGCCGCCCGGGAGGGTGCTGATGACGAGTTGCGGGACGTCGAGCGAGCGGTCCGCCTGGGCGAGCGAGCGCAGCCGCACCATCAGGCCGAGCTCGTGGGCCAGCGGCTCGAGCCAGACGCTGCGCGTGAGGTCGCGGACGTGCACGTCCACGCGCTCGGCCCCGAGTTCCGCGGCCGCGACGAGAGCGGACGCCGCGGTCGCGCCGCCACCCAGGATGTGGACGTAGTGGGCGGAGGTCACTCCGGCGCCGGCGAGGGCACGGACGATGCCCGACACGTCGGTGTTGAAGCCGCGCACGGACTCCCCGTCGAAGAGCACGGTGTTGGCGGCGCCGGTCTGCTCCGCCACCCGGTCGATCTCGGTGAGCAGCGGGACGACCGCCTTCTTGAGCGGCATCGTCAGGGACAGCCCGCGCCACTCCTCCCCCAGACCGTCGACGAACTCGGCCAGGGCGTCCTCGGTCACCTCGACGGGCTCGTAGGACCAGTCCAGGCCCAGCACGCCGTACGCGGCCGCGTGCAGCGCCGGGGACTTCGAGTGCGCGATCGGCGAGCCCAGCACGGCCAGGGAGAGGCGGGCCGGTCGTGCGGCCTTCTTCGCCTCGGCCTTCGCGGGTACCGCCTTCTTCACCGGAGCCGACTCGAGCTCCGGTGCGGGTTCGACGTCCTCGGACTCCGCAGCCTCCGGCTCGTCGTCCTCCGGTTCCTCGCGCTCGGCCGCTTCCTCGGCCTCGGCGACGGCGGCCTCCTCGGCCTCCGCCTCGCGTTCGGCCTCGACCAGGGCGGCGATCGAGGCCTCCGCACCGGCCTCCGAGACGCCGTCCTCGAGCGACGCGCCGCCCTCGGGCTCCTCGTCGTTCGTGCGCGGGGTCTGCGGGGTGTCACTCATAACCGGGGTTGTCCTTCATCCATTGCTGCCATTTGGCCACGGCGGCCTCGTGCTCGGCCTCGGTCGTCGAGAAGATCGTCTCGCCGGTCTGGAGGTTCCACGTCACGAAGAACATCCACGGGCCGTCCGCCGGGTGGACGACCGCGTTGATCGCGAGGTCTCCCGGGTTCGAGATCGGGCCGACCGGCAGGCCGGGGTGCACGTAGGTGTTGTAGGGGTTGCTCGCGTCCGCGCGCTCGGCGTCGGTCGTCTCGACCCGATGGGTGTTTCCGGTGCCGTACGCCACCGTCGCGTCCGACTGCAGGTCCCAGCCCTGGTCGAGCCGGTTCAGGAAGACGCGCGCCACCTTGGGATAGTCGTCCTTCAGGCCCGCCTCGCGCTGCACGATCGAGGCCAGGACGATGGTGTTCCAGCGGTTCGCCGGTGCGACGCCCGCGGCATCCAGCGACTGGAACATCCGGTCGACCATGGTCTTGATGGCGTCGTGGGCCGTGATGCCGGGAGGGAACGTGTACGTCGCGGGGAACAGGAAGCCCTCGAGGGTCTTCGCCTCCGCCGGCACTCCGTAGTCGGCGGGGGTCGCCGCGGCCGCCTGGAGGTCCGCCAGCGGGATCTTCGTCGCATCGGCCACGGTCTGCAGCACGTCGGCCTCGGCGGTGCCCTCGGGGATGACCGCGGTGTTCTCGACGCGGTTCGCCGTGTCCTGCAGGGCGACGAGCGCCGCGTTCGCGCTCATCTGCTTCTTCAGCTTGAAGACGCCCGGCTGGAACTCCGGCTCCGGCTTCTGCCGCAGCAGCAGCGTGTAGAACGCGTCGTACGACTTCGTGACACCCGCCTTGTGGAGGTTGGTCGCGATGTCCGAACCCGTGTCACCGGACACGATGCTGAACATGACCTCGCCGGTGCCGTCACCCGGGTAGTCGTCGTCCTTCGGCGTCAGCGCGTTCACCAGCTGCGCCACCTGGGGCTGGAAGATCGAGTACGCGGCGCCCACCATCCCGCCGAGCACGGCCAGGATGACGACGACCACCACGAGCGGCTTGATCCAGCGTCGCTTGCGCTTCGGCTCCTCGTGCGAGAGGTAGTTCTGCTGCCGCCAGGCGAGCGGGGACTCCCCGGTCGGCGGCGCGGGATCGTCCCCGGCCGGCTCGCTGTCGAGCGCGCCGAAGAGGGCCCGCGCAGGATGGTCGGCCTCGAAGTCGTCCGCACCGTGACGGACCGCGGCGCCCACGGTCTCCCGCTCCGGCTCCGGCTGCTCGACCCGGGCGATCGGGCCGGTGATCACCGCATCGAAGTCGAGGCGATCCAGCGCGTCGCGCTGCTCAGCCTCGGGAGCGCGCACGTCCTCGTGCGGCACCGCCTGCTGCGCATCGCCGTTCTCGCCGGCGCCGTTCGCCTCCCGGGCCGCCCGCGCTTCGCGACGGGTCATCGGCTGCCGGTTGACGGCCGGGAAGACGGGGGGCTCCGGCCGGTCCTCGGGGTTCTTCGACAAACTCAGGGTCCAATGCTCGATTCGACGGGTTGGCCCGGCGGACGGCCGGAGGCGCGCTCCGCGTCGAGGGCATGCTGCAAAATTATCGTGGCGGCCACCTGATCCACCACCGGACGCGCGCTTTTCGAATTCTTGCCGGACGCGCGGAGGGCCGAATGGGCCGACACGGTCGACAGCCGTTCGTCGACGAGGCGCACCGGGACGTCGATCTCGGCGTCCAGTGCCTCGGCGAACGCGACCGCGTCCTGGGTGGATGCGGTGTGAGCGCCCGAGAGCGCCAACGGCAGTCCGACGATAATCTCGAAAACTCCGAGTTCAGTCACAATGTCGGCGATCCTCCGCCGATCCGCAGCATCCTCGGAGCGGGCGACGGTCTCCACCGGCGTCGCGATCATGCCGTGCGGGTCGGACCGGCTGACGCCGATCCGCACCTTGCCGACGTCGATGCCGAGCCGGACACCGGTGCGCATCCGGCTATCCGATCGCCGAGACGACCGCGCTCAGCGCCGCCGGGATGGCCGCCGCGTCCGTGCCGCCGCCCTGCGCCAGGTCGGCCTTGCCGCCGCCGCCGCCGCCCAGCACGCCCGCGGCCGACTTCGCCAGCGCACCGGCGTTCGCACCGGCGTCGCGAGCGGCCTGGTTGGTCGCCACGATCACGACCGGCTTGCCGCCGGCCTGCGCGGCCAGCGCCACGACGGCCGGGTCGGAACCCAGACGCTCGCGGACGGTCGTGACCAGCAGGCGGAGGTCGTCGGCCGAGCCCAGCGTGCCGGCGTCCTCGGCCACCACGGTGAAGGACCCGCGACGCGACGACGACTCGATGAGCGCCGGCACCTTGTCGAGCACCGCACGGGCCTCGAAGGCCTGGATCCGCTTCTCGGCGGCCTTCAGGTTCGCCAGCAGGTCGGCGATCTTCTCGGGGAGCTGCTCGCGCGGGGTCTTGAGAGCGCCCGACAGCTGCGACACGATCGTGCGCTCGACCGCCAGGTCGCGGAACGCCTCGAGGCCGACGAGGGACTCGACGCGACGGTTCGTGGAGCCGACGGACGACTCGCTGACCAGGTTGATCATCCCGATCTCGGCGCTGGCCGCGACGTGCGTGCCCGCGCAGAGCTCGCGCGACCAGGGTCCGCCGATGTCGACCACGCGGACGACGTCGCCGTACTTCTCTCCGAAGAGGGCCATCGCGCCCAGCGACTTCGCCTCGTCGAGCGGCAGCTCGCGCGTCGTCACCTCGAGGTTCTGCCGGATGGCGTTGTTCGAGATCTCCTCGATCTCGCTGCGCGTCTCGGGCGAGAGCGCCTGGTTCCAGGAGAAGTCGAGGCGCAGGTAGCCGGCCTTGTTGTAGGAGCCGGACTGGTGCGCGTTGGAGCCGAGCACCTGGCGCAGCGCCGCGTGGATGATGTGGGTGCCCGAGTGCGCCTGGCGCGCGCCACGGCGGTACTCGTGGTCGACGAGGCTCGTCGCCGGCGCGCCGACCCCGACCTCGCCGCTGCGGACGAGCACCTTGTGGCTGATCAGGCCCTTGACCGGCTTCTGCACGTCGAGGACCTCGAGCTCGTAGCCCGGCCCCACGATCGTGCCCGCGTCGGCGTCCTGACCACCGGACTCGGCATAGAGCGCGGTCGCCCCGAGGATGATCTCGGCCACCTGGCCCTCGACGGCCTTGTTCACCGAGTTGCCGTCGACGATGAGGCCGAGCACGCTCGACTCCGTCTCGAGCTCGGTGTAGCCGGTGAAGACCGTCTCGCCCTGAGCGCGGAAGGCGCTGTAGACGGAGAGGTCGGCCAGCGCCGTCTTCTTCGCCTTGGCGTCCGCCTTGGCACGCGAGCGCTGATCGGCCATCAGCGTGTCGAAGGCGGCGCGGTCCACGCTCAGACCGGCCTCCTCCGCCATCTCGAGCGTGAGGTCGATCGGGAAGCCGTAGGTGTCGTGCAGGAGGAACGCCGTGTCGCCCGCGAGCTGCTTCTTGCCCGCGTTGCGGGTGTTCGAGACCGCGGTGTCGAGGATGCTCGTGCCGGAGGCCAGGGTGCGGAGGAAGGTTTCCTCCTCCGCGTAGGCCAGCTGCGAGACGCGGTCGAACTCGATCGCGACCTCCGGGTACGCCGCCTTCATGGCGTCGCGCGAGGCCGGGAACAGCTCGGGGAAGGTCGCGCTCTCGACGCCGAGCAGGCGCATCGCCCGCACGGTGCGGCGCAGGAGGCGGCGGAGGACGTAGCCGCGGCCCTCGTTCGACGGGGTCACCCCGTCGACCATGAGCATCAGCGCGCTGCGGACGTGATCGGCCACGACGCGAAGGCGCACGTCGTCCTCGTGGGACTCGTTGCCGTACGGCTTCTCGGCCAGCTGCGCGGCGCGGTCGAGCACCGGGCGCACCTGGTCGATCTCGTACATGTTGTCGACGCCCTGCTTGATGAACGCGACGCGCTCCAGGCCCATGCCGGTGTCGATGTTCTTCTTCGGCAGGTCGCCGAGGATCTCGAAGTCCTTCTTGCCGTCGCCCTCGCCGCGGAGGTACTGCATGAAGACGAGGTTCCAGATCTCGACATAGCGGTCGTCGTCCGTCGCCGGGCCGCCGTCGATGCCGTAGGCCGGGCCGCGGTCGAAGAAGATCTCGGAGCAGGGGCCGGCGGGGCCGGGCTGGCCGGTGGACCAGTAGTTGGTGTCCTTGCCGAGACCCTGGATGCGCTCGGGCGGCAGCGTGGAGACGCGGCCCCAGATCTCGCGGGCCTCGTCGTCGTCCTCGTAGACGGTCACCCAGAGGTCCTTCGGGTCGAAGCCGAGGCCGCCCTCGTCCTCCGACGTCGTCAGCAGGTCCCAGGCGAACGTGATCGCCTGCTCCTTGAAGTAGTCGCCGAACGAGAAGTTGCCGCACATCTGGAAGAACGTGCCGTGGCGCGGCGTCTTGCCGAC
This sequence comes from Leifsonia sp. 71-9, assembly GCF_001898805.1. Classification (GTDB taxonomy): domain Bacteria; phylum Actinomycetota; class Actinomycetes; order Actinomycetales; family Microbacteriaceae; genus Leifsonia. Next base: position 79,361 of record NZ_MKVJ01000014.1, read on the forward strand.
CTCGTCGATGTCGAGGGTGCGGATGCACTTCTGAACGCTGGTCGCCCGCGGGAACGGCGCCGGCACCACACCGGTCAGGTACGGCACGAACGGCACCATCCCGGCCACTGTGAAGAGCAGCGACGGGTCGTCGCTGACGAGAGAGGCGGACGGGACGACGGTGTGGCCGCGCTGCGCGAAGAAGTCGAGCCAGCGGCGGTGGATTTCAGCGGTCTGCATGGGTTCCGGTCGGTCGAAGCTGCGGGGGTGGGTGTTGGGCGCTGGTCAGTCGCCGTCGATCGCGGAGCGGATCTCCGCCTCGCGCTGACGGTAGCCGTCCGAGACGGCCTCGCCGAAGTCGCGCGCCTTGCGGTCGAGCGAGCTGAAGAACTCCCGACCCTTCGCAGTCTCGTTGACCTGGTGGGCGACGGCGAAGCCGATTCCCACGCCGACGAGGAGCCACAGGAAACTCTTCATTGCTGTTCTTCCCTCCGTGTCCGGTGCGCGAGCACACCTGAACGAGTCTAATGGCAGCGGGCGGAGACGGGGCGGCTCTACTTCGAGCGCGCGCGCCTGCTCCCCCGCGCGCCGCCGACGGCCCCGAAGGCCGCCTTCACAGCGGCGCTGAAGCCGGCGAGTTTGATGAGAGGACCGCCGACGGTCGCGGCGAACAGCGACACCAGCGCCGACACGTTGCCGGTCACGTCGGCGACGTTCCTGGTGATGACGTCGACGCGGGCGAGCTGCTTGTTGGTCTCGCGGATCGTGGTGGCCGTCTCGTCCAGGATCGGGGTGATCCCGTCGCTGGCGTCCTTGATCGAGTCCCTGGTCTGGTCGAGCACCCGGCCGAATTTGAGGAGAGGCACGGCGATGAAGCCGACCAGGACGGCGAACACGCCCGCCGCGATGAGTCCTGCGATGTCGCCACCAGACACGAGTCGTCCTTCCATTCCGCCACCGGCATACTCGTCCAGCGTAGTCCCGACCCGGCCCGCGTACAGTGCCCGGGACGACGGAACGGGGCCGCGGCCGAAGCCACGACCCCGTTCCGGGAGTCTCGCGGAGCCTTAGCGGGCCGCGTAGTACTCGACGACCAGCTGGACCTCACAGGTCACGGGGACCTCTGCGCGCTTGGGGCGACGCTCGAGGCGGGCCTGGAGCTTGTCGATCTCGACGTCGAGGTAGGCCGGGACCTTGGGCAGGACGTCGACGTGTCCGCCGGCGGCCGCGACCTGGAAGGGCTCGGTGCCCTCGGAGCGGGCCTTGACGTGGATGAGCTGACCCGGCTTCACGCGGAAGGAGGGACGGTCCACGATCTTGCCGTCGACGAGGATGTGGCGGTGCACGACGAACTGGCGGGCCTGCGAGATCGTGCGGGCGAAGCCGGCACGGAGCACGAGCGCGTCGAGACGCATCTCGAGGATCTCGACCAGGTTCTCACCGGTCAGGCCCTGGGTGCGGCGGGCCTCTTCGAAGGCGATGCGGAGCTGCTTCTCGCGGATGCCGTACTGGGCGCGCAGACGCTGCTTCTCGCGCAGACGCACGGCATAGTCGGAGTCGGCCTTGCGCTTGGTGCGGCCGTGCTCACCGGGGGCGTACGGGCGCTTCTCGAGGTAGCGCGCGGCCTTCGGGGTGAGCGCGATGCCGAGGGCACGCGACTCGCGGGTCTTGCTGCGGGAACGTGAAGACACGGTTTCCTTTCAATGGTCTCTCTAGTACATGGACTGCGGGACGCGACAGAGGCGCCCGCGCGCACGACGAGTGCGCTGAGAGAGGGATTATCTGCCAGGGGCGCCCGGCTACAGGACTATCCCCTTCGAGAACGTGGTGGGCGCAGCCGCACGCCGTGCACGCTTCTAGGCCCATCGAGTGTATCAGAATGCGGTCAGCGTCCGCGCACGATGCGGCGCAGCTTCGCCAGGCGCGCGGAGAGGTCGCGCTCGTTGCCGTGGTCGGTCGGCGTGTAGTACGTCGTGTCCTTCAGCTCGTCCGGCAGATACTGCTGCTCGAGCACGCCGAGGGCGTCGTCGTGCGGGTACTTGTAGCCCTTGCCGTGGCCGAGTCGTTTCGCCCCGGGATAGTGCGCGTCGCGCAGGTGCTTCGGCACCCGCCCGATCTTGCCGGCGCGCACGTCCGCGATGGCCGCGTCGAGCGCCATGTAGGCGGCGTTCGACTTCGGGGCCGTGGCCAGGTGCACGACGGCCTGCGCGAGCGGGATGCGTCCCTCCGGCATCCCCACGAACTGCACCGCGTCGGCGGCGGCGATCGCGACGACCAGCGCCTGCGGGTCCGCCATCCCGATGTCCTCGGAGGCGGAGATGATGATGCGCCGGGCGATGAACCGCGGGTCCTCCCCCGCCTCGATCATCCGGGCGAGGTAGTGGAGCGCCGCGTCGACGTCCGAGCCGCGCACGGACTTGATGAAGGCGCTGATGACGTCGTAGTGCTCGTCGCCGTTGCGGTCGTAGCGCAGGAGGGCGCGGTCGACCGCCTGCGCGACGATCTCCGCCGTGATGACCGGCTTCTTCTTCGACGTCGCGGGGGTGGCGGAGGCCGCCGAGACCGAGGCGGCCTCGAGCGCCGTCAGGGCGCGTCGCGCGTCACCGGAGGCGAGCCGGATGATCGCCGCCCGCGCCTCGTCGGCGAGCGTGTAATGGCCGCCCAGCCCGCGGTCGTCGGCCACGGCGCGGTCGACCACCACGCCCAGGTCGTCGTCGCTCAGCGTCTCGAGCGTCAGCAGCAGGGAGCGCGAGAGGAGGGGCGAGATCACCGAGAACGACGGGTTCTCGGTGGTCGCCGCCACGAGGATCACCCACCCGTTCTCCACGCCGGGGAGCAGGGCGTCCTGCTGGGCCTTGGTGAACCGGTGGATCTCGTCGAGGAACAGCACGGTCGAGACGCCGTAGAGGTCGCGGGTCGAGAGCGCCTCGTCCATGACCAGGCGGACGTCCTTCACCCCGGCGGTCACGGCGGAGAGCTCCACGAACTTGCGGCCGGACGAGTGCGCGATCGCCTGCGCGAGCGTCGTCTTGCCGGTGCCGGGAGGCCCCCAGAGGATGACGGAGACGGAGCCGGTCTGCCCGGACTGGTCGGACGCGAGCGCCACCAGCGGGGAGCCGGGACGCAGCAGATGCCGCTGACCCGCCACCTCGTCGAGCGAGGTCGGCCGCATGCGCACAGCGAGCGGCGTCGCTCCCGTACGGAGCCCGGGTTGCACATCGACCATCCTACCAGGCTACCGGCCGCCACTGACACCGCCCTCCGCCCGTCCAGGACCCGCCGCGCGCTGGTTTGGCGTCCATAGGCGTGCCGGATAGGGTTCTCCTGACCCGCGGACCGGTCTTCCTCGGGACACCGACTCCCCGCTCGACGGCGCCCCTCGGAGGACACACGTGGCACCCAACAAGCCGAACGACCGCGAAGCGCGGCAGGCGCGAGAGCGCCTGCGCGCCTACCAGGCGCGGCAGACCGTGCACGAGACGAAGGTCAAGCGCCGCAAGCGCGACAACTGGATCGCCGGCATCGCCGTCGTCGTGGTGGTCGGCCTCGCGGTCGCCACCCAGCTCCTCTACTTCACGGGAGGCCCCGGCGCCGCCACCGCGTCGTCCTCCGCCTCCCCGTCGGCGACGCCCACCCCCACCCCCTCCGCGACCGGTGCGAACAGCGGCGACGTGCCGTCCTCCAGCATCGCCGAGGGCCGCGACTGGACGGGCTCGCTCGTCATCAACGGGATCGACCTCGGCGTCACCCTCGACGGCAAGCAGGCCCCGCAGGCCGTGTCGTCGACCATCTCGCTCGCGAAGAAGGGCTTCTACGACGGGCTGAGCTGTCACCGCCTGACCACCGACGGCATCTACGTGCTCCAGTGCGGCGACCCCAACGGCGACGGCACCGGCGGCCCCGGCTACTCGTACGGCCCGGTGGAGAACGCCCCGAAGGACGGCGTCTACCCGGCAGGGACGATCGCGATGGCCCGCCAGAGCGGCAACGGCTACAGCCAGGGCAGCCAGTTCTTCATCGTCTACAAGGACAGCCCCATCCCGTCCGACGCCGCCGGCGGCTACACCGTCCTCGGCACCATCGCGAGCGGTCTCGACACCCTCACCTCCGACGTCGTCGCCAAGGGCGTCGACGGAGGCGGAACGGACGGCAAGCCCGTCGTCGCGACCAAGATCGACAGCTTCACGCTGCAGTGATGCGGCGTGTGCAATAGGCTGATTCCACCGTGGGGCGGGCTCTCCGCCCTGACCGCACAGCAGCAAGGTGAGACTCTTGGCTACTTCTGAACAGCACCCCTGGGGCCGCGTCGACGAGACCGGCACCGTGTACGTCCGCGAGGGCGACGGGGAACGCACCGTCGGCCAGTACCCGGACGGCACGCCCGAGGAGGCGATCGCCTACTTCGAGCGCAAGTACACGGATCTCGCCGGGCAGGTCTCCCTGCTCGAGCAGCGCGCCCGGCGCGGTGCCCCGGCCGGCGACGTGGCGAAGTCGGTCGCGAACCTCCGCTCGGCCGTCGAGGGCGCGAACGCCGTCGGCGACCTCGCCTCGCTCCTCACGCGTCTCGACGCGCTGGGCGGCACCGTCGAGGAGCTGACGGAGCAGCAGAGCGCCGAAGCCAAGGCCGCCGTCGAGGCCGCCATCGCGGAGCGCACCGCCATCGTCACCGAGGCCGAGTCCCTCGCCGCGCAGGATCCCGAGCGCACGCAGTGGAAGCAGACCACCTCCGCGCTCGACGAGCTCTTCGCCCGCTGGCAGGCCCACCAGCACGACGGCCCGCGCCTGCCCAAGAACGAGGCGAACGAGCTCTGGAAGCGGTTCCGTGCCGCGCGCTCCACGATCGAGCACAACCGCAAGGCGTTCTTCGCGGAGCTGGACAACCAGCACCGCGATGTGCGCAGCCGGAAGAACGCCCTCATCGAGCAGGCCGAGCGCCTCATCCCCCAGGGCGCCGACGGCGTGCCCGAGTACCGGCGTCTGCTCGACCAGTGGAAGCTGGCCGGCCGCGCGGGCAAGAAGAACGACGACGCCCTGTGGGCGCGTTTCAAGGCCGCGGGAGACGCGATCTACTCGGCGAAGGCCGAGGTCGACGCGCGCGACAACGTCGAGTACGAGGCCAACCTGCAGGCGAAGCTCGCGCTCCTCGACGAGGCCGAGCCGCTCCTGAAGGAGACCAACCGCGACACGGCACGTACCGCGCTGCTGTCGATCCAGGAGCGCTGGGACGCGATCGGTCGCGTGCCGCGCGAGCAGGTCCGCCCGATCGAGGACCGCCTCCGCAAGGTCGAGACCGCCGTCCGGCGCCTCGACGAGGAGCACTGGGAGCGCAACAACCCCGAGAAGAAGGCCCGGTCCGAAGGGCTCGCCAGCCAGCTCAACGCGGCCATCGCGAAGCTGGAGGAGGAGCTCGCCGAGGCGAAGGCCGGCGGCGACGCCGCCAAGGTCAAGGCGGCGCAGGAAGCCCTCGACGCCCGCAAGATCTGGCTCGACGCGCTCGGCTGATCCCCCACAGCCGGGCTCGGCACCCGACTTCTCCACAGATCTCCGTCCCGGCCGTCTCCCCGGCGTCGCACCCGCCACGCTGGGGAGATGACCGAGACACTGTGCCCCGCCCTCCTCGACCGACACGTCCTCCCGCTCGCCGAGTTGCTCTCGCTGTGCCTGGACGGTCACCTGTACCGCGTCGGGGAGTCCTTCGCTCCCACGGACACCCCTGACACGCCGGTGCTCCGCGCGCGTGCGCTGGCCGCGACCGTTCCCCGTCGCGCGATCGCCGAACGGGCCACGGCCGCGTGGATCCACGGCACGCGCGGCGCTCCCCCGCCACGGCCCCAGGTCTGCCTCGACCCGTCACGTCGCGGGACACGCCTCCCCGTGAGCGTCGACGGCCGGCAGCGCACGTTCGAGCGCGGGGAGACGCACCCGATCGGTCCACTGGAGGTGACGACTCCCCTCCGCACCGCCGCCGATCTCCTGCTGTCCACGACGCGGTTCGACGAGCCGGAGGCGCTCGAGGTGCGGCACCTGCTGTCGCTCGCCGCGGTCTCGCCCGAAGCGCTGCGCAGCTATGTGCCGCGCACACGCCGCGGCGGTTCCACGCGCGCGTTACAGCGCATCCGGGTCGTCGAGCAGTCCCGGCTTCCGCTGGTGGAGACCGGGAGCGGCGATGTCAGCCCGCGCTGACGCGGTACACGTCGTAGACGGCGTCGATGCGACGCACCGCGTTGAGCACCCGGTCGAGGTGGGTGGTGTCGCCCATCTCGAACACGAACCGGCTGAGCGCGAGGCGGTTGCTCGACGTGGTCACGGTCGCCGACAGGATGTTCACATGGTGCTCCGAGAGCACCCGGGTGACGTCCGACAGCAGCCCGGCGCGGTCGAGCGCCTCCACCTGGATCTGCACGAGGAAGACGCTCTTCGAGCTCGGCGCCCACTCGACGTCGATCATGCGCTCCGGCTCCTGCAGCAGGGACTGCACGTTGTGGCAGTTGGCCTGGTGCACCGAGACGCCCTGACCGCGTGTGATGAAGCCGACGATCGGGTCGCCGGGGACCGGCGTGCAGCACTTCGCGAGCTTGACCAGGATGTCCGGCGCACCGCGCACCAGGACGCCGGAGTCGCTGTTGCGCAGCTGGCGGCGGCCCTTCACGGGGATGTCGATCTCGCCGTCCGACTCGACGTCGCTCTGCAGCGATGCCACGACCTTCTCGATCACCGACTGGGTGGAGACGTGCCCCTCGCCCACGGCTGCGTACAGCGTCGACACGTCGGCGTACTTCAGGGACGAGGCGACCTCGACGAGGGCGTCCTGCGTCATCAGCTTCTGGAGAGGCAGGTTCTGCTTGCGCATGGCGCGCGCGATCGCGTCCTTGCCCTGCTCGATGGCCTCGTCGCGGCGCTCCTTGGTGAACCACTGGCGGATCTTGTTCCGCGCGCGCGGGCTCTTGACGAAGTTGAGCCAGTCCTGGCTCGGGCCGGAGTCCGGGTTCTTGGAGGTGAAGATCTCGACGACGTCGCCGGTCGCCAGCGTGCTCTCGAGCGGGACCAGCCGGCCGTTGACCTTGGCGCCCATCGTGCGGTGACCGACCTCGGTGTGCACGGCGTAGGCGAAGTCCACCGGCGTCGCGCCCGCGGGCAGGCCGATCACACGGCCCTTCGGCGTGAATACGTAGACCTCTTTCGCGCCGATCTCGAATCGGAGCGAGTCGAGGAACTCGGACGGGTCCGCCGTCTCTGCCTGCCAGTCGGAGATGTGCGCGAGCCACGCGAGGTCGGTGTCGGGGGTGGCCGGGCCGCCGGCGCTCTTGCCGGTGGTCTGCTCCTTGTACTTCCAGTGCGCCGCGACACCGAACTCGGCCCGCTGGTGCATCTCCTCGGTGCGGATCTGGATCTCGACCGGGCGCCCCTGCGGGCCGATCACGGTCGTGTGCAGCGACTGGTAGAGGTTGAACTTCGGGGTCGCGATGTAGTCCTTGAACCGCCCCGGCATCGGCGTCCACCGGGCGTGGATCTGGCCGAGCACTGCGTAGCAGTCGCGCACCGTGTTCACGAGCACGCGGATGCCCACGAGGTCGTAGATGTCGTCGAACTCGCGGCCGCGCACGACCATCTTCTGATAGATCGAGTAGTACTGCTTCGGCCGGCCGGCGACCTTGCCGCGGATGCGCGCGGACTTCAGATCGTCGTTGATCGCGTCGATCACCTGCTGGACGAGGCGCTCGCGCTCCGGGGTCCGCTGCTTCACCAGGCTCTCGATCTCCGCGTAGAGCTTCGGGTACAACACCGCGAACGAGAGGTCTTCGAGCTCCCACTTGATCGCCTGGATGCCGAGCCGGTGCGCCAACGGCGCGTAGATCTCGAGGGTCTCCGTGGCCTTGCGGGTCGCGTTGGCGGCGGGGACGAAGCCCCAGGTCCGCGCGTTGTGCAGGCGGTCCGCCAGCTTGATGATGAGCACGCGGATGTCCTTGGACATCGCCACGATCATCTTGCGGACGGTCTCGGCCTGCGCGCTGTCGCCGTACTTGACCTTGTCGAGCTTGGTGACGCCGTCGACGAGCATGGCGATCTCGTCGCCGAACTGGTCGCGCAGCTCGTCGAGCGTGTACTCGGTGTCTTCGACGGTGTCGTGCAGGAGCGCGGCGGCGATGGTCTTCGCGCCGATCCCCAGGTCCGCGATGATCTGCGCCACCGCGACGGGATGCGTGATGTACGGCTCGCCGGAGCGCCGCTTCTGGCCGCTGTGGGCGCGTTCCGCCACCGCATAGGCGCGCTCGATGAGCGACAGATCGGCCTTCGGGTGGTGCATGCGGACCGTGCGGATGAGCGTGTCCACCGCGCCAGCGGGCTGCGCACGCGAGAAGATGCGCGGCACGAGGCGGCGCAGCGAGGCGGACTGCGGTGTCGATGTATCAACCATGTGCGCGCCTCCTGTGCTCCATTATCGCCGCATCACGGGGCCGTTCCGGCCACGATCCGCTCGCAGCGATCAGCTGACGGTCCCGGAGGGGCTCGCGCCCCGCTCGACCGGCGCGCCGCTGGACTCCCAGGCGATCATGCCGCCCGCCACGTTCGCAGCGGGGAAATCCGCGCGGACGAGGGCGTCCGTGACCATCCGGGAGCGGGCTCCCGAGTGGCAGATCACCAGGATCTGCCGGTCCTCGGGGAGCTCGTCCTGACGCTCCTGGAGCTGGGACAGCGGGATGAGATGCGCGTCCGGAGAGCGCACCTCCTCCCACTCGTACGGCTCGCGGACGTCGAGGAGGTACGCCTCGCCCGCGGCGATGAGCTCGCGAGCGCGGGCAGCGCTCACCTCGTCTTCGGAGAGATAGGGGCCGCCCATGCGCTCGCGCTACTCCGCCGCGACCGCTTCGGCAGCCGCCGTGGCGGCCTTCGGGCGGATGGCGCGCACCTTCTGGTCGTGCTTCTTCACCGCGGCCTCGCCCTCGCGGAACTGCGAGTACATCGGAGCGGCCAGGAAGATCGTCGAGTACGTGCCGACGATGATGCCGATCAGCAGTGCGAGCGAGATGTCGCGCAGGGTGGCCGCACCGAGCGCGTAGGCGCCGATGAACAGGATGGACGCGACCGGCAGCACCGCGACGACGGCGGTGTTGATCGAGCGCACCAGCGTCTGGTTGACGGCGAGGTTCACCGACTCCGCGAATGTCCGCCTGGTGAGTTCCATCTCCTCCCGGGTGTTCTCCCGGACCTTGTCGAAGACCACCACGGTGTCGTAGAGCGAGTACCCGAGGATCGTCAGGAAGCCGATCATCGTCGCCGGCGACACCTCGAAGCCCACGAGCGCGTAGATGCCCGCCGTGATGATCAGGTCGTGGAACAGCGAGATGATCGCCGAGGCCGACATCTTCCAGGTGCGGAAGTACAGGGCCATGGCGATGAACGCGAGCAAGAGGAACACGACGAGACCCTGGATGGACTGCTGCGTCACGTCCGCACCCCAGGACGGGCCGATGAAGGTCGACGCGACCTCGGTGTCCGGCACGCCGTAGGCCTTCGCCAGAGCGTCGGCGACGGCCTTCGTCTGGGTGTCCGACAGCTGGTCGGTCTGCACCTGCACGGCGTTGGCGCCGACGACGCTGACGTGCGAGACGGCGTTCGGCACGACGCTCGTCACGGCGGACTGCGCCTTCTCGGTGTTGGTGTCCTCGACGTTCGTGATCTGGAACTGCGAACCGCCACGGAACTCGATGGAGAAGTTGAACCCGCCCTTGACGATCGGGATCAGGATCGACACGATCACCATCACCGCTGCGATGACGTACCAGATCTTGCGCTTGCCGACGAAGTCGAACGAGCGCGCACCGGTGTAGAGGTCGTTGCCGAACTTGGTGAGACGGCTGGCGGCCATCAGGAGTCCTTCCCATCGGTCGAACGATCGGAGGAGGTCGAGGCGCCGGTCAGCTCCGCAGCCTTGCGCTCGGCGATCGTCTGGCGGCGAGCCGCCTCCTTGCTGCTGCGTGCCGCGGTGCCCGCGCCGACCTTCGCCGCGCTGGGCGAACGGAACTGGGCGGCGCCGCGGTACACGGCGCCGAGCGCCTCAGGGTCCAGACCCGACCACGCGTGGCCGGTGCTGAAGAAGCGTGTGCGCCCCAGCAGCTGCAGCGTCGGGTGGGTGAAGAGCAGCACCACGATGACGTCGATGATCGTCGTCAGACCCAGCGTGAACGCGAAGCCGCGGACGTTCGCCGCCGCGAGGACGTACAGCACGATCGCGGCGAGGAGGTTGGTGGCCTTCGACGCGTAGATCGTCCGGCGGGCACGGCCCCAGCCGGCCTCGACCGCCGACTCCAGACTTCGGCCGTCGCGCAACTCGTCACGTATTCGTTCGAAGTAGACGATGAACGAGTCCGCTGTGAAGCCGATCGCGACGATGAGTCCCGCGACGCCGGCGAGCGACAGGCGGTACCCGTAGTGCCACGACAGCAGCGAGATCGTGAGCCAGGTGAGCACACCGGCCACGACGAGCGAGAAGATCGTGACGAGGCCCAGCAGGCGGTACTGGAAGAAGGTGTAGATCGCGACCAGGATCAGGCCGATCAGGCCGGCGATGAGGCCGGCGATGAGCTGGGCCGAACCGAGCGTCGCCGAGATCGTGTCCTGGCTCTGCACCTTGAAGCTGAACGGCAGTGCGCCGAACTTGAGCTGGTCGGCGAGGGCCTTGGCGCTGGTCTCGGTGAAGTTGCCGGTGATCTGCGGCTTGCCGTCGGTGATCGCGGCCTGCGTCGTCGGGGCGGAGATGACCTTGCCGTCGAGGACGATCGCGAACTGGTTCTGGGAGCCGGTGAGGCCGACCAGGCGGGTCGTGACGTCGGCGAACTGCTTGGTGCCGGTCGAGTCGAAGACGATGTTGACCGCCCACTGGCCGGTGCTCACGCCCTGCGAGCTCTGCACCAGACCGGCGCTGGCGTCGCTGATGTTCTGGCCCTTCACCTCGACCGGGCCGAGCAGGTACTTGACCTGGCCCTGGTCGTCGCAGGTGATGAGCGGCTGATCGGTCGGCGCGGCACTCTCGTCCTGCGACTTGTTCGCCGAGCACGAGTACGCGTTGAAGTCCGCCTGGAGCTTCGGAGTCACCCAGGCGAGGTCGCTGCCGTTCGTCGGCGAGGTCGACGGGGTCGACTCCAGACCGGGCGCAGGGGTCGGTGCCGGCGTCGACTTGCCGTCGGCCCCTACGACCTCGTTGGTCGGGCCTCCGGCGACGAGCACCGGACGGAAGTCGAGGCGGGCGCTCGACTTCACCCGGTTCAGCGTCTCCTCGTCGGGCTTGCCCGGGAGCGAGACCACGATGTTGCGCGAGCCCTCGGTGGAGATCTGCGCCTCGGAGATGCCCGAGGCGTCGATGCGCTGACGAATGATCGAGACGGCCTGGTCCAGCTGCTGCTGCTGGATCTGCTGCCCGTTCTCGACCTGCGGCGTCAGGATCACCTGGGTGCCGCCCTCGAGGTCGAGGGCGAGCTTCGGCAGCCACGTCGCGTTGCTGAACAGCACGCCGGCGGTGAGAGTCCCGAGGAGGACCACCACCAGCACGCCGAGCCATGTCAGGGAACGCCAGGCTTTCTTGGCCGGAGTCGACTTTGCCACCTAGGAACTCAGCTTTCTACGAGTGTTCCGCGCGCGCCGAAGCGCCGCGGCCCACGGGTCGGGAGTTAGTCGTCGCTCTTCGCGCCGGGCTTCTTGGAGGTCTCGTCGATCCGCTCGCCGTACTCCGGCTCGTCGTGACGGATCGCGTGGTCTGCGTTGAGCTCGGCCGCACCGGTGGTGAGCTCCGCGTCGACGTCCGTGTCGGCCTCGGCCGGCTCGGCGACGGTGGGCTCCACGACGCGGGCGAGCACCTGGCGGTGCACCTTGAGGACGTGCCCGGGGCTCGTCTCGACGAGCGCGGTGTTGTCGTCCTCGTTGACGGACAGCAGCGTCCCGTAAAGACCGAAGTTGGTCATGACCTCGGCGCCCGGCACCATCTTCGAACGCGTCTCAGCCTGCTCCTTCTGGCGCTTGCGGCTGTTGCGGAACATGAAGAAGATGAGGGCCGCCAGGATGACGACCATCACAATAGTCAGCGGATCAATGGCCATGAATTTCTGCCGAACCTTCCGGTGGGGAGTTTGAGGGGCCGAACGGCCACCTCACATCATAAGTCATCGATCAGGGAAGGTTGCTCCGAACGGCCTTGGTGCGGGCCGGGAATACCGAAATGCCGCCACGCGGCGGGAGTCGCGACCCGCCCTCTGGGGGTCCGGGAGAGCAGTCCGATGCGGACCAGGAAGGGCTCCACGACCGACTCGATCGTCTCCGCCTCCTCCCCGACCGAGACGGCGAGGGTGTTCAGGCCGACCGGTCCCCCGTCGAACCGTTCGAGGATCGCGTGCAGCACGGCGCGGTCGAGGCGGTCCAGTCCGAGCGGGTCGACGTCGTACAGCTCGAGCGCCGCGCCGACCGCGGCCAGGTCGGCGTCGCCGCCGTGCACGAGGGCGTAGTCGCGGACCCGGCGCAGCAGCCGGTTGGCGATCCGCGGGGTGCCGCGGCAGCGCCCGGCGATCTCGGCCAGCGCCTCCCGGTCGATGTCGAGCTCGAGCATCGTGGCCGCGCGGGCGAGCACCTGCGTCAGCTCGGACTCGTCGTAGAACTCCAGGTGAGCGGTGAACCCGAAGCGGTCGCGCAGCGGGTTCGGCAGCAGGCCGGAGCGCGTGGTCGCGCCGACGAGGGTGAAGGGGGCCAGGTCGAGCGGGATCGAGGTAGCACCCGCTCCCTTGCCGACCATGATGTCGATGCGGAAGTCCTCCATCGCCAGGTAGAGCATCTCCTCCGCGGATCGCGCCATGCGGTGGATCTCGTCGATGAAGAGCACCTCGCCCGGCGTGAGCGACGACAGGAGGGCGGCGAGGTCGCCGGCGTGCTGGATCGCCGGGCCGCTCGACAGGCGCAGCGGCCGGCCGCTCTCGTGCGCCACGATCATGGCGAGCGTCGTCTTGCCGAGTCCGGGAGGGCCGGCGAGCAGGATGTGATCCGCCGTCCGGTCCTGCATCTTCGCCGCGGTGAGCAGCAGCTGGAGCTGCCCGCGCACCTTGGCCTGCCCGACGAACTCCGCGAGCGACCGCGGACGCAGCGCGCCTTCGAAGGCGAGCTCGGACTCGGACTCGAGCTCCGGGGCGGTCAGGTCGTCGCTCATCGGGCGCCCTGCGCGGCCGGGCCGAGGTGGGCGAGCGTCAGGCGGAGCAGCGTCTGCACGGAGTCGCGCGCGGCCTCGTCGGTGTCGGCGACGACGTCGGCGATGGCCTCGCCCGCCACCTTCTCCGGCCAGCCGAGGCCGACGAGGGCGATGAGCACGCTGTCGGCGACGGACGACGGCGCGCCGGCGGACCTGACGGCGGGAGCGACGCGGCGGGTGGCCACCAGTTTACCGGTCAGCGACACCACGATCAGCTTCGCCGTCTTGGGACCGATCCCGGACACCTTGCGGAACGGCGCGTCGTCGTCGGCCGCGACCGCGTCGGCGATCTGGTCGGGCGAGAGCACGGAGAGGACGCCGATGGCGGACTTCGGCCCCACGCCGGTGACGCCCGTGAGCAGCTCGAAGACCTCCAGCTGCTCGCGGTCGACGAAACCGAACAGCTGCAGGGAGTCCTCCCGCACGATCATCGACGTGTGGATGAACGCCTCGTCGCCGGTGCGGAGGGAGAGGACATGGTCGGGGGTCAGCTGCACGGCGAAGCCGACGCCACCGACCTCGATCACGGCGTTGCCGCCGGTCGCGGAGAGGACGGTGCCGCGGAGAGAGGAGATCACCTGGCCAGCCTACGGGGCGCCGCCGACGCCCGGGCGGACCGCTCCGCGGCGAGCCATGCGGCCTGGGCGGGAGTCTGCGTCCCGGTCCCGGCGGCCGGCTGCGCCGCTCCCCCGCCGGCTGCCCGCGGCGCGGGAACGGGTCCGCCGCGCCACGCGTGGCAGATCGCGATCGCCAGGGCGTCCGCCGCGTCAGCGGGCTTGGGCACCTCGGCCAGGCCGAGGATGCGGGCGACCATCGCCTGCACCTGCTTCTTGTCCGCCGACCCATAGCCCGTGACGGCGGCCTTCACCTCGCTCGGCGTGTGCAGCGCGACCGGGAGTCCTCGCTTGGCGGCCGCGTGGAGGGCGACACCGCTGACCTGCGCGACACCCATCACGGTGCTCAGGTTGTGCTGCGCGAAGACCCGCTCGATCGCGACCGCGGCGGGGCGGTGCTCGTCCAGGAGCCGTTCGATGCCGTCACCGACCGCGAGCAGGCGCTCCTCGATCGGCATCCCGGGCGGGGTGCGGATGACCGTCACCTCGACCAGGACGGCGCGGCGGTCGGATCGCACGTCGACGATCCCGACGCCGCACCGCGTGAGTCCGGGGTCGATGCCGAGCACCCGGATCGACATGGCCGGTCTCTTACTCGTCGTCCTCGTCGAGCTGCGCCTGGACCTCGGGGGTCAGGTCGAGGTTCGTGTAGACGTTCTGCACGTCGTCCGAGTCCTCGAGAGCGTCGATGAGTCTGAACACCTTGCGGGCCACGTCGGCGTCGGCCTCGACGTTGACGGTCGCGACGAACTCGGCGTCGGCCGAGTCGTAGTCGATCCCGGCCTCCTGCAGCGCGGTGCGCGCCGCCACGAGGTCGGTCGCCTCGGTCAGCACCTCGAAGCTCTCGCCCCGGTCGGTGACCTCTTCGGCGCCGGCGTCGAGGACGGCGGTGAGCACCGTGTCCTCGTCCACGCCGTCGGCGTGCGGGACCACGATGACGCCCTTGCGGTGGAAGTTGTACGCCACGCTGCCCGGGTCGGCCATGGTGCCGCCGTTGCGGGTCATCGCGGTGCGGACCTCGGCGGCCGCGCGGTTCTTGTTCTCGGTGAGGCACTCGATCAGGAGGGCGACGCCGCCCGGGCCGTAGCCCTCGTACATGATCGTCGTGTAGTCGATCGTCTCACCGGTGAGCCCGGCTCCGCGCTTGATCGCGCGGTCGATGTTGTCGTTGGGGACCGAGGTCTTCTTGGCCTTCTGGACGGCGTCCACCAGGGTCGGGTTGCCCGACATGTCGGCCCCGCCCGTCTTGGCCGCGACCTCGATGTTCTTGATGAGCTTGGCGAACGACTTGGCACGGCGTGCGTCGATGACCGCCTTCTTGTGCTTGGTCGTGGCCCACTTGGAATGCCCGGACACTGCTGCTCCCTCGAGTTACGTTCTGAACCTGTCTATAGTAATGCGGCCCGTCCGTCGCGCAGGACCATTCCCCGCTCGGCGTGGAACCGGGCGAAGGTCGGCACATCCGCGGTCGCGTCCGCCGCGGTGGCGCCGATCCCGGACGGGTTGTGGAAGACGAACCGGTCGCCGTCGCGGCCGTGCACGAGGACCAGATGACCGCCTCGGCGCTCGTTGGGCCGCTCTGGCCAGCGGATCTCCGGCGAGACGGAGGCCAGCACGACCTGGCCGGGCCGGACGAGCGGGAGGAACTCCGCCGTCGCCGTCCGCTCGACGACCTCCCCCTCGATCCCGAACGCGTCGGCGATCCAGGAGAGGAAGGGACGGTAGTACAGACCGTCGACCGTGTCGTCGCGGCGGACCAGCGCGCCGGCCTCCACCGCCCCGTCGATGACCCGCGCCATGGGCACGACGCCCAGCTCTGGCCGCCACGCCCGCAGGACGGAGCGCAGGCACGCGAGCCCGCAGACGTGCGCCGCCCAGAACTCGTACTCGGCCTGCGACGCGTAGCCGTCCGCCGCCCAATCGTGATGGAGCGCCGGCGACTCCCCGCGGACGATGAGCGGTTCGTTGCACCGCAGATCGCCCCACTGCGACTCGTAGGGGAAGACGGGCGGCGTCGGAGCGGTCACCCGTGCGATCGTAGCTTCCGCAGGAAGTACTCGTGGAAGCGGGTGTCCCCCGTCATCTCCGGGTGGAAGGACGTGCCGAGCAGGTTGCCCTGCTCCACCGCCACCACGCGGCCGTCGGCGACGCGCGCGAGAGCAGTGGCCCGCTCCCCCACGGACTCGACGATGGGCGCGCGGATGAACACCGCGTGCATCGGTTCGCCGCCGATCGCCGGGATGTCGAGGTCGGTCTCGAACGAGTCCACCTGCGAGCCGAACGCGTTGCGGCGGACCGCGACATCCAGTCCGCCCAGGCTCTGCTGCCCGGCGATCCCGTCGACGATCGTGTCGGCGAGCATGATCAGCCCGGCGCACGTGCCGTAGACGGGCAGGCCGCCGGCGATCGCCTCCCGCAGCGGGTCCGCGAGCCCGAAGGCCCGCGACAGCTTGTCCATGACGCTCGACTCGCCGCCCGGGATGACGAGCCCGTCGATCGCCGCGAGCTCCTCGGGGCGTCGCACCGGGACCGTGTCGGCGCCCAGCCCGCGGAGGACCGCGATGTGCTCGCGGAAGTCCCCCTGCAGGGCCAGGACGCCGACGCGCGGCGCCCGCTGGTCGCCCGGCACTTACCAGCCGCGCTCGGACAGGCGGTGCGGCGCCGCGAGGTCGGCCACGTTGATGCCGACCATCGCCTCGCCGAGTCCGCGCGAGACCTCCGCGATGACCTTCGCGTCGTCGTAGAAGGTGGTGGCCTTGACGATCGCGGCGGCCCGCTGCTCGGGGTTGCCCGACTTGAAGATGCCGGAGCCGACGAACACGCCGTCCGCGCCGAGCTGCATCATCATCGCCGCGTCCGCCGGGGTGGCCACGCCGCCGGCGGTGAACAGCACGACGGGGAGCTTGCCGGTCTCGGCGATCTCGGCGACGAGCTCGTAAGGGGCCTGCAGCTCCTTCGCGGCGACGTAGAGCTCGTCCTTCGACATCGACGAGAGCGCCTTGATCTCCGAGCTGATCTTGCGGATGTGCTTCGTGGCCTCCGAGACGTCGCCGGTGCCGGCCTCGCCCTTGGAGCGGATCATCGCCGCGCCCTCGTTGATGCGGCGCAGGGCCTCGCCGAGGTTGGTGGCGCCGCACACGAACGGCACGGTGAACTTCCACTTGTCGATGTGGTTGACGTAGTCGGCGGGCGACAGCACCTCGGACTCGTCGATGTAGTCGACGTCGAGCGCCTCGAGCACCTGGGCCTCGACGAAGTGACCGATACGGGCCTTCGCCATGACCGGGATGGAGACCTCGGCGATGATCGCGTCGATCAGGTCGGGGTCGCTCATCCGGGCGACGCCGCCCTGCGCGCGGATGTCGGCGGGGACGCGCTCGAGCGCCATCACGGCGACGGCGCCGGCGTCCTCGGCGATCCGGGCCTGCTCGGGGGTGACGACGTCCATGATGACGCCGCCCTTCAGCATCTCGGCGAGCCCGCGCTTGACGCGGCTCGATCCGGTGGCGCCGCCCTGGTCCTTGTCTGTCATGATCGCCCTTTCGTGCGGAACGTAATTCTTTTTGGCCTATGCCGAACGATAGCATCCCGCAAACCGCTCACTAGACTCGGTTGCGACATGGACGAACTGAGCATCACCGGCACGACGGCCGCCGAGATCGCCGCGAGCGTGCGCGCCCTCCACGAGCGCGGCGCGCTGCGCAGAGGCGACGCGCTCCCCCCGGTGCGGGAGCTCGCCGGGCGGCTCGGCGTGAACCGCAACACGGCCGTCGCCGCGTACCGCCTGCTGGCGCAGGCCGGCGTCGTCGTCGCACGGGGACGCGCGGGCACGGTCATCGCCGGACTGGAGGCCGTGGCGCAGGAGGGCTACGCGGCCGACAGCGTGCTCCACGACATCGGGACCGGCAACCCGGACCCGGGCCGCATCCCGGACCCGTCCGCCGCGCTCGCGGGCGCCATCGGGCGACCGGTGCTCTACGGCGAGCCCGTGATCGACCCGGCCCTGGAGGAGCGCGCGCTCGCCTGGGTCAGGGACGGCCTGCCGGACCAGGACATCCGCATCACGATCACGAACGGAGCGGTGGATGCCGTCGAGCGGCTCCTCGCCCAGGCCTTGCTGCGCGACGACGCGGTCGCCCTGGAGGATCCCTGCTTCCTCGCCAGCATCCACACGGTGCGGCTCGGCGGCTATCGCGCCGTGCCGGTCCCCGTCGACGCCGAGGGGATGACCGTCGCCGGCCTGCGCGCCGCGCTCGACGCTGGTGTCCGGGCGATCATCTGCACGCCGCGCGCCCAGAACCCGACCGGGGCGACGCTCACGTCGCGCCGGGCGAGCGAACTCCGGGCGGTGCTCGCCGACCACCCGTACGTGCTCGTCATCGAGGACGACCATTACTCGATGCTCTCGCAGCGGCCGTACGAGACGCTGATCGGACCGGGCCACCGCCGGTACGCACTGGTCCGCTCGGTCTCGAAGTTCCTCGGGCCCGACATGTGCCTCGCGGTCGCCGCGACCGATCCGGAGACGGCCGAGCGCCTCTCCTTCCGCCTCAGCCCCGGCACGACCTGGGTCAGCCACATCCTCCAGCGCCTCGTCCTCGCGCAGCTCACCGATGAGACCGCCCTCGCGACGATCGCCGCGGCGGGCCGCCATTACGCGGAACGCAACGCCGCCTTCGCCGCCCGGCTCGCCGATCGCGGGCTGCCCACCGAGGCCGCGGACGGCCTCAACCTCTGGGTCGAGCTGCCGGTCGAGGCCCGGCTCGTCGCCGATCGGCTGATGCGGCGGGGCTGGCTCGCGCGCACCGGCGACGAGTTCCTCCTCGCGGAGCAGCCGGCACCCTCCCGCCACCTCCGCCTCACCGTGCACGACCTGACCGAGGAGGAGACCGCCCGACTCCTCGACGATCTCGTCGACGCGGCCGCCGCCACCGGGCGCACAGGGCAGTAGTCCGGAGGTGAGAGGATCGAGGGATGAAGATCCTCTCGATCCAGTCCGCGGTCGCCTACGGTCACGTCGGCAACTCCGCCGCCGTCTTCCCGCTCCAGCGCATCGGCGTCGAGGTGCTCCCCGTCTACACGGTGAACTTCTCCAACCACACCGGCTACGGCGCCTGGCGCGGCCCGCTGATCTCGCCGGACGACGTGCGCGCGGTGATCACCGGCATCGAGGAGCGCGGCGTGCTCGGCCAGGTCGACGCCGTGCTCTCCGGCTATCAGGGCGGCGAGGGCATCGGGGACGTCATCATCGACGCGGTCGCCCGCGTCAAGGCCGCCAACCCGAACGCCGTGTACGCGTGCGACCCGGTGATGGGCAACGCGAAGTCCGGCTGCTTCGTCGCTCCGGCCATCCCCGACCTCCTCCGCGACCGCGTCGTCCCGGTCGCCGACATCATCACGCCGAACCAGTTCGAGCTCGGCTTCCTCACCGGCACGACGCCCGACACCCTGGAGTCGACGCTGGCGTCGGTGGATGCGGCCCGCGCGATGGGGCCCCGCACCGTCCTGGTGACGAGCGTCGAGCGTCCGGACCAGCCCGCGGACACCATCGAGATGCTCGCGGCCGACGACACCGGTGCGTGGATCGTGCAGACGCCGCGACTGCCGATGAAGGCGAACGGCTCCGGCGACGTCACCGCCGCCCTGTTCACGGCCCACTACGTCCGTACCGGCAGCGCCGAGATCGCCCTCCGCAAGACGGTGTCGAGCGTCTTCGATCTGCTCACCCGCACGCTCGAGTCCGGCGACCGTGAGCTGCAGCTCGTCGAGTCGCAGGAGTCGTACGCGCACCCGCGCGAGCAGTTCGCGGTGCGCCAGGTGCGCTGACCACGCGCACTTTCGTGCCGAATGTCGACTCCGCGTGCGCGAGAGTCGACATTCGGCACGAATGCGGCAGCCTCAGGCCGTCGGCCAGGCCGCGGCGAGGGAGGCGCGCACATCCCCGAGCAGCTGCGGGAGCGCCTTCGTCTTCGCGATGATCGGCAGGAAGTTCGCGTCCTGCGCCCAGCGCGGCACGATGTGCTGGTGCAGGTGCGCCGCGATGCCGGCACCCGCGATGGCGCCCTGGTTCATGCCGATGTTGAAGCCGTCGTTCTTCGACACCTCGCGGATCACGCGCATCGCCGTCTGGGTGAGGGAGCCGATCTCGGCGACCTCCTCCGGCGTCGCCTCGTCGTACGTGGCGATGTGACGGTACGGGCAGACCAGCAGGTGACCGCTGTTGTACGGGAACAGGTTGAGGAGCGCGTAGGCGTGCTCACCGCGCGCGACGATGAGGGCATCCTCGTCGCTCATGCTCGGCGCGACGCAGAACGGGCAGTCGTCCTTGCCGGGCTGCTGCCCGTGCTGGATGTAGACCATCCGGTGCGGCGTCCACAGCCGCTGGAACTCGTCCGGCACGCCGACGAGGTACGAGGGGTCGTCGACGCGGACCTCGTCCGCGCCGACGCCCTCGTGACCGTCGCCCGGCTCGTGGGCGGCGTAGTCGTCGAGACTCAGGCGAGCCATGCCGTGTCGACCAGCTCGTGGCTGCGGATGCTCCCGACGATGCGCTCGATCGCGTCGGCGACCGGCACCCCGTTCAGCTGGGTGCCGTCGCGGAAGCGGAAGCTGACCGTGCCGGCTCCGGCGTCCTCCTCGCCCACGATGAGCTGGAAGGGCACCTTGGCCTTGGTGTGCGTGCGGATCTTCTTCTGCATGCGGTCGTCGGAGTGGTCGACCTCGGCCCGTACGCCCTGGGCACGGAGCTGGGCGATCACGTCGTCGAGGAACGGGCCGTACGCGTCGGCGACGGGGATGCCCACCACCTGGACCGGCGACAGCCAGACCGGGAACGCGCCCGCGTAGTGCTCGAGCAGGATCGCGAAGAACCGCTCGATCGAGCCGAGCAGCGCCCGGTGGATCATCGCCGGCTGCTTGCGCGTGCCGTCGGCCGCGTTGTACTCCAGCTCGAACAGCTCCGGCTGGTTGAAGTCCAGCTGGACGGTCGAGAGCTGCCAGGTGCGGCCGATCGCGTCGCGTGCCTGCACGGAGATCTTCGGGCCGTAGAAGGCGGCGCCGGCCGGGTCGTCGACGAGCTCGAGGCCGGACTCGATCGCCACTTCGCGCAGCGTCTCGGTCGCGGTCTCCCAGCTCTCGTCGCTGCCCACGTACTTCTCCGGGTCCTTCGTGGAGAGCTCGAGGTAGAAGTCGGTGAGTCCGTAGCCGCGCAGCGTCTCCAGGACGAACTGCAGCTGGCTCGCGACCTCGTCCTTGATCTGGTCGTCCGTCACGTAGATGTGGGCGTCGTCCTGGGTGAGGCCGCGCACGCGGGTGAGGCCGGAGAGCGTGCCCGACTTCTCGTACCGGTACACCGTCCCGAACTCGGCCAGGCGGAGCGGGAGCTCGCGGTAGCTGCGGCCGCGCGCCCGGAAGATCAGGTTGTGCATCGGGCAGTTCATCGGCTTGAGGTAGTAGTCCTGCCCCTGCCGGGTGATGTTGCCGTCCGCGTCATGCTCCTCGTCGAGGTGCATGGGCGGGAACATGCCGTCCTTGTACCAGTTGAGGTGCTGGCTGGTCTCGAAGAGATGCGCCTTGGTGATGTGCGGCGTGTTGACGACCTCGTAGCCGTTCGCGATGAGCCGCTCGCGCATGTAGTCCTCGATCTCCTTGCGGATGATCCCCCCGCGCGGGTGGAACACCGCGAGACCGGAGCCGATCTCCTCGGGGAACGAGAACAGGTCGAGCTCGGCGCCCAGCTTGCGGTGGTCGCGCTTGGCGGCCTCCTCCATGCGGGTCTGGTAGGCGCGCAGTTCGTCCTTGGTCGGCCAGGCGGTGCCGTAGACGCGCTGCAGCTGCGGGTTCTTCTCCGAGCCGCGCCAGTAGGCGGCGGCCACGCGGGTGAGCGCCCAGCCGTTGCCGATCATGCGGGTGTTCGGGAGGTGCGGGCCGCGGCAGAGGTCCTTCCAGACCGTCTCCCCCGACTTCGGGTCCACGTTGTCGTAGATGGTCAGCTCGCCGCCGCCCACCTCGACGTTCTCATTGTCGCCGCCGTCGGAGGCGGAGCCCTTGAGGCCGATCAGCTCGAGCTTGTACGGCTCGCCGGCGAGCTCGGCGCGCGCCTCGTCGTCGGTGACGACCCGACGCACGAAACGCTGGCCCGCGCGGACGATCCGCGACATCTCCTTGTCGAGGGCCTTGAGGTCCTCCGGGGTGAACGGCTCGGCGACATCGAAGTCGTAGTAGAACCCGTCGGTGATGGGCGGGCCGATCCCGAGCTTGGCCTCGGGGTTGACCGCCTGCACCGCCTGCGCGAGCACGTGCGCGGTGGAGTGGCGCAGGATGTTGAGGCCGTCGGGCGAGTCGATCGTGACCGGCTCGACGACGTCGGTCGTAGTGACGGTCGTCGCGAGGTCCTTCAGTTCGCCGTTGACGCGCATCGCGACAACGGAACGGTCGGTGAAGAGCTCGAAGCCGTCGGCCACCTGTCCACTCCTTGATTCGTCGGTATAGGGAACGGACCAACTCTATCGGGGCACGGGCAGCCCTCGGCACCGATCGCGCCCCTCGCACGGGGGTGAACGCGGCGTGTCGGGAAAACAGCACCTCCCGGCTAAAACATCCTCCGCGTAGACTCCAGACATCTCCCTGCAGAACAGGGATCCGGACGGACCCGAACGAACGGACACCTCAACTCCCCCGATCAGAGCGGATGTCTCCGATGAAAACCGGCCTTGCCATCACCGCGGCGCTCGCGATAGCGCTCGTCGGAGGCGTGCCAGCGCACGCCGCCACGACGCCCACTCCGGAGCCGACGGCGACCGCCACGGCGACTCCGGACGCGACGCCCAGCCCGACCGCGACACCGTCGCCGTCCCCCTCCTCGCCGTCCGCCTCCTCGGCCGACGATTCCGACGCCAACCCGAGCCTCGCCGAGCAGACGGCTGCCGGCGACCACGCGATGGGCTCGACGATCGAGGCCGCCGAAGGCCCCGCCGTGAGCCCGTTCCGGGTCAACGCGAACGCGGCCTCCCCGCTCCTGGGCGTCGGCGGCGTGCTCGGCATGGACGTCAGCGGCTGGCAGCCGTCGATCGACTGGAACGCGCAGTGGGCGAACGGCGCCCGCTTCGCGTACATCAAGGCCAGTGAGGGCACCTACTACACGAGCAGCTACTTCCCCGCCCAGTACGCGGGCTCGTACAACGTCGGAATGATCCGCGGCGCGTATCACTTCGCGACCCCCAACACGACCGACGGCGCCACTCAGGCGCGCTTCTTCTACAGCCACGGCGGAGGCTGGTCGCCCGACGGCCGCACCCTCCCCCCGCTCCTCGACATCGAGTACGCCACCGACGGCAGCGGCACCTGCTGGGGACTCTCCCAGGCCGCGATGTCGGCGTGGATCTCCGACTTCGTGACCACGATGCGCAGCCTGACGGGCGTCAACCCGGCGATCTACTCGACGGCCAACTGGTGGAACCAGTGCACCGGCTCCAACAGCACCTTCGGCGCCTACCCGCTGTTCGTCGCCCGCTACGGCACCAGCACCCCCGGCGCGCTCGCGGCCGGCTGGCTCGACTGGACCATGTGGCAGTACGCGAGCTCCGGCGTCTTCGCCGGCGACCAGGACATCTTCAACGGCAACCAGGCGCAGCTCCAGCTGTTCGCCCTCGGCGGCCGGGCGCACCCGCCGATCGGCGCGTACGACGCCGCGACCGTGAGTTCGGGAGGACCGTTCTCCGTCTCCGGCTGGACGTTCGACCAGTCCAACATCACCGCGTCCACCCAGGTGCAGATCACCTGGAACACCCCGGCCGGGATCACGAATCAAACGGTCGCCGCGAATCTGTCGAGACCGGATGTGGCGGCCGCGTATCCGGGGGCTGGGGCCGCGCACGGCTACTCCGTGCAGGCGCCATGGAGCGGCTACGGGCAATACGGAGCCTGCGTCACCGCCATCGCTCTCCCCGGGAACACGGGCGGCAACGCCTCCCTCGGGTGCAAGACGGCCTTCGTCTCGGCCGCGACGTCGAGCGCTCCCGCGGCGCAGCGTCTCGCCGGCGCCGATCGGTTCGGCACCGCGGTCGTCGTCTCGCAGCACGCCTTCCCGAGCGCCGGCGTCCCCGTCGCGTACGTGGCCTCGGGTCTCGACTTCCCCGACGCCCTCTCCGCCGCGTCCGCGGCCGGCGCCCAGCACGGTCCGGTGCTGCTCACGATGCCCGGTGCCGTGCCGGCCACCGTGCTGACGGAGCTGCAGCGGCTCAAGCCGGGCAAGATCGTCGTCGTGGGCGGCGCGAACGCCGTCGCCGACGCCGCCTTCAATCAGCTGACCTCGCTCGGCTTCCCCGTCACCCGCATCGGCGGCGCCGATCGCTACGAGACGTCCCGGCTCGTCGCCGCCTCCGCGTTCCCGACGGCGACCGCCGCCTACGTCGCCGCGGGGAACAGCTTCCCGGACGCTCTGTCGGCCGCACCGGTCGCCGCCAAGCAGAACCGGCCGCTCATCCTCGTGAACGGCGGCGCGCTCGACCCGGCGACGCAGTCGTACCTGTCGTCGCACAGCATCCGCTCCGTCACCATCGTCGGCGGCGTGAACGTCGTCGCCGACAACTGGGCGGCGCAGGCGCAGAGCTCCGGTTCGGCCATCGCGCGCGTCGGAGGCGGCGACCGCTTCGGCACGAGCGCCCTGCTGTCGGCGTCGGCGTTCGGCACCAACAGCGCGTCCTCCGTGTACGTCGCCTCCGGGCTGGCCTGGCAGGACGCCCTCGTCGCATCTGCCGCGGCGGGTTCGGCCACTCAGCCGCTCCTCCTGTCGAAGCCCGGCTGCGTGCCGCGCTCGATCGGCGACCAGATGGTGCGCCTGGCGACCACGACCATGCAGATCGCGGGTGGCACCGATGTGCTCACGACCGACGTGAACTCGCTGCAGGTCTGCTACTGACCGACGCGCCGCCCCTGCGGCGCTGACGGGTTCCGAACGGCTCCGCCCCTCCTCTCCGGGAGGGGCGGAGCCGTTCGCGTGCTCAGTCCAGCGTGCGCGTCATGAAGACGCTGTTCGGGTCGGGGACGTAGGAGGCGAACGGCTCGCACTCCGAGAATCCCGCCTGGGCGTACAGCCGGCGGGCGGGGGCGAAGAACTCCTGCGACCCGGTCTCCAGCGACACGCGCTCCACGTCGCGGTCCTGCGCGTCGACGAGGACGTGCACCAGGAGGCGGGCGGCGATCCCCTCGCCCCGTCGCTCCGGGGCGGTCCGCATGCTCTTGAGCTCCTCCCAGCCGTCCTCGATGGGTGCGAGGGCCGCGGTGCCGATCACCGCGTCTCCATCGACCGCCGTCCAGACGCGCACGCCCGGCCGCTGCAGGCCCGCGAGATCGAGCGCGTGCCGGCTCTCGGGCGGGGCGGTCGGCTCCATGTCGTCGAGGTGGGCTTGGAGGAAGTCGCGCAGCGCGGTCGAGTCGAAGTCGGCGGGGACGATGGTGAAGCTCATGCATCGACTCTAGAGAACGCGTGTGTCCGCCGTGTTTCGACGCCGCTCGGCCAGCACCGGTAGGGTGCACGCATGAACGCGCGCAGGCGGGTGATGGCGGTCATGGCCGTGGCGGTCGCCACGGCCGCGGTCAGTGGATGCGCGTCGCTCGTGGAGCGCTCGTATCCCGGGGAACCGCCGGAGTCCCGCCTCCCGGCGACGTCGCTCTCACCGTCGCCGTCGCCGGGCTCCTTCGGATTGCCGGACCCGGATCTCGGTCCGCGTGCGCAGTGGGCGGACGACGGACGCCTGCTGGCCGTCACCCTGGGTGGCTCGTCGACGTGCCCGACGGAGCCGAAAGCGCTCACGGTCGAGGCGCCCGACCGGCTCCTCGTCGAGGTGAGCCAGCGCGGCGGGTTCTTCGGGGCGTGCACTGCCGACCTGGCGTTCGTCACCTACGAGGTGCGGGTGCCGGACGAGCTCGCGGCCTCCCTCCCCGTGACGGTGACGGTCGGCGACACCTCCGTGGACCTTCCGCCGCGACGGGGAGGGTGACGGGCCGAGCGGCGTCCGCTCAGCGTCCCGTCAGGCGGGCCAGTCTGGTGAGGTTGCGGGCGGCCATGGCGACCGTGAGGGGTCCGACGCGCGGCACGAAGACGCCCGCCCGCTCCTTGGCCGACTCGTCGAAGTTGGTGAACTCGGCGACATCGACGCAGATCGCGCCGGCGCGGATCTCGTCCCCGCGGATGAGCTCGAAGTCCCGGGAGGGCACGGCGGAGATGACCACGTCGGCGTCGGCCAGTGCCGCTGCGCGGTCGATCCCGGAGGTGCGCACCTCGTGGGTGTGGCGCCCGATGGCCGGCTCGTACGTCACGGCTCCGGCGATGTCGAGCGAGTGGACGCGGGCGCCGTCGTTGGCCAGCATCGCCGCGAGGGGACGACCGACCACCTCGCTGCGATTGATCACGCACGCCGTCACGCCCTCGAGCGGGGCGTTCTCCCGGGTGCCGCGCATACCGGCGCGGTCCAGCAGCTTCAGGATGGCCAGGGGCGTGCACGGGAGGATCGCGCGCTGAGTCCGGTCCGCGTCGACGAACCGCTCGTTCTCGTACAGCAGGCGGCTCCAGAAGGAGTGCATGCCCTCGATGTCCTTGCGGGGGTCGACCAGCTCCCGGAGCCACCGGTCGCCGCGGCGATCGGTGAGCGGGTAGTAGAGGAAGATCCCGTCCACGTCGGGGTCGACGTTCGCGGTCGCGACGGCACGCTCGGCCTCCTCCGGCACCACGTGACGGAGGTCGAACTCGATCCCGACATCGTCGAAGCCTCGGCGCGCGAACCGCGCATACGTCGCGGCAGGACCCTCGTCCTGGCCGAGGAGGCCGACCACCCGCAGTGTGCGACCCTCCGCGCGGAAGCGGTCCACATCCTGGCGGACCTCGTCGCGGAAGGACGCCGCCACCGGCGACGGGTCGAGAATGATCGCGGTCATGAGGCCTCCTGGAGACGATGGGCGAGCTCGTCGCGCGTCGCCCGCAGTTCCGGCGCGCGCACGGAACTCGAGCGGTCGAGCTGAGCGATGTTGACGTCGACGGTGCGGATGGCCGCCCACGCTGCGCCGACGACGATGTCGCGGCCCGCGATCACGTCGCTGACGATTCCCGGCTTCACCGCCGACTCGGCGTCGTGCGACGCGACGAGGGCGTCGATGAGGGCTGCGACGAGCTCGAGCGGACGCTCCGTCGCCGCGACGGTCGCCGCCTCGATCAGCCGCCGACGCTCCTCGCGCTCGGTGTCGGTCGACCGGGGCGCACGATACGCGGCCATCAGGTTCTCGAAGTCCGCCACGTCGGCATCCGCTCCGGGGACGATCCGCTCCCGGATGGCGTCGAGCCGCCCGCTCAACGGCCCCAGCTCGGGGTCCGCCGTCACAGCCAGAGCCATCTGGACGAGGCCGACACCGAGCGCGCCCGTGATCGCCGCGATCGAACCTCCGCCCGGCGTCGGTTCGGACGATGACGTCCGCGACAGCAGCTCCGACGTGGGGAGCGCCCACAAACCCTCTTGCACCCACTCAGCCTATCCGGGGCGGCCGTGCGGCAGCGCACCGCCGTGTCGGCGGCAAAACGAAGAAACCCCCGGTCTCCCGGGGGTTTTCATTCTGTGGGCGATACTGGGATCGAACCAGTGACCTCTTCCGTGTCAGGGAAGCGCGCTACCGCTGCGCCAATCGCCCAGAGCCTGAACCAGGTTCAGGATCGAGGTGGATACGGGATTCGAACCCGTGTATACGGCTTTGCAGGCCGCTGCCTCGCCTCTCGGCCAATCCACCGAAGCCAACAACACGGAAATAACCGTACCGTATCGAGAGGCCCGGGATCCGAAGACACCGGGCCGACTCGAGCGGATGACGAGACTCGAACTCGCGACCCTCACCTTGGCAAGGTGATGCGCTACCAACTGCGCTACATCCGCATTTCGTTCCGCAGTTTCCCGCGGCACTTGAATGACTTTAGCCGATCCTTTCGCCGAAACCAAAACCGGACACGCCACCCGGGTGTGTCGCCGCGCCCGGGCCGCCCGATGTGCATTCCGCGCCCCGCGTCGGCTAGTATCGAATCTCGCAGCCGGGTGACCGGGTGCACATCCCACGGGCGATTGGCGCAGTTGGTAGCGCGCTTCCTTCACACGGAAGAGGTCATCGGTTCGAGTCCGGTATCGCCCACCAGATCACGAAAGCCCCCGGTACGCCGGGGGCTTTTCCATTTGCGGAGATGACTGCTACGCGCAGGGACGAGCGCGGCCCGGCGCCGCGGCGCAGTCGTCCCGGGAGGCAGCACTCGCGTCTACTCCGTTACGTGCCGACACGAGGATCCTTCTGTGGGATGAGCCGCATCCGTTTTCCGACGGACGACGGATGCACGGCGGTCGGCTGAACTGGTCGCATGACGACGACTCGCCGCCGCGCACCGGGCCCTCCCTGCATTCTCCTGTCGGCTCTCGTGGCGTCCGCGCTTCTCGTGTCCGCGTTGACGGGGTGCTCGCTGTTCCCGGATCCACCCGAAGCGCTCGTGCAGCAGGCCGCTCGTGCGGCCGCCGAGATCGGCGCGCTCTCCGGCGTCGCATCGGCGACGTCCGATGTCGTCGCGCGCGACGAGAAGGACCACCCGGGCGATTGGATTGTTTCGATCCGCGTGCTCACCAACACCGTCGAGGGCCTCACCACGGCACCCGAACCTGTGCTGGACGCGGTGCATCGAGTCGACCTCCGGCGCGCCTACCGCGTGAACGTCACTCTCGACGTTCCGGGAGGCGCCGGGCTCGCGCCCGTGCGGATCTCCGGTCTCGGAGAGGAGCAGCCAGCACGTGCTGCTGGACCGGACGTCATCGAGGCAGCCGACCTCCTGCGGAGGCTTCCGCTGGCGAAGCGCGTCACGTTCGAGTCGGGCACGGGCACCGTGTCCCTGACCGATCCGGCCGCGCACGGGTCGTCCCCTCTGGCCGCGGCAGCGGGCGCCCTCCGCAGCGTCGCCGGCCTCGGCGGCGGGGCACTCACCGTCGTCGCCGTCCTCTGGCCCGACGGAGACCAGCGAATGTCGCGCTCCATCGAGGTGACGCCGGCCGCTCCGTCCGAGGCTCTGGCGGCGGTCCTCGACCACCTCGCGAGCCGGGACGACGTGACCTGGATCACCAGTGACGACAACCGTCCGGACGTGAGCGGGACGCATTCCTCCGTCGACCCGCAGGGATCCCGGCCGACGCTGTCGATCGAGACCGCCCACCCCGAGGCCGACGCACAGGCCGTCGCGAGCGCTGTCGATCCTGCCGCGGATCGCGGCGAGCGGCCTCGGACCGCGTTCGACCTGCACGACGCGAACCGCTCGCACTCCGTTCAGGGCTTCGTGGGGCTTCCGGTCGGGTCTGCGGCTCCCGGACAGACCTGGGACGAACTCCTTGCTCCCGCTCCCGACCCCTCTGCGACGGAGGACCAACGGGCGCAGTACGAGGACGATGTGCGCGGCTTCCTGCAGCGGGCGGCGAGCGTTGCGTCGGCGCCCAGCGATCTGCAACCGAGCGTGCAGCCGGGCGCCTGCGTCGGCGGAGGCGGGGAGGCCGTCCACGGCTCGGTGTCGCTCCCCCTCTGGCACGACCCGACCTCCACCGACGAATCCGTCGGGAGGGCGTTCGCAGCGATCACCGCGGACTGGGCGCGTGCAGGACTCGCACCTCGCGATCGTGCGATGGGAACCGACTTCTGGGCTCCGGACGGCAGTCGCCCGGCTTCCGCGGGCATCGCTCAGGCCAGCATTCGAGGAACGATGGACGGCCTCCGGATCGAGGCCGTCTCGCTGTGCGCGGAATGACCCGGGGCAGCTATGGGCTGCGGCAGACGCGGTTCGAGAAGCTCGGCCGAACGCTCGCCGACGACTGCGGCGCGCCGGGACGATTGCGGCGCGGCGACGCCGCGCAATGGTCCCGGGAGGCGGCGCTCGCGGTTTGCTACGCCCCGTGACACCGGCGGTCGCGCGCCGCCGCATCCTGAGGCACCCTGAACTGCATGAGCTTCGGACCGGCACGTCCCCTGGAGCAGCTCTATGCGACCAGGTCGAGTATCAAATGGCGCCGCTACCCGGCGGACGTCCTCCCTGTCTTCGTCGCGGAGATGGACTTCGACGTGGAGCCGGCCGTGCTCGACCGGGTGGCGGAGACGCTGCGCAACTCGGACACGGGCTATCTCGACTCGGCGGGGCCGCTCGCGCCCGCGTTCGCCCGGTTCGCGGATGAGTCCTGGGGGTGGGAGGTCGACACCGACTGGGTGCACCTAGCGACCGACGTCACCGTGGGCGTGGTGGAGGCCCTGCGTCTCGCGCTGCCGGAGGCCGGCGGCCGGGTAGTGCTCACTCCCCCGGTCTATCCGCCGTTCTTCGAGATGATCGAGGAGGCGGACGCGATCGCCGTGACCGTGCCCCTGCTCGAGCACGAGGGCTGGGCGCTCGACCTGGCCGGCATCGAGGCGGCCTTCGCTGCCGGCGTGGACGCGCTGCTGCTGTGCAACCCGCAGAACCCGACGGGCCGATGTCACAGCCTCGCCGCCCTGGAAGCGCTCGCCCGCCTCGCCGCCGCGTACGACGTGTTCGTCGTCAGCGACGAGGTCCACGCTCCCCTCGCCCACCCGGGCACCGTCTTCACCCCGTTCGCCCCCGTGGCCCGCGCCGCGGGCGCCCGTGCCGTGACCGTGACCTCCGCCAGCAAGGCGTGGAACCTCGCCGGCCTCAAGTGCGCCGTCGTCGTCGCCGCGGAGGAACGCTCCGCCGCGCTGCTGACCCGGCTGCCCGAAGAGCTCGCGGCACGCACCAGCATCCTGGGCCTGCACGCCAACGTCGCCGCCCTCTCCTGCCTCGACTGGCGGGACGGCCTCCTGGACCTCCTGGTCGCCAATGTGCGGCTGCTGGAGGCCGAGCTGGCCGTCCACGCGCCGTCGGTCACCGCGATCCGGCCGGACGCGGGATACCTCGTCTGGCTCGATTTCCGCGCCACCGGGCTCGGCGACGACCCGGCGCGCGTGCTCATCAACGAAGGGCGCGTCGCGCTCAACTCCGGGCTCGCGTTCGGCGAGCCGGGGCGCGGGTTCGCGCGCCTCAACCTCGCCTGCGACCCGTCGACGGTCGTCGAGGCGGTGCGGCGCATCGCCGCCACGGTGGACGCCCGCGCCGCGGCGGCCTCCACGCCGCTCCTCGTCCGCGCGGTCTGAACCGCACGACGGGAGAGGCGACCCGGGGTCCGCAGGAGGCGACCCTCAGACCCCCGCGGCGTCCAGCCCGCGCTCGAGGTCGGCGATGAGGTCCCGCGGGCTCTCCAGGCCAATCGAGAGACGCACCAGGCCCGGCGTGATGCCGGCGTCCGCGCGCTCCTCGGCCGTGAGCTTGGCGTGGATGGTACTGGCGAGGTGGATGGCGAGGCTGCGCACGTCGCCGATGTGCGTCATCGGGGTGACGAGCTGCAGGGCGTCGATGAAGCGGCGAGCCGCCTCCCGCCCACCGGCGAGCTCGAAGGACACGATCGACCCGGGACCCTTGGGGAGGTACTTCTGCGCGAGCGCGTGGCCCGGGTCGTTCTCCAGTCCCGGATAGAAGGTGTGCGCGACCTCGGGGCGGCTCGCGAGCAGCTCGGCGACGGCCTGCGCGTTGGCGACGTGGCGGTCCATCCGCACCGAGAGCGTCTCGATGCCGTGCAGCAGCAGGAAAGTGCTCGACGGCGGCACGGTGGGGCCGTACTCGAGCACGATGACGGTGCGCACGTAGGCGAGGTAGGCGCTGGCGCCGAACCGCTCGACGAACGACGGGACGCCCGCACGCGGCGGCTCGGTCAGCTGCGGGAACCGGTCGGCGTGGGCCGCCCAGTCGAACCGGCCGGCGTCGACCACCGCTCCCCCGAGCACCGCGCCGTGACCGGCCAGCCACTTCGAGGTCGAGTGGATGACGATGTCGGCGCCGTCCTCGATCGGGCGCCACAGGTACGGGGTCGGGACGGTGTTGTCCACGACGAGCGGGACGCCGGCGGCGTGCGCGATCCGCGCCAGCCGCTCGATGTCGACCACCTGGTTGAGCGGGTTCGGCAGCGTCTCGGTGTAGACCGCACGCGTCGAGGGGCGCACGTGCGCCGCCCAGTCCTCGTCCGACGCGTCGTCGTCGACGTACTCGAACTCGATGCCCTGCCGCGCGAGCACGCCGCGGAACATCTCGCGGGTGCCCTCGTAGAGGGAGCGCGTCACGAGCACGTGGTCGCCCGCGGCGGCCAGCGCGGTGAGCGCCGCGGCGATCGCGGCCTGCCCGCTGGCGACGACGATCCCGTCGACCCCGCCCTCGAGGTCGGCGATGCGCCGCCCGGCGACGGCGTTGGTCGGGTTCTCATTGCGGGAGTACGCGCGGTAGGCGCTCCTGCCTGCGAAGCGCGCCTCACCGTCGTCGAAGTCGTCGAAGACGTATCCGGCGGTCTGGTAGATCGGCGTGACCCGCGAGCGCGTCTCGGCGTCGATCACCGCCCCGGCGTGGATCTGGCGCGTCTCGAAGTCCCAGCTACAGTCCTCTGGCATGCGGCCACACTAGTGTCCGCATCCCGGCACGGCACGTCCGCGGTTCACAGTGCGACACACGGCGGCGGACGGTGTCGGCCGCGCCGCTCAGCGCCAGCCGTAGCGCCGGCGGAGCTCCGCGCGGACCGCGTCGAACGGGGCGCGCCCGAGCGCGGCGGCCTCCCGCCGCATCCCGCCCTGGTGCAGGCGGTAGACGCGGTCGACGCGCGCGTAGCTGGGCCGGTGCTGCCCGTCCCACGCGCCCGAACCCACGGGCACGTACTCCGGGCGCCCCGGGTGCTCCTGGCTGGTCAGGGCGACCGCCAGGACGCTCCCGCCCGACTCCGCCGCCACGACGAGCACCGGTCGATCCTTGCCGCGCCCGTCCGCCTCCTCGTAGGGCACCCAGGTCCAGACGATCTCCCCCGGGTCCGCGTCGCCGTCGGTGCTCGGCACGTACGAGGTGCGGATGGCGCCGAGCCGCCGCGGATCGACCTGCACGGTGGCCGAGGCGCCGGTCCGGCCTGGCTCAGCGGTCGGGGCGGAGGGAGGTGTCCGCGCGCTCGGGCGGAACAGCCGGCCGAGCGCCGTCAGGAATCGTCGAGGGGATGCCACGTTCGGCACCATAGCGGACCCGGGTCAGTCCGACGGTGAACCGCAGCAGGAGGGCGAGCAGCAAGGCGACCAGGAACGCGTAGACCAGCACCGCGACCGTGGCGACGCCCTGGGCGATGAAGAGGTCGAAGTTGCCGCTCTCCACCATCCCGCCGCCCGCGCCGAACAGGCCGACGAACAGGAGGCCGACGGCGCTGCCGACGATCACGATGACGCAGAGGGCGAGCGCCGGCCCGAAGCGTGCGCGCGCCGCGACGTCGACCATCGTGGCGCAGGCGAGCGCGGCGAGGGCGCCGAGCAGGAGCGCCCAGCCGATGGTCAGGACCCCGGAGGCCGGGGTGATCGCGACGAGGCCCGAGAACGCCCCGCAGAAGACGCTGACGAGCGTCGGCCGGCGCAGCAGGATGCGGTCGACGAGCATCCACATCAGGCAGCCCGCTGCGGAGGCCACGAACGCGTTGATCGCGATCGGGGCGGTGTACTGGTCGACGGCGCCCTCCGAGCCCGTGACGAGCCCCAGCCAGCCGACCCAGACGAGCGTCCCCCCGAGGGCGACGACGGGGAGGCTGCGCCCGGTCTGCGCGGGATGCTCTCCGCGCCCGCAGGCGACGATGACGCCGACGGCGGACGCACCGGCCGCGAGCCCGACCGGCAGGGCGCCGCCGTAGTCGACGACGCCGAGGAGCGACACCGCCCAGCCGTCGCTCAGCGCGAACACGGCGTATCCCACCGGGAAGAGCACGAGCACGCTCCACAGCGCGCAGAAGGTCAGCCACGCCCTCACGGTGATCCGGGACGCGACGGCGGCCCCGACGATCGCCACCGCCACCGCGCTCGTCGCGATCAGCGCCCCGGCGCGAGCGAGGGGGTAGACGCCGTGCTGCGTGGCCAGGCCGGGGTCCGGGATGCCGACCAGGTGCGGGATGAGCGGTGCGCCCGCCATCAGGCCGTAGCCGCCGAGCACCCCGAGGACCACGACGACCGCTGCGCCGGCGAACACGAACAGCAGTGCGCGCCGTGCGCGGGCCCGGCCGGCGAGGCCGCCGACGAAGAAGGCCAGCCCGGGCACGATCAGGAGCGTCAGCGCTCCGCAGAAGAACAGCAGGAGGGCGTCCACCTGCTCGCTCGTCGCCGTGCCCATCCCGCCCCTTCGCTTCGAAATGCCAGCATCACCCTACCGAGCCGGGACGTCCGCCGCGGACGCCGAACGGGGCGCCGCCCGCAGGCGGCACCCCGTTCGGCGTGCTGTGTTACCGGTCAGGCAGGTCAGACCGTCTCGAGGGCGTAGCCCTCTTCGCCGTGGACCACGGTGTCGACGCCGGCCAGCTCGTCCTCGTTGTTGATCCGGAAGCCGATGGTCTTCTGGATCGCCCAGCCGATGGCGTAGGCGAGGACGAAGGAGTAGATCAGGACCGCGGCGGCGCCGAGGGCCTGGACTCCGAGCTGCTGGAAGCTGCCGCCGTAGAGGAGGCTCGAGAAGGGCTTGCTGGCGTCGCCGTCCACGTGGGTGAAGCCGAAGAAGCCGATCCACAGGGTTCCGATGATGCCGCCGACGAGGTGGATGCCGACCACGTCGAGCGAGTCGTCGAAGCCGAGCTTGAACTTCAGGTCGATCGCGAGGGCGCAGACCGCGCCGGCCACGACGCCGAGGAGGATCGCCCAGCCCGGGGTCAGGATGTTACAGGCCGGGGTGATCGCGACGAGACCCGCGACCGCTCCAGAAGCGGCGCCGATCGACGTGGGCTTGCCGTCCTTGAGCTTCTCGACGATCAGCCAGCCGATGGTCGCCGCGGCCGGGGCGGCGAGGGTGTTGACCCAGGCCAGAGCGGCGACGCCGTCGACCGCGGCCTCCGAGCCGGCGTTGAAGCCGAACCAGCCGAACCACAGGAGTGCGGCGCCGAGGAGGGTGAGCGGCACGTTGTGGGGCTTGCTCATGCCCTTCTGGAAGCCGACGCGCTTGCCGAGCACCAGGGCGAGGGCGAGACCCGCCGCACCGGCGTTGATGTGCACCGCGGTGCCGCCGGCGAAGTCGTTGACGTGCAGGCCGGCCGCGATCCAGCCGTTGGAGAGGTTGAAGACCCAGTACGCCACCGGGAAGTAGACGACGGTGACCCAGATGCCCGCGAAGATCATCCAGGAGCCGAACTTGGCCCGGTCGGCGATCGCGCCGGAGATCAGGGCCACGGTGATGATGGCGAAGGTGGCCTGGAAGCCGGCGAAGGCGAGGCCGCCGAGGTCGGGGGTGAGCCCGTCCTTGCCCATCAGGCTGCCGAGGAACCAGTCCGGCGTGCCGAGGAGGCCCTTGATGGACTCGGGCCCGAAGGAGAGGCCGTAGCCGTAGACGACCCAGAGGACGCCGACCAGCGCCATCGCGCCGAAGCTCATCATCATCATGCTGATGACGCTCTTGGCTCGGACCATGCCGCCGTAGAAGAAGGCGACACCGGGGGTCATCAGCAGGACGAGGGCTGCGGCGACCAGGAGCCACAGGGCGTTGACCGTCCCGGCTTCTGCGTAGTCCGCTGCTGTGTGGAGCACCATGCGAATTGTCTACCTCTCTGTGCGTGCCCCGGCTCACGTGCGCTCCCATTCGGGGCGGGAGCGCTTCGGGGTGGAGCCAGTCTGAACGCGAGAGGTTTCGGTGGGAGGCTGCGCGTGTTTCGCGAGTGTTACGCATCCGACGCGTGTGTAAACACTGTGTTTCCGCCGGGTCCCGATCTGCCGGGCGGCAGGTGGGAGGTCGCCTAGCCGTCGTGCGGAGGCAGTTCTCCCGCGGTGAGCGCGATCATGCGGGAGACCGAGCGCAGGTACTTCTTGCGGTAGCCGCCGCCGAGCATGTCGTCGTCGAAGATGTCGTTGAGCGGGATGCCGGTCTGCACGATCGGGATCTCCGCGTCGTACACGCGGTCGATGAACGCGACGAGCCGCAGGGCCGCCATCTGGTCGTGCAGCACGTGCACGCCGTCGAGCCCGATGACGTCCACGCCGTCGATGATCTTGATGTAGCGGGAGGGGTGGACCGTCGCCAGGTGGGCGATGAGGTCGTCGAAGGAGTCGGACGTCGCCGTCTCGCCCCGTGCGGCGAGCGCCTCCAGGACGCGGGTGTACTCCGCGGGCTCGACCGTGATCGCGCTGCCGGTGGTGTCGCGGCGGCGGTAGTCGAGGCCGTCGATCCGCAGGGTCTCGAAGTTGGCGGAGAGCGACTGGATCTCGCGGAGGAAGTCGCTCGCGGCGAAGCGGCCCTCGCCGAGAGCGTTGGGCGGGGTGTTGCTGGTGGCGGCGATGCGGGTGCCGGAGGCGACGAGCTCGCCGAGCATCCTGGTCATCATCATGGTGTCGCCCGGGTCGTCGAGCTCGAACTCGTCGATGCAGATGAGGGTCGAGCCGCGGAGCAGGTCGACGGCGCCGGCGTAGCCGAGGGCGCCGACGAGGGCCGTGTACTCGATGAAGGTGCCGAAGTACTTCGGTCCCGGCGCCTCGTGCCAGAGCGCGGCGAGGAGGTGGGTCTTGCCGACGCCGAACCCGCCGTCGAGGTAGACGCCCGGCTTCATCGCCGCGACCTTCTTGCGGTTGCGGCTGAACAGGCCGGCTGGTCGCTGCGGCTCCCACGACTTCGCGAACAGCTTGAGCGTCGAGACCGCGTCCGCCTGCGACGGGTAGTCGTGGTCGGGGCGGTAGTTGTCGAAGGAGGCGCGCTCGAACTGCGACGGCGGCACCAGGCTCGCGGCGATCTCCGTCCCGGTGATCTGGGGCGAGCGGTCCGCGAGGCGCGGCAGCGCGCCGGTCTGATCGAGGGTCATGGCGGGAGGGGCACCTTCGTGGTCGGGAGCGGAGCGAGTGGATGTCGCAGTGTTTCGCTCTGCGCGCGATCGCCTGTTCGGGTCGTTCCGCGCCGCGTAGCCTGAGACTGCTTTCCCTGCTTTTCGCAGGGTCCCAGCCTATCCCGGAGGAAGAACAGCATGGCCATCGAGACCGACCCGTCGACCGACTTCGCCGACTACGCCCACCCGGAGCGCCTCGTCTCCACCGAGTGGCTGGCGGAACACCTCGGGGAACCGGGGCTGGTCGTCGTGGAGTCGGATGAGGACGTGCTCCTCTACGAGACGGGGCACATCCCCGGTGCCGTGAAGATCGACTGGCACACGGATCTCAACGACCCCGTGGTCCGCGACTACGTCAGCGGCGAGCACTTCGCCGAGCTGCTCGGCTCCAAGGGCATCGCCCGCGATACCACCGTGGTGATCTACGGCGACAAGAACAACTGGTGGGCGGCGTACGCGCTGTGGGTCTTCACGCTGTTCGGCCACGAGGACGTCCGCCTGCTCGACGGCGGCCGCGACAAGTGGATCGCCGAAGGGCGCGAGCTGACCCGGGAGGTCCCGTCGCCGACGCCCGTGGAATATCCGGTCGTCGAGCGCGACGACAGCCGCGTCCGCGCCTTCAAGGAGGATGTGCTCGCCCACTTCGGGCGGCCGCTCATCGACGTCCGCTCCCCCGAGGAGTACAGCGGCGAGCGCACCGAGATCCCCGGCTACCCGACCGAGGGCGCGCTGCGGTCGGGGCACATCCCGTCGGCGGCGTCGGTGCCGTGGGCGCGTGCCGCCGCTCCGGACGCGACGTTCAAGCGCCGCGCGGAGCTGGAGTCGATCTACCTGGGCGACGCCGGGCTGAAGGCCGGGGACGACGTGATCGCGTACTGCCGCATCGGCGAGCGGTCGAGCCACACCTGGTTCGTGCTCACCCACCTGCTCGGGTTCGAGAACGTGCGCAACTACGACGGCTCGTGGACCGAGTGGGGCTC
Organism: Leifsonia sp. 71-9; assembly: GCF_001898805.1. GTDB lineage: Bacteria > Actinomycetota > Actinomycetes > Actinomycetales > Microbacteriaceae > Leifsonia. The sequence goes on from NZ_MKVJ01000014.1 coordinate 117,108, forward strand.
GGCGGTTCGGGTGCCGATCGCGACCGGCTCCGAGCCGGGCGAGGTCCCGGCGAAGTAGCCTGGACGCATGACCGAATTGACCGGCGTCCTGGCCGAGATCCGCGACGACTTCCTGGCGCTGGAGCAGCCCGACCGGCTGCAGCTGCTGCTGGAGTTCTCGGACGAGCTCCCCGCCCTGCCGGAGCGCTACGCGGACCACCCCGACCTGCTCGAGCGGGTCGAGGAGTGCCAGGCGCCGGTCTTCATCTTCGTGGAGGTCGACGAGGCGAACGTGGTGCACCTGTTCGCCACCGCCCCGCCCGAGGCGCCCACGACGCGCGGCTTCGCTTCCATCCTGGTGCAGGGCCTCGCCGGTCTCACGGCCGACGAGGTGCTCGCCGTTCCGGACGACTTCCCGGGGACGCTGGGACTGACGCAGGCCGTCTCGCCGCTGCGCATCCGCGGCATGTCGGCGCTGCTCGGCCGCACGAAGCGCCAGGTGCGGGCGAAGCTGGCCGCCTAGCCTCCCGGGCGGCTCCCGCTCAGTGGAGGGTGGCGGCGAGCCAGTCGGAGATCGCGCTGCTCCACTTGCGCTCGTCGTAGTTCCACAGCTTGGTGTGGAGGGCGACGGTGAACGGCACGAGGGTGACGATGTCGCTGCGCGCCTCCGCGAGCGCCCGCGACGACGTGGACGGCACGAAGCCGTCGTCGTCGCTGTGCAGGATCAGCGTCGGCAGCGTCAGGTCGGTCGCGCGCGCGACGAAGTCCATGCTGGCGAGGTCGATCGGGGCGCCCTGACCGGTGATCGGGCCGCTCCAGGTGGACTCGATGAGCCGGATGGCGCCCTGTGCGATCGGATCGGGCAGGCGCAGGAGGTGCGCCTGGTACTCGAGGGTGTCGACCCAGTCGATCACCGGGGACTCGAGGACGAGGCCGGCGACGATGTCCGCCTTGTCGGAGCGCGTGATGGTCTGCAGCACGACGGCGCCGCCCATCGACCAGCCCATGAGGACGACCGACCGCGCGCCGTTCGCGATGGCGTAGCCGAGCGCGGCGTCGATGTCGTGCCACTCGGTTCCGCCCAGGCCGTAGCGCCGGTCCGCACTGTCGGGCGCATCCCCGTCGTTGCGGTAGGAGGCGAGCAGGCAGGTGTAGCCGGCGTCGTGGAACGTCTGGACGGCGCGCAGGCCCTCCAGACGGCTCGCACCCCAGCCGTGCACCTGGATCACCCAGCGGCCGTCGTCCGCCGCGTCGGCCGCGGCCGGGAACACCCAGGCCGGCGCCTGCCCCAGCTCGGTCGGGATCTCGGCGCTCGTGACCGGCAGGCCGAGCTCCTCCGGCTGCAGGTACCAGGAGCCGCTGATGCGCCCGCGGCCCGGCTTCAGCTCGCCGAACTCGACGCGCTCGAGCTCGCGGGTGACCGTCTCCTCGTCGACGGCGAGCAGGCCGCCGACCTTGGCGTAGCCGGTCTCGCTGCCGAACCAGACGCCGAAGCGGCCGGGCATCCTGGCGTCCGGGGTGGAGGCCATCGTGATCGTGCCGAGCGCGGGGTCGACCGCGCGGATCGTCTGGTTCTGCGGGCGCCGGCGCACCGGCGTGAGGACCGTCCTGGCGACCCGGCTGATCACGTACCCGGCTCCCGCCGCGGTCGCGAGCGCCAGCCCGCCGGCGACGACCGCCGTCACGGCGAGCGCCTTCACGAATCCTCTTGCCCTCTTGTCCCGCGCCATGCCCGTCAGCGTACCCGGCGCCGCCTGGAGCGCACCCTCAGGAGTTCTTCAGGCGGCGTGCCTTACCGTCGCGGACCCGCAAAGGCTTCTAGTGTTCGTAGCGTGTCGACTCCACCCGCCACCCCGCACGTGCCGGCCGCGTTCGCCGCTGCCCTCGCGTCCGTCCGTGCCGCCCCGGCCCGTCCGGAGCTCACGGTCACCGAGATCCCCGCGCCCGCTCAGCTCGCGCCCTACGCGGTCGCACTGGCCGCCGACGTGCGCCCTGCGCGGCACGGCGACGACTCCGAGCTCGGCACCGGCCGGTTCATCCTGCTCTACGACCCCGACGAGCCGGAGGCCTGGGGCGGCCCGTTCCGCATCGTCTGCTTCGCGCAGGCGCCGCTGGAGACCGACATCGGCCTCGACCCCTTCCTCGCCGACGTGACGTGGTCGTGGCTGGTCGACGCCCTCGACGCGCGGGAGGCCCGCTACACGGCGGCGAGCGGCACCGCCACCAAGATCATCAGCACCGGGTTCGGCGAGCTGGCCGCCCAGGGCGACGGCTCGCAGATCGAGCTGCGCGCGTCGTGGAGCCCGCTGGAGACCGACATCACCGCGCACGTCGAGGGATGGGGCGAGCTGCTCTGCATGCTGGCCGGACTGCCTCCGACGGGCGAGGGCGTGAGCCTCCTCACGACGAGACGGAGTCCGCGTGGCTGAGCGCTCCGTCATCGACACCCGCGCCGGTTACCTCGACGCCGTCGACCTCATCGCCGCGGGCACCGGCCCGATCGCCGTCGACGCCGAACGCGCCAGCGGCTTCCGATACTCTCAGCGCGCGTATCTGATCCAGGTGTTCCGCCGCGGGTCGGGGACGTTCCTGTTCGATCCGCCGGCGGTCGGCCGCTTCGACGAGCTGAACGCCGCGATCGCCGACGACGAGTGGGTGCTCCACGCGGCGACCCAGGATCTGACCTGCCTGCGCGAGGTCGGCCTCGACCCCTCGCGCATCTTCGACACGGAACTGGCCGCCCGGCTGCTCGGGATGCCGCGCGTCGGCCTCGGGACGGTCGTGGAGGAGCTGCTCGGCGTGCACCTGGCCAAGGAGCACAGCGCCGCCGACTGGTCGACCCGGCCGCTCCCCCAGCCCTGGCTGGTCTACGCCGCACTCGACGTCGAGCTGCTGCCCGACCTGCGCGACGCCATCGCCGCCCTCCTCGACGAGTCGGGCAAGACCGAGATCGCGCAGCAGGAGTTCTCCTCCGAGCTCACCCGCGAGCTGACCGTGGTGCGCAGCGAACCGTGGCGCCGTCTCTCGGGCATCCACTCGATCCGCGGCCTGCGCAACCTCGCCGTGGCGCGGGAGCTGTGGCTCAGCCGCGACGCGCTCGCCCGTGAGCTCGACACGGCGCCCGGCCGGCTCGTGCCGGACTCGGCGCTGACCGCCGCGGCGAAGGCCCTCCCCGACAACAAGCGCGCCCTGGCCGCGCTGCGCGAGTTCACCGGCCGCGCCAGCCGCACCGAGCTGGACCGCTGGTGGGGCGCGATCGAGGCCGGGCGCACCACCGAGGACCTCCCGGTGCTGCGCGGCAACGGCGACACGCTCCCGCCTCCCCGCGCCTGGGCGGACCGCAACCCGGAGGCCGACGGCCGGCTCAAGGCCGCTCGCGCGGCGCTCACCGCGCTGTCGGAGGAGCGGAGCATCCCGCTGGAGAACCTCCTGACGCCCGAGACGCTGCGGCGCGTGGCGTGGACCCCGCCCGCCGAGATCACCGCCGAGACGATCGCCGACGCGCTGACGGCGCACGGAGCACGGCCGTGGCAGGTTGAGGCAACCTCACAGTTGATCGCCGATGCCTTTGTGGAAAGTAGCCAAACGCCCGACGAGTCGCCCGAAACGGATTCGTAGAAAGAATCAAACGATTCCCGTCCGCCCAGACAGGCTCCCTAGGATCGATACGGACCTGAAATGGGAGGCACTGTGGCCGAAAGAACCGAAGTCGTTTTCGTCGACGGAGTCCGGACTCCGTTCGGACGGGCCGGCGAAAAAGGGCAGTACTGGAACACCCGGGCGGACGACCTGGTCGTCAAGGCGATCATCGGCCTGCTCGAGCGCAATCCGAACGTGCCCAAGGACCGCATCGACGACGTGGCGATCGCCGCGACGACCCAGCAGGGCGACCAGGGCCTGACCCTCGGCCGCACGGCGGCACTGCTCGCCGGACTGCCGAAGTCCGTCCCCGGCTTCGCCATCGACCGGATGTGCGCGGGTGCGATGACGAGCGTCACCACCCTCGGCTCCGGCATCGCCTTCGGCGCCTACGACCTCGCGATCGCGGGCGGCGTCGAGCACATGGGCCGGCACCCGATGGGCTTCGGGGCCGACCCGAACCCCCGCTTCCTCACGGAGCGCCTGGTCGGCGAGGACGCCCTCAACATGGGCAGCACCGCCGAGCGCATCCACGACCGCTTCCCCGCGCTCACCAAGGAGCGCTCCGACCGCTTCGCGATGCGCAGCCAGCAGAAGACCGCAGCGGCCTACGAGAACGGCAAGCTGCAGCCCGACCTCGTCCCGGTCGCGATCCGCTCCGAGTCGGGCTGGGGACTCGCCACCCGCGACGAGGGCATGCGCCCGGAGACGAACATGGAGTCGCTCGCGACCCTGCGCACGCCGTTCCGGCCGCACGGCCGCGTCTCGGCGGGCAACTCGTCGCCGCTGACCGACGGCGCGACCGCGAGCCTGCTCGCCTCGGCCGACGCGGTGAAGGAGTTCGGCCTCACCCCGAAGATGCGCATGGTGAGCTTCGCGTTCGCCGGCGTCGAGCCCGAGATCATGGGCCTCGGCCCGGTCCCCTCGACCGAGAAGGCCCTGCGCAAGGCCGGCCTCTCGATCGACGACATCGGCCTGTTCGAGCTGAACGAGGCGTTCGCCATCCAGGTGCTCTCGTTCCTCGACCACTTCGGCATCGACGACGACGACCCGCGGGTCAACAAGTGGGGCGGCGCCATCGCGATCGGCCACCCGCTCGCCGCCAGCGGCGTCCGCCTGATGATCCAGCTCGCCCGCCAGTTCGAGGAGCACCCGGAGGTCCGCTACGGCGTGACCGCCATGTGCGTCGGCCTCGGCCAGGGCGGCACGGTCATCTGGGAGAACCCGAACTTCGACAAGCGCGCTGCACGGAAGGCCTGAGAACGAGTGACCGACTACACCACGATCGACTTCTCCCCGCTCGTCGACCTCTCCTCCGACGAGGTCGTGACCCACTCCCCCGTGAAGGACGTGCCGCTGCCCAGCGGCAAGACCCTCGCGCTGGTCACGCTCGACAACGGGCGTGACCACACGCGGCCGAACACGATGGGGCCCGCCACGCTCCTCGAGCTCGGGAAGACCTTCGACGCACTGACCGAGCGGGCCAAGCGCGGCGAGATCGACGCCGTCGCCGTCACCGGCAAGCCGTTCATCCTCGCCGCCGGGGCCGACCTCAGCCGGGTCGGCGACATCCCGAGCGTCGAGGTGGCGAAGCTGCTCCCCCAGCTCGGCCACTACGTGCTCGGCAAGCAGGCGACGTTCGGCGTGCCGTCCTTCGTCTTCACGAACGGCCTCGCGCTCGGCGGCGGTGTGGAGATCGGCCTCAACGCCGACTACCGCACCATCGACCGCAACGCCGCCGCGTTCGCCCTGCCCGAGGTCTTCCTGGGCCTCATCCCGGGCTGGGGCGGCGCGACCATCCTCCCGAACCTCATCGGCATCGAGAACGCCCTCAAGGTGATCATCGAGAACCCGCTGAAGCAGAACCGGATGCTGAAGCCGCAGGAGGTCTTCGACCTCGGCATCGCCGACGCCATCTTCGACTCGGCGAACTTCCTCGAGGACTCGCTGGTCTGGGCCGACAAGGTGCTCACCGGCCAGGTCGAGGTCAAGCGTCCCAACGTGCCGGGCAAGGTCGAGCGCATGGTCAAGTGGGATGCCGCCCTCGGCATCGCGCGCAAGATGCTCGAGAGCCGCATCGGCACCGTCCCGAAGTCGCCCTACAAGGCGCTCGAGCTGCTCAAGGCCGCCAAGTCGAACGACCGCGCCGCCGGCTTCCAGCTCGAGGACGACGCGCTGGCCGAGCTCATCTCGGGCGACCAGTTCCAGGCCAGCATCTACGCCTTCAACCTGGTGCAGAAGCGGGCCAAGCGCCCCGCCGGCGCCCCGGACAAGAAGCTCGCGAAGAAGGTCACCAAGATCGGCGTCATCGGCGCCGGCTACATGGCGAGCCAGTTCGCGCTGCTGTTCGTCCGCCGTCTGCGCGTGCCCGTGGTCATCACCGACCTCGACCAGGCGCACGTCGACAAGGGCGTGGCGTACATCCACGACGAGATCGGCAAGCTGCAGGAGAAGGGCCGCATCTCGCCCGACGAGTCCAACCGGCTGCGCGCGCTCGTCACCGGCACGACGGACAAGGCGGACTTCGCGGACTGCGACTGGGTCATCGAGGCCGTCTTCGAGGAGCTCACGGTCAAGCAGAACGTGTTCGAGGAGGTCGAGCAGTACCTCTCCGACGAGGCCGTCATCGCGACCAACACGTCCTCGCTGTCGGTCGAGCAGATCGGCGCCAAGTTGAAGCACCCGGAGCGCCTGGTCGGGTTCCACTTCTTCACGCCGGTCGCCGTCATGCCGCTGATCGAGGTCGTCAAGACCCCGCACACCGACGAGGCCACCCTCTCCACCGCGATGGTCACCGCCGCCGCGCTGAAGAAGAACGCGGTCATCACCGCCGACACCCCCGGGTTCGTCGTCAACCGTATCCTGGCGAAGGTCCTCGGCGAGGCGATGCACGCCGTCGACGACGGCACCTCGTTCGAGACGGTCGACGAGGCGTTCGCGCCGCTCGGCCTCCCGATGCCGCCCTCGGCCCTGCTCGACCTGGTCGGGCTCAAGGTCGGCGCGCACGTGCTCGACACCCACCACGCCGCGTTCCCCGAGCGGTTCTACCGCAGCGAGAACCTCCACAAGCTCGCCGAGTACGGCACGCTCCTGGAGAAGGACGGCAAGGGCAAGATCAAGGGCCTCGACAAGGGCGCGGCCAAGATCATCGCCGGCGGCAAGAACCCGTGGACGAAGGACGAGATCCTCCGCCGACTGGAGGACGGCCTCGCCGACGAGATCCACCGCATGCTGGTCGACGACCACGTGGTCGAGGCGCCGGAGGACATCGACCTCTGCATGATCCTCGGAGCGGGCTTCCCGTTCCAGATGGGCGGCATCACGCCGTACCTGGATCGGGTGGGCGCCTCCGAGCGCGTCTTCGGCGACACGTTCCAGCACCCGCCGGTGAAGGGCGTCGCCTGACCCTCGGGATCGGACCGACCCGATCGAACGCCCCGCTCGCCGTGAGCGGGGCGTTCGTCACGTCAGGACGAGGTCGAGGTAGGAGCGCAGGGTCTTCGCCGCGTCGATGCTCTCCGGGGTGTAGAGCCACTGCAGCTGGATGCCCTCCCACAGGGCGACGATCGTCGCCGCGGCGATCGCGGGGTCCACACCCTCGCGCAGCCGTCCGGCATCCCGCAGCACCGTGAGCTCGGCGGCGTAGTCGGCGCGGAGCAGGTCGTAGCGGCCGAGGAAGTAGTCGCGGCCCGGGTGATCGGCGGTGACCGCCTCGGCGGAGAGCACGCTGTAGAGGGCGATCAGTCCCGGGATGTCCTCGTTGCGCTCCGCCTGCGCGACGATGTGGTCGGCGAACGAGCCGGCGCCGGGCGGCACCGCCGCTCCGCTGCTCAGCTCGTCGCGGCGGGCGAGCACGGCGACGAGGAGGTCGTCCTTGCTCCCGAAGTGGTACTGGAGGCTGCCGAGACTCATCCCGGCCGCCGCCGCGATCTCCCGTAGGGAGCTGCCGTGGTAGCCGCGGGTGGCGAAGAGACGGTACGCCTCGTCGACGATCTGCTGCCGACGCTCGGCGGTCTTCGCGTACGGCCCGCGCCGGGTCGGGCTCGCTTCGCCCACGTCGCCCTCCTTCGGGTCGGACCGCATCAAATTAGGTCACCTGCATTACTTTCGGCTAACGTCGATCGTAACCGATTCCCGCCACGACGAAGTGAAGGAAATGACGGACCTCACACGACGATCCCTGCTCGGTCTCGGCGCCGCTGCCGCGACCACGGCGCTCCTGTCCGCGTGCTCCACCCCGGGCACGACGTCGGTCAACACCGCCCCGCCCATCCGAGCGGCTGCCCGCGGCGAGAAGATCACCCTCACCTACTGGGCCTGGCTCAAAGACCTCCAGAAGGTCGCGGACGTGTGGAACGCGTCGCACCCGGACGTCCAGGTGGAGGCGGTCTGGATCCCCGGAGGCAACGCCGGCGGCTACCAGAAGCTCTACTCGGCCCTCGCCGCCGGCGGCGGCCCGGACCTCGCGCAGATCGAGCTGCGGAGCGTCCCCGAGTTCATGCTCGTGAACGGCCTCGTCGATCTCGCCCGGTACGGCGCCGCCGACTACGCCACCCGCTACGACCCGACGCTGTGGAGCCAGGTGAGCTACGTGGGCGGCGTCTACGCCATCCCCCAGGACTCCGGCCCGATGGCGCTCTACTACCGGCCGGATCTGTTCGAGAAGGTCGGCGCGGGCGCACCCGCCACCTGGGACGAGTGGGCGGAGACGGGCCGGGAGCTGAAGAAGGCCGGGATCTTCATCGACGCCTTCAACTACTCGGACCCGTCGTGGTTCGCGGCGCTGGCCGGGCAGGCCGGCGCATCCTGGCTGCGTGTGGACGGCGACCGCTGGCTGATCGACATGACCGACGACGCGACGCTGCAGACCGCGCGGTTCTTCGACACCGCCATCGACGCCGGCATCCTGCAGACCGGCTACGGCGACTTCTCGACCGGCTGGTTCGCGGCGGCGGCGAAGGGCACGATCGCCGGCTGCGCCAGTGCGAGCTGGGGCGACGCCCTGCTCCAGGGCGTCTCGGGCGGCGAGGGCAAGTGGCGGGTCGCTCCGCTCCCCCGGTGGGACTCCGGCTACGGCTCCAGTGCCCTCGGCGGCTCGACCGCCGCAGTGCTCGCGAACAGCAGGCACCCGAAGGAGGCGATGGAGTTCGCCGTCTGGATGACGACCAGCCCGGAGGGGATCGACGCGATGATCAAACACTCGGGCATCGGCTGGTCGCCGGACGCCGACTACATCGGGGCCGAGCGCACGAAGCCGTCGGCGTGGTTCGGCGGCCAGAGCTACAACGAGGAGGTGTTCCTTCCCGCATCCACGGAGCAGAACCCCGACTGGTCGTGGTGGCCGATCACGCAGCAGTCGTTCAACATCCTGGCGGACGGCTTCCGCAAGAAGCCGGGCGGCCAGACGCTCGTGGACTCCCTCGCGCAGAGCGAGAAGTCCATCATCGACGCGTTCCGCAAGAAGGGCCTGACGATCGAGAAGGCCCGCTCGTGAAGGGCACGCGCACGACCTGGGCGCCGTGGACGCTCCTCGCCCCCTTCCTGGCGCTGTTCGTCCTGACCTTCCTGCTGCCCATCGTGGTGGCGATCGGTTCGAGTTTCACCACGGTCACCCGCTCGGGCGTCTTCGGCGAGAAGGGCGTGACGACCCAGTTCGCGTGGTTCGCGAACTACGCGCAGGCGCTCGGCAACCCCAACTTCATCGCCTCCATCGGCCGGATGCTGCTCTTCGGCGTCGTGCAGGTCACGGTGATGATCGCGCTCTGCACCGTGCTCGCCCTCCTGCTGGAGTCGGCCTCCGTCCGCTGGCCCGGGCTGTTCCGCGCGGTGTACTTCCTGCCGTACGGGATCCCGGGCGTCATCGCGACCATCCTGTGGTCGTTCCTCTACGTGCCGGGGCTGAGCCCGCTGGTCGACCTCGGCTCCGCGTTCGGGCTGCAGCTCGACTTCCTCGGGCCGAACACGGTGCTCTGGTCGATCGCGAACATCGTCACGTGGACCTACACCGGCTACAACATGATGATCATCATCGCGCAGCTGAAGTCCATCCCGACCGAGGTGTACGAGGCGGCGAAGGTGGACGGCGCCGGGCCGTTCCGGGTCGCCCGCAGCATCCAGCTGCCGCTCATCCGGCCCGCGCTGACGCTCACGATCGTGTTCTCCATCATCGGGACGCTGCAGCTCTTCGCCGAGCCGCAGGTGCTGCAGTCCGTCGCGCCGGCGATCGACAGCGAGTACACCCCCAACCTCAGCGCGTACACGACGGCGTTCGCCTACAACGACTACAACGTCGCGGCGGCGCAGTCGGTGCTCATCGCACTCGTGGCCTTCCTGCTATCGTTCGCCTTCCTGCGCCTGTCCAACCGGAGGTCCCGATGACGACGACCGACACCACCGACCCCACGCCCACGTTCTCCGTCGGCGCGCAGGCACCGCGGTCGGCGCACGACCGCTCGGCCGGGCGCCGGTCCGGCACGCGCATCCTGGTCACCGCAATTCTCGTCGTGGTCGCGGTGTACTTCCTGGTCCCCGTGTACTGGGTCGTCGTCGCCGCGACCAAGACCACGCAGGATCTGTTCGCGACCAACGGGTTCGTGTTCTCCGGGAACTTCGCCCTCTGGCACAACCTCGCCGAGGTCCTGAACTTCCAGGACGGCATCTTCCTGCGCTGGTTCCTCAACTCGGTGCTGTACGCGGGAGTCGGCGCCCTGCTCGCGACCTACTTCGCCGCGGCCGGGGGCTACGCGCTGTCGAAGTACGCGTTCCGGGGGCGCGGCTTCGTCTTCGGGCTGATCCTGGGCGGCGTGCTCGTCCCCGGCACGGCGACGGCGCTCCCGCTGTTCCTGCTGTTCAGCGAGCTCGGTCTGGCGAACACCTACTGGGCGGTGCTGCTGCCCTCGCTGGTGTCACCGTTCGGGCTGTTCCTCTGCCGCATCTACGCCGACGCGACGGTGGACACGGCGCTCCTGGAGGCGGCACGGCTCGACGGAGCGGGCGAGCTGCGCATCTTCCACACCGTCGGGCTGCGCGTGATGACGCCCGCCCTCGTGACCGTCTTCCTGTTCCAGCTCGTCGGGATCTGGAACAACTACTTCCTGCCGCTCGTCATGCTCTCCGACGAGCGGCTGTACCCGATCACGCTGGGCCTGAACTCCTGGCGCTCGCAGACCGACCGCCTGCCGGAGTTCTACGAGTTGACCACCGGCGGCGTGCTGCTGTCGATCATCCCCCTCGCCATCGCCATGATCGTGCTCCAGCGGTTCTGGCGCGGCGGCCTCACCGAAGGATCCGTGAAATAGTGCTCGCACCCGCCTACCTCCACGACACCGCACCCGGGAGCGGGGCGCGCGTGGCTCCGCGCTCGTGGCTGCAGAGCGACGCCCCGGCCCTGTCGCTCAACGGAGCCTGGCGGTTCCGGCTCTCCCCCACGGCCGCGCTGCCCGACGACGTCGCCGAGGTCGGGCTCGACGACAGCGGCTGGGACGAACTCCCCGTCCCGGCGCACTGGGTGCTGCAGGGAGACGGCGCGTACGGCCGGCCGATCTACACGAACGTCCAGTTCCCCTTCCCACTCGACCCGCCGCACGTCCCGGACGAGAATCCGACCGGCGACTACCGGCGCACGTTCGAGCTGCCGGGCGACTGGCCCGCGGGTGCGCGCGTCGTGCTGCGCTTCGACGGGGTGGAGTCGCTGTACCGGGTGTGGCTGAACGGCACGGAGGTGGGGATCGCCACGGGCAGCCGGCTCGCGCAGGAGTTCGACGTCACCGACGTCGTGCAGCCCGGCACCAATCTGCTCGCCGTGCGGGTGCACCAGTGGTCTCCCGCGAGCTACCTCGAGGACCAGGACCAGTGGTGGCTGCCGGGCATCTTCCGCGATGTGACGCTGGTCGCGCGTCCCTCCGACGGCCTCCGGGACGTCTGGCTGCGCACCGGCTGGGCGGACGGCGCCGGCTGGATCGAGCCGGAGGTCACGGCGGACGACAGCGCCTTCCCCGTCGCTCTCCGCATCCCGTCGCTCGGCGTGGAGGCGGTGTGGGCCGGCCGGAGCGAGGTCGGGCGGATCGAGGTCGGGCCGGTCGAGCCCTGGACCGCCGAGAACCCGCGCCTCCACGACGCGACCGTCGCCTCCACCGGCGAGACCGTGAGCCTGCGGCTCGGCTTCCGCTCCGTCGAGATCCGCGGCGACCGGTTCCTCGTCAACGGCGAGCGCGTCGTCTTCCACGGCATGAACCGGCACGAGGCGCACCCGGTGCGCGGCCGCGTCTTCGACGAGCCGCACGCGCGGGAGGACCTCGCGCGCATGAAGCGGTTCAACGTCAACGCCATCCGCACCAGCCACTACCCGCCGCACCCGCGCCTCCTCGACCTCGCCGACGAGCTGGGGTTCTGGGTGATCCTGGAGTGCGATCTGGAGACCCACGGCTTCGAGAAGAACGGCTGGATCGGCAACCCCAGCGATGACCCGGCGTGGCGCGACGCCTACCTCGACCGGATCGAGCGGACGGTGGAGCGCGACAAGAACCATCCCAGCATCGTGATGTGGTCCCTCGGCAACGAGTCGGGCACCGGCGCCAACCTCGCAGCCATGTCGGCCTGGGTGCACGCGCGCGACACCGGCCGCCCCGTCCACTACGAGGGCGACTACACGGGCGACTACACCGACGTGTACTCGCGGATGTACTCGACCGTGCCGGAGACCGAGCAGATCGGCACCGACGGCTCCACGGCTCCCCTCCTGCGCTGCACGCCCGCCCAGGGGGCCCGCCAGCGCACGAAACCCTTCATCCTCTGCGAGTACGCGCATGCGATGGGCAACGGCCCGGGCGCTCTCGACCAGTACGAGGCCCTCGTCGACGCCCATCCACGCCTGCACGGCGGTTTCGTATGGGAGTGGCGCGACCACGGCATCCTGACCCGCACGGCCGACGGGACGCCCTACTACGCCTATGGCGGTGACTTCGGCGAGGTGGTGCACGACGGCAACTTCGTCATGGACGGCATGGTGCTGAGCGACGACACCCCCACCCCGGGACTGTACGAGTTCGCCGAGGTCGCCGCTCCCGTGCGGTTCGCGTTCGACCGGACCGGTGGGGTGACCATCGAGAACCGCCGGCACAGCGCGCCCACCGATGACCTGCGCTTCGACTGGCGGGCCGAGCACGACGGCCGGGTCGCCGCGAGCGGCGTGCTCGCCGTGCCGTCGATCGCGGCCGGCTCGTCCGTGCGCGTCGAGCTCCCCGGCCTCCCCGTCGCACCGGACGCGGAGACCTGGCTGACGGTCGAGGCGGTCCTCGCCACCGCGACCCCGTGGGCGCCCGAGGGGCACGTCGTGGCCTCGGCCCAGGACGACCGCACGCCTCGGCCGCTGAGCAGCACGGCACCGACCGCTCCGCGGGTCACGGGCTGGCGCGACGCGGAGGGCACCCTCGCCCTCGGCTCCGCCGTCTTCGAGGGCGGGCGCCTGATCGAACTCGCCGGTCGCGCCGTGAGCGGGCCGCGACTCGAGCTGTTCCGCGCGCCGACCGACAACGACGAGGGCGGCGCCTACAGCGACCCGGCGGGCAGCGACGGCGCGGTGCCCGGCGTGTCGAGCGCCTCACTCTGGCGTGCGCACGGCCTCGACCGGCTCGTGCATCGGCAGGTCGCGGTCCAGGAGGCGCCCGGCGCCCTCCGCACGCTCACCCGCGTCTCCGCGGCCGATTCCGCCCTCTCGCTGACGGTGGAGACGCTCTGGACCCTGGTCGGCGACCGGCTGGAGCTGCGCGTCGAGGTCGAGCCGTCGGCCGGCTGGCCGACGGTGTGGCCGCGCGTCGGCGTGCGTTTCGACCTCCCCGACGACGGCGAGCCGATCACGGGCGCCGAATGGTTCGGGCTCGGGCCGCGGGAGTCGTATCCCGACAGCATCCGGTCGGCGCGGCTCGGGCGCTATGCAGCGACGGTCGACGACCTCTCCGTGCCCTACGCACGGCCGCAGGAGACCGGCCACCGCTCGGCCGTGCGGGAGCTCACCGTCGGCGGTCTCGCGCTCCGCGCCCTCCCGGACGGCCGAGGACGCCTCCCGGGCTTCGTGCTCACGCGCCACACCCCGCAGCAGATCGCCGCGGCGGCGCACCCGCACGAGCTTCCCGCGTCCGAGACCACGTATCTCTTCCTCGACGCGGCACAGCACGGCCTCGGCTCGCGCGCGTGCGGCCCCGACGTGTGGCCGGAGTTCTCGCTGCGCCCCGAGGCCCGCACCCTCCGCGTCCGCTTCGGCGGCTGAGGGCGCGCCACCTCCGAAAGACACGGAACGCCGCCTCGCACCGGGCGAAGCGGCGTGCCGCGTCCTGTCGGTCGAAGGGTCAGCGGTTGAGCGGCGTCATGTCCGCGTAGCGGTCGCCGACCGGGGCGGCGACGGCGTCGAGCCGCTCGAGCTGCTCGGGGCTCAGCTGCACATCCACCGCCTCGACGTTCTGCTCCAGGTTCTCGACACGACGCGTGCCCGGGATGGGGACGATGTCCTCACCCTTCGCGAGCAGCCACGCGAGCGCGACCTGCCCGGCCGTCGCCCCCGCCTCCCGCGCCACGGCGTCGACCTGCTCGACGATGCGGATGTTCGCCTCCAGGTTGTCGCCCTCGAAGCGCGGGTTGAACCGGCGGAAGTCGTCCGGCGAGAGCTCGTCGAGCGAGCGGATGGTCCCGGTGAGGAACCCGCGGCCGAGCGGCGAATACGGCACGAAACCGATGCCGAGCTCGCGGACGGTCGGCAGCACGCCCTCCTCGGGGTCGCGCGTCCAGAGCGAGTACTCCGTCTGGACGGCGGTCACGGGATGCACGGCGTTCGCCCGGCGGATCGTCTCGGGTGCGGCCTCCGAGAGACCGTAGTGGAGGATCTTGCCCTCCTCGATGAGCTCCTTGAGGGCGCCCACCGTCTCCTCGATCGGCGTTCCGGGGTCCATCCGGTGCTGGTAGTAGAGATCGATGCGGTCGGTCTGGAGGCGCTTCAGCGACCCCTCGACCGAGAGGCGCACGTTCTCCGCGGACCCGTCGAGGCCGCGCTCATCGTTCTGTCGGTGCAGGATCGTGCCGAACTTGGTCGCGATCACGACCTGGTCGCGCCGGCCGTCCGCGAAGGCGCGGGCGAGCAGCTCCTCGTTGGCGTACGGGCCGTAGATCTCGGCCGTGTCGAAGAACGTGACACCGAGGTCGATCGCGCGGTGCAGCGTCCGGATCGAACCCGCGTCGTCCTGACCGGCGCCCGTGTAGAACGCGGACATGCCCATGCAGCCGAGGCCCAGGCGTGAGACCTCGAACTTCTCGGTTCCGAGAGTGGTCTTCTTCATGCGTTCGACTTCCCTTTCTTAGCGTGGAGACAGTCGTGCGGAGACGGTGTCTTCGTAGAGACCGATCTTGTAGTCGATGGCGGCGAGGCTCGCCGTCATCTCCTCCAGCTGCCGCGCGACCGCACCGCGGTGCAGGAGCAGCAGCTCCAGCCGTTCGGCGGTGGTGGACTCCCCCAGCCGGGCGAGCTCCACGTAGCGGCGCATCACGGCGATGGGCATCGCGGTGGAGCGCAGCTTCGTGAGGAACAGGACCCAGGTGAGGTCGGCCTCCGAATACCGGCGGTGAGAGGAGGACGCGCGCTCGACGGGGCTCAGCATGAGACCCTCGCGCTCGTAGTAGCGCAGGGTGTGCGTGGAGAGCCCGGTGCGCTCGGCGATGTCGGAGATCGACATCGCCGTGATGCTGTCGGTCATACCGCCACGATAGGACTTCGAGTGCGCTCGAAGTCAACCTGCGCCGGCCGGATCGTGTCAGGCCTCCGAGTTGCGGCGCGTGAGCTCCTGCTCCGGCAGGGGACGCGCAATGGGCACGCGACTGCCGAGGACCTGCGCGACGAGGTCGCGGGCGATCTTCTGCGCCGTGAGTCCGGCCTCCTCGAGGATCTGCTCGCGGGTCGCGTGGTCGATGAACTCGTCGGGCAGGCCCAGCTCGTCCACGGCGGTGTCGATGCCGGCTTCGCGCAGGTCCTGGCGGACGCGCGTGCCGATGCCGCCGACGCGGATGCCGTCCTCGATGGTGACGACGATGCGGTGGTCCGCGGCGAGGGACAGGACGCTCTTCGGTACCGGGACGACCCAGCGCGGGTCGACGACGGTCGCGCCTATGCCCTGCGCGGCCAGCCCGTCGGCGACCTTCAGCGCGAGGTCGGCCATCGGGCCGACGGCGACAAGCAGCACGTCCTTGCGCTCGTCGTCGCGCAGCACGTCGACGCCGTCCTCCAGCCGACGCACGGCGGGGATGTCCGGCTGCACGCTCCCTTTCGGGAACCGCAGGACGGTCGGCCCGTCGTCGACGGCCACGGCCTCGGCGAGCTCCTCGCGGAAGCGGGTCGCGTCACGCGGTGCAGCCAGACGGATGCCGGGCACGACCTGCAGGATCGCCAGATCCCAGATGCCGTGGTGGCTCGGGCCGTCCGGTCCGGTCACACCGGCGCGGTCGAGCACGAACGTCACGCCCGCCTTGTGCAGGGCGACATCCATCAGCACCTGGTCGAACGCGCGGTTGATGAAGGTCGCGTAGATCGCGACGACCGGGTGCAGGCCGCCGAAGGCGAGGCCGGCAGCGCTCGTCGCGGCGTGCTGCTCGGCGATGCCGACGTCGTGCACGCGGTCCGGGAAGCGCTCGGCGAACTTGTGCAGACCGGTCGGGCGCAGCATGGCGGCCGTGATGCCGACCAGCTTCGGATCCTTCTCGGCGAGCCGGACGATCTCGTCCGCGAACACGCCGGTCCAGCTGGGCTTGCTCGAGCTGTCGATCGGCTCGCCGGTCTCGGGGTCGATCTGCCCGACGGCGTGGAACTGGTCCGCCGCATCCCGGAGCGCGGGCTCGTAGCCGCGTCCCTTCTGGGTGATCGCGTGCACGATCACCGGGGCGCCGTAGTTCTTCGCCTGGAGGAGGGCCTCCTGCATGGCCTGGATGTCGTGGCCGTGCACCGGCCCGATGTACTTGATGTCGAGGTTCGAGTACAGCGCCTCGTTGTTCGAGAACCGGCTGAGGAACCCGTGCAGCCCGCCGCGGACGCCGCGGTAGAACGAGCGCCCCGGGGCGCCGAGCTTGTCGAACGCGCGCTGGCTGGTCAGGTAGAGGTTGCGGTAGGCACGGCGCGTGCGCACCGTGTTCAGGAAGCGCGCCATGCCGCCGATCGTCGGGGCGTAGGAGCGGCCGTTGTCGTTCACGACGATGATCAGCCGGCGGCTGTTGTCGTCGGAGATGTTGTTGAGCGCCTCCCACGTCATGCCGCCGGTGAGGGCGCCGTCGCCCACCATCGCGATGACGTGCCGGTCGTTCTGGCCGGTCATCTGGAAGGCGCGCGAGATGCCGTCCGCCCAGGAGAGCGACGAGGAGGCGTGCGAGCTCTCGACGATGTCGTGCTCCGACTCCGAGCGCTGCGGGTAGCCGGCGAGGCCGCCCTTCTGGCGCAGCTGCGAGAAGTCCTGACGCCCGGTGAGGAGCTTGTGCACGTACGACTGGTGACCGGTGTCGAAGACGATCGCGTCGCGCGGGGAGTCGAACACGCGGTGGATGGCGATGGTCGTCTCCACAACGCCCAGGTTGGGCCCCAGGTGCCCGCCCGTCTTGGCCACGTTGGCGATCAGGAACGCGCGCACCTCAGCGGCGAGCTGGACGAGCTCCCGGTCCGTGAGCCGATCGAGATCGCGCGGCTCGTGGATCGTTTCGAGGATGCTCATGAATTCGAGTGTAGGGCCGCTGAATCGAGAGGAGGCTCGGAACCGGCGATTCCGAGCCTCCCCTTGACAACGGTCTGGTTACACCAGGCTCCGGAGCACGTACTGCAGGATGCCGCCGTTGCGGTAGTAGTCCGCCTCACCCGGGGTGTCGATGCGGACGACCGCGTCGAACTCGATCGTCTGCTTGCCCTCGGGCGAGTCCGCGCTGGGCTCGGCGACGACGTGCACGGTCTTCGGGGTGCGGCCCTCGTTCAGCTCCTCCAGGCCCGAGATCGAGACGACCTCGGTGCCGTCGAGGCCGAGCGACGCCCAGCTCTCCCCGGCGGGGAACTGCAGCGGGACGACGCCCATGCCGATGAGGTTCGAGCGGTGGATGCGCTCGAAGCTCTCGGTGATGACCGCGCGGACGCCGAGGAGGCTGGTGCCCTTCGCCGCCCAGTCGCGCGACGAGCCGGAGCCGTACTCCTTGCCGCCGAAGATCACGAGCGGGGTGCCCTGCGCCTGGTAGTTCTGCGACGCGTCGTAGATGAACGACTGCGGGCCGCCCTCCTGGGTGAAGTCGCGGGTGTAGCCGCCCTCGACGCCGTCCAGGAGCTGGTTCTTCAGGCGGATGTTCGCGAAGGTGCCACGGATCATCACCTCGTGGTTGCCGCGGCGCGAGCCGTAGGAGTTGAAGTCCTTGCGGTCGATGCCGTGCTCGTCGAGGTAACGGCCGGCGGGGCTGTCGGCCTTGATGTTGCCGGCCGGGCTGATGTGGTCGGTCGTGACCGAGTCGCCGAGCTTCGCCAGCACGCGGGCGCCGGAGATGTCGGAGACGGGGGTCGTCTCGAGCGTCATGCCGTCGAAGTACGGGGGCTTGCGCACGTAGGTCGACTTCTCGTCCCACTCGAAGACCGAGCCGGTCGGGGTCGGCAGCGACTTCCAGCGCTCGTCGCCCTCGAACACGCTCGCGTACTCGTGGGTGAACATGCCCTCGTTGATGGAGGAGTCGATCGTCTCCTGCACCTCGGCGGCGTCCGGCCAGATGTCCTTGAGGAAGACGTCGTTGCCGTCCTGGTCCTTGCCCAGGGCGTCGACCTCGAAGTCGAAGTTCATCGACCCGGCGAGGGCGTACGCGATCACGAGCGGCGGGCTCGCGAGGTAGTTCATCTTGACGTCGGGGTTGATGCGGCCCTCGAAGTTGCGGTTGCCCGAGAGCACCGCGGTGACGGCGAGGTCGTTCTGGTTGACGGCCTGCGAGATCTCGTCGATCAGCGGGCCCGAGTTGCCGATGCAGGTGGTGCAGCCGTAGCCGACCGTGTAGAAGCCGAGGTCCTCGAGGTAGCCGGTGAGGCCCGCCTTCTCGTAGTAGTCGGTGACGACCTTCGATCCCGGCGCGAGGGTGGTCTTGACCCACGGCTTGGAGGTGAGGCCCTTCTTCGCCGCGTTGCGGGCCAGGAGGCCGGCCGCCAGCATCACGGACGGGTTCGACGTGTTGGTGCACGAGGTGATCGCCGCGATCGCGACGGCGCCGTGGTCCAGCGTGAACGAGGCGCCGCTCTCGGCGATGGTCACCGGCGTCGGGCTCGACGCCGTCTTCGGCGCGTGGCTGTGGTGGTGGTGCTCGTGGGTGCTCCGCGTGTCCTCCGGGCTCAGCTCGCCGGGGTCGGAGGCCGGGAACGACTCCGAGATCGTCAGGTCGACCAGGTCGTGCGAGACGTCAGCGTAGTTCGTCAGGTCCTTCTCGAACTGGTCCTTCGCCTCGCTGAGCTCGATGCGGTCCTGCGGACGCTTCGGCCCGGCGATCGACGGGACGACGGTGGAGAGGTCGAGCTCGAGGTACTCGCTGAAGACCGGCTCGGTCTCCGGGTCGTGCCACAGGCTCTGCGCCTTCGAGTACTCCTCGACCAGGGCGACCTGCTCCTCGCTGCGGCCGGTGAGGCGCAGGTAGTCGAGGGTCACGTCGTCGATCGGGAACATGGCGGCGGTCGAGCCGAACTCGGGGCTCATGTTGCCGATGGTGGCGCGGTTGGCCAGCGGGACCTCCGCGACGCCGGCGCCGTAGAACTCGACGAACTTGCCGACCACGCCGTGCTTGCGCAGCATCTCGGTGATGGTGAGCACGACGTCGGTCGCGGTCACACCGGTCGGGATGGCGCCGGTCAGCTTGAAGCCGACGACCTTGGGGATGAGCATGGAGACAGGCTGGCCCAGCATGGCCGCCTCGGCCTCGATGCCGCCGACGCCCCAGCCGAGCACGCCGAGGCCGTTGACCATCGTCGTGTGCGAGTCGGTGCCGACGCAGGTGTCGGGGTAGGCCAGCAGCTCGCCGCCGACCTCGCGGGTCATGGTGACGCGCGCCAGGTACTCGATGTTCACCTGGTGGACGATGCCGGTGCCCGGCGGGACGACCTTGAAGTCGTCGAACGCGGTCTGGCCCCAGCGCAGGAACTGGTAGCGCTCGCCGTTGCGCTCGTACTCGATGTCGGTGTTGCGCTCGAGCGCGTCCGCCTGGCCGAAGAGGTCGGCGATGACGGAGTGGTCGATGACCATCTCGGCCGGCGCGAGCGGGTTGATCTTCTTGGGGTCGCCGCCCAGGGCGGAGACCGCCTCGCGCATCGTGGCGAGGTCGACGATGCAGGGCACGCCGGTGAAGTCCTGCATGATGACGCGGGCCGGGGTGAACTGGATCTCGGTGTCCGGCTCGGCGGCCGGATCCCACGACCCGAGGGCGCGGATGTGATCGGCGGTGATGTTCGCGCCGTCCTCGGTGCGGAGCAGGTTCTCCAGCAGAACCTTGAGGCTGAACGGCAGCCTCTTGTAGCCGTCCACGGTGTCGATCCGGAAGATCGTGTAATCCTTCGAACCGACCGTCAGGGTGCTCTTCGCACCGAAGCTGCCGAACGCGGAACTTGTAGTCGCTGACACGTTGCCCTCTCCTTCATCGGCAGGCGATGTAACGCGAGCCTCATCCATCTTGGTTGTCCGTCGAAGCGTGTTTCCAGCAAGGTAAGCCTAAGTCGTCGGCGCCGGGATTTATCTTGACGTCAAGATAAAATCTACCACGTTCACTGCCGGTCGAAGACCAGTTCGCGGCGCTTCGCGAACCGGTAGAAGAGCTCGATCCCCGCCGCGCCCGCGGCGCCGACCGCGAGGCCCCAGAGCAGCCCTCCCGAGAGGCTCAGGTGCATCTGGAAGAACTCCGCCGTGAACGGGATGACGCAGACCAGGACGAAGGCGGCCGCGACGGCGCCGAGCAGCGCCCACCGCGCGCCCGTGAGCGGCCTCGTCAGCACGCAGAGGATCCAGAGCGAGACGCAGAAGAGCGTCACCGTGGTGATGCTGCGGGCCTCGTGCAGCGGCAGGGACCGGTGGATCGGCGCGTACGAGACGATGGCGGCGACGCCGGCGATCACCCCCGTCGGGACCGAGTACTTCAGGATGCGCGGCAGCACGCCGGGCGTGTAGATGCGACGGTTGGGCGCCAGCGCGAGGAAGAAGGAGGGGATGCCGATCGCCAGCGACGAGACCAGCGTCAGCTGCCGCGGGAGGAACGGGAACGGCCACAGCAGCACGGCGCTCACCAGGGCGAGCAGGATCCCGTAGACCGTCTTCGCGAGGAAGATGTTCGACACCCGCTCGACGTTCGCGATCACCCGGCGACCGGAGGCCAGCACGCCGGGGAGGCGGTCGAACCGGTTGTCGAGCAGCACCAGCCGCGACACCGCCTTGGTCGCGGCCGTCGCCGATCCCATCGCGATGCCGAGGTCGGCGTCCTTGATCGCCATCGCGTCGTTCACGCCGTCGCCGGTCATCGCGACCGTCCGGCCCTGCGCGCGCAGCAGTCCGACGGCCGTGCGCTTCTGCTCGGGGCTGACGCGCCCGAGCACGTCGGCGGTGCGGAGCGCCTCGTCCAGCTGCTCGTCCGTGGTGAGCGTGGAGGCGTCCACCGCCGTGCCGGAGAGGTGGAGCTCGCGGGCGATCGCGCCGACGGTGACCGGATTGTCGCCGGACATCACGACGACGCGCACGTCCTGCTCGGCGAAGTAGCCGAGGGTCTCCTCGGCCTCGGGACGCAGGGTCTCCCCCAGCACCACGAGCTTCGCGGGTTCGAGCGCGAGACCGGCCAGCTCGATCTGCGCCCCCTCGGGCAGCGGAGCCGCCGCGCGTGCCAGGGCCAGGGTCCGGCGGCCGGTCGCGGCGATCCCGGTGGCGCGCGCCAGCTCCGCCGGATGGTCGGCGAGCACCCGCTCCGGTGCGCCGAGCACCCACGAGCTCTCCTCGCCGCCGACGCGGACCACCACTCCGCTGTACTTGGTGGCCGAGCTGAACGGGATGCGCCGCAGCACCGTGAACGCCTCGCTCCGGAACGTGCCGGCCAGGATCCCCGCCGTGGCGTTGCCCGCGTCGTCCGAGCCGAACGCCGCCAGGGCGACGTCCGCCTGCTCGGCGAGCGCGTCGTCGCCCAGAGCCTCGGTGCGCTCCAGCGCCAGCTCCCCGTTCGTCAGCGTCCCGGTCTTGTCGAGGCACAGGACGTCGACGCGGGCGAGCACCTCGACCGCCGCGAGCTCCTGCACCAGCACCTTGCGCGACGCGAGCTGGATCGCGGCGACGCCGAACGCGAGGCTGGTGAGCAGCACCAGACCCTCCGGGATCATCCCGACCACCGCGGCGACCGCGTCGACCAGGGCACGGCGCCAGCGGTCGTCCACGAAGAGCGTGCGGAAGCCGCCGTAGGCCAGCACCCGCCCGACGAGGGTGATGAGGATGACCGGCCCGAGGATCCACGAGAGGTAGACGAGGATGCGGTTGGTGGCGTCCCGCAGCTCCGAGCGAACGAGCGAGTGCTTCTTGATCTCGCTGGTGAGCTTGCTCGCGTACGAGTCGGCGCCGACCGCGGTGACCACCGCGTATCCCGTGCCGGTCGCGACGTGGGAGCCCGACAGCAGCTGCGCACCGGCGTCCTTGAACACCGGGTCCGACTCGCCGGTCAGGAGGGACTCGTCGAGGGAGAGCCCGGTGCTCTCGGCGACCACCGCGTCGGCGGGGACCTGGTCGCCGGGCCGCAGGACGAGCAGATCGTCGAGGACGACGTCCTCCAGCGGCACCGCGACCACCTCGCCGTCGCGGCGCACGCGGCTCTCGGGCGCGGCGAGCAGGGCGGCGCGGTCGAGCACCAGCTTCGCCCTGACCTCCTGCACGATGCCGATGAGGGCGTTGGCCACGACGACGCCGTAGAAGAAGCCGTCGCGCAGATCGCCGAGCAGCAGCACCGCCACGAAGCAGACGGTGAGGATGCCGTTGAACAGCGTGAAGATGTTCTCGCGCAGGATGTCGCCGATCGACCGCGAGCTGGACTGCCGCTGCGCGTTGTGGCGGCCGTCCGCGCGACGCTCCGCCACTTGGGCCGCCGTGAGGCCCGCGCTCATGCGCGCATCGGTCATGCGTCCCCCCGGATCAGCGGCCTACGTGCCGGCCGGCTTCGGCGGCGTCTTCTGGGGCGGCGTCTGCTGCGGGAACTGGCCGCGGACGACGAAGTAGGTCACGAGCAGCAGGGGCGCGTACAGCGGGACGCCCATCAGCAGCTTGGTGAGGGCGAGCGCGCTCGTCGCCTCGGGCGTGTGCGCCAGGTAGAGCGGGACCTGCACGAGCAGCCGGGCGGCGAAGAGCAGGAACCAGAGGAACGTGAGCGCCTGCATCACGCGGAACTTCGAGCGGACGCTCCGCCACGCCAGTCCGTCGCCCATCAGGTAGCCGGCGGCCAGGCCGATCAGCGGCCAGCGCACGACGATGGAGATGAGGAGGGCGGCGCCGTACGCGGCGTTCGTCCAGATCCCCAGGAGGAAGTTGTCCTCGCCGCGACCGGTGATGAGGGCCAGGATGGCGGAGACGCCGACGCCGATGAGGCCCGCGACGGCCTGCGTCACCGGGGTCTTGCCGACGATCCGCACCACCGTGAAGATCACCGCGACGAGCACCGAGCACCCGATCGACAGGGGCACGTTCTCCGTGAACGTGAAGAGGATCAGGAAGACGAGGCCGGGGAGGATCGTCTCGGCGAGCCCGCGCACGCCGCCCAGAGCGCCGAGGAGGGCGGCACCGGTCGGGGCGTCCCCTTCGGTGAGCTGTCCGAGGCCTGACTTGCGGGCCGCACGGGCGAGGCTCTCGCCGACGCTCGCCGCGACCTCGTCCTTCTGGGCGTGGTCGTCGTGCTCGACGTGCTCCGGCTGCTGCGGCTCCTGCTCTGCCATGCGCGCCTACAGCGAGGTGTAGCCGTTGTCGGCGCCCGCCGACGGTGCGGCCGGCATCCGCAGCGGGATGAGGTCGCGCGGGGGCATCGGGACCGAGCCGCGGACGACGACGATGCTGCGGAAGAGGTCCTCCACCAGCGCGGCGGCCTCCGGCTTGATGGCCGCGTCGCCCGCGATCACGCCGCGGAGGAACCAGCGCGGTCCGTCGACGCCCACGAAGCGGGCGACCCGGGTCTCGCCGGGCTTGCCTTGCGGGGCGGCGACCGGGATCTCCGCGATCAGCTCGGGACCGAACACGCCGTCGCGCTCGCTGATGCGGCCACCCTGGCGCTCCACCTGATCGGCGATCTGCGCGCGGATCTCGTGCCAGAGGCCGCTCGACCGCGGCGCTGCGAACGGCTGGACCTGGAGCGTGGAGTTCGCGTAGTCGAGGCCGACGGCGACGACGCGCTGCGACTCCTCCTCCACCTCCAGCCGCAGGTGCAGGCCCTCGCGCGGCAGGATCTTCACGCCCCCGAGGTCGACGTAGGGGCGGACGGGGTTGGCCTCGCTCTCGTCGAGCGGGCCCTCCGTCTCGCGGTCGTCCGGAGCCGACTTGGCGTCGTCGGGGGCGTCCTGCGTCTCCGGAGCGGACTCCTCGGCGTCGACCTCGGTCGCGTCGATCTTCTCCGGGGTGTCGCTGGTGTCGCTCAAGCGTGGTCTCCTGACTGGGTCACGGTGTATCCGGACGAGCCGAATCCCGCGGTGCCGCGGTGGCTGTCCGGCAAGGTGTCGACGGGGATGAACCGTGCGCGCGTGACCGGCATGACGATCAGCTGGGCGATCCGGTCGCCGACGGCGATATCGTACGGCATCGACCTGTCCGTGTTGAGCACGGTCACGCGGATCTCCCCGCGGTAGCCGGCGTCCACGGTTCCGGGCGAGTTCACGATCGTGATGCCGTGCCGCATGGCGAGTCCGCTGCGCGGGACGACGAACGCCGCGTACCCGTCCGGCAGGGCGATCGAGACGCCGGTGGCGACCGTGTGGCGCTCCCCCGGGCCCAGCGTCACGGCCTCCGCCGCGCAGAGATCGGCCCCGGCGTCGCCCGGGTGGGCGTAGGTGGGGAGGAGCTCGGCCATGATCGGGACGTCGACGGAATCGGTCACGTGTCGAGGGTAGTGCAGAAGTCTGATCGAATAGGGACCATGGACCTCTACCGTGAGCGGCTCTGGGCGACGCCCTGGCTCTTCATCTCCACCCTGCTCGTCATCCCCGCGGTCATGCTCGTGTTCGCGCCCATCAACTTCACGGTGGGCGTCGTGCTGGCGATCGTGTTCTACGTCGCGATCGCCGTGGCGCTGATCGTCTCCGCCCCGTCGCTGCGGGTGACGAAGGACGAACTGATCGCCGGCCGCGCGCACATCCCGCTGTCCCTCACCGCCACGCCCTCGGCGTACACCGGCGACGCCGCGACGCTGGAGCGCGGTCAGCGCCTCGACGCGCGTGCGTGGCTGCTGATCCGCGGCTGGATCAAGCCGGTCGTCAAGGTGCCCGTCGCCGACCTCGACGACCCGACCCCGTACTGGCTCCTCTCAACAAGAAACCCGGACCAGTTGGTCCGGGTTCTCGAGGAGGCTCGCCAGAGTTCGGGGGAACACTGACGTTCGTGCGTGCGTCGCTCAGGCGGCGCACTCCACGCAGATCGGTCCGAGCTTGCTCTCGTGGTCGATCTGCGAGCGGTGCTTCACCAGGAAGCAGTTCACGCAGGTGAACTCGTCCGCCTGCGGCGGGAGCACCACGACGTCGAGGTCGAGATCCGAGAGGTCGGCGCCGGGGAGCTCGTAGCCACCCGGGTTGTCGGCATCCTCGACGTCGACGACACCGGACATCTTGTCCGGAACTCGCTCCTTGAGGGCCTCGATCGACTCGGAGTCGTCCTCGGTCTTCCGCGGTGCGTCGTAATCCGTTGCCATGCCCATCCACTTCTCGTACGTAACGGCCGATTCTCGCAATCGGCGGCGATAGTTTGCATCAATCGCCAAGGAATAGCAAAACCACTCGGGAGCCTCTCAGCGATTGCGGAGGTATCAACTTCCGGCACGCCCGGCGTATTCCCCGACCCACCTCCGTTCCCGTGGCATCCTGGCCCGGTACGCACGCGAGCTCGGAAGGCATCCACATGCAGGATTTGAAGGTCATCGGGGTCGAGAACGGCGCGATCGTCGCCGTCGGCGACGACGGTGAGCGATTCCGCATCGCCGTCGACGACGCCCTGCAGTCGAAGATCCGCCAGGTGCGGCAGCAGACGTCCACGGAGGGGGTCAAGCTCTCGCCGCGCGAGGTCCAGGCCCACATCCGCTCCGGCATGTCGGCGGAAGACGTCTCAGCGGTCACCGGCGCCCCCCTGGAGTACGTCCAGCGCTTCGAGGGTCCCATCGTCGCGGAGCGCGAGCACATCGTCGCCAGCGCCCTCAGCGTCCCCGTCCGCACCGCGGCCGAGGTCGACCCCCTGGGCGAGCCGGACACGTTCGGCTCGGTCATCCGCGACCGCCTCGCCTCCCTCGGCGTCTCGGGCGAGCGGTGGGCGAGCTGGAAGGACTCGGAGACCGGCTGGATCGTCAAGCTCGAGTTCACGGCCGACGAGATCGACCACGACGCGCGCTGGTCGTACGACGCGCGCAAGCACGGCCTCGCGCCCCTGAACTCGGAGGCGACTACGCTGTCCCAGGCGGGCGAGCTCCGCGGCGGGACGCTGATCCCCCGGCTGCGCGCCGTGCTGCCCGACGAGGGCGAGCCCGACACCTCCCGCTTCGACAGCGGTGCCTTCAGCTTCCCCGAGCCCGTCGCCGACCTGCTCGGCCCGGAGATCACCACGCCGATCGAGCCGCTGACCGCCGGCCGCACGGGTGCCAGCAACTCCATCACCGTCTCCGCCATCAACCGCGCCGACGACGAGACCCCGCGCGACCTGCACCAGACCGCCGACCTGCTGGAGGCGCTCCGCCGCCGCCGGGGCGAGCGCGAGGCCGCGACCTACGACGAGAAGCCCGAGGCCCCCGCCGCCCCGACGCCGCCCGCGCAGCCGGAGGGCGGTGCTCCCGCTTCCGCCCCGACGCCGTTCCGCATCGTGGACGAGGCGATCGCCGCCGCCGATCCGTCGGCCCTCGAGGGCGCGACGGTCGCCACCACGACCGAGCAGAGTCCGAGCACGGGAGGCCGCCGCAAGGGCCGCGCCTCCATGCCGAGCTGGGACGAGATCGTCTTCGGCGCCCGCACGGACGACGACCTGGCCTGAGGCGCTAGGCCGCCGCGCCGAACCGCAGCAGGGGCACCCTGGTCTCCTCCGCGGTGAGCGAACCGTGCTGGCCCACCATGTTGCGACCGCTGCGGGAGAGGTCCCGCGAGTCGTAGTAGGCGATGCGCTTGCGCGTGGCGACGAGCACGTCGCCGATCCGCGGGGCCACCCCGGGATCCACCGCGGGTCCGAACCAGCCGGCCTCCACGGCCGCGGCCCGCGTGGCGATCCAGGAGCGCTCGCCCTCGACGCCGCGCCAGCGATCGGCGACCGTGTCGGGATCGGCGCCCGCCTTCGTGTAGAGGTGCAGGAAGCGCGGCTCGCCGCCGATCGCGTCCACACCCTCCAGCAGCTCCGGAGCGGTGTCGAACAGCACGTGGCCGCTCTCGGGAACGTCGATCACGCCGTGGTCGGCGGTGAGGAGGGCGGCGCGGCCCGGGCCGAGCCGCCGGGCGAACCCGGCGACGAGGGCGTCGAGCGTCTCCAGCGCGGCCGTCCACTCCGGCGACTCCCAGCCCTTGGCGTGGGCGAGCTGGTCGAGCTCGGCGACGTACAGGTAGGTGATGCCGGGCCCGGCGCCCGCGACGACGGACTCGGCGAGCTCGAAGCGCTCGGCCATCGTGCGGCCGCCCACGAACTCCGCGCCCCGGAGCGCGGCGGCGGTGAAGCCCGACTCGGCGTACTTCGGCAGGCCGATCGCGCGGGCGGCGACGCCCTGCTCGGTCGCGCGCTCGAAGATCGTCCGCGAACGCTGCCAGGTCGCCGGATCCATCCGGTCGTCCCACCCGGACAGCTGGTTGGTCAGCCGGCCCGCGCCGTCGCGCACGCGGTAACCGACCATCCCGTGCTCCCCCGGCAGCGTGCCGGTCGTCAGCGTGGTCAGCGCGGCCGCGGTGGTGGTGGGGAATCCGGCGTCAATCGTGGTGGTCTTGCCGAGCAGCGGCGCGAGCGTGCGCGCGTGCCCGGAGCGGGCGCGGAGGGAGGAGGCGCCGAGTCCGTCGACGACGATCACCACGACGTGCTCCAGTGCGGGCAGCCCCAGGTCGTTCGCCTCCCCCTGCACCGCGGCGAGCGAACTCGGCAGAACCGCGGCAAGGCTCGTCCTCGTCGTGAACGCGGCCGGTAGCATGGGGGACATCCGGCCCAGTCTGGCACACGCAGGCGGAGCCCCACCGCCCTTCCCGAGAATGCACGAATGACTCCAGCAGACGACCAGACCCCCGCCGGCATCACCGAACGCATCGAAGACGTCGACGTCACGACGGAGATGCAGGGCTCGTTCCTCGAGTACGCCTACTCGGTCATCTACTCCCGCGCGTTGCCCGACGCCCGCGACGGCCTCAAGCCCGTCCAGCGCCGCATCCTCTACATGATGACCGAGATGGGTCTGCGGCCCGACCGCGGCCACGTGAAGTCCGCGCGCGTCACCGGCGAGGTGATGGGCAAGCTCCACCCGCACGGCGACAGCGCCATCTACGACGCGCTCGTCCGCATGGCCCAGGACTTCACCCTCCGCGTCCCCCTCGTCGACGGGCACGGCAACTTCGGCTCGCTCGACGACGGCCCGGCGGCCGCGCGGTACACCGAGGCGCGCCTGACGGCGGCGGCGCTGGCCCTCGCGGAGGACCTCGACGAGGACGTCGTCGACTTCGTCCCCAACTACGACGCCCAGCTCATGCAGCCGGATGTGCTGCCCGCGGCCTTCCCGAACCTGCTCGTCAACGGCGCCAGCGGCATCGCGGTCGGCATGGCCACCAACATGGCCCCCCACAACCTCATCGAGGTCGTCGGCGCCGCACGGCATCTGCTCGAGAACCCCGACGCCACGCTCGACGACCTGATGGCGTACGTGCCGGGGCCGGACCTCCCGTGCGGCGGGACCATCGCCGGTCTCGCCGGCGTGCGCGACGCCTATGCCACCGGACGCGGCAGCTTCCGGATGCGCGCCAAGGTCGCCGTCGAGGCGATCACCGCCCGCAAGAGCGGCCTCGTCGTCACCGAGCTGCCCTACATGGTCGGCCCCGAGAAGGTCATCGAGAAGATCAAGGACGGCGTCGGCGCCAAGAAGCTCAACGGCATCTCCGACGTCACCGACCTGAGCGACCGTCAGAACGGCCTCCGTCTCGTCATCGGCATCAAGACCGGCTTCAGCCCCGACGCGGTGCTCGAGCAGCTCTACCGGCACACGCCGCTGGAAGAGGGCTTCTCGATCAACAACGTCGCCCTCGTCGAGGGCGGCCCGCAGACCCTCGGCCTGCGGGAGCTGCTCTCGGTCTACCTCGACCACCGCGTGCGCGTGGTCACCCGCCGCTCCGAGTTCCGCCTGGCGCGCCGCAAGGAGCGCCTGCACCTCGTCGAGGGCCTCCTCATCGCGATCCTCGACATCGACGAGGTCATCCAGGTCATCCGTTCGTCGGACGACACCGAGCAGGCCCGCACACGCCTCATGCAGGTGTTCGACCTCAGCACCCTGCAGGCCGACTACATCCTCGAGCTGAGACTGCGCCGCCTCACCCGCTTCTCCCGCATCGAGCTCGAGACCGAACGCGACCAGCTCCGCGCCGAGATCGCCGAGCTGGAGGCGCTGCTCGCGAGCCGCCAGCGCATCAACGAGCTGGTCTCGGACGAGCTCGAGCAGGTCGCCGCGAAGTTCGGCACCCCGCGTCGCACCCTGCTGACGGAGGCCAAGCCCTCCATCGCCAGCGCCTCCGGCCGCGGCAAGGCGGCCCAGGTGCAGCTCGAGGTGGCGGACGTGCCGTGCCGCGTGTTCCTCTCGACCACCGGGCGCATCCTCCGCGTCGACGAGCCGGCCCCGGCCGAGGGCGTCGAACCGGGCGCACTGGCGCGCATCCAGCCGCCGGCCCGGCGCAGCAAGCACGACGCCATCCTCTCGCAGCTCGACACGACGAGCCGCGCCGAGATCGGCGCCGTCACGAACACCGGTCGGCTCATCCGCTTCTCCCCCGTCGACCTGCCCGCCGCACCGCTCAACTCCATCCAGCTCGGCGCCGGCGTCAAGGTGGGCGACTACCTCGCCCTCGCCGACAAGAAGGAACGGATTCTCGCGATCGTCTCCCTCGACGACGCCCGCACCATCGCTCTCGGCACCCGCCAGGGCGTCGTGAAGCGCGTCGTCGCCGGCGACTGGGCGAACAAGCCCGAGTTCGAGATCATCGCCCTCAAGCCCGGCGACGAGGTCGTCGGCGCCGTGCAGGTCCAGGACACGGACGAGTTCGTGTTCGTCGCCAGCGACGCCCAGCTGCTCCGCTTCCCCGCCTCCGCCGTGCGCCCGCAGGGCCGCTCGGCCGGCGGCATGGCCGGCATCAACCTCGGCGACGGCGCGCGCGTGCTCTCCTTCGGCGCGGTCCCGGCCGACGAGAAGGAGGCCTCGGTCGTCGTCACGATCGCGACCGGTGGCCAGACGCTCCCCGGCACCGACCCCGGCAGCGGCAAGATCAGCGATCTCGCGGAGTTCCCCGCCAAGGGACGCGCCACCGGGGGCGTGCGCGCCCAGCGCTTCCTCAAGGGCGAGGCCGAGCTCTCCCTCGCCTGGGTCGGCCGCGGCCCGGCGCTCGCGGTCGGCACCGACGGCGCCGCACGCACCCTGCCCGAGGGCGGCGCCCGCCGCGACGCCTCCGGCACCCCCCTCGACATGGTCGTGGGCTCGGTCGGCCGCCAGATCGGCTGACCCGCACCCCCGCACCCCCTCGCCACCTCGCGAGACGTGACTCGTCGCGAGTCCGCGCCGACCCGCATCCGCAACAACTCACACGTCGCGGGCCGGGCGCGATCCCCCATTCGCGAGAGGTGAGTTGTTGCGGGTCACGGGAGGCCCACACCCGCAACAACTCACGCCTCGCGAACCAGACGCCAACCAACACCCGCGAGAGGTGAGTTGTTGTGGGTGCGGGCAGACCCACACCCGCAACAACTCACGCGTCGCGAACCAGACGCCAAGCACCACGCGCGAGAGGTGACTCGTTGCGAGTCATGGGAGGCCCGCACCCGCAACAACTCACTTCTCGCGACCAGACCCCAACCACCAGCCGCGAAAGGTGACTTCCTACGCGTCACGGGAAGCCCACACCCGCAACAACTCACGCCTCGCGGACCAAAGGCTCGCCAGGCGCCAACCTCCATCCGCGAGAGGTGACTCGTTGCGGGTCAGGGCGGGTCCCCACCCGCAACAACTCACATCTCGCGAACCAGACGGCAGCCAGACGCCAACCACCACCCGCGAGAGGTGGCTCGTTGCGGGTCAGGGCAGACCCGCACCCGCAACTACTCACGTCTCGCGGGCGCGGCGCGCGGCGCGCGGCGCGCACGGAGGCTACGCGTCGATGCGTGCGCGGCTGAGGTCGTCGGCGCCGGCGATGATGAACTCCTTGCGGGGGGCGACGTCGTTGCCCATGAGCAGTTCGAAGACGCGGGAGGCGGCCTCGGCGTCGGGGACGCGCACGCGGCGCAGGGTGCGGTGTGCGCGGTCCATCGTCGTGGTCGCCAGCTGGTCCGCATCCATCTCGCCGAGACCCTTGTAGCGCTGGATCGGCTCCTGGTGCTTCTTGCCGCGCTTGGCCAGGTCGGCGAGCACGGCGTTCAGCTCGGCCTCCGAGTACGTGTAGATCGTCTCGTTCGGCTTGGAGCCGGGGTTCTGCACGATGACGCGGTGCAGCGGCGGGACGGCCGCGAAGACGCGCCCCTCCTCGATCATCGGCCGCATGTAACGGAAGAACAACGTGAGCAGGAGGGTGCGGATGTGCGCGCCGTCCACGTCGGCGTCGCTCATGATGATGACCTTGCCGTAGCGCGCGGTCGCGAGGTCGAAGCTGCGCCCCGAACCGGCGCCGATCACCTGGATGATCGCGGCGCACTCGGCGTTCGAGAGCATGTCCGACACGGACGCCTTCTGCACGTTCAGGATCTTGCCGCGGATGGGCAGGAGGGCCTGGTACTCGCTGTCGCGGGCGCGGCGGGCGGTGCCGAGGGCGGAGTCGCCCTCGACGATGAACAGCTCGCTGTTGGCGACGTCGCTCGAGCGGCAGTCGACCAGCTTCGCCGGCAGGGAGGAGGTCTCGAGCGCGTTCTTGCGGCGCTGCGTCTCCTTGTGGGCGCGGGCGGAGATGCGGGACTTCATCTCGGCGACGACCTTGTCGAGCACGAGCGCGGCCTGCGCCTTGTCGTCGCGCTTCGACGAGGTGAACCGCTCGGTCAGGGTCTTCTGGATGACCTGGGCGACGATGTTGCGGACGGCGGGGGTGCCGAGCACCTCCTTCGTCTGGCCCTCGAACTGCGGTTCGGGCAGGCGCACCGTCAGCACGGCCGTCAGACCGGCGAGCACGTCGTCCTTGTCGAGCTTGTCGTTGCCGACCTTGAGGCGCCGGGCGTTCTGCTCGACCTGGGCGCGGAGGAACTTCAGCAGCCCTTGGTCGAACCCGGTCTGGTGGCTGCCGCCCTTGGGGGTGGCGATGATGTTGACGAAGCTGCGCATGACGGTGTCGTAGCCGGTCCCCCAGCGCAGGGCGATGTCCACCTCGCAGGTGCGGGTCAGCTCGGTCGGGATCATCGCCCCGGTGTCGGAGAGTACGGGCACGGTCTCGGTGAACGTGCCCTCGCCCTGCAGGCGCCAGGTGTCGGTGATCGGCGCGTCGGGGGCGAGGAACTCGACGAACTCCGAGATGCCGCCCTGGTACTGGAAGGTGGTGCGCTCGCCCTCGGGCGTCCGCTTGTCGTCGATGGTGATCGCGAGGCCCGGCACCAGGAAGGCGGTCTGCCGGGCGCGGCCGACCAGGTCCTCGACGGAGAAGGCGGCGCCCTTTGTGAAAATCTGCCGGTCGGCCCAGTAGCGCACGCGCGTGCCGGTCTTCGCCTTGGCGACCTTGCCCGCCACCCGCAGCTCGCTGCCGCTCACGAACGGCGAGAAGGCCGCATCCGGGCTCGGGCCGCCCGCGCCGTCGGCGAACACGCCCGGCTCGCCGCGGTGGAAGGACATGGCCCACGTCTTGCCGTCGCGGTCGACCTCGACGTCGAGCCGCTCCGAGAGGGCGTTCACGACCGAGGCGCCGACGCCGTGCAGGCCGCCGGAGGCGGCGTACGAGCCGCTGCCGAACTTGCCGCCGGCGTGCAGCTTGGTGAACACGACCTCCACGCCGGTGAGGCCGGTCTTGGGCTCCACGTCGACCGGGACGCCGCGGGCGGTGTCGCGCACCTCGACGCTGCCGTCGGGATGCAGGATGACGTCGATCGCCGTGCCGTGCCCGGCCAGCGCCTCGTCGACCGAGTTGTCGATGATCTCCCAGAGGCAGTGCATGAGGCCGCGGGAGTCCGTCGAGCCGATGTACATCCCGGGACGCTTCCGGACGGCCTCGAGCCCCTCCAACACCGACAGATGCCTGGCCGAATAGTCTGAGCTCGCCACGAGTGCTCCTTGCGTTCCGGGTGCGCCCGGAGGATGCGGGCGTCGTGCTCTCTCCAGCGTAGACAACACCGGGGACACCCTCCGCCACCGACACCCAGCGCCCGCGAGGCTACGCGTTGAGCGAAATAGCAGGCAATGCGCGATGGATTACCCGCCGGGCGTGGTTCTATAGAGGTACCGAGTTCACCGGTTGCGACTGAAAGGAGCATCACATGTCGACGATCACTTCGGAGAACGATGCGGTTGACGAGCTCGCTTCGGGGCCGCAGCTGACTGCTGCCGATCGGTGCGACAGCTGCGGAGCGCAGGCCTACATCCGCGTCGTCGTGAACAACGGCGAGCTGCTGTTCTGTGCGCACCACGGCAAGAAGCACCAGGAGAAGCTCTCGGAGATCGCCCACAGCTGGCACGACGAGACCGCTCGCCTGTTCGAAGAGCAGCGCGCGTAACGCGGCCGCGTCGACCGCGAGGCTGACCGGACGATGACAGCAGGGCACGGCGTGCACAGGCGCGCCATGATCGACCTCGCCGTCGTCCGCTCCACCGCAGCTGCACTCAGCGCCTCCCTCCACGACTCCACCGCCGATCTCCGCGCGGACGCGTACGGTCACGGGCTCATCCCTGTGGCACGTGCGCTGTCCGCCGCGGGGGTCGGCGGTTTCGTCGTCTCCCGCGTCGAAGACGCCGCCGCGCTCGCGGATGACGGCATCGACACCCGCGTCACCGTCGGCGGGCCCGGTCCCGGCTCCGGTGCGCTGCTCGGACCGGCGCTCTTCGGCCTCGACCCGGTCACGCCGACCGCCCCCGCGATGCGTCTGACGGGCGAGATCATCGCCGTCAAGCACGTGGAGGCCGACCGCGGCGTCTCGTACGGCTACACCTACCGCACCGCCCGGCCGACCACGCTCGTGCTCGTGGCGCTCGGCTACGCCGACGGCATCCTCCGCGTGGCATCCAACAAGGCACCCGTGCAGGTCGGCGTGACGCGCGGCCGGGTGACCGGGCGGATCGCCATGGATCAGTTCGTCGTCGACATCGGCGACGGCGCTGCCTCCCCCGGCGACCCCGTGGTCCTGTTCGGCGACCCGGCCCGCGGCGAGCCGACCGTGCTCGACTGGGCGGACGCGATCGGCGTCGCCGCCCCGGTCATCACCAGCCGGCTGGGCCGGCGCATCGAGAGGGTGCACAGCGCATGACGATCGTCGACGCCATCGCCGAGCCGCTGCCGCGCGCCGTCATCGACCTCGCCGCCCTGCGACGCAACGTCGCCCGTCTCGCCGCGATCGCCGCGCCGGCGGAGGTCATGCTCGCCGTCAAGGCCGACGCCTACGGGCACGGCCTGCTCCCCGTCGCCGAGGCCGGGCTGGAGGCGGGAGCCACCTCCCTCGCCGTGCTCGAGGTCCCAGCCGGACTCGTCCTGCGCCGCGCCGGTGTCACCGCTCCCCTCCTCGCCTGGCTGCACGGTCAGGACACCGATTGGCGCGCCGCCATCGAGAACGACATCGAGCTCGGCGTCTCCGCCCGCTGGCAGCTCGACGCGATCGCCGCGGCGGCCGCGGACCGTCCCGCCGTGGTCCACCTGAAGGTCGACACCGGGCTCAGCCGCAACGGCGCCACCCGCGCCGACTGGCCGGGGCTCGTGGATGCCGCTCTCGCGCTGCAGGACCGCGGCGTCGTGCGCGTCCGCGCCGCCTGGTCCCACCTCGCCGACGCCTCCCTCGAGGAGGACCGTCGCGCTCTCGCCGAGTTCCACGAGGCGGTGGCCGAGGCGACCGACCGCGGCGCGCGCTTCGAGATCCTGCACCTCGCCGCCAGCTCGGCAGGGATGCGCATGCCCGAGGCCCGCTTCGACCTCGTCCGCTTCGGGATCGCCGCCTACGGCTTCTCCCCCTTCGACGACGCCACCGGCGCAGAACTCGGCCTCGAGCCCGTCATGCGCCTGGAGGCTCCCGTCACCGAGGTGCATGTGGACGGCACGACGCACGTCCGGATCGCGATCGGCTACGGCGACGGCGTCCCGACGCTCGGCATCGCGAAGGTGTCCGTTCTGCTGGACGGCCGACGCTGCCCGGTCGTCGCGGTGGGCGTCGACTCGATGCTTGTGGACGCGGGCACCGCCCGCGTGCGCGCGGGCGACTCGGCCATCCTCTTCGGCCCGGGCGTCGACGGTGAGGCGACGGCGGAGACCTGGGCGGACTGGGCGGAGACCATCGCGGACGAGATGATCACGGGCGTCGCCGCGCGGGTTCCGCGCGTCTACGTCGGCTAGAGCGGCAGCGGCCAGAGCGGTAGCGGCCGAAGCAGCGTCGGCTAGAGCGAGACTCCGAGCCGCTCCGCGATCGCTCGGCGCGCGTTCGTCGCGTAGCGGTCGACGCGCTCGGTCTGCGGCACCGCCGGGAGCTCGGCCCGCAGGGCGGTCGCGAGGAGGCGGTCGGCCAGCACGGGGTTCATCGGCAGCACCGGTCCGTGCAGGTGGGTGCCGATGGAGGCGCCGACGGTCACGCCCTCGGATGCGCCGTCGTTGCCGGTTCCGCTGAGCACGCGGCCCAGCGGCTCGCCGCCCTCCAGCTCGGTGCGGGCGGAGTGGTTCTCGAACCCGGCCAGGCTGCCGAGCTCGGTGCTGCGCACGACGATCTCGCCCACGTGGCGGGCTGCGCCGAGCACGGCGCGGCTCGGGAAGACGCCGGCGCCGGCGAGGGTCTCCCCCTCGGGCGTCACCAGTTCGCGGCCGAGCAGCTGCCAGCCTCCCGCGATCGCCAGGATCGGGACCCCGGCGTCGCGCCAATCGCGCAGGCGGTCCGCGATGCCCAGCACATCCGCGTGGACGGCGCGCTGAGCGGAGAGCGGGCCGGAGCCGATGTGGACAATGTCGGCACTCGCGGGCAGCTCGCCGCCGGGAGCGTGGGACACGACCTCCGCCTCGATACCGCGCCAGCGCGCGCGCTCGGCGAGGGCCAGCACGTTGCCGGCGTCGCCGTTGATGCCCAGCTCGCGCGGGTACAGGTGGAGGATGCGCAGAACGCTCACCGCTCGCCGCCTTCGAGGTCGAGGAACCCGAGCTGTTTGCGGATCAGCATCATCTGCTCGTAGTTCACGATCATGGTCTTGGTGCCGTGCGCGGGCTTCGGCAGCGCCAGGAACGCGGCGAGGGCCGGCTTGAGCTCGGGGACGACCTGGTCGACCTGGATGCCGGCGTACGCGAACCGGGTCGCGAACTGCCACGCCTTGGTGCCCGACACGATGTGCACCTGCTCCAGCTTCGACAGGTCGATGTCGTAGACCCAGGACGGGTCGGGGGTCCCCTCGTCGACGGCCACGAACACCTGCTCGGGCGACGCGGCCAGGTAGTCGAGGTTCAGCTGCAGGCTCGGCGGGTTCTTCATCATGATGATCTCGATGTCCTCATCGCCCACCCGCAGGGTCTCGCCCCGGCCGTAGACGGTGCGCAGCGAAGCCATCGCGGCGACCACCGCGCTCGACCGGAACCGGTCGCCGAGGAGCCGGCGCGCCATCGCCGTGGCGCCCGCCGCGTCGACGGCGTAGTGCAGACCGCGCGCGGGGAGCCCGATGCGCACGCTCTCGCCGCCGATCGTGAGCTGGGCGCTCTGCACCTCGAGCGCGGACACGAAGACCGAGGGCACGGGGAGGGCGCCGGCGGCGACGCCGGTCAGGTCCTCCACGTTGGCCAGCCCGTTCGGGGCGGACTCGATGAGGGAGGGTGCGACGGCGAAGGTGGACACGTCGCGTCCCGCCGCGGCGAGGTCGGCGCCGACGCGCGCGAGGCTGTCGTCGTCCGCGTTCACCACGACGAACTCCGACGAGGTCTCCGCGATGGAGCGCAGCATCCCGACGACACGTGTGGGCTCGAAGAACCGGTTGAGCTGGTCGATCTGCACGTTGAGCAGGAGGGAGCCGCGCGGCTTGAGCAGGGTGGCGAGGTCGACGCCGTAGGCCTCGTCCACCTCGATCACGCCGACGTCGCCCCGCACGTATCCGTCGAGCGGGACGTCGGCGAGGAGCGCGGACGCGATCCCCTGCGGCAGGTTGCCGCCCGAGGGGTTCGTGAAGACCTCGAGCCCGTGCTCGCGCAGGATCGCGGTGAGCATGTTGGTCGTGGTCGACTTGCCGTTCGAGCCGGAGACGAACACCACGCCGAGCGGAAGCCGGCTGACGGCACGCTCGAGGAACGCCGGAGCGATCGCGAGCGCGACCCGGCCGGGCACCGCCGACCCCCCGCCCCGCAGGCGCAGCAGCCAGCGGGCGAGGCGGCCGGCGACGACCGCCAATCGATACCGCACCGGTTTACTCGAGGTAGTCGCGCAGCGACTGCGAGCGGGACGGGTGGCGCAGCTTCGCCATCGTCTTCGACTCGATCTGGCGGATGCGCTCGCGCGTCACGCCGAAAGTGTCACCGATCTGATCCAGGGTCTTCGGCATGCCGTCGCCCAGGCCGAAGCGCATGCGGATCACGCCCGCCTCGCGCTCGGACAGGGAGTCGAGCAGGCTCTCGAGCTGCTTCTGCAGCATGGTGAAGCCCACCGCGTCGGCCGGGACGACCGCCTCGGTGTCCTCGATCAGGTCGCCGAACTCGCTGTCGCCGTCCTCGCCGAGCGGGGTGTGCAGCGAGATGGGCTCGCGACCGTACTTCTGGACCTCGATGACCTTCTCGGGAGTCATGTCGAGTTCCTTCGACAGCTCCTCGGGGGTGGGCTCGCGGCCCAGGTCCTGCAGCATCTGGCGCTGCACGCGGGCGAGCTTGTTGATGACCTCGACCATGTGCACCGGGATGCGGATGGTACGCGCCTGGTCCGCCATGGCGCGGGTGATGGCCTGACGGATCCACCACGTCGCGTAGGTGGAGAACTTGAAGCCCTTGGTGTAGTCGAACTTCTCGACCGCGCGGATCAGGCCCAGGTTGCCCTCCTGGATCAGGTCCAGGAACTGCATGCCGCGGCCGGTGTAGCGCTTGGCCAGGCTGACCACGAGGCGCAGGTTGGCGCCGAGCAGGTGGCTCTTGGCGCGCTGGCCGTCACGGGCGACCCAGCGGAGCTCGCGCTCGAGCTCCTTGGGCATGTTCGGCGTGTTCGCGAGCTTGTCCTCGGCGAAGAGTCCCGCCTCGATGCGCATCGCGAGCTCGACCTCCTCCGCCGCGTTCAGCAGGGGGACCTTGCCGATCTGCTTCAGGTAGTCCTTGACCGGGTCGGCCGTCGCACCGGTGATGGTGGTCGAGTAGACCGGGATGTCGTCGTCCTCGTCGACGGCGCGCAGCACGAGCGCGTCGGTCGGCAGCGGGGCGGCCGCGACAGCCGCGGCAGCGATGTCGGCCGGCTTCTGGGCGGCCTCGTCGGAGTCGTCCGCCTCGTCGGTGTCGGTGTCGGCGGCCTCGTCGGCATCCTCCTCGACCTCGACCTCGGCGTCCTCGTCGACCTCCTCGTCGTCGTCCGCCGCACGTCCCTTGGGCTTGGTCGCGCCCTTCTTCGCCGCCGGCTTCTTGGCGGCGGTCTTCTTCGTCGTCGTCTTCTTCGCGGTCGTCGTGGTGGCCGCGCCCTCGGCGCCCGTCACCGTCTCGTCGACCGTGTCGGCCTCGGGGGCCTTCGTTGCTGCACGGGTTGCCATGTGAACACCTTTCAATACCAAGCGGAGGCCGGATTCCTCGGGGCTCCACCGTGGCTCAGGGTTGCGTGCGGACATTACTAAGACCCATGTCAAGTCCTGGGGGGAACGTCGGGCATCGTCGAATGCTCCGACCCAACAGGATATGAACGGGTCCAGACATCAATTATTGCACGATTCACGCGTTCTTCCGACCACGTCCACCGTCGCGCACGAAGGGGATCCTCTGCTCCTGAGCCTCGGCGTCAGAACGGCTC
This sequence comes from Leifsonia sp. 71-9, assembly GCF_001898805.1. Taxonomy (GTDB): domain Bacteria; phylum Actinomycetota; class Actinomycetes; order Actinomycetales; family Microbacteriaceae; genus Leifsonia. The sequence goes on from NZ_MKVJ01000014.1 coordinate 156,251, forward strand.
GCGTCCGCTCCGCCTCCGCCATGCGTCAGAGAGTGCAACCCAGATCGGGGCCACTTCTATTCCCTCCTCCTCCTGCAGCCGGCGGCGCGTCCGCCGTCGTGCGCGCACCAGGAAGACGACCCCGGTCCCGATGATGAGGTACTGGATCGCGAACGCCCAGCGGAACGAGTCGAGCGCGTAGAGATCGGTCGCGGCGCCCGCCGCGACCCGGGCGCCGTTCTGGAGGTCGAGGGAGACTCCGATGAGGAACATCATCACGAAGCTCGCCAGGAAGCCCCCGACGTTGACGATGCCGTTCGCCGAGCCGAGGCTGTGCAGCGGATTGGAGGTGCGCGCGAAGTCGAAGCCGATCAGCGACCCCGGGCCGCCGATGCCGATGGCGACGAGGAGCACCACGAGGAGCCAGACGGGAGGGACTCCCGGCCAGAGGAGCACGACGGCCCACACCACGCCCATCATGGCCACGATGCCGAGCACCAGATTGCTGCGCCGCAGGGGGTGGCGCGCGGTGAGCAGGCCGAGCAGCGGACCCGCGATCAGGCCGGCGACCACCGACACGATCAGGAGGGCCGAGGCCTCGGCGGGATCGATCCCGAGCGCGAACGCCATGAACGGCAGGCCCCACATCAGGCTGAAGACGGTCCCGGACGACTGGGTCACGAAGTGCGACCAGAAGCCCAGCTGCGTGCCCGGTCGGGCCAGGCTGATCCGCAGCTGCCGCAGCGAGTCGCCCCAGGTCGCGGGGCGCGGCCCCTCGGACGAGCCGACCGGGCGGTCCGTGATGGCGACCGCGATGGCGATCAGCGCGATCACCGAGAGGGACGCCGCGGCGAGGAAGGCGGTCGTCCACCCCGCCAGGTGCAGGACGAGGGCGAACGGCACGGCGGAGAGCACCTGCCCGAGCTGGCCGATGTTGCCGATCCACTGCGAGAGCTGAGGGACGATGCGCCCTCGGAACCACGAGTTCACCAGCCGCATCACGGAGGTGAAGACGGTGGCGTCGCCGGCGCCGACGAGGATGCGGCCGAGGATGGCGATCGAGATGGTCGGCGCGAAGGCGACGGCGATCTGACCCGCCACCATCAAGGCGGTGCCGATGAGCATGAGCCACCGGGAGCCGATCCGGTCGATCAGCACGCCGACGGGGATCTGCATCGCGGCGTAGACGATCAGCTGGACGACGGCCAGCGTCGAGAGCACCGACGCGGAGACGTGGAAGCGGTCGGTCGCCGCGACGCCCGCGACGCCGATCGTGGTGCGTTGCGTCACCGCCACGAGATAGGCGAAGGCGCCGATCCCGAAGACGAACCAGGAGCGCCGCGAGTTCACCCCACGAGTCTAGGCCGGATGGACCGGAGGGGCCGGGAGGTCGGGCGGCTCAGCGGTCGCCGTTCTCCTCGTCGCCGTGGCGGCGGAAGGCCAGGAAGTTCTCCAGCTCGGCGGCGATCTCGTCCGCGGAGGGCAGTTCGCCGTCGCGGTCGGTGAGCGGCGACCGCGGCTGGTTGTCCTCCATGTACGTGTCGTGCCGCTCCTCGAGCGTGCCGACGAGCTTCGCGAGCTCCGCATTGCCCGCGACCTGCTCGTCGATGTTCGCGATGAAGTCGCGGTCCTCCTGGCGGAGGCGGTCGCTCGGGAAGATGAGGCCGGTCGCCGCGCTGATCGAGTCCAGCCCCGCGATCGCCGCGGCGGGGTACTCCGTGTCGGCGAGGTAGTGCGGGATGAGGAGGACGAAGCCCGCGGTCGGGTGGTTCAGGTGCTGCAGGCGGTACTCGAGCAGGTGCAGGGCGTTGCCGGGCACCTGGGTCTGCGGCTTCCACACGGACATCGTCTCGATGAGCTCGGACCGGTTGCCGCTGACGGTCACGCCGATCGGCCGGGTGTGCGGCACCGGCATCGGGATGGCGTGCACCCAGGTGACGCTGCGCACCCGGTACTGCTCGATCAGGCCGAGCACGGCCTCCGTGAAGGCCTCCCAGCGGAAGTCGGGCTCGAAGCCCGACAGCAGCAGGAACGGCTGGCGCAGCTCGTCGTAGGCGAGGTACAGCTTCAGCGTCGCCGGCTGGTAGTCGGCCAGGTGGTCCTGGTCGAAGTAGATGATCGGCCGGCGCGCGCGGTAGTCGAGCAGGATGTCCGCGTCGAAGGTCGCGACGACCTCGCTGTCGAGCGTGCCAAGCAGATACGTGCCGAGCTGGCTCACGCCGGCGCCCGCGTCGGCGAATCCGGTCAGCCCGGCCACGAGCGGGAGGCCCTCCGGGACCTCGACGGCCGGGTTGAGCTCGAACAGATCGGCGGGGTGTCGCATGCATCAACTCTAGGCCGACCCCGGGCGCCCGGCCCGTGCTGACGGCCGCCTCGCAGCACGCCCACAGCGAACAGGCGGACGCAGCGGCGGGTTAGGGTCGGATCATGACGGTTCCCGCTCTCACGCTCGCCTCCGATTCCTCCTCCCTGACCTCCTCCGACGTCCTCGTCGTCGGTGCCCGCGTCGCCCGCGACGAGATCGCCGTGCTGTCCGGACCGGATCGGGAGGCGCTCGCGGAGCAGCTCGCCGCCGTCGGCTTCGGCGGCGGCCGCGACGAGCTCGTTCGCCTCCCCGGCGCCGCAGGCGGCCCCGCCCTCGCGGTCATCGGCCTCGGCGACGACCTCGACGAGGACGCCCTGCGCTACGCGGCCGGCAGCGCCATCCGCCAGCTCGCCGGCACGGCCCGTGTCTCGGTCGACCTGCCCGCCGACGGGGACTCCCGCCTCGGCGCCGTGATCGAGGGGGCCGCGCTCGGCTCCTACTCCTACACCGAGTACCGCGAGAAGAGCACGGCGAAGACTCCCGTGCCCGCGATCACGGTGATCGGCACCCCGGCCGACGCGACGGCGGACGACCTCCTGGCCCGCGCCGCGGCCGTCGCCGGCGCCGCCTCGCTGGTCAAGGACCTCGTCAACATGCCTCCGCTCGACCTCTACCCCGAGACCTTCGCCGAGCGCGCCCAGGAGGCCGCGGCCGGCCTCCCCGTCGACATCACCGTCTGGGACGAGGCCGCTCTGGCCGAGGGCGGCTTCGGCGGAATCCTCGGCGTCGGACAGGGCTCGACCCGCCCGCCGCGCCTCGTGAAGGTCGACTACGCGCCGGCCGGCGCGAGCCGCCACCTCGCCCTCGTGGGCAAGGGCATCACGTTCGACTCGGGCGGCCTCTCGCTCAAGCCGGCCTCCGGCATGGTGGGCATGAAGTACGACATGACGGGCGCTGCGACCGTGCTCGCCGTCGCTCTGGCCGCCGCCCGCCTCGCCCTTCCGGTGCGGGTCACGGCGTGGCTGTGCCTCGCCGAGAACATGCCGTCCGGCTCGGCGATCCGCCCGAACGACGTGCTCCGCATCCGCGACGGGCGCACGGTCGAAGTGCTGAACACCGACGCGGAGGGCCGCCTGGTCCTGGCCGACGGCCTGGCCGCCGCGAGCGAGGAGCACCCGGACGCGATCGTCGACGTCGCCACCCTGACCGGCGCCGCCATGGTCGCGCTCGGCACGCGCTACGCCGCCGTCATGGGTTCCGACGACCTCGTCGACGAGGTGCTCTCGGCCGCGCGCGCCAGCGGCGAGCTGCTCTGGCCGATGCCGCTCTCGGGCGAGCTGCGCGCCACGATCAACTCCGACGTCGCCGACATCGCGAACGCCAACCCGGGCCAGACCGCGGGCGGCATGCTGCTGGCCGGCGTGTTCCTGCAGGAGTTCGTCGGACGCACCGGCGACGCGGACGACGCGCCGCGCATCCCGTGGGCCCACCTCGACATCGCCGGACCCGCCAAGGGGCCCGCGTCGCCCTACGGCTTCACCGGCAAGGGACCGTCCGCCGTCAGCGTACGTGCGCTCGTCCGTTTGGCCGAGGACTTTTCGCGGAAGTAGTAGGGTCGTATGGGCGAGAAGATCTCGCCCGTTCAACGCCTGCCCGGAGTCACCCCTCGGGGCAGGATCGTGTCACGAATCCTGATGCGCGAGGGAGTAACTGGGTGTCTGAGCAGAACTTTGACATTGTGGTGCTCGGCGGTGGGAGTGGAGGCTACGCAGCAGCGCTGCGTGCGGCCGAGCTCGGTTTCACCGTGGGCATGATCGAGAAGGACAAGGTCGGCGGCACCTGCCTGCACCGCGGCTGCATCCCGACCAAGGCGCTGCTGCACGCGGCCGAGGTCGCGGACTACTCCCGTGAGTCGGCGAAGTACGGCATCATCACGGAGCTGCAGGGCATCGACATCAACGGTGTCACGGAGTACCGGCAGGGCATCATCGCCAAGAAGTACAAGGGCCTCCAGGGCCTGGTGAAGGCCCGCGGCATCACCGTCATCGAGGGCGAGGGCCGCCTCACCTCCCCGACGACCGTCCAGGTCGGCGAGGACACCATCGTGGGCAAGCACGTCGTGCTCGCCACCGGCTCGTACTCGCGCAGCCTCCCCGGTCTGGAGATCGGCGGCCGCGTCATCACGAGCGAGCAGGCCCTCGAGCTCGACTTCGTGCCGAAGAAGGTCGCCGTGCTCGGCGGCGGTGTCATCGGCGTGGAGTTCGCGAGCGTCTGGAAGTCGTTCGGCGCCGAGGTCACGATCATCGAGGCCCTCCCCCACCTCGTCCCCAACGAGGACGAGTCCATCAGCAAGTCGCTGGAGCGCGCGTTCCGCCGCCGCGGCATCGACTACCGCCTCGGCGTCCGCTTCGCCGGCGTGACCCAGAACGAGAGCGGCGTCGTCGTCTCGCTCGAGAATGGCGACACCGTCGAGGCCGAGCTGCTGCTCGTGGCCGTCGGCCGCGGCCCGCAGACCGCGAACCTCGGCTACGACGAGGTCGGCATCACGATGGACCGCGGCTTCGTCATCACCGACGAGCGCCTGCAGACCAACGTGCCGGGCGTCTACGCCGTGGGCGACATCGTCCCCGGCCTGCAGCTCGCCCACCGCGGGTTCCAGCAGGGCATCTTCGTCGCGGAGGAGATCGCGGGCCTGAACCCGATCGTCGTCCCCGACGTCAACATCCCCAAGGTCACCTACTGCGACCCCGAGGTCGCCTCCGTCGGCCTCAGCGAGGCCAAGGCGGTCGAGCAGTACGGCGCGGACCAGGTCAGCAGCTACGACTACAGCCTCGCCGGCAACGGCAAGAGCGAGATCATCGGCACGAGCGGAACCGTCAAGGTCGTCCGCGTCAACGACGGCCCCGTGGTCGGCGTGCACATGATCGGCGCTCGCGTGGGCGAGCTCATCGGCGAAGCCCAGCTCGCCGTGAACTGGGAGGCGTACCCGGAGGACATCGCTCCGTTCATCCACGCGCACCCCACCCAGAACGAGTCGCTCGGCGAGGCCTTCCTGTACCTCGCGGGCAAGCCGCTGCACACCCTCTAAGTCCGTGCTGCCGCCGATGCGGCTGCAATAAGCTACTGAACGATCAGGTTTTGAAGGAGAGAAGCTCATGAGCGAATCCGTCAGCCTCCCGGCACTCGGCGAGAGTGTCACGGAAGGCACGGTCACCCGCTGGCTGAAGAACGTTGGCGACCGTGTCGAGGTGGACGAGCCCTTGCTCGAAGTCTCGACCGACAAGGTCGACACCGAGATCCCGTCGCCGGTCGCCGGCGTCATCGAGGCGATCCTGGTGCAGGAGGACGAGACCGTCGAGGTGGGCACCGCGCTCGTGACCATCGGCGATGGCTCCGGCGCGGGCGCCGAGTCTCCGGCCGCCCCCGCCGAGGCCGCACCGGCCGAGGCCGCGGCTCCGGCCGCTGAGGCGCCTGCCGCTCCGGCTCCGGCCGCTGCTGCTCCGGCTGCCGAGGCTCCCGCTGCTCCGGCTCCGGCTGCCGAGGCGCCTGCCGCCGAGGCTCCGGCCGCTCCGGCTCCGGCCGCTGCTGCTCCGGCTGCCGAGGCGCCTGCCGCTCCGGCCCCCGCTGCTCCGGCACCGGCCGCTGAGGCGCAGGCTCCCGCCGCTCCGGCACCGGCCGCTCCGGCCGCCGAGGCGCCCGCCGCTCCGGCCCCCGCCGCAGCGCCCGCGCCTGCCGCCGCTCCTGCTGCTGCTCCGGCACCCGCCGCTGCTGCTCCGGCCGCTGCTGCCCCGGCTCCGGCTGCCGCGGCTCCGGCCGCCGGTGGCGCGCACGCCGGCAACGCCGGCTACGTCACCCCGATCGTCCGCAAGCTCGCGAACGAGCAGGGCGTCGACCTCGCGAGCATCACCGGCACCGGTGTCGGCGGTCGCATCCGCAAGGAGGACATCCTCGCCGCGGCGCAGCCCGCTGCAGGCGGCTCCGCCTCCGCTCCCGCCGCGGCCCCGGCCGTCGAGGTCTCGCCGCTGCGCGGCACGACCCAGGCCATGTCGCGTCTGCGCAAGGTCGTCGCCGAGCGCGCCGTCGTCTCGATGCAGTCGACCGCTCAGCTCACCTCCGTGGTCGAGGTCGACGTCACCAAGGTCGCCGCGCTGCGCGACAAGGTGAAGGGCGACTTCCTCGCCAAGAACGGCGTGAAGCTCTCCTTCCTGCCGTTCTTCGCCCTCGCGGCCTCCGAGGCGCTGAAGACCTACCCGGTCATCAACGCCACGGTCGACGGCGACAACATCGTGTACCCGGACCACGAGAACCTCTCGATCGCCGTGGACACCGAGCGCGGTCTGCTCACCCCGGTCATCCGCGACGCCTCCTCGCTCGACCTCTCCGGTCTCGCGAAGGAGATCGCCGACCTGGCCGAGCGCACCCGCGACAACCGGCTGAAGCCCGACGAGCTCGCCGGCGGCACGTTCACGCTGACCAACACCGGTTCGCGCGGCGCGCTGTTCGACACCCCGGTCGTGTTCCTCCCGCAGGTCGCGATCCTCGGCACCGGCATCGTGACGAAGAAGCCGGTCGTCATCACGGCGGACGGCACCGAGTCGATCGCCATCCGTTCGACGGTCTACCTGGCTCTCTCGTACGACCACCGCATCGTGGACGGTGCCGACGCGGCCCGCTTCCTGGTGGCCGTGAAGAACCGCCTCGAGGCCGCCGACTTCGAGGGCAGCCTCGGGATCTGATCCGCCTCACGAGTACACCGCTCGTATCCGCCAACCGGCCTCGCCCCTCACCAGCAGGAGCGAGGCCGGTTCGCTGTCCGGGCTCCCCTGCGGGTCGGGTTCGACCCGCACCAGCACGGCCTCTCCCCACCGCTGGGTGATCTGAGCCTGCGCACCCCGGTAGCCCGTCGCCCCGTCCCGCGACGACAGCCACTCCACGGCGGCAGCAACCGGGTCTTCTTCACTCGGGCAGCCCGTGCCCGAGGAACCCTCCTCCGGCATCTCTCCCGCTCCCGGATCAGGCGCTCCCTCCCAGGTCAGCTCGAAGACGTCCTGGCCGGATGCCTCCTCGCCGGATGCGTGTTGCCCGGTCGGGTGCTGCCCTGGCGCGTCCGGGCCGGAGCACCCCGCCTCGGCGATGGGCGCACCCGACACACCGGACATGCCCGACTCACCCCACACGCCCGGCGCGCCCGTATTGGACCCCTCGGACATCGGCGGAGCCACCGGCTCACCACCACCCGTCGTCCCCGGCCGTGACCCTGACGACCCGCCCTCACCGTCGGCAGGCGACCCCGACGGCAGCCCGACGAAGGCCACCGTCGCCGCGACGAGCGGCACCAGCCCGACGAGGATTGCCTTCGGCCGCCGCCGGACCAGCCGCACCACGGCCGCACGCGCCTCCCGCAAGGGCCGCCCATCGAGCAGGACATCCCACGCCGCCCACCCCTTCGGCTCCCTCCCTGCAGGGCTGCCCTGGGGTCTGCTCGGCGCCGCTGACCGTCGACCGCGCCCGCGAGCCACGGGCACGTCGGCCGACACGTCGCCCGTCGCGCGCGCGTCTCCGCCGGGGTCCAGCCGAACCGCAACGGGCGGCGCCACGCCGAGGAGCGCCTCGCGCACGCTGCCGCTGCCTCCGCCTCCACCACCTCCCCCGGGGATCACGCCCTCGAGGCGTGACAGCAGCACCACACCCGGGCGGCCGGGCACGGCGCGCGCCACCTCCCGGACCAGTGACAGGAACGCCTCCGTGTCCGCGCGTGCCAGTTCCTCTGTCAGCGGCCCGATCGCGGGCAGCTCCGAGACGACCGGACAGCCGTCCGCACGAAAGCGGATACGGTCGACCCGCGGCTCCACGCCGCCGAGACCGGCGTGGTGGGCCAGCCGCAGGACGTCCAGCACGGCCAGGAGCACGGTGACGGCCTCGCCGACGCTCAGCGATCCGCCCTCCAGCCGTCCGCGCAGACTCCCACCCGCGAGGTACTCGACGAGCCGCGCAGCGATCGGCCGACCACGCACCTCCCGTGGCGGGAGCTCGCGCACCTCAGCCAGATGCTCGGACGCGATCGTTCGCCGCGCGTCCGCGTCCGCATCCGGGAACCCGGTCCCCTCCTGCACGCACAGCACGGCCGGCCGGAAGAGGTCCGGCCCCTCCACCACGACCCGATGGACGCCGGGCGGCGAGCGAAGGACTTCCCCCGCGCTCAGGCCCAGCGCGTGCGCGATCACCGCTGACTGCTTGCCGAGATCGAGTTCGCGCCGCCGGCCCCACCGAAGAGTTCCCATGCGTCCATCCCAACGCCGGGCGCCCTGCCGTGGGCAGCGACGTCGGAATCGGTGGATCGTCGGAGCATGAACGACGGGTGTGGAGAACACGGTGACCCCCTCGACGCGATTAATGGACTGAGTCCATATATGCTGACGAGGTGACTACGTACGACGTCACGGGGCTAAGCGCCAACTCCGTGCCGTATGACGAGGCCCTTCAGCGACAGCGTGCCCTGCACGCCGCCGTCGTCGCCGGCCGGGCGCCCGACACCGTCCTCCTCCTCGAGCATGCTCCGGTCTACACGGCCGGCAAGCGCACCGAGCCCGACGAACGGCCCACCGACGGCACGCCGGTGATCGACGTGGACCGCGGAGGCAAGATCACCTGGCACGGGCCGGGCCAGCTCGTGGGCTACCCCATCCTGCGCCTCCCCGACCCGATCGACGTGGTCGGCTACGTGCGCCGCCTGGAGGGGATCCTCATCGAGGTCCTGGCCGGCCTCGGCGTCCACGGCGAGCAGGTCGAGGGCCGCTCCGGCGTCTGGATCCGCGCGGACGGCCGGGACGAGAAGATCGCCGCCATCGGCATCCGCGTCGCCGAAGGGGTCACGATGCACGGCTTCGCCCTCAACTGCTCCAACGACCTCGAGCCGTACGACCACATCGTCGCGTGCGGCATCCGGGATGCCGGAGTCACCACGATCTCGCGCGTCCTCGGTCGCACGGTCACCCCGGCCGACGTCGCTCCGCTCGTCGTCGCCGCGTTCGACCCCTCGGCCGCCGCCCAGCCCTCCCGCACCGCCACGACAGGAGCCGCCGCGTGAACGCCGTCCCCGAGGGGCGCCGCATGCTGCGCCTGGAGGTCCGCAACGCCGAGACCCCGATCGAGCGCAAGCCCGAGTGGATCAAGACGCGCGCGAAGATGGGACCCGAGTTCCGTCAGCTCCACGCGCTCGTGAAGACCGAGGAGCTGCACACGGTCTGCCAGGAGGCGGGCTGCCCCAACATCTACGAGTGCTGGGAGGACCGCGAGGCCACGTTCCTGATCGGCGGCTCGCAGTGCACCCGCCGCTGCGACTTCTGCCAGATCGACACCGGCAAGCCGGCGGAGTTCGACCGCGACGAGCCGCGCCGCGTGGCCGAGTCGGTCTTCCGCATGGGGCTGCGCTACTCGACCGTCACCGGCGTCGCGCGCGACGACCTGGAGGACGGGGGCGCGTGGCTCTACGCCGAGACGATCCGCGAGATCCACCGGCAGAGCCCCGGAACGGGCGTCGAGATCCTCGTCCCGGACTTCAACGGCCGGCCCGATCAGCTCGGCGAGGTCTTCTCCGCGCGACCGGAGGTGTTCGCGCACAACGTCGAGACCGTGCCGCGCATCTTCAAGCGCATCCGTCCCGCCTTCCGCTACGAGCGCTCGCTCGACGTGCTGACCCAGGGACGCGCCGCGGGCCTGATCACCAAGTCAAACCTCATCCTCGGGATGGGCGAGGAACGCCACGAGGTGAGCCAGGCCCTGCGCGACCTCCACGACGCCGGCACCGACATCATCACGATCACCCAGTACCTGCGCCCCAGCCCCCGGCATCTGCCGGTCGCACGGTGGGTGCACCCGGACGAGTTCGTGGAGCTGAAGGAGGAGGCGGAGGCGATCGGATTCCTCGGCGTCCTCGCCGGTCCGCTGGTCCGATCGTCGTATCGCGCGGGCCTCCTGTGGGCGCAGTCGATGCAGGCGAAGGGGCGGCCGGTGCCGGCGCAGCTGCAGCATCTCGCCGACGCGTCGCTCGGGTTCGCGCAGGCCGTCTCCTGAAGGCGAACGTCGTCTGCCGAAGGCCGTCCGGGACGGTATCCTTATGCGTATGGCACGCAAGGACAAGTCCAGCAAGGAGCCCGGTCGGCTGAAGCAGATGTGGCAGGTCTTCCAGATGACCCGCCGCTACGACGACCGCGCGCTGCTCTACATCATCCTGGGCTTCGTCCTCCCGATCATCGCGGGCGTGCTCCTGGCGATCTTCGTCTCCGGCGGCAACGTGTTCACGATGGTCCTCTGGATCATCGCGGGCGTCTTCGGCGGCGTGCTCGCGGCACTCCTCATCCTCGGCCGCCGTGCCGAGCGGGCGGCCTACTCGCAGATCGAGGGCCAGCCGGGCGCCGTCGGCGCGGTGCTGCGCAGCTCGCTGAAGCGCAGCTGGCGCGGCTCGGAGATGCCGGTCGCCGTGAACAGCAAGACGCAGGACGCGGTCTACCGTGCCACCGGCCGCGGCGGCGTCGTGCTCATCAGCGAGGGCCCGAAGACCCGCACGCAGCGGATGGTCGACGAGGAGCGCCGCAAGGTCACCCGCGTGCTCCCGAACGTCCCGGTCACCGTCATCAGCGTCGGACCGGATGCGGACGCCGTGCGACTGCACCGCGTTCCCCGCACCCTGGCCAAGATCAAGCCGACCCTGACCAAGGCCGAGGTCCTCGCGATCAGCAACCGCCTCCAGTCGCTCGAGAACTCCCTGCCGATCCCGAAGGGCATCGACCCGATGAAGGTCCGCGCCCAGCGCGCACGCTGACGCCTCCGCCGTCGCCACTGCTTCGACACGAACGCGCCGCCCCCTCGGGGACGGCGCGTTCGTTCGTTCGGCGGCTCAGCCGCGCAGCAGGATGGTGCCGGCGATCTTGTCGTGGAAGCCGCGCTGATCCGAGTCCCACACCAGGGCGGGGATGACGAGGCACAGCAGGATCGTGCGCACGACCGGGCGCCAGACCCCCACCCATCCCCCGCGGACGGCGACCAGGCGCAGACCGAAGATGCGATGGCCGATGCTCCCGCCGATGGTCGGGATGAACACGATCTGCAGCACCGCGAACACCGCGATGTTCGCCCAGGCGTCGTAATGGAAGAACGCGAACGAGATGAACGACGCGATCGCCCAGTCGATCACGATCGCCCCGAATCGACGCCCGAGCCGTGCGACCGAGCGCGGCCCCGCCTCCGGAAGTCCGAGGCGTTCACCGGGATAGCGGCTGGGGGCGATGTCGCCGGAGCGGTTCGTCGGGGGGTTCTGTGGCACCCGATGAGTTTACCCGGGGCCGGTACACGTAACATGCCGGAAACATTTGCGTCACCCCGGGGAAACGGCCTCCCCCTACCGTTGGTGTGGGACTGCACGCGCAGTCCGGTCACCGCAAGCCATTGGGAGTCCTCCGTATGTTCCGTGATTCTTCCGAGGTGCTCAAGTTCATCAAGGACACCGACGTCAAGTTCCTTGATATCCGCTTCACCGATCTGCCCGGTGTGCAGCAGCACTTCAACATCCCCGCCTCGACGGTCGACGAGGAGTTCTTCTCCGTCGGCCAGCTCTTCGACGGCTCCTCGATCCGCGGGTTCGCGTCGATCCACGAGTCCGACATGCAGCTCATCCCCGATGTCTCGACCGCCTACATCGACCCGTTCCGCGTCGAGCGCACGCTGATCATGGTCTTCGACATCTACAACCCGCGCAACGGCGAGATCTACTCGAAGGACCCGCGCCAGGTCGCCAAGAAGGCGGAGAAGTACCTCGCCTCCACCGGCATCGCGGACACCGCGTTCTTCGCCCCCGAGGCGGAGTTCTACATCTTCGACGACGTGCGCTACGAGGTGAACCAGCACTCCTCCTTCTACGCGGTGGACTCCGAGGAGGGCGCGTGGAACACCGGCCGCGTCGAAGAGGGCGGCAACCTCGCCAACAAGACCCCGTACAAGGGCGGCTACTTCCCGGTCAGCCCGGTCGACAAGCAGGCCGACCTGCGCGACGACATCTCGCTCAAGCTGATCGACGCCGGCCTCATCCTGGAGCGCGCGCACCACGAGGTGGGCACCGGCGGCCAGGCCGAGATCAACTACCGCTTCGACACGATGGTCGCCGCGGCGGACGACATCCTCAAGTTCAAGTACATCGTGAAGAACACGGCGGAGCAGTGGGGCAAGGTCGCCACGTTCATGCCGAAGCCGCTCTTCGGCGACAACGGCTCGGGCATGCACACCCACCAGTCGCTGTGGAGCGACGGCAAGCCGCTCTTCTACGACGAGTCGGGCTACGGCGGCCTCTCGGACATCGCCCGCTGGTACATCGGAGGCCTGCTCAAGCACGCCCCCGCCGTCCTGGCGTTCACGAACCCGACGGTGAACTCGTTCCACCGCCTGGTCCCCGGCTTCGAGGCCCCGGTCAACCTGGTCTACTCGGCCGGCAACCGCTCCGCGTCGATCCGCATCCCGATCACGGGCACCAACCCGAAGGCCAAGCGCATCGAGTTCCGCGCGCCGGACGCCTCGGGCAACCCGTACCTCGCGTTCGCCGCCCAGCTCATGGCCGGCCTCGACGGCATCAAGAACCGCATCGAGCCGCACGAGCCGGTCGACAAGGATCTCTACGAGCTCCCGCCCGAGGAGGCCAAGAACATCCCCCAGGTGCCCGGCACCCTGGCGGAGGCGCTCGACGCCCTCGAGGCCGACCACGACTTCCTCACCGCAGGCGGCGTGTTCACCCCGGAGCTCATCGAGACCTGGATCGAGTACAAGCGCGAGAAGGAGATCAAGCCCCTCGCGCAGCGCCCGCACCCGTTCGAGTACGAGCTGTACTTCGGGGTCTGACGCTCGGCGTTCCGACACGAGAAGGGCCGCATCCCACTGGGGATGCGGCCCTTCCGCGTTGCACGGCACGTGACCGCCGCGGCGGACCTCAGCCCGTGGGCGCCGGGCGCTCCTGGATGCCGTAGAAGGAGCGCTCGAAGACGGCGCGGGCCCGGCGGGTGACGGCGAGGTAGTCCTCCTCCAGCCGCGACGCTGAGCCGGGCGGGTACTCCATGAGCCGGGCGACGCCGTCGAGGGCGACGCGGTCGGAGGGGAGGACGTCGGCGGTCTTGTTCGTCCAGAGGGTCATGGCGGAGCGGGCGCGGGAGGCGAAGACCCACGCCTCGTGGAGTTTGGCCGCGTCCTCTTCCGTGACGAAGCCGTTCGCCGCGGCGACGGCGAGGGCGTCGAGGGTGCTGGGGGTGCGGAGCTCGGGGATGGCGGCCGCGTGCTCCAGTTGGATGAGCTGCACGAACCACTCCACGTCGCTGAGCGATCCGCGGCCCAGCTTGAGGTGGCGCGAGGGGTCGGCGCCCTGCGGGAGGCGTTCGTTCTCGACGCGCGCCTTGATCCGCTTGACCTCGCGGATCTCGCGCTCCCCGATCTCCGCCGGGTAGCGCACCTCGTCGGCGAGGGCCTCGAAGTCCGCCAGAAGCGACGCATCCCCCGCGACGCCTCGCGCGCGCAGCAGCGCCTGCGCCTCCCAGGTCAGCGACCAGCGCTGGTAGTAGGCGCGGTAGGAGTCGAGCGAGCGCACGGGCGTGCCGTTCTTCCCCTCCGGGCGCAGGCCGATGTCGAGGTCGAGCGGGAGGATGTTGTCCTCGGTGAGGCGGCCGAGATCGGACACGACGGCGAGAGCGGCGCGGTGGGCCTCCTCCTGCTCGGCGGTCGTCGGGCGGAAGACGTACATGACGTCGGCGTCCGATCCGAATCCGAGCTCGCGGCCGCCGAACCGCCCCATCCCGATCACGGCGAACTCGAACGCGTCGGCGTCGCCGCGCGCGCTCCGGATGGCGGCCAGGACGCCGGAGATCACGTTCTCGGTGACGGTGGTGAGCCCGTGGGCGAGCTCCTCGATGGTGGCGAAGCCGAGGATGCCCGAGAAGGCCAGCCGCAGGATCTCGCGCCGGCGCACCGCTCGCAGCGCGGCCGAGGCCGTCTCGGGCGAATCGTGCCGGGCGAGGATCGCGGCGGTCTCGTCGCGCAGCAGCTCGGCGGAGCGTGGCCGCAGCTCCTCCTCCGATTCGAGCCACGCCACCGACTCCGGGATGCGCCCGAGCAGGTCGCCGGCGTAGCGCGAGCCCGAGAGCACGCGGGTCAGCCGTTCGGCGGCGCCAGTGGAGTCGCGCAGCATCCGGAGGTACCAGTGGGTCGAGCCGAGGTCCTCGCTGAGGCGGCGGAAGGTCAGGAGGCCGTAGTCGGGGTCGGCGCCGTCGGCGAACCACTGCAGCATCACGGGAAGCAGATGGCGCTGGATCGTCGCGCGGCGCGAGACGCCCGACGTGAGCGCGCCGATGTGCGCGAGCGCGCCCCGCGGATCCCGGAAGCCGATCGCGGCGAGACGGGCCTCGGCCTGCGCACTGGTGAGGGCGAAGTCCTCACTCGGCATCGAGGCGACGGCGCTCAGCAGCGGGCGGTAGAACAGCCGCTCGTGCAGCCCGCGCACCCGGTGCTTGATCTCGTTCCACCGCGCGAAGAGCTGCTCGGCGCTCGGGGCCAGCCCGGTGGCCCGCGCGAGGATGCGCTGATCGCCCTCGTCCCGCGGCATGAGGTGGGTGCGACTCAGGTGCCGCAGCTGGATGCGATGCTCCATCAGGCGCAGCGTGCGGTAGTCCTGCGAGAAGGCCGCGGCCTCCTCCCGCCCGATGTAGCCCTGCGCAGCGAGGGCAGCCAGCGCCGAGAGCGTGTCGCGCTGCCGCACCTGGTCGTCGGTCTGGCCGTGCACGAGCTGGAGCAGCTGCACGGTGAACTCGACATCGCGCAGGCCGCCCGGCCCCAGCTTCAGCTGATAGTGGACCTCGTCGTCCGGGATGTGCTCGGTGACGCGCTCGCGCATCCGCTGGACGGACTCGACGAAGTTCTCGCGGGAGGCGCTGCTCCACACCTTCGGGGCGAGAGCGGCGAGGTAGCGGTCGCCGAGCTCCCGGTCGCCGGCCAGAGGGCGCGCCTTGAGCAGTGCCTGGAACTCCCACCCCTTGGCCCACCGGTCGTAGTAGGCGATGTGCGACTCGAGCGTGCGGACCAGCGCGCCGTCCTTGCCCTCGGGCCGCAGGTTGGGGTCGACCTCCCACAGCCCCGGCTCGATGGCCGGCTCGTGGATGCCGCGCATCGTCAGCATGGCCAGCCGGGTCGCGATGTCGACGGCCCGCCCGCCGGTCAGCCCGGCCTCCTCGTCGCCCTCGGTCACGAAGATGACGTCGACGTCGCTGACGTAGTTGAGCTCGCGGGCGCCGGCCTTGCCCATGCCGATGATGGCCAGCCGGGTCGCCCGCACCTCGGCTTCCGGGAAGCGCCCGGGGCCGCTCCCGCTGGTCTGCCGCCGGGCGACGGCCAGCGAGGCTTCGAGCGCAGCGGCGGCGAGATCGGAGAGGGTGGCCGCGACGGAGTCGAACCCGGCGACCGGATCCTCCTGTTCGAGGTCGTAGCTCGCGAGCTGGACGAGACGGCGCCGGTAGCGCACGCGCAGCGCCGTCCACGCCTCCTCCTCCGTGACGGCGGCGAAGCCGTCGACCGCACCGACGGAGTCGAGGAGGTCGGCGCGCAGCTCGTCGGCCGTCGGCAGCGCGGCGACGGGATGGTCGAGCGCCGAGAGCTCGGCGGGCTGGCGCAGGAAGAACTCGGCGGCGCCCTCGGAGGCGCCGATCACGCGGAGCACGCGGCGGGCGTCGTTGCGCGACGGGACGTACCGAGCGGCCTGCACCGGCGCATGCTGCAGCAGCCGCAGAGCGAGCGCCAGGGCGTTGTCGGGATCCGCTGCCGCGCCGAGGGCGGGCAGGAGGTCGTCGACGGGGAACCCCGTCAGGCCCGCGAGCTCGTCGAGCTGTGCCCGCACGGAGCTCAGCCCGACGAAACCGGCGCGCGCCAGCGCGGTCAGGGAGAGCTGCTCGCGCGTCACGACCCGGTCAGAGGATCTCGAGGTTGGTCCGCAGCTCGTACGGGGTGACCTGCGCCCGGTACTCCGCCCACTCCTTGCGCTTGTTGAGGAGCACGTAGTTGAAGACCTGCTCCCCCAGCGTCTCGGCGACGAGCTCGGAGTCCTCCATCAGGGAGATGGCGTGGTCGAGGCTCGCGGGGAGCTGGCTGTAGCCGAGGGCGCGCCGCTCGGTGTCGCTGAGCGCCCACACGTTGTCCTCGGCCTCCGGCGGCAGCTCGTACTGGTTCTCGATGCCCTTGAGGCCGGCGGCCAGCATGAGCGAGAACGCGAGATACGGGTTGGCGGCGGAGTCGATCGCGCGGTACTCGACGCGCGAGCTCTGGCCCTTGTTGGGCTTGTAGAGCGGCACGCGGACGAGCGCGGAGCGGTTGTTGTGGCCCCAGCAGACGAAGCTGGGCGCCTCGTCGCCGCCCCACAGGCGCTTGTAGGAGTTGACGAACTGGTTCGTCACGGCCGTGATCTCGGGAGCGTGCTTGAGCAGGCCCGCGATGAACTGGCGGCCGACCTTCGACAGCTGGTACTGCGCACCGGCCTCGAAGAACGCGTTGGTGTCGCCCTCGAAGAGCGACATGTGGGTGTGCATCCCGCTGCCCGGGTGGCCGGACATCGGCTTCGGCATGAACGTCGCGTAGACGCCCTGCTCGATCGCGACCTCCTTGATGACCGTGCGGAAGGTCATGATGTTGTCGGCCGTGGTGAGGGCGTCCGCGTAGCGGAGGTCGATCTCGTTCTGGCCGGGGCCCGCCTCGTGGTGGCTGAACTCGACCGAGATGCCGAGGTCTTCGAGCATGCGCACCGAGCGGCGCCGGAAGTCGTGGGCGGTGCCGCCGGGGACGTTGTCGAAGTAGCCGGCGGAGTCGACGGGCTCGGGGCCGTCCTCGCCGAACGCCGACGACTTGAGCAGGTAGAACTCGATCTCCGGGTGCGTGTAGAAGGTGAAGCCGCGGTCGGCCGCCTTCTCGAGGGTGCGCTTGAGCACGTTGCGCGGGTCGGAGACGGACGGCTGGCCGTCGGGCGTCGTGATGTCGCAGAACATGCGCGCGGTCGGGTCGATCTCGCCGCGCCACGGGAGGATCTGGAACGTCGTCGGGTCCGGGTGCGCGAGCAGGTCGGACTCGAACGCGCGCGTCAGCCCCTCGATCGCGGAGCCGTCGAAGCCGAGGCCCTCGGCGAAGGCGCCCTCCACCTCGGCGGGGGCGATGGCGACGGACTTGAGGGTGCCGACGACATCGGTGAACCACAGCCTCACGAACTTGACGCCACGCTCCTCGATCGTGCGAAGAACGAAGTCGCGCTGCTTGTCCATCCTGCCCCTTTCGTCAGCGTTCCCAGCGTACTGGGTCGGGGGCTCGATCGTGGCCGGTCGCGCGCCCGAATCCCGTCACTAGACTGAGCCCATGAGCGAGCAGTCACCCGTTCCCAGCGTCCACCCCGCGACCCCGTCGATGCAGTCGCTGAAGCGGGTGCGGACCCGCCACTTCCAGGCCGCCAAGGAGGAGGGCTCCACCTTCACCGGCCTCACCAGCTACGACATGCTGACCGCGCAGATCTTCGACGAGGCGGGCATCGACTTCCTGCTCGTCGGCGACTCCGCCGGCAACAACGTCCTCGGCTACGACACCACCCTCCCGGTCACGGTCGACGAGCTCATCCCCCTCACCCGCGCGGTGGCGAAGGCCGTCAAGCGCGCGTTCGTCGTGGCCGACATGCCGTTCGGCTCGTACGAGACCGGCGCCCTCGAGGCGCTGCACACGGCCGTGCGCTTCATGAAGGAGACGGGCGCGCACGCGGTGAAGCTGGAGGGCGGCGAGCGCAGTGCCGACCAGATCCGGCGCATCGTGGATGCGGGCATCCCGGTCATGGCGCACATCGGCTTCACCCCGCAGAGCGAGCACGGCCTCGGCGGCCACCTGATCCAGGGCCGCGGCGACAGCGCCGAGCAGCTCCTCGCCGACGCGCACGCCGTCGAGGACGCCGGGGCGTTCGCCGTCGTGCTCGAGATGGTCCCGGCCGCCGTGGCGCAGCGGGTGACGCAGGAGCTGCGCATCCCGACCATCGGCGTCGGTGCGGGACCGCACGTGGACGGTCAGCTGCTCGTCTGGACGGACTGGGCCGGCTTCACCACCGGACGCGTCCCGAGCTTCGTCAAGCAGTACGCCGACCTCAAGAACGTGCTCGCCGGCGCTGCGGCCGCGTACAAGGCGGACGTGCAGGCCGGCACGTTCCCCGGCCCGGAGCACAGCTTCTAGAGCCGTCGGCCTCGCGGCCGGAGGGACGTGGAGCGGGAGCCGCCTAGCGGTTCTCCTCCGCGTCCTCCTCGGCCCACTTGGCGCTGTTCTCGCGCAGCTTCTCGAGCGCGTGCTCGGCCTCGACACGGGTGTCGAAGGGGCCGACGCGGTCGGGCGACGGCGAGAGGAATCCCTGCTCCACCGCGCCGGTCTTCATGTTGTACCAGTACTTGTGCTCCGCGTCCTGCGTGATGCCGTACTCGTTCTCACCGGTCATAAGCTTGATCCTATGCCCAAGGATTCCGCCGGTCATCTGATCCCCGGTCGTGTCAGCGCGATGCGTCCCGTCCCGTCGCACATCGCGCGCCCGGAGTACGTCGGCAAGCCGTCGCCCGCCCCGAACACCCGCGGCGACGTGTACACGCCGGACGAGATCGCGCTGATCCGGGAGTCGGGCCGGATCGCCGCGCAGGCGATCGCGCTCGTCGGCGAGGCCGTGCGCCCGGGGGTGACCACGGAGGAGCTGGACGCGATCGGGCACGAGTTCCTGATCGCCAACGACGCGTACCCCTCCACCCTCGGCTACCGGGGCTATCCGAAGTCGATCTGCAGCTCGGTCAACGAGGTCGTCTGCCACGGCATCCCGGACGACACGGTGATCGACGACGGCGACATCGTCAACATCGACATCACCGCTTACAAGAACGGCTTCCACGGCGACAGCAACCAGACCTTCATCGCGGGGACGGCGAGCGAGGAGGTCGCCCTGCTGGTCGAGCGCACCCGCGAGGCGTTGAACCGCGGCATCAAGGCGGTGGCGCCGGGCCGCCAGGTCAACGTGATCGGCCGGGCCATCGAGTCGTAGGCGAAGCGGTTCGGCTACGGGGTCGTGCGCGACTTCACCGGGCACGGCGTCGGGGCGACCTTCCACTCCGGGCTGATCATCCCCCACTACGACTCCGCGCCGGTCTACGACGACGTGATGGAGGTCGGGATGGTCTTCACCATCGAGCCGATGCTCACGCTCGGCACCCACGAGTGGGACATGTGGGCGGACGACTGGACGGTGGTCACGCGCGACCGCAGCATCACCGCCCAGTTCGAGCACACCCTGGTGGTCACCGAGCGCGGCGCCGAGGTGCTCACGCTCCCCTGACGGCCGTACCCGGTTCGACCACGGGCTCCGGGACGGGCTGCGCCGCCGGAACCGCCGCGGCACGCTTGGGACCGCCCGGGAGAACGAAAGCGATGGCGACGCCGAGCACAGTGACGCCGACCGCCACCCAGAACGCCGACTGGAACGCGCCGCCGAGCGTGGAACCGCCCAGCACCGCCGCCTGCAGCAGCACGGCGAAGATCGCGGTGCCGAACGAGCCGCCGAGCTGCTGCGCCGTACGGGTCAGGATGCTGGAGTGCGCGATCTGCTCGCCGCTCAGCCCCTGATACGACGCGACCATGAGCGGCATGGTCACGGCGCCCAGCCCGAAGCCGCGGACGAAGAGCGCGACGAGCAGCAGCGGGTCGGCCGAGGCGGGCAGCCCGAACGCGAACGGCACCGTCGAGACCGCGACGATGGCGAACCCGACGACGGTGATCCAGCGGGCGCCGATCCGGTCGATCAGGCGACCCGCAAGCGGCCGGCAGGCGAGCGTCCCGAGCCCCTGCGGCACGAGCAGGAGGCCCGCGCCGAGGGCGTCGGTGCCGCGCACCTGCTGGAAGAAGAGGGGCAGCAGGAGCATCGCACCGTAGAGCGCGACGCCGGAGAGGAAGAGGAGGGTGGAGGCGGACCAGACCGAGCGCACCTTCAGCAGCCGCACGTCCACGAGCGCGTCGCCACGGCGGTGCAGAGCCCAGAAGGCGAAGGCGGCGACGAGCGCAGCGCCGGCGACCAGCGGGATCCACGCGTCCAGGCGCGCGAACCCGCCGTCGAGGACGGAGTCCGACAGGCCGAGGAGCAGACCGGCCAGGCCGGGCACGAGCAGCAGCACGCCGACCACGTCGAGCCGGCGGCGCGGGTCGCGGCCGCGGTCGGCGGGGAGCATCCGCCAGGCCAGGATCAGCCCGGCCACGCAGAACGGGATGTTGACCCAGAAGATCCAGCGCCAGTCGCCGAGGGCGAGGATGGCCCCGCCGAGCACCGGCCCGAGGACGGGACCGGCCATCGCGGGCAGCCCGATGACGGCGGAGACGCGGCCGAGCTGCTTGCCGCCGGCGACCTCCATCACCATCGTGGTCATGACCGGCAGCATCAGGCCGCCGCCGACGCCCTGGAGCACCCGGAAGGCGATGAGGCTGTCCGCGTTCCAGGCGAGTCCGGAGAGCACGGAGCCGACCAGGAAGATGGCGAGGGCGACCATCCACACCCGCTTGCCGCCGAATCGCGCGAGGCACCAGGCCGACAGCGGGACCGTCGCCGCGAGGGCGAGCAGGTAGCCCGTCGTCACCCACTGGATGTGCGCGACATCGGTGTGCAGATCCGTCGCCAGCGAGTGGAGGGCGATGCTGAGGATGGTCGTGTCGAACACCACCGCCAGCGCGCCGACCACCAGCGCGGTCGCGGTGCGCACCACGGTTTTGTCGAGTTTCTCCGCTGCCATGGGCCCGGCTCCTTAAGATGCTTGCCTGTATCTAAGCGCCGACGATACGCCGATCCGATAAGATGCGCAAATGGACTCTAATTCGACTCCGGCCCGCCGTCGCCGTGGCGCGGAACTCGAGAGCGCCCTCCTCGACGCCGCCTGGGAGGAGCTCGACGCCAACGGCTACGTCGGCCTCACCATGGAGGCGGTCGCCGCCCGGGCCGGCACCAGCCGCCCGGTCATCGCGCGCCGCTGGCCGGGGCGCAGCGACCTCGCCGTGGCCGCGATCCGGCACCACTTCGACGACGACCCGATCGACGTGCCCGACCACGGCAGCCTCCGGGAGGACACCCTCGACCTCCTGCGCCAGTTCACGGAGCGCCGGAGCGGCCTGGTCGCCCTGATCATGCTGCGCTACTCCGGCA
Source organism: Leifsonia sp. 71-9 (assembly GCF_001898805.1). Taxonomy (GTDB): domain Bacteria; phylum Actinomycetota; class Actinomycetes; order Actinomycetales; family Microbacteriaceae; genus Leifsonia. The sequence continues at coordinate 177,784 of NZ_MKVJ01000014.1, forward strand.
TCCTCGGGGAGGCGGAGGGCGGCATCGCCGGACTGCGCGAGCGCCTGCTCTCCCCGGGCCCGTCGATGCTCGACACCATCCTGGATCGCGCCGACGCGCGCGGGGAGATCGACCGCAGCAGGATGCCGGAGCTGGTGGCCGGACTGCCGACCATGGCCCTGCGCCACGAGATGCTGATGACCCTCCGCCCGGCGGACGAGGCCAGCCTGGTCGCGATCGTCGACGACCTCTTCCTCCCCCTCGCCACGGCCACGCGCACGACTCCGGGAGCCGACCCGCGGTAGATTCGTGGGCATGAGCGGTCAGAAGCACGCAATCGGCATCGACATCGGCGGAACCGGCATCAAGGGAGGGCTGGTCGATCTCGAGACCGGCGAGCTCCTGAGCGACCGGATCAAGCTGCCCACCCCGGAGGGCGGCGAGCCGGACGGCATCGTCGAGGTCACCAAGAAGATCGTCGACCAGCTCGCGGCGGAGGAGCCGGACGCCCCGGTGGGCATCTGCTTCCCGGCCATCGTGAGCCACGGCGTGACCCTCTCGGCCGCGAACGTCTCCAAGAAGTGGATCGACCTGCACGCGGAGGACCTCTTCGAGAAGGCCCTCGGCCGCGACATCCACTTCGTCAACGACGCCGACGCCGCGGGCTACGCGGAGACCAGCTTCGGCGCCGCGAAGGGCAAGGACGGCCTGGTCATCATGACCACCCTCGGCACCGGGATCGGCTCGGCACTCATCTACGACGGCGTCCTCATCCCGAACGCCGAGCTGGGACACCTCGAGATCGACGGCCACGACGCCGAGTCCCGCGCCGCGTACTCGGCGAAGGAGCGCGAGGACATGAGCTGGGAGAAGTGGGCGAAGCGCCTCCAGAAGTACTACTCCACGCTCGAGTTCCTCTTCACCCCCGACCTGTTCATCGTCGGCGGCGGCGTCTCCAAGAACTACCAGGAGTTCCTGCCCCTCCTCGACCTCAAGACCCCGATCGTCCCGGCCGTGCACCGCAACAACGCGGGCATCCTCGGGGCCGCGGCGCTGGCGGTGAAGGGCTAGCGTCAGCAAGCCGCAAGGATTCCGCAGCGGGGCGTTAGGGATGCGTTAGGACCAGCGCCCCGCGGGGAACGCGGGTGTGGACTCTCTTCTGCCGCGACCGACCGGTCGCGGCATCCTCACGGATGGAGAGAGTCTTGCTGGACGTCGTCTACCTCCTCGGAGTGGTCGTGCTCGCGCTTGTCGTGGGCCTGGCCGGCCGGGGGGTCGAGAAGCTGTGATCGTGATCAATGTGGTCGCGGCGCTGCTCGCTGTCGCCGCGATCGCCTACCTGGTCGTCGCCCTCGTGAAGCCGGAGCGGTTCTGAGATGGGCTCCGACTCCATGACGGGCATCTGGCTGTTCGTCGCCCAGCTGGCGACGCTCGTGCTCCTGCTCGCCGTCGCCTACCGTCCTCTCGGGGACTACATGGCGCGCGTGTACACCTCCGACCGCGACCTCGCCGTCGAGCGCGGCGTCTACCGCCTCATCGGCGTGGACGCCCGTGCCGGCCAGACCTGGCCCGCCTATCTGCGCGGCGTGCTGGCGTTCTCGGTGATCGGCGTCCTGCTCGTCTACGCCCTCCAGCGCCTGCAGCAGTTCCTGCCGTACTCGCTGGGCATGCCGGCCGTCCCGGAGGGGACGTCGTTCAACACGGCGATCTCGTTCGTGACGAACACCAACTGGCAGTCCTACTCCCCCGACGCGACCCTCGGCTACACCGTGCAGTTCGCCGGCCTGGCCGTGCAGAACTTCGTGTCCGCCGCCGTCGGCATGGCGGTCGCCGTCGCCCTGGTGCGCGGCTTCGCCTCCCGCTCCAGCGGGACGATCGGCAACTTCTGGGTGGACATGCTGCGCGGCACCGTGCGCATCCTGCTGCCGCTGTCGCTCATCGCCGCGGTCGTGCTGATCATCGGCGGCGCGGCGCAGAACTTCAACGGCTTCGACCACGTGACGACCCTCACGGGCGCGGCGCAGTCCCTGCCGGGCGGGCCCGTCGCCTCGCAGGAGGCCATCAAGCTGCTCGGCACCAACGGCGGCGGGTTCTTCAACGCGAACTCGGCGCACCCGTTCGAGAACCCGACGGCCTGGACCAACCTGGTCGAGGTGCTGCTGATGCTCATCATCCCGTTCTCCCTGCCGCGCACCTTCGGCCGGATGGTCGGCGACAAGCGCCAGGGCTACGCGATCCTCGCGACGATGGCCACGCTGTTCGTCGTCTCGCTCATCGCCATGACGCTGTTCGAGGCGTCGAGCGGATCGATGGAGGGCAAGGAGACCGCGTTCGGCGTGCTCGGTTCGACGCTGTTCAACACCACCAGCACGACGACCTCCACCGGCGCCGTGAACTCCATGCTCGACAGCTACAGCCCGCTCGGCGGGATGATGGCGCTGATCAACATGATGCTGGGCGAGATCGTGCCCGGCGGTGTCGGATCGGGTCTCTACGGAATCCTCGTGATCGCGGTCATCGCGGTGTTCGTCGCGGGCCTCATGGTCGGCCGCACGCCGGAGTACCTGGGCAAGAAGCTCGGCCCGCGCGAGATCAAGCTGGCCAGCCTCTACATCCTGACCACGCCGACGCTCGTGCTCCTCGGCACCGGCCTGAGCTTCGCCATCCCCGCGGTGCGGGCGGACATCGAGAAGACGTCGATCCTGAACCCCGGACTGCACGGCTTCAGCGAGGTGCTCTACGCGTTCACCTCGGCCGCGAACAACAACGGATCGGCCTTCGCGGGCCTCACCGCGGCGACGCCCTGGCTCAACACGGCCCTCGGGGTCGCGATGTTCCTCGGCCGGTTCCTGCCGATCGTGTTCGTCCTCGCCCTCGCCGGCTCGCTCGCCCAGCAGGGCCGCGTCCCCGCGACCGCAGGCACCCTGCCCACCCACCGGCCGCAGTTCGTCGGCCTGATGATCGGCACCGTCCTGCTCGTCTCGGCACTCACCTATTTCCCCGTTCTCGCGCTGGGTCCCCTGGCGGAAGGGCTGCAGTAACACCATGACAACGCTCACACCACAACGCAGCGCCCGCGCTCCGAAGGAGAGTGCGACCAGGGCCGGCGCCTTCAGCGGCGCCCAGCTCGTCGCCGCGCTCCCCGGCGCATTGCGCAAGCTCGATCCGCGCCAGATGTGGCGCAACCCCGTCATGTTCATCGTCGAGGTCGGCGCCGCGCTGACGACCATCGTCGCCATCGCCCAGCCGTTCCTCGGCGCGGGCGGCACGGGACCGGCCACGCTCGCCTTCACCTGGAGCATCGCCGTCTGGCTCTGGCTCACCGTCGTCTTCGCCAACCTGGCGGAGTCGGTCGCGGAGGGCCGCGGCAAGGCGCAGGCCGCCACCCTGCGCTCCACCCGCTCCACCACGCTCGCCAACCGCGTCACCGGCTACGACGAGACCGCGGACCCGGATGCGGTGCGCGCCTCCGTCGCCGCGGTCGCGTCGAGCGATCTGGCGCTCGGCGACGTGGTGGTCGTCACGGCGGGCGAGCTCATCCCGGGCGACGGCGACGTGATCCGCGGCATCGCGACCGTGGACGAGTCGGCCATCACCGGCGAGTCGGCCCCCGTGGTGCGGGAGTCGGGCGGCGACCGCAGCGCCGTGACCGGCGGCACGCGCGTCCTCTCGGACCGCATCGTCGTGCGCATCACGTCGAAGCCGGGCGAGACCTTCGTCGACCGGATGATCGCGCTCGTCGAGGGCGCCTCGCGGCAGAAGACCCCGAACGAGGTCGCGCTGAACATCCTGCTCGCGAGCCTCTCGATCATCTTCGTGATCGTCGTGCTCGTGCTGCAGCCGGTCGCGGGCTACTCGGACGCCGCGCCGACCGTGCCCGTGCTGATCGCCCTGCTGGTGTGCCTCATCCCCACCACCATCGGCGCCCTCATCTCGGCCATCGGCATCGCCGGCATGGACCGCCTCGTGCAGCACAACGTGCTCGCGATGTCCGGGCGTGCGGTGGAGGCCGCGGGCGACGTGACCACGCTGCTGCTCGACAAGACGGGCACGATCACGTACGGCAACCGGCGTGCGAGCGAGTTCACCGCCGTCGGCGGCGCCGATCGCGACGCCCTCGTCCGGGCCGCCGCGCTCTCCTCCCTGAGCGATCCCACCCCCGAGGGCGTCTCGGTCGTGGAGCTCGCGGGGACGCTCGGCTACGAGCGCCCGACCGACGCCCGAGGGGAGATCGTGCCCTTCACCGCCCAGACGCGGATGAGCGGGCTCGACCTGCCGGACGGCTCGCAGGTGCGCAAGGGCGCGGCGAGCGCCATCGTGACCTGGGTCCGCGAGCAGGCGACGGAGGCCGGCACGGCCGCGCCGTCGACGAGCGCGCTCCACGAGCTGGACGCGGAGGTCGAGCGAATCTCGCAGATGGGCGGCACGCCGCTCGCCGTCGCGACCCGCGCCGCGGACGGCGTGGCCACGGTGCTCGGTGTGATCTACCTCAAGGACATCGTCAAGGAGGGCCTCGCCGAGCGGTTCGCCGATCTGCGCCGGATGGGCATCCGCACCGTCATGGTGACCGGTGACAACCCGCTGACCGCCAAGGCCATCGCGGCCGAGGCGGGCGTGGACGACTTCCTCGCCGAGGCGAAGCCCGAGGACAAGCTCGCGCTGATCCGCCGCGAGCAGGAGGGCGGGGCTCTGGTCGCGATGACCGGTGACGGCACGAACGACGCGCCCGCGCTCGCTCAGGCGGACGTCGGCGTGGCGATGAACACGGGCACGTCGGCGGCGAAGGAGGCCGGCAACATGGTCGACCTCGACTCCGACCCGACGAAGCTCATCGACATCGTCCGCATCGGCAAGCAGCTGCTGATCACCCGCGGCGCGCTGACCACGTTCTCGATCGCCAACGATGTCGCGAAGTACTTCGCGATCATCCCGGCGATGTTCGTGGCCGCGTTCCCCGGCCTGTCGGCGCTCAACATCATGGGGCTGCACTCCCCCGCCTCGGCCATCCTGTCCGCGGTGATCTTCAACGCGATCGTGATCGTCGCGCTGATCCCGCTGGCCCTGCGCGGGGTGCGCTACCGCCCGGCGGCGGCCTCGTCGCTGCTCGGCCGCAACCTGCTGATCTACGGCCTCGGCGGGATCATCGCCCCCTTCATCGGGATCAAGCTGATCGACCTCCTGGTCGCGCTGATCCCCGGATTCTGACAGACACGAAAGGTCGCACGACAATGAACCGCCTCCGCGGCGCCTGGCGCCAGTACTGGGTCGCCCTGCGCGCGATGATCGTCCTGACGGTCGCGCTCGGCATCGGCTACACCCTCGTCGTCACCGGGATCGGGCAGCTCGCGCTCCCGGCCCAGGCGAACGGCTCGATCATCTCGGTGGACGGGAAGCCCGTCGGCTCGGCCCTCATCGGGCAGAGCTTCACCGACAAGGACGGGAAGGCGCTGCCGCAGTGGTTCCAGTCCCGTCCGTCCGCGGCCGGCGACGGGTACGACGGCGCGTCGTCCTCCGGCAGCAACCTCGCCGCCTCCAACCCGGCCCAGCAGAAGGCCGTGAAGGAGCGCACCGAGGCGATCGAGAAGTCGGACGGCGTGCGCGCCGGCAGCATCCCGAGCGACGCCGTCACCGCCTCGGGCTCTGGGCTCGACCCGCACATCTCACCGGCCTACGCCCTGCTCCAGGTCGACCGCGTCGCCGCGGCTCGCGGCCTCTCCACCGACAGCGTGCGGAAGCTGGTCGAGTCTAGGATTCAGGGACGGGACCTCGGATACCTCGGGGACCCGACCGTGAACGTGCTCCAGCTCAACCTGGCCCTTTCGGAGATGGACAAGTAGACATGCCACGTGGCCGCCTGCGGGTGATGCTCGGAGCAGCGCCGGGCGTCGGCAAGACGTACGCGATGCTCGAAGAGGGCAAACGACTGCAGGCGCTCGGCAAGGATGTGGTGGTCGCGGTCGTGGAGACCCACGGCCGCGCCGCCACCGCCGCGATGCTCGACGGGCTGGAGGTCGTCCCCCGGCTGACCGTCGAGCATCGCGGCGTGCAGCTGACCGAGATGGACCTGGCGGCCGTGCTCGCCCGCGCCCCGCAGCTCGCGCTGGTGGACGAGCTCGCGCACACCGACGCCCCCGGCACGGCACACGCGAAGCGCTGGGAGGACGTCGACGCGATGCTCGACGCGGGCATCGACGTGATGTCGACGGTCAACATCCAGCACATCGAGTCGCTGAACGACGTGGTCGAGCAGATCACCGGCGTGCAGCAGCGCGAGACCATCCCGGACGCCGTGCTGCGCCGCGCCGACGTGATCGAGGTCATCGACCTCGCCCCGCAGGCGCTGCGCGACCGGCTCACCGAGGGCAACGTCTATCCCTCCTCCCGGATCGACGCCGCCCTCTCGAACTACTTCCGGCTCGGCAACCTCACCGCGCTGCGCGAGCTCGCCCTGCTCTGGCTGGCCGACGAGGTCGACAGCGCCCTGCAGAAGTACCGCGCCGAGCACGGCATCGCCGGCAAGTGGGAGGCCAGGGAGCGCGTCGTGGTCGCGCTCACCGGCGGCCCGGAGGGCGAGACCCTGCTGCGCCGCGGCGCGCGGATCGCCGCACGCTCGGCCGGCGGGGAGCTGCTCGCCGTGCACGTGACGAGCGAGGACGGGCTGCGCACCGGGGCGCCGGGCACCCTCGCCGCCCAGCGCGCCCTTGTGGAGCAGCTCGGCGGCAGCTACCACCAGGTGGTCGGCAGCGACATCCCGCGCGCCCTCGTCGAGTTCGCCCGCGGGGAGAACGCGACCCAGCTGGTCATCGGCGTCTCCCGCCGTAGCCGGCTCGCCGCGCTGCTCACCGGGCCCGGCATCGGCTCCACGGTGATCCGCGAGTCCGGCGACATCGACGTGCACATCGTCTCCCACTCGCGGGCGGGCGGGCGGTTCTCGCTCCCCCGGCCGCGCGGCGGCCTCACCGTGCGGCGGCGGGTGCTCGGCTTCGCGCTCGCCCTCGTCGGCGGGCCCCTCCTGACGCTGCTGCTCACGAGCGTCCGCTCCGGCGACTCCATGACCGCGGACGTGCTGAGCTACCAGCTGCTCGTGGTCATCGTCTCGCTCGTCGGCGGCATCTGGCCGGCGCTGTTCGCGGCGCTGCTCTCCGGCATCACGCTGGACTTCTTCTTCGTCGCCCCGCTCTACACGATCACGATCAACGAGCCGCTGCACCTGCTCGCGCTGGTGCTCTACGTCGTGATCGCCGCCCTCGTCAGCGTGGTCGTCGACCAGGCGGCCCGCCGTACCCGCACCGCGCAGCGCGCCGCGGCCGAGGCGGAGCTGCTGGCGACGATCGCGGGAGGCGTCATCCGCGGGCAGGACGCGCTGCAGGCCCTCGTCACCCGCACCCGCGAGGCGTTCGGGCTCACCGGTGTGCGCCTCCTGGACGGCGGCGAGGTGGTGTCGACCGACGGCGAGCCCGCCGACTCCGACCACACGCAGCGCCTCCCCGTCGGGACCCGCGGAACGCTCGAGCTCTCCGGCCGCGACCTGGAGGCGAGCGATCGCCGGCTGCTCGGCGCGATCGTCGCGCAGCTCGACGCCGCCCTGGAGCACCGCGACCTGTCGGCGACCGCCTCCGAGCTGGGGCCGCTCGCCGAGGCCGACCGGGTGCGCAGCGCCCTGCTCGCCGCCGTCGGCCACGACCTGCGACGCCCGCTCGCCGCCGCGACCGCGGCCGTCACCACCCTGCGCCAGGCGGACCTCGCCCTCAGCGAGACGGACCGGGAGGACCTGCTCGAGACCGCGGAGGACAGCCTCGCCGGCCTCGCAGGCCTGGTGACCAACCTCCTCGACGTGAGCCGCGTCGAAGCCGGCGTCCTGGGGGTCTCGATCGCGCCCACCGAGCTCGACGACGTGATCTCCCCCGCCCTCGACGAGCTGGGCGTCGGGCCCGCGGACGTCGAGCTGGACATCGCCCCGGAGCTGCCCCTGCTCGCCGCCGACGGCGTCCTCCTGCAACGGGTCGTGGTCAACCTCCTGGGCAACGCGCTGCGTTACAGCCCGGTCGGACAGCGCCCCGTGCTCGCCGGGAGCGAGTTCGGCGGCACCGTGCAGGTGCGCGTGATCGACCGCGGGCCCGGCATCCCCGGAGAACGCAGGGAGGCGGTCTTCCTGCCGTTCCAGCGCCTCGGCGACACCGACAACGACACCGGGATCGGTCTCGGCCTCGCCCTGTCGAAGGGCTTCGTCGAGGGGATGGGCGGCACGCTCGACGCCGAGGACACCCCCGGCGGCGGCCTGACGATGGTGGTGTCGCTCCCCGCGGCGACGGAAGGGACACGCGCGTGAAGATCCTGATCGCCGACGACGACCGGCAGATCCTGCGCGCCCTGCGCATCCTCCTGACCGCACGGGGGTACGAAGTGTTGACCGCGAGCACCGGCGCGGAGGCGCTGTCGGAGGCCGTGGAGCACCACCCCGACCTGGTCATGCTCGACCTCGGGATGCCGGAGCTCAACGGCATCGAGGTGATCGAGGGACTGCGCGGCTGGTCGACCGTCCCGATCCTCGTCGTCTCGGGCCGCACCGGCTCCGCCGACAAGGTCGACGCGCTCGACGCGGGCGCCGACGACTACGTGACCAAGCCCTTCGCTGCGGACGAGCTGCTCGCCCGCATCCGCGCGCTCACGCGGCGGCAGACCGGCGGCACCGACGAGCCCGTCGTGACGTTCGGCGGCGTGAGCGTCGACCTCGCGGCGCACCAGGTCACCCGCGCCACCGCCGAGGGGTCGGAGCACGTGCGCCTGACGCCGACCGAGTGGGCGATCCTGGAGGTGCTGCTCCGCAATCCTCGCCGGCTCGTCACCCGGCAGGCGCTGCTCACCCAGGTGTGGGGACCGCAGTACACGAGCGACACCGGCTATCTGCGGCTGTACCTCGCGCAGCTGCGCAAGAAGCTCGAACCGGAGCCCTCGCGCCCGCGCTTCCTGCTCACCGAGCCCGGGATGGGCTACCGGTTCTCGCCCGACGAGGACTGAGCCAGCTCGCCCAGGGCGCTGAGCGTCCGGCACGCGGGACGATCCGGGCGGAACGCTCCTCCATGCCGTGCTCCCCCTCGACCGGTGAATCCGTGTGCAGGGAATGGGCCGGCTAGTACGCCGGGTTCTGTCACGACACCGGAGTGTCGCGGACGGCCATCTCTCTCGGGGCGACGTTGCCGCCGCCCTCCAGCGGTCTACCCGGGGACTCGGCGAGCAGCCTCATCGTCCCCTGTCTGACCTTGCTCCGGGCGAGGTTTACCGAGCCGACCGGGTCACCCCGGCCGCTGGTGGTCTCTTACACCACCGTTTCACCCTGACCACCGGCCGAAACCGGTGGCGGTCTGCTTTCTGTTGCACTGTCTCGCGGGTTGCCCCGGGTGGGTGTTACCCACCACCCTGCTCTGTGGAGCCCGGACGTTCCTCGGCGGCCCGCTTGCGCGGACCGACGCGACCGTCTTGCCGACCCATTCCGCGGTCAACGATAGCGCAGGGCGTCTGTGCGCCCGGTCAGAGTCGGCTCAGAGCCCGGACTCCTCGTTGCGGATGAGGATGGCGCTGCTGTCGGGGCACAGCACGACGTCGTCGGCGGCGGCCCGGCGGATCTCGGCGAGGTCGGATTCGGTCAGCTTCACGTTGGAGCCCATCGACACGCCGCGCACGAGGAGCGCCGCTCCCAGGCCGTAGCGGGCGCGCTGGCGCTCGTACAGCGCGACGAGGTCCTCGGGGAGCGCCCCCGCGATGGTGTGCCGGTCGGCCGCGAGGGCCGTGCGCTGCACCGCGAGCTTCTCGGCCTCGGCGTCGCGCGCCGCCTCCAGCACCTCGGTGCGCGCGGTCAGCTCGGCGCGCTCGGCGTCGACCGCGGCGAGCGCCTTCTCGAGCCCCTCGACCCGCTCCATGACGGTCAGCTCGATCTCTTCGAGGTCGCCCTGACGCTTGGCCAGGGAGGCGAGCTCGGCCTCCAGGGCCTGCACGTCCTTGACGGAGGCGGTCTGCTGCACCCGGTCGTTGTCGCGCTTGATGCGCGCCTCGACGACCGCGACGTCGGACTCGATGCGCTTCAGCTCGGTGCGGGCGTCCTCCAGCTCTCCGGTCGCGGTGATCCAGCGCGCGCGGAGGGACTCGATCTCGGGCTGCAGGGCGGCGAGCTCCTTCACCTGCGGCAGCGTGGTGACGGCGTGGTCGAGCTGCGCGAGGCGGGTGTCGGCGGACTGCAGGCGCAGCAGTTCGTTCTGGTCGGCGGGGCTGGCTTTCACGTGTGGTGCTCCATCTTCGTGGGTGACGGTCTCTCCAGGGCTACTGGAGGATGGCGAAGTCCCAGGGGTCCGTGCGCAGGTCGCTCACGGCGACCTCCACTCCCGGGAGGGCGGCGCGCAGCTGGTCGGCGGCGGTGTCGAGCCAGAGCCATTCGCTCGCCCAGTGGGAGACGTCGAGCAGCGCGGGGCCGCCGCCGAGGATCGCCTGCTCCCGCGCTTCGGAGGCGGGGTGGTGGCGCAGATCGGCGGTGATGTAGACGTCGGCCGATCGGACGGGGTCCGAGCCGAGCAGGGAGTCCCCCGCTCCCCCGCAGACGGCGACCCGGGAGACGGGCTGGTGGTAGTCGCCGGCGGCGCGCACGCCTCCGGCGGTGGGCGGCAGGAGGTCGGCGAGCGCGCGAGCGAGGGCGCCGAGCGTTGTCGGCTCCGGCAGGGTGCCGACGCGGCCGATGCCGGTGACGCCGTCGGGGGCGGGCGAGATCGGCGCGGTGCCGGTGAGGCCGAGGCGCGCGGCGAGCACGGCGCTGGTCCCGTCGGCGACGACGTCGGCGTTGGTGTGCGCCGCGATGAGCGCGCAGCCCCCGCGGATCAGGCGCGCCAGGAGCGCGCCCTTGTAACGGTCCTCGGCGACGCTCGTCACCCCGCGCAGGAGGAGCGGGTGGTGCGCGAGCAGGAGGTCGGCGCCGGTGTCGACGGCCTCGTCGACCGTGGCGGCGACGACGTCCACGGCGAGCAGGATGCGCTCGACCGGAGCGGCCGGGTCGCCCGACAGCAGACCGGGGGCGTCCCAGCCCTCGGCGCCGGAGAGCGGCCAGAGTCCCTCGACGGTCTCGCGGACGGAACGGAGGGTGTGCTGCACGGGATAGAGCCTACGGGATCAGGCCGCGCCCTGCTCCTGGCGCCGGACCGCCCGGGAGCCCGCGACGAGCGGTGTGAGCAGCCCGAGCGCCAGCGCGACGATGACGCCGATGTTGCTCGCGCCGATGCCCGCCTGCGGGTCGATGCCGAGGAGGCGGAACAGGTACCCCTCCCACGCCAGCCACGGCAGGTCCGAGCTCACGAGACCGAGCCCGATGACCGACGCCGCCACCAGCATCCCGAGGTTCAGCCAGCGCCAGTCCGGATAGACGCCGCCGGAGACGAGGAGCGACGGCTGGTGGAAGCGGCGCACCCGCAGCATGGTCTCGGCGCCGAACAGCCCGGTCCACGCCGCGACGGGGACCGAGAGCGCGGTGGGCACGCCCCGCACCACGCTGTCGAGGTCGGTGACGGTCAGCGCCAGGACGATCCCGGCGAGCGCGATCGGACCGCCGGCGGCGACGGTGCTCCAGCGTCGGCCGATGCGCACGCCGAGCGCGTCGAGCGTGAATCCGGCGGAGTACATGGTGAGCACGAGGGCCGAGATGAGGCTGAGCCCGACCGCGAGGAGCAGGGGGACCGGGTACCAGCCCGGCAGGCCGAGGCGCACGAAGCCGGCGACGGGGTCGCTCGCGAGCTGCTCCGCGAGCCCGGGATGCGACGCCGCGAGGAGGCCGCCGTACGACACGAGCACGAACGGCGGGACGGCCGCGCCGAAAGTCGCCCAGAGCATCGCCGCTCCCCCCGACGATCCCGGGCGCTGGTAGCGCGCGACCTCCGCGCTGCTCATCGCCCACGCCAGGCCGAGGTAGCTGAAGACGAGCACGGCCCCCGTCACGACGTGGGTCCAGAGGGCGTCCGGCACGGCGAGCGCCCGCGCCAGGTCGACGTGCCGCCAGGTCGCCGCGACCAGCACCGCGATGAGCAGCGCGGACGCGACCGTGAGGACGAGCTGCACGCGGGCGACGAGCGCGTAGCCGTAGAACGCGATCACACCGGCGACCAGGATCGCCACGAGCAGGGCGACGGCGGTCGGAGTGGCGCGGCCCTGCGCCCATCCCCCGGACACCGCCAGCGACCCCGCGGCGGATCCCGCGAGCCAGAGCAGCACGGACCCCCAGAAGAGCTTCGTGATGAGCGCGAGCACGGTCGGGATCACGTTGCCGCGCACGCCGAACGTGGCGCGGGAGACCACCATCGTCGGCTGTCCGCTCCACTTGCCGGCGAGCGTCCCGAGCCCGAGCGGGAGGAACGACAGCGCCACGCCGACCAGCGTCGCCACGAGCAGCTGGCGCAGGCTGAGGCCGAGCGTGAACAGCGTGGCCCCGACCCCGAGCGAGATGAGGGACGACGTGCCCGCGAACCACAGCCAGAACATCCGCGCCGCACGGCCGACGCGCCGGTCGATCGGGGTCGGCTCGAGGTCCGCCTCCTCCGGTTCGAACAGCGGGGCGGCGACCGGCTCGGCCCCCAGCAGCACCGTTTCGTCCACGGCCACTCGGGGGGACGAGCGCGGCGTCGGCGCGGTCCCCCGCACGTCGTCGGCGTCGTCGTGGAGGTCCGTGTCGATGTGGTCGGAGGGCGCGTCGATCGGTCCGAGGTGGTGCGTGATGACGGGACCGGTCCCGGGCAGCGGCAGCAGCACGGGGGCCATCGCGATCACCGGCACGATCGGCGGCGCGGGCTCAGCCGGCGCGTCCCGGGGCGCGGTCGGCGGTTCCTCCGTGATGAGCGGAACCGGCTGCGAGTCCCGCGGTGCCAGTTCGGGAACGACGTACGACAGCGGCTCCGCGCGCGTGGGGGCAGGAGCGACGGGCACCCGTCCGGGCGCGGGAGGCTCGGGTGCGGGAGGCTCGGGTGCGGGAGGCTCGGGTGCGGGAGGCTCGGGAACGACAGGCGGCGACGCAGGAGTCTGGGGCGCGGGCGGCTGGGGCGCGGCCGCCCCCACCCAGGCGCTGAACGTCGGCTGCGGCCCCTCCATCCGCCGACGCACCGGGAGGTCCTCGAAGCTGATCGCCTGGGTCGGCGGCCCCACCCACTCCTCGTCCTCCGGCGCAGGCTCCGACGGCGACGACTCCGGCAGCGCAGGCCCCGGTCGCGACGGCTCCGGGACCGGCTCCGCCGGGGGAACCGGCGACGGCTCGACGGCGACCACGGGGATGGCCATGGTGATGCGCGCCACCTCCTCCTCGAGGGCGGTGGCGAGCTCGTCGTCGCTGTGACGCTCGCCGCCGGGGCCGGTCTCCATGTCGAAAGACTACGACTCGCGCCCCACGGGGGTCAGGGGTGACCGAACGGAAGTACCATCGACTCGATGAGCGAGACGATCCCGACCCCGTACGAAGACCTGCTGCGCGACGTCCTCGCGAACGGCAGCCGCAAGTCGGACCGCACCGGGACGGGCACGCGCAGCGTGTTCGGCCGGCAGCTGCGCTTCGACCTCGCCGAGGGCTTCCCCCTCATCACGACCAAGCGCGTGCACTTCAAGTCGATCGCGTACGAGCTGCTCTGGTTCCTCCGCGGCGAGAGCAACGTCGGCTGGCTGCGCGAGAACGGCGTGACCATCTGGGACGAGTGGGCGGACGAGCGCGGTGAGCTCGGCCCGGTCTACGGCGTCCAGTGGCGCTCCTGGCCGGCGCCGGACGGCTCGCACATCGACCAGATCCAGCAGGTGGTCGACACGCTCCGCAGCGACCCGGACTCCCGCCGCATCATCGTCTCGGCCTGGAACGTCGCCGACATCCCGAGCATGGCGCTCGCGCCGTGCCACGCCTTCTTCCAGTTCTACGTCGCCGACGGCAAGCTCTCCTGCCAGCTCTACCAGCGCAGCGCGGACATGTTCCTCGGCGTCCCCTTCAACATCGCGAGCTACGCCCTGCTGACGCTGATGGTCGCGCAGCAGGTCGGCCTCGAGCCCGGCGAGTTCGTCTGGACGGGCGGAGACTGCCACATCTACGACAACCACGTCGAGCAGGTGGAGGAGCAGCTCTCGCGGGACCCGTATCCCGCACCCGCCCTGCGCTTCGACCGCGCGCCCGAGAGCATCTTCGACTACCGCTACGACGACTTCGTCATCGAGGGCTACCAGCACCACCCGGCCATCCGCGCCGCCGTGGCCGTCTGACCCCGGCATGGCACTCGCACTCATCTGGGCCGAGGCCCACGACAGCGTGATCGGCGCCGACGGCGGCATCCCGTGGCACCTCTCCGAGGACATGCGGCACTTCCGCGAGCTCACCGCGGGGTCGCCCGTCGTCATGGGGCGGCGCACCTGGGACTCGCTGCCCGAGCGGTTCCGTCCGCTGCCCGGGCGCACGAACATCGTCGTGACCCGGCAGGCGGACTGGTCGGCACCCGGTGCGGAGGTCGCGCACAGCGTGGAGGACGCGCTCGCCCGGGCGGGCGCCGCCGAGACGGTGTGGGTGATGGGCGGCGCTCAGCTCTACGCGGCGGCCCTCCCCCTCGCCGACCGGGTGGAGGTCACCGAGGTCGACCTGGACGTCGCCGGCGACACCCGCGCGCCCGAACTGGGCGACGGATGGACGGTCCGCGCCGGCGAGTGGCTCGAGTCGGCCTCCGGGCTGCGCTACCGGTTCACGACCTACCTCAGGTGAGGCCCGCGACGAGGTTCACCGTCGTCGCGAGGATGACCGACCCGAACAGGTAGGACAGCAGGGTGTGCCGGAGGATCGCCATCCGGATGTACGAGCTGCTGATGTTCGTGTCGGAGACCTGGAACGTCATCCCGAGCGTGAACGCCAGGTAGGCGAAGTCGCTGTAGCGCGGCGGCTCCTTCTGGTTGAAGTCGATCCCGCCGTCCTTGCGGTAGTACATGCGGGCGTAGCGCAGCGTGTAGACGGTGTGGACGAGCGCCCAGGAGAGCCCGACGCTCAGCACGGCGAGCAGCGCCACGAGCAGTTGCGGCGCCCCCTTCAACTGCCGCGCGTCCACGACGATGTAGACGACCGCCACGACGGAGGCGACGGAGGCCGCGAGCAGGATCCAGTCGCTGACGCGACGGCCCGGGTCCTCCAGGGTCGCGTGGCTGCGGGTCTGCTCGCCGTCGAGCCGCCAGACCTTCGCCCACACCCACACGATGTAGACGATGCACGCGCCCGCCCAGCCCGCGATCACCGCGTAGTGCCACGCGTCGAGCAGGCCGACGACGACGCCGGTCAGCACACCCACGCCGAGGGCCACGAACATCCTCGGGCGCGACAGGGCGCGTCCCTTCTGCACTTCGTCGGTCACACTCAGGATGTTCGCACACGCTGTCGCCGCGTCGCCCCGCCCGCGCCGCTACGATCGGAACGTGACTCCTGCGACTCCTCTCACCGACCTGGACACCGAGGCGCTGCGCGCCGCGCACGCCGAGTTCTCGCGTGCGTACGACGAGCTGAAGGCCTCCGGCCTCGCCCTCGATCTCACCCGCGGCAAGCCCTCGGCCGAGCAGCTGGATCTCTCCGACGACCTGCTGCACCTGCCGGACGGCGAGTACCGCGACGCCGCGGGCACCGACCTGCGCAACTACGGCGGCCCGAACGGGCTCCCCGAGCTCCGTGCGATCTTCTCCGACGCCCTCCGCGTCCCGGTCCCCCAGCTGCTCGCGCTCGGCAACGCCAGTCTGACGATCATGCACGACGTCATCGTGCAGGCCCTGCTCTACGGCGTGCCCGGCGGCGAGCTCCCCTGGGCGGGCCAGTCGATCAGCTTCCTCGCCCCGGTCCCCGGCTACGACCGGCACTTCACCATCTGCGAGCGCTTCGGCATCCGCCTCATCCCCGTCCCGATGAACGACGACGGCCCCGACATCGAGACGGTGGCCTCCCTGCTCGCGACGGACGACAGCATCAAGGGAATGTGGTGCGTTCCGGTGTACTCCAACCCCACCGGCGCCGTGTACAGCGAGGAGGTCGTGCGCGCCCTGGTGTCGCTGCCGGCCGCCCCCGACTTCCGCCTGATCTGGGACAACGCCTACGCGGTGCACCACCTGACGGACGAGCGCCCGGAGCCGATCGACGTGCTCGCCCTCGCGGCAGAGGCCGGCAACCCCGACCGCCCGCTGGTCTTCGCCTCCACCTCGAAGGTCACCTTCCCCGGTGCGGGCGTCGCCTTCGTCGGTGGGTCCGAGACGAACATCGCGTGGCTCCAGCACAACCTCGGCGCCCAGAGCATCGGGCCGGACAAGATCAACCAGCTGCGTCACGCGCAGTTCCTCCGCGACGCGGAGGGCCTCGCCGCGCACATGGAGAAGCACCGCGCGATCATCGCCCCGAAGTTCGACGTCGTCGAGGAGACGTTCCGCGCCCGGCTCGCGCCGTGGGGCGGCGGCACCTGGAGCGCGCCCAAGGGCGGCTACTTCGTCAGCCTCGACGTGCTCGACGGCACCGCCGCACGCGCCGTCCAGCTGGCGAAGGAGGCCGGCATCGGCGTGACCCCGGCCGGCGCCACCTTCCCGTACGGCGAGGACCCGCGCGACGCCAACATCCGCATCGCTCCGACGTTCCCGCCGATCGACGAGCTGCGCACCGCACTCGACGGGTTGTGCACCGCGATCCTGCTCGCCGAGGCCGAAGCGCTGCTGGCCGAGCGGGGCTGACCCGGCCGTGACCCGCGCGAGCGCGTCCGACGCCGCTCGGACGGACTGGACGGTCCGTCCGAGCGTCGAGGACGACTGGCCGGCGTACCGCGCCCTCCGGCTCGAGATGCTGGAGGACGCGCCGCTGGCGTTCCTCGAGACGCTCGCGACGGCGCGGACGCATCCCGACGAGCACTGGCGCCGGCGCACCGCGGGAACCTCCGCCTCCACCCGGTTGTTCGCGGCGGTCGCCCCGGACGGCCGCTGGCTGGGCAGCATGGGCGGCCACCAGGCGCCGGGAACGCGCGACCCGTATCTCGTGGGCGTCTACGTGACCCCGCGGTACCGGGGGCGGGAGGCCGGGATGACGGACGCGCTCCTCGTCGCCGTGATCGACTGGGCGCAGGGACGCGGCGAGCAACTGCTCCTGGATGTCCACGAGCACAACCCGGCGGCCATCCGCTACTACGAGCGACGCGGGTTCGTCTTCACCGGGCGCACCCAGCCGTATCCGCTCGACCGGACGACGCTGGAACGGGAGATGGCGCTCCCCCTGTAGCGCCGCCCGGTCCCGGACGCGGAGAAGGGCCGCACGGACGGCTCCGTGCGGCCCTCCCCGCGAGCGTCAGACCTCGCCGAAGCCCGTCTCGACGAGCGCCACGAGGGCGTCGACCGCTTCGGATCCGGCCGGATCCTCCGAAGCGATGCGGGCGGTGGACCCGGCCGTCAGACCGAGCGACATCACCCCGAGCAGGCTCTTCGCGTCCTTGCCGTTGACGGTGACCTTCACCGGGAAGGTGCTGGCCAGCTTCACGAAGTCGGCGGCGGGGCGTGCGTGCAGCCCCTGCGGGTTGCGCACGAGCACCTCGCGTTCGTACGGTCCGCCCGGCGCGGCGGGGGCCGCCGGAGGGGCGTCGGCAGCGACCGGAGCCGCCGCCTGCTCCGTGGCCTGTTCCGCCGCCGGCCACGCCGCACGGGCGCTCTCGGCCGCCTCGGCGACCTCGGCCAGCTCGGCTCCGGTCTCGGCGGCGACGGAGGCGGCGATCCCGCCCTCGACGTACGGCACGTCGACGACGCGCACGCGGGCGCGCTCGTCGTCGGACAGCATGTCGAGAACGGTCTCGGCGGTGAGCAGAGCGGAGCCGAGGTCGCTGATGACCACGACCCCGGCGCCCGAGTCCGCCTCGCCGACGCCCGCCATCACCTTGGCGAAACTGGTCCCGATCCCGTCGTCGTCGGTGCCGCCGGCCGCGATCAGGCGCACGGACGGCGCCATCTGGCCGGCGAGAGCGACGGCGCCCTCCGCGAGGAGGACGCTGTGCGAGACGAAGACGATGCCGACGCGGTCCGTCATCCCGCCGCCTCCGCCGCGGCGCGCAGCAGCAGCGCCGTCGACTGGGAGCCGGGATCCCGATGTCCGGCGGAGCGCTCACCGAGGTAGCTCGCGCGTCCCTTGCGGGCGACGAGCGGTTCAGTGGCCGCGGCGCCCTGCTCCGCGGCGTCCGCCGCGGCGGCCAGGATCTCGGCCGGGGAGGCGCCGGACGCCTCGGCCGCGATCGCCGCGTCGACCGCAGGGGTCCACGCGTCGACCATGGTCTTGTCGCCCGGCTCCGCCTTGCCCCGGGACACGATCCCGTCACGCGCGGCGGCCAGCAGCGCCACCAGGGTGGCGCCGTCGATCTCCGTCCGATCGCCGACCGGCTCGGCCGCCTTGAGGAACGCGGTCCCGTACAGCGGACCCGACGCACCTCCCACGGTCGAGATGAGGGTCATCGCGACCGACCGCAGCGCGGCGTTCGGGGTCGCGTCGTCGGGGAGCTTGCCCAGGGCGTCCACCGACGCGCGGAGGCCGCGGTCCATGTTCTCGCCGTGGTCGCCGTCGCCGATCTCCCTGTCCAGGGTGTTCAGCTCCTGCTTGTGCTCCCCGATGGCCGCGGCCCCGGCCGTCAGCCAGGCCGAGACCCAGTTCGTGTCCAGCGCCATCTGCGCCTCCTCCTCGTGTCGTGTCGTGTGGCTAGAGTCCCCAGCGGAGCGCGGCCGTGTGCACCGGCGCGTCCCAGAGGGAGGTGAGCTCGTCGTCCAGCTTCAGCACCGAGATCGACGCACCCTGCATCTCGAGGGAGGTGACGTAGCTGCCGACCAGCGACCGCGACAGCGTGATCCCCTTCTCGTCGAGGATCTCGGCCGCGCGGCGGAACAGGATGTAGAGCTCCGACAGCGGCGTGCCGCCCATCCCGTTGACGAACAGGAGCACCTGGTCGCCCGACGAGAACGGCAGGTCGGTGAGGATCGCGTCCATCATCCGGTCCACCAGGCGGTCGGCCGGCTCGATCTTGATGCGCTCGCGACCGGGCTCGCCGTGGATGCCGACGCCGAACTCGATCTCGTCCTCCGGCAGCACGAAGCCCGGCTCCCCGGCGTGGGGTACCGTGCCGTCGGTCAGCGCCAGGCCGATCGACCGCACGTTCGCATTGACCCGCTCGGCGATCGCGGTGACGCCGTCGAGGTCGTCGCCGCGATCCGCTGCCGCGCCCGCGATCTTCTCGACCAGCACGGTGCCGGCGACGCCGCGGCGACCGGCCGTGTAGAGCGAGTCCTGCACCGCGACGTCGTCGTTGGTGACGACGGCGCGCACCTGGATGCCTTCGGCGCCCACGAGGTCGGCGGCCGTCTCGAAGTTCAGGACGTCGCCGGTGTAGTTCTTGACGATGTGCAGCACGCCCGCTCCGCCGTCGGCGGCCTTGGTGGCCTCGACGATCGGCATCGGGGTCGGCGAGGTGAAGACCTCGCCGGGCACGGCCGCGTCGAGCATCCCCTTCCCGACGAATCCGGCGTGGAGGGGCTCGTGGCCGCTGCCGCCGCCGCTGACCAGGCCGACCTTGCCCCGCACGGGGCCGTCGGCCCGCGAGACGAAACGAGGATCGTCCGACACCGTCACGATGTCGGCGTGAGCTCGGCCGAACCCCGCGAGGGACTCCGCCACGACGTCGGGTACGTCGTTGATGAGCTTCTTCATCGAAACCCTTCCTTCCACTGCTGTCAGTGCGTCGCCGCCACCCATTCGTCGAGCTTCGCGGCCGCAGCCCCGGAGTCGATGGCCTGAGCGGCGACCGCCATTTGCGAACGGAACCGATCCAGGATGGAGTCCTGGACCCTCGACGGGTCGGACGCGAGCTCGTAGGACACGAGCCCGGCCGCCGCGTTGAGCAACACGATGTCGCGCACGGGGCCCTCTTCGCCCGCGAGCACGGCACGCACGACAGCCGCGTTGTACGCGGCGTCCTTCCCGAGCAGGTCCTCGATCTTCGCGCGGGGGATGCCCAGATCGCGCGGATCGATGTCGTGCTCGGTGACGAGGCCCCGAGAGACCTCCCAGACGTGGCTGTGACCGGTGGTCGACAGCTCGTCCAGTCCGTCGTCGCCGCGGAAGACCAGCGCGGTCGCACCGCGGGTCTGGAACACGCCGACGATGAGCGGGATGCGGTCGAGCGTCGCCACGCCCACCGCAGACGCCTCGGGACGCGCCGGGTTGCACAGCGGTCCGAGGTAGTTGAAGACGGTCGGCACGCCGAGCTGCGAGCGCACCGGGCCGGCATTGGCGAAACCGGGGTGGAAGGCGCTGGCGAACGCGAACGTGATGCCGGTCTTGTTCAGGACCTCCGCGACACGCTCGGCCGGGAGGGCGAGATCGATGCCCAGCGCCGCCAGCACGTCCGACGATCCGGACGAGGAGCTCGCCGCCTTGTTGCCGTGCTTGATCACCGGCACGCCAGCCGCCGCGGCGACGATGGAGGCGGTCGTCGAGACGTTCACGGTGCCGAAGCGGTCGCCCCCGGTCCCGACGATGTCCAGCGCCATCGGGTCGACGGGCAGCGGGACGGCGTGGTCCAGGATCGCGTCGCGGAAGCCCACGATCTCGTCGACGGTCTCGCCTTTGACCCGCAGGGCGATGAGGAATCCGGCGAGCTGGGCGTCGGTCGCCCGCCCGGTCATGACCTGGTCCATCGCCCACGCGGCGTCCGCCACGCTGAGGTCCTCCCCGGCGAGCAGGGAGGTGAGCACGGACGACCAGGACTGTGATTCCGTCATGAAACGATCCTATTGCGAGGCGGCGGGGCGCGGGGAGCCACCCGTCTTCGAGCCCAACTAAGGGCAGCCTAACCAGTCTGGGGGCGAATTCAGACCCTTCAGGTGAGAAAACCACGGCTTCTTTTCAGCCATAATGGGTACGTGACGAGCACCTCAATTTCCCCTGCACCGAGTGCGCCGGCGATCAACCGGCCCAACGTCGTGGCCGTCGGCACCATCGTCTGGCTCGGCTCGGAGGTGATGTTCTTCGCGGGACTGTTCGCGATCTACTTCACCCTCAAGTCGACTTCGCCGGACCTCTGGGCAGCCGAGACGGCGCACCTCAACATCCCGTACGCGGCGACGAACACGACCATCCTCGTGCTCAGCTCCGTCACGTGCCAGTTCGGGGTGTTCGCAGCGGAGCGGCTGCAGGCGCACCGCACGGGCGGCCTGTTCCAGTTCTGGAAGTGGGGCCTCGTCGAGTGGTTCCTGCTCTCCTACGTCCTGGGCGCGATCTTCGTGTCGGGCCAGATCCTCGAGTACGCCACGCTCGTCACCGAGGGAATCTCCATCCACTCCAACGCCTACGGCTCGGCGTTCTACCTCACCACCGGCTTCCACGGACTCCACGTGACCGGCGGCCTCATCGCCTTCCTCCTCGTCATCGGCCGCGCGTTCGCGGTCAAGCACTTCGGCCACA
Source organism: Leifsonia sp. 71-9 (assembly GCF_001898805.1). GTDB lineage: Bacteria > Actinomycetota > Actinomycetes > Actinomycetales > Microbacteriaceae > Leifsonia. The sequence continues at coordinate 199,244 of NZ_MKVJ01000014.1, forward strand.
AGGAGGCGACGAGCGCCATCGTCGTCTCCTACTACTGGCACTTCGTCGACGTCGTGTGGATCGGACTGTTCGCGGTCATCTACATCATCCGTTAGTAGAAATCAGGAGCTGACCTCACCCCATGCGTCCGAACACCCGCAGCAAGGCGAAGCCCGTCCGTAAGACCGGTCGCCGTCACCCCTTGGCCACCGTCGCACTCCTCGCGATCGGTCTGGGCCTCACCGGCGGCGCCTACGCTGCTTTCACCACCACGACCGCCTCGGCCGAGACGACGCCCGCCGTCGCCTCCCAGGCCACGGTCGACGAGGGCCAGAAGCTCTTCCAGGCCAACTGCGCCACCTGCCACGGCATGTCGGCCCAGGGCACCGCCGAGGCGCCGAGCCTGATCGGCGTCGGCTCCGCCGCCGTCGACTTCCAGGTCGGCACCGGCCGCATGCCCATGCAGATGCAGGGCCCGCAGGCGCAGGAGAAGCCGGTCCAGTTCACCGACGAGCAGGTGTCGGCGCTGGCCGACTACGTGGCGTCGCTGGCCCCCGGCCCCTCGATCCCCGAGCAGAAGTACCTCGACGGCAAGGGCGACGCCGCCAACGGCGCCGAGCTCTTCCGCATCAACTGCGCCATGTGCCACAACGTGGCCGGCGCCGGTGGTGCGCTCACCGAGGGCAAGTACGCCCCGCCGCTGACGGGTGTGAGCGCCAAGCACATCTACGAGGCCATGGTCACGGGCCCGCAGAACATGCCGGTGTTCAACGACCTGAACATCAACCCGCAGGGCAAGGCCGACATCATCACGTACCTCATGTACATCCAGGAGCACCCGTCCCCGGGCGGCTTCGAGCTCGGCTCGCTCGGCCCGGTGGCCGAGGGCCTGTTCCTCTGGATCTTCGGTCTCGGCGCGATCGTCGCACTGACCGTCTGGATCACGGCGAAGTCCAACTAGCCGGTACTGAGCGTAGAGAAAGCGTAAGAAGGAGAACCATGGCACAGGACGAGAACGGCGGTCACGAGCTGACGCCAGCCAGTTCGTCAGATGTCGACGTGCACCGCGCGGGCGACGCCGGGACGGCCATCGTCGTCCGCGACGCGCCCGAGAACCCCGGCTTCCCGCCGCACCGGCCGCGCGTCACCGACCTCGACCCCAAGAAGGAACGGCGCGCCGAGCGCACCGTCTACACGCTGTTCTACCTCTCGATCGCCGGCAGCATCTGGGCGGTCGCGGCGTACATGGCGTTCCCGATCCACGACAGCGACCCGAGCTCGGTCCGCCTGAACAACCTGTTCATCGGCGTCGGCATCACGCTCGCCCTCCTCGCCATCGGCATCGGGGCCGTCCACTGGGGCAAGGCGCTCATGCACGAGAAGGAGGGCGTCGACCTCCGCCACCCCGTGCACGGCAGCGAGGCCACCACCGAGCGGGCCGTGGAGATCTTCCGCCAGGCCGACGAGGAGTCCGGCTTCAACCGCCGCACGCTCGTCCGCAACAGCCTCATCGGCGCCCTCATCGCCTTCCCGCTCCCCGCGGTCGTCCTGTTCCGCGGTCTCGCGCCGCAGGACCTCGACCCGGTCGAGGAGCTCTCCCAGACGATGTGGGCCAAGGGCGTCCGCCTCACCCGCGACCCGTCCGGCACGCCCATCAAGGCGGCGGACGTCACGCTGGGCAGCGCGTTCCACGTCATCCCGGAGGGCCTCAACGAGGCCGAGGACATGCTCGAGCAGAAGGCCAAGGCCGCCGTGCTCCTCATGCGCCTCAAGCCGGAGGACCTGCACGTCTCGAAGGGTCGCGAGACCTGGAACTACGACGGCATCGTCGCCTACTCCAAGATCTGCACGCACGTCGGGTGCCCGGTGGCACTCTACGAGCAGCAGACCCACCACCTGCTCTGCCCGTGCCACCAGTCGCAGTTCGACATCACGCACGAGGCCGAGGTCATCTTCGGACCGGCCAAGCGCCCGCTGCCGCAGCTTCCGATCACCGTTGACGCCGATGGCTACCTGGTCGCCCGTAGCGACTTCCACGAGCCCGTCGGCCCGAGCTTCTGGGAGCGCCATTGAGTACCACGACCGCCGCACCCGCGGCACCTGCCCCGGTCAAAAAGGGCGGCTTCACGGCAGCGGCCGCGAACTACATCGAGGACCGCACCAGCATCTCGGGCGCCGTCAAGGAGTTCGGTCGCAAGATCTTCCCCGACCACTGGTCGTTCCTGCTCGGCGAGGTCGCGCTCTACAGCTTCGTCGTCATCCTGCTCTCTGGCACGTTCCTGACGTTCTTCTTCCAGGCGTCGATGGCCGAGGTCGTGTACCACGGCTCGTACGTGCCGCTGAAGGGCATCCACATGTCCGCGGCCATGGAGTCCACGCTCAACATCTCGTTCGAGGTGCGCGGCGGTCTGCTCGTCCGTCAGATCCACCACTGGGCGGCGCTGCTGTTCGTGGCGGCCATCGGCCTCCACATGCTCCGCATCTTCTTCACCGGCGCGTTCCGCAAGCCGCGTGAGCTCAACTGGGTCATCGGCTTCGTCCTCTTCATCCTCGCGATGGCCGAGGGCTTCACGGGCTACTCCCTCCCGGACGACCTGCTCTCGGGCAACGGCCTCCGCATCATCGACGGCCTGATCAAGGGCCTGCCGGTGGTGGGCACCTGGATCTCGTTCCTGCTGTTCGGCGGTGAGTTCCCTGGCACGGCGATCGTCGGACGTCTCTACACGTTGCACATCCTGCTGCTGCCGGCGATGGTGCTCGCCTTCATCGCCCTGCACCTGATGTTCGTGGTCATCCACAAGCACACGCAGTACGCGGCTCCGGGCCGCACGCAGGGCAATGTGGTCGGCTATCCGGTCCTCCCGGTGTACGCGGCCAAGGCCGGCGGCTTCTTCTTCATCGTGTTCGGTGTCATCGCGGCCATGGCCTCGTTCTTCACCATCAACCCGATCTGGAACTACGGCCCGTACGACCCCTCACCGGTCTCGGCGGGTACCCAGCCGGACTGGTACATCGGCTTCGCGGACGGCGCTCTGCGTCTCGTGCCGCCGGGCTGGGAGTTCGTCTGGCTGGACCGCACCTGGTCGTTCAACATCATCGTCCCGGTCGCGATCCTCGGTCTCTTCATCGTCACCGTGCTGATCTACCCCTTCATCGAGGCGTGGGTCACCGGCGACAAGCGTGAGCACCACATCCTCGACCGCCCGCGCAACGCCGCGACCCGCACGGCCATCGGCGCTGCCGGTGTCACGTTCTACGCCGTGTTCTGGGCCGCTGCGAGCTCGGACCTCATCGCGACGCACTTCAAGCTGACGATGGAGGGCGTGATCCACACGCTCCAGGCGCTCCTGTTCCTGGGCCCGCTGATCGCCTACGTCCTCACGAAGCGCGTGTGCATCGCCCTGCAGAAGAAGGATCGCTCCATCGCCCTGCACGGCTACGAGACCGGCCGCATCGTGAAGCTCCCCGGTGGCGAGTTCATCGAGGTGCACGAGCAGCTGAGCGACTACGAGCGCTGGCGTCTGGTGAGCTTCGAGGCCTACGAGCCGCTGATGATCCGCCCGAACAAGCAGGGCAAAATCACCATGGGCAACCGGATGCGCGCGAGCCTCTCGCGCTGGTTCTTCGAGGACCGCATCGTGCCGCCGACCAAGGGCGAGCTCGAGTCGGGCCACGATCACCACTGATCCGAGCCTCCTGCAAAGCGCCGGCGCGTCTCACGCGCCGGCGCTTTCGCGTTCCCAGCCCCTTTTCCCTCAGCCCGCGGAGGAAGCCATGACCGATCTCGAACGCCTCGCGTCGTGGCTGCGCTGCCCGGTCTGCGGTGCCGACCTCTCCCCCATCGACCGGCTCGTCCTCGGCTGCCCGTCCGGGCATCGCCACGACGTCAACAAGCGCGGCTACATCAGCCTGCTCGGCGGTTCCAAGCATGTCGGCGACAGCCCCGCCATGCTGGACGCACGCGACGCCGTGCTCGAGAGCGGCCTCTACGCACCGATCGCGGCCGCCGTCGCCGCCGCCGTCCCTCCCGCCGTCTCCCGCGTCCTGGACGCCGGTGCGGGAACCGGCCACTACCTCCGCGCCGTCCTGTCCGCGTGCCCGCGCGCCACCGGCCTCGCCATGGACCTCTCCCCCGCCGCCGTGGGCCGCGCCTCCCGCTCCTCGGACCGCATCGACGGCCTCGTCGCCGACACCTGGCGCCCGCTCCCGATCCGGGATGCCGCGTGCGATGCGGTGCTCGACATCTTCGCGCCCCGCAACCTGCCGGAGTTCGCGCGCGTCCTGCGCCCCGGCGGCTCGCTCGTCGTCGTCGTGCCTCGCGGCGCGCATCTCAGCTCGCTCCGCGCCGCAACCTCCATGCTCGACGTCCCCGCCGACAAGGCGGACGACGTCATCGCCTCCGCAGAGCCCCTGTACGCCCTCCTGACGCGCGAACACGTCTCGGAGCCCCTCCCGGTCGACGACGCCATCCGAAACGCTCTGATCGGCATGGGGCCCTCGGCGCACCACGTCGACGCCGAGACCGGTGCGGGCGGCCAGGAGCTCCCCACCGAGACGCGCCTGGACGTGGACGTCCTGCACTTCACCGTCCGGGCCGGCGTCCGGTCTCTCTGATCGACCCCGCGTCCGGCTCGGCGACATCCACGCCTGCCCTCCGGAGGTGTTCACGAACTCCGTCGACGCCCGCGAAGTGGTGCGTTCGCATCGAGAGGCTGTCAGCGCCCGCGAGCTTCGACGCGGAGTCGTCGGTGAAGAACACCTCCTCGGCCCCGACAGCGAGCGCGTCGAGGACGTGGCGGAAGGCACGGACGTCGGGCTTCACGAACCCGATCTCGGCCGAGTTGAAGAACGCATCGAAGCGGTCGCCGATACCCATCGAGGCGATCTCGGCGGGGATGGTGTCCGTCCCGTTGGTGAGCACGGCCGTCCGCAGCCCGAGGCCCCGAAGCTCGTCGGACAGCTCCAAGACACCGTCATCGACGACGGTCGGTTGAGTGCCCCACTCCCCCACGGCCGCCGCGCTGCCGACCGTGTCGCCGACCTGGCGAAGCCATTCAGCCCGGCTGATTCGACCCGTGGTCACGTCCTCGATCAGCGGTTTCGCGAAAGCGATGCTCTCGAGCGTCCCCGCTGCAAGCCCGTGCCGTTGCTCGATGGCCGCGGCGTGCGCGGGATCGAAGTTTCGAATCACGCCGTCGAGGTCGAAGAGCACTACGCGTATCATCCAACGATCCTCTCCCAGCGGGCCGAATCCGCGAAACGCTCACGGGGCTCGGCGACGACGAACCACACGGGCGAGCGCTGACTTCAACTCGGAGCCCGACCCTTCGGCGGCGTCGGCCGGTTCTCGATCGAGACCCGGACGCCCGCTCGGCGTAGCCCGATGGCCACGGCGGCAGCCGCCGCGACGGCGAACACGGCCGCGACGCCCCAGGAGAGCGCGCCCGCGGGGTTGTCTCGCATCGTCGCGACGTACCACCCGCAGACCCACGGCGCTGCGGCGATGGCGAACACAGGAATCGCCGCCGTCCTGCGGGCCAGCAGGAGGACCACCGCCACCACCGTCAACGCGACGACCATCACGGCCGGCGGGATACGAGCGGCGAAGACGAGCCAGAACTGCCGGTCGGAGGGAAAGTCGGGCACCAGCATTGCATTCCAGCCGAACACGCCGACCAGAAGCAGGGCCCAGAACGGCACGCCGACGAGGAGCGCTCGGCGGAGTGGCGCTGCCGACGCGGCGATCAGGGCGGCGAAGCCGAGAAAGAGCAGGTTGGTCGTGCTCGGCCCGTCCCAGCCCCCGATCCATCCGTTGACCGTCGGCAGGATCGCGGCGACGACCGCACTCGCGACGAGCAGGACCCGTGCCGACCGGACGGCACCCGCGAGAACCAACGCGAGCGCCAGCACCCATAGCGCGGCGAGGACGACCCCAGGACTGAGAAACGGCCCGAAGGTGCTCACCGAGGGCGCTTGCTCCCTCAGGTAGCGCCGACCGGACGATAACGGAGCCCACCAGCTGCTCCAGAATTGCAGGGTCGCGAACACGGTGCCGTAGCCGAGGGCGAGCGTCGCGGCTCCCGCACGCACGTCCCGGGGAACGACGACCGCAAGACGAGCGGCACTGCCCTGGACGGCCAGGTCGAGCGCTTCGCCGCGCGCCGGCGCCGAGCGGCCCTCCTGCTCAGCGCGGTCGAGCAGGATCCCCACGACGGCATCCGCATGCCGGCGGCGCCACGAATCCGGATACCAGCGGAGAGCGCGCCGGTACCGCGCTTCGAGATCGTCGCTCATTCCGCACCTCCCGCGATGGCGATGCCCGGACGCCGCCGGAGCCGCTCCGTCGCCAGCCGCGCATTGGCGGCGAGTCGCGCGACCTCCTGCTCCAGCCGTTCCCGGCCGGCGTCCGAGAGGGCGAAGTAGCGACGCAGTCGGCCCGCGACCACCTCATCGCGCTGGTGGACGACGAGCCCTCCGGCCTCGAGGCGTTCGATCATCGCGTAGAGCGATCCCACCTTGAGGCGAAGGCGCCCCTCGGACAGCTCGCTCACCTCCGAGAGGAGGGCGTACCCATGCTTCGGCCCATCGGCCAACGCCGTGAGCAGAAGGAACGACGGCTCGCGCAGCTCTATAGTCATCTCCGCATGATACTCATGCAACGCGACTATTGGCTAGAGCGGGAGAACTGCCCCTCCGTCGAGCCACGACTGAAATCCGGGAGCCGCCACGATCCGTCGAACGCTGCCGGCTCCGGGCCGTAGATGCGGAAGTAGACGAACCATCCGACGCCGGGCTTGGTTTTGATCCACCGGGTGGCGTCGCCCGGGTCGGTCGGCGGTTCCGGCGCGAAGTGGAGTCGCACCGTGTCGCCGGTGAGGTCCTGGAGCTCGTACATGGAGCGCAGGGCTGCGGCGTTCTGGTCGGTGAGGATCTCGCTGCGGGTCTCGGCATCGTAGACGGTGATCGACCAGAACAGCGTCGCCGGCACCGGCAGCGGGACATCGAGGACGTACGCGTTCTCTCCGTATAGGTAGTCGCCGTCGGCGTCCCGGAGCCCGAGCCAGTACAGCGAGCCGGCCCCGGGCGCGCGGGCGAACATCGCGGGCGACTCGACCTGGGCCTGGTAGAACCACTTCTCGCGGGCGTAGAGGTCGGTGTAGTCCGGCGCGTCGAATGTCCCGTTGTCCGACTGCAGGACGGCCCACTCCCACTGCGTGCCTGGCCAGACCTGCTTTTCGGGGCTTCGGTCGGCGAACGACTGGGCGAGCAGATGGGCGTGGCCGATCGCGGCGGCCTTCTCGAGGATCGCCGTCGACCGGGCGTCCGGCTCGAACGGGATGCCGCGCGCGATGCCGAGCTGCGCCAGCTCGCCGTATTCGTAGCGGTACGCGGGGTTCGGCGGCTCCTCCTCGAGCGTGTCGTGGAGCACGCGCCAGTAGTCCAGACCGGTCTCCCAGCGCACAGGAGTGAAGTCGGCGCCATCCAGGAGGGAGAGGTCGACCCAGGTGGTCTCCGGCCAATCCTCGCGCGGCTCCAGCGGATACACCTTCACGGACTGCATGAGCCGGTCGGCGGCCTCCATGTCACCGCCGATCGGCATCGCCCGGATGAGGCCGAGAACCCGGTTGGTCGTCGAGCGCGCCGAGTACATCCCGTTCGGGACCTCGCCGTCCCAGCCGGGAGGGAGCACCACGTGCTTGCCCCCCGCCGCCTTCGCGGGGCCCGGGAGGCCGTAGTCCATGATCCACAGCTGGTTGAGGTCGTTGAACGTCCCCATGATCGGCCCGGGCGGGACTTCGAGGACGATGGGTCCATCCGAGAGGTCGAGCGCGACGGCACCGTACGGAGTGTCCGAGTTCGGCGTGAAGACGAACTGCTTGGGCGTCCCCTTCAAGGCGGGGAACACTTGGTTGGGGACGACCCCACCGTCCCGGTTGCCCCGCCAGGTCGCTTCGAACGAGACGGTCGGATAGAAGAACCGGTACGCATGCAGCGCCCGCACCAGGTCGGCCTCATCGAACGCGAGCGCCGCAGTGTCACCGGTCGGGAATCCACCTCTGATCACGTACGCGGACTCGTCGAACATGGCTGATTCCCCTCGTCGGGACCGCCACACCGCCGTGGCGGACTCTGGCGCCAAGCTACCGCGCACGACCCGCCCCGCCTAGCACCGGCCGCACAACGCGACAGGACCGCCTCCCGAAGGAGGCGGCCCTGTCGTCGAGCAGTGCTCGGTGGGTGAGGCTCAGCGGGCGAAGTAGCCGCGGTAGTACTCGAAGACCCAGCCGACGATGCAGATGAGGCTGAACGCCACACCGATGAAGCAGATCCAGAAACCGACGGCCAGGCCGAGGATCACCAGAGCGGCACCGGTCGCGAGGGCGATCGGCCACCAGCTCCACGGGCTGAAGTGCCCGAGCTCCGGGTCGCCGTCGTCGATGTTCGCGTCGAGGCGGTCCTCCGGCAGTTCGCCGCCCTGCGAGGCGTGCGTGCGGCCGATGTAGAACGCGATGAACGCGGCCAGGATGGCGCTCAGGACGAGCGCGACCGTTCCGACCCACTCGACCTTCTGGTGCATCGGGTCGAGCAGGCTCCACACGGTGTAGACCACCGCGGAGAGGATGAAGAAGATCGAGAGGATCCAGAAGAGGATGGCATTGGCTCTCATGGGTTACTTCACCTCGTTGTTCGCGACGTCGAGCACGGGGGCATCCGGAGCGTCCTTGGCGCCACCGACGCCGATCGGGATCCCGGCCTCCGGGTGGTTCAGGTCGAACGCCGGCGACTCCGAACGGATGCGCGGGATCGACGTGAAGTTGTGGCGCGGCGGCGGGCAGCTCGTCGCCCACTCGAGCGAGCGGCTGTAACCCCACGGGTCGTTGACCGTGACCTTCGGAGCATTGCGCGCCGTGAGGTACACGTTCACGAAGAACGGGATCATCGAGATCGCCAGGATGCCCGCTCCGATGGAGGAGATCTGGTTCATCCAGGTGAAGCCGTCGCTCGGAAGGTACGTCGCGTAGCGTCGCGGCATGCCGACGACACCCAGCCAGTGCTGCACGAGGAACGTGGTGTGGAAGCCGATGAACAGCAGCCAGAAGTGCCACTTGCCCAGACGGTCGTTGAGCATCTTGCCCGTCCACTTCGGCCACCAGAAGTAGAAGCCGGCGAACATCGCGAAGACGACGGTTCCGAAGACGACGTAGTGGAAGTGCGCCACGACGAAGTAGGTGTCGGAGACGTGGAAGTCGAGCGGCGGCGACGCGAGGATGACACCGGTCAGACCACCGAAGGTGAAGGTGATCAGGAAGCCGATCGACCACAGCATCGGCGACTCGAACGTCAGCGAGCCTCGCCACATCGTGCCGACCCAGTTGAAGATCTTCACGCCGGTCGGGACCGCGATGAGCATCGTCATCAGCGAGAACCACGGCAGCAGGACCGATCCGGTCACGTACATGTGGTGCGCCCAAACGGTGACGGAGAGGGCCGCGATCGCGATCGTCGCGTAGATGAGGGTCTTGTACCCGAAGATCGGCTTGCGGCTGAACACCGGGAAGATCTCCGACACGATGCCGAAGAACGGCAGCGCGATGATGTACACCTCGGGATGTCCGAAGAACCAGAAGAGGTGCTGCCAGAGCAGTGCCCCGCCGTTCGCGGCGTCGTAGATGTGGGCGTCGAACACGCGGTCGGCGGCCAGGGCGAACATCGCGGCGGCGAGCACCGGGAAGGCCATCAGGACGAGGATCGACGTCACCAGGGTGTTCCAGGTGAAGATCGGCATGCGGAACATGGTCATGCCCGGGGCGCGCATCGTGATGATGGTGGTGATGAAGTTCACCGCACCGAGGATGGTTCCGAAGCCCGAGAGGCCCAGGCCGAGGACCCAGAGGTTACCGCCGATCCCTGGCGAGAACGTCGTGCTCGAGAGTGGCGCGTATGCGAACCAGCCGAACGAGGCCGCACCCTGCGGGGTGAGGAAGCCGGCGACCGCGATGAGCGAGCCGAACGAGTAGAACCAGTAGGCCAGCGCGTTCAGACGCGGGAACGCCACGTCGGGGGCGCCGATCTGCAGCGGCATGAGCACGTTGGCGAAGCCCGCGAAGAGCGGCGTCGCGAACATGAGCAGCATGATCGTGCCGTGCATCGTGAAGAGCTGGTTGTACTGCTCCTTGGTGGCCACCACCTGCAGGCCCGGCTCGAAGAGCTGGGCTCGGATGATGAGCGCCATCACGCCGCCGATCAGGAAGTACACGAAGGACGAGATGAGGTACATGTACCCGATCGTCTTGTGATCCGTCGACGTGATGTAGTTCACGAGGATGTTGCCCTTGCGCTCGATGCCGTTGGCATTGAGGATCGTGGGCTTCGGCGCGGGAGCGGTGGTCGCCCCAGGCGCCGGTGCTGTCGTCGTCATCGGTGTGTCCTACTCGTTGCCCTTGGGAGCGCCCGTTCCGGGCAGGTTCTGGTTGCGGTCGTACTCGGAACCGAGCTGACCCTCGTAGCCCTGGTCGCGCAGGCTCTTGATGTGAGCGTCGTACACGTCCTGCGGGACGATCTTCACGTTGAAGAGCATCGCGGAGTGGTACTCGCCGCAGAGCTCCGCGCACTTGCCGACGAACGTGCCGGTGCGGCCCGTCGTCTCGAAGTACATGTAGTTGGTCTTGCCGGGGATGACGTCCTTCTTGTAGAGCATCGCCGGCACCCAGAAGGAGTGGATCACGTCGCGCGAGTCGAGCTGGATCGTGATCTTCTTGTTCTCCGGGAGGTACAGGGTCGGGATCGACCCTTCCTGCACGGAGCCCGGGGTGGCGTTGGCGTCATCCGGCTGCACCTGGATGCCCGGGTCGTAGACGTTGTCGTCCACGTAGTTGAAGTCCCACGCCCACTGCTTGGCGTAGACCTGGATGGTGAGGTCCGGGTGGGCGTACGGCTTCTCGATCGCGTTCTGGTCGCGGGCGGTGAAGGCGAAGAAACCGAGCACCAGGATCAGCGGGACGATCGTGTAGAAGATCTCGATCGGCATGTTGTACCGCAGCTGGACCGGGAGACCGGTCTGGCCCTTGCGGCGACGGTAGACGATGACCGCCCAGACGATGAGACCCCAGACGATGACGCCGACGATCAGGAGCACGATCCAGCTCGTCACCCACAGGCCGCTGATGCGCTCCGTGTGGTTGGTGACGGGCTGCTCGCCCTCGACGAATCCCGGGAGGAATCCGTTCAGCTGTGCTTGCGTGCAACCCGCGAGAACGACGACGAGCGTCGCTGCGATCGGGATGGCAGCCCATCGGAGACGGCGATTGTGACGCACCGGTGACCTTTCGAGTGACTTCTGGGACAGTTCACATCCAAATGTATGTGGCTCTCCCTACCCTACTCCGCCGGACACCCTGATTCGAACACAATGGGCCGCCCACAAGGGGCGGCCCACGGTGTTTTTCTGTGCTATGCGAGGCTCAGTGGAACGAGTCCCCGCAGGCGCACGAGCCCGTCGCGTTGGGGTTGTCGATGGTGAAACCCTGCTTCTGGATGGTGTCCTCGAAGTCGATCGCGGCGCCGTCCAGGTACGGGACGCTCATCTTGTCCACGATGACCTCGACGCCGTCGAAGTCGACCGTCGCGTCCCCGTCGAGCATGCGCTCGTCGAAGTACAGCTGGTAGATGAGACCCGAGCAGCCGCCGGGCTGGACGGCGACGCGCAGACGCAGGTCGTCACGGCCCTCCTGCTCGAGCAGGCTCTTGACCTTGCCTGCTGCGGCCTCGGTCAGGCCGACGCCATGGGCCTTCGGCGCGGTCAGGGTTGTGTCGGTCATGGAACTCCTCACACGGAAAAAATGGACTTCGGGATGCGAAATCTGCGTCGATTGTACGTCGGAAACCCGGGAGGCTGTCCAGACGTTCAGACGGCGCTCAGCCCTCGCGGCGGTCCAGCCGGGCGAGCAGGAGCGCCTCCGAGAGGATCGCACGGGTGAAGACGCCGAGGTGCAGCGACTCGTTGGGGCTGTGCGCGCGCGAGTCCGGGTCCTCCACGCCGGTGACCAGGATCTGCGCGTCCGGGAACTCCCGGACCAGGTCGGCGATGAACGGGATGGACCCGCCGATGCCGGTCTCGACCGCCTCGTTGCCCCACGCGTCGGTCATCGCGCGCTTGGCCTCGGTCGCCGCCCAGCCCGCGGTGTCGACGAGGAAGGCCTCGCCGGTGTCGACGTCGCTGATGTCGACGTGGGCGCCGAACGGCGCGTGTGCGCGGAGGTGGCGCTCGATCGCCGCGTAGGCCTCCGCCGCCGGCTGACCGGGCGCCACCCGGGCACTGAGGCGCACCGCGGCGCTCGGGAGGAGCGTGTTGGAGGCGTTCGCGACCGAGGGCGCGTCGATCCCGGTGATCGTGATGGTCGGCTTGGACCACATGCGCGACAGGATGGGGCCGCTGCCGATGGGCGTCACCCCCGGCAGGAGGGCGGCCTCCTCGCGGAACTGCTCCTCGCTGAGGTGCGGCGGCTCGGCCGCGTCGTCGTAGGAGAGGAAGCCGTCGACGGCGACCTCGCCGTTCTCGTCGTGCAGGGTGGCGAGCAGCTTGACCAGCGCCATCATCGCGTCCGGGGCGGCGCCGCCGTACATGCCGGAGTGCGAGGCGTGCTCGAGGGTCGACACGGTCAGGCGGAAGGTCACGTTGCCCCGGAGGGAGACGGTGAGCGCCGGCGTGGCGATGTCGACGTTGTCCGAGTCGGCGACGACGATGACGTCGGCGGCGAGGGCGGCCTTGTTCTCGTGCAGGAAGTTGGCGAAGGAGCGCGAGCCGAACTCCTCCTCCCCCTCGATGAACACTGCGAGGCCGAGGTCGAAGTCCGGGCCGAGCGCCTCGACGAGCGCGCGGATGCTCGCCACGTGCGCCATGACGCCGGCCTTGTCGTCCGCCGCGCCGCGGCCGTAGATCCGGTCGCCGCGCACGGTCGGCTCGAACGGCGGGGTGTCCCAGTCGTCGTCCGATCCGGGCGGCTGCACGTCGTGGTGGGCGTAGAGCAGGACGGTCGGGCGGCCATTCCGCGCGGCGCGCGTGGCGAGCACCGCCGGCTGGCCGAGCTGCTCGCCGTCGATCGGCGCCTGCTTGACCTCGACGCTCTCGAACACGCCGGTCTCGCGCAGCAGCGCGGCCACGGCGTCGGCGCTCGCGCGGACGTTCGCGGAGTCGAAGGCGGACCAGGAGACCGACGGGATCCGGACGAGGCGGGACAGGTCGGCGACGGTCGACGGCAGGCCGCCCTCGACCGCGGCGCGGACCCGTTCCTCGGCCGCCGGATCGTCGGCGGGCTGCGAATACTGGCCGGAAGACGGCTGGGAGTCTGTCATGCGGGTAATCTTAAGTGACCCCACAACCGAAGGCTGAGCGTTGGCGAAACGAGACCACCCGGCGACCGAGGCGGAGACGCCGATCGCCGAGACACCCGAACAGACGGCAGAGCGCCTGAACCAGGGCAAGGGCGCACCGACGCCCTCCCGTCGCGAGCAGGAGGCCGCCCGCAAGCGCCCCCTGGTCCCCGGTGACCGCAAGGAGGCGGCCCGCAACGCCCGCACCAAGCAGGCCGAGGCGCGCGAGAAGGCCCGTGTCGGCATGGCCAACGGCGACGAGCGCTACCTGACGCAGCGCGACCGCGGCCCGCAGCGCCGGTACGTGCGCGACTACGTCGACGCGCGGTTCAGCATCGGTGAGTTCCTCATCCCGGTGATGCTCGTCATCATCGTCCTGAGCTTCCTGCCGTGGCAGTTCCTGCAGGTCTGGGCGCTCTTCGCGCTCTGGGCCTTCTTCCTGATCTCGGTCCTCGACTGCATCGTCCTCGGCTTCCTCGTGCGCAAGCGCATCGCGGCGAAGTACGGCGCCGACAAGGTCGAGCGCGGCCTGCGCTGGTACGCGGCCATGCGCGCGCTGCAGCTGCGGGTCATGCGTCTGCCCAAGCCGCAGGTCAAGCGCGGCCAGTACCCCGCCTGACGTGACGATCGTCGCAGCGGCCGACGGCTCCGCCCTCGGCAACCCCGGCCCCGCCGGCTGGGCCTGGTACGTCGACGACGACCGCTGGTCCGCCGGCGGCTGGCCGCACGGCACCAACAACCAGGGCGAGCTCATGGCCGTCATCGACCTGCTCGAGTCGACGGCCCACGTCGACGACGACCTCCGCATCCTCTGCGACAGCCAGTACGTGATCAACGCCGTCACCAAGTGGATGGCGGGCTGGAAGCGCAAAGGCTGGCGCAAGGCCGACGGCGCCCCGGTGCTCAACCGCGAGCTGCTGGAGCGTCTCGACCGCGCCCTCCAGGGGCGGCGCTACACGTTCGAGTGGGTGAAGGGCCACGCCGGCCACGACCTCAACGAAGCCGCCGACGTGCGCGCCCGCGCCGTGGCGACCGCGTACCAGAAGGGCGACCCCATCCCGATCGGACCGGGCTGGCCCCCGGCCACGCGGCAGGCCGATCAGCCGGTCGAGGAGGCCGCTCCCCCGGCTCCGCGGGTCGCTGAAAGCGCTCCGGCCGCAGCATCCGCACCGGTCGCTGCGCCGACTCAGGCTGCGGCCGAGGACGCCCTCGAACTGGACATCTTCGGCGACCTGGCCGTCGCGGAGAGCGACGAGGAGATCGTCGCCCGGCTGGAGCGCGAGCTGCTCGACCCGGCGGTCCGCTCCGACGCGTCACGCGTCGCCGGCCTGCTGCACCCCGAGTTCGCCGAGATCGGCCGTTCCGGCCGGCTCTGGGGTCGCGACGACACCCTCCAGGCCCTCGCGGGCGAGGAGGCCGAGGCCGTGGAGCTGGACGTCCTCGCCACCGAGGTGGTCGCGGACGGCGTCATCCTGCTCACCGCCCGCACGAGCGACGCGCGCGGCGGAACCCTGCGCAGCTCGCTGTGGCAGCGCAGCGGCGGCCGCTGGCGCCTACGCTTCCACCAGGGCACGCCGGAGGCGTAGCAGCCCGCGGTTGATCTGCCGCGCCCACAGCGGGCCGCGGTAGAGGAACGCGGTGTAGCCCTGCACGAGCGTGGCCCCGGCGTCGAGACGCTCCTGCACGTCCTCCGCCGTCTCCACGCCGCCCACCGAGATCACGCAGAGCTCGGGCGGGACGGTCGCGCGGATCAGCTTCAGGACCTCGAGCGAGCGGGCCGCGAGCGGTGCGCCCGACAGGCCGCCTGCCCCGGCCGCGTCGACGCGGGCCGGGTCGGTGCGGAGCCCCTCCCGGGAGATCGTGGTGTTCGTCGCGATGATGCCGTCGAGACCGAGGCGCACGACCAGCTCCGCGATCCGCTGCACCTGCTCGTCGGTGAGGTCGGGCGCGATCTTGACGAGCAGCGGCTTCCGGCCCGCGACCTCCTGGACGGCGGTGAGCAGCGGAGCGAGGAGGTCGAGCTCCTGCAGCCCGCGCAGCCCCGGCGTGTTCGGCGAGCTGACGTTGACGACCAGGTAGTCGGCGACCGGCGCGAGGGCTCTGGCACTGGTCAGGTAGTCGGCGGTGGCGTCCTCCACGGCGACGACGCGGCTCTTGCCGATGTTCACCCCGAGCACCGGGCGGTGGCGTGTCCGGATGACGCGCAGGAGCCGATCCGCCGCGACGCCCGCACCGCGGTTGTTGAAGCCCATGCGGTTGATCACCGCGCGGTCCGGGATGAGGCGGAACAGGCGCGGCTTGTCGTTGCCGGGCTGCGCGATCGCGGTGATCGTCCCGACCTCCACGTGGCCGAAGCCGAGCGCGCCGAGCCCGAGCACCGCTTCGCCGTCCTTGTCGAAGCCGGCCGCGACACCGAACGGCGACTCGAACCGCAGTCCGAGCGCATCGACGGCGAGGGACGGGTCGGCCGCGGTGAACCGCCGGGCGACACCGCCGAGCCCCACGAGGGGCAGCGCGCGGATCGCCACGAACGCGAGGTGATGGGCCCGCTCGGGGTCGAGCTTGGAGAGGACGAGGGAGAAGAGTGTGCGATACATGCCGGTACGAGAATACCGGTCGGCGTCAGGCCTGCACGTCCGCGGGCACGATGTGGTGGGCGACCCGCAGCTGCTGGATGGCCTCCTCGAAGTCGTCGAGGGAGTCGAACGCCTGGTAGACGCTGGCGAACCGCAGGTACGCGACCTCGTCCAGCTCCCGCAGCTCGGGCAGGATCGCGAGGCCGACCTCGTTCGCCTCGATCTGGGAGGCGCCGGTCGAGCGGATGGTCTCCTCGACCTTCTGCGCGAGTACGGCGAGGTCGGAGTCGGTCACCGGCCGCCCCTGGCAGGCCTTGCGCACGCCGAGCATGATCTTCTCCCGGCTGAACGGCTCCGCCACCCCGCTGCGCTTGATCACGCTGAGGCTGGCCGTCTCGGTGGTCGAGAAGCGGCGGCCGCACTCGGGGCACTGCCGGCGGCGGCGGATCGAGAGACCGTCGTCACTGGTCCGGGAGTCGATGACACGGGAGTCCGGGTGGCGGCAGAAGGGGCAGAACATACCCCGATTCTACCGGTCTCCCGGCCGTCAGCCGCGGAAGCGGACGGTGACCGCCTCGCCGTGCGCGGGGAGGTCCTCGGCGCCCGAGAGCGCGACGATGCGGTCGGCGACGTCGCGCAGCGCATCCCGGTCGTACCGGATGACCTGCTGCGGGCGCAGGAACGAGTACGCGCCCAAGCCCGACGAGAACCGCGCCTGCCCTCCGGTCGGCAGCACGTGGTTCGACCCGGCGAGGTAGTCGCCGAGGCTGACGGGCGCGCTCGGACCGATGAAGATCGCACCGGCGTTCTGGATGTCGGCGAGCACGGCGTCGTCGTCCGCGGTCTGGATCTCGAGGTGCTCCGGGCCGTAGGCGTTGCTGAACGCGGCGGCGGCGGCGAGGTCGTCGACGAGCACGATCGCGGACTGCTGGCCGCCGAGGGCCGTGCGGACACGCTCGCTGTGCCGGGTCGCGCCGGCCAGCTGGTCCAGCTCGGCGGCGACGCGCTCGGCGAAGGCCGGGCTGTCCGTGACGAGGAGGGAGGCGGCGGCCTCGTCGTGCTCGGCCTGGCTCACCAGGTCGGCGGCGACGTACCGCGGGTTCGCGCTGTCGTCGGCGATCACGAGGATCTCGGTGGTGCCGGCCTCGGAGTCGATGCCGGCCTTCCCGCGCACGACGCGCTTGGCGGCGGCGACGTAGATGTTGCCGGGACCGGTGATGACCTGGACCGGCTCGAGCCCGATCTCCTCCACACCCCAGGCGAGCGCGCCGATCGCGCCGGCGCCGCCCATCGCGTAGACCTCGTCGATGCCGAGCAGCCCGGCGGCGCCCAGGATGACGGGGTGGACCCTGCCTCCGAACTCGCGCTGGGGCGGGCTCGCGAGCGCAATCGACGAGACACCCGCGATCTGGGCGGGAACCGCGTTCATCACGACACTGGACGGGTAGACGGCCTTGCCGCCCGGCACGTACAGACCCGCTCGCTCGACGGGCTGCCAACGCTGCACGATGGTCGCCCCCGGGCCGATACGGGTCTCGGCGGGCGGCGGCACCTGCGCAGCGGTCGCCTCTCGGACCCGCGCGATGGTCTCCTCAAGAGCCGCTCGGACGTCGGAGGGCAGCGCCTCCACGGCGGCCGCGATCTCCTCGACGGGGACGCGGACCGCGGGCGGCGCGACGCCGTCGAACCGTTCGGCCTGCTCCCGAAGAGCTGCGGCCCCGCGGGCGCGCACGTCGTCGATGAGCTCGGTCGCTACATGCATCGCGACCTGCACGTCCACGACGGGACGGGGGACGAGGCGCTCGAAGGCGACGCGAGTAGGCTGGACTCCGCGGAGATCGATGGTCTGCATCATGGCGCGACAAGCCTATCCGCTCCCCCGCGATGGTTTCCCCGCGCGGAATTCTCGATGTCGATTGGTGCTTGCAGTACACGTATGAACAACGCATCCCCCGACCCCACCGACGGCACCGTCTCCGACGTCACGCCGGACCTGTCGGCCTTCCGCCAGACGTTCCGCCGCCACGCCGCCGGTGTCGCCATCATCACCGCTCTGCGGGCCGACGGCAGCCCCGTCGGGTTCACGGCGACCTCGCTCGCCTCCCTGGCAGCGGTGCCGCCACTCGCGACGTTCAACATGGCGCTCTCGGCGTCCAGCTGGCCCGCCATCGCCGAGACGGATCGCGTCGTCATCCACACGCTCGGCGTGCGCAACAAGGCTGCCGCCGAGAAGCTCGCCGGAGACAACGCCCGCCGGTTCGAGGGCGAGCACTGGTACCCCGGTCCGTACGGCCTCCCCGTCATCAAGGACACCACCGCGTGGGTGGTCGGCCGCATCGTCGAGCGCTTCACCGTGCACAACAGCGCGGTCGTGGTCGTCCAGATCGAGCGTGGAGAGCTCGGCGCCGAGGACGAGCCCCTGCTCTACCACGAGCGCCGCTACCACCGGCCCACCGCGCTCGACTGACGGCGCCGGCGGTCCGGCCGTCGCTCAGTCCAGTTCGCGGAGCTGTGCCGTCCGTTCGCCGCCGGCCGACCCGGTGTTCACCGTGCCCTGCGGCTCGAACAGGACCGCCTCCACCTCGGCGTCCGCTCGCGGGCAGTGCTCGACGCCCCGCGGGACGACGTAGACGTCGCCCGGGCCCAGCACGACGTCGCCGTCGCGCAGCTGGATCGTCAGCTCACCGCTGAGCACCACGAACAGCTCGTCGGTGTCGGGATGCTCGTGCCAGACGAACTCGCCGAGCAGCCTCACCACTTTCACGTCGTAGTCGTTGACGCTCGTCAGGCGGTGCGGCTGCCAGTGCTCGCCGATCCGTGCGAGTGCCTCGTGCAGGTTGCGGACGCCGTCGCTCATGACCCCACGCTAGACCAGGCAGTTCGGGCCGAGGAGGCCCTTGAGCTCCCCGTACAGATCCGGGCTGACCTTCACCTGCTTGGGCACGCCGAGCACGCGGACACGGCCGCCCGTCACCAGATGGATCCGCACTTCGTTGTCCCCCGGGTGCCGCGAGAACGTCTCGCCCAGGCGGGTGACGACGTCGGGGGTCGCCCGGCGGTCCTGGATCGTGATCTGCAGCGGGCTGCTGTCCTCGATGGGGCCGAGGTCAGGATTCATCAGGCTGAAGGCGTGGAGGTTCATGCCGTCGTCGCGCAGGCTGACGCGCCCGCGCACCACGACGATCGCGTCGCCCGTGAGCATCGGCGAGAACTCCTGGTACGCCTTGCCCATGAACATGACGGTCATCTCGCCGCCGAAGTCCTCGACGGTGATCATGCCGTACTGGTTGCCGGACGCCTTCGCGACGCGATGCTGCACGCTCGTGATGAGCCCGGCGATCGTGACCGTCTCGCCGTCCTGGATGTTGTCGGAGCCGACCAGGTCGGCGATGGACGTGCTCGCCATCTTCGCCAGCTGCAGCTCCAGGCCGGCCAGTGGGTGGTCGGAGACGTACAGGCCGAGCATGTCGCGCTCGAACGCGAGCTTGTCGCGCTTGCCCCACTCCGGCCGGTCCGGGATGTTGTGCTGGGCCTGACCCGGCTCGTCGGCCTCCCACAGGCTGTCGAAGTCGAATCCGACGTCGCCGTTGGCCTCGTTGCGCTTGATCTTGACCGCGGACTCCACCGCGTCCTCGTGCACCTCGACCAAGGCCCGGCGGGTGTGGCCGAGCGAGTCGAACGCGCCCGCCTTGATGAGCGACTCCACGGTCCGCTTGTTCGCGGCGTGGATCGGCACCTTCGACAGGAAGTCGTGGAACGACTCGAACCGCCCCTTGCTCTCGCGCGCCTCGCGCACGCCCTCGACGACGTTCGCGCCGACGTTGCGCACGGCGCCCATCCCGAAGCGGATGTCCTCGCCGACGGCGGCGAAGTACAGGCTGGACTCGTTGACGTCCGGCGGGAGCACCTTGATGCCCATGCGGCGGCACTCGTTCAGGTAGAGCGCCATCTTGTCCTTGGAGTCGCCGACGCTGGTGAGCAGCGCCGCCATGTACTCGGCCGGGTAGTGCGCCTTGAGGTAGGCGGTCCAGTACGAGATCACGCCGTAGGCGGCGGAGTGTGCTTTGTTGAACGCGTAGTCCGAGAACGGCAGCAGGATCTCCCACAGCTTGTTCACCGCGTCCATCGAGTAGCCGTTGTCGTTCATGCCCTGGGCGAAGCCGGCGAACTGCTTGTCCAGCTCGGACTTCTTCTTCTTGCCCATCGCGCGACGCAGGATGTCGGCCTGTCCGAGGGAGAAGCCGGCGACCTTC
The DNA here is from genome assembly GCF_001898805.1 of Leifsonia sp. 71-9. Classification (GTDB taxonomy): domain Bacteria; phylum Actinomycetota; class Actinomycetes; order Actinomycetales; family Microbacteriaceae; genus Leifsonia. The sequence goes on from NZ_MKVJ01000014.1 coordinate 219,423, forward strand.
TGCGCGATCGCCATCACCTGCTCCTGGTAGATGATGAGGCCGTAGCTGGTCGACAGGATGTCGGCGAGCGGTTCCGCCAGCTCCGGATGGATCGGCGTGATGTCCTGCTGGCCGTTCTTGCGCAGCGCGTAGTTCGTGTGCGAGTTCGCGCCCATCGGGCCCGGGCGGTACAGCGCGATGAGTGCCGAGATGTCTTCGAAGTTGTCGGGGCGCATCAGGCGCAGCAGGGAGCGCATCGGGCCGCCGTCGAGCTGGAAGACGCCGAGGGTGTCGCCGCGCGAGAGGAGCTCGTAGGCCGGTCGGTCGTCGAGTTCGAGGTCTTCGAGCACGAGCTTCTCGCCGCGGTTCGCCTCGATGTTGTCGAGGGCGTCGTTGATGATCGTCAGGTTGCGGAGGCCGAGGAAGTCCATCTTGATCAGGCCGAGCGACTCGCAGGCCGGATAGTCGAACTGCGTGACGATCTGGCCGTCCTGCTCGCGCTTCATGATCGGGATGATGTCGATCAGCGGGTCGGACGACATGATGACGCCGGCCGCGTGCACACCCCACTGGCGCTTGAGGTTCTCGAGGCCGAGCGCGGTATCGAAGACGGTCTTGGCCTCCGGGTCGCTCTCGACGACCGCCCGGATGTCCACCGCCTCCTTGTAGCGCGGGTGGTTCTTGTCGAAGATCCCGGTGAGCGGGATGTCCTTGCCCATGACGGGCGGCGGCATCGCCTTCGTGAGCTTCTCACCCATCGAGAACGGGAAGCCGAGCACACGGCCCGAGTCCTTCAGCGCCTGCTTGGCCTTGATGGTGCCGTAGGTGACGATCTGGGCGACGCGCTCGGAGCCGTACTTCTCGGTCACGTACTTGATGACCTCGCCGCGGCGACGGTCGTCGAAGTCGACGTCGAAGTCGGGCATGGAGACGCGGTCGGGGTTGAGGAAGCGCTCGAAGATCAGGCCGTGCTGCAGCGGGTCGAGGTCGGTGATCCGCATGGCGTAGGCCGCCATCGAGCCGGCTCCCGAGCCACGGCCCGGGCCGACGCGGATGCCGTTGTTCTTGGACCAGTTGATGAAGTCGGCGACGACGAGGAAGTAGCCGGGGAAGCCCATCTGCGAGATGACGCCGATCTCGTAGTCGGCCTGCTTGCGCACCTCCGGCGTGATGCCGTTCGGGTAGCGCTCCGTGAGCCCCTTCTCGACCTCCTTGACGAACCAGGTCTGCTCGGTCTCCTCCGGGGGCACCGGGAAGCGGGGCATGAAGTTGGCCTGCGTGTCGAACTGCACGTCGCAGCGCTCGGCGATCGCGAGCGTGTTGTCGCACGCCTCGGGGTAGTCGCGGAACAGCTGGCGCATCTGCTCGGCCGACTTCAGGTAGAACTCGTCGGCGTCGAACTTGAACCGGTTGGGGTCGTCGAGCGTCGACCCGGACTGAACGCAGAGCAGAGCCGCGTGGCTCTTCGCGTCCTCGGCGTGCGTGTAGTGCAGGTCGTTGGTGGCGACCATCGGGATGCCGAGGTCCTTGGCGAGGCGGATGAGGTCGCTCATGATCCGGCGCTCGATGCCGAGGCCGTGATCCATGATCTCGGCGTAGAAGTTCTCCTTGCCGAAGATGTCGCGGAACTCCGCCGCCGCCTTGACGGCCTCGTCGTACTGCCCGAGACGCAGGCGCGTCTGCACCTCGCCCGACGGGCAGCCGGTCGTCGCGATGATGCCCTTGCCGTACTGGCTGAGCAGCTCGCGGTCCATGCGGGGTTTGAAGTAGTACCCCTCCATCGACGCCTTCGACGACATCCGGAACAGGTTGTGCATGCCCTCGGTCGTCGCCGCGAGCATGGTCATGTGCGTGTACGCGCCCGAGCCCGAGACGTCGTCACCGCCGCCGTCGCCCCAGCGGACGCGGGTCTTGTCGGTGCGGTGCGTGCGCGGCGTGAGGTACGCCTCCGTGCCGATGATCGGCTTGATGCCGGCGTCCGTGGCGGTGCGCCAGAAGTCGAACGCGCCGAACATGTTGCCGTGGTCGGTGACGGCGACGGCGGGCATCTGCTGCTCGACGGCGGCGTCGATCAGCGGCTTGACGCGTGCCGCCCCGTCGAGCATCGAGTACTCGCTGTGGACGTGGAGGTGGACGAAGGAATCGCTCATGTCGAGGACAAGCCTACGTCGTGGGACCGACGTCGCGGGCCTCGCGCGCGGGCTCCTGAGGACATTTTCCGGACCCCGGATCGGATCTCCTCCGTAAGCCGCCGGTCATCCCTCGGGAGCGCCGGAACTCCTCCGTTCGCGACGCCCGTCGACGCCCGAGTCAGGACGCGCGGAGGACGTCGAGAGCGTGCTGGAGGTCGGCGGGATAGCCGGTCGTGAACGTGACCCACTCCCCTGTCGCCGGGTGCTCGAACGCCAGCTGCACGGCGTGCAGCCACTGCCGCGTGAGGCCGAGGCGGGCGGAGAGCGTCGGGTCGGCGCCGTACATCGAGTCGCCCACGCACGGGTGCCGCTGCGCCGCCATGTGCACGCGGATCTGGTGGGTGCGGCCGGTCTCGAGGTGGATCTCGAGCAGGCTCGCCGCCGGAAACGCCTCGATCGTCTCGTAGTGCGTGACCGACGGCTTCCCGTCGGCGACCACGGCGAACTTCCAGTCCGACTTCGGGTGACGGCCGATCGGGGCGTCGATCGTGCCGGTGAGCGGGTCGGGATGCCCCTGGACGACGGCGTGGTAGATCTTCTCCACCGTCCGATCGTGGAACGCGCGCTTGAGCACCGTGTAGGCGTGCTCGGACTTGGCGACCACCATGAGACCGCTCGTGCCGGCATCCAGCCGGTGCACGATCCCGGCCCGCTCGGCCGCACCGGAGGTCGAGATCCGGAACCCGGCCGCCGCGAGGGCACCGAGCACGGTGGGGCCCTCCCAGCCGACGGAGGGATGCGCGGCGACGCCGACCGGCTTATCGATCACGACGATGTCGTCGTCGTCGTGGACGATCGTGAGCTCGGGGACCGCGATCGGGACGATCGTGACCTCCTCGCGCGGCTTCCACGACACCTCGAGCCAGGAGCCGGCCGTCAGCCGGTCGGACTTGTCGACGTCGCGGCCGTCGACCGTGACGCCTCCGGCCTCCGCGATCTCGGCCGCGAAGCTGCGGGAGAAGCCGAGGAGCTTCGCGAGCCCCGCGTCCACCCGCGCCCCGTCGAGCCCGTCGGGGATGGGGAAACTGCGCGACTCCATCTACGGCTGCGGCTTCTCGGGGTGCTCGGCCTCCGTCGGCGCGTCGGCAGGAGCCTCCACGACCGCGTCGTCCGCGACGGGGGCGTCCGCGTCGTCGAGCGCGTCGGTGTCGGCGTCGACATCCTCATCCTCGCCCGTCCGGCGCCCGTCGAGACCGACGCCGCGGATCGTCAGGATCAGGAAGAGCGCCATGCTCGACACGATCGCGACATCGGCGAGGTTGAAGATCGCCGGCAGGAGCGGGATCTGGAGGAAGTCGACCACGTGGCCCACGCCGAAGCCCGGCTCCCGGAAGAGGCGGTCCGTGAGGTTGCCCAGCAGGCCGCCGAGGAGCAGACCGAACAGGATGGCCCACGCCGTGGACTTGATCCGCGGGGCGTACCAGACGACGAAGCCGAGCACGCCGACGCCGACGATCGAGAAGATCCAGGTGGATCCGCTCCCGATCGAGAAGGCGGCGCCGGCGTTCTTGACGAAGTTGAACTGCAGCAGCTGGCCGAGCACCTCGACCCGCTGACCCTCGTAGAGGTTGGCGACGACCAGGACCTTGGCGATCTGGTCGACGAGGTACACGCAGAGCGCGACCACCGCCAGGATCACCAAGGCCCGGACGCTGACCGAGGGCCGGGAGGTATTAGCCTCCAAAGCCGGGGAAGACCGGGGGCTGGTTGCCCTGGTCCGAGGAGCTGGAGGCGTCCGCGGCGACGGGGGCCGGGATGCTGGCGCTCACGGGAGCGGCCGCGCGGTTCTGACCGAAGCCGGCACCGCCGGCGGCGGGCTGGGCGTCGAGGTCGCGGAGCTGACCCTCGATGTAGCCCTTGAGGCCCTGACGGTAGTCGCGCTCGAACGTGCGGAGCTCGTCGATGCGGCGCTCCAGCTGCGTGCGCTCCTGGTCGAGGGCGCTGATCTGGGCGCGCTGCTTCGACTCGGCCTCGGCGACGATGCGCGCGGCGGTGGCGTGACCCTCGGCGATGAGCGAGTCGCGCTTCTCGACGCCCTCGCGCACGTGCTCCTCGTGGAGACGGCGCGCGAGCTGGAGGAGGTTGTTGGTCGCGTTGGGGTCGTTCGCGCTGTCGGCGGCGAACGCCGGGGCGGCGGCAGCGGCGGCCGGTGCCGCAGCGGCGGCGGCCGCGGACTCCTGCTGCGCGGCGGCGAGGCGCTGCTTGAGCTCCTCGTTCTCCTGCTGCAGACGGGTCAGCTCGCCGTTGTCGACGGCAGGCGCGGCCGCGACGGGGGCGGGCGTCGCAGCGGACGAGCCGGAGCTGCGCTGCAGCTCGGCGATGCGCGAGTCGGCGGCGACGAGGCGCTGCTTCAGCTCCTCGTTCTCCTGACCCAGACGACGGAGCTCGACGACCACCTCATCGAGGAAGTCATCGACCTCGTCCTGGTCGTAGCCCTCACGGAACTTCGTCGGTTGGAACCGCTTGTTGACTACATCTTCCGGAGTCAGCGCCATGGCAAGCCACCTTAGATCTTGAAAGAGACGAACAGATATCGCGTTCAGCCAACGCTAGCAAAGTGGGCCGGTAATGCGCACTCCGCCGCGCTCGCTCGTCGGCTCGACAACCCTATAACGGGGCGGCCGCCGGTTCCGCGATCGACGCTCAGCTGAATCCCAGCGTCACGTACAAAAGGATGATCACGACGAGCATCGTCAGGCTCCACCCGAAGTCGAGCGCGACCGGGCCCATCGACAGCGGCGGGATGATCCGGCGGAAGAACTTGATCGGCGGGTCCGTGACCGCGTAGGTCGCCTCGGCCAGCAGCAGCACGAGGCCCTTGGGCCGCCACTGCCGCGCGAAGGTCCGCACCAGGTCGAGCACGAAGCGCGCCCACATGACGAAGAAGTAGATCAGGAGGAGGTAGTACGCGATGGTCGCGACTATCGAGACGACAAGCACACCCCCAGTATGACGGAGAGCGCACGCCCTCCCTGACGAGGGGGCGTGCGCTCACGTCGTGTCGGCGGCCGGAGCCGCACGTTTCAGTTCTGGGCGAAGAAGGAGGCGTCGACCTCGGAGTCCGCACCGCCGTGCTCGCCGGAGACGACCACGTGCGACGGGGAGAGGAGGAAGACCTTCGGCGTCACGCGCTCGATCTTGCCGTAGAGGCCCTGGGAGAGCCCGCTGGCGAAGTCGATGAGGCGACGCGCGTCGCCCTCGCTCATCTGCGAGAGGTTGATGATGACCGGGATGCCCTCCCGGAACGACTCGGCGATCGCCTGGGCATCGCGGTACTGGCGGGGGTGGACCGTGAGGATCTCGTTCATTTCCTGTACCGAAACATTCCGTGCGGTGGACGATTTGCGCAGCGGGGTGACCGGAGCGCGGCCGGCCACGGGGGCGACCGGTGCGGGGTGCGGGACGGGCTGGACCGGCGCCGGGGCGGGAGCCTCGCGGCGCGGCTGGTGCTGCGCCTGCTCGGGCTGCTCGTCGAACTCCAGCTCCTCGTCGGCGAGGCCGAGATAGACCATCGTCTTCTTCAGCGGGTTGGCCATGCGCTTCCTCCGTGTAGAACTGTGCGCCGACGCCTCGCACGCACGTATTGCGAACCTTCTTCTCCTTCGAGATTAACGAAGGGTGGGCCGATTCCCGGTAATGGCCGTCCCGATCCGAAGGTGTGTCGCGCCGGCGGCGATGGCTTCGCGGTAGTCCTGGGACATCCCGGCGGAGATCGCGGAGGCCTCCGGGGCCAGCGAACGGACGCGCTCGCTCGAGGCCCGTACGCGCTCGAAGGCGCGTGCCGGCTCCTCGTCGAGAGGGGCGACGGCCATCACGCCGAGAAGCCGCAGGCCGGGCGTGGCAAGGACGTGCTCGACGAGCGGCTCCAGGTCGCGGTCGGCGACGCCGCCCCGGCCCGGGTCGTCCGTGAGGTTGAGCTGCACGAAGGCGTCCACCTCGGACTCGTCGGAGCGCAGGGCGTCGACGAGCGAGAAGCGGTCGATCGAGTGGATGACCGAGGCGTAGCGCCGCGCCTGTCGCGCCTTCTTGCTCTGGAGCTGCCCGACGAAGTGCCAGGCGAGATCGAGGTCGGCGAGCTCTGCCGCCTTCTCCTGCGCCTCCTGGTGCCGGTTCTCCCCCACGTCGCGCACGCCGAGTGCGGCGAGTTCGCGCACCAGGGAGGCCGGGTGGAACTTCGTGACCACGATCGTGGTCAGCTCGTCCGGCGAGCGCCCCGCCGCCCGGGCGGCATCGTCGATGCCGTCCCGGACCGCGGCGAGGCGCTCGGCGAGCGGGCTACTTGAGGAAGTCGGGGATGTCGAGGTCGTCATTCTCGTCGTCGAACGCAGGGTCTTTGGGAGCGGCGGTCTCGGCGACCGGGGTCTCACCGGTCCAGGTCTCGGCGACCGGCGCCTCGACCTCTCCGGCCTCGGTCACGGCGGAGGAGGTCGCGGCATCCTCCGCGCCGGCCTCGACGAACGTCGAGCGACGGGTGTCGACCACCGGCTTGGAGCCGGGCTCTCCCCCGTCGAAGCCTGCGGCGATGACCGTGACGCGCACCTCGTCGCCGAGGGTGTCGTCGATGACGGCACCGAAGATGATGTTCGCCTCGGGGTGGACGGCTTCCTGCACCAGGCGGGCCGCGTCGTTGATCTCGAAGATGCCGAGGTTCGATCCGCCCTGGATGGAGAGCAGCACGCCGTGCGCGCCGTCGATGCTGGCCTCGAGCAGCGGCGAGGCCACGGCGAGCTCGGCGGCCTTGATCGCGCGGTCGGCGCCGCGCGAGGAGCCGATGCCCATGAGGGCGCTTCCCGCGCCCTGCATCACGGACTTCACGTCCGCGAAGTCGAGGTTGATGAGGCCCGGGGTCGTGATCAGGTCGGTGATGCCCTGCACACCCGCGAGGAGCACCTGGTCGGCGGTGGAGAACGCCTCCAGCATGCTGATGCCGCGGTCGCTGATCTCCAGCAGCCGGTCGTTCGGCACCACGATGAGGGTGTCGACCTCTTCCTTGAGCCGCTGCACGCCGGCCTCGGCCTGCTGCTGGCGGCGCTTGCCCTCGAAGGAGAACGGCTTGGTGACGACACCGATGGTGAGCGCGCCGATCGACTTGGCGATGCGCGCGACGACGGGAGCGCCGCCGGTGCCGGTGCCGCCTCCCTCGCCCGCGGTGACGAAGACCATGTCGGCGCCCGCGAGGGCCTCCTCGATCTCCTCCGCGTGGTCCTCGGCGGCGCGACGGCCGACCTCGGGGTCGGCTCCGGCGCCCAGGCCGCGCGTGATCTCACGACCGACGTCGAGCTTGACGTCGGCGTCGCTCATGAGCAGCGCCTGCGCGTCCGTGTTGATGGCGATGAACTCGACGCCGCGGAGGCCGAGCTCGATCATGCGGTTGACGGCGTTGACGCCGCCTCCGCCGATGCCGACGACCTTGATCACGGCGAGGTAGTTCTGATTTGCTGTCACGTCCGGCCTCCACGGGAACCTTCAACCTCAAGTCGAGGCTTAAAGTTATGCTGAGTATGCAATTCCTTTTTTCGACGTTAGGTGCGCGCGGGCCGTGGCGGTGGAACCGGCCAGGCGTGTCGGGAAAGTGCGTCCCGAAGCCGTCGTCCGCACGGCGTCATCCGGTCGTCACGCTGTGCGGCGACGACACGTCGTAGTGGTTCGCGCCGGCGGCTCCGACGAGCAGCGCCGCGAGGTCGGCGGCCTTCAGCTCCGAGTCCTCGGCGCTCCCCCAGACGACGGTCGCACCGCTGCCGCGGAGGGTGAAGGAGACGTCGTCCTTCGTCGTTGCCGAGATGGTGTCCACCTGCGCGAGGGTCGCGGCGGGGAGGGCGCTCAGCACGCTGGCGGCCGCCGCGAACGCCGAGTCGGCGTCCTTCTCGGCCGACGCGCCGCCGGCCGCGATCAGCGGGAACCCCTCGGGCCGGGCCGCGCTCGAGGCGATCGGCACCTTGGCGGCGTCCACGAGGGTGAACGCCGCACCCTTCTGCACCACGCCGATCGGCTGGCGCTCGACCACGCGGACCACGATGGTGTCCGGCGGATGGCTCTCCACCGTGTAGCTGCGGATCAGCGGGAACGCGGCGAGGTCGTGCGAGATGCCCGCCTGGTCGAGCAGCGGGAGCGGCTTGCCGAGCTGATCCCCCAGCTTCGCCTGGATGTCCTTGGGGTTCAGCCGCGACGCCCCGGTGACCTCGATGTGCTTGAGCGCGAGCACCGGGGAGAAGGCGAGCAGGGTGACGCCGAGGACGAGCGCGACCACCACTCCGCCCGCTCCGAGCCAGGCCTGACGCCGCCGGCGCGACCGCTTGGTGAACCGGCGGACCTCGCCGCGCTCCACCTTCTTGCGCTCCTTGCGCGCGGCCCGAAGCGCCTTGCTGATCTCGCGGTTGCTCGGGAGGCGGTCGTACGGCGACGTGTCGGCGGCGGCAGCGGCCTCCGGAGGTGCGCTGTGCTGCCGGCGCGCGGGCTCGCGGTCGCGGGATGGAGCAGACGCCGGCGCCGAGGGCGTCGGCGTGGGCGTGGGCGTGGGCGCCTGGATGATCGGGATCGGCTCGGTCACCGCCGGTCGCGCGGTCGCGCGACGCTCGGGCTCCGGCGCGTTCGCGGGCGGGCCCGCCGCGGGCGGCGGCGTCTGCCCGGGCGACCGGTCGTGACCTTGAGGGCGCTTCACGGGCGGCTACTCGCGGACGCGGCGGAGCGAGTCCAGCAGCTGGGGCACGATGCGGTACACGTCGCCGCACCCGAGGGTGATGACGAAGTCGCCCTCGCGCGCGATCTCGGCGGTGTGGTCGGCCGCGGCCTGCCAGTCGGCGATGAACGCGACGTGCTCGGGATGCGCGAACCGATCGGCCACGAGCGCGCCCGTGACGCCCGGCTCCGGATCTTCGCGGGCGCCGTAGACGTCCAGCACGACGGTCTCGTCGGCGTACGTCTCGAGGGTCTCGGCGAACTCGTTCGCGAAGAGCCGCGTGCGGCTGTAGAGGTGGGGCTGGTGCACCGCGATGATGCGGCCGGAGCCGACGACCGTCCGCGCCGCGGAGAGTGCGGCGGCGACCTCGGTCGGGTGGTGGGCGTAGTCGTCGTAGACGCTCACGCCGCCGACCGTCCCGTGCAGCTCGAAGCGGCGCTCCGTGCCGCCGAACTCGGCGATGGCGGCGAGCGACGCGGCCGGCTCGAAGCCCAGGCCGGTCAGCACCGCGAAGGCGCCCGCGGCGTTGATGGCGTTGTGGCGGCCGGGGACCCGCAGCTGCGCGGCGTACTCGTCGCCCTGGTAGCTGATGCGGAAGGAGACTGGTCCGTCGGTGACGACCGAGTGGACGCGCACGTCGGCATCCTCCGCCTCGCCGAAGGTCACCACGCGCTTGTCGGGGGTGGACTCCAGCAGGCGGGCGGTGACGTGCTTCGCACCGGCGTCGTCCGACGACACGACGACCAGCTCGCTCGACTCGCGGGCGAACGTGACGAACGCCTCCTCGAAGGCCTCGAGGGAGCCGTAGTGGTCGAGGTGGTCCGGGTCGACGTTGGTGATGAGGGCGACCGCGGTGTCGTAGAGCAGGAAGGTGCCGTCCGACTCGTCCGCCTCCACGACGAACAGGTCGCCGCTGCCGGTCTGCGAGCTCTTGCCGAGCGAGGCGATCACGCCGCCGTTGACGAAGCTCGGGTCCTCGCCGATGCCGAGCAGGCCGGTGATGATCATGCCCGTCGACGTGGTCTTGCCGTGCGCACCGGCGACGGCGACGAGCCGCTTGCGGTTGATCAGCCACGCGAGCGCCTGCGACCGGTGCAGCACCGGGAGGCCCTTCGCGAGCGCGAGCTGGTACTCGGGGTTGTCCTGCCAGAGCGCGCCGGTGACGACCAGCGTGTCCGCATCGCCGACGTTCGCGGCGTCGTGGCCGACGGCGATGGTCGCGCCGAGGGCGCGCAGGGTGTCGATGTTCGCGGAATGGCGCACGTCTGAGCCGGTCACCGTGTAGCCGGCCTCGAGGAACAGGCGGGCGATCCCGCTCATCCCGGACCCGCCGATGCCCACGAAGTGCAGGGCGCCGAGGTCGTCGGGGATGGTCATGGTGAGGTCGGGCTTGATCACGGGCACTGCTTTCGGTTCACGAGGAGTAACTCCATCACGGCTTCCTCCATCTTCTCACGGGGCTAGGCGCGGCCGAGGGAGCGCCGGACGAGTGCCGCCATGCGGTCGGACCCGTCGCGGACCCCCGCCGCGGCGGCCCTGGCGGACATGCCGGCCACGCGTTCGCGGTCGTTCAGGAGGGGCAGGAGCTCGGCGTCGACCCACTCGGGGAGGAACGCTGCGTCGTCCACGAGGATCCCGCCGCCCGCGCCCACGACGCCGGCGGCGTTGTAGCGCTGCTCGCCGTTCCCGATCGGGAAGGGCACGTAGACGGCGGGGATGCCCAGCGCGGCGAACTCGCACACCGTCGCCGCACCGGCGCGGGCCACGGCGAAGTCGGTGAGCGCGAACGCGAGGTCCATGCGGTCGCAGTAGTCCAGCAGGCGGTAGTGCTCGACACCCGGGTCCGTCAGCTCGCCGCGGCCGCCCTGGATGTGGAGCACCTGCCAGCCCGCCGCGGTCAGCTCGCGGGCGCGTGCCGAGATCGTGCCGTTCAGCCGGCGGGCGCCGAGCGAGCCGCCGGTGACGAGCAGCGTGGGCCGGTCGTCGGCGAGGCCGAACTCGGCGAGGGCTTCGGAGCGCGACGCCGCGCGGTCCAGCTCCTCGATCTCGACCCGGAGCGGCATGCCGACGAAGGTCGCGTGGGGCAGCCGGGTACCCTCGAATGCCACGCCCACCCACGGGGTGTAGCGCGCTCCGAGGCGGTTGCCGAGGCCGGGGCGGGCGTTGGCCTCGTGGATCACGAGCGGCACGCCTGCCTTGCGGGCGGCCGAGTAGGCCGGCGCGGCGGCATAGCCTCCGAAGCCCACGACGACGTCGATCCCCCGCTCGCGGATCAGCTCGACGACGGTGCGGATCGCGCGCCGGTACGCGCCGGGGAACCGCAGCGCGGCGGCGTTGGGGCGCCGCGGGAAGGGCAGCTTCGGGATGGTGACGAGCTCGTACCCGCGCGCGGGCACCAGTCGTGCCTCCAGCCCCTCCTTCGTGCCGAGCACGACGATCTCGGCCGCGGGGTCGTCGCGGCGCAGGCGGTCGGCGACGGCCAGCAACGGGTTCACGTGGCCGGCGGTCCCTCCGCCGGCCAGCAGGTACCGCGTCATGCGCGCGGACCGGCCGATCGGGAGGCGGACGGGTTCGCGTGCGATTCCTTGCTCGACTCGCGCGCGAACGAGAGGACGATTCCGATGGCGATCATGGAACTGATCATGGCAGTCCCTCCCGCAGAGATCAGTGGGAGCGGTACGCCGAGCACGGGTATGACGCCGAGGACGACGGCGATGTTCACGAACGCCTGGCCGATCAGCCAGACCATGATCGCGGCCGTCGTGACGCGGGCGAACGGGTCGGTGGACGCGTGGATGATGCGGAGGAACACGATCGCGAGCAGCACGAAGAGCAGCAGGACCACGATCGCGCCGATCAGCCCGAGCTCCTCGCCGATGATCGCGAAGATGAAGTCGGTGTCGGCAGCGGGCAGCCAGGACCACTTCGAGTGGGAGTTGCCGAGCCCGACGCCGAACACGCCGCCGGACGCGAGCGCGTAGAAGCCGTTCTTGATCTGCCAGTCGACGTCCGGGTTGGCGGCGCTGCTCCCGCCGAAGAACGCGGCGATGCGTCCGACGCGGCTGGCGCTGGACAGGGCGACGGCGACCGCGATCGCGGCCATCCCGACCGTCCCGATGACGAGGTAGCGCATCCGCACGCCGGCGTAGAACAGGGCGCCCAGGACGAGTGCGGCCATGATGACCGTCGTGCCCAGGTCGCCGCCGAGCAGGACGAGCGCGATCGCGCCGCCGGCGATCGGCACGACCGGTACCGCGACGTGCTTCCACTGGTCGAGGACGTCCCGCTTGCGCGCGAGCACCACGCCGAGCCAGACGACGAGGGCGACCTTGATCGCCTCCGACGGCTGGCCGGTGAACGATCCGATCCGCAGCCAGTTGCGGTTGCCGCCGATCTCGACGCCGAGCGGGGTCAGGAGCACGAGCACCTGGAGGAAGCACGCGGCGGCGAGCAGGAACCAGATCGACTTCTTCCAGAACCGCGCGGGCAACCGGGACACCAGGAACATCAGCGGCAGGCCGATGAGCGCGAACGCCCCCTGCGACCAGAACCGCGAGAAGAAGTTGTCGCTGTCGCTGTGCGACTCCACCGAGGAGGACGACAGCACCATCACCAGGCCGAACATCACCATGAACAGCGTGACGCCGAGCAGCATGAAGTAGTTGGCCGACTCCGCGGTCACGTTCTTGCCGAGCGAGATCCGCGCGGTCAGGCCGGCCAGGCGTGACGAGGTCTCGGACGAGGCGGCGCCGCGGGAGGCGGGAGTGGGGCGCTCAGTCCTCGTCGGGACGCGAGGCGGAGAAGTCATCCGCCTCACCTCCCAAGTACTCGTTGACGGCCGCCTGGAAGAGGCGTCCCCGTTCCGCATAGTCGGCGAACTGGTCCATGGACGCCGCGGCCGGCGCCAGCAGAACGGTGTCGCCCTCGCGGGCGAGACCGCCGGCCGAGCGGACAGCCGTCGGCATGACCCCTTCAGTTTCGTCGGCCTCGACCTCGACCACCGGAACCGTCGGCGCGTGTCGCCGGAATGCCTCCCGGAGCGGCTCACGGTCGACGCCGATCAGCACGGCCCCGCGCAGGCGGGAGGCGTGGCTGCGGACGAGCTCGTCGATGTCGACGCCCTTCAGCAGGCCGCCGACCACCCAGACGACCGACGAGTACGCGCGCAGCGACGCGTCCGCGGCGTGCGGGTTGGTGGCTTTGGAGTCGTCGACCCAGCTCACGCCTGCCTCGACCCGCACCAGCTCGATGCGGTGCGCGTCCAGTCGGAACGCGGTCAGCACGTCGCGGATGGTCTGCGGCTCGACCCCGTACGAGCGCGCGAGCGCACTGGCGGCCAGGATGTTGGCGACGACGTGCGGCGCCGACAGTCCCGCTTCCCGCAGCTCGTCCAGCGTGGTCAGCTCCAGGGCGGTCGTCATGCGGTCCTCGAGGAACGCGCGGTCGCACAGGATGCCGTCGACCACGCCGAAATCGCTCGGGCCGGGCACGTCGAGCCCGAAGCCGATGGCCCGGGCGCCGTCGACGACCTCCGCCTCCTCCACCATCAGGATGGTGTTGGCGTCGGCGCGGTTGTAGACGCACGCGACCTGCGTGTTGTCGTAGACCTTCGCCTTCGCGGCGATGTACGCCTCCAGCGAGCCGTGCCAGTCGAGGTGGTCGTCCGCGATGTTGAGGCAGGCCGACGAGTAGGGATAGAGCTCGCCGCCCGCGTTGCGGTTGATCCAGTGCAGCTGGTAGCTCGAGAGCTCTACGACGAGCACGTCGAAGCCCTCGGGGTCGCGGATCGCGTCGAGCACCGGCACGCCGATGTTGCCGCACGGGGCCACCCGGCTGCCGCCGGCGAGGAGCATGGTCGCGGTCAGCTGCACCGTGGTGGTCTTGCCGTTGGTCCCGGTGACGCAGATCCAGTCGGCGGGGGTGTTCCCGCTGCCCGGCGCCGCCACCTTGTCGCGGAGCCGCCACGCGAGCTCGATGTCGCCCCAGACCGGGGTCTCCCGCTCCTCGGCCCACACCAGCAGCGGGTGGTCCCAGTGGAATCCGGGCGAGACGACCACGAGCTCCGGATCGAACTCGACCAGACGCGCCGGCGCCGACGAGAGGTCGGACTCCTCGAGCAGCTCGGCGCCGATGACCTCGAGCAGCATCGCCCGCTCGGAGTCGGCCGACGCCGTGACGACGAGGACCTCCGCGCCGAGCTCGGCGAGGGTGTCCGCCACGGAGAAACCGGTGACGCCGAGGCCGTAGACGGCGACCCGCAGGCCGCGCCAGTCGGCGTGCCAGCTGGTCAGGGTCGAGAGCCGCTCCCCCGCACTCACGTGGCGAGCCATTCGAGGTAGAACGAGCCGACGCCGGCGGCGACGAGCAGACCGCCGATGATCCAGAACCGCACGACGACCGTCACCTCCGCCCAGCCTTTGAGCTCGAAATGATGATGGATGGGGCTCATCAGGAAGATGCGCCTGCCGTGGGTGAGCTTGAAGTACGCCCGCTGGACGATCACCGAGCCCGCCTCGATCACGAAGAGGCCGCCGATGAGCACGAGCAGGAGCTCGGTGTGGCTGAGGATGGCGAGGGCCGCCACCGCGCCGCCGAGCGCGAGCGAACCGGTGTCGCCGAGGAAGATCTGCGCGGGCGACGTGTTCCACCAGAGGAAGCCGACCACGGCGCCGACGATCGCCGTCGCCACGATCGCGAGGTCGAACGGATCGCGCACCTCGTAGCACTTGGCCACGTTCTCCGGGTTCAGGTTGGAGTTCGCGCACGACTGGATGGACTGCCAGAAGCCGATGATGATGTAGGCGCCGATGGCGAGGATCGACGCACCCGAGGCCAGGCCGTCGAGCCCGTCGGTGACGTTCACGCCGTTCGACGTCGCGGCCACGATGAAGTTGATCCAGATCAGGTAGAGGCCGTAGCCCACCACGAGCCCGATCGCCCCGAACTGGGTGAGGTGGCCGAAGTCGATCGGCAGGTCGCGGATGAACGACACGTTCATCGAGGCCGGGGTGTCGCCGTTGCCGTTCGGGAACGAGATCGCCAGGAACGCCCAGACGGTCGCGACGATCACCTGGCCGGCGACCTTCGCCCACCCCGTCAGGCCGAGACTGCGCTCGCGCCGGGTCTTCAGGAAGTCGTCGACGAAGCCGACGATGCCGAGCCCCACCATGAGGAACAGCACCAGCAGTGCCGAGACGCTCGTCTCGTCGCCGGTGAGGAGCAGGGCGGTGAAGTAGCCGAAGAGCGTGCCCAGGATGACGATGATGCCGCCCATCGTGGCGGTGCCCCGCTTGGCGTGGTGGCTCTGCGGCCCGTCGTCGCGGATGAACTGCCCCCACTGCAGGCGGCGGAACAGGCGGATGAACAGCGGCGTCAGGAACAGCGAGAACGCCATCGACAGTGCACCGGAGGTCAGCAGGGCTCTCACGAGAAGAATTCTCCCAGTCGGTCGCCGAGGAAGCGCAGTCCCGCGGAATTGGAGGACTTCACGAGCACGGTGTCCCCCTCGCGGAGGTCTCCCGTCAGGTGCTCGTACGCGGCGTCCTGGGTGTCGAAGTAGAGGGACTCGCCGTCCCACGATCCCTCGTTGATGGCGGTGATGTGCATCCGCCGGGCCGAGGGACCGACGACGACGAGCTGGCCGATGCCGAGACGGACGGCGAGCAGGCCGATGCGGTCGTGCTCCTCCCCCGAGAACTCGCCGAGCTCGCTCATCTCGCCCAGCACGGCGACGGTCCGGGAGCCCGGCTCCGCGATCTGCGCGAGCGTCTTGAGCGCGGCGGACATGGAGTCCGGGCTCGCGTTGTACGCGTCGTTGATGACCGTCACGCCACGGGCGCCGCCCAGGACCTCCATCCGCCACCGCTCCGCGCGCTGCACGGTCTGGAGGGCGGAGACGATCGCGTCGATGCCGACGCCGAGCGTGTGCGCCGCGGCCGCGGCCGCGAGGGCGTTCATCACGTGGTGCTCGCCCAGCACCCGGAAGCGGACCTCGCTCGAGGTGCCGTCCGGCAGGTGGAGGGTGAACGACGTACCGCGCGCGCTGGAGACGATGTGGGTCGCGCGCACGTCGGCGCGGCCGTCGAGGCCGAACCACAGCACCCGGGCGGCGGTCTTGTCCGCCATGGAGGCGACGCGCGGGTCGTCCAGGTTCAGGACGGCGACGTCGGATTCGAGCAGGTCGCTGACCATCTCGGTCTTCGCCGCGAGCGTCTTCTCGATCCCGCCGAACTCGCCCGCGTGGGCGAGGCCGACCTTGAGCACGATCCCGATGTCCGGACGGGCCATGCGCACGAGGCGGGCGATCTCGCCCACGCCGCTCGCGCCCATCTCGGCGACGAGGTAGCGCGTCTCCTCGGTGACCTCGAGCATCGTCACCGGGGCACCGACCTCGTTGTTGAAGGAGGCGCGGGGGGCGATGGTCGGGCCGACCTGCTCCAGGATCTCGCGCAGGAGGTTCTTGGTGGTCGTCTTGCCGTTGGAGCCGGTGACGCCGACGATCTTCAGCCGGCCGAGGGCGCGCACGCGGGCGATGACCTCGGTCGCGAGGTCGCCGAGGGCGACGACGGTGTCCTCGACGAGCAGCTGCGGCACCGGGAGGTCGAGCGCGTGGTCGACCACCAGGAGCGCGGCGCCCGCCTCGGCCGCCTGCGGCGCGAAGAGGTGCCCGTCGGTGAACTCACCGGGCTTGGCGAAGAAGAGCGTGCCGGGCACGACCTCCCGCGAGTCGGTGGTCGAGAGCCCGCTGACGACGGTCTCGGGAGTCGCGGGCGCGCCGTCGACCAGCGCGCCGTCGAGCAGGAGGGTGCCGCGGGTCGCCGCGGCGACCTCGGCGAGGGTGAGGGCGATCATCAGAGCCACCCGGCCTCTCGGAGGGCGAGCCGGGCGTCGTCGCGGGCGGAGTACGGCAGTCGCTGGCCGGCGACCTCCTGGTAGTCCTCGTGGCCGGGGCCGGCGTACAGCACGACGTCGCCGTCGCCCGCCAGCGAGAGCGCCTTGCGGAAGGCGGCGCGCGGGTCCGGCACCTCGTAGAGCTCGCCGTCCGGGACGGCGGCACGGGCGCCGGCGAGGAGCGCCTCGCGGATCGCGGCCGGGTCCTCCCAGCGCGGGTGGAAGTCGGTGATGACCACGGCGTCGGCGCCGCGGGCGGCGATCGCGCCCATGTCGGCGCGCTTGGTGGTGTCCCGGTCGCCGTCGGCGCCGAAGACCATCACCACGCGGCCCGAGGTGACCCGGCGGAGCGCCGTCAGGGTCGAGAGGAACGCGTCGGGCGTGTGTCCGTAGTCGATGAAGACGACCGGACCGCGGTCGCCGGAGAGCCGCTCGGTGCGTCCGGGCACGTAGGCGTCGATCCCGCCGTCGCGGTCGAGGGCCGCGCCGATCGCGTCCAGGTCGTAGCCGGACTCCACCAGCATCACGATCGCGAGCGCGGCGTTGGCGGCGTTGTAGGCGCCGATCAGCGGCACCGAGGACTCCAGGCGGCGGCCGTCCGGTCCTTCGATCGCGAACGCAGTGTCGGAGAGGGTCTCGTCGAGGATCGTCAGGGTCCAGTCGGCCTCGGTTCCGGGCGAGCTGGACAGGGTCGTGACGGGGATGCGCGACTGCTGGACGAGCGAGCGGCCCCAGTCGGAGTCCACCGTGACGACCCCGCGGCGGGCGCGGTCCGGCTGGAACAGCTCCAGCTTCGCCTCGAAGTAGTCGTCCATCGCCGTGTAGTCGTCGAGGTGGTCGTGGCTGAGGTTGGTGAACCCGACCACGTCGAACTCGATGCCGTCGACGCGGTGGCGGCTGAGGGCCTGCGCCGAGACCTCGAGCGCGACGGCGCGGACGCCCTCCTCGCGCATCCGGGCGAGGAGCGCGTGGAGCTCGCTGGCCTCCGGAGTGGTCAGCTTGCTGGTGATCGCCTGCTCGCCGATGCGGCGCTCGGCGGTCGAGCTGAGCCCGGCGACGACGCCGAGCTGCCCGAGGATCGCGTAGAGCAGGTAGACCACGCTGGTCTTGCCGTTGGTCCCGGTGACGCCGAACAGGGTCGCCTGGTTCTCGTCCGTGCGGTAGATCCAGGCCGCGACGGCGCCGAGGGCGGCGCGCGGGTCCTGCGTGACGATGACGGGGAGTCCCGAGGCCGCGGCGAGGTCGGCGCCCGCCTCGTCGGTGAGCACCGCGACCGCGCCGGCCTCCGCGGCCGCAGCCGCGTAGCTCGCGCCGTGCGCGTTCTTGCCGGGCACGCCGACGTAGAGATCGCCGGGCTCGACGGCGGAGCTCGCGAGAGCCGCACCGGTCACCTCGACGGCGTCGAGGTCGCCTCGGCAGTCCAGCCCGAACTCCGCGACCAGCTGGGCGAGCGGACGGGCGACGGGATGCTCGGGGCGCAGGGAGGAGGGCGCCGGTCCTGTCACGGGGCTCACTTTCAGTAGTACGGAGGGTAGTCGGCCGGGCTGGTCGTCGACGGCTTCACCCGGTAGGTCTTCAGCACCTGGCTCATGATCGTGTGGAACAGCGGAGCGGCGGCTGCCGACGAAGTAATGGTAGTCGGGTATCCGAGGTTGACCGAAACGACGTACTGGGGGTCGTCGACCGGGGCCACGCCCATCACCGAGACGTAGTACGAGGGCAGGTACCCTCCCTTGCCGTCCGGCTGCTGGGCCGTTCCGGTCTTGGCGGCGACGCGGTAGCCGGGAATCTGGAGCTGCTTCGCGAGCTCGCCCTTGGTGACGACCGACTCCATCATCCCGAGCGTGGTGCTGGCGGCCTCCGGCGAGACGACCTGGGTCGCCTTGGCCGACGGGACCTGGGTGACCTTGCCGTCGGCGTCGGTGCAGCTCTCGACCAGCGAGAGCGGGATGCGCGCGCCGCCGTTCGCGAGCGCCTGGTATGCGTCCACCATCTGCAGCTGGGTCGCCGAGACGCCCTGGCCGAACATCGTAGCGTACTTCGTCTGGTCGTCCCAGCTGTCGACCGGGTGCAGGATGCCGTCGGACTCCCCCGGGTACGGCAGGCCGGTGCTGTCGCCGATCCCGAACTTCTTCAGGTAGTCGTAGCGCGTCTGATCGCTGAGCGCGCGGCCGAGCTGCGACATGCCGGTGTTCGACGACATCATCAGCACGCCGGTGAGCGTCAGCCGCAGCGGGTCGTGGTAGCTGGAGTCGTGGAGGTCTGCGCCGTTGCCGGACTTCCACTCGTAGGGGGCGAGGACCTGCGAGGTCGGGCTCGCCTTGCCCTGGTCGATCAGCATGGCCGCCGTCAGGGCCTTGAACGTCGAGCCGGGCTCGTACGGGTCGGTGAGCGGCCGCAGGTTCCAGTACTTGGGGTCGGTCCCGTCGAGGTTGTTGGGGTCGGCGGAGGGCCACTGGGCCACGGCCTTGACCTTGCCCGTCTTGGCCTCCACGACCGTCACGAAGCCGAACTGCGATCCGGTCGCTTGGACCTGCTGGGCCAGCGTCTGCGTGGCGAACCATTCGAGGTCGCTGTCCAAGGTCAGCTTGACCGTGCCGCCGTCCTTCGCCTGCTTCTGCACGACGGTGCTGCCCGGGATGGCCACGCCGTCGGCGCCCTGCTGGTACGTCTCCGAGCCGTTGCGCCCGGCGAGGCAGGTGTTCTCGCTCTCCTCCAGGCCGCCGTTGCCGGAGTCCGACATGTAGCCGAGCAGGTTGCCGGCGACCGCGCCGTTCGGGTAGCTGCGGGTCTGGACCTTCGAGAAGGTGAGCCACGGGTAGGGCAGCGCGTTCAGCTTGTCGAAGGTGCCCACGTCCATCCCGGATTTGATGAGCACGTATTTCGACTTCGGGTTCTGGGCGAGCGCGTCGTCGAAGAGTTTCGCCACGGCGTCGGCGCCCTGACCGGTGATCGCGCCGATCTTCGCGGCCGCCGCCAGCATCTTCGCGTGCCCGTCGGCGCCGGCGACCGCGTCCGAAGGGGAGGCCGCGGCCGTGTACTTGTAGATGGTGGTGGCCAGGACGGTCCCGTCGTCGTCGACGACGTCGCCGCGGTTGCCGTAGAGCGTGGTCGTCCGCTCCTTCGCGTCGACCGACTGCGCCTGCAGCGCGTCCGCGCGGACCACCTGGATGTCGACGAGCTTCGCACCGAGGATGCCGACGGTGACGGCGACGGCCGCCACGGTCACCGCGGTCCGCCGCCGCAACATCTTCTTGCTGGTCATGCGTGCGTCCGTCCCGTCGTCAGTGCGTCACCGGCGTGGGCAACGCTCCCTGCAACGGTACGGTCGGCGCGGTGGTGGGCGGGGTAGCGGCACCCGTGCTTGCGGAATTCCCAGCTTGGGTCGCGGGCGGCGTGGCCGGCTGCTGCGTGTTGGCCAGTCCGACGCCCGCCAGGAGCGAGTTCGGCACGAGGTTGCCCTGGCCGCCGGTGACCGTGCCCGCTGCACCGGTCGCGGCGATGGGCGCGCCGAGCACGGCGCCGTCCGAGAGGCGCAGGTAGGCGGGGTTGCTGTTGCTGACCATGCCGAGGGAGTTGGCGTTCGCCGCGAGGTTCTGCGGCGACGACACGCGGGTGAGGTCCTCCGAGGCCGCTTGCAGCGAACGCTGCAGGCTCGTCTGCTGGGTCTGGAGGGTGTTCAGCGTGTACGCGCCCTGCGAGATCGCGATGCTCAGCAGCAGCTGGGCCACGACGATGACCAGCAGCGAGCCCACCGCCACCACGGCGTAGAGAGCGCGCGGGCGGGCGCGGCGCTGGGAGCGCGAGGGGACGACCTCGAGGTGGCCGCGCCGCTCCTGCTCGGCCGGGGCCGGGAGGACGCCCCCGGTCCAGCCCGCGGCGGGACGGCGTCGTGCGGTCGATTCAGCAAGACTCGTGCTCACGAGGCCCTCCTCACGCGTTCGGCCGCCCGCAGGCGGACCGGGGTGGCTCGCGGGTTCGCGGCCTTCTCGTCGTCGTTCGCGAGCTCGGCGCCGCGGATCAGCAGCTTCAGCTCGGGGCGGTGCTCCGGCAGCTCCACCGGGAGCCCCGGAGGCGCGCTGGAGACGGAGCGCGCCTGCAGCTCGCGCTTCACGATGCGGTCCTCCAGGGACTGGTACGCCTCGACGACGATGCGGCCGCCGACGCGCAGCGAGTCGATCGCCGCGGGGATCGCGTGCTGCAGCACGGACAGCTCCTGGTTGACCTCGATCCGCAGCGCCTGGAAGACGCGCTTGGCGGGGTGGCCCTGGCGCTGCACCGCGACGGGCGTGGCCTTCGTGATCACGTCGACCAGCTGCCCGGAGCGGACCAGCGGCTCCTGCTCGCGCGCCGCCACGATCTTCTGGGCGTACCGCGCGGCCAGCTTCTCCTCGCCGTACTCGCGGAAGATGCGGCGCAGGTCGGCCTCCGAGTAGTCGCGCAGGATGACCTCGGCGGTCAGGTCGCTCGTGCCGTCCATCCGCATGTCGAGCGGGGCGTCCTTGGAGTACGAGAAACCGCGCTCGACCCGGTCGAGCTGCAGGGAGGAGACGCCGAGGTCGAAGAGGATGCCGTCGGCCGCGTCGAACCCGAGCCCGTCGAGGGCCTCGCGGATGCCGTCGTACACGGTGTGGACGAGGTGAACGCGGTCGCCGAACCGTGCGAGCCGCTCCCCCGCGATGGCGAGCGCCTCGGGGTCGCGGTCGAGCCCGACCAGGATCGCCTCCGGGAACCGCTCCAGCACGCCCGCCGAGTGGCCGCCCATGCCGAGGGTGGCGTCGACGAAGATCGCCCCGGGGCGCTCCAGCGCGGGCCCGAGCAGCTCGATGCACCGCTCCAGGAGGACCGGGGTGTGGATCTCGTCGTGATTCGTCGGTTCGCTCATCGTGAAGAGGGCCCGTGCCCCTGATTCCGGATCCCCATCCATTCCGACCTGACACCGGGGAAGTGCGTCAGGGCGTATGGCTGGGAGTCCGGCGTCAGGCGCTAGAACAGCCCTGGGATCACCTCCTCGTCGGTCTCTGCGAATGTGGATTCCTGTTCGGCCAGGTAGGTCTCCCAGGCCTGGGCGTCCCAGATCTCGGCGCGGCTGCCCGCACCGATCACGACCAGGTCGCGGTCGAGCCCGGCGTACGAACGCAGCGTCTGCGGGATGGTCACCCGGTTCTGCTTGTCCGGCACCTCCGCGCTCGCCCCGGAGAGGAAGACGCGCAGGTAGTCGCGGGCCTGCTTGCTCGTCACCGGCGCCTGGCGGATCTTCTCGTGCAGCGCCTCGAACTCGCGCTGGCTGAAGACGTACACGCAGTGCTCCTGACCGCGGGTCAGGACGAGACCGGACGCGAGCTCATCGCGGAACTTGGCCGGCAGGATGATGCGCCCCTTCTCGTCCAGTTTGGGGGCGTGAGTACCGAGGAACATCGGACGCCTCCCCACTCTTCCGGCCCAAGGTTGTGGTGCGCCTCCACTTTACTCCACTTCCATCCACAAAATCACGCACATCGGGAATATTGGCCCGAAAGGGGGTGTTCGAGCCGCGGAAAATCAAGGATTTTCGCGGTGGAGCAAAGTGGAGCAATCCTACGCGCCCGGGGAGGAAAATGGGCATGAAAAAAGGCCGATCCAAAGGATCGGCCTGGTGCTGCCTACGAAGGGAGCGGGGTGGGGCGAAGTGGAGGGAGGGTCAGCCCTGACCGTCCTGCCGCTTGTCCCAGCGGTCGTTGAGCTTGTCCATGAAGCCGGCCTGGCTGCCGCCGCGACCCGCCTTGGCCTTGCTCGGCGTGGTGGGGGCGTCGGGGTCGACCGCGACGCGCTTGCCGGGGGCGATGGCCAGGAGCACTCCGCCGAACATGACGACGAAGCCCAGGATGCCGACGAGCGGCTGCTGGACGAAGACTCCGGTGATCAGCACACCGACGCCGACGACGGCGATCAGGATGCCCAGGACGATCGAGCGGTACGCGGGTCGCACCCGCTTGCCGCCGACCTTCGCCACGAAATCCGCGTCGTTCTGATAGAGGCTGCGCTCCATCTCTTCGAGGAGGCGCTGCTCGTGCTCCGAAAGCGGCATCCGTTTCCCCCTCTTTCTCGTGGGTTCAAGCCTTGTGTGGCTGATTGTAGCCGTGCGTCTCTGACTAGGCTAGGCATGTGTCTGAAAGCATCCGATTCGTCGACCTTATCCAGTCCAGAATCGATGGATTCTTCGATGTCCGTGCATCTATTCTCGTCTCCATCGCGGACGAGCTCTCCCCGATCGCGGGTTTCTCAAGGGATTTTCTCAGCGGCGGCAAACGGTTCCGCGCCCTTTTCTGCTTCTGGGGCTGGCAGGCCGTGCGCACGGCCGGTGACGAAGCCGCCGAGTCGCCCGTCACCACCGGCGGTCCGCTCGACGCCGTGGTCTCGGTCGCGAGCGCGCTGGAGCTGTTCCACGCCGCGGCCCTGGTCCACGACGACCTGATCGACAACTCCGACACGCGCCGCGGCGCACCGTCCGCGCATCGCCGCTTCCAGAGCCTCCACGACCAGGAGGGCTGGAAGGGCTCGGGCGAGACGTTCGGCCACGGCGCCGCCACCCTGCTCGGCGACCTCCTCCTGATCCTGAGCGACGAGCTGTTCGACGAGGGCCTCACGCAGGCGGTCAGCCCATCGGCGCGCCGAGCGGCCCGCGCCGAGTTCAACCGGATGCGGATCGACGTCACCGCCGGCCAGTACCTCGACATCTTCGAGGAGATCGGCTGGGCCGGGCGGCCGGACTCCGACCAACTCGCCCGGGCGGAGCGCGTCATCGTCTACAAGTCGGCCAAGTACAGCATCGAGTCGCCACTGCTCATCGGGGCCAGTCTCGCGGGCGCCACCGTCGGCCAGCTCGACGCGTTGCGCGGCTTCGGCCTCCCCCTCGGGATCGCGTACCAGCTGCGCGACGATCTGCTCGGCGTCTTCGGCGACGCCGACGTGACGGGGAAGCCGAGCGGGGACGATCTGCGCGAGGGCAAGCGGACCGTGCTGATCGCCCTCACCCGGGAGGCCCTCCCCTCCGGTGCGCGCGCCACGCTCGACGAGCTCCTCGGCGACCCGGAGCTCACGCCGCAGCAGATCGCGATGCTCCAGTCGACCATCCGCGAGTCTGGCGCGGTCGACACGGTCGAGAAGATGATCGCGGACAACGTGCGGCGCGCGATCGACGCGCTCGAGGCCGCGCCCATCGGCGATCAGGCGAAGGCGAACCTGCGCGACCTCGCCGTGACGGTCACCCGCCGCGCGGCCTGAACGGGCTCAGGCGAGAGCCTGGGCCACCCGGCGCACCTCGGCCTTGCGGCCGCTGCGCAGCGCCTCGATCGGCGAGGTGCCCAGCGACTCCTCCTCCTCGATCATCCAGTCGACGGCCTCGTCGTCGTCGAAGCCCGCATCGGAGAGGACGACCAGCGTCCCCCGCAGCTCCGGCAACGGCTCGCCGTCCCGCAGGAACAGCGCCGGGACCTTGATGACGCCGCCGATCCGCTTCGCGGCGAGGTGGCGGTCCTCGATCAGCCGGCGAACGCGGCTGACGCCGATGCCCAGCTGGTCGACGAGGTCGGGGATGGTGAGCCACTCGGTGGCCTGCACGCGCTCATTCACGTCATCAAGGGTGCCACGTCCGGAGCGGGCCCGTGTGCGGGACCGATTGTTACGATCAGGTAAACTGCTGTCACACCCGTCACTTTGGTTGACTCCCTCTACATTCTGTGTCAGCGTGGGGTCCGGCGTGTCACTCGAAAGGGGGGTCCCATGTCCGTGCGAGACGACGAAGCCGCCGCGGAGCCGACGACCGTGCAGGAGCGCGGCCGGCACTGGACGCGGTCCGTGCTCGGCACCGTCCCGATCGCCGTCGCCGGCTCGATCGCGGTGGCGCTCAATCTGGTGACCCCCGCGCAGGCCGTGCAGCCGCAGACGGCGGAACAGCCGCGCGAGAAGACGCCGACGACCGGGTCGACCCGGATCGCCGTCGATCCGTCCGCCAGCACGACGACGTCGACGGCGCTGACCTCCGTCGCGGGCGCCCCGACCAGCTACACCGTGGCCTCCGGCGACACGGTCAGCGGGATCGCCTCCCGCTTCGGTGTCTCGACGGCGAGCATCCTCGCCCTCAACGGGCTCAGCTGGAAGAGCCTCATCTTCCCCGGGCAGGTGCTCGCGCTCGGCGGAGCGGCCGCCCCCGCACCGGCGCCCGCGGCCCCGTCCGCCCCGGCGGTCACCAAGTACTCCGTCGTCTCCGGCGACACCATCAGCCGCATCGCGAGCCGGTTCGGCGTCTCGACCGCGTCGGTGCTCAGCGTGAACGGCCTCAGCAGCTCCAGCCTGATCTTCCCCGGGCAGCAGATCACCATCCCGGGCATGACGACCGCGGCGTCCGTGACCCCGGTGGCCGCTCCGGCGCCGGCTCCGGCTCCGGTCGCGGCTCCCGCTCCGCTCCCGAGCGCGAGCGCCGGCCAGGTCGTCGCGCTCACCGACGAGATGCGCGGCAACGCCGCTCTCATCGTGCGGATCGGCCGCCAGGAGGGGGTGAGCGATCAGGGCATCGTCGTCGCGCTGGCCGCCGCCGCGCAGGAGTCGGGCCTCCGCAACGTCCGCTACGGCGACCGCGACTCGCTCGGCCTGTTCCAGCAGCGGCCCAGCACCGGCTGGGGCACCGCCGCCCAGGTCCTCGACCCCGAGCGCGCCATCCGGGCGTTCTACGGCGGTGCGGGCAACCCCAACCCGGGGCGCACGCGCGGCCTCCTGGACATCCCGGGCTGGACCTCGATGAGCGTCACCCAGGCCGCGCAGGCCGTGCAGATCTCCGCGTTCCCCGACGCCTACGCCAAGTGGGAGACCTCGGCGCGCGCGTGGCTCGTGCAGCTCGGCTGACCCGCGTGGGCCGCAGAAGGTCACAGCCGGATCACAGCCCGCGCCGTCACCGGTGTTTTGCAGGGTTCACGCACCCGTCGTTCCCTAGACTCGACTCGTGACCACGAGCCAGACCGACCCCTTGATCGGCCGTCTCATCGACGGCCGGTATCAGGTGCGCTCGCGGATCGCCCGGGGCGGCATGGCGACGGTCTACCTCGCCACCGACCTCCGCCTCGAGCGGCGGGTCGCGATCAAGGTCATGCACGGCCACCTCGCCGACGACAGCACCTTCAAGAGCCGCTTCGTTCAGGAGGCCCGCTCGGCCGCGCGCCTCGCCCACCCGAACGTGGTCAACGTGTTCGACCAGGGCCAGGACTCCGACATGGCGTACCTGGTCATGGAGTACCTCCCGGGCATCACCCTGCGCGACCTCCTCAAGGACTACGGCAAGCTGACCCCCGAGCAGACCGTCGACATCATGGAGGCGGTCCTCAGCGGTCTGGCGGCCGCGCACAAGGCCGGCATCGTCCACCGCGACCTCAAGCCCGAGAACGTGCTGCTCGCCGACGACGGCCGCATCAAGATCGGCGACTTCGGGCTGGCGCGCGCCGCGAGCGCGAACACCGCCACCGGCCAGGCGCTGCTCGGCACCATCGCGTACCTCTCCCCCGAGCTCGTGACCCGCGGCGTCGCGGACGCCCGCAGCGACATCTACGCGCTCGGCATCATGATGTTCGAGATGCTCACCGGCGAGCAGCCCTTCAAGGGCGAGCAGCCGATGCAGATCGCCTACCAGCACGCCAACGACGCCGTGCCCGCCCCGAGCAGCAAGAACCCGGCGGTGCCCGCCGAGCTCGACGAGCTGGTGCTCTGGGCGACCGAGAAGGACCCGGACCGCCGACCCAAAGACGCCCGCGAGATGCTCGACCGGCTGATCGAGGCCGAGAAGTCGATCCGCGGCGAGGCCGTGCTGCAGCCGACCATGGTCCTCCCGCCGGCGTACAGCGCCGACGAGGGCGACACCCAGATCATCAACCCGGCCATCCGCCAGCAGGTCGCGGCCAACACGCCGAGCTCCGCCGACGCCCTCGCGGACTCGGCCAAGCGGCGCCGAGGCAAGGGCTGGTGGCTGTTCGCTCTCATCATCCTGCTCGCGGGCGTGGCGGGAGGCACCGGCTGGTACTTCGGCTCGGGCCCCGGCTCCCTCGTGCAGGTGCCGAAACTCGTGAACGTCGCGCCGGATGCGGCAGCCGCACAACTCAAGGAGCTCGGCTTCCAGACCAAGGAGGCGCCCGAGTACAGCACCACGGTCCAGAAGGGTCTCGTCTCCAGCACCGATCCGGGCGAGGGCGCGTCCGCTGCGCGCGGCAGCCTCGTCACGGTCCGCATCTCGCAGGGACCGGCGCCGATCACCCTCGGCGCCCTGGCCGGCACGACCCTGGATCAGGCGAAGGCGGAGATCAAAGCCAAGAAGGCGAACGTCGGCGCCGTCGCGCAGCAGTTCGACGCGAAGGTCCCCTCCGGCACCATCATCTCGGCCTCCGGCGCTCTCGACGGTCGCGACCTCTCCCAGGGCGGCGAGTACTTCGAGGCGGCGACCGTCGATCTGGTCGAGTCCGTCGGCCCCATCCCGGACGTCGCGGGCAAGTCCGTCGACGATGCCACGGCCACCCTCGCGAAGGTGAACCTCAAGGTCGGCGCCGGCCCCGAGAGCTACAGCGACACGGTCGAGAAGGGCGACGTCATCGCGGCGCACCCGCAGAGCGATGTCGTCAAGCCCGGCGACACACTGCTGCTCGAGACGTCGAAGGGGCCGGAGCCCGTCGCGGTGCCCGACGTCGTCGGCAAGACATGGGACGTCGCCAAGAAGGCCCTGCAGGCCGCCGGCTTCCAGCTCAAATACAGCCCGATCGCCGACGTCGCGCCTCCCGCATTCGTGGTGTCGAAGATCTCGCCCGCCGCCAACGAGCAGGTCCCGAAGGGCTCGACGATCACCGTCAACTTCGCCGGGTTCTGAGCGGCCCCGCCGGTCGCACGCCCGACAGGCGAAGAGCCCCCGCCGTCCGAGGACGACGGGGGCTCTTCGGCGTCGGCGCCGGGATCAGGCGTTGGCGAGCTCCTCGGCCACCAGGAACGCCAGCTCCAGCGACTGCATGTGGTTGAGGCGCGGGTCGCAGAGCGACTCGTAGCGCGTCGCCAGGGTCTCCTCGTCGATGTGCTCCGAACCGCCCAGGCACTCGGTGACGTCGTCGCCGGTGAGCTCGACGTGGATGCCGCCCGGGTTCGTCCCGACGGCGCGGTGCGCCTCGAAGAAACCCTTCACCTCGTCGACCACGTCGTCGAAACGACGGGTCTTGTAGCCGTTGGGCGTGGTCAGCCCGTTGCCGTGCATCGGGTCGGTGACCCAGAGCGGCAGCGCGTCGGCGCCCTTGATGGCCTCCAGCAGCGGCGGGAGGGCGTCGCGGATCTTGCCCGCGCCCATCCGCGTGATGAAGGTCAGGCGGCCGGGCTCGCGCTCCGGGTCGAGCTTGTCGATCAGGCGCAGCATCGTGTCCGGCGTGGTCGTCGGGCCGAGCTTGACGCCGATCGGGTTGCGGACCCGCGAGAGGAAGTCGACGTGCGCGCCGTCGAGGTCGCGCGTGCGCTCCCCGATCCAGACGAAGTGCGCCGACGTGTTGTACGGCGTGCCCGTGCGGGAGTCGATGCGCGTCATCGGCCGCTCGTAGTCCATCAGCAGGCCCTCGTGGCTGGCGTAGAACTCCACCCGCTTGAGCTCGTCGAAGTCGGCTCCCGCCGCCTCCATGAACTTGATCGCCTTGTCGATGTCGCGGGCGAGGCCCTCGTAGCGCTGGTTGGCCGGGTTGGCGGCGAAGCCGCGGTTCCAGCTGTGCACCTCGCGCAGGTCGGCGAAGCCACCCTGCGTGAAGGCGCGGATGAGGTTCAGCGTCGAGGCGGCCGTGTGGTAGCCCTGCACGAGGCGGCGCGGATCGGCCTGGCGCGACTCCGGGGTGAAGTCGTAGCCGTTCACGATGTCGCCGCGGTACGCGGGCAGCGTGACGTCGCCCCGGGTCTCGGTGTCGCTGGAGCGCGGCTTGGCGAACTGGCCCGCCATCCGGCCCATCTTGATGACCGGCACGGAGGCGCCGTACGTCAGCACGACCGCCATCTGCAGGATGGTCTTCACCCGGTTGCGGATCTGGTCGGCGGTCGCCCCGGCGAAGGTCTCGGCGCAGTCGCCGCCCTGCAGCAGGAACGCGTTGCCCTCCGCCGCGCGCGCGAGACGCGTGCGCAGCTGGTCGACCTCGCCCGCGAAGACGAGCGGCGGGAGGGTGGCGATCTCGGCCGACGCGGCGGCCGCGGCCTCGGCGTCCGGCCAGGTCGGCTGCTGCTTGATCTCGAGGGTGCGCCAATAGTCCAGGCCCTCGATCACGGACTCGTCTGGTCGCACGACGGGATCTGTGGTCTGTAGCACTGGTCTTCCGCTCATTCGGGGGCGCGCCTGCACTCGGCAGCGCCGGTGGGTTTGGTGGATACCGAGCCTACCGTGCTGCGCCTGCCCCGCGTGACAGATGACGACGGGGCGGGACGCGCGGCGTCAGCGGGCGAGCGCCGCGCGCTTCTCCTTGACCGTGCTGGCATAGACGTCCATGTACTCCTGGGCGCCCAGCGCGTGCAGCTCGTACATGATCTCGTCGGTGACCGAGCGGAGGATGAAGCGGTCGCCCTCCATCCCGTCGAAGCGCGAGAAGTCGATCGGCTCGCCGATGACGATGCCGATGCGCCCGATCTTCGGCAGCCGCTTGCCGATCGGCATGATCTCGGCGGTGTCCACCATCGCGACGGGCACCACCGGCACGCCGGCCTCGAGGATCATCCGCGCGACGCCGGTGCGTCCGCGATACAGCTTGCCGTCGGGGCTGCGTGTGCCCTCGGGATAGATCCCGAGGATCTCGCCCCGGGCCAGGACGCGCAGACCGGTGTTGAGCGACGCCTCCGACGCCTTGCCGCCCGAGCGGTCGATCGGCAGCTGCCCGGTCGCCTTCATGAAGGTCTTGGTCGCCCAGCCCTTGAGCCCCTTGCGGGTGAAGTAGTCGCTCTTGGCGAGGAAGGAGACGTGCCGGTCCACGATGAGCGGCAGGAAGATCGAGTCGATGAACGAGAGGTGGTTGCTGGCGAGGATGACGGCGCCCTCGGCGGGCACGTTCTCGACGCCGACCACCCACGGGCGGAAGATCCCGCGCAGGATCGGGCCCACGACGACGTATTTCATCAGCCAGTAGAACATCGCTCTGGAGCCTACCCCTCCCCGAGCGCCTCAGAGGGAGGCGTGCAGGCGCGCCAGGTCGGCGGCCCCGACCACGCCCGCGTCGTTCACGAGCTCGGCGATCTTGAACTCCGGCTCCGGGTGGTAGCCGCGGGCGGGGAGGTTCTCCAGGTAGGCCAGACGGATCGGCTCCAGGAGGAGCTCGCCGGCCTGGGCGACACCGCCGCCGAAGACGAAGAGCTGCGGGTCGAGCACGGCACCGAGGCTGGCGCAGGCCTGGCCGAGCCAGTCGCCCAGCTGGCGCAGCGCCGCGAGGGCGCCCGGGTCGCCCGCCGTGATCAGGGCCGAGATGTCGGTGCCGCTCAGCGAGCCGTTGCGCGAACGCACGTCGGCGAGCGCCTGGCCGATCCCGCCGGCATCCGCCAGCTCGTTCGCCATGCGCTGCAGCGCGCGTCCCGAGCCGTACTGCTCGATGCAGCCGTGGGCGCCGCAGCCGCACGGCAGGCCGCCGGGGACGACCCGCATGTGCCCGATCTCGGCGCCGGCGCCGAAGCCGCCGCGGAACAGGCGGTCGTTGCTGACGATGGCGCCGCCGACGCCCGTGCCGATGGTCAGGATCACCATGTCGCTGACGAGACGGCCCGCGCCGAAGCGGAACTCCGCCCATCCCGCAGCATTGGCGTCGTTCTCGATGAGGACGGGCAGATCGATGCGCTTCTCGAGCTTCTCCCGGAACGGCTCGTGCCGCCAGTTGATGTTCGGCGCGTAGTACACGGTCGACTGCGCGGCGTCGATGAATCCGGCCGCCGCGACTCCCGCTCCCGCGATCTCCTCCGGGCCGTCCGACAGACGCTCGATCATCGCCACGACGGCGTTCTCGATCTCCTCCGGACGGGTGGCGTCGGTCGGGACGCGGTCCTCGCGGACGATGACGCCGAGCTCGTCGACGACGGCCCCCGCGATCTTCGTGCCTCCGATGTCGATGCCGATCGCGTGCACAGGCAGAAACCTTCCAGGAGGAGGCGGGTGGGGAGAGTGGTGGAGAGGGGGCGCCGAGGGCGACTCCCGCCACACCATCTAGAGTGTAGTTAACCAGTCCGGCCGAAGCCATTCGGCCGGGCCCGCGCCCACCGGTATCGAAGGAGCTGCCGTGATCAGTTTCGAAACACCCGCCGTCGTCCCCGCCGACCCCGAGGCCAACTCGACCGATCTGCTCGTCCAGCGCGTCGCCGCGACGCCCGACGCACCGCTCTTCAGCCTCCCGGACGGCGACGGCTGGCGGGACATCACCGCAGCCGAGTTCCACCGCCAGGTCATCGCCCTCGCCAAGGGTCTCGTCGCCGCCGGCATCCAGCCCGGCGACAAGATCGGCCTGATGTGCAAGACCCGCTACGAGTGGAGCCTGATCGACTTCGCCACCTGGTTCGCGGGCGCCGTGCTCGTCCCGATCTACGAGACCTCCTCCCCCAGCCAGATCCAGTGGAACATGGCCGACTCCGGCGCCATCGCGGTCATCCTGGAGAACGCGGAGATGTACTCGCGCTTCGACGAGGTGCACGCCGACCTCCCCCTGATCGACAACGTGTGGCAGCTGCATCTCGGCGACCTGGACAAGCTCGCCGCGGCCGGGACCGAGATCCCGGACGGCGAGATCGAGCGCCGCCGCAACCTCGCCCGCGGCGACGACATCGCGACCCTGATCTACACGTCGGGCTCCACCGGACGGCCGAAGGGTTGCGTGCTCACGCACTCCAACTTCGTCGAGCTCTCCCGCAACTCCGCCGAGGCGCTCACCGAGCTGGTCGACCAGCCCGGCGGAGCATCCACCCTGCTCTTCATCACGACCGCGCACGTCTTCGCCCGGTTCATCGCCGTGCTGTGCGTCACCGGTGGTGTGAAGGTGGGGCACCAGGCCGACACCAAGCAGCTCCTCCCGGCGCTCGCGAGCTTCAAGCCCACCTTCCTCCTCGCCGTGCCGCGCGTGTTCGAGAAGGTCTACAACTCGGCCGAGCAGAAGGCGGAGGCCGGCGGCCGGGGCAAGATCTTCCGCGCCGCCGCGGCCGTCGCGGTCGAGCACTCGAAGGCGCTCGAGGCCGGCTCCGTGCCATTCGGGCTCAAGCTCAAGTTCGCCCTGTACGACCGGCTCGTGTTCAGCAAGCTCCGCGCCGCGATGGGCGGCCGCGTCCGCTACGCCGTGTCCGGCTCCGCGCCGCTCGGCTCGCACCTCGGCCACTTCTTCCACAGCCTGGGCATCAAGATCCTGGAGGGGTACGGGCTCACCGAGACCACGGCTCCCGCGACGGTCAACCTCCCGGACAAGTTCAAGATCGGCACCGTCGGACCGGCCCTCCCGGGCATCGGCGTGCGTCTCGCCGACGACGGCGAGATCCAGGTGCGCGGCATCAACGTCTTCAAGGAGTACTGGAAGAACCCGGAGGCCACGGCGGCCGCCTTCGACGACGGCTGGTTCAAGACCGGCGACCTCGGCTCGTTCGACGCCGACGGCTTCCTCTCCATCACCGGCCGCAAGAAGGAGATCATCGTCACCGCCGGTGGCAAGAACGTCTCCCCCGCGGCCCTCGAGGACCCGATCCGCGCCAATCCGCTGGTCGGACAGGTGATCGTCGTCGGCGACCAGAAGCCGTTCATCTCGGCGCTCGTCACCCTCGACACCGAGATGCTGTCGACCTGGCTCGCGAACAACGGCGAGGACAAGGACATGACCCTCGCCGAGGCGTCCGTGAACCCGGCCGTCAACGCCGAGGTGCAGCGCGCGATCGACGCGGCCAACGCCGGCGTCTCCCGGGCGGAGAGCGTGCGCAAGTTCGTCATCCTCGCGACCGACCTGACCGAGGCGAGCGGCCACCTGACGCCCAAGCTCAGCATCAAGCGCAACGTCATCCTCGCCGACTTCGCCGACGTCATCGACGGCATCTACAGCGACAACCCCAAGACCCAGGGCATCTCCCTCGCCTACTGACCCGCACGCATTCGTGCCGAATGTCGACTTAGGCTCTCTCAATGTCGACATTCGGCACGAATCGTTGGAGGCGCTCCACGAAGCCAGCGCGCTCGTGGAAGAGGTCCCGCGCGGTAACGCGGACGACCCGCCACCCTTCGGCCTCGAGTAGCTCGCGTCGTTCGATGTCGAGGTACCACTGGCGCTGATCCACGCGATGTCCGTCCCCTTCGTACTCGAACGCCAAGCGGAGCTGCGGGACGCTGAGATCGGGATGCAGGACGAGTCGGCCGCTGCTGACGGTGACAGGCGCATTGACGTGCAGTCCCTCCAGTCCCAGACTCTCGAGCAGCAACCGCAAGAGCGACTCCGGCCGAGAGTCCGCACCGAAGCGGATGCGCTGAAGCGCCCAGGTTCGCGACCGTGCTCCCTTGGTCCGATGCAGGTCAGCGGCGAGTGCCGCGAGATCGTCATCCGTGACCAACGGGCTGCGAGTGCGAGCGCCCACCAGAAAGTCTCCGGCGGCAACCAGATCGTCTCTCTCCAGAACTCCGGAGAGCTGGCACCACACGTGAGCCGGCTCCGAGATCGGTAGGTCGCCCACCACGAAACCCTCGACGCTTCCGAGGCTGTGCCCGATGATGCCGCGTCCTCGCGGGGGTGTGCGCGGAAAGGAGACCGACACATGGAGGTGGTCGTCTGCAATTCCGGGAGGAAGGGGAACTCCCAACAGCGCCGCGGCGGTCTGATGGCTGAAGAACGCGTAATCGGGCATCACGCGCAGATACGCGAGACAGCGCGCGATGACATCGCTCGGCGGTCGCGACGCGTGCACGCCGTGAAACGGATGCTGGAGGTCGCGTGCACGCAGCCGCGACGCACTGACACCTGCCCGACGAGCATGCGCCGAGGTGAACGAGGTTCCACTGAGTGCGGAGGGAAGGGGCGGAGGAGTTCGCATGCCTCATCGTGACAACGCGATGCCGCCGCAGGACGCCTCCCCGTCGGTTCTGTGGAGAACCGCCGCAGGCACGTCCTCCTGGGGAGGACACATTCGGCACGAATCGCGGGAAAGCGGCGCGCTAAGTCGACATTCGGCACGAATGTCGGGGGGGGGGTCAGCGGGGGTCGCGCCAGGAGTGTTGGGGGGCGTAGCCGAGGAGGCGGCGGGCCTTCGCGATGGAGAGGAGGGAGTCGTGCTCGCCGAGGTCGCCCTTCAGCGGGACGCCGGGGAACACCTCCGCGACGAGCTCGGCGTTGGGGCGGCTCATGACGCTGTCGCCGGCCGCGATGATGAAGCGGTCGAAACCGGTCGTCTGCCAGTCGAGCGCCCGCTTGACGGCCTGAGCGCCGTCCCGTGCGTCGATGTAGCTCCAGAGATTCCACTTGCGCTTCTGCGCGTCGTCGTCGAAGCCGGGGAAGGCGTCGTAGTCGGCCGGCTCCATGACGTTCGAGAAGCGCAGCGCCACGATCTTGAGCGCGGGATCCCAGCGCACGAGCTCGATCGCCATCTGCTCCTCGAGGTGCTTGACCAGGGAGTAGGTCGACTCGGGTCGGGCGGGGTAGTCCTCGTCCACGGGGATGTACGGCGGCGGCACGTCGAACGGCAGCCCGAGCACGGTCTCGCTCGACGCGTAGACGATGTTCCGGATGCCGGCCCGCCGCGCGGCCTGGAAGACGTTGTAGGTCGCGCGGATGTTGTTGTGGAAGGTCGCGACATCGCTGAGGATGCCGGGCGCCGGGATGGCCGCGAGGTGCACGATCGCGTCGAACCCGTCGTGCTGGTCGTCGACGCCGAGGATCGCGTCGAGCGTCTGGCCGTAGTCGGTCAGATCGACCCTCACGAACCCGGGGCCGCGCTCCCCCGCCGCGTCGAGGTTGACGACGTCGTCGCCGCCCGCCCTCAGCTCGCGGACGACGGTGCGTCCGAGCTTGCCTGATCCTCCGGTGACCGCGATGCGCATACGGTCAGTCTAGGAGGCGGGCGTCAGAACCAGTCGCTCTCACGGACCTGCTTCATGGCCTCGCGCCGTGTCTCCTTGTCGAGCCGGTCGAGGTAGAGCGTGCCGTCCAGGTGGTCCGTCTCGTGCTGGAGCGCCTGCGCCATGACCCCGGTGCCGGACACCTCGATCTCGTTGCCGTCGACGTCGATCCCGCGCACCCGGGCGAACGGGTAGCGCAGGGTCTTGAACCACAGGCCAGGGACGGAGAGGCAGCCCTCGTCGACGAGCTCGGGCTCGCCGGACACCTCGACGAGCTCGGGGTTGATGACGTAGCCGACCTCGCCGTCCACGTTGTAGCTGAAGGCGCGCAGGTTGACGCCGATCTGCGGCGCCGCCACTCCGGCGCGGCCGGGCGGGAGGACGCTGTCGACCAGGTCCTCGACGAGCCCGTGCACGCCCTCGTCGAGCTCGCCGACGGGCAGGGACGGGGTCTTCAGGACGGGGTCGCCGAAAATGCGGATCTGACGCTCGGTCACAGGTACTACTCCTCGGTGGTGCGGACGGGGCGGTCGGGCTCAGTCGCGCTCGGCGGGCAGGCCCTCGACGACGAGCGCCGCGAGCGTGCGAGCGGAGAGCTTGGTCAGCGGCTTGAGCGCCTTCCACTGCACCACCGAGCCGGCGGCGAGCTGCGGGTCGTACGGGATGCGCACGATCTCGCGCACGCGGGAGCGGAAGTGCGCCTCGATCTCCTCGAGCTTGACCAGGTTGGTGCCCTGCGTCGCGGTGTTGAGGGCCACGATCGCGTTGCGGACGAGCTCGCCGTAGCCGTTCGCGTCGAGCCAGGTCAGGGTCTCGGAGGCGAGACGTGCCTCGTCGACGCTGCCGCCGGAGACGATCACGAGCGAGTCGGCCCGCTGCAGCGTCGCGCGCATCACCGAGTGGACGATGCCGGTGCCGCAGTCCGTCAGCACGATCGAGTAGAACCGGGCGGAGAGGTCGGCGACGACGTTGTAGTCGTTCTCGTCGAACGCCTCCGAGAGCATCGGGTCCGTGTCGGACGCCAGGATGTCGAGGCGCGTCTCGTCGCGCGAGACGAGGGCCGAGAAGTCGGTGAAGCCGGTGATGCTGGCGGCCTTGTGGACCACGTCGCGCACGGTCGCCCTGGTCTGCTTCGGCACGCGCTCGGAGAGCGTCCCGCGGTCCGGGTTCGCGTCGATGGCGACGATGCGGTCCTCGCGGGCGTCGGCCAGCGCCATCCCGAGCAGCGTGGTGACCGTGGTCTTGCCGACGCCGCCCTTGCGGGTGAGCACCGGCACGAACCGGGTGCCGCCCTCGAACTGCTTCTGGATGCGGTGGTCGAGCTCCTTGCGGGCGCGCACCTTGGCCGAGTCGCCGAGGTTCACGGTGCGGAAGGTCGCGTTGTAGACGAAGCGCTGCCACGGCCCCTCGGGGCCGGGACGCGTCTTGCGGTTGACCTCGAGCAGCCGGTCGGCGGTCAGCATCGCCGCCGGCTCGGGCTGCGTCGAGTGCTCGCCGCGCATCCGGTCGCGCCGCGACTGCCCGTACTGCTCTTGCCGGGACGCGTCCGCGCCCGGGAGCGGGACGACCGGCTCGGCCGCGGCGGCTGCGGCCGCCTCGGCCTCCGCCGTCGCCGCCGCCAGCCGGGAGGCGACGATGGCGACCGACATGGTGTTCGGCTCCGTCGGCGACGCGACGAATCCCGGGTCGACCGGGACGTCGTCGATCGCCACGGCGGCCTCGTCGTCCGGCACCTCGCGCGGAGGGGTCGGCGGAAGGTCCACCGCGATGCTCAGCGTCTCGGGCGTGGTGAGCGTGAGCTCCTCGTCCAGGGGCGCGAGGTCGCGGCGTTCCGGCTCCTCCGGCTTCTGTGCCACGTTCTTCGGTCTCCTTCTGCCTCCGGTGGAGGCGACTGCGTCATTGTACGGCGCTCAGGCGGGGGTGATGACGACCAGGAGATCGCCGGCGTCGACCTGCTGGGTCTTCGGCACGGCCAGCCGCTCGATCGTCCCGGCGATGGGAGCGGTGATGGCCGCCTCCATCTTCATGGCCTCGATCGACGCCACGGCCTGGCCCGCCTCGACCCGGTCGCCGACCGCGACCTGCAGGGTCACGACGCCCGAGAACGGCGCGGCGACCTGGCCCGGCTTGGCGGTGTCGGCCTTCTCGGCCGCCTTCGCCTCGACCTCGATGCCGCGGTCGCGCACGAAGACGGGGCGCAGCTGGCCGTTGAGCGTGGTCATGACGGTGCGCATGCCCTTCTCGTCCGCCTCGCCGATGGCCTCCAGCCCGATGTAGAGGCGCACGCCCTTGCTGAACTCGATGACGTGCTCCGAGCCCTGCTTGAGGCCGTAGAGGTAGTCGAGGGAGTCGACGACCGACAGGTCGCCGAACAGCTCGCGCATCTGCTCGTAGATGCGGGTCGGGGCCGGGAACAGCAGGCGGTTGAGGGCGGCGCGGCGTTCGGTGCTCGAACCGTCGAGCGCGGCGGCGTCCTCCGCGGGGACGTCCTCCACGCCGACCTTGACGGTCTTGCCGGCGAGGACCTTGGTGCGGAAGGGCTCCGGCCAGCCGCCGGGCAGCTCGCCCAGCTCGCCCGCCATGAACCCGACGACCGAATCCGGGATGTCGTAGTTCTGCGGGTTCTCGGCGAAGTCGGCCGGGTCGGCGTGGACGGCCGCGAGGTGCAGCGCCAGGTCGCCGACGACCTTCGAGGACGGGGTGACCTTGGGGATGCGGCCGAGGATCTGGTTGGCCGCGGCGTACATGTCCTCGACGAGCTCGAAGTCGTCGGCCAGGCCCAGCGCCTTCGCCTGCTGGCGCAGGTTCGAGAGCTGTCCGCCCGGGATCTCGTGCTTGTAGACGCGTCCCGTCGGGCCGGGCAGGCCGGACTCGAACGGCGCGTACACGTGGCGCACGGCCTCCCAGTAGGGCTCGAGGTCCTCGACGGCGGTCAGCGAGATGCCGGTGTCGCGCTCGGTGTGCGCGAGCGCGGCGACGAGGGCCGAGGCGCTCGGCTGGCTCGTGGTTCCGGCCATCGGGGCGCTGGCGACATCCACCGCGTCCGCTCCGGCGCGTGCGGCCGCGAGCAGGGTCGCGAGCTGGCCGCCCGGGGTGTCGTGCGTGTGCACGTGCACCGGGAGGTCGAAGCGCTCGCGGAACGCGGCCACGAGCTTCTCGGCGGCGGACGGGCGGAGCAGGCCGGCCATGTCCTTGATGGCGAGGATGTGCGCGCCCGACTCGACGATCTGCTCGGCGAGCTTCAGGTAGTAGTCGAGGGTGTAGAGGTCCTCGGCCGGGTCGAGCAGGTCGCCCGTGTAGCAGACGGCGACCTCGGCGATCGCGCTGCCGGTGGCGAGCACCGACTCGATCGCGGGACGCATCTGCGACACGTCGTTCAGCGCGTCGAAGATGCGGAAGATGTCGACGCCGGTCGCGGCGGCCTCCCGCACGAACGCGTCGGTCACCTTGGTCGGGTACGGCGTGTAGCCGACGGTGTTGCGCCCGCGCAGCAGCATCTGGATGTTGATGTTCGGCAGCGCCTCGCGCAGGGTGGCGAGCCGCTCCCACGGGTCCTCGGCGAGGAAGCGGAGCGCGACGTCGTAGGTCGCGCCTCCCCAGGCCTCGACCGAGAGCAGCTCGGGGGTCATGCGTGCGACGTACGGCGCGACGGCCACGAGGTCCTTGGTGCGGACGCGGGTCGCGAGCAGCGACTGGTGCGCGTCGCGGAAGGTCGTCTCGGTGACGGCCAGCGCGGTCTGCGCGCGCAGCGCCTCCGCGAAGCCCTTCGGGCCGAGCTCCAGCAGGCGCTGACGCGAGCCGGCCGGGGCGGGCGCGCTCAGGTCGATGCGGGGCAGCTTGTCGGTGGGCTCCGCGGTCTCGGGGCGAGCGCCGTTCGGCTGGTTGACGGTGACGTCGGCGAGCCAGTTGAGCACCTTGGTGCCGCGGTCCTTCGAGACGCGGCCCTTGAACAGCTCCGGGCGCTCCTCGATGAACGAGGTGGAGACGTTGCCGGCGATGAAGTCCGGGTCTTCGAGAACGGCCTGGAGGAATGGGATGTTCGTGGCGACACCGCGGACGCGGAACTCGGCCAGGGCCCGGCGGGCGCGCGACACGGCGGACGGGAAGTCGCGGCCGCGGCAGATCAGCTTGGCGAGCATCGAGTCGAAGTGCGGGCTGATCTGCGATCCGGGGCTGATGGTTCCGCCGTCGAGGCGGATGCCGCCGCCGCCCGGGGAGCGGTAGGTCGTGATCTTGCCGGTGTCGGGGCGGAAGCCCGCG
This sequence comes from Leifsonia sp. 71-9, assembly GCF_001898805.1. Lineage (GTDB taxonomy): Bacteria > Actinomycetota > Actinomycetes > Actinomycetales > Microbacteriaceae > Leifsonia. Next base: position 258,487 of record NZ_MKVJ01000014.1, read on the forward strand.
GTCGGGTCCTCCGTGGTGATGCGGCACTGCAGGGCGGAGCCGCGGACGTGCACCGTCTCCTGGCTGAGGCCGAGGTCGGCGAGGGTCTCCCCCGCCGCGATGCGCATCTGGGCCTGGACGAGGTCGACGTCGGTGATCTCCTCGGTGACCGTGTGCTCGACCTGGATGCGCGGGTTCATCTCGATGAAGACGTGCTCGCCGGCGCGCTCGCCCGCGGTGTCGAGGAGGAACTCGACGGTGCCGGCGTTCTCGTAGCCGATGGAGCGGGCGAAGGCGATCGCGTCGCGGTAGAGCGACTGGCGGATGTCCTCCGACAGGTTGGGGGCCGGCGCGATCTCGACGACCTTCTGGTGCCGGCGCTGCACCGAGCAGTCGCGCTCGAACAGGTGCATGGTGTCGCCGGCGCCGTCGGCCAGGATCTGCACCTCGATGTGGCGCGGGCGCAGCACGGCCTGCTCCAGGAACATGGTGGGGTCGCCGAAGGCGCTGTCCGCCTCGCGCATGGCCTCCTCGAGCGCTCCGCGCAGCTCGCCCTTGGTGTTGACGCGGCGCATCCCGCGACCGCCGCCTCCTGCGACCGCCTTGGCGAAGATCGGGAAGCCGATCGCGTCGGCCCCGGCGAGCAGCTCGTCGATGTCGCGCGACGGCGGGGTGGACTTGAGCACCGGGACGCCCGCGGCGATCGCGTGCTCCTTGGCGGTGACCTTGTTGCCGGCCATCTCGAGGACCTCGGCGCGCGGGCCGATGAAGGTGATGCCCGCGGCGCGCGCGGCCTCGGCGAGCTCCGGGTTCTCGGAGAGGAAGCCGTAGCCGGGGTAGATGGCGTCGGCGCCGGACTCCTTCGCGACGCGGATGATCTCGCTCACGTCCAGGTAGGCGCGCACGGGGTGACCCGGCTCGCCGATCTGGTACGCCTCGTCGGCCTTCAGGCGGTGCATCGAGTTGCGGTCTTCGTACGGGAAGACGGCCACGGTCTCTGCGCCCAGCTCATAGGCGGCGCGGAACGCACGGATGGCGATTTCTCCGCGATTGGCGACGAGGATCTTTCTGAACATGGGAACCTTTCGAGCAGGGGTCGACACCACACAGCAAACGGTTAGGTTCTCTAAGACTAGTGAAGGTAACGTGGCTCTCGTGCACGTACTCAGCGTTAGTTCCCTCAAGGGCGGTGTCGGAAAGACCACGGTGACGCTCGGGCTGGCCTCGGCGGCGTTCGCGAAAGGTCTGCGGACGCTGGTCGTCGACCTCGATCCGCAGTCCGACGTGTCGACCGGCATGGACATCCAGGTCGCGGGCCACCTCAACGTGGCCGACGTGCTCGCGTCCCCGAAGGAGAAGATCGTGCGCGCCGCGATCGCTCCCTCCGGCTGGACCCGCGGCCGCTCGGGCAAGATCGACGTCATGATCGGCAGCCCGTCCGCGATCAACTTCGACGGCCCGCACCCGAGCATCCGCGACATCTGGAAGCTCGAGGAGGCCCTCGCCAACGTCGAGCACGACTACGAGCTGGTGCTGATCGACTGCGCCCCCTCGCTGAACGCCCTCACGCGCACCGCGTGGGCGGCCAGCGACCGCGTGGCCGTCGTGACCGAGCCCGGCCTGTTCTCCGTCGCCGCGGCCGACCGCGCGCTGCGCGCCATCGAGGAGATCCGCCGCGGTCTCTCGCCGCGCCTCCAGCCGCTCGGCATCATCGTCAACCGCGCTCGCGTGCAGTCCCTGGAGCACCAGTTCCGCATCAAGGAGCTGCGCGACATGTTCGGCCCGCTCGTGCTCGCCCCCCAGCTGCCGGAGCGCACGTCGCTGCAGCAGGCGCAGGGCGCGGCCAAGCCGCTGCACGTCTGGCCCGGCGAGAGCGCCCAGGAGATGGCGCACAACTTCGACCTGCTCCTGGAGCGGGTGCTGCGCACCGCGCGCATCGGCGAGTACGCGACCGCGGGCTCCTGACCAGCGCCTCCTGACCAGCGCCTCCTGACCGCGCAAAAAGGACGGCCCGCGTCAGCGGACCGTCCGGCGGATGGGGTCGGGCGTCAGGACGCCTTGGACTTGCTGGCGCGACGCTGGGCGAGCTCGTCGAGGGAGTCGCCCTGGGTGTCGAGCTCGACCAGGCTGGACTCCACCTCGCGGAGGACCTTGCCGACGGCGATGCCGAAGACGCCCTGGCCGCGGCTCACGAGGTCGATGACCTCGTCGTTGGAGGTGCAGAGGTACACGCTGGCGCCGTCGCTCATCAGGGTGGTCTGCGCGAGATCGCTCACGCCGGACTCCCGGAGCTGGTTGACGGCGGTGCGGATCTGCTGCAGCGAGATCCCGGTGTCGAGGAGGCGCTTGACGAGCTTCAGGACCAGGATGTCGCGAAAGCCGTAGAGGCGCTGCGAGCCGGAGCCCGCCGCTCCGCGGACGGTCGGCTCGACCAGGCCGGTACGGGCCCAGTAGTCGAGCTGGCGGTAGGAGATGCCGGCTGCGCGTGCGGCGACCGCTCCGCGATAGCCGTTGGCGTCGTCCATGTCGGGGAGGCCGTCGGTGAACAGGAGGCCCAGGTCGTACCGGGCGGCGCCGTCGTCACGACTCGCTTCGCTCATGATGTTCGCCTCTCGCCCGTTCTCGGATCCTGCGCCGACGGTGGGGGCGCTTCATCCACGGTACCCATGCCGGAGGCCCCGGGCAACGACATCCGCCCATTCACTGTCGGCGTGTCGAGCGGATCCGTCAGTTACGGGCGGATCCGATCGAGGGAGGAGCGGATGATGCTGCCGCGGACGACGTCGAGCTGACCGGCGATCTCGCGGGCGAGCTCGGCCGTGCGCGCCTTGCTGGAGACGTCGTTGCGGCGGGCGATCGGGACCAGCGCGGTCTCGATGAGCCCGATCTCGCGTTCGGCGGCGGCGCGGAAACCGCGCAGGTGACGCGGCTCGATCCCGGTGCGGCCGAGCTCGACGAGGGCTCCGAGAACGGCCAGCGCCTCCTCCCCGTACACGTCGGCGGGGGCGATGAGGGAGGCGCTGATCGCCTGCTGCAGCAGGTCCGGCGTCGCACCGGTCCGGCGGAGCAGCTCGTCACGGTCGAACCGTCGCTCGTCGCCGAGCATGGACGGTGCCGCGCCCCCTCCGGGCAGCGTCGGCTCGAGACCGGCGTCGAGGTCGGCGAGGTACGCCTTGATGACCTTCAGCGGCAGGTAATGGTCGCGCTGCATCCCGAGGACGGTGCGCAGACGCTCGACGTCGGCCGGGGAGAACTTGCGGTACCCGGATGCCGTGCGGGCGGGCGACACCAGCCCGCGCTCCTCGAGGAAGCGCAGCTTCGACGACGAGAGGTCGGGGAACTCCGGGGTCAGCCGCTCGAGGACCTGGCCGATGCTCAGCAGGGCGCGCGAGGCGGCGGGCGCCCTCGCCGCTTGCCGGGCCACTAGCCGTTCGCCGAAGCGGCGAGGTCTTGGCGCGAAGCGTAGAAGGTGAGGCGGAACTTGCCGATCTGGACCTCGGCCGAGTCGGAGAGCAGGGCGCTCTCGATGCGCACGCCGTCGTAGTACGTGCCGTTGAGCGACCCCAGGTCGCGCACCTCGAACGCCGTGCCGCGGCGCGTGAACTCCGCGTGGCGACGCGAGACGGTGACGTCGTCGAGGAAGATCTCGGCGTTGGGGTGACGCCCCGCCGTGGTCACGTCGGCGTCGAGGAGGAACCGCGCGCCGGCGTTGGGGCCGCGGCGGACCACCAGCAGAGCGGAGCCCGAGGGCAGCGCGCCGATCGCCTCCACTTCCTCCGGTGAGATCTCCCCGTCGAGCGGGTACATCTTCGACACGAAGTCCTCGCCGAAGCGGGCCGTGGTGTCCTCATTCCCCGACGCGGCATCACGCAGGGGGTTGTTCTCGGCGTCGTCCGCCGGTCCGGTCAGGTAGTTCTCGTCAGGCACCGTCAACCTCCTCGTGATCCAGCGTATCCGATCGAGCGCCCCCGTCATCGGCCGGAAGTCGTATTACCCGGGCGGTTTCGCGGATATAGACGATCCCGGCCCACCAGTAGAGGAAGGCGCCCCACAGGGCGAAGGCCCAGCCGAGCGGCAGGGAGAACGGCGCGAGGGCCGAGAAGGCCTCCCCCAGCATGAGCAGCGGGAGGGCCCAGAACAGGCAGAACGTGGCGACTTTGCCGAGGTGGTGCACGGGCAGCGGGCCGAAGCCGTGGTTCGCGAGGATGACGCCGAGCACCGCGAGCATGACGTCGCGGGCGACGATCACGGCGACCAGCCACCAGGGGATGACCTCGCGCCAGGCGAGGCCGATCAGCGCGGCGAAGATGTAGAGCCGGTCGGCGGCGGGGTCGAGCAGCTGGCCGAGACGCGACACCTGGTTCAGGCGGCGGGCGAGGTAGCCGTCGAGGAAGTCGGTGACGCTGGAGACCACCAGCACGAGCAGCGCGAGCGCGTCGAGTCCGGCGATCACGAACGCCAGGAAGACCGGAACGAGGGCGAGCCGGACGAAACTCAGGATGTTCGGGATCGTCCAGACGCGGGAACTCACCTCGCGTGCGCCGACTCCATCCACCCCTCCACTCTACTGACCGATGGGCCACGGCCTAGGATGACGGCGTGGAGCCCTTCATCGTCTGTCTCTGGATCCTGGCCGCCGTCTGTCTCGTGACGTGGGTCCTGTCCCTCATCACCAACGAGCACTCGTGGGTCGACCGCATCTGGTCGCTGGTGCCGCTGGCCTACGTCTGGGTGTTCGCCGGCGCCGCCGGCCTGCAGGATCCGCGCCTGAACCTCATGGCCGGGCTGGTCACGCTGTGGGGCGCGCGCCTGACCTTCAACTTCGCGCGCAAGGGCGGCTACAAGCCGGGCGGCGAGGACTACCGCTGGGAGGTGCTGCGCGGGCGGATGGGCTCGGCGGCGTTCCAACTGTTCAACCTCTTCTTCATCGTGATCTACCAGAACGTGCTGCTGCTCCTGATCTCGCTGCCCGCGTGGACGGCCTACGACCACCGGACGCCGCTCGGACCGCTGGACATCGTCCTCGCGGTCGTGTTCCTGGCGTTCCTGGTGGGCGAGACGGTCGCCGACCAGCAGCAGTGGGACTTCCACGGCTGGAAGAAGGCGGAGATCGCCGCCGGCCGCACGCCGTCGCCGCGGTTCCTGCAGACCGGTCTCTTCCGGGTCTCGCGCCACCCCAACTTCTTCTTCGAGCAGGCGCAGTGGTGGGTTCTCTTCTTCATCGGCTGCGCCGCGGCCGGATCGGTGCTCCAGTGGACCGTCATCGGCCCGGTGCTGCTCACCGGGCTGTTCATCGGCTCCACCGTCTTCACCGAGAGCATCTCGCGCTCGCGCTACCCGGAGTACGCCGACTACCAGCGCCGCACCTCGCCGATCGTGCCGTGGTTCCCGCGTCGCGGCGGCGAGCAGCCGGTCACCGCTCCGTAGCGGTCAGGAGGTCGCGGCGACCGGGCGCCCCGGCTTCGGGAACACCGAGCGCATGTGGTCGGAGTCGAGGTAGTCGGCCACGCCGATCAGCAGGAGGCTGAACAGGATCTGCTCGCTCACCATCCAGAGCGGGTAGAGGCCCGGGATGGCCGCGAGCACCAGGGTCACCACGGGGAAGATCTTGGAGAACAGCCGCAGGCGCGAGTACGCCCAGTAGTAGCCCTTCTGCGCCCGCCAGGCGAAGTAGAAGAGCGTGGCGGTCATGGCGAGCACGATGAGGGCGCGCATCCACACGGCGAACGGCAGCGTCTCACCGCCCACGGTCAGGACCACGGCGACGACGACGGCGGCCAGGCCGATCAGCAGCTCGGCGACGAGCAGCCAGAAGATGACGACGAACGCACGGCGCGTGCGCGGGTGGTCGCGCCCCTCCGCGGGCACCACGTACTCCGCGTGGCGGCCGCCCGCGAGGCGGTCGAGCCGCTTCAGCAGTTGTTCCATGCATTCACGGTACCGCGAGCGGCGGATCGCGGCGGGTGATCCGGGCGCTGCCGCCCGCGAGCGCGTACCGTGGAGGCATGTCGTGCATCCGGTTCAACACCCCTGCCCAGCGCCAGGCGATGCGTGAGCACAGCCCGGCGATGCTCACGGCCGAGGAGGCGGCGGCGCTGCATCCCTCGCCCGAGGTGACGGAGAGCAAGATCCGCCGGCTGCGACTGCTCGCCACGGACAAGAACCCGAAGATCCGGGAGGCCGTCGCGAGCAGCTACAACACGCCCGTCGATCTCTTCGAGACCCTCGCGAAGGACCCCGACGAGGGCGTGCGCGGCTGCGTGGCGAAGAACGAGGCGACGCCCTGCGACATCCTCCGCGCGCTCGCGGACGACCGCTCCGAGACGGTGCGCGGCTGGGTCGCGGTGAACTACTTCGTACCGGCGGACGTGATGGAGAAGCTCGCGACCGATCGCAGCCGCACCGTCCGCAGCCTGGTGAAGTGGAAGGCCGAGCTGGCCGAGGAGGCCGCGGCCGAGGCCGCCGCTCCCGTCGCGGTCTGATCGTGCCCGAGCCGTCGAGCGTCCGCGTCGACTCCTGGGCCTGGGCTGTGCGCCTGTTCAAGACCCGCTCGGCCGCGTCGGACGCGTGCAAGGCCGGACACCTGAAGGTGAACGGCGACCGCGCGAAGCCCTCGCAGCCGGTCAAGGTCGGCGACGAGGTGCGGGCGTTCGTCGCCGGGTCGGAGAAGATCTACATCGCGCGACGGCTCATCGTGAAGCGGGTGGGCGCCGCGGTCGCCGCGGACTGCTTCGAGGACCGGACGCCGCCTCCCCCGCCCAAGACCGAGGCGCCAACCGACGTGACCCGCGAGCGCGGAGCCGGGCGGCCGACGAAGCGCGACCGCCGTCTGATCGAGCAGCTGCGGGGGCACTGATGGCGGCCCCGGCGCGCGGGACGGCCCGGGTCGGCATCGCCGGCTGGACCTACGCGCCCTGGCGCGGGGTCTTCTACCCGAAAGGGCTCCCCCACCGCGCCGAGCTCGCGTACGCCGCCGAGCGCCTCGACTCGATCGAGCTCAACGGGAGCTTCTACTCCCTGCAACGGCCGACGAGCTGGCGCAAATGGGCGGCGGAGACCCCGGACGACTTCGTCTTCGCGGTCAAGGGCGGCCGCTACATCACCCACATCCTCCGGTTGAAGAACACCAGGGAGGCGCTCGCCAACTTCTTCGCCTCCGGGATGCTGACGCTCGGCCCCAAGCTCGGGCCGCTCCTCTGGCAGCTGCCGCCGAACCTCCCCCTCGACGAGGAGGCGCTGGACGCCTTCCTCGGCTCGCTGCCGCGCACGACCGCCGAGGCGGCCGCCCTCGCGGGCGAGAGCAGCCTCGAGGAGGACAGGCGGGACGCGTCATCACCGGTCGACCGGCCGCTCCGCCACGCGGTGGAGGCGCGGCATCCCTCCTTCGCCGACCCCGCGTTCGCCCGGATCGCGCGGGAGCACGGGGTCGCCGTCGTGGTCGCCGACACCGCCGGCCGCTACCCGCTCCTGCGGGAGGTCACGACCGACTTCGTCTACGTGCGCCTGCACGGCGACGAGGAGCTCTACACCAGCGGCTACACCGACGAGGCCCTCGACCGCTGGGCGGCGGAGGCGCGTGACTGGCTCGACGCCGGCCTGGACGTCTACGCCTACTTCGACAACGACGTGAAGGTGCGCGCGCCGTACGACGCGATGGGGCTCCGGGAGCGGCTGCGGGACTAGTCCTGCAGCACCGAGAGGACGTTTCCGGCCGGGTCGCGGAACCACGCGATGTCGGGTCCGCGGTCGTGGCTGCGCCCGCGCAGGATCCCCTTCTCGTCGGTCGGCAGCTGGTCGTCGTCGTAGATCGTCGTCGAGACGCCGCGCGCGTTCAGGTCGTCGACGGCCGCGTCGATGTCGTCCACCACGAGGTTGAGGATGGTGAACGTCGCCGGCTCGTGGTCCGGCTTCGGGTACACGAAGATGTGCGAGCCGGCCGGCAGCGCGATGTCGAGGTTGCCCATCGGGCCGTCCGTGACGGCGAGGCCGAGGGTGTCGCGGTAGAACGTGCGGGCCGCGTCGATGTCGCTGACGCTGAAGCCGCTGAAGATCTCGAGTGGTGTGACCATGCGCCCACTCTGCTCCTCCGCGGCACGCGCGTCTAGACGAAGCGGATCGACTCCTGCAGGCGCGTGCGCAGCTCGAACGCGCGGTCGACGCTCTCGCGCGCGGCCGCGTTGGCCCCGTCGCGGAGGATCGTCGGCAGCAGGGAGCGGCGCACGACGAGCGAGCCGGAGAGGCGTCCGCGCTGCACGACGTCGAACGGGACGGCGAGGGCGTCGTCCGGCACCACCACGATGAGCGTGGTGAAGCGCACCCCGGCCTGCCGCCCGAAGCTCTTCGCGGCGCGGTGGAGATCGTGGAATGGCTCCTCGCCGTCCGCGATCCCCGGGCCCACCAGCTCGCCCTTGGCCAGCTTCACCTCGGTGCCCCAGTCGGCGGACCGGAGGGCGAACAGGCCGGCCGGGCCGAGGACGATGTGGTCGATCTTGGCGTCCGACGACGGGTGCACGGCCACGTCGTTCCAGATGGTGAAGCCGATGCCGAGGCCCGAGACCGCGCGGGCGGTGGCCTCCTCGGCCAGCGCCTCCGCGAGCAGCCCGCGGATCTCGCGCGGGGCGGAGCGCACGAGCGCGGGGTCGTACGGGTCGTCGAGCTCGGCGCCGCGGCCGACCCACTCGCGCAGCAGGGTCAGGTAGCGCTCGCGCGCGCGTCCGCCCGGGTGGCCGTAGCTGCGGGCGCGGACCGTGGCGCCGCGCGTCGAGCGCGTGGAGTGGAAGGTCGCGCTGAAGCCGCCGCCGTCGCCGTCGTAGCCACCGGCGACCGCGTCGACGGTGACGGTCTCGCCGCGGTCGTAACGCGCGCGGTCCTCGGGGTCGCCGACCAGCTCCCACGCCTCCTGCACGGCCTGGAACGCCGCGGCCGTGCCGCCCGTGTCGGGGTGGGTCTGCCGCGCGAGGCGGCGGTACGCGCGCCGCAGCTCCTCCTGGGTCGCGGTGGAGCGGACGCCGAGCACCTCGTACGGGGTGGCTGCGGCGGGGCTGTCGCTCATGCGGTCGGAGATCCTTCGGTCGTCTGGGAGGGTCGGTCTCCGACGATAGCGCGCCGGACCGGGCGTTTGCTCGATATCCGATTGCGGACGGAATCTGACCGCAAGCGTGCCTAGCCTGGTGACACACCGGAAGACACGGACAGAAAGGCAGATCATGGCCATCAGCGACTGGCGCATCGAGCTCATCATCCTCCCCGTCGGCGACGTCGACCGCGCGAAGGCGTTCTACGTCGACACGCTCGGCTGGAACGCCGACCACGACCAGCGCGTCTCCCCCACCCTGCGGTTCGTGCAGGTGACGCCTCCCGGCTCCGCATGCTCCATCGCGTTCGGCGAGGGGCTCTCCGAGATGACCCCCGGCACCATGCAGGGGCTGCAGATCGTCATCCCGGACGCCGACGAGGCACTCGCGCACCTGCAGGAGAACGGCGTCGACGCGCAGGGCGTCGCGGACCTCGCCTGGGGCCGGTTCGTGACCTTCACTGATCCGGACGGCAACGCCTGGTCGCTCCAGCAGCTCCCGGCGCGCTCTTAGGAGCGCGCGGCGGCGCGGGCGTCAGCGGAGGGCGTAGCCGATCAGCAGGAGCGTCACCGCGAAACCGCACGCGTAGTTGATCCAGAGGAAGCGCCGCCAGCCCCGGTTGGCGGCGCTCGACCGCGCATCCGGCACCGACCAATAGGGCGCGGCCGCGAGGATGTAGGGCACGGCCAAGATCGCGGCGAGCGGTCCCGGCCAGGCGGTGAACAGCACGCAGACGCCGGCGAGCGCCCACGCTCCAATGGCGAAGCGGGTCGTGCGGGCCGCGCCGAGCACGGTGGCGATGGAGGCGATGCCGCCGTCGCGGTCGGGCACCACGTCCTGCACGGCGCCGAACGCATGGCTGCCGACGCCCCAGAGGAAGAACGCCAGGAGCAGCAGCCAGAGCTGCGGGGTGAAGACCGCGCCGGCCAGCACCAGGCCGTAGAGCGCCGGGCTGCTGAAGTGGAAGCTGGAGGTCGCGGAGTCCAGGAACGGGACCTCCTTGAACCGCAGCCCGCGCACCGAGTAGGCGAGGACGGCGAAGACGCTCGCCGCGAGGACGAGCCACGACAGCGGCGACCCGACGATCACGAGGTACAGCAGGAACGGGACGCTGCTCACCGCGGAGGCGACCAGCGTGCGCCGGTGCATCCCGCGGTCGAGGAGCGCGCCCTCTGCTCCGCCCTTGCGCGGGTTGCGCAGGTCGGACTCGTAGTCGAAGACGTCGTTCACGCCGTACATCGTGAGGTTGTACGGGATGAGGAAGTAGAGCGTCCCGATCACCAGCGTCAGGTCGACGTGCCCGGTGGCGAGCAGGTACGCGGCGGCGAACGGGAAGGCGGTGTTGATCCAGCTGACGGGCCGGGACGCGATCAGCAGCTGCCGCCAGGGCGCGGGTGCGGTGGCCGTGGTCATCCCTCCTCCCCCGATCGCCGGCGGAGCAGGAGCCAGACGGCCGGGAGCAGGAGGAGCCCGGCGAGGGGATACGCGAAGTCCTCGATCGGGACGAGCCCGAGCCGCAGGCCGGTCAGGTGGGCGCCGCCGTAGGTCATCAGGCCGATGCCGATCATGAGGTTGTCGAAGACCGCGGTCAGCACCGCGATCAGCACGCCGGCGATCGTCACAGGCAGCCACCAGCGCCGGACGAGGCTGCGGCGATCGCGCGCCCGCGTGAGGGCGACGACGAGGACCACCGCGGCCACGGCGAGGAAGGCCAGGCTGAGCCACAGGTAGGTCACGAGCGCTCCGCCTTCCGCCGGTCGAGGAGGGTGCGGCCGCCGAACACGAGCACCAGTGTGAGGTAGCAGAGGAAGAGGAGGAAGAAGATCTCCTCCAGCGGCAGCTCCGGCGCGACCTCGATGCCCGTCATGTAGCGGGATCCGCCGCGGGCGAAGATGCCGAGGGCGATGCCGGCCGCGTCCCAGGCGAGGAAGAACGCCAGGCCGACGGCGAGGGTGATCGCTGCGCGTCGGGCGTCCCGCCAGAAGACGAGCCGGAACCGGCGGTCGAGCAGGACCATGGCCGCGAGCGAGACCAGCAGGGCGCCCAGGTAGATCAGGCTCACGGCACGCGCTCCGACCGCGAGGCCGTCGCGACGAGCGGCTCGGGCAGCGGGGTGGCGGAGACGTCGCCGCGCATCCGCTTCACGACGAGCTCGGCACTGATCAGGCACATCGGCAGCCCGATGCCCGGGATGGTCGAGCAGCCCGCGTAGAACAGCCCGTCGACGCGCGCCGAGGCGTTGCCCGGGCGGAAGAAGGCGCTCTGCCGCAGGGTGTGCGCCGGTCCGAGCGCGCCGCCGCTCCAGGAGTTGACGTCCCGGGCGAAGTCCCCGGGCCCGACCGTGCGGCGGACGACGATCCGGTCGGCGAGGTCGGGGATGCCCGCCCACGCCGCGACCTGCGCGATGGCGGCGTCCGCCGTGCGTTCGACGAGGCGGTCGCCCGCGCCCTCCAGGCCGCCCGAGCCGATGGACTCGTCGGCCGGGACGGGGACGAGCACGAAGAGGTTCTCGTATCCCTCGGGCGCGACCCCCGGATCGGTCTCGCTCGGCATGCAGACGTAGAGGGAGGCGGGGTCGGGGATGCCGGGCTCCGACCCGTAGATGCGCTCGAAGTTGGCGGCCCAATCGGTCGTGAAGAAGAGATTGTGGTGCGTCAGCTGCGGGAGCGTGCCGCGCACGCCCAGCATGACGAGCACGGCGCCTGGTCCGGGGTTGCGCTTCTCCCAGACGCGCTCGGGATGCGTGCGCAGCTCGGGCGGGAGCAGCCGCGTCTCGGTGTGGTGGAGGTCGGCGGCCGAGACCACGACGTCAGCGTCGAGCTCGCGGACGGCGCCGGAGGCGTCGATGAAGGAGACCCCCGTCGCCCGCGCCCCGGCACGGCCGCCCGCGGTGCGGATCGCGGTCACCCGCGCGCCGGTGACGATGCTCGCCCCGGCCTCCGTCGCGAGTGCGGCGACCCGCCCGATCAGCGCGGTGAAGCCGCCCAGCGGATAGCGGACCCCGTCGTCGAGGTCGAGGTGGCTCATCAGGCTGTACATGCTCGGCGCCCGGTCGGGAGAGGTGCCGAGGAACACCGCCGGGTAGCCGAGGATCTGCCGCAGGCGCACATCCCGGACGAAGCCGGCGGCGTACCGGTCCAGCGGTTCGAGCAGCAGCCGGAGCAGCCGGCCGGAGCGGCGCAGCAGCGAGCGGGTCAGCAGAGGGCGGAAGGACGCGAAGGTGCCGTAGAGGAACGAGGAGACGGCCATCCGGTAGGTCTCGCGCGCGCCGGCGAGGTACCGGTCGAGGGCCGCGCCCGCCCCCGGCTCCACGCTCTCGAACAGTGCACGGTTGGCGGCCCCGTCCGCGCGGACGTCGAGCGGCGGCCTCCCGTCCTCCGAGAAGACGCGGTACCCGGGGTCCAGGGTGACGAGGTCGAGCTGCTCGGCCGTGCTGGTCCCCATCAGGGCGAAGAAGTGGTCGAAGACCTCCGGCATGAGGTACCAGGAGGGACCGGTGTCGAAGCGGAACCCGTCGTGCTCCCACGAGCCTGCGCGTCCGCCGACGACGGCGGACTGCTCGAGCAGGGTCACGTCGTGGCCGTCGCGGGCCAGGAGCGCCGCCGACGCGAGTCCGGCGATCCCACCGCCGATCACGACGACGCGCTGCGGCGCGGTCACCGCCAGGACCCCGCGCCGGCCCGGACCAGGATCGCGAGCTTGGTGCGCGTCGGCACGCTGACGCGGCGGGCGAGCAGCTCGTTCGCCGGCGTCGAGCGGATGCGGTCGCTCAGCTCCGCGAACAGGCCGTGGGCGGCGAGCACCGCGCGGCGGCAGTTGTCGGGCAGCTCGGGGATCACGTCGGCGGCGGCACCCAGGTCGCAGTCGATGTCGACCACGAGGGCGAGCTTCTGCCGCTCGGTCAGCCGGGAGGGGTCGATCCCCGGGAAGTAGCTGCGCCCGAGCTCGGCGTAGTCGACGGCCAGATCGCGGAGGAAGTTGATCTTCTGGAAGGCCGACCCGAGCCGCTGCGCACCCAGCTCCAGCCGGCGCCGGGTGTCGTCGGCCACGGGACGCCCCGCGAGGAAGGCGGCGAGGCACATCAGGCCGATCACCTCGGCCGAGCCGTAGATGTAGGCCCGGAGCTCCTCGGCCGTGAAGTCCACGGGGCTGAGGTCCCGTCGCATGGACGCGAAGAACGGGCGGGTGAGCTCGGCGCCGAAACCGGAGGCGCGGGCGGTCGCGGCGAACGAGTGGACGACCACGTTGGCGCTGTAGCCGGTCCGCATCGCCCGCTCCGTGTCGGCCTCGAGGGCGTCGAGGAGGTCGCGCTGGTCGGCCACGGAGAGACCGGCTTCGGCGGCCGCGCCGTCGACGATCTCGTCGGCGACCCGGACGAGCGAGTACACGTCCTCCACCCGCGGGCGCACCTCGGCGCCGAGGAGCCGGGTCGCCATCCCGAACGAGGTCGAGTACTCGCGGATGATGGTCGCGGCGCCGGCGTGGGCGGCGCGCGTGTAGAGCGCGAGATCGGTCGGCTGTGCGGCGGCCGAGGGCGTGGAGGCGACGGGTGTGCGCGTCATCGGATCCTCCCGACGCAGCTGCGGGCGATGGTGGTGAGCTCCGCGGCGAGCGCCGACGGCACCTCGGGCACGTCGATCGCGTCGACCGCCTGCTCGACGTGGTCGGCGATGAGGCGCTCGACGAAGCGGCGGGCGCCGCAGCGCTCGAGCGCGGCCGCGAGCGCGGCCGCCTCCTGCGCCGTCAGGTCGTCGCGCCCCAGGTCCGCGTCGATCTCGGGCCAGCCGTCGGTGGTGCGGGCGAAGGCGATGAGCGTCGTCTTCTTGCCCTCGCGCAGATCACTCAGCACGCTCTTCCCGGTGCTCTCCTGGTCGCCGTAGACCCCGAGGAGGTCGTCGCCGAGCTGGAACGCCGTCCCGACGAGCCGGCCGTAGTCGGCGAGCACCGCGAGCAGCCGGTCGTCGCCGCCGGCGAGGATCGCGCCGGCCATCACGGGGCCGGCGACCGAGTAGGCGGCCGTCTTGCGCTCGGTCATGCCGAGCACGGCCGGCAACGACGGGGTGGTCAGTCCGATGGCGAGGCCGACGTCGGCCAGCTCACCCGCGGCGGTGACGACGACCGAGTGGTCGAGGACGTCGAGAAGGCGGCCGCGCGCGGCGGCGGGGATGTCGAGGCGGCCGACGAGCGCCGTCGCGGCGTGCAGCAGCAGGTCCCCCGCGAGGATCGACGCGGACTCGCCCCAGAGGCGCGCCTGCGGACGTGGCGTGCCCTGTGCTGCGGCGTCGGCCGCGAACTCGCCGGAGAGGTTCGGCCTCCCCCGGCGCACGGTGTCGCCGTCGATCACGTCGTCGTGGAGCAGGAAGGCCGTGTGCAGGAGCTCGAATGCCGTGGCGGTGTCGATCGCGGCGGCGTCCACCTCCCCGCCGAGAGCGGCGAGGGCCGCGAGCACGAACCGCGGGCGCATCCGCTTGCCGCCGTCGGCGGCGGCGCGGGCGCTCGACCACAGGTGCTGGTAGTCGTCGCCGTAGGCGGCCGAGGCGGCGATGCGCTCCGCGAAGAAGGCGGCGAGCCGGCCATCCACCGCGGCGAGGCCGCCCTCGATGTCGGCGGGCGGGATCCGGACGGGCCCCGGCCGGTCGATGCGGGAATCGAAGCGGGTCATCCGGACCTCCTCGTGTGCGAACGACCATAATAGCTAGCCAAGATAGAAAATAACTTAGCACGCATCTTACTCGTCGCATAAGATGTCGGCATGAGCTCCAGGGACGATGCGCGCCGCATCTCCGGGTCGATGATCGACCCGCGCGTCATCGACCCCCGGCAGGAGCTCGTCCGCCACGACGACCTCTCGGAATCCGAGCTCACCGAGATCGTGGGCGTGCTGAGCGCGATCCGCGGCTGGCGCGAGGCGGAGCAGCGGCTCAGCTTCGAGTCCCGCAGCAAGATGCGGCTCAACGAGACCGACATGAAGGCCCTGCGGTACGTCATCGCCTCGATGAACGCGGGCGTCGCGGTGACCGCGGGCGCGCTCGCCGAGCACCTCCACATCTCCACCGCCTCCACGACCAAGCTGCTGGACCGGCTCGAGGCGTCGGGCCACGTCGTGCGCCGCCCGCATCCGACGGACCGCCGGGCCGTGACCGTGGAGATCACCCCGGAGACGCATCGCGAGGTGCGCCGCACGATGGGTCTGCAGCACGCGCGGCGCTTCGAGGTGGCGCGATCGCTGACGCCCGACGAGCGTGCGGTGGTCACACGGTTCCTGACGGAGCTCAGTGCGACCACCGTCGTCACCCCGCCGCCGGCCGAGGACTGACGACCGACCGCAGCCGGTCGGGCTCGGTGACGATGCGGTTCGCCATGCCGTTGAAGATCACGCCGTGGAACGGCAGGATCGAGTACCAATAGAGCCGCCCCGCGAGTCCCCGCGGGAAGAACACCGCCCGCTGCCGGTAGCGGGAGCCCCCGTCCGGCCCGGGAGTGACGGTCAGCTCGAGCCACGCCCGCCCCGGGACGCGCATCTCGGCCCGCAATCGCAGGTCGCCGCCCTCGGGGCCGCGCGAGACGCGTTCCACGCGCCACCAGTCGAGCGCGTCACCCGTGGAGAGACGGTCGGCGTCGCGCCGCCCCCGTCGCAGCCCGACGCCGCCGACCAGCTTGTCCATCCAGCCGCGCAGCGCCCAGGCGAGCGGGAACGAGTACCAGCCGCGCTCCCCGCCGATGCCCTCGACCACGCGCCAGAGCTCCGGCGGGGCGGCGTCGGAGGTGCGCTCCCGCACATCCGTGTACACGGTGTGACCGGCCCACTCCGGGTCGCTCGGCAGCGGATCGCTCGGCGCGCCCGCCACCGACGAGTTGCGCCAGGTGGTCTCGACGTCGCCGTCGCGCATGCGCGCCAGCGCGAGCCGGACGGCCGTGCGGTAGCCGGTCAGGCCTCCCTCGGGCGGCGGGATGACGCCGTCGATGTCGTGCTCGTGCATCACGCAGTCGTACTGCAGCGACTCGATGATCGGCACGGCGAGGCTGCGCGGGATGGGCGTCACGAGGTTCACCCACTGCGACGCGAGCCACGGCGTGAACACCGGCAGCGAGGCGATCGGCCGCTGCGGGAGCCCCGATTCGACCGCGAAGCCGTTCATCATCTGCCCGTAGCGCAGGATGTCGGGTCCGCCGACGTCGAACGCGCGCGACACCTCGGGCGGCAGGTCCGCGGCCGCGACGAGGTAGTGCAGCACATCCCGGATCGCGATGGGCTGGATGCGGTTGCGCACCCACTTCGGCGCCGGCATGTACGGCAGCACCTCGGTGAGGTGGCGGATCATCTCGAACGACGCCGAGCCCGACCCGATCACGACCCCCGCCTGCAGCACGATCGTCGGAACGCCGGAGTCCAGCAGGATGCGGCCGACGGCGACGCGCGAGCGGAGATGCCGCGAGAGCGGCCCCTCGGGATGCAGCGCGCCGAGGTAGACGATGCGGCGCACGCCCGCCTCCTCGGCCGCGGTCGCCACCGTGCGGGCCGCCTCCGACTCCTCGTCCTCGAAGTCGCCGCGAGCGCGCATCGAGTGCACCAGGTAGTAGACGACGTCGATCCCCTCCATCGCCCGGGCGACGGAGTCCGGATCGCCGAGATCGCCCTGGACGACCTCGACGTCGCCGGCCCAGGGCACGTCGGCCAGCTTCTGCGGCGAGCGCGCCAGCACGCGCACGGTGTGGCCGCGGTCGAGCAGTCGCGGGACGAGCCTCCCTCCGACGTACCCGGTCGCTCCGGTCACGAGTACGCGCTGCGGGGTCATGCGCCGACCATACGCCGAGGCGCGCGACCCGCAACCGGGGCCGGTGCGGTCATGACGCCGGCGTCATGTACGGTTCTGGCATGGGCAAGCTCGTATACGCCGGCACGACCGAGATCGGCTTCGAGGACCGCGTCCTCGCGCACCTGCAGATCGTGATCGGTCTGAAGCTCCGGCGCAAGGAGGGGTTCTTCTTCTCCTGGCGGGATGAGCAGAGCGTCGGCGACGGCCGGAGCGCGATCTGGATCGACCCCGCCGTCCCCCTGCTGTTCCGCTACAGCGGCGGCCGTCAGCCGAAGATCAACAAGACGTGGCTGGAGGCGCTGACCATCTCGTCGAACAGTTCGGCCGGCCTGCAGCTGACCGAGGAGATCGGGGCGCTCGGCGCCGACGAGGTCGACTCGGACTCCCCTCCCGGCAAGTAGTCCCCCGCAGACGACAGGACCCCGCGCTCGACGGAGCACGAGGTCCTCGTCTCGTGTGCGCGCGCTCAGCGCAGGTACTCGAGCAGTTCGGGGCTGCGCAGGCGCTTGAGGCTGCGCGTCTCGAGCTGACGGACGCGCTCGCGGGTGATGCCGTAGACCTCGCCGACCTCGTCCAGCGTCATCGGCTTCTGGCCGTCGAGGCCGAAGCGCATGCGGACCACCTTGGCGTCGCGCGGCGGGAGGTCGCGCAGGCGCTCCTCGAGGTCGCGGTGGCGGAAGACGACCTCGACGGCCTCGGGGGGCGTCGGGAAGTCGTCGTCCTCGATCAGGTCGCCGAGCTCGGCGCCCTCGTTCTCGCCGACCGGGACGGCCAGCGAGACGGTCTCGGAGTCGCTCATCTGCAGCTTGTGCACCTCGGCCTCGGTGAGGTTGGCGGCCTCCGCCATCTCCTCGAGGGTGGGCGTGCGGCCCAGCTCGCCGCCGAGGTCGCGGCGGATGCGGTCGAGCTTGTCGATCTTCTCGACCGTGTGGACGGGGATGCGGATCATGCGCGCGGTGTCGGCGATCCCGCGGAGGATCGACTGGCGGATCCACCACGTCGCGTAGGTGGAGAACTTGTTGCCGGTGCGGTAGTCGAACTTCTCGACCGCGCGGACGAGGCCGAGGTTGCCCTCCTGGATCAGGTCCATCACGGGCAGGCCGCGGCCCGAGTAGCGCTTGGCGATGCTCACCACCAGGCGGAGGTTCGCCTCGATGAAGCGCTCGAACGCGCGCTTGCCGTCGTCGGCGAGGTACTGGAGCTCGCGCTTCTCTCGGGCGGTGAGTCCCGGTCGCTTGCTCAGGCGCTCTCCGGCGAGGACTCCCACCTCGATGCGCTTGGCGAGCGCCACCTCTTCGTCGGCGGTCAGCAGTCGCGTCCGTCCGATCGAGTTCAGGTAGTCGCGTACCGGGTCGCTGGTCACTTCGAGCACAGTCATCGTGTCATCCCATTCAGCTCGTACTGTCGTGCGTTGCCTCGGTGTTTCGGCTGCGGCTGCCGGGGTCATCCGGGATCGCCGCACACTCAGAGTAGGCAGGGGCCCCTGTCCCCCAACAAGGGGTTGACAGGGTACGCGGCGATGCGCTAATCGCCAACCCCCTGCTCTCTTTCGCCGGTCGTGTCAAGGTCCTCCCGGGAAATACCCACGGATCGTACGGTGACCTTCGTGAGTACACGTACACCGGGTTCCCAGCAACCGACACTGTCCACGATCCGCACGCTCATCCCCGCGCGGATGGACCGCCTCCCCTGGTCCCGCTTCCATTGGCTCGTCGTGCTGGGTCTCGGCACCGTGTGGATCCTCGACGGCCTCGAGGTGACCATCGTCGGCGCGATCGGCAGCCGGCTGACCGAGCAGGACAGCGGTCTCGGCCTGACGACCGCCCAGGTCGGTCTGGCCGCGGCGATCTACGTCGCCGGCGCGTGCGTCGGCGCGTTGGTGTTCGGGTACCTCACGGACCGATTCGGCCGGAAGAAGCTCTTCATCCTCACGCTGGGGCTCTACCTCGTGGCGACGGTGCTCACGGCGTTCTCCGTCGCCCCCTGGATGTTCTTCGTCTTCCGCTTCTTCACGGGCGCCGGAATCGGCGGCGAGTACGCGGCGATCAACTCCGCGATCGACGAGCTCATCCCGGCCCGCCGCCGCGGCCTCGTCGACCTCGCGATCAACGGCTCCTACTGGCTCGGCACCGCCTTCGGCGCGGTGCTCACCGTCTTCCTGCTGAACGAGCAGCTCTTCGCCGCCGACATCGGCTGGCGCATCGCGTTCGGCCTGGGCGCCGTGCTCGGCCTCGTGATCCTGCTCGTGCGCCGCAACGTGCCCGAGTCGCCGCGCTGGCTCTTCATCCACGGTCGCGACCAGGAAGCCGAGAAGCTGGTGGACGGGATCGAGCACGACATCGAGAAGGAGAGCGGCGAATCCCTCCCCGTCGTCCCCGACGACAAGGGCATCGACATCCGCCAGCGCCGCTCGACCGGCTTCGGCGAGATCGTGCGCACCGCCGTCACCCGCTACCCCAAGCGGTTCGTGCTGGGGCTGTCGCTCTTCATCGGCCAGGCGTTCCTCTACAACGCCGTCTTCTTCACGTACTCCCTCGTACTCACGAAGCTCCTCCACGTGCCGGACGACGTCGCGCCGTGGGCGCTCGTGCCGATCGCGATCGGCAACTTCCTCGGCCCGATGATCCTCGGCCACCTCTTCGACACCGTGGGCCGCAAGTTCATGATCACGCTGTCGTACGTCGGCAGCGGCATCCTCCTCGTCGGCACCGCCCTCCTGTTCGACTCCGGCGCGCTCGACGCCTTCTGGCTGACCGCGTGCTGGATGGTCGTCTTCTTCCTCGCCTCCGCCGGCGCCAGCAGCGCCTACCTGACGGTGAGCGAGATCTTCCCGATGGAGACCCGGGCCATGTCGATCGCCTTCTTCTACGCGGTCGGCACCGGCCTCGGCGGCATCATCGGCCCGATCCTGTTCGGGAACCTGATCGAGGGCGGCATCCACTCCGTCGTCATCGGCTACTACATCGGCGCCGGCCTGATGATCGCGGCCGGCCTCGTCGAGCTCTTCCTCGGGATCGCCGCGGAGGGCCGCTCGCTGGAGGACATCGCGCAGCCGCTCTCGGCGGAGACGAAGGCGCAGCCCGCGAAGTGACCGGCGTCGGCGCTGCCGGTCAGCTCGCGAGGAGCTCCAGCAGCGCCGGCTCGGGCACGCGACCGCCCGCCGTGTCGATGACCTCGCCCTGGCGGTAGCGGTCGAAGACGCGCGGGTCGATGTAGCTGTTGCGGGCGATCGCGGGGGTGTTGCCGAGAGCGGCGGCCGCCTCGTTCACGGCCGCGGTGACGCGCTTCTTGCGGCGCGACTCCGTGTCGCTCGTGCCCAGTGCGGCGAGCGCCTCCGCCGCGACGATCGTGCCGTGGAGGGTGCGGAAGTCCTTCGCTGTGAACTCGCCGCCGGTCTGGCGGCGGATGTACTCGTTGAGGGAGGCCGGGCGCAGGGTGTGCCAGGTGCCGTCCTTCCAGGAGAGCAGCCGGGAGCGCTGGCCGCGCAGCGACTGGATCTGGGTGAGGAGCTCGGCGAGGTCGGCGTCGACGATCGTGCTGGTCCACTTCTGGGCGGACTTGGCGGGGAACGTCAGCGTGATCTCGTCGCCGTCGACGCGGGCGTGCCGGCAGAGCAGGGTGGTGAGGCCGCGGCTCCCGTTGGCGTGCAGGTATTCCTCGCTGCCGATGCGGACGCTCCCGAGGTCGATGATGCGGAAGGCGGCGGCCAGCACGCGGTCGCGGCCGAAGCCCTCCTGGCGGAGGTCCATCGTCACTTTGCGGCGGGCCGACGGCAGCGTCTCCGCCAGCTGGGCGGCGCGCTCGAACTTCACCCGGTCCTGGTGGAGGCGCCAGGAGTCGTGGTAGCGGTACTGCCGGCGCCCGGCCTGGTCGGTACCGACGGCCTGGATGTGCCCGCGCGCGTCGGGCGAGATCCACACGTCCTCCCACGCGGGCGGGATCACGAGCGAGCGGATGCGCTCCAGCTCGCGCTCGTCGACGATGGGATTGCCGGCCTCGTCCTCGTAGACCGGACCCTTCTTGCTGGCACGACGGTGATATCCCGGACCGGACGGATCGCTACGGCGCAGGCGCGTCACGCGGGCTTCTTCGCCTTCTTCGCGGGAGCGCTCTTGGCGACGGAGCTCTTGGCGGCCGCTTTCTTCGCGGGGGCCTTCTTCGCGGGCTCCTTGGTCGACCGGCTGCGCTCGACGCTGCGCTGCAGCGCCTCCATGAGGTCGATCACCTCGCCGCCGCCCTTCGCCTTCTCCGGCTCCTCGCCGAAGGTCTCGGCGGTGTCCATGCTCTCGCCCTGCTCGAGCTTGGCGTCGATGAGGCGACGCAGCTCCTCCTGGTACTCGTCGGTGAACTTCTCCGGCTCGAAGTCGCCTGCGAAGCTCTCCATCAGGGCGGCCGAGAGCTTCAGCTCGCGCTCGGTGATGCGGGGCGACGTGTCGAGGGCCGGGAAGTCGGCCTCCCGGATCTCGTCGTGCCAGAGCATGGTCTGCAGCACGAGGACGTTGCCCCGCACGCGCAAAGCGGCCAGCCGCGTCTTCTGGCGCAGGGCGAAGTTCACGATCGCGGTGCGGTCCTCGTCCTCCAGCGTCTTGCGCAGGAGGGCGTACGCCTTGAGCGACTTGGAGTCGGGCTCGAGGTAGTAGCTGCGGTCGAGCATCATCGGATCGATCTGCTCGTTCGGCACGAACTCGACGACGTCGATCTCGCGGCTGCGCTCCGCCGGGAGCGACGCCAGGTCGTCCGGGGTGAGGATCACCGTCCGGTCGCCGTCGTCGTACGCCTTCGCGATGTGCTCGTACGGGATGACCTTGCCGTCGATCTCGCACCGGCGCTGGTACCGGATGCGCCCGCCGTCGGCGTCGTGCACCTGGTGCAGCGCGACGTCGTGATCCTCCGTCGCGCTGTAGACCTTCACCGGCACGTTGACCAGCCCGAAGGTGATCGCACCCGTCCATATGGCCCTCATGCGCTCTATCGTGTCCGCGCATCGCCCTGATTTCAACCAGTGATCGAAGGATGTTCCCCGGCGTACGGTGGGCGCATGGCTGCGGACGACACCGAGACCGTCTCGATCGACGGTCACCGGCTGAAGCTCACGAACCTCGACAAGGTCATGTATCCGGAGACCGGGACGACCAAGGCGGACGTGATCGGGTACTACCACGCGATCGCGGAGGCGATGATCCCGCACGCCCGCGACCGCATCGCCACCCGCAAGCGGTGGGTGCACGGGGTGGGCACGGCCGACCACCCGGGCGAGGTGTTCTTCCAGAAGAACCTCGACCCCGCCTCCACCCCGAGCTGGGTGAAGCAGCGCACCATCACGCACAAGACCAGCGAGAACACCTACCCGCTGGTGAACGACCGGGCCACGCTGGTCTGGCTCGCGCAGATCGCGTCGCTGGAGATCCACGTGCCGCAGTGGCGCGTCGGACGCGGTGACGCGCGGCGCAACCCGGACCGCATGGTGCTCGACCTCGACCCGGGCGAGGGCGTGACGCTGGCCGACTGCGCCGAGGTCGCCCGTCTGGCGCGCGGCATCCTGACCGACATGGGGCTCGACCCGCTGCCGGTGACCTCCGGCTCGAAGGGCATCCACCTCTACACCCCGCTCGACGGGTCGCAGACGAGCGATCAGATCTCCGCGGTCGCCCACGAGCTGGCGCGGGCGCTGGAGGCCGACCATCCCGACCTCGTCGTCAGCGACATGAAGAAGGCGCTGCGCGCGGGCAAGGTCCTCGTGGACTGGAGCCAGAACAACGGCGCGAAGACCACGATCGCGCCCTACTCTCTGCGCGGGCGGCTCCGGCCGACCGTCGCGGCGCCGCGCACCTGGCGCGAGCTGGCGTCCAAGGACCTGCGGCACCTGGAGTACGAGGAGGTGCTCGAGCGCGTGAAGAAGCACGGCGACCCGCTGGCTGCGCTCGCGACCGGCGGGACGGCGGAGGCCGGGCATCCGGACGCCGAGCAGCTGCCCGACAGCGGCGGCGACCGGCTCACCACCTACCGCTCCAAGCGCGACGCGGCGAAAACGCCGGAGCCGGTGCCGGAGGTCAGCCCGGATGCGGTGGACGGCCGCTCGTTCGTCATCCAGGAGCACCACGCCCGGCGACTGCACTGGGACTTCCGCCTGCAGCACGACGGCGTGCTCGTCAGCTGGGCGCTGCCGAAAGGCCCGCCCGTCGACCCGAAGCAGAACCACCTCGCGGTGCACGTGGAGGACCACCCCCTCGAGTACGGGACGTTCGAGGGCGACATCCCGCACGGCGAGTACGGAGCCGGCCATGTCGACATCTGGGACCACGGCGAGTACGAGCTCGAGAAGTGGCGGGACGCGGAGGTGATCGTCACGCTGCACGGACAGTCCGACGGCGGCCTGGGCGGCGAACCGCGGAAGTTCGCGCTCATCCGCACGGGGGGCCGCGACGGCGACGAGAAGAACTGGCTCATCCACCTGATGAAGGACGACGGGGAGGGCGCGGAGAAGAAGCCGGCGGCGACGACGAAGAAGGCTGCGGCGAAGGCGAAGCCGGACGCGGCGAAGACGAAGACCGCGACGACGGAGCGCATCACCGAGACGCCCGTCTCCCCCATGCTCGCGACCCTCGGCTCGGAGAAGGACGTCGACGACGAGGACGACTGGGCGTTCGAGATGAAGTGGGACGGCATCCGTGCCATCGCCGTCGTGCGCGGCGACCGGTTGCGGCTCACCACCCGCAACGGCAACGACGTCACCGCGACCTATCCGGACCTCGCGGGGCTCGTCGCGCTCGCGGGCGGCCACGACCTCGTCGTCGACGGCGAGATCGTCACCCTCACGCCGCGCGGACGCCCGGACTTCGGCCTCCTGCAGTCCCGGATGGGGCTGACGCGTCCCGCAGAGGTGACGGCGGCGGCCGAGCGGGCACCCGCCCACTACTTCGTGTTCGACATCCTGGAGCGGGACGGGCACGACCTGCGCCGCACGCCCTACGACGAGCGGCGAACCGCCCTGCAGGACGCACTGCAGCCGCCCAGCGGGGACCCGATCCAGGTCCCTCCCGCGTTCGCCGGCGATCTCGCCCACGCCGTCTCGTCGTCGCGCGAGCTGGGACTGGAGGGCGTGATGGCCAAGCGCCGCGACAGCACGTACTCGACCGGGCGCCGGTCCCGCTCCTGGATCAAGATCAAGCACCATCTGGCCCAGGAGGTCATCATCGGCGGCTGGACCCCGGGAACGGGCCGGCGCGCCGGGACCCTCGGGGCGCTGCTCCTCGGCATCCCGGACGGAGACGAGCTGCGCTACGTCGGCAAGGTCGGCACGGGCTTCTCGGACGCCGACCTCGACCGGCTGGCCGCCCTGCTGGCCGCGCACCCGCGCAAGACGAGCCCGCTCGAGGGGGTGCCCTCCGCCGACGCCCGCGGCGCGAACTGGGTGCGTCCCGAGCACGTCGGCGAGGTCGAGTTCGCGGAGTGGACCGGCACCGACCGCCTGCGTCAGCCCTCCTGGCGCGGCCTGCGGCCCGACAAGTCGCCGGAGGAGGTCGTGCGGGAGGTAGGGTAGTCGTCGTGAGCACGAACGTTACCGCCCCCACCGCGGCCCACACCGAGGCCGTCACCGCCGACGACGAGCACGGCCCGCTCGTCCGCAGCCTCAGCGCCACCCTCCCCGGTGCGCTCGGCTCGGTCATCGCCACCGTCGTGGTCCTGGCGACCATCGTCTTCGGCATCTGGAGCCTCATCGCGACCTGGAGCGGCAACCCGGGAGCGGGCCTCCCGCTCTTCCAGGTCTTCGTCGCCGGCACGGTCGTCGCGATCAACGCCATCGCCGCCCGCAAGACCTTCAGCTACGTGATCACCCTCATCGGCGCCGTGCTCTGGCTCTGGGTGTCCGTCACTCCGTTCGAGCCGTTCTGGCAGACCGTGCTGCAGGCGGTGACCTTCACCATCATGGCCGCCGGCGTCGTCTTCTCGACCGCCGCCGTCGCGCTCAGCAAGAAGCCCCGCTTCTGAGTCCGGACGACGCTCCGGCTACGAAGGAGCCCGACGATACGACGCTGGCCCGCCGGCGCCACTTCGTCGATCTCACCCCGCTGAAGGAGTCCCCCGCGTTCGCGCGGCTCTGGCTCGGCGGTGCCATCTCGGGCATCGGCGGTCAGATGACCATCGTGGCCGTGGGCCTCCACATCTACGACCTCACCGGCTCGACCCTCGCGGTGGCGCTCGTCGCCCTCTTCGCGCTCGGCCCGATGATCGTCTTCGGCCTCTACGGCGGCGTGCTCGCCGACGCCTTCGACCGCCGCCTCGTGGCGCTCGTCACGGCGATCGTCGCGTGGGCCTCGACCGCCGGCATCGCCGTCTTCGCCTGGCTCGACATCCAGGTGGTGTGGCCGCTGTACGTGCTCACCACCATCAACGCGGTCGCATCCGTGATGATCGGCAGCACGCGGCAGGCGATCACGCCGCGCCTCCTCCCCACCCGGCTGCTGCCCGCGGCGAGCGCCCTCGGCGGCATCAGCATGGGTGTGATGGTGACCGTCGGCCCCGCCCTCGCCGGTGTGCTGGTCGCGACCGTCGGCATCGCCTGGACCTACACGGCCGACGTGCTCCTCTTCACGGCGGCCTTCCTCGGGATCTTCACGCTGCCCTCCATCGTCCCCGAGGGCGAGCGGCAGAGCGCCGGACTGGCCTCCGTGCTCCAGGGCCTGCGCTTCCTGCGCTCTGCCCCGAACCTGAGCATGACGTTCGTGCTCGACCTCATCGCCATGACCTTCGGCCAGCCCCGCGCACTCTTCCCCGCCGTCGGCGCCCTGCTGATCGGCGGCGGCCCCGTGACGGTCGGCATCCTCACCGCCGCAGGCGCGGTCGGGACCCTCGTCTCGAGCGTCTTCTCCGGCCGACTGGGGCACGTCCGCTGGCAGGGGCGCGCCGTGGAGCGCGCCATCCTCGTCTACGGCGCCAGCATCCTGGGCTTCGGGATCGTTCTGGCCGTCGTCGCGATCGGCGGCTGGAACGGCGGCGGCACCTCCATCGCCCAGGCCAACCTCCCGGCGCTCGTGCTCGCGACCCTGCTGCTCGCGGCCTCCGGCGCCGCCGACAACATCAGCTCCATCTTCCGGATGACGATCCTCCAGGCGTCCGCCCCCGACACGATGCGCGGCCGCCTGCAGGGCGTGTTCACCGTGGTCGTGACCGGCGGCCCGCGCCTCGGCGACCTCTACATCGGCCTCCTGGCCCTCACCGGCGCCCTCTGGTTCCCGCCGCTGCTGGGCGGGCTGCTCATCATCGTGCTCGTCGCGACCGTCGTGCGGGTGCAGGGCGCGTTCCGGCGCTACGACGCGCTCGACCCGACCCCGTAGCGTCAGCGGCTGCCAACAGGCTCAGCGGGTGCGGGTGCGGATGCGCCGGGCGAGCCGCGGGTAGTCGATCACGAGGCCGTCCTCGTCCACGCCCAGATCGGCGACGAAGTCCCGGTCGGCGCTCCGGTAGCGCACCACGCCGCGCCCGCTCGCGGGGTCGAACGGCTCGATCGTGCTGTAGACCTGCCGGCTCGCCCGCACCTCCAGGCTCGGGAGGTCGACCCACGCCATCGTGAGCTCCGTCTCCTCCACGCCGCGCAGTGCTCCGAGCCGCAGGATCGGCATCGTGTTCGTGACCGGGCAGAGAGCGAGATCGCAGTCGAGCGCCCCGTCGACGCCGCCGGGCTCGGCCAGACCGGGCTCCGCCAGCGGCTCACCGTGGAAGGCGGTCACCCCGTGCGCCCAGCTCTCGCTCACCCACCGGCCTCGGTCATCCCGCGTCAGCACGAGCCAGCGGGTGAAGCCGCGACCCGTCACCGAGACGTCCAGCCGGGTCGTCACCCAGTCGGGACCGGTCTCGAGCGACCAGCTCGTGACGTAGTCCGTCGTGCGCGAGACGCCGAGGGCGTCCAGCCGGTCCGGCGCCAGCGTGACCGTCGCCGCCTCCAGCCGCTCCGGATCCTCGTCGCCGACCCACTCCACGTGCCGCACCGCTCCGCGCATCGCCATCGCCTCCGTCCACCCGGCACGATACGCTCGCCGCATGGACGCAGCGACCTCGATCGACCGCCGTCGGGGTGACGGCGCGCGCCGGTCGCAGATGAGGAGACGTGTCGTGCAGGCCTCCACCGTGGACCCGCGAACCATCAGCCTGGAACTCGAGCCGGACGCCTACCGCGTCTATTTCCACGATGCCGATGGCGCGTCCGACGAATGGCGGCTCACCGAGGCCGCCTCCGTCGTCGAGTGCCTCGAGTGGGCAGATCGGCACGCCGACGACCGCACGTACGTCCTGTATGTCGAGATCCCCCGGGCTGGAGGCGAACGCCTCCTCGCCCGGCTCTCCGGCACGGATCCCAACGAGACATAGCCGCGCCACGAACGAAGTCGCCGGCCACGACCCGCGCGACGCACCGAGCGGCTCCGCGCATCGCCATCGCCTCCGTCCACCCGGCACGATACGCTCGCCGCATGGACGCAGCGACCTCGATCGTGACCGGGCTGGCCGCCCTCGCCACCGCCGTGGCGGGCGGTGTCTACGTCGGCTTCAGCGCGATGGTGATGCCCGCGCTCGGGGACACGCCACCAGCGGAGGCCGCGTCGGTCATGAACCGCATCAACGTGCGCGCGCCGCGGTCGTCCTTCCTGCTGTTCTTCCTCGCATCCCCCGTGCTGGCCGTGGTCGCGGCCGTCCTCACGCTCGGGAGGCTGCCGGAGGCCGACGCGGTGCTCGCGCTCGTGGGTGCCGTGCTCGCGGTGGCCGCCTTCCTGATCACCGGCGCGGTCAACGTCCCGCTCAACAACCGGCTCGCCCGCGACGGCGACTACGCGGCGTTCGCGCAGCGCTGGCGCCGGGCGAACGGTCTGCGCGGCCTGGTGTCGCTGGCCGGCGGCGCCGCCCTCATCGGAGCACTGGCGGTCTGACCGGCTCGGGTCCGACGTAGCGGGCGGAGGGGCGGAGGATCTTCCCGTCCGCCGCCTGCTCGAGCACGTGCGCCGACCAGCCGACGACGCGCGCCGCGGCGAAGGTGGGCGTGAACATCGCCCGCGGGATGCCGCACAGCTCCATCACGATCCCGGCGTAGAACTCGACGTTCGTGTGCAGCTCGCGGCCGGGCTTGAGCTCGGCGAGGAGCTGCTGCACCCGCTCCTCCACCCGCACCGCGAAGTCGACGCGCGGTCCGCCGAAGCCGAGGGCGACCTCCCGCAGCATCCGCGAGCGCGGGTCCTCGGTGCGGTACACGGCGTGGCCGAAGCCCATGACGCGACCACCGGAGGTGACCGTCTGCGTGATCCACTCGTCGATGCGGCCGGGGGTGCCGATCGCGTCGAGCGTGTCGAGAGCGCGGCTGGGCGCGCCGCCGTGCAGCGGGCCCGAGAGCGCTCCGAGCGCGCCCACGACCGCGGCGACGAGGTCGGCGCCGGTGGAGGCGATGACCCGGGCCGTGAAAGTGGAGGCGTTGAAGCCGTGGTCGATCGCGGCGGTCATGTAGGCGCTGAGGGCGCGGACCCGCTCGGGATCCGGCTCGGCGCCGGTGACGAGATACAGGTAGTCGGCCACGTGGCCGAGGTCGTCACGCGGCTCCAGGGGCACGCGCCCCTCGGCGAGGGCGTGCAGGCTCGCGAGCAGCACCGGCGTCACGGCCGCCGCACGTATCGCGTCGGTGAGCCGCGCCTCCGGGTCCTCGTCGTACACCGGGCGGATGCCGTCGGCGGCGGCGACGGCATCCAGCGCCATCCGCAGGCCGGCGAGGGCGTCCCCGGCGGTCAGGCGGGCGATGGCCGGGAGGAGTTCGCGCACCGGGCCGGGGATGCGTCGCGCCTCCGCCGTCCGCGCGCGGAACGCCGCGAGCTGCTCCGCATCGGGCAGCTCGCCGTTGAGCAGCAGGTACCAGGACTCCTCGAAGGCGTGATCGCGCGCCAGCTCGATCGCCGGGTACTGGCGGTAGTGGTAGAAGCCCTCCTGCCCGCGCACGTCGCCGAGCGCGGTGCTGGCGGCCACCACATTGGTGAGTCCGCGCGGGACGTCGATCAGGGTGTCGTTCATCCGGTCCATGAGGGTAGTGTGAGCGTGGATTTTCACTACGTCAACGTTGATCGGATCAACATGGATGCCCTCCCCCGCCTGACCGCCGAGCAGACCGCCGAACGCCTCGGGGTCAAACTCGAGACCCTCTACGCCTACGTGGCCCGCGGCAAGCTCGCGCGCGACCGCACGGCGGACGGCTCGTCGTTCGACCCGCTGGAGGTCGAGCGGTTCGCGGCGGGGCGCCGGCGCCGCTCCGCGCCGGGCAGTCCGGCGACCGGGCGATCGGACGGCCGCCCGCTCATGGTCATCGAGACGGGCTTCGCCCTCATCGAGGACGGCGACCTCTTCTACCGCGGGCGCCGCGCCGTCGACCTTGCGGCCGAGCCGTTCGAGACCGTCGCGCGGTGGGCGCTCACCGGTGCGTGGGACGCGGAGGCGAGGTTCTCCCCCGGTGGCGGGATGGCGGCCGCGCGTCGAGCGGCCGACGCGCTGCCCTCCTCGGCGGCGGACCGCGATCGCCAGCTGATCGCCGTGACCGCACTCGCCGCGGCCGACCCGCTGCGGACCTCCCTCGACCCGACCACCGTGGCGGGAGCCGCCGAACGGATGGTGGCGGGGATGGTCGCCGTGCTGCCTGTCGTGGCGCACGACGACGCGAGTGAGACCGAGGACGACGCACTCGCACTACGCCTCCACCGCCGGCTCGCCGCGACGCCTCCGACCCCGGATGTGGTCGCCGTTCTGAACGCCGCCCTGGTCCTGCTCGTCGACCACGATCTCGCCGTATCGACGCTCGCGGCCCGGGCGGCCGCCTCCGCCCGGGCGACCCCGTACGGCGTGGTGGTCGCCGGGATGGGCGCCCTCGACTCCCCGTTGCACGGCAACGCCAGCCGCGCGGCGCACCGGCTGCTGGCCCGGGTGGTCGACGGAGAGGACCCCGCCCGCGTCGTCGCCGACGCCGTCGTGGGAGCGGCCGGGCCCGTCCCCGGCTTCGGCCAGCCGCTGTATCCCGACGGCGACCCCCGGGCCCGCGCCCTGCTCGGCAGGCTGGCCGCCGAGGCGGGTGCGACGCCGGTCCTCGCGGCCGTGGAGGCGGTCTCCGCCCTGCTGCGCGACCGCGCCGGGGCGCTCCCCAACGTCGACCTCGCGCTCGGCGCGATCACGCTCGCGCACGGGATGCGCGACGACGCGGGCGAGGTGATCTTCGCCACGGCGCGCGCGGTCGGCTTCGTGGTGCACGCCCTCGCCGAGTACGGCGAGCCGGCCCTCCGCCTGCGTCCGGTCGGGCGCTACACCGGACCGCTGTAGGGATGCGTGTGCTGCATCCCGGGACGTCTGCGCTTGCGCGCGCAGGCGCAGACGTCCCGGGAGGGCGCAGCGGCTAGCGGCGCAGCGCCTTGCGCGCCAGCCAGTTGCCGAGGAACTGCGCGGCCTGCACCAGGATCACGATGGTGATGACCGCGATCCAGGTCACCGCCCAGTCGTAGCGCTGGTAACCGTAGGCGATCGCGAAGTTGCCCAGGCCTCCGCCGCCGATGCTGCCCGCGATGGCCGACAGATCCACGATGGCGACGAAGATGAACGTGTAGCCGAGGATCAGCGGCCCGAGCGCCTCCGGGATCAGCAGGGTCGCGATGATCCGCAGGGGGTGCGAGCCCATCGCCCGCGCCGCCTCGATCACACCGGGCTCGATCGTGACGAGGTTCTGCTCCACGATCCGCGAGATGCCGAAGGTCGCGGCGATCGTCATCGGGAAGATCGCCGCCGGCGTGCCGAGGAACGTGCCGAGCACGGCCTGCGTCAGCGGGGCGATCGCGGTCATGAAGATGATGAACGGGATCGGCCGGATGAAGTTCACCACGATGTTGAGCACGGTGAACACGGCCGGGTTCTCGAGCAGTCCGCCCTTGCGGGTCGTGTACAGCAGCACGCCGAGCACGAGGCCGAAGATGCCGCCCAGCACCAGGGTGACGACGACCATCCAGAGCGTCTGGCCGATCGAGTCCAGGTAGACGGGCCAGAGAGTGGACCAGTCGCTCATGCGGACACCTCCTCGACGTCGGTGACGGTCCGGAGCTCGGCGATCAGCGCATCCACCGCGGCGGGCTCGCCGATCAGTTCGAGCGTGAGGCTGCCGAACGACCGGCCCTGCAGGGCGGAGATGCCGCCGTAGACGATCTCGAACCGCACGCCGTGCCGGCCGACCGCGTCGGAGAGCACGGAGCCCAGGCGGCCGTCGTCGGCGACGCGCGCCGAGACGATGCGACCGGAGTGCTTGCCGCGCAGCCGCTCGATGTCCGCCGCGCCGGGCTGGTTGCGCAGCACCGTGCCGACGAACCGCTGGGCGGTGGAGGTCTGCGGGTTCGAGAACACCTCGAACACCGTCCCCTGCTCGATGACCTTCCCGGAGTCGAGCACGGCGACCCGGTCGGCGATCGAGCGGACGACCTCCATCTCGTGCGTGATCACGACGATCGTCACGCCGAGCTCGTCGTTGACCCGCTTGAGCAGCGAGAGCACGTCCGCCGTCGTCTCTGGGTCGAGCGCGCTGGTGGCCTCGTCGGCGAGCAGGATGTCCGGGTTCGTCGCGAGCGCCCTGGCGATGCCGACCCGCTGCTTCTGGCCGCCGGAGAGCTGGTCGGGGAACGACCACGCCTTGTCGGTCAGGCCGACGAAGGCGAGCAGTTCGGCGACCCGCGCCTTGCGCTTCTCGGCCGGCCAGCCCGCCACCTTCAGCGGGTAGGCGATGTTGCCGAAGACGGTGCGCGAGCGGAACAGGTTGAACTGCTGGAAGATCATCCCGATCCCCGCGCGCACGCTGCGGAGGTCGCGCTCCTTCAGAGCGGTGATCTCCCGGCCGTCGACCACGATCGTGCCGCTCGTGGCGTGCTCCAGCGCGTTGATGAGCCGCAGCAGCGTGCTCTTGCCGGCGCCGGAGTAGCCGATGATGCCGAAGATCTCGCCGCGCTCGATGGCGAGGTCGATCCCTTCGACGGCCGCGACCGTGGCGTCACCCGAGCGGAAGCTCTTGGTGACGCCACGGAACTCGATGATGGGGCTCACCGGGCTACTTCGCCGCCTCGATGTTCTTCTTCAGCTTGTCGAGCACGGCGATGAGGTCGGCCTGCGGCTTCTCGACGACCACCGCGGTGTTCTTCGACTCCGCGAGCACCGCGTCCGTGACCTCCTTGGAGTGGTAGAGCTCCGCGATCTTGAGGTAGGTCGCGTTGTCCTTGTCCTTCTCGCGGGAGACGAAGGCGTTGATGTAGGGCTCGGCCGTCTCGGACTTCGGGTCGTCCTGGAAGATCGCGGACTTCGGGTCGATGCCGGCGGTCAGGGCGAAGTTGTTGTTGACGATCGCGCCGTCGGCCGAGTTGAGCGCCGGGGCGGTCTGCGCGGCGTCGACCGGGATGACCGTGACCTTCGAGGCGGAGGCGTCGATGTCGGCGGGGGTGG
This sequence comes from Leifsonia sp. 71-9, assembly GCF_001898805.1. Classification (GTDB taxonomy): domain Bacteria; phylum Actinomycetota; class Actinomycetes; order Actinomycetales; family Microbacteriaceae; genus Leifsonia. The sequence continues at coordinate 290,837 of NZ_MKVJ01000014.1, forward strand.
CGAGCGTGTTGCCGCCGTCCTTGAGCTTCAGGAGGCCGGCCTTCTGCAGCACGAGCAGCGCACGGGCCTGGTTGGTCGCGTCGTTCGGGATGGCGATCTGGGCGCCCTGCGGGATCGCGTCGACCGAGTCGTACTTGTGCGAGTAGAGCGGCAGCGGCACGACCAGCGTCGAGGCGATCGGGACCAGGTTCTGCTTCGCCTGCACGTCGTAGTTCGCGAGGAACTGGAGGTGCTGGAACAGGTTGAGGTCGATCTGGCCGTCGGCGAGCGCCGGGTTGGCCTGGGTGTAGTCGCTGAAGCCGACGACGTCGATGGTGATGCCCTCGGCGGCAGCCTTCTTCTTCAGGATGGCCCAGTAGGGGGCGGCCTGCTCGGTGGTGCCGATCTTCACGGTGACGTTCTTCGAGCCGGCGGCCTGCGAGGAGCCGTCGGCGGCGACGTTCACGGCGATCAGCACGGCGGCCACGATCACGACGACGACCGCGACGGCGATGCCGGCGATCCAGCCGACCTTCGACTTCTTCGGCTTCTCGGGCAGCGCCGGCGTCGGGGAGCCGGCAGGAGGGGTGGCGTCGGGCATGGCTGTGCCTCTCTCTTGTGAAGGGGGGAATGTGATACCGGTGTTCGTCCGCCGGTGGAACCAGCCTCGCAGCCGCGCGGTGGAGGGTCAAAGTGCGTTCCGAAATGTGACGAGCGCGCGTAGTGTGGCGAGCACCGAGCGAAGTGGAGGCCCACATGGGCGCGATCGACGACGACGACATCACCACGAACGCCAGCGGCGGCGGCGAAGGCCCCGCTGACGGCGGAGCGAACCCCAATGGCCACGACGGAGGGGCCGACGGATCGGCGGGCGAAGGCCCGGCCGACGGCGGAGCGAACCCGAACGGCCACGACGGAGGAGCCGACGGATCGGCGGGCGAAGGCCCCGCCGACGGCGGCGCCACCCCGAACGGGCACGACGGCGGAGCCGACGGGTCCGCTTGATGGCGACCGACGAGCGCGGGCCGGGCGACCGGCCCGCGCTTTCGCGCTGCACGGCGATCCCGCGTGACGCGTTCGCGTCGGAGTACTGGTCGCGGCGCCCCCTCTTCACCCGCGCCGCCGATCTCGGTGGTGACTTCTCCGACCTGTTCAGCAGTGAGGACGTCGACGAGCTCGTCGCCGCGCGTGCCCTGCGCACGCCGTTCGTCCGGATGGCGAAGGAGGGCGACGTCCTCCCTCCCGCGCGCTACACGTCCGGGGGCGGGTTCGGCGCGGAGGTCGGCGACCAGGTCGCCAGTGAGCGCGTGCTCGCCGAGCTGGCCGCCGGAGCGACGCTCGTCCTCCAGGGGCTGCACCGCACCTGGGAGCCGATCGCCGCGTTCGCGCGGGCGCTGTCGGCCGAGCTCGGCCATCCCTGCCAGGTGAACGCCTACATCACCCCCGCCTCGTCGCGCGGCTTCGATCCGCACTACGACGTGCACGACGTGTTCGTGCTGCAGATCGCCGGCGAGAAGCACTGGCGCATCCACGAGCCCGTCCACCCGGACCCGCTGCGGGACCAGCCCTGGACCGACCACCGCACCGCCGTCGCCGCTCGCGCGCAGGAGACGCCCGCGATCGACGAGACGTTCCGGCCCGGCGACGCGCTGTACCTGCCGCGCGGCTGGATCCACTCCGCCACCGCGCTCGGCGAGCTCTCCATCCACCTCACGGTGGGCGTGGCCGCCTACACGCGCACGGACATCGTGGAGGCCGCGGTCACGAGCGCCGCGGACATCCCGTCGCTCCGCGCCTCCCTCCCCCTCGGCTTCGACCCGGACGACGCGTCCCTGCTCGACCCCGAGGTCGACGCCGCGCTCGACGCGCTGCGCGACGCCCTCGATGATCCGGCACGCCGCGCGCTCATCGCCGACGCGGTGGGGCGGCGGCTGCGGGCGCGTCGGCGGCGCGACTCCCCGCCCGCAGCCGTGCGGCCGCTGGCGACGATCGAGGCGGCCGGCGCACTGGACGGCAGCACGGTCGTCACCGCGCGCGCAGGTCTGCGGCCGACGGTCACGGTCGAGGTGGAGACGGTGACGGTCCGCCTCCCGGGCCGCACCGTCGCGCTGCCGATCGCCGCCCGCGCGGCCGTGGAGCGACTGCTCGACGGCACACCGGTCGTGGTCGGCGAGCTTCCCTCCCTCGACCCGGAGTCCGCCGTCGTGGTCGCGCGCCGCCTGCTACGGGAGGGTGTCGTCGTGGTCGACGAGCCGTGACGCCGGCGCCCGGCTGGCTGCCGTGCAGCGACCGCGCCCGCGAGCGCGGCGACCCGCTGCCGGGAACGGCCGGATTCGGCGAGCGCTGGCTCCTCGTCGAGATCGAGAGCGGCTGGGGGCGCCACGCGTTCTTCGACTCCGCCCTCGACCCGGCGGTCGGCGCCGCCCTCGTCTCCCGGGCGGAGGAGGCGGGGATCCGGCCTCTCGCGATCCGGCGCACGGGTCTGCGCGCCGGAGAGCGCCGGGCCCAGGAGACCTGGCGCTGGGCCCTGGTGGATGCGCGGCCGGGGCGCACGTCCATCCGGTGGGGACGGGTGGACGACCCGCGCGACCTCCTGACCCTTCCGCTGGACGGGACGGCCGGGGAGCCCAGCGAACGGCCGGTCTACGCCGTCTGCACGCATGCCCGGCACGATCAGTGCTGCGCGGTCCGCGGCCGCCCGGTGGTGGAGGCCCTCGCGAACGCCTTCCCCGAGGAGACGTGGGAGTGCTCGCACCTCGGCGGCGACCGCTTCGCCGCCACGATGATCGTCTTCCCGCACGGGCTGCTCTACGGAGGCGTCCCCGCCGCCGACGCCTCCGAGGTGGTCGCCCGCTACGCCGACGGACGCGTCGACCCGCGTTTTCTGCGCGGCCGGACCTCCCTCACCACGGTCGCGCAGGCGGCGGAAGCCTTCGCGCGGGATGTCTCGGGCGACGACGCGATCGACGCCTACCGGGTCGTCTCCGAGCGCCCGCACCCGCACGGCTGGACCGTCGAGCTCGCGCACGACGGCGGCACGGTGGTGGTGGAGGTCGCCGAACGGCTCTCCGAACCGCTGCTCAGCACCTGTGCGGCCACGATCGCGCACCCGGTGCGAGAGTTCGTGCCCGGGTCGGTGCGCCCGGCCTGAGCCGGCGCTCCGAGGTCGCGGCGGATCGTTACGCGGTCTGCGCCGCGTCCACGCCCCACTGCTGGATCTTGACCAGGTTGCCGGACGGGTCGCGGAAGGCGCAGTCGCGCGAGCCGTAGAACTGGTCGATCGGCTCCTGCAGGACCTCGGCGCCGAAGGCGCGCACCCGCTCGAAGAGCCCGTCGACGTCGTCGGTGCTGAAGACGACGCCGGGCAGGGTGCCCTTGGCGACCAGCGCCGCGAGGGCGTCGCCGTCCGCCTGGGGGCGACCGGCGTACGGGTCCGAGATGACGATCTGCGAGCCGGGCTCCCCGGCCACGCCCATCGTGATCCAGTGGTGGCCGTCGTAGGCGACGTCGTTGAGGACGTCGAGGCCCAGCGCGTCGCGGTAGAACACGAGGGACTCGGCGGGGTCGGTGGCGATGATGTCGACGAAGTGGACTGAGATACTCATGGCTTCACTCTAGAAAGCGGTGCCACGGCCCCGCTTCTCCAAAACTGCTCGACTCAGCCGTGCTGGTGGGTGCGCACCGGGCGGACGCGCTGCTTGACGATGCAGTCCGGCATCACCGCGACCGACAGGTGCTCGCGCGATCGGTAGCTGGTCGGCGTCTCCCCCACGAGCTCACTGAATTTGGCGCTGAACGAGCCGAGCGAGGTACAGCCGACCGTCATGCACGCGTCGGTCACGCTCATCCCCGCGCGCAGCAGCGCCATCGCCCGCTCGATGCGCCGCGTCATCAGGTAGCTGTAGGGCGTCTCCCCGTAGGCGGCGCGGAACTGTCGCGAGAAGTGCGAGGCGGACATGAAGGCGTGCGCGGCCATCGTCGGCACGTCGAGCGGCTTGGCATAGTCGCGGTCGATGAGGTCGCGTGCGCGCCGGAGCGCGACGAGCGTCTCCAGCTCCTCGGGACTCATGGGTCCACCGTAGCCGTCTCAGTCGCCCTCGACCAGACGGATGAACGCGCTCAGCTCCGTGACGCCGGTCGGGGTGGTCGGCAGGAACTCGGCCAGCTCCGGCGAGTGGACGAGGTATGCGGCCCACTTGGCGCGCGAGATCGCGACGTTCAGCCGGTTCTTCATCAGCAGGAAGGACATGCCGCGCGGGGCGTCGGCGGCGCTGGAGGCGGCGAGGCTCACGATCGCGACCGCGGCCTCCTGGCCCTGGAACTTGTCCACGGTGCCGACGCGCACCGCCGGATGGCCCGCCGCGTCGAGGGCCGCGCGCACCTCCACCAGCTGCGCGTTGTACGGGGTGACCACGATGACGTCCTCCGGGCCGAGCGGCTGGTCCTCGACGCCCGCGGACGGATCGCTCCACGACCGGCCCAGCGCTCCCCGCACCAGGTCGACGACCACTGCCGCCTCCTCCGGCGACGCCGTCGCGTTGCCGACGTGCACGACCGGGACCGGATGCATCCCGGGGTCGACACCCGCCAGCAGCCGCCGGCCCGCATCCGGGTGGGCGTGCAGGCGGCCCTCGTACGAGAGCACCGACACGGCCTCCGCCAGCGCCGGATGCATACGCCGGCTCTCCGCGAGGAAGTAGCCGTACTCCGCGGGCAGCACGTCGTGACCGTCGCTCACCCAGCCGAGCGCGGACCCGTCGACGGGCTCGGGATGCCGCCCCTGGCTCACCTGCGGCAGCTGCTGCGGGTCGCCGAGCAGCAGCAGGTTGGCCGCCGCGACGCCGACGGCGATGGTGGAGGCCAGCGAGAACTGCCCGGCCTCGTCGACGACGAGCAGATCGAGGCTGTCGCGCGGCACGCGGGCCGGGTTCGCGAAGTCCCAGGCCGTGCCGCCGAGCACGAAGCCGCCGGCGGCGTTGTCCTCGGCGAAGAGCAGCTGGCCGTCCGGCGGCAGCACGGTGTAGGCGCGCTCCTCGTCCGGGGCGGCGGAGGCCGACGCCACCTTGCCCACGCGCGCCGGGTCGAGGCCGGCGGCGACGACGCGATCGAGGAGGTTCTCCACGACGGCGTGCGATTGTGCCACCACGCCCACGCGCCAGCCGTGCTCGGCGACGAGGCGCGCGATCACGTGGGCCCCCAGGTACGACTTGCCCGTCCCGGGCGGCCCTTGCACGGCGAGGTAGGAGCGGTCGAGGTCGAGGAGGCTGGCGACGACCGCGGCGATCCGCCCGCTCCCGTCGCTCGGCCCCTCGTCGGCGAGTGCGGCCGACACGGTGCGCGGCGGGGTGCGGCGCAGGAGGTCGACGGTCGCGTCGACCGGCCAGGTGCCGGCCTGGAGCGCGGCGAGCAGCCCGGTGCCCCACTCGCGGATGGCCTCGCCCAGCCGGCGCGCGTCCGGCGGCGCGGCGGGGGTCAGCGCCGTCGGCGCGTCGCGGTACGGCAGCACGTCCCGCGGCAGCGTCTCGCGGACGACGACCGATCCATCCTCCGTCGCGCCGATCACGGCGACCGTGCGCGCGGTGCGCGAGCCGGGCTGGGCGCGCGGCTGGCGGAACGGGCCGGGGAACTCGTAGAGCAGGAAGGGTCCGCCGCGCTCGCTCACCCGCACGGCGCTCCCCGGGCCCCAGCGACCGCTCAGGAGCAGCTCGCGCCGTTCGACGCGCTGCCCGTCGTCCTGGTACCAGTCGCGCACCACGCGGACCGTGTCGACGGCGAGCACATCGCGGGTCTCGGCCCATTCCTCGATCGGCTGGATGAGGCGGGCGTAGTGCGACTGCCAGAAGCTCTTCTGCTCGCGCCGGTGGAAGTCGATCGCGGCGGCGGCGAGCGCGACGGCCGCGCGGTCCGGGGTGCGGTGCGGGTCGAGCGGGTCGCCCGCGTAGCCGAGGAGCGCCGCGCGCAGCGGCGACTCCTCCGGCGGGGCCTCCAGCTCGTCGGCCGGCGCCGTGCCGACGGGGATGCCGTTCTCCGCGGCCCGGGCGAGCAGCCAGTCCCGCAGGCGCAGCGTGCTGACGCAGTCGTACCGGTTGTAGTCGCCCAGCGCGTCGAGCAGCGGCTGCGCCTCCTCCTCGCGGCCGAGGGCCAGGAGGTCGCGGGCATTGGCGTACTCGGTGATCGAGTCGGCGCCGTTCGTCACCTCGCTCTCGCGCAGCTCGGTGCCCATGTAGAGCGGTTCGAGCTTCTTGATCGAGTACGAGCGCGATCCGACGCGCACGGCCTTGCGCACCAGCGGGTAGAGGTCGACCAGCACGCCGTCGCGCAGCAGGCCGTCGACCTCCTCTTCGCCGACGCCGTGCCGGGCGGCGAGCGCGAGCAGGTGCGTCTGCTCGTAGGCGGCGTAGTGGTAGATGTGCATGCGCGGGTACCGGGCGCGCCGCTCCTTCACGAACGCGAGGAAGGCCTCCAGCGCGAGCCGCTCCTCCGCGAAGTCGTGGCCCCAGAACGCGGTGAACTCGGCGTTCACGTCGACCATGCCGAACAGGTAGTCGAGCCCCCAGCGCTCCCCCGCACCCTCGGTGTAGAGCGGGTCGCCCTCGAAGTCGAAGAAGAGGTCACCGTCGTCGGGGTGCGGCAGGGCGGCGAGCACCGGTGCGTTGTAGACGCGCACGGGCGGCACCTCCCCCGGCGTCGCGCGCAGCTGCAGCCGCGCCTGCTCGCGCAGGCCGTCGAGCGTCCCCTCGGGGATCCCCTCCACCGGTCCCGTGGAGTCGGCGAGGGCGTCGATGGTGTTCAGCCCCGTGGCGATCAGGTGCTCGCGCTGCGTCACCCGCATCCCGGCCACGAGCAGCACGTCGCGCGCCGCCTGCACCTCGGCGTCGCAGGTGTCGCACCGCCCGCAGACCGTGAAGCGCGGGTCGCCCCAGGCCACGGGCCCCTGATCGGCGAGGTGCGCGTCGATCACCCTCAGCAGGCGCGCCCGCCGCTTGCGGTAGACCGGCTCGATGTCGGAGAGGCGGTGCTCGCTCACCGACCCGTCGCCGAGCAGCAGCTCGACCGTCTCGTCGGTGTCGACGCCGAGCCGCCGCAGCTGGTCGGCGTACGCGGCGAGCTGGAGCAGCGCCGTCACCCGCGCGCTGCGGGCGAGCTTGGAGTCCTGCACGCGGTAGCGGCCGTCGGGACGGCGCACGACGAAGTCCGCGAACCCGACGAACGCGCCGTCGAAGAAGGTCGCCTGGAAGACGACCTCGGCCCCGCCCTCGAACGCCGCCGAGGTCTCGGCCACGGCCGCGGCGAGCGCGTCGGCCGTGAGCGACTCCGGCCGCTCGATCTCGGCGACCTGCGCGCCGAAGCGTTCGCGGTAGCGCTCCAGGATGTGGTGCTCGTGCTCGTCGCCGAGGCGCGACGACCGCACGTACATCGGATCCTCGATCTCGGGCGCCTTCTCGATCCGCCCCAGCTTCACGTCGAGTGCGCGCAGGAAGGCGAACTCGCACTTCGACGCCTCGGTCAGGTCGCTGGCGCTGGTGACGATCACTCCGTCGAGCACGAACACGCGCAGCCCCTTCCGTCGAGTCCCCTCAACCTATCGGGAACCACCGACACCACCGTGCCGGCCCAGCGGCGGACGGGCCCGCCGGTCAGCCCTTGGCGGCGGCCTTCATCGCGCGCTTATGCTCGCGCACGCGGGTGAGCGAGTCGGCGTCCACGATGTCCGCGACGGAACGGTAGCCCTCGGTGCCGTAGTCGCCCGCCGCCTCGCGCCAGCCCGGCGCCTGCAGGTCCTTCTGCTTGCCGAGCAGGGCGAGGAAGATCTTCGCCTTCTGCTCCCCGAAGCCCGGCAGCGCCTTCAGGCGGCGCAGGACCTCCGCGCCCGAGGGATCGTCGCGCGTCCAGATCGCGGCGGTGTCGCCGCCCCAGTCGGAGACGATGGCGGCGGCGAGCGCCTGCACGCGCCCGGCCATCGACCCCGGGAACCGGTGCACGGCCGGCGTCTGCTTCATCGCCGCGGTGAGCGTGTCGGGATCGAGCGCCGCGATCTGCGCAGGGTCGAGCTCACCGAGACGGTCGCGCAGCTTCGCCGGGCCGGCGAAGGCGGTCTCCATCGGGACCTGCTGATCGAGCAGCATCCCGACGAGGAGGGCGAACGGGGAGCTGTCGAGCAGGGCGTCCGCGGCCGCGTCGCCCGTGATGTTCACTGCCATGCCCTCATCGTCCCACGGCGTCGGCGGCGGCGCACGGTCGCCCGGCCACGGGTCAGGCGACGAGCAGCAGGACGCCCGCGACGGCGGAGAGCACCGCGAGCAGCAGCGCCACCCCGAGGAGCACCGCGTGCACCACGAGGAACGGCGTCGCCTTGCCCGCGGCGTCGCGCGCACGCGGGTCCTTGCGGACGCGGGTGAAGAAGCGCGGCCACGCGAACACGTTGAAGAGCGCGTTGAGGAACAGGACGAGGGCGGCGAAGACGGTCATCGTCCCTCCAGCGTACGGGACGGCGCGAACCGCTCCGCCACGAGGTCGAGCAGGGCCGCGGCGGCCGCACTCGGGCGCGGCCGGGCGATCGTCCCCAGCCGCCACTCGATCCGCTCCCGCAGCGGGACCACGACCGCCCCCTCCGCCGGGATGACCGTCAGCTCGGGCAGCGCGGCGACGCCGAGGCGGGCGGCGACGAACCGCGGGATCTCACCGAGGTCGGAGAGCTCGGTCGGCACATGCCGCACGATCCCGCGCGCGGCCAGCTCCCGGTCGAGGGTGACGCGGTTGCCGAAGCCTTCGCGCGCATCCACCCACTGCTCCTCCGCCAGCTCCGACAGCGACACCTCCGCACGACCGGCGAGGGGATGCGACGCGGGCAGCAGGGCGACGAACGGCGAGACGGCGAGCTCGTGCTCGAGCAGACCGGGCAGCCGGTCGGGCAGACCGACGAAGGCGATGTCGAGCCGGCCCTGGCGCACCTCCTCGGCCAATCCGGTCGAGCCGCTCGGGGAGGGACCGAGCCGGAGGTCGACCAGGGGGTGCCGCCGGTGGAACGCGCCCATGATCCCGGGCAGATCCATCATGGTGAGGTTGGTGAAGATGCCGACGCGCACGATGCCGCGCAGTTCACCGTCCCCGCGGGCCGCATCGCGCATCCGGTCGATCGCGTCGACGGCGCCGCGCGCCTCCCGCAGCACCGCCTCGCCGACGGAGGTGAGGCGCACCCCGTGGGGGTCGCGGTCGAACAGCGGGGCGCCCAGTTCGCGTTCGAGGGCCTGGATGCCCGCGGACACCGTCGACTGCGCGGCGTACACGCGGTCGGCGGCGCGGGTGAAGTTCAGCTCCTCGGCGACGGCGACGAGGTACTCGAGCTGTCGGATGTCCATGCGGCAATCGTATCCATCGATCGCAGGTATCGACGTTATCCGTTGGACTCGATCATGGATCGGGGGCATCCTCGGAACCATGAGCACGATCCGCGAACCCGAGACCTCGTCCCTCCCCGCCTCCCCCGTCCGGCGCTGGCGGTTCCGCCACGGGACGGGCTTCTGGGTCATCGCCGCCGCGTTCCTCACCGTGATGGCCTTCTCCACCGTGCCGACGCCGCTCTACTCGCTCTACCAGGCGCGCGACGGGTTCCCCACCTGGGTCGTCACGGTCGTCTTCGCCGCGTACGCCGTCGGAGTGATCGCGAGCCTGTTCCTGATCGGCCACCTCAGCGACTGGGCCGGCCGGCGGCGGATGGTGCTGATCGCCGTCCTCGTCGAGGTGCTGGCCGCGGTCGTCTTCCTCGTCTGGAACGACGTCTCCGGACTGATCGTCGCCCGCATCCTCTCCGGGATCGGCGTGGGGGCGCTGACGGCGAGCGCCACCGCGCACCTGAGCGAGCTGCGCGCGGTCGCCCGCCCCGCCGAGGGCCCGCGACTGGCGGGGACGGTGTCCACGGTCGTCAACACCGGCGGCCTGGCACTCGGGCCGCTGATCGGCGGCGCCTTCGCGCAGTTCCTGCCGGCGCCCCTGCTGCTCCCCTACGTCGTGTTCCTCGTCCTGCTCGCCGTCGCGGCGCTGGCCGTCGCGCTGGTCCCCGAGACGGTCGAGCGCGCTGAGGAGCGCCCCGCCTACCGGCCGCAGAGGGTGTCGCTGCCGGCGTCGGCTCGCGGCGCCTTCTCCGCCGCCGCGATCGCCGCGTTCGCCGGATTCGCGGTCTTCGGCCTGTTCACCTCGCTCGCGCCGAGCGTCGTCTCCGGCGTGCTGCACCAGTCGTCGCATCTGCTGGCCGGCGCCGTCCCGTTCACGGTCTTCGCCGCGTCGGCCTTGTCCCAGATCGTGTTCGCGCGGCTCCGGATGCGGGCCCAGCTGGTCCTCGCCCTGGTCCTGATGCTCACCGGCCTCGTGGGCCTCGCGGCCGGCGTCCTCCTCGCGTCGCTGGCGGTCTTCCTGGTCAGCGGCGTGCTCGCGGGGGCCGGGGTCGGCCTGCTGTTCCGCTCCGCGATCGCCGCCACGGCCGCCCTGGCCGCGCCCGAACGTCGCGGGGAGGTCCTGGCCGCGATCTTCCTGGTCGCCTACGTGGGGCTCGCGCTGCCGGTGCTGCTGGTCGGCGTCGCCCTGATCGTCTGGCCCCTGGTCCCCGTCCTCGTGGTGTTCGTCGGCGTCGTCGGGGTGCTCGCACTGTTCGGGCGCCTGCGGATGCTGCGGACGGCCTGACCCCGCGCCTGCGAGGGCGCGTCAGCCGCGGCGGTCCACGATCCGGACCGCCGTGGCGCGCGCGTATCCGCGCTCGACCAAATCGACCTCGAAGCCGGCGAGCCGCTCCAGGTGCCGGGAGGTCCGCAGAGGGCCCACGTCGAACGGCTCGCACCCGATCTCCGTGACGAGACCCGCCACGAGTTCCTTGGCCGGGTCGTCGTCGGAGGCGAGCAGCACCTGGACCCGCTCGTCCGCATCGTCGGCGAGCAGCTCGGCATAGACGGTGTTGAACGCCTTCACGACGCGCGCCCCGGGAGCCGCCTCCGCCATCCGCTCGGCGAGCGACGGACCCGCGCCGTAGCGGCTCTCGAAGTGCGGCGGGTCGATCGGGTTGCCGATGTCGATCAGCCCCCGCCCCTCCAACTCGGCGGCCAGCGATCGGACGAGCTCGAGGGCCACGGCATCCTGCACCGCGACGATCACGGCGTCGGAGGCGGCCGCCCCGCGGTGATCGGTCCCGTCGAGGGCCCCGATGGCGCGCGCGAGCCCGCGGGCCCGCTCCGGATCGCGCGAGCCGACCACGACGTCGTGACCCGCCCGGGCGAGCCGCCGGCCGAGGGCCTCCGTCATCGCACCGGTGCCCAGAATGCCGATCCTCACGGCGTCTCCCTTCCACGGTGACGGCGACGGCACGGGACGTCCGCGGCTGCGCGCGCAGCCGCAGACGTCCCCGGCCGCAGCCGTCGCTCAGCAGTACTCGTAGCGGTACGCGCTGTCGCCCTTGGCGACCACATCCCGGTCGCGCAGGATCACGGAGATGTTCTTGCCCTGCGCGGCGCACGCCTGCGTGTACGCCGAGCGCGGGTTGTCCGTGTACTCGATCTCGATCACATTGTTGCCGTAGACGGAGGTGTAGGCGCTGCACTCCGTGTTGAACTGGCACTCCTCCGCGATGGCGAAGTCGAACCCGATCGTGTTCTTGCCCGCCGAGCCCAGCTCGGTCGTGTTCTTCTGGGCGATGGCGAGCCCCTTCTGGTGCGCGTGGGCGGCCAGCAGAGTGGCGAGATCGATGTTGTTCTGCTTGGTCAGGAGCTGCGTGCCGCCGCTCTTCGACCGCGTCCAGGAGTCCAGGTTGTCGGGCTCGACCGCCTGGAAGCCCTTGGTCGCGCAGGAGTCGATCCAGCCGTTGACGATGGCGGCGATCCGGGTGCGCTTGGCCGGGGTCGAGGTGTCGAGCAGGTACTCGTTCCACTCCGGATCGCCGACCTTCACGCCCTTCGCGTTGCGGAGGATGAGGTCGCTGTTCGCGCCCGCCCACGTCGTGGTGTCGTCGGGCTGGGTCTGGTACGCGTTCACGTAGCAGACGTTGTACTTGCCGGCCACGGGCGACGCGGTGTGGTCGCGGTCGACGATGCCGACCGACGCCGCCGGTGTGTAGGCGCCGCCGATCTGGTAGTCGAACTGCGCGTTCACCGGCGGCGGTGCCGGGGTCGCCGCCTGCGCGGCGGTCCCGCCCGCGACGATCGACAGGGCGATCGCTCCGGCGGAGAGGAGGGTGGTCAGGGCTGTACGGGATGAGGCACGCATCGGTGCTCCGATCTGTGGATGCCCCGCCTCGAGCTTCATCTCTGGCGTCACGCCCGGCGTTCGATCATTTCGGCGACCGGTAGGGCTCTCCACGGCGCGTTCAGACTACGAGAGCGCGGGGAGGCGATGCAAGACGGGTCTTCGACCGGTCGTCGCTAGTCCGCCGCGACCAGCTGCACGCGGAGGGAGTCCACCCGCGTCGCGATCACGTCGTCCGCCGCCCAGCGCTGGGCCAGCCGGGCCAGGATGGCGTCGAGCTCCTCCCGCGTCAGTCCGCTCGCGAGCGCGAGCTGCACGACGAGCTCCTCGCCCGCGAACCGGTGCCCGGGATCGCCTGCGGCGAGACGCACGGCGTGCACACCCAGCTCGGTGGCGATGGACGCGTCGAACGCGGCGAACACCTCGGGATCGCGGTCGCTCGGCAGCCACCGCTCCCCGCGCGCGACGGCCCAGACGGCCGGGCGGCGCAGCACGAACTCGGTCTCGCTCGTCGGATCGAGGACGACGATCTCGGTCTCCTCCGAGGCGGCGGCGAGAGCGACCCGCCGTCCGTCGGCGGGGACCGGACGCGCGGCCGGGTTCCAGGTCTGCATCGCGGTGACCGACGAGAAGACGGGCAGGACGCTGCGCCCGTCCGGGCCGGAGACCGTCACGATCGACAGCTCCTGCGACTTGTCGACGGTGAGGCCGGCCTCCGTCGTGCCCTCGTCGCCGAGCTCGGCCACCAGCGGGATCAGGAGCCGGGAGGCGCGGAGCGCGTCGACCACGGCCTCCGGTCCGACCTCGCCGGCGCGGAAGGCCGCCAGTGCGCCGAGGAGCGCAGGGGGCGCCGTCCCGTCGTCGTCGCCGAACGGGTTGTCGTCGAACTCCCGGCCCTCCCACGGCTGACCCGCGGAGTCGCCGAGCGACGCCGCGAAGTGCTTCAGCCGATCGGCGCCCTTCTCCGTGGGCCGCCCGGGCGCGCGGCCGGTGCCGCCCGCCGCGTCGCCCGTCGCGTCGCGGCCGTCCGCCGGGTCAGTATCCCGCGACATCCAGCGCCTCGGGCAGCGTGAACGCCCCGGAGTAGAGCGCCTTCCCCACGATCGCGCCCTCGAGGCCCAGGGAGACGAGCTCGCGCAGGGCGGCGATGTCGTCCAGGCTCGCGATGCCGCCGGAGGCGACCACGGGGCGCTCGGTGCGGTCCATGACCTCGCGGAGCAGATCGAGGTTCGGCCCGCGCAGGGTGCCGTCCTTCGTGACGTCGGTGACGACGTAGCGGGCGCAGCCGGCGTCCTCGAGGCGCTCGAGGACCTGCCACAGGTCGCCGCCGTCCTGCGTCCAGCCGCGGGCGGCGAGCGTGGTGCCGCGTACGTCGAGCCCGACGGCGATGGCCTCGCCGTACTGGCCGATCACGTGCGCCGCCCACTCCGGGTTCTCCAGCGCCGCAGTGCCGAGGTTGACGCGGGTCGCGCCGATCTCGAGCGCCTGCTCCAGGGACTCGTCGTCGCGGATGCCGCCGGACAGCTCGATGTTGACGCCGCGCACCTGGCGGATGACCTTCTTCAGCAGCGAACGGTTCGAGCCGCGCCCGAAGGCGGCGTCGAGGTCGACGAGGTGGATCCAGTCCGCACCCGCGTCCGCCCACTCGGCGGCCGCGTCGACCGGGTCGCCGTAGCTCGTCTCGCTGCCGGCCTCGCCCTGCGTGAGGCGCACGGCCTTGCCGTCCGCGACGTCGACCGCCGGGAGCAGGACGAGCTTGGGCGTGTTGTTGAATTCGCTCACTGTGTTTCCTCGTTCGGGTCCGCGACGGCGGACGGGGTGACGCGCTCCGGCGTCGGTCAGAGAGTGCCGAGCCAGTTGCGCAGCAGCTGGATGCCGGCGGTGCCGGACTTCTCGGGGTGGAACTGGGTCGCGCTCAGCGGCCCGTTCTCCACCGCCGCGATGAACGGCGAGCCGTGCTCCGCCCAGGTCACGTGCGGCTTCGGGAAGGGGCCGGTCACCTCGAGGGTCCAGTCCTGCGCGGCGTAGGAGTGGACGAAGTAGAAGCGCTCGTCGTGGAGCCCGGCGAAGAGTCGCGAGCTCTCGGGAGCCTGGATCGTGTTCCAGCCCATGTGCGGGACCACGTCGGCCTGCAGCAGGTCGACCGTGCCCGGCCACTCGCCGAGCCCCTCGGTCTCCACGCCGTGCTCGACGCCGCGCTCGAACAGCACCTGCATCCCGACGCAGATCCCGAGCACGGGGCGTCCGCCCGCGAGCCGGCGGTCGATGACCTCGTCGCCGTGGGACGCACGCAGCGCGTCGATGACCGCGGCGAACGCTCCGACCCCGGGGACGAGCAGGCCGTCGGCCTCCAGCGCCCGCTTGCGGTTTCCCGTCAGCTCGACGTTCGCGCCGGCGGCCTCGAGCGCCTTGACGGCGGAGTGCACGTTGCCCGAGCCGTAGTCGAGGACCACGACGTCCGGGGTGCCCGAAACGCTCACAGCGCGCCCTTGGTCGACGGGATGCCCGACACCAGCGGGTCGAGCGCCTTCGCCTGGCGGAACGCGCGCGCGAACGCCTTGAACTCCGCCTCGGCGATGTGGTGCGGGTCGCGACCGCCGACGACGGTGATGTGCGCGGTCATCGCGGCGTTGAACGCGATGGCCTCGAAGACGTGCCGCACCATCGAGCCGGTGAAGTGGCCGCCGATCAGGTGGAACTCGAACCCAGCCGGCTCCCCCGTGTGCACGAGGTAGGGGCGGCCGGAGAGGTCGACGACGGCCTGCACGAGCGCCTCGTCCAGCGGCACGAGCGCGTCGCCGTACCGGGAGATGCCGCTCTTGTCGCCGAGCGCCTGGCGGATCGCCTGGCCGAGCACGATGCCCACGTCCTCCACGGTGTGGTGCACGTCGATCTCGGTGTCGCCGTTGGCGCGCACGCGCAGATCGGTCAGCGAGTGCTTCGCGAACGCCGTGAGGAGGTGGTCGTAGAACGGCACGCTCGTGGCGATGTCGGCCACGCCCGTCCCGTCGAGGTCGAGGCTCAGCTCGATGCTCGACTCACTGGTCTCCCGCTGCAGGCTGGCGGTGCGATTCGTCATGACTGCGAGTTTACTGGGGCGGAGGAGCCGGACGGGCGCCCGAGGGCGGCCAGCGCCTCCAGGAAGGCGGTCGTCTCGGCCTCGGTCCCCGCGGTGACCCGCAGGTGGTTCGGGATGCCGACGTCGCGGATCAGGATGCCCCGCTCCAGCAGCGCCTCGAAGACCGCGTGCGGGTCCGCCACGCCCCCGAAGAGCACGAAGTTACTCCCGCTCCGGTGGGGCGCGTAGCCGAGGCGCGCGAGCTCGGTCACCAGGCGGTCGCGCTGCAGGCGGATCTCGCCCACCATCGCGAGCATCTCGTCCGAGTGGGCCAGGGCGCCGAGCGCGGCCGCCTGGGTGAGCGCGGAGAGGTGGTAGGGCAAGCGCACGAGGCGCAGAGCGTCGACGACGGCCGGGTCGGCGGCGAGGTAGCCGACGCGGGCGCCCGCGAAGGCGAACGCTTTGCTCATGGTCCGCGAGACGAGCAGGCGGGGCCGGCCGTCCAGCAGGGTGAGGGCCGACGGCTCGCCGTCGGGCATGAACTCGGCGTACGCCTCGTCGACCACGACGATCCCGCGCGCAGCATCGTAGGCGGCCTCGATGGTCGCCAGGTCGAGAGGGGTGCCGGTGGGGTTGTTCGGCGAGCAGAGGATGACGATGTCCGGATCGGCGCGACGGATCTCGGCGGCGGCGGTCTCCGGCGTGAGCTCGTAGTCGGCGTCGCGCGCCCCGGCGATCCAGCTCGTGCCGGTGCCGGAGGCGAGCAGCGGGTACATCGAGTACGTCGGGGCGAAGCCGAGCAGGCTCCGGCCCGGTCCGCCGAAGGCCTGCAGGATGTGCTGCAGCACCTCGTTGGAGCCGTTCGCCGCCCAGATCCGGCTCGCGTCGAGGCCGTGGCCGAGGTAGCGCGCGAAGGCCTCGCGCAGCTCGGTGAACTCGCGGTCCGGGTAGCGGTTGACGCCGGTGATGGCGACGGCGACGCGGGCGACGATGTCGGCCGCGACGTCCTCCGGGACCGGATGCGTGTTCTCGTTCACGTTGAGGGCGACGGGAACGGACTTCTGCGGGGCGCCGTACGGCGTCCGTCCACGCAGATCGTCACGGATCGGGAGGTCGGAGAGGGAGGTCACCCATCCATGCTAGCCATGCGCCGGTGCAGCTCATCCCACATGACGAACGGCTGCGGGACGGTCACCGCCGCGAGCGTCAGCGGCGCGCGAGGGTCAGCGCCGCGCGAGGGTAAGTGCCGCGCGACGTTCACCGCCGCGCGAGCGTCAGTGCGCGTACTGCGCCGGGATGGCGAGCTGCTGGCCGGGCGAGACGACACCCGACGCGTCGAGGCCGTTGAGCTGGACGAGAGCGGCGATGACATCGCGCGGGTCGGCGCTCGGCGCGACGCGCTCGGCGACCGACCAGAGCGAGTCGCCGGACTCAACCGTCACGTGCTGGAAGCTGACGTGCGTCTGCTCGCTCGTGGCGACCGCTCCCCCGCCGTTGAGAGCGAAGGCGAGGGCGCCGATGACGAGGGGAAGGGCGACGAGCGCCGTCAGGACGGCGCGACCGCGCCGCGTGAGACGGAGCCGCGTGCGTGCACCCGCGGGGAAAGCGGGAATCGTGCTGCTCACCATCGCCGTCGTGCTCATGGCTGTGACCTCCTCGTGCAACGCGGATGCGAAGCTTTGTTCCGAATGTATCTTCGAATGTTCGAAACCGCAAGAGCCGATGCGGTGGAGGAATTCGCCCACGGATTTCGAGACACACTCGAACACATGTTTGTTTCCGGCCGTATCGTGGATACAGTTTCGATTGTCTGGACTTCACCTTTCCAGGCACCACCGACATTCGAGACGAGCGGATGCGGTCGAGGTCACGAAGGGACGAGCGTGTCGAACGAGAACCAGGCTCCACGAGGGGGCACGCGCCGCCGCAAGAACCTCAGCGAGAAGCAGCTCGCGATCCTCGACGTGATCCAGAAGTCCGTCAGCCAGCGGGGCTATCCGCCGAGCATGCGCGAGATCGGCGACGCGGTCGGGCTCTCCTCCCTCTCGTCGGTGACCCACCAGCTCAACCAGCTGGAGCTGAGCGGCTACCTCCGCCGCGACCCGAACCGTCCCCGCGCCCTCGAGATCCTGATCGACCTGCCGTCCCCGTCCTCCGAGTCGGTCGACTACGAGAACCAGACCCCGGTCGGCGACGCCGCCATGGTCCCCCTCGTCGGGCGCATCGCCGCGGGCGTGCCGATCACGGCCGAGCAGCAGGTCGAGGAGGTGTTCCCCCTCCCCCGTCAGCTCGTCGGCAACGGCGACCTCTTCATGCTGAAGGTCGTGGGCGAGTCGATGATCGACGCCGCCATCACCGACGGCGACTGGGTCGTGGTCCGCCAGCAGAACACGGCGGAGAACGGCGACATCGTCGCGGCCATGCTCGACGAGGAGGCCACCGTCAAGGTGTTCCGTCAGCGCGATGGCCACACCTGGCTGCTGCCGCGCAACTCCAACTTCGAGCCGATAGTGGGCGACTTCGCCCAGATCCTCGGCAAGGTCGTCGCGGTCCTCCGCGCCGTCTGACCCCCACATTTGTGCCAAATGTCGCTTATAGCGGCGTCATAACCCACATTTGTGCCAAATGGCGCGAAAGCGCGCCTCACAAGCCACTTTTGTGACGAATGTGCGGCGGGCCCTCACGCCCAGCCGAGCTCCTGCAGCTTCGCGTCGTCGAGCCCGTAGTAGTGGCCGATCTCGTGCACCAGCGTCACGCGCACCCGCGCGCGCAGCTCGTCCAGGCTGGAGCAGCTCGCTTCGAGGTTGTTGCGGAACAGGGTGATCCGGTCCGGCAGCTCGCCGAAGCCGTACACGCCGCGCGTCGTGATCGGCCGCCCGCTGTACAGCCCGAACAGCCGCGGCCGGTCCCCCGACGGCTGATCCTGGATGAGGAACGCCACGTTGTCGAGCTTCCCGACGATCGCGTCCGGCAGCGCGTCGAACACCGCGCCCACCAGTTCCTCGAACTCAGCGTCCGTCATCTGCACCATGCGCCCATCCTGACGCACGGAGACGGGGTCGCGTCCCGCCGTCCGCCCACGGCGGAACCGGCGGGGCCGCGACCCCGGAGTCCTAGCTACGCGTCGACCGAGGCCCGCTCGCGCACGGCGCGCGTCGCCTCCAGGATGTTGCGCAGCGAGGCGACGGTCTCGTCGTAGCCGCGCGTCTTGAGACCGCAGTCCGGGTTGACCCAGAGCTGGCGGCCCGGGATGGCGCTGAGCGCGGTCTCGAGTAGCTCGGTGACCTCGGCGACCGACGGCACGCGCGGCGAGTGGATGTCGTAGACGCCCGGGCCGATGCCGTGCTCGAATCCGGAGGTCTGGATGTCGTGGACGACCTCCATCCGGCTGCGGGCGGCCTCGATGCTGGTCACGTCGGCGTCGAGGTTGCGGATCGCGTCGATCACCACGCCGAACTCCGAGTAGCAGAGGTGGGTGTGGATCTGCGTCTCGTCGCGGACACCCGCGGTCGCCAGGCGGAAGGAGCCGACCGACCAGTCGAGGTAGTCGTCCTGTGCCGCACGCTTCAGCGGGAGCAGCTCGCGCAGCGCGGGCTCGTCGACCTGGACGACGCGGATGCCCGCCGACTCCAGGTCCTCGATCTCGTCGCGCAGCGCGAGGGCGACCTGGCGGGCGGTCTCGCCGAGCGGCTGGTCGTCGCGGACGAACGACCACGCGAGGATCGTCACCGGGCCGGTCAGCATCCCCTTGACCGGCTTCTCGGTCAGGCTCTGCGTGTAGGTCGACCAGTCCACCGTGATGGGCTTCGGCCGCGAGACGTCGCCCCACAGGATCGAGGGCCGCGTGCAGCGGGAGCCGTAGGACTGCACCCAGCCGTTCTGCGTGACCGCGAAGCCGTCGAGGTTCTCGGCGAAGTACTGGACCATGTCGTTGCGCTCGGGCTCGCCGTGCACGATGACGTCGATCCCGATCTCCTCCTGGAGGTCGACGACGCGCTTGATCTCCGCCTGCATGCGGGCGAGGTACTCCGCCTCGGTGATGAGGCCCTTCACCAGCTGGGCGCGCGAGCGGCGGATGTCCCCGGTCTGCGGGAACGAGCCGATGGTCGTGGTCGGGAGGAACGGCAGGCCGAGGGCCGCGTCCTGGGCCGCCAGGCGGTCCTCGTACGCGCCGCGGCGGAAGTCCGCCTCGGTGAGCGCCGCCTCCCGGGCCCGCACCGCGTCGACGCGCACGCCGGGAGCGGAGGCGCGGTCCGCGAGGGAGGCCGTGGCCGCCGTCAGGTCGTCCTGGATCGACTCGTGGCCGTCGACCAGCCCGCGGGCGAGGATCGCGATCTGCGCGACCTTCTGGTCGGCGAAGGCGAGCCAGCTCTTCAGGCGCCCGTCGAGCTCCGGCTCGTCCTCGACGTCGTGCGGCACGTGCAGGAGCGAGGTGGAGGTGGACACCGCGACGTCCGGGCTCAGCGACAGCAGTTCGGTCAGCGAGCCGAAGGCCGCCTCCAGGTCGCCGCGCCAGATGTTGTGGCCGTCGACCACGCCGCCGACGATGGTCTTCGTCGCGAGCGAACCGGCGGTCTGCGCGTCGAGCCCCGTCGGCAGGGAGCCGCGGACCAGGTCGAGGGAGATCGCCTCCACCGGCGACGCGGCGAGCACCGGGAGGGCGTCGTCCAGGCTGCCGTAGGGCGCGGCCACGAAGAGGGCCGGCCGCTCGGCGACGGCGCCGAGGTCGGCGTACGCCGTGCGCAGCGCCTCCAGCACCTCCGCCCGCGGCTCCTCGATGCTCTCGCTGACGAGCGCCGGCTCGTCCAGCTGCACCCACGGTGCGCCAGCGGCGCCGAGCCGGGTGAGCAGTTCGCGGTACACCGGCAGCAGGTCCGCCAGGCGCGAGAGCGGACGGAAGCCCTCGGGCGCCTCGTCCGACGCCTTGCTCAGGAGGAGGAACGTCACCGGTCCGACGATCACCGGGCGGGTGACGAAGCCGGCGTCGCGCGCCTCCTCGAACTCCCGCACCAGGCGGTCGGACGCCAGGCGGAAGTCGGTCTCCGGTCCGATCTCGGGCACGAGGTAGTGGTAGTTGGAGTCGAACCACTTCGTCATCTCGAGCGGCGCGTTGTCGCCCTCGCCGCGCGCGATGGTGAAGTAGCCGGCGAGGTCGACGGTGCCGTCCGCCCCGACGAGCCCGGCGAACCGGGTCGGCACGGCTCCGACGGCGACCGCGGCGTCGAGCACCTGGTCGTAGTAGCTGAAGCTCTCCGGGATGGCGGCGTCGTCGCGTCCCAGGCCGAGGGCGGCGAGGCGCTCGCGCGTCGCAGCGCGCAGGCCCGCGGCGGTCGCCTCCAGCTCGTCCGCCGTGATGGCGCCGGCCCAGAAGGACTCGACGGCCTTCTTGAGCTCGCGGCGGCGCCCGATGCGCGGGTAGCCGAGGATCGTTCCGGCCGGGAAGGCGGCGCGGGAGGTGGAGGTCATGCTGGTTCCCTTTCGGTTGCGGAGGAGGTGGAGTCGGGGGCGGGCAGCGCGCCGATCCGGTCGAGGACCGACAGCACCGCCTCGCTCTGGTTGAAGGTGTAGAGGTGGAGGCCCGGTGCGCCGCCGTCGAGCAGCCGGCGGCCGAGGCGGGCCGCCCACTCGATGCCGATCTCGCGGCGTCCCTCGTCGGTCGGCTCGACCTCCAGCTGGATCGCCAGATCGCTCGGGAGGTCCTCGCCGCTCAGCTCGAGCATCCGGCTCAGGCGGGCGGGCGAGGTCACGGGCATGATGCCGGGCAGGATCGGGAACGCGACGCCCGCATCCTTCGCCTTCTGCGCGAACGACAAGTAGTCCTCCGCGTGGAAGAAGAGCTGCGTGATGCCGAGATTCGCGCCGGCCGCCTGCTTCGCGAGGAGCGCGTCGATGTCCTGGGAGATCGAGTGCGAGGCCGGATGCCCGTTCGGGAAGGCGGCGACCGCGATCTGCACGTGCTCCCGGTGCGCGAGCACGGCCTGAGCGGGCAGCCCCGGCACCGGCAGCTCGCCGTACGGGACCCGCTCGGCCTGCACCCGGTGGATGAGCTGCACGAGCTCGGCCGAGCTGTGGATGTCGCCGATACCGTCCTCGCCCGGCGCCGCGTCCTCCGGCGGATCCCCGCGCACCGCGAGGAACCGGCGCACCCCCGCGTCGAGGAACTCGCGGATGAGGCGGTTGGCCTCCTCGTGCGAAGATCCCACGCAGGTCAGGTGCGCCATCGGGCTGACGTCGGTGCGCTCCAGGATGTGGCGCAGCACGTCGAGCGACGACGTGCGGGAGGAGCCGTTCGCCCCGTAGGTCACGGAGATGAAGTCCGGGCGCGCAGCGGCGAGCCGGTCGATGGTGGCGGGCAGCGCGGCGGCCGCCCGCTCGTTGCGCGGCGGGTAGAGCTCGAAGGAGTACCGCGCGGTGGTACAGCTCATGAGGTCCTCAGGTGGTCGATCAGCGGCACGGACACCCCGCCTCGGACCTCACGGCCAGGGGCAGGGTTTCACGGGCGGGTGCCGGGCTCGGCTGTCGCACCACCGAGCGGTCGTCCGCTGCGGTTGAGTGCCGAATCTAGCAACGGGAAAGGCCGGACGGAATCGCGGGTGTCATCATTCGACACACGCGCTCCGTCCGGCCTTCCGACGAGATCGGATCAGTCGTTCAGATGCTGCACCGCATAGTCGGCTTCCTCCGGCGTGAACTTCTCGCCGTACTCGCTCACCAGCTGGTCGCGGATCGCCTCGGGCGACATGCTCATCTGGCTCTGGTAGCTCTTCGCCTTCGCCAAGGCGTTCGCTCCCCAGTCCGCCGCGACGTTGTCGATCGCGTACTGGGCCGCTTCCGCGGAGAACTTCTCACCGTACTGACTCGTGAGCTGGTCGTAGATGCCGGCCTTGCTCATGTGCATCATGCTCGAGTAGGAGCCGGCCTTCCTGAGCGCCGAGGTGAACTCGGCGGGGACAGCCGGAGCCGCCGGCGCGGGAGGGGCGGGCGGAACCGTGGGGGTGGGCGCAGGGGGCGTCGTCGCGGTCGGCGACGGCTGCGCGGGCGGCGTCGCCGTCGGCTCGACCGTCGACTGGGCCACGAGGGGAGCATCCGCCGAGATCCGCGGAGCCACGCTCGCGACGCCGACCGTCATCCCGAGGGAGGCCACGACAGCGAGCGAACCGAGCACGATGCCGGTGACGCTCTGCCCCTTCGACAGGCGAGCGCGCAACGCGAGCACGGCGAAGACGATGGCCGCGGCCCCGAGGAGGGCGCCGAGCACGGGGACGAGGCCGAGCAGGATCGCCACGATGCCGGCGATGAGGGCGAGGAGCGCCCATGGTGCGCCCTTGGACGCGACGGCGGTGGGGGCCGGAGCCACGTTCGCGGTCAGCGGCCCACTGATCGTCTGGTCGTCGACCGCCTGGTTGTCGATCGCCTGGTAGTCATCGGTCCATCGGGTCCCATCCCACCAGCGCAGACGGCCGGAGCCGTCGTCGTACCATCCTGCTGCTGCGCTTGTTCCTTCGTTCACAGCGCAAACCTAGCAAAAGCTGAGCTTTCTCAAAGGAACCAAAACTGGGGGCGGGCCGCCACCGCGAGGCGGCGGCCCGCACCGTGCTCAGACCGCGAACGGCTCGAACACCGCCGTGTACTCCGGCATGATCTTCGCGTGCACGCGGGTGCCCTCCTCCACGTACTCCGTGGAGAGGACGCGTCCGCGCTCGTGCAGGGCCGAGATCAGGTCGCCGCGGTCGTACGGCACCACGAGCTCCACCTCCACCGAGAGGTCGGGCAGCAGTCGTGAGATCGCCGCCAGCACCTCGTCGATGCCTTCGCCCGTACGGGCGGAGGCGAAGATCGCTCCGGGCTCCAGGCCGCGCAGCACGAGCCGCTCGTCCGGTCCGATCAGGTCGGACTTGTTGAAGACCACGATCTCCGGGATGTCGCGGGCACCGACCTCGCCGATCACGTCGCGCACCGTCGCCAGCTGCGACGCGGGGTCGGGGTGGGAGCCGTCGACGACGTGCAGGATGACGTCGGAGTCGGCCACCTCCTCCAGGGTCGAGCGGAACGCCTCCACCAGCTGGTGCGGCAGGTTGCGCACGAAACCGACCGTGTCAGCCAGCGTGTACAGCCGGCCGTCGGCGGTCACCGAGCGGCGCACGGTCGCGTCGAGGGTCGCGAACAGCGCGTTCTCGACGAGCACGCCCGCCTTGGTGACGCGGTTCAGGAGGCTCGACTTGCCTGCGTTGGTGTAACCCGCGATCGCGACCGAGGGCACCGAGTTGCGGTTGCGGTTCGCGCGCTTGGCCTCACGGGCCGGCTTGAACCCGGCGATCTGCTTGCGCAGCTTCGCCATCCGCGTGTGGATGCGCCGCCGGTCCAGCTCGATCTTCGTCTCACCGGGACCGCGCGAGCCCATGCCCGCACCGGCCCCGCCGACCTGGCCACCGGCCTGGCGCGACATCGACTCACCCCAGCCGCGCAGGCGCGGGAGCAGGTACTCGAGCTGCGCGAGCTCGACCTGCGCCTTGCCCTCGCGGCTCTTGGCGTGCTGGCTGAAGATGTCGAGGATCACCGCGGTGCGGTCGATCACCTTCACTTTCACGACGTCCTCCAGCGCGCGCCGCTGGCTGGAGGCGAGCTCCGTGTCGGCCACGACCGTGTCCGCGCCGAGGGCGGCGACCACGCTCGCGAGCTCCTCCGCCTTGCCGCGGCCCAGGTACGTGCTCGGGTCGGGGTGCGGGCGGCGCTGCAGCAGGCCGTCGAGCACCACGGCGCCCGCGGTCTCCGCGAGGGCCGCGAGCTCGCGCATGGAGTTCTCGGCGTCCTGCAGGCTGCCCTGCGAGTACACGCCGATCAGCACCACGTTCTCGAGCCGCAGCTGCCGGTACTCGACCTCCGTGACGTCCTCGAGCTCGGTCGAGAGGCCGCTGACGCGGCGCAGGGCCGCACGCTCCTCCCGGTCGAACTGCTCGCCGTCGTGCGAGCCGTCGGCGGTCGCCGTCGACTGCAGCGCCTGCGCCCCTGTTCCGAACAGGGTCACGCTCGCGCGGTTCTTCTCGGTCGCCAGCACGCGCGCGACGACATCGTCGGCCTCGTGTTCTTCGATATTCGTTCGTTCAGTCATCGTTCGTCCCCGTTCCGGGTCCATCCCAGTTTGTCAGTTCGTCTGCGTCCTGTACGGTCCTCTTATGGCGAGCGGAGACCACTACTTTTCCACGGCTCCCGAGAGCGAGATGAACCTGCGGCCGATCACCGTACGACTGGCCGGCCAGACGTACGAGCTGACGACCGCGAACGGCATCTTCAGCCCCGAGCGCATCGATACGGGAACGAGAGTCCTGCTCGACCATGTCCCCTCGGCGCCTCCGGGCGGTCAGTTCCTCGACCTCGGCTGCGGCTGGGGGCCCCTGGCTCTCACACTTGCTCTCGAATCCCCTCATGCGACGGTCTGGGCCGTCGACGTCAATACCCGAGCGTTGGACGTGGTGCGCCTGAACGCGCAGAAGCTCGGTCTCACCAATGTTAACCCCGTCACCCCGGATGATGTTCCCGACGACGTGATGTTCACCACGATCTGGTCGAACCCGCCCATCCGGATCGGCAAGGACGAGCTGCACAACATCCTGACCCGCTGGCTCCCCCGGCTCGAGCCGGGCTCCGACGCGTGGCTGGTCGTGCAGCGCAACCTCGGCAGCGACTCGCTGCAGCGGTGGATCGAGGCAACCATGCCGGAGCTCAAGACCACCCGCCAGGCGATCTCCAAGGGCTACCGCGTCCTCCGCTCGCACCGCCCGGCGTGACCCCGGCGCGACATTCGTGCCGAATGTCGTGAATGCCCGCGCGAAACCCGGCATTCGTGCCGAATGTCGGGAACGCTCGCCCGGTCAGGCGAGCTCGAGGGTGCCGGTGTAGACGAGTTCGGCCGGTCCGGAGAGGGCGACGTGCTCGCCGTCCTCCGTCGCGAACATCCGCACGCCGACCGTGCCGCCCGGCACGTCGACGCGCCACTGGTTCGGGGCGCCGCCGCCGGCCCAGTATCGCACCGCGAGTGCCGCCGCCGCCGCCCCCGTGCCGCAGGACAGGGTCTCGCCGCTGCCGCGCTCGTGGACGCGCATGCGGATGCGGCCGACGCCGTCCTTCACGAGCGGCTCGTGCGGAACCACGAACTCGACGTTCGCGCCGTCCTCCGGGGCGGGCTCGAGGTGCGGGATGTACGTGAGGTCGGCCGCCTCCAGCTCGCTCTCGTCGGCGACCGCGACGACGACGTGCGGGTTGCCCATGTCGATGCCGAGACCGGGACGGGCGACGGGCAGCTCCTTGGCGCGGACCAGCGGCTCCCCGCCGTCGAGGGCCCACCGGCCGAGGTCGACCTGGAAGCCGGTGAGGTTGCGCTGCACGTCGCGGACGCCCGAGCGGGTACCGATCGCGAGCGTGTCGCCGTCGGCGAGCTCCACCAGCCCCGACTCGATGAGGTAGCGGGTGTAGACGCGGATCCCGTTGCCGCACATCTCGGCGGCCGAGCCGTCGGCGTTGTAGTAGTCCATGAACCACTCGGCGCCCTCGTCCTCGGCGAGGGCCTCCGCGCCCTCGGGGAGGTGCTTCGACTTCACCGCGCGGATCACGCCGTCGGCCCCGACGCCGAAGTGGCGGTCGCAGATCTCGGCGATCTGCGCGGCCGTCAGCGGCAGGCTGCCGTCCGGGTCGGAGTAGAGCACGAAGTCGTTCCCGGTGCCCTGACCTTTGGTGAAGTGGAGTGTCGCCATGCTCACAGCCTACCGAGCGCCGCGTCGACCAGACCGGGGTCGTCGTAGTCGAGCCAGTGCAGGTCGGGGTAGCGCTTGAACCAGCTCACCTGCCGCCGCGCATAGCGCCGGGTGAGCTGCTGCGTCTGGGCGATCGCCTCGGCGCGGGTCAGCTCGCCGCGCAGTTCGGCCAGCGCCTGGGCGTACCCGATGGCCCGGCCGGCGGTCACGCCGCGTTCGATGCCGAGCGGGAGGAGGCCACGGACCTCGTCCAGGAGGCCCGACTCCCACATCTGGTCGACGCGGGCGTCGAGCCGCGCGACGAGCTCCTCGCGCGGTGCGGCGAGGCCGAGGACGGTCACGGGCCGCCACGGCACCGGGGCGTCGGGGAGCGTCCCGCTGACGGGCTCTCCGGTCAGCTCGGCGACCTCGAGCGCCCGGACGATGCGGCGGCCGTTGCTGGAGCCGATGCGCGCCGCGGCCTCCGGGTCCACCTCGGCGAGGCGGCGGAACAGCATCCCGGGGCCCTGCTCGGCGAGCTCGGCCTCGAGGCGGGCGCGCAGCACGGGGTCGGTGCCCGGGAACCGGAAGTCGAAGATCACGCTCGAGACGTACAGCCCGGAGCCGCCGACGAGGATCGGCACCGCACCCCGGCCCTGGATCACCTCGATCGCCGCGCGCGCTTCCGGCTGGTACCGGGCGACCGTCGCCTCCTCGGTGACGTCGAGCACGTCGAAGAGGTGGTGCGGGACGCCGCGCCACTCCGCGGGCCGGATCTTCGCCGTGCCGATGTCCATGCCGCGGTAGAGCTGCATCGCGTCGGCGTTGACGACCTCGGCGGCCTGTCCGCGGTCGCGCAGCCGCTCCGCGAGCGCGAGGGACAGGTCCGTCTTGCCGGTGCCGGTGGGGCCGACGATCGCGACGATGGACGGCGCCTCGGCGCCCGGGGCGTGGGCGCTCAGCGCTGTCCGTCCGTCGGGTCGTAGATCGGCATCGTCCCGACACCCGGGGAAGTCAGCGGCTCGCGCGTGCGGAGCGTGGGAAGGCCGAGCGAGACGGGGCCCGCTCCGCTCGCTGCCGTGCCCGATCCGTGCGCAGGGACGGCGCAGGACTCGGCCTCGGCGCGGTCCCACGCGTCGCCGGCCTGCGTGCGGCGGACGCGCAGCGGCGTGCCCGGGTCGGCGTCGGCGATGAGGTAGTGCGGGGCGGCCTGCGTGACGCGCACGGTGACGATGTCGCCGGGTCGCGGCGTCTCCGAGCCCTCGGGCAGTTCGAAGTGCACCAGGCGGCTGTCGCGGGCGCGCCCGCTCAGACGGCGGGTGTCGGCGTCCTTGCGGCCCTCGCCGTTGGCGACGAGCAGCTCGACCTCGCGACCGACCAACTTCTGGTTCTCCTCCAGGGAGATCCGCTCCTGCAGCGCGATCAGGCGGTCGTAGCGCTCCTGCACGACCTCCTTCGGCACCTGGTCCTCCATCGTCGCGGCGGGCGTGCCGGGGCGGATCGAGTACTGGAAGGTGAAGGCCGACGCGAAGCGGGCCGCCTCGACGACGCGCATGGTCTCGAGGAAGTCCTCCTCGGTCTCGCCGGGGAAGCCGACGATGATGTCGGTGCTGATCGCGGCGTCCGGCAGCTTGGCGCGGACGCGGTCCAGGATGCCGAGGAACTTCGAGGAGCGGTACGACCGGCGCATGCTGCGGAGGATACGGTCGGAGCCGGACTGCAGCGGCATGTGGAGCTGCGGCATCACGTTCGGGGTCTCGGCCATCGCGTCGATGACGTCGTCCGTGAAGGCGGCCGGGTGCGGGCTGGTGAAGCGGATGCGCTCGAGCCCCTGGATCTGGCCCGCCGCGCGCAAGAGCTTGCTGAACGCCTGACGGTCGCCGAACTCGACGCCGTAGGAGTTGACGTTCTGGCCGAGGAGGGTGACCTCGATCGCGCCGTCGTCGACGAGCGCCTGGATCTCCGCGAGGATGTCGCCGGGGCGACGGTCCTTCTCCTTGCCGCGCAGCGACGGCACGATGCAGAACGTGCAGGTGTTGTTGCAGCCGACGGAGATCGAGACCCAGCCCGAGTAGGACGAGTCGCGCTTGGTGGGCAGCGTCGAGGGGAAGGTCTCCAGCGCCTCGAGAATCTCGATCTCGGCGGCGTCGTTGTGACGCGCGCGCTCGAGCAGGCTCGGCAGCGCACCCATGTTGTGGGTGCCGAAGACGACGTCCACCCAAGGCGCCTTCTCCAGGATGACGTTCTTGTCCTTCTGGGCCAGGCAGCCGCCGACGGCGATCTGCATGCCCTCGTGCCGGCGCTTGACCCCGGCGAGATGGCCGAGATTGCCGTAGAGCTTGTTGTCGGCGTTCTCGCGCACGGCGCAGGTGTTGATGACGACGACGTCGGCTTCCTGGCCGTCGGCGGGCACGTAGCCGGCCGCCTCGAGGGAGCCGCTCAGCCGCTCCGAGTCGTGGACGTTCATCTGGCAGCCGAAGGTGCGGACCTCGTAGGTCCGGGCGCGTCCGTCGGTGCTGAGGGCCGCGTCGGAGGGCTCGATGATGCTGCGCTTCTCGAGGACGCTGCGCAGTTCGAGGTCGGTGCGCTGTTCGGTGATGCTCATGATGCCGACAATTCTACGTTCGCCTCGGCGTGGATCCGAACGGCTACTGGAAGCGCACGCCGCCGCGACGGCGGGACGCGAAGGCGGCGTCCATCGCCTGCCGCACGATGCTGGAGCTGTAGCCCTTGCGCGCGAGGAAGCCGTGGAGCCGGCGACGCGCGGTCTCCTCGTCGTACGACGACAACTGCCCGATGCGTTTGACGGCCAGCTCGGTGGCCCGCTCCAGCTCGTCCTCGTCCGCGATGTCGGCCAGGGCGATCTCGATGAGCTCGGGATCGATGTGCCGGCGCTTGAGGTCCTGCTCGATCGACGATCGGCCGAGCCCCTTGCGGCTGTGCTGCGTGAACGCCAGGCTGACGGCCAGCGACGCGTCGTCGATCACGCCGAGCGTCTCGAGGCGGTCGAGCTCCGGACCGAACACCTCCGGCTCGATCTCGCGCTTGATCAACACCTGCTCCAGCTCCCAGCGCGACATGCCGCGGCGGGCGAGCTGACGGATGGTGACGGCCGAGACCTTCTTGCTCTGCCGGTCCGCCTCGTCGTCCTCCGGCTCGGTGGGCGTCGACCGGGTCTCAGGGCGCGACGCCGCGGGACGACCGTCGTCGCCCCAGGTGTTGTTCCAGCGCGTCGACCCCGGAAGCTCGACGACCTCACCCGCGGGTTCCGGCTTCGCAAGCGCAGCAGCACGGCCGGAACCCGCCGGGTGGCGCGAGCTCTGCGTGCCACCGCCTCGGGGCGCCGTCGGGCGCCGGAGCGGTGTCACCGGGGCGAGGTGCTCTCCCCCGGTGACACCGCTTTCGTCCGTGCGGGCATCGCCCTGCTCGCCCCCGAAGGGATCGGACGGGAACCTCACGACCATGCGGATCTCCTCGTGCGACGAACGGATGGACGGTCGACGGGCGATACGCCCGCGGCCCGGGTCAGGCGCCCTTGCGTGCGCGCAGCTTCTCCTCGATCGAGCCGACCTCGGCGTCGGCCTCGGGGGCCGCCACCGGGTTCGGGTCGGGGATGATACCGAGCTTGATCTTGATCTTGTTCTCGATCTCCGCCGCGATGTCCGCGTTGGTGATCAGGAAGTTGCGCGAGTTCTCCTTGCCCTGGCCGAGCTGGTCGCCCTCGTAGGTGTACCAGGCGCCCGACTTCTTGACGATGCCGTGCTCGACGCCGAAGTCGATCAGGCTGCCCTCGCGGGAGATGCCGACACCGTAGAGGATGTCGAACTCGGCCTGCTTGAACGGCGGGGCCATCTTGTTCTTCACGACCTTGACGCGGGTCCGGTTGCCGACCGCCTCGGTGCCGTCCTTCAGGGTCTCGATCCGGCGGATGTCGAGTCGGACCGACGCGTAGAACTTGAGCGCCTTACCACCGGCGGTGGTCTCGGGGCTTCCGAAGAAGACACCGATCTTCTCGCGGAGCTGGTTGATGAAGATCATGGTGGTGTTGGTCTGGTTGAGCCCACCGGTGAGCTTGCGGAGCGCCTGCGACATGAGGCGCGCCTGCAGACCGACGTGGGAGTCGCCCATCTCGCCCTCGATCTCGGCGCGGGGCACGAGCGCTGCGACGGAGTCGATGACGATGAGGTCGATGGAGCCGGATCGCACGAGCATGTCGGCGATCTCGAGCGCCTGCTCACCCGTGTCGGGCTGGGAGACGAGCAGGGCGTCGATGTCGACGCCGAGCTTGCGGGCGTACTCCGGGTCGAGCGCGTGCTCCGCGTCGATGAAGGCCGCGATGCCGCCCGCGCGCTGCGCGTTGGCGATGGCGTGGAGGGTCAGGGTCGTCTTACCCGACGACTCCGGGCCGTAGATCTCGACGATGCGGCCGCGCGGGAGCCCGCCGATGCCGAGCGCGACGTCCAGCGCGATCGAGCCGGTCGGGACGACCTCCACCGGTGCGCGCTCGTCGCTGCCCAGTCGCATGACCGAGCCTTTTCCGAACTGACGGTCGATCTGCGCGAGTGCGGTCTCGAGCGCCTTCTCGCGGTCTGCGGGTGATGGCATGTGCGGTTCTCCTTCTTACGCTTCGCTGACGAGTTCGACTGTACGAGGAACGTCCGACACGGGGCCGTCGTCCGGAAGATCGGTGGACAACTCGTTTTCGATTGCGGTTGTGAAGCGAGTCTAGCCACATCCGAACATATCTTCGAGTCGTTCGAATCGGCGTGTCGGGGTCAGCTCTTCGGCGCCGGGCGACCCGCACCGTGCCAGTGCGACATCGGGACTCCGGCCTCGCGGCACAGGGCGAACCACACCTCGCGCGGGGCGGCGCCGGCGTCGAGCGCCTGCTGCGCGGTCCTACCGCCGAGCTCACCGAGCACGAGGTCGGACAGGAGGGCCTGGCCGTAGCCGCTGCCGAACTCGTCGACGACGGCGCGCTGGAATTCGCTGAGCTTCATGGATCCATTCTCACGGGTCGGATACGACGAAGGACGCCCCGCTCACGCGGGGCGTCCTCGAGTCTTGATGGATGAACGGTGTCAGCGCGAGACCAGCGGCGCTTCCATCGCCGTGACGAACTCGTCGGGGACGGTGTCGGGGATGACCGGCTCGAGGCCCTCGAGGACCGCGATGCGATCTCCGACCTCGCGCATGATGACGGACACCGGGGTGTCCAGAGCGTCGGCGACCGAAGCGAGGATCTCGCTCGACGCCTCCTTCTGTCCGCGCTCGACCTCGCTGAGATAACCGAGGGCGACGCTCGCCTTGCTGGCGACCTGCCGCAACGTGCGGCCCTTCTGCAGGCGGAAGTCCCTGAGCACGTCGCCGATTTCCTGACGTACAAGAATCATTCGGAGCCTCCTTCTCTACCCTGCCGACCGATCGATCGGGATGCAACTGTACCGCATCCGTGATGTTCACGATATCGGCGACGACTGGGCTTTTCTTGTGAATGCAGCAGTTGTAACGAGACGGAAACAGTCTGTATTCCCGGGCCTCAGGCGCCCGTCTCCGCGACGAGTTCCGCGATCGCCCGCTCGACCGTCGCCCGCCGGATCGCCGCCCGATCGCCCTGCAGCGCGAGCTCGACCACGCGCGTCCCCGCCGCGGTCGCGATGCCGAGATAGACGGTGCCGACGGCGCGGCCGCCCTGCGGGTCCGGGCCGGCCACGCCGGTCGTGGCGACGCCGACGTCCACCGCGCGTCCGTCGACGGCGAGTCGGCTCCGCACGCCCTCCGCGAGCTGGGCGGCGACCTGCGGATGCACCGGCCCCTCCGCGTCGAGCAGGGCGGCGTCCACCCCGAGGAGCGAGTGCTTGAGCGCGGTCGCGTAGACGACCGCTCCCCCGACCACGACGGCGGACGCCCCGGGCACACGCGTGAGCTCGGCCGTGAGCTCGCCGCCGGTCAGCGACTCGGCGGCGGCGATCGTGCGCCCCGTCTCCCGCAGGCGGGCGATCAGCCGCGCCGTCGCATCGCCGGACCGGCCGGCGTCAGGCAGCGGCACGCTTGGCCCGGTGGCCCTTCCAGGCCTGCCAGAGGTAGTCGAAGCCGGTGACGACCGTGAGGATCACCGCGGCCGTCATGAAGACGCCGTTGACCCAGTACACCCAGTCGCCGAAGACCGCCCAGAACGGGAAGAGGGCGAGCGAGATCGCGATCGACTGCACGATCGTCTTGATCTTGCCGCCGCGGGAGGCGGCGATGACGCCCTGCCGGATCACGACGAACCGGTAGAGCGTGATGCCGACCTCGCGGACCAGGATGACGATCGTGACCCACCACGGCAGCTCGCCGAGGATGGAGAGGGCGATGAGGGCGCCGCCCGTCAGCACCTTGTCGGCGATCGGATCGAGCAGCTTGCCGAGGTCGGTGACGAGGTTGTTGCGCCGGGCGATGGCACCGTCCACGCCGTCGGTCGCGATCGCGAGGACGAACAGCACGGCCGCCGCCCAGCGCAGCCAGCCGTCGGCGCCGGCGTCGGCCAGCAGCATCCACACGAACAGCGGGGCGAGCAGGATGCGCACCACCGTGATCACGTTGGGCACGTTCCAGTTGCTGGGCCGCGGGACCGGGGCTCCCGCCAGCGGGGGTGTCTCGGACGCCATCGCGCTCATCTACTCCCTGCCGGTCAGTTGCCAGGCGTCCTCGCCGGAGTCGCCGTCCACCTCAGGATAGCCCTCGGTCATCGCGGCGACCGGGTCGGATCCGTAGCGGTCGTCGTCGGCAGCGCCGCCCGACGGCGCGGCGACCGTCGTGGACGGGGATGCCTCCGCCGCGGGCGCGGCCGGTCGCGCTGCCGGCTCCTCGCCGCGCAGCCGCCCCATGACGTCCGCCAGCTGCTCGACCGTGACGAGCACGTCCCTGGCCTTCGACCCCTCGGAGGGGCCGACGATCTCGCGGGACTCGAGCAGGTCCATGAGCCGGCCCGCCTTCGCGAACCCGACGCGCAGCTTGCGCTGGAGCATGGAGGTGGAGCCGAACTGCGACGAGACGACCAGCTCGGCGGCCGCGAGCAGCAGCTCCAGGTCGTCGCCGATGTCGGAGTCGATCTGCTTCTTCTCGGCGCCGACCGTGACATCCTGCCGGTACTCGGGACGCGCCTGCCGGGTGACGTGCTCGACGACCTTCTGGATCTCGTCCTCGTTGACCCACGCGCCCTGCACGCGGATCGCCTTCGAGGCGCCCATCGGCAGGAACAGGCCGTCGCCCTGGCCGATCAGCTTGTCGGCGCCGGGCTGGTCGAGGATGACGCGCGAGTCCGTGACGCTCGTCACCGCGAACGCGAGCCGCGACGGCACGTTGGCCTTGATCAGGCCGGTCACGACGTCGACGGACGGGCGCTGCGTCGCGAGCACCAGGTGGATGCCGGAGGCGCGGGCGAGCTGGGTGATGCGCACGATCGAGTCCTCGACGTCGCGCGGGGCGACCATCATCAGGTCGGCGAGCTCGTCGACCACGACCAGGAGGTACGGGTACGGCTTGAGCTTGCGCTCGCTGCCGGCGGGCAGAACGATCTCGTCGTTGATGACGGCCTTGTTGAAGTCGTCGATGTGGCGGAAGCCGAAGCTGGCCAGGTCGTCGTAGCGCATGTCCATCTCTTTGACGACCCACTGCAGCGCCTCGGCAGCCTTCTTGGGGTTCGTGATGATGGGCGTGATGAGGTGCGGGACACCGCCGTAGATGGTGAGCTCCACGCGCTTCGGGTCGATGAGGACCATGCGCACCTCGGAGGGCTGCGCCCGCATGAGGAGGCTGGTGATCATCGAGTTGACGAAGCTCGACTTGCCCGAGCCGGTCGAGCCCGCGACGAGCAGGTGGGGCATCTTGGCCAGGTTGGCGACGACGTAGCCGCCGCCGACGTCCTTGCCGACGCCGATGGTCATCGGGTGGACGCTCTTGGTCGCGGCCGGCGACCGCAGCACGTCGCCGAGCGACACGATCTCGCGGTCGGAGTTGGGGATCTCGACGCCGATCGCGCTCTTGCCCGGGATCGGGGACAGGATGCGGACCTCGTTGCTGGCGACGGCGTACGAGAGGTTCTTGCTGAGGGCGGTGACCCGCTCCACCTTGACGCCCGGGCCGAGCTCGATCTCGTACTGCGTCACCGTCGGGCCGCGCGAGTAGCCGGTGACCTTGGCGTCCACGCCGAACTGGGTGAGCACCTCGGTGATCGCGGCGACGATCTCCTCGTTGGCGTTCGAGCGCACCTTGGCGGGTGTGCCCGCGGAGAGCATGGAGGCGGAGGGGAGGTGGTAGGGCGCGGCGGGCTGACCGTCGGACGGCAGCGCGGTCGTGTCGTCGAAGTCGTCCGCCGTTCCCGCTTGGAAGCCCGGCAGGACGGCGGGGGCGGTTGGGACCGCGGTGGCCGCGGCAGCGACCGCCGTGGCCGGGACCTCGCCGGTGAACCGCTTGAGGGCGTCCTCCGCGAGGGCGAGTTCCCCGAGCACCTCGGTGTTGTAGTGATCGCTGGAGGGATCGGGCTCGAGCGGGGTGGCGAACTCGCCCTTGCCGCGCTTCGGCTCGCCGAAGACCTCGGTGAGGCTGTCGCGCGCGGCGGGGCCGTCGTAGTCCGGGTCCTCCTCGCGCTGCGACTTGTTGCGGCGCCACCAGGGCAGGTTGCCCTCCGGCTCCTGCTCGTCGTCGTCGACGCCGTCGAGCGGGACCTGCTTGGTCTTGGCCTCCTTGGCGGCCTCGCGGGCCTCCTGACGCTCCTCCTCGGTCGGCAGCTGAGCGCCGAAGAGGTAGGCGTACAGCTCGCGGATGCGGGAGGGGAGCTTGTTCGGCGGGGTCTTCGTGATGATGAAGAGGCTGAGCAGCAGCAGCAGGATGATCACCGCGCCGGCCCCGTACGGCGTGATGAGCATCGACAGCGGCGCGGCGATCAGCCAGCCGAGCACTCCCCCGGCCTGGGCGAGCGCGGCGATCCCGTCGGTCGGGGTCGGGTGGTGGCTGAACAGGTGGCAGAGCCCCGACACCATCAGGAGCAGGATGCCGACCCCGATGCCGATGCGCGTGTTGTCGTGCACGGAGCTCGGGTGCCGGAAGAGCCACGCGGCGAACATGACCATGACCACCGGGAGGGCGAAGGCGACACGGCCGAAGAGCATGCCGAAGGTCCAGGAATCGAGCGTGCGGGCGACCTGGTCGTTGATCAGGAACCACTCGATCACCGCGCCGGCGACCGCGAGCAGGACGAGGAAGAAGGGGAAGCCGTCGCGGCGCTCCTCCTTGCTCAGCTTCTCGGGGCCGAGCGCGCGGAAGGCGCCGCCGGTGAGGTGGGCGAGGCCCATCCAGGCGCGCACGAGAGGGCTCGGCGCGGCGTCGGCGGCCGGGTAGGCCACCGTCTTCTGGGCGGCCGTCTTCGACGCCGGCTTGCGCGCGCTCGAGCCGCCGCGACCGGAACCGCCGGAGCGCGCGTTCGACTTGGTGCTCGTAGCCATGGGCTCAACGGTACTTCGCGCCCGCGACACCCCGCGGATCCCGCGCCTGGAATGCCGAAATCCGAGCGCTCAGCGCAGGGCGCGCACCATGATGTCCGCGCGGTCGTCCGACGCGACCGTCACGTAGCCCTCGCTCACGTAGAGCCGCTGCGCGAAGTTCGAGCGTTCGACGCTCAGGCTGAGCCGTGCGACGCCGCCGGCCGCCCCGCGCCTCCCGACCTCCTGCAGCAGCGCACGTCCGACACCGCGGGCGCGCCACTGCGGGTTCACGCCGAGGGTGAGCTCGGGGACCCCGGGGGCGACGAACCCCGTGCCAGGAGCATCGGCCGGGAAGAGGCGCGCCCAGCAGGCGCCGACCGGGGTACCGCGCAGGTCCTCCGCGACGCAGCCGAAGTCTCCGGGGCGCATCCAGCCCGCGATGTAGCGGGAGACGACCGGATCCTCCAGGACGGTGACGCGCGGTCGCATGCGCACGGCGTTCCAGTTCACGGCCTCGACGAGCATGTCGGCGATGGTCCGTGCGTCTGCGCCCACGGCCGGGCGGATGCGGTACCCGCTCATGGGGGAACGCTACTCGCCCCCGTGTTTCGGGCAGGTTACGGATGCACGGGCGCGCGCGTCAGTAGCGGATCGCGTCGATGACCTTGACCCGCACCGCGACGAGCGCCGGCAGCAGGCCGGCGATCGCGCCGACGGCCGTCGCGGCCACCAGTCCCAGCACCGCCGCCTCGGCCGGGAACGGCGGAGGGTCGGCGACCATGCCCCGCCCGACGAGCTCCTCGACCCACGGGCTCTTCACGATCAGGATGGCCAGCGCGACGCCGGCGGCCCCGGCGACGCTGGTCGCGACGACGCTCTCCATCATCACGGCGAAGAAGACGCGCGCACTGGTCGCGCCGACGCTGCGCCGGATGCCGATCTCGCGGATCCGCCCGCGCACGGTGACCATCGCGATGTTCACCAGGCCGAGGGCGCCGAGCAGCAGGATGAGCCCGGCGATGCCGCCGACCAGCAGCTTGAGGAACAGCAGCGGGTCCTCGGTCTGGTACGCCTGGTAGTCCGACCGGTTCACGCTCACCACCCCCGCGCCGAGCGCCCGGTCGAACTCGGCGGTGATCGCCGCCGCCATCGCGTCGCCGGTCTCCGGCGGCACCCACGCCTCCAGGGTGGGCGAGCCGTACATCTCGGGGTCGGACGCGAGGAGCGCTGGAGCGCCCGCGCCGAGGACCATCGCCATGGGCTGATCGCTCGACTCGGGCGTGCGGACCACGCCGACGACGACCGCCGTGACCTTCTGCTCGCCGCGGAGCACCGTCGCCGTGGGATGGGCGTCCAGCGACGGCTGGCCGAGGCGCGACCAGAAGTCCTCGTTCACGACGATCGACGGGGCCAGGTTCGCCGCATCCGCGTCGGTGAACCAGCGCCCCTGCTTCATCACGGTGCGATGCATCTGCGCGTACGGCTGGTCGACCGCCTGCGCCGGGACGTCCATCGCGCCCATGCGGAACTGCACGCGCATGGCACCGCTCTGCACCTGCGAGGTGTAGCGGATGCCGTGCCGCTCGACGATCTGCGCCCAGACGGCCTCGCTGCGTTCGGTGCTCGCCGTGCCCTCGCCCGGGTAGATCGAGATGAGCGCCGGACGGCCGCCGTAGCGCTCGTTGTTCTCGCGGAGCGACTGCTCGGCGATGTTCGCGAGCCCGACGACCGAGCTCAGCGCGCAGACCGCGACGCCGACGCCGATGAGCGAGAGCAGCACGCGGGTGCGGTGGATGCGCAGTTCCTGCCAGGCCTCGAGGATCGCGCCCCAGACCGCCTCGACCGCCCTCACGCCGCGACCTCGGACGTGCTGTGCAGGCGCCCGGCGTCCAGCCGGTAGCGCGTCGCCGACCGCGCGGCGACGGCGGGATCGTGCGTGATGACGACGAGGGCCGCGTCGCTCTCGGCAGCGACCTCCTCGAGCAGGTCGATCACCGCCGCCCCGGTCTCGACGTCGAGGGCGCCGGTCGGCTCGTCGGCGAGGATCAGCCGCGGTGTGCGGACGAGCGCGCGGGCGATCGCGACGCGCTGCTGCTCGCCGCCGGAGAGCACCTCAGGCCGGGCGTCGAGCCGGTGCCCGAGGCCGACGCGGTCGAGCATCCCGGCCGCGATCTCCCGCCGGCGCCAGAACTGGCGCCCCGTGGCGTAGAGCAGCGGGGTCACGACGTTCTCCAGCGCCGTCCGGCCCGAGAGGAGGTTGAACTGCTGGAAGACGAAGCCGACGGCCGCTCCGCGCAGCCGATCGCGGGCGCCGCCGCCCAGCCGCTGCACCGGGGTGCCGTCGAAGAAGAACTCGCCGCTGCTCGGGGAGTCGAGCAGCCCGAGCATGTTGAGGAGGGTCGACTTGCCCGAACCGGACCGCCCGACCACCGACACCCGCTCCCCCGCGCCGACCTCGAGGTCGACGCCGTGCAGGATGGTGAGCGGCTCGGCGTCGGGGATGCGGACGGTCTTCGTGACGCCCTCGAGTCGCAGCAGGCTCACGACGCCGCGGTCCCGGAGCAGATCATCCCGCCGCCCGGCCCCTGCATGCAGCCGTCGCCGGTCGGTGCGGGGGCGCCCGGCACGAACTCGAGGATGGTGTCGCCCTCGGCCAGGCCGCCGGTGATCTGGACGGAGGTGCCGTCGGTGAGGCCCAGAGTGACCGGGATCTCCTTCGGGTCGCCGCCCTTCTCGTCCGGGACGAAGACGACGCCCTTCTCGGCCGACCCCTTCACGGCGGTGGTCGGGACGGTGAGGACCCCCTCCGCCTTCCCCGCCGAGATCGTGATGTCGGCGGACAGGCCGGCGAACACGGTGACGTCGGCCGGGACGGCGCAGCGCAGGGTCGTCGTCGAGGCGGTTCCCGACCCGGAGGCGCCCGAGGACCCGCCGGTACTGGGAGCCGCGCCGGAGGGGGCCTCCGAGGCCGTCGCCGGCGGCGTCGTGATGGACAGCGCGGTGCAGGTGAACGGAGCCGGTCCGCCCTTGACCGCGACCGACGCCGAGTCCGGGCGCGCGACGAGGCGGTACTGCTGCTCGGGCGGCAGGGAGGCGGTGGCCGAGAAGGTCGGCGGCGCGACCGCCCCCGCCTTGTCGCCGATCGCCACGGTCTGGCCGCTGAGAACGGGCAGCTCGCTGACGGTGCCCGCGATCGGCGCGGTGACGGCCGAGTAGGTCACCAGCGGCTTGCGCTCGGTGACCGTCTGCGACCCGTCGGGCCCGGTGGTGACCACCGGGTCGCGCGGCGTCTCGATCTTCACGTCGAAGAGCACGTCCCCGGCCTCCACGTGCGTGCCGACCGCGGTCTGCACCTCGTTCACCGTGCCGGCCGCGGTCACCCGCGCCGGCACGGCGTCGTCCGCGACGATCGATCCGGTGACCCGCACGTCGTTCACGATCGTGCCGGTCGCCACGGCCGTGACGGGGTCGCTCAGCTCCCCCGTCGGGACGGCCGGGTCGGCCGCCGTCGCCTCGCCGCTCGGGAAGAACGCGAGTTTGACGAGTGCGACGGCGATCGCCGCCATCACGACGATTCTGAGGACCGGGAACACCCAGCGCCGCATAACCCCCATCTGCTGCTGCCTTTCATCCGCCGGGCCCCTCGCCCGGAACTGCTCAGTGCGCGGTCGCGCCCTCGGTCGTGCCTGCGGTCACGCCTCGATGACGAGCGGGACGATCATCGGGCGACGACGGTAGCTCGTGTTGACCCAGCGGCCGACCGTGCGGCGCACGACCTGCGAGAGGGCGTGCGAGTCGCGCACGCCGTTCTGGGCGGCCTCCGCCAGCGCGGCGGCGACCTTCGGCTTCACCGTGTCGAACACGGCGTCGTCCTCCGCGAAGCCGCGGGCGTGGATCTCGGGACCGGTGACGATGCGACCGGTCGCGGCCTCGACCACGACGATGATGGAGATGAAGCCCTCCTCGCCGAGGATGCGGCGGTCCTTGAGGTCCGCGTCCGTGATCTCGCCGACGCTCGACCCGTCGACGTAGACGAAGCCGAGGTCGAGCTGGCCGACCACGCGGGCGAGGCCGTCGCGCAGGTCGACGACGGTGCCGTCCTCCGCGAGGATCGTGTTCCTCTCCGGCACGCCGGTGTCCATCGCGAGCTTCGCGTTGGCGACGAGGTGCCGGTACTCGCCGTGCACCGGCATCACGTTGCGCGGCTTGAGGATGTTGTAGCAGTAGAGCAGCTCGCCTGCGGCCGCGTGGCCCGAGACGTGCACCTTCGCGTTGCCCTTGTGCACCACGTTGGCGCCGAGCTTCGTGAGGCCGTCGATGACGCGGTAGACCGCGTTCTCGTTGCCCGGGATCAGGCTGGAGGCGAGGATGACGGTGTCGCCCGGGCCGACCTCGATCTGGTGGTCCATGTTCGCCATGCGGGCGAGGACGGCCAT
This sequence comes from Leifsonia sp. 71-9, assembly GCF_001898805.1. Classification (GTDB taxonomy): domain Bacteria; phylum Actinomycetota; class Actinomycetes; order Actinomycetales; family Microbacteriaceae; genus Leifsonia. Next base: position 330,726 of record NZ_MKVJ01000014.1, read on the forward strand.
CGGCTCGCCCTGCGAACCCGTCGACATGTAGACGATCTTGTCGTCCGGGAGGTCGGACGCCTTCTTGTAGTCGATCAGCACACCCTCCGGCACCTTGAGGTAGCCGAGCTCGGCGGCGATGGTCATGTTGCGCACCATCGAGCGGCCGAGGAGCGCGACCCGGCGGCCGTTCGCGTGGGCGGCGTCGAGCACCTGCTGCACACGGTGCACGTGGCTGGAGAAGCTCGCCACGATCACGCGGCGCGGGGCGCGGGCGATGACGTTGTCGAGCACCGGGCCGATCGAGCGCTCGAGCGGGGTGAAGCCGGGGACGTCCGCGTTGGTGGAGTCGGCCATGAAGAGGTCGACGCCCTGCTCGCCGAGACGGGCGAACGCGCGCAGGTCGGTGATGCGGTCGTCGAGCGGCAGCTGGTCCATCTTGAAGTCGCCGGTGTGCAGCACGACGCCGGCGGGGGTCTTGATGGCGACCGCGAGCGCGTCCGGGATGGAGTGGTTGACGGCCACGAACTCCAGGTCGAACGGGCCGAGCTGCTCGTGCTGACCCTCCTTGACCGAGAGCGTGTACGGCTGGATGCGGTGCTCCTTGAGCTTCGCCTCCACCAGCGCCAGGGTCAGGCCGGAGCCGATCAGCGGGATGTCGGCCCGCAGCTTGAGCAGGTACGGGACGGCGCCGATGTGGTCCTCGTGGCCGTGCGTGAGCACGACGCCGAGCACGTCGTCGAGGCGGTCGCGGACCGGGGCGAAGTCCGGCAGGATCAGGTCGACGCCGGGCTGGTTCTCCTCCGGGAAGAGCACGCCGCAGTCGACGATGAGGAGCTTGCCCTCGTACTCGAAGACGGTCATGTTGCGGCCGATCTCGCCGAGACCGCCCGTCGGGATGATGCGGAGCGTTCCGGGTTCGAGTGCGGGCGGTGCGGTGACGAGGTTGGGCATATGCCCTCCTAAAGGTGTTGCGAATGAGTCGGGGGCGCGTCGCGCCCGGGCCGTTTGGTGACGGCGGCCCCTACCGCGTTGTCCCGGCGATCCTGGGGAGCGCTCCACCGGCGGCCGCGTTGCGGTCCGGCCGGAAGTTGGAGAAGTCCACACCGGGGATGTCCTTGACGAGGTCGAGCTCGTCCTCGATCTGCGCAGCCTCCCACTCCTCCGGGCCGACGAGCGGCAGCCGGACGCGAGGGCTGGAGATGCGGCCGAGGCCGTGGAGGATGTACTTGGCGGCGACGGTGCCGGGGACGTGGGTCATGACGGCGCGCACCAGCGGTTCGAGCTTCTTGTGCGCCGCGGTGGCCGTGGCGAGGTCGCCGGCGTTCACGGCGTCGACGATCTGGCGGTACGGCGTCGGGGCGATGTTCGCCGTGACGCCGATCAGGCCGCTGGCGCCGATCGCGAGGTGCGGGAGCACGTTCGCGTCGTCGCCCGAGAAGTAGAGCAGGTCGGTCTGGTTGAGCACGCGGCTGACCTCGCTGAAGTCGCCCTTCGCGTCCTTGATCGCGAGCACGTTCGGGTGCTTGGCGATGCGCAGGATCGTCTCGTACTTGATCGGGACGCCCGTGCGGCCCGGGATGTCGTAGAGGATGACGGGCAGATCCGTGGAGTCCGCGATCATCCGGAAGTGGGTCAGGATGCCGGCCTGCGTCGGCTTGTTGTAGTACGGGGTGACGACCATGACGCCGTCGGCCCCCGCCTTCTCGCTCTGCTGGTAGAGCTGGATGGCGTGGGCAGTCTCGTTCGAGCCGCCGCCGGTGATGATCTTGGCGCGGCCGGCCGAGACGGACTTGCCGACCTCGACGAGCCGCAGCTTCTCCGGGTCGGTGAGGGTGGAGGTCTCGCCCGTGGTCCCGGTGACGACGATGCCGTCGGCCCCCGCCGTGATCACGTCGTCGATGTGCTTCTCCGCGCCGGCCCAGTCGACTTCGCCATCGGCGGTGAACGGGGTGACCAGGGCGACGAGGACCTGGCCGAACGGGTTCGCAGAGGAAGACATGGACCCAGGTTATCGGGTCGCGCCCGGGCGGCGCCTCCCCGGGCGACCCGTCATCTTCCGACACAAACCGCGCGGGCCGGGCGCGCCCGCGCGTAGGGTCGGCGCACCATGAACGGCATCGCGGCGCTCGGCGTCCTGCTCGCACTGGTGGCCGCGGCCACCGCCGCAGGACTGGTCTGGCGCGCGACCACCGGCCGCGCCCGCGCCGCACGCCGGGCGGAGACCGTCCGCGCCGAGGAGGTCGGCGCCGCCGCGTTCGGCGAGCGCGCGACACTCCTGCAGTTCACGACGGAGTTCTGCGCCCTCTGCCCCGCCACGGCGCGCGTCCTCGGTGCGGCCGCCCGCTCGGAGCAGGGTGTCACGCACGTGGAGGTCGACCTCACGCAGCGCCCCGACCTCGCGCACCGCTTCTCCGTGCTCCAGACCCCCACCACCCTCGTGCTCGACGGCGCCGGATCCGTCCGCGCCCGCATCGGCGGCGCCGCCCGGCCCGCCGACGTGCGCACCACCCTCGACCGCATCCTCGGGAGCGACCATGTCTCAGCCTGACCGTCCCGCCGGCATCGACCCGCGCTCGCCGCGATTCGGCGCGGGCATCACCGCCGTGCTCCTCCTCGTCGACGTCTTCCTGGCGCTCGTGGGTGCGACGACCGCGGCCGCGCTCCTCCTGCTGGCCATCGCGCTGCTGTTCGCGTGGGGCGCGTTCGCGGGCATCCGCCGCCACCCGTACGGCGTGCTCTACCGGCGCCTCGTGCAGCCGCGCCTCGCGCCGCCCACCGAGCGCGAGGACCCGGCGCCGCCGACCTTCGCGCAAGGCGTCGGCCTCGTCGTGACCGGCCTCGGACTGCTCCTGCACGTCCTCGGCGTGCCGTTCGTGCTCCCCATCGCCGCCGGTCTGGCCTTCGTCGCGGCGTTCCTCAACGCGGTCTTCGGGTACTGCCTGGGCTGCCAGATCTACCTGCTGCTGGTGCGGGCCGGCCTGGTCCGCCGCCACGCGGCGGTGGGCGGCCCGGCGGTCTGACGGGCCAAACCGGGAATCCCCCGGACGCCCGCGAGCACGGTTCCGCCCGCCAGTAGTCTGGACGGACCCGCCGTGCCCGCGGCGACCGAACAGGAGTACTCATGCCCGTCACCAGCGAATCCACCACCGTCTGGACCGGAGACCTCACGTCCGGCTCCGGGAACGTCAGCCTCGACTCCTCCGGCGCCGCGAGCCTCCCCGTCACCTGGAAGGCCCGTTCGCAGGGCGGCGGCGACGTGACGACGCCCGAGGAGTTGCTCGGCGCGGCGCACGCGGCCTGCTTCTCGATGGCGTTCTCCAACATCCTCGCGGGCTTCGGCTCCGCTCCCGGGAGCATCCGCACCACCGCCGCCGTCACCTTCGACCCGGCCGAGGGCATCACCGGCAGCCACCTCACCGTCGAGGCAAGCGTGCCCGGCCTCTCCGACGAGGACTTCCAGCGCCTCGCCGACGAGGCGAAGCGGACCTGCCCGGTCTCGCGCGCTCTGGTCGGCATCCCGATCACCATCGACGCCGCGCTGGTCTGAGCGATGCGGGTGCTCGTCGCCGGGGCGTCCGGCATGATCGGCACCGAGCTCACCCGTCAGCTCGCCGAGGCGGGGCACGAGGTGCGCCGGCTCGTCCGCCGGCGTCCGCAGTCCGCGGATGAGTTCCACTGGTCGCCGTCCACCCGGATGATCGACGTCAACGTGATGGAGGCGGCCGACGCGGTCGTCAACCTCTCGGGCGCGTCGCTCAACCACTTCCCGTGGACCGGCGCGACCAAGCGCCGCATCCTCTCCTCGCGACTGGAGGCGACCGGGACCCTCACCGACGCGATGCGCCAGGCGTCGCGCTCCCCCGCGGTCTTCCTCAGCGGCTCGGCGGTCGGCTACTACGGCGACCGGCCCGGCCAGAAGCTGACCGAGGATTCGGCGAAGGGCACCGGCTTCCTCTCCGACGTCGTCGAGGCGTGGGAGACGGCGGCGCGGCTCGCCCCGGAGAAGACGCGCGTCGTGCTGCTACGCACCGGTCTCGTCATCGGCCGCGGCGGCGCGATGAAGCCGCTGCTACCGGTCGCGCGCCTCGGCCTCGCGGGCCCGATCGCGGGCGGCGGGATGCACTGGCCGTGGGTGAGCCTGCACGACGAGGCCGCGGCGATCGTGCACCTGCTCACGTCCGCGGTCGAGGGCCCGGTCAACATCGCCGGCCCGACCCCGGCGACGGCGGGCGGGGTGCTCCGCGCGCTCGCGGCCGCGGTTCACCGGCCGTACGGCCTCCCGGTGCCCGAGAAGGCGGTCACCCTCGCGCTGCAGGAGGCCGGCCGCGAGCTGCTGCTCGCCAGCCAGAAGGTCCTGCCGACCCGGCTGCTGGACGACGGCTTCGTCTTCCGCGACTCGACGGTGCGCGACGCGATGGAGCGCCTCGTGGCGGCGAAGTCGGCCTGACCCGGGAGCAGCGCCCCGCTCAGGACCGGGCGGCGCGCGCCTCGGAGCGGTAGAGCCGGATGGACCGGCGGAGCGCCTCCCGCGCGCGCCTCCGGTCGCCGGACGCGTCGTACGCGAGCCCGAGGCGGAACCACGCCCGCCAGCTCTCCGGTGCGGCCTCGACCTCGGCCTTGTACGTCGGGAACTCGGCGTCGGCCGCATCCCGCAGCGGCCGGCCGCTCGCCCGGTGCGGCAGATCCTCCACGGGGAGGCCGCCCTCCGCGTCGAGGATGCGGACGAGCTTCTCAGTCTGCGCGCCGAACAGCAGCTCGCGGCCGATCGCCCAGGCGGCGATGATCGGCAGCAGGACGAGCGCGACGCCCATGGCCACCCCGACGGGTTCGCCGGTGGCGATGAGCATGATCGAGCGCTGGAAGACCAGCACCAGATAGACCAGCAGGATGATCGCCATGACGATGGCGGCGATGCGGTTCTTCACGGGCGCCTCAGCGTTCGCGCACGGTGGGCCGCGGAGGCTCGCCGTCCGGGCCGGAGATGCCGAGGTCCACGAGCGCGTCGAGCCCGACGGTCACGCCGGTCGCGGTCGCGGCCGCGCGCAGGGCGAGCAGGATCCCCGTCTCGTACGCCTGCGGGCCGATGGTGTCGTGCCGGATGGTGAGGGTCTCCCCCGCGCCGCCGAAGATCACCTGCTGCTCGGCGACGACACCGCGCATCCGGAGGCTGTGGATGGGGACGCTCGCCACCTGCTGACCGCGGGCGCGCTGGTCGGTGTGCGGCGCCTCCACCGGGCCCCGGCCCGCGCGGGCGGCGCCGATCAACTCGGCGGTGCGCACCGCGGTCCCCGACGGGGAGTCGATCTTGGTCGCCCCGTGCGTCTCGATGATCTCGATCGAGTCGAAGAAGCGGGCGGCGACGGTCGCGAACGCGGTGCCGAGTGCGGAGCCGAGCGAGAAGTTCGGGATGACGACCGCGCCGCCGCCCTCGTGCGCGGCGACACGGCGCTCGAGGTCGAGGATGCGGTCGGCCGACCAGCCGGAGGTGCCGATCAGCACCTTCAGGCCGTTGTCGACCGCGAAGGCGACGATGCCGGGGCTCACCTGCGGCAGCGTCATGTCGACGAGCACGTCCGCACCGAGCATCTCGTCGAGCGACGACGAGGAGCCCAGGGTCGCGACGAGCTCGAGGTCGTCGGCCTGCTCGATGAGCCGGACGGCCACGCTTCCCAGTTTTCCGCTCGCCCCCGCGACGGCCACGCGAATAGTCACCCGCCCAGCCTACCCGGGCCCGCGCACCCTCCTTCGCGTCGCGCCGGGGCCGTGCGGGCACGCGGGGCTACTCTGGGGCGATGGTGTCTTTCGCAGATGTCGCCGTCACCGACGCGACCGCCCACCGGATGCTCGCGGACTACTTCGCCGAGCGCGCGTCGACGTTCCCCGCGACGCAGGGCGCCTACCGCACCACCTTCCCCGACCCGGGCCAGTTCGTCGCGCCGGCGGGCGTCTTCCTGCTCGCCTACGACGAGGACGGGGAGGCGGGCTGCGGCGGCGTCCGCGAGCTGCGCCTCCGCCCGGGCGACGCCGAAGAGGGCGACGGGGTGGTCCGCTATGAGATCAAGCACCTGTGGGTGTCGCCGACGCACCGGGGACGCGGCCTCGGCCGCGCCATCCTGTCGGAGCTGGAGCACCGCGCCCGCGGCTTCGGCGCCACCGAGGTCGTGCTCGACACGAACGCCAGCCTGGAGGCCGCCGGTTCGCTCTACCGCTCGCACGGCTACGAGGACATCCAGCCCTACAACGACAACCCGAACGCGACGGACTGGTTCCGCAAGGCGCTGACCGACTGACCGGCTGCGCGCAGCCTCCGGGTCGCCGGTCGCCGGTCGCCGCTCGGCCGCTCAGACCGGCTGCAGCTCCGGGAGGCCGGTGCGCAGCTCGACCGGCAGGTGCCCCAGGTCGTTGTGCACCACGAGCACGGGCGGCTTCGCCGAGCGCACGCGGATGATCGTGAGGCCGCAATTCGCCTGGTTGAGGCCGAGCCACCGCCACGCGGGCGCGTCGAAGACGTGGCGCACGAACCAGCCGATGACGAAGTTGTGGGTGACCAGCAGGTCGTGGCGGTCGCCCAGCGCCGGGGTGAGGAACTCCCCCACGGCGTCGTCCATCTGCGCGCGCCCGGCCTCGATCTCGGCCTCGGTCACCGAGCCGAAGAACGACTCGAACGCCTTCGGCATGTCGGGCGTGGGGCCCGACGGGATGCAGTCGAACAGCAGGCTCGACGGCTCCGGCTCCAGGGCGGGCATCCGCTCGGCCATGATCGACGCCGTCTGCGCCGCGCGCACGAGCGGCGAGTGGTACATGGCGGTGAAGGGGATGCCGCTCAGCCGCTCGGCGATGAGCTGCGCCTGCCGCTTGCCCCGCGGGGAGAGCGGGCCGTCGGGGAGGCCGTGCTCGGCATCCTGTTGCTCGCCGTGGCGCACGAGGTAGAGGTAGTGGGGCACCGGTGGACCTTTCGGAAGTGACTGTCGGAGGCGGGGGTCAGGAGGCGAGGCCGGCGAACACGTCGTCGGTCACGCTCCCCACCGCGGAGACGGAGATCGGGCGGTCGGCCAGATCCCGTGCGAGGTCGCGCACATCGTCGGCGGTGACGAGGTGCAGTCGACGGAGGCTTTCGTCGAGGTCGGCGAACTCGCCGAGGGTGATCTCGGCGCGGCCGAGGCGGGACATCCGGGTGTCGGAGTCCTCGAGGGCGAGCGCGGCGCCGCCGGACAGCTGACCGACCGCGCGCCGGAGCTCGTCGGGCGTGATCCCGCCGTCGGCGAGGCGGTGCAGCTCGTCGAGCATGAGGTCGGCGACCTGACGGGCCTTGGCGGGCGCGCAGCCCGCGTACAGCCCGAAGACGCCGGCGTCGGAGTAGGACCCCGAGAACGAATAGACCGCGTAGGCGAGCCCGCGGCGCTCCCGGATCTCCTGGAAGAGCCGGCTCGACATCCCGCCGCCCAGCACCGAGTTCAGGACGCTCATGGCGGTGCGGCGCGGGTCGGTCGCGACGATGCCCGGGAGGCCGATCAGGAGGTTGGCCTGCTCGGTCGGGCGCTCGACGGTGACGAGGGCGGCGCCGCGCTCGATCGTCGCGGCCGTGGCGGACCGGCGCGCGACCGGCGTGGCGGTGACCTCGGGATCCCAGCCGGCGGCCGCGAGGGCGCGGACCACGCCCTCGACGAGCAGGTCGTGGTCGACGGCGCCCGCGGCGGTGATCACGAGGTCCTGCGGGCGGTAGTTGGCGCGGTAGTGCTCCCAGACCGCGTCGCGGGAGGCGGCGCGGATCGTGTCCGGACGGCCTCCGATCGGGCGACCGAGCGAGTGGTCGCCGAGCACGGCGGAGAACAGGCGCTCGTTGGCGACGTCGGCCGGGTCGTCCTCGGCCATCGACAGCTCCTCGAGGATGACCCCGCGCTCGTTCTCGAACTCGACCGGGTCGAGCAGGGAGGAGGTGAGCATGTCACCGATGACCTCCACGGCCATCGCGAGGTCGCGGTCCTGCACCTTGGCGTAGTAGCAGGTGTACTCCTTGGCCGTCATCGCATTGTGCTCGCCGCCGACCGAGTCGAAGGAGATCGCGATGTCGAGCGCGGTGCGCTCGCGCGTGCCCTTGAAGAGCAGGTGCTCGAGGAAGTGCGTCGAGCCGAGGCTCCCCGGCTCGTCGGTCTCGTCGCGGGAGCCGACGGCGACCCAGTACCCGAGAGTGGCGCTGCGGGCGCCCGGGACCTGCTCGCTGAGCACGCGGATGCCGCTGGGGAGGACGGTGCGGCGGACCAGCGCATCGCCGGATGCGGCGAAGGAGAGGTCGGCCAGACCGAGCGGGAGGTCGACTGCGCTGTTCATCCCCACCACCCTACGCCAGTGCCTTCGGAATCCCTGGGACTCTTCAATGAGGACAAACAGACTGGTCTGTCTACCTATATACTGGACTCACCACCCGGACCGGTCGCACCCCCCTGGACCCCGTCCCGACCGGTCCGGTGGTTTCCATCCCCCGAGGGGGCGGCCTACCGCCTCCCGTGACAGAAGGAGTCGCGCCCGATGGTGGTTAGCGCCCGAGCGACGATCCGGCCTCCAGCGCCGTCGAAGATCAAGATCCTCGCGACAGCGGATGAGCTGTTCTACCAGGAGGGCATCCACACCGTCGGCGTGGACCGCATCATCGCGGGCGCCCGGGTGACGAAGGCGACCTTCTACAAGCACTTCCGATCCAAGGACCTCCTCATCATCGCGTATGTCGAAGGCCGCGACCGCCAGGTGCGCGAGTGGTTCACCACCCGCGAGCAGGCGGGCGACGACCCCCGCGCCATCGCGCGCGCCCTCGTCGACTCGATCAACGAGGAGGCGATCCGCCCCGGATTCCGCGGGGACCCCTTCATCAACGCCGCCGCGCAGTTCGCCGACGAGAACCACCCCGTGCGCGTCGCCGTGACGGCGCACCGCGACTGGTACGCGAAGCGGATCGAGCAGCTCTTCCGCGACCTCGGCCACCCGCGGCCCGGCGACGCGGCCGACGACCTCATCCTCGCCCGCGACGGCGCCCTCGCCGGCGGCTACGTGGGCGACCCGATCGCCGCGGGCGCCGCCCTGCACCGCTCCCTCGACCGCATCCTCGCCGAGAAGTAGGCCCCGCCGGCCGACGCGGCCTCGACGCCGTCGTTCCGGTCTTCCCGCGCGCCACGCCGCTCCATTCTCCGGAACTCCGGCCTGCGGCCCGGAGGGAGCCCGGATCACCGGAATTCCGGAGGGTCGCGTCGCGGGGGTCAGCGCGCGGTCCTGGCCACGACATTCGTCACGAATGTCGCGAATGGGGGCGGCTTTCGCGACATTCGTGACGAATGTGCGCGAGCGTGAGCGGGCTACTCGGAGACGCGGTCCAGGTCGAGCATCTGGGCGCGGGTGAGGCGGATGCCGGCGGCGGCCATGAGGGCGTTGACCTGGTCGGGGCGGCTGGCGCTCGCCACGGGTGCGGCGACGCTGCGCTTGGCCAGGAGCCACGCGATCGCGATGCTCGCGGGCTCGACGCCGTGCTCGGTCGCGATGCGGTCGACCACGGCGAGCACGCGCTGGCCGCGGCGGTTGACGTACGCGGAGGCGCGCACGCTCCTGGCGTCGGCGGTCAGGTCGCCCTTCGAGCGGTACTTGCCGGTCAGGAAACCGTTGGCGAGCGCGTAGTACGGCATGACGGACAGCCCCTGCGCGGCCGCGACGATGCGCAGCGCGCTCTCGAATTCGGACCGGTGCATCAGGTTGTACTGGGTCTGGATGGCGACGAACTTGGGCAGCCCGGACGACGCCAGGATGCGCGCCTCGATCAGGCGGTCGGCGCTGAAGTTGGACGCGGCGAGGTAGCGCACCTTGCCGGACTCGATCAGCCACTCGGCGGTCGCGAGGCTGTCCTCCAGGGGCACGTCGGGGTCGTCGTCGTGGAAGTAGAGCAGGTCGATGCGGTCGGTCTGCAGACGCTCGAGCGACGCCTCGACGGCGCGCACGATGCTGACCGAGCCGAGGCCCGGGTTCTCGTGGTGCCGGCCGACCTTGGTGGCGACGGTGACGTGGTCGCGGTTGCCGCGCTCGCGCATCCACTTGCCGATGAGGACCTCGCTGCGGCCGCCGACGTAGCTGTCGGCGGTGTCGACGAAGTCGCCGCCGAGTGCGGCGAAGCGGTCGAGGATGTCGAGCGACGTGTCGCCGTCGGCCGTCCAGCCGAAGACGCTCGCGCCGAGCGACAGCGGGTAGACGGTGAGGTCGCTCTCGCCGATGCGGCGCGGGGCGATGATCGAGAGGGGCCCGGTGCGCTCCAGGGCGGGGTCGAAGTCGAGCGGGCCGCCGGTGTCGGTCGACGGCTCCACGATGGGAGTCGCGACGGGGGCGGTGCGCAGACCGACCGTCTCGAGCAGGCGCAGGGGAAGCAATTGCGGCATCTCATCCCCCTGCACCCGATCCTGCCGCTGACCGGCCGGATCGTACTGTCGAATCGATTCGAGAATGATCTACTCCCGAACTCTATGTGAAGGCTACGTCAAACCCACGACACGCCGTCGGGGAAACGGGTGAACTGCGACAGAAACCTAGATCACGGTTTCATCACGGCTCGCCCGGACCGGCGGCCGCGGACGCCCGGCGGACGACCGCGCGGGCATGGGCCAGCACCGGCCCGTCGACCATGCCGCCGTCGAAGCGGAAGACCCCTCCCCCTGCCTCCTCGGCCGCGGCGAGCAGCTCGCGCGCCCTGGCCGCCTCCTCGGGCGTCGGACGGTAGGCCGCCCGGACGGTCTCGACCTGCCCGGGATGGATGCACGCCGTCGCCGCGAATCCCACCGCGACGGCGTCCTCCGCCTCCGCGCGCAGGCCGTCCAGATCCGCGATGTCGAGGTGCACGGTGTCCACGGCGTGCACCCCCGCCGCGCCCGCCGCGAGCAGCACCGCGGAGCGGGCGTGCCGGGCGACGTCGCGATAGGTGCCGTCCGCGTGCCGGCTCGACGTGCCGCCCAGCGACGCGACCAGGTCCTCCGCGCCCCACATGAGCGCCAGCACGTTCCGGGCGCGCGCGAGCTCGGGCGCCGCCAGCACCCCGTCCGCGGTCTCACACAGGGCGATGACGGCCAAGCCGTCGAACGCCGCGAGGTCGGCGGGGCGCTCCGCCTTGGGGAGCATCACCGCCCGGTAGGGCGTCAGCTCCAGCGCGGCGAGATCGGCGTCGTGGTCACTGCTTCCCGCCGGGTTGACCCGGACGATCACCCGGGCGGGATCGAGGCGCGACGCGGCCAGCGCCTCCCGTGCCGCCGGACGCCGCGCGGGGTCGACGGCGTCTTCGAGATCCAGGATGACGGCGTCCGCCCGGTCGAGCGCCTTGGCGTAGCGATCGGGCCGGTCCGCCGGGCAGAACAGCAGGGCGGGTCCCCACGGGAAGGCGCGGCCGGTCACGTCGTCGACCGCTCGTGCGCCTCCCGGCACCACACCATGACCTGCCGCGTCGCGGTCGCGACGACGACGCCGTCCTGGTTGCGGCCGGTGTGCTCCAGCGTGACGATCCCCTGCCCGGGGCGGGAGGCGGAGAGCCGCTTGGCGGTGACGACCGTCTCGGCGTACAGCGTGTCGCCGTGGTGCATCGGGTGCGGGAACGCGACCTGCTCGAAGCCGAGGTTGGCGACGATCGTGCCCTGCGTGAGTTGCGCCACCGACGAGCCGACCAGGGTGGAGAGGGTCAGCATCGAGTTGACGAGCCTCTCGCCGAACGGCTGGCAAGCCGACCATGCGGCGTCGAGGTGCAACGCCTGCGTGTTCATGGTCAGGGTCGTGAACAGGACGTTGTCGGCCTCGGTGAGCGTGCGCCCCGGCCGGTGCAGGTAGCGCGTCTCGAGCTCCAGCTCGTCGTAGTAGAGCCCGCGCTGCTCCACCTCCTTCACGGCGCCGCCTCCAGCTCGACCGCGAGCGGCGCGCCGGTGGCGGCGACGACCTCGTCGACGGTGACGCCCGGCGCCAGCTCGCGCAGCACCAGCCCGTCCGGCGTGACGTCGATGACGGCGAGGTCGGTGATGATGCGGTCGACGCAGCCGGAACCGGTCAGCGGGAGGGTGCACTCCCGGAGGATCTTCGGGCGGCCTTCGCGGTCCACGTGCTCCATCATCACGATGAGCCGTTTGGCGCCGAACACGAGGTCCATCGCACCGCCCATCCCCTTGACCATCTTGCCGGGGATCATCCAGTTGGCGAGGTCGCCGGTCTCGGAGACCTCCATCGCGCCGAGCACCGCCACGTCGACGTGCCCGCCGCGCACCATCCCGAACGACAGCGCCGAGTCGAAGTAGGCGGCGCCGCGCTCGACGGTGACCGTCTCCTTGCCGGCGTTGATCAGGTCCGGATCCACGTCGGCGTCCGCCGGATACGGCCCGACGCCGAGCACCCCGTTCTCGGAGTGCAGGATGACCTCCACCCCGTCGGGGATGTAGTTCGGGATGAGCGTCGGCATGCCGATCCCGAGGTTGACGTACTGGCCGTTGCGCAGCTCGCGCGCCACGCGGGCGGCGAGCTCGGTGCGGGTGAGGCTCATGACCGGCTCCCTTCGGCGACGGTGCGCCGCTCGATCCGCTTCTCGACGCCGGGCGCGTGGACGACCCGCTGGACGAAGATGCCCGGGCAGTGGACCGCGCCGGGATCGATCTCCCCCGGCTCCACCAGCTCCTCCACCTCGGCGATGGTGATGCGCCCGGCCATGGCGGCGAGCGGGTTGAAGTTCATCGCCGCGGCGTGGAACACGAGGTTGCCGTGCCGGTCGCCTTTCGCCGCGTGCACGAGGGCGAAAGCGGGGCGGAGCGACTCCTCCAGCACGTAGTCGGCGCCGTCGAAGGTGCGCACCTCCTTCGGCTCGGAGGCGACCGCGACCGAGCCGTCCGGCGCGTACCGGCGGGGCAGGCCGCCCTGCGCGATCTGGGTGCCGACGCCGGCCGGGGTGTAGAAGGCGGGGATGCCCGCCCCGCCCGCGCGCAGCTTCTCGGCGAGCGTGCCCTGCGGGGTGAGCTCGACCTCCAGCTCGCCCGAGAGGAACTGCCGGGCGAACTCCTTGTTCTCCCCCACGTAGGAGCTGATCATCTTGCGGATACGTCGCTCGGCGAGCAGCAGCCCGAGGCCCCAGTCGTCGACGCCGCAGTTGTTGCTGACCACCTCGAGGTCGGTCGTGCCGGCCTCCATCAGCGCTCCGATCAGGGCGCTCGGGATGCCGCACAGGCCGAAACCGCCGACCGCCAGGCTCGCGCCGTCGCCCACGTCCGCGACGGCCTCCGCCGCCGTGGCCACCGTCTTGTCGATCACGGGATGCCTCCCTCTCTCACCGTCGAGCCTCTGTCATTGTCGCGCACCGCGGCCCGGCTCAGGCGGTGAAGCCGAGAGCCCGGGAGATGACCATGAGCTGGACCTCCGAGGTGCCTTCGCCGATCTCCAGGATCTTCGAGTCGCGGTAGTGGCGGGCGACCGGGTTCTCGTTGAGGAACCCGTAGCCGCCGAAGATCTGCGTGGCGTCGCGGGCGTTGTCCATCGCGGCCTCGCTGGCGGTGAGCTTGGCGATGGAGGCCTCCATCTTGAACGGCTTGCCGGCCATCAGCTTGAAGCAGGCGTCGTAGTAGGCGAGCCGGGCGGTGTGCACCCGGGCCTGCATCCGCGCGAGCTTGAAGGCGATGTGCTGGTTGGAGCCGATCGGACGGCCGAAGACGTTGCGGGTCTTGGCGTAGGCGAGCGCCTCCTCCAGGCAGCCCTGCGCGGCGCCCGTGCAGAGCGCGGCGAAGGCGACGCGCCCCTCGTCGAGGGTGGCGACGAAGTTCGCGTAGCCGCGGCCGCGCTCCCCCAGCAGGTTCTCCTCGGGCACGTGGACGTCAGTGAGCGTCAGCGGGTGGGTGTCGGAGGTGTGCCAGCCGACCTTGTCGTAGACGGGCTCGGCGACGAAGCCGGGGGTGCCGCTCGGCACGATGATGGCCGACAGCTCCTTCTTGATCGAGCCGTCGGCGCGGCGCTCCTCGCCGGTCACGGCGGTGATCGTGACGAGAGCGGTGATCTCGGAGCCGGAGTTGGTGATGAACTGCTTGGTCCCGTCGATGACCCACTCGCCGTCACGGAGCACGGCGGTCGTCTTGGTGCCGGAGGCGTCCGACCCGGCGTCCGCCTCGGTCAGCCCGAACCCGGCGAGCGCCTCCCCCTTCGCGAGCATCGGCAGCCAGCGCTGCTTCTGCTCCTCGCTGCCGCTGCGGAAGATCGGCATGGCGCCGAGGCCGACGCCGGCCTCCAGGGTGACGCCGATCGACTGGTCGACGCGCCCCAGCTGCTCGACCGCGAGGCACAGCGAGAGGTAGTCCTTGCCCTGGCCGCCGTACTCGACGGGGAACGGCAGCCCGAACAGCCCCATCCGGCCCATCTCGGCGATGATGCCGTACGGGAGGCTGCGCTTGGTGTCGTACTCGTACGCGGCGGGCGCGACGACGGTGTCGGCGAACTCCCGCACCTCGTCCCGCAGGGCGCGCTGCTCGGCGGTGAGCTCGAAGCCGGCGACGTCGCTGTCGGCGGCGGGGGCGGTCCGCCCGGTCATCTGCATGGTCATGGGGTTCCTGTCTCTCGTGGTGACTGTCCATGGGGTTCCGCGTCGTCGGGCGATGGTGTCGCGTCGACGCGGGCGACGAGCTGATCGAGCCGCACGAGGTCGCCGGTGGCGACCTGCACGCGGACGACGCCCGAGATCGGGGCGAGGAGGCGGTGCTCCATCTTCATGGCCTCCACGACGGCCACGGTGTCTCCCGCCGCCACCGCGTCCCCGTCGGCGACCGGCACGGCCACGACGGTCCCCGGCATGGGCGAGCGCAGCTCGGGATGCGCGGCCGCGTCGCCGCGCTCGACCGCGGCGAGCGCCTCGGCCAGCCGCTCCTCCCGCGTGCGCAGCCGCAGGCCGCGGGTGCGTCCGCCGCTCGCGAGCCAGAGGGTGGGGCCGTCCAGCGCGATGTCGTATCCGGCCGTGATGCCGTCGAGGGTGAGGAGGGCGTGGTCCGGCTCGCCGTCGCGGCCGGGGTGCACCGTGAGCTCGGTGGTGTGCTCCGCGTCGCCGAGCAGCACGCGAGCGCCGTCGTCGGCGACCGCGACGGTCGTCCCGTCCACGTCGTACGACACCGGGCGGGGGCTCGCCATCCGCCAGCCCGAGGGCGCGGACCACAGCGCACCGGCGCCGTGCGGGGCGACGGCCTCCCGGGCACGATGAGCGAGCAGCGCCGCCAGCACGACCTCCGAGACCGACGACGCCGCGGGTTCGCGCTCGGAGTGCCGGCGGTCGATGAGCGTGGTGTCCATCGTCCCGTCCACGACCTCCGGGTCGGCGAGCAGGTCGCGCAGCCAGCCCACGTTGTTCGTCGCGCCCAGGATGCTGGTGCGCGCGAGGGCGGCGTCGAGCCGGGCCAGAGCGGAGGGACGGTCCTCGCCCCAGGCGATCACCTTCGACAGCATCGGGTCGTACTCGGTGACGACCTCCAGCCCGGCCGCGAGCCCGCTGTCGACGCGGACGCCCTCCCCGGTCGGCTCCCGGAGCGCGAGGACGCGACCGCCTCCGGGGAGGAAGCCCCGGTCTGGGTCCTCGGCATAGACGCGGGCCTCGACGGCGTGCCCGTCCAGGCGCACGTCCCGCTGCGCGAAGCCGAGCGGCTCCCCCGCGGCGATGCGCAGCTGCCACTCCACCAGGTCGAGGCCGGTGACCAGCTCGGTGACGGGATGCTCGACCTGCAGCCGGGTGTTCATCTCCATGAAGAAGAACTCGTCCGGCGCCTCCGCCGAGACGAGGAACTCCACGGTGCCGGCGCCGACGTAGTCCACGCTCTCGGCCACGCGGCACGCGGCGGCACCGATCCGCGCCCGGGTCTCGCCGTCGAGCAGGGCGGAGGGGGCCTCCTCGATCACCTTCTGGTGGCGGCGCTGGAGCGAGCACTCGCGCTCGCCGAGGTGCACGACCGTGCCGTGCGTGTCGGCCAGCACCTGCACCTCGATGTGGCGGGGCGCGTCGACGAGGCGCTCCAGGAAGAGGGTGTCGTCGCCGAAAGCGGAGGCGGCGACCCGTCGGGCGGTGCGCAGCGCCTCCGGCAGGTCGGCCGCGTCGCGCACGGCCTGCATCCCCTTGCCGCCGCCGCCCGCGGACGGCTTGACCAGCACCGGGAAGCCGATCCGCCGGGCGGCGGCGATCAGGGCGCCGTCGTCGAGCTCGGGTTCCGCGATACCCGGGATGGTCGGCACGCCGTGCGACTCCACCTCGCGCTTCGCGGCGATCTTGTCGCCCATGACCTCCAACGCGTGGACGCCCGGGCCGACGAAGACGACGCCGGCGGCCGCGCAGGCCTGGGCGAGCTCGGCGTTCTCGGAGAGGAACCCGTAGCCAGGATGCACGGCTCCCGCACCGGTCGCGGTGGCGGCGGCGACGATCGCGTCGACGTCGAGATAGCTCTCGCGGGCGGGCGCCGGGCCCAGCCGCACGGCGACGTCGGCGAGCGCGACGTGCGGGGCGTTCCGGTCGGCGTCGCTGTAGACGGCGACGGAGCGGATCCCGAGGCGGCGCAGGGTGCGGATGATGCGGCAGGCGATCTCGCCGCGGTTGGCGACGAGCACGGAGTCGAACGGGAGGGTCACGGCGATCACATCCGGAAGAGCCCGAAGGCGGTGTCGGGCAGCGGGCTGCGGGAGCAGACGTCGAGCGCGAGGCCCAGGACGGTGCGGGTCTCGGCGGGGTCGATCACGCCGTCGTCCCACAGGCGGGCGGTCGAGTAGTAGGGGTCGCCCTGCTCCTCGTAACGCTCGGCGATGGGAGCACGGAAGGCGGCCTCGTCCTCGGCGCTCCACTCCTCGCCGTTGCCCTCGAGCTGATCGCGCTTCACGGTCGCGAGCACGCTCGCGGCCTGCGCTCCCCCCATCACGGAGATGCGCGCGGCCGGCCACATCCACAGGAAGCGGGGCGAGTACGCGCGACCGCACATCGAGTAGTTGCCGGCGCCGAACGAGCCGCCGATCACCACGGTGAGCTTGGGCACGCGCGCCGTCGCGACGGCGGTGACCATCTTCGCGCCGTTCTTGGCGATGCCGCCGGCCTCGTAGTCGCGGCCGACCATGAAGCCGGAGATGTTCTGCAGGAACAGCAGCGGGATGCCGCGCTGGTCGCACAGCTCAATGAAGTGGGCACCTTTCAGCGCCGACTCGCTGAAGAGCACGCCGTTGTTGGCGACGATGCCCACCGGGTGGCCGTGGATGCGGGCGAAGCCGGTGACGAGCGTCGTGCCGTACTCGGGCTTGAACTCGTGCAGTCCCCCGGCGTCCACGATCCGGTCGATCACCTCGTGCACGTCGTACGGCGCTTGCACGTCCACGGGCACGACGTCGTAGAGGCCGGCCGGATCGGCGGCGGGCTCCAGCGCGGGCACGACCTCCCAGGCGGGCGCGGCGGGCTGCGGCAGGGTGGCGACGATGTCCCGCACGATCGCGAGCGCGTGCTCGTCGTTCTCGGCGAGGTGGTCGACGACGCCGGAGGTGCGGGCGTGGAGGTCGCCCCCGCCCAGCTCCTCGGCCGTCACGATCTCGCCGATCGCCGCCTTCACCAGCGGAGGCCCGCCGAGGAAGATCGTGCCCTGGTTGCGCACGATCACGGTCTCGTCGCTCATCGCCGGGACGTACGCGCCGCCCGCCGTGCACGACCCGAGCACCGCGGCGATCTGCGCGATCTTCGCCGCCGAGAGCCGGGCCTGGTTGTAGAAGATGCGGCCGAAGTGGTCGCGGTCGGGGAACACGTCGTCCTGCATCGGCAGGAATGCTCCGCCCGAGTCGACGAGGTAAATACACGGCAGGTGGTTCTCGAGCGCGATCTCCTGCGCGCGCAGGTGCTTCTTGACCGTCATCGGGTAGTAGGTGCCGCCCTTGACCGTGGCGTCGTTGCACACGACCATCACGTGCCGGCCGTGGACCAGGCCGATGCCGGCGATCACACCGGCGGCCGGGCTCTCGTCGCCGTACATCCCGGTCGCCGCCAGCGGCGCGATCTCGAGGAACGGGCTGCCCTCGTCGAGCAGGGTGTCGATGCGGTCGCGCGGGAGCAGCTTGCCGCGGGCGAGATGGCGCTCGCGGGAGCGCTCCGGACCTCCCGCCGCCGCGACGGCGAGACGCTCGCGCAGCTCGGCGACCAGCTCGCGCTGGGTGGTGGTGGCGGGCATCGTGCTCCCTGTCGTCGTCGACATTCGGTTAGTGTTCGCTAACCCAGTTTTAGGTTAGTGTTCATTAACCCAAATGTCCACCCTCTCGGGAGACCGCATGACCGATCTCGACGCCCCCGGCCGGCCCACCCAGCGCAGCCGCGCCAAGGCCGACCGCCGCGCGGCCCTGCTCGACGCCGCCGCCGGGCTGTTCGCCGAGCGCGGCTACAACGGGGTCTCGATCGAAGACCTCGGATCGGCGGTCGGCGTGAGCGGCCCCGCCGTGTACCGGCACTTCCCCTCCAAGCAGGCGGTGCTCGCCGCCCTGTTGGTCGACGTGAGCCAGGGGCTCCTCGACGGCGGCACGACCGTGCAGGAGGAGAGCGGGGATGCGGCCGGCGCCCTCCGCGCCCTGATCGCCTTCCACGTCGACTTCGCGCTCGGCGCGCCCGACACCATCCGCGTGCAGGACCGCGATCTCGACGCCCTCCCCGGCGACGACCGGCGCGAGGTCCGCCGCCTCCAGCGCCGCTACGTCGACCTGTGGACCCGCGTGCTCGGCGAGCTCCACCCCTCCCTCGCCCCGGACGAGCTGCGCGTGCGCGTGCAGGCGACCTTCGGTCTCATCAACTCCACCCCGCACTCCGCGCGCGTCGGCTCGGCGCACGCCGACGAGGCCGCCGTGCGCCCGGTCCTGGAGCGGATGGCGTGGGCGGCGCTCACGGCCCGCTGACCCGCTGCCGCCACGTCACCGGCGTGCGTTAGGGTCCAAGGAAGGCACCGAGCACGAGGAGGGACGTGGGCGACGACACCCCCAGACTGCGACGGCACCATCGGGTCCTGCGCGCCGTGGGCGGCATCCTGGCCGTGCTCCTGGTCGTGGCGGCGATCGCCGGCGGCGTCGGCTTCTGGACCGTGACGCGCTCGTTCCCGCAGACCTCCGGATCGCTCGACGTGCCCGGCCTCCAGAAGCCCGTGACCGTCTACCGCGACGGCGCCGGCATCCCGCAGATCGTCGCCTCCACCGCGGACGACCTCTTCCGCGCGCAAGGATTCGTGCACGCCCAGGACCGCTTCTGGGAGATGGACTTCCGCCGGCACGTCACCGCGGGCCGGCTCTCGGAGATGTTCGGCGCGAGCCAGGTGCCGACCGACATCTTCATCCGCACCCTCGGCTGGCGCCGCGTCGCCGAGCAGGAGGTGAAGCTCCTCGACCCGACGGCGCTCCGCTACTACCAGGACTACGCCGACGGGGTGAACGCGTACCTGGCCGCGCACTCCGGGGCCGAGCTGAGCGTCGAGTACGCCGTGCTCGGCCTGCAGAACCCCGGCTACAAGCCGGAGAAGTGGACCCCGGCGGACTCCATCGCCTGGCTCAAGGCGATGGCGTGGGACCTCCGCTCCAATCTGGAGGAGGAGGTGGACCGCGGGCTGCTGGCCGCCTCCCTCACCCCGCAGCAGATCGCCGACCTCCACCCGGGCTACGACTACGCAGCGCACCCGACCATCACCGCGGAGGGCGGCGGGGACCCGGCACGGACGACACCCGACACCCCGAGCACCGCCTCCGCGGCGGATGCCGGGGCCGCCGCGTCGAACGGGACGGACGCGCAGGCGCTCGCCGCCGCACCGCCCGCGGACTACCGCGCGCAGCTGGAGCAGGTGTCGGCCAGCCTTGAGTCCCTCCCCCGCCTGATGGGTCCGGCCGGCAGCGACATCGGCTCCAACTCCTGGGTCGTCTCCGGCGCCCTCACCGCCACCGGCAAGCCGCTGCTCGCCAACGACCCGCACCTCGGCGCGTCCATGCCGTCGGTCTGGTACCAGGTCGGGCTGCACTGCGCGACCGTGAACGCGGAGTGCCCGTTCGACGTCAGCGGCTTCGGGTTCTCCGGGTTCCCCGGCGTCGTCATCGGGCACAACGACCGCGTCTCCTGGGGGTTCACCAACCTCGGCCCCGACGTCGCGGACCTCTACGTCGAGAAGGTCACCGGCGACACCTACGAGTACGACGGCGCGCAGGTGCCGCTCGAGATCCGCCACGAGACGATCAGGGTTGCGGGCGGCAAGGATGTCGACCTCACCATCCGCTCCACCCGTCACGGTCCGCTCATCACCGATCTCAGCGACGACTACGCGGCGATCGCGAAGGACCAGGCCGGCAAGCTCGGGGTGCCCGCGCAGGAGTACCAGCTCTCGCTGGAGTGGACCGCGCTCACGCCCGGCCCCACCGCGGGCGCCATCTTCGCCTTCGACACCGCCACCGACTGGGCGAGCTTCCGCGCCGCGGCCGCGGACTTCCAGGTGCCGTCGCAGAACCTCGTCTACGCCGACGTGGACGGTCACATCGGCTACCAGGCGCCGGGCTCCGTCCCGATCCGGGCCGCCGGGGACGGGACCGTGCCCGTTCCGGGCTGGACGAGCCAGTACGGCTGGGTGGGCACCGTTCCGTACGACCAGCTCCCGTCGGTGCTCGACCCGCCCAGCGGGTACATCGTCACCGCCAACAACGCCGCGGTCGGCCCCGACTACCCCGTCATGATCACCCGCGACTGGGAGTACGGCTACCGCGCCAACCAGATCGCCGTGCGAGTGCAGGCGCTCGTCGCCGCCGGCGCGAAGATCACCGCCGCGCAGATGGCCGCCATCCAGGGCGACACCTACGATGCGAACGCGGCAACGCTCGTCCCGCTGCTGCGGACCGTCGGCGAGGCCGCAGAGCCGGGCTCCGGGGCCGCGCGCGGTGCCGCGCTGCTCGCCGGCTGGGACTTCCACGACGACGCCGACAGCGCCGCCGCCGCCTACTTCAACGTGTTCTGGAAGAACCTCCTGCACGACGCCTTCGGCCGCAAGCTCCCCGCATCCGCCCCGCCTGCGGGAGGGGACCGCTGGTTCGCCGTGGTGCAGAATCTCGTCACCCAGCCCGACTCGGCCTGGTGGGCGGACTCCGACCTCGGGACCAGCGACCGCGACGGCATGATCGCCCGCGCCGCCGACCAGGCCTGGACCGAGGCGCGCTCACTGATGGGCGACGACCCCGCGCACTGGCGCTGGGACCGCATCCACACGCTCACCCTGACCAACGCCAGCCTCGGCAGCTCCGGGATCGCGCCCGTGGAGTGGCTGCTCAACCGCGGCCCCTACCCGGTCGGCGGCGGGTCCAGCGTCGTCGACGCCACCGGGTGGGATGCATCCGTCGGCTACGGAGCCGACCGCGTCCCGTCGATGCGCATGATCGTCGACCTGGCGGACTTCGACCGCAGCCGCTGGATCAACCTCGCCGGCTCCTCCGGCCACGCCTTCGACCCCCACTACGCCGACCAGACCGACCTCTGGGCCGTGAACAAGACCCTCCCCTGGCCCTTCAGCCGCACCGCCATCGCCGCGTCCGCCACGCAGACGCTCACGCTGCACCCGTCGTCGCGCTGAGCGCGACGCGGCGCGCGCGGCCGCTGAACGGTCACAACACGCCCTTCTCGCGCCGCGTGGCACACGCACGAGGGCGTGTCACGACGAGTGAGCCGCGCTCATCCACAGTGCGCGCGGGGAACGTGCGTGCGGGGCGACGCGCCGCATTCGCGGCGCCCTCCCGCACCGCTCACCCGCGAACGGCCGCAACACGCCCTTCTCGCGCCGCGCGGCACGCGCACGAGGGCGTGTCACGACGAGTGAGCCGCGCTCATCCACAGTGCGCGCCGAAGCCGGAGCGCGAGAGCGCTAGCCCGCGGGTCTCGCGGGAGCAGCAGCGCGAGAGCGCCATCCCACCGAGCGCGCGCGTACGCGCGCCCGCTCGCGCCCCGCCGGCGCTCAGCGGCTGGTCGGCCAGGAGCGCTCGGGGCTGCCCGTGTAGAGCTGCTGCGGGCGGCCGATCTTGGTGGCGGGGTCGAGGTTCATCTCGCGCCAGTGGGCGATCCAGCCCGGGAGGCGGCCGATCGCGAAGAGGACGGTGAACATCCGGGTCGGGAAGCCCATCGCCTTGTAGATCACGCCGGTGTAGAAGTCCACGTTGGGGTACAGCTTGCGGTCGATGAAGTACTGGTCGGCGAGGGCGACCTCCTCCAGCTCCTTGGCGATGTCGAGGAGCGGGTCGTGCACGCCGAGGGCGGCGAGCACCTCGTCCGCCGACTGCTTGACGAGCTTGGCGCGGGGGTCGAAGTTCTTGTAGACGCGGTGGCCGAAGCCCATGAGCTTGACGCCGGACTCCTTGTTCTTGACCCGCTCGACGAACTTCTGGACGCTCTCGCCCGAGTCGCGGATGCCGGCGAGCATGTCGAGCACGGCCTCGTTGGCGCCGCCGTGCAGCGGGCCGTAGAGGGCGTTGATGCCGGCCGAGACGGAGGCGAAGAGGTTGGCCTGCGTCGAGCCGACGAGGCGGACGGTCGAGGTGGAGGCGTTCTGCTCGTGGTCCTCGTGGAGCATGAGGAGGCGCTCGAGCGCACGCGACAGCACGGGGTTGACCTCGTACGGCTCGGCGAGGGTGCCGAAGTTGAGGCGCAGGAAGTTGTCGACGAAGCTCAGCGAGTTGTCCGGGTACAGGAAGGCCTGGCCGAGGCTCTTCTTGTGCGCGTACGCGGCGATGACCGGCAGCTTCGCGAGCAGGCGGATGGTCGAGAGCTCGACCTGCTCGGGGTCGGAGACGCTGAGCGAGTCCTGGTAGAAGGTCGACAGCGCGGAGACGGCGCTCGACAGCACCGACATGGGGTGCGCGTCGTGCGGGAGGGCGCTGAAGAAGCGGCGCAGGTCCTCGTGGAGGAGGGTGTGACGGCGGATGCGCTCGTCGAAGTCGGCCAGCTCGCTCGGCGTCGGCAGCTCGCCGTGGATGAGGAGCCACGCCGTCTCGAGGAAGGACGAGTTCTCGGCGATCTGCTCGATCGGGTAGCCGCGGTAGCGCAGGATGCCCTGGTCGCCGTCGATGTACGTGATCGCCGACCGGGTCGCCGCGGTGTTGACGAAGCCGTAGTCGAGGCTGGTCAGCCCGGTCTGCTTGGTGAGGCTGGAGAGGTCGATGCTCGACGCGCCGGACGTGCTCGGCAGGATGGGGAACTCGGCGACACCGCCCGGGTAGCGCAGTTCGGCGACGGCCGCCTCGCCATCGGTGGAGCCGACACGCTCCGCCGGTGCATTCTCGGTGCCGAGTCCAGTCACAACGCCTCCAGGTCTTGGGTACGGGCATAACCACGCGCGCCGATCGTGGCAGCGCTGCAATCATTCGTGCGGGTACAGCCTAACGAACGCGCACGGCTACTGTCGCATCACGCAAAGCCGCGCGCATCGCGTTAGAGGGAGTCTCCAAAAGCGCGCAGCCGGGAGGCCGCCGCGGCGATCCGCTCGTCGGTCGCCGTGAGCGACAGCCGCACGTGCTCGGGGAAGGAGTCGCCGTAGAAGTGCCCGGGCCCGGCGAGGATGCCGAGGTCGGCCAGCCGGCCGATGCTCTCCCAGGCGTCGCGGCCCTCGGTCGCCCAGAGGTACAGGCCGGCCTCGCTGTGGTCGATGCGGAACCCGGCGGCCTCGAGGGCCGGACGCAGCAGCTCGCGGCGCGCGCGGTAGCGCTCGCGCTGCTGCGCGACGTGCTCGTCGTCGCCCAGTGCGGCGACCATCGCGGCCTGCAGCGGGGACGGCAGCATGAGCCCGGCGTGCTTGCGCACGTTGGTCAGCCTCCCGACCACCGTGCGGCACCCCGCGACGAACGCGGCGCGGTAGCCGGCGAGGTTCGACTGCTTGCTCAGCGAGTACACGGCGAGGATGTTGCGGCGGTCGTCGCCGATCACGCGCGGGTCGAGGACGCTCGGGATGCGCTCCGCATCCCACGGGGCGTCCCACCCGAGCTCGGCGTAGCACTCGTCGCTCGCCAGGTAGGCCCCCAGCTCGCGGGCGCGGGCGACGGCGGCGCGGAGCTCCTCCACCGACAGCACCCGGCCGTCGGGGTTGCCCGGGCTGTTCAGCCAGATCAGGCGGGTGTTCTCGGGCCACTCGGCCGGGTCGTCACTGGCGAGGGCGTCCGCGCCGGCCATCGCCGCGCCGATCGCGTAGGTCGGGTAGGCGGCGCGCGGATGCACCACCACATCCCCCTCCCCCAGCCCGAGCAGGAACGGCAGGAACGCGACCAGCTCCTTGGAGCCGATGGTCGGCAGCACGTTGTCGACGGTGAGCCCGGGGACGCCGCGACGGCGCGCGAACCACTCGACGATCGCCTCGCGCAGAGCCGGCGTGCCGACGGTCTGCGGGTAGGCGTGCGCGTCGGTCGCCTCGGCCAGCGCCGTGCGGATCAGCTCGGGCGTCTCGTCCACGGGCGAGCCGATGGAGAGGTCGACGATCCCGTCGGCGTGCTCGCGGGCGCGGGCGGCGTACGGGGCCATCAGATCCCAGGGGTAGTCCGGGAGCTCCTTGAGGGCCACGTCAGTGCGCCTGGGGCGGCAGCGCGGCGATGACGGGGTGGTCCTTGGCGATCACGCCGACCTTGGCCGCGCCGCCGGGCGAGCCGATGTCGTCGAAGAACTCGACGTTGGCCTTGTAGTAGTCGGCCCACTCCTCGGGGAGGTCGTCCTCGTAGTAGATGGCCTCGACCGGGCAGACCGGCTCGCAGGCGCCGCAGTCCACGCACTCGTCCGGGTGGATGTAGAGCGACCGTTCACCCTCATAGATGCAGTCGACCGGGCATTCGTCGATGCAGGCGCGGTCTTTGACGTCCACGCACGGGAGGGCGATGACATAGGTCACGGTGTTTCTGTTCCCTTCGCGAGAGCTTCGAGAGCTACTCGACTAGCTTATTCCGAAACGCGGGTGACGGATTCCGCCGACGGCACCGGGGCGGGTGCGGGGGCGACGACAGCGGGGCGCGCGTCGCGGCGGCGCAGATCGGGCCACGCGATCACGACGGCGGCGATGAGCAGCGGAGCGACGAGCCAGATCTGGCCGGCCAGCGTGTTCGGGATGAGCACGGAGCCGCCGGGGCTCTGCTGCGTGAAGAGCAGGATGGTGGCGATCGCGCCGAGCGCCGCGAGGATCGCGGGGACGCGCGTCGAGGCGAGCAGCCGCAGACCGACCAGCAGCAGCGTGAACGCCAGCAGGGAGCCGATCAGGCCGAGGGGGATGCTCACACCCCAGGTGACGTCGATCTGGTGCGCCACCGTGCCCACCGCGCCGACCAGGATGCCGGCCAGCACGAGCAGGACGGCGTTGAGGATCCGGCTGAGCATTCTCGCATCTTATCTGGACAGATCGAGAGGGCAGGACGTACCCTCGATTCGGTAAGGTTAGCCTTACCAACCCCCTCCCCTCTCCCAGCAAGGTCCTCTGTGCTCGCGAACTACCTGATCGGCCTCCGCGAAGGCCTCGAGATGGCGCTCATCGTCACCATCCTCATCGCCTACGTCGTCAAGGTCGGCCGGAAGGACGTGCTCTCCAAGCTCTGGATCGGCGTCGGCATCGCCCTCGTCGTGCCGCTCGGGATCGGCGCCCTGCTGACCTGGGGCCCGTACGGGCTGAGCTTCCAGGCGCAGGAGATCGTCGGGGGCGGCCTCTCGGTCGTCGCCGTCGCCTTCGTGACCTGGATGATCTTCTGGATGGGCAAGACCGCCCGCTCGATGAAGTCGCTGCTGCACGAGAAGCTCGACTCCGTGCTCGTCGGCGCGGGCTGGGGCGTCGTCATCCTCGCCATGCTCAGCGTCGGGCGCGAGGGCATCGAGACCGCCCTGTTCGTCTGGGCGACGGTCGACAGCGTCGGCGGCGGCTGGGAGCCCTTCGTGGGCGCCCTGCTCGGCCTCCTGACCGCGGCCGTGCTCGGCTTCCTGCTCTACCGCGGCATGGTCCGCATCAACCTCGGGACGTTCTTCGCCTGGACGGGCGCGTTCCTCATCCTCGTCGCCGGCGGCGTGCTCGCCTACGGCATCGGCGACCTGCAGGAGGCCGGAGTGATCCCCGGCGCCGGCATCCACGCCTACGACATCAGCGCCGCCATCCCGGCGTCGAGCTGGTACGGCACGGTGCTCGCCGGCGCGGTCAACTTCAACCCGTCGCCGACCTGGTTGCAGGTCATCGCCTGGTTCGGCTACATCATCGTCGTCTCGTTCTTCTACGTTCGCGCCCAACGCACCGCGCACCGCAAGCCCGCGAAAGCGGAGGCGCCCGGGGCGACGAACAGCACGCCCGTGGCCTCCTGAGGCGCCCCGGAACCGCACCGCAGCACCGCACCACTCGCACACACTCCCCGCACCCCGAGAGAAAGCACAGCACTCCCATGGCTCGATACCGTCCGCTCGGCGTGATCGCCGGCAGCATCGCCGGCGCCGCCGCCCTCGCCGCCGCCCTGACGGGCTGCGTCCCGAACAAGGCCACCGCCGAGGCCGAGGCGATCGCGGTGACCCTGAACGACGACAGCTGCACCGTGTCGGCCGCGTCCGCGCCGTCGGGGCCGGTGACCTTCCAGGTGACCAACAAGGGCTCCGACGTCAACGAGTTCGAGGTGCTCGCGAAGGACAAGCTCCGGATCGCGGGCGAGAAGGAGAACATCGGGCCCGGCACGACCGTCAACTACGTCGTGCAGCTCGCCGAGGGCGACTACTTCACCGCCTGCAAGAAGGGCATGGTCGGCAGCCCGACCTCCGTCACCGCGTTCAGCGTGAGCAAGGGCGCCGCCGACACGAAGTCCGCGAGCGAGAGCAAGCAGGTCGCGCAGGCGGTCACCAACTACACGAGCTACGTCAAGGACCAGGCCGGCCAGCTCCTCACCGCCACGAAGGCGTTCGCCGCCTCGTACGAGAGCGGCGACGACGCGGCCGCGCAGGCGCAGTACCCCGCCGCGCGCATGTTCTACGAGCGCATCGAGCCGACCGCCGAGCAGTTCGGCGACATCGACCCCGCACTCGACCTCCGCGAGGCCGACCTCGAGCAGGGCCAGAACTGGACCGGCTGGCACCGCATCGAGAAGGACCTCTGGGCCCCCGCCGGCTTCACCCCCTCCGACGCCGCCGGACGCAAGCAGCTCGGCGACCAGCTCGTGGCCGACACCCAGAAGCTCTACGACCTGGTCTACGCCAAGGACTTCACCCTCACCCTCGACCAGATCTCCAACGGCGCCAGCGGCCTGATGGAGGAGGTCTCCCGCAGCAAGATCACCGGCGAGGAGGAGACCTTCTCGCACACCGACCTGTGGGACTTCAAAGCGAACGTGGAGGGCGCCGAGGTCGCGTACGGAACCGTCCGTGACATCCTGTTGGAGAAGGGCAGCACCGGAACGAGCACTGCGAAGAAGCTCGACGCGGAGTTCGCCGCGATCGACAAGCTGCTCGCCCAGTACACCTCGGGCGACGGCTACGTCAGCTACACCCAGCTCACCACCGAGCAGGTGAAGGAGCTCTCGGACGAGGTCAACGCCCTCAGCGAGCCGCTGAGCCAGCTGACGTCGATCCTCGTCAAGTAGGAGGCGCGTGAGCGAGGAAACACCGGCCGAGCGCCCGGAGCCCACCGAGGACCCCGGGCGCTCCGGCCTGTCGCGGCGCGGCCTGCTCGGTCTCGCCGGGCTGGGCGTCGGTGCCGGAGTCGTCGGATTCGGTGCCGGCATCGCCGTCGACCGCGCGGTCACGGGCACGCAGGCCGCGGCCGCCGTCCATCCCTTCTACGGCGAGCACCAGTCGGGCATCACCACCGCCGTCCAGGACCGCCTGCACTTCGCCGCCTTCGACGTGAACCCGGGTCTCGATCGCGAGGGTCTGATCGACCTGCTACGGGACTGGACCGTCGCGGCGGCGCGGATGACGCAGGGCAAGCCGGCCGGCAAGTACGGCCCCGCCTCCGGTCCGGCCGACCAGCCGCCGGACGACACCGGGGAGGCGCTGGACCTGCCGCCGGGCGGCCTCACCCTCACCTTCGGCTTCGGCCCGACGCTGTTCACCACCGCGGACGGTCAGGACCGCTTCGGGATCGCCGCCAAGCGGCCGGCGGCGCTGGTCGACCTCCCCCACTTCCCGGGGGACGCGCTGATGGACGCGATCAGCGGAGGCGACCTCTGCATCCAGGCGTGCAGCGACGACCCGCAGATCGCCGTCCACGCGATCCGCAACCTGTCGCGCATCGCCTTCGGCCGCGCGTCGATCCGGTGGTCGCAGCTCGGCTTCGGCCGCACCTCCTCCACCTCCCGCAGCCAGGTCACCTCCCGCAACCTGTTCGGCTTCAAGGACGGCACCGCGAACATCAAGTCGGAGGACCAGACGGTCGTCGAGGACCAGGTGTGGGCGTCCGGTTCGGACGGCGCCGCGTGGATGGCCGGCGGCTCGTACCTCGTCGCCCGAAAGATCCGCATGGTCATCGAGACCTGGGACCGGCAGCAGCTCGGCGAGCAGGAGCGCATCGTCGGCCGCGACAAGGGCGAGGGCGCTCCCCTCTCCGGCGGCACCGAGTTCAGCGACCCGAACTTCCTGGCGCTCGCTCCCGACGGCGGCACGAAGATCGACCCGGACTCGCACGTCCGGCTGGCACACCCGACGATGAACGACGGCGCGCAGCTGCTGCGCCGCGGCTACAACTTCGTCGACGGCAACGACGACCTCGGCCGCCTCAACGCCGGGCTGTTCTTCATCGCGTTCCAGCGGGATCCCCGCAAACAGTTCATCCCCATCCAGTCGCGGCTGGCGCGCAGCGACCTGATGAACGAGTACCTCAAGCACGTCGGCTCCGGCATCTTCGCCGTCCCGCCGGGCGCGAAGGAGGGGTCGTACGTGGGGGCCGGGCTCTTCGCGTAGCGGTCGCCACATTCGTGCCGAATGCGCACAAAAGGGAGGGGATTCGCCACATTCGTGACGAATCCCCTCCCTTTTACGGAGCGGTGAGGCTCAGGCGTCCTGGCGCTTGAGGCGCGCGGCGGCGCGGCCGCGGGCGGTGGCGTCGAGCTCGACCTTGCGGATGCGCACGGCCTCCGGGGTCACCTCCACGCACTCGTCCTCGCGGGCGAACTCCAGGCACTCCTCGAGCGTCAGCTGACGCGAGGGCGTCATCGACTCGAAGTTGTCGGCCGTCGACTGACGCATGTTGGTCAGCTTCTTCTCCTTGGTGATGTTCACGTCCATGTCGTCGGCGCGCGAGTTCTCACCGATGACCATGCCCTCGTAGACCTCCTCGGTGGGGTTCACGAAGAAGGTCATGCGCTCCTGGAGCGCGATGATGGCGAACGGGGTGACCACACCGGCGCGGTCGGCCACGATGGAGCCGTTGCTGCGGGTGACGATCTGGCCGGCCCACTCGTCGTAGCCCTGCGAGATCGCGTTCGCGATGCCGGTGCCGCGGGTGGTGGTCAGGAACTCGGTGCGGAAGCCGATCAGGCCGCGCGACGGGACGATGAACTCCATGCGGACCCAGCCGGTGCCGTGGTTCGCCATGTTCTCCATGCGGCCCTTGCGGGCGGCGAGCAGCTGAGTGATCGCGCCGAGGTACTCCTCGGGGGCGTCGATCGTGAGGTGCTCGTACGGCTCCTGCAGCTTGCCGTCGACGCGCTTGGTGACCACCTGCGGCTTGCCGACGGTGAGCTCGTAGCCCTCGCGACGCATCTGCTCGACGAGGATGGCGAGCGCGAGCTCGCCGCGGCCCTGCACCTCCCACGCGTCGGGACGGCCGATGTCGAGCACGCGGAGCGAGACGTTACCGATCAGCTCGCGGTCGAGGCGGTCCTTCACCATGCGGGCGGTGAGCTTGTGGCCCTTGATCTTGCCGACCAGCGGCGACGTGTTCGTGCCGATGGTCATGGAGATCGCGGGCTCGTCGACGTGGATGGCCGGGAGGGCGCGCACGTCGTCCGGGTCGGCGAGGGTGTCGCCGATCATGATGTCGGCGAAGCCGGCGACGGCGACGATGTCACCGGGGCCCGCGCTCTCGGCCGGGTAGCGGTCGAGCGCCTTCGTGATCATCAGCTCGGTGACGCGCACGTTGTGCACATCGCCGTCGTGACGGACCCACGCGACGGTCTGGCCCTTCTTCAGGGTGCCGTTGAAGATACGGAGCAGCGCGAGACGGCCGAGGAACGGCGACGCGTCGAGGTTGGTGACGTGGGCCTGCAGCGGCGCCTCGGGGTCGTAGCTCGGCGCCGGGATGTGCTCGAGGATCGCCTCGAACAGCGGCTCGAGGTCGTCGTTGTCGGGCAGCTCGCCGTTCGCGGGCTGGTTGCGGCTGGCGGCGCCGGCGCGGCCGGACGCGTAGACGACGGGCACGTCGAGGATGGCGTCCAGGTCGAGGTCGGGGACGTCGTCGGCGAGGTCGCTCGCGAGACCGAGCAGCAGGTCCTGGCTCTCGCTCACGACCTCCTCGATGCGGGCGTCGCCGCGGTCGGTCTTGTTGACCGCGAGGATGACGGGGAGCTTCGCCTCGAGCGCCTTGCGCAGCACGAAGCGGGTCTGCGGCAGCGGGCCCTCGCTCGAGTCGACGAGCAGCACGACGCCGTCGACCATGGACAGACCGCGCTCGACCTCGCCGCCGAAGTCGGCGTGGCCCGGGGTGTCGATCACGTTGATGGTGATCGGACCGTTGGTGGCGTGCTTGCCCTTGTACGAGATCGCCGTGTTCTTGGCGAGGATCGTGATGCCCTTCTCACGCTCCAGCTCGTTGGAGTCCATCGCACGCTCTTCGACGTGCTCGTGGTCACCGAACGAGTTCGTCTGGCGCAGCATGGCATCGACCAGCGTGGTCTTGCCGTGGTCGACGTGGGCCACGATCGCGACGTTGCGCAGATCGTCGCGGTGGGCGACGGCGTTCTCGGACATGCGTGAAGGCTCGACTCTCGTCAGGTGGTTTTCGGGGAACGGTCCATTCTATCCCCATCGACTACCACAGAACGCCGCACGCACATGAACGGGAGGGCAATTGCTCACGCTCCCAGCTGAATCGTCGCCCCCGGAGGCCCCGCAAACGCAGAAGGGCCCGTACGGCGCAACGCCGACGGGCCCTTCTGACGAACGCTACTTCTCGTCCGAGCCGGCCGAGAGGATCTGCGCGCGCAGTTCGCGGCGTTCGCGTTGCACGTCGGGGTCGGGAAGCGGCACCGCGGCGATCAGGCGCTGGGTGTACGGGTCCTGCGGGTTGCGGAGGATCTCGTCGCGCGTGCCCACCTCGGCAAGCCGGCCGTGGTGCATCACGGCGATGCGGTCGGCCAGGATGTCGATGACCGCGAGGTCGTGGGTGATGAACAAGCACGCGAACTGGAACTCGGCCTGCAGCGCCTTGAGCAGCTCCAGCACCTTGGCCTGCACCGAGACGTCGAGCGCGGAGGTCGGCTCGTCGGCGATGAGCAGGTCGGGGCGCAGCGACAGGGCGCGGGCGATGCCGACGCGCTGCTTCTGGCCGCCCGACAGCTCGTGCGGGTAGCGGCTGTAGTAGGAGTGCGGCAGCTCGACCGACGAGAGCAGGCTCTTCACCTCGCGCTCGAGGCCGCGTCCGGACGCCTTCTTGGCCAGCAGGAGCGGCTCGCCGATCGACTGGCCGATCGTCATGCGCGGGTTCAGCGACGACGCCGGGTCCTGGAAGACGATCCCCGCGTTCTTGTGCACCTGACGCACCAGGCTGCGGGTGGGCCGCGACAGGTCCGTCCCGACCACGTTCAGGGTGCCGCTCGTGATCGGGAGGAGGCCGATGGCCGCCCGGCCGAGCGTGGTCTTGCCGGACCCGGACTCGCCGACGAGGCCCATGACCTCGCCGGCGTGCACCGTGAGGTCGACGCCGTCGATGGCGCGGAACGCCTTGACCCGGCCTCGGCCGGGGTACTCGATCACGACGTCGGAGAACTGGAGCACCGCGGGACGCGAGGCCAGCTCCTCGGCGATCTCGTGGGCCTCCTGCAGCGCCTCCTCGTTCACGGCGATCTGGCGGAGGACGTCCTCGCTGACCTCCACGTCCGCACCGCTGGCGGCGATGAGGGAGGCGGTCACGTCGATCGCGTCGTCGCCCGAGCCGGTGCCGAGGTGCGGCACGGCCTCGAGCAGGGCCTTCGTGTACGGGTGCTTCGGCGCGCGGAA
Source organism: Leifsonia sp. 71-9 (assembly GCF_001898805.1). Classification (GTDB taxonomy): domain Bacteria; phylum Actinomycetota; class Actinomycetes; order Actinomycetales; family Microbacteriaceae; genus Leifsonia. The sequence goes on from NZ_MKVJ01000014.1 coordinate 362,872, forward strand.
GATCTCCTGCGTGGTGCCCTGCTCCACGATCTCACCGTGGCGCATGACCGCGACGTGGTCGGCGAGGTCGGCGACCACGCCCATGTCGTGGGTGATCAGCAGCACGGCGCTGTCGAGCTTGTCGCTCAGGTTGCGGATGAGGTCGAGGATCTCGGCCTGCACGGTCACATCGAGCGCGGTCGTCGGCTCGTCGGCGATGAGCAGTCCGGGGTCGCAGGCGATCGACTGCGCGATCATCGCACGCTGCCGCTGACCGCCCGAGAGCTGGTGCGGGTAGGAGTTGAACGCCTTCTCCGGGTCGGGCATCTCCACCATGCCGAGGAGGACGATCGCCCGCTCCCTGGCCTCGTGCGGCGAGATCCCGAAGTGGATGCGCAGCGTCTCGACGATCTGGAAGCCGACCGTCAGCACGGGGTTCAGGGCCGTCATCGGCTCCTGGAAGATGACGGCGACCTCCTTGCCCCGGATGCCGCGCATCTGCTGCTTGGAGAGGTCGCGGAGCTCGCGGCCGTTGAGCTTGATGCTGCCGCTCACGCGGCTGTTGCCCGGGAGGAGGTCGAGCACGGACATCGAGCTGACGCTCTTGCCCGAACCGGACTCGCCCACGAGGGCCATGACCTCGCCGCGGCGGATGCGGTAGCCGAGGTCGCGCACGGCGGGCACCCAGTAGCCGTCGACGGCGAAGTCGACGTTGAGGCCCTCGACTTCGAGAACGGGCAGATCTTCGGTCACTGTAGCCATCAGCTAGCAACCCTTTCCCGGCTCAGTCGAGCCGCAGGTGACACAAGTGAGTTGGGGCTGCGAAACAGGTCTGCCACGATTGGACCATGGCAGAGTTCGGAACCCGGGTCGTCTTCGTTTCCACGTTCAATCGCGGACTGGCGATCACCGCCTGGGCGCTCGACGCCTTCGCCCTGGTGAGCTACATCGCCGTGCACGCGAGCCTGCGGCAGCCGCTGGTGCTGGTCCCGGTCGCCTTCGTCGCGCTGGCGGCGTGGGCCGTCCTCTGGCGCCCCCGCCTCGTCGTGGACGACGACGGAACCGAGCTGCGGAACGTGTTCCGCACGGTGTTCATCCCGTGGGAGGCGCTGATCCAGGTGGATACCCGCCACGCTCTGACGCTGTTCACGCCGGGACGGCGATTCAGCGCCTGGGTGGCCCCCGCGCCCGGCCGGGCCGCGGCCTCGCGGGCCGCTCGTGCCGAGCGCCGTGGCAAGGTCGGCCCCGCGCCGACCCGCGACGACGGAACCGTGCGCCCGGGCGACCTGCTCGGCACCGACTCCGGCCAGGCCGCGTACCTGGTGCGCGACCGCTGGAGCGAGCTGCGCGACAGCGGCCGGCTGGAGCTGGGCGTCGCGGACACGGCCCCGGTGCGCATCCAGGTGCACGTGTGGCTGAGCGCCGCGCTGCTCGTGCTGCTGGTGGCCAGCTTCTTCGTGCTTCTGGGCTGAGCCCGCCATGGCTGCTGCGGCGGTCATGATCCGGCCGCTCGACCGGCCGACGCGGTCTCGGCCGGCTCGTCCGGCTCGGGCACCGGCTGATCCTTGGTGTGGCGCAGGCTGAATCGCTGCTGACGCGGGTCGAAGGCCTCGCGCAGACCGTCACCGATGAAGTTCACGCAGAGCGCGAGCAGCACGATGAACACGGCGGGCCACCAGAACAGCCACGGGCGCGTGGTGAACGCGCTCTGGTTCGAGCTGATGAGCAGGCCGAGCGACGAGTCCGGCGACTTGATGCCGAAGCCGAGGTAGCTGATCGCGGTCTCGAGCAGGATCGCCGAGGCGATCAGCAGGGTCGAGCTCACGATGATGACGCCGATCGCGTTCGGCAGGATGTGGCGGAAGATGATGCGGATGTCCGACGCGCCCGCGACGCGGGCCGCCTCGACGAACTCGCGTTCGCGCAGCGCCAGGAACTCGGAGCGAACGAGTCGCGCGATCACCATCCACGACACGAGGCCGAGCAGCAGCGCGAGCACGAAGGCGTTCAGGCCGTTGGCGGTCTGGCCGACGATCACGCCGATGACGAGCACCGGGATCACGATGAAGATGTCGGTGATGCGCATCAGGACCGAGTCCACCCAGCCGCGGAAGTAGCCGGCGAGAGCGCCGACCACGACACCGATGACGGTGGCGAACAGGCCGATGACGATCATGACGAGGACGGAGTTCTGGATGCCGCGCATCGTCAGCGCGAAGTAGTCCTTGCCGATGCGGTCCTGGCCGAACGGGTGCTCGCCGAGGCTGAACGGCCACAGCGTCAGAGTGGGAGCGCCCTGGTTGAGCTGCGCGTTCAGCTGGCGGTACGAGTAGTGCCACCAGCCCGGGATGGGGCCGAGGCCGATCGCGGAGATCGAGAAGATCAGGATCAGCAGGAAGATGATGATGGCTGCGACGGCCACCTTGTTCTTCATGAAGCGCCGGAAGATGATCCGGCCCTGGCTCTCGCCGCGCGCGCCGTCCCCGGCGTCCGCCGTCTCGAGGTCGCGGCCGAGGTTCGGTTCCGGCAGATTGCCCTGAAGGGTGCTCATCGAGCCACCTCCTCCTTCATGGTCGCGAAGACCGTCATTGCCGTCCTCATCGCACACGCACCCGGGGGTCGAGCACCGAGTAGGTGAGGTCGGCGAGGAAATTGAACACGATGGCCGTGATCGCGATCACCAGGAAGTACCCCATGACGGGGTTCACATCGGTGCGGAACAGGCCCGTGATGAACAGCTGGCCCATGCCGCTGATGCCGAAGACGTTCTCGGTGATCACCGCGCCACCGAGCAGCGCACCGATGTCGGTGGCGACGAGGGTGGTGATCGGGATCAGCATGTTGCGGAAGGCGTGGCGCACGACCACAGTGCGCTCCGGGAGGCCCTTGGCCCGCGCCGTGCGGACGTAGTCCTGGTTGAGCACCTCGAGCATGCCGGAGCGCGCGTACCGGGTGTAGCCGGCGAAGCTGATCGCCAGGAGGCTCAGCGTCGGCAGCAGCAGGTGGGTGAACGAGTCGAGGCTCGTGATCCAGACGTCGCCCTCGAGACCGGGGGTCTGCGACCCCACGGTGGCGATCGGGCGGCCGTTCGTGATGTCGAGGTAGGCGGGCCACGAGCGCATGAGGCGGTCGATGACGATGACGCCCGACGTGAAGAACGCCGTGATGGCGCCGATCCGCATCATCAGGCCGCGGTCGTAGCCGCCGACGAAGAAGCCGACGAGCAGGCCGACCACGATCGCGACGACGCCCAGGATGACCAGGGTCGCGAGCGAGGACACGTTGAGGAGCCCCTGGAGCGAGAAGTAGCAGATGATCGCGACGACGACGTTGATGCCCGCCGTGAGCCACGCCTTGCGGTTGTTCAGTCCGGCGAGCAGCGCGACGACCGCCAGGCCGATCGCGACGCAGAACACGATGACGACCACCGGGCCGAGGGAGGGCTTGAGGAACCAGTCCGTCGCCGACATGTAGGCCAGGATCCCAGCCGTCAGCACCGCAGCGATAAGGAACACGATGCCGCGCCGGCCCCAGGTGCCTCCGGTGATCAGCTGGACGATCAATCCGACGATCACCGCTATCAGGATCAGCGAGGGTATCCCGATGACGGGGTCCGCCAGGAAGTTGTTGTAGCCGATGGCCACGAACGTCTTCAGGAGCACGGCCACGAGGAAGGCCGGCAGGGAGAACAGGAAGAAGCTCACCAGGGTGATCGAGTAGTCGAAGCCCGAGTAGGCGCGGAGCGCCGTGACGATGCCGAGCGCGACGCCGAGGATGACGGCGAGCACGAAGGCGAGCACGACGAGCTGCAGCGTGGCCGCCATGGCCTGCGGGAGCAGCTGGGCGACCGACTGGTTCTGGAAGGTCGTGCCGAGGTCGCAGGCGCCGCCGAGCGGGACGATGCATCGTGCGACACCGCCGAGCCACAGCAGCCAGCGCACGGGAGACGGCAGATCGAGGTGCTGAGCGTGCACGCGCGCGTCGATGAGCGCCTGCTTGTTCGGCGACGAACTGCCTTGAAGGTCTTGGAGGGGGTTCCCCGAGCCTGCGGTCAGGACATACATGATGAACGACGCGGCGACGAGGATCAGGATCGAGACGCCAACGCGTCTCGCAATAAAACTCACCATAGAAAACGAGCACCTCAGGCTAGCGTGGGCAGCCGTGACGGCCTGCCGCCCGGACAGGTGCTGTCCGGGCCGGCAGGCCATCGGTGACGGGTCGTCGAGTGGCCGCCCATGGATGGGGCGCCGGATCCAGGATCCGGCGCCCCGAGTGATTGAGTGATTCTAGCGTGTCCGGGAGGACGAGGTAGGTGTTACTTCTTCCAGTCCCAGACGTTCCAGAAGATGCCGTTCTGGCCACCGAAGTAGCCGATGCCCGTCACCTTGCTGGTGTTCGCGAAGAGGCCCGGCAGCTGGAACAGCGGGAGGCCGTACGCCTGCTCGAACGAGATCTTGTCGAGCTGCATCTTGATGTCCTGCAGCGCCGACGTGTCCAGCGTCACCTGCGACTTCACAGCAAGGTCACTCGCCTGCTGGTCGTTGAAGTTGTTGTAGTTGCTGCCGTTGCCGATCTGGAAGAGCTGCGGGAGCTGCGCGTTGCCGGCACCCGGGTTGGCCCAACCGAACAGCGACGCGTCGTAGTCGCCACCGGCGAGGAGCGAGCTCCACTGCGGCGAGCCACCGTCGACGACCTTGATGCCGGCCTTGGCGGCCGACGCCTGGATGGCCTGGAAGGAGTCGACACGGTTCGGGTTCTGCGAGTTGTACAGGATCTTCACCGTCGGCGTCTTGCCCGCGAGGAGCGTCTTCGCCTTGTCGATGTCGACCTTGTCGTAGGCCGAGGAGCCGTTCGCCTTGACCGACTCGTCGTAGCCGTCCTGACCGGGCAGGAAGATCTGCGAGTCGAGGACCTTCGCGTCCGGGTTGATCGGGGTGACGATCGAGTTCAGGATGTCCTGACGCGGAACGGTCAGCAGGAAGGCCTCGCGCACGGTCGGGTCGGTGAAGGTCGGCGACTTGAAGTTCAGGTCGAGGTGGTCGTAGGCGACCTGGCTGCCCTGCTCGAGCTTGATGCCCGAGGCCGCCTTGAGCGCCTTGACGGTGTCCGCGGACGCCTGCGGCTGGATCGCGTCGACCTCGCCGTTCTGGAGCGCGGTGACCTGAGCGTTCGCGTCAGCGATGAAGCGGACGACCAGCTTGCCGAACGAGACGGCGTGCTTGCCCTTGTACTCCGGGTTCGGGACGAGGGTCATCGACTGCTTCGGCGTCCAGGCGGTGACCATCAGCGGTCCGCCGGAGACGTAGAGCTTCTTGTCCTTCGGCAGCGAGGTGGTGTCGAAGCCCGTGTTCACGAACTTCGCCGCCTTCTCGAGGACGGGGTTGGCCGGCGCCGGGTTGTCCTTGTCACCCTTCGGGGTGTCCAGGATCGCCTTGCTCAGGTCCTTGGTGGTCGAGCCGATCTCCGCGGCCACGACGTGCGCGGGGAGCTGGATCGGGCTCATGATCTCCCAGTCCACGTAGGGCTGGTCGTAGGTGATCGTCATGCTCTTGTTGTCGCTGCTGACGGTCGGCAGGCCCGTCGAGAAGACGCAGCCGCTCGCCGTCGAGAAGTACTGCGTGCCCTTGGTGACGTTGCCCTGGTCGTCGGTGGTCGACGAGTCGTGGTAGCACGAGAGCTGGTCCCAGCCGAGGAGGAGGTCGTCGGCGGTCATCGCTGTCCCGTCCGACCACTTCGCGTCGCTGTTCAGCGTGTACTCGACCTTGAGCGGGTTGTCGCTCAGCTTCTTGTACGTGCCGAGGTCCGTGTTGTGGACGACCCGGTAGTTCTGGTCGAGGGTGTAGAACGTCGGCTGCGTCATGTAGTTGAGCATGCCGTTCATGTCGAGGTTGCCCTGCGGCGTGTTGTAGTTGAACGACGTGACCTCGTTCACCTGCGCCACAGTGACGGTCTTGCCCCCGGTGCCGCCCTCATTCGACGAGCCGCTCGTGGTGCAACCGGACAGAATCAGTCCGGCTGCAGCAGCGACAGCGACGGCCCCGACGACGGGGCGCAGCCGCGATCTGCGTGTCTTCAATGTTCCTCCTGTGCGAAGTGTGCGCAGCACGGGCATGCGAGAGTGCCCGGTCCGCGCTCGATAAGAATGACCCTAGGTAGCGCACGCCGCCAATGCAAAATGAGGCCCGGAAACGTTACACAGTGGTAACTCAGTCGGCGGATTGTTGCGCACTCTGCTCGAAAACGTCCGGAATGCATCGCCCGGCGCAGGATTTCAAGCGCTTGCGCCCGATTCGAGTGCTCTCAGACGCTCCGGGCCACTGCACGCCGGGTGGCTCGCCGCCTGGCAGGATGCACATATGAGCAGCGCACCGACCTGGTCCGGCGAGACCCCCGTGGAACGCACCGGGCGAGCCCGGCTGTGGTGGGAGATCGCCCTCGTCCTGGGGCTCTCGCTGGGGCAGTCCGCGATCTACTCGATCGTCGACATCATCGACAAGAGCACGCGCCCGCAGGCGCTCGCCGACCAGGTCGCGCAGGTCAACCCGTCGCAGTCGAGCCGCGAGCTCTTCGACTTCCTCTACCAGGTGCTCGGCAACCTGTTCCCGTTGTTCGCCGTGGCGCTGACGATCTTCCTGCTCTGGCAGCCGGCGCGCAGCGGCTTCCGGCGGATCGGCCTCGACGCGACCCGGCCCTGGGGCGATCTGGGACGCGGCGGGCTGCTGTTCCTGGTCATCGGCATCCCGGGCATCCTGTTCTTCGCCCTCACCCGGCTGCTCGGGATCACGGTGGAGGTCCAGGCGTCGTCCCTGACCACGCACTGGTGGACGGTGCCGGTGCTGGTCCTCGCGGCGCTGCGGGCCGGCCTCCAGGAGGAGGTCATCGTCGTCGGCTACCTCTTCACCCGGCTGCGTCAGCTCGGCTGGAGCCGCTGGTCGATCATCCTGGGCGCCGCCGTGCTCCGCGGCAGCTACCACCTCTACCAGGGCTTCGGGCCGTTCATCGGCAACGCGATCATGGGCGTCGTGTTCGGCTGGTGCTACACCCGCTGGGGCCGCGTCATGCCGCTCGTGGTGGCGCATGTCGTCATCGACATCGTGTCGTTCGTGGGGTATCCCCTCGCCGTCGCCTGGTGGCCGTCGATCTTCGCGTGAGACGGCGAATGCGGCCCCCCGGTACGACCGCGCCGCGTCGGACGACGGCGGACGTGCCGGGAGACCGCACTCGGTCAGCGGCGGGCAGGGCTCAGGAGAAGGCCTCCGGAGGCGGGCAGGCGCAGAACAGGTTGCGGTCGCCGTAGGCCTGGTCGATCCGGCGCACCGGCGGCCAGTACTTGCCGCGGACGAGACCCGGGACCGGGTAGACCGCCTGCTCGCGGGTGTACGGGTGGCTCCAGTCGGCGGTCACGACGGACTCGGCCGTGTGCGGCGCACCGCGCAGCGGGTTGTCGTCGGCCGGCCACGCACCGGCGGCGACCGCGTCGGCCTCCGCCTTGATCGCGATCATCGCGGTCACGAAGCGGTCGAGCTCGGCGAGGTCCTCGCTCTCGGTCGGCTCCACCATCAGGGTGCCGGCGACCGGGAACGACATCGTCGGGGCGTGGAAGCCGTAGTCGACGAGACGCTTGGCGACGTCGTCCACCGTGACGCCCGTGCGCTCGGTGAGCGGACGCAGGTCGAGGATGCACTCGTGCGCGACGAGCCCGGCGTCGCCGGAGTAGAGCACCGGGAAGTGGTCGCGCAGGCGGGCGGCGACGTAGTTGGCGGCGAGCACCGCGGCGCCGGTCGCGTCGCGGAGGCCCTCCGCGCCCATCATCCGCACGTAGGCCCAGCTGATCGGGAGGATGCTCGGGCTGCCGTACGGCGCAGCCGACACCGGGGCGCCGCCGTGCTCGACGCGTCCCCCGCCCGCGAGCGGGTGGGTCGCGTCCTGCGCGAGCGGGTGGCCGGGCAGGAACGGAGCGAGGTGCGCCTTCGCCGCGACCGGTCCGACGCCGGGACCGCCGCCGCCGTGCGGGATGCAGAACGTCTTGTGCAGGTTGAGGTGGCTGACGTCGCCGCCGAAGTCGCCGAACCGGGCGTAGCCGAGCAGCGCGTTGAGGTTGGCGCCGTCGACGTAGACCTGTCCCCCGGCCTCGTGGACCGCGGTGGTGATCGCGACGACCTCGTGCTCGTAGACGCCGTGCGTCGACGGGTAGGTGATCATGAGCGCGGCGAGGGCGTCGGCGTGCTCGGCGATCTTGGCCCGCAGGTCGTCGAGGTCGACGTTGCCGAGCTCGTCGGTCGCCACGACCACGACGCGCATGCCGGCGAGCACGGCCGAGGCCGCGTTGGTGCCGTGCGCGCTCTGCGGGATGAGGCAGACGGTGCGCTGGTCGTCGCCGCGCGAGCGGTGGTAGCCGCGGATGGCGAGCAGACCGGCGAGCTCGCCCTGGCTGCCCGCGTTCGGCTGCAGGGAGACCGTGTCGTAGCCGGTGACGTCGGCGAGCCAGGACTCCAGCTGGTCGATGAGCGCCAGCGACCCCTGCACGTCCGCCGCGGGGGCGAACGGGTGGAGGGCGGCGAACTCGGGCCAGGTGACGGCCTCCATCTCGGTGGCGGCGTTGAGCTTCATCGTGCACGACCCGAGCGGGATCATGCCGCGGTCGAGGGCGTAGTCGCGGTCCTGCAGCTGGCGCAGGTAGCGCATCATCGCGGTCTCGGAGTGATGGGTGTTGAACACCGGGTGCGTGAGGTAGGCGGAGGTGCGGGCGAGGGCGCCGTCGAAGGCGTCCTCGGCGGGGAGCACGAGCTCCGGCGTGCCCTGCAGGGTGCCGCCCAGCACCGCGACCAGGTCGGCGAGCGGGAAGTCGCCGTCGCGGAGGTCGGCGGCGACCTCCTCGTCCACGCTGAGCGAGACGAGGCCGGCGTCGGTGGCGTGCAGCAGCAGGCCGCGCTGGTGGGCGCGCTCCGCGACTGCCGCAGCATCGTCGACGGCGACCTGGAGGGTGTCGAAGTACGAGTTCGAGACGACGTCCACACCGGAGGCGCGCAGGAGGTCCGCGACCGCGGCGGTGGTCAGGTGCACCTGACGCCCGATCGCGCGCAGCCCCTGCGGGCCGTGGTAGACGGCGTACATGGCCGCCATGACGGCCAGGAGCACCTGCGCGGTGCAGATGTTCGACGTGGCCTTCTCGCGGCGGATGTGCTGCTCGCGGGTCTGCAGGGTCAGGCGGTAGGCGGGCTTGCCCACGGCGTCCTGCGAGACGCCGACGAGCCGGCCGGGCAGCTGGCGTTCGAGGCCCGAGCGCACGGCCATGTAGCCCGCGTGCGGACCGCCGAAGCCCATCGGGACGCCGAAGCGCTGGCTGGTGCCGACGGCGACGTCGGCCCCCAGCTCGCCCGGCGAGCGCAGCTGGGTCAGCGCGAGCAGGTCGGCGGCGACCACGACGACCGCGCCCGCGGACTTCGCCGCGGCGATGGCGCCCGCCGGGTCCCAGACGCGGCCCGAGGCACCCGGGTACTGCACGAACAGGCCGAAGGCGTCGGTCAGCTCCGGAGCGTCGGCCGGGGTGGCGGCCAGGTCGCGCACGACCAGCTCGATGCCGACGGCCTCCGCGCGGTTGCGGAGCAGGGCGAGCGTCTGCGGGAAGGTGTCCGCGTCCACGACGAACCGCGAGGAGGCGGCCTTGGAGGCGCGGCGCGCCAGCAGCATCCCCTCGACGACGGCGGTGCCCTCGTCGAGCATCGACGCGTTGGCGGTGTCGAGCCCGGTGAGGTCGGCGACCATGGTCTGGAAGTTGATCAGTGCCTCCAGGCGGCCCTGCGAGATCTCCGGCTGGTACGGCGTGTACGCCGTGTACCAGCCCGGGTTCTCGAGCACGTTGCGCTTGATCACCGCGGGGGTGATCGTGCCGTAGTAGCCGAGCCCGATGAGCGAGCGGTTGACCGTGTTGCGGGAGGCGATCGCGCGCAGCTCCCGGAGCGCGGCGCGCTCGCTCGCGGGCGACGGCAGGGCCGGCCGGTAGGCGGGATCGACGCGGATGCCCGCGGGGACGGCCGCCGCGACGACCTCCTCGACGGAGCCGTACGCGCGGGCGTGGGCGTCGCCGAGGGCGGACAGCATCGTGCGCTGCGCGTCGCCGTCGGTGCCGATGTGACGCGCCTGGAAGAGTTCAGTCATGTGCGGGGGTTCGCCTCACTCGCCCGTGAGGGCGGTGTACTCGTCGTAGCTGAGCAGGGTGGGGAGCTCGGTGAAGGAGACCTTCACCAGCCAGCCCTCGCCGAACGGGTCGCTGTTGACCAGCTCGGGGGCGTCGACGACGGCGTCGTTGACCTCGGCGACCGTGCCGTCGACCGGTGCGAAGAGCTCGCCGACCGACTTGGTGGACTCGATCTCGCCGACCACGCGGCCGGCGGCCACCGTGCTGCCGACGGCGGGCAGCTCGACGAACACGACGTCGCCCAGCTTCTCCGCCGCGTAGGCGGTGATGCCGACGGTCGCGACGTCGCCCTCGACGAGCAGCCACTCGTGCTCGGCGGTGTACTTGAGGTCCTGCTCTGCGGCCATGGTCAGTGCTTCTTTCTGCTGTAGAAGGGGAGGGCGGTGACGGTGAACGGGAGGCGGCTGCCGCGCACGTCGACGTGCAGCTCGGTGCCGGGACGGGCCAGACGCGGGTCGACGTAGGCCATCGCGATGGGGACGCCGACGGTCGGCGAGAGGGCGCCGGAGGTGACGACGCCGACGACCTCGTCCGCGCCGTCCGCACCGGGCACCACGACGGGGTAGCCGGCCCGCGCCGCGCGCTTGCCCTCCCCCATCAGCCCGACCAGGACGCGCGCCTCGGGGTGCGGGCCGTCCTCGCTGGCGGCGCGGCCGACGAAGTCGGTCTCCTTGGCGAGGTTGACCACGCGGCCGAGCCCGGCGGAGGCGGGCTTGGTGTCGAGGCCGAGCTCGTGGCCGTACAGCGGCATCCCGGCCTCCAGGCGCAGCGTGTCGCGGCTCGCGAGACCCGCGGGGACGAGGCCCTGCTCGGCCCCGGCCTCCAGCAGCGCGTCCCAGAGGGTGCGCGCCTCGTCCGGTGCGAGGTAGAGCTCGAAGCCGTCCTCGCCGGTGTAGCCGGTGCGCGCGATGAGCACCTGGTGGCCCTCGAACTCGGCGGGGATGCTCCAGTAGTACTTGAGCGCGGCGAGGCGCTCGCCGATGTCGCCGCCCTCGACGCTGAAGCCCGGAGTGGCGAGGAGGATGGAGAGGCTCGCGGGGCCCTGCACGGCGATGAGCGCGATGTCGTCGCTCTCGTCGTAGACCTCGACGTCGAACGGGGAGGTGCGGTCGCGGAGCTCCTCGGCGACGACCTCGCGGTTGCCCGCGTTGGCGACGACCATGTAGCGGTCCTCGCCCGTGCGGTAGACGACGAGGTCGTCGACGATGCCGCCGGCCCGGGACAGGAGGAGGGAGTACTTGGCCTGGTCGATCGCCAGGCTCGAGAGCTTGCCGGCGAGCGCGTAGTCGAGGGCGACCCCGGCCTCCGGGCCGATGAGCACGATCTCGCCCATGTGGGAAAGGTCGAAGAGCCCGGCGGCGCTGCGCACCGCGTGGTGCTCCGCCAGATCGCTCGAGTAGCGCACCGGCATCTGCCAGCCGGCGAAGTCGGTGAACGAGGCGCCGGCCGCGGCGTGGGCGTCGTGAAGGGGAGAGAGGCGGCCGCTCTGCTGCGGCGCGCTGTCCTGCGAGGTCATGAGTTCTCCGATCGCCGGCCGTCGGCCGGGGGCTGCAAGGAGCGGTCACCCGCCCCGGGAAGAACTCCCCCTCTGTCATCCGGCCTGAGAGCTTCACCGGCGCCGCCCGTCGCGGGCATCGCCGATTTTCACCTTGGGCGAGGACGGCGGTCGCCGTCCTGCTTTTCAGAGTGGCCAGTCCGATGCGGTACGCGTACCTGAGAGATTGTCGGGGAGGATTGCTCCTTCGGTGTCGCACGCACGCGCGCGACTCTCCCGCATCGACCTCGTCGGCCCTGTGTTCAGTTGATGGTCGTCAGCATAACGGAGTCCGCCGCGCGTCACCTCCTGTTCACCTCGGCTTGGCGTTCTGGTCCGCATGACACTAAGATGAAGCCACGTTAGAGTCACGATGACTTTTAGGGCACCATCCACCAGCCGGGAGCGGCCATGACGACGGAGCACACGAGAGCGAGCGCGATCCTCGCCGTCTCGACCGTGATCTTCGCCCTGCGCAAGGACGACGAGACGGGCGGCCTGCCGCAGGTCTGGCTCCCCCTGGTGCGCCGCATCCGCGAGCCGTTCGAGGGCCGCTGGGCGCTCCCCGGCGGACCGCTGCGCGGAGACGAGGACCTCGCGTTCGCCGCCGCCCGCACCCTGAACGACACGACCGGGCTGACGCCGCGCTACCTGGAGCAGCTGTACGCCTTCGGCGACACCTCCCGCTCCCCCGCCGGCGACCGTGTGGTCTCCATCGTCTACTGGGCGCTGGTCCGCTCCGACGAGGCCGAGCGCGCCAGCGTGGGCGAGAACGTCCGCTGGTTCCCCGCCGACGACCTCCCGCCGCTGGCCTTCGACCACCAGCTGATCGTCGAGTACGCGCTCTGGCGCCTCCACACCAAGATGGAGTACTCGCGCATCGCCCACGCCTTCCTCGGCGAGCGCTTCACCCTCGCCCAGCTGCGGGAGGTGCACGAGGCCGTGCTCGGCCGCGCCCTCGACCCCGCCAACTTCCGCCGCACCATCGAGGCCTCCGGGGCCGTGGTCGCGACGGACGAGTACCTCACCGGCACGCCCCACCGGCCGCCGCGCCTGTACCGGTACAACGACTCGATCGACCTCGCCGACGCGGGCCCCCTGCCGCGCCAGCAGCACCCATTCGGAGGAGAGAAATGACCACGATCGCCTCGGTCGACACGACCATCCAGCTCATCGCCAGCGGAGAGCTGGACGGCGCGACCTGCACCCCCGACCTCGTGGAGGCGCCGTGGAACTTCGACGCCGCGCCGCCCTCGTACGGCCCGGGCGCCTCCATGGCCGACCCCATCCCGGCGTTCACCCCGCGCCAGGGAGAGCTGCCCGAGGAGTACCGCACGGCGAGCGCCGACGAGCTGCACACGCGCATCCTCGACGCCAAGGCCGCGCTCGGCGACCGCGTCGCCGTGATGGGCCACTTCTACCAGCGCGACGAGGTCGTGCAGTTCGCCGACTTCGTGGGCGACTCGTTCCAGCTGGCCAACGCCGCCAAGGCGCGCCCGGAGGCCGAAGCCATCGTCTTCTGCGGCGTGCACTTCATGGCCGAGACGGCGGACATAGTGTCGCGGACTGACCAGCGCGTCATCCTCCCGAACCTCGCCGCCGGCTGCTCGATGGCCGACATGGCCGACCTCGACTCGGTGCAGGAGTGCTGGGAGCAGCTCGAGGAGCTGTACGGCACCGAGCCGGACGCCGAGGGGCGCGCGCCGGTCATCCCCGTGACGTACATGAACTCGTCGGCGGCGCTCAAGGCGTTCTGCGGCGAGCACGGCGGCATCGTCTGCACGTCGTCCAACGCGGCGACCGTGCTGGACTGGGCGTTCGAGCGCGGTCAGCGCGTCCTCTTCTTCCCGGACCAGCACCTCGGCCGCAACACCGCCAAGGCGATGGGCGTGCCGCTGGAGCAGATGCCGCTCTGGAACCCGCGCAAGGCCTGGGGCGGGACGGACGAGCAGACCCTGCAGGACGCCCGCGTCATCCTCTGGCACGGCTTCTGCTCGGTGCACAAGCGGTTCACGGTCGGCCAGATCGAGAACGCCCGCGCCGAGTTCCCCGGCGTGCGCGTGATCGTGCACCCCGAGTGCCCGATGGACGTCGTCGACGCTGCGGACGAGTACGGCTCGACCGACTACATCGTGAAGGCCATCCAGGCGGCGCCCGCCGGCTCGACGTTCGCGATCGGCACCGAGATCAACCTCGTCCAGCGGCTCGCCGCGCAGTTCCCGCAGCACACGATCTTCTGCCTCGACTCGGTCGTGTGCCCGTGCTCGACGATGTACCGCATCCACCCCGGCTACCTGGCCTGGGTGCTGGAGGGTCTGGTGCGCGGCGAGGTCTACAACCAGGTGAGCGTGCCGGCCGAGGTCGCCGAGCCCGCACGGGTGGCCCTCGAGCGCATGCTCGCCGCCCGGCCGGACACCACGATGGCGGCCTGACATGACCCGCGTGGTCGTCGTCGGCAGCGGGATCGCCGGGCTGATCGCCGCGCTCGGGGCCTCCCGCGACCACGACGTCGTCCTGGTCACCAAGGGCGAGCTCGCCGAGAGCAACACCCGGTACGCGCAGGGCGGGATCGCCGCGGCCCTCTTCGCGGACGACAGCACGGCGGCGCACGTCGACGACACACTGCGCGCCGGCGCCGGGCTGGGCGTCCGGGAGGCCGTGGAGGCGCTGTGCGGCGACGCCCCGCAGCGCATCCGGGAGCTGATCGCCCTCGGCGTCGCGTTCGACCGCGACGGCGACGGGCTCGCCCGCGGACTGGAGGCGGCGCACTCGAGCCCCCGCGTGCTGCACGCGGGCGGCGACGCGACCGGGGCCGAGATCGAGCGGGCGCTCGTCGCCGCGGCGCGGGCCTCCGCGGTCGAGATCGTGGAGCACGCGTTCCTGCGGGAGGTCGTCGTGCGCGACGGCGCCGCCGCCGGGGTGCTGGTGCGCACCGAGCAGGATCCCGAGCGGGGGATCGCGGCCGACGCCGTCATCCTGGCGACCGGCGGCTTCGGGCAGCTCTACGCCCACACGACCAACCCCGCCGTCGCGACCGGGGACGGGGTCGCCGCGGCGTGGCGGGCCGGAGCCGCGGTGGCCGATCTGGAGTTCGTGCAGTTCCATCCCACCGCGCTGGCGATCCCGGGGTCGTTCCTGGTCTCGGAGGCCGTGCGCGGCGAGGGCGCCGTGCTGCGCAACGCGCGCGGCGAGCGGTTCATGGTGGATGTGCATCCCGACGCCGAGCTGGCGCCGCGCGACGTGGTCGCCCGGGGCATCGCGATCGAGATGGCCGCGCAGGGAGGACGGCCGGTCGTGCTCGACGCGACCGCGCTCGGCGCGGAGTTCCTCGCCCGCCGCTTCCCGACCATCGACGCCGCGTGCCGCGCGGCCGGCATCGACTGGGCGCGCGAACCCGTGCCGGTCACCCCGGCGGCGCACTACGTCATGGGCGGCGTGGCGACCGACACCAGTGGCCGCACGACCCTCCCCGGGCTGTTCGCCGTCGGCGAGGTGGCGTGCACCGGCGCGCACGGTGCGAACCGGCTCGCCTCCAACTCGCTGCTCGAAGGGCTGGTCTTCGCCCAGCGCGCCGTGCAGGCGCTCGGCGCGCCGTGGGAGGCCGCGCCGGCGTGGCTGACGGATGCGGCGGTCGCCGAGCCCGCGGCCGATCCGCGGGCCGAGCGGGCCGAGGCGCTCGGCGGGACCGAGCGGCCCGTCGAGGCGACGCTCCCCTTCGACCGCGACGGCCTCCGCGCCCTGATGTGGGAGGCGGCCGGCGTGCACCGCGACCGCGCCGGGCTCACCGCCGCGGCCGCCCGGTTGGCCGCGACGATCGAGCCCGCCCCCGGCGAGGACCGCGACCTCCTGCAGGTCGCCCGCCTCGTCGTCGCCGCCGCCCTCGCCCGCGAGGAGTCGCGCGGCGCCCACTACCGCTCCGACTTCCCCCTGACCTCCGCCGGAGCAGCGCGCCACACCGTGCTCGCCCCGGCCGCCGACCTCCAGAAAGCCGCCGTCGCATGCTGACCCGCCAGATCATCGAGACCGTCGTCCGCGCCGCCCTCGTCGAGGACGCTCCCTGGGGCGACCTCACGAGCCAACTGCTCATTCCGGAATCGGCATATGCCACCGCGCGCCTGGTCGCGCGGGAGCCCGGGACGTTCGCCGGCGGCGAGGTCTTCGCCGCGGCGATGACCCTCACCGACCCGGCCATCGAGGTGGTGCTCGAGCGCGCCGACGGCGAGGAGTTCGCCGCGGGCGACACACTCGCGACCGTCAGCGGCCCGGCCCGCTCGGTGCTGCAGGGCGAGCGCGTGGCCCTGAACTTCACGCAGCGCATGAGCGGCATCGCCACCCTCACGGCCGCGTTCGTCCGGGAGGTCGATGGCACCTCCGCGCGCGTCGTCGACACCCGCAAGACGACGCCGGGCCTCCGTGCGTTCGAGCGGCACGCCGTCCGGGCCGGCGGCGGCCACAACCACCGCTACTCCCTCTCGGACGCCGTCATGGCGAAGGACAACCACCTCGCCGTGCTCACCGCGCAGTCGGGACTGAGCGTGACCGACGCCCTCCTCGCGGTCCGCGCGCAGCTGTCGCACACGACGCACCTCGAGGTGGAGGTGGACCGCATCGACCAGATCGAGCCGGTGCTCGCCGCGGGCGTGGACACGATCATGCTGGACAACTTCACCCTGGACGAGCTGCGGGAGGGCGTCGCGCTGATCGCCGGCCGTGCGATCGTGGAGGCCAGCGGCAACGTGAGCCTCGCCACGGTGCGCGCCATCGCCGAGACCGGCGTCGACGTCATCTCCTCCGGCGCCCTGACGCACAGCGTGCGCTCGCTCGACCTCGGCCTGGACGTGGTGGTCGAGACGCCATGACCGGCGGCCTGTACCTCGACGCGGCGGCGACCTCCGCGGTCCGCCGCGAGGTGCTGGAGGCGATGTGGCCGTACCTGACCGGCGACTTCGGCAACCCGTCGAGCCATCACGCCGTCGGTGAATCGGCGGCGCGAGCTCTGGCGGAGGCCCGCGCAGCCGTCGCCGCGTGGCTCGGGTGTCGCGCGTCGGAGGTCGTCTTCACGTCGGGCGGAACCGAGGCCGACAACCTCGCGATCAAGGGGATCGCGCTCGCCTCTCCGCGCGGCCGGCACATCGTCACCACTCCGATCGAGCACGAGGCCGTGCTGGAATCCGTCGATCATCTCGTGCGGCTGCACGGCTTCGAGGCGACGTTCGTCCCGGTCGGACCCGACGGCCTGGTGGACCCGGCCGCGTTCGCCGCGGCGCTGCGCCCGGACACGACGCTCGCCAGCGTGATGCTGGCCAACAACGAGGTGGGCACCATCCAGCCGATCGCCGCGCTGGCGGCGCTGGCGCACGAGCACCGCATCCCGTTCCACACCGACGCGGTGCAGGCGGCGGGCTGGCTGCCGCTCGACGTGCGCGAGCTCGGCGTCGACGCGCTGAGCGTCTCCGGCCACAAGATCGGCGCCCCGAAGGGCATCGGCGCGCTGTTCGTGCGCGGACGCATCCCACTGGAGCCCGTGCTGCACGGCGGCGGCCAGGAGCGCGGCCGGCGATCGGGCACGGAGAACGTCGCGGGTGCGGTCGCCCTGGCCACCGCCGCACGCCTCGCGACCGCGGGACGGGCGGCGAACGCGGCAGCCGCCGCCGAGGCGCGCGACGGGTTCGTCGCCGCCGTGCTCGCGGCCGCTCCGGGGGCGCAGTTGACCGGGCACCCGGGGCAGCGCCTCCCGGGCACCGCCTCCTTCGTCTTCCCCGGCACCAACGGCGAGGCCGTGCTCCTCGAGCTCGAGCGCCACGGCATCGTCTCGTCGAGCGGCTCGGCGTGCGCCGCCGGGAGTGAGGACGCCTCGCACGTGCTGCTCGCGCTCGGCTACCCGGAGGACCTCGCGCGCACGGCGGTCCGGTTCTCGTGGGGTCCGGAGGTCGGCGCGGCCGAGCTCGCGGCCGTCGCCCCCGCGGTCGGCGAAGCCGTGCGGACGGTGCAGGCGCTGGGCCGCTGATCCGCGCCCGTTCTATTCCCGGTTTCGCGGTCAGTGAACGGCGCGATCGTTTACCCGCGCGAAACCCCCGGTGTCGCCCGTCGTCGGTACTGTTGACCGGTGACTGAGCAGACCTCACCTGTGCCCGCCGTCCTCGCCGACCCCGCGACGACGGACACCGCCGCCGAGAGCGGCCGCATCGAGCGCCGCAACAACCGGGTGATCTGGCTGCTGCTCGCCGCCACGTTCGTCGTCATCCTGAACGAGACGATCATGACGGTCGCCATCCCGAAGCTGATGGACGACCTGAAGATCGACGCCCTGGCCGCCCAGTGGCTGTCCACGGCGTTCATGCTGACGATGGCGATCGTCATCCCGATCACCGGCTTCCTGCTCCAGCGGTTCACGACGCGCGCGATGTTCATCACCGCCATGTCGCTGTTCTCGCTCGGGACGCTGACCGCCGCCCTCGCGCCCGGCTTCGCGGTGCTCGTCGGCGCCCGCGTCATCCAGGCGTCGGGCACCGCGATGATGCTCCCGCTGCTCATGACGACCCTGATGACCCTCGTCCCGCCGGCGAAGCGCGGGCGCACGATGGGCAACGTCTCGATCGTCATCTCGGTCGCGCCGGCCATCGGCCCCACGATCTCGGGCTTCATCCTCAACTACCTCGCCTGGCGCTGGATCTTCCTGATCGTGCTGCCGATCGCGCTCATCATGCTGCTGATCGGGATGCGCTTCGTCGAGAACGTGACCGAGACGCAGAAGGTGCGGATCGACGTGCTCTCGGTCGTGCTCTCGGCGCTCGGCTTCGGCGGCCTCGTCTACGGCCTCACCCTCTCGGGCGAGTCGGGCAGCGCGTCGGGCGGCCCCGGCGCGGCGCTCTGGATCTCGCTCGCGATCGGCGTGGTCGGCCTGGCGGCGTTCATCCTGCGCCAGCTGATCCTGCAGCGGCGGGATCGCGCACTGCTCGACCTGCGCACCTTCCGCTCCCCCGTCTTCACCGTCTCGATCGTGCTCATGGCGATCAGCACGGCGGCGATGTTCGGCGTCATCATCGTGCTCCCGCTCTACCTGCAGCACGTGCTGCACCTCGACACGCTCTCGACCGGTCTGCTCCTGCTGCCCGGCGGCCTCGTCATGGGGCTGGCCGCGCCGTTCGTCGGCCGCCTGTACGACCGGTTCGGGCCGCGCGTGCTCGTCGTGCCCGGCTCCATCCTCGTCAGCCTCGCGCTCTGGTCGCTCACCCTGGTGAGCGAGACCACCCCGGTCGGGATGGTGCTGGCCGCGCACATCGTGATGAGCCTCGGCCTGGCCCTGATGTTCACGCCGCTGTTCACGGCCGGTCTCGGCGCCGTGCCGCCGCACCTGTACTCGCACGGCAGCGCGATCGTCGGCACCGTGCAGCAGGTCGGCGGGGCCGCGGGAACGGCACTGCTGGTCGCCGTGCTGTCCGCGCAGACGGCGGCGCTCACCGCGGGCGGCGCTCCGCTCGACGTGGCGACCGCCGGCGGCATCAAGGTGGCGTTCCTCGCCGCCGCGATCATCTCGCTCTTCGCCGTCGTCGGCTCCTTCTTCATCAGCAAGCCCGCCGACTCCGTCCCCGACGGCGCCTTCGCGCACTGACCCGCCTGCTCCGCGAGCTGCGAGACGTCGCAACACGCCCTTTTCCGAGCTGAAACATCACGGAAAAGGGCGTGTTGCGACCGTTCGCGGCCGGCGCTAGGGTCGCGGCATGGCGCGCGGAGTGGAGGCGGACACGGTCGACGAGTACCTCGACCGGATCGGCGAGCCGTTCGGCACCGCGCTGCGCACCGTGCGGGACCGGATCGTCGCGATCGTCCCGGAGGTCGAGCAGGTCATCAGCTACCGCGTCCCGATCTTCCGCCTGAACGGGAAGGGACTGGTCGGCCTCTCCGCGACGGCGAAGGACTGCAGCCTCCTGCTGATGAGCCCGCCGGCCGCCGCCGAGCTGACCGGGACGCTCGCCGAGGGCAGCATCACCGGCGCGACCCTGCACTTCCCGCCCGCAGCGCCCCTGAGCGAGGAGACGCTGCGGGCGGTGCTCGCCGTGCGGCTGCGCGAGCTCGGCGCCTAGCGCTGCAGCGCCGAGCGGACCACGTCCGCGAGCGTGCGCGGCGGCCTCCCGAGCAGCTCAGCGAGGTCGTCGGACCCGGTGGCGAGACGTCCGCCGGCGGCCAGCGCGTGCAGCGGGCCGAAGGCTCTTGCCGCTTCGACGTCGACGCGCTCGTGGACGATCGGCCTGCCGCGCTCGGACGAGAGGAGGGCGGCCAGCTCGTCGTAGGTCCACGCGGGGCCGCGCAGTTCGAGCACAGCGCGCGCAGGCGGTCGGGTCGCCGCGAGCGCGGCCGCCTCGGCGAGGTCGACGAGCGACGCCGTCGCAAGAGCTCCCCCACCGGCTGCCGATGTGACGCGACCGACGACGGCCTCTGCCAGGGCCCGGTCGACGAACGGCTCGGTGTAGAAGCCGTTGCGCAGGATGGTGGCGCCGGAGTCGTCGCCGTGACCGAACCGCTCGGCCAGCAGAGCCTCCGTCGTCGCATGCCCGGGATCGTGCGCGGCGCGGAACGCGCTCGTGTAGACGACCCGGCGCACGCCCGCGGCGACCGCGGCGGACACAACGGCTCGGTGCTGCGGCACCCGGATCGCCGGATCGTGCACCGGACTCGAGACGAAGACGAGGCGGTCGACGCCGGCGAAGGCGTCCACCAGGGATCTTCGATCGGCGTAGTCGCCGAGCCGGGCTGTCACGCCTCGGGCCCGGAAGGCGTCCGCGGCGGGGGTGGTGCGAACGAGCACGCGAAGCCGCTCGCGCGGGATCCGCGCGGCGAGGGCGGCGACGATCGCGCCGCCGAGGCGCCCGGAGGCGCCGGTGATGAGGATGGATTCCATGTCTGCTCCTGATGAGGGGGTCGTGCGGACGGACGGGAGCCAGGAGGCTCCCGTGGTGTCACGACCCGGTCACAGGCGCGCCGAACGTGCGGACGGTCAGGCCCGTCGGAGATCGCGCAGCAGAATCGGCATCTGCCCGCGAGCATAGTGCAGCCTCCCCCGATCCGCACTGGCCGCGGCGCGGGACGGATGGCATCATGGGCGCGTCGGGGCGTCACGAGGAGGCAGCCGTGTCCATCATCCAGACCACTGAACCTGACGAGGCGACCGGGGTCGTCGCCGAGATCTACGCGGACGACCAGCGCCATCTCGGCTACGTGCCGGAGCACACGCGCGTCATGGCCGTGAATCCCGAGGCGTATCTGGCGTGGGAGCAGCTCGCGCGGGCCATCGCCGCGCAGCTGGGACTGCGCCGCTACGAGCTCGTCACCCTGGCCGCCGCGCAGGGCGCCCACTCGGAGCACTGCCGGCTCGCGCACGGCGCCAGGATGCTGACGCTCGTCGACGAGGAGCCGCTGGAGGCCATCGCGCGCGACTACCGTCACGCCGATCTCAGCGAGGCCGAGGTGGCGATGATGGAGTACGCCGAGCGCATCAGCACCGATGCGGCCGGGATGACCGACGCCGACACCCTGCGGTTGCGGGAGCTGGGCTTCACCGACCGGGAGATCGTCGACATCACGCTCGCCGCGGCGGCCCGCAACTACTTCAGCCGGGCGATCCAGGCGCTCGGGGTGGCGGTGGACGTCCCGCCGGGGCTGAGCGACCGGCTGCGCGGCGCCCTCCTGGCCCCGCTGTGAGCGCGACGCCGGATCGGGTGGGCGCGTTCCGGGTGCGACGGGTCTACGACGACCCGTCGCCCGACGATGGGTTCCGCGTGCTCGTCGACCGGCTGTGGCCGCGCGGCGTCTCGAAGGAGCGGGCCGGGCTGGACCTCTGGCTGAAGGAGATCGCGCCCTCGACCGAGCTGCGGCAGTGGTTCCACCACGAGGACCCGCCGTTCGAGGAGTTCCGCGCCCGCTACGAGGAGGAGCTCGAAACGAATCCCGCGGTGGAGGAGCTGCGGGAGGTCGGCCGCGCGCATCCCGTCGTCACCCTGCTGGTCGGGGCGCGCGGCGAACAGAACCACGGGGTGGTGCTCGAAGGATTCCTCGAGCACCACCCCGGATGACCGGCGAGCGGTCAGCCGGTCAGCCCGCCAGCGCGAGCCGCTCGGGCTCCGGCGCGTCCACGAGGTGACGGGCGTACGCCGGGATCGTCAGGAAGGTCGGGAACTCCTCCCCGAGGGAGACCTCGCGCAGGATGTCCGCGGCCTCGGCGAAGCGGTCGTCGCCCTCCGGGCTGCGGAGCCGGTCGAGTTCCTCGTCGAGGATCCGCTCGACGAGAGCGCGGTCGACGGCCGTTCCCTCCTGCGTGGCGACCCGGTTGTCCATCCACTGCCGGAGGAGCGAGCGCGAGATCTCGGCGGTCGCGGCATCCTCCATCAGGCCGTCGATCGCGACAGCGCCGGTGCCGCCCAGCCACGCCTCGATGTAGCGCAGCGCGACGGAGATGTTCGAGCGCACGCCGGCGTCGGTGACGGTGCTGTCGGCGGACGTCACGTCGAGCAGGTCGTCGGCGGTGACGTGCACGTCGGGCCGCTGCCGCGACAGCTGGTTCGGGCGGTCGCCCAGCACGGCGTCGAACTCCGCGAGCGCCGTCGGGATGAGGTCGGGATGGGCGACCCAGGTGCCGTCGAAGCCGTCGCCCGCCTCCCGTCGCTTGTCGTCGGCGACCTTCGCGAGGGCGCGCTCGGTGGCCTCCGGGTCGCGGCGGTTCGGGATGAACGCGCTCATGCCGCCGATCGCGTGCGCGCCCCGCTTGTGGCAGGTCGCGACGAGCAGCTCGGTGTAGGCGCGCATGAACGGGACGGTCATAGTGATGCGGTCCCGGTCGCCGAACGCGAACCGGCGGCCCCGCCCGAGGAAGGTCTTGATGATCGAGAAGATGTAGTCCCAGCGGCCGGCGTTGAGTCCGGCGCAGTGGTCGCGCAGCTCGTAGAGGATCTCCTCCATCTCGAACGCGGCCGGGATGGTCTCGATCAGGACGGTCGCGCGCACCGTGCCGACGGGCATCCCGATGCGCTGCTGCGCGAAGACGAAGATGTCGTTCCAGAGCCGCGCCTCCCGGTGCCCCTCGAGCTTCGGGAGGTAGAAGTACGGTCCGCGGCCGCCGTCGACGAGCGCCTGGGCGTTGTGCCAGAAGTACAGGCCGAAGTCGGTGAGGGCGGCACTGGCGGGCGCGGTGCGGCCGGCGCGGTCGGTGAAGGCGAGGTGCTTCTCGACCAGGTGCCAGCCGCGCGGACGCATGACGATGGTCGGGGTGTGCTCCTGCGGCGTCGTGACGCGGTACTCCTTGCCCTCCGGGCTCGCGAACTCCAGCTCTCCGCGCACCGCGGCGCGCAGGGTGCGCTGACCGCCGACGACGTTCGTCCAGGTGGGGCTCGTGGCGTCCTCCTGGTCGGCGAGCCAGACGCGGGCGCCGGAGTTGAGCGCGTTGATCGCCATCTTCGGGTCGGTCGGCCCGGTGATCTCGACGCGGCGGTCCTCCAGGCCCGGGCCGGCGCCGGCGACGCGCCAGGTCGGGTCCTCGCGGACGGCGGCCGTCGCGCTCAGGAACCGGGGGTCGCGGCCGTTGCCGGCCTCCCCGCGGTGCTGCTGCCGTTCGGCGAGCAGCTCCTGCCGCCGGGCGGCGAACGCCTGGTGCAGGTGGTCGAGGAAGCTCAGCGCCTCCGGGGTGAGGATCTCGTCCGAGCCGGGAACGGTCGGACCGGTGATCTCGATCATGGTCGTGTCTCCTTGGTCAGTCGGTGCGGCCAGTCCGTCAGAACTGGTGCTGTTCGGTGGATCCCACGAGGGCGAGGGTGGCGCTGTCGGGGTTGAGCGCGGTCGCGACGCGGTCGAAGTAGCCCGTGCCGACCTCCCGCTGGTGGCGGGTGGCGGTGTAGCCGTCGGCCTCGGAGGCGAACTCGGCCTCCTGCAGGTCGACGTAGGCGCTCATCTGCCGCGACGCGTAGTCGCGGGCGAGCGTGTACATCGAGTGGTTGAGGGCGTGGAAGCCCGCGAGGGTGATGAACTGGAAGGCGTATCCCATCGCCGCGAGCTCCCGCTGGAACCGGGCGATCGTCTCGTCGTCGAGGTGCTTCTTCCAGTTGAACGACGGCGAGCAGTTGTAGGCGAGCTTCTTGCCCGGGAACCGTGCGTGCACGGCCTCGGCGAAACGGCGGGCCAGCTCGAGGTCCGGCTCGGCCGACTCGACCCAGAGGAGGTCGGCGTACGGCGCGTAGGCCAGCCCGCGGGCGATGACCGGGTCGATGCCGTTGGTCACCTCGTAGAAGCCCTCCGCCGTGCGCGTGCCGGTCAGGAACGGCCGGTCGCGCTCGTCGTGGTCGCTGGTCAGCAGGGTCGCGGCCAGCGAGTCGGTGCGGGCGATCACGATGGTGGGCACGCCCGCGACGTCGGCGGCGAGGCGCGCGGCGTTGAGCGTGCGGATGTGCTGGCCGGTCGGGATGAGGACCTTGCCGCCCATGTGACCGCACTTCTTCTCGCTCGCGAGCTGGTCCTCCCAGTGCACGCCCGCGGCGCCGGCCTGGATCATCCCGTGCATGAGCTCGTAGGCGTTGAGGGGGCCGCCGAAGCCGGCCTCCGCGTCGGCGACGATCGGCGCCATCCAGTCGCGCACGGCGCCGTCGACGCCCTCGATCTGCCCGGCGCGCAGCAGCGCGTTGTTGATGCGGCGGACGACCGCGGGCACCGAGTTGGCCGGGTACAGGCTCTGGTCGGGGTAGGTCTGGCCGGAGAGGTTCGCGTCGGCGGCGACCTGCCAGCCGGAGAGGTAGATGGCCTCGAGGCCGGCGCGGACCTGCTGCACGGCCTGGTTGCCGGTGAGGGCGCCGAGGGCCGAGACCCAGCGGGCGCCGGATCCGCTGCCGTCGCGCTGGATCAGCTCCCAGAGGGTCTGCGCGCCGCGGCGGGCGAGCGTCTGCTCCTCGCGGACGGGACCGCGCAGGGCGACGACGTCGGCGGCGGTGTAGTCGCGGCGGATGCCGGACCAGCGCGGGTCGGCGTCCCATTCCAGCTGGAGCTCGGCGGCGGTCTGCACGGTGTCGCCGGGGCGGGGCTCTGGGTGGGCTGCGGTGCTCATCGTGACCTCCATCGGTCGGTTCGGTTGAGACGATCCTGTGCCCGGCGCGCGCCGTCCCGAACGGATCCGCCGACAGAAATCCGGCCGTTCTTCTGTTTGCCAGAACTTCCGGCGGGTGTCAGCATGGCCTGCATGACAGACACGGTCGACGACGACCTGGCGGCGGACGCGCTCACCCTGGGGCGGCGCATCCGGGCGGCGCGCGTGCAGCGCGGCATGACCCTGGAGGCCCTGGCCGCGGCGATCGACCGCGCCCCCTCGCAGGTCTCCACCATCGAGAACGGCAACCGCGAGCCGCGCCTCCCGCAGCTGCGCGCCATCGCCACGGCGCTCGGCGTCACGGTCGACGACCTGCTCGCCCCCGAGGCGCCCGACGAGCGCGCCGCCCTGGAGATCGCGGTGGAGCGAGCGCAGCGCGGCACGGTCTTCAACGCGCTCGGGATCGATCCCGTGCGGGTGTCGAAGGCGGTGCCGGACGCGACGTTGCGGGCCATCCTGGCGCTGCACCAGGAGGTGGAGCGGCTGCACCGCGAGCGCGCCGCGACCCCGGAGGAGGCCCGCCGCGCGAACGCCGAGCTGCGCGCGACCATGCGCGCCCGCGACAACTACTTCGCCGAGCTGGAGGCCATCGCGGCCGACCTGCTCGCCGCCGTCGGCCACGCCGGCGGCCCGGTCTCGCAGCAGACGGTGGCCGACATGGCTGACCACCTCGGCTTCTCGCTGCACTACGTCGGCGACCTGCCGCACTCCACCCGCTCGGTGACCGACAAGCGCAACGGGCGCATCTACCTGCCGACGGAGCAGTCGGCCTCCCGCGACTCCCGCTCCCCCATCCTGCAGGCCTTCGCGTCGCAGCTGCTCGGCCACGACGAGCCGCGAAACTACGCGGAATTTCTGCGGCAGCGGATCGAGACCAACTACCTCACGGCGGCGCTCCTCCTGCCCGAGAAGGACGCCGTGGCCGTGCTCACGGAGGCCAAGAACTTCCGCCGCATCTCCATGGAGGACCTGCGCGACGCCTTCGCCGTGTCGTACGAGACGGCGGCGCACCGGTTCACGAACCTCGCGACCGCGCGGCTCGGCATCCCGGTGCACTTCATGAAGGTGCACGAGTCCGGCACGATCATCAAGGCGTACGAGAACGACTCGGTCGCGTTCCCGTCCGACGCGCTCGGCGCGATCGAGGGCACGCCCGTCTGCCGCAGCTGGACGGCGCGCACCGTGTTCGACGTGGAGGACCGGTTCAGCCCGTACTACCAGTACACGGACACGCCCCGCGGGACGTTCTGGTGCACCTCCCGCATCGAGAAGGCCAAGGAGGGCGACTACTCGGTGAGCGTCGGCGTGCCGTTCGAGCACGTGAAGTGGTTCCGCGGCCGGGAGACCCCGCACCGCGCCCTCTCGCGCTGCCCGGACGAGAGCTGCTGCCGCCGCCCCTCCGGTGCACTGGCGGAGCGGTGGGAGGGGCAGGCCTGGCCGGCCGCCCGCACACCCACGTCGCTGCTCGCTGCGCTGCCGACGGGGACGTTCCCGGGCGTGGACACCACGGAGGTCTACGACTTCCTCGAACGCCACCAGCCCTGATCAGCCGGGCATCTGTCGCCGCTCGTCGGACGGAATGGATGGAATGCGGCCGGATTCGGTACGGAATCCGTCGTTCTGTCGGGGTCGCAGGGAGCAGAATGTCACAAACCCAGCAGAGAGGCGCGTGAGTCGAGTGGGCAGTACGGTTTTCGAGCGGAGCCGACCGGACGCGTCCGTCGTGAGGCACAGCCTCGCAGGCACCCGGCAGTCCGTCTTCTGGATCGAGGATGCGCCGGGCGACGCGTATCCCACACTCACCGGCGATCTCGCCTGCGACCTCGCCGTCGTGGGCGGCGGCTACTCCGGACTGTGGACCGCGCTGCTCGCCAAGCGCGAGAACCCGGCCGCCCGGGTGGTGCTGCTGGAGGGCCGCCGGATCGGCTGGGCGGCCTCCGGCCGAAACGGCGGCTTCTGCGAGGCCAGCCTGACCCACGGCGACGACAACGGCCTCAGCCGCTTCCCGCAGGAGTTCGACCAGCTCCAGCGGCTCGGGATGCGGAACCTCGACGAGATCGAGGCGATCATCGGGGAGCTCGGCCTCGACGCCGACTTCGAGCGCAACGGGGCCATCGACCTCGCCACCGAGCCGCACCAGGTCGAGTGGCTGCGCGAGGCCGCGGACGGGGAGCACGCCGTCTTCCTCGACACCGACGCGGTGCGCGCCGAGGTTCACTCCCCCACCTACCTCGCCGGCCTCCTCCGCACCGCCGACTCGTCGCTGGTGCACCCGGCCAAGCTGGCCAGGGCCCTGGCGCGGGCGTGCGCCGACCTCGGGGTCGAGATCTTCGAGCACTCCCCGGTGGAGAGCATCGGCGACGGCACCACCCTCGAGACGCCGCGCGGCGTGGTCCGCGCCGAGCGCACGGCGCTCGCGACGAACGTCTTCCCGAGCCTGCTGAAGCGCAACCGCCTCCAGACGGTGCCGGTGTACGACTACGTGCTCATGACCGAGCCACTGTCGGACGCCCAGCTCGCCTCGATCGGCTGGAGCGGGCGGCAGGG
>NZ_MKVJ01000015.1:0-22783 GCF_001898805.1 Leifsonia sp. 71-9
GTGGCCGCCGTCACGATCGTCGGGTCGACGGGCGTGCGTCCGCCGGCGACGGCCGGAGCCGTCACCGCCGACCTGGTGGTGTTCGCCGCCGTGACGGCCGCGGCCCTGCTCGGCGGTCTGCTCGTCGCCCGCTGGCAGGACGTGCGCCGCCAGCTGCTGCGCGAGCAGGGCATCTCGGCCTCCGAGCAGGCGCTGCGGGAGGTCGCGGAGGAGCGCACCCGGATCGCACGGGAACTCCACGATGTGGTCGCCCACGGCATGTCGGCCATCCAGGTGCAGGCGTCCAGCGCGCGCTACCGCCTCCCGGACTTGTCGCCCGAAGCGGTCGCCGAGTTCGACGAGCTGGCGGCCACGGCGCGCAGCGCGATGGGGGAGATGCGGATGCTGCTGGGCGTGCTCCGCAGCGAGGACGTGGCCGCCGAGACGGCGCCCCAGCCGGGGATCGCCGACGTGCGCGCGCTCGTCACCGGTGCGGGACGGCGCGGCACCGTCCGTCTCGACGACCGCCTGGACGCCGAGACCGCCGCGCGGCTCGAGCCCGTCGTGTCGCTCGCGGTGTACCGCATCGTGCAGGAGTCGCTGAGCAACATCGCGCGCCACGCGACCGGAGCCGGGGCGGACGTCGTGATCGAGCGTGCGGCAGAGGGGCTCGTGGTCACGGTCGAGAACGAGCGGGCCCCCGGACGGCCGGCGTCCGCTCCCGCGCCCGAGAGCGGCGGCCACGGCATCCGGGGCATGCGTGAGCGCGCCGAGCTGCTCGGCGGCTCCCTGGAGGTAGGCTCGCGAGCCGAGGGCGGCTACCGCGTGCGCGCCGTCCTGCCTCTCGCCGGGCACGGGGAGGGCTCATGACGATCAGCGTGCTCGTGGTGGACGACCAGGCCATGGTGCGCGCCGGCTTCGCCGCGATCCTCGGCGCCCAGGACGGCATCGAGGTGCTCGGGCAGGCCGCGGACGGCGCCGAGGCGGTGGAGCTCGCCCGCCGGCTGCGGCCCGACGTCGTGCTGATGGATGTCCGGATGCCCGTCATGAACGGCATCGAGGCTACCCGGGAACTCGTGCGGCCGACGCGGGGAGACCCGCACCGGCCGCTCGTCCTCGTGTTGACGACCTTCGACGCTGACGAGTACGTCTACGACGCACTGAGCGCCGGAGCGAGCGGCTTCCTGCTCAAGGACGCCCCGCCCGCCGATCTGGTGCAGGCGGTGCGGGTGGTCGCCGCCGGAGACGCTCTGCTGGCGCCGCGCGTGACCAAGCGACTCCTGGAACGGTTCGGCTCCCTGCGCCCGGCCGGCGGTGCGAAGGCGCAGCGGCTGGCCGACCTCACCGAACGCGAGCGGGAGATCCTGGTGCTGATCGGGCGGGGGCTCTCGAACGCCGAGATCGCGGCGGAGCTCTTCATCGCGGAGCAGACGGTGAAGACCCACGTGAGCCGCGTGTTCGCGAAGCTCGGCCTGCGCGACCGGGTGCAGGCGGTCATCCTCGCCTTCGACGCCGGGCTGGTCGAGCCGAGCCCGTGATCCTTGCCGCCGAGTCAGACTCCTGGCCCTCGCCCCGAGTCGCACAGAGCCCCCTACCCCGGTAGGGGGCTCTGTTGGCTCCCGGGGGTGACGCGGACCGCGGAACCTCGTTGAGACGCTCTGGTCGTCGGCCCGCCGGGCCGCACGGAAGGAGCCACGATGTCCCTGTCCCTCGTCAGCAGCCGAGCGCCGCGCACCGCTTCCGCGCCGCGGACCGGCACCCGCAGCACCGCCGCCGGGCCTGCATCCGCCCGGCGCGATCCAGCGGTGGATGTCGCCCGGTCGGCGTGTCTCGTCGTCGTGGTCCTGCTCCACGGCCTCATGGTCGGCGTGAGCGTGGGAGCGACGGGCCCGGTCCTGGAGAACGCGCTGGAGGGCTGGCCCGGGTTCGCCGCGCTGAGCTGGGTCGTGCAGATCATGCCGCTGTTCTTCCTGCTCGGCGGCTTCTCCGCCCACACGCAGTGGGAGCGGATGCGGGAGCGCGGAGCCGGTTACGGCGACTACCTGGCCGGACGCATGCGCCGGCTGTTCGTGCCGGCAGCGGCCGCCCTCGTCGCCGTGGCGGTCCTGCTGAGCACCCTCACGCTCGCGGGCGTCCCCACCTCACTCGTCGCGGTGGCGGGGTTCCGGATCAGCCAGCCGCTCTGGTTCCTCGGTGTCTACGTACTCTGCACGGTTGCCGTGCCGCCGCTGGTGGCGCTGCATCGGCGCGCGCCGATCGTCGGGCTGGCCGCTCCGGCCGCCCTCGCGGTCGCGGTCGATGTGCTCCGCGGAGCGACCGGGGTGACGGCGATCGGGTTCGCGAACCTGCTCTTCGTCTGGCTCACGGTCCAGCAGCTCGGGTTCTGGCTCGCCTCCGGCCGGCTCGACGGGCTCTCGCGGCGGGCGCTCGGCGTCCTCGCCGCCACGGCGGCGGGCGTCCTCGCCCTGCTCTGCACGGCGGGCGTCTGGTCGTTCGACATGCTCGCCAACCTCAACCCGCCCACCGGCGCGCTGCTCCTGCTCGCGGTCGTGCAGCTCGCGCTGTTCCGCCTGGCGGCGCCCGCACTCCGCACGGCCGCTACGCTCCCGCCGGTGGAGCGCGCCGTGACCTGGATCTCCGCACGCGCCATGACGGTCTACCTCTGGCACATGCCCGTGCTGATCGTGCTCGCCGGGGGAGTGCTGCTGCTCGCGGGCACCGCACTGCCCGTCCCGCTGAGCGCCGAGTGGTGGCTCACGCGCCCGGCGTGGCTCGCGACCGTGCTGGTGGCGGTTGCGGGCGCGGTGGCCCTGGTGGGGCGCTGGGAGGCCGGTGGACGCGGTCTGCGGCCGTCGCCGGCCCCCGCCCGTGCCCGAGCCCTCAGCTCCGCAGCGGCGGGCGCCGCGGGCGTGCTCCTGGTCCTGCTCGCCGGGTCCTCCATCGCGTCCTGGGTGGCCGCGGCCGGCCTCGCGGCGCTCGCGCTGCGGATTCTGCGGAGTTCGGACCTGCCGGGCGCCGTCACTCGGTAGGCTGGGCGGACACGCATCGCAAGGAGGAGAACAGGTGGCCACCGACACCGCGCAGCAGGAAGTGCTGATCGTCACGGGCATGTCGGGGGCGGGCCGTTCGACGGTCGCCAACGCGCTCGAGGACCTCGACTGGTACGTGGTCGACAACCTCCCGCCGCAGATGCTCCGCCCGCTGATCGAGCTGGCCAACCGGGCCGAGTCCGGCCTCCCGCGCATCGCTGCGGTGGTGGATGTGCGCGGCCGCAACTTCTTCGTCGACCTGCGTGAGATGATCCAGAGCCTGCGCGAGGGCACGAAGGTGCGCGTGCTGTTCCTGGAGGCGGCCGACGCGGTGCTCGTGCGCCGCTTCGAGCAGGTCCGGCGGCCGCACCCCCTGCAGGGCGACGGCACGATCCTCGACGGCATCGGCGCCGAGCGCGCCCGGCTGCGCGAGATCCGCGAGGCCAGCGACCTGATCGTCGACACCTCCGACCTCAACATCCACCAGCTGGCGATGAACATCACCGAGACGTTCGCCGCCGAGGGGACGGCCGGCGTGCAGGTCACGGTCCTGAGCTTCGGCTTCAAGTACGGGCTGCCGCCGGACGCCGACCTCGTCGCCGACGCGCGATTCCTCCCGAACCCGTTCTGGATCCCGGATCTGCGCCCGCACACGGGTCTCGACGAGGTCGTCAGCGACTACGTCCTCGCCCAGAACGGCGCGGAAGAATTCATCTCCGCCTACGTCACCGCGCTCCGCCCGATCTTCGAGGGTTACCAGCGGGAGAACAAACGACACGCCACGATCGCGATAGGCTGCACGGGAGGGAAGCACCGGTCCGTCGCGATTGCGGAAGAGCTCGCGGCACGGTTGCGCAATTTCCCGGGTCTCGCGGTGAACACAAAACACCGCGACCTCGGCCGTGAATGACGCCGGTCGACCGCTTCACGGCGCCATCCACGCCGTCGCTCAACAGTTAGGAATCCGATTGGCTCTCACCGCCGACGTCAAGGACGAGCTCACGAAGGTGCAGGTCAGTAAGACGACCGTCCGCGCCGCCGAGCTCGCCACCATCCTCCGCTTCTCCGGGGGCCTGCACCTCATCGGCGGCCGCATCGCGGTGGAGAGCGAGCTCGACACCCCGGAGCTCGCCACGCGCGTGCGGAAGGACCTCGCGGAGCTGTACGGCGTCCGCAGCGAAGGCTCCGTCATCTCGGCGTCCGGCATCCGCCGGAGCCCGCAGTACCTCGTCCGCGTGCTCGACGGCGGCGAGACGCTCGCCCGCCAGACCGGCCTGCTCGACGCCCGCCGCCGCCCGATCCGCGGCCTCCCGAACCGTCTCACCACTGGCTCGCGCGACGAGCTCGCGGCCGTCTGGCGCGGGGCGTTCCTCGCGCACGGCTCGCTCACCGACCCGGGGCGCTCGGCGGCCCTCGAGGTGACCTGCCCCGGCAACGAGGCGGCCATGGCCCTTGTCGGAGCGGCCGGCCGGCTCGGCGTGGCCGCGAAGGCCCGCGAGGTCCGCGGTGTGCACCGCGTCGTCATCCGCGACGGCGAGGCCATCAGCGCCATGCTCGTCCAGATGGGCGCAGCGCAGACCGTCGCCAACTGGGAGGAGCTCCGTCAGCGCCGCGAGGTGCGGGCGACCGCGAACCGCCTGGTCAACTTCGACGACGCGAACCTCCGCCGCTCCGCGCAGGCCGCCGTCGCCGCCTGCGCCCGCGTCGAGCGCGCGCTCGAGATCCTCGGCGACGACGTGCCCGAGCACCTGCGCTATGCCGGCGAGCTGCGCCTCTCGCAGCGCGACGCGAGCCTCGACGAGCTCGGCCACCACGCCGACCCGCCCATGACGAAGGACGCCGTCGCCGGCCGCATCCGCCGCCTCCTGGCGATGGCGGACAAGCGCGCCTCCGACCTCGGCATCCCCGGAACCGACGCGAACCTCCCGGCGGACCTCGACGAGGTGTAGGTTCCGTGGCGTACGGCGCAGACCGGGAAGCATCCGGACGCCGCCGGGGTTGCCGTCACTAGACTGGAAAAGTCGCCCGCTCCCGGCGGATCATTCGCGCCGGGACACACCTGAGGAGATGAGTAATGGCTGACTACACGCTCGCAGACCTTCCGTACGACTACTCGGCGCTGGAACCGAACATCAGCGGTCGGATCATGGAGCTGCACCACGACAAGCACCACAAGGCGTACGTCGACGGTGCGAACACCGCCCTCGTCAAGCTGGCCGAGGCCCGCGACGCGGACGACCTGGGCAACGTGAACAAGCTCCAGAAGGACCTCGCGTTCAACCTGGCCGGGCACGTGAACCACACGGTGTTCTGGAACAACCTGTCTCCGGACGGCGGTGACAAGCCGACCGGCGAGCTCGCCTCCGCGATCGACGAGTTCTTCGGCTCCTTCGACAAGTTCCGCGCCCACTTCACCGCGTCGGCGCTCGGCATCCAGGGCTCCGGCTGGTCGATCCTCGCGTGGGACTCGCTCGGCCAGAAGCTCATCATCGAGCAGCTGTACGACCACCAGGGCAACCTCGCCGCGGCGACCGTCCCGCTGCTCCTGCTCGACATGTGGGAGCACGCCTTCTACCTCGACTACGTCAACGTGAAGGCCGACTACGTCAAGGCGTTCTGGAACATCACCAACTGGGCGGACGTCCAGGAGCGCTTCGTGAAGGCGCGCGAAAAGACGTCGGGCCTGCTGCTACTGTCTTAATCAGGCGAGGCGTCCCGGGAGGACACCTCCCGGGACGCCGCCGTCCGCTTCACCCACCCACATCAGCGCCGTCCGGCGCCCATCAAGTAACTGGAGACATCTGTGTCCGTAAAGATCGGAATCAACGGGTTCGGTCGCATTGGTCGCAACTACCTGCGTGCGGCCCTCGCGAAGGGCAGCGACCTCGAGATCGTCGCGGTGAACGACCTCACCGACAACAAGACGCTCGCACACCTGCTCAAGTACGACTCGATCACGGGCCGCCTGGACGCCACGGTGGAGCTCGACGGCGACAACATCGTCGTCAACGGCAAGCCCATCAAGGTCCTCGCGGAGCGCGACCCCGCCAACCTCGGCTGGGGCGACCTGGGCGTCGACATCGTCATCGAGTCGACCGGCCGCTTCACCAAGGCCGCCGACGCCAAGAAGCACATCGAGGCCGGCGCCAAGAAGGTCATCATCTCCGCTCCGGCGACCGATGAGGACGCCACGTTCGTCATGGGTGTCAACGAGCACCTGTACGACCCCGCCGCGCACAACATCATCTCCAACGCGTCGTGCACCACGAACTGCCTCGCGCCGCTCGCCAAGGTGTTCAACGACAAGTTCGGCATCGAGCGCGGTCTCATGACCACGGTCCACGCGTACACCGCCGACCAGAACCTCCAGGACGGCCCGCACAGCGACCTCCGCCGCGCCCGCGCCGCCGCCATCAACATCGTCCCGACCTCGACCGGCGCCGCCAAGGCGATCGGCCTGGTCCTCCCGGAGCTCAAGGGCAAGCTCGACGGCTTCGCGCTGCGCGTGCCCGTGCCCACCGGCTCGATCACCGACCTGACCGTCACCGCCTCGCGCCCGGTCACCGTCGACGAGATCAAGGCCGCCTACAAGGAGGCCGCCGAGGGCGAGCTCAAGGGCATCCTCAAGTACACCGAGGACGAGATCGTCTCCAGCGACATCGTCAGCGACCCGCACTCGTCGATCTTCGACGCCGGTCTGCTGCGCGTCCTCGGCGACCAGGTCAAGCTCTCGAGCTGGTACGACAACGAGTGGGGTTACTCCAACCGTCTCGTCGACCTGACCGAGTACGTGGCCGAGCGCCTCTAACCCCAGGGAACCGACGTGACGCTCCGCACCCTTGATTCACTCGGTTCGCTCGCCGGCAAGCGCGTCGTCGTCCGCTGTGATCTGAACGTCCCTCTGAAGGACGGCTCGATCACGGACGACGGCCGTGTGCGAGCGTCGATTCCCACCCTGAACGCCCTGATCAATCAGGGTGCGAAGGTGGTCGTCATCTCCCACCTCGGGCGCCCTGAGGGGGCTCCCGATGCGAAGTACAGCCTGGCACCGGTTGCCCAGCGGCTCAGCGAGCTGCTGGGCAAGCCGGTGACCTTCGCCCAGGACACCGTCGGCGCCGGGGCGGAAGCCGCCGTCGCCGGTCTGAACGACGGCGACGTCGCCCTGCTCGAGAACCTCCGGTTCAACCCGGGGGAGACCAGCAAGGACGAGGGCGAGCGCTCCGCGTTCGCCGCGAAGCTCGCCGCCTTCGGCGACGCGTTCGTGTCCGACGGCTTCGGCGTCGTGCACCGCAAGCAGGCGAGCGTCTACGAGCTCGCCCAGGCGCTGCCGAGCGCCGCCGGCTTCCTCATCGCGACCGAGCTGGACGTGCTCGACCGGCTGACCGAGAACCCCGAGCGGCCCTACGCGGTCGTGCTCGGCGGCTCGAAGGTCTCCGACAAGCTCGGCGTGATCGGCCACCTCCTGCCGCGCGTGGACTCGCTCCTCATCGGCGGTGGCATGCTCTTCACCTTCCTCGCGGCCCTCGGCCACAAGGTGGGCTCCAGCCTGCTCGAGGCCGACCAGATCGACACCGTGAAGGGCTACCTCGCCACGGCGAAGGAGCGCGGCGTCGAGATCGTGCTCCCGCGCGACGTGGTCGTCGCCTCGAAGTTCGGCGCCGACGCGGAGCACGTCGTGCGCCCGATCGACGGCATCGAGGACACCGACTGGGGTTCCTCGGGCCTCGGGCTCGACATCGGACCCGAGACCGCCGAGCTGTTCTCGGAGTACGTCCGCGGTGCGCGCACCGTGTTCTGGAACGGCCCCATGGGCGTGTTCGAGCTGGCCCCCTTCGCGGCCGGCACCAAGGCCGTCGCTCAGGCGCTGACCGAGGTCGACGGCCTCGGCGTCGTCGGCGGCGGCGACTCGGCCGCCGCGGTCCGCGCGCTCGGCTTCTCGGATGACCAGTTCGGTCACATTTCTACGGGCGGCGGAGCGAGCCTCGAGTTCCTCGAGGGCAAGCGCCTCCCGGGTCTGGAGGTCCTCGGATGGCAGCAGTGAGCCCCTCGGTGCGGCGTGTCCCGCTCATCGCCGGCAACTGGAAGATGAACCTGGACCACCTCCAGGCCATCGCGGTCGTCCAGAAGCTCGCCTGGACCCTGAAGGACGCCGGGCACGACTTCTCCGCGGTCGAGGCGGCGGTCTTCCCGCCGTTCACCGACCTGCGCAGCGTGCAGACCCTCGTGTCGGCGGACAAGCTCCCGATCGCCTTCGGCGGTCAGGACGTCTCGGAGCACGTCTCCGGCGCCTACACCGGTGAGATCTCGGCGGCGTTCCTCGCCGCGCTCGAGTGCCGCTACGTCATCATCGGCCACTCGGAGCGTCGCACGCTCCACGGTGAGACCGACGAGCAGGTCGCGGCCAAGACGGCCCAGGCGATCGCGCACAACATCGCGCCGATCATCTGCGTCGGCGAGACCGCGGAGGACCTCGAGGTCCACGGCGCCAGCGCCGTCCCGGTCGCGCAGCTCCGCGCCGCGCTCGCGCAGGTCGACTCGGCGGCGGACTTCGTCGTCGCGTACGAGCCCGTGTGGGCCATCGGCTCCGGTCAGGCGGCGACGCCCGAGCAGGCCGAGCAGGTCGCGGCCGCGCTGCGCGCGGTCATCGTCGAGCTCCTGGGCGAGGACGTCGCGGCCAAGACGCGCATCCTCTACGGCGGATCGGTGAAGTCGAGCAACATCGCCGCGTTCATGCGCGAGCCGAACGTCGACGGCGCACTCGTCGGCGGCGCGAGCCTCGACGTCGCGGAGTTCTCGAGCATCATCCGCTACCAGAAGCACGTCGGCATCTGACGCGTTCCGTCGTTCTCGGCCCGGCCGGATATACTGGTCGTTGGCTTTCCCCGGGCATTCTCCCGGGAGTTGTTACGCGAAAGGTAACTCGTGCAGATTCTCCAGGTCGTCCTGCAGGTGCTGCTGGGCATCACCAGCCTCCTGCTGACCCTGCTCATCCTCTTGCACAGGGGGCGCGGCGGCGGTCTCTCCGACATGTTCGGCGGCGGCGTCACCTCGAACCTCGGCGCCTCGGGCGTGGCTGAGCGCAACCTCAACCGGATCACGGTCGTTCTCGGGATCATTTGGATCACCTGCATCGTCGTGCTCGGGCTGATCACCAAGTTCAGCGCTTAGTCAGCGCTCTTCATCAGAGGAGAACCATGGCTTCCGGAGGAAGTGCAATTCGTGGGTCGCGCGTCGGCGCCGGCCCGATGGGCGAGCAGGACCGCGGTTTCCACGCGGACCGCGTCGCCGTCTCGTACTGGGACGCTCTCGGCAACGAGACCGTCCGCTACTTCGCGGCGAACCTGCCCGAAGAAGAGATCCCCGAGACGATCGACTCGCCGTCCAGCGGGCTCCCCGCCGGTCGCGACAAGGAGAACCCGCCGTCGGTCGCCAAGGCCGAGCCGTACAAGACGCACCTCGCCTATGTGAAGGAGCGTCGCTCGGAGGAGGAGGCGGAGCAGCTGCTCGAGGACGCCCTCAACCAGCTCCGCACCCGCCGCGGCAAGCCCACCAGCAACTGACGCACCGCGTCACGAAGGGCCGCTCACGATCTCGTGAGCGGCCCTTCTGCATACCCGGTAGCGCGCGGCCTCGCCACCGCATACGACGAAGCCCCGCCGGTCGAACAACCGGCGGGGCCTCGTGGTGTCGCGTCAGTGCTGTGGCGTCAGTAGCTCGGCGCGATGAGGTTCTCAGGAACGTCGACGGCGGCATCCTTGTCCACGAAGAACACGGTGCGCTTGCGGCCCTTGGCCCCGGCGACCGGGACCTCGGTGTAGCTCGCGCCGGCCAGGGCGAGGCCCAGGGCGCTCGCCTTGTCGGTGCCTGACAGGACCAGCCAGATGCGGTCCGATGCGTTGATCACCGGTCGCGTGAGGCTGAGCCGCTCCGGCGGCGGCTTCGGCGACTCGCGCTCGGCGATCACCGTGGCCTCCGTCTCGCGGATGCCCGCCCGGTCCGGGAAGAGGGACGCGATGTGCCCGTCCGGCCCGACCCCGAGGAACATGATGTCGAACCGCGGGAACTCGAGACCCTCCGACGCGAACGCCTCGAGCTCGGCCGCGTAGACGCTCGCGGCCTCGTCGAGATCGGCGATCTCGTCGGACGCCGGGAACGGGTGGATGTTCTCCGGCGGCACCGCGATGTGGTCGAGCAGGGCCTCGCGGGCCTGGCGCTCGTTCCGGTCGGCGCTGGACTTCTCGACGAACCGCTCGTCGCCCCACCAGAAGTGGACCTTCGACCAGTCGATCGTGTCGCGGGCGGGGGAGGCGTTGACCGCCTCCAGCACCGCGATGCCCATGGTCCCGCCGGTGAGTGCGATGTTCGCCCCGTCGAGGTCGTCGAGGATGTCGATGGTCTTGGTCAGGAACCGTGCGGCCACCGAAGCCGTGAGGGCCTCCTTGTCGGGGTGCACAAGCACCCGCCGTTCGTTCGTCATGCGCGCGCGCCCGCTCCTTCGTCAGAGGTCTCGAGCAGTCCGAGACCCTGGGTGATCACCTCGCCGTAGAGGTCGTCCGGGTCCAGCCTACGCAATTCCTCAGCGAGGCAATCGCGGAGGCTGCGGCGCGGCAGGGCCAGATCGTGCGACGGCTGACCGGGCTGGGAGAGACGCGCCACGTTCGGCACCTCGCGCTCCAGCTCGATGGTGCCCGAGGCACGTTCCATGCGGACGCCGTGGATGCCGCCCGAGCCGACCGCGCGCGAGGCGAGGTCGTACTGCACGGGCACCTGCAGCTGCAGACGCAGCCACGCGGCGAGGAGGAGGGTGCTGGGGGAGTCCGCCGCACCGGCGACCTCCACCGACGTGATCGGCTCGTACGGCGGCTGGTCGAGCACCGCTGCGAGCTGGGCGCGCCACAGGGTGAGGCGGGTCCAGGCGAAGTCGGTGTCGCCGGGCGCGTACGTCTCGGCCAGGTGGTACAGCGCCTCCTGCGGGTTCGGCTGCGCGGACGCATCCGTGATCCGGCAGGTCGCGATGCGGCCGAGCGGGGAGTGGGAGACCTTCGCCGGAGCGATGCCGGGCCACCACACCACGACGGGGGCGTCGGGGAGGAGCAGGCCGGTGACCAGTCCCTCCTCGTCGCTAGCCGTCTCGCCGTAGGCGCGCAGGACGATGACCTCGCTCGCGCCGGCGTCGCCGCCCACGCGGATCTGGGCGTCGAGACGTCCCTCACCGTTGTGGCTGCGCTCCTCCTCGGTCGAGACCACGATGACGCGCATCGGGTGCTCGCGGGAGGCGTCGTTGGCGGCCTCGATGGCCTCCTCCTCCTGACCGAGGTGGGTGGCGATGATGAGGGTGAGCACGCGGCCGAGGGCGACGGCGCCGCCCTCCTCGCGGATCTTCACCAGCGTCTTGGAGATGTTGCTGACGGTGGTGTCGGGCAGATCGACGATCATGGGCGCCTCCAGACGCGGCCGTCGCGGGCGAGGAGCTCGTCGGCGGACTTCGGGCCCCAGGTCCCGGGGCGGTACTGTTCGGGCTGGCCCTGGGTCTCCCAGAACTGCTCGATCGGGTCGAGGATCTTCCAGGAGAGCTCGACCTCTTCGTGACGGGGGAACAGCGGCGGGTCGCCGAGGAGCACGTCCAGGATGAGCCGCTCGTACGCCTCCGGGCTCGCCTCGGTGAAGGCGTGGCCGTAGCCGAAGTCCATGCTCACGTCGCGCACCTGCATTCCGGCGCCCGGCACCTTGGAGCCGAAGCGGATCGTCACGCCCTCGTCCGGCTGGACGCGGATGACGAGCGCGTTCTGGCCGAGGGCCGAGGTCTGCGACTCCGCGAACAGCTGCTGCGGGGCGCGCTTGAAGACCACGGCGATCTCGGTGACGCGGCGGCCGAGGCGCTTGCCCGCGCGGAGGTAGAACGGCACGCCCGCCCACCGGCGCGTGCCGATGTCGAGCTTGATGGCCGCGTAGGTCTCCGTGGTCGACTCGGGGTTCATCCCGTCCTCGTCCAGGAAGCCGACGACCTTCTCGCCGCCCTGCCATCCGCTGGAGTACTGCCCGCGGGCCGTCGCCGTGGCGAGGTCCTGGGGCAGCCGCACCGCGGCGAGCACCTTCTCCTTCTCGGCGCGGAGGTCCGCGGCGTCGAACGAGATGGGCTCCTCCATCGCCGTGAGGGCGAGGAGCTGGAGCAGGTGGTTCTGGATGACGTCGCGCGCGGCGCCGATCCCGTCGTAGTAACCGGCCCGGCCGCCCACGCCGATGTCCTCGGCCATGGTGATCTGCACGTGGTCGACGTAGTTGGCGTTCCAGATCGGCTCGTACAGCTCGTTCGCGAAGCGCAGCGCCAGGATGTTCTGGACCGTCTCCTTGCCGAGGTAGTGGTCGATCCGGAACACCGAGTCGGGCGGGAAGACCGACTCGACGACGGAGTTCAGTTCGCGCGCCGACTGCAGGTCGTGCCCGAACGGCTTCTCGATCACGACGCGGCGCCAGCCGTCGCCGGACTGGTCGGCCAGGCCCGAGCGGCTGAGCTGCTCGGTCACGATCGGGAAGGCCTTCGGCGGGATCGAGAGGTAGAACGCGTGGTTGCCCATCGTTCCGCGCTCACGGTCCAGCTCCTCGACGGTCTCCTTCAGGCGCGCGAACGCGTCGTCGTCGTCGAACTCGCCGGGGACGAACCGGATGCCCTGCGCGAGCTGCTTCCAGACGTCCTCATCGAACGGGGTGCGGGCGTACTGCTTGACCGCGTCGTGGACGACCTTCTCGAAGTCCTGGTCCTCCCAGTCGCG
Source organism: Leifsonia sp. 71-9 (assembly GCF_001898805.1). Classification (GTDB taxonomy): domain Bacteria; phylum Actinomycetota; class Actinomycetes; order Actinomycetales; family Microbacteriaceae; genus Leifsonia. Next base: position 12,779 of record NZ_MKVJ01000015.1, read on the forward strand.
CCGGGCGAACCCGACGAGCGAGAACCCGGGCGGCAGGAGGCCGCGGTTGGCGAGGTCGTACACGGCCGGCATCAGCTTCTTGCGGGAGAGGTCTCCCGTCACACCGAAGATGATGAGACTGCTGGGTCCGGCGATGCGGTTGAGGCGTCGATCGGAGGCCAACCGCAGCGGGTTGAACTCCGGGGTGATTTCCACCGGGGACATCGATCTCCTTGGTCGGCGCGGGGCGCCGATGATCAGTTGACGGCCTCGAACAGCGAGACGACATCCGCCTCGGGGTTCGTGAGCGTGAGGGTGAGGACCGGGCGGCCGTGCTCGCCGAGGACGCTGGCGTCGCCGGCGGCCTGGGCCTGGATGAGCTGGCCGAACGTGAACGGACGGTCCGGGATCTCGAGGTCCTCCGGGGCGGTCGCCGTGATCTGCAGGAACACGCCGACGGCGGGGCCGCCCTTGTGGAACTGGCCGGTCGAGTGCAGGAACCGCGGCCCCCACCCGAAGGTGACGGGACGCTTCGCCTTGGCGGCGAGGAGGTCGCGCACGCCCTCGAGCTGGGGGAGCGCGAGACGGTCGACGTAGGCCTGCACCGAGACGTAGCCGTCCGGGCCGAGCTGCGCGAGCAGTGCGTCCACGGCGGCGTCGAGGGTGCCGGCACCGGCCAGGAAGTCGCCGGTCTGGCGGACCTCGATGCCTCCGGCGGTGAACACCGGTGCGGCGGCCTCCGGGCGGTCGTCGAGCAGCGCGCGGGCGGCGACCTTGGCGGCCTCCACGTCGGGCTGGTCGAACGGATTGATGCCGAGCAGGCGACCCGCGACGGCGACCGCGTACTCCCAGACCAGGAGCTGGGCGCCGAGGCTGCCCGAGACGAGGATCTCGCCCTCGTGCCGGTCGGCCGGGAACAGGTGGTGCGCCTCCGCGTTGGCGACGAGGCGGACGATCTGGAGGTCGGCCGGCTTGAAGTCGAGCTCGGGGGCCAGCTTGTCGAGCACGACCGGGAGGAGGCCGGTGCCCTCCTTGCCGGTGGACTCGGCGATCAGCTGCTCGGCCCAGTCGGCGAAGCCCACGATGTGGGTGCCGTCGGAGACGATGCCGAGCTTGTCCTTGAGCGGGTTCGTGCCCGCGATGGCCGCGCCGAGCACCAGGCCCGGGTTGTCCTCGCGGTCCACGGCGAGCTCGAGCGACGTGGCCTCGGCCTCGTCGAGCAGCTCCGCGATGTCCACGCCGGCGAGGCCGGACGGCACGAGGCCGAACGCGGTGAGCGCCGAGTAGCGGCCGCCCACGTTCGGGTCGGCGTTGAAGACGCGGTAGCCCGCCTCCCGCGCCGACTGGTCGAGCGGGGAGCCCGGGTCGGTCACGATGACGATGCGCTCGGTCGGGTCGATGCCGGCGTCGCGGAACCACTTCTCGTAGATGCGCTTCTGGCTGTCCGTCTCGAGCGTGGAGCCCGACTTCGACGAGATGACCACGGCGGTCCGGTCGAGGCGGTCGCGGAGGGCCGCGAGCACCTGGCCGGGGTCGGTCGAGTCGAGCACGGTGAGCTCGGCCTCGGCCGTCCGGGTGATGACCTCGGGCGCGAGCGAGGAGCCGCCCATGCCGCCGAGCACGATGTGGTCGACGCCGCGGGCGTGCAGCTCCTCGCGGAGCGCGACGATCTCGGCGACGAGCGGCCGCGAGATCGCGACGGCCTCGGTCCAGCCGAGGCGCTTCGACGCCTCGGCCTCCGCGTCGGGGCCCCAGAGGGCCGGGTCCAGCGCGGTGATGCCGGACGCGACCTTGTCGGCCACGAGCTGCGGGACGACGGACGCGACCGCGTCGGCGGCGGCGCCGGTGACGTGGATGCGGAACGTCACTTGGCCGCCTCCAGAGCCGTCTTCACGGTCTCCACGAGCTCGGACCACGAGACGTTGAACTTGTCGACGCCCTCGCGCTCGAGGGTGGCGGTCACGTCGTCGTAGTCGACGCCGAGGCCGGCCAGCGCGTCGAGCACGCCCTGCGCGTCGGCGTAGTTGCCGGTGACGGTGTCGCCGGTGATGACGCCGTGGTCGAAGGTCGCGTCGAGCGTCTTCTCCGGCATGGTGTTGACCGTGTTCGGCGCGACCAGCTCGGTCACGTAGAGCGTGTCGGGCAGGCTCGGGTCCTTGACGCCGGTCGAGGCCCAGAGCGGGCGCTGCTCGTTCGCGCCGGAGGCCACGAGGGCCTTGGCGCGGTCGGTGGCGAAGGCCTGCTCGTAGACCTCGTAGGCGAGGCGGGCGTTGGCGATGCCGGCCTTGCTCTTGAGGGCGTTCGCCTCGTCGGTGCCGATGGCGGTCAGGCGCTTGTCGATCTCGGTGTCGACGCGCGACACGAAGAACGAGGCGACCGACTGGATGCCCGAGAGGTCGATCCCGGCGTCCTTGGCCTTCTCGAGGCCGGTGAGGTACGCGTCGATGACGGCGCGGTAGCGCTCGAGGCTGAAGATCAGCGTCACGTTGACGCTGATGCCGGCCGCGATGGTCTCGGTGATGGCCTCGAGGCCCTCGACCGTCGCGGGGATCTTGATGAGCACGTTCGGCTTGTCGACCTTGGCGGCGAGCTTCTTGGCCGCCTCGATGGTGCCGGCGGCGTCGTGCGCGAGGCCCGGCTCGACCTCGATCGAGACGCGGCCGTCGGTGCCCTCGGTCTGCTCGTAGACGTCGTGGAAGATGTCGCTGGCGGCGGCGACGTCGTCGGTCGTGATCTCGAAGATCGCGTCCTCGACGCTGGTGCCGGCGGCGGCGAGGCTCTTCACCTGGTCCGCGTAGGCCTCGCCCTTGGAGAGCGCGGCCGCGAAGATCGTCGGGTTGGTGGTCACACCGACCACGTTCTTCTCGGCGATGAGCTTCTGGAGGCCGCCCGTGGCGATCCGCTCGCGCGAGAGGTCGTCCAGCCAGATGCTGACGCCCCCGGCGGAGAGCTGTGCGGTAGGAGTGGTGTCGGTCATTTCTCTTCTATCTCCTCATGCCCGCGCTCAGAGCGACGCGAGCGATTCCTTCGCGGCGGCAACGGCGTGCTCGGTGGTCATGCCGAACTCACGGAACAGCGTCTTGTAGTCGGCCGAGGCACCGAAGTGCTCGATCGAGACGCTGCGACCGTGGTCGCCGACGATCTTGTCCCAGCTGAGGGAGAGGCCGGCCTCGATCGAGACGCGGGCCTTCACCGATGCGGGGAGGACGTGCTCCTGGTACTCGGCGGGCTGCTCGTGGAACCACTCGAGCGACGGGGCCGAGACGACGCGGGCGTTGATGCCCTCGCCGCGCAGCACCTCGCGGGCCTCGAGTGCGATCTGCACCTCGGAGCCGGTGGCGATGAACAGGACGTCCGGGGTGCCGTTCGGCGCCTCGGCCAGGACGTAGGCGCCCTTGGCGACGTTCTTGGCGGACGCGAGGGTGTCGCCGCTGGCGTCGCCCTCACCGCGCTCGAACACCGGGATGTTCTGACGGGTCAGCGCGATGCCGGCCGGTCCCTTGCGACGCTCCAGGATGGTCTTCCAGGCGTAGGCGACCTCGTTCGCGTCGCCGGGGCGCACGACGTCGAGGTGCGGGATGGCGCGCAGGGTCGACATCTGCTCGATCGGCTGGTGCGTCGGGCCGTCCTCGCCGAGGGCCACGGAGTCGTGGGTCCAGACGAAGATCGACGGCACCTGCATGAGCGCGGCGAGACGCACGGCGGGGCGCATGTAGTCGCTGAAGATCAGGAACGTGCCGCCGAACGGACGGGTCGGGCCGTGCAGCACGATGCCGTTGAGGATCGCCGCCATCGCGTGCTCGCGGATGCCGAAGTGCAGCACGCGGCCGTACGGGTTGCCGGTCCACTCGTGGGTCGAGTGCTCGGTCGGCACGAACGACGCGCCGCCCTCGATGGTGGTGTTGTTCGACTCGGCGAGGTCGGCGGAGCCGCCCCACAGCTCGGGCATGATCGGCGCGATGGCGTTGAGCACCTTGCCGCTGGCGGCGCGGGTGGAGACGTCCTTGCCGGGCTCGAAGACCGGGAGGACATCCTCCACGCCCTCCGGCAGCTCGCCGGTCAGCAGGCGGTCGAGGAGCTGCTTGCGCTCCGGGTTGGCGGCGGCCCAGGCGTCGAAGCCCTTCTGCCACTCGGCGCGCTGCTCGGCGCCGCGCTCGACGGCCTTGCGGGTGTGCGAGAGGACCTCGTCCGCGACCTCGAAGGTCTGCTCGGGGTCGAAGCCGAGCACCTCCTTGACGGCGCGCAGCTCGTCGGCGCCCAGGGCGGAGCCGTGGATCTTGCCGGTGTTCTGCTTCTTCGGGCTCGGCCAGCCGATGATCGTCTTGAGAATGATCAGCGAGGGCTTGTCGGTGACGCCCTGCGCGGCGACGATCGCGTCGTTGAGCGCCTGCACGTCCTCGGTGTAGACGCCGGTCTTCTTCCAGTCGACGACCTGGACGTGCCAGTGGTAGGCCTCGTAGCGGGCCTTGACGTCCTCGGTGAAGGCGATGTTGGTGTCGTCCTCGATCGAGATCTGGTTGCTGTCGTAGATCGCGATCAGGTTGCCGAGCTGCTGGTGGCCGGCGAGGCTCGACGCCTCCGAGCTCACGCCCTCCTGCAGGTCGCCGTCGCCGGCGATCACGTAGACGAAGTGGTCGAACGGGCTCGTGCCCGCCTCGGCCTCCGGGTCGAACAGGCCGCGCTCGTAGCGGGCCGCGTAGGCGAAGCCGACCGAGGAGGAGATGCCCTGGCCGAGCGGGCCCGTGGTGATCTCGACGCCGTCGGTGTGGCCGTACTCCGGGTGTCCCGGGGTGAGCGAGCCCCAGGTGCGCAGCGCCTTGAGGTCGTCGAGCTCGAGGCCGTAGCCGCCCAGGTAGAGCTGGACGTACTGGGTCAGCGAGCTGTGTCCGGCCGAGAGGATGAAGCGGTCGCGGCCCAGCCAGTGCTGGTCGTGCGGGTCGCGGCGCATGACCTTCTGGAACAGGAGGTATGCGGCCGGGGCCAGGCTCATCGCCGTGCCGGGATGACCGTTGCCCACCTTCTCCACCGCATCGGCCGCGAGGACGCGAGCCGTGTCTACTGCTTTGTTGTCAATGGGATCCCACTGCAGAGCTGCCACGTGAAAACTGACCCTTCGTAGATGTGGTGAGGGTCGTCGTGAACCCGCACCGGTTGAGGTAGTGCGCGCCGTGGACGTCATCGGCGCCGGGCCCTCGTCTGCGTGATGAGTCCTACAAACGGCCGCACGGGTAACGGGCTCCGGCTGGCGAGCACCTCCAAGTATAGGTAACACGCACGAAACGTGCCGCCTTCCCCCAGCGGGTTGTGCGCCGGCTCCGAGCGGGGTAGCGCCGCAGAGGTGTCGTAGACTTGCTGAGGACTGCGATCAGAGAGCCGGATGCCCGCTCAGGGGCGCCGCCCGCAGCCGCACCGAGCGAAACATCACGAGGAGCAATGGACGTCGCTGTAGAGAGCCGTGTCGATCCGGGCCGCATCGGCTTCGCGCGCAAGGTGAAGGCGTACATCTCGCTGACCAAGCCGCGCGTCGTGGAGCTTCTGCTCGTCACGACCGTCCCGACGATGATCCTCGCCGCGAACGGCATCCCGAACCTGTGGCTCGTGCTCGCGACCGTGGTCGGCGGCTACATGTCCGCAGGATCGGCCGGAGCGTTCAACTGCTACATCGACCGCGACATCGACCGGGTCATGCGGCGCACCAAGAACCGTCCGCTGGTCACCGGCGAGCTGAGCGACCGCGAGGCGCTCGTCTTCTCGTGGGCGCTGGGGATCGCGTCCGTGGTGGTGCTCGCGGTGTTCACGAACTGGCTGGCCGCTGCGCTGTCCGTCGTCGCGATCCTGCTCTACGTCGTCTTCTACACGCTGATCCTCAAGCGCCGCACGCCGCAGAACATCGTCTGGGGCGGTATCGCGGGCTGCATGCCCGTCCTCATCGGCTGGGCGGCCGTCACCGGCTCGCTCGACTGGGCGCCGTTCATCCTGTTCGGCATCATCTTCCTGTGGACGCCGCCGCACTACTGGCCGCTGTCGATGAAGTACCGCGCCGACTACAAGGACGCGGGCGTGCCCATGCTCGCCGTCGTCCGCGGACGCGCCGCGGTCGGCCTCCAGGTCATCCTGTACGCCTGGGCGATGGTCGCCTGCTCGCTGCTGCTCATCCCTGTCGCGCACATGGGCCTGTTCTACATCGCCGTCTCGCTGGTGGCCGGCGGCTGGTTCCTCTACGAGTCCCACCGCCTCTACAACCTCGCCATCCGGCACGAGTCGGTGTCGCCGATGCGCGTCTTCCACGGCTCGATCGCGTACCTGACGCTGATCTTCCTCGCCGTGGCGATCGACCCGCTGCTGCCGTTCTGATCGCTCGGGAGCGTCGCTACGGCTGCTCCGACACGGTCTGGCACCCGCTGACCGCGCGCTGCTAGCGTCGGCAGGGTGCTGACCCTCCGGACGCCGCGGTTCGTCCTCGACGCGCCCAGGGAGAGTGACATCCCTGCCGTGCTCGCGGCCTGCCAGGACGAGCAGATCCAGCGCTGGGTGCCACTGCCGCATCCCTACACGCTCGCGAGCGCCGAGTTCTTCGTGCGGAGCTACTGCCCGCACGGGCTGGCCAGCGGTCAGTTCGCCGTCTGGGCGATCCGGCCCGCCGAGGACGCCCCCTTGCTGGGCGTCGTGGAGGTGCGCCGCGACGAAGCCGCCGGATCGGCCTCCCTGGGGTGCTGGCTCGAACCGGGCTCCCGCGGCCGCGGCGTGATGCACGAGGCGCTCCTCGCGGTCACCGCCCACGCGCTGGCCCCGGACGGGCTCGGCTTCGCGCGGCTGCGCTGGGAGTACCTCCCGGGCAACGAACAGAGTAGGCGACTGGCGGAGGGCGCCGGCTTCGACTTCGCGGGAGCGGTCCCGCACCCGGTCCGCTTCCACGACGAGGAGCGCGACGCCCTCGTGGGCGTGCTGCTACGCGGCGACGGCCCCGCTGACGGCTGAGTCCGCGGCGGCGGGCTCGCCGGGGACAGGCGCCTAGAAGCACAGGGTCGACGATGGTGATCGAGGGGATCACGCCCGAGCCCGAGCCGCGGACGGGAGGAGGCGCCGCCAGCCGGAACGCGATTTCGCGACCCGGACAGCTGCCCATCACCGTTTTCGAAAAGCCCTGATCAGCCGCGATGCTATCCACGAGATTGCAATGAGAATCAAAAGGCCATCGGTGAGATGTCCGGAGGTGGGGAGGGCGAGCGGGGAGGGGAGGAACAACACGACGAACTGGGCGAACACGATGAGTCCGAGTCCGATGGCCTGAGGGATCAACGTCACATCCGCTCGGGGAAGCGCTCGGAGAAATGCCCCGGTGCGACTGCCCAGGGAACGACGGACATGCCACAAGACACCCGCGCTGGCGGCGACCATCGCGAGCGTTGCGATGAGAAGACCCGGATACACGAGCGCAGCGGGCCGCGTCCCGTCATCCGGAGCCACGGCATGCATCGGGACGGTGGCGATCCCTCCGACGAAGAGCAACACGACCATCGCCACCTTCAAGCGCCGCAGCCAGGTTCTCGCGGCGCCTCCGATGTTGTGAAGTGCCTCCGTCGATGAGGGATCGGTCGCGAGGAGGTCGGCCCAGGTAGCCGCCGCAGTGCCTACTTTGCTCAGGGAGTGCTGGACCACGGCCAAGTTGTGAAGCGCGAGCGAATTGTCCGGCTCGAGGCGGAGAGCGGCGCGGAAAGCGGCCTGGGCTTTGAACGGTCGCTTCCCGTACATGTAGAGATTGCCGAGAACTGTGTGCGCATTCGCTCTATCCGGCGCGACACGGACCGCTTCAGCGCCGGCTTTCCAGGTCCTGCGTCTGACGCGCTTCGACTCGATGTCGATGACCACCAGCAGCTCGTACGGCTGAGGTTCGTTGGGCGCGAGGGCACGGGCCACATGAGCCATGCGGCGAGCGTCAGCGAACCGCTTCTGCAGCCGGAAAGCCTCGGCGGACAGCTGGTGCGCGGCTGCCGACGTCGGGTCGAGGACGATTGCGCTGGCGCTTGCGCGTGCGGCGCCCGCTGCGTCACCCTCGCCCAAAAGCGCGTAGGCGAGCAGTACATGGATGGTCGCGTCGTCGGGAGTGTGCGCCAGGTAATCGGCGATGAGGCTCTTCGCGTGGGCGTATTGACCGCCATCGATAAGGGCCTCGATTCGCAGCGCCGTGCCGTCGTGGTCGACGTCGCGGAACTCGTCGGTCATCCTCGTTCCTTCGTAAGACGCAGAGCGGCCATGGGTTCAGGGGATCAGAGCCGTTTGGATCGCTTCAGGAAGGCTTTGAGTTCGGCAGAGGTGCCGTCATCGTCGCCGAACTCCACCCAGTTGCGGGCGGTGCTCAGCCAGGGACCCGTCGACGGCCGGATCTCGGCCACGGCGGCGAGGAGATCGGTCATGGCGATGTAGCGAACGACGCCGGACGTGACGCTGTCGAGGAGCGCCCGTTCGGAGGCCACTTCGCACACGTAGGCGATATCAGCGCCTGAGAAGCCATCGGTCCGGCGCGCGAGCTCGCCGAGGTCGGCGCCGGCGACGGGCCGGCCGCGGAGGTGGGTCCGAAAGATCGCCTCGCGAGCCTCCGAGTCGGGTGGAAGGACGAGGACGGTGCGGTCGAGGCGCCCGGGACGACGGAGGGCGGGATCGACGTCCCAGACCTGATTCGTGGCGGCGAGCACGTACACGCCCTCGTTGCTGTACTCGACGCCATCGAGCTCCACCAGCAATTGATTGATCATCGTGCGGAGGGCGGAGTGCCTGGCGTCGCTGCGTCGTTGACCGAGGGCGTCGAACTCGTCGAAGAACAACACGCAGGGTGCGCAGCGACGAGCCTGCTGGAAGACCTCGTGGATGTTGGCCTCGGCGTCTCCGAGCCAACGTGACAGCACATCTGACGCAGAGACGGAGAGGAAGGTCGCCTCGAGCTCGCCGGCCACGGCGCGCGCGATGAACGTCTTTCCGCAGCCAGGTGGGCCGTACATCAAGAGACCCCCGCCGAGACTCTTTCCGTAAACCGCACGGAGCTCGGGGTTGCGCAGGGGTGCCAGGAACGCGGCCTCGAGGCGCGTCTTGACGGCGGCCATGCCGCCGACGTCTGCGAGCGTGACGGACGGCCGCTCCGCGTCGAACGCGTCAACGGGGGATCCTGTCGGAGCGCCTTCGACGAACATCGGCGGAGCAAGGTGTCCGACCTGATCTTCGGCGGCGGACCAATCGAATGCGGAGCCGTCCTGTGCGCGATCGGCAGGGACTGTGGCATCGCCAGGCTCGACTGTGGGGATGCCAGTCCCGGGCTCCGCACCCGACAGCGTCGAGGCATTCCCGGGTCGGGGAGCAAGCGCCTCAGCGATCAGGCCCCGCGCGTCGGCGTTCTGAGGGTCTAGCTGCAGGGCAGCACCGCAGAGAGCGATCGCCTCGTCTGTCGAGCCGGCGTCCAGGAGAAGGCGCGCCAGATGGAGGCGCAGCGGGACATCGGTCGGCGACGCCTCAATGGCGCGGCCGAGCGACTCGATGAGGGGATTATCCACTCACATACGATATTGAATCATTAGTGTGAAACACCTGAAAGACCTTCGTGCAGCGACTCGGTAGAGGTGTCCGATCGCGGCGCAGGCGCCTTGAGCGACATGATCACCGCGGTCATCGCGGCCGCAAGCGTCGCGGCGAGCATCATGTGGATGCCGACCAGGATGCCGGGGAGGCCCGTGTTGGCCTGGATGAGGCCGACCGCGATCTGCAGCACCTCGACGGCGAGAAGGTACATCGTGTAGCGGTGCACGCGCGTCGTGCGGATGCGGAGCGAGGCGACCACGAGCACGAGGGTGAGTGCGAACGTGACGTAGGCCGGGATGGCGTGGACGTGCTCCAGGATCTCCGGGTTCAGATTGTTGCGCGTCGCCTTGCTGTCGCCGGAGTGCGGGCCGGAGCCGGTGGTGAGGATGCCGACGATGATCGTGACGGCCACGACGAAGCTGGTCAGGTGGGCGATGCCGGCGAACCATCCGGGCACGG
>NZ_MKVJ01000015.1:22833-64313 GCF_001898805.1 Leifsonia sp. 71-9
GGATCATCAGGAATGCGACGATCGCGATCAGCCCGAGCACCACGCCGAGGAGGCGGTTGCCGAACTCGATGAAGCCGTGGATGCCCATCTCGGGCGTGTTCACCAGTGAGGCATCGGTGCACTTGGGCCAGGTCGGGCAGCCGAGGCCGCTGGAGGTCAGGCGGACCAGGCCGCCGGTGCCCACCAGGACGATCTGCCCGACGAGGTAGACCCAGCCGATCACCTTCAGCCGGGTGTCGACGCGGTCGGGCAGCCAGGCGATGATGCGCTTCATGTCTTCCTTGGGGCTTTCTCAGTGTGAATCGGATACTCGGCCAACGCGCAGGGCGCGTCTCTACTTTTACCGGCCCGCACCTGTAGAATCGATGGGTTCGAGAACGCGCGCTCCCTGTGCGCGTGACCGCACTGCGCCCCTGCCGAGAACGGCAGTCCGACGCAGGGCGGCCGGGGCACAGTCGCCCGTCGTCCTCGATCATTTTAGGTACGCACACCAGCCACCCGCACCATCAGGACGCCCGAACGGCAGGCGCATGCCGTCCGTCCGGGAGGAATGAGCCGGACTGATATCCGGTTACGAGTGGTAGGAAACGAGGTAGATATGTCAGACATCCTGATCGACCGGCCAGAACTCGCCAGCCTGGGGCAGTACGAGTTCGGCTGGGCCGACTCCGACGCGGCGGGCTCGTCCGCGCGTCGCGGCATCTCCCCACAGGTGGTGAAAGACATCTCGGACCTGAAGGGCGAGCCGGAGTGGATGCTCCAGCGCCGCCTGAAGGCGCTCCAGCTCTTCGAGCGCAAGCCGATGCCCACCTGGGGCGCCGACCTGTCGGAGATCGACTTCGACAACATCAAGTACTTCGTCCGCTCGACGGAGAAGCAGGCCCAGAGCTGGGAGGACCTGCCGGAGGACATCCGCAACACGTACGAGAAGCTCGGCATCCCGGAGGCGGAGCGTCAGCGCCTCGTGGCCGGCGTCGCCGCGCAGTACGAGTCCGAGGTGGTGTACCACCAGATCCGCGAGGACCTCGAGCAGCAGGGCGTCATCTTCCTCGACACCGACACCGCGCTCAAGGAGCACCCCGAGATCTTCGAGGAGTACTTCGGCACCGTCATCCCGTCGGGCGACAACAAGTTCGCCGCGCTGAACACCGCCGTGTGGTCGGGCGGCTCCTTCGTGTACGTGCCCAAGGGCGTCCACGTCGAGATCCCGCTCCAGGCCTACTTCCGCATCAACACGGAGAACATGGGCCAGTTCGAGCGCACGCTGATCATCGCCGACGAGGGCAGCTACGTCCACTACATCGAGGGCTGCACCGCCCCGATCTACAAGTCGGACTCGCTCCACTCGGCGGTCGTGGAGATCATCGTCAAGAAGAACGCCCGCGTTCGCTACACGACGATCCAGAACTGGTCGAACAACGTCTACAACCTCGTCACCAAGCGGGCCACCGCGGCCGAGGGCGCGACGATGGAGTGGATCGACGGCAACATCGGCTCCAAGGTGACGATGAAGTACCCGTCGATCTACCTCATGGGCGAGCACGCCAAGGGCGAGACGCTCTCCGTGGCCTTCGCGGGCCCGGGCCAGCACCAGGACGCCGGCGCCAAGATGATCCACATGGCGCCGTACACGCAGTCGTCGATCGTCTCCAAGTCGATCGCGCGAGGCGGCGGCCGCGCCGGCTACCGCGGCGAGGTCCGCGTCGACGCCAACGCGCACCACGCGGCGAACACCGTGCGCTGCGACGCTCTGCTGGTCGACAGCATCTCCCGCTCCGACACCTACCCGGCGATCGACATCCGGGTGGACGACGTGCAGCTCGGCCACGAGGCCACCGTCTCGCGCGTCAGCGAGGAGCAGCTCTTCTACCTGATGTCCCGGGGCATGCCGGAGGACGAGGCGATGGCCATGATCGTCCGCGGCTTCATCGAGCCGATCGCTCGTGAGCTCCCGATGGAATACGCACTCGAACTCAACAAGCTCATCGAGATGGGCATGGAAGGCTCTGTCGGCTGATATGACGTCCAGCACCCCCACGATCGACCAGACGGCGGTCGCGCCCTCCCACATGCGCGCCCCCGTGCCCGTCCAGACCCGTTCCGAGCGCTTCACCTCGACCGACGTCACCGCCTTCCCGGCGGTGACCGGCCGCGAGGTCATGTGGAAGTACACCCCGGTGGCCCGCCTGAGCGAGCTGCTCACGGGTGAGCTCGACGGCTCCGCGTACGCCTACGACACCGTCGAGGCGCCCGGCGTGACCACGTCGTGGATCGCCCGCGACGACGCCCGCATCGGCACCGCCGGCCTCCCCGAGGACCGCGTCTCCGCGAACGCGTGGAGCAGCTTCGAGCAGGCGCTCCTCATCGGCTTCGCCGGAACCGACGGCACCGAGGCGACGATCACCCGTTCCACGCTCGGCAGCGGCCCCCGCGGCGCGCACACCGTGGTCGAGATCGCCCCCGGCGCCCGCGGCACGCTCATCCTGCAGAACCGCGGATCGGCCCACCTCGCCGAGAACGTCGAGTTCCTCGTCGGCGCGAACGCCGACGTGACCGTCGTCTCGGTGCAGGAGTGGGACGACGACGCCATCCACATCGCCGCGCACTTCGCCCGACTCGAGGAGGGCGCGCGCCTCAAGCACGTCGCCGTCACCCTCGGCGGCTCCGTCGTGCGGCTCAACCCGTCGGCGCACCTCGCCGGCGCGCGGTCCGACGCCGAACTGCTCGGCGCCTACTTCGCCGACGCGCACCAGCACCTCGAGCAGCAGGTCTACGTGCACCACGACGGCGCGGAGACCCGCAGCCGCGTCACCTACAAGGGTGCGCTGCAGGGCGAGGGCGCGCGCACGGTGTGGATCGGCGACGTGCTGATCGGCCCGAAGGCCGTCGGCACCGACACCTACGAGCAGAACCGCAACCTCGTCCTCACGGACGGCGCCCGCGCCGACTCCGTCCCGAACCTCGAGATCGAGACCGGCGACATCGTCGGTGCCGGCCACGCCAGCGCCACCGGCCGGTTCGACGACGAGCAGCTCTTCTACCTCCAGTCCCGCGGGATCACCGAGGAGGAGGCGCGCCGACTGGTCGTGCGCGGCTTCCTGTTCGAGATCGTCCAGCAGATCGGCTCGCCCGCCCTGCAGGAGCACCTCCAGACGGCGATCGAGGCGGAGCTGACGGCGTCCGTCGTGGCGGCCGGCTGATGGCCGCGTCGCGCGTGCTCGCCGTGGCGGAGCTGGTGGAGAACCAGGCCTCCCGCGTCGTCGTCGACGGCGTGCCCATCGCGGTGGTCAAGGACTCCGCGGGCGACGTCCATGCGATCGGCGACACCTGCACCCACGGCGAGATCTCGCTGTCCGAGGGCTTCGTCGAGGGGGAGACCCTCGAGTGCTGGGCGCACGGCTCCCAGTTCTCGCTCCTCACCGGCAAGCCCCTCAACCTCCCGGCGTACGAGCCCGTCCCCGTCTACGCGGTCGAGCTGATCGACGGCGACGTCTTCATCGACCCGAACGTTACGAAAGAGATTTGAACACCATGTCTGTCCTCGAGATCCGCGACCTGCACGTCACCGTCGAAACGGACCAGGGAACCAAGCCCATCCTCAACGGCGTCGACCTGACCATCCGCGAGGGCGAGATCCACGCGATCATGGGCCCCAACGGTTCGGGCAAGTCCACCCTGGCCTACACGATCGCCGGCCACCCCAAGTACACCGTCACCGGCGGGAGCATCACGCTCGACGGTGAGGACGTGCTGGCGATGACCGTCGACGAGCGCGCCCGCGCCGGCCTCTTCCTCGCCATGCAGTACCCCGTGGAGATCCCCGGCGTCACCAACACCAACTTCCTCCGCACCGCCAAGACCGCCATCGACGGCCAGGCGCCCGCGATCCGCACCTGGGTCAAGGACGTCCGCGAGAGCATGGCCGCGCTGCGCATGGACTCGTCGTTCGCCGAGCGCAACGTCAACGAGGGCTTCTCGGGCGGTGAGAAGAAGCGCAACGAGATCCTCCAGCTCGAGCTGCTCAAGCCGAAGTTCGCAGTCCTCGACGAGACCGACTCCGGCCTCGACGTCGACGCGCTGAAGATCGTGTCGGAGGGCGTCAACCGCGCCAAGGCCAACACCGGTCTCGGCATCCTGCTCATCACGCACTACACGCGCATCCTCCGCTACATCAAGCCGGACTTCGTGCACGTGTTCGTCGCCGGCCGCGTGGCCGAGCAGGGCGGCCCGGAGCTCGCCGACCGACTCGAGGAAGAGGGCTACGACCGCTACGTCGACGCCCCCGAGTCCGCCAGCGCCACCGCGGGCGACCTGGCCGAGGCGTAGGCTCCCACCATGGTCGCCACGCTCAGCCCGGCCCTCTTCGACCAGGTCGAAGAGGCGCTGAAGAACGTCATGGATCCCGAGCTCGGGATCAACGTCGTCGACCTCGGCCTGATCTACGATCTGGGCTGGGACGACGAGAACGACGCCCTCATCATCTCGATGACGCTGACGAGCGCCGGCTGCCCCCTCACCGATGTGCTGGAGGAGCAGACCGCCGAGTCGCTCGACGGCATCGTCGAGGCGTTCCGCATCAACTGGGTGTGGATGCCGCCGTGGGGGCCGGAGCGGATCACCGACGACGGCCGCGACATGATGCGCGCGCTCGGCTTCGCCATCTGATCCGCACCACACAACAACACCTCCATCCGTCCCGGACCTCGCGGTCCGGGGCGGATGATTTCTGAAAGAGAAGGATTCATCGTGCTCAGCGTCCAGGGCCTCGAACTGCGCGTCGGCGCCCGCCTCCTGATGGAGGATGTCAGCTTCCGCGTCGCCGACGGCGACAAGATCGGCCTCGTCGGCCGCAACGGGGCCGGCAAGACCACCCTGACGAAGGTGCTGGCCGGTGATCTGCTGCCGACGGCGGGCAAGGTCGACCGCAGCGGGGAGCTCGGCTACCTGCCGCAGGACCCGCGCTCGGGCAACCTCGACGACCTGGCGCGCACGCGCATCCTCGACGCCCGCGGCCTCGGGTCGATCGTGCTCGGGATGCAGCAGTCGACCCTCGACATGGCGAGCGACGACGCCGCGGTGTCGGCCGCGGCGATGAAGAAGTACGGCCGGCTCGAAGAGCAGTTCCACATGCTCGGCGGGTATGCGGCCGAGGCCGAGGCGGCGTCCATCGCCAGCAACCTCAACCTCCCGGACCGCATCCTGGACCAGCCGCTCAAGACCCTCTCGGGCGGTCAGCGCCGTCGTATCGAGCTGGCGCGCATCCTGTTCTCGGACGCGCGCACGATGATCCTCGACGAGCCGACCAACCACCTCGATGCCGACTCGGTCGTCTGGCTGCGCGAGTTCCTGAAGGGCTACTCCGGCGGCTTCATCGTGATCTCGCACGACGTCGAGCTCGTGGGGGAGACCGTCAACCGCGTCTTCTACCTGGACGCGAACCGCCAGGTCATCGACATCTACAACATGGGCTGGAAGAACTACCAGCGCCAGCGCGCCGCCGACGAGGAGCGCCGCAAGAAGGAGCGCGCCAACGCCGAGAAGAAGGCCAGCGCGCTGCAGCTCCAGGCCGCGAAGTTCGGGGCCAAGGCCACCAAGGCGGCGGCCGCCCACCAGATGGTGGCGCGCGCCGAGAAGCTGCTGTCGGGACTCGACGAGGTGCGTCAGGTCGACCGCGTGGCGAAGCTGCGCTTCCCGACCCCGGCCGCCTGCGGTCGGACCCCGCTCACGGCCTCCGACCTGTCGAAGAGCTACGGCTCGCTCGAGATTTTCACGGCCGTCGACCTCGCGATCGACCGCGGCGCGAAGGTCGTCGTGCTCGGGCTGAACGGTGCGGGCAAGACCACGCTGCTCCGGATGCTCGCGGGCGTCGACAAGCCGGACACCGGCCAGGTCGAGCCGGGCCACGGGCTCCGCATCGGCTACTACGCGCAGGAGCACGAGACGATCGACGTCGAGCGCTCGGTGCTGCAGAACATGGTGTCGTCGTCGCCGAACCTGACCGAGACCGAGGCCCGGAAGGTGCTCGGTTCGTTCCTGTTCACCGGCGACGATGCGCACAAGCCGGCGGGAGTGCTCTCCGGTGGCGAGAAGACGCGTCTCGCGCTGGCGATGATCGTCGTCTCGGGCGCCAACGTGCTGCTGCTCGACGAGCCGACCAACAACCTCGACCCCGCGAGCCGCGACGAGATCCTCGACGCCCTGGCGCACTACGAGGGCGCGGTCGTGCTGGTGAGCCACGACGAGGGCGCCGTGGAGGCGCTGAACCCCGAGCGCGTCCTCATCCTCCCCGACGGCGTCGAGGACCACTGGAACAAGGACTACCTCGACCTCATCTCGCTGGCCTAGCCCCGCAACGATTTGTGCCAAATGTCGACTCTGAGACGCTCAGAGTCGACATTTGGCACAAATCGCACGGGTGGGTGCGGGGAAGGGTCAGCGCGAGGAGGCGTCGAGGAGCTCGTCCTCGACGTCGGAGTCGGTGCGCTTGAGCGCCCGCTTGCGGTCGCGCTCGGCGGCGCGCGCCTTCTCGGCGGGGTCGTTCTCGTTGAGCTTGCGGTACTCCGTGCGCAGCGCGTAGCCGAGGCCGAAGAAGCCGATGAGCGCGAAGATGATCCACTGGATCATGTACGACCAGTGCAGCCCCTCGTCCTGCGTGGGCGGCTCCGTGACCGTGGGGGTGGGCGCGGATGCCGGGGCGGGCGTTTCGCGGTCCAGGAGGCCGTACGCGCCCGTGTAGACGGCATCCGTGTCCATCTTCTGCTTCACGACGGAGAGCTGGATGGTGCCGACCTGGCGCCCGACGGCCGTGCGCCCGTCGATGGCCGGCTCGCTGGCCTTCAGCCGCGCGACCACGGTGACCGTCCCGGACGGGGGAGCGGGGACGTGGTCGGGGTCGTCGGAGTCGTTGCCGGTCGGCACCCAGCCGCGGTCGACGATGAAGAGCGACCCGTCGGCGGTGCGCAGCGGCGTCAGGACCTCGAAGCCCGGGTTGCCGTTGAACGGGCGGTTGCGCGCGAGGAGCTGCTGGTCGGCCTCGTAGGTGCCGGTCACCGTGACGCGCGTCCACTCCTGGCTCTTCGAGTACGACGTGAGGGTCGGGAGCTCGCTGGTGAGCGGCACCGGCTTCGAGTCGAAGTTCTGGGAGATCAGGGCGTTCGCGGCCGCGGCCTCCTTGCTGCGCGCGAGCTGCCAGTTGGAGAGGAACCCGCAGGCGATCGCGAAGGCGATCGCGAAGGCGAGGTAGCCGAGCCAGCGCTTCGAGAAGGCGAACTTCCAGCCGCCGCCGTTCCCGCCGCTCACGCGGTCGTCCGCTCGCTCGCGGCGGCGCTCGCCTCGTCCACGGGCTTCACGGCCACCGGGAACTCCCGCGCCGCCAGGAACTCCCGCAGGAACTCCTCGTGCTCGTCGCACGCCAGCCAGACCTTCACGCGGTCGGCGGTGTGGATCTTGGGGTTGCGCCATTCGATGCGCCAGGTCGCCGTCTCACGGCATCCCGCGCGCGAGCACGTCAGAGGATCCGGCTCTCCGAGTCCGATCACTGGCCCTCCTGCTTCGGGTCCCCGCCGCCGGCCGGCGGAGGTGTCATGGGAAGGATATTGCCCGGACGCTGGGCTTCTCCTCGACGCGGGTCGGCGTGGACGTTCGCGAGGACCACGGCGATGTACGGGAGGAAGACCGCCGCGATGATCGGCACGGCCGCCCACCAGCCCGGAACCAGCACCGCCACGATCAGGCAGACGACGCGGACGCCCATCGCCACCGAGTATCTGATCATCCGGTGATGCCGTTCCTCGTCGGGCGAGAGGCCGAGGTTCGTGATCGTGGGGCGTGTGGTCTTCATGAGGATTCCCCTCAAGCGTACGTCCATAGACTGGTACCCGTTCGATTCGAGAGGAAATCACCACATGACCACGCAGCGCACCGTGCTCGTCACCGGCGGAAACCGCGGGATCGGCTACGCGATCGCCGAGGAGTTCGTGGCCCAGGGCCACCGCGTCGCCGTCACCGCCCGGTCGGGCGAGGGCCCGGAGGGAGCGCTCACCGTGCGCGCGGATGTGACCGACACCGCGTCGATCGACGCGGCGTTCACCGAGATCGAGGAGAAGCTCGGCCCGGTGGAGGTCGTCGTGGCGAACGCCGGCATCACCAAGGACACCCTCCTGATGCGCATGACGGACGAGGAGTTCGACAGCGTCATCGAGACCAACCTCGGCGGCGCCTTCCGGGTCGTGAAGCGTGCCAACAAGGGCATGCTGAAGGCTCGCTTCGGCCGCATCGTCCTGATCTCGAGCGTCGTCGGCCTGTTCGGCGGCGCCGGCCAGGTCAACTACGCGTCGTCCAAGGCCGGACTGGTGGGCATGGCGCGGTCGATCACGCGCGAGCTGGGCGCCCGCGGCATCACGGCGAACGTCGTCGCGCCCGGCTTCATCGAGACGGACATGACGGCCGCCCTGCCCGAGACGCAGCAGGCCGAGTACAAGAAGAGCATCCCCGCCGGCCGCTTCGCGTCGCCGAGCGAGGTCGCGAAGGTCGTCGCGTGGGTCGCGGGCGACGACGCCGGCTACATCTCCGGCGCGGTCATCCCGGTCGACGGCGGCCTGGGGATGGGGCACTAGCCGCTCGCGCTCGCGACCGGAGCTCCGGTCCCGGACCACGACACGCCGCTCAGATCGCCGTTCGTACGGTGATCCGAGCGGCGTTGTGGGTTCCGACCGGAATCGCCAGCCGCCCGCTCAGCCGCGGAGGGCGAGGAGGGGGAGGACCTGGGAGAGGTCCTGGCGGTCGATGACGAGGTCGGCCTCGGCGCGCACGCGGGGCTTGGCGTTGAAGGCGATGGCGAGGCCGGCCTCCGCCATCATCAGGAGGTCGTTGGCGCCGTCCCCGATCGCGACCGTGCGGCGCAGCGGCACGCCGGCGGCGCGCGCCCACTCGGTGAGGGCCTCGGCCTTGGCCGCGGCGTCGACGATCGGGCCCTCCACCTCGCCGGTGAGCGCGCCGTCGCGCACCGCGAGCCGGTTCGCGCGCCAGTGGTCGAGGCCGAGCCGGGCGCCGAGCGGGTCGAGCAGCTCGTGGAAGCCGCCGGAGACCACGCCGACGCGCCCGCCCACGGCGTGCACCCCGGCGATCAGTTCGGGCACGCCGTCGGTCACGCGGATGCGCGCGCCGACGCGCTCGAACACCGACACCGGCAGCCCGGCGAGGGCGCGGACGCGCTCGCGCAGGCTCTGGGCGAAGTCGAGCTCGCCGCGCATCGCGCGCTCGGTGATCTCGGCGACCTCGGTGCGGGCGCCCGCCTCCTCGGCGAGCAGCTCGATCACCTCGTCGTGGATGAGGGTCGAGTCCGCGTCGAGCACGACGACGAACCGTGGAGGATTCTCAGAAAGCGACTGCTGGGGGGCCGGGTGTTGTGTGCGTGCGGACGTCATGGAACGACGTGGACTCCCTTGCCGACGACGGTGATCCCGGATTCCGTGACGGTGAAGCCGCGTGCGCGGTCCCTGGCCGGGTCCACGCCGATGCTCGCGCCCTCGGCGACCACGACGTCCTTGTCCAGGATGGCGCGGCCGACGAACGCGTTCGGCTCGATGACGGCGCGCTCGAACACGACCGAGTCGACGACCTTGGCGCCGGAGTCGACCTTCGCCCACGGGCCGAGCACGCTGCGCTCCAGGTGGGCGCCCGAGATCACGGAACCGAGCGAGACGATCGAGTCGATCGTGGTGCCCAGGGCGCCGCGCCCGTCGCGCACGATCTTCGCGGGCGGCGAGTTGAGCACCTGGCTGAAGATCGGCCACTCGCGGTTGTAGAGGTTGAAGACGGGGAGCGCGGAGATGAGGTCCTGGTGGGCCTCGAAGAACGAGTCGATCGTCCCGACGTCGCGCCAGTAGTACCGGTCGCGATCCGTCGAGCCGGGGAGGTCGTTGCGGCTGAAGTCGTAGACGGCCGCCTCGCCGCGCGCCACGAAGTCCGGGATGATGTCGCCGCCCATGTCGTGGTTGGAGTCGGGGCGGTCGCCGTCGCGGATCACCGCGTCGATGAGGGCGTCGGCGTCGAAGACGTAGTTGCCCATGGAGGCGAGCACCTCGTCGGGCGAGTCGGGCAGCCCCACCGGGTCGCTCGGCTTCTCGCGGAACGCGGCGATGTGCTCGGGATGCGCGGCATCCACCTCGATCACGCCGAACTGGTCGGCGAGGGAGATCGGCTGGCGGATGGCGGCGACGGTGGCCGCGGCGCCCGAGTCGATGTGCGCCTGGATCATCTGGGCGAAGTCCATCCGGTACACGTGGTCGGCGCCGACCACGACGACGATGTCGGGCTTCTCGTCGCGGAGCAGGTTGAGGCTCTGCAGGATGGCGTCGGCCGAGCCGCTGAACCAGCGCTTGCCCAGGCGCTGCTGCGCGGGCACGGACGCGATGTACGAGTTGAGCATGCCGTCGAGCCGCCAGGTCTGCGACACGTGCCGGTCGAGGCTGTGCGACTTGTACTGGGTGAGCACGACGATCTGGCGCAGCTGGGAGTTGATGAGGTTCGAGAGTGCGAAGTCGATGAGCCGGTACTGTCCGCCGAACGGAACGGCGGGCTTGGCCCGGTCGGCCGTCAACGGCATCAGCCGCTTGCCCTCCCCGCCCGCGAGTACGATGCCGAAGATCTTCCTGCCTGCTGCCATGCCACCACAGTAGAGGCAACCGGAGGGCTGTACTAGCGTTCAGGACATGCGCGTTGATCTTCTGACCCGGGAGTACCCGCCGGACATCTACGGCGGCGCCGGGGTGCACGTGACCGAACTGGTGCGCGCACTGCGCGCGGACATCGAGGTGGTGGTGCGCTGCTTCGGCGAGCCCCGCGATGCCCCGGACACGGTCGCGTACCGTGTGCCGGCCGAGCTGCGGGAGGCCAACGGTGCGCTCGCGACGCTCGGCGTCGACCTGCAGATGGCGCAGGACTGCGGGGGAGCCGACGTGGTGCACTCGCACACCTGGTACGCCAACGCGGGCGGCCACCTCGCCAAGCTGCTGCACGACGTGCCGCACGTCGTCACGGCGCACAGCCTCGAGCCGCTGCGGCCGTGGAAGGCCGAGCAGCTCGGCGGCGGGTACCGCGTGTCGAGCTGGGCCGAGAAGACCGCGTTCGAGTCGGCCGACACGGTCATCGCGGTGAGCGAGGGGATGCGCCGCGACATCCTGAACGCGTACCCGTCGCTCGATCCCGGGCGTGTCACGGTCGTCTACAACGGCATCGATCTCGAGCGCTGGACGCCGATCTCGGACGACGAGCGCGCCCGCGCGCTGGGCATCGACCCGACGCGGCCCGCGGTGGTCTTCGTCGGGCGCATCACGCGCCAGAAGGGCCTCCCGTACCTGCTGCGCGCGGCCCGTCTGCTGCCCGCCAACGTGCAGCTCGTGCTCTGCGCGGGCGCGCCGGACACGCCCGAGATCCTCGCCGAGGTGAGCGGGCTCGTCGAGCGGCTGCAGTCCGAGCGCGACGGCGTGGTGTGGATCGACCGGCTGCTCTCGAACGAGGAGCTGCGGGTGGCGCTGACCGCCTCCACGGTCTTCGTCTGCCCGTCGATCTACGAACCGCTCGGGATCGTGAACCTGGAGGCGATGGCGTGCGGGCTGCCCGTCGTGGGCACCGCGACCGGCGGCATCCCCGAGGTGATCGTGGACGGCGTCACCGGTCGCCTGGTGCCGATCGAGCAGCTGCAGGACGGCACGGGCACGCCGACGGACCCGGAGGCGTTCGTGCGCGATCTCGCGGCGGCGCTGACGGAGGTCGTGAGCGATCCGGAGCGCGCCGCCCGCTGGGGCGAGGCGGGCCGGCAGCGCGCGGAGACGTCGTTCAGCTGGTCGGCCATCGCCGAGCAGACGCGCGACGTCTACCGGTCGGTGAGCTAGCGCCGAGTGGGTAGGCTAGGAGGCATGGCCAGCAGCGTTCTCCAGCTCTCAGACGTGTCCGTGACCCGGGACGGCACCGCCGTCCTCCAAGGCGTCGACTGGACCGTGGAGCCGGACGAGCGCTGGGTGGTGCTCGGCCCGAACGGCGCGGGCAAGACCACGCTGCTGCAGATCGCGGCCGCGGCGCTGCACCCGTCCTCCGGCGAGGCGATCGTGCTCGGCGAGACGCTCGGGCAGAGCGACCTCGCGGAGCTGCGTCCGCTGCTCGGCTTCGCGTCGAGCGCACTCGCCCGCCGCATCCCGCGGAACGAGACCGTGCTCGACGTCGTCATGACCGCCGCCTACGCCGTCACCGGCCGCTGGAACGAGCTCTACGAGGAGATCGACGAGCGCCGCGCCCTGCGCGTGCTTGCCGAGTGGCGCCTCGAGCACCTCGCCAAGCGCACCTTCGGCAGCCTGAGCGACGGCGAGCAGAAGCGCGTGCAGATCGCCCGGTCGGTCATGACCGATCCCGAGATCCTGCTGCTCGACGAGCCGGCCGCGAGCCTCGACCTCGGCGGACGCGAGGAGCTCGTGCAGCTGCTCGGCGGCTACGCCAGCGACGCCAAGTCGCCCGCCATCGTGATGGTCACCCACCACGTGGAGGAGATCCCGCTCGGCTTCAACCGCGCGCTCCTGCTGAAGGACGGCCGGGTCACCGCGCACGGCCCGATCGGCGAGGTGCTGACGAGCGAGAGCCTGAGCGAGACCTTCGGTCTCGACATCGAACTCGTCGAGAGCGACGGCCGCTACACCGCCCGGGCGCGTCAGGCGACCGCGGGCTGAGTCATCTGCTAAACTCGATAGCTGGCTCCCGAGTCATTCTGCCTCGTGGCGGCCGAGAGCTTTCCGCCCGTGCCTCTGGCGTGCGGGCCTGACCGACCGAAACCAACGCAACAAGGAAGTCCTGATGAAGACTGGCATCCACCCCGACTACGCTCCGGTTGTTTTCCGCGACCTGGCCTCGGGTGCGACGTTCCTCACCCGTTCCACCGTCTCGAGCGAGAAGACGATCGAGTGGGAGGACGGCAACAGCTACCCGGTGATCGACGTCGAGATCTCGTCCGAGTCGCACCCGTTCTACACCGGCAAGCAGCGCATCCTCGACTCGGCCGGCCGCGTCGAGAAGTTCAACTCGCGCTACAAGAACTTCGGCAAGTAGTCCGCACGGCTCCGGCCGTCGCGACCGTGAGAGGCCCCCGTCGTACGACGGGGGCCTCTTCGTGTCGATCCGGTGGGATGCGGTTCAGTAGTTGTTGTAGTTGGCGGCGGCGACACCCAGCGACGCGATGATGATGATCGTGAGGATGATGGTGAGCACGACCTCCACGAGGCCGATGATGACGGCGGCGATGGCGAGGCCGCGGCCCTGCTCGCCGGTCCGCTTGATCTGCGACAGGGCGACGAAGCCCAGGATCGCGCCGACGATGCTGACGAAGAACGCGAGGATGAACCCCACGATCGCCATCGTGTTGTAGCCCGGCTGCGCGGGCGGGGCGGCGGCGTACTGCGGCTGCTGCTGCGGCGGGAGAGGCTGCGGGTTCAGGTTGGGATCGCTCATGCCGACGACACTAGCGTCGCCGCCCGCGGGGGAGAACCCCCAGCCTGGGAGGTGCGCTAGCGCAGCGGCCAGTCGCCGGAGGCGGTGAACTCGGGGTCGCGGACGCGCCGCATGTACTCCTGGAAGTCGGCGGCCTGCTCGCGGCACCAGTCGATCTGCTTGAGGTGCAGCTCGGCGGCCTCGATGGCGAGGTGCTCGGCGTGCCGCTGGGCCATCGCCTGTGCGACCCGTCCGGCGGCGATCGCGTCGGCGCCGGCGTCGTGCGCGTCGATCAACGAGACGCCGTAGTGATCCGCGGCGACGGTGAGCGTGCGCTTGCCCGGGCGGAACTTGTCGACGGCGCGGTCGATGACGAGCGGGTCGATGATCGGGCCGGGGGAGTCGAGCGGCTCGACGCCGTGGCGCTTCGCCTCCCGGTCGAGCAGCGTGAAGTCGTAGGGGGCGTTGT
This sequence comes from Leifsonia sp. 71-9, assembly GCF_001898805.1. Taxonomy (GTDB): domain Bacteria; phylum Actinomycetota; class Actinomycetes; order Actinomycetales; family Microbacteriaceae; genus Leifsonia. The sequence goes on from NZ_MKVJ01000015.1 coordinate 36,776, forward strand.
ACGCCACCACCGGGATTCCGCGGGCGAACAGGCGGCGGAGCTGGTCGACGATGGCGGAGACGCCCGCGGCGGCCGCCATGCCCTTCTCCCGGGCGAGCTCGGTGGTGATGCCGTGCACGGCCGTCGCCTCGGCCGGGATCTCCATCCCGGGGTCGAGCAGCCAGTAGCGGCCGTGGACGACCTCGCCCTGCTCGTTCAGCAGCCCGACGTGCGCGGTGACGATGCGGGCCGTCTCGACGTCGATGCCGGTGGTCTCCAGATCGAAGACGCCGAGCTCGTGATGCCAACCCATGTGTTCAGGGTACGAGGAGGGGCCGACACCGCCCGGTCGCCACACCGGGCGGGTCGTCGACCGGTGCCGTCAGTCGCGCCGCGGCTCGATGTGCAGCCAGTAGAAGTTCTGGGTGCCGAGCGTGAGCGTGAAGCGGCCGTCCTCGGCGACGGTGGGGAACTCCGCGCCGCCGAACATGTCGTAGAGCGTGCGGCCGGCGAACTCGGGGGCATCGAGCGTGACCGAGATCGGGTTGTGAGCGAACGAGAACACGCAGAGCACGTCCTCCGCCTGGTCGCCGAAGTGCGTGCCGCTGCCGGCGTACGACCGCACGAACGCGAGCACGGACTCGTGGTCGGTCTGGAGCACGCGCATGTCGCCGAGGCCGAAGACGGGGTGCGCCTTGCGCACGTGGATGACGTTGCGGACCCAGTGCAGGAGCGAGCGCGACTGCGCGAGCTGCGCCTCCACGTTCACCTGGTTGTAGTGGTAGACCAGCGACTGCACGATCGGCAGGAACAGCTTGCCCGGGTCGGCGGTCGAGAACCCGCCGTTGCGGTCGGGCGTCCACTGCATGGGCGTGCGGGAGCTGTCGCGGTCGGGCAGCCAGATGTTGTCGCCCATCCCGATCTCGTCCCCGTAGTAGAGGAACGGGCTGCCGGCCAGCGAGAAGAGGAGGGCGTGGGCCAGCTCCAGCTCGGCGCGGGAGTTGTCGAGCAGCGGTGCGAGGCGGCGGCGGATGCCGACGTTGGCGCGCATGCGCGGGTCGTACGCGTACCAGCCGTACATCGCCTGGCGGTACTCCTCGCTGACCATCTCGAGCGTGAGCTCGTCGTGGTTGCGCAGGAAGACGCCCCAGGCGGCGCCCTCTGGCGTGTCCGTCGTCTCGGAGAGCACGCGGACCAGCTCGGTCGCCTGCTGCGAGCGCAGCGCGTAGAAGATGCGGGGCATGACGGGGAAGTCGAAGGCCATGTGGCACTCCGGCTCCTCCTCGCTGCCGAAGAAGGCCGCGACCTCGCGGGGCCACTGGTTGGCCTCGGCGATCATCATGCGGCCGGGGTACTCGTGGTCGACCATCGCGCGGAGCTTCTTGATGAATTCGTGCGTCGGGGGCTCGCCCTCGCCGTTGCCCTCGTCGGACTCGTACAGGTAGGGGATGGCGTCGAGCCGGAAGCCGTCGACGCCGAGGTCGAGCCAGAACCGGACGATGTCGTACATCGCGTCGTGCACGGCCGGGTTCTCGAAGTTGAGGTCGGGCTGGTGCGAGAAGAACCGGTGGAAGTAGTACTGGCGCCGCGCCTCGTCGAACGCCCAGTTGGAGTCCTCGGTGTCGACGAAGATGATGCGGATGTCGGGGTACTTGTCGTCGGTCTCGTTCCAGACGTAGAAGTCGCCGTACGGGCCCTCGGGGTCGGAGCGCGACTGCTGGAACCACTCGTGCTGGTCGGAGGTGTGGTTCATCGGCAGGTCGATGATGATGCGCATGTTGCGCTCGTGCGCCTTGGTGACCAGGTCGCGGAACTCGTCGATGGTGCCGAACTCGGGGAGGATCGCCTTGAAGTCCGAGACGTCGTAGCCTCCGTCGCGCAGGGGCGACTGGAAGAACGGCGGGAGCCAGAGCGCGTCGATGCCGAGCCACTGCAGGTAGTCGAGCTTGGAGGTCAGCCCGGCCAGGTCGCCGGACCCGTCTCCGTTGCTGTCGACGAACGAGCGCACCATGACCTCGTAGAACACCGCGCGGCGGTACCACTGGGGGTCGAGGGTGAGCCCGGGCAGCGTGATGGGCGCGGTGAAACTCACGGTTCTCCTTCTGGCGCGAGGCCGTATGCAAGCGGTTACAACCAGTGAAGTCTAGGGGGTCTGCGCAGTGGCCTGTCCAGTCCGCACTGCACATTCACGAAGTGGATGCCCGCGGCTTGCCTAGACTTGACTGCGATGACCACCTCGACGAGGAACACAGCCTCACCATACGCCGACGCGCTCGACCGCATACCCGTGCGCCAGGGCGGGTTCGACCTCCTCGGCGGGACGACCAGGTACTGGGACTACGGCGACCCGGACGCGGCCACGACGGTCGTGGTCGTGCACGGTTTCCGCGGTGACCATCACGGGCTGGAGCCGGTGGTCGCGCAGCTGCCCGGGCTGCGGATGATCTCGCCCGATCTGCCGGGATTCGGCGAGTCGACGGCTTTGACCGAGGCGGCGCACGACATCGAGGGTTACAGCCGTTGGCTGCGCGCGTTCGTCGCGGCGCTCGACCTCCCGGGCCGCCTTGTCCTGCTCGGGCATTCGTTCGGCTCGATCGTGGTGGCGGGCGCGCTGGCGACCCGTCAGCCCGACGATCCGCTGCGGCCGGAGTCGGTCGTGCTGGTGAACCCGATCGGGCAGCCGGCGCTGAAGGGGCCGCGCGGCATCCTCACCCGGCTGGCGATCTTCTACTACTGGCTGGCGTCGGTGCTCCCCGAGCGCCTGGGCTTCGCCCTCCTGCGCAACCGTCTGATCGTCCGTGTCATGAGCGAGGCCATGGCGAAGACGAAGGAGCGCGGGCTGCGGGCCTGGATCCACGACCAGCACCACCGCTACTTCTCCGCCTTCAGCGACCGCCGGGTCGTGCTGGAGGCGTTCCGCGCCTCCGTGTCGCACGACGTGAGCGAGTTCGCCGCGCGCATCCCGGAGCCGACCCTGCTCGTGGCCGCGGTCGACGACGACATCACGCCGATCGAGGCGGAGCGCCGGCTGCAGACGTTGTTCGCGGATGCGCGGCTCGTCGAGATCGCCGGCGTCGGGCACCTGATCCACTACGAGAAGCCGCTCGAAGCCGCCGCGGCGATCCGAGCCTTCCTCGTCGAGGAGGATGTCGCGTGAAGGTCCTCTTCGACTGCCGGTACACGCGCATCGGCCGCCACGATGGCATCAGCCGGTACACCGCCGGTCTGGTGAGCGCGCTCGCGAAGCGTCACGCCGTCACGATGCTCATCAGCGACCGGCGCCAGCTGGAGATGCTCCCGGACCTGCCGTGGGAGCTGATCGGCTCGCCGACGGCCGTGGGCGAGCCGTGGGTCGCGCGTCAGGTCAACCGGCTCGCGCCCGACGTCGTGTTCACCCCGATGCAGACGATGGGCGGCGTCGGCCGCCGCTACCGGCTGGTGCTCACGGTCCACGACCTGATCTACTACCGCCACCCGACGCCGCCGCGCGACCTCCCCGCCTTCGTGCGGGGTCTGTGGCGGCTCTACCACCTCGCGTGGTGGCCGCAACGGCTCCTGCTCAACCGCTCGGACGCCGTGGTGACGGTGTCGAAGACGACGAAGCAGCTCATCGCGGAGCACCGGCTGACGAAGCGCCCGGTGTACGTCGTGCCGAACGCGGCAGACATGCCGGCCATCCCGGAGGCGCGTGCCTCCCGCACGGCGCCCGAGTCGAAGAGCCTCGTCTACATGGGCTCGTTCATGCCGTACAAGAACGTCGACACGCTCGTGCGCGCCGCGGCCCTCCTACCGGAGTACGAGCTGCATCTGATGAGCCGCGTCTCCGACGCCGAGAAGGAGCGTCTCGCCGCGCTCGCTCCGGCCGCCCGACTGGTCTTCCACGACGGGGCGAGCGACGAGGAGTACGCGGAGACGCTCGCGGCCGCGACGGCGCTGGTGACGGCGTCGCGCGACGAGGGGTTCGGCATCCCGCTGGTCGAGTCCATGACGCTCGGGACGCCCGTGGTGGTCAGCGACATCCCGATCTTCCGCGAGATCGGGGGAGAGGCGGCGCTGTTCTTCGAGGCCGACTCCGCCGAGCAGCTCGCCGAGCGGGTGCGCCACCTGGAGCAGGACGGCGTCTGGGCTGCGCGCTCCGTCGCCTCCCGGGCCGAGGCCGCGCGGTTCACGTGGGAGGCGTCGGCGGAGCACCTGCTCACGGTGCTGACCGCGACGGCCGCACGCGCGGACCGGGTCACATCACGGACGCGGTGAGCAGGTCGCGGTCCTCCGGGCCGAGGTTGAATCGGTCGAGGCGCAGGACGCCGTCGTCGTAGACGAACCGGTGGACGGATCCGTTCGGGATGACCTCGCCGGGGCCGGGGAGTGCGTGGTCGGTGACGTGGCGCACGAGCGAGCCGATGACGCCGCCGTGGCTCACGACGATGACGCTCTCGTCGGGGTGGCTCTCGCCCAGCTCCAGCAGGGCGGGGAGCGCCCGCGCCACGACCTCGTCGCGCGACTCGCGGCCGGGGACCGGGGTGCCCTCCGGCCAGCGTTCGAGGATCTCGGCGCCGGTCAGTCCCTCCGCCTCGCCGTAGTTGCGCTCGGCGACCGCGGGGAGCGCGCCCGGCTCGCCCAGCCCGAGGTGGGAAGAGATGATGCGCGCGGTCTCGAACGCGCGGCCCAGCGGGCTCGCGTAGATCGCGTCGAAGCGGCCGCCGGCGAGCGCGCGCCCGGTGGTCTCGGCCTGGGCGCGCCCCGTGTCGTTGAGGGGGATGTCGCTGGAGCCCTGGATGCGCCGGGCGAGGTTCCAATCGGTCTGGCCGTGCCGAACGAGGGAGATGAAGGTCACGCGCGTCCTTTCGCTTCAGGACGCGCCGCGACCGCGGCGCGGAGTGCTACGCCAACCGGCGGGAGAGCTCGACGAGCGTCTCCGTCGTCCCGGCATCCAGCTTAATGGCCGCGCGCAGATCGCCCTTCGTCTCGCCGCGGTTGACGATGACGATCGGGAGGCGGCGGCGCCGGGCCTCCTCCAGCAGCCGGATGCCCGAGTTCACGATGAGGGACGAGCCGGCGATCAGGAGCGCGTCCGACGAGCGGACCATCGCGCTGGCCTCGCGGTACTTCTCGGCGGGGATGAATTCGCCGAAGAAGACGACGTCGGGCTTGAGATGGCCGCCGCAGACCGTGCAGTCCGGCACCACGAAGGAGTCGATGTCGGTGACGATCGCGTCGCCGTCCGGGGCGATCTCGACAGCGCCCTCGGTGTCGATCCAGGGGTTGGCGGCGTCGATGCGGGCGGTGATGGCCTCGCGGGCGAACACCTGGCCGCAGACCAGGCACACCACGCGATCCATCGAGCCGTGCAGGTCGACGACCCGCTGCGAGCCCGCCTGCTTGTGCAGGCCGTCCACGTTCTGCGTGATGACGCCGTTGGCCGCGCCCGCCGCCTCCAGGCGCGCGAGGGCGCGGTGGCCGTCGTTCGGGCGCGCGGCGGCGAACCGCCGGTACCCGAGGTGGCTGCCGGCCCAGTACCGCTTGCGGTAGCGGTCGTCGGCGAGGAACTGCTGGAACGTCATCGGGGTGCGCTTGGGAGCGCCTTCGCCGCGGTAGTCGGGGATGCCGGAGTCGGTCGAGACGCCCGCGCCGGTGAGCACGGCGAAGCGCCGGCCGGAGAGCAGCTCGGCGGTCTCGTCGATCCCGCGCGCGAGCTCGGGCGTCAGCTCCGTCGTCAGCGTGTCCACAGGCACCTCCCGGTCGTCCCCTCCCGAGTCTAAACACCCCAGTTTTCCGAATTGTTTCCGGCGACTGGCAATCTGGACGGGTGCAGATCCATCGTGTGACAGACCTGACGGCCGACGGCCTCGCCGATTACTCCCGCCTGACCGACGTCGCGCTGCGGCGCGTGAGCGAACCGGAGGGCGGCCTCTACATCGCGGAGTCGACCAAGGTCATCACGCGCGCGCTCGCGGCCGGGCACCGCCCGCGGTCCGTGCTGCTGCAGGAGCAGTGGCTGCCCGACGTGGAGCCGTTGCTCGAGCAGTACCCGGACGTGCCCGTGTTCGTCGGCGAGGCCGGGGTGCTCGAGCAGCTCACCGGGTACAACCTGCACCGCGGCGCCCTGGCGGCGATGCACCGGCCCGTGCTGCCCGATCCGCGGGACCTGATCCGCGACGCGCGCCGGGTCGTCGTGCTGGAGGACATCGTCGACCACACGAACGTCGGGGCGATCTTCCGCTCGGTCGCGGGACTCGGGGCCGACGCGGTCCTGGTGAGTCCGCGGTGCGCCGATCCGCTCTACCGCCGGAGCGTGCGGGTCAGCATGGGGACGGTGCTCCAGGTGCCGTGGACGCGCATCCCGGAGTGGGACGAGGCGACCGGGATCCTGCACGACGCGGGCTTCGACATCGCGGCGCTCGCCCTCGCCGACGACGCGGTCACCCTGGACCAGTACGCCGCCGCCCCACCCGAGCGGGTCGCCATGGTGCTCGGCTCGGAGGGGGACGGCCTGTCGCGGCGGGCGCTGGCCTCCGCGGACACGGTGGTCACCATCCCGATGCTGCACGGCGTCGACTCGCTGAACGTGGCGTCGGCGAGCGCCGTGGCGCTGTGGGCGTTGCGGGCGCGTTCTCAGGCGATGCCTGAGTAGTCCCGCTTAGAATTCCAGCGTGTCCCCGCAAGTGCCTGTCGATCCGTCGCGCCGTGTGTCCCGGACGGTGTACCGCCGTCGCCGCTTCGTCGTCTTCGGGATCGGCGGGACCCTCCTGCTGGCCTTCCTCTACCTCGCGGGCTCGCTGCTGACGCCCATCCCGGCGACCGCCGCCGTCGTCACGCACGAGAAGTCGATCGTGCAGCCGGCCGCGCAGCTCGCCTGGCCGGGTTACGGCTCGTCCGCCGTCACCGCCCCCGACTACTCGGGCGCCACGGTCTACCACGGCAGCGATGCCAGTGTGCCGATCGCGAGCGTGACGAAGGTGATCACCGCGCTGCTCGTGCTGGAAGCGAAGCCGCTCAACGGCGACGACCAGGGGCCGACCATCTCGTTCACGCAGAAGGACGTCGACATCTGGAATGAGGTGATCGCCGAGGGCGGCTCGTGGGCCCCCGTGCAGGCGGGCACGTCGATGACGGAGAAGGAGGCGCTCACCGCGATGCTCCTGCCGTCGGCCAACAACTACGCCATCTCGCTCGTCAACTGGGCGTACGGCTCGACCTCGGATTACGTGACGGCGGCGAACAAGTGGCTCGCGGCCAAGGGGTTCACGGGCACCAAGATCGTCACGGCCGACGGCCTCGACCCGGGCAACGTGAGCACGACGAAGGACCTCCTGGGCCTCGGACAGCTGGTGCTCGACTCGCCCACGCTGTCGTCGATCGTCTCGCAGAAGACGGCGACCCTCCCGGGAGCGGGCGCCCAGGACAACACGAACACCCTGCTCGGGTGGGAGGGCATCGACGGCCTCAAGACCGGCAACACCGACGAGGCGGGCAACTGCCTCCTGTTCTCGGCCGACGTGGCCGTGGGCACGGCGAAGGTTCGCGTGCTGGGCGTCGTGCTCGGCGCGCCGACCCACGACGACCTGTGGGCGGGCGTCAAGGCGCTGCTGACCAGCGTGAAGGCGGGCTTCCACCAGGTCTCCGCCTCCACGAAGGGCCAGGTGTTCGGCTCGTACAGCACGCCGTGGAAGGCGAGCTCGGATCTCGTGGCCACGACCGCGACGACGTTCGTCGTGTGGTCCGATCAGCCGGTCGAGGTGGCGCTGGAGACGCGTCCGGTGCAGTCCGGTTTCGCCGGCGACGTCGTCGGCAAGGTGACGTTCACGTCCAACGGCAAGAGCCAGTCCGCCGAACTCGCGCTCGCGAAGGACGTGCCCGATCCCGGCTTCGGCTGGCGGCTCGCGCATCCCGGCGGCCTCGGGACCTGATCGCGCCGATCAGGCTGCACCATACGTCGCTGCGACCGCCCAGAACTGCTCCGACGGCTGGATGACGCGGTAGTCCGCCCACGAGCCGTCGGCGAACGTGAACCGGACGACCCGTGCGCCGCCCTGCGCCTTCGCGCCGGTGTCGACGATCGACGTGACCTGGGTGCGCGGCACACGCTGGGTCAGCTCGGGCGGAACGGAGGCCGCCGTCATCCCGAAGTCCCACCAGGTCAGGTCGGTCTCGCCGAGGGAGAGCACGGCGAGGTCGGCGTCGCGGCGGAGCTGGTGGGCGGTCGAACCGGCCTCGCCGCCCAGGTGCTTCGAGCCGGATGCGGTGTTCTGCATGGCCGAGAGGGCGGCGTTGAGCAGTCTGCCGTCGAGCGACACGCCCCCGCCACCGCCGCGCGTGTAGGCGCTGGGCATCACCCTGGCCGTGGCGAGGGAGGCGTCGCCGCCGGCCGAGACGATCTCGGCCGCGTGGTCGACGGCGGGGCCGGAGAAGGCCGAGGCGAACTTGTCGAAGAGTCCCATGGGGGTGTTCCTTTCGAGGGATGACTATGAGTGACGGCGCATCGCACGAACGGCGGCGACGATCGAGACCAGGGCGAAGACGGCGGCAACGGCCGCGACCGTGAACGGGCCGAGGGTGTCGAGCAGCCGGGAGAACCAGGCACGGCGGCCGGCGGCATCCGTGACCTCGTCCCAGACGGGCGTGAAGCAGAGCACGGCGATGGCGATGGCGATCGCCGCGCTTCCGAACCAGCCCCAGGGCGTCTCCGGATGCTCGGGCTCGACCGGCTCTACCGTGGCGGCGGAACGGGGATCGGGTCCGGTCGTCGTCACGGCTTCCACACCGTTCCGCCATCGTTGACGTCACCGCTGCCGACGTAGACGCCGACGACCTCCTTGCCGTCGGCGGAGGCGACGGGGACGCAGACCGAGACCGTCTCGCCGGCGGACAGGTCGGCGAGCCAGTCGGTGGCGCGCTCGGGGTTGCCGGTGCACTCCGGCAACCCGGTGAAGGTGGCGCTCGCGAAGGATCCGTCGTCCAGGGCTGCATACACGTTGCCGTAGACGGGCGGGAGCTTCGTCCCCTTCTCCCCGGTGAAGGTGAAGTCGACGTTCGCGAAATAGATGGTGTCGTCGCCCGCGAAGCCGTCCTGGACATCGGCGGGAGCCTTTTCGAACGAGGTGACGGTCACGGCGAACGGGAGGGTCTTCCCGCTGTAGACGACGTCGACGTCCGCCGCGTCGCCGACGGACGCGCTCGGTGCTCCCGAGCAGCCGGCGAGCACGAGCAGGGCGGCGGCACCGGAGAGCAGAGCAGCGGTGATGCGGGAGGGCGGAGGGAGCGTGCTGTGCGCGCGGGTAGGCATCGGAACCTTTCGGAGAGCGGGATTCGGTGTGCGCCTCTCGGCGCACGGAGGTCCATGCTCCCCGGTCGGGGACGACGCTCCGAACGGTCCGAACGGATCCGAACGGCTCAGGGGAACCCGAGGATCCGGCCTCAGGAGACGAGGGCCGGGAAAGCGGAGACGAGGCGTCCCGCCCGCTCGTGCCCCATGCGGCGGAGAATGCGGACGGAGTCGCGCAGATGACGGCGGGCGCGTTCGTCGTCGCCGGCCGCGATCGCCGCACGCCCGAGGATCTCGTGGGCTCGGGCCACCTCGTTGACATCGCCCAACCGCTCTGCTGCGGCGAGGGCCTCGGTGGCGAGGCTCGCGGCGTCGTCGGTCCGCCCACGATCGAGGGCGACGAGCGCCAGCGTGCCCAGTGCGTCGGGCACGGGGAGGTCGAATCCGGTCCCGTCGATCGCCTCGAGTGCCGCCCGGGCGTCGCGTTCTGCCTCATCGAGCCGACCGACCGCCTGCAAGGCCTGCGCCCGGAGCGCACGGATCTCGGGCAGGACGTCGAACCCCTCGGCGCCGTCGCTCATCCGCTGCCCGTGTTCGAGCGCGGCCACGGCTTCGGCCGGGCGACCGTCGGCGAGCAGGACGGTGGCGAGAGTGACGGTGTGATAAGCCGGCGACATCCCGGGCGGGTCCTCGGCGAGCAGCGCCCGGCTCTCGGCCTCGGCGTCGGCGAAGCGGCCGAGGGCGGCGTGCAGGAAGGTGCGGTTGCTGCGCAGGATGGTCCGGTTGCCGGCGTCGCCCGCCACCGCCGTGATCGCCCACGCCGCGTCGAAGAGCTGGCACGCCTCGGCCAGGTCGCCGCGCAACCGCGCGAGGTTGGCCTCGTTGCCCACGGCGCGGCCCTCCGTGATCCTGTTTCCCGCCTCCCGGGCCACCGCGGCCGCGCGACGGTAGGCGGCCTGGGCTTCTGCCCAGCGGCCGAGGCTGCGATGGAGGTTGCCGATGATGTTCCAGAGCCGGCCCGGCATCCTCTCGTCGCCGAGTCGCTGCGCCCGGTGGAGGCTCGCGAGCGAGTCGTCGGTGCGGCCCAGCTTCTCGTAAGAGCGGGCCATCAGCTCGGCGAGCGCGCCGCGGTGCTGCGGACCGGCGACCGCGTCGGCATGCTCGAGGACCGAGACGATCTCGGCCCAGTGACCGTCCTCCTCGAGACGCTCGCCGGCCGCGACGGCCAGCGCCACCAACTCGTCGTCCGCGCTGTGCTCGTGGGCGAGGACCGCCGCGGCGTGGAGTTCCACAGCCTGGGCGCGGTCGACCCTGCCGCCGGTCTCGAGCCGGGCGCGCGAGGCCTCGGCGAACGCCCGGGCGAAGGAGCGTCGCCTCGACAGCGGGTCCTCGTCGAGGGCGCGCTCGCGGGCGTGCGCGCGCACCGCGTCGTGCAGCGTGAGGTGTGGGCCCGCATCGACGAGATGCAGGGAGCGGAGCCGCGGCACCGCCGATGCTGTCTCGGGCGACGCCCGTCGGAGCGTGCCGACGTGTACCGGCGCTGCGAACAACGAGAGCCTCCGGAGCGCTGCCGCATCGTTCGCATCGAGGGACTGGTAGACGGCATCGAGCAGCGGATGGATGGGGGAGCCGGCGGACGGGACGTCGAAGCGCTCCGCCACGTCGTCGGGTGTCCAGTCCGGGTGGTCGCGGATGAACCGCACGATCAGGTCGATGGCGAGACGGATGCCGCCGCTGGCACGGCCGAGGCGGTCGAGCGCCGCAGGTGGGAGCGTGCGGCCGTCCAGACCCGCGGCGATCGCGGCGGCCGCCTCGTCGACCGGGAGGGGGACGAGTTCGCGGCGCGCGACCGGCTGGCGCAGCGCGCGGGCGGCGGCCAGCTCTTCGAAGCCGTGGAGCGTGGAACGGCTGGTGACGATCGAGCGAACACCGCGCGGGAGGAGGGGGACGATGTCCTCCGCGGAGCGGGCATCCTCGAAGACCAGCACCGCACGGCGGTCGGCGAGCGCCTTCTCGATACCGTCGCGAAGGAGGTTGGGCGCCGCGGACGAACCGCCGCGCGCGCCGACCGCACGAGCGAGCGCGCGCAGCGCCTCGACCGGTTCGGCCGGTGCGAGGACCGCGTGATAGCCGCGCAGTTCGATCACGAGGGCGATGTCCGCGGTGCCCGCGGCGAACTCGGTGCGCACGAGCGTTCTGGCGAGCGTGCTCTTGCCGACGCCGGGGAGGCCGGTGACGATCGTGACGGCGCCGTCCGTGGGATCGGTGACACTGCTCACAGGAGTGGAGGGGGCGCTCATGGTCGTGACGACGACATGCGCGCCCAGGCGGGCGCCGTTCAGGGTCTGGGCGAGATGGCGCCACGCGTCCGCCCTCCGAGCGTCGTCGGTGAGCGCGAGCACGATGTCGTGGACGAGGTCGATGTCGAGACGCTGGCGGTTGGGACGGAAGCAGTCGTAGACCGTGACCTTGGCTGGTGGGCCGCCGCGGCCGGCCTCAGCGCGGCCGCGGCCGATCCGCCGGGCGATCTCCTCGTACGAGGGCAGTCCGCCGTCCCGGCGCAGTGCACCGAGCGCGCGGGCGAACGCCTCGAACGTGTCGACGTCGTCGGGCAGGAGCGAGCGATCGTCGCCGGCCGCAGGGTCGGTGCGGGGCATTCGGCGTCGCTCAGTCCTCGGTGCGGATGACGAAGGGCCCGGCTTCCGGCCGCTTCGGCAGCACGTGGTCGCCGGACGACTGGTGGCGGATGCGCCGCACCACCCAGGGCACGAGGTACTCCCGGGCCCAGGAGAGGTCCTCCGAGCGCGCCTGCCGCCAGGTGCGGGCGGGCAGCGGCTCCGGGTCGAGCGGCTGGAGGTCGTTCTCCACGTTGAGGGCGGCGAGCACCATGCGGGCGACGGTGTGGTGGCCGAGCGGCGCGAGGTGCAGTCGGTCGGGGGCCCACATCCGCTGGTCCTGGATCTCGGTCAGCGCCCACTGGTCGGCGACGATGCAGTCGTACTTCGCGGCGACGGCGCGGACGTTCTCGTTGTAGATGGCGACTTTGCCGCGGATGCCGCGGAACACGGGGGAGAAGCCGACGTCCACCCCGGTGAACACCACGATGGTGGCGCCGTCGCGGCTGAGGCGGGACACCGCCTGGTCGAAGAGGGCGGCGATCTGATCGGGGTCGGTGCCCGGGCGGATGACGTCGTTGCCGCCGGCGGAGATGGTGATCAGGTCGGGGCGGAGGGCGAGCGCCGGCTCGACCTGGTCGTCCAGGATCTGCTTGATGAGTTTGCCGCGCACCGCGAGGTTGGCGTAGGCGAAGTCGTCGGTCTGGCTGCTCAGCACCTCGGCGACGCGGTCGGCCCAGCCGCGGTGCCCGCCGGGGCTGGCGGGCTCGGGATCGCCGATGCCCTCCGTGAAGGAGTCGCCCAGGGCGACGTAGCGGGACCAGGGATGCTGCGCTTCGACCATTCCTCCATTCTGCATCCGGTGGACCGTCCGTCCAGGCGGATGTCGGAGGGAACGGGTAGATTTGATCCACGTGGAAACGACAGCTGCACCCCTCCCCGGGTTCGAACCGGACGCCGAATCCGGTGACGAGCCGGATGTCATCGGGGTACACGCGGGCAGTTTCGCGGCCGAGCATCTCTCGCCCTCGTTCCCCGAGCGCGCCGCCTGGGGCACCGCCGGAAAGCTGCGCGCGTGGCAGGCGGAGGCGCTCGACACGTACTTCCGCGACGAGCCCCGTGACTTCCTCGCCGCCGCGACGCCGGGCGCAGGCAAGACGACCTTCGCCCTCCGGCTCGCGACCGAACTGCTGGCCCGCCGCACGATCGAGCGCGTGACCGTCGTCGCGCCGACGGAGCACCTCAAGCGACAGTGGGCCGAGGCCGCCTCCCGGGTCGGTCTCAACCTCGACCCGGACTTCAAGAACGCCGACGGCCGGTACGCCCGCCACTACAAGGGCGTCGCGGTCACCTACGCGCAGGTCGCCATGCGGCCGAGCCTCCACAAGGACATCACCGAGGCCAGCCGCACTCTGGTCATCCTCGACGAGGTGCACCACGGCGGCGACGCGCTCAGCTGGGGCGACGGCATCCGGGACGCGTTCGAGCGCGCCACGCGCCGGCTCTCGCTCACGGGGACGCCGTTCCGCTCCGACACGGCGCCGATCCCGTTCGTCACCTACCTGCCGGACAAGCAGGGCATCCGCACGTCGCTCACCGACTACAACTACGGCTACGGGCGCGCCCTCTCCGACGGCGTCGTGCGCCCCGTCATCTTCATGGTCTACGCCGGGCACATGCGCTGGCGCACCAAGACCGGCGACGAGATGGAGGCGCGGCTCGGCGAGGGCAACACCAAGGACATCACCTCGCAGGCGTGGCGGACCGCGCTCGACCCGAAGGGCGAATGGATCCCGGCCGTGCTCAGCGCGGCCGACCGCCGCCTGACCGAGGTGCGCGGCGCCATCCCGGACGCCGGCGGCCTGGTGATCGCGACCGACCACTACACGGCCCGCGCGTACGCGGACATCCTGCAGCAGATCACCGGTGAGTCGGTCACCGTCGTCCTCTCGGACGAGAAGGAGGCGAGCGACCGGATCGAGGAGTTCTCGAAGGGCACCTCGCGCTGGATGGTCGCCGTGCGCATGGTGTCGGAGGGCGTGGACGTGCCGCGCCTCGCCGTCGGCGTGTACGCGACCAGCGCCTCCACCCCGCTCTTCTTCGCGCAGGCGATCGGCCGCTTCGTGCGCGCGCGGCGCCGCGGTGAGACCGCGTCCGTGTTCCTGCCGAACGTCCCGATGCTGATGGCGCTCGCCAACGCGCTGGAACTGGAGCGCGACCACGCGCTCGACCGGCCGACCGACGAGAACGCCGAGGGCGACCTGTGGAACCCCGAGGACGCGATGATGGCCGAGGCCAACCGCGAGGAGCGGGCCTCGGAGGCGCTGACCGAGGAGTTCGCGTTCGAAGCGCTCGGCTCGGAGGCGAACTTCGACCGGGTCGTGTTCGACGGCAAGGAGTTCGGCAGCTACGCCGTGCCCGGCACGGACGAGGAGCACGACTTCATCGGCCTCCCCGGCATCCTGGAGCCCGACCAGGTGCACGAGCTGCTGCTCCAGCGGCAGCAGCGGCAGTCGCGGCGGTCGTCGGCGCGTCCCGCTGCGGCCGAGGGACACCCTCCCGCGCCGCTGCACCGCACCCTGAAGGAGCAGCGGCAGCTGCTCAACAGCCTGGTCGGCCTGTACTCGAAGAACTCGGGAGAGCCGCACGGCCTCATCCACGCCGAGCTGCGCCGGGTGTGCGGCGGACCGGCCGTCGCGCAGGCGAGCGTCTCGCAGCTGCAGGCGCGCATCGAGTACCTGCGCAAACGGCTCGGCCGGCACTGAGCCGACCGAGCCGCTGGTCCGCGCGAACGCGGCAGAGCCTGAACGCTAGATGACGCCCAGAGCGAGCATGGCGTCGGCCACGCGGACGAAGCCGGCGACGTTGGCGCCGAGCGCGTAGTCGCCCGGCTCGCCGTACTCGGCCGCGGTCTCGGCGCAGCTGTCGTGGATGTTCGTCATGATGTCGGAGAGGCGCTGCTCGGCGTACTCGAACGTCCAGGCATCCCGCGAGGCGTTCTGCTGCATCTCGAGCGCGGAGGTGGCGACACCGCCCGCGTTCGCGGCCTTGCCGGGCGCGAACAGCACGCCCGCAGCGCGGAGCACGGTGACGGCTTCCGGCGTGCAGGGCATGTTGGCGCCCTCGACCACCGCGGCGACGCCGTGGGTGGCGAGCGTGGTCGCCGCCGTCGCGTCGAGCTCGTTCTGCGTCGCGCAGGGCATCGCGACGTCGACGTGCGTCGTGGCGGCGAGCGCCCAGATGTCGCCGTTCGGGAGGTACTCGGCGCCACCGCGGCGGGCCGCGTAGTCGCTGAGGCGGCCGCGCTCCACCTCCTTGATCTGCCGGAGCAGGTCGAGGTCGATGCCGGCCGGGTCGTGGACGACGCCGGACGAGTCGGAGCAGGCGATCACCGTGCCGCCGAGCTGGTGCACCTTCTCGATCGCGTAGATCGCGACGTTGCCGGAGCCCGAGACGAGCACGCGAGCGCCGTCGAGGTCGCGGCCGCGGGTCGCGAGCATCCGCTGGGCGAAGAAGACCGCACCGTAGCCGGTCGCCTCGGTGCGGACGAGCGAGCCGCCCCAGCCGACGCCCTTGCCCGTGAGCACGCCCGACTCGTAGCGGTTCGTGATGCGCTTGTACTGGCCGAACAGGTAGCCGATCTCGCGGCCGCCCACGCCGATGTCACCGGCGGGGACATCCGTGTGCTCGCCCAGGTGGCGGTACAGCTCCGTCATGAACGACTGGCAGAACCGCATCACCTCGGCGTCGGACTTGCCCTTGGGATCGAAGTCGCTGCCGCCCTTGCCGCCGCCGATCGGGAGGCCGGTGAGCGCGTTCTTGAAGATCTGCTCGAACCCGAGGAACTTCACGGTGCCGAGCGTCACGCTCGGGTGGAAGCGCAGTCCGCCCTTGTACGGCCCGAGCGCGGAGTTGAACTCCACACGGAATCCGCGGTTGACGCGCACCCGACCCTGGTCGTCCGTCCACGGCACCCGGAAGATGAGCTGCCGCTCGGGCTCGGTGAGTCGTTCCAGCACCGCGGCCTCGGCGTAGCGGGGGTGGCGGTCGATGACCGGCCCGAGGGAGCCGAACACCTCCCGTGCCGCCTGGTGGAACTCCGGCTCTCCGGCGTTGCGCCGGAGGACGTCGTCGAGCAGGGAGATGAGAGCCGTGGTCAAACGCGTACCTTCTTTCGCACAAGGTTTCTGAGTCTACTCTCACGTTTCCGGCGCGTGACGGCGCCGCCGCTCCCTAGGCTGGATGCCATGGCGGAGACGACGAACCCGAGACAGCATCCCGGCGAGCCGCATCGCGAGGGGCTCGCCCAGCGCTTGAACTGGCTGCGGGCCGGGGTCCTGGGCGCGAACGACGGCATCGTCTCGGTGGCCGCGGTCGTGGTCGGCGTGGCGGGGGCCACACCGGCGACACCGGCCATCCTGACGGCGGGCGTCGCGGCACTGGTCGGCGGCGCGATCTCGATGGCGCTGGGGGAGTACGTCTCGGTCAGCAGCCAGCGCGACAGCGAACACGCCCTGATCGCGAAGGAACGTCGGGAGCTGGCCGAGATGCCGGAGGCGGAGCTGGAGGAGCTCACCGGGTTGTACGAGGCGAAGGGCCTGCGCCCCGAGACGGCGCGGCAGGTGGCGCTGGAGCTCACCGCGCAGGATGCGCTCTCCGCCCACCTGTCGGTCGAGCTGGGCATCGACCAGGACGACGTGGTCAGCCCGTGGCACGCCGCGCTCGCCTCCGCCGTCGCGTTCACGATCGGCGGCCTCCTCCCGCTGCTGACGATCCTGCTGCCGGAGGCGGTGCGCATCCCGGTGACGTTCGTCGTCGTGCTGCTGGCGCTGGCGATCACGGGCTACGTCGCCGCGTGGATCGGCGGCAGCCCGCGCGGCAAGGCGATGCTGCGCGTCGTCGTCGGCGGGGCGATCGCCCTGGCCGTGACGTTCGCGATCGGTGCGCTGCTCGGCACGTCCGGGGTGGTCTGAGCCGGGCCGCCGGGCTCAGCGGAAGTCGCGGGAGGCCGTGCGGATGCCGGTCTGCAGCGGCTCCAGCCGGTCGGCGATCACGTTGACCACGCCCTCCTCGCTGCGCTCCAGGATGCCGCGCACGATCATCGCGGGCGCCTGCCGGGCGACCCGCCGGTAGCGGTTCCACACCCCGACCGGGCAGACCACGTTCACCAGCCCGGTCTCGTCCTCCAGGTTGAGGAAGGTCACGCCGGCCGCGGTCGCCGGCCGCTGCCGGTGGGTGACCACCCCGCCCACCTCGATGCGGCGCCCCGACTCCGAGGTCGCGAGCATCGCCGCCGTGCGCACCCCGCGGGACGCGAGAGCCGGCCGCAGGAAGCGGATCGGGTGGTCGTCGGTCGAGATGCCCGTCGCCCACAGGTCGCTCGCCAGCTGCTCCGCCGGGCTCAGCAGCGGCAGCAGGGGCGGCTGCACGGTGATCGCGGTCCCGGCGAGGTACTCCGGCCGCTCCTGGGCCGCGTTGCCGGCCTCCCAGATCGCCTGCCGCCGGTCGAGGCCGAAGCCCTCGAACGCGCCGGCCGCGGCGAGCGCCTCCAGCTGCGCGATGGTCAGCCCGACCCGGCGCGAGAGGTCGGAGAGGTCGCGGTAGGCGCCGTGGGCCTCCCGCTCGGCGACGATGCGCTCGGCGAGCTTCTCGCCGATGGAGGTCACCCCCGCCAGCCCCAGCCGCACGGCGTGGCCGGCGTCGCGACGGTGAGCGGCGTAGTCCAGCGGCACCCGCTGGTCGTAGGGGGCGATGGGAGGCTGCTCCTCGGCCAGGCACGGGTCGATGCCGGTCGGGCCGGGGCGGGCGTCGTCGAGCGGCTCGAGCAGCGGGAACACGCCGGAGCGCTGGATGTCGGGACGGTGCACCACCACGCCGTGCCGCCGGGCGTCGGCGGTGAGCGTGCGCGGCGAGTAGAACCCCATCGGCTGCGCGCGCAGCAGGGCGGCGAGGAACGCGCCGGGGTAGTGCAGCTTCATCCACGAGCTCACGTAGACCAGCAGCGCGAAGCTGATCGCGTGGCTCTCGGCGAAGCCGAAGTTCGCGAACGCCTCGATCTTCGCGTAGATCGCGTCGGCGTCGTCCCCGGTGATGCCGTTGCCCGCCATGCCCGTGTAGAGCTTCTCGCGCAGGGCGCCGATCTTCTCCACCCCGCGCTTGGAGCCCATCGCCCGGCGCAGCAGGTCGGCGTCCTCCGCGGTGCAGTCGCCCACCGCGACCGCCATCTGCATCAGCTGCTCCTGGAAGAGGGGGACGCCCAGCGTGCGCTTCAGCACCGGCTCCAGCGCCGGGTGCAGGTAGGTGACCTCCTCCTGGCCCAGCTTGCGCCGGATGTACGGGTGCACGGCGCCGCCCTGGATCGGACCGGGGCGGATCAGGGCGATCTCGATCACGAGGTCGTAGAACGAGCGGGGGCGCAGCCGGGGGAGCGTGCCGATCTGCGCTCGGCTCTCCACCTGGAACACGCCGATCGAGTCGGCGCGGCAGAGCATGTCGTACACGCCCTGCTCCTCCTTCGGGATGGTCTCCAGCGTCCACTGCTCGCCCAGCGCCGACGCGATCGCGCGCATCGAGTAGTCGAGCGCGCTCAGCATCCCGAGCCCGAGCAGGTCGAACTTGACCAGGCCCATCCACGCGCAGTCGTCCTTGTCCCACTGCAGCACCGTGCGCCCCTCCATGCGGGCGTGCTCGATCGGGCACACCTCGCCGACGGGCCGATCGGTGAGCACCATGCCGCCCGAGTGGATGCCGAGGTGCCGCGGGAACTTCAGCACCTGCTGCGCCAGCTCCACCACCTCGTCCGGGATGTCGTGGTCGTCGGTGGTCTGGACGTGCGACCACGAGTCGATCTGCTTGCTCCAGGCGTCCTGCTGGCCGGTGGAGTGGCCGAGCGCCTTCGCCATGTCGCGCACCGCGTTCTTGGGCCGATAGGTGATGACGTTGGCGACCTGTGCCGCGTTGTGCCGCCCGTACTTGCGGTAGACGTACTGGATGACCTCCTCGCGGCGGTCGGAGTCGAAATCGACGTCGATGTCGGGCTCCTCCTCGCGCATGCTGGAGAGGAAGCGCTCGAACGGCAGGTCGTACTTGATCGAGTCGACCGCGGTGATCCCGAGCAGATAGACGACCGCGGAGTTCGCCGCCGACCCGCGGCCCTGGCAGAGGATGCCCTGGCTGCGGGCGAACTGCACGATGTCGTGCACGATCAGGAAGTAGCCGGGGAAGTCCTTGGCCTCGATCACGTCGAGCTCGCGCTCGATGCGCTCCCGCTTCGCCGGGTTCTCGTCGAGGTCGTGGTAGCGCTCGGCCGCGCCGCGCCAGGTGAGCTCGCGCAGCCAGCTCATCGGGGTGTGCCCCTCCGGGACCTCCTGCTTGGGCAGCCGCGGGCGGGCGCTGCGCAGCCGGAAGGAGAGGTCGTCGGCGACCTCCACGGTCCGCTCCACCGCGCCGGGGTAGCGGGCGAACCGTTTGGCCATCTCGGCGCCGCTGCGCAGGTGGGCGGAGGCGGAGGCGGGCAGCCAGCCGTCCATCTCGTCCAGGCTGCGCCGGGCGCGCACGGCCGACACCGCGGTCGCCAGCGGGTACTGCGCGGGCGACGCGTAGTGGACGTTGTTGGTCGCCACGACGGGCAGGCCCAGCCGGTCGGCGATCCGGGCGAGCGCGTCGTTGTCGGTGGTGTCGTGCGGGTTGCCCTGGTCGATCAGCTCGACGAGCACGTTGTCGTGGCCGAACAGCTCCGCCAGGCGCGCCACCTCGTGCTCGGCTGCGCGCTCGCCCTGCTCGGCCAGCGCCAGGCGCACGTCGCCTTTGCGGCAGCCGGTCAGCACCATCCACTCGCCGCCGGCCTGCTCGGCCAGTTCGGGCAGCCGGTAGACCGGGCGCCCCTTCTCGCCGCCCGCCAGCTGCCCGGCGGTGATCGCGGCGGCGAGCCGGTGGTACCCCTCCTGCCGGCGGGCGAGCACGACGAGGTGGCTGCCCTCCGGATCGGCCTCGCCGTTCTGCGGGCGGCTGAGCGCCAGGGAGAGCTCGGCACCGAACACCGTCTTCACCCGCTCGTACGCCTCGGCGGCCTCGGCCAGGTGGACGACGCCGTAGAGTCCGTCGTGATCGGTGAGGGCGAGGCCGTGCAGGCGCAGCCGGGTCGCCTCCTCCAGCAGCTCCTCGGGCGAGCTCGCCCCGTCGAGGAAGCTGAAGTTGCTGTGCGCGTGCAGCTCCGCGTACGCGACGTGCCCGGTCTCCGGCTCCTCCGGGATGGGCTGCGGAACGTACTTCTGCCGCTTGCGGGAGGAGGGGCGCTCGACGGCCTGCTCGCCGGTGCGGCGGCCGGAGAGCCGGCGCTCGAACTCGGCCCACGGGATCGGCGGGTTGTCCCAGCCCATCAGTCGTACCTCGCCTCGGCGAACCAGCCGCCGGACGCCAGGCGCAGCAGCCAGGCCGTCCCGTCGGCGTCGACCAGCTGGAAGCGGTGCATCGCGCGGGCGAGCGTGGCGTCCCACCAGCGTTCGCGCACCGGCCACGGCCCCGCCCATGAGCCCACCTCGCGGGCGTCGTGCGGGCGGCCGGTGGGGGAGAAGAACGCGATCGGCGCGGTGAGGTCGCCGCGGTCGGTCACCTCGACGGTGTCGCCCTCGACGGTCAGCACCGCCACCGGCCGCGGCACCTCGAAGACGGTGGAGGGTGCGGGCGCGGGCAGCGACCCCGGCCACGGCTGCTCGGCACGGGAGGCGCCGACCGGCCGGTCGCCCCACGGCACCAGCACCTGCCGCTCGGTGAGCCCGCGGCCGCCGCCGATCGTGGCGGTGAGCACGGCCTCGTGCCCCAGCATGCTCTGCACGCGGGTGAGGCCGTGGTGGATGCGCTCGTCGGCTCCGCCGCCCCACAGGCCGTCCTCGTGGTGGCCGATGTCGTCCACCGCCTCGGGCACCAGGCCCACCCGCACGATCGGCGAGGCGAGCCCGGGGTCGAGGGCGCCGGAGCCCTGCAGCTGCCAGCGCACCCGGTCGACGACATCCCCCGCCGTGAACAGCCGCGGGTGCAGCCAGCTGCGCTCGCTGATGCGGCCGGCCTCGTCGGTCACCTCCACCCGGAGCGTGGTGCAGACCAGCCCGGCCTTCGTCAGGCCGCCGACGAACTGCTCGGCCGTGCCGCGCACCGCGAAGGTGACCTGGTCGACGCGGTCGAGGGGAGGCTCGAACTCGATGGTGCGGTCCAGCTGCTTCGGCGGGGTGCGCGGCACGACCGCGGCGCCGTCGAGGCCCCCGGCCAGGTCGTGCGCGTGCTCGCCGCGCTCCCCGAACCGCTCGCGCACGTCGAGCCGGTCGAGGGCGGCGAGGTCGCCGAGGGTGTGCAGGCCCAGGCGGCGCAGCAGCGGGGTCAGCTCGGTCAGCCCGAGCTGGGCGATCGGCAGCGGGGCGAGGAAGGCGGCCGACCCGCCCGCCGGGATGACGCGCACGCGGGCGGCGCCGGTGGAGCGGGCGGCCTGCCCGGCGGCGAACGGCCCGTCGGCGATGCCGGCGCGCGCATCCGGCAGCCCCAGCCCCTCCAGGCAGCGCAGCAGCTCGGCCGCGGCCTGCTCCTCGCCGCCGTAGTAGCGGGCGGGCCCGCGCGCCCGCAGAAGGAAGGTGCCGGGGCGCAGCGGCTGCACGCCGGGCGCGAGCTCCTCGATGGCCGCCAGCACCGGCTCGAACGCGCGCTCGTCGAGCACCGGGTCGTAGGGGAGCACCTCCAGCTGCGGGCAGCGGGACTGCGCCTCGCGCATCCGCAGACCGCGCCGCACACCGTCGGCGCGGGCCGTCGCCGAGCAGGCGAAGACCACGCCCTTCTCCATCAGGGCGATCGGGGTGTCCTCGGCCAGGCCCGGGTCCGCCCGGCAGGCGGCGATCACGGGCCAGTCCGGGCACCAGAGCACGATCGCGCGGGTGACCTCGCGCATCTAGCCCACCGCCTCCAGGCGCGTCGGGCCGGACGGGCGGAAGCTCTCGTCGGGCGCCGGCAGCCACAGCTCCGCGCGCCGGCGCGGTCCCGATCCGCCGCGCGGGGCGGACTCCACGGTCACCCGCCGGGACGAGAGGTAGCCCGCTCCGGTGCCGAGGCCGTCCCAGCCGCTGCGCGCCACCGAGAGCGTCGCCTCGGCCTGCGGCCAGTCGCCCGCGACGATCAGCGTCGACTCCCGCTGCCGCAGCCGGGCGCCCAGCCGGGCGACGTCCCCGTCTTTCGCGCGGGTCGGCGGGGCGACCGCCACGACCGCGAGCACGTCGACCACGGCCGCCGTCACGGTCAGCCACTGGTCGCCGGGATGCGGCACGAGCACCAGCCGCTCCAGGTCGATCCCGAACCGGCCGGCCGCCTCGGCGCCGAAGTCGGGCATGCCGATCACCCCGCACCACGCGCCCGCCGCACTGGGGCCCGCGAGCAACGCCATCAGCAGGGTGGTGGAGCCGTGGACCGCATAGGCGGCGCCGGCCTTGAGCGCCCCGCCCGGCAGCAGCGGCCCGAGCGCGGGATGCGTCTCGAACGTGCGGCTCTCGAGTTTCGTCGCCTGCATCTGCCGGATGCGCGACTGCAGCTCGTGCACCTGCGCCCGGTCGACGACCGGGTCGGCGAAGGCGGGTGCGGATGCCGGGGACATGCATCCATTTTCGAACACATGTTCGAACAGTGCAAATGCATTTTGGGGTACAAACGCCGTGCCCGGTGGATGGACCCTACGCCGGTTCCGTCACGAAGTCGATCAGGTGCTCCACCCGGCCGAGCAGCTCGGGCTCCAGGTCGGCGAACGTGCGCACCTGGCTCAGGATGCGCTTCCAGGCGCGCGCGATGTCGGCCTGGCTCTCGTGGGGGAGACCCAGTGCTGCGCAGATGCCGCGCTTCCACTCGATCGAGCGCGGGATGGCCGGCCACGCCTCCAGGCCGACCCGGGCGGGCTTGACCGCCTGCCAGATGTCGATGAAGGGATGCCCGACCACCAGCACGTGCGCGCCGTACGGGCCGCGCGCGACCGTCTCGGCGATCCGGCTCTCCTTGGAGCCGGGGACCAGGTGGTCGACCAGCACTCCGATCCGGCGTTCCCGGGTGGGGGCGAACTCGCGGACGATCGCGTCGAGGTCGTCCACGCCCTCCAGGTACTCGACGACGACGCCCTCGACGCGCAAGTCGTCGCCCCACACGCGCTCGACGAGCTCGGCGTCGTGGCGGCCCTCGACGAAGATGCGGCTCGCGCGGGCGATGCGCGCCTTCTGCTCGCCGACCGCGAACGAACCGGACGCCGTGCGTCCCGGGCCTCCCGCCGTGCGCTTCGGCACAACGAGGCGCACCGGCTCGCCGTCGATCAGGAACGCCGAGCCGAGAGGGAAGACGCGCTTCTTGCCGAAGTAGTCCTCCAGCTCGACGGTCTGCGCCTCCAGGCGGGTGATCGCCCCGCAGAAGCCGGTGGCGGACTCCTCCACCACCAGGTCGCGCACCGCCTCGACGTCGGGCACGGGTTTGCGCCCGGCCGTCTTCCATCCCGGTGCCAGCACATCGGATCCGTAGCGGTCGTCCATCACCCCAGGAGGCTATGCGAAACCCCAGGAGGTCCGGGGGAGGCACGCCCCGGCGGCCGGGAGACCGCCGCTCAGTCGAAGACGCGCACCAGGCGCCAGGTGCGGTCGACGGCGTCGTGCCGCACGTCGAACACGTGGGCGTCGCCGGTGTCGCTGGTCGCCTGGAACCGCCAGCCGCCGATCTCGCGCGGCAGCGCGCCGACGTCGTAGCGGTGCTCGCCGAACGGACGCCACCAGACCGGGGCGTCCGCCCACACGGTCGGCATGTCGCTCACGCGGTAGCGCGTCGACCGCCAGACCAGCCGCAGCGGGATGCCCTCCTCGGTCGTCCACACGGCGACCGCTTCGTCGACCTCGGTCATCGCCGTCACCTCCTCGATTCGAACGGATGTTCGAATGCGAGTGTAGACCGACCCGGGGACGTTTTCTGTCTCAGGACATCGGTTGCACATCAGCCTCAGGACATCGGTGACACGTCGGCCCTGTCGGGTGGTGACACTTCTCCTGAGGATGCGGCCCTCACCATGTGGCGGGGTGCACGAAATCTGCCGCCGGCCTGCCCAGCCATTGCGTCAGCCGCATGGCGAGTTCCATGTCCGCAAGGCGGGCGGTGCGGAGGTTCGTCAAGCGGCTCGGAGTGCATCCCAGCCGTTCAGCCAGGATCCCCCAGGTGAGTTCGCGATCGCGTCGCTGATCGTTCACGGCGGCATACAGCTCGGGAAGATCCCAACGGAGGCGCACGTCGGTCCCGATAGCAGGCAGACGTGTTTCTCCCACCGCTCGACTTCGCCCGAACAGGAACTCCTCAGGAGAACGGTCCAGCCATTGCAGCAGCATGAGCGCGTACTGGCAGGACATGGAGCCGCGTCTCACCGTCCGAACGAGCGCACCCGAGCACACTGCATGATCGTTCAGTGCGGCCCTCAGTCCGGCCGACTGTTCTGTGAGCTCCTCCGCCAAAGCCGGCCACCCCAGGCCCAACCGGACTCGGCGGGAGTCGAGTTCAGAGACCAACGCGGCCCCGTCGAATATTGGAGCAATCGGCATACGTGAAGTGAAGCACCAGCGACAGATTCCGGGAAGAGCCGAAGCGTGCGCAGGCGGTGTCCAGCAGCGTAACGGCGACCCCGAGGGCTCGCTGCCCGCGCACACCCCCCCCGATGCCCTGCGGCAGAACTCCTGCCCCTGCCATACTGTCCGCATGACCGACCTCAACGACCCTTCCGGCGCGTCGCTGCGCCTCAGCACGGACGAGCGCGAGCGCGCGGTCGCGGCCCTCCAAGCGCACGCGAACGCCGGGAGGCTCGACGGAGCGGAACTGCAGTCGCGCGTCGCGTCGGCGCGATCGGCGGTCACGCGGGGCGACCTCGCGCCTCTCTTCGCGGATCTGCCCGGTGGCGTGCAACTCGACGACCACGCGGGGCAGCCCGCGCAGCCCGTTCCTCCCGCGCAGCCGGTGCCGCCTGCCGCGGCGTACGCGCCCGGTCCCGCTGCGGCTCCGCCCGGCGACCCGTACGCCGGCCAGGGCTATCGGCCGAACAACCGCTGGGGCCTCCTGGTCGTGTCGATCATGCCGTTCATCGCGGTGATCCTGTTCTTCGTCACCAGCGGCGTCTGGGGCTACCAGTACAGCTGGCTGTGGTTCCTGCTGATCCCGCTCTCGGGCGCACTCGTCTACGGCATCGACGGGCCGCGCCGCCGCTAGCGAGAGCGAGCCACCCGAGCGCGGGCTAGCCCAGTGCGGTCCCGAACAGCAGGCCGAGCACGTAGGTCGCCGCGGCGGCGCCGTAGCCGATCGCGAGCTGGCGCAGCGCGCGCTTGAGGGGCGAGCCTCCCGAGAGCAGGCCCACGATGGCGCCCGTGGCGAGCAGGACGATGCCGACGAGCCCGGCGGAGACGAGCACGGCCGCCGTGCCGCCGAGACCGAACAGGTAGGGGAGGATCGGCACGAGCGCACCCGAGGCGAAGAAGCAGAAGCTCGACACGGCGGCACTCCAGCCGTTGCCGACCGCCTCGTGCTCGTCCTCGGCAGGAGCCGTGGCGGCACCGGGCGTCGCGACGGGGATCTCGCTGGTGTACGCCTCCAGGGTCCGCAGCGTCTCGGAGGCGCGGGCCTGGGCATCCGCGGGCGACATGCCGCGCGCGCGGTAGACGAGGGTCAGCTCGTTGGCGTCCACGTCCAGGTGCGGGAGGGCGGAGCGCGTCGCGGGATTGGGGCTGGAGGCCTCCAGCAGCTCCCGTTGCGACCGCACCGACACGTACTCGCCCGCGCCCATCGACAGCGCGCCCGCGAGGAGCCCGGAGACGCCGGTGAGGAGCACGACGTGCGTCGCCACTCCGCTCGCGCTCACGCCGAGCACGAGGGCGAGGTTGCTCACCAGGCCGTCGTTGGCGCCGAAGACCGCGGCGCGGAACGTGCCCGAGAGGCGCTGCCGCCCCCGTGCCGCGAGGGCGCGGACGACCTCCTCGTGCACCTGTTCGTCGGCGGCCATCTGCGGCGTCGCGTCGGCGTCGGTCGCGTACGGGGAGCGGGCCTCGGCGCGCTGCGCCAGCGCGAGGACGAAGACGGAGCCGAAGCGGCGGGCGAGGAAGCCGAGCATGCGCGTGCGGACGTCGCCGCGGAGCGGCTTGCCGACCTGATCGCCGAGCAGGTCGAGCCAGTGCTGCTCGTGCCGTCCTTCGGCGTCGGCGAGGGCGAGGAGGATCTCCTTCTCCTCGCCGGTGCGGCGCTGCGCGAGATCGCGATAGACCGAGGCCTCGGCGCGCTCGTCGGCCAGGTAGCGCCGCCACCGCCGGATGTCGGCGGGGGTGGGGGTGCGCTCGGTGCTCGTCATCGCGAGAAGTCTAGGCGACCCCCGTCGCGGCGTCGCGGAAGCGGTCCGCCCAGACGGCGGCGAGTTCGCGCACCGCGTCGGGGCCCTCGATCACGAACGGGGCGCCCGCCGCCGCGAGGCCGAAGAGCGCCCACTCGGGGCTCTCCACCGTCAGCCGGACGCGGGAGGTCGCGTCGTCGGCGGCGGAGACGGTCGCCCAGCGGCCGATGGCCTCCTCCACCCGGTCGTAGGGCGCGCTGACGACGGCATCGACGACCAGCGGAGCGGCCGTGGGGGAGAGGGAGGCGCGGACGTACTCGGCCGCGTCCTCGGCGGGCAGCTCGCGGGGCCGGAATCGCGCGCCGGTCGCGCGCGGCTCGGTCAGGCGGTCGAGCCGGAAGCTGCGCCAGTCGAACCGGGTCAGGTCGTAGGCCACCAGGTACCAGCGCCGGCCGACGGACACGAGCCGGTGCGGCTCGACGGTGCGCCGCGTCTCCTCGCCGCCGCGGGCGACGTAGGTGAACTCGAGCCGTTCCTCGTCCCGGCAGGCCTGGGCGACCGTCGTCAGGGTCGTCGCATCGGCGACGGGGCCGCCGCGCATCGCCGTCGCGAGGGTCGCCACCCGCAGGGCGTCGACCCGCCGCTTGAGGCGCGGAGGCATGACCTGCACCACTTTGGCGAGCGCCCGCACCGACGCCTCCTCGACCCCGGCGATCCCGCTCTGTGCGGCGGTGCGCAGCCCGACGGCGAGCGCCACCGCCTCCTCGTCGTCCACCACGAGCGGGGGCAGGGAGGCGCCGGCGGCGAGCTGGTAACCTCCCGCGACCCCGCGGGTGGCGTCGACGGGATAGCCGAGGTCGCGCAGCCGGTCCACGTCGCGGCGCAGCGTGCGCGGGGAGACGCCGAGCCGGTCCGCCAGCTCGTTGCCCGGCCAGTAGCGGTGGGTCTGCAGCAGCGACAGCAGCTGGAGGGTGCGCGATCCGGTGCTTGCCATGCTCCCCAGTGTGCACCGGGATGCGGACGGATCGTGACCGCTATTGCGCCGCGTCCGGGAGGAGAGCCTCCGCTCCCGGCCGGGACAGGGTGAGGACCACCTCCGTGATGTGCTCGTCCCGCTCGAGATCGGCCTCGACGGCGGCGAGGTCCGCAGCGACGGCGGATTCCCGGTCGTCGCCTGCCAGGTCGATCGCGGCGACGACGAACAGTCGCTCGGGGCCGACGAACTCGAGGTGCAGGAAGGTGACCTTCTCGACCTCGGGATGCGCGAGGATGCCGGCGAGGAGGGCCTGCCTGGCCCGCTCCGGTGCCTGCTCGCCGAGCAGGAACCGG
>NZ_MKVJ01000015.1:64371-89209 GCF_001898805.1 Leifsonia sp. 71-9
AGCAGCACACCGACGAGGATCGAGCCGAGCGCGTCGAAGACCGCCTGCCCGGTGAGCTGGTGCAGCAGGATGCCCGCGAACGCGATGACGAGGCCGATGAGCGCGGCGGAGTCCTCGGCGAACACCGCGCGCAGTGTCGGGTTGGAGGTGCTGAGGATGTGCTCGACGGTGCTCGTGCCGCGCTCGCTGGCCAGCTTGTGTGCCTGGCGGTACGACTGGAGGAAGGAGACGCCCTCGAAGACGAACGACACGGCGAGCACGCCGTACGCGATCGCGTAGTCCGCCTCGCGCTCGTTCGAGCCGAGCTCGGAGACGCCGTGCATGATCGACACGACGGCGCCGGCGGTGAACAGCCCGACCGCGGCGAACAGGCTCCAGACGTACGACTCGCGACCGTAGCCTCCCGGATGGGCGGAGTCGCGCGGGCGGGCGGCCGAGCGCTCGGCCTGTAGCAGGAAGATCTCGTTGCCGGAGTCGGCCCAGGAGTGCGCCGCCTCGGCGACCATCGACGCTGAACCGGTGAGCGCCGCCGCGATGGTCTTCGCGATCGCGACCAGCACGTTGGCGCCGAGGGCGAGGATCACCGTGAAGACGCTGGACGATTCCCGCTTCGAGGCCATGGCGGCCACGATAGTCCCCGTTTCCACCCCGCACATTCGTGCCGAATGTCGTGAATGCCAGCGCCATTCCCGACATTCGGCACGAATGTTCGGGAAGGGGGAGGCGTCGCGGGGAACGACGAAGGCCCCGGTCTTTCGACCGGGGCCTTCTGTTGTGTCCGAGGGGGGACTTGAACCCCCACGCCCTATACGGGCACTAGCACCTCAAGCTAGCGCGTCTGCCATTTCCGCCACCCGGACAGGTGTTCGCGGCTTCCGGACGAACCGGCTGCCGAAGAAAGACATTAGCACGGATACCGGGCCCGGATTCACATCGGCCGAGCATCCCGGGCGTGGCGCGTCACTCGCCGTCACGACGGGGCCGTCGCGCGCCCGGCGCCCGGTAGCGTGGAGGCCATGACCGACGACTCCACGCTGGACGAGACCGCGATCATCGCCCGCGACCTGATCCGCTTCGACACGACGAACTACGGGGAGGGCAAGTCCAACGGCGAGACGGACGCCGCCGAGTACGTCGAGGCGCGGTTGAGCGCCCTCGGCCTGAAGCCGCAGCTCTTCGACTCCGACCCCGGGCGCACCAGCGTCGTCGCGCGGGTCGCCGGGCGCAACCCGCAGAAGCCGGCCCTCGTCGTGCACGGCCACCTCGACGTCGTGCCCGCCGACCCGCGCAACTGGAGCGTCGACCCGTTCGGCGGCGTCATCAAGGACGGCCTGCTCTGGGGCCGCGGCGCGGTCGACATGAAGAACATGGATGCGATGATCCTGACCGCGGTCGGCGACATCCTGAACGCGGGGGAGCAGCCCGAGCGCGATCTGGTCGTGGCGTTCTTCGCCGACGAGGAGGACGGCGGCCGGCGCGGCTCCCACCACCTCGTCGACAACCACCCCGAGCTCTTCGCCGGCGCCACCGAGGCGATCAGCGAGGTCGGCGGCTACTCGATCGACCTCGAGGGTCGTCGGGCCTACCTGCTGCAGACGGGGGAGAAGTCCCTCGTCTGGATCAAGCTGATCGCCCGCGGGACCGCAGCCCACGGCGCGCGGCTGATCCGCGACAACGCCATCACCAGGCTCGCCGAGGCCGTCGTCGCGATCGGCCGCACCGACTGGCCGATCCAGCTGACCGCGACCACCACCCGCCTCATCGACGAGCTGGGCCGTCTGCTCGACGTCGACCCCGAGCGCGTCGGCCCCGACGAGGTCGTCCTCCGCACCGGCACGGCCGCGGGATTCATCCTCGCGACCCTGCGCGCCACCACGAACCCGACGCTGCTCGAGGCCGGGTACAAGCACAACGTCATCCCGGACACCGCGGAGGCGCTGGTCGACATCCGCACGCTGCCCGGCGACGAGGACCGCGTGCTCGCCGAGGTGCAGCGTCTCATCGGCGACGACGTGCAGGTGCAGATCATGCACCGCGACATCGGCCTGGAGGCGGACTTCGGCGGCGAGCTGATCGACGCGATCACCGGCACGCTGGAGCGCCACGACCCGGGAGCGCCCGTGCTCCCGTACCTGCTCTCCGGCGGCACGGACAACAAGGCGCTCAGCAAGCTCGGGATCACCGGCTACGGCTTCGCCCCGCTGCGCCTGCCGAAGGATCTCGACTTCCCCGGCATGTTCCACGGCGTCGACGAGCGCGTCCCGCTCGACGCGCTAGTGTTCGGTAGGGCCGTGCTCCGGGACCTGCTCAGCAGCTACTGAGCCGCGGCCCCCGATCCACCGACCTGGCGAAAGCGACGCATGGAGTTCATCAACGCCCTCATCCTCGGGCTCGTCCAGGGACTCACGGAGTTCCTCCCGATCTCGTCGAGCGCGCACATCCGCATCGTCGGCGAGCTGCTCGGCACCGGAGGCGACCCGGGAGCGCGGTTCACCGCGATCATCCAGCTCGGCACCGAGGCCGCCGTCCTCCTGTACTTCTGGAAGGACATCACGCGGATCATCTCGCGCTGGTTCCTGGCGCTGTTCGGCAAGATCCCGCGCAACGACCCGGACGCGAAGATGGGCTGGCTCGTCATCCTCGGCAGCGTGCCGATCGTGGTGCTGGGGCTGTTCTTCCAGGACGCGATCGAGACGACCTTCCGCTCGCTCTGGATCGTCGCGACGACGCTGATCGTGTTCGGCATCCTGCTCGGCATCGCCGACTGGGTGGGAGCGAAGACGCGCCGGCTCAAGGAGCTGACCTGGGGCCACGGCATCATCTTCGGCTTCGCGCAGGCGCTCGCGCTCATCCCGGGCGTGTCGCGCTCGGGCGGCACGATCACCGCCGGGCTGTTCATGGGGTATCAGCGCCGCGCGGCCGCACGCTACTCGTTCCTGCTGGCGCTGCCCGCGGTGTTCGGCAGCGGCTTCTACCAGCTCTACAAGGCGATCAAGGAGCCCTGCACGGAGGCGCTGGCGAAGGCCGGCACCTGCACGGTGGAGGTCTTCGGGCCCGCCGAGACCGCGGCGGCGACCCTGGTCGCCTTCGTCGTCGGTCTGCTGGTCATCGCGTTCTTCATGGGCTACATCTCGCGCCGCAGCTTCCTGCCGTTCGTGATCTACCGCGTCGCGCTCGGCGTGCTGCTGATGATCCTGCTCGGCACGGGCGTGCTCGCCGCCTGACCGCGTCGACCGGCCTCGAGAGGCCGGCCCCGGCCGGTTCTCAGCCCCGGCGCGGGTCGTCCGGCGCGCGCCCGGCGGTCCCGCCGTCGCGGCCGTCCTTGCCGTCGCGCCGGCGCAGGTAGCGCTCGAACTCCTGGGCGATGGCCTCGCCGCTCGCCTCGGGGGAGTCGACCGTGTCGCGCGCCTGCTCCAGCTGCTGGATGTAGGCCGCCATCTCCTCGTCGTCGGCGGCGAGCGCGTCGATGCCCGCCTCCCACGCACCGGCCTCCTCGACCAGGGAGCCGCGCGGGATGGTCACGTCGACCATCTCCTCCAGCTTGTCGATGAGCGCGAGCACCGCCTTCGGGCTCGGCGCGTTGTGCACGTAGTGCGGCACCGACGCCCAGATCATGATGGTCGGGATGCCGACGTCCTCCGCGCCTTCGGCGAGCGCGCTCAGGATGCCGACCGGGCCCTCGTAGCTGGAGCGCTCGACGCCCAGCTGCGCGCGGACGGTCGCGTTCTCGCTCGACGCGAACACCGAGATCGGCCGGGTGTGGGGCACGTCGGCGAGCATGGCGCCCAGGAAGACGATCGCGCCGACGTCGGCGGCGAGCGCCACGTCGATGATCTCGGCGGTGAAGCTGCGCCAGCTGCGGGAGGGCTCGGTGCCGACGAGCAGGAAGATGTTGCCGGCGTTGTCGCCCGTCACGCTCAGCTCGGCGTCGTCGGCCAGGCCGTCGGGGACATGCCCGGGGAGCGCGGGACCGTAGACGATCGCGGACGGCCAGACCAGGCGGCGGCGCCCGTCCTGCTCCTCCACCACCGGGCGGTTGAACTGGAAGTCGAAGTAGAGCTCGGGGTCGACCTCGGCGATGGGCACGACGTCGAGCTGCTCCTTGAGCGTCTTCACCGCGCCGCTGGCCGCTTCGCCGGCGTCGTTCCAGCCTTCGAAGGCGACCACGAGGATGCGCCCGTCGAGAATGCTGTCTGCGTCAGTCACTTGAGCTGTACCTGGTCCTCTCCACGCGACCGTTCGACCGCCGTCCCTCCAGAATAGGCCCGAGTGCGTACGGATAGACTTGTGGCCCGTGACTGCACCGATCCCCGCCACCGCCTCCGACCGCTCGCTCCTCCCGGCCGCCGTGCTCTGGGACATGGACGGCACGCTGGTCGACACCGAGCCGTACTGGATGGCATCCGAGGAGGAGCTCGTCTCCTCGTTCGGCGGCACCTGGACCCACGACGACGCCCTCCTGCTCGTCGGGCAGGGCCTCTGGACGTCCGCGGAGATCCTCCGCTCGCACGGCGTGGACATGGACGCTGACGCGATCGTCTCGTGGCTGACCGACCGAGTGCAGCAGAAGCTCGACACCGAGGGCGTGCCCTGGCGGCCCGGCGCGCGCGAGCTGCTGTCGTCGCTGCGGGAGCGCGGCGTGCCCACCGCGCTCGTGACCATGTCGGTGCGGAGGATGGCGGAGCAGATCGTCTCGCACATCCCGTTCGACGCGTTCGACCTGATCGTCAGCGGCGACGAGGTCGAGCAGCCGAAGCCGCACCCCGAGGCGTATCTGCGCGCGGCGGAGCAGCTCGGCGTCGACCCGCGCGACGCGGTCGCGATCGAGGACTCGCTGGTCGGCCTCGCCGCGGCGGTCGCCTCCGGCGCCATGTCGATCGGCGTGCCGCACATCGTGCCGATCCCCGCGTCGGACGAGCACACCATCTGGACCACCCTGGACGGCCGTACGGCCGACGACATCGCCGCGGTCGCCGCGGCCCGCACGCAGACCCCGAAGGCGTAGACACCCGATGAACGAGACACGACGCAGCTCCGGCCCCTTCCGCGCGGGCGACCGCGTGCAGCTGACCGGACCCAAGAACCGCATGAACACCATCACGCTGGTCCCGGGAAAGCTGTTCCACAGCCACCGTGGCGTGCTGGAGCACGACGCCATCATCGGCCTCCCCGACGGCTCCGTCGTCACGAACAACGCCGGCGTCGAGCACCTGGCGCTGCGCCCGCTCCTCACCGACTTCGTCATGTCGATGCCGCGCGGAGCGGCGATCGTCTACCCGAAGGACGCCGCGCAGATCCTCGCCCTGGCCGACATCTTCCCGGGCGCGACCGTCGTCGAGGCGGGCGTCGGCTCGGGGGCGCTCTCGCTCTGGATCCTCCGCGCGATCGGCCCGGAGGGGCGCCTGCACTCGTTCGAGCGGCGCGAGGAGTTCGCCGAGGTGGCGCGCGACAACGCGGCCACCTTCCTGGGCTCCGATCCCGAGAACTGGACGGTGTCCGTCGGCGACCTCCAGGAGGCGCTGCCCGCCGCCGTCGAGCCGGGCTCCGTCGATCGCGTGGTGCTCGACATGCTCGCGCCCTGGGAGACCCTCGACGCCGTCACGACCGCGCTCAAGCCGGGCGGCGTGGTCATCTGCTACGTCGCCACCGTCACGCAGCTCTCCCGCGTGGCCGAGGCCATCCGGGCGACCGGGAACTTCACGCACCCGCAGTCGAGCGAGACGATGGTCCGCGGCTGGCACGTGGAGGGGCTCGCCGTGCGCCCGGACCACCGCATGATCGCGCACACCGGCTTCCTCCTCACCGCGCGGCGGCTCGCCCCCGACACCGTCCTGCCGGAGCTCAAGCGCCGGCCGTCGAAGAGCGACTACTCCGACGCGGACGTCGAGGCCTGGACTCCCGGCGCCCTCGGCGAGCGGCAGTCCAGCCCGAAGAGCCTGCGCAAGCGGGTGCGGGAGGCCGCGACGAGCGCCGAGCTGGCCAAGGCCCGCGACGACGCGGACGAGGACGCCCCGACCGTCGACTAGCATGAGGAGGTCGTGAGGTCTCGTACCTCCGGCCTCCCCACCGATTCGCATCGAAAGAGGACCCGTGCGCAGAGCTACCGCACTCGTCGTGGCCGCCGGCCTGCTGGCCGTCGCGCTGACCGGCTGTTCGTCGAACCCGAACGCGAGCTGCGACGGGGCGCTCCCGTCGGGCAAGGCCTCCGACCTGGTCACCGCGACCGGGAAGATCGGCGGGACACCCAAGATCGAGGTCCCCGCGCCGATTGACACCACCACCTCGCAGCGCACGATCCTCACCGAGGGCACGGGCGAGAAGGTGCAGCGCAACCAGATGCTCGAGGTCACGTACAGCGTGGTCAACGGCGAGACGGGCGAGGTCGCGGGCAGCAGCTCGGCCAAGCAGCTCTACGCGACGGGCACCGACGCGATCAGCAAGGGCCTGCTCTGCGCCCCGGTCGGGTCGCGCGTGGCCATCGTGGTCTCTCCGAAGGACTCCGGCGCCGACGCGGGCTCCGGCTCGCCGTCGCCGATCTACGTCATCGACGTCGTCAAGGCGTTCCTCCCGGCCGCGAACGGCGCCGTGCGCCCGTCGGTCTCCGGCTTCCCGACCGTCGTGCTCGCGCCGACCGGTCAGCCGGGCATCACCATCCCGTCGTCGGGCGGGGCGCCCACGACGGTGCGCAGCGAGCTGCTCAAGCAGGGCGACGGCGCCGAGGTGAAGAAGGACAGCCAGGCGATCCTCCAGTACACGGCCGTGGGCTGGGAGCAGAAGAACGTCGTCACGAGCAGCTGGACGACCTCGCCCGACCTCGTCGACATCGCGAGCGGCCAGAGCTCGCTGCAGAACCAGTCGAGCTCGGTGCTCCCGCAGTCCATGCTGAAGGAGCTCGTCGGGCAGAAGGTCGGCTCGCAGGTCGTCATCGAGACCCCCAAGGACAGCGCCTTCCCGGCCGCCGCGTGGGTCGTCGACATCCTCGGAGTCCGCTAGCCGCGACTAGGATGGACGGGTGCCGAAAACCTCGTCCTCGCCGTCGCGCGTCCCTGTCGAGGAGCGGTTGTTCAGCCTGGTGCTGGCGCTGCTCGCGACCGAGACGGGGCTGACGAAGAACGAGATCCTGTCGACCGTGCAGGGCTACCGCCAGCGCTACGCTGCCCACGGCGACAACAGCAGCCTGGAGCGGCAGTTCGAGCGCGACAAGGACGACATCCGCGAACTCGGCGTGCCGCTGGAGACGGTCGAGTCCCCGGAGGCCTCCGGCAACAACCAGCTGCTGCGGTACCGCATCCCGAAGGGCGCGTACGACCTCCCGCAGGACGTCGTCTTCTCCCCGGAGGAGATCACGCTGCTCGGTCTCGCCGCGACCGTCTGGCGCGAGGGCTCTCTCTCGGGCGAGTCGCGCCGCGCGCTGATGAAGCTGCGCTCGCTGGGCGTGGAGGCCGACGAGCCGATCGTCGGCTACGCCCCGCGGCTGCGCGTGCGGGAGGCGGCGTTCGAGCCGCTCAGCCAGGCGCTGGAGCGGCACGCGATCGTCCAGTTCCCGTACCTCAAGCCCGGCGAGACCGCGTCGCGCCTGCGCACGGTCGCGCCGCTGGCGCTCGTGCAGCACCAGGGTCGCTGGCACCTGCAGGGCATCGACCAGGACGCGCAGGGTTCGCGCACCTTCCTGCTCTCGCGCATGGTCGGCCCGGTCAAGGTCACGAACCGCACGTTCGAGCCGGAGGGCGACGGCTTCGCCGAGCGGGCCCTCGCCGATCTCGACGCGATCTGGGAGGCCAACGTCGCGGAGATCCGGGTCGATGCCGGGACGGACGCCGCCACGCGCCTGCGCAAGCGGTACGGCGACGCGGTCCCGGTGCACGGCGACGGGGAGGCCGTCACGCTGACCGTGAACTTCTCCGACATCAACATCCTCGCCGACCAGCTGGCGAGTTTCGGCCCGGAGGTGCTGGTGGTCTCGCCGCCCGAGCTCCGGCAGCAGGTGCTGGACCGGCTGCTCGCCACGGCGCGCGCCCACGGAGCAGGGGAGGGGCTCGATGGCTGACCGCCGCCGGCCGATGCAGGCGCAGGACAAGCTCGCGTTCCTGCTGGCCCTGGTGCCGTACCTGATGGACCGCGACCGGGTGAGCGTGACGGAGGCCGCCGCGCACTTCGGCGTCGAGCCGGACCAGCTGCGCGACGCCGTGCGGCTGATCGCCGTCTCCGGCGTGCCGGGCGAGACGAACGCGTACCAGCCAGGGGATCTCTTCGACATCTCCTGGGACGACTTCGAGGACAACGACCGGATCGTGCTCACGCACCAGGTCTCCATCGACGACTCGCCCCGGTTCTCGGCTCGGGAGGCGGCGGCGCTCATCGCCGGCCTCCAGTACCTCACCGCCCTCCCGGAGAACGCCGACCGCGACGTGATCGGCTCCCTGATGGCGAAGCTCGCCCGCGGGGCCTCCGGCGCTCCCAGCGAGGTCGCGGTGGCCCGCTCCGAGACCGACGAGGCGCTGGCCGTGATCCGGGATGCGGTGATCGCCGGCACCCGGCTCGACTTCGACTACCGCAACTCCCGTGGCGAGCGGGAGCGCCGCCGCGTCGACCCGCTGCGCGTGGAGTCGATCGACCAGGACTGGTACCTGCGCGGCTGGGACCACGCGCGCACCGCGCTGCGGACCTTCCGCCTCGACCGCATCGAGAACCTCACCGCGACCGACGTGCCGATCGCGTACAGCCCGGGGGATGTGACCCTCCCGGAGACGCTGTTCGAGGGCACGCCGGACGACCAGCTGGTCACCGTCGAGGTCTCCGCCTCCGCGGTGCCGCTCATCGAGGACTACATCCCCGAGGGCGCCGAGCGCAGGGAGCTCGACGGCGTGGTGCGCACCAGCGTGCGGGTGGCGCACTTCCACGGCCTCAAGCGACTCGCGGGCGGCCTCTCGGGCGTGCTCACCGTGCTCGACCCGCCGGAGGCCCGCCGGGTCGTCGGGGAGTGGGCCGCCGCCGGCGCAGCCCGGTACCGGTAGGCTTCCGGCATGCCGTGGTGGTCGTGGCTCGTCATCTGGACCGTGCTGGTGCTCGGTCTGCTCGGCATGCTCGCGTACTTCGCCTGGAGCCTGTTCCGCAAGCTCATGGCCGCCGGCCGGGAGGCGTCGGCGCTGCTCGAGAAGGCGGAGATCCTGCAGTCGCGCGTGGACGACCTGCGCGAGGAGCCGTTCCATCCCGCCGTCTTCGCCGACGCCGCCGAGCTGCGCCAGGAGCGCACGCAGGCCCGTGCCGATCGGGAGTTCGCAAAGCAAGCTCGCAGGGATGCGCGGGTGCGGCGCGGTAAGCTACTGGTCAAAGCGGACCCCTCGCGCTTTGAATACGTGACTCGAAGGACTCCATAATGCTCGGTGGACTCACCGGATGGCATCTGCTCATCATCCTCGCAGTGATCCTGCTCCTCTTCGGTGCGCCGAAGCTCCCCGCGCTCGCGAAGAGCATCGGTCAGTCGATGCGCATCTTCAAGGGCGAGGTCAACGAGATGAAGAAGGACGGCAAGGACGCCGACGCCTCGTCCGAGCCGACCGTGACGGACTCGTCGGCCGAGACCAAGCCGAAGCCGTAACGCGGTGGCCTCCACCAAGCGAGGCAAGAACCGCGAAGGGCGGATGTCGCTCGCAGAGCACTTCGTCGAGCTTCGCAAACGCCTCTTCCGATCGGCGATCGCGCTCCTGGTGGGAGCCGTCGTCGGCTGGTTCCTCGCCGATTTCGTCATGGACGCCCTCCGCGGCCCGATCACCCAGATCGCCGCGCAGCAGGGCCGCGAAGCGACTCTCAACTACGACAGCATCACCGGCGCCTTCGACCTGAAGATGCAGGTCGCGGTGACGATCGGCGCCGTGATCTCCAGCCCGGTGTGGCTCTACCAGATCTGGGCGTTCTTCGTGCCCGCCATGACGCGCAAGGAGCTGAAGTACGCCTTCGGCTTCTTCTTCACCGCCGTCCCGCTCTTCATCGCCGGCGGCGTCGTCGGCTGGATGCTGGTGCCGCACATCGTCAGCCTCCTCACCAGCTTCGCGCCGGAGCAGGACGCCGCGATCATCGGGGCCAAGACCTACTTCGACTTCATCATGAAGCTGGTGCTCGCGGTCGGGATCGCCTTCGTGCTGCCCGTGTTCCTGGTGCTGTTCAACTTCGTCGGGATCCTGAGCGCGAAGTCGATCATCGCGTCGTGGCGCTGGGCGCTGATCCTGATCGTGCTGTTCACCGCCATCGCTACTCCGGCCGCCGACGTGCTCTCGATGTTCCTGCTCGCCATCCCCATGGTCGGCCTGTACTTCGCCGCCTACGGGGTCGCCTGGCTGCACGATCGGCGCGTGGCGAAGGTCGCGGATCGGCTGGAGGCCGAGCTGGCGGCATAGTCTGGACGGGTGACCGACCAGCAGCTCTCTCCGGCCGAGCGTTTCGCCGCCTCGCGCCAGCGCGCCACCCAGCCGATCCTGGAGACCTTCCGGGCCGGGCTGCGCTTCGACCTCGACCCGTTCCAGCGGGAGGCGTGCGCGAGCCTGGAGGAGGGCCGCAGCGTGCTGGTCGCCGCGCCGACCGGCGCGGGCAAGACGATCGTCGCGGAGTTCGCGGTCTTCCTCGCCATGCGGGAGGCCAACGCGAAGGTCTTCTACACGACGCCGATGAAGGCTCTGAGCAACCAGAAGTTCCAGGAGTTCGTCGAGGCCTACGGTCCGGAGTCGGTCGGACTGCTCACCGGCGACACCAACATCAACTCGCACGCCCGCATCGTCGTGATGACGACCGAGGTACTGCGCAACATGCTGTACGCCGACTCCGATCTGCTCTCGGATCTGGCGTACGTCGTCATGGACGAAGTGCACTACCTCGCCGACCGCTTCCGCGGCGCCGTGTGGGAGGAGGTCATCATCCACCTCCCGTCGGAGGTCCGGATGGTGTCGCTCAGCGCCACGGTGTCGAACGCTGAGGAGTTCGGCGACTGGCTGCAGGCCGTGCGCGGCGAGACGGACGTGATCGTCTCCGAGGAGCGCCCGGTGCCGCTGGAGCAGCACATCCTGATGCGGTCGAAGCTGATCGACCTGTTCGACTCGTCGGGGCTGGCCACGACGAACCGCGTCAACCCTGAGCTGGTGCAGATGGCCCGGTACGGCGGCCGCGTGCTCAGCAGCCGCCAGATGCGCGACGTCGGCCGGTACCACTCGCGCGGCGGGCGGCCGGACTCGTTCCGGATGGAACGGGCCGCGTTCGTCGAGGTGCTGCGCGAGCGCAACCTCCTGCCGGCCATCTTCTTCATCTTCAGCCGCAACGGCTGCGACGCGGCCGTGCGCCAGACGCTCCGCTCGGGCGTCCGCCTCACCGAGAAGCACGAGCGCGACGAGATCCGCGCGATCGTGGAGGAGCGCTGCCGCACCCTGCTCGACGAGGACCTCGCCGTGCTCGGCTACTGGGAGTGGCTGGAGGGGCTCGAGCGCGGGGTCGCCGCGCACCACGCGGGCATGCTGCCGGCCTTCAAGGAGGTCGTCGAGGAGCTGTTCCGCCGCAAGCTCGTCAAGGTCGTCTTCGCGACGGAGACACTGGCGCTCGGCATCAACATGCCCGCCCGCACGGTGGTGCTGGAGAAGCTGGAGAAGTTCAACGGCGAGGCGCGCGTGCCGATCACGCCGGGGGAGTACACCCAGCTGACCGGGCGCGCCGGCCGTCGCGGCATCGACGTCGAGGGCCACTCGGTGATCCAGTGGGAGGACGGCCTCGACCCGCAGGCGGTCGCCTCCCTCGCCTCCCGCCGCAGCTACCCGCTGAACTCCAGCTTCCGCCCGACCTTCAACATGGCCGTGAACCTCATCGACCAGTTCGGCCGGCCGCGCACGCGCGAGATCCTGGAGTCGTCGTTCGCGCAGTTCCAGGCCGACCGCGCTGTCGTCGACCTGGCGCGCAAGGTGCGGCAGCAGGAGGAGTCCCTCGCGGGCTACGAGGAGGCCATGACGTGCCACCTCGGCGACTTCCGCGAGTACTCGCGCATCCGCCGCGAACTGACCGACCTCGAGCGCAAGGGCGCCAAGCTGGACAACACGTCCCGCGCCGACCGCGACAAACGGCAGCGCCAGCTCGCCGCCCTGCGCAAGCGGATGAAGGACCACCCCTGCCACCGCTGCCCCGACCGCGAGAAGCACGCGCGCTGGGCGGAGCGCTGGTGGAAGCTCAAGCGGGAGACCGATCGGCTCAGCGCCCAGATCCAGTCGCGCACCGGCGCCGTGGCGAAGGTGTTCGACCGCGTCTCCGACGTGCTGCTGGAACTCGGCTACCTCGTGGAGGAGGAGGGCGGCACCGCGCTCACCGTGCACGGGCGCACCCTCAAGCGCATCTACGGCGAACGCGACCTGCTGGTCGCGGAGTGCCTGCGCCGTGG
Source organism: Leifsonia sp. 71-9 (assembly GCF_001898805.1). Lineage (GTDB taxonomy): Bacteria > Actinomycetota > Actinomycetes > Actinomycetales > Microbacteriaceae > Leifsonia. Next base: position 76,778 of record NZ_MKVJ01000015.1, read on the forward strand.
CGCGTGGAAGGAGCTCGACGCTCCCGGCCTGGCCGCGATGGCGTGCGCGCTCGTCTTCGAGCCGCGCCGCGACGAGGGGCTCGCGCACGAGCGCACCCTCCCGCGCGGCGCGTTCCGGCCCGCGCTCGACCGCACGATCGAGCTCTGGAGCAGGCTCGACGACCTCGAACGCGAGAACCGGCTCTCGGGCAGCGAGCCGCCCTCCACCGCCCTCTCCCTGGCGATGTACCAGTGGGCGCGCGGCGCGGCGCTGGACTCGGTGCTGCGGGAGGCCGACATGGCCGCGGGCGACTTCGTGCGCTGGACGAAGCAGACGATCGACCTGCTCGACCAGCTCTCCCTCGTCGCCCAGGGGAACGTCGGACGCACCGCGCGGCAGGCGCTCGACGCGATCCGTCGCGGCATCGTCGCGTACTCCGCGGTTGCCTGAGCGGCCTGCCGAGCCGGATGCTTTAGGCTCTCCCTTCGTGACCCGAACCCCGCGCGCTCCGCTCCCGCTCTGGCTCGCGGTCCTCCTGGCCATCGCCGCCGGGCCGGTGCTCGACGCCGGGTTCCCGGACAAGGGCTGGTGGCCGCTCACCTTCCTCGGCATCGCGATGGTGCTGCTCGCGCAGCGCGGCCGCCGGGCGGGTTCCGCCTTCCTCGTCGGCTGGCTGGCGGGGGAGTCGTTCTACCTGGTGCACGTCGCGTGGACCGCGCTCTACCTCGGCCCGGTGCCCTGGGTGGCCCTGTCGACCCTGGAGGCGCTGTTCTGGGGCGTGGGCGGCATCCTGATCACTCTGGCCTACCGCTGGGTTCCGCGGGCGTGGCCGGGCGTGTGGGGCCGTGTGGGCCTGGTTCCGGTGATCGTCGCGGGGCTCTGGGTGCTGCGGGAGTATGTGACGGGCAACTGGCCATACGGCGGCTTCTCCTGGGGCCGGGTCGCGGAGTCGCAGTCGGAGAGCCCGTTCGCGCCGCTGGTGGCGTGGCTCGGCATCTCGGGGCTGAGCTTCGTGATGGTGTGGCTGGTGGCGCTGCTCGTCGAACTGGCGTTCGCGGTCGACCTCCGTGCCGTCGCGCGGGCCGGGCTGGCGATCGGGGCGATCGCGCTCGTGCTGGCGATCCCCGCGTGGCCGACGCCGACGCACGGGACCACCCGGATCGCAGCGGTGCAGGGCAACGGGCCGGCCGGCTACTTCGACGATGCGCCCGTGGGCGCGGTGCTCGACGCGCAGGTGGCGGAGACGCTGAAGATCGCCGACCAGAAGGCGGACATCGTCGTGTGGCCGGAGGGCGCCGCCCTGCCGGACCCGACGCGCGACCCCTCGTCGGCGGCCATCCTGGACGCCCTCAGCCGCCGGATGGACGCCACCTTCGTGGTCGGGACCATCACGTATCGCGACGGCAAGTACTTCAACTCCTCCCTGCAGTGGGAGGCGGGCAAGGGCGCCGTCGACTACTACGACAAGAAGCATCCCGTGCCGTTCGGGGAGTACGTGCCGGATCGGGCGTTCTGGCGGCCGTTCGCGCCGGACCTGATCGACCTGATCGGCCGCGACTACACCCCGGGCACGCGCGACAACGTGTTCGACATCGGCGGTGTGCGCGCGGGCATCTCGATCTGCTTCGACATCGTCGACGACCAGCTGCTGACGGACATGATGCAGGGCGGGGCGCAGGTCATCCTGGCGCAGACCAACAACGCCGACTTCGGGAAGACGGACGAGAACCAGCAGCAGCTCGCCATCGCCCGACTGCGCGCGATCGAAGCGGGCCGGGCGCTGGTGAACATCTCCACCGTGGGAAGCAGCCAGATCATCGGGCCCGACGGACGGACGATCTCGGAGATCCCGCCGTTCACTCCCGGCCACATGATCGCGGACGTGCCGCTGGGCACCACGACGACGCCGGCCACGCTGCTGAGCCGGGGGATCGAGTTCCTGGTGGCGGGTCTCGGGCTCTTCGGGCTGCTGATCGCGGCCGGCGCCCGCCGCAACCCGGCTCCGGACGCGAGAAGGCCGCTCCCACCGGTGCGGTGAGAGCGGCCTCGAGTCGCTGACGGGGTCAGGCGCTGTGCTTGCGCTCCCCGGTGCCGCGGCGGGCACGCAGGTACTGCAGGCGCTCCTCCAGGAGCTCCTCCAGCTCGGCGCGGGTGCGGCGCTCCAGGAGCATGTCCCAGTGGCTGCGCGGCGCCTTGACGTCGGAGTGGTCGACCTCGACGGGGGTGTCGCCGACCAGTCTCCTGGCCTCGTGTCCGCAGTGGCGGCACTCCCAGGTGTCGGGTGCCTCGGCCTCGGACGAGAACACGGTCTCGGTCTCGTTGCCGCACTCGGGGCACAGGTAGGTGTAACGGGTACGCGGTGAGTAGACGACGCCTTCTTCGCTCTGTAAGCTCTGGGCGCCGAGTCTCATTCCGCGCAAACTGCGATCTGCCATCGTGTGGTCTCCTCTTCGCGCGAATCCTCACAGTTATAAACCGTCAAGCTGGGGATTCTCTTTCCGGGCCGCCGGATCTCTCAGGACGCTCACAGCCTCCCAGAAGACTCCCAGGCTCAGGCGGCCCGGGAGGCGGCCAGCGCGGCGAGCAGATCGCACCGGTCGGTGACGATCCCGTCCACGCCGAGATCGAGCAGTCGCGTCATGTCGGCGGGGGCGTTGACGGTCCACACGTGGACCTCGGCGCCCGCCGCCTGGATGGCGCGCACCGTGCGGGCGCTGACGACGCGCAGAGGGCCCTGACGTTCGGGGACCTGCACCGCCGCGAATCCGCGCAGGGAGTGCCGAACCAGGGGCGTGAGGCCGGCCTTCGCAGCGGCGAGGGCCGGTGCGAACTCGGGGACCGATGGGGAGGTCGCGACGCCCGGCAGCTCGTCGGCGACGGCCTGCCGCCGCGCCGTCGAGAAGCTCGTGATCAGCACGCGGTCGACGGCTCGCGCCTCCCGGATCGCGGTGACCACGGAGGCGGCCGCACGCTCGTCCTTGATGTCGATGTTGAAGCGCGCCTGGGGGAAGGTGTCGAGCGCCTCCGCGAGAGAGCAGAACTGCTGGTCGTGCCCGAGTTCCACCCGGCGCAGCTCCCGCATCAGCATCCCGTCGACGCGACCGGGCCGGCCGGCGACGCGGTCGAGCTCGGGGTCGTGGCTGACGACGGCGACGCCGTCGGCGGAGGCGTGCACATCCGTCTCCAGGTGCGTTGCACCCGCCGTGAGGGCCTTCAAGAAGGCCAGGAGGGTGTTCTCCGGCGCGTCGAGGGCCAGCCCGCGGTGCGCGATCACGCGCGGCCGCGGGCCGTCGAGGAAGCTCACGCCGGGGGAGCGGGGGTGCCTGCCGGAGGCACCGGCGTCGCGGTCCCGTCGGCCGTGGCCGCTGCAGCGGCGGCAGCGCCCTTCTCGCCGAACGCCTGGCCGATGCCCTTGAGCGCTTCCGTCAGCTCGCTCGGGATGATCCAGAGCTTGTTGGCCGGGCCCTCGGCGATCTTCGGCAGGGTCTGCAGGTACTGGTAGGCGAGCAGCAGGTTGTCCGGGTTGCCCTTGTGGATGGCGCTGAACACCGTCTGGATGGCCTGCGCCTCGCCCTCGGCGCGCAGCACCGCCGCCTTGGCGTCGCCCTCCGCGCTCAGGATGGCGGCCTGCCGGCGTCCCTCGGCGTTGAGGATCTCCGACTGCTTGTTGCCCTCGGCGGTCAGGATGACGGCGCGGCGGTCTCGCTCGGCGCGCATCTGCTTCTCCATCGAGTCCTGGATCGAGAGGGGCGGGTCGATCGCCTTCAGCTCGACGCGGGAGACGCGGATGCCCCACTTGCCGGTCGCCTCGTCGAGCACGATCCGCAGCTGGCCGTTGATGTTGTCGCGGCTGGTCAGGGCCTGCTCGAGGTTCAGGCCGCCGACCACGTTGCGGAGCGTGGTGGTCGTGAGCTGCTCGACGGCGCCCAGGTAGTTGGCGATCTCGTACGTCGCCGCACGCGCGTCGGTCACCTGGAAGTAGACCACCGTGTCGATCGAGACGACGAGGTTGTCCTCGGTGATCACCGGCTGCGGCGGGAACGAGACGACCTGCTCGCGCATGTCGATGAGCGGGCGCACCTTGTCGACGAAGGGAACCACCACGTTCAGACCGGGGAGGAGCGTCTTGTGGTACCGGCCGAGCCGCTCCACGACGCCGGCCCGGGCCTGCGGGATGATGCGGATCGCGCGGAACAGGGTGACCAGCACGAAGATCGCGATGACCGCGCTGATCACGATGACCACGATGGTCGTGACGAGCTGACTGGAATCGTTCACGACGCACTCCTCTCGGTGATGCCGTCGGCGCCCGAGGGCACCGGGGCAGGGGTGACGACCGCGGTCGCACCCTCGATGGACACGACCACGACGTGCTCGCCGGGGACGAGCTCGGCGGCCGGGGACACGACGACGGCGCCGTCGGACGCGGTGGCGAGACGAGCGGTCCAGGTCTCGCCGATCGCGAGCTTCACCAGGCCGCCGGTGCGCGAGACGGTCGAGACGACCAGGCCGCCCATGCCGATCAGGGCGGCGACGTTGCTCTTGGCCGGATCGCCGCCGCGCTTGAGCGCGCGGAGCAGCGGCGGCCGGATGAAGAACAGCAGGAGGACCGAGAGCACCGCGGCGACGATCAGCTGACCCCACCAGGGAGTGCCGACGAAGCCGGAGACGAGGCCGCCGACGCTGCCGATCGCGATCATGAGGAAGACGAGGTCGAGCGTGAGCATCTCGATGATGATGAAGACCAGGATCAGCACCAGCCAGGCGATCCAGGCGAAGGATGTGATGTCCATGATCGGGCCCCCTTCCCTGCGCGTCCTTACCTGACGGTATCAGGTGCGGAACCGGTGCGGCCGGAACCCACTTGGTAGTCTCAGGATGCAGTTTTCCGCACACTCTAGGAGTCTTCGTGTCCAACCCCCTCGCTCCCGGCTCGCTCGCCGGCAAGCGCGCCCTCGTCACCGGTTCGTCCCGAGGCATCGGCGCCGACACCGCGCAGTACCTGGCCGAGGCCGGCGCGAGCGTCGTGATCAACTACCGCAACAAGGAGGCGCGCGCGGTGAAGCTCGCGGACGCCCTCCGCGCGAACGGGGCCACGGCGCTGGTCGTCGGCGCCGACCTCACCGACCCCGCCTCCGTCGCGGGCATGTTCGACACCGTCGGCAGCGAGTGGGGCGGTCTCGACATCCTCGTCCTCAACGCCTCCGGCGGCATGGAGTCGGGCATGGCCGAGGACTACGCGATGCAGCTGAACCGCGACGCCCAGGTGAACGTGCTGACCTCCGCCCTGCCACTCCTCGGCGCCGGATCGCGCGTCGTGTTCGTGACCAGCCACCAGGCCCACTTCATCCGCACCACGCCGACGATGCCCGAGTACGAGGCCGTCGCCCTCAGCAAGCGGGCGGGGGAGGACGCGCTGCGCGACCTCCTGCCGACCCTGGAGGAGAAGGGCATCGACTTCGTCGTCGTCTCCGGCGACATGATCGAGGGCACCATCACGGCGACCCTCCTCAACCGGCTCAACCCCACCGCGATCGAAGCCCGCAAGGAGGCCGCCGGCAAGCTCTACAACGTCAGCGAGTTCGCGGCCGAGGTGGCGTCGGCGGTCGTCGACCCCGTCCCGGTCGGCCACACGAGGCTCGTGGGCGACGTCTCCAGCTTCACGCCGGTCGACGAGTAGGGGGCGGCCATGAAGGCGAGCGATCTCGACCTGCTGACCGGCGTCTCGACCCCGACCGTGCATCCCGGAGGCGGGCGCGCGGTCGTGTCGGTGACCCATCCCTCCCTCGCGGCCGACGCGACCGTCGGCCAGCTCTGGACCATCCCGCTGACCGGCCACGCCGCGCCGCGCCGGCTGACCCGCGGGTTCCGCGACAGCGCGCCCCGGTTCTCCCCGGACGGCCGGCTGCTCGCCTTCCTGCGGTCGGTGCCGAAGTCCGCACCCCAGCTCTACGTCGTGGATGCCGCCGGCGGCGAGCCGGTGCAGGTGACCGATCGCAAGCTCGGCGTCTCCGGGTTCGCCTGGTCGCCGGACGGCCGCTCGATCGCGTTCGTCAGCCGGGTGCCCGAGCAGGGCCGCTACGGCACGGTGGAGGGGATCGACCCCGCGAGCGAGCGCCCGCGCCGGTTCGACACGCTGAACTACCGCGCCAACGGCCTCGGCTACATCACCGACCGCCGTGCGCACGTGTTCCTCGTGCCGGTGCCGGACGTGTGGGCCGAACCTGCCCCGACCCCCGTCGCCGCGCCGGACGGCTCCACGGAGCCCGCCCCGACGGTGGCCGAGCCGCTGCAGCTGACCTCGGGGCCCTGGGACGACGGCTCCCTCGCGTTCTCGCCCGACGGTGCGACCATCGCCTTCGTCTCGGCCCGGCACGAGACGCGCGACGACGACCTCCGGGCGAACGTCTTCCTGCTGCCCGCCGACGGGTCGGGCGAGCCGGTGGATGCGACCGGCGCCCACGGCGACTTCTCCATCGGGGAACTCGCCTACGGGCTCAACGGCGTGCTCTATTTCACCGCTCAGGACGTGGGGGAGAGCGGCCGGGACTTCGTCGGCCGCAACGCCGCCCTGTACGCCATCGATGGCCACGACGCGGCTCCGCGCCTGCTGACGGACGCCGAGAGCCAGGACTTCACCGAGTCCGACATCGTCGCGTACCGCGACGACTCCGTGCTCGTGCGCGATCGTTCGCGCGGCGCGCTCGTGCTCACCGAGGTCACCGCGGACGGCGCCTCCACGCGCCTGACCGACGACACCACCGTCGTGAACGGTGTCGGCGTCGCCGGGGACGTCGTCGTGCTGAGCATCGCGGACGCGGACACCGCCGGCGACGCCGCCCTGCTCACCCCGCACGGGCTGCGCCGGCTCACCGATTTCTCCGCCGCCCTGCGCGCGACCGGGATCGTCGAGCCGCGGGAGATCACCGTCACCGCGCGCGACGGCTACCCGGTGCACGGGTGGGTGCTCGTGCCGGAGGGCGAGGGGCCGCATCCCGTGCTCCTCAATATCCACGGCGGCCCGTACGCGGCGTACACCGGGGCGCTCTTCGACGAGGCCCAGGTCTACGTCGCCGCCGGGTACGCGGTCGTGATGTGCAACCCGCGCGGCGCCGCCGGCTACGGGCAGGAGCACGGCCGCGTCATCCGTCAGCGGATGGGCACGGTCGATCTGACGGACGTGCTCGACTTCCTCGACGGCGCGATCGCCGAGACCCCCGGACTCGACGCCGAACGCGTCGGGATCATGGGCGGCTCGTACGGCGGCTATCTCACCGCCTGGACGATCGCGCACGACCACCGCTTCGCGGCCGCCATCGTCGAGCGCGGGTTCCTCGACCCGGAGGCGTTCGTCGGCACCAGCGACATCGGCAGCTTCTTCGGCGACGAGTACACCGGCACCGACCCGGAGCTGATGCGGTCGCAGAGCCCGCAGGCCGTGGTCCGTCAGGTCACGACGCCGACCCTCGTCCTGCACTCGGAGGACGACCTCCGCTGCCCGCTGCCGCAGGCCGAGCGCTACTACGCGGCACTGAAGCGCAACGGGGCGGAGGCCGAACTGGTGATCTTCCCGGGCGAGGACCACGAGCTGAGCCGTGGCGGCCGTCCCCGTCACCGGCGCGAGCGGTTCGACATCATCCTCGACTGGTGGGCGAAGCACCTCCCGTCGGCGCTCAACCACGCGTAGCGGGCGAGCAGCCCCGGACGTCGAACGGCCCCGCCTCTTCTCGAGGCGGGGCCGTTCCGTCGTGTGCGGGAGGCTACTTCGCGGCGGCCAGCACGTCGCGACCGAAGGTGAACGCGCGGACGACGCCGATGATGCCGAGCACGATCAGCGCGATCGCCGAGAACAGGATCAGGAACGCGGCCGACGACGCCGGCAGGACGAGCACGACGATGCCGGCCAGGATGCTGAGGATGCCGAAGGCGATCGCCCAGCCCGAGTTCGGCGTGCGGCCCGACTCGGCCAGCGCCATCACGCCGTCGATGATCCAGCCGACGCCGACGAACGCGATGGCGAAGATCACGAGGACGGTCGCGGCGGTCGCCACGTTCTTCAGCGAGACGACGCCGGCGACGACGAGCAGCACGCCGAGCAGGATGTTCAGCGTGCGCAGCCCGCCGCCGATGCCCTTGCTGAAAATGCCGATCGCGAGACGCATCACGCCCGCGACGACGAAGTAGATGCCCAGGAACACGGCGAGGACGGCGATGGTCTTCGCCGGCCAGAACAGCAGCACGACGCCGAGGATGAACGCCACGGCGCCGCTGATGCCGATCGTCGCGCGGATGCCGTTGATCGCGGAGCGGGTGAGGTTCTTCGCGTCGAGGGAGAAGTCGTGCAGGACGGTGTCGACGGGATCGGTGGACGTCATCGTGTTGCCCTTTCGGTGGAGGGGGCGCGCCATGCGTCCCGTGCATGACCTTAGCGCCCGGGGTCGCCGCTGCGAAGGGGTGACCGTTCTCGGGCGCGTCACCGCTGGGCCACGCGGATCCACGGACACTCCGCGGCCTAGGCGGCCGTCGCTCTGCCGACCTGGGCCGCGCCGCTGACCCGTAGATACACGATGAGCCAGCTGAACACCAGGACGCCCGCCACCAGCTCCGCCGCCGTCAGCACGTAGTACCCGATGGCGAAGAAGACGAGGACGCCGACGATGGTGGCGAAGAAGACGTAGCCGAGCACGAAGAACGCCGGGGGAGCCTGGGGGAGCGCTGCCGGCACCCAGAAGACCAGGAGCGCGAACACCAGCACCATCCCGACCGCCGACACGTTGTGCAGGAGCTGCGAGACGCTGAGGGGGAAGACGCCCACACCGGCGAGTAGGACGCCGATCAGCAGGAGGCAGACCCGCACGCGCACGAGTCCGCGGCGGCGGCGCGGGTCGTCGACGTCGCGGAGGTCCGTCGCGTAGCGGGCGATCGCGGTGACGATGACGCCCGTGACGATGAGCGTGAGGTTGAAGGTGAGGGAGGACACGCTCGACGTCATCCCGAGGGCGCTCAGGTGCAACCGCCACCAGTCGGGATCGGGGGCGCTGAGCATGGCGGCCAGGATGCCGACGACCGCGAAGACGGCGAGGACCGTCGACAGGCGGAGGATGTCCATCCCGGCTCCGGAGAGGAACACGGCGTAGGCGGTGACGCCCGCGACGGCAGCGGCGAGGACCACAGCGGCCAGGGCGTACACGGAGGCCCCCTGGAACGCGTCGGCGAGCACGGCGCCCAGCACGATCCAGAGCAGCAGTGCGATCACGCCGTGCGCGAAGGCGATCACGACGGTGTCGAAGACGTCGGCGGCGGAGGTGCGGGAGCGCGGCACGCCGGGCGCGCGGCTGTCGAACGGGGTGAGGCCTTCGCGTCGCCAGAGGCGGCCGACGGGGTAGGCGATGATCGCGACCACCCCGGCGGCGATCGCGGCGAACTGCGAGACCGATCCCGGCCCGGCGATCGGGAGGGTCTGCCCCCAGAACGACGGCACTGCGACCAGTGCGGTCAGCACGAACCCGGCGGCGCCCGCGATGATCGCCGCACCCTCCTCCCGGAGCGCGGGAGCGGAGGATGCCGCATCCCGTCGGGCTGACTGTGCACGCTGCGCGTCGGTCATGGCGACCTCCCCGTCGGCGCACTCGGTGTCGTTCACCGCGCCGACGGCCCGAGTATCGCGGTCGGCCGGGGGTTTGGGTAGTAGGCGCGGGGGAGTGGGGGATGCCGCGGGCGCTGTTCCCCGCTACGGTTTTCCCGTCGATCCCGACCCGAAGGAGGGGAGCCGTGGGGTACGTCATCCTGGTCATCGCGCAGACCGTGGCGCTGCCGATCATCTCCGGCATCGTGGAGCTCGCCGTCGCGGGCGGGGATCCGGTGCTGGTGTTCGGCAAGTGGTGGGTGTTCTGGGGCGTCGGCACGCGCTTGCTCGTGGCCGGGATCGCCCAGGTCTCCGGCAAAGGGCCGACGACCGAGATCCTCGGGGCCGCTGCGCCGACCGTGCCGGAGAAGCAGCTCGTGCGCGAGCTCGGAATGGCGAACATCGGGATGGGTCTCGCTGGCCTGCTGGCGCTGGTGCCGGGATGGGCGTTGCCGGCCGGCTTGGCGGGCGGACTCTTCCTGCTCATCGCGGGCGTGATACACGTGCCGAAGAGGGGCAAGAACGCGCAGGAGGCGCTCGCGACGTGGACCGATTTGGTCGTCGGGCTGGTCGTCGTCGTGCTGGCGGTGGACGTGCTCGTGCGGGTCGTCTCCGGCTGAGCCGTGCGTTCGCGCCCTGGCGGACCTTGTCGCTCCCTCCGCGCGGCGGATAGTCTCCCCGCATGGAGATGGGGGACGCTTCGGGAGCGACGCGGCCGCGACCGCGCGGTGCGCTCGGGCTGTTCCTCGCCTACGGGGGAGTGGTCGCAACCCTGGCTGTCGGGCCCGCGATCATGTGCGTCGGGCTCGTGGCGGGCGCGGACTGGTGGATCCCGATGCTCGTCGGCGCCGCGCTCAGCGTGTTCGTCATCCCGTTCGCGCTCGCCAAATGGCGGATGATCGGGCGTCAGCAGCGGGAGGCCGCCCTGCTGGGCGAGCGCGGACGGCTCGCGCGGGGCGAGGTCGTGGCGATCGGGCCCGCGATGTTCGCGGACGAGGACGGCGTCACCCTCACGCTGCGCTTCGCGGACCTCGACGTTCCGGCGTTCCAGGTCGAGTACGTCTGCGCGGCGGCGCGCGGGTACGAGGTCGGGGACCGCATCGAGGCGCTCGTCGATCCGGAGACGGGGCTGTTCGCCATCCCGAGCGAGCGGCAGCGCCGCGCACTCCGCGGAACCCTCTCGTGACCACGGCCGATCCGCCTGCGGCCGATGCGGTATCCGCCTTCCTCGACGACTACGCGCAGCAGCGTCCCGAGGCGGCGCGATTCGCCCGGCTGCTGCTCGACGACGGCAGCCGGGTGGTCTCCGCGTGGGGCCCGGAGCAGATGGCCGTGTGGCACCTCGAGGTGCAGCGCGGCGGCATGCTGGTGATGTTCCACAGCGAGCGCGGCTACGCGGAGTGGCCGCGGATCGTCCGCTCATCAGTTCCTGGGCCGCACTGGGACGAGTACCGGCCGATCGGTCTCGCCGTCTTCGCGTGGGCCCGCGCACACGGTGTGCCGTTCCGCCTCGACGGCCCCGACGACTTCGATCACGACCTCGAGGCGTACGGCCTCGATGCGCTGGACTGGCTGGACCGCGTCGGCGATGCGCCGCTGCAGCGGGTGTACCAGGCTTGGATCGATCACCGGCTCGCCCGCGGCGCGCGTGACGAGAGCCGGCAGCGGTCCCACGCGGTCGCCGCGATGGAGGCGGCAGCCGGCGGTGGGCACGTGGGAAACTGAGCGAAGGTCAGGAAAGCCGTACGAGGCGTTCTCGAGGGGGAGAGGGGATTGCACACGGCCCTCGTCGCATCCACCGAGCCCCCCTGGCCGCGGCAGGAAGACGATCGGCCGTGCGCAACTCGATCAAGTTTACGAGTCCGGGTGGCTGAGGGCGGGTCGGGGGTGTACATCCTTCGTGACATTCGGGAGCAGTGCACGTTATGTCAGCTTTGCGTTGAGGGGTTCGCGGAGCGGGATGCGGCAATGCGGCTGGTGCGGTGCTGACGTGTGACGGGCTGGGTTGTTGCGCGTGGTGTGCGTGCCGTTGATTCTCGCAGCGGGATCTGCGACTCGGACAATGCGGTGCCAGGCGCCCCCTCACGGTGCTTCATGACGGGTGCTGTGCATGCGAGAAGATCGTCGAGCGCCGGGTCTTGTCGGCTTCTGGGTCGTTCTAGGCGCTCTGGAGCTGCCTGATTGTGTTGCGCTGATAATGCACATTATGTCAGGTCGATGCGCTTGACGCGCTCTAAGGGACACTTACCTACCACGCAAAGCCACCAGCCGCAGAACGCAGAAAGCCGTTACTAACCCGAACACGATCGTCAACACTATTCCGACTGCGGGCGACTTGGCGAAGAAGATCGTTACGGCGAGGAATATGGTGGCGATCGCGCCCAGTAGAGCTCCGAGGCTAAGAAACAATCTCTGGAACTGCATGTTGCCGCTCGATCGCCCAGCCATCATGATCCTTTCTCCATCAAGAGTTCTCATCAACATACGTGTCGATCGCTGCACTGACCAGTTGGCCTACAACACCGCAACCGATCGCCCCGACGACTAGCCCGACTCCTGCAGTAGCGCCGCCCACAATCGCATCGCAAGCGAACTCGATCGCACTACCCGCCACGTAGGAGACTAGATTGCTACCTGACAGCACCGTTAGAAGCGAGCCGCCGGCAAATGCCGCGGCGATGAGCTTTGCGAGCAGTGCGGCGCCGATCCGGCCTGACGGATCCGAACCGTTGACCGGATCACCGCCGGCGTAGGCGTACCGGTTGGCGTTGGCGGGGTCGAGCGGTGTGTCGAGGGTGTCTTGTTGGGTCCAGGTGCCCGTCACCGG
>NZ_MKVJ01000016.1 GCF_001898805.1 Leifsonia sp. 71-9
TCGTCGGTGCCGGGCTCGACGAAGAACTCGATCTCCATCTGCTCGAACTCGCGGGTGCGGAAGATGAAGTTGCCCGGCGTGATCTCGTTGCGGAACGCCTTGCCGATCTGGCCGATGCCGAACGGCGGCTTCTTGCGCGAGGTCTGCAGCACCGACGCGAAGTCGGTGAAGATGCCCTGCGCCGTCTCCGGGCGCATGTAGTGGAGGCCGGACTCGTCGTCCACGACGCCGAGGTAGGTCTTCATCAGGCCCGAGAACTGGCGGATCGGCGTCCACTGGCCCACCTTGTCCGGGTGGTCGGGGTCGGCGATGTCGTCCAGGCCGTTCACCGGCGGGTGGCCGTGCTGGGCCTCGTACGCCTCGAAGAGGTGGTCGGCGCGGTAGCGCTTGTGGGTGATGAGCGACTCGGTGAGGGGGTCGCTGAAGACCTTGACGTGGCCGGAGGCCTCCCACACCGGCGTCGGCAGGATGATCGCCGAGTCGAGGCCGACCATGTCGCCGCGGCCGCGCACGAAACGGTTCCACCACTCGCGCTTGATGTTCTCCTTCAGCTCCACGCCGAGGGGGCCGTAGTCCCACGCCGAGCGGGTGCCGCCGTAGATCTCACCGGACGGGAAGACGAATCCGCGGTGCTGTGCCAGCGTGATGACGGAATCCAGCTTCGACGTGGCGGCCATGGTGCTCCCTGCTCGTGGGGTCGGTGCGGGTGGGTGGAGAAGTCCGCAACCATCCTAACGAGGATGCGCCGGTGCCCGCGCCGGGCGGTCCGGCTCAGCGCGAGCGCCACTCCTCTTCGAGCAGGGCGTAGACCGCTGTGTCGGACCATTCGCCCTTGAAGATCTCGGTCTCGCGCAGGAGCGCCTCCTGCTTCATCCCGATGCGCTCGCACAGCCGGGCCGAGGCCTCGTTGCGGGCGTCGAGCTGGGCGAAGACCCGGTGCGCGCCGAGGGTGTCGAAGCAGAGGCCGAGGATGGCGTCGGCCGCCTCGCTGGCGAAGCCGTTGCCGTGGAAGGCGGGGTGGAACACCCAGCCGATCTCGAACTTGCCCCACGCCGCCGACTTGAGGAACACGCTCATGTCGCCGATGACGCGGCCGTGGCCGCCCTCGGCGTCGGGCAGCTCGACGGCGTAGACGATGCCCTCGCCGTCCTTCTCGAGGCGGTTCATCGCGATGCGCTTGCGCAGGTGCTTGGCCGACTCCTCGTGGTCGTGCACCTCCCAGTAGAGGTAGCGCACCACGTCCTTGAGCTTCTGGTACGCGTGGACGTCGTCCAGGTCCCCGGTGTTCAGCGGGCGCAGCACGAGGCGCTCGGTGCGCAGCTCCTGCGCGGCGTAGGGGAGGCCGGTCGCGCCGTGCGGCTCGACGGTCTCGGTGGGGGCTGCGGCGTCGTTGCTCACGTGTCCTCCGGTCGGGGATGGGTCAGGCGGTCTGGTCGTCGATCGCGCTGAGGCGCGGCCGGACGGATTCGGGTTCGAGCTCGAGGCCGAAGAGGGCGGCGGCGCCGGCGACGAACGCGTCGGCCTCGCCGTTCCTGGCGAGCTCGCGGGCGCGCACCGACGGCGTGTGCAGGAGCACGCCGGCGAGGTGGCGCAGCGCGACCTCCGTCTGCTCGTCCGCTCCGCGGGAGCGGGCGCGTTCGATCTCCGCGTCGAGCACGTCGAACACGTGCTTGCGCAGGGCGACGAGGGCGGGGGTCACGGCCTGCTCGGCCTTCTGGGCCGCGAACTCGGCCGCGGCGGCGCCGACGATGCTGCGCGCGTCGTCCGCGGCGGTGAGCTCCTCCAGCGGCGCGTGGATGCTGATGGTCTCGAGGTCGAGCAGCTCGGCGCCCTCCAGCTCGGCGACGGCGGGGTCGACGTTGCGCGGCAGGCCGAGGTCGACGATCAGGCGGCGCTCCGCGGCACCCGGCTGCTCCATCGCCTCCGCGAGCAGGTCGCGGGTGAGCACGTAGTCGGTGACCGTGGTGCAGGTGACGACGAGGTCGGCGCGGGCGAGGGCCTCGAGCAGCCCGCCCTCCACGACCGGGCGCACGTCGTGCGAGAGGGCGAACTTCGCGGCGCGACCCGAAGCGGAGTAGACGCGCACGTCCTCCGCTCCCTTGTCGCGCAGGGCGGCGAGGCTGGCGCCGGCGTACTTGCCGGTGCCGACGAGCAGCACCCGGGTCTGCGCCCAGTCGCTGATGCGGCTCTCGGCCAGGTCGAGCGCGAGGCGGACCATCGAGCGGCCGGCGGTCATGATGCCCGTGCGGTTCTTCACGCCGCGGGAGGTGCGGGAGGCGACCTGGAACAGGCGCTCCAGGTCGCTGGTGACGGTGCCGGCGGCGCGGGCCGACTCGAGCGAGCGGCGCACCTGGCCGGCGATCTCGCCCTCGCCGACGACCACGGACTCGAGCCCGCTGGAGACGGCGAAGAGGTGCTCGGCGACCGAGTGGTCGCAGTAGACGGCGCTGGCCTCGCGCAGCTCCTCGGCGGGGATGCCGCTTGCCGCGCTGACCGCGTCGATCACGGTCTCGGACGACACCGCGCGGGCGGAGGGCAGCGGGTCGTCGATGTCGAGGTAGGCCTCGAAGCGGTTGCAGGTGGCGACGACCACCGATCCGGCGACGAGCTCACTGTGCTCCGCGAGCGCCGCGGTGACGGCCGGAGCGGATCGCTCGAGCCGTTCGAGGAGGTCGAAATCCGCCGTCCGGTGGCTCGACGAGAAGCAGAGAAGCACGAGCGGAAGCCTACGCTCGCATCGCGCGAACCTCGAATCCGCCGGGGCCCGGATGAGGGCCGCCGCACGGATTCCCTGGGGATTGGCAGATTCCGCCCTGGCAGAATCAGGGGGTGACCGCACTCGCCCCCGCCCACCCCCTCGCCTCCGGCCTCACCGCCGCCAGCCCGCTCGTCCGCGCCTACCGGGCCGATCGCCCCGAGACCACACCCGTCTGGTTCATGCGCCAGGCAGGCCGCTCGCTGCCGGAGTACCGCGAGCTGCGGGTCGGCACGCGCATGCTCGACGCGTGCCTCGACCCCGCGATGGCGAGCGAGATCACGCTGCAGCCGGTGCGCCGCCACGGCGTCGACGCGGGCATCTTCTTCAGCGATATCGTCGTCCCGCTCAAGCTCGCCGGCGTGGAGGTCGAGATCCAGCCCGGCAAGGGCCCGGTCTTCGCGCAGGCGGTGCGTACCGCGGACGACGTCGACCGGCTGACCGCGGTCGACCCCGTCTCCCTCGGCATCGACGCGTTCGCCCCGATCGCGGAGGCCGTGCGCCTCACGATCGCCGAGCTCGGCGAAACCCCCTTGATCGGTTTCGCTGGAGCGCCGTTCACCCTCGCCGCCTACCTGGTGGAGGGCGGCCCCTCCAAGGACCACATCCGCGCCCGCACCCTGATGCACGCGGACCCCGACGCCTGGGCCCGGCTCATGGCGTGGACGGCCGACATCACCGGCATGTTCCTGCGCGCGCAGGTGCTAGCGGGCACCAGCGCCGCCCAGCTCTTCGACTCCTGGGCCGGCTCGCTCTCGCTCCACGACTACGTGCAGCACGTCGCCCCCGCATCCGCGCGGGCGCTGTCGCACGTGCGCGACCTGACCTACGAGGTCCCGGCCGCCGAGGGCAGCACGACCGGCGAGGCCGAGGCGCGCAACGTGCCGATCGTTCACTTCGGCGTCGGCACCGGCGAGCTGCTCAAGGCGATGCACGACGTCGGGGCCGACACGGTCGGCGTCGACTACCGCATCCCGCTCGACGAGGCCAGCCGCCGCCTCGGCCACGTGGTGCCGCTGCAGGGCAACGTCGACCCGGCGATGCTGGACGCGCCGTGGGAGGTGCTGCAGGCCCATGTCGCCGACGTGCTCGAGCGCGGCCGCGACGCCCCGGCGCACATCCTGAACCTCGGCCACGGCGTCCCGCCCGAGACCGATCCGACCGTGCTGACCCGCCTGGTGGAGTTCGTGCACAGCTGGCGGCCAGAATGAGCGAGGACGCGCTCGCCGACGAGATCCGGCACGCCGTCGAGGCGCCGCCCACCCGCATCGTCGTCGTCGGCGGCGGAGTCGCCGGCCTGGTCGTCGCCCGCGAGTGCGCGCGCCCCGGTTTCGCGGTGACGCTGCTTGAGGCCTCCGGTCGCGTGGGCGGATCGGTCGCCCCGCTGGAGCTCGACGGCCTCACGCTCGACGCCGGCGCGGAGAGCTTCGCCACCCGCGGCGGCCACGTCGCCGCGCTGCTGGAGTCGCTCGGCCTCGCGGACGACGTGGTGCAGCCGAACGCGGCCGGCGCTTGGGTGCGCCATGGCAGCCGCTCCGTCCCGCTGCCCAAGGCCGGCCTGCTCGGCATCCCGAGCTCGCCGCTGGCGCGCGACGTGGTGGCGGCGATCGGCCGCCGCGGCGCCTTCCGCGCCTATCTCGACCGCCTGAAGCCCGTGCTCAAGATCGGCCAGGAGAAGCGGCTGGGCGCGCTCGTGCGCCAGCGGATGGGCGACAAGGTGCTCGACCTCCTGGTCGCCCCCGTCGTCACCGGCGTCTACTCCGCCAGCCCCGACGACCTCGACGTGGACGTGGTGGCGCCCGGGCTCAACGCCGCCCTGACCCGGCTCGGCTCCCTGTCGGGCGCGGTCGGCGAGCTGCGCGCGACGGCGAAGGCCGGCAGCGCGGTCGGCGGCATCCGCGGCGGGATGTGGCGGCTTCCTGCGGCGCTCGCCGACGACATCCGGGAGCGCGGCGGGACCATCCGGGTGGATGCGCCGGTCGCCGCGATCGACCCCGTGGCCGCGCCGACCGAGGAGGAGCTCGCCGCCGAGACGGTCGAGGCCGTGCTCGAGACGATCGTCGCCGGAGAGCTCGACGCCATCCCCTCGCTGGATGAGCCGGAGCGCCCGGCGCGCTGGACCGTGCGCCTCGCAGACGGCGAGGAGATCCCCGCCGACGTCGTCGTGGTCGCCGCGCCCGCCGACCCGGCTCTCGACCTGCTGGCGACCGCCGATCCTGCGCTCGCCGAGCTGGCGGAGCTGGAGTGGCCCGCCGCGTCCAGCGTCGAGCTCGTCACGCTCGTCCTCGCCGACGACCGCCTGGCGGCGGCACCGCAGGGCACGGGCGTGCTCGTCGCCGACACCGACGACGCCGACGTGACCGCGAAGGCCATGACGCACTCGAGCGCCAAGTGGGCGTGGGTGGCGGAGGCCGCCGGGCCCGGCCACCACGTGGTCCGGCTCTCGTACGGGCGCGCCGGCCGGCCGGCCGAATCGCGCGATCTGGACGACGCACGGCTGCGCGAACTGGCCATCGCCGACGCGAGCCGCCTGCTCAATATTCCGCTGCGGGCATCCGATCTCGTCGCATTCGCCCGCACCCCCTGGACGAACGCCCTGCCCTATGCAACAGTGGGGCAGCGGGACCGCATCCAGCGGGTCCGCGAGGGAGCCGACGCCATCGAAGGCCTCGAGGTGACCGGCTCCTGGTTGACCGGCACGGGCCTCGCCTCGGTCGTCCCGGATGCACGCCGGGTCGCCGAGAATGCACGGGGTCTACGCTGGAAGGCACTGACCGACAACCTGTAGGCCGAGCAAAGGGGACCACATGCGCGGAAAGCTTCTCTTCGTCACGGGCGCGGCGGTGGGCTACGTGCTCGGCACGCGTGCCGGGCGCAAGCGTTACGACCAGATGAAGGCGGCCGCGACCAAGGTCTGGGAGTCGCAGGGCGTGCAGAAGCAGGTCCACGCGGTCGAGGACTTCGTGGCCGAGAAGGTCGGCGAGCTGCCGGAGACGGTGTTCGTGACCGTCAAGAAGTTCGTCGTCCGGGCCAACGAGCGCCGTCGCGAATCGCGCCAGACGTATCCGTCGCCGGCCGCCGAGGCCGCACTGCGAGCCGAACGGGACGCCTGAGCGCGTCCGCCCGAAGGGAGTGAGCGGAATGACAGATCGTGAACGTGCGGGGGCGAAGTCCCTCGTCGAACTGATCTCCGACCTGCCGCGCCTGCTGATCGAGCTGGTGAAGGCCGAGTTCGCCCACCTCAAGGCCGAGTTCGCCGCGAAGGCGAAGTATGCCGGCGTGGGCATAGGCCTGTTCGTGGTGGCCGCCGTCTTCGGCTTCTTCGCCCTGGGCGTGCTCGTCGCCGCAGCCGTCCTGGGGCTGGCCGTCGTGCTGCCGGGCTGGGCCGCCGCGCTCATCGTGTTCGGCGCCCTCCTGGTCCTGGCCGCGGTGCTGGTGCTGATCGGGGTGTCGTCCCTGAAGAAGATCCAGGGCGTCGCACCGCAGAAGACCATCGACAGCATCAAGGAAGACGCCGACGCTCTGAAGGGACTGGGCAAGTATGACCACTGACCGCAGCGACGTCGACCGCGCCCGCGCCGAGCTGGCCGCGACCCTCGACGCCATCGAGTACAAGCTGAACGCCCCGAAGCGCGCCACCCAGCGCGTGAAGACGCTCGCGACCCGGAACCCCCTCGCCTTCACGGGCGTCGTGGTGGGTGTCGCGGCCGCCGTCGGCGGGGTCGTCTGGGGCGTCGTCCGCCTCACCCGGCGCTGACGCGCCTCCTGCTCCGCCGGTGTCGGGCCGGCTGTTCCGTCGCGTGGTTTTGGCCTTCACAGGATTGAGAGGGAGACTGTGGGTATGAGTACCCCGGCTGCCGCACCGGCAGAGTCGACCGCCCCCGAAGAAACCAGCGACACTCCGACCGGCTTCGCCCTCTGGGCGGTGCTCCGGCGAGACCCCGCCCGTCCCGACGACCTCGACGGGACCGACGTGCCCCAGGCCGTCGCCGAGCTCGAGGGCGTCATCGCCGACATCACGCTGCAGGGTGTCACCACCCGCGGCCTCTACGACGTCTCCGGCCTGCGCGCCGACGCCGACCTGATGGTCTGGCTGCACGGCCCGGACGCGGAGGGCCTGCAGTGGGCGCTCCGCCAGCTCCGCCGCACCCAGCTGCTGAAGGCGCTGCTGCCGACCTGGAACGCGATGGGCGTGCACCGCGACGCCGAATTCAACAAGGCGCACGTGCCCGGCTTCCTCCGCGGCAAGGAGCCGAAGGCCTGGCTCTGCGTGTACCCGTTCGTGCGCAGCTACGAGTGGTACCTGCTCCCCGACGAGGAGCGCGGCCGGATGCTCGCCGAGCACGGCCGCAAGGGCGCCGCGTTCCGCAGCGTCCTCGCCAACACCGTCGCCTCGTTCGCGCTCGGCGACTACGAGTGGATCCTCCCGCTGGAGTCGGACGAGCTCGTCGACCTGGTCGACCTGATGCGCGACCTGCGCCAGACCGACGCCCGCCTGCACGTGCGCGAAGAGGTCCCGTTCTTCACCGGCCGCCGCGTCGAGCCGGCCGAGGTCGTGGAGGTGCTCCAGTGAGCGCCGAGACCACCGCGCGCGTCCTCGGCGCGACGCCCGCCGCCGCCGACGGCCCCGAGCACGTCACCGAGCCGGTCGCGTACGACGCGATCCTGCTCGCCGGCTTCGGCGGACCAGAGGGCCAGGACGACGTCATCCCGTTCCTCCGCAACGTCACCCGTGGCCGCGGCATCCCCGAGGAGCGCCTGGAGGAGGTCGCGCACCACTACCGCCACTTCGGCGGCGTGAGCCCGATCAACGACCAGAACCGCGAGCTCAAGGCGGCGCTGGAGGCCGAGCTGGCCTCCCGCGGCATCGACCTGCCCGTGCTGTGGGGCAACCGCAACTGGGACCCGTACCTCGAGGACGCGCTGAAGGAGGCGCAGGAGCAGGGCTTCACGAAGCTCATCGCCATCGCGACGAGCGCGTACTCCTCGTACTCCAGCTGCCGGCAGTACCGCGAGGACTTCGCGCGCGTCCTGGAGGAGACGGGCCTCGAGGGCACCATCCAGATCGACAAGGTGCGCCAGTTCTTCGACCACCCCGGCTTCGTCGAGCCCTTCATCGAGGGCGTGAAGAACGCGGTGACCGAGCTGCAGGAGAAGATCCCCGGCATCGATCCGGCGACCGAGATCCGCATCCTCTACTCCACCCACTCCATCCCCTCGACCGACGCCGCGAAGTCCGGCCCGGCCGAGCGCGGCTTCGGCGAGGGCGGCGCCTACGCGGCCCAGCACCTCGCGGTCGCGGAGGTCGTGTCGCAGGCGGCGACCGGCGGCGTCATCGGCTGGGATCTGGTCTACCAGTCCCGTTCCGGCCCGCCGTCGATGCCGTGGCTCGAGCCCGACATCAACGACCGGATCGCCGAGCTGCCCGCCACCGGCGTCAAGGCTGTGATCATCGTGCCGCTGGGCTTCGTGAGCGACCACATGGAGGTCCTCTGGGACCTCGACAACGAGGCGATGGAGAGCAGCGAGGAGAACGGCCTCGTCGCCGTCCGCGTCCCCACCCCCGGCACGCACGCGAAGTACGTGAAGGGCCTCGTCGACCTCGTGCTGGAGCGCCGCGACGGCGTCCCGGTCGACCAGCGCCCCGCGCTGACGACGCTCGGGCCCTGGTACGACGTCTGCCGCCCCGGCTGCTGCGAGAACGTCCGCCTCGGCTTCAAGCCCGCCGCGGCCGGGCTGGCGCCGTGAGCGGCGCCGTGCGCCGTGCCGAGGGGCCGGCCGAGCGTCGCGAGGGCGTGCTGCGCGTGGGGACACGCGGCAGCGCGCTCGCGGTCGCGCAGACGACGGCGGTCGCCGAGGCGATCGCCCGCGCGACCGGCCTGGACGTCGAGCTGGTCACGATCACGACGCACGGCGACACCTCCCGCGAGTCGCTCTCCGAGCTGGGCGGGACCGGCGTCTTCGCCACCGCGCTGCGGGAGGCTCTGCTCGCCGACGAGTGCGACCTCCTGGTGCACTCCCTCAAAGACCTGCCGACGGCCCCGGCCCCCGGCCTCGTGATCGGTGCAGTGCCCAAGCGCGCCGACGCCCGCGACACCCTGTGCGCACGCGACGGCCTCACCTTCGACGCGCTCCCCGGGGGGGCGCGCATCGGCACCGGCTCGCCGCGCCGCATCGCGCAGCTGAAGTCCGCGCGTCCCGACCTCGAGATCGTCGACATCCGCGGCAACGTGGACACGCGGCTCGGCCGGGTCGCCGAGGGCGACCTCGACGCCGTCGTGCTCGCCGCCGCCGGCCTCGGCCGTCTCGGCCGCCTCGACGCGGTCACCGACTACTTCGCCCTCTCGCAGATGCCGACCGCACCGGGACAGGGGGCGCTGGCACTGGAGGTCCGTGCCGGCGACGAGAAGGGTCGCGGGCCGATCGCCCGGGCCCTGCACGCCGTCGATCACGTGACCACTCACGCCGTCGTCACCGCGGAGCGCGCGGTGCTCGCCGGACTGCAGGCGGGGTGCGCAGCCCCGATCGGCGCGACCGCCCTCGTCGACGACGGCCTGCTGTTCCTGACCGCCTCGGTCTACCGTCCCGACGGTTCCGAGCGGATCACCGCATCCCACGCCGCGACTCCCGACTCGCTCAGCGCCGGCCCTCTCGACGAGGCCGCACGCGACGTGGGGGAGCGGGTGGTCTCCGAACTGCTCGGCGCGGGGGCCGCCGGCCTGGCCCCCCTGGGGAGTACCCGATGACCCAGCCGTCCGCTGCATCCAAACCCCTCGCCGGTTGGCGCGTCCTCGTGCCGCGCGGCGGCCCTTGGGGAGACTCGGTCGCGGCGGACCTGCGCTCGAAGGGCGCATCCCCGCTGGTCGCGGCCATGATCAACTTCGCCCCGACGGCCGACGCGCCCGCCCTGGAGCGCGCGCTGGAGCGGCTGGCCGCCGGCGAGTTCGACTGGATGACCGTCACCAGCGCGACCACGGTCGACGTGCTGAGCTCGCAGCGGGTCGTCGTGCCGTCCACGACGCGGATCGCCGCGGTGGGCGAGACCACGGCGGCGGCGCTCGCGGCCGCCGGCTACAAGGTCGACCTCGTCCCGTCGGAGGACAACTCCGCCCGTGGCCTCCTGGAGGAGTGGGAGGCGGCGACGCAGGGCGTCGTGCCGCTGCGCATCCTGACGCTCCGCTCCGAGATCGCGAAGCCCCTGCTCACCGAGGGCCTGCGCCGGATCGGCCACGACGTCGAGTCGGTCGTCGCCTACCGCACCGTCGGCGTCTCCGTGCCCGAGAACGTCGTGACCGACGTGCACGACGGGCTCGTGCAGGCCATCCTCGTCACCAGCGGCTCGGTGGCGGAGCAGGTGCAGCTCCAGCTCGGCCCCGTGCCCGAGTCGACGCTCGTCGCCGCCATCGGTCCGCAGACCGCCCGCGACGCCCGTTCCTTCGGCCTCCGCGTCGACGTCATCGCCGAGGAGCGCACCGCCGCCTCCCTCATCGACGCCGTCGCCGACGTCGCCCGCTCCCGCGCCTCCTGACCACCCGACATTCGTGCCGAATCGCGGCTTTGACGTCGCGAAACCCGACATTCGTGCCGAATTTCGCGGGGCTCGCGCCGGGCTGGCGCACAGCCGCGCAGGCGTAGGGTGGTGAGAGTGAGTGAGCTGCATCCCGTCATCCGCCCGCGTCGCCTCCGGCAGAGTCCGGCTCTCCGCCGCCTGACCGCGGAGACGCGGCTCCACCCGGCGGAGCTGATCCTGCCGATGTTCGTGCGCGAGGGCACCTCCGAGCCTGTACCGATCGGCTCGATGCCCGGCGTGCAACAGCACTCCATCGACTCCCTGAAGCGCGCTGCCGTCGAGGCGGCCGAGGCCGGCGTCGGCGGCGTGATGCTGTTCGGTGTTCCGGAGACCCGGGATGCCGTCGGCAGCGCCGCGACCGACCCCGAGGGCATCCTCAACGTCGCCACCCGCGCCCTCGTGGCCGAGGTGGGCGACGCGCTCGTCGTGCAGACCGACCTGTGCCTCGACGAGTTCACCGACCATGGCCACTGCGGCGTGCTCGACGATGCCGGCCACGTCGACAACGACGCGACCCTCGAGCGCTACCGCGACATGGCGCTCGCCCAGGCCGAGGCGGGCTCGCAGCTGCTCGGCCTCTCCGGCATGATGGACGGCCAGGTCGGAGCGGTGCGCGACGCGCTCGATGCCGTCGGCCGGCACGACGTCGTCCTGCTCGCCTACGCGGCGAAGTACGCCTCCGCGTTCTACGGCCCGTTCCGCGAGGCCGTCGACTCCCAGCTCTCCGGCGACCGCCGCGCGTACCAGCAGGATCCGGCCAACCGCCGCGAGGGTCTGCGCGAGGCGCGCCTCGACCTCGACGAGGGCGCCGACATCCTCATGGTCAAGCCCGCGCTGAGCTACCTCGACGTGCTCAGCGATGTGGCCGCGATCAGCGACGTGCCGGTCTGGGCCTACCAGGTGTCCGGCGAGTACGCGATGGTGGAGGCTGCCGCTGCGCACGGCTGGATCGACCGCCGCCGCATCGTGGAGGAGACGCTGATCGGCGCCCGCCGGGCGGGGGCCGACGCCATCATGACCTACTGGGCGACCGAGGTCGCGGGGTGGCTGCGATGAGCGACGTGCAGGGCAGCGACCTCCAGGGGCTCGTCGACGGCGCCGCGCTCGGCGACGTGAACCTCGCGCAGTTCGAGCGCGCGCAGCGCGTGATCCCGGGCGGCGTGAACTCGCCCGTCCGCGCGTTCCGCTCCGTGGGTGGGACGCCGCGCTTCATGGTGTCGGCGCGGGGCCCGTACATCACCGACGCCCAGGGTCGCGAGTACGTCGACCTCGTCGCGTCGTGGGGTCCGGCCATCCTGGGCCACGCCCATCCCGCGGTCGTCGCCGCCGTGCAGGAGGCCGCCGCCAAGGGGCTCTCCTTCGGCGCGTCCACGCCCGCGGAGACCGAGCTCGCGGAGGCCGTGCTCGGCCGCGTGCCGTTCGTCGAGAAGCTGCGCCTCGTCTCCACCGGCACCGAGGCGACCATGACCGCCATCCGGCTC
Source organism: Leifsonia sp. 71-9 (assembly GCF_001898805.1). GTDB lineage: Bacteria > Actinomycetota > Actinomycetes > Actinomycetales > Microbacteriaceae > Leifsonia. Next base: position 11,807 of record NZ_MKVJ01000016.1, read on the forward strand.
GCCCGCGGCTTCACCGGCCGCCCGCTGCTCATCAAGTTCGCCGGCCACTACCACGGCCACTCCGACGGGCTCCTCGCCGAGGCCGGCTCCGGTCTCGCGACGCTGTCGCTCCCCGGCTCGGCCGGCGTGACCGAGGCGACCGCCGCCCAGACCCTCGTCCTGCCCTACAACGACCTCGACGCGGTCCGCGCGGCCTTCGAGGCGAACGGGCCCGACATCGCCGCCGTCATCACGGAGGCCGCCGCCGCCAACATGGGCGTCGTCCCGCCGGACCCGGGCTTCAACGCGGCTCTCGCCGGTCTCGCGCACGAGTTCGGCGCGCTGCTCATCCTGGACGAGGTGCTCACCGGATTCCGGGTCAGCGAGTCCGGCTTCTGGGGCCTGGACCGCGGCTACACGCCCGATCTCGTCACCTTCGGCAAGGTCATCGGCGGCGGGATGCCGCTGGCGGCCCTCGGCGGTCGCGCCGAGCTGATGGACTTCCTCGCCCCGACGGGCCCCGTCTACCAGGCGGGAACGCTGTCCGGGAACCCGGTCGCCGTCGCGGCCGGCCTGGCGACGCTCGCCCACGCGGACGAAGCCGTCTACGACCGGCTCGACGTCGTGGCCGAGACCGTCTCGGCGGCCGTCTCCGACGCGCTCGCGGCCGAGGGCGTCGCGCACCGCGTGCAGCGCGCGGGCAGCCTGTTCAGCTTCGTCTTCGGCGACTTCGCCGCGGCGCCGCGCACGTACGCCGAGGTGCAGACGCAGCAGGCGTTCCGCTACCGGCCGTTCTTCCACGCCATGCTCGACGCGGGCGTCTCTCTCCCGCCGAGCGTGTTCGAGGCGTGGTTCGTCACCGCGGCGCACGACGACGCCGCGGTCGGCCGCATCCTGGACGCACTGCCCGCCGCAGCCCGCGCCGCTGCCGCAGCGACCGCCGACGACGACGCGTAGCGCGAGAACGCAGAGCGGCGGACCCGCCTAGTCGTCCGCCGCCGAGCGCGCCGGCGACAGCGTCTGCACGAAGCTGTAGGTGGCCGTCGCCGGCCAGCCCTCGGCGTCGAGCAGGGCGTAGATGTCGTAGATCCCGCTCCCGGAGGCGCTCCGGCGCAGGGTGCGCGGGGGAACGTCCGACGGTGCGCGCTCGGTCACCGTGCGCGGCGGCTCGCCCTCACGCAGAAGGCGGGCGCGGAAGGTGGTGGTGCGGGTCACCCGACCACCTTCTCACACCCGCCCGCTGCCTAGGCTTGGCCGTGCGACGCTCTCGACCGGCGCGACAGCGAGTCGATGATGACCGCGAGCAGCAGCACGGCGCCGGTGATCATGTAGCGGTACGACGAGTCGAGGTTCATCAGCGTCAGTCCGTTGGTGATGGACTGGATGACCAGGATGCCGAGCAGGGCCGACCAGGCGGAGCCGCGGCCGCCGAAGAGGCTGGTCCCGCCGATGACCGCCGCCGCGATCGCGTTCAGGTTGGTGTCCGTCCCGCCCGATCCGGCGCCCACCGAGGCGAGCCGGGCCGCCGCGAGCAGACCGCCGACGGCGGCGAACGTGGAGCAGAGGATGAACACGCTGATGAAGACGCGGTTCACCTTGATGCCGGCGCGGCGAGCCGCCTCGACCGAGCCGCCGACGGCGAAGACCGAACGGCCCCACTTGGTGCGGGTGAGGAGGTAGTTCATCACGATCACGAGCACGACGAAGAACAGGAACATCGCTCCCGTGCCGCGGTCGGTGGAGAGGTACCAGACGGCGATGCAGAGGCCGACGAGCAGCAGACCGGCCTTGAGCGCGACCGCCGCCGTCGATCCCTCGGACAGCCCGGCGTTGCGGCGGCGGACGTTGCGGCGCCAGTCGGAGAGGAACATCCCGCCGGCCGCGATCACGGCCAGACCGTAGGCGGCCCACGGCGGCAGGAAGGTCTGCTGCGCGAACGAGACGATCCACGAGTCGTAGGGGATGTTGATCGAGCTGTTCGGCCCGAGGATCCACAGCTGCAGACCGAGGAAGCCGAGGAGGCCGGCCAGGGTGATGACGAAGCTCGGCACTCCGAAACGGGTGAAGAGCAGGCCGTAGAGATAACCGATGACGGCGCCGGCGAGGATCGCGACGATCACGGTCGCCCACAGCGGCCAGTGGAGCTGCGTGAAGCCGACGCCGAGGATGGCCGCCGACACACCGCTCACCGAGCCGACCGAGAGGTCGATCTGGCCGAGCAGCAGCACCAGCACGATGCCGATCGAGATGGTGCCGATCGCCGCGCACTGCAGGGTGAGGTTCACCAGGTTGTTGGCGCTCAGGAAGTTGGGGTTGAGGATCTGGAAGACGACCCAGATGACGATGAGGCCGATGACGACGGGCAGCGAGCCGAGGTCGCCCCCGCGCACCCGGCGACCGAAGCCGCGCACCGCGCCCCCGATGCCCTCGTCGCGGATCAGGCGCTCGTCCTGCAGGTCGGCCGCGACCTCCGCGGGGGTCTCCGCTGTTGCCTTGCTCATGCGTCGGCCTTCCCTTCGCTGGTGCCGGTGATCGCGTCGGCGTCGCGGCCGGCGCGCCGGCTGACGACGTTGTCGGTGGCGCCGGTGATGGCGGAGATGATCTCCTCGTAGCTGACGTCGGGCACGTGGAAGTCGCCGTTGTTGCGGCCGAGGCGCAGCACGGCGACGCGGTCGGCGACGGCCTGCACGTCCGCCATGTTGTGGCTGATGAGCAGCACGCCGAGCCCGCGCTCGCGCAGGCGCTCGATCAGGTTGAGCACCTCGGCGGTCTGGGCGACGCCGAGGGCGGCGGTCGGCTCGTCGAGGATGACGACGCGCGGGTCGCCGATCAGCGAGCGGGCGATCGCGACCGTCTGCCGCTGGCCTCCGGAGAGGGAGGCGACGGCGATCCGGACGGACGGGATGCGCGCGGACAGCTGCCGGAGCAGGCTCCACGACCGCTTCTCCATCTCCTCCTCGTCCAGGGTGCCGTGGGTGATCTCGCGGCCGAGGAAGAGGTTCGAGACGACGTCGAGGTTGTCGCAGAGGGCGAGGTCCTGGAAGACCGTCGCGATGCCCAGCTCGCGCGAGGCGGCGGGCGACGGGATGGCGACCTCCTGGCCGTCGAACGTGATCGTCCCGGAGTCCTGCGGGTGCACGCCCGCGAGGATCTTGACGAGCGTGGACTTGCCGGCGCCGTTGTCGCCGACGAGGGCGACCACCTCGCCGGGGTAGACATCGAGGCTGATGTCGGTGAGCGCCTGCACGGCGCCGAAGCCTTTCGAGACGCCGCTCAGCGAGAGCACGGGCCGACGCTCGGTCCGCTCCTCCTCGGCGATCGCGGTTTCCATGGTCACGGCGTTCTCTCCTTCGAGGTGAGCTGGGTGGTTCGGGTCCATCGTAGGGCGGGTGCACACGGCCCTCCAGGTGCGTTGATCCGCAACTGGAGGGCCGTGCTGCCAGGTGTTACTTGATTCCGTACTTGTCGCACGCCGCCTTGTAGTCCGCCGTGCAGATCTTCGCGGCCGAGTCGGACCCGTAGAACTCGTCCTTGACGACGGTGCTCTCGATGTTGTCCGTGGTGACCGCGACCGGCTTCAGGAGGAAGGATGCGATGCTCGCTCCACCCGCGGTCGACACCTTGGTGTCACCGGCCGGCTTCTTGCCGTTGGCCAGGTCGATGGCCAGCTCGGCCGCCTTCTCCGCCTCCGGCTGGATCGCCTTGTAGACCGTCATGTACTGGTCGCCGGCGAGGATGCGCTGGATGCCCGCGAGCTCGGCGTCCTGTCCGGTGACCGGCGGGATCGGCGAGACGTTGGCCGCCTTGAGTGCGGCGATCGCGCCGCCGCCCGTGCCGTCGTTGGCCGCGTAGATGCCCTTGATCTGGCTGCCGAACTGCGTGATCTGGCCGGAGACCCAGTTCTGGGCCTGTGCCGGGTCCCATCCTGGTGTGTCGTACTCGGCGAGCACCTTGTAGCCGCTCGTGTCGATCACGCTGTGCGCGCCCTTCTTGAACAGGGTCGCGTTGTTGTCGGTGGGCGAGCCGTTGACCATGAGGATGCCGCTGCCGGAGGCGACGCCGTCCTTCTTGAGCTTGTCGACCAGGGCCGTGGCCTGCAGCTTGCCGACCTCCTCGTTGTCGAACGAGATGTAGTAGTCGACGTCCTTGCTGTTGATCAGGCGGTCGTAGGAGATCACGGGGACGTTCTTGGCCTTGGCCTCTCCGACGATGGAGGCCGCCGCCTCGCCGTCGAACGGGTCGAGGACGAGCACCTTGACGCCCTGGGTCAGCATGGATTCCGCCTGCTGCTGCTGCTTGCTCGCGTCGCCGTCGGCGTTCGCGTAGAGCACCTTGCAGCCGGAGCAGAGGTCCTTGATCTTGGCTTCGAAGAAGGGCTTGTCCGCCGCCTCGTAGCGGGCGGTGACCGAGTCGGGGAGGAGAAGGCCGATCTGGGCCTTGGAGGCGTCCGCGGTGGAGGTGCTTCCACTGCCGGAGCCATTCGAACAGGCTGTGAGACTGAGTGCGGCGAGGAGGACCGCGGATGCCGCGAACATTCCCCTCTTGGTGGCGATCTTCATTGAAAAACCTCCGGTTCGAGCCCGCCATCCTTGGCGGCTGGGTTGAGTGTGTCAGGTGCGCGTCTTGGCGTCAATACTTGAAGTCAACGCATTCGATAACGGTTGGTCACGTTTGGGGGGCGATGGGGGACAGCGGGATGCGGAGGGTCAGAGCGACGCGCTCTGCGGAGTCAGCGAGACCCGGTCGACCGCGTACGCGACCGCTCCGAGGGTCGCCGCGCGCGTGCCGAGCTGACCCTGCACGATGTCGGGCATCAGGTCCTCGCCGACGATGATGGAGCGCTCGACCGCGTGCCGCATCGGGCCGAGGAGGAGCTCGCCAGCGCGGGCCAGCTCACCGCCCACCACGACGCGCTCCGGATCGAGCAGGTTGCAGAGGTTCGCCGTTGCGACGCCGATGTGCTTGCCGGCGTCCGCGATCGCGCGGATGCAGCGCGCATCCCCCGCCATGGCCTGCAGCACCACGTCGCCGAGCTTGAGGCTGCCGAGGTGGTCGCGCAGTTCGTCGAGGATGGCCGGGCCGCCGGCGATGGCCTCCAGACAGCCGCGGTTGCCGCAGCGGCAGAGGGGTCCGTTCTCGCGGATGGTCGTGTGGCCGAACTCCCCGGCGACGCCGTTGTTGCCGCGGAACAGGCCGCCGTTCAGCAGCAGGCCGGCGCCGATCCCGTCCCCGATGTCCAGCGTGATCGAGTTGCGCTTGCCGCGCCCGGCGCCGAAGCGCGACTCCGCCAGGGCGGTCAGATTGGCGGCGTTGTCGACGAAGACGGGGCGCTTCACCCGGCGCTCCATGGCCTCGGCGACCACCACGCCGTCCCAGCCCCGCATGATGCCGCTGCGGGCGATGGTCCCGCTCGCGCGGTCGAGGGGCGCCGGGAGGGCGATGCCGACCGCGAGCACCTCGTCGCGGGTCGCCTCCACCGAGTCGAGCATGTCGCTCAGCAGCATCGACACCTTGTCGAGCTCGTTATCGGCGCGGTGATCGCGGGCGAGCGGCATGTGGTTCTCGGCGACGACCGTGTGCGCCACGTCGGCCAGCGCCACGCGCAGGTGCCTGGTGGAGAAATGGACGCCGACGACGAGGCCGAGGGCGTGCGCGAGGGTGACGTGCTGGGCGCGCCGGCCGCTGCGGATGCTCTGCGTCGTGTGCAGCACGCCGGAGGTCGAGAGCTCCTTCACGATGTTCGACACCGTGGCGGGGGAGAGGCCCGTCGCACCGGCCAGTTCGACCTGCGTCAGGCCGCCGTGCTTCTTGATGGCGTCGACGATTCGAGCTCGGTTGGCTTCACGAAGTGAAGTCTGCGAGCCCGGAGTCCGTCTCTGGGTTGCCACGACGAGAAGGATACATGCAGCGTCGACGCTCGGTCCCGTCGAGTGCCGCTCGACGAATATGGCCCAAGGGTTATGGCTTTGTGAGGTTCGGCACTGCCGCGCGCTCCGAGGGCTTGGCAGGATAGAGGCATGGCCGATCTGTACGTGCACCCCGACCGCCTGGAGATCCATCTCACGCGGGCCGAGAAGGTGCTCGCGCTCAAACGCGACGACCTGGTCATCCCGCGCGACAGCATCCGCTCGGTCGCCATCACGGAGGACCCGTGGATCTGGATCCGCGGCATCCGTGCCCCCGGAGCCGCCGTGCCGCTCACGCTCTCGGTCGGCACCTGGAAGTTCCACGGCGGGCAGGACTTCCTGCTCATCAAGGGCAAGCAGCGCGCCGCGGTCGTGATCGACCTCGACGGCGAGGACTACTCGCGCGTGATCGTCTCGACGCCGCACGCCGCGAAGCTGGTCGAGGCGCTCCGCGTCGACATCGGCGACATCCCCGCCGAGGGCGAGATCATCGAGTAGCGCCGGTCATCGGGTAGCGCCGGTCATCGGTAGCGTCCGACCCGGGCCTCACCCGGCCTGGGCGGCGGTGAAGAGCACCAGCCCGATGAGCGGCGGGAGGCCCTGCACCAGCGCCGCCACCGGCTTGCGACCTCCCACTGTCAGCTGCACCACGGCCGCGAGCACCATGCAGGTGCAGGTGAAGAACACCAGCCCGAACCCGACGTGCCGCAGGGTCGTCCAGTACAGGACCAGCCCCACCACCGCGCCGCCGGCGAGGAACAGGTTGTGGAATCCCTGCGTGTAGGCGAGCGATCGGGTGACGTCGGCATCCCGCTGCGAAGCCACTCCATACCGCCGCCAGACGGACGGCGACGACCAGGCGATCGTCTGCGACGCGAACACGGCGAGGTGCACCACCGCGGCGAGGGAGACGAAGACGGACGCGACGATGGCCATGGCGGGAGGATACGCTGCGGAAGCATGGATGTGCTTCAGGCGGACTGCGTGATCTCGGGAGGCGGCCCCGCGGGTGTCATGCTCGGCCTCCTCCTCGCCCGCAACGGGCTCGATGTCGTCGTGCTGGAGAAGCACGCGGACTTCTTCCGCGACTTCCGCGGCGACACGATCCACCCGTCCACCATCGGCGTGCTCGGCGAGCTGGGGCTGCGCGAGCGGTTCCTCGGCCTGCCGCACACCAGCGTGCGCACACTGGACGCGGTGGTCAGCGGCACCCGGCTGCATCCGGTCGACTTCGCTCGCCTCGGTCCGCCGGACGACTTCCTCGTGCTGGCGCCGCAGTGGGACTTCCTGTCCTTCCTGGCGGGCGAGGGCGCGCGGTACCCGGGCTTCCGGCTGCTGATGGAGACGACCGCGACGGGCCTGACGTGGGCGGACGGGGCGGTCACCGGTCTCACCGCCCGCGGCCCGGACGGCGACCTCGAGATCGCGGCCACGCTGACCGTCGCCGCCGACGGCCGGGACTCGGCGCTGAGGGAGGCCGCCGCCCTGCGACCCCGTCGGTTCGGGGTGCCGATCGACGTGCTCTGGTTCCGGGTGCCGAAGCCGGCCGAGGCGCCGCCGAGCACCCTCGCCTACCTGCGGCACGGCTCGATGGTCATCACGATCGACCGCGGCGACTACTACCAGACCGGTCTCGTCATCGCCAAGGGCGGCATCGACCAGCTGAAGGCCGACGGGCTGCCCGCGTTCCGGCAGGCGGTGGCGGCCGCCGCGCCGTTCCTCGCCGAGCCGCTCGCGACGATCGACGACTGGGAGCAGGTCAAGCTCCTGAGCGTGCAGATCGACCGCCTCGACCGCTGGTACCGCCGCGGGTTCCTCGCGATCGGCGATGCGGCGCACGCCATGTCACCGGCGTTCGGCGTCGGCGTGAACTACGCGGTGCAGGATGCCGTGGCAGCCGCGAACGCGCTCGTCGGCCCGCTGCGCACCGGCCAGGTCGACCTGCGGGTGCTCGACGGCATCCAGCGGCGCCGGCTGCCCCCGGTGGCGGCGATGCAGCGCATCCAGCTCGCCGCGCATCGAGGGATCGCGCGGCCCGGCGGTCCCGAGGGGCTGCCGGACCCGCTGCCCCCGGCGGTCAGGACGGCGCTCGCCGCAGCGACGCCGCTGCTGCAGCGGGCGACGGCGCGGCTCATCGGCCGCGGGCTGCGGCCCGAGTCGGTGGCGCCGGAGCTGCGCTGACGTGCTGACGCAGGCGTGCGCTGACGCCGCCGCGTGCGCTGACCCCGCCGCTCAGGAGAGCAGCATGAGGATGAAGCCGATGAGCGGGAGCGTGCCCTGGGTGATGGCCGGGCGCCAGTAGCCCTTGCCCGTCGTGACCAGCACGACCGAGGCGGCGAACATGCAGCCCATCGTGAACAGGATGAGCGCCAGCCCGGCCGGGTGCAGTCCGACGCCGTACAGGATGAGCCCCACCACCGCGCCGATCGCGAGGAACAGGTTGTAGAAGCCCTGGTTGTACGCCATCGGCTTCGTGGTGTCGGCGGCCTGCTGGTCGGCGACCCCGAACCGCTTCCACACGGTGGGGCGGGCCCAGGCGACGCTCTCCATGAAGAAGATCGCGACGTGCAGGGCGGCGGCGAGCGTGACCACGACGGTGGCGAGGACGATCATGCCGCCCAGCATACGGGGAGGGCCGCGTGGGCCGGGCTCAGGCGCGCACGTCCACGACCGTGCGACCGCGCAGGCGGCCTTCGAGGATGTCGTCCGCGGCGGGGATCGCGTCGGCGAGCGGGATGACGCCGGTCATCGCGGCGAGCTTCTCCTCGTCCAGGTCGAGGGCGAGGCGGCGCCAGGCCGTCTCGCGCAGTGCGGCCGGAGCCTCCACCGAGTTGATCCCGACCAGGGTCACGCCGCGCAGGATGAACGGGAGCACGGTGCCGGGAAGGTCAGGGCCCTGCGCCAGCCCGCACGCCGTCACCGTTCCGCCGTACCGGGTCTGGGCCAGGGCGTTGACGAGGGTGTGGCTGCCCACCGCATCCACGACGCCGGCCCAGCGCTGGCTCTGCAGCGGCCGTCCCGGGTCGCCGAGCTCGGCGCGGTCGATGATCGCGGACGCGCCGAGGTCGGTCAGGTAGCCCGCGAGCTCCTCCGGCCGGCCGGTGGACGCGGTCACGGGATAACCGAGCCCCGCCAGCACCGCGACCGCCACCGAGCCGACGCCGCCGGCCGCCCCCGTGACGAGGACGCTGCTCCCGCTCTCGCGGACCTCGTCCGGGTCCACGCCGTTTCGTTCGAGCGCCAGCACCGAGAGCATCGCGGTGAAACCGGCGGTGCCGATCGCCGCGGCCTGCGCCGAGGCGATCGCGTCCGGGATGCGCACGAGGGCGTCTCCGCGCACCCGCGCCCGCTCGGCGAGGCCGCCGTGGTGCGATTCGCCGATCCCGTCGCCGTTGAGCACGACCCGGTCGCCGGGGGACCAGCGCGGATCGTCGCTCGCCTCGACCGTCCCGACCAGGTCGATGCCGGGGATGAGCGGGGAGGTCCGAGCCACGCCGGGCCTGCCCGCGATCGCGAGGCCGTCCTTGTAGTTGAGGTCGGAGTACTCGACGGCGACGGTCACATCGCCCGGCATCAGGAACGCGTCGGTCACCCGCCGCACCTCCGCCGTGTGGGCGGTGATCTTGCCGCCCTCGATCTCCTGCTCGATCACGATCGCCCGGAAGTCGCTCATGGCTGCAGCCTACGCGGGGCGTGTCGGCGGTCGTCCCGGTGCCGCCCGGCCGCGTCAGTTGAGGACACGGGTGCCTTCCGGGAGGGCGCCGCCGGCGTAGATCGCCTGGGCCGCGTCCTGCAGCGCGGTGAGTGCCACCCGCTGCGTCCACGGGCCGTAGGAGACGCGGGCGACGCCGAGCTCCTGCAGCCGGGCGGGTGCGAGCGACCCAGGGACCGCGATCACGCTGAGGGTGCGCTCGCCGAGACCGGCGACCAGGGCGGACACGGTGGGCTCGTCGAGCAGGCCCGGCACGAAGACGCTCGTCGCCCCGACGTCGAGGAAGGCGCGCCCGCGGCGGATCGCCTCCTCGGTCTTCGCCTCCACGGTGGGCAGGCCGTCGCGGATGAACGCGTCGGTGCGGGCGTTCAGCGCGAACGGCACGCCTTCGGCCTCCGCGGCCTGGACAGCGTCGCGGGCGACGGCGACCGCCTCGTCGAACGGCCGCATCCGGTCCTCCAGGTTGGCGCCGACGACGCCGACGCCGATCGCCCGGCGGATCGTCTCGCCTGCACTGTCGTAGCCGCCCTCGAGGTCGGCGCTCACGGGAAGGTCGGTCGCGGCGACGATCCGGCCGACCATGTCGAGCATCAGGTCGAGCGGGATGTTCTCGCCGTCCTCGTAGCCGAGGGTCGCGGCGATGGAGTGGCTGGCGGTCGCGAGCGCCCTGGTCTCGGGCAGGGCGGCGATCGTGGTCGCGGTGACCGCGTCCCAGACGTTGACGACCTGCAGGAGCTCGGGGGCGTGGTGGAGGCGGCGCAGCTCGGTGCCGCGTTCGGTGATGGTGGCCATGCCGCCACCATACGACCGTGTGAGCGCGACCTCTAGGATGGCCCCATGACCCAGCCGGTGGCGCCCAGCGAGGCGCCCCACGACGCCCCGGGGGAGGGGCGCAAGACCCGGTCGGCGACCGCCCGCCGTCTGTCGGTCAACGCGGTCGTCGACTACGCGTTCTTCCTCTTCGGCGGCGCGTCCGCGGTCTGGCTCGCCTGGCTGGTGCTCACCGAGAGCTTCGGCTGGGGCTGGTTCCTCGTCCTGTTCTTCGTGCTGTTCTGGCTCGTGCTCGCGTATCTGGTGCTTCCCCGCCTGCACCGCATCCTGACCCAGATCTACGTCCCCGACTACTTCATCGGACGCGCGCGCACCAGCGACGGCCTGCTCGGCGACCCGGTGAACCTCGCCCTGCTCGGGTCGGAGGAGCAGCTCGACGACGCCATGCGCGCCGCGGGCTGGACGCGGGCCGACGACGTCACCCTCGCCTCCAGCCGCCGCATCGTCACGTCGACCCTGTTACGGCGCAGCTACGACGAGGCGCCCGTCAGCCCGCTGTTCCTGTTCGGCCACCAGCAGGACGTCGCGTATCAGCAGGAGGTCAAGGGCAACCCCGCCAAGCGTCACCACGTGCGGTTCTGGAAGTGCCCCGACGGCTGGTTGCTCCCCGGCGGCCACCAGGTCGACTGGCTCGCCGCCGGCACCTTCGACAAGTCGGTCGGCTTCTCGCTCTTCACCCTGCAGATCACCCACAAGATCGACGCCAACACCGACATCGAGCGCGACCACATCGTCAACACCCTCGTTTCCGCCGACGTCGGGGTGGAGGTGCAGGTCATCCGTGACTTCTCGAGCGGCTACCACTCCCGCAACGGCGGCGGGGACAGCATCGAGACCGACGGCGACCTCCCCGTCGTCGATCTGGCGCGCGTGCCCGTCGACGCCGAGGCGGAGCGTGTCGTGCAGCAGGCCGAGGCCCGTCGCGTCGCGCTCGCCGAGCGTCGTCCCGTGCCGATCGCGCTCGGGTTCCTGCTCATGCTGCTGCGCGTGGGCGCCGGTGCGCTGTTCATCGCGCTCACGATCCTGAGCTGGCGCGCCTGGGTGGGGTCGCTCTACGCCTCCGGCGATCTGGTCGGCGTCGACCGCCATCAGGCCGACGTCGTCTTCGGGGTGCTCCTCGGCATCTTCGGCGCCGGGCTGGTGTTCTACTTCCTGCTCGGGCTGCTCGTATTCTTCGGCAGCAACTGGGCCCGCATCGCCTCCATGTCGTTCAGCTCGATGCTGATCGTGTTCGCCGCCGTCGACTTCTTCAACGGCGGACCGCAGATCTCGCTGCGCAACAACCTCTTCGGCCTGCCGCTCGACATCCTGGTCGTGCTGGCGCTCTCCTCCCAGCGCGCTCGCCAGTGGGCGCGGCGCCCGCGTGCCTCCCGCCGTGTCGGGAGCGCCACCGCCGCCGCGCAGGCGCTCGCCGCGGCCCGGGCGCCCGCGGACGACACGACGACCGCGTAGCGCGTCAATGCTGTCCCGCCCTACATGAGCGACTTCTTGCCCGGACCGGACGACTTGAGCGCCGCCTCCTCCGCGTCGAGGAACGCCAGCACCGACCGCACCGCCGGCTCCTGGTAGCGCCCTTCCGCGCGGGCGGTCAGGACCGCCTGCCGTTCGGCGGTGATCATCGTGCGCCGCAGGTGCCGGTACTCCATCGGGGTGTCCTCCGTCTCGTCCGGCGACGGGTTCTCCAGCGCGTCGGAGAGGAACACGGCGTTGACCCGCAGCCGCTCGATCACCCTCTCGTCCTCGTTGCCCGTGATCTGTGTGTCGAGGTGCTCCAGCCCCGCGGTCTGCGCTTCCGCGAGCAGCCGCTGCATCTCGCTCGCCTCCTGTGCGAAGTCGGGCGACGGCAGATGGAGTCGCCGGATCACCCAGGGGAGGGCCAGCCCCTCCAGGAGCGTCGCCACCACGACCACGAACGCCAGGAACTGCAGGAACTCCCGGTGCGGCGTCTCGGTCGGCAGCAGGAACACCGCCGCGAGGGTGACCACCCCGCGGATCCCCGCGAACGACACCGCGATCCCGGTCGGCCACGACCACCCGCGCTCGCGCAGGCGCCGGGGCCCGTACTTGTACAGCGCCGTCGTGCCCACCATCCACAGGAACCGCGCCAGGAACAGCGCCACCAGCACGACCACGCTGATGATCACCGTCTCCCACACCGTGATGCCGGAGCGGAACGCCCCGCTGAGGATGCTCGACAGTTCCAGCCCGATGAACAGGAACACCGCGTTCTCCAGCAGGAACTGGATCGTGCGCCAGTTGATGGTCTCGGCGATGCGGGCCTCCGCCGTCTGGATGGTCGGCGACCGGTACCCGAGATAGAGGCCCGCCACCACGACGGAGAGGATGCCCGACCCGTGCAGGAACTGCGACGGGATGAACGCCAGGTAGGGGGTGATGAGCCCGAGCGACGTGTCCAGCACGGGGGAGCGGAGCTGCTTGCGGATCAGCGACAGGATCCAGCCGATCGCGAGCCCCACGCCGATCCCGACGACCACCGCCAGGCCGAACTCGCCCGCGATCGTCCACGGGTTGATCACACTGACGATGGCGGCGATGCTCGCGTTCAGGGCCACGAGGGCGGTCGCGTCGTTGAGCAGGCTCTCGCCCTCCAGCACTGTCACGAGCCGTCGGGGGAGGTGCCCGCGGCCGGCGATCGCCGTCACCGCCACCGTGTCCGTCGGCGCCACCACCGCACCGAACGCGAAGGCCGCCGCGAGCGTGATCGCGGGGACGACGAGCCAGGTCGCGAACCCGACCACGATCACGGTGAACGCCACGAGCCCCACCGACAGGAGGAGGATGCCGTCGCGCCTGGCGCGCACGTCGACGATCGAGGTCTGGATGGCGGCGGCGAACAGCAGCGGCGGAAGCAATCCGTAGAGCACGACCTCGGGTTCGAGCGCGATCTGCGGGACGCCGGGGATGAATGACGCGATGGCGCCGACAACCACCAGCACCACCGGGGCCGACCAGCCGACGCGGCGGGACAGCCCGGTGACGGTGACCGTGACGAGGACGAACGACACGATCCAGACGATGGCGGCTACCGGATCCATGGTGTTCATGATGGCCGCAACGCGGAGCGGCCAGCAATGGTTCCCGTGAGTCGGTGGAGAACTCGTTCTCCGTCAGCGATGGGGAGAGTCGGCTGCCTCCACCGCCGGGTGCGCCGCGCACCGGAGCACGTCGCACGCCTCGCAGACCACGAGCTGCTCGCGGCACGACGGGTCCGCGCAGTTGCGCATCCTGCTCGTCGGAGCGTCGCATCCCGCGCACCGGCCGATCACCGCCGGCTCGTCGCCGAACGTGACCGATCCGCGACCGTCGAAGACGTACAGCGAGCCCTCCCACAGGCCGGCATCGCCGAACGTCTCCCCGTACCGGACCACCCCGCCGTCGAGCTGGTACACCTCCTGGAACCCGCGCGACTTCATCAGCCCCGAGAGCACCTCGCAGCGGATCCCGCCGGTGCAGTAGGTGACGACCGGCTTGTCCTTGAGATGGTCGTACTTGCCGCTCTCGAGCTCCGCCACGAACTCGCGGGTGTTGGCCACCTCCGGCACGACCGCGTCGCGGAACCGCCCGATCTCCGCCTCGAAACGATTGCGCCCGTCGAAGAACACCACGTCGTCGCGCTCCTGGACCAGGGTGTGCAGCGCGCGCGGGTCGAGGCGCTCGCCGCCTCCCACGACGCCGTGCTCGTCGACCCGCAGCTCGTCGGGCGCGCCGAACGACACGATCTCCTCCCTGACCTTCACCGACAGCTTCGGGAAGTCGAGACTGCGCCCGTCGGCGTCGAGGCCCGAGCCGGCGCTCCACTTGGCGTCCAGCTCACGGAACCCCGGGTACTCCCGGGTGGAGCGCAGGTACCGCTTCACCGCGTCGAGCTCGCCGCCGACCGTCCCGTTGATGCCGTCCTTCGAGATCAGGATGCGCCCGCGCAGCCCGAGCGACGCGCAGAGGTCACGCTGCCACAGGCGCACCGCCTCCGGATCGGGGAGCGGGGTGAACGCGTAGAAGAGCAGGATCTTGGGGACGGGCACCTGACGATGGTAGGCGAACCCCGCCGGGAGGATCCCGTCCGCCAGCGGCCCACGCGGGCGAAACTGCGAGCGCCGGAAGTTTCGTTCGCCAAGTGTTCAGCCAGCTCGGGCAAGGTGGGAGTAGCCTGCACGGCGCGCACTTCGGCAGAAAGGCGGTTCCTTGCGAACCATCGTCATCATCCCCACCTACGACGAGCGGGAGAACGTGGGCCCGATCGTCGGTCGGGTGCGTGCGTCCGTCCCCTCGGCCGAGGTGCTCGTGGTGGACGACAACTCCCCGGACGGCACCGGGGAGATCGCGGACGCCCTCGCGGCGACCGACTCGAACGTCCACGTCCTGCACCGCGCCGGTAAGGACGGCCTCGGCGCCGCCTACCGCGAGGGGATGCAGTGGGCGCTCGACGCCGGCTACGACCGCATCGTCGAGATGGACGCGGACGGATCGCACCGCCCCGAAGAGCTCTCCCGGCTGCTCGACGCCCTGCGCGGGGACGAGCCGGGCGCCGGAGCCGACCTCGTGCTCGGCTCGCGCTGGGTCCCGGGTGGCGGCGTCGTCAACTGGCCCGCTCGCCGCCGGCTGCTCTCGCGCGGGGGGAGCGCCTACTCGCGCATCGCCCTCGGCGTCCCGGTCCGCGACGTGACCGGCGGCTACCGCGCCTTCACCGCCGACGCCCTCCGCCGCATCCACTTCGCGGATGTGGAGAGCCAGGGCTACTGCTTCCAGATCGACATGCTGCGCCGCGCCCACCAGGCCGGCCTGTCCATCGCCGAGGTGCCGATCACGTTCGTCGAGCGCGAGCACGGCGCGTCGAAGATGACCGGAGGGATCGTGGCCGAGGCGATGCTGCGCGTCACCGGGTGGGGGATCACCGGCCTGCCGTCCCGGTTCCGTCGCCGTCCCGAGCCCGCCGCGATCTCCGAATCCGCTCAGCGCGCCTGAGCCTCCGGCGCGCTGCCGGCCGGGCGAGCGTAGGTTACGGATATGACCTCGAACGATCCCCTGGAGCGCTTCGGCGCCGTCCCGCACTTCAGCCTGACCAGCGACGACATCGCCGATGACCGGCCGCTCTCCCGCGAGCAGTGGGGTGCGGGCGGCGGAGGCGGGGACATCTCGCCCCAGCTGTCGTGGAGCGGGTTCCCGGCCGAGACGAAGAGCTTCGCCGTCACCATCCACGACCCCGATGCCCCGACGGGCTCCGGATTCTGGCACTGGGCCGTGTTCAACATCCCGGCCGACGTCACCTCCCTTCCGGCCGGAGCCGGTGCGGAGGGAGGGGCGAGCCTGCCCCAGGGCGCCGCGATGCTCTCGAACGAGCTGGGCGCGAAGAGCTTCACCGGGGCCGGGCCCCCGCCGGGGACCGGCACCCACCACTACCACGTGATCGTGCACGCGCTGGATGTCGACCGCCTCGACCTCGATCCCGCGTCGACCCCGGCCGTGCTCGGTTTCAACGCGCACTTCCACACGCTCGCGCGCGCCGTGCTCACCCCGGTCGCCACCGCCGGCGACATCTGATCGGCGCGGCCGGCCGGGCCGCGTGTCAGTGCTTGGTGCCCGTGAGGGCCAGGACGCCGCCGAGGCCGATCATCATCACGCCTCCGGCGGCGCCCAGGCGCTCGACCCGCTTCGGCGAGCGCCCGAACCACTGCCGGGCGGTGCCGGCGGCCAGCGCCCAGACGCTGTCGAAGAGCAGGGCGAGCAGCAGGAATACGACGCCCAGCTCGAACATCTGCAGCGGGATGCCGCCCGCGCCGTAGTCGACGAACTGCGGCAGGACGGCCACGAAGAACACGAGCGACTTCGGATTCGTCAGCCCGACCAGGAAGCCCTCGGCCAGGATCCGCCACGGCGAGCGCGTCGGCTGCTCCTCGTGCGTCACCGAGGTGTGCCTCCGGTGCCGGATTGCCTGGACGCCCAGGTACACGAGGTAGGCCGCGCCCACGAGCTTGATCACCGTGAACACGACGACGGACTGCGCCACGAGCGCGCCGATCCCGAGCGCCACGGCGATCACGAGGGGCAGTATCCCGAGCGCGTTGCCCAGGACGCTGAGCAGTCCGCCCGCACGGCCCAGCGCCAGTGAGCGGCCGATCACGAAGAGCACGCTCGGGCCCGGGATGACGATGAGCGCCACGGAGGCGAGCGCGAACGCCAGCAG
The DNA here is from genome assembly GCF_001898805.1 of Leifsonia sp. 71-9. GTDB lineage: Bacteria > Actinomycetota > Actinomycetes > Actinomycetales > Microbacteriaceae > Leifsonia. The sequence continues at coordinate 28,437 of NZ_MKVJ01000016.1, forward strand.
GGAGGGGCCGGGGACCATGAGCAGAGCGTAGCGAGGTAGGTTCGATACGTGAAGATCCACAACGTCCGTGTGCACCGCAGCGAGGAGAACCTCGCCCGTCAGGACCAGCTCGCCTGGAAGCTCGCCGAGGTCGCCGCCGACCCGGTGGAGGTCGACGCCGAGGTCACCGAGATGGTGATCAACCGCGTGATCGACAACGCCGCCGTGGCCGCTGCGTCCCTCACCCGCCGTCCCGTCGTCTCCGCGCGTTCGCAGGCGCTGGCCCATCCCCTCCCCGTGCGTCAGCTCGAGGAGCTCACCGGGTCCGCCGACCGCCCGCAGGACGGTGCGACCGTCTTCGGCGAGCAGGAGGCCGTGCGCGTCTCTCCGGAGTGGGCTGCGTGGGCCAACGGCGTCGCGGTGCGCGAGCTCGACTATCACGACACCTTCCTGGCCGCGGAGTACTCGCATCCCGGGGACAACATCCCGCCGATCACCGCGGTCGCCCAGCACGCGGCCCGCGCGTTCGGATTCACCGGTCGCGAACTCGTCCGCGGCATCGCGACCGGGTACGAGGTGCAGATCGATCTGGCGAAGGCGATCAGCCTGCACGCCCACAAGATCGACCACGTCGCGCATCTCGGCCCGTCGGCCGCCGCCGGCATCGGGACCCTGCTCGGCCTGCCGGTCGAGACGATCTTCCAGGCCATCGGCCAGGCGCTGCACACCACCACCGCCACCCGGCAGTCCCGCAAGGGCGAGATCTCGTCGTGGAAGGCGCACGCCCCGGCGTTCGCCGGCAAGATGGCGGTCGAGGCGATCGATCGTGCCATGCGTGGCGAGACGAGCCCGACGCCGATCTACGAGGGCGAGGACGGTGTGATCGCCTGGCTGCTGGATGGCCCGTCCGCCTCCTACGATGTGCCGTTGCCGGTGGCGGGGGAGGCCAAGCGGGCGATCCTGGATTCGTACACGAAGGAGCACTCGGCCGAGTACCAGGCCCAGGCGTGGATCGACCTCGCGCGGAAGCTGCATCGCGAGCACCCCGAGGTCGCGGATCCGTCCCGGGTGGAGTCGATCCTCATCCACACCTCGCATCACACGCACTATGTGATCGGCTCCGGCGCGAACGACCCGCAGAAGTACGACCCGACCGCGTCCCGGGAGACCCTGGACCACTCCATCCCGTACATTTTCACCGTCGCGCTGCAGGACGGCGGTTGGCACCACGTCGAGTCGTACCTGCCGTCGCGTGCCGCCCGCCCGGACACGGTGGAGCTCTGGGGCAAGGTGACCACCACGGAGGACCCGGAGTGGACCCGCCGCTACCACTCGATCGACCCCGCCGAGAAGGCGTTCGGCGGCCGAGTGGAGATCCGGCTCGCCGACGGCCGCGTGATCACCGACGAGATCGCCGTCGCCGACGCCCACCCGCTCGGGGCGCGTCCGTTCGCGCGAGCGGATTACGTCGCCAAGTTCCGCACCCTCGCGCAGGGCGTGCTCGAGGAGGCCGAGATCGAACGCTTCCTCGCTCTGGCCCAGCGCCTGCCCGAGCTGTCGGCCGCGGAGCTCGGTGGTCTCACCATCACCGCCGCCCCGGGGGTGCTCGCGTCCGTTCCGACTCCGATGGGACTGTTCTGATGCTGTACTCCTCTCTCCCCGCCCACGAGAAGCGGGCTGCGTTCCGTGCCCGACTGGCCTCCGGCGAATTGATCCGGATGCCCGGGGCGTTCAATCCCCTCTCCGCCAGGCTCATCGAGCGCAAAGGCTTCGAAGGCGTCTACATCTCCGGCGCCGTGCTCTCGGCCGACCTCGGTCTGCCCGACATCGGCCTGACCACCCTCACCGAGGTCGCCGGCCGGTCGGCGCAGATCGCCCGCATGACCGACCTGCCCGCCCTGGTCGACGCCGACACCGGCTTCGGCGAGCCCATGAATGTCGCCCGCACCGTCCAGTCCCTCGAGGATGCCGGCGTCGCGGGCCTGCACATCGAGGACCAGGTCAACCCCAAGCGCTGCGGCCACCTCGACGGCAAGCAGGTCGTCGACGAGAACACCGCCCTCAAGCGCATCCGCGCCGCCGCCGACGCCCGCCGTGACCCCAACCTGCTCATCATGGCCCGCACCGACATCCGGGCCGTCGACGGCCTGGACGCCGCCATCGACCGGGCCAAAGCCCTCGTCGACGCCGGTGCGGATGCCATCTTCCCGGAGGCGATGGCCGACCTCTCCGAGTTCGAGGCCGTCCGTCGGGCGATCGACGTGCCCATGCTCGCCAACATGACCGAGTTCGGAAAGAGCGACCTCTTCACCGTCGACCAGCTCCGCGACGTCGGGGTGAACATCGTCATCTGGCCGGTCTCCCTCCTCCGTCTCGCCATGGGCGCCGCCGAGCGCGGCCTCGATCAGCTGGTCGGCGAGGGAACGCTGAAGCCGATGCTCGGCGAGATGCAGCATCGCGCCGATCTGTACGACCTGATTGACTACGAGGGATACAACGCGTTCGACACTTCGGTGTTCAATTTCGACGTGCGCCGCTAGCGCGACGCAGGACGGAGCGAAGGAGCTCGCATGACCGATTCGCAGATCCACAAGGGCCTCGCCGGCGTCGTGGTGGACACCACGGCTGTTTCGTCCGTGAACCCGGAGACCAACTCCCTGCTCTATCGGGGGTATCCCGTGCAGGAGCTCGCGGCGCACTGCTCGTTCGAGGAGGTCGCCTTCCTCCTGTGGAACGGGGAACTGCCCACCCCCGAGCAGCGCGAGGCGTTCGAAGCCCAGGAGCGCTCCCTCCGCCGTCTCGATGAACGCACCCGCCGCGCCCTCGACGACATCCCGACCTCCGCCCACCCGATGGACGCTCTCCGCACCGCCGTCAGCCAGCTCGGCGGCCTGGACGACTCCCTCCAGCAGTCCGACGGCATCCTCGACCCCGACCTCAACGCGGGCCGAGCCCTCTATCTCTTCGCCCAGCTCCCGACGATCGTCGCGTACATCCAGCGCCGTCGTCGTGGTCTCGAGCCGGTCGAGCCCCGTGACGATCTGGACTACTCGCGCAACTTCCTGTGGCTCACCTTCGGGGAGGTCCCGGACGACGTGGTCGTCGACGCCTTCCGGGTCTCGCTGGTGCTCTACGCGGAGCACTCGTTCAACGCCTCCACCTTCACCGCACGCGTGATCGCCTCCACCCTCTCCGATGTCTACTCCGCCGTCACCGGGGCAATCGGTGCCCTCAAAGGTCCCCTCCACGGCGGCGCCAACGAGGCGGTCATGCACGCCTTCGACGAGATCGGCACCGCCGACAAGGCTGACGCCTGGCTCGACTCCGCCCTGGCCGAGAAGCGGAAGATCATGGGCTTCGGCCACCGCGTCTACAAGAACGGCGACTCCCGCGTGCCCACCATGAAGGCCGCCCTCGAGTCCCTGGTCGAGCACTACGACCGCCAGGAGGTGCTCGACCTCTACAACGCCCTCGAGTCCGCGATGGTCGAGCGCAAGAACATCAAGCCCAACCTCGACTACCCCTCAGGCCCGGCTTACAACCTCATGGGTTTCGACACCGACACCTTCACCCCCCTCTTCGCCGCTGCGCGCGTCACCGGCTGGACCGCCCACGTCTTCGAGCAGTACGCCGCCAACTCCCTTATCCGCCCCCTCTCTCAGTACACAGGCCCGGAGGAGCGCCACCTGGACCGCTGATCAGCCCGGGCGACGCACCCGCGGTGCTTCGGGGGTGCCTCACCGCCAGAGCAGCAGGGCCTCCCCCTGGCCGCCCCCGCCGCACAGCGCCACGGCCGCCCGCCCGGAACCCCGGCGAGCGAGTTCGTGCGCGGCGTGACCGGCCAGCCGCGCCCCCGACGCTCCGATGGGGTGGCCGAGTGCGATGGCTCCGCCGTGGATGTTCACGGAGTCGCTGTTCACCCCGAGATCGGCCATCGACTGCAGCGCCACGGCGGCGAACGCCTCGTTGATCTCGATCAGGTCGAGCTCGTCCACACCCCATCCCGCGCGGGACAGCGCCGCCTCGATCGCGTGCGACGGCTGCGAGTGGAGCGAGTTGTCGGGCCCCGCCACCTGCCCGCTCGCCCCCACGACGGCAAGCCAATCGAGCCCGAGGCGCTCGGCGTTCCCTCGGCTGGTCAGCACCAGTGCGGCCGCTCCGTCGCTCAGGGGGGAGGAGTTGCCGGCGGTCAACGTGCCGCCCTCCGCGAAGCTCGGCTTGAGCCGCGCCAGCGTCTCGGACGTCGAATCGGGACGCACGCCTTCGTCGCTGCTGACCACGAGCGGCTCGCCCTTGCGCTGCGGGATGCTGACCGGCGCGATCTCGTCGTCGAAGACACCGGCGGCCGCTGCCGCCCCCGCCCGCTGGTGCGATGCGGCGGAGAACGCGTCCTGCGCCTCCCGGGTGAGCCCGAGTTGTTCGGTGTAGCGCTCGGTCGACGCCCCCATCGAGATGCCGTCGAAGGCGTCGGTCAGCCCGTCGTGTGCGGCGGAGTCGAGCGCCTGGATGGATCCATAGGTCCACCCCATGCGTGAACCGGGCAGCACGTGCGGCGCATTGGTCATCGACTCCTGACCGCCGGCCACGACGACCGTCGCCTCGCCCGCACGGATCAGGCGCGCCGCATCGGTGACGGCGGCGAGGCCGGAGAGACACACCTTGTTGATGGTGGTCGCGGGGACGTTCCACCCGATCCCGGCCGCGATAGCGGTCTGTCGGGCGGGGTTCTGCCCGGCCCCTGCCTGGAGCACCTGGCCGAAGATCACCGTGTCGACGGCATCTGCATCAAGACCGGAACGCTTCAGCGCCTGCGTGAGGGCAGTGGCGCCGAGCTGCACGGCGCTCAGCGACGCGAGTGCTCCCTTGATCTTGCCGAACGGGGTTCGGGCGGCGGACAGGATGACGACGTCGTCCGGACTGGCCATGTGCTGCTCCTTACGTTGCTGGATGACTCCATTGTGGCTCCGTCGGTGCCGACCGTCCCGGAGTGATCGGAATCCGTGGACAGATCGTTGATCCACAGACCTGTGGAGAGATTTCGTCCCCTTATCCACAGCAAGGGCCCGGCGGGGACTTCTCCACAGATTCTGGCCACCGGCTTCGAGGAGGCGTCCTCATTCCTACCGTGGAGTCATGTCCCAGCAACCACCAGACGAGGAGGAATCCCTTGCGAGCGTCCCCGTGCACGACCGGCCCCGCGAGCGAATGCGGCGTCTCGGCGTCGGTTCACTCACCGACGACGAAGTGCTCGCTCTCGTGCTCGGCTCGGGTCAGAGCGGCAAGAGCGTCCGTGCCCTGGCCCGCTCGATCCTCCGTCGCACGGGCGGCTTCCCCGGACTCGCGACGATGGACTTCGCGCGTCTCGAGACCCTCCCCGGCGTCGGGCCCGCGACCGCGGGGCGCCTGGTCGCGATCATCGAGATCTGGCGGCGTGCCGGTGCATCGTCGGCCTGGACGCGTCTGGTCGACGACAAGGCGATCGCCGACATCGTCCGGCCCGAGCTCCTGCATCGCGACAGCGAGCGCTTCCTCGTGGTCGTCGCCGATCGCGCGGCCCGTCCGCTCGAGCTGGTCCTCCTCAGCGACGGAGGCGTGGACGATACGCGCATCCAGCCGGCGGATGTCCTGCAGCCGGTCATCACCCGCGGTGGCAGATCCTTCGCCGTCGCGCACAACCATCCGTCCGGGGTCATCGACGCATCCGTCGCCGACCTCGTGCTCACGCGCCGACTGGATCAGGCGGCGGCGACGATCGGGCTCCGCTTCCTCGGCCACATCCTCGTCGCAGGGGACCGATGGTCGTCGATCACCGCGAGCGGGTCGGGCTCTACGGGGTCAGGCGCGTCGGTCCGCGGAACAGGTAGGTCGTCTCACGCAGGTTCGAGAGGTGCAGCATGAGCATCAGCACGCGCGCCAGCCCCATTCCGAAGCCGCCGTGCGGCGGAACGCCGTAGCGGAAGAAGGCGAGCACGTCCTCGAGCTCCTCGACGGACAGGCCCTTCTCGCGCGCCTGCTTCTCGATGACGTCGACGCGGTGCTCGCGCTGGGCGCCCGTGGAGATCTCGACCCCGTTGAAGATGAGGTCATAGCTCTTGGTGATGGACTCATCGTCCTCGTGGCGCATGTGGTAGTACGGCCGGATGGTCGAGGCGTAGTCCGTCAGGAACACGAACTCGTGGCCGTAGGTCTCCTTCACATACGCGGAGATCTGACGCTCGCCCTCGGGGTCCATGTCGTCGTCGTCGCGCGGAACCTCGTAGCCGCGCTCGGCCACGATCCGCTTGGCCTCGGCGAGCGGGATCCGCGGGAACGGAGTCGCCGGGACGGTCACCTCGACGCCGAACAGCGCCTCGATCTCCTCGCCGTGCTTCTCCTTGACCGCGGTGAACCCCGCGACGAGGAGCTCCTCGTGCACCTTCATGACATCCTCGTGGCTGTCGATCCAGCTGAGCTCGGTGTCGATGCTCGTGAACTCCGTCGCGTGGCGGCTGGTGAAGCTGGGGTCGGCGCGGAACGCCGGGCCGATCTCGAACACGCGGCCGAAGCCGGCGGCCTGAGCCATCTGCTTGAAGATCTGCGGGCTCTGCGCCAGGTAGGCGGTGGTCTCGAAGTAGTCCAGCTCGAAGAGCTCGGCCCGCGACTCCGAGGCGGAGGCCATCAGCTTCGGGGTGTGGATCTCGACGAAGTCGTTCTCGACCCAGTACTGGCGCAGCGCGTGCTCGAAGGTTGTCTGCACGCGGAAGATGAGGTTGTTCTTCGGCTCGCGCAGGTCGAGGAAGCGCCAGTCCATGCGCTTGTCGATACCGCTGTCGGCGGCGATCGGCGTCTCCGGGATGGCAGCGGTCTCCACGGTGAGAGTGCTCAGCTTGATCTCGATGCCGCCGAGCTTGACGCGCTCGTCGTGCTTCAGCTCGCCGGTGGCGCGCACGAAGCTTCCCTGAGAAAGACCGGAGATGGTGGTGGCGGGCTCGTCGGCGACGACGGTGCCGTCCTCAGCGACGGTGCGCGGGTTGACCAGCTGCACCGCTCCCGACTCGTCGCGCAGCACGACGAACTGCACCTTCTTCTGGTCGCGGACGGTTTCGACCCATCCGGCGACGCTGACGGGGCCGTCGGGGTGGGCGGCGAGGTCTCTGATCAAAACGCGTGCGGTCACGATCAGCAAGCCTACCGCCCGGGCTTACCGCCCGGAGGGGGTCCAGCGGAGGCGCCCGTGCCCGCGCTCAGTGAATTCAAGGGAAAAGGCTCCGTAGACTGGGGCTGTGGTAGCAAGCCAGGTTCATCTCGTCCGCCATGGCGAGGTGTTCAATCCCGACGGCATCCTGTATGGCAGGCTGCCGGGCTTCGGCCTCTCCAAACTCGGGCACCGGATGGCTCAGAGCGCGGCCGACGAGATCATCTCGCGCGGCCGCCCGGTGGCCTCCGTCCGCGTCTCCCCGCTCCAGCGGACCCGCGAATCGGCGGCGCCCATCCTTGCCGCGGTCGGAGTCGAGCCCACGATCGACGACCGGATCATCGAGCCGACGAATCACTTCGAAGGCACCGTGATGCGGCGCGCGCTGAAGAAGCCGCAGAACTGGCCGTTCCTGATCAATCCGCTCCGGCCGAGCTGGGGCGAGGCCTATGCCAGCATCGCGAAGCGCATGCGGGCCGCCATCGACGACGCCTTCGAGTCCGTCGACGAGGGCGATGTCGTCCTGGTCAGCCACCAGCTCCCGATCTGGATCTCCCACCTGTCTGTCGCCGGCGAGCGGTTCTGGCACGATCCGCGATCGCGGCGCTGCGCGCTCTCGAGCATCACGACGTTCGAGCGCACCACGGAGCCGCTGGCCGCCGAGCCGTCGGCCGCCGCGTCGCCGTCCGCCGGGACCGCCGAGTCGCCGGCTGCCGAGCCTGGCCCACCCGTCCTCCGTCTCGTCGAGGTGGGGTACGTCGAGCCGGCCGCCGACCTCCAAGCCTCGGCGACCGATGTGGGAGCCGTGTGATGCGCACCCCGAAGACCCGAACCCGTCGCCTTGCCCTGATGCTGCCGGCCGCTGCTGCCGCGGCCGCGCTGCTGCTCAGCGGCTGCACGGCCAACGACAGCCTCGCGACGCAGTACCGCTCCGGCACCGGGCAGAACTACATCGCCGGGGACGGCACCGTCAGCGAGTTCGCCGCCGGCAGCCGTGGCGACGCGGTCAGTTTCCAGGGCACCCTGGCCGACGGATCACCGGTCTCGTCGAAGGACTACGCCGGCGACGTCCTGGTCGTGAACTTCTGGTACGCGGGATGCCCGCCGTGCCGCGTGGAGGCGCCCGACCTCGAGGCCCTCTACCAGAAGTACAAGGCGGAGGGCGTCGGCTTCCTCGGCGTCAACCTCTACGACTCGGCGAGCACGGCGGCGAGCTTCGAGAAGGACAAGGGCGTCACCTATCCGTCGGTCCTGGACCGCGACACGGGTTCCGTCCTCCTCGCGTTCAGCAAGACCGTTCCGCCGAAGGCGACACCGACCACGCTCGTGATCGACAAGAAGGGGCGCGTCTCCGCGCGCATCCTGGGTGCGATTCCCGACCGCAGCATCCTCGACTCCCTGATCTCCGACGCCGTGGCCGAGAACTGACGTGGGAGGAGTCGGAGAGATCGTCTTCAGCGGCCAGCTGGTGTTGGCGCTGCCGATCGCGCTGCTCGCCGGCCTCGTCTCGTTCGCGTCGCCCTGCGTCCTCCCGCTGGTGCCGGGCTACCTGGCCTACGTCGGCGGGATCAGCGACCCGGGAGGCAAGCGCGACCGGTCACGGGTGATCACGGGCGTCGCCCTCTTCATCCTCGGCTTCGCCATCGTCTTCATCGCCTACGGTGCCGCCTTCGGTGCCCTGGGACTCTGGCTGGTCCGCTGGCAGGAGATGGTCATCCGGATCCTCGGCGTTCTCGTGATCATCATGGGCCTGGTGTTCATCGGGCAGTTCTCCTTCCTCCAGCGCACGATCAAGCCGGGCTGGCGGCCGGCGACCGGCCTGATCGGCGCGCCGTTGCTCGGCATCGTGTTCGGCCTCGGCTGGACGCCGTGCATCGGCCCGACCCTCGCCGCCATCAGCGCGCTGAGCGTCGGCACGGGGTCGCCGTGGCGCGGGGCGCTCCTCGGGCTCTTCTACTGCATCGGCCTCGGCATCCCGTTCCTGCTCGTGGCGCTCGGCTTCGACTGGGTCGCGGGCTCCGTCGCCTTTATCAAGCGGCATATCCGCACCATCAACATCATCGGCGGCGTTCTGCTGGTGATCATCGGCATTCTCATGGCCTCGGGCCTCTGGAGCGCAATCATGTCCCAGTTCTTGGCGGTGATCCAAGGTTTTGAGCCGGCCCTCTGATCACATCGACTCCGCGCCTCCGCACGTCGACCCCGATGTCGTCCAGCCGAAGCTGGGCCCCCTGGGATGGGTGCGCTGGTTCTGGCGGCAGCTCACGAGCATGCGCACGGCGCTGTTCCTGCTCCTGCTGCTGGCGGTCGCAGCCGTACCCGGCTCGCTGGTTCCGCAGCGCACCGCCGACCCGAACGGCGTCATCCAGTACTTCACCGACAACCCGCAGCTCGCGCCCGTCCTGGACAAGCTGCAATTCTTCGACGTCTACACGTCGGCCTGGTTCTCGGCGATCTATCTGCTGCTCTTCGCGTCCCTCATCGGCTGCATCATCCCGCGCACGAAGCACCACTTCCAGGCGATGCGCGCCAAGCCGCCGAAGACGCCCGTCCGCCTGACGAGGATGGCCGGATTCCAGGCGCGGATCCTGCCGGCGGAGCTCCGCGCGAACGCCCCCGAACCGATCGCCGAAGCGCGGGAGATCCTCCGCAAGGCCCGCTATCGGACGGCGATCTACGAGGACGGCCGTTCGATCTCCGTCTCGGCGGAGCGCGGCTATCTGCGTGAGAGCGGCAACCTCGTCTTCCACATCGCCCTTCTCGGGGTCCTGGTCGCGATCGGCGTCGGTGGCGGCTTCGGCTACACGGGGCAGAAGGTGGTCGTCGAGGGACAGAGCTTCGTGAACAGTCTTCCCTCGTACAACTCGTTCAACCCGGGACGCTTCTTCAGCGATTCGGCGCTCGCGCCGTTCTCGATCCGCGTCGACAAGCTCGACGTGTCCTACGAGACCGAGAACAAGAACGCCGTCGGCGCTCCGCTGGACTACACCGCACACGTGACCACGACCGGCCCGGGGAGCGCGTCGAGTTCGACCACGATCAAGGTGAACGAGCCGCTGGCCATCGGGGGGACGAACGTATACCTCCTCGGCAACGGGTACGCGCCGACCGTCACCGTGCGTGATCCGGACGGCAAGGTGGTGTTCACCGACTCGGTGCCGTTCCTCGCGGAGGATGCGAGGCTCACCTCGCTCGGCTGGATCAAGATCCCGGACGGGCTGAAGACGCAGGTGGGGATGAGGGGCTTCTTCTATCCCACCGTCGGCGACAGTCAGACGGCGAGCGGCGCTCTGACCTCCACGTTCCCGGGTCTGAACGATCCGCTGCTGAGCCTGAACGTCTACGTCGGCGACCTGGGCGTCGACAGCGGGGTCCCGCAGTCGGTCTACAGCCTGAACACCGACAAGCTGGAGCAGGTGGCCGGTCCCCCGACCAAGACGAAGGCGCTCCAGATCAAACTCGGGCAGACCGTCGAGCTCCCGAACGGGCTCGGCACGATCTCGCTCGACAACGTGAAGCGCTACGTGTCGCTCGACGTGCATCACGATCCCGCGCAGGGATGGGTGCTCGCCTTCGCGGTGCTGATCTTCACCGGCCTCCTGGTCGCGCTCTTCGTGCCACGACGTCGTATCTGGGTGAAAGCCGTCGAGAACCGAGACGGCTCGCTCACCCTGGAGTACGCTGGCCTCGCCCGTGGTGAGGACCCCAATCTGATCGCAGCCGTCTCCGCCATCGCGGACGAACACGCGACATCCCTCTCCCGCCAACAGAAGAATTAGGTTTTCACCGTGACCGAGACCCTGTCCCAGCTCTCCACCGTGTTCATCTACGCGGCGATGGGGGTCTACGCCGCTGCATTCATCGCCTTCGCGCTGGATCTCGCCCGACGAGGAGCGCGGGTGACCGCGGTCGAAGCCGCATCGGTGCCCAGCGCCGTCGCCAGGCGCGCCGCCGTGCCGGCGAACGCGGGAGCGCGGACCACCATCACGGCGGACACCGGGGGAACCCCGCACGTCGAGGCGCCGCCGAGTTCGGCGCTCGGGCGGCTGTCGTCCCGGATCAGCACCCGTATCGAAGACGACGTCATGAACGGGTCGGTGTCGTCGACGTCGATCCGGTGGGCATTCACGCTCACGATCATCGGCTTCGCCTTCCACCTCGTGGCGACGGTGCTTCGCGGCATCGCTGCCGCGCGAGTGCCGTGGGCCAACATGTGGGAGTTCTCGATGACGGGGACCCTCGTCATCATCGGCGTCTTCCTGGTCGCGAACCTCAAGTGGGACATCAAGTACCTCGGGACGTTCATCGTGGGTCTGGTCCTGGTGCTCCAGGGCATCGCACTCCTGCGTTACTACGTGCCGGTGGTTCCGCTCCAGCCGGCGCTGCAGTCGTACTGGTTGGTGATCCACATCATCGTCGCCGTGCTGGGCACGGCGTTTTTCGCCCTCGGGTTCGCGCTCTCCGGTCTGCAGCTGCTGCAGTACCGGCGGGAGCGTCAGATCGCCGAGTCCCGTCCGCAGCAGTTCCGGTTCCTGGCAACGCTGCCGAGTTCGGTCGCACTCGAGAACCTCGCCTACCGGATCAACATCGTCGGCTTCATCGCCTGGACCTTCACCCTCATCGCCGGAGCGATCTGGGCTGAGAAGGCATGGGGCCGTTACTGGGGTTGGGACACGAAGGAGGTCTGGACCTTCGTGATCTGGGTCATCTATGCGGGGTACATCCACGCGCGCGCCACCCGCGGTTGGCGCGGATCGCGTTCGGCCTGGCTCGCGATCATCGGGTTCGCCGCCGTGATGTTCAACTTCGGGATCGTGAACGTGTTCTTCAAGGGGCTGCACACGTACTCGGGTCTGTAACCCGTCCCCATCCGTCGACTGGAAAGCGTCGGCCGGAATCCTGCACTGGATTCGGGCCGGCGCTTTCGGCATTCGAGGGAGACCCCGACCCGACCAAAGCGTGGGCTTCGCCGGGGTGATGTCAGGGGCGACGTTAGAAAAACCGCGTGATTCCGCGGAAGTCAAGCGCGACACGCCCGGGATGATCGCGAGATTTGCACGCTCTCGGGGACCTGCGTAAAGTACTTACTTGTCACCCCAAAGGTGCGGGAGAGCGGAAGAGCTTCCCGGCCTCAAGAGGGACCAAATCCTTAGCCTAGCGGCAAATCGGAACTTGTAAGAGTTCCTTTGTTGCGCTTAGGATTAACACCCCACTCACTGAGCAGGTCTAACCGGTTCGGTTCGTGCAAATCGGATGTATCCCACGATGGATGAACGAAAGAGCGCGAAACGGCCGACTTGACAAACTGACTGAGAGTGGTAAGGTAGAGAAGTTGCCTCACAGAGCAGCCCGAGAGGGTGAAAGGTGAGAGCGTCCGATCCTTGAGAACTCAACAGCGTGCACAATGTCAAATGCCAAATAACCTCGGTATTGACTTGAAAGACTTCGGTCTGATGGTCGATACGAGATTCCTTTGGATTAGAACAGAATGTCAGTAGATATTCGAAACTAGTCAAGACAAACTCGCAGTGCTTGGACACATTTCCTGTCCTGCCTGCACAATGTTTCCCAGTCGCTTGCGACTGTGGAGCTAAACATTTACGGAGAGTTTGATCCTGGCTCAGGACGAACGCTGGCGGCGTGCTTAACACATGCAAGTCGAACGATGAACCAGGAGCTTGCTCTTGGGGATTAGTGGCGAACGGGTGAGTAACACGTGAGTAACCTGCCCTTGACTCTGGGATAACCTCCGGAAACGGAAGCTAATACCGGATACGAACTGCGAAGGCATCTTCAGCAGTTGGAAAGAACTTCGGTCAAGGATGGACTCGCGGCCTATCAGGTAGTTGGTGAGGTAACGGCTCACCAAGCCTACGACGGGTAGCCGGCCTGAGAGGGTGACCGGCCACACTGGGACTGAGACACGGCCCAGACTCCTACGGGAGGCAGCA
>NZ_MKVJ01000017.1:0-7574 GCF_001898805.1 Leifsonia sp. 71-9
AGCGCTACCTCGCCCGACACCTCTATCGGACCCTCAACACCCTCTACGCCGCACCCGAGACAAGTTGACAAACATAGAAGCGTCGAAAGCCCGGCACGCAGCCGCGGGAGCGAACTACGATCGACGGCCAGGCAGACGAACAACCCAACAACACGGGGCCGCCCGCGGCTCCATTCAGGTTTTGCCGGGCCGGGTGGTTCGATGGGTCGATCGGGACTGGATACGTAGGATCTACGTCGGAATGCCGAAAGCGCCGCCGCTCACGAGAATGAAGATGCCTAGGCCGATGAGGACGATGGGGAACAGGACGTGTTCCCATCGTTCGAGGAGTTCCGCGATCGGTCGACGGGTGGTGACGAATTTGGCTAGGCCAACGAGGGCGGCGACCAGGACCAGGAACACGACGCAGTATGCAACGGTGGCTGCTGGGCCGACGCTGAGGAAGACCGGGACGTAGACGCCGATGTTGTCCCCGCCGTTTGCGAAGGTCACCCCGGCGACGGTCCACACAGCGACCTTCTTGCCCTCGACTTTTGCGTCATCGTCGTCTTCGCGCTTGCGCCAGGCCTGCCATGCAGCCCGCAGACCCAACGCCAACGGGATTAGTCCGAAATAGGGGATGACCTGTGGTGGGAGGAACGCTCCAGCGCCGAGTGCCACAAGAACGGACGCGCCCAGGATGCCGATGAATCCGAGGTACTGTCCGATCAGGATGCGGCTTGTGGTTCCCCGCTGGCCGGAGCCTCGGGCGAAGAACAGTGAGAGCACAATGATGTCGTCAATGTTCGTGGCCATGAAAAGGCCGATCGCCTGCAGTACCGACGACAGGATCATGAGCCCGCCGTCGCGCTGTTGTGATTCCTGTGTTCGACGGCCATCGTCGTTACCTCCTAGTCTGGTGCGGACGTCGAAGGTAGAGCAGGAGTGCGAGACCCAGACCGACGCCGAGGGCGATATCGGCGAGGTTGCCGATGAAGAGGTTGCCGTAGGCGAGGAAGTCGGTGACGTGTCCGCGACCGAATCCGGGAGGGGCGAATAGTCGGTCGAGGAGGTTGCCGATTGCGCCGCCCCACAGGAGCCCGATCGCGACCGCCCACCCGGTCGAGCGGACGCGCGTGGCAGCGATGAGTAGAGCGACGGAGGCCACGGTCGCGATGATGGTGAGCATCCACGTTGAGTCGGATCCGAGGGACATGACTGTGCCGGGGTTGAATGCGAGCTGTAAGCCGAGCCAGTCCCCGAGGAGTGGGATGCGGCCTACTTCGCTGAGCTGGGCGGCGGCGAGGGCTTTGGTGCCTTGGTCGATCAGCACTGCGCCGCCGGCGACGCCGCAGGCAAGCAGGAACAACGCCCGCCGCACACTCGTCCCTTCGGTGTTGTGGGAACGTAGCTTCACGGATTCCGCGCCCGGCGGTGTGGGGGCGGAGCCCGTCATGCCTTCTCCCGCCGTGCTGCGCGGAGCCCGTTGAGGATGACGATGACCTCCGCGACCTCGTGCACGAGCACGACTGCAGCCAGCCCGAGAACGCCGGTGATCGCCAGCGGCAGCAGGACCGCGATGATTGCGATGGACAACACAACGTTCTGGTTGATGATGCTACGTCCGCGACGGGCGTGGGCGATGGCCTGTGGGATGAGGCGCAGGTCGTGGCCGGTGAAGGCAATATCGGCGGATTCGATCGCGGCATCGGCGCCCTTGGCTCCCATCGCGATGCCAACGTCGGCGGCAGCGAGAGCCGGCGCGTCGTTGATGCCGTCTCCGATCATGGCGGTGGGGTGGGACTTCGACAGTGCCGTGACGGCGGTGGCCTTGTCCTCGGGACGAAGCTCGGCGCGCACGTCGTTGATGCCGGCCTGTGCGGCGAGTGCCGCGGCGGTGCGGGCGTTGTCGCCGGTGAGCATCGTGACTCCGATCCCGCGGCGGTTGAGCGCGGCGATCACTTCGGGTACCTCAGGGCGGAGCTCGTCCCGCACCCCGATCGCCCCGGCCGGCTGGTCGTTGCGGTGGACGATGACGACGGTCATTCCCTCTGACTCCATCGCCTGCACCTCATCGGCCAGCGTGCCAGTATCCAGCCACCTCGGGCTGCCTACCGCGAGACGAGCAGCATTCAGCGTGCCCTGGATGCCGTGCCCGGCGGTCTCGGTGACGTTTTCAGCGGCGGGGGCGTCGGGTGCCGCGCTGGTGATCGCTGTGGCAAGAGGGTGCGTGCTGTGACCTTCCAGGCTCGCCGCCCAGGCCAGTACCTCATCCTCGGTCGCGCCCATTGTGACGACGCGGGTCACGGTGGGCTCGTTGCGGGTCAGGGTGCCGGTCTTGTCGACGGCGAGGTGGCGGATGCCGCCGAACCGCTCGAACGCGGCCCCGGACTTCACGACGACGCCGAACTTGGAGGCGGCGCCGATCGCGGATACGACTGTGACCGGCACGGCGATCGCCAGAGCACACGGCGAGGCGGCGACGAGCACGACCAGGGCGCGGGTGATCCACAACTCGGGGTCACCGCTGAGCAGCGATCCGAGAACGCCGACTACCACGGCGAGGATCATCACACCGGGGACCAGGGGTCGTGCGATCCGGTCGGCCAGGCGGGCTCGGTCGCCCTTCTCGGTCTGCGCGTGCTCGACCAGTTCGACGATTGTAGTGAGTGAGTTGTCGGTGCCGGCCGCAGTGGCCTCGACCTCGAGCACGCCTGTGGTGTTGATCGATCCGGCCGACACGTCGGTGCCGGGGTCGACCTCGACCGGGATCGACTCGCCCGTGATGGCGGAAGTGTCCAGGCTGCTCCGTCCGGCTCGTACGATTCCGTCGGTGGCGATCCGTTCGCCGGGCCGTACCACGAGGATGTCACCGACGCGCAGGGTTTTCGCCTCGACCTCGGCCGTGGCTTCGCCGCGTTTGACCAATGCGGTATCGGGCACGAGTTTCAAGAGCGCCCGTAAACCTGCGCGCGCTCGGTCCATCGCCTTGTCTTCCAACGCCTCCGCGATGGAGTACAAGAACGCCAATGCGGCGGCCTCCTCGACGTAGCCGAGGATCACCGCGCCGGTGGCGCTGATCGTCATCAGTAGGCTGATGCCGATCTTGCCCTTGGTGAAAAGTCTGCGCAGCGCACCAGGCACGAAGGTGTACGCACCCAGCAGCAGACCGATCCAGAACAGCACCAGGCCGGCGGTCTGAGCGCCGGTCCATTCGCACACCAGACCAGCGACGAACGCGACACCGGATGCGATTGGGATCAGGACGCTCGGGCTCCGATACCAAGGCCGGTCGTCGTCATCGTCGTCCAGGTCGACGTGTTCGAGCTGGGAACCTTTGACCGCGCTCATGCTCCTGCCTCTCCAGCCAGGCAACCGTCAACGCCGCAGTCCGGGTCCATGCACGGCACGCTTTCGTCGACTGCGAGCGTCACGTCGACCAGTGCACTCAGGGCGCGGGCAAGGTGTGGGTCGGCGACTTCGTATCGGGTCTGGCGACCTTCGGGCTCGGCTACCACAATGCCGCATCCGCGCAGACAGGTGAGGTGGTTGGACACGTTCGAGCGTGAGAGCCCCAGCTCGCGGGCGAGCTCGGCTGGGTGGCTCGGGCCGGCAAGGAGGGTCAGAAGAATGCGCGAACGAGTGGGATCGGCCATCGCCCGGCCGAGCCGGTTCATCACATCAAGTCGGTCTGCAAGGGTCAGCATCCGATGACTATACACTGAGTGCTGAATAGTAGCGGCGGGAGTGCTTTGCGATCGGATCCCGTTCCTACCGAACGGCGGGCAACTGCTCCGCCGTCGCGTGACAACCATTTGACAACATTTCAACGAAATCGGGGAGCACCCAAGGACGCCCGGGTCACCTAAAACACCCGAGTTTTCGCGGATTCCTGCGCTAGGTTCCCTGGTTACAAGAGCCCGGCTAGAGTTCGAATCCCACGCCCTCCGCTTCACGTCACGCTCAAGGGGTCTCGCCCCGCGACGCCGACCGTACGGCGGCGAACCCGTCCCGGATGGCGGCGATCAGCTGCCGCACGGCGGGCGAGGGGTGGCGGGACGCATCCTCCGCCGAGGTCGCCACCAGGATGGAGCGGGCGAACGAGGGGTCGTTGATCGGCCGCAGGACGATCCCGGGGTGCTCGGTGGTGGTGGCGAGGCGCGGGATGAGGCCCACGACCATCCGGGCGGCGGTCATCCCGAGCAGGACCTGGAACTCGTCCGTCCGGATCGCGACGTCGAGAGTGTGACCTTCTGCGGCGAAGGCGTCGACGACGATGCGGTCCATCGGGTCGTCCACCGTCGTCGCGAAGACCCAGCGTTCGTCCCGCAGCGACAGGAGCGCGGGCACATCGATCGACGGACGCGACGCAAGCGGGTGGCCGACCGGGAGGGCGAGCATGAGCGGATCGCGGTGCACCTCGGTGGTCACCACGCCCGAGCGGAAGGGGAGTTCGTAGCCGGGCACGGTGTAGACGAGCGCGACATCCAGAGCTCCCCGATTCGTCTGCTCGACGAGCGCCGGCACCTCTTCCAGCAGCGCGTCGATCTCGATCCCGAGGTCGCCGATGCGGGAGGCGACGAACGGCAGGACGCTCGCCGCGGCGGTCGCGAACGTCCCGAACCGGAGCCGCACCCGCCCCAGCTCGCCGAACTCCCGCGCATCCCGGATCGCCCGCGCGCTCAGGGTCAGGACCTCCTGCGCCCGCTCGGCGAGGAGCACACCGACGGGTGTCAGCCTGCTGCCGCGGGGCGAGCGGGTCAGCACGGGGCAGCCGACCAGGCGCTCCAGGTTCTTCAGGTGGTAGTCCACCGTCGGCTGACCCCAGCCGAGCCGGCGGGCGGCGGCGGACACGGAGCCCTCCGCGTGCACGGCCGTGAGCGCTTCGAACTGCCGCAGATCGGCCATGGGATGCTCCCGTCCCTCTGTCGGTGACGCGCACGTGGAGCGCTCAGCCACATACAGTGTATGTGGGCAAGCCGAAGTTCCGGGTATTCTCCCGGCGGACGGCGGCCTTCACGATGGAGCAATGGCCTCCTCACGTCCCTCCCCGGTCGACGGCGTCCGTCCGCTCGCGCCCACGGCGGACCTCCGCCAGTGGGAGACGCCGTACGCCGACGCTCTCGACCGTCACGCCGCACGGGAGCAGATCCCGCTGATGGTTCCGGGGCACGGAGGCGACGGGCTGGGTCTCAGCGCCCGGCTCGCCGAATTCATCGGCGAGCGTCCGCTGCAGCTCGACGTGCCGATGCTGATGGACGACATCGATCTCGGGGAGGACTCCCCGTTGGGCCGGTCCCTCGACCTGGCGGCGGAGGCATGGGGGGCGCGACGCACCTGGTTCCTCACCGGCGGCGCGTCCCAGGGCAACCGGATCGCCGCTCTGGCCGTCCGAGGCCTCGGCGAGAACATCCTGTCGCAGCGCAGCGCGCATTCGAGCTTCAGCGACGGCGTCCTCTCGGCGGGACTGGTGCCCTCGTTCGTCCTCCCCTCCCTCGACACCGACCACGGCGTGGCACACGGCGTCTCGCCCGCGGCGCTCGATGATGCGCTGACCGCAGCGGCGGCCGACGGGCGCGCGGCCGACGCGGTCTACATCGTCTCGCCGAGCTACTTCGGCTCCGTCGCCGACGTCGCCGGGCTCGCCCGTGTGGCGCACGCACACGGTGCACCGCTGATCGTCGATGGCGCGTGGGGACCGCACTTCGGATTCCACCCCGAGCTCCCGGAATCGCCGGCGCGTCTCGGCGCGGATCTCGTGGTCTCGAGCACCCACAAGCTGGGCGGCTCGCTCACTCAGTCCGCGATGCTGCACCTCGGCTACGGCCCGTTCGCGGACGTTCTGGAGCCGCTGGTCGAGCGCGCGGTCTCGATCACGGCCTCCACCTCGACGTCCGCGCTGCTGCAAGCCTCGCTCGACATCGCCCGGCACTCCCTCGCGACCGGCGCCGAGCTGATCGGCGGGTCGATCGCGGCGGCCGACGCGTTCCGGGATGCGCTGCGCGACGACCCGCGGTTCGGCGTCCTCAGCGACGGGTTCGGCGCCTTCGACGACATCGTCGCCGTCGATCCGCTGCGCGTCGCGATCGACGTGTCGAACGCCGGTGTCAGCGGCCACTGGTTGCGCCAGCGCCTCGCCGACACGGACGGGATCTTCTTCGAGATGTCGACCGCGACCTCCCTCGTCGCCCTCATCGGCGCGGGCAAGACGCCGGATCTGCAACGCGCGCACCGAGCGCTCGCGGCGGCCGTCGACTCCGAGGACGCGCGGGCCCAGCGCTCCAGGGCGGCCGACCACGGGTTCCCTGCGCTGCCCGAGCCCGGCCCGCTGCGGATGTCGCCGCGCGAGGCCTTCTTCGCCGCCACGGAGCTCGTTCCCGCGGCGGACGCCGTCGGCCGCATCTCCGCCGACACCCTCGCCGCGTACCCGCCCGGGATCCCGAACCTCATCCCCGGCGAGGAGATCACGGCGCAGACCGTCGCGTTCCTCCACGCAGTCGCAGCCTCACCGTCCGGGTTCGTCCGCGGCGCCGCCGATCAGCGAGTCGAGCGGTTCCGCGTGACCCGCCTAGGCTGAATCGGCACGACGACAGCGGCCGACTCCGACCCCCCACCAATCAAAGGAGACTGGTATGCCCACGATCGCCCAGCAGCTGCTGCGCAGAAAACCGACGACGCCCCCCGAGGTCGAGGACGGGCAGCTGAAGCGCAGCATCGGCCTGTTCTCGCTGACGATGATCGGCGTGGGAGGGACGCTCGGCACGGGCATCTTCTTCATCCTGTCCCAGGCCGTGCCCGTCGCCGGACCGGCGGTGATCTGGTCGTTCGTGATCGGCGGCGTCGTGGCCGGCCTCACGGCGCTCTGCTACGCCGAGATGGCGGGGGCGGTCCCGGCGTCGGGTTCCACCTACTCGTACGCGTACGCGACCCTCGGCGAAGGCACGGCGATGGCGGTCGGGGCCTGCCTGCTGCTGGAGTACGGCGTCTCGACGGCGGCGGTCGCGGTGGGATGGTCGCAGTACGTCAACCAGCTGCTGCAGAACCTCTTCGGCTGGCAGCTCCCGGTGCAGCTCTCCCAGGCTCCCGAGCAGGGCGGCATCGTCAACATCCCCGCGGTCATCGTCATCGTGCTGTGCTCGCTGCTTCTCCTGCGCGGGGCGCGGGAGTCGACCACGGTCAACAGCATCATGGTGATCGTCAAGATCGCCGTCGTGCTGTTCTTCTGCGCCGTCGCCTTCACGGGCTGGAACGCCGACCACTTCCACAACTTCGCGCCGGCCGGGTTCGCGGGCATCGTCGGCGGTGCCGGCATCATCTTCTTCTCGTTCGTCGGCCTCGATGCGGTGTCGACGGCGGGGGAGGAGGCCAAGAACGCCAAGCGGAACCTCCCGCTCGCGATCATCTTCGCGCTCGTGATCATCGTGCTGCTCTACGTCCTGACCTGCCTCGCGGCCCTCGGAGCACAGGCGCCCGAGAAGTTCGCGAACCAGGATGCGGGACTCGCCGCCATCCTCCAGAACATCATCGGCTCGGCGTGGCCAGGGACCATCGTGGCGATCGGCGCGATCATCTCGATCTTCTCGGTGACGCTGGTC
>NZ_MKVJ01000017.1:7608-15147 GCF_001898805.1 Leifsonia sp. 71-9
CATCCTGCGCGTTCGCGAGCCGGAGCTGGAGCGCGGGTTCCGCCTCCCGCTCGGCTGGACCATCCCGATCCTGTCGATCGCGGGCTGCATCGCCATCATCACGCAGCTGAGGGTGATCACGATCGTGGTGTTCCTCATCTGGACAGCCGCGTTCCTGGTCTTCTACTGGTTCTACGGCCGCACGCACTCCAAGCTCCAGGCCGGGCGGCCGGCCGTGGACGCGGAGGCTCCGTACACGAGCAACTTCGCGCAGCCGAGCAAGAGCGAGATCCGCGAAGCCGCCGCGCGCCGACGGGCAGGCCGGAAATGAGCATCGTCGTCGGGGTGGACCCCGCGCACCGCTCCGCGTCGGCGCTGCACCTGGCCGGGATGCTCGCGCGTTCCTCCGGCACGAGCCTGGTCGTCGCCGCCATCGTCCCGCCCGCCTGGCCCGCGACGGCGGGAGGCGCGGACGCCGAATGGCGCGGCTACACCCGTGACGCCGCGGACAGCACGCTCGACCACGCGGCGGCGGTGCTGGGCGGCTCCATCGCCGCGGAGTACCTCGTGTACGAGGCCCCCTCGGCCCGTCGCGGCCTGAACAGCCTCGCGGAGGAGCGGGAGGCGGGGCTGATCGTGGTGGGATCGGCGGCACAGGCGCGGCAAGGGCGCATCGCCCTCGGCGCGGAGAGCGACGCCCTCCTCCACGCGTCACCGGTTCCCGTCGCAGTCGCGCCGCGGGGCTATCGCGTGGCGGAGGGTTCCCGCGTCAGCCGCGTGACCGCCGCCTACCGCGGGACCGGCGCCTCGGCCGGCCTCGTGCTCGGAGCGGCCGCGGTGTCGGCGACGCTGGGCGCCGCGTTGCGGATCGCGTCCTTCGCCGTCGTCCCGCCCGACTCGGGGACCTCGGGCGCGGGACTCGACGCCGAGACCGCCATCGCCGACACCTGGGCCGCCGACATCGAGAAGCACGCGACGTCGCTGGCGCGCCGGGTGACGCAGCTGGACCGTGCTCCCGTCGTCTCCGGCGTCGCCGTCGGACGAGGCGAGACGTGGGAGGCGGCCCTGGCGGCCGTGGAGTGGGAGCCGAACGAAGTCCTGGTCGTGGGGTCGAGCACCCTCGGACCTCTCTCGCGCGTGTTCCTCGGCTCGCACGCCGCCAAGATCGTCCGCCACTCGCCGGTACCGGTCGTCGTCGTCCCGCACGGCGTCGCCACCCGGGACCGGGAGTGAGCGACCGCCGCACCGTCGCACCAGAACCAGGCATCGCCTGACCCGACACCGATTGAAGGACCCAGCCATGGCGCACCCCATCCTCGACCTCTTCCCGCCCCGAGCGGCCGTCGACCCCGACGGCACGCTGACGATCGCCGGGGGCCGGGTCGACGACCTGGCCCGGGAGTTCGGGACACCGGCGATCGTCGTCGACGAGGCGTCCCTCCGGGCGCGTGCGCGGGAGTACCGCGACGCCCTCGCCACGGGCTGGCCGAACGCGCGGGTGGTGTTCGCGTCGAAGGCCTTCCCGGCGACCGCCGTGCAGCGGGTCATGGTGGAGGAGGGACTCGGCCTCGACGTGGCGGGCGGCGGCGAACTGCTCAGCGGGCTGCGCGCCGGCGTGGACCCGGCGCTGGTCGTGATGCACGGCAACGCGAAGACCACGGAGGAACTGCGGATCGCGGTGGAGGCGCGGATCGGCCTCGTCGTAGTGGACAACGAGGACGACGTCGACCGGTTGGAGCAGCTGGTCCCGTCCGGAACCGTGCAGGGCGTCCTGGTCCGCGTCGTCCCCGAGGTGGCGTCGTCCACGCACCCGCACGTGCAGACCGGGCAGGTCGGGTCGAAGTTCGGCCTGACCGCCGCGGCCGCGCGCCTCCTCATCGCCCGGATCGAGGCCAGCCCGCTTCTCGACATGCGCGGTGTGCACGCCCACGTCGGGTCGCAGATCATGGACCCGGCGGAGCTCGCGGCGGCCGTAGCCCCGCTGGCGGCACTCGGCACGTTCCCCGTCTACGACCTGGGCGGCGGCCTCGGCGCCCGGTACACCTACGAGGACCGCCCGGCGTCCGTGGACGAGTACGTCGGCACCCTCCTCGCGGCGGCCCGGGAGCATCTGCCCGCGGAGGCGGAGCTCATCATCGAGCCCGGCCGCAGCATGGTCAACGGGTCCGCGTTCACCCTCTACACGGTCACGACCGTCAAGCGGGACGCCCGCAACTTCGTCGCCGTCGACGGCGGCATGGGCGACAACCTCGAGGCGGCGATGTACGACCAGCGCTACGAGGCCGCGCTCGCCGGCCGTATGCACGACGAGGACGCCGAGGACGTCGTGGTGGTCGGCCGCCACTGCGAGTCGGGCGATGTGCTCGTCGATCCGCTGCGGCTGCCCGCGGCGCGCGTCGGCGACCTGCTCGCGGTACCCGCGACCGGTGCGTACACGCACACCATGGCGAACAACTACAACGGCTACCGCCGCCCGCCCGTCGTCTTCGTGCGCGACGGGGAGGCGCGGGCCGTCATCCGGCGCGAGACGTGGGAGGACTTGTTCGGTCGCGACGTGTGAGGGGGCTCGTCGACTCGGTGGATTCGTAGCCGAGCCCGAGGTTCGCCTACTCCGCGTCCTCCTCCCGGTCCGCCCGGAGCGCACCCCGCGCGGCGATCGTCACCTCCGCCGCCGACGGTCGGTCGGCGGCGCTGGCGGCGGTCATCTGCCGGATCAGCGGCCGCCACCGTTCGGGTACCTCGTCCGTCAGCTCGGGATCGCGGTCCAGCCGGCCGAGGGCGGATTCGACCGGGGTGCCGGGGAAGGCGATCGTGCCCGAGAAGCACTCCAGCAGCACGAGGCCGAGGGAGTAGATGTCCGAGGCCGGGGTCAGGGGCTCGTTGCGCACCTGCTCGGGGCTGAGGTACGCAGCCGTCCCGTTCGTCGTCCCTTCCGGGTCGCGCGGGATCGAGCCGTGGATGGCGAGGCCGAAGTCGGTGAGGCGCGCTCGCGGCCGGGAGAAGCGGGTGCGGTAGTCGACGATCATGATGTTCGACGGTGTGACGTCGCGATGGATGACGCCGCGGGCGTGGATGTATTCGAGGGTCTCGGCGACCTCGAAGACGAGCTCGCCGATCTGCCGCGTCGTCAGTGCGCGGGTGCCCAGGGCCGCGCGGAGGGTGTCGCCCTCGACCAGCTCGATGACCAGGAACGGCCGCGGGTCCTCGGGGGAGGAGTCGTCGACGCCCGCGTCGAGGATGGACACCACGCCGTGGTGGCGCAGCCCGGCCAGCACGCCGACCTCGGTGCGGAAGCGGACGACGTCGTCCTGAGTGCCCGAGGAGAACAGCTTGATGGCGACGTCGCGACCGAGGTTCTCGTCCACCGCGCGGAAGACCATCGACGAGCCGCCGCGCGCGAGGAGCTGGTGCGGCCGATACCGTCCGAGCAGCAGCGGAACCGAGGTTTCAGGAATACCCACCGGACCATTCTCGGGTATGCGAGCCATTCCAGTATTCCGGTAGACAATCAGCCGAGAAGGTGCTTGAGGTGCGCGGCCAGCTGGTCGCCGACGTCCACGCTCTCCGGGTCGTAGAGCCACTGCAGCTGGAGACCGTCCCAGAGGGCGACGAGCCAGATGGCCTCGGCCTCGGGTGACAGGCCGGGGCGGAGGTGGCCATCGGCTGCCGCGCGGGCGAACAGGTCGCCGAATCGGGCGATGGCGAGCTCGAACCGCCCGCGGAAGTACTCGTGAGCGGGATGCGCGGGAGCGGCCGCCTCCGCCGACAGTACGGAGTAGAGCTCGATGAGCCCCGGCTCCTGCCGTGTGTCGCGGCGGCCGGCCTCGGGCAACTCGAGCAGGAGGCGCAGCGGGTCGTCGGAGTCGATGCCGTGGCGCTCGTCGAGGGTGGCGTCGCGGCGGGCGATGACGGCGGCGAGCAGCTCCTCCTTGGTCGAGAAGTGGTGGAGGAGGGTCGACTTGCCGATGCCGGCCTTCTCGGCGATCTCGCGCAGGCTCGTCGCGTGGAAGCCGCGGCTCGCGAAGAGGGCGGAGGCGTCCTGGATGATCTGCGCCCGGCGAGCGCGGCCCGGGGCGTACCCGAGGGCGTCGGCCCAGGTGGTCTCGGCGGGCCAGGACGGCGCGACCGGAGCGACGGGGACGTCCGTCACCGCGAGGCCCTGGAGCCTCCGCACGTACGCGTCGACCATCCCGGCCACATCCGCGCGGTCGGGCAAGTAGAGGGACATGAGCTGCAGGCCGTCCCACGCCGCAGCGAGGCGCACGGACTCGCCCGCGATGTCGGTGTCGTGCGGCAGCAGGCGGTCCTCGACGGCAGCCTGGAACTGCTGCATCGTCCGGGTGCGGATCTCGCGATGGCGCTCGCGGAAGCGCCGATGCGCGGGATGGTCTGCTCGCGTCGCCTCACCCGCGAGGGTCGTGAAGAGGGCGGTGTACCCGGGGATCTCGGCGTTGTGCCGGGCGAGGTCGCCGTACATGTCGAGGCCGAGCCCGTGCCCGTCGATCCACTCGCCGTTGCTTCGCTCGAAGCCGTCCACCACGGCGTCGAGGATCTCGTCCTTCGAGGCGAAGTGCTTCAAGACGCCGGGATGCGAGAGCCCCGCCCGCGTCGCGATGTCGCGGAGGGAGACGGCTCCGAAGCCCTGCTCCACGAAGAGAGCGGAGGCCGCTTCGAGGATCGCTTCGCGCGTCCGCATCGCCGCGGCCGCGCGCCCGGAGGCGGGGCGCTCGTCGGTCGCCAGTCGTCCGCTCATCGATCCCCTCCCCTCCTCGAGCCTGGTCCATTCTGTCACAGCGCGGTTACCAGTCGGACAGGTTTGAGTTACCACGCGGTCTAATTGTGTGTACACTCATCCCGAGCCGACGAAGGCTCAGGTCCTCCCGAAAGGAACACCATGACAGAGTCGTCCACGGCGTCAGGGGCACCCACGGCCGCCCCGTCCGGCCCCGGTCCCTCCGGCGCCGACTCTCCGAAGAGCGGCGCGCCCCGCGGATTCATCCCCGGCCTCGCCTTCGCGAACTTCGGCCTCTACCTCGCCCTGCTGACCCCGGTGCTGGTCTCGCTCGCCTTCAAGGTGCAGCACATCACCGCGTCTCCGGAGGAGGCCACCGCCTCCCTCGGCATGATCACCGGCGTCGGCGCCCTCTTCGCCCTGATCTGCAACCCGCTGGTCGGCCGCCTGTCGGACCGCACGGCCTCCCGATTCGGGATGCGCCGCCCGTGGATGCTCGGCGGCGTGCTCGTCGGCCTCGCCGCGTTCGTGCTGATCGGCGTCGCGACGAGCCCGTGGATCGTCCTGATCGGCTGGTGCATCGTGCAGGCGTCCCTCAACGGCGTGCTGGCCGCCTCCACCGCCACCGTGCCCGACCAGGTGCCCGTCGAGCGCCGAGGCAAGGTCTCCGGCATCGTCGGCATGACGACGCCGGTCGCCATCCTCGGCGGCAGCTTCATCGTCAACTTCCTCGCCGACGACTTCAGCCGCTTCGTCGTGCCCGCGGTGATCGCCGTGATCCTCGTCCTCGTGTTCGTGCTCACCCTGAAGGACCGCGTGCTCGCCGAGAAGCCGGCCGAGCGCTACGGCGTCAAGGAGTTCTTCGGCTCGTTCGTCTTCAACCCGGTCAAGCACAAGGACTTCGGCTGGACCTGGCTGACCAAGTTCCTCATCTTCTTCGGCTACGCCGGGATCGCCACCTTCCTGCCGTTCTACCTGACGGAGAAGTTCCACCTGAGCGAGTCGGCCGCAATCGAGACGATCCTGCTGGCGAACGTGGCCTCCACCCTCGCGATGGCGCTCTCCGGACCGCTCGGCGGCATCCTCTCGGACAAGATCGGCAAGCGCCGCCCGTTCGTGACCGCCGCGGGACTCATCATGGTGGTCGGCCTGGTCGTGCTCGCCTTCGCCCCGAACATCGGCGTCGTCATCGTGGCGCAGGCGATCATCGGCCTGGGCACCGGCTCGTTCCTCTCGGTGGACACCGCGCTCGCCACCCAGGTGCTGCCCAACAAGGCGGACACCGCCAAGGACCTCGGCGTTCTCAACATCGCCAACGCCCTCCCGCAGTCGATCGCCCCCGCGATCGCCCCCTCCATCATCGCCTTCGGGGCGACGACCGCCCTCGGCGGCTACACGCTCTGGTACCTGCTCGGTGCGCTCGTCTCCCTCGCGGGGGCAGTGCTCGTCTATCGAATCAAGGGAGTCAAGTAACTCATGACCGACACCATCGACGTCACCGGAGCGGCCGACGAACTGCCCGTCGACCCCACGTACCGCGACGCCTCCCTGCCCGTCGAGGAGCGGGTCGAGAACCTCCTGGGCCAGATGACCCTGGAGGAGAAGGCCGGCCTGTTCTTCCAGACCATGATCTCCATGAGCCAGGACGGCGGGCTCGCCCCCGGCGACCCGATGTTCGGCCTGCCGTCGAACGAGGAGTACGTGATCGGCGCGGGCATGACGCACTTCAACGTGCTCGGCTCCGCCCCCACGGCCGAGCTCATGGCGCAGTGGCACAACGCCCTCCAGGAGCTCGCCGCGTCCACCCGCCTCGGCATCCCGGTCACCATCTCCACCGACCCGCGCCACTCGTTCAGCGACAACCCGCTGGCCGGGATGATGGCCGGCCCGTTCTCGAGCTGGCCGGAGTCGATCGGTCTCGCGGCGACCCGCGATGAGGAGCTCGTCGAGCGCTTCGGCGACATCGCGCGCCAGGAGTACACGGCGGTCGGCATCCGCGTGGCGCTGCACCCGCAGATCGACCTCGCCACCGAACCGCGCTGGGGGCGCCAGGTCGCGACGTTCGGTGAGGACCCGGAGCTGACCTCGCGCCTCGGCGCCGCCTACATCCGCGGCTTCCAGGGCGCGGAGCTCGGCCCCGACTCGGTCGCCACGATGACCAAGCACTTCCCGGGCGGCGGACCGCAAATGGACGGCGAGGACGCGCACTTCGCCTACGGCCGCGAGCAGGTCTACCCGGGCGGGCAGTTCGAGCTGCACCTGAAGCCGTTCGAGGCCGCATTCGAGGCAGGCACCAGCCAGATCATGCCCTACTACGGCATGCCGGTCGGCACCGAGTACGAGGAGGTCGGCTTCGGCTTCAACAAGTCCGTCATCACCGGCCTGCTGCGCGAGCGCTACGGCTTCGACGGTATCGTCTGCACCGACTGGGGACTCATCTCCGACTCCGAGATCATGGGCCAGCCGTTCCCCGCCCGCGCGTGGGGCGTCGAGCACCTCAGCCCGCGCGAGCGGATGAAGAAGGTCATCGAGGCGGGGGCCGACCAGTTCGGCGGCGAGGCCATCCCGGACCTCCTGATCGACCTCGTTCGGTCGGGCGAGATCTCGGAGGAGCGCATCGACGTCTCCGCTCGCCGCCTGCTGCGCGAGAAGTTCGTCCTGGGGCTCTTCGACGCGCCGCTCGTCGACGTGGAGAAGGCCGGCCGCATCGTCGGGTCCGCCGCGTTCCGGGAGGCGGGGGAGGCCGCCCAGCGCGCGTCCATCACCGTGCTGACCAACCGCGCCTCCGGCGACGGCGGGCCGACGCTCCCGTTGCCCGCCGGCTCCCG
>NZ_MKVJ01000017.1:15179-61973 GCF_001898805.1 Leifsonia sp. 71-9
CGTCGTGGCGACCCCGGCGGAGGCCGACTACGCGATCGTCCGCACCCACGCGCCGTTCGAGGTGCGGGCGACGACGTTCGAGAACTTCTTCCACCAGGGCTCGCTCGACTTCACAGAGGAGGCCGTGGAGCACCTCCGCTCGCTCGCCGCGGCCGTGCCGACCATCGTCGACGTGCACCTCGACCGCCCGGCCATCCTCACGCCGTTCGTCGACGCCCCCGCCGCGATCGTGGCGAACTACGGAGCCAACGCACGCGCTCTGCTCGACGTGCTCACCGGCGCGGCGACCCCCAGCGGAGCGCTCCCGTTCGATCTGCCGTCGAGCATGGCGGCCGTCGAGGCCAGCCGCGAGGACGTCCCGTTCGACACGAAGGACCCGCTGTTCCGCTTCGGGCACGGGTTGTCGCTGGAGCGGCGGAACGCCTGAACCGTGGGGCCCCGGAGGCTGTCCGGGGCCCCATCCGCGTCAGGGCGTGCTCAGCGGGATGCCGGCCAGGGGGAACGCGTCGATGAGGATCCACTGCCGTCGGTGGTCGTCGCGTTCGCGGCGCAGTTGCAGGAGCACGCCCGCCGACGACGCGACCAGGGGCCGCTTGGTCTGGAGCAGCCGCTTCGCGTCGACGCCATGGTGGCCGGCGCGGGCCAGGGCGTCGGCGAGCTCGCGACGGGTCGAGGCGTTGTAGCTCGACCAGGTGAGCGCGCAGATGAGGCTGAGGATCCCGAACAGCAGCATGAGGCCCGCGCAGAGGAGCACCGCTCCGAAGGCCCGGGTGGAGAACGAGGCCACGTACACGATGAGGTTCGCGAACGCGGCGGCCACGAACAGGCTGCCGGTGACGTAGTACGCGATCAGCCAGCCCCGTGCTTTGGCGCCGTGGTCGTCCGGGATGGCGATGCCGCTCGTGGCGGGCTGGATCATGGAACTCCCCCTGACGGTCGCGCAGCGGCGTCCGTGACGGCTGCGGGTCGTGATGGCCTCACTCACAACCTAGACGGCCCGAGCCGCCGCGGTCAGGAGTCGTGCATCAGGCCGCCTTCGGGTGCGCGCCGACCAGCTCCTGAACGGCCTTCGTGACGGCGGCGAACTCGTCCTGCTTCCGTGCCACGATCTCGAGGGCGTCGAGGCCGACCGCGAGGAGGTCCTCCGTCAGCTCGCCCGGGTCGTGGAACTTGTGGCTGACGTCGCCGGCGAGCCCGCCCTCCAGCGCGAGGCGGCCCACCAGGTCGAGCTTGAGCACCTTCGTGCCCTCGGCGAAGCTGACCTTGTCGAGATCGATCCAGACCATGTTCGGCCGCGTCGTCGACTCGAACGCGTAGCGCTTGTTGGTGAGGTCGAGCACGACCTGCCAGATCGTCTGCGACGCATCGGGCTTGCCCGGCTCCGGCGTGCGGAACGGCTGCGCGGCGTTGCGGATGATGCTGAACATGGCCGCCATCGCGTCGAGCTGCGTCTTCGGCTGCACCTGGTGCGCGACGTAGAACGAGGCGCGCGCGAAGCGATCGCTCGCGAGCGTCGATCCCGGGAGCGGCTGGTCGCCGCCGAGCCCCTCGACCTTCTTCACGAGCTCCAGCTGCTGGTCGAACGTGGGGGAGTTCGTCATCACCTGGTAGTCGCGGCTGTGGTAGACCTTCGGCTTGCCGTCGGTGTACTCGATGATCGCCGAGTCCCCGGTGGCGTCGTTGATCGCGAGGTGCAGCGTCGGCACGATGTGGCCGGTGGGATCGAAGAGCTGCGCGATCTCGACCTGCGACGTGTTCGTCCACTCCACGGCCTCGGCGACCGTCGCGAAATTGTCGAGGTAGTACTGCAGCCACACGGCCTGACTCAGCTGCGTGGCGTCGGCCTCCGGCGTGCCGTAGTCCGACTCCGCGAGCCACAGGACGTGACCGGCGAAACCCTCCTCGTTCATCCCGTCGGTCGCGATGAGGTCGAAGGCGGTGGCGACGATGCTGCCGTACTTCGCCTTCCAGGTCAGGGTGCCGTTGGCGCCGTCGGTGCGCTCGATCCCGCGCGGCAGCTTCCACAGGTTCGTCAAGAGATCCATGTGGAAGTCCATGTTCCGTCCGACGATCACCGATCCGTTGGCGTCGGGCCAGACAACTCGTGTGCACATCGCTCGCATCCGTTCTCTCGTTCCGGCCCTCGGCGTCTCGGAGGGCTGAGCACTCCCCATCCTGGTCGCCGCCACGCCGTGGCCGAATAGGTGATCTGGGGAGGTGCGGATCGCGCGAGCACACACCCCCCGCTACGCGCAAACTTTGTGACGTCCATTGCGTGCCGCTACCGACTGTGACGGGGAGGGTCGCGGTGGGCCGCTGGGGAGTCCTAGCCTCGGTCCACCCCCGACCCCCTCCCGTTCGAAGGACACCCCCATGAAGAAGCTCCTCCGTGGCGCGGCCGTTGTCTCCGTGGCCTCGCTCACCATCGTCGGCCTCGCCGCCTGCGCCAGCGACTCCGCAGCGTCGACGGACAGCTCGTCCGGAAAGAGCACCGTGTACTTCGGCGTCTCGGCCGCGACGACCGGCCAGTACGCGCAGTACGGCGAGCAGTTCAAGGAGGCCTTCGACCTGGCGGTCGAGCAGGTCAACGCGAAGGGCGGCATCGACGGGCACCCGGTCGCGCTGAAGTACGAGGACTCGCAGTCCGACCCGAAGCAGTCGGTGGCGGTCGCGCAGAAGTTCGTGGGCGACGACAGCATCAGCCTGGTGTTCGGCGACTACTCGTCGGCGGCCTCCATCCCGGCGTCGCCGATCTACACCGCGGGCAAGCTGCTGCAGTACGGCTTCAACAACTCCAACCCCGACTTCACGGCCAAGGGCACGCAGTACCAGTGGTCGACCTCCATCACCACGAGCGCCACGTACACGTGGACGGCCGACTACATCAAGAAGCAGGGCATCGACTCCGTCGGTGTCAGCTACCTCAACACCGCCGACTGGGGCATCCCCGCGTTCGACGCCTTCAAGGCGGAGGCCAAGAAGGTCGGCCTGAAGATCACCGACGCGGAGGGCGTGCTCGACACCTCCGACGACTACCGGCCGTCGCTGACGAAGGCCGTGGCCGGCAAGCCCGAGGCGTTCGTGCACATCGGCTACGGCCCTGACGCGGCGAAGATCGTCACGCAGCTGCGCGCGATCGGCTACGACAAGACCTTCTACGGAGGCCAGGACGAGGAGTCGTTCGACGGCACCAAGGACGCCGAGGGTGCGATCAACGGCGCCGAGTTCCTCGCCTCCAACCCGGCGAAGGAGGTGCAGGACTTCGTGAAGGCGTTCAAGAAGAAGTACCCGCAGGAGACCGAGGTGACCGGCTTCGAGGCCGGCGCCTACGACGCCCTCAACGTGGCCGTCGCGGCGGCGAAGATCGGCGGCACGAGCCGGGAGGGCATCCTCGCGGGCTTCAAGAAGGTCAAGGACGTGCCGAGCGTCGTCTACGGGAAGATCACCTTCGACCAGTCGACCCGCCGCGTCGCGTCGCCGCAGCTGACCCCGAGCATCCTGAAGGACGGCAGCTGGGTCGCGTACAACGGCTAGTCCGTCGACGCCACCGCACTCACCATGCTCGACACTCTGATCGCCGGCCTGCTCCGAGGGAACGTCTACGCCCTCGGAGCGGTCGGCATCTCCCTCGTCTTCGGCGTCATGAACGTCGTCAACTTCGCGCAGTTCTCGTTCTTCGGGCTCGGCGCGATGCTGTCCTGGTTCTTCATCGTGAAGATCGGGCTCCCGTTCTGGCTCGCCCTGATCGTCGTGCTCGCGATCTGCGGAGCGCTCGGCCTGCTCATCAACGTGACCGTCGTCCGCCCGCTGGCGAAGTACCTGCCGCTGGCGGCGATGCTCTCGACGTACGCCATCTCGCTGATCCTGGACAACGCGTCGCAGATGGCGTTCAGCGCACAGTTCCGCGTCTTCCCCGACGTGCTGCCGACCTCCAACCTGCACATCGGCAACATGCGGTTCGGCACCTCGGACGTCGTGATGCTCGGGACGACGGCGGTCATCATGATCGTGATGACGCTGTTCCTGAAGTACGGCAAGGTCGGCCGCGCCATCCGCGCCACCGCGCAGGACCAGGAGGCCGCCCTGCAGATGGGTATCCCCGTCGGCCAGGTGCAGCACGTGTCGTTCGTGATCGCCTCCGCGCTCGGCGGTCTCGCCGGCGTCTTCATCGCCCTCTACGTCGGCGTCGCGAACCCGACCTCGGGCCTGGATGTCGGCCTCACCGCGTTCGTCGCGGCCACGCTCGGCGGCCTCGGGTCGCTGGTGGGGGCGGTGATCGGCGGCTTCGTGCTGGGCGTGCTGGAGGCGTTCGGCATCCACTTCTTCGGCGACACGGCACGCGAGATCATCGTGTTCGTCATCCTGATCGTGGTGCTCATCGTGCGGCCGGGCGGGCTGCTCGGCAAGGTGCCGCTGGTCTCGAGCGAACCGCTGACGGGCACCTTCCTCGGCAAGGGCCGGCCGATCCGCATCCCGCGCTGGGTGTGGCTGGCCGCCTTCGTCGTGGGCGGGGTCGTCATCCCGCTCGTCGCGAACGACTACGTGCTGACCACGGGCACCCAGGTGCTGATCTACGCGATCATCGCGGCCGGGTTCACGGTGACCGCCGGGCAGGCGGGGGTGATGGCGCTCGGTCAGGCGGGCCCGATCGCGATCGGCGCGTACACCTCGGCCCTGCTCTCGCTCTACCTGCACTTCCCGTTCTGGGTCGCGCTGCCCGTCGCCGGGATCGTCGCCGCCGTGGTCGCCTCCATCCTCGCGTCGCCGATCTGGGGCGTGAAGGGCCACTACATCTCGATCGCGACGCTGGGCCTCGGCATCGCCATCGTCGCGGTGATCCAGCTGGTGCTGCCGCAGGGCCTCTACAACATCCCGGTGCCCGAGTGGTTCGGGACGCCGCTGAACACCCCGCAGGCGTACTACCTGATCGACTTCGGCGTGCTCGTGCTGACGCTGCTCGTGATGTGGCGGATCCGCCGGTCGCACCTCGGCAAGGTGATCTCGTCCGTCGGCTCCGACGAGGTGGCGGCGCTCGCCTCGGGAGTCCGCGGGCGCAACTACAAGGCGCTCTCGTTCGCCGTCTCGGGCTTCTTCGCGGGCATCGGCGGCTCGCTGCTCGCGCACCAGTACACGTACATCGACCCGACGATCTTCACCATGCTGATGTCGCTGCTGGTGGTGACCATCGTGATCCTCGGCGGGATCAACCTGCCGTACGGGGCCGTGATCGGCGCCATCGTGCTGATCGGGGCGATGGAGCTGCTGCGGTTCACGCCCGAGCTGCGCATCATCGTCTACGGGCTGGTCCTCATCCTCGCGGTGCGGTTCCGGCCGGGAGGGATCCTGGTGAAGAACGCATGAGCGAGCCGCTGCTGGACGTGAGCGACCTCGCGCGCCACTTCGACGGGGTGAAGGCCGTGGACGGCATCTCCTTCTCCGTCGCGCCGGGGGAGGTCGTCTCCATCATCGGGCCCAACGGCTCGGGCAAGACGACGACCCTCAACCTGATCACCGGCACCTTCCGGCCCAACAGCGGGACGATCTCGCTGGAGGGGGAGCGGATCGAGCGCGCCGACAGCGCGCGGATCGCCGAGCACGGCATCGCCCGCACCTTCCAGAACGGGCGCGTCTTCGCGACCCTGTCCGTGGCGGACAACATCGAGGTGGGGCTCCACTCGACCCTCCGCGCGAACCGCCCGTTCCGCCGGCTGTCGAACCTGTTCCTGCTGCGCTGGATCCCGCTGCTCGCGGAGCTGTACATCGCGATCGTCGGGACGCCGGCCTCCCGCCGCGAGCAGAAGGAGATCGACGCGGTCGTCGAGTCGGAGATCGACCGGTTCGAGGCGCGCCTCGGGCCGCGCCGCGACGACCCGGCGTACTCGCTCAGCTACGCCAATCGTCGCCGCACCGAGATCGCCCGGGCGCTGGCGCTCGCGCCCCGGCTGCTCGTGCTCGACGAGCCGACGGCCGGCATGAACCAGTCCGAGACGGGCGAGGTGCTCGAACAGCTGCTGGAGCTCAAGGCGGCCGGGCAGACCATCCTGCTGGTGGAGCACAAGCTCGACCTCGTGATGACCGTCTCGGATCGGGTGATCGTGATGGACGGCGGCCGCATCATCGCCGAGGGGCGCCCGGACGAGGTGCGCACGAACCCCGCCGTGGTCGAGGCGTACCTCGGCCGCCGCCGCGGCCTGGGAGGGGTGGACCTCAAGTGACCGAGCTGCTCGCACTGGACGACGTGAACGTCTACTACGGCCCGTTCCACGCGCTGCGGGGCAACTCGCTCACCGTGGGGGAGGGGGAGATCGTCTCGCTCCTCGGCGGCAACGCCAGCGGCAAATCGACGACGATGAAGACCATCCTCGGCCTGGTCCGGCCCAAGTCCGGCACCGTCCGGTTCGCAGGAGAGGACGTCACGCACGCCCCCACCCGCCGCCGGATCGCCGCCGGCATCGCCTCGGTCCCGGAGGCGCGGCGCGTGTTCCCCGAGATGACGGTCGACGAGAACCTCATCGCCGGGGCGTACACCCGGCGCGACAAGGCCGGCGTGGCCGAGGACCTCGAGCGGATGCGCACCCACTTCCCCCGCCTCGCCGAGCGCCGCCGCCAGCAGGCCGGGACGCTGTCGGGCGGGGAGCAGCAGATGCTCGCGTTCGCCCGCGCGCTGATGAGCCGGCCCCGCCTGGTCTGCATGGACGAGCCGACGATGGGACTGTCGCCGAAGCTCGTCGATCAGGTGCTCGACGAGATCGTGCGGATCAACCGCGAGCTCGGCGTCGCCGTGCTGTTCGTCGAGCAGCAGGCGGAGCTGGCGCTCTCCATCGCCTCCCGCGGCTACGTGCTCGCGACGGGCGCGATCGTGCTCGAGGGCACGGCGCAGGAGTTGCTCGACGACCCTCAGATCCAAGAGGCGTACCTCGGAAAGGCGGGACAGTGACCGGCACGGCCCAGCGACCCCAGCGGCTCGGGTTCTTCACCCGGCTGCTCGACGACGGGAGCGCACTCGACCGCTACCGCAACGCGATCGACCAGTTCGTGCGCGCGGAGGAGGTCGGGCTCGACAGCGTCTGGGTCGCCCAGCATCACTTCCACGAGAACGAGGGCGGCCTCCCGGCGCCGTTCGTGCTGCTCGCGCAGGCGGCGGCGCGCACCTCCCGCATCCACCTCGGCACCGGAATCGTGACGCTGCCCCTGGAGGAGCCGCTGCGCGTCGCGGAGGACGCCGCCGTGCTGCAGCTGCTGTCGGGCGGCCGGGTGGAGCTCGGGATCGGTTCGGGAGGCACGCCCTCCTCGTTCCCGCCGTTCGGCCACGAGTCGGGCGACCGCGCCGCGATCTACGACCGGCACCGCGAGACGCTGGTGGCCGCCCTGCGCGGGGACGAGCTCACATCGGACGGCGGTGCGCTGTATCCCGCCGCACCCGACCTGCTCGGGGCGATCTGGGAGGCGACCTTCTCGGCCGCGGGCGCCGAGCGCATCGGGCGCCGGGGCAACGGCCTCATGCTCTCCCGCACCCAGCCGCGGAAGAACTGGACCGACCCGACCTCACCCGAGCTGCAGGAGGCCATCGTCGACGCCTACCTGGCCGCGCTCCCGGAGGGCGTCGAGCCGCGCATCCTGGCGTCGCGATCGGCGCTGGTCGTCGACACCGAGGCGGAGGCGGCCGCGTGGATCCGGCGCGGCATCGACCGCGGGCGCAGCTTCATCGACGCGCAGGGGCTGGAGGTGCCGGACGGGGTCTCCGACGCCGAGCTGCTGGCCTGGCTCGACGTGCACATCGGGACGCCGGAGCAGGTGCTGGCGACGCTGCGCACCGACACGATCCTGGCGCGCGCGACCGACGTCGCCTTCCAGCCGCACCCCATCGACCCGCCGCACGCCGCGGTGCTGCGCTCCCTCGAGCTCATCGCCGCCGAGGTCGGGCCCGCACTCCTCGACTGGGCGCCGGCCCTGCCTGCGCCCGCGCACCGCTGACCCGCTGAACCCCGCGGAGAGCCCGCCCTTCCGCCCTCCGACCCACAGACCCCCGCGAACCATCGAAAGGACCGTCCATGCCCACCGACGTCATCGACCAACTGGTCGGCATCGCCCCCGGCGACGCCCTCGACGCCCTCCGCGACCAGCGGCCGAGCGCGCGCGCCAACGCGCAGGCCAGCTACGACGCCCTCTTCCACTCCGACGAGCGGGAGGAGGTCGGCCAGCGCGAGCGGCTCGCCATCGCCTACTGGACGGTCGCGCTCTCGCAGTCACCCACCGCCTCCCACTATCGCGACCTGCTCGCGGCGGAGGACGCCGACCTGCTCGCCGCCCTCGAGGCCGCGCTGCCCGGAGCGCTCACCGAGGGCCCGTACGGCGACTACCCCGCCGGGCCGCTGACCGTCGAGAACGTCGCCGGTCTCGTGTGGGCACCCGACGCGGCGCTGTCCGCGGCGGCCGGCGAGCGTCTCGCCGCCGCGCTCGCCCACACGCACCTGCTCGTCTACCGCCCGCGCGACTCGTCGGCCGACGCCCTGCAGGCCCTGCTCGACGCCGGCTGGTCCACCACCGGCATCGTCACGCTGTCCCAGCTCGTCGCGTTCCTCAGCTTCCAGCTCCGCGTCGTCGCGGGGCTCACCGTCCTGAAAGGAGAGCTCGCATGAGCGACACCGTCATCCGGCACGACTTCGAGGCCCCCAACGCCTTCACCCAGGCCGAGCTCGGCTGGGAGGCGTGGCTGGAGCCGCTGCCCCTCGACGAGCTGACCGAGCGGCACTACGAGGGACTCGTCGACAAGGGCCGGGCGAACAGCCCGTACTTCCGCCTGCTGGTGCGCGACCCCGACATCCTGGGCGCCCGCACCCGCACCGACAACGACATCTTCTACAACGAGAAGGGCGGCCTCACCCGCGCGCTGCGCGAGCTCTCGGCCGCCAGCGCCTCCCGCACCAACGGCTGCATCTTCTGCGCGTCCGTCCACTCCCGCTTCGCCACGCACAAGTCCAAGCGCCCGGACGACGTGCAGCGGCTGCTCGACGAGGGGCCGGCCGGGCAGCAGGACGACCCGCAGTGGCGCGCCGTCATCGACGCGTCGGTCGCCCTCACCGTGATCCCCGACGCGTTCGGTCCCGAGCACGTGCGGCAGCTCCGGGAGGCGGGGCTCGACGACCTGGCGATCATCGACGCGATCAACGGCGCGGCCTTCTTCAACTGGGCCAACCGCCTCATGCTGTCGCTCGGGGAGCCGACGCCGCCGGCCGCCTGAGCGGGCGGCTCAGTCGCCGTTGCGGAAGTCGCCCGGCACGTCGGTGGAGTACGCGATCGTGTCGAACACCGCGACGCAGGTGTCGCCCATCGGCGCCTGCGACATGAAGCCGACGTTCACCGGGCCGTCGTAGTCGAGCCGGAAGACGCGCACGAAGTCCCACGTCACGCCGTCCCGCGAGGAGTGGAACGCCCAGCCGGTGCCGGAGCGGACCACGCGCAGGTGGACGTGGTCGTCGGTGACGATCGTCGAGTTGCAGTCGTCGGAGAACGTGTTGGTCACGACGGACACGACCATCGGCTGCCCCTGCGGCGAGTTCTCGAAGCAGAGCTTCGCCCAGTGGTCCCGGTCGCCCCAGATCGCGAGCACGCCGGCGTCGAAGGTGGTGCGCGGGGAGGTCACCCGCACCCGCGCGCTGAGGGCGAAGTCCTCCGTCGGCGTGAAGCCGAGCGAGGTCGCCGCGTGCTGCTGCGGGCCACCGAAGGCGTCGTTGGTCCAGTCGCTGCCGGCGACCGCCGTCACGACGACCTCGCCCCCCGCGGTCTGCTCGGCCTGTCCTGCTCCGTTGCTCCACGTCAGCGGCGGGAGGTTTTCGACGACAACTGTCATGCGAACCAGGCTAGGGGATGGGACGCACCGCCGGCGTGGAGGTGTCGACCCGGACGGGGGTGCGGACGCGGGCCCGGAAGCCTCCCGTCAGCTGCGCGAAGACCGTCGGCTCCGTGCCGAGCGCATCCCCGAGCCGGAGGACCGCGTCGTCGATCGCGTCGACGATCGTGCGGGGCGACGCGCCGCGACGGCAGTCGACCGTCACCTTGAGCGCGGGCTGCCGCCGCACGCGGTACGCGCTGACGGCGACCCCCGCCACGCCGGGCACGCCGCGCAGGCGTTCGACGAGCAGTTTCGCGGGCACCGCGGTGTCGATCTCGATCTCGCCGTCCTCGCCGCGGGCCCGCACGACCGTGGCCGTCGAGCCGCCGCCCTGCCGGAGCGCGAAGGCGAGGAGCAGGACGATCACGACGACCGCGACGGCCAGCGCGATCACCGCGGCGAGACTCACCGTCGTCCCGGTCCAGAGCGGGCGACCGAGCACGTCGTCCGTCCAGGTCAGCGCCGCCGTCGACCAGGTGCGCCAGAGCGCGCCGGCGCCCGGGACGACGAGCAGCCAGACGAGGGAGGCCGCGATCGCGAGCGAGAGCAGCCCGACGACGGCGAGCAGTGCGCGGTTGAGCGCGCGGTTGGTGTTGTTCACGATCCGACCTTTCCTGCCGCGGAGACGAGCACGGAGACGCGGGCCGGGCGGGCCGGCGCGGCCTGGGCGAACTCCGCCGAGACGGCCTCCCGGACCGCGTCGCGGTCGACGCGCGTACCGGAGACGGGGATGATGCGGACGGTGGCGCTGCGGCGACCGAGCGCCACGCTGACGGCGTCGGGCGAGACCGCGGCCGTCCTCGCCGCCGCGCGGGCGAGCGCGGAGGCGAGCATGGTGTCGTTCGCGACCACGATCGCGTGCTCGGCCTCCAGCGGGCGGCGTGCCCGTCGGCCCGGCAGCAGCGCGACCGCGAGCAGCAGCACCCCGACGAGGCCGGCGACCACCGCGACGGCGATCAGCGGTGCCTGCGATGCGCCGGGGAACCCGGCGACGGCGGACAGCATCCCGCGCGGTGCGAGGAGGAGCGGACGGAGGCCGAGGAGCGACAGCACGCTTTCTGTCGCGACCCACGCGACGACCAGCGCCACGCACAGCGCGACGATCACGGCGGCGGTGGAGCGCGGCGAATGCGTCTCGCGTCGCACGATGCGGGTGGCGGGGATGCTCATCGCACCCTCCTCTCCGTGATGACGGCGCCGGTGGCGCGCACGTCGACGCGCGCGACCTCCAGGCCGGTGAGTTCTGCGAGCCGCCGACGGGCGTCGGCGGCGGCGTCGGCCAGCCGGACGGTCAGACCGGCGGCGGAGCCGGCGCCGAGCGGCGGGAGCGCCACCGGCGACTGGACGCGGACGGCGAGCGCGCCGCCGGCGTCCGAGATCCGCACGGAGGTCTCCGCCAGCCGGACCCCGAGCGCCTCGGCCGCGACCGCTCGCGCGAGGCGCTCCAGCGCCTTGGGGGCGATGCGGTCGCGCCCGGCCGTCATGACGACGAGCGGCGGCCGCGCAGCGCGTCGGCCAGACGTGCCACGTCGATCTCGCCGCTGAGCAGGCGCCCGACGAAGTAGCCGACCAGCATCGCGGCGGCCACGCCGAGGAACACCCAGAAGCCGAACACGGCCCAGACGACGGCGAGCGCGCCGGCGACCAGGACGCCGAACCGGGCGGAGGTCACTGGACTCGCGCCTCCTGCTCGTCCTCATCGTCGTCGGACGGGACGTGCACGTCGTTGATCGTCACGTTGACCTCGGTCACCTGCAGGCCGACGATCTGCTCGATCGCCTGGGTGATGGCGGTGCGGACGTCCGCGGCGACCTTCTGGAGGGCGACGGGGTACTCCGCGACGATGGTGACGTCGGCGGCGACCTGCGTCTCGCCGACCTCGACGCTGATGCCCTGGCCCAGGTCGGTCGCGTTGATGGCCTCGCGGATCGCTCCGAAGGCACGGGCGGCTCCGCCGCCGAGCGCGAACACGCCGGGGACCTCGCGGGCCGCGATGCCGGCGACCTTCGCGACGACGGCGTCGTTGATGACCGTCTTGCCCTGCGCCGACACGATGCTCGAACCGGCGGTGGTGGTGGTCGTTGTGTTTGCCATGCGTGATCCTTCCCTCTGTCCGCGGGGACGTCCCGCGGTGGTCACCGTGGTGACTCCTACCGCTGAGACGGGCGCAGGCATGCATTCGTCACGCTCTCGGGCGAAGTTTTTTTCCCGGCCCTCCGCTCGGCGTGCTGATCGTCTGTCTAACATGATGCGTGTGGTCGCCCAAGAGACCGCCGAGCAGAGGGGGTGCTGTGCCGAGGTCCAGCGTGTCCGAGCTGTGGGAGGCGGCCGACGGCCTCCTCGCCGGGCGCGCGGCCGACGGCGACACGGTCGCGTTCGAGGTGCTGGTGCGCCGGCACGGTCCGCTGATGCGCGCCTATGCCGCCCGGATGCTCGGGTCGACCGACGAGTCGGACGACGTCGTGCAGGAGACGTTCGTCACCGCGTGGCGGCGGCTCGGCGAGCTGGACGAGGGGGCAGCGGTCAAGAGCTGGCTGATGCGCATCCTGAGCCGACGGTGCATCGACCGCATCCGCGTGCGTCACGAGCACGACGACATCTCGGAGCTCGACGCACCGGCCCCGGCGCGCGAGGAGCCGAGCCGGCTGGCCGAGACGCACTCCGCGACGGAGGCGCTGGGCGCGGCGCTCGACCGACTGCCCGAGCTGCAGCGGCGATGCTGGGTGCTCCGCGAAGTGGGGCAGTACAGTTACG
Organism: Leifsonia sp. 71-9; assembly: GCF_001898805.1. GTDB lineage: Bacteria > Actinomycetota > Actinomycetes > Actinomycetales > Microbacteriaceae > Leifsonia. Next base: position 27,826 of record NZ_MKVJ01000017.1, read on the forward strand.
ACGACATAGCGGAGGAGCTCGGCATCCCCGCATCCACGGTGCGCGGCCAGCTGGCCCGGGGCCGCAAGAGACTGCTCGAGGCGATGGAGGACTGGCGATGACCGATCCGCTCCTCCCGCCCGACGAGCTGATCGACGGGCACACCCTCGACGAGCTGAGCGACTACCTCGCGGCCGGCCGGCAGCCCGCCGACCCGACGATCGACGACTCGCCCCAGTGCCGGGCCGCGCTCACCGCCCTCGAGCGCCTCGGCCGCGCCACGCAGGACCTCTTGGACGAGGAGGCCGCGGCCAGCCCCGCCGACGACGACTGGGTCGGGCGCATCCTCACGGGCATCCGCCTCGACGTGCAGTCGGGGCGCCGCATCCCGATCGCGCATCCCGATCCGGCCGCCGACCTCGCACTGACCGAGGGCGCCGTGCGTGCACTCGTGCGCGGCGTCGGCGACGACATCGACGGCGTGCTCGTCGGGCGGTGCCGGTTGGACGGGGACGTGGAGACGCCCGGCGCGCCGGTCGCCGTGCACGTCGAGATCTCCGTGCGCTACGGGGTGCCGATGACCGAGACCGCCGCGGCGTGCGGAACGCGGTCGCCGCGGAACTCGCCCGGCACGCCGAGCTGACGATCGCCTCGGTCGACGTGCTCGTCACGGACGTGCGGGAGCCCCGCACCGGGAAGGACGCGCGATGAGCGGCACCCTCGCGACCGACGGCCCCGGCCCCGACGCCGGGTCGACGGCGGCGCTCTCGGCCCTCATCCTCGAGGTGCCCGGCGTCGCCACGCTGTACCCGGCGGCCTCCCCGGTCGGCCAGGTGGTCGCGGCGATCGGCTCGGCCCTCACCACCGGCGACGCGGAACCCGACACCGTGCTCGTGAGCGGCGACCGCATCCGCGTGCGCATCGGCGTCGACGGTGTGGAGGCGGCCGCCGAGGTGTGCCGGCGCGTCTACGTCGTGGTGCGCGACTGGGCCGCGTCGACAGGCCGCGCCGGCGCCGTCATCGACGTGACGGCCGCCACCATCGGCGGCTGACGCACGACATTCATGCCGAATGTCGACTCTGGAGGCGCCAGAGGCCACATTCGGCACGAAGGTGCGGCACCCGCTCGCGGCGCGCTCGCAGCCCGCAGGGACTACCGTTGGACGATGACCACGTCCGATTCCGTGCCCAGCGAGGCCGAGACCGCCGAAGCCGCGTTGACCTTCTCCGACCTGGGGCTCGACAGCGCTGTGCTGAAGGCCCTGAAGGACGTCGGCTACGAGACCCCGTCCGCGATCCAGGCGGCCACCATCCCCCTGCTCCTGGAGGGCCGCGACGTCGTCGGGCTCGCCCAGACCGGCACGGGCAAGACCGCCGCGTTCGCGCTGCCCATCCTCTCCCGCCTCGACCTCTCCCAGAAGACCCCCCAGGCGCTCGTGCTCGCGCCGACCCGTGAGCTCGCGCTGCAGGTCGCCGAGGCGTTCGAGAGCTACGCCGCGCACCTCAAGGGCGTGCACCTCCTCCCCGTCTACGGCGGGCAGGGCTACGGCGTGCAGCTCTCGGCGCTGCGCCGCGGCGTCCACATCGTCGTCGGCACGCCCGGCCGCATCATGGACCACCTCGACAAGGGCACCCTCGACCTCTCCGCGCTCAAGTACCTGGTGCTGGACGAAGCCGACGAGATGCTGAAGATGGGGTTCGCGGAGGATGTGGAGACCATCCTCGCCGACACGCCCGACGACAAGCAGGTCGCCCTCTTCTCGGCGACGATGCCCGCCCAGATCCGCCGCATCTCGAAGAAGTACCTGCACGACCCCGAAGAGATCACGGTCAAGTCGAAGACCACCACCTCGGCCAACACGACGCAGCGCTACCTCGTCGTCTCGTACCCGCAGAAGGTGGATGCGCTCACCCGCATCCTCGAGGTCGAGAACTTCGAGGGCATGATCATCTTCGTCCGCACCAAGAACGAGACGGAGACGCTCGCGGAGCGGCTCCGCGCCCGCGGATACTCGGCGGCCGCCATCAACGGCGACGTCGCCCAGGCCCAGCGCGAGCGCACGGTCGACCAGCTCAAGTCGGGCAAGCTCGACATCCTGGTCGCCACCGACGTGGCGGCGCGCGGCCTCGACGTCGAGCGCATCAGCCACGTGGTCAACTTCGACATCCCGATCGACACCGAGTCGTACGTGCACCGCATCGGCCGCACCGGCCGCGCGGGTCGCAGCGGCGCCGCGATCAGCTTCGTCACCCCGCGCGAGCGCCGGCTGCTCACCGCGATCGAGAAGGCGACCCGCCAGCCGCTCACGCAGATGCAGCTCCCGAGCGTCGACGACGTCAACACCACCCGCCTCGCCCGCTTCGACGACGCGATCACGGAGGCCCTCGGCCAGGAGGACCGCATCTCGCGGTTCCGCGACATCATCGCCCACTACGTCGAGCACCACGACGTGCCAGAGGCGGACGTCGCGGCGGCGCTCGCCGTGGTCGCACAGGGCGAGGAGCCACTGCTGCTCAGCGGCGACGACGCGCTGACCCAGCGGGTCGAGCGCGACTCCCGCTACGAGGACCGCGGAGGCCGTTCGGACCGTGGAGGCCGTGCCGGCGACCGCGACGGTGCTCGCGGTGATCGTGCCGCGCGCCGCGAGCGCAGCGACAAGACGATGGCGCCCTACCGCATCGAGGTCGGCAAGCGGCAGCGCGTCGAGCCGCGCCAGATCGTCGGCGCCCTCGCGAACGAGGGCGGCCTGAGCCGCGACGACTTCGGGCACATCCGGATCATGCCCGACTTCTCCATCGTCGAGCTGCCCGCCGACCTCCCGGGCGACACGCTCTCGCGCCTGTCGGGCACGCGGATCAGCGGCAAGCTGATCGAGCTGCGTCCCGACCGCGGCGCCGGCGCGCGCCGCGAATCCCGCGGCCGCGACGACCGCGGCCGCGACGACCGCCCGCCGCGCAAGCCCCGCCACTGACCCCGCGCGACATTCGTCACGAATGTCGTGAAAGAGCGCGCGTAAGTCCACATTCGGCACGAATCGCGCGGCAGACGTAAGACGACATCTGTGACGAATGTCGCGAAAGCGCGCGCCAAAGTCCACATTCGGCACGAATCGCGCGGGTAGGCGAACGTGCGAACGAACGGTGCCCCCGCCTCCCGGTGATCGACCGGGAGGCGGGGGCACCGTCGTAGGAGGGGCGGCCGCTACGCCCGGCGCGTCCGCCGCAGGCGGAGCACGACGCCGGCTCCGATGCCGGCGGCGGCCAGCAGCGCGAGCAGCGCCGCGACGCCGAGCGCGGTCGAGCCGGTGGAGGCGAGCGGGCCGTCGAGGCCCGGCGGGACGACCGCCGCACCGCCGCCTCCCGAACCGCCTCCGGCACCGCCACCCGGACCGCCGTTGCCGCCGCCCGGCACGTCGGCCGCCGTCACGGTGATCGCGCGCTCGGCGACGACGTCGCCGTCCACCACGACCTGCAGGGTGTGCGCCCCGGTGGCGAAGTCGGCCGGGACGGTGGCCGTCAGGCTCGCCTCCCCGTTCGCGTCCGTCGTCACCGTGCCGAGCGTCAGCGGGTCGGAGTGCAGGACCACGGAGGCGCGCACACCCTTTCCGAGTCCGCTCACGCCGACGGTGAGGTCGTGTCCGGCCGTGACCGCGACGGGAGCCGAGATCGCGGGGGTCCCGGCGGCGCAGGGCTCGTCCGCCGCCCGAGCTCCGGGCGCGAACCCGATCGGGAGGTCGGCGGCCGTGCCGTAGACGCGCAGCTCGGCGGCCGCGGCGAACGGCTGGCCGTTGAGCGAGCTGGTCGCCGTGAACCGCACGAACGACGCGGTCACCGGCGCGAACGGCACGACCTGGGTGTCGGGGGAGTCGACCAGCGCGCCGGTCGCGACGGTGGTCCAGGAGGCGCCGTCGTCCGAGACCGCGATCTCGTAGCCCTTCACGCGACCGTTCTGGCCGCCGCTCTGCCGGCCGAGGTAGCCGAAGCCGTCGACCGTCGACGGACCCGCCAGCGCCAGGGTGACCCAGTGCGGATACGGCGCCGACGAGTTCGTGTAGTCGGTGTGCCAGATCGTTCCGGGATCGCCGTCGAGCACGTTTCCGACGGGGCCTTCCCCGGCGCCGGAGGAGAGGTTCTCCGAGTCGGCGGTCGCCGTCATGGAGCCCGGCGACAGCATCGGCCGGTCGGAGACGGCCGTCTTGGCCGATCCGGTGACCGACTTGGTGACGCAGTCGTTCGCGTACGTCGCCACCACCGACAGCGTCGCGCTCGTCCCCGCCGCCGAGGCGGGAGGCGTGACCAGCCACGTGGTCGTCACGCTCTTCCCCGGGGCGACGCTGCCGAACAGGTTGCCGCCCTTCTTCGCGACCTGCGCAGTCCACCCGTCGGGCAGGCCGGTCAGCTCGATGCCGACGTTGGTCGCCGCGGTCAGCTCGTTGTTGGTGAAGGTCGTGACCAACGAGCCCGCGACGCCGGGGCTGAGGTCGGTGCTCGCCGGGGCGCCCACCGAACCGCAGGACGCGCCTCCGGCCTCCTCGCCGAGATCCTCCACGCGGAAGTCGTCGAGCACGAAGTCGGCGCCGTTCGCACCGCCCAGCTTGCGCAGCCCCACCCAGGTGTCGCCGCAGCCGGCGACGATGTCCTTCGCGTAGTGCGCCGTGTCGAGGGCGGGAGCGATCGCCTCCCGGTTCACGTCGGCCGAGGAGACCGTGCCTCCGCCGACCGTGTCCGCCCCGGTGACCCAGGCCCACTGTCCGTCGAGGTTCGTCTGGTAGTCGAACGACACCCGGTACTTGTGGCCGGCGACGAACGGGACGGTGGCCGGCACCGTTCGGTAGACGAGGCCGGTGTTCTCCTCGTGCGCCTTGAGCGAGTGCTCGCCGCTCAGCACGTCGTCGACGCCGAGACCCTTCAGGGTGCCTGAGTCGTACGGCGAGTGCGTGTTCTTCCACGCCTTCTGGCTGTAGGGGTCGTGCAGCTCGCTGATGGAGGTGCGCGGGTCGGTGCTGCCGCCGGCGTCGCCCTTCACGAACGGACCCCAGCCCGGCTGGTTGCCCTCGAAGTCGTCCGCCGCGATCACCGCGCCGTCGGTGGGAAGGGCGGTGGAGGTGTCGAGCATGACCCGGGCGTCGTCGAACGTGACCGCCGCCTTGCCGGCCACCGCGCCGAGGGCGACGGTCACGGTCCCGTTCGCGGGAGCGGTGAAGCCGACGGACGCGCGTTGCGAGTACGTGCCGTTCTTCGCGTCCGAGGCCATCGAGTTGGCGGCCGGTGTCGTGTCGAACGTGTTCGCGGCGATGGTCCCGGCATCCACCGAGAGGGTGGTCGCCCGGCGCTCTCCCGGCCCGATCTCCACGTTCGCGCTGAAGGAGTACCGCTTGCCGGGCTGCAGTCCGGTGACCTTCTGCGAGAGGGACGAGCGGTCCGTTCCGAGCACCGCGACGTTGTCGCCGCTCTCGGCCGTGGCGACCTTCGCGCCTCCCGTCGCGTTCCAGGCGGTCAGGTCGCCCGCGTTGAAGCCGGGGTCGACCAGCCCGCTGCCTGCGCCGTACTCGGCGGACGTGTGGGGCGCTGCACCGTCCGCGGGAGCGAGCACGTACGGCACGCCCTTCGCACCGTTCAGAGTGACGGCGCCGTCCGTCGCGTGGATGTCCGAGACCTTCACCCGGCCCTGGTCGGTCAGCTTGTAGAGGGTGAAGTCGGTCGTGCCGGCGAACTGCGGGGTGAGCGTGAAGGTCGCCGCGCCTCCCGCCGCGTTGACGTAGTACATCTTGTCGGCGTGGGCCGGCGACGAGACGCCGTCGGCATTCGGCTCGCCCCACGGGAGCAGGTAGGTGCCGCCCGTGGCGACGGTCGCGCCGTCCATCACGATCTGCCGCTTGCCGTCCTTCATCGCGACGGTCACGCCGCCGGTGAGGGTCGCGGTCTTGCCGAAGTCCCACGACTGCACCGGGAAGTGCTGCAGGAACTTGGTCGGGAGGTTCGCCGACCAGATGTTGGAGTAGAAGGTGTTCCAGTCGTTCTGGCCGGTCCAGCCCTCGAACTCCTTGATGTCCGCGCCGCCGAGCAGCGGGTCCACGTTCCAGACGTCGCGGTCGGTGTTGGCGATGAAGCGGACGATGTTGGAGTTGATGCCCTTGTTCGTCGCGCCGCCGTAGTTCTTGTCGTTGGCCCAGTGCGACCAGATCGACGAGCCCTCGAACTTGTACGCCCACTCGGTGGCGACCTGGAGGTCGAGGTCGCGCAGCTGCGCCGCGAGCCCGTCGGCCAGCCAGCCGCTCGAGTAGTAGGCGTCGATGTAGACGCCGGCCAGGTCGGGCACCTCCTGCTTGAGCTGCGCGAACCGGTCGACGATCGCGCCGGAGCCGAGGTCGTAGCGCTGGTCGATGTGGTAGCTCTGGTTCAGCCAGTCCCACCCGTTCACCTGGCCCTGCACCATCCGGTCGCTGAAGGTCTTGGCCTGCGGGTATGCCTCGGTGGCGTTCACGTGCACGGCGACGTCGGTGTTGTACTTCTTGCCGTCCTCGACGAGCGTGTTGAAGTCGGCGAGGCCGCCGGCGCGCGTGTTGTAGTCGCCGCCGTAGTCCGGGTGCCCGGAGTCGTGGCCCTCGTTGGCGTAGCCCTTGTCGAGCACCCACTGGCCGAGGTCGTCGGTGGTCATCGAGATGCGCTTGACGTTGTCGAGCGTCTTCAGGAACGGGTTCGTCGCCTGGCTCGCGAAGTTGAACGGGATGTGCTGCACGACCCGCTCGGCGACGCGGTCGGCGCCGAGGGGCCGGGTCGAGGCGTCGCGGTAGGCGATGGCGGCATCCTGCCAGTCGATCTTCCCGTCGCCGTTCGCGTCGGCCGAGAGCACGACGGTCGCCCGCGGCAGGGCGTAGACCGCGACGCGCGGGTCGGTCGCGCCGGCCGGGGCGTAGGTCCAGTTGCCGACCGAGAGCTGGGCGCGGCGGGCGCCGTTGCCGGCGTCCACGATCTGCGACTGCAGGCGCGTGTTCCAGTTGGTGTTCGAGTCCTGGGCGGAGTCGTCGGTCGCATTGGTGAGGATGCCCGCGGCGAGCTGCGTGCCGCTGACGAAGCCGTACGGCGTTCCGACGCTCCGCGCGTCCACCGGGGTCGAACCCGTGATCGCGAGGAACCGGTCGGCGGTGGTCGTGGAGTCGGTGGAGATCTGCGTGCGCGCGAGGGCGGCGGCCGGGTCGGACGAATCGACCGACACGAGCGACAGGTCGGGGATGGCGAGCTGGTCGACGGTCGAGGCCGCGCCTCCCTCGATCTTGGTGACGGCGAACTCGACGGTGCCCTTCGCGGCAGCGGTGATCGCCGTCGTGATCGTCAGGTCCGCGAGGTCGGCGAAGGTCGACACATAGGTGGCGGTGTCGGCCGTGGTCGTCATGGTCGTCGTCGCCGTGTGCGCGGTCCCGTTGATCGTGAACGTGTCGAGCTTCTGCGCCTGTCCGCCGAGGGTCTTGCCGTCGAGGTCGTACGAGATCACCTGCGGGAACTCGCGGGCGACCTGGACGGTGAGCCCCGCGCCGTTGCCGATCGCGACAGGGGTCGCGGCGTCGGCGGGCGGGTCGGGCGTGACCGGCGGCGGGGTCGTGTCGCCGGTGGCGAAGACGCGGAGCTCCCCGGCGGAGACGTTGGCGCTGCCGTTGATCGTGCTCGTCGCGACGAACTTCACGTAGCGGCCGGTGACCGGCTGCGAGAAGACGAGGTTCTGCACGTCCGTGGCCGAGGTCGGCTGGCGGAAGGTGCCGGTCGCGGCCGGCGTGCCCCAGTCGGCAGCGGCATCCTTCGCCACCGCGGCGCTGTCCGTGACGTAGACGGAGACATCGGCGACCGGCCCGTTGGACTGGTTCTTCACCTGGTACTGGATGCCGGTGAGCGGGAACGAACCGCCCACGTCGAGGGTGATCCAGTGGGGTAGGGGATCCGGGTCGCCGCCGTTGTACTTGGTGGCCCACTGCGTGTTCGGGTCGCCGTCGAACGCCGCGAGCGCGGTGCCGTCGAGGGCGGGCGGCGCGGGGTACGGCGCCGATTCGGAGTCCACGCCGACCAGCGCGTACTGGGTCTGGGCGATCGCGGCGCCGGCCGGGGGAGGGGCGTCGGCGGCCGCGGCCGGAGCGGCCGCGATCGGCACGAGGGCGCCGGCGGCGACGAGCGCCGCGGCTCCGATCGTGGCTGACAGGGCGCGGAGGCCGCGCGGGGGATGAAGGCTCACAAGGTCCACCTAGCTGCATCGTTGGGAAGGTATTGCCCGTATGGCATCGATAACACTAGGGGATTAAAGCCGGGACGGGAACCCCTGATATCGCTAGCAGAGTTCAGGCGGCTCGCCGTCGCGGCCGAGGTCAGCCGGTGCGGTCAGCCCGCGACGGGCGCGGGACCGCTCGACGCGCGCACAACGAGCGTCGGCTCGACCGAGGCCGGTGCGAGCGTGGTCCCCGGCTCCGTGATGTAGCGCAGCAGGTGCTCGACCGCCAGGCGCCCCATCTCGTCGAAGGGCTGCGCCACCGTGGTGAGCGACGGCGAGCAGTACTCCGCGAGGGTGATGTCGTCGACGCCGACCACCGAGATGTCCTCGGGGATGCGGCGGCCCAGCTCGTGGAAGGCGCGGATCACGCCGAACGCCATCTCGTCGCTCGAGACGAACACGGCCGTCACATCCGGGATCCGGCCCAGGATGAGGCCGTTCTGGTACCCGGAGGCGGGCGACCAGTCGCCCTTGAGCTCCGGCGGAGGCGTGATGCCGGCGGCCTCGAGCGTGCTCCGCCAGCCCTCGCTGCGGCTGACCGCATCCAGCCATTCCGTGGGGCCGGAGACGTGCCAGACGGTCTCGTGGCCGAGATCGAGCAGGTGCTGCGTGGCGAGCCGGGCCGCCTGCGACTGATCGACCGCGACGATCTCGGTGGTCGACGTGCGCGAGCCGTCGATCGTGATGGTCGGGATGGAGCGGGTGAGCTCCTCGATGCCCTTGGTCACGTGGATGAGCGGCAGCGCCAGCACGATGCCCTCGACGCCCTGGTCGGCGAGGCGCGACATGGCCTCCTCGATCGCGGAGGGGTCGAGCGACGGGCACGTCGCCGCGCTGACCGCGTAGCCGGCGTCGCGCGCGGCGGCCTCCACCCCGACCGTCACCGCGGTGCGGGAGTAGAAGCCGGTCTGCAGCAGCACGATCCCGAGGGTGCGGCTGTGCCCGGAGGACAGCATCCGCGCGGCGTTGTTCATGCGGTAGCCGAGCTGCTCGACCGCCGCCAGCACCTTGGCGCGCGTCTTCTCCTGCACGTTGGGGTGGCCGCTGAGCGCGCGCGAGACGGTCTGGGCGGAGACGCCCGCCACTCGCGCGACGTCCGTCATCCCGGGCGGCTTCGGCGCAGCGTCACGCCCGTCGGTAGTACTCATGCATGCAATGATAACGGCCGCATCGCCCGCACTACGGAGATCTGCGACCCGATTACCCCCTTCGGGCTACACGGGTTGTTATCGGTATCATTCTGTGCGACACTCGCTTCTCGAACCCGCTGAAGGGTGTCTGTGTTCAAAGGAGAGGCAGTGAAGAAGTCAGCAGCAATCCGTTTGACGGGCGCGGCGGGGGCGGTCGCACTCGGTCTGATGAGTCTGGCCGGGTGCTCCGGCGGATCCGGTTCCGGCTCGTCCGATTCCGCACCGGCGACGGTCACGTTCTGGGGCTGGGCCCCGGGCTACGCCGACGCGGTCAAGGCGTTCAACGCCTCGCACAAGGACGTCGTGGTCAAGTATCAGGAGGTGCAGCCCGGCTCCAAGGGCGGCTACCAGAAGATGCTCAACGCCGTCACCGCCAACAACGCCCCCTGCCTCGCGCAGGTCGGCTACGAGACCCTCCCGAGCTTCGCCGCGCAGGGCGCGCTCGAAGACGTCGCGAGCTACGCGAAGGCCGACGAGAAGGACTTCCAGCCTGCCGCATGGAAGTCGGTCAGCATCGGCGATGCCGTCTACGGCGCCCCGGTCGACACCGGCCCCATGGGCCTGTTCTACAACAAGGAGCTGTTCGACTCGCTCGGCCTGAGCGCCCCGGCCACCTGGGACGAGTACAAGGCCGACGCCGAGAAGATCCACGCGTCCGACCCGAAGAAGTTCATCTCGTCGCCCTACCTCGACTACGACTACGCCGGCCTCGCCTGGCAGACCGGCGCGAAGTGGTTCGACGTCGACGGCGACTCCTGGAAGGTGACGATGGCCTCCGACGCCAACGCGAAGGTCGCCGACTACTGGCAGGGCCTCGTCTCCGAGGGCCTGATCAGCAGCGCGCCGATGTACGACCAGGCCTGGTACACCGGCCTCGGCGACGGCAGCATCGCCACCGTCGTCGGCGCCGTCTGGCAGGCGGGCGTCATCAAGGGCGGCGCCGCGGACGCCTCCGGCAAGTGGGCCGTCGCCCCGATGCCGCAGTGGTCCGCCGGCGACGACCAGGTCGGCAACGCCGGAGGCTCGGCCACCGCCGTGCTCAAGGGCTGCTCGAACGCGAAGGCCGCGTGGGAGTTCGCCCACTGGATGAGCACCGACAAGGACACCTACAACACGCTCGTGCAGAAGGCGGGCCTCTACCCGGCCGCCACCGGCCTGAGCGACCTGCCCGCCCTCACCGAGGCCGACCCGTACTTCGGCGGCCAGAAGATCTTCGACGTGTTCGCCGACGCGGCGCCGCACGTGAACCCCGACTGGACCTGGGGCCCGGTCATGACGAAGACCGCCGCCGACCTGGACGACGGGCTCGGCAAGGCGTGGGCCGGCCAGGGGACGATCACCGACGCGCTGAAGAGCGCGCAGGACAAGACCGTCGCCGAGCTGAAGAAGCAGGGGCTGAAGGTCTCCGAGTAGGAGCCGACGGCGACACGGGGGCGACGGATGCGGCGGTCCGATCAGGGACGGACCGCCGCATCCCGTCGTGAGAGCGCACGGGCGACCGCGCGCAGAGAGAAGGAATCGTGACCGACCTGGATGTCGCCGAGTACCGGGCGACCCCACCGGCGGGACCGGCAGGACCGGCGGCCTCGCGGGCGACGCGGAAGCCGCGCCGGCCGCGCCGCTCGTTCAGCTGGCGCGCACCGCTGCTGTTCCTCGGGCCGTTCGTCGTGCTGTTCGCGGCGCTGAACATCGCCCCGATCGTCTACGCGTTCGTGAGCAGCCTGTTCACGGTCAAGCGCTCGGGCCTCGGCCTGACCGCGCCGACGCAGGAGTTCGACCCGTTCGCGAACTACGCGCACGCGTTCGGCGACCCCGACTTCGTCGCCTCGCTCGGCCGGGTCGCACTGTTCGGCGTCGTGCAGGTGCCGGTCATGCTCGGCCTCGCGCTGGTGCTCGCCCTGCTGATCGACTCGAAGTCGGCGCGCGGCAAGGGCTTCTTCCGGCTGTCGAGCTTCCTGCCGTACGCCATCCCGGGCGTGAGCGCCGCGCTGGTCTGGTCGTTCATGTACTCGACCACCTCGAGCCCGATCAACCACATCCTGGAGCCCCTCGGCATCCAGCTGCCCTTCTTCGACGACGGCACCGTGCTGTGGTCGGTGGCGAACATCGTCACGTGGAGCTGGACCGGTTACAACATGATCATCATCTACGCCGCGCTGCAGTCCATCCCGGCCGAGGTGCTGGAGGCGGCGAAGCTCGACGGCGCCTCGGCGTTCCGCGCCGCGTGGAGCGTCAAGATCCCGATGGTGCGCAGCGCGATCATCCTGACGGCCGTCTTCTCGATCATCGGCTCCGCGCAGCTCTACAACGAGCCGACGGTGCTGCAGCCGATCTCCGGCGGATCCGTCTCCTCCACCTTCACGCCGATCATGTCGGCCCAGGCCGCCGTCGGCGCGGGCAACTACCCGTACGCCGCCGCCCAGTCCGTCATCCTCGCGGTGATCGTCGGCGTGATCTCGTTCGTGTTCTTCCGACTCACCAGCAAAGGGGACAAGGCGTGACCCTCCTCAGCCCGCGGCGGGACACCACTCCGCTCAGCCGCACCGTCGTGATGGTGCTGCTCGCCGTCTCCACCGTCTACTTCCTCTTCCCCCTCTGGTGGCTGCTCGTCGCGGCGACCAAGCCGTTCGGCGAGCAGTTCTCGGGCAACGGCCTGTGGTTCGACGGCTTCGGCCTGTGGGACAACCTCGCCCGCCTCACCGCGCAGGGCGACGGCATCTTCTGGCAGTGGATGCTGAACAGCCTGATCTACTGCGGCGTCGGGGCCGCGATCGGCACCCTCCTCTCCGCGATGGGCGGCTACGCGCTGGCCAAGTACGACTTCCCCGGCCGCGGCGCGCTGTTCGGCGTGATCCTCGCGGCGGTGCTCGTGCCGAAGATCCTGTTCACGCTCCCGCTCTATCTGATGTTCTCCGGGGTGCACCTGATCAACAACCCGCTCGCCGTGCTCCTCCCGAGCATCGTCAGCCCGTTCGGCGTGTATCTGGCGCGCGTCTTCGCGGCGCAGTCGGTGCCGGACGAGGTGATCGAGGCCGGGCGGATCGACGGCGCGAGCGAGTTCCGCATCTTCCGCGCCATCTCGACCAAGATGATGCTGCCGGCGCTCGTGACGATCTTCCTGTTCCAGTTCGTCGAGATCTGGAACAACTACCTCCTGCCCGCGATGGTGCTCGGCGACGACCGCATGCAGCCGGTGACCGTCGGCCTGGTCGGCTGGAACGCCAGCCACGTCGCCGTTCCGCCGCCGCTCGTGGTGATCGGCTCGCTGGTCTCGGTCGTACCGCTGATCATCGCGTTCCTCGCGCTGCAGCGCTTCTGGCGCGCCGGGATGACCGCGGGAGCGGTGAAGTGACCCGCGGTGACGCGACCCTGACGGCGACCTCCTCCCTCCTGACCTACGAGGACGGGGTGCTGCTGCGCGGCGGCGTGCCCCACCAGGTGCTCTCCGGCTCGCTGCACTACTTCCGCGTGCATCCCGCGCAGTGGCGGGACCGCCTGGAGCGGCTCGCCGCGCTCGGCCTCAACACGGTCGACACCTACGTGGCGTGGAACTTCCACCAGCGCCGCGCTGACCGGCCGGCCGCGTTCGACGGCTGGTGCGATCTGGAGGCGTTCATCGCCCTGGCCGGCGAGATCGGGCTCGACGTCATCGTGCGCCCGGGACCCTACATCTGCGCCGAGTGGGACAACGGCGGCCTGCCCGCGTGGCTTACGGCACAGGTCGGGATGCGCGCCCGCAGCTCGGAGCCCGCCTTCCTCGACGCCGTCGCCGCGTGGTTCGACGACCTCATCCCGCGCCTCGCCGCCCTGCAGGTCGCGAACGGCGGACCGGTCGTCGCCTTCCAGGTCGAGAACGAATACGGCAGCTACGGCGACGACGGCGACTACCTCGCCTGGCTGCGGGATGCGCTGGTCGCCCGCGGCGCGACCGAGCTGCTCTACACCGCGGACGGCCCGACCGATCTCATGCTCGACGGCGGCAGCCTCCCGGGCGTGCTCGCCACGGCGACGTTCGGCACACGGACGGGGGAGGCGTTCGGCCTGCTGCGCGCACGCCGCGACGGCGAACCGCTGCTCTGCGCCGAGTTCTGGAACGGCTGGTTCGACCACTGGGGCGAACGGCACCACGTGCGCACCGTGCCGAGCGCGGACGCGACGCTCGCGGAGATCCTCGACGCCGGCGGCTCGGTCAGCCTCTACATGGCGCACGGCGGCACCAACTTCGGGCTCTGGGCGGGCGCGAACCACGACGGACGCCTGCAGCCGACGGTCACCAGCTACGACTCGGACGCGCCGATCGCCGAGCACGGGGCGGTCACGGCCAAGTTCCACGCGTTCCGGGAGCGGTTCGTCGCCGCGGGCGCGCGGGAACTGCCGGTGCCGGCCGACCCGCGCGTCCTGGCGCCACGCGCGGTGCCGGTCACCCGAGGCGCGGGGCTGCTGGAGGCGCTGCGCACCACCCCGCTCACCGCGACGCGGGCGACCCCGCCGAGCTTCGAGGAGCTCGGCCTCCCCTCCGGGCTCGTGCTCTACACCGCCACGCCCCGGCTGCCGCGCGGCGAGAACACGATCACCGTCAGCGGCCTGCACGACCGCGCGCAGGTGTTCGTCGACGGCGTGCCCGTCGGCATCCTGGACACGGACGGCTCGGTCCCGGTGACCGGCCGCGGCGAGCGGGTTCAGCTGGAGATCCTGGTCGAGAACCAGGGCCGCATCAACTACGGGCCGCTGCTCGGGCAGGGCAAGGGCATCCTGGGCGGCGTGCAGATCGGCCGGCGCCTCGTGCACGGCTGGAGCGCGCGGGCGCTGCCGCTGGACGAGTGGACGCAGGAGGAGGTCGCGGGGCTGGCGGGGGCTGGTGCTGGGCTGGGTGCGGGTGCGGGTGCGGGTGCGGGTGCGGGTGTCCGCGAGGGCGCGGGAGCGGGTGCCGGTGCAGGCGTGGGCGCGGCCGCCGGGTTCTCGACCGCGCGGTTCGCGCTCGACGATGGCGAGCCGGCCGACGCCTTCCTCGCGCTGCCCGGCTTCGGCAAGGGCTTCGTCTGGGTGAACGGGCTCCTGCTCGGGCGGTACTGGGAGATCGGGCCGCAGGTCACGCTCTATGTCCCCGCGCCCGTGCTCGTGGCCGGCGTCAACACCGTGACCGTGCTCGAGCTCGAGCACGCGGGCGAGCGCGTCGAGTTCCGCGCGCGTCCCGAACTCGGCCCGCCCGAGGAGTACGTCGAGATATTCTGACCCCCCTCACATTTGGACCAAATGTCGCCTTTGGCGGCGCCAAACGGGACATTCGGTCCAAATGTGCGTGCGCATCCCCACCACCGCCGCGTGAAGTCAACGGTTTTACGCGCGGACGCGGCGCGGAGATGATGAGGTGGTCCCGTGGAAAGGAGACCGCTGATGGAGTTGCGCAGGAATCGTCCGCGACCAGGAGGCACCACCGTCTCGAGCTCCACCATCCCGAGCGGCGTGCGGTCGGCATCGGAGTGGTCGTGGCGGCTGCTCGTCATCCTCGGGCTCGCGGCGGTCGTCATCTACCTGGTGATGGTGTTCCAGGAGATCGTCATCCCGTTGCTCGTCGCCCTCCTGGTGTCGGCGCTGCTGCAACCGGTCGTCGCCTCCCTCGTCCGCCGCCGGTGGCCGAAGTGGCTGGCGATCCTGCTGACCCTCGTCGCGTTCGCGGCGGTGCTCGGAGCGCTCGTGACCCTGGTGGTGTGGCAGGTGCGGGCGGGCCTCCCGCAGCTGGAGCGCGAGTCCGTCGCCGCGTACGACCGGGTGCGGGACCTCCTGCGTCAGCCGCCGTGGAGCGTGACCGATGCGCAGCTCGCCGGCTACATCTCCAGCGCGGGCGACCTGATCAAGAAGGACAGCGGTCAGATCATCGGCGGCGCGGTGCGCGTCGGTTCGACCACCGGCCACCTCCTCGCCGGTGCGCTGATCGCGGTGTTCGCCACGATCTTCATGCTCATCGAAGGCGGCGGCATCTGGCGCTGGATCACGCGCCTCTTCCCGCGCAGCGGACGCCCGGCGATCTCCGCCGCCGGCGACGCGGGCTGGACCACTCTGTCGAGCTTCGTCCGCGTGCAGATCCTCGTCGCGCTGGTCAACGGCGTCGGGATCGGGCTGGTCGCGTTCTTCCTCGGGCTGCCGCTGGCCATCCCGATCGGCGTCGTGGTGCTGCTCGCCTCCTTCATCCCGGTCATCGGCGCCATCGTGTCGGGCATCATCGCCGTCGTCATCGCGCTCGTCTTCGCCGGCCCGGTGCAGGCGATCATCATGCTCGCCGGTGTGCTCCTGGTGCACCTGCTCGAGGCCCACGTCATGCAGCCGCTGCTGGTCGGGGGAGCGGTGAAGGTGCATCCCCTCGCCGTCGTCGTCGGCGTCGCCGCGGGAACCGGCATCGCCGGCATCCCCGGCGCGCTGTTCGCGGTGCCGCTCATCGCCGTCGCCAACGCGATGGTCACCGCGATGCTCCGCACCGTCCACGGAACCCCACCCGCCAACGCCCCCGGCCCCGAGCCCGTGACGGTCGCGGATCCAGCCGCGCCCCTGGCCCCCGAGACGTGACTTGTTGCGGGTGCGGGAGGCCCCGTACCCGCAAGAACTCACACCTCGCGGGGGTCTATCCCCAGGCCGGGTAGGGAACCCCGGAGCGCGCCCGCCGCATCCGCGCGTCGGTGGACCCCGACATGGCCACCACCCCGCCCCCCATCGGGAAGGACGACGCCTCGGCGGCCGCGGTCCAGACGGCTCCGTCGGGCGTGCGCGCCACAGCCCCGAACCGGCCGGCCTCCAGCGTCTCCGAGAAGCCTCCCGTGGCGGCCGCCTCGACCAGGGCGCGGAGCGTCGCCACCCCGCTCGCGTCGGCGGGCAGCGACCACAACGCCCGTTCGAGCTCGACGGAGAGCGCGTCGGCGCCGGCATTCCAGCGGACCGCGCAGGCATCGCGATGCACGGGATCCAGCGTCACGGAGGCATCGGCCCGCGCCCGGAGGATGCCGACCCGATCTCCGAATCGCTCGGCCACCTCCTCCACGATCGCGATCAGGAGCGGAAGGAGCTCGGCGGAGGGCTCTGCGCCGCGCCGGCGATCAGCGCCTGCGGCTGCGGCGGCCGCGGTGGCAGCGCGCGGCTCCGGCAACCGGGTCCCGTCCGGGATGCGGAACACCACGCGGTAGTCGGCGCCGGAGTAGCCGTCGGGTCTCTCGTCGACGGGCACCGACTCCACCGCGCGCTCGACGGTGTCGTCCGGGTCGCTCGTGCGATAGTGCGCGCCGGCCACCGGGACGAGCCGCTGGTGCACCGCGACGATCGCCTCCACCCGCCCGCGCACGTCGACCGGGGAATCGTCGGGGTCCATCGGATGCCGGTCGTCGAAGTAGGTCGGGCCGTCCTCGGCCCCGCCGCCGCCCCCGTCTCCGCCGCCGGGCACGGCCCGCAGCGAGAACCCGACCTCATCCCCCACCCCGAACGGCACACCGCAGCACGCATAGTCCGGACCCCAGACCACCACCTCGACAACCCTCGTCCCCATCCCCCCACGCTATCGAGCCGCGAGACGTGAGTCCTTGCGGGTCCGGGAGGCCGCGCACCCGCAACGACTCACCTCTCGCGGGCTAGGTTCGGAGGATGGACACCCCGCCCGCGCGCTACTGCCCGAGCCGCAACGAGGGCCGCCACTGCACCCGGCCGCTCGGGCACCCCGGACTGCACCGACGCGGCGCGCTCCTCTGGTCGGAGGCATCCGCCGACCCTCCCCGCTGCACCGGATCGGGCGCGCCCGGCAGTCCCGCCCGCGAGCTCTCCAACGGGTACCCGGGAGGCCGTGCCCTCTGCGAGCGCTGCCTGCGCTTCATCGCGCTCGATGCGACGGGCAGGCTCGTCGAGCACCACACCACCGACGCGGACGAGACGGACGCGGAGGTCGCACGCCGGCGGGAGTGGTTCAACACGATCGGGTGGTGAGGCGGCCGTTTTCGCCCACTACTACAGCAGATACTTCCGGTCGGGAATCTGACATGCTACAGTGATTCGCAATATTCCACATACAACCAACGGGGGTTGGATCATGAGGATCAGAGGCAGGATCATCTCGACCGCGTTGGCGGCGGGGGCACTCACGGCGGGGGCATTGCTTTCGGCCGCCCCCGCGAGCGCCTACGTCAGCTATCCCGAGGGAGGCACGTGGGACTACGGGAACTCGGGGCGGACGTGGTCCGACTACCACCATCCGTCCAAGCTGCACCGATCGACCGCGTGCAACTCCTACACGTGTCTTCGGTCGGCGGACGCCGCCCGCGGTTCGTGGTCTCGCGCCTCCGTCGCGTGGACCGTGACCGGCAACACCTGGTACTACTACAACTATTGACGCCCGGGGTGCGTCCTCCGCGCGCGGCCCCGTCGTCGAGCGGGGGATCTTCATGAGGCCATCGACCCTCCTGCCCGTTCTCGTCGTGCTCGTCGCTCTCGGGTCGATGACCGGGTGCGCTCCGTCCGGCGAGTCCGGATCGCCGCCACCGGCGACCGGGACGTCGGCCCCCATCGCGGATTCGGATGACCCCTGGGCCGGCGAGTTCGCCGACGCCTACCGGCGGGCCACGACCGATTTCGAGCGCGCGGCCCTGGCCGACGGGCGCATCACCGATGGCGAGTTCGCCGAGATGTCGAACGCGTTCGCCGAGTGCCTGACCGAGCGCGGCGTGACCTTCGGCGGATTCAAGCCAGGAGGGTCGTTCGAGTTCGTCCCCGGTCCGTCGATGAACTCCGACGACGCCAACGACATCACCGATGAGTGCTCGGCGCGAACGGGGCTCGACACGATCGGCTATCTGTATTTCGCACAGCAGCGGAACCCGCAGAACGAGGATGACGCCACGCTCGTCTCCGAGTGCCTGGTGCGCAAGCGGGCCGTCGCCCCGGGCTATTCGGCGCGCGACTACCGTCGCGACTCTCCGACCGGGACGCATCCGTTCCTCGACAAGAAGTCCGGCGAGACGGCTCTGATCGCGTGCGAGGCGGACCCGCTCGGCCGCTTCGAGCAGGGCGCAGGCATCGAGCAGGGCGCGGGATGATGCGCGTGCCGCCGAGGGTGCTCGTGATCGCACTCGCCTGCGTCTCGGTATTCGCGGCCGGCGCCGGCGCGACCGCACTGTGGCTGACTCCGGAGGCCCCGCCTTCGCTCGCCCCGCCGACGCGGGCCGCCGACGCTCCGGTCGCCGTCCAGGAGTTCTCCGATACGCGATCGGTCACGGTGACGCTCGCGGTGGATCGCGGCGCCGAGCTCGAGGCCGGGCTGAGCGGACGCGTGACCTCCACGTCGTGCGAGCCCGGCGGCTCGCTCGCCTCCGGTGCCGCGCTGGCCGCCATCGACGGTCGGCCGCTCGTCGCCCTGTCGACGGCGGTGCCGCTCTGGCGTGATCTGCACGATGGCGACCGCGGCGACGACGTCGAAGCGCTTCAGGCGGAGCTGAGCCGGCTCGGCCTCCCGACGCCGGTCGACGGACGCGCCGGGCGAGGGACTCTCACGCGGGTCGCCGAGCTCTTCGCCCGAGCCGGCGACGACTCCGTGGCGGACGCCGTTCCGGCGGACCGCATCGTCTGGCTCCCCTCCGCCGTCGTGACGTTCGGTTCGTGCGACGCGCCCGTGGGATCCACCGTCGCCGCGGGGGCGACCGTCGCGACGACCACGGGGGCGGCCGTCTCCGCGTCGATCGACAGGATGCCGCCCGACCTGACGCCGGGCGAGCGGCACCTCACCGTGGACTCCGTGGCCGTGCCCGTGGAGGAGGACGGGACGATCTCGGACCCGGCGGCCGTGCACGATCTCGCGGCGACCCCGTCGTACCAGCGCAGAGCACACGAGCGGGATCGCGGAGTCGCGGATGCCAGTGGGGGAGCCGATGCCCAGTCCGGCGGTCTGCCGGCCGAGCTGTCGCTGCGCTCTCCGATCTCGATCGGCGTCGTCCCGCCGTCGGCCGTCTACGCGCTCTCGGGACGAACAGGCTGCGTCGCCTCGGGGAACACGCCGTATCGGGTGGAGGTCGTGGGCTCGCAGCTGGGGCGGACGTTCGTCCGGTTCGCCGGCGAGAGTCCGCGGTCGGTCCGGATCGGCGGGGAGGGGCGCCCGCCGTGCACGTGACCCTGGAGGCCGTCGGGCATCGCTTCCGACGCTCCGACGGGTGGCTGTTCCGCGATCTCTCCGTCCGGCTCGATCCGGGCGAGGTCTACGCGCTCACCGGCCCGTCGGGGTCGGGTAAGAGCACCCTCCTCTCGCTGATCGCGCGCCTCGACCGGCCGACGGAGGGCGCGGTGCAGCACGCGGACGTCTCCACCGTCGGGTGGGTGTTCCAGAACCCGTTCGGTTCACCGCACCGGTCGGCGCTCGACCACGTGGCCCTCCCTCTCCTGGCGTCCGGCTCGACCGTCCGAGCGGCGGAGGCGGAGGCCGAGGAGTTGCTGGCCCGATTCGCGCTCGACGGCCTCGGCGACCGTCGATTCAGCGAGCTGTCGGGTGGAGAGGCACAGCGGCTGATGCTCGCGCGAGGGCTCGCGGCGAAGCCCCAGCTCCTCCTCGTCGACGAGCCGACGGCTCAGCTCGACCGCCGCACCGCCGAACTCGTCGACGCGGCCATCGCTGCCGTGGCGGACCCGCACACCGTGGTCGTCGTGGCCACGCACGACCCGCGGACCCGGGATGCCTGCAGCGCCCACATCGATCTGGGCCGGTGGGTCCCGAGGAGCCAGGAGTGAGGCTCCGCGCGCTGCTCCGCGAGGCCTATCGGGACACGGTCGGTGGCACCGCGCGCTTCGCGACCTTCGGGCTGACGCTTCTCCTCGTGCTGGCGGGGCTCGCCGTCGCCGACGCTGCCGCCGTCGAGCAGCAGGTCGTCGCCGCGCAGGAGTTCCGCGCCTCGGGAGCGGCCACCCGCATCATCGCCGCCGAGGGTCGCATCGATCCGGCAGCGTGCGAGGTGCTGACCACGGTTCCGGGGGTGTCTGCGGCCGGGGCGATCCGCGCGTCCGGCGAGCCGATCGTCGTCCGCTCCCTCCCCGGCGCACCTGTTCCGGCCTACGAGGTGTCGCCGGGATTCGCCCGGGTGGTCGCGCCGAATGCCGACGTCGCGGCCGGCGCCCTCCTCTCGAAGGATCTTGCCGACGACCTCGACGCGCCCGCCGGCACCACCCTCCTGACGGACCGCGGCGAGATGAGGATCGCCGCCGCCTTCGACTACCCGACCGACGGGCGTCGGGCCGGTCTCGGGTACGCGGTCCTCGCCGCCACGCCGGAGCGGACCGCGTTCGACGAGTGCTGGGTGTCCGCCTGGCCGGAGATCGCGAACATCCGCGCGCTCCTCCTCGGCACGCTGCGCGCGGACGGCGGCGGCCAGGAGGAACCGCCGCAGCTCGTGCAGCTGAACGCCTCGCTCGGCGAGGAGTTCGGAGGCGGCACGACGTTCCTGGACCGGCCGACGCGCGCCGCCGTCCCGGTCGCCGCGCTGGTCGCGCTGGGGCTCGGCTACCTGAGCGTGCGGTTGCGCCGCCTCCAGCTCGCCTCGGCGTTGCATGCCGGGGTCACCCGCGCCGACGCCGTCGCCATCCAGCTTCTCGAAGCGGCGGCCTGGGCGGGGACGGCCTGCGTCATCGGAGCAGGCTTCGCGGCCGTCGCCGCGGCGGCACTGACCAGCGCTGAGTCGCTCGCGGTGTTCCGCGCGCTGGCCGGGATACCCCTCGCGGGGTTCGCCGGCGCGCTCAGCGGGGCGGCGATCGCGGCCGTCGAGGCGCGGGAGAGGCAGCTGCTCCGCTTCTTCAAGGAGCGGTGAACGCCGGAGCGACGGCCCGGTAGGGTGATCTGGTCCGCCTCCCGGTGCGGACGCCCTCCTCCTCCCCCGCTGCCGAAAGGACTGCCGCGCGGTCGTGCGCGGCCGTCGGCGCACGACCCGATGCCTCTCGCCCCCTCCGCGCCTCCGTCCGCCGCGTTCCGCCTCCCGAACGGGCAGGTGCCGGTGCGTGCCGTGCTGAAGCGCCCGCGGCTGTTCGCGACCGAGGTGCTGGCCGGGATGGTGACGACGCTCGCGCTGATCCCCGAGGTGATCTCGTTCTCGCTCATCTCGGGCGTGGGACCGGATGTGGCGCTCATCTCGTCCGTCGTGCTCGCGGTGGCGATGTCGTTCCTCGGTGGACGGCCGGCGATGGTGACAGCGGCGGCCGGGTCAGTGGCGCTCGTGATCGCGCCGATGGTGCAGGCGCACGGCACCGCCTACGTGCTGCCGACGGTGCTGCTCGCCGGCGTCATCCAGGTCGTGTTCGGGGTGGCGGGGCTCGCGAAGCTGGTCCGCTACATCCCGCGCTCCGTGATGATCGGGTTCGTGAACGCGCTCGGCGTGCTGATCTTCGTCGCGCAGCTGTCGCACGTGATCGACGTGCCGTGGCAGGTGTACCCGCTGTTCGCGGCGACCGTGCTGATCGTCCTGTTCCTCCCGCGCCTGACGAAGGCCGTGCCCGCCCCGCTGGTCGCGATCGTCGTGGTGACGCTCGCGGCGTTCGCGCTCGGCCTGCCCGTGCCGACCGTCGGCGACGAGGGGAGCGTCAGCGGGGTGCTGCCCGGCCTGACCCCGTGGACCGTGCCGTTCGACCTCCAGACCCTGCAGATCATCGCCCCCACCGCGCTCGCCGCCGCCCTCGTCGGCCTGCTCGAGTCGCTGCTGACCGCGAAGCTCGTCGACGAGCTGACCGACAGCCGCTCCGCGAAAGGTCGCGAGTCGTGGGGGCTCGGCATCGCGAACATCCTCGCCGGGTTCTGGGGCGGCGTCGCGGGATGCGCGATGATCGGCCAGACCGTCGTCAACGTGCAGATCGGCCGCGCCCGCACCCGTCTCTCCACGCTCGTCGCCGGGCTGTTCCTGCTGCTGCTCGTCGGCGTGCTCTCCCCGGTCATGGCCGCGATCCCCATGGCGGCGCTCGCCGCGGTCATGATGATCGTCGCGCTGCAGACCGTCGACTGGCACAGCGTGCGCCCCTCCACTCTGCGCCGGATGCCCGTGCCCGAGACCCTCGTCATGCTCACCACCGTCGCCGTCACCGTCGCGACCGGCAACCTCGCGATCGGCGTCGGCGTCGGCGTGCTGCTCGCCCTCGTGCTCTTCGCTCGCCGCATCGCGCACGTCGTCCGGGTTTCTCGCGACTTGTCGGAGGATGGAGCCGTCGCCCACTACCGCGTGCACGGGCCGCTCTTCTTCGCCTCCAGCAACGACCTCGTCGACCAGTTCTCGTACGCCGACGATCCCACTCGCGTCGTCGTCGACCTCAGCGCCTCCCACGTCTGGGACGCCTCCAGCGTCGCCGCCCTCGACGCCGTCGAGACGAAGTACGCCGCCCACGGAGCGGAGGTGGAGCTCGTGGGCCTGGACGAACGCAGCCACGCATTCCACGGCCGCCTCTCGAAGCTGGCCCGCGAGCCCCGCGAGACCTGACATCTCGCGGGTGCGGACGCCTCCCGACCCACGAGATGTCACGTCTCGCGAGCGGTCATAGGTTCGCGCGGTAAGGTCGCGGGTGCGGCCGGAGCAGGCCGCGGGATGGAGGCGCGCACGATGACCGACGCGAATGGGACTCCCGGCGGGGTCGCCCCCGGCTGGTACGCCGACCCCTACGGCGCCGCGCCGCAGCGCTGGTGGGACGGCACCCAGTGGACCGCCCACGTCTCGCAGGCGACCGTGCCGCAGGCGTCGGGGCAGCCGACCGCGCCGCAGTACCGGCAACCGCAGGCGGCCGTCCGGGCTCCGCGCCCCGAGCTGAACCCCGCGACCCCCGTCGGGACCGTGTGGATCTGGCTGGTCGCCCTTCTGCCCCTCCTGACCGTCGCGCTGCTGCCGACGATCCAGATCCACCTGCCGGCGATCAACCTCAACGACACCACGCCGACCATCCCCGACCCGATCGCCCTCATCGGCGGCCCCTGGTACTTCGTGCTGATGGGCGTCAGCTGGCTGTCGTACGCCGCCCAAGTGGTCTTCAGCTGGCTCGACCACCGCGAGCTCACGCGCCGCGGCGTCGTCCGCCCGTTCCACTGGGCCTGGTCGTTCCTCAGCGGGATCGTCTACGTCATCGGCCGCACCGTGATCGTCCGCTCCGTCGCGAACCGCCGCGGCATGGCGCCGATGTGGGGCGCGATCGCCGTCGTCGCACTGTCGTTCATCGTGTCGATCATCTGGACGATCACCCTCACGTCGAGCATCTTCGACCAGATCTCCCGCATGGCCTACACCGGAGCCTGAGAAACCCGTGTCCATGACGGCCGCCCGCGTCCGTTATGATGGCTGACGTGCGCCTGCTCGCGGGCGCCGAGGAGACGTCGCATAGTTCGGCCTAGTGCACCACCCTGCTAAGGTGGAGTCCCCGTAAGGGGACCGAGGGTTCAAATCCCTCCGTCTCCGCCAATCGAAACCCCCGGAATCCCCGTGATTTCGGGGGTTTTTCTGTTGGACGAGGACGAGCTTGCCGTGCGATCCGTCGATTGCTGTAAGACGTAGGCGCCGATCGCGAGACGCCGCAACGCGCCAACTGGAACCGGCCGCTAACCATCAGCCACGGCACCTGATCCCGGACATAACCTCTCGCCATGAGCAGAATCGACGACGGCAGCTTCAGAATCGAGGCGGTGTGGAAGGAACTGGTTGAGTATTGAGAGGGCGACCACAGCTACGTCTTTGACGCCGCCTGGGGGGTCGAGCCGGGGGATCTGTACGTGCCCGCGCCTCAGGATTGGGACGCCGTGACTCCTGAATGGATGAATGGCCGTCGCGATGAGATCGTGGCGCGTTTGATCACTCGCTCCCACCACAACGTCGTTGAACTTCCACGAGGGCAGCGACGGCGAGAGCCACGCTCCCGAGGTGATGCTGCGTGAACGAGAGTTGGCCGGACGGGTGAACGGCGCTGATGCGCGCGGTACAACCGCAGGCCGTCACCCGATCGGCAGTCCGTGAAGCGACGCCGCCTCCGCCCCCGTCCACAGCTCGAAGAGCTCGGCCGCGATGTCCGGGGCGGCGACGAGGATGCCGCCCTCGGCTGGGAAGAGGGTGGGGCGGCCGGTGTGGTCGAGGACGGTGGCGCCGGCCTCGTGGGCGATGAGGGTCGCGGCGAGGTGGTCGATGGGGCTGAAGCGGTGGATGATCGCGCCGCTGCCGCGGCCGGCGGCGGGGCCGAGGAGGGTGAGGGTGCCGGAGCCCATGACTCGGAGGGTGCAGTAGGCGTCGGTGAGGCGTTGGGAGAGGTCGCTCATCCCGGGCCAGGTGAGGTGGCCGGCGAGCTCGCTGCCCACGACGCCGCCGCGGAGAGAGGCACCGGATCGGATGGTGAGGGTGTCGCCGTCGCGTCGGGCGCCCTGCCCGGCGATCGCGTCGAAGATGGCGTCGTGCCAGGGGTCGGCTATGACACCGATCAGGGGGCGGTCGTCGATGGCGAGGGCCAGCGAGAACGCTGTCCACGGGAGGCCGTTGGCGAGGTTGGTGGTGCCGTCGACCGGGTCGAGGTACCAGGTGGGGCGGCCGCCGATCGCCGTGCCGCCGAATTCCTCGCCGACGAACGCGTGGCCTGGGAAGCGGTCGAGCACGACGTCGCGGACGCGCAGCTCGATGGAGCGGTCGAGTTCGGTGACGAGATCAGCCGGGTTGGCCTTCGTGGAGACGGAGACGACGCGGTGCGAGCGGGTTTCCGCCGAGGCCCACGCGCCGAGCTCGAGGGCGAGAGTGCGGGCGGCGAGGATGTCGTCGGGGGTCATCGGTGCCTTTCGGAGGTTGCGGTCGAGGTCGGGACCGGTTGCAGGTGGTTCGCGGTCATCGCCTGGAGCCGGTCGAGCCGGTTCGTGGTGATGGTGTCCACGCCGAGCGCGAAGGCGCGGGCGAGGTCGTCGGGCTCATCGAGAGTCCACACGGTGACCGGCAGGCCGAGATCGTGCACGCCGCGGACGAAGGCGTCGTCGGCGATGGGGAAGGGGACATTGACCGTCACCGGGTCGAGCTCAGCGATCTCGCCGGCGGTCGGCACCCGCAGGGCGCGCCAGGGCAGCCAGAGGCGGGCGTCCGCGTCGAGCGAGCGGAGCACCCGCATCCCGTCGAGGTCGCCACACCAGTCGACGACGACACCGGAGGCCGTGGCGACCGCGTGCGCGGGGGCGGCGAAGCGTGCATCGTCCAGGTCGATCACCAGGCGGCTCGGGGCGTCGGCGAAGAGGGGGAGGACCTCCGCCAGTAGTGGAGGCCGTTCGTCGGGTCCGCCGAACCGGGCGAGGTCGGAGGTCGGGACCTCGGCGATCGGGCGCGGGTCGAGCCAGAGGCGCGCGAGGGTCGGGTCGTGCAGCACGACCACGTCGCCGTCCGCGGTGAGGCGGACATCCACCTCGACGACATCGGCACCTTTTGCGATGGCCGACCGCACTGCGGGGAGGGTGTTCTCGCGGAACGTGTACGAGTCGCCGCGGTGCGCGGAGGCGCGGGGGGTCATGCCGGTACCGCTTCCGCGCGCTCGAGCAGGCGTCCGTCGCGGTAGACCAGGGCCGACGACACGGCGGCGAAGCCTACGCTCCCGATCTGCGGCGCCGGTCCGGCGACATAGGCGGAGAGCGTGACGTCGTCGCGGCGCAGGCGAAGCTCGTTGAAGTGGCCGTGCGGCACGACACGGTCCACGACCGCCCGCAGACCGCCCGGCATCGGTACGGGGGTGAACGACACGTGCTCGGGGCGGATCCCGACGACGTCGTGGCCCGGGATGACGCGGGTGCCGTCGAACGCGCCCTCGAACCGGTTGAGCGCGCCGATGAAGGTCGCGACGAACTCGGTCGCCGGGCGCGCGTACAGCTCGGCCGGTGTGCTGAACTGCTCGATCCGGCCGGCGTTCATCACGGCGACGCGGTCGGAGATCGAAAGTGCCTCCTCCTGGTCGTGCGTGACGATGACGGTCGTGATGCCGAGTCGCTGCTGCAGGTCGCGGATGTCCTCCCGCACCCTCACTCGCAGCTTGGCGTCCAGATTGCTGAGAGGCTCGTCGAGCAGCAGCACGTCAGGCTCTTGCACCAGCGCGCGGGCGAGTGCGACGCGCTGCTGCTCGCCGCCGGAGATGCGCGGTGGCCGGGAGTCGCGGTGGTGCAGGAGGTTGACCAGGCGCAGCATCGCATCCACCCGCTCCGCCACCTCGGTCCGCGGCAGCCGGCGCAGGCGGAGCGGGTAGGCGACGTTCTTCGCGACGGTCAGGTGCGGCCAGAGTGCGTAGTTCTGGAACACCATCGCGCTGGGCCGCTTCTCCGGACCGAGCGGGGTGACGTCGCGCCCGGCCATCGTGATGGTGCCGGCGTCGGGGCGTAGGAAGCCGGCGATCATCCGCAGGGTGGTGGTCTTGCCGCAGCCGGAGGGCCCGAGCAGGGACACCAGCTCGCCGCGCTCGACGGTGAGGTCGAGGTCGTCGATGATGGTGCGGCCGCCCAGGCTCTTGCTGAGCGAGGCTAGGCGCAGGCCGGGGGAGGGTGACGTCATCGGGTGGTCCTTCACTTGATCTGGAAGCCCTCGGCCAGCTGGCCGCCCATCACGTGCTTGCGCACGGCGAGCAGCAGCACCACCGAGGGGACGGCGAGCAGGATCGAGAACACGGCGGCGACCTGCTTGGGGTAGTTGAGGACGAGGCTGTACATCTCGGTCGGCATGGTCAGGATGTCGGGGGCGCCGACGAGATAGGTGCCCTGGGCCTCGTCGAAGGCGGCGAGGAACGCCATCACGGCTCCGACGAGGATGCCGGGGAGCGCTAGCCGCAGCGTGACGGTCAGGAACACGCGTGCCCGGGAGGCGCCGGCATCCCTGGCCGCCTCCTCCAGCGACCGGGGTACGGCGACGAACGCGGCGGCCGGGATCCAGGTCATGAAGACGATGGTGCCGAGCAGCTGGACGATCACCACTCCCGCGATCGTGTTCATCAGCCCGAGCGCGTAATAGAGGGAGGCGAGGGTGGCGAACAAGCCCATCCGCGGGAAGGCGTTGGTGGCGAAGAGCCCGATCAGGAACAGCCGCCGGCCGGGGAACTCGAACCGCGCGAACGCGTACGCGGCGGGCAGGCACACCGCGGCCGAGGCGATGACGACGATCGGGGTGATCAGCAGCGAGTTCTGCACGGAGGAGCCGAGCGCCGGATCTGTGAAGACGGTCTGCCACCAGCGCAGCGTCCACGAATCGGGCAGCAGGTTCGGGTAGGTCCAGCTGCCGGCGAAGGCGTGGGCTCCGAGCCAGAGGAGTGGACCCAGCACGAAGACGAGCAGCGTGATCGCGAAGGCGGTGGCGCCCGTCGTGCGGAGGACGGCGGAGATGGCGCGGGGCATCAGATCCGCCCCTCGCGGCGGGCGCTGCGGAAGTTCGCCCAGACGTAGAGCGCGCCGATGCCGGCCGCTGCCAGGAAGACGACGAACGCCATGACCAGCGACTGCTGGGGCTGGTTGTACGACGTGAAATAGCTGGCGAGGGAGACGCCGAGCATGGTGGGCGCGTTCGGGCCGGTGAAGTAGGGGACCGTGTAGGAGCCGATCACGCCGATCGCGGTGAACGTCACCGCGATCACGAGGGGCACGGCGCTCATCGGCAGCAGGATCGTGCGGACGATCCGCACGGTGCCGGCGCCCGCGTCGCGCGCGGCCTCGATGAGCGCATCCGGGATGGACTGCAGCCCGGAGGTGATCATCAGCACGGCGAAGGGCAGGGAGGTCCACGCCGAGCCGATCACGATGGCGACCGCCGTATACGACCAGACCGGGCCCTCGATCCCGAACTGGGCGAGCAGGCTGCGCAGAAAACCATCGGCGGCGTAGAAGGTGAGGATCGCCCAGGAGGCGATGACCACCGGGATGAACAGGGGCACGATCGCGATGGCGGACAGCACCCGGGCGAGCCGGCCGCCCTGGAGGCGCAGGAACAGCCCGATGCCGCCGGCCAGGACGACGACGATCGCGGTGCTGGCGACGGTCACGGCGAGCGTCAGCGCGAGGTCCTGCCAGAACGCCTCCGTGGTGAAGACATCACCGTAGGCGCCGAAGCTCGGCACGATGCCGTCGGCCCGGTGGACGTTCTGCCCGACCGCCGCGATGACGGTGTTGAGGCCGCCGGTGAAGCCGACGCTGAAGGCGAGCGCGAGGATGACCGGCACGCCGACGAAGAGGGCGATGACGACCACGGGCGGAAGCGCGAGCAGGAAGCCCGCCACCGCGGACCGCCGCGCCGGGTGGGCGCTGCGGTCCGCGGGGGTCGCCGCCGTGGTGGCGATGATGGCGGCCATTACTTGCCGGGGACCTTCTGGGCCCACGCCTTGTTCATGTCCGCGGCGGTCGTGGCGAAGTACGCGGGGCGCAGGTTCGCGATGTCCGCGTCCTTGAAGAGGTCCTGCACCGCGGAGGGGAGCTTGTCCAGCGCGATCACCGGGTAGCCGGAGATGCTGTCGGAGACCAGCGCCTGGGCGTCCGGGGTGAGCAGCCAGGAGGCCAGCTTCTCGGCTCCGGCCTTCCGGGGGGAGGCCGAGGGGATGCCGAGGTAGCTGGCCCCGCCGGTCAGCGAGGGGTCGGAGATCTGCGTGTACGCGATGTTCGCGGGGATCTGACCGTTCTTGCGCCCGGTCACGAACTGGTCGCTCCACACCGGGGCGATCGAGATTTGGCCGCTGGAGAGGAGGTCGAGCACCTGGTTGTTCCCGTTGGGGTAGACGCCCTTCTGGTAGACGTACGGGTTGAGGCCCGCGAGGGTCGCGAATCCCTTGTCCCAGTCGCCTTCGACCTCCGGCGCAGAGCCGGTGACCAGCTTCGTGCGATCGGCCGCGGAGACGTTCTGGTCCAGGACGGTCGTCACGAACGACTGACCACTGCCGCCCGTGTCGGGGGAGTTGTAGGTGAACTTGCCCGGGTTGGCCTTGATCCAGGCGAGCAGGTCGTCGAGGGTCTTCGGCGGGGTCGCCACCGTCTTGGTGTCGTAGGCGAGCACGACGCTGGAGCCGCGGTAGGGGATGCCGCCGTTGCCGCCGGCGGTGACGAGATCCTTCGGCACGTCCTTCAGCCCGGGCACGGTGCTGCTGGAGACCTTCTCGAGCAGACCGGACGCGGCGACCTGGGAGACGAAGCCGGCGTCGACGAGGTCGTAGCCCGGGTCCTTCTTCTGGATGGTCGCAGCGGTGAGCTTGGCGACGGTCTGCTGGTCGTGCAGGCCGTGCAGGTCGAAGTCCACGGAGACGGTGTATCCGGGGTTGGCCTTCTCGAACGCCGGGATGAGCGTCTTCTGCCAGAGGTCCTGGATGTTGGTGTCTGCGCTGAGGAATACGGTCAGCTTCTTGTCGGCGCCGTCGGTGGACGACGCGGCCGAGCTGCTCTGCGCGCAGCCGGCGAGGGCGAGCCCGACAGCCGCGACGGCTGCGAGAGAGGCGATCAGGCGGGGGGTTTTCACGGAGCACTCCTGTGGGGGAAGGGTGTCGGGGAGCGTTCGCTCTGTCGTCGAGCGAACGAGGCCAACGCTAACTGCGTTGCGCATTCCTGGCGATAGCTGCGCATAA
The DNA here is from genome assembly GCF_001898805.1 of Leifsonia sp. 71-9. Taxonomy (GTDB): domain Bacteria; phylum Actinomycetota; class Actinomycetes; order Actinomycetales; family Microbacteriaceae; genus Leifsonia. Next base: position 57,805 of record NZ_MKVJ01000017.1, read on the forward strand.
GGCTTCAAATGCGAGCTAGTGACTGTTCATTTCGCGTTAATATGAGCGCAAATGAACACCGGGAGGCTGTGGATGTTCACATCTACGAAGGGGCGAACATGCTGACGCATCAGCGCGAGGCGGCGATCGTCGAGCGGCTCCATGCCGTCGGGAGTGTGACCGTGGAGGAGCTCGCGCGGCTGCTCGCCGTCAGCGGCACGACCGTTCGGCGCGATCTCGAACGTCTCGAGCGTGCTGGGCTGCTCCGTCGGGTGCACGGCGGTGCGACGGTGCCCCGCTCCGCGGAGGGGAACGCGACAGGCAACCTCGACGACGACACCCGTGAGAAGGAGGCGATCGCCGCCGCCACCGCCGCTCTCATCGCGGATGGGGAGGTGGTGCTCCTCGATATCGGCATCACGACGCTGCGGCTCGCGCGGCACCTGCGGGGCCGACCGGTGACGGTGATCACCAACAGCCTGGCTGTTCTCGACACGTTGCGGGACGACGACACCGTCTCGCTCGTGCTGCTCGGCGGCATGGTCGGCTCGAAGCCGCGCACCCTCGTCGGGCCGCTCACCGAGGAGTCCCTCGCGCGCGTGCGCGCCGACGTCGCCGTGATCAGCAGCACGGGGGTGAAGCCCGACGGGGCGGTCGTGACCGATCTCACCCAGGAAGCGAGCATCAAGAGTCGGATGAGCAGGGCCGCCGACCGGGCGATCCTGGTCGCGACCGCGACCAAGTTCCCCGGGAGCGGCTCGTATCGGATCGCTTCGATCACGGACTTCGACATCGTCGTCACGTCGACAGCCGCCGATCCGGCGACCCTCGACGTGGCGACCCAGAGCGGAAAGCAGGTCATCGTCGTCGACGACGGAATGATGACCACCTGAGGTGATCCCCACGGGTGCCCGACGGTGTTGCCGTGGCCCTTCGGTCGAGCCCTTCTTCCGGAACCTCCTCTTTCGCGACTGGCGGCGTTTCGGTCCCCTTCGACGAATCCCGCCTCCCCTCAGCGCAGCTGGATCAGGCCCGCATTGGTCGGGGTGAACCCGCATGCGTCGAAGTAGAAGCTCCGCAGGTGGTCCTCGAAGTCGACGTGCAGCCATTCGCAGCCGGCCGCGGCGGCGTGCTCGCGTGCGGTGCGGATGAGCTGGGCGCCGATGCCCCGGCGGCGGGCGCGGAGTGCGACGGCGGTGTCCTCGATGAAGGCGTGGACGAGGCCGTCCCAGATGACGTTGACGAAGCCGACGAGGCCGTGCTCGTCGCGGGCGGTCACCCAGCCGAGGCTGAGCCGGCCGAGCTGGTCGTTCCAGTCGTCGTCGAACTGGCGATGGTCGAAGGCCTCCGCGTGCAGGGCGTTGACGTCGTCGTTGGAGACGGGCCCGCGCCACTCGTAGTGGACGGGATGGGGATCAGAGATCGACACGGTGTGGCTCCTTGGATCGTGAGCCACGGATCGCGGCTCTCAGGGGGTGGATCGGGGACAGCGCGGCATGTTCATCGACTGCTCCCTTCAACTCCTCGCACGAACCGGTGCTGCTGAGACGATAGCACCGCGACGGGCGCGGGGTCGGCCCGCGGGCCAGAGGCGTCCGCGGGCCGACCCGGCGCTGTCACTGCTGGATGAACGCCAGGATGTCCGGGTTGATGACGTCGGCGTGCGTGGTCAGCATCCCGTGCGGGTAGCCCTCGTAGATCTTGAGGGTGGCGTTCTGGAGGAGCTCCACTTGCTTGAGCGCCGCGTCCTTGTAGGGGACGACCTGGTCGTCGTCGCCCTGGGTGACCAGCACCGGGACGGTGATCGCCTTCAGGTCCTCGGTCTGGTCGGTCTCGGAGAAGGCCTTGATGCCCTCGTAGTGGGCGAGCGCGCTGCCCGTCATGCCCTGGCGCCACCAGTTGGCGATGACCGGCTCCGAGACGGTGGCGCCCGGGCGGTTGAACCCGTAGAACGGTCCGGAGGCGACGGCCTGGAAGAACTCGGCCCGGTTGGCGGCCAGCGCCTCCCGGAACCCGTCGAACACCGAGATCGGGGTCCCGTCCGGGTTGGCGTCGGTCTGCACCATCAGCGGGGGGACGGAGGAGACGAGCACCGCTTTCGCGACGCGCCCCTGAGGCTCCCCGAACTTCGCGACGTAGCGCGCGACCTGGCCGCCGCCGGTCGAGTGCCCGATGTGGATGGCGTTGCGCAGATCGAGGTGCTCGACGACGGCGGAGGCGTCGCTGGCGTAGTGGTCCATGTCGTGGCCGGTGCCGATCTGGGAGGACCGCCCGTGGCCGCGCCGGTCGCTGGCGATCACGCGGTAGCCCTTGCCCAGGAAGTAGAGCATCTGGGCATCCCAGTCGTCGGAGGAGAGCGGCCAGCCGTGGTGGAACATGATGGGCTGGGCGTCGGGGCTGCCCCAGTCCTTGTAGTAGATTTCCGCGCCATCGTCCGTGGTCACAAACGCCATGATCAACCTCCAGGTCAAGTCGGGCCGCTGTCGACGGCTCGACGGTGGGACGTGCTCTGCTGATTCCGGAGCGCGCGTTCATGACGACGACCGACACCATCTCCGTGGTCCTACTTTCGCCCAGAACTCCCGGCACCGGAAGGGGTGGCGTGCCCGGTCGCAGACGTCACTCCGCGGACGTCAGTTCGCGTCCGGCACGACCACGACCTTGCCGCGCAGCGTCCCGGCGGCGGACTGCTCGTGCACGGCGGCCAGTCCACCGAACGGCACGCGCCGGGCGGCCGGGAGGTGGAGGTCGCCGCTGTCCACGAGGGAAGCGAGCTCGGCGAGCTGCTCCGCGTCGCTGCGGACGAAGACGACGGTGCTGCGGACGCCGCGGGCCTCGTCGCTCGGGGCGGGCATCCACGCGGTCGTGCTGACGACGATGCCGCCGTCGCGCACGAGGGCGACCAGCGCCTCGAACGCGTCCGGGTCGATCGGCGCGAGGTTGAGCAGCACATCCACCTGCTCCGTCACGGCGTCGAGCAGGGGCGTGGTCGTGTGGTCGACGACCTCGTCGGCGCCCGCGGCGGTGACGGTGGCGCGGCTGCGGGGGCTGGCCGTCGCGATGACGTACGCGCGGGCCTTCTTGGCGAGCTCGACCGCGTAGCCGCCGACCGTTCCTCCGGCGCCGACGATGAGGATGCGCTGACCCGACCGGAGGCTCCCTTCGTCGAAGAGGGCCTGCCACGCGGTGAGGCCGACCGAGGGGAGGGCGGCGGCGTCCGCGAGCGGGATGCTCGTGGGAGCCGCGACGAGCGCCTCGGCGGGGGCGATGGCGAACTCGGCGGCCGCGCCCTCGGCGGTCATGGGGAGGAAGGCGATGACCGCGTCCCCCGCCGCGAAGCCGGTGACGCCGTCGCCGAGCGCGTCGACGGTGCCGGCGACGTCGTAGCCGGGGATGTGCGGCAGCGTCACCGGGATGGGGAGGCTGCCGGCACGGATGCCGTTGTCGGCCGGGTTGAAGCCGGACGCGGCGACGCGGATGCGCACCTCGCCGGCGCCGGGGACGGGCCGCTCGACGTCTTCGATGGTGAGGACGCTCGGGGCGCCGAACTCGTGGAAACGCACTGCCTTCATGGTCTTCTCCTTCAGTCGATCCGGGGGCCGGATCCTTATTTGCTTTGATGTCGAAGCAACTGAGAGCGACGATAGCAGTGCTTCGATGTCGAAGCAAGTAAGATCGAGACATGACCGATGAATCCGCTCCGCTCGAGCCCGCTCAGCTGAACGCGTACTTCGCACTCATCGAGGTGAGCAGCCTCCTGCGCCACACCGTCGAGCAGCAGCTGCGGGATGCGGGCGGCCTGAGCTACGTGCAGTTCCAGCTCCTGGCCCGCCTGGGGGATTCGCCCGGCGGCAGCCAGCGGATGACCGACCTGGCGGACGGCGTCGTCTACAGCCGCAGCGGCCTCACGCACCAGGCGGGGCTGCTCGAGAAGGCGGGGCTGGTCACCCGGGCCCCGTCCGTGGAGGACGAGCGGAGCGTCACGGTGACGATCACGGAGGGCGGCCGCGACGTGCTCGCCGCCGTGTTCCCCGGCCACATCGACGTGCTCCGGAAGATGTTCCTCGCTCCGCTCACGGACGACGAGGTCGGCGTGCTCGCCGAGTCGCTGGGCAAGGTCCGTGACCACATGCGCGCGACGCCGCCGCGATCGGCGGAATCGCGGCGGCGCGGAGGGAGCCGGACAGGCG
>NZ_MKVJ01000017.1:62003-166053 GCF_001898805.1 Leifsonia sp. 71-9
GTGAGGCGCCCGCCTGTCCGGCGTTCGTGCTCCCCGGCTAGTGCTCGACGGTGCCGCTGCGACGGCGGCGCGAGGTCAGCACGAGGCCGGCGAGGGTGAGCAGGGCCCCGAGGCCGAAGAGACCCGCCAGGGCGGTGGATCCCGTCTCGGCCAGCCGGTCGCCGCTCTGCGCCGCGTCGGTCGACGGAACGGGCGATGACGGCGTTGCGGGAGGTGCGGGAGTCGACGGCGTCGACGGCGGAGTGGGCGTCGTGGGCGCAGCCGCCGGGGCCGTCGTCACCGTCAGGGTCGCGGCCGCCGTGATGGCCTGGTTCCCGGCTCCGGGGCCGGTGAAGACCGCGCGGAACAGGTCCTCGCTCTGCTCGGCCGTCGTCTCCGGAGTGGTGTACGCCGGGTCCGTGGCGCCGGCGATGTCCGTCCACGTGGCGCCGTCGTCGGCACTCGTCTGCCACTGCACCGCGATCGGGGCGCTGCCGTTGGCGGCCGCGGCGAACTCGGCCGCGTCTCCGATGGCGACAGTCGCATCGGCCGGATCCGTCGTGACGGCGACCGGGATGGGCGTGACGATGACCGCCGCCGCGACCGTGGCCGCGGTCCCGACCGGATCGGTGAAGACGGCCCGGTAGAGGGTCACGCTCTGACCGAGCGCCGTCGGCGGGGTCGTGTAGGTGCCGGTCGTCGCGCCCGCGATGTCGGTCCAGGTGACGGCGTCGGTGCTGGACTGCCACTGGACGGTCATCGGGGACGTCCCGTCGGCGTCGGCGGTGAAGGTGGCGGTCTCGCCCTCGGAGACCGTCTGCCGCACCGGCTGCGTGGTCACGGTCGGCCCGACCGGGACCACCTTGGTCAGGACCGCCGAACCGTAGTTGATGGAGGTTACGAAGGTGCTGTGGGTCGTCGGATCGGTCGCGGTGTAGTAGGCGCCGGTCACGCCGGCCAGGCTCTGGCTGAGCGTCCCGGACCGCGAGTCGATGATCCCGAGCGAGCCGCCGTCGGCGAACGGCTGCGTGACGAAGAGGGAGCCGAGGGCGGCGTCCTGCGACTGGTAGTAGGTGCTGCTCAGCGGGACGGACGCGCTCGGTGCGCCTTCGGACGGTCCGGCTGTGAGGTCCACGACGGGGAACGTCGTGCCGAGCTGGACGGACACGTAGGCGCGCGTGTCGTCGGGGGAGAGGGCGACCTGGTGCGCCGCGCTGAGGCCGGTCCAGGTGTCCAGGAGGGCGCCGGTGGCGGCGTCGATGACGGAGACGGCGTTGGAGTCGCTCTTCGCGCCGTAGAGGGTGCTGCCGTCGGTGCTGACGGTGACGCGTTCGACGTTGGCGATCGGGATGGCGGGGAGCGCGGCGGGTGCTGCCGGGTCGGCGAGGTCGTAGACGTTGACGCCGGTCGTCGAGCCGACGTAGAGGAGGTCTCCGTCGGGGGAGACGGTGACGCCGACGGGGGCGGTGCCGGCGGGCAGGGTGTCGACCACGGCGCGCGTGTCCGGGTCGATGACGGAGAGGGAGCCGGCCGAGGCGGTGTCCGTGTACTGGGAGACGTAGACGTATCCCGTGGGGCCGACCGCGATGTTGTACGGCTGGTTCGGGACCGGGACGGTGGCGACGAGCGAGAGCGAGGCCGCGTCGTAGACCCAGACCGCCGACGAGCGGCGGCCGGCGACGTAGACGAGGCCACGGGCACTGTCGACGGCGACTCCCGCCGTTTCGGTTCCGGGAGGCGCGACCTGCTGCGCGATGCGGTAGGTCGGGAGCTCCGTGGTGACCGCGGTCGCGCTGCCGACGGGAACGGCCGCGATCGCGAACGCGGTCACCGCCGCACCGGCGACGGCGATCCACCGGCCCAGGCGGGAGGCGGCTCCGCGCGCGTGCCGGGTGGAGCGGTGCGGACGTGGGGGCGCTGGGGTGTTCTTCGGGTTCACGGTTGTTCCTTCGGGATCGATCGGGTTCGAGCCGGCTCAGGTCGTCGGGATGGTGCGGGCGGCCGGGTCGTGAGGGAGCGCGGGCGGGTTCCTAGTCCGCGCCCGCGCTCTGCTCCGCTGGCGACCCGAACGCCAGCGGAAGCGGCCGAACGTCGCAACCCACGACAGAGAACGGCCCGCGTCAACAGTGCGGCACAGGGTGGCCTCCGACCGCTGCCGGAACCGTGATCGAGTACCGGCCGACGCCGATTGCCGTAGTCGCAGCCGCGCCATGCAGTGCGATTCGGCTGGACATCAGTAACAGAAGCGGGGCGGAAGCGCGCACGCGGAGATACGTAACGTGCCCTACTCACTCACGCAAATCTGCCCGCGAACTACGTCAACGCCGCTCGCGTACTGCTGTCCTGGAGAGGCGACTTTTCTGCTCCTCCGTATGGGGAGGGATAGACCGTCCTCCCGGCCGGGATGCCCGAGTGCAGTCACCATCGAGCCGGCCGCTTTCGAGGAGGGCGTCGGTGCCCTCCGGCCGAGGTTCACGACGTGGTGGCTGTTCCGGGCGGAATGAGCGCCACGTCGTGAACCTCGGCGGCCGGAGCTACGCGGCGGCGCGGTCGGCGGTGGGCCGCCGGCGCAGTGCGGCGTCGCCGACCTCCGGACCGCGGTAGACCATGTCCATCGCGCCGATGCTCTCGCCGGGCGGGACGATCGCGTCGATGCGGTCGAGGATCTCGTCCGACAGGGCGACGTCCACACCGGCCAGGGTGTCCTCGAGCTGCTCCATCGTGCGGGGTCCGGCAATGGCGGAGGTGACGCCGGGGTGGGCGATGACGAACGCCATCGCGAGGTGCGTGAGCTTCACCCCGACCTCGTCGGAGAGGGCGATCAGCTCCTCGACGGCGGCGAGCCGGCGCTCGTCGCGGAAGTGGTGCATCCCGGTGCGGGTCGAGCGGAAGTTGTCGTTCTCCTGGCCCGCGCGGTACCGGCCGGTCAGGGTGCCGCCGGCGAGCGGGCTGTAGACGAGCGTCCCCATCCCGTACCGCTGGGCCACGGGGAGGATCTCGCGCTCGATCTCGCGGTCGAGGATGGAGTAGTTGGGCTGCTCGGTGCGGAACCGCTCGAAGCCGCGGCGCTCCGACATCCACTGGGCTTCGACGATCTCGGAGCCGCGCATGGACGAGCTGCCGATCGCGCGGACCTTGCCCTGCCGCACCAGGTCGGTGAGCGCCGAGAGCGTCTCGTCGATGTCCGCCTCGGTGTCGGGGCGGTGCAGCTGGTAGAGATCGATGTGGTCGGTCTGCAGGCGGCGCAGCGACCGCTCGACGGCCTGCATGATCCAGCGGCGGGAGGCGCCGCGGTGGTTGATGTCGTCGTCGACAGGCCCCCAGAACTTGGTGGCGAGCACGACGTCGTCGCGGCGCCCCTTGAGCGCCTCGCCGACGACCTCCTCCGAGTCGCCGTAGCGGTCGGCGGTGTCGATGAAGTTGATGCCCGCGTCGAGCGCGCGGTGGATGATGCGGATGCCGTCGGCGCGCTCGGGGTTGCCGAGCGACCCGAGCATCATGGCGCCGAGGGCGTAGGGGGTGACCTTGATGCCGGTGCGGCCGAGGGTTCGATACTGCATGCTGTCTGCTCCTGAACGGATCGAGATCGTGGCACCGGGAGGGTCGGGGTGTCGTATGATCGGTGAATCGGAACAATGCTCCGGTTGGGAGTCCACTCTAACCGGAACAATGTTCCGTTTACAAGACGACTGTACCCGGGCCGCGTCCCGCGCGCCAGAGGGAGCCCCGCATGACCGACTCCGCCGTCCGCCCCCGGCGGGCCGACGCGCGCCAGAACGTCGCCTCCCTCGTGGAGGCGGCGAAGGCCGTGTTCGCCGAATCCGGCGTCGACGCGCCCGTGCGCGCGATCGCCGAGAGGGCCGGCGTCGGCGTCGGCACGCTGTACCGGCACTTCCCGCTGCGCTCCGACCTGATCTCGGCCGTGTTCCGCCGCGAGATCGACGCGTGCGCCGACGCGGCGACCGAGATCGAGGCCGCCTACCCTCCGGGAGAGGCGCTGGACCGCTGGATCATGCGATACACCCAGTTCGTGGCGACGAAGCGCGGTCTCGCCTCCGCCCTCCACTCGGGCGACCCCGCGTACGAACCGCTCGCGGAGTACTTCTCCACCCACCTCGCTCCGACGCTCGAGCGGCTGCTCGCGGCGGCGACGGCGTCGGGCGACGTCGTGCAGGAGGTGGAGGCGTCCGAGTTCCTGGGCGCGGTCGCCAACCTGTGCCACGGGGGAGGCCCGGCGGGAGGCGCGACCTCGCCGCGCGCGGAGCGGATGGTGCGGTTGCTGCTGGCGGGGCTGCGGGCGCCAGGGGATGGCCTCGGCTAGCCTCGACCCATGACTTCGGGGGGAGGCAGGGGCGCTGCCGTCGAGCGCCGCTGGAAGGTCGGGGGCGCCCTCGCGCTGCTCGTCCCCCTCGCCGCGCTGGCGTTCCTGGTCGCCACCGTCGTCAGCGGGCTGCCGGATGCCCCGACGTCCGGCGACGCCCGAGGGGAGGCCGAGGCGGTCCTCCGGGAGGTCGACGCGGCAGACCTCCGCGCGCTGCGCGAACGCTTCGACAGCCCCTACCCTCCCGGCGCCGACGAGCTCTACGCGAGCTGCCGCGACATCGCGCCAGGCGGCCGGCAGATCGAGGTGTCGGGCAGCGCTGACTTCCCCTCGTTCGGCATCACCGTCGTCGGAGCCGCGCGCCAGGACCCCGGAGAGCACATGAGCTGCTCATTCAGCCTCCTCCGGAAGGACCGCCACTGGGTCGTCAGGGTGCGGTGAGGGCTGCCGTCAGAGGCCGCGGACGTGCTGCAGGCCGACCCGGATGCGGCGCAGCTGGAAGCGCCACGGGCTCAACCGCGGAGCCGTGAGGGACAGCCCGGCGTGGTCGGCCATCCACTCCACCACCTCGTCGGTCGTGCGGTGATCGGTGTGCACGTGCGTGGCGTAGCGGTCGCCGGCGAGAGCGGCGACGCAGCGGTCGATCTGCTGCACGGCCCAGGTCTCGCGGCGCAGCCCGGTGCGCAGGAAGCCGATCCGGGTGCTCAACCGCCTGCGCAGGGTCGCGGGGGAGGCGAGCAGCGCGTAGTGCCGCACATCCACTCCCCGCGAGCGCAGCCCGCCGATGATCTCGTCGAAGTAGTCGTCGCGGACGATCGTCATCGGCACGAGCACCGGCCCGGGATGTGCGGCCTCCGCCTGCTGCAGGGTGTCGACGACGGCGGAGCGCCACTGGGGGAGGTCCTGGAAGTCGGGCCGCGCCTCCACCGGAAGCGTGCGCTGCAGCGCGAAGCCGAGCAGTTCCGGGTCGGCGACATGCGAGCCCGCGAGTCGTCGTCGGAGCTCGAAGGCGGTGTGGGTCTTGCCGGCACCGAAGGCGCCGTTGATCCAGATCAGCACGATCCGAGCCTACGGCGCCCCCGATGTCATCGAGCGAGTGACTTCTCCTCGGCGACGAGGGCGTTGATGCGCGCACGCTCGGCGCGACCGTAGGTCTCCCGGGTGACGAGGATCGCGACGAGTCCCACGATGGCCGCGCTCAGGTACAGCAGGGAGGCGCCCGCCCAGCCGATCCATCCCACCAGCGCCGCGGCGAGGAGCGGGGCGAAGCCGCCGAGCGCGGCCGCGATCTGGTACCCGAGCGAGGCGCCCGAGGTGCGGGTCGACGTGCCGAACTGCTCGGTGAGCAGGGAGCCCTGGTTGCCGGTGAGGGTGGCGTGGATGAAGCCGATCCCGAAGACGAAGACCGCGACCACCAGGGCAGGAGTGCCGTCCTGGGTGAGGAGGTACATCGGGAAGGCGAACAGGATGGCGGCGATGCACGCGCCGATGTACAACGGTCTGCGGCCGACCCGGTCTGTCAGCGCGCCCGCGACGAAGGTCGTGAAGATCGCGAGGATGCTCGCGGCCGTGATCGCGCCGAGGGCGGTGGGCCGGATGTCGGGGAAGCGCTCGGTGAGGTAGTTCAGCAGGTACGTGGCGGTGGAGTAGTACGCGAACGACTCGACGATCCGCAGGCCGATGACCCGGAGGATGCTCCGCCAGTCGCGGCGGATGGTGGTCAGGAACGGGTTCTTCTCGATCCGTCCCTCGGCCTTCGCCTCGACGAACTCGGGGGATTCCGACAGGCGCGAGCGCACGATGAGAGCGACGACGACCAGGACGGCGCTGAGCAGGAACGGGACGCGCCAGCGCCAGTCGCCCTCGAGGTTCGCGCACAGCAGGAACATCCCGCTGGCGAGGGCGATCCCGAGAGGGTTGCCGGACTGCGGGATGGCGGCGTACATTCCCCGCCGGTTCCACGGTGCGTGCTCGTAGGCCATCGTGATGGCGCCGCCCCACTCGGCGCCGAACGCGAGGCCTTGGATCATCCGGATGATCACGAGAAGGATCGGCGCCAGGATGCCGACGGTCGCGTAGGTGGGCAGCAGCCCGATCACGAAGGTCGCGCCGCCCATCACGAGCATCGCCCCGACGAGCACGGGCTTGCGGCCGAACCGGTCGGCGAGGTAGCCGCCGACGGCTCCGCCGAGAGGGCGCATCAGGAAGCCGACCGCGAGGGTGGCGAACGAGAGCAGGGTTCCCACGAACCGGTCGCTCTCGGGGAAGAAGACGGCGCTGAAGTAGAGGGCGGACGCGGTGCCGTAGGCGATGAAGTCGTAGTTCTCCACGCTGGTGCCGAGTGCCGCGGCGATGGCGGTCTTGTTGCGGTCTTTCGACCCCAGCGCAGAGGTCTGCGCGGCCGTCGTCGTGCTTGTCACGGATGGATCTCCTTTGATCGGGAACGGGGGTGTTCGGGGGCGGTCAGATGAGGGTGAGGGGGAGGGGCGTCGCGGTCGCGAGTTCGTCGAGAGCGTTCAGCTTGGCGACTCTGCGCCGCGTGTCCTCGTCGTCGTCGAAGGTCGCTGCGAGGAAGGCGGCGACGATGTCGTCGATGAAGGCCGGCGGGACGAGCCACGCACCGAGCGCGATGACGTTGGCGTCGTCGTGCTCGACCGCCTGGTGCGCCGAGTAGGACTCGTTGGCGAGACCGCACCGGATGCCGGGGATCTTGTTGGCGGCCATGATGGCGCCCGCGCCGGTGCCGCAGACCAGCACGGCGCGGTCGGCGCGGCCGTCGAGCACCGGGGTGCAGGTGGCCAGGGTGATGTCGGGGAAGTCGACCGGGTCGGTGCTGTGGGTTCCGCGGTCGATGACCGTGTGCCCGAGCGCGGTGATGGCGTCGATCACGCGCTGCTTGATGGGGAATCCGGCGTGGTCGGCCCCGACGGCGACTCTCAAGCGGGTGTCCTTTCGGCGAGCCGGGCGAGCAGGGGCTCGACCTCGGCGATGGGCGGGATGGAGGAGGATGCGCCTGCGCGCGTGACGGTCAGTGAGCCGGCGGCGCCGGCGAGGGTCAGACGTTCGGCGAGGGGGAGGTGGGGGTGCGCCGCGAGGTAGCCCACGACGGTGTCGCCCGCGGCCGTCGTGTCGACGGCCTGGACTTCCGGGGCGCTCACCGATCCTGAGCTGTCGCCGTCGACGTAGAGGGCCCCGGCCGCGCCCAGCGTGCAGACGGCGGCGAGGGGCCTCCCGGAGGACTCGGCCAGGGCAGAGGCGGTCCGGGCGAGCAGCGCGGCTCGCCCGTCGGCGCCGGAGTCTCGCCCGACACCGAGAAGGGAGGCCAATTGCTCGAGTTCCCGTTCGTTGACGACGAGCAGGTCGATGTCGTGGACGATGTCGTCGGCGGTCGCGGGAGCCGGCGCGGCGTTCCAGATGACCGTCGCTCCCGCCGCGCGGGCCAGGCGTGCGGCGGCGCGGTTCGCCACGGATGGCACCTCGTTCTGCAGCACGAGCACGTCGCCGGGGCGGAGGGTGCCGGGGAGGGCGAACGCGTCGGCGGCCGCGGTCGCGTCGACGAGGCCGTTCGCGCCGGGAAGCACGATGATGGCGTTCTCCCCGCGTTCGTCGACGGCGACGACGGCGCGGCCCGTGGAGGCGCCCGGCCGGGTGCAGACGGAGGCGGTGTCCACGTCGCGGTCGGCCAGCGCGCGCAGGACCGCCGCCCCCTCCGCATCGTCGCCCACGAGGCCCGCCATCCGTGCACGGGCTCCCGCCGCTGCCGCGGCGATCGCCTGGTTGGCACCCTTGCCGCCCGGGGAGGACTGCGCCGAGTGCGCGAGCACCGTCTCGCCCGGGGCGGGCAGCGCGGCCATCCGGTAGCTGGTGTCCGTGTTGATGCTGCCGAACACGAAGACGGCCGCCGTGGCATCCCTCTCGCCGACCCGCATGCGCACCTCCGTGTGAACGTTTCCATGGAAACGATTCCATGACTGACGGTGACAATGATGCCCCACGATCCCCGGCAGCGCAAACCCGGTCAGGCGGCGGAGCGATCCACCAGTTCCATCGCGACCCGCTGGGACTCGACCGGTCGGCCGTCGATGAGGTCGATCAGGCCGCGCACCCCGAGCCGGCCGATGGAGGCGGCGTCGTTGCGGACCGCGCTGATCCGGGGCGTCGTGAAGTCGAACCAGTCGAGGTCGTCGAACGAGATCACGTCGATCGCCGACGCGGCCTCGCGACCCAGACGCGCGTGCAGCGCCCGAACGGCGCCGAGGGTGGTGGGGCCGTTGGCCCCGAACACCGCCGTCGGCCGCACCCCGCGGTCGAGGATGCGCGTCATCGCCGCCGCTGCACCGTCGGGAAGGAAGTCACCCGCCTCCACGAAGGCGTCCGAGGTCGTGATGCCGTGCTCGGCGCGACCGGCGACGTACGCGGCCAGCCGCTCCGCGCCCGTCGAGATGCTGGCCGGGCCGCCGACGTAGGCGACGTCGCGGTGGCCGTGCCGCTGCAGCCAGTCCAGGACGAGGCCGACGCCCTGCTCGTTGTCCGTCTCGAACAGCGGCGCATCCAGTCCGTCGGCGTGCCGGTTCAGCAGAACGACGGGCATCCCCGACGCGACCAGGGCGCTCAAGCGCGGGGTGACGGGCCCCTGCGGCGACAGCAGCAGGCCGTCGATGCGTTGCGAGGCGAAGATGCCGAGATATTCGTCGGCCTGGGCTTCGTCCTCGTTGGCGTTGGCCAGGAGCACGCTGTACCCGGCTCGCAGGGCGTCGCGCTCGGCGGCATGAGCGAGCTCGGAGAAGAAGGGGTTCCGGATGTCCGACACCAGCAGCCCCAGGACGTCCGTGCGCGAACGGCGCAGCGATCGCGCCGGCCCGTGTGCGACGTAGGCGAGCTCTGCGGCGGCGGCCTGCACGCGGGCGCGCGACTCCGGCGACGTGGCGGAGCTGCCGCTCAGAACCCGCGACGCCGTTCCGAGCGACACCCCGGCTCGCGCTGCCACATCCTTGATCGTGGCCACTGGCCAGCCCTCCACGGAAACGTTTCATCCGGTACGTACTTCGACCGACAGTATATTTCGCGAGCCCGGGGTGCCGCCGGACGGTGATCTTCGTCCGCCCCTTGACCTCAAGCGCTTGAGGTCTGTTCTGATGGGGTCATGATCACGTTGGCCATCCAGGACGTCGCCCGGCAGAGCGGGCTCAGCGAGCCGACCCTGCGGTATTACGAGGAGGTCGGCCTGCTCGGGCCGATCGCGCGCGATGCCAGCAGCGGGCATCGGCGGTACCGCGAGAGCGATCTCGACGAGGCCCAGGTGCTCGCCTGTCTGCGGGCGATGGGCATCGGCATCGACGACATGCGCGCCTACCAGCTCAACCGGCGTCGGGGCCGAGCGGCGGCGGGTGAGCAGCGGGACATCCTGTTGCGCCACGCCGGCCGGGTGGAGGAGCAGATCGCGACGCTCCGCGTGCACCTCGACTACCTGCGGGTGAAGTCCGCCCTGTGGGACGCCCGTGATCGCGCCGACGCGGAGGCCGAGGCCGCCGCGCACGCCGCGCTCGAATCCATCCTTCCCCGACTCGAGGAGACCTTCCGATGACCACGACACCCACCATCCTCATCACCGGCGGCACCGGCTACCTCGGCACCCGGCTCCTCGCCGACGTGCTCGCCACCGGCGCCGACGTGCGCACCAGCGTCCGCTCGCTCGACCGGGCGGACGAGGTGCGGGAGGCCGTCCGCCGGGCCGGCGCCGACGACGCGGGCCTGTCGTTCGTCGCCGCCTCCCTCACCGCCGACGAGGGCTGGAGCGACGCCATCGCCGGCATCACGGACGTCTACCACGTCGCCTCGCCGATGATCCAGACGGCGGACCCGGACGAGGTCGTCGTCCCCGCTCGCGACGGTGCGCTGCGTGTGCTGCGCGCCGCCCGCGACGCCGGCGCCCGCCGGGTGGTGCTCACCTCGTCGTTCGCCGCCGTCGGGTACTCGCCGAAACCGGTGCGGGACTACGACGAGTCCGACTGGACCGACCCGGCGACGCCCGGCCTCCCGGCCTACCCGCTCTCGAAGGCGGTCGCCGAGCGCGCCGCCTGGGACTTCGTCGAGCGCGAGGGTGACGGCCTCGAACTGGTCGCGATCAACCCGACCTGGATCGCCGGCCCCACCCTGACCGCCTCCGCCCGCTCGTCCCTGCAGGTCTTCACCGGGATGCTCGACGGCACGATGACCGCAGTTCCGCGGCAGCGGTTCGGGATCGCGGACGTGCGCGACGTCTCGGCGGCGCACCTCGCGGCGATGGCGACCCGGGATGCGGCGGGCAAGCGTTACCTGGTGCTCGCGGACGGCCCGACGATGACGTTCCTCGACGTCGCGAACGTCCTCCGTGCCGAACTCGGCGACCTCGCCGCGCGCGTGCCGACCGTCGAGATCCCGGGCGACGAGCCGTCGCCGCTCGTCATCCACAACGACCGCGCGAAGACCGAGCTGGGCTTCCGGCCGCGGCCGGTGGTGGAGACGATCGTGGAGACCGCGGACAGCCTGCGGGAGCTGGGGCTGTTGGCGTCGAGGGGCTGAGCACACGGCGGCCGCGGGGCGTCCGGGCCCCTCACTGCAGGCAGAACTCGTTGCCCTCCGGGTCGCGCATCATGATGACGAACTCCTCGTACGGGCCCCAGGTGCCGAGGAGGGTCTTCTCCTCGGTCGCGCCGAGGGCGATGAGGCGGTCGCGTTCGGCCTCCAGTTCGTCCCGCGTGGCCCGGCGGTCGTCGAACGGGGTGATGTCGAGGTGGACGCGGTTGCGCTGCCGCTTCTCGTGGCGGTAGCGGGAGAAGTAGAGGCGCTGGTGGGCGGGGTTGCCGTCCCACGCCTCGGCGCGGTCGGCGATGGCGTCGTCGTCGAAGCCGGACTCGCGGAGGGCGGCGACCTCCTCGTCGTCCCAGCCCGTGAAGGCGGGATAGCCGAGCACTTCGGCCCAGAAGGCGGCGAGGGCGACGGGTTCGTCGGCGTGGAAGGTCACGTTGGCGATGCGGGCGGTCATAGCGGGAAGGCTATCCCGGCCCGGTCGCGCCAGGAAGGTCCGGCTCGGACGGTCAGTCCCGCAGGGTCAGGCCGGCGAAGAACGTCCGGATGTGGTCGGCGGCCAGGTCCGGCTGTTCCAGGCCGAGGAAGTGGCCGCCCCGCGGCGCGCGTTCGAAGGAGCGGAGGTCGTCGGCCGCCCGTTCCGCGAGGGAGCGCGGGAAGCCGTCCATCACGGGCTCGCGGCTGAGCAGCACGCCGAGGGGCGCGGCGATCGGCGGTCGCGGCGGGTTCGCGTCGTAGTCGAAGTACTGCCGGAAGGACGTCCCGATGCTGCCGGTCGCCCAGTAGAGCGTCGCGATGGTGAGCAGCGCATCCCGCGGCACCGCCCGGTCGAGGTCGCCGTCGACCCAGTCGTGCCACTTGTCCGCGATCCAGCCGAGCAGCCCGGCGGGGGAGTCTGCGAGGGCGGCGGCGATGGTGTCGGGCCGGGTGGCCATGATCTCGCTGTAGCCGCCGTCCGCGGCGTCGTACGTGGCGACGGCCTCCAGGTAGGCGCGCTCGTCGTCGGTGTGCGGCTCCTCGTCGGCGGGGAAGGGGGCGTGGATGAGCTGCACGCCGATCACCTGGTCGGCATGGTCGACGCCGAGCCAGGTCGCGGCCCCGCCGCCGATGTCGCCGCCGAAGGCCGCGTACCGGTCGTACCCGAGCACGGTCGTCATGAGCTCGTGGAGGTCGTGGGCGATCGCCTGCCGGGTGAGCAGCCCCTCCGGGAGCTCGGAGAACACGAAGCCGGGCAGCGAGGGCACGACGACGTCGAAGGCGATGCGCGCATCCGAGCCGGAGCCGGCGGGGTTCGCCAGGCGCTCGGCGAGCGGCAGGTACTCCGTGTACGCGCTGGGCCAGCCGTGCAGCAGGAGCAGCGGGATGCGGACCTCGGCCGACCCCGCGGCTGGAACCCGCACGAAGTGGAGACGGTGCCCGCCGACGTCGGCCAGGTACTGGTCGTACGAGTTGAGGTGCCCCTCCTGCGCCCGCCAATCGAAAGCGAGCCAGGAGTCGACCAGCTCGCGCAGCACCGGGCCGCCCGCGCCGCCGCTCCACGGCGCCGAGCCCAGGGGGTCGACGAAGCGCGTGGCCGCGAGCCGGGCGCGCAGATCGTCGAGCAGTTCGTCGGAGAGGTGGATGCGGAAGTCGTCGATGCTCACCGGGGACACGGTACCCGCACGCCGGTCGACGCAGGTGCCGACGCCGGATCAGCCGATGCGGAGCGACGACGCGTTGCTGCGCATGTTGCCCACGTTCGTGCTGGAGCCGACCGGGCCGTACGCGGCGCCGCCGTAGTTGGCGTCCCAGTAGAGCGTCGTGGTGCAGCCGTTGTACGAGTCGACGGACTGGATGCGGTCGTTCCAGGCGCCGAGCGAGGCATAGCCGTAGCTGAGGCCGCTGCAGATGCCGGCGCTGCTGGTGAAGTACGTGTTGCTGGCGCCGCTGTAGCTGAGGCCGTCGTACACGACGGCCAGGATGTAACTCGCGGCGGGAGCGGCGGACGCAGCAGGCGCGGCGGCGTTGCGGGCGGCGGCGCCGGTGGGGACAGCGACGACCGGGAGCCCGGTGTCCGACTCGATCTGCTGCAGCGGGTCGAGCGCGGCGTCGAAGCAGCGGGTCTCGCCGGTGTCCACGTTGACCCAGCAGGACTGGTGAGCCCCTTCTGCGGTGGTGGCCGCACCCGCGGGCGCGGCGATACCGGAGACGAGAGCGGTCGTGGCGGCGAGTCCGGCGAACGCGAGAGAGAGGGCGCGGGATGCGGTCGAGTTCATGGCACCAGTGAACCGATCGGGGAGGGTGCGGCGCCGGAGGCCGCCGATGACGGGTCGATGACGGTTTGCGTCGTCGGATGAGCGGACGTTGCACTCTCGGGGAACGTTCGCCTGCCGGGGTAAGAAGACCCCGGAGGGCGACGTAGCTGTAAAGAGGAACGCGTTCTCGCTCAACGTCCCTGGGGCGCGGGCTCCGACGCGATCGTGGCCCGAATGGGGGTGAACCTCCACCCCCGCCATCGCTTAGGGTGCTCACGATGTCCACCCTCACGGATCGTCTGCTCGTCGAGGCGGCATTACTGGGGGACCGGGGGGCTTTCGACCGGTTGTACCACCGGTATGCCCGCCTCGTGTACGAGGCCGCCCTCGGCGCCCTCGGCGACGCCGACGAGTCCGCCACGGTGACCCAGGACGTGTGGGTGATCACGTGGAACAAGCTCGACCGCGTGGATGTCGGGTCCGGCACCATCCTGCCGTGGCTGCTCGGCGTCGCGGCGGGTGAGATCCGCAACGCAGGGCGCCGCCTGGGGCGCCGTCCGGACGTCACCGGTCTGGAGTCCTTCCGGGGCGTCGACCCCGATCCCGACCCCGTCCACACGAGCGTCAGCACCGGGCAGCTGCTGGCCGCGATCGACCGCGAAGTGTCGGCCCTCACGCCGAAGGACGCCGCGGTCTTCCGCTGCCTGATCGAGGACGGCCTGTCGTACGAGGAGACCGCGACGCGCCTGGGGATGACGGCGGGAAACGTCGGCAAGCGGATGAATCGTGTACGGTCGCATCTCAAGAAGCGTCTGGCAGAGGACAGGCTATGAGCGGCCCACAGCCCGAGACCCGAGGAGAGGCGACGCCGCCCGACCGGGGTTTCACACCCGAGATGCGTGCCGGGATCCTCGAGCGCGTGCACGAGGCGACCGACGAACGCCGGTGGCCCCGCCGGCGACGCCGCCTGCCGATCGTCATCGCCCTCGGCGTCCTCGGGGCCGGGCTCGTCACCGCCACGGCGTGGAGCGTGCTCGCCCCGATGAACGAGCAGCTGCGGCACGTCGTCTGCTACGAGGGCGTGTCGACGAGCTCGTACGCGACGACCGGCGACCTCGGCGGCGACCCCGCGTCCGCCGACCGCCACCAGCTGCTGGAGGGATGCGCCGCCGCCTGGCGCGCCGGCGTCCTCGGTCACCGGACGGAGACGGGTGCCCCGCACTCTCCGGACGTGGCGTACCCGGTCCCGCCGCTGACCATGTGCTCCCGCAACGACGGCACCATCGTCGTCTTCCCGGCGCGGGAGACCCCCGACCTCTGCAGCAGCCTCGGCTTCGGCCGATTCGACGGCTGACACCCGTCGCACGACTCCCCGGCAGAGCCTCTGACGTCGCGCTTCCGACGCTTCTTACCCCGCCCGGAACGGATTCATCGAACGTTCCCCGGCACGTCTCCTGCCGCTGGTTTCAGTACCCGCAGAGTTCGTCTTCGTTTCCTTGCTGAGGCCGCCGTGGAGGCGGCAAGCTCACAACTGGCCGGGGCAGACGAGGGGTTCTGCAAAGCATCGCCGGCCGGCGGATCAGCTCGCTGAGACGCGACGTGCCCGCCCCAGCAGCAACTGGAACGGGCACACGGGCCCGAGGGCCCACCCTCGCGTCCGGGGCGTCCGGACGAGGGAACCTCCAGGATAGGGAGACACAAGAAATGAAGGCAACAGCCCTCCGGAAGGTCGCCGTCGCCGGCGTCGCCTTCCTCGGTGCCGCCGCGCTCGTCGCGGCCGGCGCGACCGCCGCGAACGCCGACCCGAGCAGCTCGGGCCGCACCTACACCGCGGTCGGCTCCGACACCATCCAGGACCTCTACAACGGCTTCGGCAACGGGTACACGACCACCGCGAACGGTGCAGTGAACCCGGGCCAGAGCATCGCCTCGTGGGACGCGTTCGGCGCCGGTGGCGCGCAGAACACGCAGATCACCATCGGCGGCCAGCAGTTCTACCGCCCCGCCGGTTCGGGCGACGGCGTCAAGGCGCTCTCGGCCGCGTGGAACACGACCCACACCTACACCGACGCCGCCGGCCACAGCAACACGGTCGCCGCCAACTCCATCCAGATCGCCCGCTCCTCGGGCCGCCCCGGCACGCCCGTCCTCGCGTCCGACCCGAACAACAAGCTCTCGTTCGTGCCGCTCGCCCGCGACGCCGTCTCGGTCGCCATCCAGACGGCGGGCCTGCCCGCGGGCACGGTCGCTCCGACGAACTTCAGCACCAACGACCTGAAGTTCATCTACGGCGGAACCGGCACCCCGGATGCCAACATCACCCAGAGCGGCACGGCCTCCCCGGTCTACCACGCCGACGCGAGCCACTCGTTCACCCTGAACGTCAAGCTGCCGCAGTCGGGCTCCGGCACGCGGAGCTTCTTCCTCGGCGCGATCGGCGTGACCGCGCCGGCGTCGTGGGTGACCTCCACGATCGCGGAGAACCACGCGGATGCGATCAACGCCTCGGGTGACATCGCTCCGTTCTCCGCCGCTCAGTGGATCGCTCAGAAGAACGGCCTGTCCTCGACCTTCACCGGCACCAACGCGGCGTCGCTGAAGATCACGAAGATCAACTCGGTCGAGGCCGTGACGGCATCGAACACCACGGGCGCGCTCTACGGATCGGCGACCGCCGCACCGGCGGGCGGGGCGGGCAACTTCAACCGTGACGTCTACTCGGTCGTCCCGACCGCGAACAACACGGGCGCCACCAACACCCTCGTCCAGACCACGCTCCGCAACGCCAGCTACATCGGCGCGGTCGACCACGCCACCCACAACGTGGTCGAGGACTTCGGGTTCCTGAAGATCAGCTACACCGGCACCACCGGCTACCTCTACTCGAACTGGACCAACTAGTCCGATCCCTGTCTGTGCCGGGCGGACACTGCTCCGCCCGGCACAGATCGGCGCTCTCCACACCCCACAGAAAGGCACCCAACCCGATGACCCCCAGCAAGCCCACGCGCCGCCTCGCGATCGGCGCGATCACCGCGTTCCTCGCCGCCGGCGCCGCGATCGCGACCGTCGCGCCGGCCTCCGCCGCCGGCCAGGGAGGGGTGACGCTGGGCGCCACCAGCGGTGCCGCCGCCGACTTCGGAGGCGCCAAAGTCCCGGTGAACGCGATCGACCTCGACTGCGGGTCGGACGACACCGCCTGGGTGCGTCCGTTCCTGGCTCTTCCCGGCTCGGAGCGCCCGTTGGTGACCGATCCGTCGGTGTACCCGTTCAAACTGGACGGCATCGTCGCCGCCGACATCGGCAGCGGGGTGATCACGGGACCGACCACCGACGGCAAGCCCGATCCCTACTTCTGGAACAACCCGGATGCCGTCAAGGCGCTCCTGTCATCGAACGCCTATTACAACGTCGAGTTCTCGCAGCAGACCATCGGAGGCTGGCTGCAGGTGGAGGGGCAGGCCGGCGTCGACACGCTCAGCCTGGGCTTCATGTGCGTCTCCTCCGGGGGGCAGATCCTCACGGGCGCCGACAACCGGGCGCTGACGAGCTGGACCACCCTCTCCTTCGACGCCGCCGGCGCCTGGCACGTCGTCGTGCAGAAGGCGGACACCACCACCACGCTCGCGGCGACCGCCTCCGGCGCGTACGGCGCCTCGCTGAACGCGACCATCGCGGCGGGCGGCTCCACCGCCGCGGCCGCGACCGGAACCGTCGACTTCTTCGAGGGCGCCGACAAGGTCGGCTCGGCGGCCGTCGCCGGGGGCGTCGCCACGCTGGGCCTCACCGGGCTGAGCGTCGGCGACCACAGCTACACCGCCGTCTACACGCCGGCCGCCGACGCGGCCTTCAACGGTTCGACCGCCCCGGCGGCGACCGTGACGATCACGGCCGTGAAGTCCGACACGAAGGTCGGCCTCGACGTGAAGGCGAAGGGGGCCGACTCCGCCGACCTCACCGCGACCGTCACCGCAGGCGGCGCCACCGCCGCGGCAGCGACCGGCGCGGTCGACTTCTACGCCGATGGCGGCAAGATCGGCAGCGGCACGCTCGACGCCGGTGTCGCCACCTACACGGCGACCGGCCTGAAGGACGGCGCCAAGCACACCTTCTCGGCGAAGTACGCGGGAGACTCCGCCTTCAACGCCTCGGAGTCGTCGACCGTGACGGTGGCGCTGCCCGCGAAGCCGACTCCGTTGAAGGACGGCGATGTCGTCACGCCCGGTGCCGCCTACACGGTGTCCCTCCCGGCCGGCAGCTTCGACGCGTCCTCCACGGTGACGGGCGAGATCCACTCCGACCCGATCCGGCTGACGGAGACCGCCCCGGCCACCGCGGACGGCGCCGCCGACTACACCTTCACCGCCCCGGCGAACCTCCCCTCCGGTGCGCACCAGCTCGTCCTCACCGGCGGTTCCAAGACGGTCACGATCGCCTTCAGCGTCGCCGCGGCCGTCGACCCGACCACGCCGGCCGGACCGGGCACGACACCCGCAGCCGGCGGCGCGAACAACCCGGTGTCGTTCGCGACGGACTGGATCGGGACCGCCGCCTCCACCCCGGGCGGCCTGATCGCCCTCATCGCCGCGGCCCTCGCCGCCCTCAGCGCCGCCACAGCGGGCGTCGCCGTGCTGATCCGCCGCCGCTTCGCGCCGCGCATCCGCTGATCCACCGGGTGGGGCCGGTCGCACGGCCGGTCCCGCCCTTCCCTCCCCGTGCACGAACCGACTCGAAGAGCATGAGAGCACACAGAACCCGAATCGTCTCCGCCATCGCCAGCGTGCTGATCGTCGCGTCCAGCGCCGTCGCAGGCGCCACCGTGGCCGTCACTCCCGCCCTCGCCGGCACCGGGAGCTGGGGCCCCGCCGGCGCCATCAGCACCGACTCGGCCGTGACGGTGAACTGGGACGAATCAGCGTCCCCCAACGCGGGCGACGACACCGTCCTCGACCGCCGCGATCCGAGCACGGTCATCGCGCACACGGCCGGCAAGACGGTCGCCGACATCTCGTCGAAGCTGACCAAGAACTACAAGGCCGCCTTCGCGGCGGACGGGGACGGCCGGGGGCTGTCGATGACGGTCTCGCAGACGAACGACCTGATGGCCCAGGGCGTGACGGTCAGCGTCTCGGGGGCCCGCGGTGGCGCCGCTCCCGGATTGGCGGACACCGAGTGGCTGGAGGTGTTCCAGTGCTGGGGAGCCGGCGGCGAGGCCGATCCGCGGCCGGAGCGCTGTCAGACCGGGGCGGGCGGATCCGATGTGGATGCCGGAGGCGTCAACTTCCGTGCCTTCGGCCGCGACCCGCTCCGCAACGGCGGCGATTGGGACGGCCTGACCAGCATTCCGTTCGAGGCCGTGGACGGGACCACGTACGGCGGGGTCATCACGGGCAACCCGTACTTCAACCGCACGACGACCAACGAGTTCACGCGGCTGCGGATCGGGCCGGCCGGAACCGCTGAACGAACGTTCGAGCTCCAGAGCACGACCGAGTCGCAGGGCCTCGGCTGCGGATCCCGGCAAGGGCAGGCCTCGACCGACACCTGTTGGCTCGTCGCGGTTCCCATGCTCGCGTCGAACAACGACCTCGGTCTGGGCGCGGCCGGCGGCAACCCGTCGGCGTTGACCCCGTCCCTCTGGGCGCAGCGGTTGCAGGTCAAACTCGCCTTCCAGCCGATCTTCGCCTCGTGCGGTGACGGCGGCCAGACCCTGAGCGTCGGTTCCGAGTTGCTGTCGCCTGCCGTCCGAGGGTGGTCGAAAGGCATCTGCAACGAGAAGCACGTCTCGCTCGGCTACTCGAAGTCGGCGGATCCACAGGTCCGGACGGCCGTGGCGACCGGTGCGTCGACGCTCGGGTTCACGACCCAGCCGATCGAAGCGGGAGGAGGCCCGACCGCCTACGCGCCGACCGCCCTGAGCGGTGTCGTGTTCGCCCTGAACCTCGACTACCGACCGTGCGGGCGCGGGAACCCGGATACGGCGGTCGAGAGATGCGGGTATCCCGACCGCAAGACGGCCGATGCCGAGATCGCGAAGACGGGCACGCCCGTGCGGGATGTGCGGCTCAACGCGCGACTCGTCGCGAAGCTCCTGACTCAGAGCTACGGGATATGGATGACCGCCGAGGTCCCCACGCTCCTCGCGAACGCCCCCTGGGCGCAGGGCTTCAACGGCGGCTCCCTCTTCCTCGACCCCGAATTCCAGGCGCTCAACCCGCAGCTGCGGTACATGGACTTCGGCCGGGGCTCCAACGAGCGCCAGCTCCAGACGGAGATCCTCCGCTCGGACGCGGCGAGCGCCGTCTGGTCGTGGATCCTCGGCGACGCGCAGGCCAGAGCCTTCCTCGACGGCTGCCCGGATCGGTTCGGCGCGGTGGTCAACCCGTTCTACTCCACGAGAACCTACGCGGAGTGCGCTTCCCGGGCGACCGAGCTCGAGCGTTCCGCCTTCGCGATCCGCCACGCGACGGCGTCGCCGGAAGACTTCAACCGGTCTCAGGCCGCGACCTACCCGCCCTCCGACGCGTCCTATCCGACCGTCCTGTATGCCGAAGAGGACGCGAAACCGGACCCCGTCAATCCGGACCAGACGGTCCCCCCGGGAACCCTGGTGGACCTGTTGCCGAAGCTCGCCGATATGGAGAGCATCTCGCGGGCGACGCTGCGCGCCAACCCGCCGGCCGGTCGCTGGTGCGCGAGCTACACCGACGACATCAAGTGCACGCCGCCGCAGTGGAAGAGCGTCCAAGGGCTCGGGCAGGCCGTCGGCGAGCGTGTGGTCCTCTCCATCACCGACGCCGCCGATGCCGCACGCTACCTCCTTCCCACCGCGCTCCTCTGCGACGGCAGCGACGCGACGCCCGCGCACTGCGTGGGCGCCGACACCGCCAGCATGACGAAGGCGGCGGGCGAGTTCGCGAAGAGCTCGGTCGACGGGGTGCTGCAGCCCGCGGCGAAGGCCGACTACGCGGGCGGCGCGTACCCGCTCACCCTGCCGGTGTACGGCGTCGTGAACACGCAGAAGCTGTCGTCGGCGGATGCGAAACCGATCGCCGACATCCTCGAGTACGCGGCGACCTCCGGGCAGAAGCCCGGCACCCGGCCCGGACAGCTCGCGCCCGGATACGCACCGCTGACCGCGCCGCTGGTGGCGCAGGCGCAGGCGACCGTCGCGAAGCTGCGGGCGCTGACCGACCCGGTCGCGGCCGCCCCCGCAGCGGTGCCCGCCGCACCCACCGGACCGGTCGGAGCGGTTCCCACGACCGTCGAGGTGCCCACCGACGGCTCCAGCGCCGCTCCCACCGCACCGCCGATGAAGCAGACGTCGGCCGCGCTCGGCAAGACGGCGCCCACCGAGATCGGCTTCCCGCAGTTCGGGCTCGCCACCGGGTTGCTGGCCGCGCTCGCCGCAGGCATCCTCTCGCCCGTGCTCGGCCGGCGGCGCAAGGGAGGCGCGGCATGAGCGCGCTCCTGCAGACCACGCGTCCCGACTATCCGGAGGCGGGCGCCGACGACGCGGTGGCGCGTCCGCTCCGGCACGTCCGGGAGCTCTCGGACAAGGTGTTCCGCGGCGTCAGCCGGGGCGGCGGCGTGATCGTGCTGGCCATCATGGTGCTGGTCGGCATCTTCCTCACCGTCCAGGCCACGCAGGCCATCTCGAAGGTCGGCATCGTCGCGTTCCTGACGACCCAGAAGTGGTCGCCCGAGACGAATCAGTTCGGGATCGCCGCGCTCCTGACCGGGACGGTCCTCATCGCGATCGTCGCGCTGGTCATCGCGTTCCCGCTCTCGGTCGGCACCGCCCTGTTCATCACCGAGGTCGCGACCGGGTCGTTCCGGCGCACCCTCGTGTCGATCGTCGATCTGATGGCGGCGGTGCCCAGCGTGGTGTTCGGCCTGTGGGGGCTCATCTTCCTGCAGCCGGCGATCGTGCCGTTCAGCCAGTGGCTGTCGACCTGGTTCGGGTGGATCCCGATCTTCCGGGTCGACGCCGCCGACCCGGGCAACCCGTTGCCGGACACGTCGCTGTACACGTCGTCGACGTTCATCGCCGGGGTGGTCGTCTCTCTGATGATCATCCCGATCATGACGTCGATGATGCGGGAGTCGTTCTCCCGCGCCCCGATCGGAGAGCGCGAGGGGGCGTTCGCACTCGGGGCGACGCGGTGGGGGATGGTCCGCTCGGTCGTCCTGCCCTTCGGCCGGGGCGGGATGATCGGCGGCACCATGCTCGGGATGGGGCGGGCCCTCGGCGAGACGATCGCGATCTACCTGATCATCAACCCGATCTTCAACATCAACATCCACATCCTCCAGAACGGGACGAACTCCATCGCGGCCCACATCGCGCTGCGCTACGGCGAGGCGAACGCGTTCTCGATGAGCGCGCTCATGGCCGCCGGTCTCGCGCTGTTCGTGATGACGATGATCGTGAACTTCACCGCGTCGGCGATCATCGCCCGATCCCGCTCGGGAGCGGAGAGCGAGGGCTGATGACCGACGACACCATGACGGTCCGGCTGGACCTCGACGACGTCCCTGGCCTCACCGGCGGGACCCGGCTGCCCCGGGAGGACCTCGCCCCGGAGGCCGAAGACGAGTCGCGCGTGGTCATCGGGTTCTCGCGGGACGACGCGTTCACCGTGGCGGGGGCCGCGGCCGCGGGTCTCGCGATCGGCCTCCTGCTCACCGTGGCCGTGACGCTCATCCCGATCGGCTGGCTGCTGCCGCTGTCGTTCCTCTGGTTCGTCGCGATCTACTCCACCCTCGTCTTCCTGCGGAACCCGGGGCCCGCCGTGCGCGACCGGTTCTGGACGGTCATGCTGTGGGCGGCCGGCGTGGTGGTGGTGGGCTCGCTGGCCCTCGTGATCGGCTTCACGCTCGTGCGCGGCGAGGACGTGTTCGCGCAGATGTTCTCGACGGCCGGCGGCCAGAGCTTCTGGGACCGCTTCCACTTCTTCACGACGGACATGCGCGGCGTCGGCCCGCTGTCCGGACTGGACGAGGGCGGGATCCTGCACGCGCTGGTCGGCACGCTCATCCAGATCGGGATCGCCCTCGCCATCACCATCCCGCTCGGCCTGACGACGGCGGTGTTCCTCGGCGAGGTCGGCGGAGTGTTCGCCCGTTTCGTGCGGACGATCGTCGAGGCGATGACCGCCCTGCCGTCGGTCGTGGCGGGCCTCTTCATCTACGCCGCGATCATCGTCGGCATCACCCACGCGTTCAACGGCTTCGCCGCCGCGCTCGCCATCACGGTGCTGATGCTGCCGATCATGATCCGCTCCGCCGACGTCGTGCTCCGCCTCGTGCCGGGCAACCTCCGCGAGGCCGGACACGCGCTGGGCGCCGGCCAATGGGCGGTCGTCTGGTATGTGGTGCTGCCGACCGTGCGCGCCGGCCTCACCACGGCGATCATCCTCGCGACCGCCCACGGCATCGGCGAGACCGCGCCCATCCTCCTCACCGCGGGCGTGACCTCGAACCTGAACTTCAATCCGTTCGAGGGGCCGATGACCTCCCTACCGCTCGCCGCGCTCGAGTTCGTGAAGAGCCCCCAGCCGAACATGATCGCGCGCGGATTCGCGACCGCCGCGTTCCTCCTCGTCGTGGTCCTCGTCCTGTTCCTGGTCGCCCGCGCGCTGGGCGGTCAGGAGCCGGGCAAGCTCACCGAGAGCCAGCACCGGCGCCTGACGGCCCGCTCGCGAGCGACCCTCGCGCGGATCGAGTCGCGGGCTCCGCGACCCGTCGCACCCCTCGAGCTCGACGAACTGCTCGTCTTCAACCACTACCTCGCGCCCGGCGAGGACAGCCGCCCCGCGGCCGGACCCGGACAGGACCCCACACGATGAACCGCCCCCACCGAACCCTCCGACGGCTGCTGCGCGCATCGACCCTCGCCGTGGCAACGCTCCTTCTGGCCGGCATCGGCCTGCCCGCCTCCGCCGCCGGCTACCTCCGCATCTCGGGCGAGGGGTCGTCGTGGGCGGGGAACGCCGTCGCCCAATGGGTCAGCGACGCCGGTGCGCAGGGGGTCACCGTCGACTACGCGCCGAACGGCTCCTCCACGGGCCGCACCGATTTCGCCAAGGAGATCAACGCCGACTTCGCCGTCACCGAGATCCCCTTCACCGGTGACACCGCGGACCCGCAGGACACCACCGTGCCGCAGTTCCCCTACGTGATGCTGCCCATCGTCGCCGGCGGCACCTCGTTCATGTACAACCTCAACCTCGGCGGCAAACGGTTCACCGACCTCAAGCTCTCCCAGGCGGCGATCGCGGGGATCTTCACCGGCGAGATCACGCAGTGGGACGACAAGGCCATCGCCGCCGACAACCCCGGCGTCGCCCTCCCGTCGCAGCGCATCACCGTGGTCGTCCGCTCCGAAGGCTCGGGAGCCACGGCGCAGTTCACGCTGTGGCTGCTGCGGCAATACCCGGACCTGTACCGCAAGCTGTGCGCCAAGGCCGGGTGCGACCCGGCGCACGCCACGTCGTACTACCCGCACCAGAACCTCCCGAACTTCGTCGCGCAGAACGGGTCGAACGGCGTCACCGCCTACACGGCGGCGAACCAGTTCGCGATCAACTACGACGAGTACTCGTACGCGCTGGGCGCCGATTTCCCCGTCGCCAAGGTGAAGAACGCCGCCGGCTTCTACACCGTGCCCGACCAGTACGCCGTCGCGGTCGCCCTCCACGTCGCCAAGATCAACACCGACAAGGGGAACCCGAACTACCTCAGCCAGGACCTCTCCGACGTCTACCAGTACGGCGATCCGCGCACCTACCCGCTCTCGATGTACACGTATCAGGTCGCTCCGAGCGTCGTCCACGGCGGATTCAACACGCAGAAGGGGGCGACGCTCGGCTTCTTCGACCAGTACTCGCTGTGCGAGGGACAGCGGAAGATGGGCAACCTGGGCTACTCGCCGCTGCCCATGAACCTCGTGCTCGCCGCGCTCGACCAGGTCAAACAGATCCCCGGCGTGGATGCCGCCACCATGGCGAAGATCAACGCGACGGGCCAGGCGGTGGGCAGCGGCAGCGGCAACCCCTGCAACAACCCCACGTTCAAGCCGGGCGACAGTCCCGACAAGAACCAGCTCCTGATCGAGGCGCCGTTCCCTACCGACTGCACACCGGAGCGATGCGCGACGTGGGGGTTCACCGGAGCCGGCCCGGCGGCGCAGGCCAAGACCGGCGCGAAAGGGCCCACCGGAGCCTCCGCCGCCAACACCGCCGCGGGTGCGAACGGGAGCGCTCAGCAGCAGGCGTGCGACCCCGACACCGGCGGATGCGGCGACGGGGCGACGGCGAGCGGGACGTCCGCCAACGTCAAGGCCGTGCCGATGACCCTTACCGGCAACGACGGGTGGGCGGGCCCGCAGACCCTGATGGTCGTGGTCATCCTGCTCGTGCTGCTGCTCCTCATCGGACCGCCGGTCGTCAGCCACGTCGTGTCCAGGTCGGGGCGGGACGGTCGGTGATGGTCGCCGTGATCGCGCCCGGCCCACCCCGGGCCGTCCCGCGCCCGCACGCGACGCGCGTCTCGGCGCCACCGATGCAGCGGGCGCTGTCGCTGGTGCTCGGCATCCTCTCGTCCGGCATCCTGCTGCTCATCGTGGTGCTGCTCGCGGTCTCGCCCGTCCAGCACTACGTCAGCCAGAACACCCTCTACGACCAGCTCCGGCTGAGCCTGGCCGAGGGCGCGACCCCGGTCGAGCCGGTGACGGACGACGGCGAGCCCCTGAGGATCGGGACGCCGCTGGCCGTGATGTACGCGAAAGACATCGGCATCAACCGCGAGGTCATCGTCGAGGGGTCGGCGGGCGCGCAGACCATGCTCGGGATCGGCCACCAGCGCAACACGGTCATGCCCTGCCAGCTCGGGACGAGCGTCCTGATGGCCCGCTCCAGCTCGTACGGCGCGGTCGGAGCCGCCTGGTCGGACCTCCGCGTCGGCCAGACGTTCACCGTTCAGGCCGGCCAGGGCTCCTGCACGTACAAGGTGCGGGACCGCCGCCTGGCCGGCGACGACGCGCCTCCCGCGCTCAAGACCGGCGAAGGCCGCGTCGTGCTCACCACCGCGACCGGCGGCTGGTACACCCCGACGGGCGTGCTCCGCGTGGACGCGGATCTCGTCACCAAGGGGTACGACCGGCCCGCCCAGCTCGGGATGCCCGTCTCGGAGGCCGAACGGCCGATGGGCACCGACCCGACGAACGCGTTCGGGCTGGTCCTCCTGCTCGAGCTCCTCGCCGTCGCCGTCATCGGCGCGACCTGGCTCTGGCGTCGCTGGGGCCGCTGGCAGACGTGGATCGTCGCGGTGCCGGTCATCGGCGTGCTCGCGCTCCTCGCGGCCACGAACGTCAACCAGATCATCCTCCCCAACCTGCTCTAGGAGCCCCATGAACTTTCGCACGCTGCGTCCCGGACGCCGCTCCGCCGTCGCCGACCAGGCGCCGCCCTTCGGCGAACGTCCCCCTGTCACGACCCGCGAGTCCCTGTTCGGCCGGACGGCGGCCGCGACGCTGCAGGCGGACTCGATCTCGGCGTGGTTCGGACAGCGCAAAGTGCTCGACCGGGTCTCGCTCACCATGCGGAAGGGGGAGGTCACGGCGCTCATCGGGCCGTCGGGCTGCGGCAAGTCCACCTTCCTGCGCATCCTGAACCGGATGCACGAGATGGTGCCGACGGCGAGTCTCTCGGGCGAGGTGCGGCTCGACGGCAGCGACATCTACAGCCCGCAGGAACGCGTCACCACGGCGCGACGGCACATCGGGATGGTGTTCCAGAAGCCGAACCCGTTCCCCGCGATGAGCATCTACGACAACGTCGTCTCGGGGCTGAAGCTCGCCGGGGTGCGCACGAGCCGCGATCAGCGCGACGAGCTCGTCGAGGACTCGCTGCGCAAGGCGTCGCTGTGGGAGGAGGTGAAGGATCGCCTCGACCAGCCCGGCGGCGGTCTGTCGGGCGGCCAGCAGCAGCGGCTCTGCATCGCCCGCTCCCTGGCGGTCTCACCGCGGGTGCTGCTGATGGACGAGCCGTGCTCGGCCCTCGACCCCACGTCGACGCGTCGCGTCGAGGAGACCATCGCCGACCTCCGCGGCCAGGTGACGGTGGTCATCGTCACCCACAACATGCAGCAGGCCGCGCGCGTCAGCGACCAGTGCGCCTTCTTCCTCGCCGCGCAGAACACCCCCGGCGTCATCGTCGAGTACGGCGACACGACCGCGATGTTCGAGGACCCTCGGGACGAGCGGACCAGCGACTACGTGAACGGGCGGTTCGGATGACCGTCTCGATCCGCACCGCCGCCGGTTTCGCCGTCGCCGCCTTCATCATCGCCGGGGCCGCCGGCTGGGTGGCCAACCTCCCGAAGCCCGCGGCGACGGCGGCGGACGGGAGCGTCATCGCCGGCGCCGGCGGGACGGGCATCCCCGTCGCGGCAAGCCTGCCCGCGGCGGGTGACTCCTCGGCCGGCGATTCGGAGACGCTCCCGGTCGCCGGTCGCCGGTCGAACACCGACGGCGTCGTCGCGCTCGGCTGGCTGACGGCGACCTCCGGCCGCACAGGCATCCCCGCCCGCGCGCTCCAGGCGTACGCGGCCGCCGCGGTCGTCGAGTCGACGGCCGCACCCGGCTGCCGCGTCACCTGGAACACCATCGCCGCGATCGGGTCGATCGAGTCCGGCCACGGGACGCACGGCGGGGCGCACCTGGATGCGTCCGGCCACCTCGTCGGCACGATCCTCGGTCCCCGACTGGACGGGGTGGACTTCGCCGCCGTCCCGGACACCGACCACGGCCGGCTGGACGGGGACGCCCAGTGGGACCGCGCCGTCGGGCCCATGCAGTTCATCCCGTCGACCTGGGCGCAGTACGGCACCGACGCCGACGGCGACGGCGTCGCCGACCCGAACCAGATCGACGACGCGGCACTGACGACGGCGAAGTACCTCTGCGCCGCGGGCGGAGACCTGCAGACGCCGGCGGGGTGGACCACGGCGATCCGGGCGTACAACCACGACGACGCCTACGTCGCCGCCGTGCGCGAGAAGGCGAACGAGTACGCGAGGGCGGCTGCATGACCGAGCGGCACCGGCGCAGGACGGGAAGAGCGGCGGCCGTCGCCTGGACAGGGGTGCTGGTCCTCGTCGTCGTCGCCCTGACGACCGCCGGAGGGACCCTCGTCGCCCGCACCTTCGCCGCAGCGACGCCGTCGGCGGGGGCGGAGGGGGCCGCCCCGGCGCAGACGCCGATGGCGGAGCCCGCCCCGGGCCAGTCTGCCGCACCGGTCGGCGCGCCGGCAGCGCCGCGACCGCTCGTCCCCGGGCAGCCGACGCGGCTCGCCATCCCGTCGATCGGTCTCTCCGTGAACGTCGGGAGGATGTCCGTCGCCGACGGGGGCACCGTGGACCCGCCGACCGCCGGGAGCGCGTACTGGCTCGCGGAGTACGGGGCGGCCACGGCCGACACCGGCAACACCGTCTACATCGCCGGGCACACCTACCGCGGTGGCGATGCGGCGTTCAACGGGCTCCTCGACGTCCCGCACTCGGGATACACGGTGCACCCGGGCGACCGCATCGTGGTCACCGTTCCCGAGGGCGACATCGACTACGTCATCGACGACACCGCGCTCTACGAGAAGACGGATGTCGCGCAGCAGGCGGAGCTGTGGAAGCGGGTCCCCGGGCGGCTCGTCCTGGTCACCTGCTTCCAGTACGACGGCGGCACCAGCAGCCATCAGAACTTCGTCGTCTACGCGCACAGAGTATGAACGGCGACGCATCCATCCCACGCGGTCGCGAGCGCTACACGGCGCTCCGCCCCCTCGGCGCCGACGCGTTCTCGATCACCTCCGTCGCACGGGATGGGCTCCTCGACCGGGACGTCGCGCTCACCGAGCTGCGCCCCGAGCTCGCCGACGACGCGGTCGCCGCCCGCATCGTCGCCGCCCGCATCGCGAGTGCAGCCGACCTCTCCGTGCCCGGCGTCCCGGAGGTCTTCGACCATGGGGGCGGCAGGGCGGCCCGCCCCTGGGTCGTGACGGCACTGGTCGCCGCACCGACGGTGCAGGATCTAGTGGCCGACGGCCGGTCGGCCCGTGACGCGGAGGAGCTGCTCGCCGTCGCGCGGACGCTGGCGGAGACGATGCGCGAGGTGAACGCGGGCGGCGTCGTCCACGGCGCGCTCGGCCCCGACATCGTGCTCCTGGAGGGCGCGCGGACGTGGGTCACCGGCCTCGGCCCGCAGCCGTGGGAGCTGCTCTCGCCGTCCGACCCGGCCGGAACGGCCGAGGCGTGGTCGCGGTTCACCGCGTCGCTGCGGTTCGCGTCACCGGAGCAGGCCGCCGGAGAGGCGCCCGGCCGCCGCAGCGACGTCTACGGCTTCGGGCGCGTCCTGGAGTCCCTGCTCGTGCTCGGGGAGAGGGGGGAGGACGCCCCGCCCGTCGTTGCGGTGCGGCTGCTCGGCGCCCTGCAACGGCTCCGGGAGTCGTGCGTCGATCCGACTCCGGCCCGGCGCCCCGCGTCCTTCGCGGCGGTGCTGGGGGAGCTGGAGCGGATCGAGGCCGCGGCCCGTCCGCCGCGCGAGAGCCGTCCCGAGGACGTGTCCGCGTGGCCCACCGCGGCGCTGGCGACGATCACGACGGTGCACCCGCAGGCGGATGCCGACGCCGTCGCGACGGAGCGGATCCGAATCGTCCGCGGGCGTCCGGCGACCCCGGCGACGGCGACGGCGACGGCGGGGGCGGGGGCGGCGAGGTCCGCGAGGTCCCCGAAACGAGCCTCCGGTCCGGGCTCCCGGCCGAGGCCGCGGCGACCCTGGTCCCCGGCCGCGCGACTCGTCGTCGCCGGGGCGGCGGTCCTGGTCCTGACCGCCGCGGTCGTCGCGCACGCGCTTCTCGTGCCCGCGGGTTCCGCACCCGACGTCGTCGTGCCCCAGGTGGCGGGGAAGACGGTGGAGGAGGCCGCACGCACCCTCACCGCCTCCGGCGCCGTCGTCGCCGGTCAGCATCCCACCGCTTCGTCGTACGGGGCCGGGCTGGTCTCCGGGACGGACCCCGGGCCGGGGACGTCGATCTCGGCGGGTCAGACCGTCGCGTTGCTCGTCTCCACCGGCCCGGGCGAGACGCCGGTGCCGCAGCTGGCGGGGTTGGACGTGGCCGGGGCACGGGACGCGCTGGCCGCGTCCGGACTGACGCTCGGCGCGATCTCGGCACGCGACGGGGTGGATCGCGCCGGTGCCGTGCTCGGGACGGCGCCGTCGTTCGGCGCGCGCGTCCCCGAGGGCACCGCGATCGATCTCGTGATCGCGAGCGGCCGCGTCCGTGTGCCCGCCGGCCTGACCGGCCAGGCGAGCCAACCGGTGATCGACGCGCTCGCCGCGGCCGGTCTGCACGCGCAGACCGTCACGCAGGACACCAGCGAGTTCCTGACCGGCGTCGTGCTGCGCGTCGAGCCGGGCGAGGGCGCGCGCCTCGCGCTGGGCGGCATCGTCACCCTGACCGTCGCCCGCTACGTGCCGCCGCCGGCGCCGCCGCCGACGGACGGACCGGTGCCGACGCCCTCCGCCACCGCGGACCGGACGCCGGTGCCGGTCGCCACGCCGTAGAGCACCGACAGGGATCGAGGGGGACGATGGGACGCAGGGAGCCACGGGGGACGCCGTACATCCGCTTCAACCTGCTGCACGAGGACAGCGACCGCTACCGCGTGTGGGCGGCCTTCCGGGACCGGCTGATGGCGGCGCCCGAGGTCGCGGTCGAGGGCGGTCCCGCCGCTCGGGTCAGGCGGGCGAAAGACACCACGGACGAGCAGGGGACGATCGTGCTGTGGCGGTTGATGTCGTCGAATCATCGCGAGATCGCCACGAGCGGCGCAGGGTTCCCGACCGTCGACGCGGCGCGCGCGCATGCCGAGGTCATGATGGGCAGAGCCTCGCGCCTGATCGCCCGGCAGGTCGTCGACGGAGTTCAGGAACGGTTCGCGTGGACGCTGCACAACCGCACGGTGGTCGCCCTCATCGCCGGCCGGTGGCACCCGTCGAGACGCGACGTGGTGGTCAGCCTCGCGCTCGCGAGGGAGACCTTGGCGCGAGCGGATGTCGTCGAGACGCCGATCGAGACCCGGCCGCTCGCCGTGGTCAAGCCGCGGCGGCGCGACGACCCGCGCGTCGACCGGCGGCTGTCGGACGCTCCGGTGATCGAAGCCGGCGCCGCCCGACCGATCAAGGACATCCGCCGATACAACGAACTGGGCCGCGGAAGCCGGTGACGCCGATGATGGCCGGGGTCTTGACGCCTCACTTGTTTTTTGCAAGTATCAGTCTCGACAGCAGTGAGAAGTCAGCTCAGACCATCCGTCGAAGGAGACCACGATGACCGCGATGTTCGTCAACCTGCCGGTGACCGACCTGGAGCGTGCGAAGGCGTTCTACACGGCGCTCGGCTTCACCATCAATCCGCTCTTCACCGACCACAACGCGGCCTGCGTCGTCGTCGAGGAGGACCACAGCTACTTCATGATCCTCGTCCGCGAGTTCTTCCAGACCTTCACCGATCTGCCGATCGGCGACCCGGCGACGAACCCGTCCGTCTCGACCGCGATCTTCCTCGACTCCCGCGACGCGGTCGACAAGGCCGTCGCGGACGGCGTCGCCGCGGGTGGCACCGAGCCGCGCCCCGCGGCCGACTACGGCTTCATGTACCAGCGCCAGCTCGCCGACCCGGACGGCAACCTGCTCGAGTTCGGCTGGATGGACCCGACCGCCGCCCAGCAGGGCCCCGAGGCCGCCGTCGCGAACCAGCAGGCCTGAGGTCCGATGGCCGCGCGCGACTACGGGCAGTACTGCGGCGTCACCCGGGCCCTCGAGCTCGTGGGCGAACGCTGGGCGCTGCTCATCATCCGCGACCTGCTCGTCGGGCCGCGCCGCTACGGCGAGCTCGCCGCGGGCCTCCCGCGCATCCCGAGCAACATCCTGGCGGCGCGGCTCAAAGAGCTGCAGGAGGCCGGCATCATCCGCCGGGCGCCGCGCTCGCGCGTGATCGTCTACGAGCTCACGCCGTACGGCCGGGAGCTCGAGCCGGTCGTCCTGGCGCTCGGCACCTGGGGGTTCAAGGCGATGGGCGACCCGCGGGAGGAGCAGATCGTGACGCCGGACTCGATGACGATGGCCCTCCGCACCGCGTTCCGGCCGCAGATCGCCGCCGACCTCCCCACCACCGTCTACGGCGCGCATTTCGGCGCCGCCGAACTGCTCATCCGGGTGAACGGCCCGACCCTCGACGTCGCGCGCGGCGACGGCCCCGCCGACCTGGCCTTCTCCGCCGGCCCGGGCATCCGCCGGCTCATCTCGGGCGAGCTCGCACCGGGCGCCGCGATCGAGACCGGAGTGGTGGAGGTGCTGCACGGCCGCGGCGACCTGCTCGGCCGGTTCGCCGACACGTTCCACCTCGCCGCCTGACGGCTCGACGAACGTCGCGCCCGTGCGCGCGCCGCATCCGTCACACTGGGTGGCGGAGGTCGTGATGGAGAAGCGCGGAGAATCGTGGCCGTCCCTCGAGGTGGAGGCCTGGACCCCCACCCGGGAGACGCTGCACATGTGGCTGCAGATCATCG
Organism: Leifsonia sp. 71-9; assembly: GCF_001898805.1. GTDB lineage: Bacteria > Actinomycetota > Actinomycetes > Actinomycetales > Microbacteriaceae > Leifsonia. The sequence continues at coordinate 93,732 of NZ_MKVJ01000017.1, forward strand.
GGAAGCTGCGGATGGTCGGCTCGCCCTTCCTGAACCACTGGTGGCACGTGACGCTCTCGCTGAGCGCCCGCGGGCTCTCGACCGGCCCGATCCCGCTCGACGGGAGCATCCTCGACATCGAGTTCGACTTCGTCGACCACCGGCTCGTGCTGCGGACGAGCGGGGGCGGCCGGGAGGAGATCGCGCTGCAGCCGATGACGGTGGCCGCGTTCTACCGGCTCACCTTCGAGGCGCTCGGCCGGCTCGGCGTCGAGCTCGAGATCCATCCGACGCCGAACGAGGTGGACCCGGCCATCCCGTTCCCGACCGACATCGAGCACCGCTCGTACGAACCGGAGCAGGCGAACGCCTTCTGGCAGCAGCTCATCCGCGCCGACGGCGTGCTGCGTCGCCTGCGGGCCGAGTTCCGCGGCAAGGCCAGCCCCGTCCACCTCTTCTGGGGCGCACTCGACATCGCGACGACCCGGTTCTCCGGGCGCCCCGCACCACTGCACCCCGGTGGAGTCCCGAACTGCCCCGACCGGGTCATGATCGAGGGCTACTGCGACGAGATCAGCAGCTCGGGATTTTGGCCCGGCGGCGGCCGCGAGGGCGCGTTCTACTCGTACGCGTATCCCGAGCCGGAGGGATACGCGGAGACCGCGGTCCCGGGAGGCGCGCACTACGACCACGCGCTGGGGGAGTTCGTGCTGCCCTACGAGGTGGTGCGGCAGTCCTCGGACCCGACGGCGCTGACGCTGGAGTTCTTACGGGTCACGACGGCGGCTGCGGCGTGGCTGGGGGAGTGGCCGCAGACCGCGCTGTGATAGCTTGGGAGCAACATTCGGACCCATCCAGCCCTCGGGCTGGGTGGGTTCTTCGTTTATGGGGGAACGCGTGAAGCATTGGATCGACCTGAAGGCGCAGATCAGGCGACATCTCGACCGCGGCTTGGAGCTCGGTGGCGTGAGCGAGCAGCAGTTCGCCATGTTCCTCTACTCGAGCAACTACTACCGGGTGAGTGGATACGCGCGCTGCTTCTACCAGCAGGACGGCCCCTCGGAACGCTATCGGGCAGGCGTCGACGCTGCGACGTTGATGGAGGTGTACGACCTCGATCGCGCCGTGCGGAATGCGGTCCTGGACGGAGTGTCCGTCGTCGAGCCGACACTGCGAAGCCGCGTCGCCCACCATGTGACCCGGAGCATCGGCGGCAGCGATGCGTACGCGGACGCGAACCTGTACCTCCCCGAGAACACGAGGCCCGAATCTCCTGGGCCGGCGCGGGACCGATGGACTGCGGAGGGGAAGAACAGGAGCATCGTGCTCGGCAGCTTCGCATCCGTGCAGCAACGGGACGAGATCTTCATCAAGCATCACGTGCGGAAGGGTGATCCGATTCCGCTCTGGGCGGCTGTCGAAGTCATCTCGATCGGTACGTTCTCCCGCTTCTTGCGTGCTCTTCGGGACAAGTCCGTTCTCGAACCGGTCGCGAAGTCCCTCGCTCTCGAAGATGTTCCCAAGCTGCTTCAGGCGGTCCAGAACATCGCCTTCCTGCGCAACATCGCGGCGCATCACGGACGCCTCTGGAACAGACGATTCGACGGCCACGTCACCCTCCCGCGAATCGCATTGGACGTGAAGAGGGACTACCTGTCTCCGAGGACACCCGCCGCAGCACTGACCCTTCTCGGTGGCCTGGTCGATCAGATCGAGGGGAGCGACGGATTCTCCACGCAGCTCCTCGACCGCGTTCACTCGGTGCCCGGGCTCGAGGAGGGCTACTACAGGCCTGTGCTCTGATCCGCGCCGAACCCCTCCGCCAGCACCGCGAGCGCCGCCTCCCGGTCCGCCGTCCCGCCCGCCTCGTGCCCGGCGCCCGGCCATTCACGGAAGGCGACCTGAGCCGCATACGCCGAGGCCGCCGCGCGCGCCGTCTCGGGCGGGCAGATGTCGTCGGCGAGGCCGTCGGAGATCCAGCCGGGGGCGGTGGCGTGGCGGGCGGAGGTGATGCCGTCCACGTAGGCGAGGGTGCGGGCGACGGCGGTGGTGCGGTCGGGGTGCTCGTCGAGGTATGCGCGCAGTTCCGTCCACGGGCCCTGGGCCGCGTGCTGCAGCGCGATCGGCGCGGCCGTCAGGAACGGGGACTGGGCCAGCACGGCGACGAGGTCCGGGACGAGTGCGCCCACGCCGAGCGCGATGCCGCCGCCCTGGCTGTTGCCGATCATGGCGACGCGCGAGGCGTCGACCTCGTCGAGTCCGCGCAGGGCCTCCACTGCCCGGGCGGCGTCGACGAAGACCCCGCGGTAGTACGACCGCTCGGGATCCTGGATGCCGTCGAGCAGATGGCCGGTGCTGCCGCCGCCCTGACCGTGGGTGTTCACGACGAGGTGCGCGTAGCCGGCGGCCGACCAGGTGAGGTCGTCGATGGCGGCGAGGCGGCCGGCGCCGTAGCCGTTCGCGTGCGCGACGGCGGCGAGCGGACGCGGCCGGTGGCGCGGCAGCCGCAGCCAGCCGGTGACGGTGCGCCCCGCCGACCCGCCGAACGACATGTCGTACACGTCCACGGTCGTGAGCCCGGTGTCGACGGGAGTCAGGCGGGTCGCGAGCGGGAACCTCCCGGCCTCGTCGAGTGCGGTGGCCCAGAAGGCGTCGTAGTCGTCCGGTGTCGGCAGGAGGTCGTGCCCGAGCAGGGCGGCGAAGGGGGCGGTCACGGTGTCGCCCGCTCGTACGCCTCCAGCCAGGCGTCCGCGATCATCCGGTGGCCCGCGGGGGAGGGATGCACGCCGTCCGGCGCGACGGCGGGGATGCCGAGCCGGGCCGCTGCGGCGGTCATGCGGTCGTGCAGCGGGACGAGCGTCGCCTCCACGTCCGCGGCCACCCGGGCGACCGCGGCGCGCTTGCCGGCCAGGTCGTCCAGCCAGCCTTCCTGCTCGGCGGTGGTCGGGAGGAAGAACGGCTCGACGAACAGGAGACGCGGGCGGGGAGACGGGAGCGCCTCCACCAGCCGGCGGAGCGTCGCCTCGAAGTCTGCGGCGGAGGTCGGGTCGTCGCTGTCGAAGCGGCGCCACATGTCGTTGACGCCGACGTAGATCGTGAGGACGGAGGGGTCGGCGGCCACGACGTCGTCCGCCCAGCGGGCCTCGAGGTCGACCGCGCGGTCGCCAGAGACGCCGGCGTTGCGCACGGTCCCGGCGCGCCCGGCGAGGGCGTCCGCCAGCAGGCGGACGTAGCCCTCGCCGAGCGACGCACTGTCGCTCCGATCGCGCTCGCAGTCGGTGATGGAGTCGCCGACGAAGACGAATCGGGCGGGGTGGGACATGGTGCTCCTTCTGATCGTTCCGGTGGTGCTACTTCTTCACGGTGTACTGCAGGACGTCGTTCCGCAGCACGTCGCCCGACACCTTCTGCACGGTGATGCGGTGCTCGCCGTCCCGCAGCCCGTCGACGGAGAAGAGCGTCCGGCCGGTGCGGCGCGCGTCCGAGCGGGTGTCGACCGTCTTGGCCAGTCTGCCGTCGATGTAGACGGCCGCTGTGCCCTGGTCGGGCGCGGTCGCGCCGATCCACGAGACCCCGGTGCCGCGGAAGACGAGGTCGACGCGGTCGCCGTCCTTCGTGGTGGCGTGGACGTCGTCGCGCGCGTCGCCGCGGAACTGGAACGCCAGCGACGCCGTGCCGTTCGCGAGCCCGGCGAGGTACCCCGCGCGCAGTGTGACGGTCGACCCCGAGACGGTGTAGTCGGTGCCCTTCTTCAGGGCCGACCCGTCGCGGGAGATCCCGGCGAGCTCGCCGCCGTCGCGCAGCAGCGTCACCGGCACGTCGGCGGGCGCCGCCTTGTCGAACACGGCCACGTCGGGCTGCAGCAGGCTCTCCAGGGTGACGTCGAGCTTGTCGAGCAGCATGAACGCGCCCGACTTCTTGACGACGCGGAGGGTGTGCGATCCGTTCGGGAGGCCGCTGACGCTCCACACGGCCTGCTGCGTCTGGCGCGGCTGGCCCGCGTCGCGGCCCGTGCTCACGGTCTTCTGGAACTGCCCGTCGAGGTACACGTCCACGTCGCCCTGCGACTGGTCGAGCTCGGTCACGTAGTCGATGCCCGTGCCTGTGAACGTGTACTGGAACGAGGAGCCGTCGGCCTCGACGTAGTGCACGTCGTCGTTGTAGTCCCCGAAGCCGCGGCCGCCGCTCTGCCCCCAGGACCCCGAGTAGGCGATGCCGGAGTCGTTGTCGTTCACCGCGACGACGCGGCTCGAGGCGGGTGGCGTCGGCACCTGGCCGCCGCTCGAGTCGCCGACCGCGACCGGCAGCTGCTGCGTCGTCGCCGGCACCTCGAGGCCGCCGTTGCGCGACCAGTCGCCGGTGTACTGCACGCGCTGGGCGTCGTCGTTCAGCGCGACGGTGGAGCCCTTCTTCGGTGTGACCTTCAGCAGGCGGGTCCCGTGGATCGGGACCGTCTCGCCCGTGAACCTCGTGTCGAACGTGCCGAGATCCTTGCCGGCCCACAGATCCCGGACGGTCGCCGGGCCCGTCAGGCCGAGGTCGGACCAGTTCGCCGTGATGTCGGCGTCGGTGCGGCCGAGGTTGAAGAGGGCGACGGTGTAGCTGCCGTCGGCGTTCGGCGCGAACCAGACCTGCTTGTCGGTCGCGGTCGAGACCGGCTGCGCGGGAGTCCCGGCCTGGTTCACGGCCACGACTTCGCGATTGGTGAGCAGGTCGACACCGAACTGGTCGAGCTTGGTCAGGTCGTTGCCGACGTACATCGGCGCCGCCGAGATGGCCCAGAGGGTGGTCGCGGTGCGGCGCTCGTCGCGGGTGAGGCCGTCCATCGTGCCGTTGCCGACGTCGAGCGAGTCGAAGTCGTTCCAGCCTCCCGGGCCGGCGTGACGCCACCAATCGGCCGCGCGCGGGAAGAGGCGCGCGATGTTGTCCCACTGCGTGAGGGCGACGCCGGAGCAGTAGCACTCGACGTCCCACTCCACGCGCCAGCCGTTCGCGTACTGCTTCCACGTGTCGGCGTAGTTGATGTCGAGCGCCCACGACAGCTCGAACCAGATGTTCTTCTTCTTGAGCGCCTGCGACCACGCGGCGACGTCGTCGCGGGCGTCGAGCGAGAGGTCGCTGACGCCGGAGCCCGGGGTCACGCTGTCGAACTTGAGGAAGTTCACGCCCCACGCCGCGAGCTGGTCGACGATCGAGTCGACGTACTTCTGGGCGCACGGGTTCGAGAAGTCGATGCGGTAGCCGATCTTCCAGTAGTCGGCCTGCTGCAGCGGCTGCTTCACGATGTCGTGGGTGGTGCAGCCGGGCGCGTTCGCGATCGGGTAGGCCTTCTCGTACACATCGGGGGAGATGCCCGGGATGAGGTACAGCCCGAACTTCTGCCCGTTGGCGTGGACGTGGTCGATCACCTTCTTCAGGCCCTGCGGGTAGAGCGTGGCGCTCGGCGTCGGGCGCCCGTTCGCGTCCACGCCGTCGTTCCAGCCGGAGTCGACGTTGATGTAGTCGTAGCCGGCCTTGCCGAGCTTGGCCTTCATGGCGTCGGACTGGGCGATGATCTGATCCGCGGTGATCCACTTCGGATCACCGCTGTAGACCTGCATGCTGTAGCTGCTCCAGCCCAGGTAGGGCGTCTTCGCCCAGGCGTCGACGGGCGGCGCGGCGGGAGGCTGGATGATCGGGGCGGGCTTCGCGCCGGGCTTCGCCGTGGCGGCGGGGGAGGCGGACGGCGCGGCCGTGGGCGTCGCGACCGGCGACTCCGGAGCCGCGCCTGTCGGTGTCGGCGTCGGTGCGGGCGTCGACGTCGCGGTGGGCGTGGCCGTCGCGGCGGGCGTGCCCGTCGGCTCCGGCGAGGGTGTGCCCGTCGGTGTTGCACCCGCCGGGGCAGCGGCGGCGGCAGCCACCAGCCCGAGGGCCGCGACCGACACGATGAGTGCCCGCAGGCCCCGTCGCGCACGTGTCTGGCGTGTCATGCGATCTTCCTCTCTGAAGCGCTCGGACGCGTCGGTGCGCCGGAGCGGTTATTGCGGTGGGCCGTCTGAGGGGCTCGTCCGCTCGCGCTCGCCGGGCCGTGTCACGGCAGCCGGACGAGGTCGAACAGCATCGCCTGCTGGGGGTTGAGGGTCGGCATCGGGACGCCGGCGACCGCGAGCACCGAGCCGGGGAGCGCGACACCCTCGGGGCGCAGCGCGGCGGAGATCCACGCGGGGTCGGAGCTCTGGTGGCGGCTCGCCGGCCCGAACTCGTCGCGGATGCGCACGGCGTAGCGGGCGGAGGCGTCGAGCCCGGGGAAGCGGACGCGTCCCGCCTGCCCGCCGGCCGAGGTCGCGAGCCGCGCCCAGGTGTGGATCGCCCGGCTGCCGTCCTGCGCGACGATGCCCGTGAGCACGGTCGCCTCGTCCGCGAGGTCGGCGTTCACCACGCGGCCGCTGTGGATGAGCTCGCGCAGTTCGCGGTACACGGCACCCCAGCGGGCGATGCGCTCGAGCTCGTCGCCGTCGGCCTCCTGCAGATCCCACTCGATGCCCGCGTGCGCGGTGAGCGCGACGATCAGCCGGAACGAGAGGTCGGTGCGGCGGGAGGTGGTGTGCGAGCGCTCGGCGCCGAGGTGCGAGCCGATGAGCTCCGGCGGGACGAGCATCCGGGTCCACCGCTCGATCTGCAGGCGCTCGACCGGGTCGTTGCAGTCGGAGGCCCAGATGCGGTCCGTGCGGTCGAGGATGCCGAGATCGACCCGGCCGCCGCCTCCCGAGCAGGTCTCGATCTCGAGCCCGGGGTGCCGCTCGCGCAGCGCGTCGAGCATCCGGTACAGGGCGACGGTCTGGTCGTGCACCGCGGGCCGGTCGTGCCCGGATCGTCCGCTGACCGCCTCGGACAGATCGCGGTTGTGGTCCCACTTGATGTAGTCGACGCCGTACTCCTCGACGATGGCGCTGATGCGGTCGAGCACGACCTCGTAGGCGTCCGGCCGGGTCAGGTCGAGCACGTACTGCTCGCGCGCCGTGGCGCCGAGGCCCGCACGCGGTCCGAGCACCCACTCGGGGTGGAGGCGGGCCAGATCGGAGTCGAGGTTGATCATCTCGGGCTCGAACCAGATCCCGAACTGCATGCCGTGCGAGCGCACCCGGTCGACGAGGGGCGACAGGCCGTCCGGCCACACCGAGCGGTCGACGACCCAGTCGCCGAGTCCGGCGTTCGCCGCCCGGCGGCCGTGGAACCAGCCGTCGTCGAGCACGACGCGCTCCACGCCGACCTGCGCCGCGCGCTCGACCAGGTCCGAGAGCCGGTCGAGGTCGTGGTCGAAGTAGACCGCCTCCCAGGAGTTCAGGGTGAGGGGGCGCGGGGTCGTGGGGTGGGACGGACGCGCGCGCAGCCGCCTGTGGAGGCGGTCGGTGATGCCGTCGAGACCGTCGCCCGACCAGACGAAGAGGGCCGTCGGAGCGTCGTAGCGGTCGCCGGGCGCGAGCAGCAGCTCGCCGGGCCGCAGGGCCTCCCCGGCGCCGAGGACGGACGAGAACGCGCCGGCGCCCTCGGGGAGCCGCTCGACCAGGTACTCGGCGTCGCCGCTCCAGGCCAGGTGGGTCGCCCAGGCCTCGCCCGTGCCGAACGCCAGATCGGCCGTGCCGGCGACGACGAGGAAGGGGGAGTCGTGACCCGGCTTGCCGCGCCGCGTGCGTCGCAGGTGCGTCCCGGAGACGATCGCACCGCGCTGCGGGGAGCGCTCGCGGCACCACTTGCCGTCGAAGTCGAGGATGTCGACCGCCCGCTCGGGCACCGGGAGGAGCACGCGCAGGGCGTCCAGCTCGTAGGGTGCGGCCGGGGCGTCGCCGTCGAGCAGGGTCTCGTCGCGAACGACCGAGACGTCGACGGCGAGCACGCCGAACCGGTCGAGCGCGAGGCTCATCGTCGATCGAAGGCCCGTGATCCCGTCGACCAGGTCGATCTCGATCAGGCCGCCGCCGTCTCCCTCCTCGCCGTCGACGCGGTGTCGCACGCCCACCGCACGCGGGCGCGGCGTGGTGGCGGAACCACCGGCGTGCCCCTCCTGCGCGGGTGCTCCGGCCCATCCCTCGTACTCGGTGGCCCACAGGCTGAACGCGCGCGGGACGTCCGGCGAGTTGTTGAGCACGGCGGGGCCGCCGGTGCTGCGGAGGGCATCGGCGGCGGCGGGGTCGAGGGGCCCGAGGTCCGCGCCCCAGTGCAGCACGCGCGGCACCCGCCCGGACGCGTCGATGACGAGGGATGTGCCTGCTGCGCGCAGCGGGAGAACGGCGCCGTAGCCGTCGAGCATGGGTGGGGCTCCTAGCGGGGTGAGTTACTTGACAGTGTCAATTAACCATGCCTACTGTGTGATCTGCAACCCCCGAGAAGGAAGACCAATGTCGATCTCCACCGTTCCTCCCGCGGTCGAACCGCCGGCGCCGGACCGCGCGGCACGCCGGCGCTCGCGCCGCCCGACCAACGCGTCCGCCCCCTCCCATCGCGGCGACGCCAAGCTGGCCTGGCTCCTCATCGCCCCCGCGATGATCGGCTTCCTGGTCTTCGCGCTCTACCCGACGCTCCGCGGCATCTACCTCAGCTTCACCGACTTCCGGCTGCTGAGCGCGCCGACCTGGATCGGCGTCCAGAACTTCATCGACCTGTTCCAGGACGACACCTTCTGGCAGTCGCTCGGCATCACCCTCTACTTCGTCGTCATCGCCGTGGTGCTCACCCTGGCCGTCTCCATCGTGACGGCCGCGGTGCTCCATCGCGTCACCCAGTCGACGGTGCTGCGCGGCCTGATCATCCTGCCGTTCCTGATCTCGGGCGTGGTCGCGGCGACGGTCTGGTCGTGGATGCTCGACGCACAGCTCGGCATCGTCAACCAGCTCGTGCACGCGCTCGGCGGCGAGGGCATCAAGTTCCTCACCTCGCGCGAGTGGGCCATCCCCTCGCTCGCCCTCATCCACGTGTGGAAGAACATGGGCTACACGTCGATCATCATCTTCGCCGGGATGCAGACCATCCCGCCCTCCATCTACGAGGCCGGACGGATCGACGGCGCCAGCGAGCCCAAGATGTTCTTCCGCCTCACCCTGCCGCTGCTGCGCCCGATCCTCGCGCTGGTCGTCGTGCTCAACGTCATCGGCGCGTTCCAGGTCTTCGACATCGTCTCGGTGGCGACCAAGGGAGGCCCGGCCCACGCCTCGAACGTGCTGCAGATGTACATCTACCAGAAGGCCTTCGGCCAGTTCGACTTCGGATACGCGTCCGCGATGTCGCTGGCGCTGTTCGCCATCCTCATCGTCATCACCTTCGTGCAGATGCGCCTGCTGCGCGCGAGCGAATCGGACAACGCATAATGACCGCAACGACCGCACCCGCCTCCGCCCCGGCTCCCGCCGCCGCGCGTCCGGCCGCCCCGGCGAAGCCGCGACGCAAGCGCCGCCGGCCCACCGTCGGCCGCGCCATCGCGTGGATCTACCTCGCCGTGATCGTCGTCATCACGATCTTCCCCTTCTACTGGATGCTGCGCTCGGCGCTCTCGAACAACTACGCGATGATCGCGAACCCGTCGTCGCCGCTGCCGGTCGGCTTCACCTTCGGGCCGTTCCTGCGCGTGCTCGGACTCGAAGACCCGGCGGAGGCCGTCGCACAGGGCGGATCCGGCGCGACGGTGCAGATCTTCCACTACCTCGTGAACTCGGTGATCTACGCCACGGTCTCGACCGTCCTGATCGTCTTCTTCTCGCTGATCGCCGCCTATGCGTTCGCGCGCCTGCAGTGGCGCGGCCGGGAGCTCGTCTTCTCGCTCTTCCTCGCCGCGCTGATGGTGCCGGGCATCCTCACGCTGCTGCCCAACTTCGTCCTCATCAAGGAGCTCGGGCTGCTCAACACCTTCGCCGGCATGATCCTGCCCGGCGCGCTGTTCTCGGCGTTCAACATCTTCTTCCTGCGGCAGTTCATGCTCGGGCTGTCGACCGAGATCGAGGAGGCCGCGCTGCTGGACGGGGCCGGCAAGCTGCGCATCCTGATGCGGCTGACGATCCCGATGACGAGCGGCCCGATCATCACGCTCTCGATCCTCGGCTTCATCGGGATGTGGAACGACTACTTCTGGCCCCTGCTCGTCACCACCGACTCCAGCGTGCAGCCGCTGACGCTCGGCCTCGCCGTCTTCAAGCAGTCGTCCCCCCAGACGATGCCCGACTGGGCCGGCCTGATGGCCGCCACCCTGGTCGCGGCGCTGCCGATGCTCGTCCTCTTCATGGTGTTCGGCAAGCGCATCGTGAACTCCATCGGATTTTCGGGCCTCAAATGAGCGAGAGCACACTGCAGCTGGCCTGGCGCGCCCCGGCGGAGCACTGGGAGGAGGCCGTGCCCCTCGGCGACGGACTGCTCGGCGCCATGGTCTTCGGCGGCGCCGACGGCCGGTACCAGGTGAACGACGCGACCGTCTGGTCGGGGACGCCGCAGACGGCGGCCGACGAGCTCGAGAGGGTGCTGGCCGGAGGTGCCGGGCCGGAACGCCTCCAGGAGGTGCGCGCGGCCATCGCCGCCGGCGACCTCGACCGGGCGGAGGCGCTGCTGATGTCGTTCGAGGGGCGGTACTCGCAGGAGTTCCTGCCGTTCGTCGACCTGCACGTCGGCCTCCCGGGCGCGGCTCCCGTCGACGGGGAGCCGGCGCGCGTGCTCGACCTGGACCGCGCGGTGCTGGAGGAGCAGCTGACCGTCGACGGAGCGCGGGTGCGCCGGGTCTCGCGTGTCAGCGGGCGGACGCTCGTCGTCTCCATCGAATCCGACGTCCCGCTGGCGCAGGTGCGCTTGCGTCTGACGACCCCGCTGCGCGAGCTCGGGCGCCGCGGCGCGGACGGGCTCGCCCTCCTCGACGTGGCCGTCCCGGTCGACGGGGCGCCCCTGCACGAATCCTCCGTCGTCCCGCCGCTGCGTTACGCGGAGGATGGCGACGGAGGCTACGACGGCTTCGCGGCGGCGGCTCTCGCCGTGCGGAGCGACGGCACGGCGGAGGCGGACGACTCCGGTCTCACGATCCGCGGTGCCCGTCGGCTGCTGATCGCCCTCTCGTCGTCGACCCGCGCTGAGTCGTGGTGGGCCGGCGCGGACGACGAGTGGCGGAGCGTCTCCCATGAGACGATCCGGAGCCGCGCGCGCGATCGCGCCCTCGACGCTCTCGTCGAGAACGCGGTCCCCGCCGCGGGCGACGCCCTGACGCGTCGCCCGGCGGCCGCGCGGTTCGCGATCGGCGGCCGCCGCGAGGGCCGCTGGGATGTCGACGCCGACATCCTGCGCGGAGACGACGACGGCCTCCGCGCCACCGTCGCGGCCGAATACGGCCGGTACCTGCTCGAGTCCTCGTCGCGTCGGGGCGGACCTGCGGCCAACCTCCAGGGCATCTGGAACGGGGACCTGCGGCCGGCGTGGTCCTCCAACTACACGATCAACATCAACACGCAGATGAACTACTGGGCGGCGGGACCGCTCGGCCTGATGGGCGCGGCCGAACCGCAGCTCGCGCTGGTCGAGCGGATCGCGCGCACCGGCCGCGACGTCGCCCGCGACCTCTACGGCGCCCGGGGATGGGTCGCCCACCACAACAGCGACCTGTGGGGCTGGAGCCTGCCCGTCGGCATGGGGCACGGCGCTCCGAGCTGGGCGATCTGGATGATGGGCGGGGTCTGGCTGTGCCACTCCCTCTGGGATCAGTACGAGTTCACCGGCGACACGGCGCTGCTGCGCGACCGCATCTGGCCGCTGCTGCGCGGCGCGACCGAGTTCTGCCTCGACTGGCTCCAGGTCGACGCCGACGGGGTCGCCTTCGTCGCCCCCTCCACCTCGCCCGAGAACATGCGTCTCGACGCCGACGGGCGGCCGCGCGCGCTGGGCCTGACGGCGACGATGGACCTGGAGCTCATCTCCGCTCTCTTCCAGCGCGCACTGCGGGCCATCGAGGTCCTGAGCACCGAGGACGGGCGCTCCGATCCGCTGCGCGACGAGATCGCGGCGGCGCTCGCGACCATCCCGGCGCCGCGGATCGGGAGCGACGGACGGCTGCTCGAATGGGCAGAGGAGGTCGTCGAGCACGAGCCCGCCCACCGACACCTCTCGGCGCTGGTCGGCCTGTACCCGCTCGACCTGATCACCCCCGACGGCACCCCGGAGCTGACCGACGCTGCGCGCCGGTTCCTCGACGCGCGCGGCCCCGGCGCGATGGGGTGGTCGTGGGCGTGGAAGATCGCCCTGCGCGCGCGCCTGGGCGATGGCGAGGCCGCGCACTCCCTGCTGCGGGAGGCGCTGACCGCCTACAGCGGCGACGCGCGCCGGCACGGGCCGGTCGACGGCTCGGAGTGGGGCGGCCTCCTGCCGAATCTCTTCAGCACCCACCCGCCGTTCCAGATCGACGGCAACCTCGGCTTCCCGGCCGCGATCGTGGAACTGCTGGCGCAGAGCCACGGCGAGCGCATCCACCTGCTCCCGGCCCTGCCGTCGGCGTGGCCCGAGGGTCGCGTCGACGGGCTGCACCTCCGCGGCGGCCTGTCCGTCGACCTGGCCTGGGCAGGCGGACGCATCGAGCACGCGGTGCTGCACAACCCTCATCCGCGGCCGCTCAGCGTCCGCGTCCGCGTCGGCGCCGCCGGCTCCGCCACCGACCTCGACGTCCGGCTGCCCGCCCGGGGCACGGCCGTCGTCCCGAACCCACCACATCCATCCACTCCCGACACCGACGACGGTGTCCGGGCGACCACAGTGAGGAACTCATGAAGAAGCTCCGCATCATCGCCGGTCTGGCGGCCGTCGGGCTCGCCGCCCTCGGGCTCGCCGGCTGCTCGACCGACGGTTCGTCGGGCGGCAAGACCACCGTCAACTGGTGGACGTGGGACGACCACCAGGCCGCCAACTACAAGCTGTGCATCCCCGGCTTCGAGAAGGCCAACCCCGACATCACGGTCAAGATCTCCCAGTACAACGTGAACGACTACTTCACGAAGCTGACGGCCGGGTTCGTCGCCGGCACGGCGCCGGACGCCTTCCAGAACAGCGTCCCGCTGCTGGGCCAGTACGCCGGCCAGAAGCAGATCATGCCGCTCGACGACCTCATCAAGAAGACCGGCTTCGACCTCGGCAAGTTCGACATCGGCGTCGACTCCTGGAAGTACACCGACGGCAAGCAGTACGGCATCCCGCTCGACTGGGCCGGCGCCGCGATCTACTTCAACGAGGACATGGTGAAGGCGGCCGGCCTCACCGACGACGCCATCAAGACGATGACGTGGAACCCCGACGACGGCGGCACCTTCGACAAGATCGTCGCGCACCTCACCGTCGACACCAACGGCAAGCGCGGCGACGAGCCGGGCTTCGACAAGAACAGCGTCAAGACCTACGGCATCGGGACGCTCGCCGCCAGCGACTTCAACGGCCAGACCTCCTGGAACCCGTTCGTCACGACCCTCGGCTGGAAGCTGGGCGGGGACGCCACGGCGTGGCCGAAGGTGCTGCCCTACGACGACCCGCGCATGACGAAGACGCTCGACTACATCCGCGGCCTCGGCGACCGCGGGCTGATGCCGAAGTTCGGCCAGTTCACGATCTCCGCCGCCGAGCAGATGGGAGCCGGCCAGGTCGCGATGGCGCAGGACGGCACCTGGAGCGCCACCTCCATCACGAAGGTCCCCGGCGTGAAGGTCGGCATCGCCCCGACCGTCGAGGGCCCGGACGGCACCCGCGGGATGATCAGCAACTCCAACGCGAACAACATCTTCGTGGGCACCAAGCACGTCGACCAGACCTGGAAGTGGGTCTCGTACATGGGCAGCGTGGAGTGCCAGACGATCGCCGGCAAGACGGCGACGTTCCTCCCCTCCATCGCGCAAGCGCTCCAGTCGACGGTCGACGCCCAGAAGGCCGACGGCGTGGACATCTCCAGCTTCATCGACGCGCTGAAGAAGAAGGAGCTGTACCCGGCGCCGCCGATCTCGAACGGGCAGGAGATCACCGACACCCTGCAGCCGATGTTCGAGGCGTTCTTCAGCGGCGAGGGCGATGCGTCCTTCCTGAAGACGGCTCAGGCGAAGTCGAAAGAGATCCTGGCCAAGAAGTAGATCGGAGCGCGCGGCGGGCGGGGCTCACGGGACCCGTCCGCCGCGCTTTTCCGAGTAGCATCCTCGAAAGGGGGAGCAGCACATGAACGACGAGACGCTGACCCGCACGGCGCTGCTCCAGTCGTCGTCCGACGCGGCCACCCGCGTGTTCACGACCATCCTCACCCGCAGCCCCATCAGCCGCATCGACGTGGCGCGACTCACCGGGCTGTCGCAGGCGGCGGTGACGAAGGCCGTCGCCCCGCTGGTGACGGCCGGCCTCATCAACGACTCCCTCGACCCGACCCTCACCGGTCTCCCCGGCCGTCCCGTCAGTCCCGTGGCCGTGGTGCCGGAGGCCGTGGTGGCCCTGGGCGTGAAGGTGAACGCCGACGAGCTCATCGGCGTCGCCACCGACCTCACCACCCGCATCATCGCCTCCGAACGCGTGCCCCTGGTCTCGCACGAGCCCGCCGCCGTCATCGACGCGATCGTCGACCTCTGCGCCAGCCTCCAGCGCGCTATCGGCGGCCTCGGCTCACGCCTGGGCTGTGTCGGCGTCGCCGTCTCGGGTGACGTCGACACCGAGACCGGCGTCGTGCGCGACTCGGCCCTGATGGGCTGGCGCGGCGTCGAGCTCGGCTCCGCGCTCTCCGAGCGGCTGTCGCAGGAGGTCGTGGTCGAGAACGACGTGCGCGCCCTCACCATCGGCGAGCACTGGTTCGGCGTCGGCCTCGGCACGGGATCGTTCGCGATCGTGACCATCGGGCGCGGCATCGGCAGCGGCCTCCACCTGAACGGGGAGGTCGTCGAGGGGGCGTACGGCGTGGCCGGCGAGATCGGCCACCTGCCCCTCACCACCCCGGATCACCTGTGCGCGTGCGGCCGGCGCGGCTGCGTCGAGGCGGTCGCGGCGACCAGCGCGATCGTGGAGGCGGTCTCGACCGCGCACGGCCGCCCCGTCCCGATCGAGGAGGCGGTCGCGCTCGGCCGCGCGGGCGACCCCGCCGCCGTGTCCGCCTTCGCCGAGGCCGGTCATGTGATCGGCGCGGCCATCGCCAGCCTGGTCAACCTGGTCGGCCCGGAGCTGGTCATCATCGGCGGCGAGGGGGTGGCGAACTTCGACCTGCTCGAGGCGTCGCTCCGCGAGTCCTACGCGGAGCACGTGTTCGCCTCCGCCGACCGCTGTCGCATCGTCGTGCGGCCGCACACCTTCGAGGACTGGGCGCGCGGCGCCGCCGCCTCGGCGATCCGGTCGCTCGTGGTCTAGGCGGTCACGCCGCGTACGAGGCCAGCGGCGCGAACGGCGGCTGGCTTCCGGGATGCGCCACGGCGGCGGCCCCGACCGCGCAGGCGGCACGGAGCGCCTCCTCGTCCGTCGCTCCGCTGGTGAGGGCGATCGTGAGCGCGGCGCAGAAGGCGTCGCCCGCGCCGACGGTGTTGACCGGCCGCACGCGCACGGCGGGAACGCGGGCCACCTCGGTGCCGCGCTCGTACAGGGCCGCCCCGTCGCCCCCGTAGGTCACGGCGACGCGTGCGGCGCCCGCCAGCTCGGGCATCAGCGCGTACTCGGACTCGTTGACGATGAACAGCTCGACGCGGTCGATCAGCTCGGCGGGCAGCGGGCGCGCGGGAGCGGCGTTGACGGCCAGGAACGCGCGCGTGCCGGCGGCGAGGTCGAGGACGACCTGGAGGTCGACCTCCAGCTGCGTGAGCACGACCTCCTCGTCGCCGATCTCGACGTCCGCGAGGGACACCTCCGCGTTCGCGCCCGGGCAGACGACGATCTGGTTCTCACCGTCGTGGTCGACCGCGATGAGGGCGGTGCCGGTCGCGGTGGCCACACGGCGCACGGCCGTCACGTCGACTCCCGCCTCCCGCAGCTCGTCGAGCATCCATCCGCCGTCGGCGTCGTCGCCGACCGCGCCCACCATGCGCACGCGGGCGCCGAGCCGGCTGGCGGCGGCCGCCTGGTTGGCTCCCTTGCCTCCGGCGTGGCGCTGGAGGACGCCGCCGCCGATCGTCTCGCCCGGGGTGGGCAGGCGGTCGGCGATGGCGGTGACGTCGACGTTGATGCTCCCGACGACGACGAGGCTGCGGGGGTCGTGCACGGTGGATGCCTTTCGGTTCGGCGAGGTCAGGACACCGAGGCGGTGGACTGCATCACGGTGAGCTGGCCCACGTGCGACGACGTGATGCACTTGGCGAGGTAGAGGGGGGTGCCCGAGCGCTCGGCCACCTGCGTCAGCACGAGCACCGGATCGGCGGGGTCGATCCCGAGGAGCTTGGCGCGCGTCTTTCCGGCGACGCTCGCGGCGATCTGGCAGACGGCCGAATCGAACTGCGGGCCGCGCCGCGCGGTGAGGGAGGCGTGCAGCGAGGCGGGCAGGGCCGCCACCTCCTGCAGCTCCGCCGCGATCGCCGGGCTCACGTCGCTGAGGTACTTGCCCGCGGGGAGGTGCTCCTGCAGGATCGCGATCGGCTCGCCGTCGCGACGCAGGAGGGACTCGCGGAACCAGGTGTTGGCCGCGGAGTCGAGCGCGAGCTTCGTCGACACGAAGTCGGTGGTCTGCTGCATCTCGAACTCGAGGACCTCGACCTCGACGGGCGCGCCCGACTCGCTGAGCGCGACGTCGAACGGCTGGAAGAGCTCGAGGCCCGAGCGGGGGATCGCGTCGGCGACGAAGCGCCCGACGCCGCGACGGGTGCGGATGAGCCCGTCTTCCTCCAGGAGCATCAGCGCCTCGCGCACGGGCGTGCGGCTGATGCCCAGCTGCTCGGCGAGCTCGGTCTCGCGGGGCAGCATCGCGCCGAGCGGGAAGACGCCGGAGCGGATGCCGTCGGCCAGGCGCGAGTAGACGGCCACCCTCAGCGGCTGGCCGGCGGGCGTCATCAGGCGCTCGCTCAGGAATTCTTCCGTGGTGGTGGCGGTCATCGCGGCTCCTCGCATCGTCGGAGCAATTCAAGCATCCGATCCCCGGTGTTTGCAAATGTTGTACCCGAGAGGTATAACTTCCTACTACCTGCCGGAAACCCTCCGGCGTCTCTGACATTGGAGTCACATGAGTCACCCGAACGTCTCGACCGCCGCCGGCCCGGCCGCGTCCGTGTCGCCCACTCTCAGGGGAGGCCGCGCGGTCGGCCTCGTCGTCACGCTGGTCCTCGGCGTGCTGTCGTACCAGCTCAACGCGAGCATGCTGTCGCCCGCCCTGCCCGACATGGCGAAGGAGCTGAACGTCGACGTCGGCTCGGTCTCCCAGGTCACCTCGCTGTTCTTCCTCGCGGGCTCGATCGGAGGCGTCGTCCTGTCGCGCTGGAGCGACTTCGTCGGCCGTCGCCGGTCGCTCATCATCGTGCTGGCGATCCTCGCGGTCGGCACCCTGCTCTGCATCTTCGCGCCGAACCTGCCGATCCTCCTCGTGGGCCGCGTGCTCCAGGGGGCGTCGAGCGCCGCGTTCCAGCTGGCGTACATCATCCTGAGCGAGTCGCTCAGCGCCAAAGTCTTCGGCACCACGCTCGGGATCATCACCGCGGTCAACGGCGGCGTCGGCGGCCTCGACGGCTGGGTCGGCGGACTGCTGACGGACAACTTCGGCTTCCGCTCGGTGTTCGTCGTGATCTTCGTCTTCGGGATCGTCGCCCTGCTGGCCGTGATCGTCGCCGTGCCGCGCGGCGGGCGACCGACACCGACCGGAACGATGGACTGGTGGGGCGCCGCCGCGCTGTCCGTGGCCCTGATCGGCCTGACCTACTTCGTCTCGAACGGCTCCTCGCTGGGCTGGGTCGCCCCGCTCACGCTCGTGTTCCTCGCCGTCGGGGTGGTCGCCTTCGTGGCGTTCTGGCTGATCGAGAAGCGCCGCACCTCGCCGCTGATCGCCGTCGAGCACCTCCGGTCGCGCCAGGTGTGGCCGGTCATCGTCACCACCGTCCTCACGCTGTCGGGCATCTTCGCGGTGATCAACTTCACCGTCGTGCTGCTGAGCCAGAACACCGAGATCGGCTTCGGGCTCGACGCGGCCACGTCGGCGCTGCTCTTCCTCACCCCGGCCGCCCTGATCGGCGTCTTCGCCGCCCCGCTCTCCGGCTGGCTCGCGGGACGCGCGGGCTGGCTCCGCATCCTGCGCATCGGGCTGCTGCTGAGCACGATCGCGCTCGTCGTCATCGCGTTCGTCCCGACCAGCCAGGGTGTCGTGCTCGCCGCGGTCGCGTTCCTCGGGATCACCTATAACGGCCTCGTGCTGACGACCGTCAACGGCCTGGGCGTGCTGCTCTCGCCGCCGGACGCGCCGGCGGCGCTGCCCGGCCTGAACGGAGCGGCCTTCGGCATCGGCGCCAGCCTCGGCATCGGCATCGTCGCTCCGTTCGCGGCCTCCGGCTCGCTGGGCGGCGTGACGACGGCGCTGTGGATCTCGGTGGTCATCACCGTCCTGGCCCTCCTCACCAGCCTGCTCATCCGCCCCCGCGCCGGACAGCGCATCTGACACCGAACACCGAAAGAAGAGCATGAGCACCACCGATCAGCGCCTCCCCGTCTACCTCGACTGCGACACCGGGATCGACGACTCCCTCGCCCTCGCCTACCTACTCGCCGCCCCCGGCGTGGACCTCGTGGGCGTCGGCACCGTGAGCGGCAACACCAGCGCCTCCCAGGCCGCGAGGAACACCCTCGACCTGCTCGGGCTGGCGGGCCGGGAGGGCGTCCCGGTCGCGCAGGGAGCGGAGGACTGGTCGACGCGGGCGTTCGACGGCGGTGTTCCGCACATCCACGGCTGGAACGGCGTCGGCGGGGTGGAGCTGCCGCGTGGCGCGGGGGAGGCGGCCGGCGCGTCCGCGACCGACCTCCTCCTCCGGCTCTCGCACGAGCACGAGGGCGAGCTGCGCCTCGTCACGGTCGGGCCGCTGACCAACATCGCCCTCGCGCTCGAGGCCGACCCGGGCCTGGCCCGACGGGTGAAGGAAGTGACGATCATGGGAGGCGCGGCGCTCGTGCCTGGCAACGTCACCGCCGTCGCCGAGGCGAACGTCTGGAACGATCCGGAGGCCGCGCGGATCGTGCTCGCGGCCGACTGGGACGTCACGCTGGTGCCGCTCGACGTCACCCTGGAGAACACGCTGGACGAGTCCGACCGCGCCCGCCTGCTGGGCTCGGAGGTGCCGCTCGCGGTGGCGCTGGGGCGGATGCTCGACCACTACTTCGACTTCTACGTCGACTTCTACGGCGAACGCAGCTGCGCCCTCCACGATCCCCTCGCCGCGGCGATCGCGGTGGGCGGTGTGGTCCCGACCGTGGCGCCCGCCGTCCCGGTGGAGGTCGACGCGACCGGGGGCCCCGGGCGTGGCCAGACCATCTGCGACCTGCGCGGCCAGCGCCTCGGCTCCGTCGACCAGCCGGGTGCGCGGACGCGGGTGGTGCTCGGCACGGACCGGCCGCTCGGGCCGCACCTGATCGAGCGGCTCACGACCGCATGCTGATCAATCTGCACACCCACCTGGAGGGGCGCGTCCGCCCGAGCACGGCGGCCGCCCTGGCTTCGTCCGCCGGCCTCGACGCCGGGATCGACTGGCAGCGCGCGCTGGAGCTCGACGCGCCCTCCGACTTGACGGACTACCTGGCGAAGGTGTCGTCCTCCTACCCCTTCTTCGGGAGCCGCGACTCCCTCACCCGCATCGCGCGGGAGGCGGTGGAGGACGCGCACGCCGACGGGCAGGACTACCTGGAGCTGCGCTTCGGGCCGGCGACGCACGTGCGGGACGGCTTCGGCCTGAGCGATGTGATCGCCGCCGTGTGCGAAGGGGTGAAGCAGGGCACCGCCATCACCGGGATGCCCGCCGGCGTCGTCGTCGCGGCGCTCCGGCTGCACGATGCGGCGGCCAACGAGTCCGTCGCCCGGGCCGCCGCGCGCTTCGCCGGCGACGGCGTCGTGGGCTTCGACCTCGCCGGTGACGAGGCGCGCTTCCCCGACCTGCGTCCGTTCGCGGAGGCGTTCGCCATCGCGCGGGCGGCGGGGCTCGGCCTCACCTGTCATGCCGCGGAGGCCGCTCCGGCCGGCGCCGCGCTCGAGGCGGTCGAGCTGCTCGGTGTGACACGTATCGGCCACGGGGCGCACATCGTCGACGACCCGGAGGTGCTGGCGCGCGTCGTCGACGCCGGGGTGGCGGTCGAGGTGTGCCCGACGTCGAACCTCTACACCGGGGCCGTCGCGTCGCTGGCCGTGCACCCCGCCGGCGCGTTCCGCGAGGCGGGCGTCGCCGTGGTCCTCGGCGACGACAACCCCCGCCAGACGGGATCCCCGCTGTCGCGGGAGCACGCGCTCCTCGCGGACACGCTCGGATTCGACACGTCCGCGCTGGATCGGCTCGCCGCCGACAGCATCCGCGTGGGGTTCATGGAGGAGCACGTCCGCTCGGCCCTCGCCGGTCGCGCAGGCTGACGCGGCTGCGGAGCGTCGCGCAGGGTCAGCCCGAGACGCGCCAGGACCGGGCGAGGTCGTTGAGCAGCATCCGCCTCGTCCCGACGATCGTCGGGCTTCGATTCAAGTCGAGCGCCCGGCGTCGCACAAGCCGCGACGCGGGGTGTCGTTCGCTCCTGAGACGGTCGGCGGCGGCAGGACATGATGGGTGTGAGGGACGTGATCCGCAGAGGAGTTGGGGTGTTGGCGCTGACGCCGGAGTCGACGGGCGAGTCGGTCATCGACGACCGCCCGGCGATCGAGCGCCTTCGCCGCGGTGACCGCGACGCCCTGACCCAGCTCTACCGACGCCACGCCGGCACCGTCTACTGGAACGCGTTCGGCCTGCTCCGCTCGCGTCCGGATGCCGAGGAGATGACGGCGGACGCCTTCCTCACCCTGTGGATGCGTCGGCACGAGGTCGAGATCTTCGGCAATTCGGCCCTGCCGTGGCTCATCGTCACGGTCAAGAACCTCAGTCGCAACCGCCTCCGCTCGAACGAGCGCCGCCGGGCGGAGCACCTGGACGATCGCGACCGCTCCGCGACCGACACCCCCTCGGCCGAGGACCTCGCCGCCCTCGACGAGGCGATGCGCCTCGTGCGCGCGGTCATCGCCGCCCTGCCGGAGGTCGACCAGGAGATCTTCCGGCTCTGCATGGTGGACGGGCTCACCTACCAGGAGGCCGCGGCGCGTCTCGGTCTCAAGCACGGGTCCGTGCGCAACCGGCTCTCGCGCGTCCGTCTGCGCCTGCAGCGCGAACTCGGGGATCGGGGGTGAGGGCATCATGACGAACACCGCGCCTTCGCTGCCTCCCGGCTCCGACGCCCGGATCTCCGGGCTGCTCGCCGACGGTCTCACCCGCTACACGCGCACGCGGAAGAAGCGGGCGCGCCTGACCGCGGCCGCGGCGGGCATGGCCGTGGTCCTCGGCGCCGGGGGCCTGGCGTGGGCCACCCTCGCGCCCCTCGTGCAGCAGACCCGTTCCGCCTACTGCTACAGCGCGGACAGCACCGACTCTCGCTCCACGCAGGTCGGCCTCCCGGACGAGGTCACGGGACCCGACGGCAGCACCTCTCCCGTCGAGACTCCCGCTGACCGCACGGCGAGCGCCCTCGATCTGTGCTCGTCGGCGTGGGCGGCGGGCATCCTGAGCGACGGCACCGAGGTGCCGCCGCTCGTGGTCTGCGTCCGCAGCGACAACGTCCTCGCGGTCTTCCCCAAGGACGAGTCCGACCCCCGCAGCGACGAGAAGCTCTGCACCGACCTGGGCCTGGCGCTCGAGCGGTGACGCCCGGCGCGGAGCCGCGGACGGCCCGGCCGGTGCCCCCTCTCGTCAGCCGCTGTGCCGCTGCACGAACTCCAGCGCCTCGTCCGCGACCTCCCGCCAGCCCGAGTCGATGACGAGCGAGTGACCGCGGCCCGGGACGACGACCAGTTCGGTGACGCCGGGGTTCTTCTGCTGGATCTTGAACTCGTTCTCGACGACGGACTGCGGAACCGTGTGGTCGTCGCCGCCGGCGATCAGGAGGAGCGGGCCGCGGTCGTGGTTGTCGGTGACGACCTTGGTCTCGGCGAACGGGTTGAAGTTGGCGGTCGCCGCCTGGAAGATCGGCACGGCCGAGGCGGGCACGTGGTACTTCTCGTACAGCGCCCTGCCCTCCTCCTCGGAGACCGCGTTCGTCCAGCCGTAGGCGAACTGCTCGTAGGTGAGGGTGACGCCGTGCTTCGTGCGGTTGAAGGTCAGGAGCGCGGGCGCGCCGGCCTTGAGCGCCGACGGCGGCAGCGCGGTGACGCCCTGGAACTGCGCGGGATCGATCGCGACCGTCACCGCGTTCTTCGACTCGCCCGCGAGCTTCTGGGCGATCAGGCCGCCGAAGCTGTGCCCGATCACGACGGGCGCCTGGTCGAGCGCGTCGATCGCCTCCGCGTAGTGGTCCGTGACCTGCCGCACCATCTTGCCCGCGAAGACGTCCGGATCGGCCTTGGCCTGCTCCACGGTCTCGGGATCGTCGGGCCAGCCCGGTGCGAGGGTGGCGTAGCCCTGGTCTTCGAAGAGGTCGCGCCACGGCTGCCAGCTGCTCGAGAGCAGCCACAGGCCGTGCACGAACACCACGGGCGTGCGCCCGGATGAGTTGGCGGCTTCGACCTCGTCGAGTTCCGTCTGGGTGAGGGGCATCGCGACTCCGTTCGTCGGTGTGGTTGTGCGCGAACGGTACCGGGTGCGACGGGGTCGTGGGGAGGGGGATCTGACGGACCGAGCCCCCGGCTGCTCAGGGGCGATCGGATCCCGCGAGCAGCTCCTCCCGCACCGTCCGCCGCAGCACCTTGCCCACCAGCGACCTCGGCAGCTCGTCGACCTGAACGAAGCGCTTGGGGATCTTGTAGGCCGCGAGGCGCGCGCGGCAGTAGTCGCGCAGGGCGCCGGCGTCGAGGGTCGCTCCCTCGTTCATGACGACGGCCGCGGCCACGTCCTCGCCGCCCGAGCCGCGGGGCAGGCCGACCACCGCGGCGGCGCTGACGTCGGGATGGGAGACGAGCGTGTCCTCCACCTCGCTCGGGCTCACAT
Source organism: Leifsonia sp. 71-9 (assembly GCF_001898805.1). Taxonomy (GTDB): domain Bacteria; phylum Actinomycetota; class Actinomycetes; order Actinomycetales; family Microbacteriaceae; genus Leifsonia. Next base: position 116,807 of record NZ_MKVJ01000017.1, read on the forward strand.
TGAAGCCGCCGGTGACGATGAGCTCCTTGATCCGGTCGATGATGGTCACGAACCCGTCCTCCGAGACGGTGACGATGTCGCCGGTGCGCAGCCAGCCGCCCTCGAGGAGCGCCGCGCGCGTGTCGTCGGGGCGCCTCCAGTAGCCGTGGAAGACCTGCGGGCCGCGGATCAGCAGCTCGCCCGGCTCGCCCGACGGGACGTCGACGGTCACGTCGGCGGGGTCGACGATGCGGATGTCGGTGCTCGGGAACGGGACGCCGACAGTGCCCGGGCGCCGCGACGGTCCCATCGGGTTGCCGAGGGCGATGGGGGAGGCCTCCGTCATCCCGTAGCCCTCCACGAGGAGGCCGCCGGTCGTCTCCTCCCAGCGGGCCACGGTGGAGACCGGCAGGCTCATCGCGCCGGAGATGGCGTAGCGGATCCTGCTGAGGTCCAGCCGCTTCTGCTGGGCCGCGCGGGCCAGCGCGTCGTAGATCGGGGGAACGGCGGGGAGGAACGTCGGCGGCGACGTCCGCGCGGCAGCGATCACCAGATCGACGTCGAAGGTCGGGAAGAGCACCACGCGCGCGCCGATGCTGAGCGCGGTGGTGAGGCAGAGCGTCAGGCCGTAGGCGTGGAACAGCGGCAGGATACCGTAGAAGACCTCCTCGCCCTCCCGCAGGCCGGGGACCCAGGCCCTGCCCTGCGCCGCGTTGGCGACGAGGTTGCCGTGGGAGAGGATCGCCCCCTTCGGGATGCCCGTCGTGCCGCTCGTGTACTGCAGAAGCGCGGCATCCCCGACCCGAGGGCGCGGCGCCCGGCGCGGCAGGGGCCGGTGGGCGACGAGCTGCTCCCACCGGAGCACCCGCTTCGCCGTCGGGGTGGCGGTCATCGCAGCGCGGGCCGAGCGGGCGCGGCGCAGCGGCAGGCGCAGGGCGGCGCGTTTCGCGAAGGGCAGCGCGCGCGTGATGTCGACGGACACCACGCGGTCGGGTACGGCATCGGCCGGGAGGCTCGCGACGGTGTCCGTCGTCTTGTCCCAGACGATGGCGACCTTCGCGCCGTGGTCCTCGAACTGGTGGCGGAGCTCGCGCGCGGTATAGAGCGGGTTGTGCTCGACGACGATCGCGCCCAGGCGCACGACGGCGTAGAACGCGATCACGTGCTGCGGGCAGTTGGGGAGCACGAGGGCCACCCGGTCGCCGGCGACGACGCCCAGCTTGCGGAGCCCGTTCGCCGCGCGCGCGACCTGGTCGCCGAGCTCGTCGTATGTCGTGGTGCGCCCGAAGAACTCGAGCGCTCCGCGGCGTCCGAATCGCCGGACGGACGCGTCGAGAGTGTCGGCGAGCGTGGTCGTCACATCCGGGATGTCGTGCGGGACCCCCTCGGCGTAGGAGCTGAACCACGGGCGGGAGTTCCTTGCACCGGGTCGATCCGAGGAAGCGCGCGTCATGACCTCACCGTAGGTCACCAGCCTGGAGAAAGGCCCGAGCGCGGGGGCGCTCGGGCCGAGGGGTCACTCCGCCCGCAGCGCCCCGCGCACGGCCGCGAGCTCGTCGTCGGTGAGTCCGCCGGAGCGCAGGTAGCCGGCGGCGTCGCCGTGGTTCGCGTCGACCCAGTCGAGGGCGGCGGTGATCGCCGAGGCGGGGGACTTGGTCGCGAGCGTCTCGAGGCGCGGGACCAGGGGGATGCCGAGCTGCGTGATCAGGCCGGTCAGTGCGTCGGCGAAGGTCCCCGCGAGGTTGGTCTGCGTGAGCTCGTAGTCCGCGACGATCGCGTCGCGATCCGCGCCGGCGACCGAGAGCAGCAGGGCCGCGGCGATGCCGGTGCGGTCCTTGCCAGCGGTGCAGTGGAACAGCACGGCGGGACGCTCGGTGCCGACCGAGTCCGCGACCGCGCGGGCGACCCGGGCGAACTGCGGGGCGCTGCTCTGCAGGATGGCGACGTAGAGCTCCTCCAGGGTCGGGATCTGCTCCACGAGGGCGGCGATCTGCTCCTGGCTCAGCGCGGCCCGGTCGCCGGAGGGGAGCAGCTGCTTGACCAGCTCGTCCATCGCGCCGCCCAGAATGGACAGCTCGACCAGGCGCGTCTCCCCGCCGGCGGGCAGCACATCCGGTGCGCGCAGGCGCTCGCTGTCGGTGCGGAGGTCGATGGCCGTGCCGATCCGCAGATCGAGGAGGTTCTGCACGCCCGCCGGGGTCAGGGTCGCCAGCGCATCGGAGCGGAACACGACGCCCGGCGCGACCACGGCGCCTCCGTCGAGGGCGATGCCGCCCAGATCGCGTGCGTTGTGCGTGCCGTCGATCACCGATGTCAGTTCCATGCATTCCTCCAGGCCGGCGTGTCCGTCGAGGATATCAACGCCGTCCGTCGGAAGGGAAACAGCATGTGATCGGGTCTTTAATCAGACCGGAGAAGAGATGTGACCAAAGGTGTATTCACCCGGGCGAACGCGGGTATTACTTTCATTCTGTGCGCCATCGGGGGACGGCGCTGGCGGTGGCGGGCAACGGGGGTTCCTGCCACCGCCGCCTCCGTTAACGGCCGTGACCGCCGCCGCGGGCCTCAGTTCAGCAGGCCCAGCCGGGCGGCCTTCCGCACCGCGTCGATGCGCGACGTGGCCCCGAGCTTCTCGTACATGTTCGTCGTGTGCCGCTTGACGGTGCCCTCGGCGATCGAGAGCGACGTCGCGATGTCGCGGTTGGAGTACGCCTGCGCGATCATGCGCAGCACCTCCTGCTCCCGGATGGTGAGGATGGTGCCGGTCACCTCGGCGTCGGCGCCGGAGTCCGCCGGCTCGTCGGCGGGCGGGGTCGCGCGCTCGATCACCGCGATTAACTGCTCGCTGTCCACGGTCTTGGTCACGAACTCCGCGGCTCCCGCACGGAGCAGCTGCCGCTCGAGCACGGCGTCGCTGTGCATCGTGAGGATGACGATCGCGGTGTCGGGATGGTGTCGCCGCAACCGCGACACCGTCTGCTCCGCCGGCACTCCGGGGATCTCGACGTCCAGCAGGAGCACCTCCGGGGCATGCTCGGAGACGAGGGTCCAGGCCTCGTCGCTCGAGCCGCCCTCCCCGACGATGCGGAACCGCCCCTCGATGAGCGCGCGGATGCCCTGGCGGAACATGCCATGGTCGTCGATCAGGACGACGGTTCGTGATTCGTCTGTCATAGGGTTCCCGGGCCTCTCGGAATGGTCAGGCTGAGGGTCGTCCCGGTGCCGAGGCCCGGGACGATGTCGAGTTCGGCGCCGATGAGCTCGGCGCGCTCCTGCGCCACGATGAGCCCGAGCGCGCCCGAGCGCACCGTCTCGTGGGCGAAACCGTGGCCGTTGTCGCTCACCGCGATGGTGAGGCTGCGCCGGTCCCAGTGGGAGTGGACGCGGATCGTCTCGGCGTGGGAGTGGCGGCGCGCGTTGTGCACGGCCTCGCGGATGATGATGAACGCCTCCTCCTGCACACCCGTCGACAGCCGGTACGGCGTGCCCTCGACAGTGGTCTGGACCGGCGGCCCCGAGTCGTCGAGGTCGTCGACGTAGTCGCGCAGGGCCTCGTCGAGGCGCTTGTCGCCGACCGCGTGCCGGAGGTCGAGGGCGATCGCCCGCGTCTCGTCCAGCGCGGCGCCGAAGAGCTGGAGCCCCTCCCGGAGACGCGGGTCGGAGCCGTCGTCGATGCCGCCCAGCTCGAACCGCTGGAGGCCGGCGGCGATGCTGTGCGCCACCCGGTCGTGCAGCTCGCGCGAGATGCCGAGCCGCTCCTCGCTGTGCGCGACGGCCAGGCGCTCGAGCAGCACGTTGACGTAGCCGACGGACGCCGGGACGACCGCGGCCATGATGGACGAGTTCAGTGCGCGCGCGAGGTCCCCGAGGCTGATGTCGGCGCTGTGGTCGGCGCTGATGATGGAGAAGGCCACGTCGAAGAGCTCCGTCGCCGCGCTGAGGCTGTCGACCGGGTGGATGTTCTGCCGTGCCCGCGTCTCGCCCACCCCCGACCCGTGACGCGCCGGGGTGACGAGGCGTTCCGCGTCCGCCGGCCGTCCCAGCCGGTCGAAGGTGCGGTCGAGGATCCAGTCGACCTGGGTCGCCAGCTGCTCCTTCACCTCCGCGTCGGCCACGAGCGTGCTCTCGGCGGCGCGCAGCCGCTCGAACAAGGTCTCCAGGATGCGGTCGCGCAGCGCGACGCCGTCGTCACCGATCACCAATTGGACTCTCAACCCCCCAGTGCGCCGAGCAGCGCTGCGATGTTCAGAGCGTACTGGCCGGTCATGAAGGACCGGTAGGGACGTTTCTCGTTTCCGCGGTCTCCACCGCGCGCGACGAGCACGAAGACGATGACGACCGGCCCGGCGAAACCGAGCACGAGCAGCGTGCGGAGCTGCTCGACGATCGCGCCCAGCACGAGCGCGGTGGCCGACACCAGACCGGTGCCGATGGCGACGACGGTCCGCGCGCGCTCCTCGCCGAGCAGGACGGGCAGCGTGCGGCGCCCCTCCGCGGTGTCGCCGGCGACGTCGCCGAAGTCCTTGGTGTGACCGACGACCACGATCCAGGAGGACGCCACGGTCGCGAAGGCGAACGCGGAGGCGGGCACCGTGCTCGCGACGATGTGCGCCGCCGCGAGGTACGTCAGGAACACGCCGCCCCCGGCGACCGCGAGCGCGGCGACGCCCGCCTTCTTGGCCGCCCACGGGCCCACGGAGTAGACCAGCCCCAGGCAGACGAACGCCACGACCGCGAGGGGGAACGGGTTGGGGAACAGCGTCGCCATCAGCAGAGACAGCGACAGGAGGGCCACCGCGATCACGATCGCCGGCCGCTTGCCCAGGCGGCCGCTCGCCAGCGGGCGCGACGACCCGTTGAGGCGGTCGCCCTCGATGTCGCTGATCCCGTTGATGAGATAGACGGCCCACACGGCGAAGAGCCACGAGGTGCCCGCGGTCCACAGCATCGGCGACGACCATTCCGCACCGGCGACCAGGAGCGTCCCGACGACGAAACGCAGCGCGAAGACGCCGATGACCACGGGTCGGCCCTCCAGGAAAGCCAGCCCCACCTGCGCCGCGCACTCCGCAAGTGCGCCCCGGCGTGGCTGGACCACACTGCTCATGGGCTCATTGTCGAGCCCTCCTCACCATTGCGGGCGGCGTGGCGGGTACAACGAAAGTCACATCTTTCAGGCCGGGACTGGTCCTCCGACCACGAAGAGTCTCCGGAACCCGAACACGGTCGCGCCGTGCTCGGCCGGGTAGGCGGCGCGGAGGCGCGGTCGCAGCTCGTCGATGAACGCGTCCGCGCTCGCTCCCAGGGCGGCGGCGTAGGGGCGCAGTCGCGTGCCGCGCATCCACTGCAGCACCGCGTCGTCGCCGGTGAGCACGTGCTGGTAGGTGGTCTCCCATCCCTCGACCCGGTGGCCGGATTCGAGGAAGACGTCGAGGTAGTCGCGCATGCCGCCGACCCGCGCGATCACGCCGTCGACGCCCTCCAGGGCCGCCGCCCAGCGCGGCTCGGCGGCGAGCTGACGCAGCAGCACCTGGGAAGGGGAGTCCTCATTGCCCGGGATCTGCACCGCCACCGTCGCTGCGGGGTGCAGCCGGGGGAGCCACGACCGCAGCAGCTCGCGGTGGCCGGGCACCCACTGCAGGGCGGCATTGCTCACCACGAGGTCGACGTCGGCGGTGGGCTCCCACTCCTGGATCGCCTGCTGCCGGAACCGGAGGTTCGCCCGGTCCGACGCGACCGCCTCCGCTGCGGCGAGCATCTCGGCCGACGAATCGATGCCGAGCACCTCGGCCTCGGGCCACTGGTCCGCCAGCGTCGCCGTGAGCTCCCCGGTGCCGCAGCCGAGGTCGACGACCCGCGCGGGGCTCAGCCCGTCGAGCCGGCTCGTGAGATCGAGGAACGGGCGCGCCCGCTCGTCCGCGAACGTGCCGTACACTCCCGGGTCCCAGCGCACCATACGGGCATCGTACGCACGGTCGTCGCCGGGACGGCCGGACCACTCCCGGAATCCCCAGGAGCGAGGGAGTCGAAGATGGTCCCGCGGGACCATCTTTCCGCCGACGCCGCTGGTACCCTCGCCCGATCCGCCGCTGGGCCGGCCGCCATACGTTGAATACATGAATTCCCGCACCGACGGATCCGGTCTCTCCTCCGCCCCGAACGATCCCCACGACCCCGCGCCCACCCGGAAACGGCGCCGCGGGCGGACGTTCCTGAAAGTCACCGCGTTCTCGATCGGCGGCCTCGTGGCCCTCGTCGGCGTCACCCTCGCCGTCACCTCCATCTCCAACGCGGTCGCCACCTCGGCGGAGGCGAAGGAGATCGAGCCCTACGGCCGGAAGGTCGACGTCGACGGCAAGAAGATGAACGTCGCCGTCAGCGGGCAGGGCGAGCAGACCATCGTCCTGCTGCCCGGCTTCGGCACCTCCTCGCCGGCGCTCGACTTCGGCCCGCTCACCGAGAAGCTCGACGCGAACTACCGAACCGTCGTCGTGGAGCCGTTCGGCTACGGTCTCAGCGACCAGACCGACCGGCCGCGCACCTCCGCCAACATCGTCTCCGAGGTGCACGACGCGCTCGGCGAGCTCGACATCCACCGCTATGCACTGATGGGCCACTCCATCGCCGGCATCTACGGCCTCGAGTACGCCAACGCCTACCCCGACGAGGTGACCGCGTTCGTCGGCATCGACAGCAGCGTGCCCACGCAGCCCGGGATGGACGACGAACTGCCGATCGGCGCCATGCAGGCCATGAAGTCGCTCGGGCTGATGCGCGTCGTCACCGACCTCGCGGGCGACCCGTACGCCGGGACCCCGTTCACGGAGGACGCGAAGAAGCAGATGACGATCCTGTCGATGCGGAACAGCCTCAGCCCGACCTACGTGAACGAGACGGAGCACTTCTCGCAGAACTTCCACGACGCGCAGCGCCTCACCTTCCCCCACGACCTGCCGGTGCTCCTGTTCGTGCAGGACGACAACACCGACGTGCAGGGCTGGATGACGCTGCACGAGGAGCAGGCCGCCAGCGTCGACCACGGCGAGGTCGTGCCGCTGAAGGGCGAGCACTACCTGCACCACACCCTGTCGGCGGAGATCGCCCAGGGAACCCAGCGATTCCTGAACGAATCCCGCTGATCCGCCTGTCGGGCCTCGCACCGCGCGCTCACGCGCGGTAACGTGGCCCGACGTCGGGGGGACTCGCCTATCGGGGCGACTCGTCTGGTTCGATTTCCAGAGTCCTCCACCATTCGATCCGCATTCTCCTGGTGGATCCCGCTCGTCGCGCCGGCCCTCGCCGTGATCGCGTTCGTCGTCGCCTCCGGCCTCGTCGATGGGGCCACCGCGACCTGAGAGAACCCGAACCCGCAGCGGGGTGGTTTGCCGGTGGCGCCCAGTGTGGCGCACCTAGGCTCGATCGGGTTGGGGAGGCCGGTCTGCACCGGGAGCACGCACTCACGGGGGCAACGCGGAAGGAACGGGATGGCCACGAGCGGACGAGCGCGTCATCGGATCGACGCCGGGACGACCCGGCCGGCGCGGAGACGGGCTGAGAAGCCTCCCGCGCCGAACGCCTCCGATGCCCGCCACCGCACCGGCCGTGCCGCCGCCTTCACCGCCTCCGCCGCCGCGCTCGCCCTGATCGGCGTCGTCGCGGTCGTGCCGCCGGCGGACGCGTCGACCTCCGCCACCGCGCTGGTCGACGCCTCCATGCTGGCGTCGTCGAGCTCCTCGGCGTTCGGCGGTTCCGGGGCCACGAAGTCCCAGCACCTCGCCCTCGCCCGTTTCGCCGCCTCCACCGTCAGCCGCGACACTCCCGTCGCCTCCGCGCTGGCGGGCATCGTGCAGTCCGAGGGCGGCGCGGCCGGCGATCAGGCGGCGTCGGCCATCCTGGACTCGCTCGCCGCCGGGGGAGCCCGCGCCGCGATCGTGAACGCCGCGCTGTCGTACCTCGGAACGCCGTACGTGCTGGGCGGTGCCTCGCACTCCGGGATCGACTGCTCCGGCCTGGTGATGCAGGCGTATGCCGCTGCGGGCATATCCCTCGGGCACCTCGTGCATCTGCAGGACGACGCCGGCACCGTGATCCCCGAGTCGGAGGCGAAGCCGGGTGACCTGGTCGTGTTCGACGACGAGGAGCACATCGGGATCTACCTCGGCAACGGTACGCTGATCCATGCACCCGATGTCGGCCGGGACGTGTCGATCACCACGGTCTGGCAGGGCGTCGCGCACCACTTCACCCGCATCCTGCCCGGTTGATCGCCGCGGGAGCCTCGACGCGAACGGAGGAACGATGACCGTGAGAACCGCCCGAGCACTGTGGTGCATCGTCCCGTTCGCCCTCGTCGTCGCCGGGGTCGCCTTCGCGCTCGTCGGCGCGCCCGGGATCGACCACGGCCTCTCCACGACCAAAGTCCCGTCCCACACCGTGCTGACCCGCCGCGAGTGGGTCGACATCGCCATCGGCTCCCTCTTCACGCTCATCGCCGTGTTCACCGCCATGCGCCTGCTCCGCCGTCGTCGGCCGGTGGAGGCCGCAGAGCCCGCAGAGGCGCTCGCCACCACCAACTGACCGCCGAAGTTCACGATGTGGCGGCTTCGCGGCCCCGAATGAGCGCAACGTCGTGAACCTCGGCGGGCGGATGGCTAGGATCCGGGCATGGAGTGCTGGGGGAGGCGCGTCGTGGCGGCTGCGCTGGCGGCCGCGCTGGCGGCGCCGCTCGCGCTGGTGCTCGCCGGTTGCGGTTCGGCGGTGCGGTTCGGGCCGCCTCCCTGCCTGCCCGCCCCGCTCCAGGTGACCCCGTCCGCTCCGGCGCGGGGAGGCGCCATCACCGTGTCGAGTCCGCCCGCGAGTTGCGACCTCGGCTACTCCGACGGACACAGCTACTCCGTCATCCTGGCGGCGGCGGCCGCCATCGAGGGCACTCCCGGTCCGCGCACAGAGCCCGTGGAGGCGGAGGTCGCCGCCGACGGTTCGTTCAGCATCCCCGTCGCGATACCGGCCGACTTCCCGCGCGGGGATGCTGTCGTCATCGTGACGGGGAGTCCGTACGACGAGTGCGGGACGGACGGCACCGGATCCTGCGCCGGCTACGCCGCCACCCTCTCCCTCCGCTGACCGGGAGCTGACCCGGGCGCCGAAGTTCACGGCGTGGCGGCTGCGCGGCCCCGAATGAGCGCAACGACGTGCACCTCGGCGCGAGTCAACCGCCTCGGCCGCGGAATGGCGCGGTGGTACGGTCGTGGTCCGGAGTCCGCGCGGGAGGGCGCCGGGTGACCGAGCACCCGCGCTGAGAGCAGGGGACATGAAGCGCAGAAGCGATCCGGACGTGGTGGCGGCATCGGCCACCCCCAGCCGCGCGGCCGGCCGGGGAGCGCTGACCCGCATCCACCCCTTCACCTTCGGGCTGGTCGGCGCGCTCGGTGTGCTGGTGGCCCTGCTGATCGGCGGGGTCGTCGGGCAGCTCTCGACGGTGCTCGTCTACATCGGTCTCGCGCTGTTCCTGGCGCTCGGCCTCGACCCGATCGTCTCGTTCATCGAGCGCAAGCTCCCGCGCGGCGCCGCGGTGAGCATCGTCGTCGCCGTCGTGATCCTGGTGTTCGCGGGGATCATCCTCGCGATCATCCCGGTGCTCGTGCAGCAGATCTCGCACCTCGTCGAGACGCTCCCGACCACCATCGACAACGTCACGAAGAGCGGCTGGTACAAGGACGTCACGAACCAGTACGGCGACAGCATCCAGCAGGGCATCGACGGCGTCCTCAACTTCTTCAAGGACCCGGGCAACCTCGCCACCATCGGCGGCGGCCTGATCGCCGTCGGCGCGGGCATCGCGGGCGGCTTGACCGGCGTGACGATCGTGCTCATCCTCACCCTTTACTTCATGGCGTCGCTGCGCTCGATCAAGCGGATCGCCGCCCGGTTCGTTCCCGAATACCGCCGCGAGGGGTTCTCCGAGCTCGTCGACGACGTCTCCGGCGCCGTCGGTCGCTACGTGATCGGGCAGGCGAGCCTGGCGCTGATCAACGGCATCCTGAGCCTGATCTTCCTCCTCATCATCGGCGCCCCGATGCCGGCCCTGCTCGCGCTCATCGCCTTCCTCGGATCGCTGATCCCGCTGGTCGGAACACTGATCGGCGCGATCGTGAACTCGCTGATCTGCCTGCTGGCGTCGCCCTTGACCGCGATCGTGGCGTTCATCTACTACCTGGTCTACATGCAGGTGGAGGCCTACGTCATCAGCCCGCGCATCATGAACAAGGCCGTGGCCGTGCCGGGCGCGATCGTCGTCATCGCGGCGGTCGGCGGCGGCACGATCGGCGGCATCCTCGGGGCGCTCGTCGCCATCCCGGTCGCGGCCAGCGCGATCATCATCATCCAGAAGGTCGTGTTCCCCGCTCAGGACCGCAAGGTGGTGCCCCCGATCGAGGCGTGACGCACGACGCGTGACGTGCGCGCGAGGCATCGCGAGCAGGAAGGGCCCAGGAGCGATCCTGGGCCCTTCTCTCGTCCGATTTGCCGGTTCGGCAAACTTTGTCCGACATTTGGCCATTTGCTGCTAGCGTGGCCGTCATGCCTCGTCTCGCCCCCAACGTCCCGCTCTCGGAACGCATCGCCATCCAGCTGCGCCAACGGATCGCCGAGGGCGAGTTCCCGGTCGGCACCCTGCTCCCGACCGAGGTCGATCTGGCCCAGGAGTTCGACGTCAGCCGCGGCTGCGTCCGGGAGGCCGTGCGCTCCCTGGTGCACGCCGGGATGCTCGGCGCCCGCGCCGGCTACGGGACGTTCGTCGTCGCCACCAGCGACCTGGCGCCCGCGCTCGCCCGCCGGCTCGAGCACGACCGCATCGCCGACGTGCTCGAGGTGCGGCTGCTGCTGGAGCGCGAGGGCGCCCGCCTGGCCGCGGCCCGGGCCACACCGGGGCAGCGGGAGGTGCTGGCCGAGGCACTGGAGCAGCGTGCGGCCGCCCGCGACACCGGTGACGCGCCGGCGTACGCCGAGGCGGACCGCCGGTTCCACCGTGCGGTCTTCGAAGCCTCCGGCAACGTGCTGCTCGCCGAGCTCTACCGCGGCGCCGGCGGAAACGATCAGGCGCTGCTCCACCTGGACTCCCCGGACGTCGACCTCGCGGCCCTCGCCGACGACATCGCGAGGATCGACGCGACGCACGTCGAACTCGTGGCCGCGATCGACGCCCGCGACCCCGACCGCGCGGCCGACGCCGCCGAGCGGATGGTGCACGTCGCGCACCAGCAGGCCGGCTTCGAGCCGGCGACCCCCGAATCCCGCACCGCCGCCCAGCCCGAGGAGAACGCCCGATGAGCACCGAGACCCGCCCCACCCCCGCGCAGCGGGCCGGCCAGAGGAGCGCCCGGCCGTCCGAGCGCATCCGCCCGCTCCGTCCCGCCCTCGTGATCGCCGGCCTGCTGCTCGTGGCGGGCAACCTCCGCGCCGGCATCACGACCGTCGGCCCGGTGCTCGCCGAGCTGCAGCACGACCTGGGGCTGTCGTCGCTGACCGCGTCCATCCTGATCAGCCTGCCGCTGCTCGCCTTCGCGTTCGTGTCGCCGTTCGCCCCGGCGTTCGCGCGCCGGCTCGGCCTCGAGCGCGCGCTCGGCGTCGCCCTCGCCGGCCTGGCCGTCGGTCTCGTCGTGCGCTCGCTGCCCGGCCTGCCGCTGCTGTGGATCGGCACGGCCCTGCTCGGCGTCGCCATCGCCATCCTGAACGTGGTGCTCCCGGCACTCGTGAAGCGCGACTTCCCGACCCGCATCGGGCAGGTCACCGGCGCCTACTCGGCCGTGCAGGCGTCCTTCGCCGCGATCGCCGCGGGTGCCGCGGTGCCCGTCGCCGCGCTCACCGCGTGGGGCTGGCGCCTGCCCCTCGGGATGTGGGCGGGCCTCGCGCTCATCGCCCTCGCGGTCATGGTGCCGCAGCTGCGCCGCCGCACCGTCGTGCCGCCGTCGGAGGACGACGTCGCGCTGGTCGAGCCGCACCACCCGACGCCGTCCGGAGGCGCGACGGGCGGACGCCAGACCGACGGACGCTCGGCCGGCGGACGCTCGCCCTGGGGCACCGCCATCGGCTGGCAGGTCACCGCGTTCATGGGGCTGCAGTCGGTCGGCTTCTACGTGTTCATCACCTGGCTGCCGTCGATGGAGGGCGCAGCCGGGGTGGATGCCGCCGCCGCCGGCGTGCACCAGCTGCTGCTGAACGCCTTCGGCATCGCGGGCAGCCTCCTCGCCTCCACGCTCATCCCGCGCTTCCGCGACCAGCGCCTGCTCGCCGTCGCCGGGCCGACGCTCTTCGCACTCGCAGCCCTCGGCGTGCTGCTCGCCCCGCAGCTCGGCGGGGTGTGGGCGAGCATGGCCGGTCTCGCCGGCGGGTCGAGCATCGTGCTCGCGCTGTCGTTCTTCGGCCTGCGCACCCGGCACCACGACCAGGCCGCCGCCCTCTCCGGGATGGCGCAGTCGGTCGGGTACGTCCTCGCCGCCGCCGGCCCCATCGCCGCGGGCGCGCTGCACGACGCGACGGGGTCGTGGACTCCGGCGCTCGCGATCCTCACCGGGCTGCTCGTGGTGCTCGCGGTGTTCGGCTACCTCGCCGGCCGCGCGCGGGTGATCGCCGACTGAGCTCCGATGCTCGGTGCCGGCGCGCGGGGTGGCGCATCCCGTAGGCTCGGTGCACCATGAGCGAAGGGCCGTCGAACCGGGCACCCGCGCCGGCGGGCTTCGGCTTCCGCCAGCGGTCGGCCGGCGACGCCGTGGAGACCTGGGACGTCACCCTCGACGGCGTCGGATTCGACCGGCACCGCCACGAGACCTACGGGATCGGCGTGACCCTCTCGGGCGTCCAGCGCTTCTACTACCGCGGCGGACACCACGCCGGCCTCGTGGGGCAGTGGCACATCCTGCACCCGGGCGAGCTGCACGACGGCATGCCCGGCGACACCCACGGCATCGCCTACCGCATCTTCTACGTCGACCCGGCGGCGATCCGCGCGGCGGGCGGCCTGACCGCCCTGCCGTTCGTGCGCGACCCGATCGCCCGGCCCGACCGGCTGCCCCTCCCCGGAGCCGCCACGGTCGCGCGCTGGTCGGCCGCCGGCGACGAGCTGCAGGAGGTGGAGGTCGTCGAGGCGCTCGCACGCGTCCTGGTGACAGCCTCGGGCGGCCCGGCGCCGACGGGGCCGAAGCGGGTCGACCTCCCCGCCGTGCTTCGGGTGGCGCAGGCGCTGCGCGACGAGCCGCAGGCGGACTGGAGCGCTGCGCGGCTGGAGGGGCTCTCCGGGCTCAGCCGGTGGGAGCTCGCCCGCCAGTTCTCGGCCGCCCTCGGGACCAGTCCCAGCCGCTACCGCTCCGCCAGCCGGGTGCGGGCGGCGCGCAGACTGCTCGCCGACGGCTGGTCGCTCGCCGACGCCGCCGCGACGGCCGGGTTCAGCGACCAGGCGCACCTGACGCGCGTCTTCCGCGAGACCCACGGGGTCACCCCCGGCCGCTGGCGCGACGCGCAGCGCGCCGCGGGCTGAGCCTCCCTCTCCCCGCCGAGCGGGCGAATCCTTCGCCGTCTCGGCGGATTCGCGTGCCCTTCGTGCCGCCTCGCCGCCTCGGCGCCTCGCCGCCCGCTCAGGCGCGACGGGAGGCTGCGCGGGCCGAGAGCGCGGTGATCACGGCGGCCATGTCGTCGCCCGCGCGGCCGGAGGCGGCGGTCTCGGCGAACAGCTCGCGGCACACGGCGATGAGGGGATGGGCCGAGCCGGCGTCGCGCGCGGCGTCCTCGATGAGGGCGGCGTTCTTGAGCACGTCGCCGATCGCCGCCTGCGGCGAGAGGTCGCCGTCGACGAGCTTGGCGGCCTTGCCGCGCGAGACCGCGGAGGCCATGGGACCGGCATCGAGCACCTCCCGCAGCACCCTCGGGTCCGCTCCCGTCACCTCGGCGAAGTGGAACGCCTCCGCGAGCCCCGTCACCATCGTGATGAGGAAGGTGTTCACCGCGAGCTTCATCGTGAGCGCCGCGGGAACGGCGCCGCAGACGAATCGCTGTGCGCACATCGCGTCGACGATCGGCGCGACCTCGGCCACCGCGTCCTCCGGGCCGGCGAGCATCGCGACGAGCGTGCCCTCCATCGCGGGCACGCGCGAACCGGAGACCGGCGCCTCCACGTAGGCTCCGCCCGCCGCTGCGATGTCGGCGGCGAGCCCGCGCGAGTAACCGGGCGTGACGGTTCCCATCTGCATCACGATGCGCCCGGCCACGCGCTCGGCGAACGCGGGGCCGGTCCGGTCGAGGACGGCGTCGATCGCGCCCTCGGTGGCGAGCATGAGGATGACGGTGCGGCAGCGGGAGAACAGGTCGTCCACATCCCGGGCGATCGCCGCGCCCCGCTCGGCGAGTTCGGCGGCGGGCCCCGGCGACCGGTTCCAGGCGACGACATCGAAGCCGGCCGCCAGGAGGTTGCCCGCCATCGGGCGCCCCATGATGCCGAGCCCGGCGAAGCCGACGGGGGAGGAGGTCGCAGCGTCCATGGGCCCAGGATCGCGCGCGCCGGGGTGGGTCGTCTTGAACGGATGTGCGACTACGGTGGAGATCGCCACAACCGTCCCTTGTGTCTGGAGCCGCATGCGCGAACCCGATCTCGACAGCCTGCGTCTGTTCGTCGGCGTCGCCGCGGGCGGGAGCCTCTCGCGCGCCGCCCGCGAGGCCGGCGTCTCGCAGCAGGCGGCGTCCGCCCGGATGGCGGCGCTCGAACGCGAGCTCGGCGTCTCGCTCCTGACCCGCACCTCCCACGGCACCCGGACCACCGAGACGGGCGCGCTCGTCGTCGAGTGGGCGACCGAGCTGCTGGCCGCCGTCGACCGGTTCGCCTCCGCCACGGCCGCCCTGCGCGCGCCCGCGTCGGGGAGCGTGCGCGTCGCGGCGAGCATGACGATCGCCGAGCACCTCGCCCCCGCGTGGCTCACCGCTCTGCGCGCGGCCGAGCCCGAGGTCCGCATCGAACTGACCGCGGCGAACAGCGTCGCGGTGGTGGAGGCCGTGCGCGCGGGATCGGCGGACCTCGGCTTCATCGAGACGCCCGACCTCCCCTCCGGCCTCGCGCACCGTTCGATCGCGACCGACGAACTCGTGGTCGTCGTCGGCCGGGGGCATCCGTGGGCGCGGCGCCGTTCGGGCGTGACGGCGGCCGAGCTCGCCGCCGCGCCGCTCGTCGCGCGCGAGAGCGGATCGGGGACGCGATTGGCGCTCGAACGCGCGCTCGCCGGAGCCGGACTCGCGCCCGCCGACCCGGCGCTCGAACTCTCGACGACGAGCGCGATCCGCTCGACCGTGGCGGCGGGCGCCGAACCGGCCGTTCTCAGCATCCTGGCCGTGCGCGATCAGCTGGAGCAGGGCTCCCTCGTGCAGGTGCGGGTGCGCGACCTGCGCGTCATCCGCCCGCTCACCGCGATCTGGGGCGCGGGCACCGGCGCGGGAGCCGAACCCGCCTCCCCGGCCGCCGCCCACCTCCTCCGCCTCGCCGCCCGCTGACCCCGCCCCGCCCCGCCCGCAGCAAACCGCCGAGTACGCGAATCCTCTGCGTACTCGGCGGTCTCCTTGCTGCGTACTCGACTGCTGGGCGAGCCCGGGATTACGAGGCGGTGCGGCGGCGGCGCGAGAGGGCGAGGAGGCCGGCTCCCGCGAGCAGGACGGTCACGCCGCCGAGCAGCCAGAGCCCGACCGCCGATCCGGTCGCGGCCAGCGCACTCGCGCCGCTCGACGAGGCGCCCGCCCCGGACCCGGCCGAACCGGATCCGTCCGTCCCGGATCCACCGGTGGAGGCCGCCGGGGCGACGGTCACCGTGATCGGGTCGGAGGTGGAGGCGCTCGCCGTCGCGGTGCGGGCGAAGGAGGCGGTGATCGCGTGATCGCCCGCCGCGAGGCCGCCGGGGAGCGTCAGCGTCGCGACGCCGTCCACGATCGTCACCTCACCGAGCACCGTCGGCGCAGCGGCGGCGGCAGCAGCCTGAGCGCCCGCCGCATCCACCCCGCCGAGCGCGGAGGCCGTCGCGGTCGGAGCGGCCACCGGCTCGCCTCCGTCGAGGAAGGCGACCGTGCCCGCGGTGTCGCGGCCGGTGACCGTGGCGGTGAAGGTGACCTTCTGCCCCGCCGTCGTCTTTGCCGGTGTCACCGTGACGGTCGTCTCCGTCGGCGCGAGCACCGAGACCGACACGGTCGCCGCACGGCCCGAGCCGGAGCCCGACGCCGTCGCCTCCGCGGGGCCGAGGTCCGCGTCCTCCGGCACGGTCACCACGACCGAGGCGGTGCCGTCCGTGGCCGCGACCTGCGTGCCGAGGTCGGTCGCGCCGTAGCGGAACGCCACCGTCTCACCGGCACGGTAGCCGGTCGCGCGGAGGGTGAACGAGCCTCCCGGTGCCACATCCTCCGCCGAGGTCTCGAGCGGGACCGGGGTCGTGGCGGCGGCGAGCTCGGCGCAGACGTCGCCCTGCTCTCCGACCGGGGCGAGCGCCGGGGCGGCGCCGGTGACCCCGTCGTCCTCGCGCACGGTGAGGTTGGCGAACGCGCTCGCGCCCATGACGGCGTTGGTGCTATTCGTGACGCTCACCTTGAAGGCCGAGCTGGGTGCCGCCGAGGTGGCGGTGTTCCCGAGCGTCGGGACGGTGACCGCTTTGCAGGTCTCGCCGGGGGCGAAGGCGACCTTCTCCATCCCGATCCCGACCGCGGCGGTCGCCGAGCCGATGACCGAGACGTAGGCCGTGACCGCCGACTTCTCCGCGCGGTTCAGGTAGACCGCGACGTCGGCGGTGCCGGGGCCGTCGCCCTCCTCGACCGTGGTGGGTGCGACGTTCACCGTCGTCCGGGTCTGCACCACGGCGGTGCCGACGGAGGGGGTGTCGAAGGCCAGGTCGGAGAGGTAGACGCCTCCCGTGCCGGTGCCGTCCGCGCCGACCGCGGCGGTGAGGCGCACCTCGCGCACGTCCGTCAGGTCGATGCCGGTGATGGTGGAGGTCGGGATGGTCAGCTGCTGCAGGACCACCTTGTTCAGCGTCGTGTTCGTCCCGCCGGGCATCCGGTTGACCGCGAGCGGGTTCACCGCGGAGGCGGTGGTCGCGAACGTCTTGCCCGCGCCGTCCACGACGGTGATGCGGAAGTCGGTGCCGGTCTGCACGGCCTCGTCGGGCGCCGTCTTCAGCGTGAGCTGGGAGTGGCGGGAGGCGTCGCGGTCTTTCGCCGGGACGGTCACGCGCAGCTCGCCGGTGCTCGGGACGGCGGGGTCGGTGGTCGACGCCCCCGTCCAGAGGAACCGGGTGACGGGGAACTCGGGCACGTTCGGCGCGAACGAGCCGGGGGTCCAGTGCGGCACCTGGGCGGAGGCCTTGGTCGTGGCGCAGAACGGGAGCGACTGCGGCACCGTGCGGCCGGTCAGGTTGGTGCAGACCGCCGCGGTGGCGCCTCCCGAGACCCGGACCAGGGAGCTCGTCTCGGTGAAGTCGTTCACCAGGGAGGTCTTCGAGGCGGGCTGCGTCGCCATCGTCCGCACGTCGGCGTACGCCGTCGACGCGGTGGACGGCTTGACCGATCCGTCGAACAGCGACTGGAACCGGGTCTCGCCGCCCATCGTGAGGCGGAAGAAGCCGGTCATGTAGCTGACGCCGACCTGGTACTGCTGCGCCGCGGTCATGCGTGTCGGGTTGGTGGTCGCGCAGGTCGACGTGGTGTCGGTCGTGCGCCAGTCGTCACCCGTGGCGGCCGGGTAGAGTCCCGGCGTCCACACGGTGTTGAAGAAGTTGTGGTTCGCCCCCATGACCCAGACGGCGGAGCGGAGCACGTCGTCGTCGAACGCGTGGCGCGAGTCGTCGATGAAGTGCTGGCCCTGCTGGTTGGAGACGTCGCCGTCGCAGTAGGGGAGGAACACGGCGGTGGGCACATCGGGCAGCGTCATGCGGCCGAAGTCCACCGGTGCGAGCGGGAGCACCGACTCGATGCCGTAGGGCTTCGCGAGCGCCTGGTTGAGAGTCGCGGCCGAGACCACGCCCTCGCCGCCGCGGGAGTGGCCCATGATGCCCACGTGCCCGAGGTCGAAGCGTCCCTTCAGCGACGCGGCGGTGATCCCGGATGCCGCGGCCGGCTGGTCGGTGCGGGTGGTCGCGCGGAGGAGCGCCTCGTCGAGGGTGCGCGTCGTCGTCGTGCTCGGGACGGTGTCGGTCGCCGTGGTGATGTCGTCGTACGCGACCGCGTCGCCGGCCGTGGCCTTCGCCAGCATCCCGAGGGTGTCGAGGACGAGCCGGCCGCGCGCCTGCGCGCCGTAGTCGAGGGCGAGCTGGTTGTCGTTCGAGTTGACCGCGTTCGCCGCGATCGACAGCACGTTGTAGCCGCGGGAGGCGAGCGCCCGCGCCGTGCCCTCGTAGCCGAGGTAGGAGCGGATGTTCATCTGGGTCGGTCCGCAGGGCCAGCGCAGCGGGTTGGCGCCGGTGCCCGAGCAGGAGGTGTGGCGGCCGTGCAGCAGGACGACGGTCGGGCGCGCGCCGGTCGCGTTCGTCAGGTACATCTTGCCGGTGAGCTCACCGCGGATGCCTCCGATGGCGGCCAGCGGAACGGCCTGGTCGCCGAAGTCGTACTCCGCCTCGGTGACCGTGTACGAGCCGAGGTCGGCCGGGTCCTCCACGGCGGCGAGCTGTGCGAACGACTTCAGCTGCTTGGTGAGGGTCGTGTTCTCGGGGACGGCCGGCGTCGCCGGGGCCTCGGGCGTCTCGGCGGCCTTGTCGTCGGCGCCGCTCGACCATCCCTTGGTGACGGAGGAGGCGCTCGCGACAGCGGGGTCGGTGGTGACGACCCCGAGGGTCAGTCCGTCGGCGGACTCGGTGGCGAGGCCGATCGGCTCGCCGTCGACCACGATGGTCGGGGCGTCGTCGACCATCGGCAGCGGTTCGTCGAGGTCGAGCGAGACGAGGTAGCCGCCGGGGGAGGTGGTGACCGCCCAGTCGGATCCGGAGGCGACCACCGGGTCGGGAGCGGGCGCCGCGAGGGCGGCGGGGGCCGTCGTGAGGGCGACGACGGGGATGAGGGCGGCGGCGACGGTGAGGGCGATCCGCCGTCGGACGGGCAGGCGTGTTGGCACGGTTCTCCTAGCTCGGGGGCGTGGGGGGAGTCGCCCGGGCATGGCGAAGCAGCCGGTCCGGGCGGCGAGGAGGAGCACGAGAGCCGAGCTGAACGGTCTCTCAGAAAGGAGGGTATGGGCACCCTGGGGCCCTACGGGGCCGCGGAAACGGACTGGTAACACAACGTTTACGACGGGCGAACAAACCAGCCGCCTGTGATCAGAATCGCACGGGGCGTGTCAAGAGTCCGGCCTCCCCCGTCCGAGGGGAGGTCGACCGTCTCCAGTGGGCCAGCGGCGGGGTCGGATGCGTAACCGTTCGCGCGGACTACTGCATCCTCGTGGCGGGTTACTGAAATCCGGCGAGAAGCCGGAAGGGGTAGCAGACGCTCTCCTAGATTCGCCTGTGGGCGAACTCGCCCGTCTACCTCACCACAGGGAGTTCCATGCTTTCCACCACCAAGGTGCGCGCCGCGTCCGTTCTCGGTGCTGTCGCCGTCGTCGGCGCACTGTCGCTCTCCGCCGTCCCCGCCAACGCGGCCGGCGCGGAGATCTCGGTCGCGTCGACCACGTTCACGATCGGCGACTGGGGCTCCGGCCTCGCGGTCACCGGCTCCGGCTTCGACCTGAGCGCCGATGTCACCGTCTCCCTCGTGGACGTCGAGCCGACCGGCACGGTGGAGCTCGACAGCACCATCACGGCGAGCGACGACACCGGCGCCATCGTGCTCGACTGGACCCCGTCCGTCGACGCGGACCTCCCCGCCGACGCGGACTACGACCACGGCTACCTCGCCGTCGTCGCGACCGACGGCTCGGGCAACACCGCCGCCGAGGTCCCGCTGACCCTCCTCTGGGAGAAGGGCATCTGGACCAGCTCCGACACCATCACCACGGCCGAGCTGATCGACCCCGACGGCGGCGTCACCGTCGCCGCGGGCGGCTACACGCCCGGCGAATCGGTGGCCGTGACGATCACGTACGCCGGTTACACCTTCACCCACACCGAGACGGCGGACCGCTTCGGTCTCGTCGGCTTCACCTGGACCATCATCGGCGGAACGGTCGAGGCCGGGACCATCGAGTTCACCTTCGACGGTGCCACCTCGGGTCTCTCGCAGTCGATCAGCGTCGCGGTGACCGGCCCGGCGATCGAGGTCGGCGGCGCCCCGGAGGACTCCACGACTCCGGCGACGCTCACCCCGGCCGGCGACCCCGTCGCCAGCCCGCGCGTCTCGGGCTGACCTCCGTCATCCCCTGGCCGGCGGCACCCACGGTGCCGCCGGCCATTGCGCTTTCCACACACCCACGCCGTCCGTCCGTCCTGCCACCCGTGTCGAGGAGAACAATGCCGAAGTCCCGAGTCCTCGCCGTCGCCGTGTCCGTGGTCGCGACCCTGTCGTTGGCCGCCTGCGGCTCACCGAGCGCTCCGCAGACCAGCGCACCGCCGACGCCCAGCGCGACGGCGACCGCGGCCGCCCCGATGCCCGCCGTCCCGTCCCTCTCGCGCTCCGAGATCGCGGCGTTGCCGGCGGCCGTCTACGACGCGGTCATCCCCGGCCTCCTGCCCGCGCCCGCGGAACCGATCGCCGCCCCCGCGGCCTGCCGGGTCATGTTCGACGCCCCGCTGTTCGCCGCGGACTTCAGCACTCCGGTCGCCCGCATCCCGGCCACGGATTTCCGGGGCCAGCGGACGGTCGTCGTCCCGGTCCGGATCGACGGACCGTGGGCGCTCGTGCTCACCCCCGCCCGTCAGGTCCTGCCCTCCCAGGTCGCCGCCGGCGAGCCCGCCGCCCCGGCACAGACCGCGGCCTGGATGCCGGCGGCCAGCCTGTCCGGCAAGAAGACGCTCGCGACGTCGGTGCGCATCTCGGTCGCCGCGCAGACCCTGAGCATCCTCGACGCCGCGGGCACGGTGACGGACTCCTGGAGCGTGGGAGTCGGCACCGACGAGACCCCGACACCGACCGGCGTGACCGGCTACCTGCAGGCCCGCTACACCGATGCCGACCAGGGCCAGCCGGAACACCCGATCCAGCTCACCTCCCTGCACGCCACCGCCGCCGACGAGCCCTTCGGCGGCTCCGACGGCGGCCTGATCGGCATCCACTACTTCGAGCAGAGCAGCGGCGCGGTCTCCCACGGCTGCGTGCGGCTGCCCGCCGCCGCGATCGACGCCGTGAACGCGCTGCCCCTGGGGTCGCTGGTCGTCATCGAGGACTGATGGCGGTGTCGCGAGCGTCAGGGTGACGTTCTGGCTGCTCGTCGACGCCGACTGGTGGCTCAGCGCCGGTTCGTCAGAACCCACCTTCCGACACATCGCGCCAAGCGTGAGCGATATCGCCTGCGCCCATCCCTGGCTCGAGGTCGACGTACTCGCTCGCGTCGTCGTTGACGAGAACGACACGCGGGAAGACATCCGGCAGACTGGCTCGGACGGCGGCGGCGACGCGGTAGGCCTGGTCCGGAGTGCCATCGGTGCTGAGGTGACCGTCGCTGTACTTCTCCACGCGGAAGGACGGCTGATCGGGTTCCTCGACCATCACCTGGTACTCGGTGTATTGCGGTCGTCGGCTCGGGTAGAAGGTGACGTTCTCTGCACCGAATTCGGTCTGAGCCATCCGGAGAAGGCTGTCGGCGTCAAGCACCGGGGTGTTGTCGCTCGCAGCAATCATCATTTGGTGCCCCCGCAGTGATGGTCCGATCGACTTTAGCGGCGCCGGGCCTTTGATCGTCACCTGAGCGCGCGTCGAGTTTTCAGAAGCCGCCGTCGGAGATGTCGCGCCAGCCGACCTCGACGTCGTGGGCCTCCGCTCCACCACCCGTCATGCAACGCCCGTTTCAGTCCGTCCGCCTATACGGAGGGGCCGTTCCCGATTCCATATCCGGTGCCGCCAGCGTGGGCTCGTGGACGCCTGCCCCGGGGGCGATCAGCCCTCACGCCGCCATCGCCTCCTCTGCGGCCGCGAGCGCCGCCTCCGCCTGCTCGGGAGTGGCGACCAGCGCCTTCCGCGACGCGGCGAACAGGGCGGCGCCGAGGACGAGCACCAGCAGCTCCGTGACCGTCATCGCCCAGATGACGCCGGTGATCCCGAACACCGCGTTGCCGATGAGCACGACGGGGATGAACAGGATGCCCTGCGCGACCGACATGATCGTCGCGTTGCGCATCTGCTCGGTGGCCTGGAAGACGGCGATGATCAGGCCGGTGAAGCCGTTGAACAGGGTGGAGACGAGCATGGCGGTGAGGATGAGGGTGCCGTCCTCGATGACCGACGGGTCGGCGCTGAAGAGGGCGAACACCTGGTCGCGGAAGAGGAAGACGATCGTGGAGAAGACGAGCACGATCCCGGCGATGGCGACGGCGCTGCCGGTGATGGCCTTGCGCAGCCGGGCGCCGTTGCGGGCGCCGAAGGCGTAGGCGAACAGCGGGATGGCGCCCATGAAGACGCCCATGCAGATCATCTCGGGCAGCTGGGCGATGCGCAGCGCGACGCCCATCGCGGCGAGCAGGGAGGCGCCGTAGGCGATCGCGATCCAGTTCATGACGAGGGTGGTGACGATGAGGAACGACGACATCAGGAGCTCGGAGGCGCCGACGCCGAACACGGTGGTGAGCATCTCGCGGTCGGCGCGGAAGAACCGCGGCGCGAGCGAGACGGACTCGCTGCGGCGCGAGAGCCACCAGACGTAGTAGGCGACGGTCACGATGTTCGAGAGGCCGAGCGCGATGCCGGCGCCGAGCACGCCCCAGCCGAGGCCGAGGATGAAGATCACGTCGAAGACGAGGTTCGCGATGGTGGAGGCGATGAGGCCGGTCATGGAGGCGACGGCCGCACCCTCCGCCCGCACGAGCTGCTCGAGCGCGAAGGCCGAGACGTAGATCGGGGCGAAGGCGAACATCGCGCCGATGTACAGGGCGGTCGGGGCGAGGGAGGCTCCGGACGCCCCGACCGCCATGGCGATCGGCGTCGCGAAGATCACGCCGAGCACGCCGATGACGACGCCGCCGGCGATCGCACCCCAGAAGGTGAACGACGAGACCTGCTTGATGCGCGTGGCCGCGGCGTCCACATCCGCCCCCGGCTCCTCCTGCGATCCGAGGAGGCGAGAGACGAACGTGCCGCCGCCGACGCCGAAGACGCCGCCGACCGCCATCACCAGCGCGAAGACCGGGAGGGAGAACGTCAGCGCCGCGAGCAGCGGGGTGGAGTGGAGGGCGCCGACGAAGCCGGCGTTGATGATGTTGTAGACGGCGCCGACCGAGAAGCCGGCGATCATGGGCACGCAGAGGTGCACGAGCGCCCGCCAGATGGGGGCCGATGACAGGGTGAGGCGGTTGGATGAGGACATGACGATGTCTCCGTTCCGGTGAACGGCTGGGAAGCCTGGTGATCAGAGGGATGCCGGCGGCGGGTGCCGACGAGCGGCGTGCCGGCGCGCGGCGGAGGCCGGCTAGCGGCGGCGGCTGCGCTCGGTGGTGCCGGGCGGCGGAGCGTCGCCCGCTTCGACGATGGAGTCGGCGAGCGGCTGGAGCAGGGCGATGAGGGCGTCCTGGTCGGCGTCGTCGAGCACCGCGAAGATGCGCTCCTGCGCCGCGGTCATGACGTCGTCGAACCCGGAGACGACCCGGGAGCCCTCCGCGGTGGCGCGGATGAGCTTCACGCGGGAGTCCGTCGGGGACGGCTCGCGCGTGATGTAGCCGCGCTCCTCCAGCCCCTGCAGGAGGCTGGTGACGCTGGCCGGCGTGGTACCGGACATCTCGGCCAGTTCGCGGGCGATCACTCCGCGGTCCTGGTTCTCGTCGAGGTAGGCGAGGGTGAACGACTGGGAGCGGGTGAGCCCGCTCTGGCGGATCCACTCCTCCCCGGCGGCCCGCTGCGCGAACAGGATGGTGCGCAGGAGGTCGGCCAGCCGCTCGGTTCTCGATGTCATAGTTAGAACTCTAATCATTAGAATTCAAACTGTCAACAGGATCTCCCGCAGAACACGCCCGAACCGCTCCGGCCGTTCGAGCATCATCAGGTGGCCGGCCTCCGGGACGATGGCGTCGCCGCGCGCCTCCCGTCGCGCCCACCCGGGCACGTCCCACCCGGCCGCGCTCCGGGAGCCGGCGACGAGGGAGACCGCCGTACGGCCGAAGACCCGCCGGAGCCGGGCCTCGTACTGAGGCGACGCGGTCTCCTCGACGACCGCGCGAGCGGACTCCCACACCGTGCGCCAGGGCTGGAACGCGAGCGCGCTCGCCGCCGCCTCCTGCAGCCGTTCGCTCGGCTCGATGCCGTCGGACGCGAGGAAGGCGGCGGGATCGGCGAGATGCGTCTCGATCTCTGCACGCGCCTCCGCCTCGGCCATCGCCGCGAGGGAACGCGACCAGAAGGCGTCCGCGAGCGAGAAGTTGCCCTCCACGGTGACAAGGCCGGCGACGCGCTCGGGCGACTCGTCGGCGAACCGGAAGGCGTAGACCGCCCCGATCGAGTGCGCGACGAGCACGACCGGGGTCTCCCCGTGCAGGCGGTCGACATGATCCCGGAGCGCCTCGACCTGGCCGTCGACGGTCACGGCCTCGCCCGCGGCGGCGCCGTACCCGCGCAGGTCGGGCGCCGAGCAGTGCGCCGGGGCCAGCTCCGCGAACGTCCGCGCGTCGGCGAACGGGCCGAACAGACCGTGGACGAAGACGAGCGGCGAGAGGGGCACGCTCGATCCTCCCACCGCGGGCCACCCGGTTGTTACCGCACGTTTCGGGAAGCGAGCGAGCCCGGTCGCGCCCGCACTACCGTTTCGGGACGGACCCCTCCCGCCCCCCCCGAAGGATCAGCCATGACCGCCGACACCGACGTCACCACCGCCCCGCCCCGCGCCCGGGTGATCGCCTCCGACACGGAGGCGCGCGCGGTCGCCCGCGAGTTCGCCGAGTCCGTGCGCCCGTACGCGGCGCAGATCGACGCCGAACGCCGCATCCCCGCCGAGGTCGTGGATGCGTTCAGCGCGACCGGGCTCTGGGCCATCACCATCCCGCGCGAGCACGGCGGCGCCGACGTCTCGCAGGCCACCCTCGCCGACGTGATCGCGACCGTCTCGGCCGTCGAGCCGTCGCTCGGGCAGATCCCGCAGAACCACTTCTGCCTCGTCGAAGACATCCGCCTCTCCGGAACGGAGGAGCAGAAGGCGTTCTTCTTCGGCCTCGTCCTGGCCGGCGCGCGCTTCGCCAACGCCTTCTCGGAGGCGGGCGGCAAGAACGTCGCCGAGATCCAGACCCGGCTGGTGGCCGACGGCGACGAGGTCGTCGTGACCGGGCGCAAGTTCTACTCGACGGGCTCCGCGTACGCGCACTGGATCCCCGTGCTCGCCGTCGACGAGAGCGGCCTCGAGCAGCTGGTCTTCGCCGAGCGCGACAGCGCCGGCCTCACCGTCGTCGACGACTGGTCCGCATTCGGCCAGCGGGCGACCTCCAGCGGCACCGTCCTGCTGGAGGGGCTGCGCGTGCCCGCCGACCGGGTGTTCCCGATGCACACCGAGTACGAGAACCCGACCATCGCGGGGCCGTTCGCCCAGCTGACCACCCTCGCGATCGACCTCGGCATCGCCCGGGGAGCCATCCGCGAGACCCACGAGGCGGTGCGCGCCGCCCGCCCCTGGATCGACAGCGGGGTGGACTCCGCCGCCAAGGACCCGCTCACCCTCGAACGCGTCGGGCGCCTCGACATCGACCTCGCCGCCGCGGAGGCCCTCACCGAGAAGGCGGGGGAGGCCGTCGACGCCGCGAAGCCCGCGGCCGACGAGCACAATGTCGCCGCGGCCTCCATCGCCGTCGCCCGCGCGAAGGTGCTGACGACCGAGCTCGCGCTCGAGGCCGCCAGTCGCCTGCTCGAACTGGGCGGCACCCGCTCGACCCTCGGCGCCAAGGCGCTCGACCGGTACTGGCGCAATGCGCGCGTGCACACGCTGCACGACCCGGTGCGCTGGAAGCCGGTCATCGTCGGCGACTACGTGCTCAACGGCACGCTCCCCGCCCGCCACTCCTGGATCTGAGCGGCGGCGACGGGATGGCGCAGCAGATCCGCCTCAACGCGTTCACGATGAACTCGGTCGGGCACCTCTCGCCCGGCCTCTGGCGGCACCCGCGCGACGAGTCGCGCCGCTACCTCGACCTCGACTACTGGACCGGGCTGGCGCAGACGCTCGAGCGCGGGCTGATCGACGCCGTCTTCCTCGCCGACGTGCTGGGCGTCTACGACGTCTACGGCGGCAGCCGGGATGCGGCCCTGCGCGGCGGCGTCCAGGTGCCGGTCAACGACCCCCTCCAGGTCATCCCGGCGATGGCCGCGGCGACGGAGCACCTGGGCTTCGGTGTCACCGCGAGCGTCTCGTTCGAGCATCCCTACCCGTTCGCGCGCCGCATGTCGACGCTCGACCACCTGACGCGCGGGCGCATCGGCTGGAACGTCGTCACGAGCTACCTGAACAGCGGCGCCCTCAACCTGGGCGTGAGCGGGCAGGAGGCGCACGACCGCCGCTACGAGATCGCGGAGGAGTACCTGGAGGTCGCCTACAAGCTGTGGGAGCGCAGCTGGGACGACGACGCGGTGGTGGCGGACGCGGAGACCGGCGTCTACGCCCACCCCGACCGCGTGCACCCGATCGAGCACGAGGGCGAGTTCTTCCGCGTGCCGGGCATCCATCTCAGCGAGCCGAGCCCGCAGCGCACCCCGTTCCTGTTCCAGGCGGGCGCCTCCCCGCGCGGTGTCGCGTTCGCCGCCCGCCACGCCGAGAACGTGTTCGTGGCCGCTCCCTCGAAGAAGGTGCTGGCCGCGCAGGTCGCCGCGCTCCGGGAGGCCGTCGGCGAAGCCGGGCGCGACCCCGACGCCGTCGCCGTGATCAACCAGCAGACGGTCATCGTCGCCGAGACCGACGCCGAGGCGCAGCGACGCCTCGACGAGTACCTCGCCGTCGCCTCCACCGAGGGCGCGCTGACGCTGATGTCGGGCTGGACCGGCATCGACTTCTCCCGCCTCGACCCCGACGCGGTGCTGCGCGATCAGGAGTCCAACGCCATCCAGTCCGTCGTCCGTGCGTTCAGCGCCGCCGACCCGGACCGCGCGTGGACGGTGCGCGAGATCGCGGAGTACGCCCGCATCGGCGGCGACGGCCCGGTCATCGCCGGGTCGGCCGAGACGGTCGCGGACGCGCTGGAGGAGTGGGTCGACCAGACCGGCGTGGGCGGGTTCAACCTCGCCGCCGCCGCCGTCCCCGAGACGTTCGAGGGCGTCGTCGACCTGCTCGTGCCCGAGCTGCAGCGTCGCGGCCGCTACCAGACCGCGTACCGCCCCGGGACGCTGCGGGAGAAGCTCGGCGCGACCGGACCGCGCATCGCGGCGACGCATCCCGCCGCCGCCGTGACGCTCGGCGAACCCGTCGCCGGCAACATTCGGTAACCGGCCGAGACGGCGGGGCGGCCGCGACGCTACATTCCCTCCAGCGTGCACCGCCCTCCAGCGTGCACCGCCTTCCTGCACCCCTTCCCGAACCGCGAGGACCCCCATGGCCATCGACGACCAGACCGCGACGACCGCCCCGGCGGACGCACCCGCCCGCTCCCGGCTCCGAGGCAACCTCGGCGTCGCCTCCATCGTGTTCATGGTGGTCGCCGCCGCGTCGCCCCTCGGCGTGATCGGCGGACCCGTGCCGCTCGGCATCGCCGTCGGCAACGGCGCCGGCTTCCCCGCCACGTTCATCATCGCGACCGTCGTGCTGCTGCTCTTCGCCGTGGGCTTCACGACGATGACCCCGCACGTGAAGTCGGCCGGCGCGTTCTACTCCTACGTCGACCGCAGCCTCGGCCGCAGCGCGGGGCTCGGCACGGGCTTCGCCGCCCTGCTGTCGTACCTCACGCTCGAAGCGGCCGTCTTCGGCCTGATCGGCCCGGGCGTGGACTCGCTGCTCGGCTCGTACGGGGTGCCCAGCATCCCCTGGTGGATCTACGCCTTCGTCGCGTTCGCCGTCGTGGCGTTTCTCGGCTACCGCAACATCGAGCTCTCCGGCCGCGTGCTCGCCGTGCTCCTCATCGCCGAGGTCGCGATCGTCCTGGTGCTGGATGCGGCCATCGTCTTCAGCGGGGGAGGCCCGGAGGGGCTGTCCACCGGAATCGTCACGCCGTCCGCGATCCTCTCGGGCGCTCCGGGCATCGGGATCCTGTTCGCCATCCTGAGCTTCATCGGCTTCGAGGCGACCGCGGTGTTCCGCGACGAGGCGCGCGACCCCGACCGCACCATCCCGCGCGCCACCTACCTCTCGCTCGTGCTGATCGGCGTCTTCTACGCGCTCTCCAGCTGGGCGCTCATCAGCGCGGTCGGCGACTCGACGGTCGTGAAGACCGCCGCGGACCACGGCGGCACGCTGCTCTCCGACGTGACGCAGCGGTACCTCGGCACGGTGGGCGAGCACATCATCCAGGTGCTGTTCGTGACCAGCCTGTTCGCGTGCATCCTGTCGTTCCACAACATCGTGTCGCGGTACGTGTTCACCCTCTCGGGCCGCGCCGCCCTGCCGCGGCGGCTCGGGCACGCGCACACGCGCTTCGGGTCGCCGCACCGCGCCTCCCTCGCCGCGGGCGTCGTCGTCGGCGTGCTGCTGGTCGTGGGAGCCGCGACCGGCCTCGACCCGATCAACCAGTACTACACCTGGCTCGCCGGGTTCTCGTCGGTCGGCGTCGTGCTCCTGCTCGGCATCACCAGCGTGGCCGTGCTCGTCTTCTTCGCCCGCAACCGCAGCGCGGCCTCGCTCTGGCGGCGGGCTGTCGCGCCGGCCCTCGGGCTGCTCGGGCTGGTCGTGTTCCTGGTGCTGATCCTCCAGAACCTGCCGACCCTCGTCGGCGGGAGCGTCCCGCTCGCCGTGGGGATCGTCGTGCTGCTGCTCGTGGCGTTCGCGCTCGGCCCGATCGTCGCGCGCCTGCGGGCGTCGGCGGGCGTCGCCTCCGACGACTGACCCGCCTGGCGCGGGTCCGGTCAGGCGGCGCCGGGATGCGCGCGGCGCGACTCGATGCGGGCGCCGAGGTCGCCGAACACCGCGTCCGCGCGGGTGTTGCCGCGGCAGCCGAGCCACATCACGAACGGGGCCTGCTCCTCGCCCATCGCCTCCGGCATCCACTCGTCGATCCACGCGGCGACGGCGCGCATCGCCAGGTCGCCCCGGGCCGCGTGCCGGTCGCCGCGGACGAGCCAGGTGACCTGGATGCCCGGTGGCACGGGCCAGATCATCGCGTCCATCCCGTCGCGAACCTCGAGGTAGATCTGCCCGTAGGCGTCGACCGGCAGGCGCGAGACGAGCGGCTGGAGCACGGGGAGATCGGTCTCGTCGCCGACGAGGAGGAAGTGGGCGGGCACGTCTCCGACGCTAGCCGAGCGTCTCCACTTAGGCAAGCCTTACCTAACCACTCTCGGGCCGCCGGGTGGCGAGTCGGCGAACAGTCCGCCGCCTCGCCGGTTTCGCGTGCACTTCGTGCTGCCTCGCGGCTGCCGGAACGCGCTCGGGGTCAGGACTGCAGGATGACCGCCATGCCTTGGCCGACGCCGATGCAGATCGCCGCGACGCCGATCCCGCCGCCGCGCGCCGCGAGAGCGTGCGCGAGGTGCCCGACGATCCGGGCCCCGGAGGCGCCGAGCGGGTGCCCGATGGCGATCGCGCCGCCGTGCACGTTGACCTTCGCCGGGTCGAGCCCCGGCCAGAGCCGCAGGCAGGCGAGGGACTGCGCGGCGAACGCCTCGTTCAGCTCCACCAGGTCCACGTCGTCCCATGTCAGGCCCGTGCGGGCGAGGGCGCGCTCGACCGCCGCGACCGGAGCGATCCCGAAGGCGTCGGGCTCGTTGCCGACGACCGTGCGGGCGACGATGCGCGCCAGCGGCGCCGCGTCGAGAGCGCCCTCGGCGCCGAGCAGCAGCAGACCAGCCCCGTCGTTGAGCGGCGAGGAGTTGCCCGCCGTGACCGTGCCTCCCTCGCGCCGGAACGCCGGCGCCAGACCGGCCAGCGCCTCCGCCGTCGTGTCGGGACGGATGCTCTCGTCCCGCTCGAGCGGAACCCCGGGCACCGGCACGGCCTCGGCGGCGTAGGCACCGGCGTCCCACGCGGCGGCGGCGCGGCGGTGCGACTCCAGCGCGAACGCGTCCTGCTCCTCGCGCGGGATGCCGAACCGGTCGGCGAGCAGCTCCGCCGTCTCTCCGAGCGGCACGGTCCAGGCGGCCGGCATCGCCGGGTTCACGAGGCGCCAGCCGAGCGTCGTGGAGACCAGCGCCTGGTCGCCGGCGGGATACGGCCGGTCGGTCTTCGGGAGCACCCACGGCGCTCGCGACATCGACTCGACGCCGCCCGCGACGACGAGGGAGGCGTCCCCCGTCTCGACGGCGCGGCTCGCCTGCACGACCGCCTCGACCCCCGAGCCGCACAGCCTGTTCACCGTGGCACCCGGAACCGTGACCGGCAGTCCGGCCAGCAGCACGGCCATCCTGGCCACGTTGCGGTTGTCCTCGCCGGCCTGGTTGGCATCCCCGAGGAGCACATCGTCGATCGCCGCCGGGTCGAGCCCGGGATGCCGGTCCACCAGGGCGCGCAGCGTCGAGGCCGCCAGGTCGTCGGGGCGGACCCCGGCCAGGGCCTTGCCGTAGCGGCCGAACGGCGTGCGCACGGCGTCGTAGACGAACGCGGCGGTCATGCTGCCTCCTCCGGACGCCCGCCTCGTCGCGGTGCGATCCTCCGCCAGCCTAGGTCGTCACACGAACGCCCGGTGGATCCAATCGAGCTGCACCTGCGCGAGCACGGCCACGATCGCGTAGCAGGCGACCGTGATCAGCGGCACCCAGCCGTAGAGCGTCGCGCACACCCGGCGCGCCCGCTCGGGAAGGGGGATGTTCCCCGACTTCAGGTTGTACAGCGTGACGCCCCAGAAAGTCGGGATGGTGACCGCCCACGTGACCATGCACCACGGGCAGAGGATGTGCAGCGCGGTGAGGGACGCCGTGATGAGGAACACCACCAGCGCCAGCGCGAGGACGACGCCCGCGTTGAAGGCGATCCAGAACCACCGCGACAGACCGCCGCGGCTCGCCAGCACGGCGACACCCGCGGCGATCGTCGCCGTCCAGCCGATCAGCCCGAGCAGCGGGTTCGGGAACCCGAGCAGCGAGCCCTGCCAGGAGGCGAGGTTCGTCGCGCATCCGATCAGGACGTTGACGCTGCAGGTCAGCTGCGCGTTCGGGTCGCGCAGCATGTCCAGCTTGTCGATCGTCAGGAGGAAGGCCGCCGCCAGGCCGATGGCGCCCGCGACGATCAGCCAGATCGCGAGGAGGCGCGGCCTCGGGTCGAGCCGGGAGGCGGTCGTCATCGGTTCACACCGGCCAGGGGAGCAGGCAGACGCACACGACGAGCGTGGTCGCCGCGGCGATCGCGACGGCGCCGGCCGCGGAGTGACGGCGCGCGTGCGGAGTGGCGCCCCACAGCTCGGCCCGCGCGCAGGTGCGCTCCGCATCCCGGACGATCTCGCCGGTGCCGGGGAGGCCCAGGTCGAGCGTCCCGCGCCGGGCCTGCCGGCGGATGCGTTCGGCCTCGTCGACCGTCATCGCCGTCGCGCTGCTCATCGGGCCGGCTCCGGCTCCTCGGCCGCGCCGGTCGTCAGCGGCGCGAGCTCGGCGCCGGTGCCGTGGTGCAGGTCGAACGCGGGCGACTCCGAGCGGATGCGCGGGATCGACGTGAAGTTGTGCCGCGGCGGCGGGCAGCTGGTCGCCCACTCGAGCGATCGGCCGGTGCCCCACGGGTCGTTCACGGTGACCTTCGGCGCGCGACGCCAGGTCAGGTAGATGTTGACCAGCAGCGGGATCATCGACGCGGCCATCACGGCCGAGCCGAGCGTCGAGAGCTGGTTCATCCAGGTGAACCCGTCCTGGGGCAGGTAGGTGGCGTAGCGCCGCGGCATGCCGATGACGCCGAGCCAGTGCTGGATGAGGAACGTCATGTGGAAGCCGATGAACAGCAGCCAGAAGTTCCACGTGGCGAGCGTCTCGTTGAGCATCCGCCCCGTCCACTTCGGCCACCAGTAGTAGAGGCCGGAGAAGGTCGCGAAGATGACCGCGCCGATCAGGACGTAGTGGAAGTGCGCGACGACGAAGTACGTGTCCGAGACGTGGAAGTCGAGGGGAGGGGAGGCGAGGATGACCCCGGTCAGGCCGCCGAACGTGAAGTTGATCAGGAACCCGATGGCGAAGAGCATGGGCGATTCGAACGTCAGCGAACCCCGCCACATCGTGCCGACCCAGTTGAAGATCTTCACGCCGGTCGGCACCGCGATGAGCATCGTCATGAGCGAGAACCAGGGCAGCAGCACGCTTCCGGTCACGTACATGTGGTGCGCCCACACGGTGATCGACAGGGCGGCGATCGCGACCGTGGCGTAGACGAGGGTCTTGTAGCCGAAGATCGGCTTGCGGCTGAAGACCGGGAGCACCTCGGAGACGATCCCGAAGAACGGCAGCACGATCACGTAGACCTCGGGGTGGCCCCAGAACCAGAAGAGGTGCTGCCAGAGCAGCGCGCCTCCATTCGCCGCGTCGAAGATGTGGGCGCCGAAGACGCGGTCCGCCATGGCGGCGACGAGGGCCGCGGCGAGCACCGGGAACGCCATGAGCGCCAGGATCGACGTGATGAGCGTGTTCCAGGTGAAGATCGACATCCGGAACATGGTCATGCCGGGCGCGCGCATGGTCATGATCGTGGTGATGAAGTTGACCGACGAGAAGATCGTCGCGAAGCCGAGCAGGACAGCGCCGGCGAACCAGAGGGTGTTCCCGAGCCCGGGCGAGAACGTCGTCGAAGCCAGCGGCTGGTAGGCGAACCAGCCGAAGTCGGCGGCGCCCTGCGGCGTCAGCAGACCGCCCGCGGCGATGAGTCCGCCGAACAGGAAGCACCAGAACGAGAAGGCGTTCAGCCGCGGGAACGCCACGTCGGGGGCTCCGAGCTGCAGCGGGATGATCACGTTGGCCGCGCCCGTGAAGAACGGCATCGCGTAGAGCAGCAGCATGATCGTGCCGTGCATCGTGAACATCTGGTTGTACTGCTCGCCCGACAGGATGTGCAGGCCCGGCTCCATCAGCTGCGCGCGGATGAGGAGCGCCATGATCCCGCCGATGGCGAAGAACACCCCGGACGCGACCATGTACATGTAGCCGATGGTCTTGTGATCGGTGGAGGTGATCCAGCTCACCACGATGTTGCCCTTGCGGGTCGGGCGGGTGAGCGCTCGCTGCTGCGGAGGGTCCGTGATGGTCGCGGTCATCCCTCGATCGTGGTCGCCGGGGGAGGCGCCCCGCCGGACCGAACGCCGGAAATAATGCATACGTTGTGACAGGTGCGCAGCCCCTTCTACACTACGTAGAAGAGGCGTCCCGCTCCGGGATGCGGAGCGGGGAAGAGCACGTGGCGCAGCGGGAGACGACCGGAATCCGGCGCACGCTCGTCTCGTCGCCGCGTCTCCGCCTCCTCGAACGCCTCCAGCAGGAGAGCCCCCAGACCGCGCCCCGGCTGGCGCAGGCGGTCGACCTGCACCACAACACCGTCCGCGAGCACCTGGATCGCCTGGTCGACGACGGCCTGGTCACCCGCACGACCGAGCACCGCACGGTGCGGGGGCGTCCGCAGGTGCTCTACTCGGCGAGCCGCGGCCTCGACGGTGCGAGCGAGCGTGCCCGCGCCCAGACCGGCCGCGCGATCGCGCTGGGCCGCGCGTATCGCCAGGCGTTCCCGCCGTCGCTCGACCGCGGCGCGACCGATGCGGACGACGCCGCCGACGCCCAGCTCGACGTGCTCGAGGACTACCTCGACCGCTGCGGCTTCGAACCGTGCGTCGACCGGGCGGCCCTCGAGATCCGGCTGACCTGCCCGTTCGGCGCCCTGCGTTCCGAGTTCGCCGACTCGCTCTGCACGGTGGACCGCACGGTGGTCTGCAGCGTCGTCGCCCGGGTCGAGGGCCCGCTCGACGTGACGGGGATCACCCCCGCGGCCGACGCAGGCACCTGCGTGCTCCGGATGGTGCGGCGGGACTAGCGACGCGGGCGGCCGTCACTCCAGCCCGAGCTCGCGGCGCCAGTGCGCCAGGAACTCGGCGCCGGCGTCGTCGTGGATCGCGTCGCCGATCGTGATCACCTCGTACGGGCGGTCCAGGATGCCGTCGGCCGGCCGCACATCCACGTGCGCGACCTCGAAGCCGGCATCGTGCACGTAGTCGGCCATCTTGTAGTCGCTGCGCGAGTCGCCGACCGAGCGCCAGCGCCGCGGGAGCGGACCGCGCTCGGCGAAGTACTCGAAGGCCCGCTGCGCGCCGCGGTCCTTGTCGAGCAGCACCGACTCGATGTCCGTCGAGATGATGGTCGGGTCGATGCGGAACGGCACCGTGCCGTCGGCGCCGGGGGTCGAGCGCTCGCCGTGGCGCAGGCCGATGCCCATGCCGGTCAGGAGGTCGTAGGCCGCATCCTCGAAGCGCGGCTGCGCCTCCTTGTAGACCTCGGACTCCACGTCGGTGCGCTGCTCGACCGAGATCATTGCGCGCTTCGTCTCGTCGAAGAACATCGTGTCGGCGAACCGCTCGCGCACGAGGGAGCGGATGCCGTCGACCGCCTCCGGGGAGAACGCGACCGACTCGTCGACCGTCACCTCGCCCATCCCGTCGGCCGTGATCGCCGCCCAGGCGCCGCCCTTCTCGAAGACGCCGAACATCCGGGCGCCCTGCTGCTCGAGCGCATCCCCCAGCCCCGCGTCGAGGAGCGGCGCGACGACCTGGTGGCGGATGAAGTCGCCGGAGCGCCCGGTGATGAACGCGATCGGCACCCCCGCCGCCGCGATGGCGACGAGGTCGGTGACGATGCTGCGCACGTTGATCGTGCGGGTGACGGGGCTGGCGAGGGGGCCGTCGACGTCGAAGAGGAGTCCGAGATTGTGCACACCCCATTGTCGCGGATGGCGCGCGCCTCCACATTCGTCACGAATGTCGTGAAAGCGACGCCCAAAGGCGACATTCGTGACGAATGTGATGACGGCTAGCGGGTGGGGAGGGGCTCCGGGTCGGCCGCGGTGTCGGGGGCGGCGGCCGCCGCGTCCACCGGGGTGCCGTCGAGATGGTGGCGGCGTTCGAGGTTGGCGCCCTCGACGTCCACGTTCGGGAGGATGCGGTCGAGCCAGCGGGGCAGCCACCAGGCGCCGCGGCCGACGAGGTGCATCAGGGCGGGCATGAGCAGCATGCGCACCACGAAGGCGTCGAGCAGCACGCCGAACGCGAGGCCGAAGCCGAGCGACCGGATGATGGTCGAGTCCGAGAAGATGAACCCGCCGAAGACCGACACCATGATGATGCCCGCCGCGATGACGACCGAGCGGCCGGCCCGGAAGCCCTGCGCCACGGCCAGGCGCGCGGGGGAGCCGTGCACGTACGCCTCCCGCATCCCGGTCGAGAGGAACAGCTGGTAGTCCATCGCCAGCCCGAACAGGATGCCGACCAGGATGACCGGCAGGAAGCTCAGGATGGGCCCGGTCGTGTGGATGCCGAACAGCGCCCCGAACCAGCCCCACTGGAACACGGCCACGATCGCGCCATACGTCGCGAACAGCGAGAGCACGAAGCCTCCCGTCGCGATCAGCGGCACCACGAACGAGCGGAACACCACGATCATGATGATCAGCGACAGGCCGACGACCACCGCGAGGTAGAGCGGCAGGATGCCGACGATCTTCTCGGAGATGTCGATGTTGCTGGCCGCCTGCCCGGCGACGCCGAGGGTGATGCCGTCGCCGACCGCGGGGAGGTCGCGCAGGTCGCGCACGAGCTGCTCGGTGGAGGCGCTGCTCGGCCCCTCCTTCGGCACCACCTGGAACGCGGTGAGGCGGTGGTCGTCCGAGACGGCGATCGGGGCGACCGCGGCGACGTCGGACTGGTCGGCGAGCGTCTTCGCGATCGTCAGCTGGGTCGCGGTGACCTGGTCGTCGTCGAGACCGGCGGGCAGCGTCGCCGAGACGAGCAGAGTGCCGTTGGCGCCGGCGCCGAAGGAGTCCTCGATCACCTGGTACGCGCGGGCGGTGGTGGAACCGGCGGGCTCCTGGGCGCCGTCCGGCAGGCCGACGCGCATCGTCAGGATGGGCGCGGCGATGACGAGGAGGCCGACGATGGTGGCGACGACCGTCACGACGGCACGCCACGTCTTCATCGGCCGCACCGGCTTCTGGGCGCGGTGCTCGTGGGCGGCCGCGCGGGCGCGGGCCTTCTTGGTGAGCACGCGCATCCCGACCAGGCCGAGGAGCGCGGGCGTCAGCGTGATGGCGATCAGCACGGAGACGGCCACGGCGATCGCGCCCGCGGTGCCCATGAGGCCGAGGAACGGGATGCCGGTGACATTGAGCGCGAGCAGGGCGATGACGACGGTCGCGCCGGCGAAGACGACCGCGTTGCCGGCCGTGCCGGTGGCGAGGCCGATCGACTCCCGCACCTCCGCGCCCTGGAGCAGCTGCTTGCGGTGCCGATTGATGATGAAGAGCGCGTAGTCGATGCCCACCGCGAGCCCCAGCATCACCCCGAGCACGGGGGTGACGGAGGCCATCTGCACGACGCCCGAGAAGGCCAGGGTGCCGACGGCGGAGATGGCGACGCCGAGGATGGCGGTGACCAGCGGGAGCGCCGCAGCGATCACCGAGCCGAGCATCACCAGCAGCACGATGGCGGCGATGATCACGCCGACCAGCTCGCCGACGCCGAGCACCTCCGGCACGCCCTGGGCGAGCTCGGTGGAGAAGTCGGCCGTGACGCCCGCGATCGGGTCCTTCTCGAAGTGGTCGATGACGGCGTTCTTCGACTCCTCCGAGAGCTCGAGCCGCGGCTTGTCGAACGCGACGTTCACGAGCGCGGCGGACCCGTCGGACGAGACGAGGCGGATGTCCTTCGCGAGGCCGAGGAGCTCGGCGCCCTGGTCGAGCTTCGCGGTCTGCGTCGTCAGCTCGGTGCGGCCGTCGGTGAGCTTCTGCTGCTGCGCGGCGAGCTGGGCCTCGCCCGCGTCGAGCTGGGCCTGCTGCGCGTCGAGCGCGGTGGTGGGCTGCCCGGCGGCGATCAGCTGCTGCTTGCCGGCGTCCAGCTGCTGCTGCGCGGCGGCGAGCTGCGCCTTCCCGGCGTCCAGCTGCGCCTGTCCGGCGTCGAGCTGCGCGGTCGCGGCGGTGATCTTCGCGCGGCCGTCGGTGATCTGCTGTTCCTGGTCGGCGCGCTGCTTCTCGGTCGAGAACGGGTCGGTCACGCCCGAGACGTCGGGCAGGCTCTTCGCGCTCTCGATGCGGTCGGCGATCGCGGTCTTCTGCGCGTCGGTGAAGGCCGAGCCGTCCTTCGTGGTGAGCACGACGGTGCCGGAGGCGCCGCTGAACTTCGGCAGCTTCTTCGCGAGGTCGTCGGTCACCGCGCCGGAGGCCGTGCCCGGGATGTCGAAGCTCGAGCTGAGCCCCTTGTAGCCGATGAGGAACCCGGCGCCCGCGATCGCGAGCACCACGATCCACGCACCGATGACGACCCAGGCCCGCTTCGCGGATCCCTTTCCCAGGCGGTACAGCAACTCGGCCATCTCATCCTCTCTCGTGGCGTCCACGCGCCGACTGGGTCGATGATACGCACCGTCTCGTATCGAAAGATGAACATAAGATGTGAGGATGACCGGCCGCAGCGGGCGCTCGCGCAGCGAGGAGGCGCGGATCGCCATCCTCGAGGCGACGGCGCGGCTCTTCGCGACCCGCGGCTACGACCACATGACGATCGAGGGCGTGGCCTCCGAAGCCGGTGTCGGCAAGCAGACCATCTACCGCTGGTGGGGGTCGAAGAGCGAGCTCGTGGTCGACTGCCTGGTCGAGGGCGTGCTCATCCCGGAGCCGCTCATCCCGCCGGACACGGGCGACCTCCGCGCCGACCTCGTCTCCTGGCTGCGCGACGTCTTCCGCGTGCTGCTGCGCACCGACGGCGAGAACCTGATCCGCTCGTTCGCCGCGGCCGCCGCCGAGAACGCCGAGGTCACCCGCCGCATCCGCGACAAGCTCGGCGCCGGCTCCGCGCTCTCGGCGCGGCTGGAGTCGGCGGTGGCGGCGGGCCAGCTGGCCCCCACGGTCCCGATGTCCGAGTTCGGCGAAGTGCTGGTCGGAGCGATCATCCTGCGCGCCCTGGCCCGGGTCGAGACCGACGACGCCTCCGCGGAACGGCTGGTCGCCGTCGTGCTCGACGGGCCTGCGCTGGGGCGCTAGGGGATGCGGAGAACGGGCCGCCGCGCCCTTCTGCGCTGAGCCGCGGGGTCCATCCGTCACAACACGCCGCGCGGGCACGGAGCCGCGCGGCGTGTTGTGACGACCGGGTGACCGGCTGCTACAGCACCGTCCCCATCGACCGGGCGATCGCGACCGTGCGCGCGGCGATCTCGTCGGCCGTCTCCGTCGCGCCCGCGTCCGCCCACTCGCGGACCGCGATGCGCACGGCACCGATGCACACGACGACGAGCATCTCGGCGCGGGATTCGCGGTCGACGTCCGGGTCGGCGATCGCCGCGCCGGCCTCCTCCGCGCGCGCGATCAGCTCCGAGACGGCCGCGATCAGCCCCTCGCGCAGATCGCCCAGGCGGCGGAGACGGCGGTGCACGACGCCGGGGTCGCGCGCGGCGAGGAGCATCCGCGCCTCGTGCAGAGAGGGGTCGCTGGTCTCGGCGGGGAGCCCGCGGAAGAGCGTGTGCACCACCGCCGCGACGAGGTCGCCGTCGTAGGCCTCGCCGAGCTGGGCGGCGACGAGCTCCCGATCGCCCCAGGCGCGGCGGATGCCGTAGAGGGCGTCCTCCTTGCTGTCGAAGTAGTTGAAGAAGGTGCGGTGCGACACGGGGATGCGGGCGCAGATGTCGTCGACGGTGACGTCGTCCGGGCCGTGATCCAGGGCGAGTTCGACGGCGGCGCGCTCCAGGTCGGAGCGGGTCTGGGCCTTCTTGCGCTCGCGGAGGCCGGGGGCCGGCGACGCTGCCGGCGGGATGTGCGGAAAATCATGCATAAGAGGAAATTTTGCGTGAGTGCAGTTTGTTAGTTGATTTCGGTCACCTAATTATATATGGTTGCTCACTGTCAACCAATTGTGCGAAGGAATCACATGTCAGGAACCCTCACCACAGAGGACGCAGCACCCGCTTCGGCGATGTCGCACCGCCAGGTACTCGAATCCCTCTCCGGGCTGCTGCTCGGAATGTTCGTCTCGATCCTCGCGGGGACGGTCGTCTCGACCTCGATGCCGCGGATCATCTCCGAACTCGGCGGCGACCAGACCGCCTACACCTGGGTCGTCACGAGCACGCTGCTCGCGACAACGGTCTCCACCCCGATCTGGGGCAAGCTGGCCGACCTCTTCAACCGCAAGCTGCTCATCCAGCTCGCCCTGGTGCTCTTCGTGCTCGGCTCGGCGCTCGCCGGCTTCTCGCAGGACACCAACATGCTCATCGGCTTCCGCGTGGTCCAGGGCCTCGGCGCCGGCGGCCTCACCGCCCTCAGCCAGATCATCATGGCCGACATCATCAGCCCGCGTGAGCGCGGCCGTTACATGGGCCTCTTCGGCGGCATCATGGCGGTCGGCACGGTCGGCGGCCCGCTGATCGGCGGTCTGCTCACCGACTCCATCGGCTGGCGCTGGAACTTCTTCGTGGGCGTGCCGGTCGCGATCGTCGCGATCATCCTGCTGCAGTTCACGCTGCGCCTCCCGAAGCGCGCGATCCGCAAGGTCCGCATCGACTACCTCGGCGCCATCTTCCTCGCGGGCGGCATCTCGCTGATCCTGATCTGGGTCTCGATGGCCGGCACCAACTTCGACTGGTGGAGCCCGGAGACCATCTGGATGGTCGGCGGCTCGATCGCGCTGCTCGTCGCCACGGTCGTGACCGAACTGGTGGTCAAGGAGCCGATCATCCCGCTCGCGATGTTCAAGAACCGCACTTTCACCCTCGCGGTCATCGCCTCCATCTCGGTGGGCGTCGCGATGTTCGGCACGTCGGTGTTCCTCGGCCAGTACATGCAGGTCGCCCGCGGCGCGACGCCGACCCAGTCGGGCCTGCTGACGCTGCCGATGATCCTCGGCCTGCTGCTCTCGTCGACGATCGTCGGAAACCTGATCAGTCGCTTCGGCAAGTGGAAGAGCTTCATGGTCGTGGGCTCGATCCTGCTGACCATCGGCCTCTACCTGATGAGCACGATCAAGTACGACACGAACTACGTGCTCGTCTCGCTCTACATGCTCATCCTCGGCGCGGGCGTCGGCATGGTGATGCAGAACCTCGTGCTCATCGTGCAGAACACCGTGCGGCCGGAGCAGCTGGGTGCGGCGAGCTCCAACGTCGCGTTCTTCCGCAGCCTGGGCGGCACCATCGGCGTCTCGGTCATGGGCAGCATCCTGGGCACGAAGGTCGCCGACGGGATGGCCGCGCACGGCGCGGAGCTGCAGGGCATCCTCGCCAAGCTCGGAGCGAAGGGCGCCGAGATCGGGCAGCTGCTGAAGAGCGGAACGCTGCCCGAGGTGAACACGCTCCCTGCGAGCGTTCGCAGCATCGTCGAGTCGGTCTACGGGCAGGGCGTCGCCGACGTGTTCCTCGTGGCGGTGCCGCTCGCGATCATCACGATCATCGCGATCGCCTTCCTCCCGAACAACACGCTCGGGACGAAGACGGCCGTGGAGCTCATGAAGGAGAAGAGCCCGGAGTCGGCCGCCGAGGCCGCCGAGGAGAACCTCGTGGAGGTCGCCGAGGCGATGATCGCGGCGCCGGTCACCGGCTCCGTCGCAGCCGTCCGATCCGGGCAGACGGCCGGCGACCGTCCCGCTCAGGAAGATCGCTGACCGCACCGGTTATGATCGCGGCCATGGACAACATCGAGCGGGCGACGGCGCACGATGCCGCCGCCCGTTCGGCCGCCCCTGACCCGGCGGTCGACCAGGCGATCGCTTCGGTCGAGGAGCAGTTCACCATCCTCTTCAACCAGGTGAGCTCGGGGATGCGGGAGCGCGCCGCGAAGGTGCATCCCGAGCTCCAGCCTGTCGGCTACCGCCTGCTCAGCACGCTCGTGCGCACCGGTCCGCTGCACGCCGGCGCCCTGGCCGGGCTGCTCTCGACCGACAAGAGCGTGGTCAGCCGCCAGGTGCGCATCCTCGAGGGCCTCGGGCTCATCGAGCGCCGCGTGGATCCGGCCGACCGTCGCGCGAGCTTCCTCGTGGCGACGCCTCCCGCGATCGAGAAGGTCAATGAGGCGCGTGTGGCCGACCAGGCCCGGCTGTACCGCAGCCTGCGCAAGTGGGGCGTCGACGACGTCGGCCGCCTCGCCGACCTGCTGGCCCGCCTGAACTCGACCCCGCTCTGACGCGCTCCGCGGTCTAGGTGTTGTCGAGCACCCAGCCGAGCACGTGCGGGAAGGCCAGCATCGCCGCGACGACGGCCGCGATGATCGCGGCCGTCCAGGCGCCGGACCGCCGGCGGAGCCGCCGACCGGCGACGGCGACCTCCCGTCGGGGAGCGGCTGCGCGCGGATCGGTGTAGGTCGCCGCCTGGTGCCCGAGCTCCGCGCCGATCAGCTCGGAGAACCGCAGCAGCGCCGGGACCTCGGTGCGGTCGAAGCGTCGCCGGAAGCGGGTGGAGGCGACGACGACCCGATCCTCCACCACCTCGATGTCCCAGTGCCGGCCGTATTCGAGCAGGCACACGAGCACGTCGGGGGTGAGCAGCTGCAGGGCGTCCCGCTCGTAGCCCGGCGGTGCGTACACCGCGAAGTGCCGATCGACGTCCCCTTCGAGCGAGATCCGCTGGGTGCCGGGCAGCAGGGTGCGGAGGCGGCCGTTGCGCAGCGAGTCGATCATCAGGTGCGGGAGGGTGCGCGGCATCCGGGTCGCGAGGAAGCGGAACGCGTTCCTGGCACCCTTCGAGTCGTTCTTGCCGCCCGCGTAGGTGGCGACGGCGATCTGCAGGGCGGGTCCGCCGAACCGCTCGCCCCGGGTCAGGGCGAACTCGGCGCGGAAGCGGGAGGCGGCCGGCGGGCCCTGGTCCGCACCGCGCCGAGGCCGGCGTGCCCGTCCTGCCGTCGGCCCCTCCGCGAACAGGAGGCCGAGCGGTTCGGGCGCGACGCCGAGGCGCTGGTACCCGAGGCCGTGCCGCTCGCCGAAACGGCGGAGCGCGATCGCCCGCCGGCTGTCCGACGGCATCGAGAGCAACGACCAGGCGAAGACGCCCAGCCCGAACGCCGCGAAGAAGAGGACGACCGTGAGGAATCCCCGCGCCCAGTCGATCCACTCGGGCAGCATCACGGCGACCGGCAGCTCGAACGAGACACTCGTCCAGGCGACGACCGCGAGCAGGGCGGCGGGCACGAGCAGCGCGCCCTGCGCCGCCGAGCGGAACGCCTCCGGGTCCTCCTCGCGCACTTCGCTCCACCGCACGCGGGCCGGGAAGTCGGCGCGGTACTGCTCGAGCCGGTGGTCCGTCCCGCCCGTGTCCGCCCAGTACTCCACGAGGTCACGATAGCGCGGGACTACGCGGCGGCCTCCGCCCCCGCGGCTCCCTCCGCATGGGCCGGTCGCCGCGCCATGCTCCGCCAGGTGTGCAGGATGTCGCCGGGCGCGCCCGGACCGTACCGGAACAGCCGCACGGCCACGAACAGCCCGACCGACGCGACCAGCCACACGACGAGCACGATGTACGGCTCGAGGTGCAGGTTCCCCGGGAAATACGTGAGGTCGCGCACCGCCCGCACGGTAGCCCCGGTCGGCAGCCAGCGCCCCATGAACTGGTAGAACGGCGGCAGCAGCTCGGGAGCGACGGCACCGCCCGACGACGGGTTGCTGATCAGCACGAACACGATCCAGGTGGGCAGCATCGCCCAGCGGCCGCCGATCAGCACCCTCCAGAAGCTGTACGTCGCCCCGGCGATCAGCATCGTGAGCGCGAGCACGCCCCAGACGGGGAAGAAGGGGATGGGCAGCACGCCGAGCAGCGGGCCGACCGTGAACGCGATGGCGAAGCCGCCGAGGACCGAGCGCACCACATCCCAGAACAGCTCGCCGGCCAGCGTCAGCTTCGCCGCGTTCACCCGGGTCTGGATGGCGCCGACGAACCCGATGACGACGGCGGCGAGGGCGACGTAGAACAGGACCAGCCCGTTCGGGTCCTTCGCGCCGAGGGGATGCGCGTCGATCACGGTGACGGGCCGGCCGATCGACTGCTCGAGGCGCGGCGCGTCGGCCTCCAGCAGCCGCGCGACGGAGGCTCCGGAGGCGCTGGAGACGTAGAAGCGCACCGAGCCGTCCGGCTCCTCGACCAGCGCGCCGTATACCACCTGCTCCCGGATCGCCGCCTCCGCGTCGGCCTCCGTGTCGTAGGGTCGCACGACGAACGAGGTGCCTGTGCGCGCCTGCAGCTCGGTCGCCAGCTCCGTCGGGGTGTGTGTGGTCGACACCAGCCCGATCGGCACGTCGTGCGGCTGCGGATCGCCCATCGCCCACGCGTACGTGCCGGCGAAGAGCCCGGCGACGACCGTGACGATCAGGGTGACGACGAGGGCGGGGAGGTGCGGCCCGTCGCGGAACCGCCGGGAGGGCGTTGCGGCGGAGGCCTCGGTCGCGGTCGGTTCGGCCGTCTCCGTCGTCTCGCTCGTCGTGGTCGTCTCGGGCTCCGCTGCGTTCTCGTTCGAGGTCATCGGTCCCTCCTCCCGGTTCCATTCCAGCACGCCTTTGGTACTCTCGGTCGGGTATGCAGCCCGCATCCGTCACCCCCGGCGCTCGCGGCCGCCGTTCGGCAGGCCGTCGCACGGCCGCGCCCGCTCCGGCTCCCGCGCGCACGCCGGCTCCCCGCCTGGTGACCAGGATGCCGCTGCGCAACCGCCTGGGCGTCACGCTCGCCCTCGTCGCGCTGGTCGCCGGATTCTCGATCGTCCCGACGGACGCGGCGCTGGCCGCCACGGTCCTCGCCGCCCCGGTCTCCACCCTCGCGCCGGGCGAGACCCCCGTGGACGGCGGCCCCGCCGAACCCGACCAGCGCCTCGCCGTCGACGCGACCATCGCCGCCCCCGTGATCGACCGCGACACGATCGGCGCGACCGACGGCCTCCAGACGCTCGCCAACGTCGGCACCAACGAGTCGTGGGCCAAGCTCGTCCTGATGTTCGGCGGCTGGCCGCAGACCGACGCCAACGTGACCGTGATGCTGCGCTGGATGCGGCAGGAGAACGGGCCGCCGGACTGGTGGAACCGTAACAATCCTCTCAACAACGGCTACGGCTCCGGAGGGGGCGCCGGCCTCGGCAGCTACCCGGACCTCGTGAGCGCCGCCGAGTACTGCGCCAAGAACCTCCAGCGCGGGTATCCCGGCATCGTCGCGGGGCTGCAGGCCGGCACGAGCGCGGACGCCACCGCGGCCGCCATCTGGGCGTCGCCGTGGGCGACCAGCCACTACGCGAACGGCGCGCACTGGAGCACCCGGCCCGTCGAGATCGTGCAGGCGCCCGCGTCGGCGTGGGGCCAGTAGGTCGCAGCCCGATGATCGCCGCACAGTACGAGATCCCGCTCCCGCGCGACTACGACATGGACATCATCCGCCGTCGCGTCGCGGAGCGCGGCAGCGCGCTGGACGATCGCGCCGGC
Source organism: Leifsonia sp. 71-9 (assembly GCF_001898805.1). Classification (GTDB taxonomy): domain Bacteria; phylum Actinomycetota; class Actinomycetes; order Actinomycetales; family Microbacteriaceae; genus Leifsonia. The sequence goes on from NZ_MKVJ01000017.1 coordinate 161,569, forward strand.
CTCGGCCTCAAGGCGTACCTGATCCGGGATGTCGCCGACGGGGCGCCCCGCAACGCGTACGCCCCCTTCTACCTCTGGCGCGACCCCGCCGCCCTGGCCGCCTTCCACTGGGAAGGGCAGGGATTCTCCGGCATCGTGGGCGACTTCGGCCGGCCTCCGGTGCGCACGTGGATCGGCGGCGGCTTCTCCCGCGGAGCCGACTTCGCCGCCGCACCCGGCTATGCCGTCCGGCGCCTCCGCCCGTTGCCCGCCGACGTCGACCCCGTCCACGTCGCGGCCGCTCTCCGTGCGGACGAGGACGTGTCGGCAGCGGCGGGTGTGCACTCGCGCGCGTGGGGCATCGACCCGACCGTCTGGCAGTCGGTCGAGTTCACCCTGCTCTCCCGGCGCCCCGACGCGGATCCCGGGCCGGACGCCACGGTCTACCGTGTGCTGCACCTGTCCGCCCCGGAGATCGAGCACCTTCGCCCTAGCTCTTCCTGAGCCAGTCGCGCAGCCGCTCCAGCGGCCAGGTGGTGACGATCCGGTCGGCGGGCACGCCGTTGGCGGCCGCGCGTGCGGCGCCGTAGGAGAGGAAGTCGAGCTGGCCGGGCGCGTGCGCGTCCGTGTCGATCGAGAAGAGGCAGCCGGCGTCGAGGGCGAGCCGGATGAGGTCGTCGGGCGGGTCCTGCCGTTCCGGACGCGAGTTGATCTCGACCGCCACCTGGTTCTCCGCGCACGCGGCGAACACGGCCTCCGCGTCGAACTCCGACGGCGGCCGGGTGCCGCGGGAACCCTGCACCAGCCGTCCGGTGCAGTGGCCGAGCACGTTCGTCTGCGGCGAGCGGATGCCGCCCAGCATCCGCGCGGTCATGGTGCGGCGGTCGGCGCGCAGCTTGGAGTGGACGCTCGCGACGACGACGTCGAGCCGGTCGAGCAGCTCCGGCGTCTGGTCGAGCGCGCCGTCCTCCAGGATGTCGACCTCGATGCCGGTGAGGAGGGTCACCGACCCCGTGTCGAGGGCGGCGATGGCCTCCAGCTGCTCGGTGAGGCGCTCGGGACTCAGCCCGTTCGCGACGGTCAGGTTGGGGGAGTGGTCGGTGATCGCCTGGTACTCGCGGTCGAGCAGCGCCGCGGCGGCCGCCATCGCCTCGATCGGCGTCGTGCCGTCCGACCACTCGGTGTGGGCGTGGAGGTCGCCCCGCAGCTGCGCGCGGAGCTCGGCGCCCGCGGCATCCAGCGGCTCCGTGTTCTTCGCGCGCAGGTCGGCCAGGTAGTCGGGCACCTCGCCGGCGACGGCCTGCGAGATCACCTGGAACGTGCGGTCGCCGATGCCCTTGGTGCGCTTGAGTCGGCCGTCGGCGACGCGGTCGGCGAGCTCGCCCGGGTCCAGCGGGGCGATGATCGCCGCGGCCGTTCGAAACGCCTTGACCTTGAAACTGGGGGCCAGGTCGCGCTCCAGCCAGAAGGCGATCTCGGTGAGGGCGTCGACGGCATCCATGCGCCCATGCTCCCACCGAGGGGTGTCGGTCGTCACCGGTACCGTCGCCACATGGGAAAGATCGTCTTCGACACCGCCACGTCCATCAACGGCTGGATCGCCGACGAGCAGAACTCGCTGGCCTGGCTCTTCGCGGTCCCGGGCGGGGACGAGCCCGCCGAGGGCCTCCTACCGGACGACGCCGCCGTCATGGTCGAGGGGTCGACCACGTACGAATGGGTCCTCGCCGAGTCCGACATCCTCGCGCATCCCGAGCGGTGGCACGAGTTCCACGGCGACCGGCCGACGTTCGTGTTCACGCACCGCGAGCTGCCGGTGCCCGAAGGCGCGGACATCCGCTTCGTCTCGGGCTCCGTCGCGGACGCGCTGCCCACCATCCGCGAGGCCGCGGGCGACGGCGACATCTGGGTGGTCGGCGGCGGCGAACTGGCCGGGCAGTTCCTCGACGCGGGAGCCCTCGACGAGCTCGCGATCTCGGTCGCGCCCGTCGCGCTCACCGGCGGCGCCCCGCTCTTCCCACGCCGCATCGAGTCCGACCGGCTGACGCTCGAGTCGGCGGAGGCGATCGGGCAGTTCGCGCGGCTGCGGTACAGCGTGCGGAGCGCATAAGGGACGCGCGCGTTTTTATGAGCTGAGCCCGGAGCTCATAAATCGACCGCTCCCGGTTACGCAGCGTTGCGCGCATCCCGGCGTCCCGCGCGGCCGCTCGGCTAGCGTCGGAGCGTGAGTGCGCCCATCGAGACCCTCGGCCGTGAGAGCCGTCTCTACGAGCCGTCCGCCGCGTTCGCCGGGCAGGCGAACGTCGACGCGAGCGTCTTCGTCGACGCGGCCGATCCGGTGGCGTTCTGGGAGCGGCAGGCCGCGCGGCTCGACTGGGCGGAGCCGTGGCACACCGCGCACACCTGGGAGCCGGCGACCCGTGAGGCGGACGGTGCGTTGAGCATCCCGCGTGCCGAGTGGTTCGCCGGCGGACGCCTCAACGCCGCGGTGAACTGCGTCGACCGGCACGTCGACGCCGGCAACGGTGACCGCGTTGCGCTGCACTTCGAGGGCGAGCCGGGCGACACCGAGACGATCACCTACGCCGAGCTGCAGCGCCGCGTCGCGCAGGCGGCGAACGCGCTCACCGCGCTCGGGATCGGGAAGGGCGACCGCGTCGTCGTGTACCTGCCCGTCATCCCCGAGACCGTCGTCATCACGCTCGCGATCGCGCGCGTGGGCGCCATCCACTCGCTCGTCTTCGGTGGCTTCTCGGCCGAGGCGCTGCGGTTCCGCGTGGAGGACACCGGCGCGAAGCTCCTGGTCACCTCGGACGGGCAGTTCCGCCGCGGCACCGCGGTGCCGGTGAAGGAGAACGCGGACGCTGCCGTCGCGGGCGACAACGCGATCGAGCACGTGCTCGTCGTGCGCCGCACCGGGGACCTCACCCCGGACATCCCGTGGACCGCGGGACGCGACATGTGGTGGCACGACGTCGTCGGCACCGCCTCCGACGTGCACGACCCTGAGTTCTTCGACGCCGAGACCCCGCTCTTCATCATCTACACCTCCGGCACGACAGGCCGGCCGAAGGGCGTCGTCCACACGACCGGCGGCTATCTGACGCAGGCGTCGTGGAGCCACTGGGCGCTCTTCGACGCGAAGGAGTCGGACGTCTACTGGTGCACGGCCGACCTCGCCTGGGTCACCGCGCACACCTACGTGCTCTACGGTCCGCTCTCCAACGGCACGACCTCCGTGATCTACGAGGGCACGCCGAACACGCCGACGACCGGCCGCCACTTCGAGATCATCGAGCGCTACGGCGTGACGACGTACTACACGGCGCCGACGCTGATCCGGACCTTCATGACCTGGTTCCCGGAGGGCCTCGGCGACCGTTGGGACCTCAGCAGCATCCGCCTGCTCGGAACGGTCGGGGAGGCGATCAACCCGGAGGCGTGGGTGTGGTTCCGCGAGCAGATCGGCGGAGGCCACGCCCCGGTGGTCGACACCTGGTGGCAGTCGGAGTCCGGCGCCGCCATCGTCGCGCCGCTGCCCGGTGTGACCGCGCTCAAGCCGGGGTCGGCGACGGTCGCCGTCCCGGGAGTGACGGTGCGCGTCGTCGACGAGCGCGGCGACGACGTGCCCCGCGGTTCGGGCGGCTCGATCGTGATCGACGGCACCTGGCCTTCGATGTCGCGCACCGTGTGGGGCGACCCCGAGCGGTACCGCGACTCGTACTGGGCGCCGTACGCCGACCGCGGCTACTTCCTCGCCGGCGACGGCGCGGCGGTGGATGCGGACGGCTACATCTGGCTGCTCGGCCGCCTCGACGACGTCATCAACGTCTCGGGCCACCGCCTCTCGACGATCGAGATCGAGTCGGCGCTGGTCGCCCATCCCGCCGTCTCCGAGGCCGCGGTCGTCGGCGTCGGGGACGAGACGACGGGGCAGGCGGTCGCGGCGTTCGTCGTGCCGTCGGGAGGCGCACCGACCGAGGCCGAACTCCGCGACCAGGTGACCCGCGAGATCGGCGCGATCGCCAAACCGCGCCACATCGTCCTCGTCGACGACCTCCCCAAGACCCGCTCGGGCAAGATCATGCGCCGCCTCCTGGTCGACATCTTCGACGGCCGCCCCCTCGGCGACACCACCTCCCTGCAGGACGAAACCGTCCCCGCCCGCATCGTGGAGGCCGTGCGCCCGCCCACCGCCGCCCCGGTCCCGACCACCTGAGGCGCCTCCGCCACCCTCACCGCACCTCCGGAGAATTCCGGCCCCGCACCCCGAATCACCGTACGAACGGCGAGCTGAGCGGCGCGTCGTGACGTGGCTCCGGAGTTCCGGCGGCAACGTCCCGCCGCCCGCCATCCGCCATCTGCGCGACCGGGCGCCGGAGTTCCGGCGTCGATCGCGGCCACGCCGCTCAGCTCGCCGGAACTCCGGCACCGACCGCCGCCACGCCGCTCAGCGCGCCGGAACTCCGGCATCGACCGCCGCCTCACCGATCGGCTCGCCGGAGT
>NZ_MKVJ01000017.1:166065-390923 GCF_001898805.1 Leifsonia sp. 71-9
GGCCACGCCGCTCAGTTCGCCGGAGTTCCGGCGTCGACCGCGGCCACGCCGCTCAGTTCGCCGGAGTTCCGCAGCGACCGCGGCCACGCCGCTCGGCTCGCCGAAGTCCCGGCGGCGACATTCCCCTGCCCGGCCGTCGGACGGCGGCGCGCCGGAACTCCGGCACCGACCGCCGCCACGCCGCTCAGCTCGCCGTAACTCCGGTGAACAGGCCGCGATGGTGCCGAATCTCCGGAGATCCGGCGCACTGGCGTGCGGGAGCGCCGCAGACGCGGGCACCGCGCACGCCTACTCGTCCCGGTGGTCGTCTCCATCCGTGCCCTGGTTCTCGTCCGCGCGGCGCGAGCGCAGCAGGGCGAAGGAGGTCTCGCCGACGATGACGCTCGGCTCGTCGGCGGCCACGGTCAGCTCGGGGTCGCTCGACAGCGCCAGCTCCCACGGCTGCCCGTCGGACGCGGGCAGGGTGAAGTCCACCCCGTTGCCCGCGGCGTTGAAGAGCAGGAGGAACGCGTCGGCGCCCTCGTGGCGCAGCACGAACCCGATCGAGCGGGCCTCCGGGTCGCCCCAGTCGTCGTCGCCGAAGGGCTCGCCGTCGGTGCGGACGATCTGCACGGTGTCGGGGCCGCCGACCTCGGGAGCGTGCCGGTACCACTCGGGGCGCAGCGCCGGCTCCGTGCGGCGCAGGCGGATGAGCTCCGTGGTGAAGCGGTGGAGGTCCCAGTCCGCGTTCTCCCAGTCGAACCAGGAGATCTCGTTGTCCTGGCAGTAGGCGTTGTTGTTGCCCTGCTGTGTGCGGCCGATCTCGTCGCCGCCCAGGATCATCGGCACGCCGGCCGAGAGCAGCACCGTCGCGAGGAAGTTCTTGCGCTGCCGGATGCGGACGGCGTTGATCGCCTCGTCGACGGTCGGGCCTTCGGCTCCGTAGTTGCGGGAGCGGTTGTCGGACTCCCCGTCGCGGTTGTCCTCGCCGTTGGCCTCGTTGTGCTTCTCCTCGTAGCTGGTGAGGTCGGCGAGGGTGAAGCCGTCGTGCGCGGTGACGAAGTTGACGCTCGAGAGCGGAGCCCGCCGCGAGTCCTCGTAGATGTCCGGGCTGCCCAACACGCGCTGCGACAGGGTCGAGAGCACCCCGGGCTCCCCGCGCCAGAAGTCGCGCACGTCGTCCCGGAACTTGCCGTTCCACTCGGACCAGTCGGCCGGGAAGCCGCCCAGCTGGTAGCCGGCGACATCCCACGGCTCCGCGATCAGCTTGACCTCGGCGAGCGTCGGGTCCTGCTGGATGAGCGTGAGGAACGCGCTGTGGAGGCTGGCGTCGCCGCCCTGGCGGGTCAGCGTCGTCGCGAGGTCGAAGCGGAACCCGTCGATGTGCATGTCCTCGACCCAGTAGCGCAGCGAGTCCATGATCAGCTGCAGCGCGGCCGGGTGGCTCACGTTGACGCTGTTGCCCGTGCCCGTGGTGTCGAAGTAGTGGGCGGCGTCGCCCTCCACCAGCCGGTAGTACGAGGGGTTGTCGATGCCCTTGTAGCTGTAGGTCGGGCCGAGGTCGTTGCCCTCCGCGGTGTGGTTGTAGACCACGTCGAGGATGACCTCGATGCCCGCGGCGTGCAGCGCCTTGACCATGCCCTTGAACTCGTCGACCTGGTGGCCGGTGTCGCCGGTGGCGGCGTACTCGTTGTGCGGGGCGAAGAAGCCGATGGAGTTGTAGCCCCAGTAGTTGCGCAGGCCCTTCTCGAGCAGGTGCGCATCCTGGACGAACTGGTGGATGGGCAGCAGCTCGACCGCGGTGACACCGAGGTTCTTGAGGTACTCGACGGCGGCGGGATGCGCGAGCCCGGCGTAGCTGCCGCGGAACTCCTCCGGCACCCACTCCATCAGCTTCGTGAAGCCCTTCACGTGCAGCTCGTAGATGATGGTCTCGCTCAGCGGCGTGTGCGGGCGCTCGTGGTCGCCCCAGTCGAACTCCTGCCGGTCGACGGCGACGCCGAGCGCCACGTGCCGGGCGCCGTTCGTATCGCTGCGGCGGCGCGGGCGACCGAGCTGGTGCCCGAAAACGGCCTGGGTGTTGTCCCACGACCCGGTGACGGCACGGGAGCGGGGAGGCAGCAGCACCTTCGCGGGGGAGAAGCGGAGGCCGTTGGCCGGGTCCCACGGCCCGTGCACGCGCAGGCCGTGACGCGTGCCCGCGGTCAGGCCCGGGACGAAGCCGTGGAAGACGTGCCCGGTGCGCTCGGTGAGCACGGTCTGCTTCTCGCGTCCACGATGGTCGAAGATCGAGACGACCACCTTGTCGGCGCGCTCGCTGTAGACGGCGACGTTCGCGCCGCCCTCCACCAGCGTGACACCCAGAGGGTACGGCCGAGACCGCTCAGCGGTCACCTGTGGGCCCCGCGTGCGCGGGCTGCAGGTGCTGCAGTGCGGGGGTGGGATGGGCTGGGCTCGCTCACGGCGCCTCCGATCGTGGAACCGTCAGATTACCGGGCGCCGATGGGCGCTCACCAGCGGTTGACAGCGCGGGCGCGGGCCGTTATCGGGGCGCAGGCCAGGCGCGATCACTCCTCTTCGCTTGTATTATGGTGTCATTAATGGCACCATAGTGGATGGCTGGCGTCGAGAAGATCCTTGTTCGGATGCGCTCCAACCCGAGGGGCGTGTTCTTCGACGACCTGGTCAAAGTGTGCGAGGAATTCTTCGGGCCGCCGCGGCAGACGGGGTCCAGCCACATGGTGTTCCGGATGCCGTGGCCCGGTGATCCGCGCGTGAACATTCAGAATGGTCGCGGAATAGCGAAGCCGTACCAGGTGCGTCAGGTGCTGGCGGCGATCGACCGGCTGAAGGGAGAGGGACGATGAGCGAATACCTGCACTACACGTATCGAGTCGAGTGGTCGGCGGAGGATGGCGAGTTCGTCGGCAAGGTGGCGGAGCTCCCCGCGCTCTCCTGGCTCGCGGAGACGCAGGCCGAGGCTCTGGCCGGGATCGTGAACCTCGTGCGCGAGGTGGTGGCCGACCTCGAGATTGCCGGAGAACCCGTGCCGGTCCCGTTCTCGGAGCGACGGTACAGCGGAGAGTTCAAAGTCCGCGTCCCGCCCGAGCTGCACCGCGCACTCGTCGTCCGGGCGGCGGAGGAGCACGTCAGTCTCAACCGCCTGGTCAGCATGAAGCTCGCCTCTTAGAGCGAGGCGCGCGTCACCCGCACGGCGTCCGCGAAGGAGGCCACGACCTCCCCGTCCGCCGCGTCCCGGGGCAGGCCGCTGCCGCTGAGCGCCGCCTCCACCCGCAGGCCGCCGCGCGTGAACGCGAACACGCCGTCGTCGAACTCGACTTCGGTCGCCGGGGCGAGCGCCGGGATGCCGCTGCGCAGCGCGGTGAGCGTGCGGTACCAGTCGAGGAGGCGGGCGTGGTCGGGCTGCTCCGGCTCCGACCAATCCAGCTTCGAGCGCTGGAAGGTCTGCGGATCCTGGGGGTCGGGCACGGTCTCCGGGTCCCAGCCCATGCGGGCGAACTCGGCGATGCGGCCGCGGGCGGTGGCCTCGCCGAGCTCCTTCTCGGGGTGGGAGGTGAAGAACTGCCACGGGGTGGTCGCGCCCCACTCCTCGCCCATGAAGAGCATCGGCGTGAACGGGCCGAGCAGGGTGAGGGCGGCGGCGACGGCGAGGGAGCCCGCGCCGAGGGTGGCGGTGAGGCGGTCGCCGGCGGCGCGGTTGCCGATCTGGTCGTGGTCCTGGCTGAAGGCGACGAGCCGGGTGAACGGGATGTCGGCGTCGAGCGGGCGGCCGTGGTGCCGCTCGCGGAAGCTCGACCAGGTGCCGTCGTGGAAGAAGCCGCGCTCGAACACCTTCACCAGGGCGGCCGGGTCGCCGAAGTCGGCGTAGTAGCCGGTGACCTCCCCGGTCAGGTTGGCGTGCAGCGCGTGGTGCACGTCGTCGTCCCACTGGGCGTCGAGGCCGTACCCGTGGTGGGCACGGGAGCGGATGAGCTTCGGGTCGTTGAGGTCGCTCTCGGCGATGAGAGTCGCGGGGCGGCCGGTCCGCTCGGCGACGGCGGCGGCCTCCCGTGCCATCGCCTCCAGGATGTGCTCGGCCCGCGAATCGTGGAGGGCGTGCACGGCATCGAGCCGCAGCCCGTCGACGTGCATGTCGTCGAGCCAGTAGCGCACGTTGTCGAGGATGTACCGGCGCACCTCGTCCGACTGCGGACCGTCGAGGTTGACGGAGGCGCCCCAGGTGCTGTGCGCGTCGCCGAGATACGGCCCGAAGACGGGGAGGTAGTTACCGCTGGGGCCGAGGTGGTTGTAGACGACGTCCTGGATGACGGCCACTCCGCGCGCGTGGCAGGCGTCGACGAAGCGCTGGTACGCCTCCGGCCCGCCGTACGGCTCGTGCACGGCGTACCAGAGCACGCCGTCGTAACCCCAGTTGTGCGTGCCGTTGAACGCGTTGACCGGCAGCAGCTCGATGGCCTCCACGCCGAGGTCGACGAGGTGGTCGAGCCGGCCGGCCGCGGCGTCGAGGGTGCCCTCGGGGGTGAAGGTGCCGAGGTGCAGCTCGTAGATCACCGCGCCGGTGAGGTCGCGGCCGCGCCAGGCGGTGTCGCCCCAGGCGTACGCGCCCGGGTCGAACTCGCGGCCGGGGGCGTGCACGCCGTTCGGCTGCCGTCGCGACCGGGGATCGGGACGCGGGTCGGACCCGTCGACCGAGAACGCGTAGTCGAGGGGGTCGGGGGAGGCGGCGAGGGGCTCGGCCAGCCGCCACCAGCCGCCGTCGCCGCGGGTGAGCGGCAGGGGATCGCGGCCGGTCACGACGAGGTCGACGCGCTCGGCGTCGGTCGCCCAGACGGGGAAGGAGCGGGCAGGGAAGGTGCGGTCGTCGCTCATCGTGCGTCCTCCTCGGTGGCGTCGGTCGCGACCAGCAGTGCGACCGGGTATCGCTCGAACACGTCGGCCAGCCGGGTGCGCCCGCTGTGCGTGCGCGCGGTGAACGCGTCGCGCAGCCTCCCCTCGCCGAGCTCGACCGTGGTCTCGCCCCAGCCTCCCGCCTCGGCGAGCCCGTGCGGCAGGCGCGTCGCGAGCGTGATCGCGCCGCCGCGGTCGAAGCCGACGAGGTGCCCGGCCGCGGGTCCGTCGGCGAGTACAGGGCGGTAGTCGGCGAAGAGGTCCGGGCGGTCGCGGCGCAGCCGCAGGGCTCGGGAGGCGACCAGCACCTTCGCCGCGCCCGACGAGTCGATCGGCGGCAGCCAGCCGTCGTCCACGTGCGCGAGGAGCGCCTCGGCCGCCTCGAACTCGACGGGGCGCCGGTTGTCGGGGTCGACCAGCGAGCGGTCCCAGCGCTCGGTGCCCTGGTAGACATCCGGGACGCCCGGCATGGTCAGTTGGATCAGCTTGGCGGCGAGGCCGTTGCTCGCGCCCGGGGCCTCCACGATCGCGGCGATCGCCTCCACCTCGGCCCGCACGCGGTCGTCGTCGAAGGCGGCGTCGACGAGGCCGGCCATCCGCTCCTCGAACGCGGCGTCGGGGTCGATCCAGGAGGTCGAGGCTCCGGCCTCCCGTGCCGCCTTCAGTGCGTAGTCGTGCAGCCGCTCGCGCGAGGCCGGCCACGCGCCGACGATCGACTGCCAGAGCAGGTCCTCCAGCGGCTCATCGCCGAGCGCGACCCGCTCGCGCACGGCGTGCAGGAAGCGCGCCCAGCGCTCCGGCAGCTCCGCCAGCACAGCGACGCGCGCCCGGGTGTCCTCGCTGCGCTTGGTGTCGTGCGTCGTCAGAGCCGTGAGCGAGTGCGGGAGGTCGGCCGCGCGCTCCGCCTGCCGGCGATGGAAGTCGTCCACCGACACGGCGAAGACGTTCGGCTCGCCGCCCACCTCCGTCAGCGAGACGAGGCGCGGATAGCGGTAGAAGGCGTTGTCCTCCACGCCCTTCGCCATGATCGCGCCGGTGGTCTGCTCGAAGCGCGCCGTCGGGGCGCCCGGGCCCGGGGTGCCGACGCGCTCGACGACGGACGCGATGGTCGCGGCGAGGTCGGGGCGGGAGGCGGTGGCCGCCTCCTGCGCTTCGGCCAGGTGATCGGCGCCGAACGGCAGGTAGCTGCGGTACACGGGGAAGTTCGCGGCGAGCTCGGCGACGGCGTCGGCGGTGCGCTCGGCGACGTCGGCGGGCTGCTCGGCCTCGGCCGCACCCAGCTCGCGCACGACGCGCAGCACCTCCGAGCGCAGGATCCCGTCGGCCACGGCGCGCTTGCGCTCGCGCACCAGGCCCGTCCACTCCGGGGCGCCCGCGAGAGCGGTCAGCTCGTCCTCCCCGGCGGGGTCGGTGAGCACGCGGTCGACCAGGCCGAGCGCGTCGTAGCCGGTCGTGCCGTCGACCGGCCAGGCCGGCATCCGCTCGTCGCCCTCGAGGATCTTCTCGACCCAGATCGGGGCGCCGTCCGCCAGGCGCGCGAGCCGGTCCAGGTAGGCGCCGGGGTCGCGCAGCCCGTCCGGGTGGTCGACGCGGAGGCCGTCGACCAGTCCCTCCCGCAGCCACCGGCCGATCTCGGCGTGGGTCTCGTCGAAGACGCGGTCGTCCTCCACGCGCAGCCCGGCCAGCGTGTTCACGGCGAAGAAGCGCCGGTAGTTCAGCTCGTCGTCCGCTCGGCGCCACGACATCAGCTCGTAGTGCTGCCGGTCGTGCACCTCGCGGGGACTGCCGTCGCCGGTGCCGGGCGCGATCGGGAAGCGGTGGTCGTAGTAGCGCAGCTCGCCGTCCTCCACGCGCAGCGCATCCAGCTCGTCCGGGCCGTCGCCCAGGATCGGGAGCCGCAGCCTCCCGCCGCCGAACTCCCAGTCGATGTCGAAGAACCCTGCGTGCTCGGCGTCGCGGCCGTGGGTGAGCACCTCCCACCACCAGGCGTTGTCGCGGGGCGTCGCGACGCCCATGTGGTTCGGGACGATGTCGACCAGCACGCGCAGACCGCGCTCGTGCGCCGCAGCGGAGAAGTCGCGCAGCGCCTCCGGGCCGCCGCGGGACTCGTCCACGCGGCTGTGGTCGATCACGTCGTACCCGTGCGCCGAGCCGTGCTCGGACTGCAGCAGAGGCGACAGGTACACCCAGTCGGCGCCGAGGCGGTGCACGTGATCGAGCACCTGCGCGGCGTCGCGGAGGGTGAAGGCGGGGGAGATCTGGAGACGGTAGGTGCTGGCGGGGCGCGGGATGCTCACAGGCATTCATTCTGTCCGTCGCGCCGGGGCAGGTGAAGAGGCGCACCGTCCGGGTGCGGGGGGTTGATTTCCCAGGCGTGCCGTGCGGACTGGACGAGGGCCCGAGGCGGTGGGAACGTCGAAGGTGTCCGGTCAGACGGACGACATGAACTCACGGACGAAAGGGGACGACATGGGACTCGACGACAAGATCGAGAACGCGGGGGAGAAGCTCGGCGGTCAGGCCAAGGAGACCACCGGCAAGGCCACCGGCGACGAGCGCCTCGAAGCCGAAGGCAAGGGCGACCAGGTCAAGGCCGACATCAAGCAGGCCGCTGAGAAGGTCAAGGACGCTTTCAAGCACTGACCCACGCGTATCGAACGCCCCCGCCCGCACTGCGGCCGGGGGCGCCGCGCGTTCGGGGACGGCGTCGCGCGTTCGGGGAGCGTGAGGATGTCCGCCTCGGCCGTGAGGATCTCGTGAGGATCGCTCCACGGCACCCCGCCCCGGCGTAGACCGGGATGCGTGACAACCACGATCCACCTCCCCGCACCGCGCACCCGCACCACCCGCCTCCTCGAAGGCGCGTACCGCTGGGGCCGGATCGAGGAGAGCACCGCCCTCTTCACCGCGCGCACCGGCGTGTGCGTGCGGCGCCTCGTCGTCTACGCGCCCGGTTCGGACGCCGCCGACCGCCGCATCCTGACGCTCTGGCGCTCCTGGCCCGTCGTCGGCGGCGCGCTGGCGTTCGCCGTCGCGCTGGCGCTCGCCCCCGTGGCGCCGCCGGCCGCCCTGGTCGGGATGCTCGCCGTCTACATCGGCGGCCTCGCGATCGTCGGGAGGCTGTCGAAGCGGGCGCGGCACGGCTGCCGCTCGCTGAAGTCGTCCAGCGTGCAGCTCACCACCGGCGTCGAGACCATCGGGGACGAGGAGCAGCTGGAGGAGGCGTTCGCCGAGCTCGCCCTGCTCGAGAGTCTGCGCGACCGTGGGCGCCTCGACGAGGTCGCCTTCGAGCTCGGCTGGGCGCGGGTCTACGACCGCCTCGGAACCGGCCGTTAACTGCGCGTTCATCTGGCGTCAACCGCTCAGGCGGAGTAGTTTGCGCCGCATGGGAGACCGTGCGGAGCGCGCCCGGGCGTGGCGCGGAGTGAGTGCGGGGACCGTGCTCGCGGTCCTGGCGCTGATCGCCACGGCGGCGCTCGCCGTGGCCATCCCGACCCAGGGCGAGAACCCGCGGGCCTGGGGAATCATCGTGTGCGGCGTCGTGACCGCGGGGCTGTGCGCCTCGGTCGCGCGCCGCAATTGGCTGCTGCTGCGGCACTTCCGCGGCGACGACCTGAAAGCGGTCGCCGCCGCGCGCGTGCGGCATCACTGAGCCGGGGCGGGTCGCCCCGGCCGCACCGATCAGTAGCGGTAGAAGCCTTCGCCGGTGGCGAGGCCCAGCTTGCCCTTGTCGATGTAGTTCTCCTTGAGGTACGCGGCGAACTCGCGCTGCTTCGGTCCGGAGACCGAGGCGATGTTGTAGGCCGTGGTGAGGCCGACGATGTCGTAGATCTCGAACGGCCCCTTGGGGGCGCCGGTGCCGATGCGCCAGGTCTTGTCGATCGTCTCGGGGTCGGCGATGCCGTCGACGAGCAGCTCGGCCGCGGCATCCAGCAGCGGGACGAGGAGGGAGTTGAGCACGTAGCCCGCCTTCTCCTTCTTCAGCTCGATCGGCACCATCCCGATCGCGGACGCGAAGTCGACGACCTGCTGGTACACGTCGGGGTCGGTCTTCGTCGTGCCCATCACCTCGGCGGTGTTGTTCACCCACACGTGGTTGGCGAAGTGGAGGGCGAGGAACTTGTCGCCGCGGCCGGTGTAGCCGACCAGGTCACTCGGCAGCAGGGTGGAGGAGTTGGTGGCGAAGATCGTCTTCGCCGGCGCCAGCTCGCCCAGCTTCGTGTAGATGTCGCGCTTGAGGTCGAGGCTCTCGGGAACCGCCTCGATGACGAGGTCGGCGTCCTTCACGGCCTGCGCAAGGTCGTCGGAGTAGCGGATGCCGCCCAGCGCCTTGTGCGCGGCGCCGTCCGCAGCGCCCGCGACCTCCTTCTCGTACACGGCCGCGAGGCCCTCGAAGCGCTTCTTGGCGGCGTCGAGCGCGTCGGAGTTGATGTCGTACGCGGTGACGGCGAAGCCGTGGAACGCGGTCTGGTACGCGATCTGCGAACCCAGCACGCCGGTTCCGAGAACGGTGACATTCGTGATGCCGGTCATTTCTCTTCCTGTCCTGACTGTCCTGAGGTGGTCGGGTCTGTCTCGTAGCCGCGGACGATCACCTCGAAGTCCGCGGCGAGGTCGGTGAGCAGCTCGCTCGTGGAGCGGCCGTGGGCCGCCGCATCCGCGATGGCGAAGTGCAGCATGGCGGAGAGCGCGCGGGAGGCGGCGGCCGGGTCGGGCGCGGCCGCTTCGGGTGCGGCCGCGACGGCCCGTGCGCGTTCCCAGCTGTCGGAGAGCAGCGCGCCCATCCGCTCGCGGAGCTCGCCGAACAGGGCCAGCCCCTCCTCCCGGTACCGCTCGCCCTGGTCGCCGAACAGCAGCTCGCGCTGGTACGCGAGCGTGTTCTCGTCGTTGTCGCGACCGGCGAGGACCAGCGGGGTGATGAGGGAGAGGATGCGTGCGGTCGCAGGAGCGGACGGGTCGTCCGCCTCGACGCCGGCGCGGATGCGCTCCCGGCTGCGCTCGTTGCTGACCATCATCAGCAGCTCGGCCTTGGTGGCCGCGTAGCGGAACACGGTCCCGGCGGCGACGTCCGCCTCGTCGGCGATGCGCTGCGTGGTGACGTTCGCGAAGCCCAGCTCGTCGAAGAGGCGCTCCGCGGCATCGAAGATGCGCGTCTGCTTCTCCTCCTTGTTGCGCTCGCGGCGCCCTGCCGGCATCGTCCTCAACTCCTTAAGTGAGTTTGCTCATTTATGAGTGTACTCACTTTTTGGGAATCCGCCAGTGCTGCGAAGCGGTGGAGCGGGGTGCGGCGTGCGGGGTGCGGGAGCGGTCAGCGGAACTCGACGGTGCCGCTCGGGAGGCCCGACTCGTCCGAGACGGTCAGGCTGAATCCCGTGGCGGTGCGCGTGTACTCCAGCAGCATCCCGGGCGGAAGAGCGCCGATCGGTCCCGACGGGGAGCTGACGGTCCTGTCCTCGGCCACGGCGAGCGACTCCGGGTACGCACCGCCCGCGGCCTGGACGCAGACGGCATCCGCGAGCACCGCCACGGTGCTCTGCACCGCATCCGAGCGCTGCTGTTCGGCGTCGCCCGGCTCGGCCGCCGGAACGGGCTCGGGCGTGTCCGCGCGGCACGCGGGAGCGCCGGCTCCCGCGTCGCCTGACGCTCCGCCGTGCGCCGAGGCCGCGGCCCCGAACACTGACGGAAGCGGGGGAACGGTGCCGGGCAGCCCCGCCGCCGCGAGGCTCCAGATGCACAGGATGCTCCCGAGGAAGCCGAGCGTCGCGGCGATCGACGGGAGCACCTTCCCGCCGCCCGCGTGCCGGTACCAGAGCGCGATCGACACCGCGCTGACGCCGGCCGACGTGACGGCGACGCCGAGGCCGGCCGAGGAGGCCGACGACATCCCGAGCGGCCACAGGACCGAGAAGACACCCATCAGCAGGGCGACGGCCATCCACCAGCCGGTGGGCCGGGTGCGGCCGGAGCCGCGAGGCTGCCGCTCCGGTGCGGCCGACTCATCCCAGTAACCCGCCGGCGACCAGTCCCGTGGTCCGCTCATCCTCGCCCCCGCCCTTCGCCCCGTCGGGTTCCGTCCGCTCGGGCTCCGACCCCTCAGGCTCGCCCCGTCGGGCTCCGCCCCGTCAGGTTCCGTCCGCTCGGGGTCCGCCCCCGCGGGCCTCCCAGCCGACCACGATCGGGCAGCGCAGCCCATCCGAGCGCAGGCGGGCGAACATCCGCCGAACCCCGGGTTGCGTGGCGGTGACGGCTGGCTAGGCTCGGACCATGGCCTCCCACCGCCTCTTCGCGACGCCGTTCGCGAGCATCCACCCGCTCTACGTGGCCAAGGTCGAGCGCAAGGGACGCGACGCGCAGGACGTCGACCGCGTCATCCGCTGGCTCACCGGCTACGACGACGCCGGCCTGCGCGGAGCCATCGCCGACGGCGCCTCCCTCGAGGAGTTCTTCGACCGCGCGCCGGCCATGAACCCCGACGCCGCCCTCATCACCGGCGTCATCTGCGGCGTGCGCGTGGAGGAGATCGACGACCCGCTCATGCAGCGCATCCGGTACATGGACAAGCTGGTCGACGAGGTCGCCCGCGGCAAGAAGATGGAGTCGATCCTGCGGTCGCCCGCCGCCTCCTGAGCCGCGCGAGGGCGGGACGCTGGGCGCGGCTCAGGGGCGGCGCTTCACGTTCAGGGCCGCAGGACGACCTTGCCGCCGGGATGGCCGGACTCGACGAGCCGGGCGGCCTCCGCGGCCTCGGCGAGCGGGAACGTGCGGGCGATGTCCACCTCGAACTCCCCGCGCGCGATCAGGTCGAGCACCAGCCCGTAGGCGTCGTCGCGGAGCGCGCTCTGCTCGGCCGTCAGCGGCACCGGGTTGCCGCCCGCCCACGCCTGGATGCCCAGCTCGGCCGCGCGCCCGCCGACCACGACCGTCCCGATCCCCGACCGGTCGTCGACCAGCGCGAACGACGTCTCCAGGGCCTCGTCGGTGCCCACGGCATCCAGGATGCGGTCGTAGCCCTGCGGGGCGGCCGCGCGCAGGCGCTCCAGCAGACCGTCGCCGTATGCGACCGGAGTGGCGCCGAGCTCCCGCAGCCGCTGGTGGTTGGCGGGGGAGGCCGTCGCGACGACCGTCGCGCCGGTGCGTCGCGCGAGC
The DNA here is from genome assembly GCF_001898805.1 of Leifsonia sp. 71-9. Taxonomy (GTDB): domain Bacteria; phylum Actinomycetota; class Actinomycetes; order Actinomycetales; family Microbacteriaceae; genus Leifsonia. The sequence continues at coordinate 178,099 of NZ_MKVJ01000017.1, forward strand.
TGCACCGCCGCCCGGCCGACCGCACCCGACCCGCCGTGGATCAGGAGCGTCTCGCCCTCCGCCACGCCGAGCGACACGAGCGCCTGGTATGCCGTGCTCACCGGGATGCCGATCGACGCGGCCTGCTCCCAGCTCACCTCCGCCGGCTTGCGCACCAGCTGCGCCGCATCCGCCACGAGATGGGTCGCGTAGGCGCCCTTCGCCCCGCGGACCACCACCTCGTCGCCGACGGCCCAGCCATCGACACCGTCGCCGACCTCCACGATCGTCCCGGCCGCGTCGCCTCCCGGCACCCGCGGCCCGGTGAACGGACCGCTCGGGCGGCCGCCGCTGCGCAGCTTGCCGTCGATCGGGTTCACGCCCGCCGCGTGCACCCGCACGACCACGCCGCCCGCCGGCGCCGCGGGATCCGGGACCTCGACGACCTCCAGGACCTCCGGTCCGCCCAACTGCTCGTACTGCACCACGGTCGCCATCGCGCATCCTCTCGTCGTCGGCCGGCGCCTCCGGCCCTCCCCAGGATGCAGCCCGCGCGGGCCCCCGGGCATTCCCGTGTGACGCCGTCTTGCGTGGGGCCGCCCATCCACTTGTCGCAACATGCCGCGTCGCGCCGTCCGCCTCATCCACTCGTCGCAACACGCCGTCTCGCGCGCTGCCGACCGCATCTGGTCGTCGCAACACGCCGCCTTGCACGCTGCCGACCGCATCTGGTCGTCGCAACACGCCGCCTTGCACGCTGCCGACCGCATCTGGTCGTCGCAACACGCCGTCTTGCACGCTGCCGACCGCATCTGGTCGTCGCAACACGCCGTCGGCGCAAGGGGGCGCACGGCGTGTTGTGACCACCCGATCTGTGCGGTGACCACCGGTTCACCGCCGCCGCACGCGGATCAGCGCACAGGCATCGGATCAGCGCACAGGCATCGGATCAGCGCACAGGCACCGGATCAGCGCACAGGTACCGGCTGCGCCTCGCGCTGCGCGAACGCGGCGCGGTAGCGGGTGGGCGGCACGCCGACCTCCTGGTCGAAGTGGTGGCGCAGGAGGGTGGCGCTGCCGAAGCCGCAGCGGCGGGCGACCTCGTCGATCGGGAGGTCGGTGGTCTCGAGCAGCAGGCGCGCGTGCAGCACGCGCTGCGTGGTGAGCCACTGCATCGGCGAGACGCCGGTCTCGGCCACGAACTTGCGCGAGAAGCTGCGCGTGGACATGTGGATGCGGGCGGCGAGCCGGCTGACGGTGTGGTTCTCGTCGAGGCGATCGGTCAGGTAGGCGATCAGCTCGCTGAAAGTGTCGTCCTCGCAGTCGGAGACCGGCTTGTCGATGTACTGGCGCTGGCCGCCGTCCCGCTGCGGCGGGACGACCATGTTGCGCGCGATCGTGTTGGCGGTGGCGCTCCCGAGCTCGCGGCGCACGAGGTGCAGGCACGCGTCGATGCCGGCGGAGGTGCCGGCGCTGGTGATCACGTCGCCGTCGTCGATGAAGAGCACGTCGGGGTTGACCCGGGCCTTCGGGAACCGGCGCTGCAGCGCATCCGCGTACCGCCAGTGGGTGGTGCACTCGCGGCCGTCGAGCAGACCGGCTTCGCCGAGCACGAAGGCGCCCGAGCAGACGCTGAGCAGCGTCGCGCCGCGTGCGGAGGCCCGGCGCAGCGCGTCGAGCAGCTCCTCGGGGTAGGTGTCGCGGATGTCGGCCGCGGGCAGGGCGATGAGGTCGGCATCCTCCATCGCGCTCAGGTCGTAGGGGGCGATCAGCTGCACGCCGTTGCGTCCGTTGAGGGGCTGGGCGGGGTCGATCGCGCAGACGCGGAAGTCGAACGGCTCCAGCCCGGCGTAGCTGCGGTCGAGGCCGAACACCTCGCACACCACTCCGAACTCGAACATGGCGAACTCGTCGATGAGCGGCACCGCGACGGATCTCAACATCCCCTCATGCTACTGGCCGTATCTTTGCGAAGATAGACCCAGAGCCATCTCGTGGCCGATTCTTTACGCTCGTAACGTCTATGACATGGCAAACACGACATGGACTTCGGGCATCGACCACGGCTGGATCGCCCATCCGGCCCGCACCGTGGACGGCGGCACGTCGCCGCGACGCCGCCGCTTCGTGCTGAGCGACTGGTTCGCCGCAGCGATCGCCGCCCGCGGTGGAACCCCCTCCCGCGAGACCGACCGCGCGCTCTCCGACCTGCGCGCCGCCCGCGACATCCAGGACCCGCGCCGCTGAACCCGTTCATCCCCGGCCCCTAGGGTGAGGGGATGGATGTGACAGCGCGCGGATTCCTCTTCGACATGGACGGCACCCTCGTCGACTCGACGCCGGTGGTCGAGCACGTGTGGGGCGAGTTCAGTGCGGCGCACGGGCTGGATGCTGCCGCTGTGCTCGATTACGCGCACGGCCGGCCCGCCCCCTCGACGGTGGCGCACTTCCTCCCGCAGCACTCGGCGGAGGAGCGCGAGCGGATGACCGACCACCTGCTCGAGGAGGAGGTCACGCGCACCGACGGCATCGTCGAGATCCCCGGCGCCGCCGCCCTCATCGCGGCACTGACCGAGGCGGGCGCCCCGGTGGCGCTGGTCACGAGTGCCCCGCGCGCGCTGGCGGTCGCCCGCATGGAGGCGGCCGGCATCCCGCTCCCCGCCGTCGTCGTCACGCCCGCCGACGTCGAGCACGGCAAGCCCGCTCCCGACCCGTACCTGCTCGGCGCCCGGAGGCTGGGCGTGCCGATCGCGGACTGCGTGGTCTTCGAGGACGTCGAGGCGGGCCTCCGCGCCGGCCTCGACGCGGGCGCCCGCACGGTCGTGGTCGGGACGTACGCGTCGCCGACGACCGAGGGACTGACGCGCCTCCCCGACCACGACGGCGTCACCGTCACCCGCGACGGCGACGCCTTCCGCCTCCGCACCGCGTAGGCGGGCGCGCCCGCTGCGCTGGCCCGGCGCTGGCGCTGGGCAGGAGTTCCCCGCATTTGGCACAAATGTCGCGAATCGCCTTCGCTTTCTCGACATTTGGCACAAGTGTCGCGGCGGCGGCGGCGGCGACGACGAATCTGGGATGGCGGCGCTGGGGTTCTCCACATTTGGCACAAATGTCGCGAATCGCCTCCTCTTTCTCGACATTTGGCACAAATCTCGCGACGGCAACGGCGACGGCAACGGCAACGGCAACGGCGATGGCGGCGCGGGCGTTCTCCACATTCGGCACGAATGTCGCGGGGGCGCCCTGTGGTGGGACCGGTCCCGCGATGTTGCTAGGTTGTGTGCGTGACTCATCTCGCCGACGCGAACCGCTACGACCGCATCCCGTACCGCCGAGCCGGACGGAGCGGCCTCGTGCTGCCCGAGCTCTCGCTCGGTCTCTGGCAGAACTTCGGGCACGCCCGCGCCTATGAGGTGCAGCGCGCCATCGTGCTCCGCGCCTTCGACCTCGGCATCACGCACTTCGACCTCGCCAACAACTACGGGCCGCCTCCCGGTGCCGCCGAGGAGGTCTTCGGCCGCATCCTCGCCACCGACCTGAAGGCGTACCGGGACGAGATCGTCGTCTCCACCAAGGCCGGTTACGGGATGTGGCCCGGCTCGTACGGCGATGGAGGCTCGCGCAAGTACCTGCTGTCGTCCCTCGACCAGTCGCTCAAGCGCCTCGGCCTCGACTACGTCGACGTCTTCTACCACCACCGTCCCGACCACGAGACCCCGCTCGAGGAGAGCATGGGCGCCCTGGTCACCGCGGTGACGAGCGGCAAGTCGCTCTACCCGGCGATCTCGAACTACGACGCCGAGCGCACGGTGCAGGCCGCCGAACTGCTCGCCGCCGCCGGCACCCCGCTGCTGCTGCACCAGCCGCGCTACTCGATGTTCGACCGCACGGTCGAGCAGGGCGTCCTGGATGCGGTGGACGAGGTCGGCGCCGCCGCGATCGTCTACTCGCCGCTGGCGCAGGGGATGCTGACCGACCGCTACCTCGACGGCGTGCCCGAGGGCTCCCGCGCCCTCACGAGCGTGTTCCTGCACGAGTCCGACATCACCGAGACCTACCTGGAGCGCGCCCGCGGCCTCAACGACATCGCGGCCGGCCGCGGCCAGAGCCTCGCGCAGCTCGCCCTCCAGTGGGTGCTGCGCCGCCGCACCGTCGTCTCGGCGATCATCGGCGCGAGCAGCGTCGCCCAGCTCGAGCAGAACGTCGGCGCCCTCGACGGCGCCCCGCTCACCGACGCCGAGCTCGCCGCGATCGACGAGTTCGCCGTCCACGGGACGCTCGGCTAGCCTCCCGCACGCGCCTCGACCGGCCCCCGAGGCGGCCGAATGTGGCACGAATCGCGCCGAGGCGGCGGACAGTCCGCCGCTTCGGCGCGCTCACAACGCTCAGAACGCGAACAGCTGCCCGAGCACGACCAGCAGGATTAGCAGGATCACCACGACCGCGCCGATCACGGTGATGGTCCGGGCCGAGAGCTTCGCGATCCCGAACCCGACGATGAACGGCAGCGCCAGGCAGGCCAGGGCGAGCACCCACCAGAACGCCTGGAAGCCGAACTGCGACGCCGACTCGAGCCGCCCGCCGAACAGGCGCTGCGTGGCGGGATGCGTCGCGAACGCGATGCTGGCCGACAGCGGGTACGCGATCAGGACGGCCGTGACCAGACCGGCCAGCGCGCCCCACAGCCCGCGGTGATCGCGGACCTCGAGAGTGGTCTCCGGATGCGGCCCCTGACGGCTCTTCGTGCTCATGCGGCACAGCATATCCAGCAGGCCCAGCGGTGACGAGAGGGCATCTCAGGTTGACTGCACCGTCTACTCCACCGTTACCCTGGAAGGGTCAGCCGGTCCGCGCAGTGCGCGCTAGGGGGCGTCTCGAACGGACCGGTGGCTTACCCGAATGCCCGTATGGGGGTGGTCCTCCACTCCCATACGGCCACGGGGTGGGGTGGTTGCAATGGTCGCCCAAATCATTTGCAATAGGGCAAGAGGGCGTCTCGGCTGATAGGAATTCCGCCGGTGACCTCGTCGAAGGCTCCCTTACGATCGCTCCTGACGACTCGAACCGGTTTCGTGTAACGCAAAAGGCGTCTCGAATGCCTGATTCCGGGGATTCTGGGCAGGGCGAGACGCCTGGTAATGCGGGTACTGGTGTTGGGGACGGCCCGCAGCGGGCCTAGCGTTTGTCGGGCGGTGAACCCCCGACCTCGGCTTCGCGTTCCCGGAAGTTGTTCCACGGTGCGATTCGCACGGGCCCGTCTTTCCGTCGGGTGAGTTTCGTGTTGAGCTTTCGTTCGAAGTACGCCTCGAGCGCTTCGTCGGACTCGTGGTCGAGGTATTCGTCGCGGAAGCTTTCGAGGGCGCGCAGGTTGCTCGCTGCGTACATCAGCCCGATCAGGAAGTACTGGCCGGTGTAGCCGCGGAGGCGACGACGTGTGGGATCGCCGAGGCTCTCTTTCGAGCCGTCCTTGAGGAACGCGTTCTTCCCTTCGATGGTGCCGCGATCGGCGTGGTACAGGTTTGCCCACTCGGCGCTGCCGTAGTGCGGGGTCTGGAAGCTTTTGATCCCGGCTTCGATCGGGAAGCTGACCGAGGACTTGTTCGCGCAGATCGGCAGGATTCCGCCGGTGTTCTCGTCGACTGCGGCGTCACCGTAGATCGGCACGAGATCGTCGTCAGGTTTGCCCGAGGGCTTCACGCCCCCGCACGCGTTGGCGATCGGGCAGTAGGCAGTGGCACCTGGGCCGCGGGCCGGGCACATCATTGGGACGCGTCCTTTTGCGTCCGGCTTTTCCTTCGCGCGCATTTTGTAGAGCAGGCGTCGCCGGATGAGATCGCGGTACTCGGACCCGGTGATCTCGTGCCTGCGGTAGCGTGCGGTTGCCTCGATGAGGTCTTCGGGCATGTTGGGGCAGTAGAAGGCGCCTTCGACCATGATCGCGCCGGCGTATTGCCCCTGCTTCGCACCGAGCTGGTTGTCCTTGTAATCCATGACGAGGTCGTAGCCGAGCTCCTGGCGCATCGGGATCTGGTACTTCTCAACGTCTGTGCCGGGACCATATGCTCGGTCGCCGGTCGCGCGGCCGGTCTTGTAGCCGCGAGCCTTGATGTCCCGGTAGACAACCAGGGCCGACTCGGCGACCTCGGCAGACGGGACGGTCAGCGCGATGCCGAGGACGAGGAGCGGGTGCGGCGGGGTACTGTTCGGGTCGTTTGCCGTCATGGTGACAACGGACGCGTCGAAGCCGAAGACAGACTTCCTTGCCTTGGTGTGGTCTGAGGTGTAGTCGTTCTTCCCGGTGCGTAGGTGCCAGCCTCCGTCGAACTCAAGGGCGCCTCGGCGGGATGCGGCCTTCGCCTCCTTGTTCGACCAGGGGGCGCCGTTCTTGCCGTGCACGCCGACGACGGTGCCGTCGACAGCGGTGTCGCCTTGCCACAGGTCGAAGATCTCTGCGGGGATCTCCTTGACGGTCGCGTCGATCAGCCGGTTGATAAACCACTCGAGGCGAACCTGCTTGCGTGAGTCGCCGTGCTTTTCACGCGCCGCCTTGATGAGCTCGATCTCTTCGAGTGTCGGAAACTTCCGTCGGTTTCCGCTTCGGGCCGGCTTCGGGTCGATCGGATCGATGATCCGTTGGGTCGCGTGGTAGAGCGGCCAGTACCAGTTGGCCTTCTTCTTACGTCGGTTGCGCGGGTCCCATAGCCCGAGGTACTGCTTCGACTCGTTGGATAGTCGGACGGCGCAGAGCTTTGCCATGTCGTCGACGAGTTGCGGGGAGTGTTCGGCCGATAGGAGGAGGTAAAGGATGAGGGCGGTCCGAGTGGACACGATCCGTGGTTTGCCTGAAGCTTTTCGGCCGCCACGGTCCTCCCAGTACCATTCGTCGGATTGTTCGACGAGACCGCTGCGGTCGACGATCCCGGCGATGTACTCGATGTGTCGTTGAGGGATGCGGGAGATGTTTCCGGTGATCGGTTCCGCTGGCAGGGAGGAGCTTCGGAGGATCTCTCGCAGAGCGGTTCGCTGGTTCTTCGCGCGGGTTCTCACTTCTCACGTCCGAGCTGGAGGGCGGTGAAGTAGGCCGAGTCGTCGATCGGGTCGACGTAGCGAAGGCAGCGCTCGATTTCGTTGTCGTCGCGCCTAGCCCGCGCAGGATCGCCTGAACCGGTGTGCCCGCTTCGAGATGACGGACGATCCACGTTGTCCGGAGCCGTTCGACAACGAACCGGTCCTGGCGCGCGGTCGTCGCAGCCAGCCGAAGGAAGTTGTGGAGGAACGTTGCAGGATCGCTTGGCAGCTCGTCCACCAGCAGCCAGGCGTGGTCAGGGCGACGACGCACAGCGGCTAGAACCTCGCGCTCCCACTCTGGTAGGCAGGTGACGGTACGCCCACGGACGGTGAGGATTAGGCCTCGTTCGTCCTCAACGAGATCATCAGGCCTGACTTCAAAGAGCTCGGGGGTGATGAGGCCAAACCCAGCACCGAGGGCGAGAGCGGTAGTCCAGACGTGCTGCCGGTGATCAGTTGAAACGGTCTGCCCGGTCAGACGGAAGTTTGCGTACTCCGCCGGCGTGTACGGCGCGTACCGGTCGACCGTGACCTTCTTGCGGGCGCGTCGCCGCGCTTCGTCTCCGTGTCCTAGCTCAGCGCTGAGGATATGGAGATAGTTGCGGATGCTGCTCTTCCGAGACTGTTCGGCTACGGGGTAGCCGCGTTTGATGAAGTCGTCGATGTTGCGAGGGTCGAGGACGATCTCTCGTTTCAGGGAGTGGCCTGCAGTGTGATGCGTCCAATCGGCGAGGCGGGCGATTCCGAACAGGACGTTCCGGGCTTCATCCTCATGGCGTGGGCTGAAGTCTGTCGCGGCGGAGCGGGTGAACTCCGCGATAGCTGCCCAGCGGACGCGCGAGATCATGATCGGTTGGTACGAGGCGATGATTGACACAACGTCGCCCCCGTGGCGGTTAATATAACCGTCGTGGTCCGGGTCGGCAAGAGCGTCGGTCATCGAAAAGGTCCTTCATTGGTGCGGGAAGAGGCTCCGCGAGGAGATGATGCCGACGCTATTTCGGTTGGTGTATAGGTGTCGTCGTGTCAGGCGGAATCGGTAGTCGGGGGATGGCGACTCATCCCGATCCAGATCGCAGTTCGAGAGCTTCTCGGTCCATGACTTTCCGCGCTCCCCGAACGACGACGGCATTGAGCAGGCCTGCGACACTTGAACGGCGCGACGTGACGTGACGAGTGCGGCCAACACCAGCCCGCACCGCACTCGTCACGATTGCTGCTGACACCTCTTCGAATTACGCCACGCCACCGCGAGCCCAATATCCGGGAATCGGCTTGTGAGTCGGGTTGAGGTTGATCGCGTTGCGGCGTCGTTGTCGGATCTGACGGAACGACAGAAATCACGAACGTGTCGATGACGCCGGCGGAAGCTGAAGAGTTCGTCAAGGGTGCAGACGTCGCGCTGAAGCGAGTGCTCAAGAAATTAAACCCTCGGGACTAAAGTCTCAGCGCAGCTCGCGGCTCGCGCTTTCGCTAGCTGCCCGGTTTCGGACTAGTGATCGAAGCCCGAACCGCAACGCGCGTCGAAGCGCAGATCGCGGCACCGAAGAGAGCGACGCATCTCGAAGTTTGCTGACGCGCCCTTGATCCCAGATCTGCTCGAGTTCACGCGTTACACGGCCATTTGGAGTCTGTAACATACTGGAAACATGAGTACCGCCTTTTGGGGGTGCTCGATGAGCTATTGCTTAGGTTTCTTGCTAGACGTACAGAAATCAAACCCTCTAGATTGATCTCGCGCTCGACTATCGGGCCGCTTACCGTTAGTCGAGGGGTTCTGAATGCGGTCTTTCGCGCGCTCTTTCGGGTCCGTGGCCCTTGCTTCAGTTGCAGCGATGGCACTCGTCGTTGGTACGGTTTCGCCAGCGAACGCCGCAGACACGCAAGCTCAGATTGAGGCGCCATCGAGTCGATCTGCAGCGGATCTGCCGCCCCTGCCGTCGACTGCAGCGCCCGTTGGTGGGGGTCCGGTCGACGACCTAAGCGCCCGCCCGATGCGGGAAACGGAAGCGGCGAAGCCCGCCAAACTCTCCCTCGGTGAGCCGGATGCGGCAGCCGAGGAGTCGGCCTCCTCGGAAGCTGTCGCCGATGCGGTGGTCACGTCCCGCGACGAATACTCCACGACCTACACGAAGGACGACGGATCGCACGTCACTCAGCTGTCGGCGTCGCCTGTGAACGTTTTCCAGAATGGCGAGTGGAGGGAGTCCTCGACCCGCCTCAAGGCCGACAGCGCCACTGGCGGGCTGAGCGTTCCGCAGAACGTGCTGCGGCCGGAGTTCAAGAGGGACGGCGCCGCCGACGGAGTGATGTCGGTCGAGAAGGACGGCTACCGTGTCTCCTACACGTTGAAGGGTGCCGCTACTTCGGCGATGAAGGCACCCCTCCCTTTCGCTTCCCGCAACGGCGTCGGAACCGACAAGGTGACGTACCCCGAGGTGTTCGACGGAGTGGACCTGGAGTATCAGGTGCAGCCGTCGTCGGTTAAGGAGACGCTGAAGCTCGACGCCCTGCCCTCTAAGTCGGACGACGAGTACATGTGGGGAGTTGACGCCCCGGGTCTGACCTTGTCGGTCAACGCTGAAGGCGGTGTGGACTTTGCCGATGTCAACGGCACGGTGCGGTTTCAGATCCCGACGCCCCTGATGTGGGATTCCTCGGGTGTGGAGGGCGAGTCCTCCGATGCGACCGCGAACGTGCCGGTGACGGTCGAGCGCGCCGGCAACAGCTGGACGCTCACGCTGTCGCCGTCGCGGGAGTGGTTGGCTGACAGCGACCGCGTCTACCCCGTGTACGTCGACCCGACCACCTGGGGCCCCGCGGGGACCACCGACATCCGCTCCTACAAGTCCGATGGCGTCCTGCGCACCGATACCATCCTCGTCGGCAACGCCCGCGACCCCGGCGACCACTATTGGCGGTCGATCGTCAAGTTCCCCTACGAGCAACTGTTCGGCAAGCAGATACTCGATGCCGAGGTGTATGCCGCCATGAACGGCGTCGTCGGCACCGCTGCCGGCCCATACACCGGAGGCGTCTACTACGCGTCCTCATTCGGATACAACGGCCTTAGTGGAGGGCTCCTCGCGACGCTGCCCGTAACCGTTGACGGTGACTCCAACGGCAACGGCCTCAGCCAGCAGATCTCGTCCTGGGTCAACTCGGGAAGCTCTGGCGCTTACCTCATGCTTACTGGACAGGAGCAGGCCGGCGCATACACCCTGAAGAGCCTCAACGCGTATCTCTATGTGTCGTGGAAGGATTACCCGGCCGTACCGACGGCCGTCACACCCTCGCCCGTTGGCGGCGCGAGAGCCAGCTTGACGCCGACGCTGAAGATCGCCTCCACAGATCCGGAAGGCACCGGACTCGGATACTACTTCCGCGTGACGACCGGCTCCGACGGGGAAACGGGCGTCGTGTGGCAGTCCGGTTGGACCAGCACCAACCCGGTCACGGTGCCAGCAACGTACTTGCAACCGAACACGACGTACTACTACCACCTCTATGTCAAAGACGGATACTGCACCAGCGATACACCAATCCCTGCGGGTTCCTGCTCGCAGCGCGTCTCCCAGGTGTATTCATTCAAGACCAACACTCCCGCGGTTGTCGCGCAGTCGGCGGCTGCACCAATTGACGGATCCATCCTGGTGAACGCCACTCCGACGCTGACTGGTGGTGCAGGTACAGACGCCAACGGCGACACGCTGAAGTACCAGTTCCGTCTGACGACCGGGTCCGACGGAAAGAGTGGCATCGTCGCCGTCTCGGACGTCAAGACAACCGCTCCGTATACGTGGACTGTGCCCGCGGGGGTGTTACAGGACGGTGTCCGCTATTCGTGGGTGATCGTCGTCGACGACGGCTTCGACAAGTCGCCTGGCACCTGGATCAACCACTTCACCTATACGGCGCGCACGGGCACCAACGGTCCGTCCCCGACGGACAGCGCCGGCGGGGTGACGGTCAATCTCGCCAACGGCAACGCCAACATCTCCTTCGCCTCTCCCACCGTCTCCACGTTGGGCGGTCCGATGGGGTTGTCGTTCGCCTACAACTCCCAGCAGGCATCGGTGTCTGGCCTCACGGGAACCTACTACGACATCTCGGCCGATGCGACGCCGAACTACTCGTTCGCCCGCACCGACCTTCCCGACAAAGTTCGACTCGTTCGCACCGACTCCCTGGTCCGATTCGACTGGGGCACCAACGCTCCGACGCCGGCCATGCCTGCCGCGCATTACATGGTGCAGTGGCAGGGATTCATCACTCCTCCGGCAAGCGGTTCGTACACGTTCGGGTTCGTTCGCGATGACGGTGCCAAACTCATCCTGAACGGAACGACCGCAGTCGATCAATGGAACAACGCGCATCAGGAGAACGTCGTCTGGGGTGCCGGAACATCGCTCACAACCGCGGCGACCGGGTCGATCGTCCCGACACCGATCGCCGTGCAGTTCTACAACAACAACGGCAGCGGACTCGTCGAGCTCTGGGTGAAGGGCACCTACAAGGACGCCAACGGCGTCCAGCAGACACTTGACCCAACCGTTGTTCCCGCCTCCTGGCTGACCCGCAAGGTTGAAACCCTCCCGCCGGGATGGGGCGCTACCACCGCGCTGACAGGGTCCAACACCGCGTATGTTCGCGCGGAGGTCAAGGAGAGCTCCGTCACCCTGACGGACACCACCGGAACCGCGCACACCTACAACCGCACCTCCGCAGGTGGCTACACGCCTCCGCCTGGAGAGCAGGGAGTGTTGGCACAAGACACGACCAAAGCCATCACGCTGACCGACGAGGACGGAACGATCTACCAATTCGACCCGTCCGGCAAGGTCGCAAGCATCACCGATGCGATGGACGCGAAGAAGCGTGCTGCTCCGATCGCGGCTTACAAGCCGGGAACCAACCAGTTGGACAGTATTTCCGACCCGCTCTCTAAGTCGGGAACCATCTACACCCGTCAGGTCAAGTTCGCTTACGCCGGCGACAGTGCCGCATCTGTCGGCCTCACAACGACGGACACCGGCTCACCGTTGGCATGCCCCGTCGCGCCAGGGTTCACCGCGGCGCCGCCGGGGATGATCTGTCGCATCGTGTACCCCGGTCATGTCTCCGGAGTCAGCGACACCACGCAGCTGCTCTACACGCAGCTGGACGCCACCGTGGACGCCGCATCGGGCGGTGTGCAACTTGCGCGAATCATCGATCCGGGTGATGAGGTCACCGACTTCGGGTACACGAATGGTCTGCTCTCGACGATCCGCTCGGCCACGGTCAACGACTGGCTGGCGGCGCACCCGAGGCACGATCCGGAAGCCGCAGTCAAAACGGAGATCGCGTACGACAGTACGAAGCGTGTCCAGCAGATCACACTCCCGGCGCCGGACGGTGTGAATGAAGACGAGCAACCGCAGAAGACTTACTCCTACAACCGCAACGCCGACGGCTCGGGAACCACCTTCGTCGATGCAACGGGTCTCACTCCCTCCACCACTTCCCCGGCAAACGGACACGCGGCGACAGCAGCATTCGACACCGCCTGGCGAGGAACCACGACATTGTCCGCTGCGGGATTGCTCACTTCCAAAACCTGGACGGTGAAGGATCAGAACACGTCCGTCACCGACGCCGCCGGACGAAAGTCCACCACCTTGTTCGACCAACTGGATCGCCCGACCGACGCGTACGGTCCCGCCCCCGTGTCGTGCTACGGGGCCGACCTGCGCCCTACAGCGGCGTGTGCTCTGACAACAGCGCACACGTCGACCGCCTACGACGAGGGAATGCGAGGGCTGAACGCCACGTACTATCCCAACTCGACGCTCAGCGGCGTCCCCAGCAACTACGCGCTCGGTGTCGGCACGGCCGATGGAACAGTCAACGCCAACTGGGGAACGGCAGCCCCGTACACAGGTGGCCCCGCCGATAACTGGACACTTCGGCTGACGGGAACGATCACCTTCCCCACAGCCGGGACTTACACTCTGAACACCAATGCCGACGACGGCTCACAGCTCTGGCTGGACGACGTCCTCAAGGTCAGCGACTGGGTCTCCAGCTCTGCTCACCTCTCTCCGACCGCAACGGTGACCGCCACCGCCGGTCAATCGATGCGTGTCCGACTCGAGTACAAGGAAGATACGTCCACTGCTAGCCTCCAATTGCTTTGGACACCGCCTGGGGGCAGCCGAGTCGTCGTGCCGGGGACCGCATTGTCGCCGGCCTACGGCCTCGTCACCACCACCCAGACCGACGATGCCGTACCCGCGGGTGTCACGGGTCTCGGCACGGCTCAGACGCCTCCGTCGAAGACCACGACCGGTTACGGGACCACACCTTGGCTCGGAATGGCCACCACCACGACGGCCGTCGGGACGACGGCTCCCCTCACCACCACGAACACCTACGAAGCCTTCGGTACCGCAGGCTATCTTCGGCAGCTCTCCCAGACGCTCCCCGCCGGCAACACCGCCGTCTCGAACACCTACTACACCGAGCTCGGCGGCTATGCCGACCAGGTCAACAGCGGGGTAGCCGTCTGCGAACTCGCCGCCACGACGCCGCAGTTTGGTCGCCTGATGAGTGCCACTGGTCCGAGTCCGGCAACGGGTGTACCAATCACGACAAGCTACGTCTACGACCTCCTCGGCCGCGTCGTCGGCAGTAAGAAGACTGGCGATACGAAATGGTCCTGCTCCACCTACGACGACCGCGGGCGCGTGACTAAGCAGACCTATTCGGCAACAGCGACGACCACCGAACGAACGGTGCTCTCCAGCTTCGCCACAAGCAACGGTGACCCACTGACGACTTCGTCAGAGGATGATGCGGGCCGGATCACGACAGTTACGGACCTCCTCGGGCGAACTGTGTCTTACACCGACGTGTGGGGAACCGTCACGACCAGCAACTACAACCGCTTGAACCAACTCATCACACAGGCAAGCACTCCCACGGGCCAGCCCCCGCAAGGCGAGAAGTACACTTACGACGATGACGGCCGAGTCAAAACGGTTGCCGACCTCAGCGGGAAGACCCTCGCAATCTCCACCTACGTCAACGGGGAGCTTGCAACCACGAGCTACCCCTCAGGCACGGGCAACGCCGGAAACGGCAGCACCGGCACCTGGACCCGAAACTCCGCCGGCGCCACCACTTCCATCCGGTGGAACGACCAAACCGGCACAGGTACCGTCGACACGGTCGACCGCAGCCAAGCCGGCCGAGTCGTCAAGGACACTGTCACCCAAGGACCCAAGACCATCGGAACCAGCGTGTACTCCTACGACACCGTGGGCAGGCTCGCCTCCGCCCAAGTGGCAGGCCACACCCTGGGATACGAGTTCGCCGAGTCCGGCGGCTGCGGTGCCAACACCGCCGCTGGCAAGAACGGCAACCGAACCAAATTCACCGACACCACAACCGCCGGCACCGCCGTAACGACATACTGCTACGACAACGCAGACCGACTGACCTCCACCACAGTCGGCGCCACTCCTCCAGCAACGGCAACCGAAGACGGCCGAGCAAGCGCGAATAGCACCACTGCGGCCGCGTCCGTGACCGCGACGATCTCCACGACAAAGCCCAATGACCTCCTCGTTGCGTTCTACCAGTCCGACGGCCCGGACATCAGCCACGGACAGACGGGAACGGTCACCGGCGGTGGCCTCACCTGGACCCTGGCGAAACGAGAGAACACTCAACGTGGCACAAGCGAGGTGTGGACGGCGACCTCCGCCAACACGCTCACAAACGCCGCCATCACCGGCACACAGACGGACTCAACAGCGGAATACCACCAACTCATGAGCATCGTCGCGTTCTCCGGAGCATCCGGAGTAGGTGCAAGCAACACCTCCAACGGGCGTGCAGGCGCTCCAACCGTCAACGTCACGACAACAGCACCGGGGTCGCTTGTTTACGGTGCAGGACACGCCAGCAGCGGCAACGAACGATGGATCAGCGGCGATCAGCAGATGTACGACATGCTGATGGATGATCCGAGCCAATGGAATCTGGTCAGCCCCGGTAGCCCGGCCACAGAGGCGAAGACGTCGACGTCGGCATCGGCGCTGGCTGACCCGCAATTTAACTTCTTCTGGGCGCAGCGCTCAACTGCCATCGTGCCGACTGGAAGCCCGGTCAGTGTCGGGGTCAGCGACGGGGACAGCCCGTGGAACATAGTCGCGGTTGAGATCCTCGCCGCACCCGAGCCCGGCGCAACCCCCAACCCCGTCAGCGCAACCAGCCTGAACGCGACGAACCTCACCTACGACAACCGAGGCAACACCACGACCCTCGCCGACCAAATCATCAGTTACGACCAGTCCGATCGCCACATCACCACCAGCATCGCCGGCGGCGCGGTCATTAGCTACACCCGCGATGTCACCGATCGCATCGTTGCGCGAACGGTCACCCCAGTGGGCGGACCCGCCACGACCGTGCGCTACGGATTCAGCGGCGACGGAGACAGCCCCGACTGGACGCTCACGACGACCGGCGCAGTCGTTGAACACACACTGGTCCTCCCCGGCGGAGTCGTGGTCTCCCAACAAACCGGCACCACCTCCTGGTCGTACCCGAACATCCACGGAGACGTCCTCCTTCAGATGGATGGAGCAGGTGCAGTCCAAGGTGCACTCGCGCTCTACGACCCGTTCGGCAACCCGATTGACTTGGCGACCTCACGCATCGGGACGCTCGGGGCTGACGATGCAGTACCAGCCAACACGCCCCAGGGCGCAAGCTACGGATGGGTCGGAAGTAACCAGAAGCTCTACGAGCACGAAGGAAGCATCGCCACCATCGAAATGGGAGCGAGACAGTACGTCGCCGCGCTCGGCCGTTTCCTCTCAGTCGACCCCGTCCTCGGCGGAAACACAAACGCATACACCTACCCGAACGACCCGATCAACATGTTCGACCTGAACGGCGACTTCGCCGCCCTCCTCGTCGGACTCGCAGCCTTCGGAGCCGCCGATTTCTGGAACCCCGTCGGATGGGTCGCCCTTGCCGCGGTCGTTGTCATCGGAGCGGTCTACCTGGGCACACTCGTGGCAGACCGAATCAGCCGCGACAACCGAATTGCGCAGGCAAAGAAGAACACCTCGAACACGTCGAAAACTAAGGCCGCAGCCAAAGCGAAGGCGAAGCAGGATGCCAAGCGACTCCGAAAGGACGGGTACTGTGCCGACTTCCGAGATCTCTGCGGAGCCGGCGATCATTACCATGTCGATGTGAAGACAAAGAATGGACGTGACCAGGGGACGCGGCATTATCGGTGGAGGAAGTTCTGATGTGGAATCCGCCCGGGAAGGGGTACAACACGCTCGACCCCGACGACGCCGCCGAGTACTTCGACGATGATCTTCGCGCTCGGATCGGCTCCCTTTCACCCCGCGAGATGGTGGAACTCAGTAGCCAGTTCAACAGAGTCACCGAGCTGGTGTACGAGCAACTCGACAATGAGTTCACGCGTGAAGATGAAGATGAGTTCTCGATGCAGCTTCCGCCTGTTGATCTTCTGTTTCGCGATATCGATCCGGAAGAGGGTCTCTTTGAAGGGTTGACTAAGCAAATCGAGGCCGCACCTCTGCGGTGGCGACTTGACCTCGCTCAGATGGTCGGAAGCTATGTACGCGACTACGGTCCATCGCAAAGAAAGTACATCCGGATTCTGAAGCGCATCCAGCGCGAATCTCGTAGGTGACGAAACGTGGCGATCCTTGCTGTCTCGATGTGAAAACGAACAACGTGCGGGATCAGGGTACGAGACCGTCTCGACGACCTCCTTCGTGTAGCTGAGCGAAGGCACGGGCTTCGAAGATCTCGTCGCTCTTCTCGCCGGCCGCATGCTCATCGACGACGTTCCGCTGGCGGTCGCGTTGATCGAGAAGACGGTGGAATTTCTCCGCGCTCGAAACCCGAGAGCTGCGACGAGCAGCAGCAATCGATCGCCATCGAAGGCCGAGATGGCAGCGGCAGCACGGGCAGAGCTCGAGGAGCTTCACGGTGACCTGTGACGGGCCCCGCGCGAAGCAACGGCCACGGTCAAGTCGGCGTTGCTGAAACCAGTCTGTGGCGCCTCCACGTCTATCGATGATGTCTAAAGCCGGGGCCGGTTTCGTGGCGCCCGTCCGGCGGCCTCCTGGCAATCGGGCAAGCCTTTGGTAGCGGCGGCAATGACGATCTCGTGTCAGTTGCTTGAGCCTGCTGGTGGAGGCGGTCCCGTTAGCTTGGGCGATCATGAGACTCGCCCGTCAGCGCACTCCGATGGAGTCGTTCCTAACCAGAAAGTGACGCGGAAACGGGGGACTCACAGCGTCCCTTTCGGGGGATTCAGCGCGGCAACCCAGGCCGCTAGCATCGGGCGAGTCCGATAGGGCGAGACGGGTTGATGGAGGGATCAGCGAGATGGTGCACCACTCACGGAAACTGGCATGACTCCTGCTGCCCATCGCGCTGACGGCTCTGCTGGGAACAGCGGGGGCGGTGTCGTCCGCCTCCGCAGTCGCGGCGACCGTCGACAATGGCTCGTCTGTCTATGTGGGCGCGCGTCAGGGCTACGGCGGTACCGGCGTGTTCCCGATCTACGCGAGCGTGCCGTCTGATCCGGCGAACCCTGGTGAGCCGGATCTGTGGGCGTACTGCATCGAACACGATGTGCACGCCGAGACCGGGCTCGAGGGAGTCGTCGGCGATACGGGCAGCTTCCTCGGCACCAATTACTTTACCGACCCGGCCGTCCAGAGCAAGGTCTACTGGGTCCTCGCCCACAGCTATCCGGCGCTTAGCCTGGCGGACTTCGGCGCCGCAGCCGGAGTCCCCGGCATCTCGCGTAATGACGCGATTGAGGCGACGCAGTACGCGATCTGGCGCTACACCGAACTCACCTTCGACGCGGCCTGGAGCTTCGAGACCCCCGACTCCGAGGCGGCGTACTGGCACCTTCTGGCCGGCGCGAACACAAGCACCGGCACCGTCCCCGACAAGTCGTACGTCGCCATCATGGCGTCGGCGGACGCGCAGTTCGCCGGGCAGTTGATCGGACCCTTCATCGTCACAACCAATCGGTCGTCCGCGCAGGTCTCGGTCTCGCCTGCCGTCCCGGTCACCGACGCCGCGGGTGATCCGGTCGACCTGAACGCCGTCACCGACGGTCAGGAGCTCTACCTCGACCTGCGCGGCGATACCGCGGCGGGAAAGGCGACGATCAATGCCACGGTCTCGGGCTCGTCCGTCGACGGGCATATCGTCTCTGTCCCGACGATGGCCGGCGGCACGGCGACGGCCGCGGACCACGCGCAGTCGATCGTCCTCGTCGCGGGATCCACCTCGATGACCGACGTGCAGACCGCATTCGAGTGGGCGGCCGTTCCCGTCCCCGCGATCGGCACGGTGCTGACCGACGTCGCCGACGGCGACCACACTCTCCCAGCGACCGGCGGCACGGCGGTCGACACGATCGCCTATGAGAACCTCACTCCGGGTGTCGAGTACACCGCGACCGGTGAGCTCGTTCGCGCGACGGACGGCACGACTACCGGAATCACCGGGAGCACGACGTTCACCCCGACCAGTCCCAGTGGCACGGCGACGGTGCGCTTCGACATCCCGAGCGGATATGCGGGTCAGCGGCTCGTGGCCTTCGAGTCGCTTTTCGAGGCGGGCAGCTCGACCGCTGCCGCTGTGCACCGGGATCTCACCGACGCCGGCCAGACGATCACCGTCGCATCCTCGCCCGGCACATCCTCGCCGTCGACGCCCACGAGCACCTCGGCGACGGGCGGCTCGTCGAACTCGGGATCGACCGAAGGGTCCACCGCGCTGGCCTCGACCGGATCGGAGCTCCCGACCGGCATCGCTGTCGGCGGCCTCGTCGCGGTCCTTGCAGGCCTGGTCATCACCGTGCTGGCCCGACGCGAACGGACCCGCCACGAATCCTGATCGGAGACGTGGCCGGCCGCGTCACGTCGTGGGCCGGCCGGACTCCTTGGGGCTGAGAGCTGCGAAGTGCCTCCCCGCCTCCGCGGTTTCTCGTCGGTGCGGTCCGCGCGTGCGTCGAAGGTGGGACGGCAGTGCAATGGCATACGAGGGAGGGAAAGCGGCGGTGGACTCCGATCACGCCTCTCTGGTCGAAGCCGCGGCCTCTCGAGGTCGTCACGCGGCACAGCAACAACAAGGTGATGACGATCCGTTCGTGGGTGGAGCGTGAAAAGACGGCCAGATCATCTAACGATGAGTAGCTAATCAAGCGCATTGGCGACGGAGACACGTTCAACCGAGACGTGACGTACGCCAACTCCGCTGCTTCGCCTTCGTTGAGGTGCGAGTCGATTCCGATGTCGGTCGCCTCGAGGGGCCGATGGCGTGACGGCGACACCGAATCTCGATTCATCGAAGCGATCGACGCCGGGACAGCTCTCAGCCATCCCGAGTACTCGATGTCCTTGCTCAGATCCCGATCCAAGCCAAGCGTGAACGACATATCGCCGGTCGGTGAGAGGATACTGATCGCCTGCCGCACCGCCTCGGTAGGGTGGAGGTATGGCGGGGATAGAAGCGGCTAAAGGTGTTCCGAGGGGGCCCGTGAGCCTGATTGCGTTGGTGGGGTTTGCGCTTGCAGTGAGCGCAGTTTCAGGGGTGACATTCCTTTGGCTGACCATGTGGGGGCCGGTCTACTTTGCCGGGTTCGCGGGCGTGCTGCTGTTCTACCCAGTGATCATCATCTTCTGGCTGTTCTTCGAGGTCGCCGCAATTGCGGCGGTCATCGTGTCTATCATCGCGCTGGCCCGCTCGTCGTCGAAGACTCGATCCCGCCGCTACTCCGTGATTGGTCTGGTACTCGCCGGGGTTGTCGCGGCCTTCTCTCTTCCCGCACTGTGGTTTGGGAATGCTCCCCTCGTGATGCTGGGGGTGGACGTTCTTGCGTGAACGACCCACCCCCAGCATGTAATCAGAACTGCACGTTCACGTTGGCCACGCAGCCAGCGACACCGTAAAGGCAAGGCAGAGCGTAGAAGTCGTTCTGCCACGCGAGCCATGCTTGTGCCCACGCGTTGCCGTACCAAAGCTGGTGCCGCGGCATGAGATCGTGAAGTGCCTTCACTGACGACCCGCCTCGCTTGAGATCCCAGTACGCGGTCCCGTCGATCGCCGGAGCGATACTAACGAGGGGGTTCTTGGCGGAGACGAACTGCCCGACGACTGCTCTGGTGGCGCCGGCCTGGGTGACCCCACTGATCTTTGTAACGTCTTCAGTGGCTGACGCGACAAGCGTGCAACCGGTCAGGAAAGGCGTGCACTTGTACTTGTGTGTGGCGCCCATCTCTCGGTAATTGAGGATGTGTGCGCCCGTGCCGAAGTGAACTTCCGCCATGTTCCAGGAGCGGTTGGAGCCCCAGATCTCGTACCACGCGCGATTGTCACCACCGAAGGCTATTGCAGGCTTGGCGAGGTCCCCGGAAAAGTCGGGGAAGAGAACGTACTGGTCTGGAATGTACTGCATGTAGAAGACACGCATGATGGGCATGTCGTCGCCCGCTCCGAATGTGGACGCATCGGACTTCCTCGATGTAATTGCGTTCTGAGCATCTGCCTGACCACCGACGAACGACGCAGCCTCTCCGTTCTCAACGATGCTCTCTGCGGACTCGGTAAGCAGTTCCCGATCCGTGTTAGGGGTGGCTTCGCGGAGGGAGGCTGTGGCTTGGCCGCCTTGACTCAGCGCGAAGTCAGCAACCGTATAGCCGGGCTGGGCCAGCGGCGCGTCGGGCCCGGTCGCCTTTCGAGCGGCCGCGGAGGCCCAGGCCGGCCACTCGAGCATGGGGATGTTCGCACCTGCTCCGACGGGAGCGGTGAGAGCGGATCCCGCACTGTTGCAGGATGTGCCGGAGGTGCTCAGCATGTCGACCTGGTAAACCCACTGCTTCGTCTTATCCATCGCGGGGCTCGTGAACTCGCTCCCGCAGGTAATCGCCACGACTTCAGCAGTTGACGGGTTTCCCGTTGGGTTCATGGGGTCATCGGCAAAGATGTCGACCACATAGCGCGTGATCAGCCGCGGAACGCTGCTATCGTCGAGCCAGTTCAAGTGGTGCTTACCGCTGTCCCTGACACTCGAGACGAGCGCGGAAGGGCGGTCGTCGGCCTGCTGATACTGGTTGATGCGTGTCGGTACAACGTCGATCTGTGCACCGGCCGCATTGTAGGCAGCGATTGCGGTAACCGTGCCCGGGAGGCCGGGTACGGTGATCGAGGTGGTCGACGAACTCGCTACGACCTCGTCGTTCAGTGTCAGCGCTTTGTAGGTTGCGGCGCCGGCCTTGGCGCTCACGGTGAAGGTGTAGTTGGATGCCCCGAGCTGGACGTCGGTGACCGTCCAATCAGGAGTAGCGGTCCGTGTCACGGTCGTGGCGGAGGAAGCGACTGAAGAGAGTTGTGTGCTCGTGACGTTGGTCCCCGCGAGAACCACCTCGGTCAGCTCCGGGCCCCAAGCTTTTGCGTACTGCGCTGCGGCACTGTCCGTACCAATCGCAGAAGATGTTCCGGCAGGAGCGAAAACTGCGCCAGCCCGCTTCGCAGCCAGGCCGACCAGCGGGAGCGCGGTGGGCTGATCAGACGGCGTCGTCCACAGTTTGGTGCCGTTTGTGCCCGAGCGCACATAATCGAGCGCAATGGAGAAGGCCGTCTTCGTCGGCGCCGTAGGCGAGACAATAGTGAATAACTCCTCGTTGAGCGGAGGAAGTAGATGGAGTGGCAACGTCGATTCGCTGCCGATGACTGTAATCAGAAACGAACCCCGCGAAGCGAAGAATGTCTGAATGCTCGCGCTCGACTCACTTCCATCCAGCACGACGAAGCCAGACCCAGCGAGCGTCGCCATCGACGAGCCAATGGCAGCTGAGTTGGCCACGGCGCTCGAGGCAACGACAAGCCGCCCGGCAGGAAGGCTCCCAACCGCCTGGGAAGTTCGAGCGAACGACGTTGCACCACCGACCTCGAGCGTCACCGCGGCCAGGGACGGAAGACCTGCTTTGAAGCTGGCAGTGAAGGACCCGTAGAGCGTGAGCGAGGTCGTGTTGAGGCTCGTCAGAGCCCCAGCGGTGCTCCCGGCGTCGCTGGTCGAGTCTGCAACCAAGAGGGCGGCACTCAGGTTGCTCGCGAACGGAGCGGCTTCACGAATGAGGTTCGCGTCATTTGGCACAACGACTGCCTTGGCTGTACCCGTCGGGTACGTCTGCGTGGCTAGGTCACGTGAAAGCTGAGGAGCATTCGCTGCGGCTTTCAGAGATTGGGTGACAGCCGCATTTGCCGGCGGCGCCGGCTCGGTCGCGGCAAACGCTGCGCCAACGAGCGCGGTGGCAATGGAGAGCGCGACCAGATTCCTCGCTCGGAATCTGTGTCGTCCCCTCGATGTGGCTCTCAACTTCATTGTGGTTCCCCTTCTGCAAATGAATGCGCCAGGAGACCCGACAACTGCGCCCCCCAACGCCGTTCGAAGGCTAGCAGTAACCTGTGAAGATTCTCAAACACATCAATCTAAGCCGGTCACCTAAGCCCTCGAGATGCCGACCGTCCTTGCGGAAAGAGATCTAATCCGAAGGGGACAACCCGGAAGCGTGCCTACAGGCCTCGATTGCGAGGCGCAGGCTCGAGTCAGCCAATTCGCTGAACCTCGAGCACGTAGGTCGTGCTTCTGCGGGTCCACACCGCATCCGGCCGCAGCGGTTCCACATCGAACACCGCCCGTTTCCCCACCTCCAGCGCAATCACCCTCAGAAGCCGCAGGGTTTCTCCGTCGCGTCGCAATGTCGACGCCGGTGCCACCTCCGGATCCTTCTGTTCCTCCCGTCCCCGAACTCGGGTGAGCGTCCACTCGATCGTGTCGATGGCGTACCGTGATCCCGACTCGGTGACGACTTCCCACACCCCGCCCAGCCATTCCTCGGGCGCCGCCTGCGTCGGCTGAGTCGCTCGCAGTACGTCAGCGACATGTGCCGACGCGGCCGGCACCACAACGAACGGGACGTCCTCGGAGGAAGCAGTCTGGCCCTCGGCACCCTGCCGCAGCGCCTCCTCGGGCACGGATAGCGCTACCGTCCCGTCCGGTTCGCCGGCGCCTGGAACGATAACGTCGCGCATCCACCTTTCGAACTCTTCATCAGGCTTGTCGCTCATGCGTACCCTCGATTCTGATCCCGCCACACCCAGGCGGCTCTGCCCGCAGCTTGAATGACCTCGTCGACACGACCGTCGCGGAGGAGCTCCCACGGCGGCTTGCCGTCCGCCCAATCCGCGGGCCTGGTCAGCCATCGCCAGTGCAGCGGTGGGAAGTCAATCCCGTCGGCAAGCTCACCGAGGACGTTGCGTAGCCCGGGGAGCAGCTTTCCCCCGACCACTTGGAACGCCGGGTAGGCCGATTCGGTGATGATCCGCAGAACTACCCGGTCCTCCTCGAACCGTCGAAGCGTTTCCGGGCCGATACCGAGACGGTCGAGCAGCTCCTCCTCGGTGAGCAGTGGACCCAGGTCAGGCTCTTCGGCCGGCGGTTCAGTTGCGGGAACGCCGACCTCGATCGTGTCGATCCGTTTCCTCTGGAACGTCTTGTCGGTGAGGTCGTCGTCGAGGATCATGACCGTCCCCGCCTGGAAGTCGAACACCAGGGCGACGTTGTCGCCGACGGTGACTTGCCACGCGCCGGTGTCGGTGAGTGTCAGCTGAAGGCGAGGTTGCGGTTCAGATGGTGTCCGCATGGACGACCTCCCAACCGCGTGACTCCACCCACCGGCATCCGGGACAGATAGTCGAATGAATCGGATCACCAGGATCTGTGATCATCCGACGCGAACACCGCCGGCAATGGACGCGGGCATTCGCCTCCAACCGTTCGTTCAAGGCGAGCAGCTGCGGGGATGGCGGAAACGCCTCGTCATCGAACGCCAACGACACGGTCTCGTCCGTGACCGTGAAGGTGACGGTGTCGGCGAGCTCCGGTGTTGGCATGTCGCGCAGCGTTGAGTTGACGAGGCGTGCCCAGCCTGTGGGGATGACCGCGAATCGGCCGGGTGTGTTCCGTGCACTCAAGCTCTGGGCGGCTTGGATCGTTTCGTCGAGGAGTGGAAGTCTTGGGGTGAACGGGAGTCCCGTCGCGGTGGGGGCCGTGGCAAGGTATGCGCAGGCGTCGCATCGGACTCCGACCGGTTCGGTGCGACGTCGCCCCGGTCGGCCACAGGCTTCACAGGTGAGAGCGATCGTTCTGTCAACGGTGAACCATGCGCTCATCTGGGGGTCCACGCCGCTGTCACCGACGACCACTATCCCTCCCTCGGTTTCGAGCTTGATAGAGGTGCCGACGACATTCAGGTGAATTCGAACCCCAGGGCGAACAGCATGGACAGTCGTCACCAGAGCGAGGCACGCGGGCGCCCAGCCGATGGGGGCGTCGATGTGGACGCCGAGCTCGCGGAGCGTCATCGAAGCGACAACGCACTCCGGGAGCGGCTTGAGATGTTGGGCCATTGGAGAGACTCCCGCCAATCGCGTTTACACGGCTACTCTGGTTAAAAATATAACCATTCGGTTGTGAAGGGAAGGAGGCGACCGTGGAAGAAGAAGGAGAGAGGATCTGGGGCGACGACGACCTGATCGCTGCCCGACTCATCATCAATATCCATCTACTCGTCGCCCATGAGGATCGGGAGGAGATTTCCCGAAAGACGGGGATCGAGCCGGAACGACTGCAGGAGATCCTCACCCTTCGCGAGTACCCCGATGGATACGAAATCGCCCTGTTTCAGAACGCATACGGGCGCAACATCTGGCCAGGCCCAAACGAACCGCCATTGGAGAGGTAGGGGGATCGCGCTGGCCGGTACGCTCGACTCATGGCCAGACCACCCCGACCGAACCCCAACGCGGGCTCCGTCGAGACGTGGCCAAACACCAAACTTGACGACCCCATCCATGAGACCGCGCGCCAGTTCGTCCTCAACGTGCGAAAAGCGATGGGAGACGCCAGCGTTCGAGCAACCGCCGGCGCTGCGGGGATCGACCACAACACGCTCAGATATGTCCTCTCCGGCGAGTCCTGGCCGGACCTCATCGTCATCTCTCGGCTGGAGCGATCTCTCGGCGTCCGCCTTTGGCCAGACGCCGGCAACTGACCCGCCCCAGCATGGGGCGATCGGTCGCAATCTAACGCCGCCAGTTCAGCCGCCGATAGTCGTAGGGGCACCCATCCAAGTCGACACCGGGGGAAACGATGACGGGCAACGCAAACGAGACGGCCACACCCACCAACAACGAAACCTACGTGGACCGCGGCCTCCTCTCCATCTGCCCTATCTGCAATACAAGCGCCGAGCGAATTCGACTCGGAAGTGGCACACCCACAACAGATGGAACACCCCAGGATCGCTACAAATGCGAAGCTTGCGACAAAGAGTTCGACGGCGACGCCTGGGTGAAAGTTCCCACCAGCCAAGCAACCGTCGGCCAAGCGTTCAAACACTGAAGCCGAGCCCGCCGAAAACTCTATGGCGCCGAAGGAAAAACATGGCGACGTCGCCACGGACTCGGGTCGGGAGACAACAATGAAGACACCGCCACGGGCACAGCTCGTCATCCGCTTCGCACCCAACAGTAACACCGCCCAAGCACTCACCGAACTCCGGACAGCAGGCTGGGATGCCTGGGAACGTAAGAGTCGAGCCTGGCAACGCGACGGGCCCGTCATCGAAGCGTGGACGAGCCGGCTGCGTGGCGAGCAGCTGGAGGTGGCTGACGCCTTTGCCGCGCAGGCGCAGGCGATCCTCTCCGACTTCGTCATCCGCTCGATCGAAGCCGACGCCAAGACCGGTGCGCCGGCGACGCTGGACGCCTGGCAGCTGCAATCCCAACCCGACGCGTCGAAAGGCGACGCGCAAAAGGCTCGAGATCTTGCCGGGGGAAGGCTGTACTTCGGAGATCGAGCTGATGCGGTCCGGTGGGCGTCACGGCTACTTCGAGACGCCGATGTGCCATCCGAGAGCTGGCATGTGACGCAGTACACGTCCTGGTCGCAACAGATAAGAACCGCCAGCTTCGCCATCCCGGTTGGGTTGGCGCTTGCTTCCGCTGTCATCGGGATGGTCGGCGGCTTTGTTCTCGGCGGAGAAGGAAATGACTCGAGCGTGCTCCCAATTCCGTCATTGACATGGATGCTTGGCGGAGTCGTCTTCCTCGTCGCAGCTACGGTTCGGCAATTGGGTTCGACGCCGCCAGCCTCGAACCGACTGGCCGTGATTCTCCTATATCTCGGTCTAGCCGCCCTGCTATGCGGTACTACGCAGCTGGGGATCGTGGTCGGATCCGCGTGGGCGTCGCCAGTAGCCGTCGTCGGTGTTGTGGTCGCGTTGTTGTTCCAAGCGATGATCGGGACCCCGGTGTTCGCCCGAATGCGGATGACGGGGTTCCGAGTTCCGACGACGGTCATCCTCACCGCGATCGGCGTCACTCTCTTCATCCTCGTCTTGAACGTCCCACTTGCGCTGTTCTACAACGCGGCCGGAGCTTTCCAACTCGTGGGGACCGCGACATGGGGTGTCGTCATCGGCACCGGCATTCCATTCGGCGCGGCCATAGTGCTCGCAGTACTCTTCGCGTGGTTCGCCCTCCACCGGTGGCGTAATTTCACCACGCTCTTCCGACCCCGGCTTGTCTTCGGACTGTTGGCCACCGGCATGTTCCTTTTCATCGCCGCCGCCTTCCTAGGACGGAATATCAGCGACGGGCAGCTGGCGAGACAAGGCGAATACGGAACCGACGGCCTCAGCGAGTACATGCTGCCTGTATGCATCTACGACCCGCAGACGACCGCCGAGAAGACACCGCTCTGGCTCGTCGGAACCGACGGTGAGACGAGTGTGCTCGTCGACCGTTCGAAAATGACCAGAGCAAAGAAGTCCGCTAACGGCTACCCGCGCATTCTCGACGCCGATCGGGAACTCACCTATGTGGAAATCGACGAACACTGCTGAGGTGGCGTCTAGCGTCCTCCGACCCTAGGCTGACCGAATACGCGCAGTCGGAGTGTTCGGGGGCGGTCCGGCTGTTGGACGCCGCAGCTATTGGGGGACGTACTGGCTACTTTGAAGGCTCGGCTGCGAGCGATACGGCGGCTTGGAACACCGCGATTCTGGCGACGGCGGATGCGGATTCGAAATCGAACACTGAAACTGGCGTTCGCCGCCGACCGGACGCGCACATGGATGTCGACTCAGGGTGCCCGTGCGACAGCCGCGCGACGGCTGACCAGGCAGAGTCTGGCGCTCGTCTCTGTGGCGATCGGCTTGGTTGTGGTCTCTGAAGTTGTCGCATTCACCCTTCGAACATCAGGAATCCTGCCTGACGTCCTGCCCGACGTGTCCCTCCTCGGGCCGGCGTCGAAAGATGGTGTCCTAGCGTTCGTCGGAGCCGGCGTGGCTGCGGCGGCAACGCTCCTCGGTCTCTACTACGCCACCGTCGGCGTCGTCGCATCAACTGTCTACAAAGATGTGCCGGGGGAGGTGCGGGACCTATTCGTTCGAGAGCGTGACGGTGAGACATACATTTACGCTCTCGTGCTCGCCGTCGCCGGAGGTCTCACCGTGCTCGCGTTGAGCGCGTTCGGCTACCCTGTCGCCGGCCTGACCATATTGGTTCTAGCGGGAGTCGCGATTCTCACAACCGTATGGTTGGCCGTCCTCGGCCAACGACTCTTCGGCTTCTTCGACCCAACGATGCTGAGTCGTTCGCTGCCGAAACAGATCGCTGGTGCGGTGCATGACGCTGCAGGGCGTAAGACTCGAGGAAACGAGAGTCGCCAGCGACGCGCACACGTCGACGCAGTCAACGGTTTGGCGATGTTCCGGCAGATCGCTGAGATCGTCGAACGTGCAAACTACGGTGACGCACGAGCTCCGCTGACGATCAGTTACCAGCTTTTGCGCTTGGTCGCTCGATACTCGCAGTCGAAAGACGCCATTCCGACCGAAAGTTCATGGTGGGCGAAAACCCCCAACCACCAGAACTGGCTAACGATCGACTTCTTTCAGCTGAACACCGCGTTGAGCACTGCCTCCGGAGTTGCCCCGAAACCTGTGCCCGACGCGTTTTGGTTCGAACGAAACGTCGCCGGCATTCTGAGAGTCGCGTTGCCTGCGTCGATGCGTGCGCGCGGGGGAACCGATTTGTTGGCCCTTGCTGAGACGGCGTCCAACGTCAGCTCCCTCCTCGTACGCCGCCTACAAGTGCGGGAGGCGCTCATGATGGAAGAGGCATGGGGCGACGCGATCCGCCGAATCGCGGACGAGCCCCTCGTTGACGGTCCAGAAGACCTTCGCAATACGCAACGCCTCGCGCAGCAGTCAGCCGCTGAGAGCTTGGTCATCCCACTGACCCGGATGTGGCTCGGGTTTCGTGAAGCAGCGGATGACCTGTTGAGGCGGGACCTTGACGCGCAGTTCGACGCGGCGATCACCGGCGAAGGTGCGGACCAGGCGGAACAGCTGCCAACTAAGACCCGGAGGATCGCCGAAACGTTTGCGGCGGCGATCACCCTCGAACGTCGGACGGAGGGCCGCCGAGTCACCCCGGCATGGTGGGCGAACCACTATCTCGCCCGCACGCTTTCGGACGAGTTCCTGACCACCCACAAATCCATAGTTGGCGCGATCGACGCGCGGACAACCGAGCAGGTTGCAGCATTTCGGACGGCAAGGAGGCCGGACCTTGCCGCCGTAACGGCGATCGCAGCGCTGGAACTGTTCCACAAAGTCGAAGTGCACACGCCGGCGATCACTGAAGCCCAGGCGAAGCTCGCGTCGCATCGCAATCCGAACACCGAGAACGAACTGTGGCCAGATACAAGCTCCGTCGAATCACGCGCCGAGGAGAAGAGGACTGCAACGACGGTCAGCCTGGGTGAACTGCTGCCGGAACTGCGTTCAGACAGGTTCGAATCCGACGCCCCCGACCTCTACGGGCAGGCGTACCAGTTCGTGCGGCAAGGTGCGTTCGACGCAATCTTGAACGGGGACAGAACTACAGCGGCACGGCTCTACGCAGCCATTTTCGACGAAGTCGGGCACCTCCAGGACCGAATCCAGGCGGACCTCTCAGACCGAACCACCCAACAGAGCCTGGGGTTGATCGTCGAACCGATCGTCGGTGCGATGGAACTCGCCGGTCTTGCTCTCTTCATGCAAGAGCTCGACGACGAAGGCATCTGGGCTCAGGTGCTCGCGCAATGGGATCTGCTCATCGCGGCAGCGCCTGGAACGCCCGGAATGTTGATGGCCGCAATCGCGGTAACGGACGACATTTTCCTCGGCGGACCCGGCGGGATGAACCGGACCGCGCGCGGCTCCGCATTCGCAGAGCTCCTTAGTGACCGAGGTCTCGACGATGCGCACGAATCGCGTACCCGGGGCTCGTATCCGTTCGGGCGGCCCAGGCATCGACCGCACCGCAGCCCGATCGTCTCCGCGATGATGCCGTCCTTTTACGGTCACACCGATGACTTCCATCACCTTTTCGTGGCCGCCTACCTCGCTGATCGGCTTCCGCCGGGAACGCAATATGACGCGCCAATCCAATCACTCATGCAGCAACTGAGCAGGTTCCGATCCCTCCCCTTCGCTGACGGCGATGCAGAAGACGGGGCCGCCCACGATGAATAGACCCACCGAACCGTTCGAAGGTCTGATCGGCGGTCGCAAGTCCATCGACTACCCTTTCGGGGCACACCCCACCAACGACCCCCACGAACGCGTACACGACAACACCCTCGAAGATGTGGGACACTCTCTACCGTTTGGTCGTGGCCTCGACGATGGATTCGACGTCCTGCTTGAGCCAGATGGCAAGGAAGCCACCGAAATGGTTGAGAACAGTCTGCAGCTCTTCAGCCGAGGGTATGGATCGCTGAGAGACAGCGTCCGTGCTTTTGTTGAAGCCATCACCGTCGACCTCATGTTCGGGCCCAGCTATCTGGAAATCGAGTTCTTCTGGCGCGAAGACGACATGGAAAAGAAACCTGTCGCGTTCCTCCTCCACGCGCCACCCGCTGAGACCATCACCGAACGACGAAACCGGTACACGCAGCGAGTGCAAGGGGCACCAGGTGGCGAGATTCAGCTCGTCTCAGCGGACATCGTGCGGATCGACCTGCCGAAGCAGTTGCGCGCTGACGCGGATGCACTCGTGGCGCTAAATCGTGCAGGGTCGCGGGAATCCTTAGTGTCCACAGACTTTGTCACGGGGGCGTTCGGGCGACGCACCGGCTTCGATGTGAAAGCTCATCGCGCACTGCTCGACGAAGTAGTGCTCACTGGTACGCGGGCCAGCGGGTGGACCGCGCGGGGATTCTATGCAGAAGGGCTCCTCGACCCTGCAAGAGCGTGGCGTGCGTTGACCTTAGCTAGGTTTCAGGTCGCCGTGCGAGACATCGCGATTGCCGCACTACAACGGGCGCTGGACCGGGCAGGAGAAGCGATCGGGTTCTCCGTGACTATGACGCTTTCCCGGGTACTGACCAGCGAGGACATCACCAAGATGGAAGCAGCTCTTGCCGACGGTAGCCGCCCAATCAGCGAACTTACCCATCCCTTCTTGCGGCCAGCCACGAGATCTCAGGACTGAACTAGCTATCGACATGCACCCAAGTAGTGAGGACCCTTGCACCGGGGCGTTCTGACCAAACTCCTATTAGCGAAGACGGCGACGGACCGCTCGACGTCGCGGTTCAACTCAGTATTCACGATTCACGCGGGTGGGTGACGCTCGCTTCCGAGACGCTGAGCGACTTGCCGTACGGTACCCGCCTTGCGCTCGGGCTCGCATCGACACGAAGCTGAATCGGCAGGTGCATGTTGGTTGGATGATTATCGGGCGCCATAAGCAAAGCAATCCGAGCAGACGGTCAGACTGAAGGCGCGTTCATCAGCAACGTGCAACGCCGTGGAGGAGGAAGCGTGCCGATCACCGCGGCGATGATCCACGCCACACTCGCAGCTGGACGCAGGCAATTGGCCAGCGACACCGATCGATAGATCGTGTTCGAGGCTGACGGCAGAATGAGACACCAGTCGGCGCGAAACCCGTGCGGGCCTTGCCGAGGCGGCAAAACGGCTGTGCCAGAGAGTGACGCAATCGCCGAATGAGTGACTGAATCGACGCCTCAAGCGGCAAACTCGCCCGCCTCGGCGGGGCAGTAGATCAGCCGGCGCTCCATCTCGTGCAGTATCGGCTACGTGTACTACACGCCGGCCGATAACGTGGTCCTAAGAATCAACCTGTTCGCACCGCATGAAAGAACCAACAATGTCGATGTCTACAACGACCGAATGTATCTGCGATGACTACCCTCGCGTTCTCAACCACCTTCACACGGAGCTGGGCTGCGAGGGATCAGAGGAACACACCGGTCAATTCTGCAAGTGTGACGTTCGGGGCTGACAGCCTCGGCAAGAGTTACTCGAAGCGCTCATGGGCGATCGCGTAGAACTCCTGAAGAGGAGTATCCCCGAAATACGCGTAGCCTCGTGCGTCGAGTTGGTCCGCGATGCGGATGAACCAGGCCGCTCGCCGCTCACCGTAGAGTTCGGTGCGCACAGCACGGGCCCTCAGCAACCGGGGCGACAAGCTCCCATATTTGCTGAGCACGGTATGTGCATGGTCGAGCTGAGTTGCGGTCAGTGGCCAGCCTGCCGAAGCGTCCGAGAGCTCCGCGCGGATTCTCAGCTCTTCCGAGGATAGAATTTCGGTCTCGATCATTGAACCAAATAGGTCCTGAGTTGTAGCAAGCATGGGAGTTCTTGCTGTGTCTTGTGGCCCCACAAGGCCAACTATGTGGGACGGCTAGCGGAGGATTTTCCGGTAGCCGGCGGAGGATCACACAAATCCTCGGGAGCACGGCGGGCATAGAGGCCAGTAAATGCAAGGGTCAGAGGCGACCGAAAACGAATTGCAACTAACCCGGGGTGGGGTGGTTGCGATGGATGCGATCGACGTCTCGATCTTCACGCAGGCGCTCGCACAGATGGGTTGGTCAGCAAACGAGCGAGGCCGGTGATCGGGGCTGCGCTGGCGACCCCACTCCTCCTCCTCCTGTGCGCCTGCACCCCTTCATCGAGCGACCTCGCGAAAAAGAATCTCGAGGATTCCGTGCGGCTCGCGATCGACCATGTCGACAGCGTTGCGCCCGACGTCCATTCGACGGCCGAGCTTGTGGCCGGCGGCTGAATCGCGGACTACTCCCGGTACTCCGAACAGGATTTCAGGGAGAACGCCTCGTGCACGTTCCCCGGCTACGAATCGGCGACCTGGTTCCGCTGCACGGAAATCGAAGCCACTCTCGGACGCTCTCAAGCCGACACCACCACGCGGACGGTCGCCTGTCCCGATTCGATTCGGCGCGCGATGCCGAAGGACTTCCACCAGGGATAGCCGCAAGTAGACCACTACTTGCCAGTTTGATACCATCGGGGATCGTCCAAGCAGAGGTGGCAGGGGAGCGGTTCAGGTGGCGCGTAGCCGTGGGGTGAGCCGGCGTTCGGCGGTGGCGGGCTACATCCTCCGGTCCCGGCTCCTGCGCGGCGTCTTCGTCTGCCTGGTCGTCTCGGGCATCGGCATCTCGATCACGTCGCCGCAGATGACGCTGTTCCTCGTCCGGGATGTGCAGCTGTCCGACACCGCGGCGGGTTTGTTCTATCTGACGAACCTCGCCGCTCCGATCGCGGGATACGCGGTCGGCTCGCTCTCCGACCGCACGGGGGCGCGCCTGAAAGTGTTCCGCATCTCGGCGCTGGCGGGGTTCCTCGGCTGGGTGCTGATGGCGTTCGTGACGCAGACCTGGATGCCGTTCGCCATCAACATCCTGCTGCTCAGCATCGCCGGAGCGGGCGCCGCGCAGCTGCAGGCGGCCGTGCGCGACGAGCTCGACCGACAGCCCACTCCGCTCGACAACAGTGTCGTCGCCGTCATGCGGATGGCGATGGCGGTCGGCTGGATCGTCGGGCCGGTGCTCGGCGCGGTGCTCGGCGCGCTGATCGGCCTTCGTCCGCTGCTGATCGTCACCGGGGTGAGCCTGCTGCTCTCCCTCGTTCCTCTGATCGGGGTCAGGGCGGCGCCGTACTCGCGGGTGACCACGGCGCCGGTGCTCGCGCGACGCTCCGGTGGTCGTCGGGAATCGCGGGCGTCCGGCGGCCGGTCCCTCGTGCCCCTGCTGCTGTTCACCGGCATCTACGTCCTCATCATGTGCGGGGAGACGGTCAAGCTCGCCTACCTGCCGCTCTACCTCGACGGCCAGCTCCACGCGGACGCCGCGGTGCGCGGTGCGATCATCGGCTTCCAGCCGCTCGTCGAGATCGCCCTGATGCCGCTCGCGGCGGCGGCGGCCGACCGGTGGGGGGTCGCGCCGGTCCTGCTGGCGGGCGGCATCATGGCGGTCGCCGCCCATGTCAGCTACGCCTCGGCCGAGCTGGTGGTGCCGCATCTCGTCCCGCTGATCGTCGGCCAGGTGCTGATGGCCGGTGTGATCGCGACGTTCGGGGTGCTCGGGATCACGGTGGCGCAGCGACTCCAGCCAGAACGGGTCGGGATGGCGTCGAGCGTCTTCCTGAGTGCGTTCGCGATCAACGCCGCCGTCGGCGGGCTCGTCGGGAGCATCGGGACGGCGTGGCTCGGGTTGCCGCACCTGTTCTGGATCTCGGCGACCATCGCGGCCGCCGGTGTCGTCTCCCTCGTGGTCCTGAACGCGGTCGCTCCGCTCGACCCGTCCCGTCGGAGCGGTCGCGCAGCGCGGGCGGCCGAGCCGGTCGCCGCCCCGGTGTGCGCCCCGACCGGCGACGCGTAACCGGCGACGCGTAACCGGCGACAAGTGACGGGCGCCCTCAGACCGCCAGCACGACCTTCCGCCCGGGTTCGACGCGCTCGGCCGCCCGGTCCGCTTCCCACAGGTCGTCGAACGCGTAGACCTCCGGCGCCGCGACCCGCAGCCTCCCGCCGTCGATCGCGGCGAGCAGACCGCTCAGCAGGGCGCGGTACTGCGGCCGCTTCCTGAGCACGAAGTACGGGACGCTGCACACGCGTTCGCGCGGATGCCCGCGTCGTCGCGCGGCCGCCTCCGCCGAGCCGCGCAGGGAGTCCGCGCGTTCGTGCCCGGCACGGCCGGCGAAGGCGGTGTGCACGAGGACGCCGTCGGGCGCGAGGGTCTGGCGCACCTGGGGCGCGCCGGTGTGGTCGATCGCGGCGTCGAAGGGACCGCCCGCGGCGCGGCGCGCCTGTCCCATCCAGTCGGCCGCGCGGTAGTCGACGACGGGGATGCCGAGCTCGTCGGCGAAGCCGCGGGTGCGGGAGGAGGCGGTGCCGACGACGGTGCGGTCGTCCTGCGTCGCGAGTTGCACGGCGATCGACCCGACGGCTCCGGAGGCGCCCTGCACGAGCACGCGCCGGCCTCCTCCTGTCATCCGCAGTGCGAGGCCGGCGGTGACCGCGTCGAGCGGGGCGGTCGCGGCGGCGGCGGAGTCCAGGCCGTCCGGCACGGCGACGAGGAAGGTGGGCGACAGCACGAGCCGGGTGGCGTGCGAGCCCATGCGGGGCAGCACCCCGGCGACGCGTGCGCCCGTGCGGAGGCCGAGGGCCAGCGAGACGGCCGACTCCGCCTCCAGGACGCCGACGAAGTCGTAGCCGGGGACGAACCCGGGCAGCGGCTGGAACACGTAACCGCCGCGGCGCGCGAGCACGTCGGTGGCGCCGACGGAGGCGTGCGTCACCCGCACCACGACCTCGTTGCCGCGGGGCGGCCGCAGGGACTGCTCGGCGAGCACCAGGGAGGTGGAGTCGCCGAATCGGGAGACCAGGGCCGCGCGTCTGTCCGCCATCGTCGCGCTCAGCCCGCGCTGCGCTGCTGCAGCAGGCCGGCGCGCTCGGGGTGGTCATCGAACCATTGGGCGACGTACCAGCACATCGGCACGATGCTCAGACCGCCCGTGCGCTCGATGTCGTCGACGGCGTACTCGACGAGCTGACCCGCGTACCCGTTCCCACGCTTCGCCGGGACGGTGAACGACCGGGTCAGCGAGATCGACCCGCCCAGGATGCGGTAGTCGAGCACCCCGACGAGCTCCCCGTCGATGTGCATCGCGTACCGGCTCGCGTCCGTCTCGTTGCTGAACTGGGTGACCATGCGCCCCATGGTACGACCGTCGCCTCCGCGCGGGCCGCCCGTCGCGCGTCCGGGGCGACGGAGGTAGGGTGTCGATGTGGGACCCGACCCGCACCGGGGTCCCGCGCGCAGTCCGCGACCGAGTCACAGCAGGCCAGGCCGCAGGCGACAGCCGTCGCCCGCGACGACGCGACCTGATGGAGAACATCCCGTGACGCTCGCCCGCCCGACCGCCCGTTCGACGACCCACCCGATCGTCCTCTCGCCCGCGCACGAGCGGCTGCTCGCCCAGGTGCCGGTCGGGGAGCACTCCGTCATCGAGACCGAGACGATCGCGTACGACCACGAAGGCCTGCCGCTCGAGGGCTACCTCGCGCGCGATGCGCAGGCCGACGAGCGACGGCCGGCCGTGCTGGTGCTCCACGACTGGCACGGCGTCGGGGACAACGTGCGGATGCGCGCCCAGATGCTCGCGCGGAGCGGCTACGTCGCCTTCGCCGCCGACCTCTACGGCGCCGACGTGCGGCCGGAGGGCGACGCGGCCCGGGAGGTCGCCGGCGGCTACTACCGCGACCTCGCCCTGCTGCGCGCCCGGGTCGCGGCCGGGTTCAGCTGGCTGCAGCAGCATCCCGCCGTCGACCCCGCCCGCCTCGCCGTCATCGGATACTGCTTCGGCGGCACCGCGGCGCTCGAGTTCGCCCGCACCGGAGCGCCCGCCCGCGGCGTCGTCTCCTTCCACGGCGGCCTCATCGCCCACGACCCGTCCGACGCCGCGGCGATCGCCGCCTCTCTGCTGGTGCTCACCGGCGGGGACGACGCGGTCGTGCCCGACTCGGCGGTCGCGGCGTTCCAGGAGGAGCTGCGCGGCGCCCCGCACGTCGACTGGCAGGTGACCACGTACTCGGGAGCGCCGCACGCGTTCACCATCCCCGGCCGCGACAGCTACCGGCCGGTCGCCGACGCCCGTAGCTGGCGCGCGCTGGTCTGCTTCCTCGACGAGATCTTCGCCTGATGGAGCACCCGCTGCTGTTCGACCCGGACGACGAGCTGGTCGCCCGGGTGCGCGCCCGCAGCCTCCACCTGCCGGAGGCCGTCGAGATCCTCACCCACGGCCGCCCCGCGTTCAAGGCGGGCGAGAAGGGCCGGGTCTTCGCCCTCGTCGGCGCCATGATGGACCGCGGCGACTCGGTGGTCTTCAAGCCCGATCCGGCCGAGGATCCGGCGCTCCGGCAGGATCCGCGCGTCTTCGTCCCCAAGTACTGGGGCGCCAGCGGCTGGCTCGGGATCGACATCGACCGCGCCTGGCCGGACGACGCCGACCAGTGGACCGAGATCGGCGAACTGATCGAGACCTCGTACCGGCAGGTCGCCCTCCGCCGCCAATTGGCGGTCTTGGATGCGGTCATGTAAGCTCTAATCCGGCCCGCGCGAGAGCGTGACGGTCATGCGCCACTAGCTCAACGGATAGAGCATCTGACTACGGATCAGAAGGTTGGGGGTTCGAATCCCTCGTGGCGCACACTGGTTGAGACAGTAGGAGAAGCCCCGGTTCGCCGGGGCTTTCTTCGTTCCCGGATGTTGCGCGAGATGTGACTTGTTGCGGGTCCTGGGAGGCTCGCACCCGCAACGAGTCACGTCTCGCGAGCGGCTCGGTAGGCTCGGCCGCATGAGTGATATCTCCGCCGATCTCGAGCACCTCCGCCGCGCCATCGCCGTCGCCGACGCGGCCCGCAGCCACGGGAACCACCCGTTCGGCGCCATCCTGGTCGGCCCCGACGGGTCGGTCGCGCTGGAGGCGGAGAACACGGTGAACACCGAGAAGGACATCACGGGGCACGCCGAGACGAACCTCGTGCGGCTGGCCGGCCGCGCCATCCCGGGCGATGAGCTGCCGGGCTACACGCTCTACACATCGTGCGAGCCGTGTGCGATGTGCTCGGGCGCGATCTACTGGTCCGGTATCGGCCGCGTGGTCTACGCGCTGCCGGAGGAGGCCCTCTACGCGATGACGGGCGACCACGCGGACAACCCGACGCTCGCCCTCCCGGCCCGCACCGTGCTGGCCGCGGGGAGCCGGGTCATCGAGGTCTCCGGCCCGCACCTCGAGGAGGAGGCCGCAGCCTCCCACCAGGGATTCTGGGGATAGCCGCCCGCGAGGGGTGAGTCGTTGCGGGTGAGGCGCGCGCCTCACCCGCACGGAGTCACTTCTCGGCGGACAGCTTCACGGGCGGCGGCGTCAGCCCGTAGGCGGCCTCGCGGTCCACGCGGCCGCGCACGAAGATCAGCGGGATGAGGGCGACGATCATCACGACGATGTTGCCCAGCCCGGCGACCCCCGCCAGCGGCCCCGGGTGGAGGGAGCCGCCCGTGGCATCCACGCCGCCGGTGAGCAGGAAGAGGCTCGGGTCGGTGGAGGCGTGCAGCAGGATGGGCCAGATCAGGTTGCCCGTCACCCGCAGGGCCGTGTACATCACCAGGCCGAAGGCGAAGGTGTAGACCACGGTGAACCCCACGGCCAGGGGGCTCTGGCCGCTGAAGATGTTGCCCGAGTGCATGGCGGCGAAGAGCAGCGACGACAGCAGCATCACGCTGCGCTCGCCGTAGCCGCCGCGGCGCAGCAGGTTGACGGCGAAGCCGCGGGTCAGGACTTCTTCGGCGAAACCGATGAACAGCCCGGAGATGAGCACGGCGACGACCGCTCCCGCGTCCCAGCCGGGGTAGTCCGCGCTGACGAAGCGCAGGACGTTGAAGAGGACCACGACGACGACGCCGATCCACATCCACCACGAACCGCGGATCGGCTGCGGGCCGAACAGCTCCTTCAGCCAGCCGAGCGAGAGCGCGAAGACGATCAGCAGGATGCTGCCGACGACGATCGGCGCGCCCACCGCGATGAACGTGCTGAGCCCGTTCGCGAAGAAGTCGTGCTTGTCGATCAGGCCGCCGAACGCCAGCCCGATCAGCCAGCCAGCGAGCTGGTAGAGGCCGTAATAGACGGCGATGACGAGCAGCGCCTTCCACCAGCCTCCGCGGTTCCAGAACCGCCGCCAGCCCGACTCTGTCGTGTGCGCGAGCTGCGTGCGCCGCGCGCCGTGCGGCTCCTGGTCGACCTGCTCCTGCTGCTCCGAACTCACGGGGCTCCCTCCGCCTCGTCTCGTGAGCCGGCCGGCTCGGATCACACTTTATCCGGGGTGCCGGCGCTGTCGAGCGCGACGAGTGGAATACTCGCGATATGGCCGCGGACGCCGAGAACCTCTGGGACGACCACGCCGACGCCTTCGACGACGCCGCGGACCACGGCCTGCGCGATCCTGTCGTCCGCGAGGCCTGGCAGAGCCTCCTCACCCCGCTCCTCCCGGAGCCTCCTGCGCGGGTCTGCGACGTGGGATGCGGGACCGGGAGCCTCTCCGTCCTCGTTGCGGCCGCCGGGCTCGCGGTGACCGGGCTCGACATCTCCACGCGGATGCTCGGGATCGCCCGCGAGAAGGCCCGCGCCGCCGGGGTCGGCGTCGCGTTCGTGCACGGGGACGCCGCCGATCCGCCGTTCCCGGCCGGAACGTTCGACGCGGTGCTCTCGCGCCATGTGCTCTGGTCGTTCGCCGACCGGGACGCCGTGCTGGCGCGCTGGGTCGCCCTGCTCCGCCCGGGAGGCCGGCTCATCCTGGTCGAAGGGTCCTGGTCGACCGGCGCCGGGCTGACGGCGGACGAGTGCCGCGACGCGGTCCTCCGCCGGCGCCGGGAGGCCGAGGTCCGGTCGCTCTCCGCGGACGACCGGCTCTGGGGCGGTCCGGTGGACGACGAGCGCTACCTGATCGTCAGCCGGCGCTGACCCCCGCCTCCCGGCCCGGAACCCGCGGGCCGCCGCGGGCGCGAGGAGGTCGCCCGACGCAACATCGTGACGTCTCTTCGAGATAACCAGGGCGTAAAACCGGCTTTTCGCGTATCCTGGACATCGCGCTTTCCGTAAGCAGCTCCGGAACGGTTCCGGCGGCGTCGGTCATCGCAGATTGAAAGAAGAAAAAACGATGGCAACTGGCACCGTCAAGTGGTTCAACTCCGAAAAGGGCTTCGGCTTCATCGCCCCGGACGACGGCTCGGCCGACGTGTTCGCTCACTACAGCGAGATCACCGGCAACGGCTTCCGCAACCTCGAAGAGAACCAGAAGGTCGAGTTCGAGGTGACGCAGGGCAACAAGGGCCCGCAGGCCTCCAACATCCGCGCTCTCTGAGCCTCCCCGAAGCGCCCCGTCCGATTCGTCTGGCGGGGCGCTTCGTGTTTCCCGGGGCCGCTCAGGGCGGTCGCTCCGCGCATTGCCGCACCCCGGTGCCGCCGTTAGCATCGGCCCCATGACGCCTCAACGCTTCGTCCACGAAGGATCCGACACCCCGGCGTACACCGGGAGGCTCTCGCGCCAGAGCCCGCCCGACACGCTCCCGGCCGAGCCCACCGATCCGGACGGCGTCTACCGCCTCATCCACGACGAGTTGCTGCTCGACGGCAGCTCGCGCCTGAACCTCGCCACCTTCGTCACGACGTGGATGGAGCCCCAGGCCGAGGTGCTGATGGCGGAGTCGTTCGACAAGAACATGATCGACAAGGACGAGTACCCGTCCACCGCCGCGATCGAGCGCCGCTGCATCTCGATCGTCTCCGACCTCTTCCACGCCGAACCGGGGGAGCCGACCGGCGCGTCGACCGTCGGCTCGAGCGAAGCGGTCATGCTCGCCGGCCTCGCCCTCAAGTGGCGCTGGCGCGCCCGCCGCGGCCTCGCCTCCGGCGGCACCCCGAACCTCGTCCTCGGCTCGAACGTGCAGGTCGTGTGGGAGAAGTTCTGCCGCTACTTCGACGTGGAGCCGCGCTACCTCCCCATGGAGAAGGGCCGCTACGTCATTACGCCCGAGCAGGTGCGCGACGCGGTCGACGACGACACGATCGGTGTCGTCGGCATCCTGGGCACGACGTTCACCGGCGAGCTGGAGCCGATCGCCGAGATCTGCCAGGTGCTCGACACGCTCGCCGACACGGGCGGCCCCGACGTCCCGGTGCACGTGGATGCGGCCAGCGGCGGGTTCGTCGTCCCGTTCCTGCAGCCCGACCTGCCGTGGGACTTCCGGCTGCCGCGGGTGGTGTCGATCAACGTGAGCGGCCACAAGTACGGCCTCACCTACCCTGGCATCGGCTTCGTCGTCTGGCGGTCGCCCGACCATCTGCCGCCCGAGCTGGTGTTCAACGTGAACTACCTCGGCGGCGAGATGCCGACCTTCACCCTCAACTTCTCGCGCCCCGGCAACCAGGTCATCGGTCAGTACTACAACTTCGTGCGGCTGGGCCGGGGAGGCTACACGGCGATCATGAGCACCCTCCGCGACACGGCGGTGCGCATCTCCACCGGCCTGGCGAAGGAGGAGGACCTCCGGGTGCTGACCGACGGCACGGCCATCCCCGTGGTCGCGTTCGAGGTGGTGGAGGGCTCCGGCTTCACCGTCTTCCAGGTCTCGCACGAGCTGCGCGCCCGCGGCTGGCAGGTGCCGGCGTACACGATGCCGGCGAACGCGGAGGACGTCGCCGTCCTGCGCATCGTGGTGCGGGACGGTTTCAGCGCCGAGCTCGCGGACGACCTCGTCGCCGACCTGCGCGCGGTGTGCGCCGAGCTGCGCACGGGCGATCCCAGCCGCATCCCGAAGACCGCGTTCGCGCACTAGTTCCGCCGGCGCTCCCGCTCACATTGCACTTTCAGCTAGAGGGTGCAAGATTGCACTTCGTGAGCGAGAGTGCAATGTCGACGCGAGAGCGTCGCAAGGAGGAGACCGCCCGCGGTCTGCGCGAGGCGGCCCGACGGCTGACCATCGAGCGCGGGCTCGCCGGGTTCACGGTCGAGGAGCTCTGCGAGGAGGTCGGCGTCTCGCGCCGCACCCTCTTCAACTACTACGCGTCCAAAGAGAACGCGGTCATCGGCATCCCCGTCGACCTCGACGAGTCGGGAGCCGCCGAGCGCTTCCTCGCCGAGGGGCCGCGCGGCATCGAGCACCTCCTCGACGACCTCATCGCCCTCAACCTCGCGCGCTGGGACTACGGCGGACTGACCGCCGCCGACATCCACGAGCTCATCAAGGCCGTCGACCGCGAGCCGCGCCTCGCCGCCCACATGCTCAAGATGGCCGGCGAGGGCGAGCGGGAGGACATCCTGCTCGTCGAGCGCCGCGAAGGGCTCCCGTCGGGCGACCTGCGCGCCGCCGCCGCGGTCCAGCTCGCCGGCGGCCTGCTCCGGGCCAGCGCGGAGGAGTTCTTCCGACCCGAGGGCTCGGACGACCTCCCGGCCATCATCCGCCGCCGCATCGACGCCGTCCGCGAGCTCTTCGCCTGACGCGCGCCTGACGGCCGCCCCCTGATCCCGCCCCACGGCACCACCTGCATCCCACCCCCTGCACCACCCGAGAACGAACGGACCCCATGACCGCCATCGCGCCTGCGCCGCTGCTGCTGACCAAGCGGCGCATCTGGATCATCTTCAGCGCACTGATCGCCGGGATGCTGCTCAGCAGCCTCGACCAGACGATCGTCTCCACCGCCATGCCGACCATCGTCGGCGACCTCGGCGGCGTCGAGCACCAGGTGTGGATCACCACCGCGTACATCCTCGCCACTACCATCGTGATGCCGGTCTACGGCAAGCTCGGCGACGTGCTGGGCCGCCGGTGGCTGTTCATCATCGCCATCGCGATCTTCACCGCGGCCTCCATCGGCTGCGCGTTCGCGGGCGACTTCTGGACGTTCGTGGTGTTCCGCGCCATGCAGGGCCTCGGCGGCGGCGGTCTGATGATCCTGTCGCAGGCGATCATCGCCGACATCGTGCCCGCCAACGAGCGCGGCAAGTACCTCGGCCCGCTCGGCGCCATCTTCGGCCTCTCCGCCGTCGCCGGTCCGCTGCTCGGCGGCTTCTTCGTCGACCACCTGACCTGGCAGTGGGCGTTCTACATCAACATCCCGGTCGGCATCGCCGCGCTCGTCATCGCCCTCTTCGCGCTGACCCTGCCGAGCAAGCGCGCCACCAACCCGATCGACATCCTCGGCATCCTCTTCCTGTCGATCGCGACGACGTGCCTCATCTTCTTCACCGATTTCGGCGGCGACAAGGACCACGGCTGGGGCTCGTTCGCGACCTGGGCGTGGGGCATCGGGATGCTCCTCGCGGCCGTCGCGTTCGTGATCGCCGAGGCGCGCGCGAAGGACCCGATCATCCCGCTCAGCCTGTTCAAGAACCCGATCTTCATCAACGCGACCGCCATCGGCCTCGCGCTCGGCATCGGGATGTTCGCGGCCATCGGCTTCGTGCCGACCTTCCTGCAGATGTCGTCCGGCACCTCGGCGGCCGCGTCCGGCCTGCTGATGATCCCGATGATGGTCGGCCTGATCGGCACCTCGATCGTGTCGGGCATGGCGATCACCAAGACGGGCAAGTACAAGCTGTACCCGATCCTCGGCACGATCATCACCGGCATCGCCATGGTCTGCATGACGACGCTGGCCGCCTCCACCCCGATCTGGCTCATCTGCGTCTACCTGTTCATCTTCGGGGCCGGTCTCGGCCTGATCATGCAGGTCGTCGTGCTGGTGGTGCAGAACGCGGTGCCCGCCGCGCAGATCGGCACCGCGACCTCCACGAACAACTACTTCCGCGAGGTCGGAGCCGCGCTGGGCACCGCCGTGTTCGGCACGCTGTTCACCACCCGCCTGAGCGAGAACCTGAAGGATGTGTTCACCCAGGCCGGGGCCTCGCCCGCGGATGCGGCCGGCGCGACGGCGACGCTGAGCCCCGAGGCGCTGAACAAGCTCCCGGAGGCCGTGCACACCGGCGTCGTGAACGCCTACGCCGACGCGCTCGCCCCGGTGTTCTGGTACCTCGTGCCGTTCATCGCGGTCGCGCTCCTCCTGGCCCTCTTCCTCAAGCAGATCCCGCTGTCCGATCAGGCCGGGCTCGTCGCCCGCGGCGAGGCCATCAGCGGCGAAGAGGCGGAACGCCTCGAGGCCGAGCAGCGCGGTGGGCGCGTGCCCGCGGGGGCGGGTGCCGGGGCGGGCGCCGGATCGGGCGTTGGCACGGGGGCCGGTGGCGGGGGAGCCGCCGGACCGGGTGCCGGGGGCGCGAACGTCGCGCCGCCCACCGAGCCGGAGGCCTGACCCGCACGGACATCCATCCATCCGTCACGACACGCCGCTGAGGGGTCGACCCTCGCGGCGTGTCGTGACCAATGGATGAGGTTCCGGCCTAGACGC
This sequence comes from Leifsonia sp. 71-9, assembly GCF_001898805.1. Taxonomy (GTDB): domain Bacteria; phylum Actinomycetota; class Actinomycetes; order Actinomycetales; family Microbacteriaceae; genus Leifsonia. The sequence goes on from NZ_MKVJ01000017.1 coordinate 221,619, forward strand.
GCGCCCGGGACGGGGTGAGCATGTGCCGTATGAGCGGTCTCACCGTCGAGCGGCACATCCCGGCTCCTCCCGAGCGCGTCTGGCGCGCACTCACCGATCCCGCCGAGCTCGCGGCCTGGTTCTGGCCGCCGCGCTTCGAGACGGTGGCCGAGTTGGAGGCACGCGAGGGCGGTGCGCTCCGCATCGCGTCCGCCCCGGCGGAAATGGCCGTGACCGGCACGGTGACCGCCGTCGAGCCCGGTCACGGTTTCTCCACCACCTGGCGCTGGGACGGCGAGGATATCGAGACGCGCGTCACCATCGCGCTCACCCCGGACGGCGACGGCACCCGCGTCACCGTGCGCCACGACGGCTTCGCCGACGGGGAGGCCGCCGCCGAGCACGTCCGCGGCTGGAACGACTGCCTCGACCGCCTGCCCGGCATGCTCTGACAAATGGATGCCCCGGGCCTGACGGCCGCCTCCCTCCTGTCCTAAGCTGTTCGGCAGCGGACGGCCCTGCCCGTCCGCGGGCCGGAAGGGGATGCCATGGGGACCATCGCAGTGCACGAGTTCGTCTCGCTCGACGGGGTCTTCCAGGATCCGAGCTGGACCGCCGAGTACGGCTTCGACCCCGCGATGGGCGACGACATCGGCCGCATCACGCGCTCGGCGGACGCCATCCTGCTCGGTCGGCGCACCTTCGAGATGTTCGCCCCGGCGTGGTCGACGCGCACCGCGGCCGACGACCCCGGCGCCCCGTTCTTCAACGACTCCACGAAGGCCGTCGTCAGCAGCACCCTGGACGACGCGGCCGTCGAGGCCGCGTGGGGCAACTCGCGATCGCTCGGCGCCTACGACGCCGAGCGCATCCGGGAGTTCAAGGACAGCGTCTCCGGCGGCCTGTACATCAGCGGCAGCGGCACCCTCGTGCGCGCGCTGCTCGCCGACGGACTGGTCGACTCCCTCCACCTCTTCGTCTACCCGGTCGTGCTCGGCACCGGCGCGCGACTCTTCCCGGAGGGCTCGGCTTCGGCGAAGCTGCGCCTGCGGCACTCCGAGGCGTACGACAACGGCGTGCTGCACCTCCACTACTCACCCGCCTGAACCCCGTCCCGGCGGCGGATTGCGGTCACGACCTGACCGCATGACCGCATAGCGTCGGCACAGACAACACCTCCGGACACGGAGGTCGGAGGCCCGCGCTACCGTGATCGGTGTTCGAGTTCACTCAAACAACGGCGTCATGGTGGCGGCCTTCCGGCGTCGTGTTTGACTGGGGCGCTTCGCCCCGGCCCTCCCGGCACCTCACCAGCACTGCGACACTCAGGAACTCTCGTGACTCTTCTTCGAATGGCTCTGCGGTTCGGCCGTCCCTATTGGCGGTCGGCCCTCGCGGTCGTGATCCTCCAATTGATCGCGACCCTCGCCGCCCTCTACCTCCCCACCCTCAACAAAGACATCATCGACAAGGGCATCGTCACCGGCGACACCGGATTCATCTGGTCGACCGGCGGGATGATGCTCATGGTCTGCTTCGTGCAGGTCGTCGCGGCCATCGCCGCCACCTACTTCGGCGCCCGCGCGTCGATGTCGGTCGGTCGCGACATCCGCCGCGACTTCTACCGCAAGGTGGACTCCCTGCCCTCGCTCGACCTCGCCCGCTGGGGCATGCCGACACTGATCACCCGCAACACGAACGACGTGCAGCAGGTGCAGATGCTCGTGCTGCTGACGCTGAACTTCATGGTGTCGACGCCCATCATGTGCATCGCCGGCATCATCCTGGCCGTGCAGGTGGATGCGGGCCTCTCCTGGCTCATCTGGGTCTCGGTGGCCATCCTGTTCGTGGTCGTCGGCCTCCTGGTGTGGCTGCTGCTGCCGCTGTTCCGCCAGATGCAGGAGCGCATCGACGGCGTCAACGGCGTCATCCGCGAGCAGATCGTCGGCATCCGCGTGATCCGCGCGTTCGTCCGCGAGAAGTTCGAGAGCCTGCGCTACGACGAGGCGAACCTGGCGCTGACCCGCGTCTCGGTCCGCGTCGGCAACATCTTCGTGCTGATGTTCCCGCTCATCATGCTGATCCTCAACGCCGCCACCGCCGCAGTGCTGTGGTTCGGCGGCCACCGGGTCGGTGCGGGCGACATCCAGATCGGCGCGCTCACGGCCTTCCTGCAGTACCTGCTGCAGATCCTCACCGCGGTGATGATGGGCGTCTTCATGGCGATGATGATCCCGCGCGCGATCGTCTGCGCCGAGCGCATCGACGAGGTGCTGAGCGCGGTCCCGTCGCAGGGGCAGGGCGCGCACGCCGCCGAGCTCCCCGCCGACGGCCGCGTGGAGATCGAGGGCGTGACCTTCGGCTACCCCGGCGCCGAGAAGCCGGTGCTCAGCGACGTGTCGTTCACCGCAGAGCCCGGGAGGATCACCGCCATCGTCGGCTCGACCGGCTCCGGCAAGAGCACGCTGGTCTCAGTGATCGCCAACCTGTTCACTCCGCAGATCGGGCACGTGCGCATCGGCGGCGTGGCCGTCGACGCGCTCAGCCGCCAGCAGCTGGCCGGCCAGCTCGGCCTGGTGCCGCAGCGGCCGTACCTGTTCTCGGGCACGATCGCCAGCAACCTCCGCTTCGGCCGTCCCGACGCCACGGACGAGCAGCTGTGGGAGGCGCTGCGCATCGCCCAGGCCGAGGACTTCGTCCGCGCCAAGGAGCACGGCCTCGACGAGCGCATCTCCCAGGGCGGCACGAACGTCTCGGGAGGCCAGCGCCAGCGGCTCTGCATCGCCCGCGCGCTCGTCGCCCAGCCGAAGGTGTTCCTCTTCGACGACTCGTTCTCGGCGCTCGACGTCGCGACCGACGCCCGCCTGCGCGCCGCGCTCGCGGAGTCGACTGGCGACGCGACGGTGATCGTCGTCGCCCAGCGCGTCTCGACCATCCGGGAGGCCGACTCGATCGTCGTCCTCGACGACGGCCGGGTCGTCGCCCGCGGCACCCACGACGAACTGCTGGAGACGAGCGAGACGTATCGCGAGATCGTCGAGTCCCAGCTGAGCCTGGAGGTGGCCTGAGATGGCACGCGACAAGAAGACGAAGCGCGGCGCTGCCGCCGCGACCGAGGCCGACCGCGCCGCCCGCGAGAGCGCCGTCGAGGCGACCCTCGAAGAGGTCGACTACGAGTACACGCCGGGGGAGTCGGACGGCGACATGTTCGGCGACGCCACGGCGCGCAAGGCCGAGAACTTCTGGCCGTCGTTCAAGCGCCTCCTGGGGCTGCTCGGCGCCGAATGGGTCGGGATGACCTGGGTCACCCTGCTCGTGGTGATCTCGGTCGCTCTCGTCGTGATCGCGCCGCGGATCCTCGGTCAGGCGACCGACGTGATCTTCTCCGGCGCCGTCGGGACGATCGACGACAAAGGCACACTGATCCCGGGCACCGGGATCGACTTCGTCCAGCTCGGCCGCCTGCTGATGATCGTGCTCGCCATGTACATCGTGGCGTCGCTCCTGCAGTGGTGGCAGGGCTACATCCTGAACGCCCTCGTCATGCGGGTGGTCTACGGCCTGCGCCGCGACATCGAGACGAAGCTCAACCGCATCCCGCTGCGCTACTTCGACGCCCGCCAGCGCGGTGACCTGATGTCGCGCGTGACGAACGATGTCGACAACATCCAGACCGCGCTGCAGCAGGCGTTCTCGCAGCTGATCCAGTCGGTCCTGATGGTCGTCGGCATCGGGATCATGATGTTCATCGTGTCGTGGCAGCTCGCGCTGATCGCGCTGATCTCGATCCCGCTCTCCGGCATCATCGCCGGGGTGATCGGCAGCCGGTCGCAGAAGCTGTTCAAGCAGCAGTGGGCGTCCACGGGCAACCTGAACGGCCACATCGAGGAGTCGTACTCGGGTCTCGACCTGGTGCGCGCCTTCGGCCGCGACGGCGTGATGCTGGAGGAGTTCGACGGCCGCAACCAGAAGCTGTACCGCTCGATGGTCGGCGCGCAGTTCGTCTCGGGCATGATCATGCCGGCGATGAACTTCGTCTCGTACCTGTCGTACGTGCTGATCGCCGTCGTCGGCGCGCTCCGCGTGGTGTCGGGGCAGATGACGATCGGCGACGCGACCGCGTTCATCCAGTACTCCCGCGAGTTCTCGCAGCCGATCGGGCAGATCGCCGGCATGGCCAACATGCTGCAGTCCGGTGTCGCCTCGGCGGAGCGCACGTTCGAGTTCCTGGACGCGGAGGAGCAGACGCCCGACCACGAGACGCAGCACCTCCCCGAGCGGGCGGACGGCCGCGTCGAGCTCGTCGACGTCGAGTTCTCCTACGACCCGGAGACGCCGCTCATCGACGACCTCAGCCTCTCGGTGAAGCCGGGGCAGACCGTCGCCATCGTCGGGCCGACCGGTGCGGGCAAGACCACGCTGGTCAACCTGATCATGCGGTTCTACGAGCTGAACGGCGGCTCGATCCGTCTCGACGGCATCGATACGACGGACCTCTCACGGTCGGAGCTGCGCGGACAGGTCGGCATGGTGCTGCAGGACGCCTGGCTGTTCTCGGGCAGCATCCGCGAGAACATCCGGTACGGCCGCCTCGACGCGACCGACGAAGAGGTCGTGGAGGCCGCCAAGGCCACCATGGTCGACCGCTTCGTGCGCCAGCTGCCGGAGGGCTACGACACCGTCATCGAGTCCGACGGCGGCAACGTCTCGGCCGGTGAGCGCCAGCTGATCACGATCGCGCGGGCGTTCATCGCGAACCCGTCGCTGCTGATCCTGGACGAGGCGACCTCGTCGGTCGACACCCGCACCGAATTGCTCGTGCAGCACGCGATGGCGGCGCTCCGCACCGACCGCACGTCGTTCGTGATCGCGCACCGGCTCTCCACCATCCGGGATGCCGACACCATCCTGGTGATGGAGAACGGCAGCATCGTGGAACAAGGCGACCACGCGACGCTCCTCGAGCGGCGCGGCGCGTACTACGACCTCTACATGACCCAGTTCCGCGGCGCCGCCGCGGAGGCCGAGCCCGAGCCCGAGTCAAGCGCGCAGCCGGCCTAGTCCTCAGCCGCCGAGCACAGCAAAAGTGCGCTGTTCCGATACGGAACAGCGCACTTTTCCTGTGCTCGGCGGCCGGCTAGGCCAGGGCGCCGATGGCGAAGCTGACCGAGCCCTGCTCGTCGACCTGGGCGTCGAGCACCTTGTCGTCGAGCGCGGCGGCGGCTCCCTGCTCCAGGAAGAGGCGCGCGCCTCCCGCGTCGACGATCTGGTCGGCGGGGTCGGGTGTCTCCGACACGGCGGCCGCGAAGGCCGTGTGCTCCGGGTTGCTGCTGCTGATGCGCAGTCCCGCGTCGTCGGCCGGCGACTGGTCGGTGAGGGTCTTGACGATCGTGCTGGCGTTCTCAGTGAGGGTGAGCATGCGCTCTCCTTCCGTTCGATGTCTCCAGGAGCCAGCCACGTTCCCGCGCCTCCGCCGGGCCCGCAACCCCGAGGCGCGCCTTTGCCAGGAAACACTCACGAAGGCTCGGCAGGAGCGCCGATCCGCGCCAGAATGAGGGCATGACGGACTCTCACGACTGCTGTGCGCCGTCCCGGGCCGACCTGTTCCTCGGCGTCCGGGCGCAGTCCGCTCCCGATCCCCACGCCGAGCACGGCCGCCATCCGATCGCCCAGGCGACAATCCCCGCCCAGACCTTCACGATGGGCGACGCCCACGGTGACGACCGCTGGCACGACGGCGAGACGCCGTTGCACGCGGTGACGCTGGAGGCCTTCGCCATCGACACGACGAGCGTCACCAACGCCGCCTTCGCCGCCTTCGTCGACGCGACCGGCTATCGCACCGAGGCGGAGACGTTCGGCTACTCCGCCGTCTTCCACCTCGCGCTCGCGGCCGACGACGCGGACGTGCTCGGGCAGCCTCCCCAGACCCCCTGGTGGCTCGGGGTGGCCGGCGCGGACTGGCGCCACCCGGGAGGCCGTCACTCCGGCATCGAGGGGATGGAGGACCACCCCGCGGTCCACCTGAGCTGGAACGACGCCGTCGCCTACTGCGAGTGGGCCGGCCGGCGCCTTCCGACCGAGGCCGAGTGGGAGGCCGCCTCGCGCGGCGGCCTAGAGAGCGCGCGATACCCGTGGGGCGACGAGCGCGGCGGCGTCGAGGAGGAGCCGGGAGGCTGGCGGGCGAACATCTGGCAGGGCACATTCCCGGAACGGAATACGACTGCCGACGGCTTCCTCACGACCGCCCCCGTCCACACGTTCGAGCCCAACGCGTACGGGCTGTGGCAGACCGTGGGCAACGTGTGGGAGTGGGTCGCCGATTGGTACGACCCCGGCTACTACGCGGTATCGCCCGGCACGGACCCGCGCGGGCCCGAGCGTGGGGCCCAGCGTGTCATGCGCGGGGGCTCGTTCCTCTGCCACGACTCCTATTGCAACCGGTATCGCAACGCGGCGCGGTCGTCCAACACCCCCGACTCGTCCATGGCGAACACAGGGTTCCGCACGGTCGCTCGCTGACCCCCTGATCGTGGGTCGCCGAGCGGCTACGACGCGGGCGCGCGCTCGGCTAGGCTCACCGCAGCGGTGCGTGCGCGCCGCAGTGCCAGTGAGGGCACCGAGGGGGGAGTCGCAGTGGGGGCACATCGCCGTCGCATCATCATGTCGGTCGTGGCGGGGGTCGCGGTCGCTGCGGCCGTCTCGGTCCCGATGCTGCCTGCTGCCGCGAACGTGCTTAACCCGCCGGCCGTCGTCGGTTACATCGACAGCATCGCGATCAGCTACGTGCAGGACTCGCCGTCGCCGTCGCTCCACGTCGCCGGGTGGGCGGGCGACCTCAACGACGGGTGGGAGAACGGGCGCGGCGCGGCAGCGATCGAGCTCGTCGCGACGCCGGCCGCCGGCGGTGCCACCACGACCATCGGGTGGGCGGAGCGCCAGGACTACGACATCCCCCGCGCGGATGTGCGCCGGGCGTACCCGCAGCTGGGCCCGAACCAGGGCTTCGACGTCCGCTGGGCGAAGGCCCCGAGCGTGGGTGCCCTGAACGTGTGTGCGCGCATGTGGAACCTCAACGCCGCGATGCCCCCGGGCGGATGGGTGCTGGTCGGTTGCGCGAGCGTGACCGTGCCCGCGACCCGCCCCTCGATCGCGAAGACGCCGTCGAGCGTGGTGGCGGGAACCCCCGTGACGGTGACGAGTGGGACGACCCAGGGGACGGACTCGTTCGCTTGGTGGGCCTGGAACCCTTCCGCGCCCGACCCGTCCGGCTATCCCCAGCCGATCCCCGGCGCGACCTCGGCCAGCTACATCCCGACGGCGCGGTACATCGGTAACGAGCTCCAGGCGGTGGTGACGACGCGCGTGCCCGGCCGCGCGCCCGTCGAGCAGTATCCGTACATGACCACGGTCGACTACCCCGACCACACCGTGGACCGGGTGGCGGGGAGCGACCGGTTCGGCAGCTCCGTCGCGGTGTCCCAGGCGGCGTTCCCGGATGCGGCCGCCGGTGTGCCCGTCGCGTACCTCGCGTCCGGTGTCGACTTCCCCGACGCACTGTCCGCCGGGCCTGCGGCGGCGGTGAAGCACGGGACCCTGCTGCTCACCATGCCCGGCGCACTCGATCCCCGGATCGCCGCCGAGCTGACCCGTCTGCATCCGCCTCTGGTGGTGGTAGCGGGCGGTCCTGCGGTGATCGCCGACGCTGTGCTCGACGCGGTGCGCGCCCTGCCGTTCGCCCCCGAGGTGCGCCGTGTCGCCGGCGCGGATCGCTTCGAGACGTCGCGGGCCGTGGCCCTGGATGCGTTCGGTGCTGCCGCTCCGTCGGTCTTCGTGGCGACCGGCCGCGGATTCGCCGACGCGCTCACCGCCGGTGCCGCGGCGGCGGCGGCCGGGGCGCCCGTCCTGCTCACCGACGGCGCACGGAGCACCGCCGACGCGGCCACGCAGGACGTCCTCGCCGGCTGGGGAACGCGCACCGTCTCCGTCGTCGGAGGCCCGGCGAGCGTTTCGGCGGGCGTGGCCGCCAGCCTCGGTCCCGCCATCTCGGTGACGCGGCTCTCCGGCGGGGACCGGTTCGGGACGGCGGCGGCCGTCGCGGCGGCCGCACCCGCGTCGTCGACCGCCTACTTCGCGAGCGGATTCGGTTTCCCCGACGCGCTCAGCGTCTCCGCCTTGGCGGGCTCGGCGCACGCGCCGCTCCTTCTGACCACGGGATCGTGCATCCCCGTCGTCGAGCTGCAGACCATGCTCGACCGGGGAGTGGACCGGTTCCGCATCATCGGCGGTGAGACGGTGCAGACGACCGACATCAACTGGGGGCGCCCCTGCTGATCCCGGCCGCCTGCGCGGGCCTCAGCCACCAAGCGCTGCGAGCAACTCGCGGTTGAACGCGGGCAGGTCGTCGGGCTTGCGCGACGAGATCAGGGTGAACGGTCCGTCGTCGACGACGACCTCCTCGTCCACCCACGTCGCTCCGGCGTTGCGGTAGTCGGTCTGGAGGCTCGGCCAGCTCGTGAGGCGGCGGCCGTCGACGACGCCCGCCTCCACCAGCACCCAGCCGCCGTGGCAGATCACCGCGATCGGCTTGCCCGCGGCCGCGAACTCCTGCACCAGTTTCACCGCGCCGGGGAAGGTGCGCACCTGGTCGCCGTTCGCGACGCCGCCGGGAAGCACCAACGCGTCGAAGTCGTCGGCCGAGGCCGCATCCAGCGTCACGTCCACCGGGAAGCGATCCGCCGGCGTCAGGTGCTCGAACGCCTGCACCTCTCCCGAATCCTTCGAGACCAGCCGCGGAGTGCCTCCCGCGTCGGCCACCGCCTTCCAGGGCTCGGTCAGCTCCGCCTGCTCGATGCCCTCGGGGCCCACCAGGAATGCGATCGTTCGTCCGTCTGCAGTCATGTCGTCTCCTTACGTCACCTCCACTGGTACGCCGGGGGAGCGGGAGAATGAACCCATGACGAGCATCCCCCAGGTCACTCTCAACGACGGCAGCAGCATCCCGCAGCTCGGTTTCGGCGTCTACAAGATCCCGGAGGCCGAGACGGTGGATGCGGTGCTCGCCGCGCTCGACGCCGGTTACCGGCACATCGACACCGCCGCGTTCTACGAGAACGAGCGCGGCGTGGGGGAGGGCGTGCGCCGCAGCGGCCTCGATCGGGGCGACGTGTACGTGACCACCAAGGTGTGGTGGACCGAGAACGGCTACGACTCGACCCTGCGCTCGTTCGACGCGAGCCTGGAGCGGCTCGGCTTCGACACGGTCGACCTCTTCCTCATCCACTGGCCGGCCCCGAAGCACGACAAGTACGTCGACACCTGGCGCGCGCTGGAGCGCATCCGGGAGGAGGGCCGCGCCCGGTCGATCGGCGTCGCGAACTTCCACACGCACCACCTCGACCGGCTCGCCGCCGAGACGGACGTCGTGCCTGCCGTCAACCAGGTCGAGCTGCACCCGTGGCTGCCGCAGGAGGAGGTGCGACGCTACGACCGGGAGCACGGCATCGTGACCGAGGCGTGGTCGCCGCTGGCGCGCGGTCGGGTGCTCGGCGACCCCACGCTCGACGGCCTCGCGCGGAAGCACGGGGTCACCCCGGCGCAGGTCGTCATCCGCTGGCAGCTGCAGCTCGGCAACGTCGTCATCCCGAAGTCGTCCACGCCCGCGCGCATCCGCGAGAACCTCGACGTCTTCGGCTTCGAGCTCGACGCGGACGACCTCGCGTCCATCGCCGCGCTCGAGACCGGAGAGCGGACGGGGAAGGACCCGGACGAGCTGGGCTGACCGGACGCCGGCGGCACCGGTCAGGCGACCGCGGAGCGGTGCGGCTTCCGGTCGAAGCGGCGCCCGGCCGGTCATGGACGGCTCAGTAGTCGTAGCCGTAATCGGTGTAGCTGCCGTAGTGCGTCAGGTCGCCGAACGCGGTGAGTGCGATGCCGAACCAGATCGCGACGAAGACGGTGGAGACGACGACGGCGGCGATCGCGGCGTAGCCGAGGATGACGGCGGTCAGGGCCAGGCCGCGGCCGGCCTCGCGGGTGCGCTTGATCGTGCTGAGGCCGATGTGTCCGAGCGCGAGGCCGAGGATCGGGCTCATGCAGACGGTGATGATCGACAGCAGCGCGAACACGTTGTGGCTGGCCAGCGGAGCCGATGTCGGCGCCGGAGCGGCGGGCGGGGCGAACGATGCGTCGGGGGCGACATACGCGGCGGGGGTCGGCTGCGGTTCGTGCTGGGCGGGGGAGTTCGGGGTTTTCATGGGTGATGGTCCTCCTGGGCCGTGTCGGTGGTCGAGGGGACGGCGATGAGTGGGTGGGGGCGGGTCGCCCGTCGCTGCGCCCGCGCCCGGCCCTGAAGCGACCGCGGTGGCTGACCGCGTCCCCGTACGCGCCCCCTCGGCTGTACGGCCCCCGCGGCCTGATCCAACCGTGCCCTACGCCTCGGACGGCCGGTGTGGGCCGTGGGAAATATCGGTAATCGACCGGGCAGAATGCCGTAACCGCCCGAGAGGGACCGGTCTCGAGCTGCGGCGCCAGCGTATCGACCGGCGGCCTCGTCATCTCGGCGGCCTCGCGAGCGCGGCGACCTGGTCATCCCGACGTCGCCGACGGGCGCGCACACTCAGACAGTGCTCGCCGGATACGCAATCGGGCCGCCTCGACCTCGCGTTTTCCGGCCGCGACTTCCGCAATTCGCGACGCCGTCGCCGTGTTCGCCGCAGGGAATGCCTACGCTTCTCGACGTGAAAGACCCGATCCCCGTCGCCCGGACCCGCGAGGCGCTCCTCCGCAGACCCGACGGAGTGAGTCTGCTGCAGGTGTTCCTCGTCGGCGGCGCGGTGCCCCAGACCGTCACGCTGCCGTCCCCTCGGCCGACCGGAGGTTCCGACCGGTATCGGCTCGTGCACAGCTCGCCGATGCGGCTGGAGTACGTGTGCGAGGAGACCGTCCCCGTCGCCGTGTGAGGACGGCCGGAGCGCGCGCGCCCGGCAGGGGCCGATGGATGCCGCCGCTGGTCAGCGAGGCACGTCGGCCGTTCGGCTCCGCGCCCGAGCGTCCGCACGACCTCGGCCGACCGGACGCCCTGCCAGCGTCGTGACCCAGCCTCCGGCGACGATGGCGGCGGCGACGAGCAGGAGCGGTGCTCCGCCGATGCCGTCGAAGAGCAGGCCGCCGGCGAAGGCGCCGACCGCGATGGCGCCGTTGAAGACACCGGACCACATCGCGGAGCTGCGTTCGACGAGAGCGGGGTTGGCGGTGCGGATCCACGCCTGCGTGGCGACGCCGATGGCTCCGTAGCCGACGCCCCAGAGCGTCAGGACCGCGAAGGCGCTCCAGATCGCGGCGACGGAGACGGGGAGGAGCGCGGTGCCCAGCGCGATGGCGCCGAGCGCGATCAGGAGCGCGCTGCGCGGGCGGCCGGCGGCGAGCGGGCCGATGACGGCGTTCCCGGCGATGCCGGCGAGACCGAACACGGCCAGCGCCGCCACGATGAGGGGCGGCGTGATGGCCGGGTTGGTCTCGAGCACGGGCCGGATGTAGGTGTAGGCCATGAAATGCCCGACCACCACGAGGGCGGTGATGGCGAATCCGGTCCGGACGCCGCGGTCGCGCCAGGGGAGCAGCATCCCCGAGAGGCGTGCGCGTTCGACGACGGGGAGTCGCGGCATCGCCACGAGGGCGGCGATCGCGGACGCGGCGCTCAGAGCGGCGACCGCCCAGAAGGCGGCGCGCCAGCCGGCGAGCCCGGCGATGAACGTTCCGGCGGGCAGGCCGAGGACCATGCCGATCGAGGTGCCGGAGAAGATCGCGGTCATCGCCCGTCCGAGGTGCGCCGGATCCGCCAGCCGCGGACCGAGCCCTCCCGCCGACGCCCACACCACACCCATCGAGACGCCGATGAGGACGCGGGTGACGGCGAACATCGCGAAGCTCGGGGAGAGCGCGCTCCCGATGTTCGCGAGCGTCAGCAGCGCGAGGAACCCGACGAGGAGCGTGCGCCGATCCCCGCGACCGGCGATCACCGGAGTGAGGGGAGCGACGATCGCCGCCAGGACGCCCGTGATGGTGAGGGACATCCCGGCGAGCCCGGTGTTCACCGCCAGGTCCGCGGCGATGGACGGGAGGAGCCCGACCGGCATCATCTCGGCGGTGACGACGGTGAAGGTCGACAGCGCCACCGCGAGCACCGGGGCCCACCGGAAGTCGGGGGCGGGAGGCGGGGTGGAGGGCGTCACGGGGTCGGTCCGCTGGGTCGTCATCGTGGGGGAGCTGCTTTCGTCCGGTCGGCGGATACATACGCCGCGTATGTGGATGACCGTATTCACATACGGCGCGTATGTCAATTCACATGCGCCGCGTATGCGAGCTAGACTGGAGGCCCACCCCGGACGACCCCCACCCCTGGACGACCCCACCCCGGACGACGGAGAATCGATGGCCGCGACCTCCACCGCGCAGAAGCCCGACCGCCGTTCGCGCGCCCAGATGATCGACCAGACCCGCGACCAGCTGTTGACCGCCGCGCGGGCGCATTTCGCCGAGCACGGCTACGCGGGCACCTCCATGGACGAGCTGACGGCGTCCGCCGGGCTCACCCGCGGCGCGCTCTACCATCACTTCGGCGGCAAGCAGGGGCTGCTCGAAGCGGTCGTGCGTCAGCTGGATGCGGAGCTGTGCGCCCAGCTGCGGACGATCCTCACCGGCCACGACGACCCGCTCGTCGCGCTCGACGAGCGCAGCCGCGCCTACATCGAGAAGACCCAGTCGGCCGAGTTCCAGCGGATCATGTTCACCGACGCGCCCGCCGTCATCCCGGACGCGGTGGAGGAGACGTCGGCGGCGTGCATCGCGACCCTGGCGGAGGTCGTCGCCGAGGCGCGGCAGCGCGGCATCGTCGCCGAGCACGTGTCGCCGGTGGCGATCGCGACCATGCTCAACGGGGCGCTCGCGGATGCGTCGCGCTGGGTCGCCGCCGCCCCGGAGGCCGACGAGAGCAGGCGCCGCCGGGTCGCGACCGAGTCGGCGTCCGCCCTCATCGGAGGCCTCCGCACGAACCGGTGACCGCAGCGACCCCGCGCTACTCGCCGGTCGGGTGCGCCCCGATCACGTCGAGCATCCACGCCAGCGAGAAGGCGCGCTCCCGCCAGGCGGAGTAGCGGCCCGAGACGCCGCCGTGACCGGCCGCCATCTCGATCTTGAGGAGCGCGTCCGCACCGGCGACGTCCCGCAGCTTCGCCACCCACTTGGCCGGCTCCACGTAGAGCACGCGCGTGTCGTTCAGGCTGGTGACGGCGAGGATGCGCGGGTAGTGCGACTCGTGCACGTTCTCCAGCGGCGAGTACGACTTCATGTACGCGTACACGTCGGCGTCGTGCAGCGGGTCGCCCCACTCGTCCCACTCGATCACCGTGAGGGGGAGGGAGGGGTCGAGGATACTGGTCAGCGGGTCGACGAACGGCACCTCGGCGAGCACGCCGGCGAAGTACTTCGGGGCGAGGTTGGCGATGGCGCCCATGAGCAGGCCGCCGGCGCTGCCGCCCTGGGCGACGAGCCGGTCGGGGGAGGTCCAGCCCTCGTCGATCAGGTGGCGCGCCGACTCCACGAAGTCGGTGAAGGTGTTCTTCTTGTGGAGCTTCTTGCCGTTCTCGTACCAGAGCCGGCCGAGCTCGCCGCCGCCGCGCACGTGCGCGATGGCGAAGACCACGCCGCGGTCCAGCAGACTGAGGCGCGGGATGCCGAACGACGGGTCCATGCTCGCCTCGTACGACCCGTAGCCGTAGAGCACCAGCGGGGCCGGCTCCCCGGGCGTCACCAGGTCGCGGCGGTAGACGAGCGAGATCGGGATGCGCGTGCCGTCCTTCGCCGTCGCCCATTCGCGCTTCTGCTCGAACAGCTCGGGGTCGAATTCGCCGAGCACCGGCTGCTGCTTGCGGAGCGTCAGCTCGCGGGTGCGCACGTCGTAGTCGAAGACGCTCGACGGGGTGACGAAGCTGCCGTACCCGAGCCGCAGCGAGGGTTGCGTCCACTCGGGGTTGCCGCCGACGCCGACGGTGAAGAGCTCCTCGTCGAAATGCAGCTCGTGGAGGGTGTCGTCGCCCGATCCGCCGTCCTCGGGGATGCACGCGACGGCCACGCGGGTGAGGCCCTCGCGGCGGTACTCCAGCGCCACGAAGTCGCGGAACGCATCCACGCCCTCGATCCGGACGGCGGGGTTGTGGGCGAGGATCGTCGTGCGAGGCCCCTGCGGGTCGTCGGCGGAGACGCTCACCAGCTCGAAGTTGACGGCGTCGTCGTTGTGGACGATGAGGAGGCGGTCGTGGCCGTTCACGACGGCGTGCTCGATGTCGTACTCGACGCCGTCCTTGCGCGGCCAGACGACGGTGAACTCGCCGGTCGGGTCGTCCGACGACAGCAGCCACGCCTCGCTGGTGACGTTGGAGCCGGCCTCGATGACGAGATAGCGGCGGCTGCGGGTGAGCCCCACGCCGATCCAGAACCGCTCGTCCGGCTCGTGGAAGACCTGCGCGTCCTCCTCGGCGTCCGGGCCCTGGCCGACGCGGTGCCGCCAGACGGTGTCGGGCCGCCACGCGTCGTCCACGGTCGTGTAGAAGATGTGCTCGCCGCTCTGGTCGAAGAGCGCGCCGGCGCCCGTGCCCTCGATCTCGTCGGGGAAGGCCTCGCCGCCGGCGACCAGGGACCGCACGCGGACCGTGTACCGCTCGTCGCCCTCGGTGTCGACGCCGTAGAGCAGGCGCGTGCCGTCCGCGCTCACGTCGAAGCTGCCGAGCGCGTAGAAGTCGTGCCCCTCCGACTCCACGTTGTCGTCGAGGAGGATCTGCTCGCCCGGGAGGCCGGCGACCTGCGCCGCGTCGTCGAGGGCCGGCGGCTCCCAGTCGTCGGGGGAGGAGATGGGGGCGCGGCAGTGGATGCCGTACTGCTTGCCCTCCACCGTGCGGGTGTAGTACCACCAGTCGCCCTCGCGCACCGGGACGCTCAGGTCGGTCTCGCGCGTGCGGCCCTTGATCTCCTCGAAGATCTGCTCGCGCAGCAGCGACAGGTGCTCGGTGCGCGCGTTGGTGTACGCGTTCTCCTCGTGCAGGTGCGCGAGCACCGCCGGGTCGTCCTTGTCGCGCAGCCACTCGTACTCGTCGATGTACACGTCCCCGTGCTGGACGCGCTCGGTCGGCTTCTTCGCGGTGGTGGGCGGGGTGAGCATGTGCTCAGGCTACCGGGCCGCCCTGGAGCGCGGATGCGAGGGCGACCAGGCGGGAGCGCACCCGTTCGAGGTCGGCCGGGGAGGCGAGGCTGGAACGCGCCAGCCGCAGGGCGTCGCGCAGCCGCTCGCGCTGCTCCGGCGACAGGGGTCCGTGCTCCGCCCCGAGGCGCGTGTCGAGGGCGGGACCCAGTGCGCTCGCCGCGTCGATGCAGTCGGTCGGCTGGACGCCCCTCCCGCCGAGGCGCCGCCGCGCCCGATGGGCGGGGGCCAGCTCCTCGACGCGCCGCAGCGCCGAGCGGAACGCGGCCGCGCGCAGCGCCCGCTCGTCGGGGCCGGCCGTGAGCACCGCGCCGAGCGCGATCAGGAGGTCGGAGAGCCGCCGGCGCAGCACGTCCGTCGACCGCACCGGCAGCACGAACCAGGCCGCGCCGATCCCGAGCAGTGCGCCCACCGCGATCGCGAGCACCCGCTCCAGGAGCACGCCCGCCTCCCCGGCCGTCGGGGCGACGCCGAACAGCTGCTGCAGGATGGTCAGGACCACGGTCACCGCGAGCGCCCAGAAGGCGTAGCTGTACGCGCGCAGCCAGGTGCCGGCGAAGAGCGCGACGAAGACGACGACCACCGCCGCGAGACCGCTCGCCGTCGGTGCGGCGCCGGCGAGACCGAGCGCGAGCACGGTGCCCCCGATCGCACCGGCCACGCGCAGCGCGCTCTTGTGCAGCACATCCGCCCGGCCGCGGTTGCCGGAGTTGACGATGAACGCGGTGAGCACGACCCACATCGCGTGCTGCGGGAAGAGCAGCCAGCCGACGACGAAGGCGGCCGCCAGCGCGACCGCCATCTGGACGGCCATGCGCGTGCTCGCCGGGAGGCGGCGGGACGACGCCCGGGCCGCTGCGGGTGCGCGGGTGGGCGGCACGGCCGTCGGAGGCGCTGGAACGTGCGGCTCCCGGCCGTCGTGCCACGGGCCGACGCGCAGCAGGCCGAGCACCTCCCGCGCCACCGCGACCCAGAGCACCGCGATCGCGCCGGCACCGGCCGTCAGCAGGGCCGCCTCCCACGCGGGGGTCCCGGAGTCCGCGGGAGCGACCGGCACGACCAGCACGGCCGTCAGCGGCAGGGCGATGAGGGCGCCGAGCCGCGCGGCGAACGGGCCGAAGCGCCGCAGCCAGATCGGGATGCTCATCCCGGCGATGTAGAGCAGCGCGCCGACCACGGGCAGCACGACGAGCAGCCAGCCGACTCCCGCCGCCGCGACCCCGATCACCGGCAGGAGGACCGCCGACCGGGCGAACTCCCGGCGACCGGACACGCTGCGGCGGGCGAGGCTGAGGGCGACCACCGTGGCGAGCACGGCGGGGGAGGCGGCGGCGGCCGGTCCGGCGAACGCGCCGACGGCCAGCCAGACCGTCGCGCAGGCGGCTGCGGCGGCGGCCGTGGTGATGAGGGCCGCCAGGCCGAGCCGAAGGTGCTTCACCCGGTCATCCTCCCACCGGGCGCCGACGGGGGCGCGCCGGGTTCAGCGCGCCGCGCCGAAGGCCAGCAGTCCCGCGCCGGTGCGCCCGGCGTCGCCGCCGAGCGCGCTCTGCACGATCGCGGGTGCCGCCCGCCAGGCGAGGCCGGCGCGCACCTTCCGCTCGAGCGGGCCGAACATCGCGTCGCCCGCCTGCGAGACGCCGCCGCCCAGCACGATGACACCGGGGTCGAGCATCAGGGTCATCGTCACGAGACCCTGGGCGAGCACCGTCACGGCCTCGTCCCAGATCCGGTCGGCGAGCGGGTCGGAACCGAGGCGGCTCACGATCGTGCGGGCGCTCAGCGCGTCTCCGCCCGCCTCCGCGTAGCGCCGGGCCACCCCGGCGCCGGACATGTAGACCTCCAGGCAGCCGCGCTGGCCGCAGGTGCACGGCTCGCCGTCGGGGACGACCGGGATGTGGCCGAACTCGCCGGCCGCGCCGGTGGCGCCGGTGATCGTGCCGCCCGCCGTGATGAGGGCCGCGGCGACGCCCGTCCCGATCGGGATCAGCGCGAAGTCGTCGAATCCGCGCGCCGCGCCCAGGCTGCGCTCGGCAAGCCCGGCGGCGCGCACATCGTGACCGACCGCGACCGGCAGCCGGAGCTGCGACTGCAGGATGTCGAGCAGCGGCACCTCCCGCCAGTCGAGATTGGAGGCGTAGTGGACGATGCCGCGCTCCTCGTCGAGGATGCCCGGCGTCGCGACTCCGGCGCCGACGACCTCGTCGGGGGCGACGTCGCGCAGATCGCGCAGCAGGGTCACGAGCGCGCCGAGGATGTCCGCCGCGGGCGTCGGGCGCGTCAGCTCGGCGACGACGGCGCCGGCCTCGGACACGACGGCGCCCTTCATGGCCGTGCCGCCGAGGTCGACGGCGAGGGCGAGCGGACCGCCGCTCACGCCGCGACCCCGCGCACGGCGTCGACGACGGCGGCGACGGTCGCGGAGGAGGTGACCTCGCGGTGTCCGCTGTCGTACGCGCTCAGGACGAGGGAGGCGCTGGGCGCCTGCTCGACGGCCCGCAGGTGCACTTCGCGCACGCCGGAGCGCCGCACGAGGTCGGCCACGTTCGCGGGGCGGACGCCGCCGCCGGCGAGGACGGCGATGCGGTCGCCGGCCTGCGCGACGAGGTCCGCGAGCTCCGCGGCCCCGTCGAGCGCGGTCGCCGCTCCGCCCGACGTGAGCACGCGCCCGATGCCGAGGGCGATGAGCTCCTCGAGGGCGGCGGCGCGGTCGGGAGTCTGGTCGAACGCCTTGTGGAAGGTCACGGAAGCGTCGCCGCACGCGTGCACCAGGGCGCGCGTCGCGTCCGCATCCACCGTGCCGTCCGGCCGCAGCGCGCCGACGACGAAGCCGAGCGCCACTCCCGCCGGGCGCTCCAGGGCGCGGACGGCCCGGATGTCGGCGACCATCGCCGCCAGCTCGTCGTCGTCGACGACGAAGTCGCCGGGACGCTGGCGGATGAGCACGTTCACACCGATGCGGCGGGCCAGCCCGAGCGCGGCGGCCACCGTCCCGATCGACGGGGTGAGGCCTCCCGTGGCGAGGGCGGAGCAGAGCTCGATGCGGTCGGCGCCCGCCTCCTCCGCCCGTCGCACCCCGGCGAGATCGTCGAGGCAGATCTCGACGACGGTCACGCGATGCGCTCCAGCGCGGCGGCCAGGTCGGCGCCGATCTCGATGCGGCCGACGGGCACACCGCCGCCGAGCACGGGCAGCTCGACCAGTGAAACGGCGCCGTCGATGGAGGTGCCGAGCGCCTCGAGCACGCGCAGGGCGATGAGCGTGGTGGCGCGCGGGCTGCCGTCGACGATCTTCATCGAGACGGCGGTGCCGTCCGCGGCGGCGACGCCGATGACGCCCTCGGCGCCGCCCTTGGCGAGGGCGCCGGGCACCTCCTCCATCAGCGAGGAGTTCTGGTGGCCGGAGCCGCCCACGTAGAACGGGTGGGCGCGCATCGCGTCCGCGACCGCGCGCTCGGGCGTGCCGGGCGCGGCCTGCACCAGGCGGCCGAAGGCGCGGGCGACGCCGCGCACGGTGGTCCCGAACAGCGGGGCCCCGCAGCCGTCGACCGCGTCGGCGGAGACGGGGACGCCGGTGAGCTCGGCCATGGTCTCGCGGACATGCTGCTGCAGGGGGTGCGCCGGGTCGAGGTAGCCGGCGACGTCCCAGCCGTTCGTGGCGGCGGCCAGGATCATGGCGGCGTGCTTGCCGGAGCAGTTCATCCGCACCCGGGCGCGCGGCTCGCCGACGCGCACCAGGCGCTCGAACGTGCCCTCGTCCTCCGGCCGGTCGACCGGGCAGCCGAGCGCCTCGTCGTCGACGCCGGCGCGGGCGAGCAGCTCGCGCACCACGCGCACGTGCTCGTCCTCGCCGGTGTGGCTGCCCGCCGCGATCGCGAGCTCGGGGCCGGCGAGCGGGGCGCCTGCGGTCAGGCAGGCGAGCGCTTGGAGGGGCTTGACGGTGCTGCGCGGCAGGATGACCGCGTCCGGGTCGCCGAGCTCGAGCAGGGTGCTGCCGTCGGGGGCGAGGGCGACGAGGCTGCCGAAGTGCCGGCTCTCGATCAGCCCGGAACGACGGACGGCGGCGAGCTCGGCCAGACCCTCTCCGGGGCGGCTGGTGGTGCTAGGCATGGGACTCTTCCTGGTGCGGGGTCGCCGGCAGGGGCGGCAGAGGCGGCTGGGTCGACGGGCGGCGTCGCGACCCGCGCCGCGAGCCGCGCTGCAGCCGGGACGCGAGCGCCGAGAGGCTGCCGTTGACGACGAGGTAGATGACGGTCACCGCGACGTAGGTCGGGATGAGCAGGTGCAGGTACGACGCGAGCACCTGGCCGCGGTAGAGCAGTTCGGTGAAGGCGACGATGTAGCCCAGCGAGGTGTCCTTCAGGAGGCTGACCAGCTGGGTCACCAGCGAGGGTGCGACGTTCCGCAGCGCCTGGGGGAGCACGACGTGGCGCATCGCCTGCACCGGCCGCATCCCGAGGCTCAGCGCCGCCTCGCGCTGACCGCGCGGCAGGCTGAGGACGCCGGCGCGGACGATCTCGGCGAACACCGCCGAGTTGGCGATGGTCAGCGGCACGACCAGCTTCCACAGGGTCGGGAGGTTGATCCCGAGCTGCGGGAGGCCGAACAGCATGAGGTAGATCATCAGCAGCACCGGGATGGTGCGGGCGACCTCGATGTAGAAGCCGCAGAGCCAGCGCACCGGGCGCAGCCGGCTGAGGCGGCCGAGGGCGAGCACGATGCCGAGGGCGCCGCCGAGCACGGCGACGATGGCCGCGGCCTCGAGGGTGCCGAGCAGACCGACAAGCAGGTACTGCCAGATCGCCCAGTCGGTGAACGGCGCCCAGCGCTCGGCGGCGAACTGGCCGTGGGAGGCGAGCTGCCAGATCCCGTATCCGATGATGGCCGCGAACGCCACGCAGCTGATCAGCGAGCCGAGGAGGATGTTGCGGCGACCGCGGGGGCCGGGGGTGTCGTACATGAACGAGGCGGCATACGTCCGCTTGGGGCGGCGCGGGCGCACCGGAGCCGGGCGGTCCGGGATGAGCTGGGCGGTCATCGGGCGATCGCCACCTTTCGTTCGACCCAGCCGGCGGCCAGGCCGATGGTCAGCGCGATCGCCATGTAGACGAGTCCGGCGCTGGAGAAGATCAGGATGGGCTGCGCGGCGACGAGGTTCACCTTGTTGACCTCGGCCGTCAGCTCCACGACGCCGACCGCGGCGGCCAGGGCGGTGTTCATCGCGAGGGCGATCATCACGTTGCCGATGGGCTGCACGACCGCGCGCAGCGCCTGGGGCACGACCACGAGGCGCAGCGTCTTGGCGAGGGTGAAGCCGAGCGCGCGCGCCGCCTCCACCTGCCCGACCGGGACGGTGTTCACGCCCGAACGGACGGCCTCCGCCACGTAGGCGGCCTCGTACACGGTCAGCACGATGATCGCGGTGGGCGTCAGCGGCAGCAGGAGGCCGGCGTCCGGCAGGGCGAAGACGGCCAGCAGCAGCAGCGCCAGCAGCGGCACGTTGATGAAGAACTGCACGTAGAGGAAGGCCGCGGTGCGCAGGATCGGGATCGGGCTCACGCGCGCGATCGTGATCAGCACGCCGAGCACGATCGAGCCGATCCCGGCCACGACCGCCATCAGCAGCGTCGTGCCGAGGGCCTGGACCAGGGGCCCGAGGTTGTCGATCAGAGGGTTCATCGCTCGCTCACTCGTGAGAGAAGTGGGGGAGGGCGGGACCGGCGCACCGGCCCCGCCCGAGGGGGCTCAGGAGCCGGGGACGGAGCCGATCTTCGGCGGGGTGGGGATGGCCGAGTCGGTCACGGTGCCGAGCGTGGTCTTCCACGCCTGGCCCCACTGGCCGCCCTTCTGGATCTTGGTGAGCCAGTCGTTGACGAACGACTTGAAGTCGGAGTCGCCGTGCTTCAGGCCGATGCCGTAGGGCTCCTTGGTGAACGGCTGGCCCACGACCTTGATCTGCTTCTCGCTGGCGGCGTCGCTCGCGAGCAGCGTGTAGTCCTGGACGTACGCGTCGCCGCGGCCCTGGATGAGCGCCTGCACGGCGGCCGGGTCGGTCGCGAACGCGGTGACGGTCGCGGTCGGGGCGATCTTCGGCACCTCGGTCACGGCCGGGGTGTTGGCGCCGACGATGACGGTCTTGCCGTCCAGGTCTTTGGAGCTCGTGATGTCCTTGTTGTCGCTCTTGACGGCGACGGCGAGGCCGGACTCGAAGTACGGGCCGGCGAAGTCCACCTGCTGCGCGCGCTCCTCGGTGATCGTGTACGTGTTGAACACGACATCCACGGTGCCGTTCTGCAGCATGGCCTCGCGGGTCTCGCTCGCGGGCGGCACGATCTCCACGTTCGGCTTGCCGAGGATGTAGATCGCGAGGAGCTTGGCGAGGTCGGCGTCGAAGCCGGTCACCGAGTCCGGGTTGGTCGGGTCCTGCTGCGAGAGCAGCGGGGCGTCGAGCGCCTCGGCGACGACGAGCTTGCCGCGCTTCTTGATCTTCTCCATCGTCGAGCCCGAGATGATCAGGTCGGCCGAGGCGACGGGGGCGCCGGAGAACACGGCGTCGGCGGACGACGTGGAGCTCGAGCCGGAGCCGGGCAGGTTGGTGGAGCCGGACGAACAGGCGGTGACGGCGAGCGTCACGGCCGCGAGCAGGGCGCCGGCGAAGGCGGCCTTCCTGCGGGTCGTGCTGCGGGTCATGGTGCTTCCCTTTCTGGAACGGACGGGTCGTGGTGCGGTGGTGGGGGTGGTGCTGTGGAACCAGTGGTGCGGTGAAGCGGTGAAACCGTGGTGCGGTGGAGCCGGGTGGTGCGGAGGACTCAGTGCGAGAGCACGGAGGCCAGGAACGATCGCGCCCGCTCGGAGCGGGGCGCGTCGAAGAACTCGGCGGGCGTCGCCTGCTCGACGATCTGCCCGCGATCCATGAAGACGACCCGGTCGGCCGCCCGGCGGGCGAAGCCCATCTCGTGGGTGACGACGATCATGGTCATGCCGTCGCGGGCGAGGGAGGTCATCACGTCCAGCACCTCGCCGACCATCTCGGGGTCGAGGGCGCTGGTGGGCTCGTCGAACAGCATCACCTTGGGCTGCATCGCGAGGGCTCGGGCGATCGCGGCGCGCTGCTGCTGGCCTCCCGAGAGCTGGGCGGGGTGGCTGTTCGCCTTCTCGGCGATGCCGACCCGGTCCAGCAGTTCCATGGCCTGGCGCTCGGCGGCCGCCTTCTTCACCCCGCGCACCTTGATGGGCGCGAGGGCGACGTTGTCGAGCACGGTGCGGTGGGCGAACAGGTTGAAGGACTGGAAGACCATGCCGACCTCGGCCCGCAGCCGTGCGAGTGCCGCGCCCTCCTCGGGCAGCGTCTCGCCGTCGACCAGGATCTCGCCGCTGTCGATGGTCTCGAGCCGGTTGATCGAGCGGCAGAGCGTGGACTTGCCGGAGCCGGACGGCCCGACCACCACGACCACCTCGCGGGCGGCCACCTCGAGGTCGATCGTCTTGAGCACGTGCAGATCGCCGAAGTGCTTCTCGACGCGGCGCAGGCTGACCATGGGCCGTGCGTTCGCTGCTTCCATCGTGTTCCTCGCATCATCGTCGGTCGGATTGCGATGAGCGTACTAAGTAATCAAAGTTCATGCAATTTTGATTTTGGTTAGATCGAAATCGAAGAAAGTGGCTACACTATCCTCAACACCAGCAGCGTGGCCGTGACCGCGCAGACGAGGGGGACGCGCGATGCCGAGCAGCACCAGGACCACGCCGCCGGATGCCGCCGTCGCGCTTCCGTCGTCGTCCGGACCGGGTGGCGTCCTCGACCTCGTGCGGTCCGGGCGGGCGGCCTCCCGAGCGGACATCGCCCGGCACACCGGCCTCTCTCCCTCCACCGTCGCCCAGCGCGTGGATGCGCTCCTGGCCGCCGGCTTCCTCCGCGAAGCCGGCGAGGGCGTCTCCCACGGCGGGCGGCGGCCCCGGGCGCTGGAGGTCGATCCCAGCACCGGTGTGGTGCTCGCCGTCGATCTCGGCTCGCACCACGCCACCTTCGGCCTGTTCGACCTCGCGGGCCGCCTCCTGGTCTCGCGCACCGACACGATGGACATCGCGGCCGGCCCCGGCCACGTGCTCGGCTGGATCGCCGCCGTCGCCGAAGAGCTGCGCGTCGCGTACGCCGAACCGGGCCAGGAACTCCGCGGCTTCGGGATCGGGCTGCCCGGCCCCGTCGACTCCACCACCGGGCGCATGGTGTCTCCGTCGCGCATGCCCGGCTGGAACGGCCTCGACGTCGCCTCCGAGCTGCGGGCGCGCACCGGGCTCGTGGCCGTGGCCGACAACGACGCCAACCTGATGGCGCTGGGCGAGCACACCGCCCTCGGCGGCGGCACGGACCAGCTCGTCTTCGTCAAGGCCGGGTCGAGCATCGGCTGCGGCGTCATCGCGTTCGACGGCGTCTACCGCGGTCACCACGGCATGGCGGGCGACATCAGCCACGTGACCGTCCCCGGCGTCCCCGAGGTCCTGTGCTCCTGCGGGCGCATCGGCTGCCTCGACGCCGTCGCGGGCGGCGCCGCCATCGTGCAGGCGCTGCGCCGCGAGGGGGTCGACGTCGCCGACACCCGCGACATCCTGGCCCTGGCGCGGGATGCGCATCCCCTCGCCACCCTCATGCTGCGGGAGGCGGGCCTGCGCACCGGCGGCGTGCTCGCGACCATCATGAACTTCTTCAACCCGCAGCGGCTCGTGCTCGGCGGCATCCTGGGCGAGGCCGAAGCCTTCGTCGCCGGGGTGCGCTCCACGATCTACTCCGACTGCCTGCCGATGATCACCGACCAGCTCGACATCGCGATCACCGTGGCGAAGGAGGAGGCGGGCATCCGCGGCGCCGGGCGCCTCGTGCTCGACGCCCTGTTCGACCCGGCGCAGGTCGACCGGGCCGTGCGATGACGCGCTCCGGTGCGACGACGCACGCCGCGGTCGTCGTCGGCGCGGGGCGGATGGGCCAGGCCCACGCGACGGCGTGGGAGAGCCTCGGCGTCCCCGTGCGCTGGGCGGTCTCGCCCCGGCGCCGACCCGCGCTGGACGCCGCGCCGGAGGCTCGCTGGGCCACCGAGCTGGACGAGGCGCTGACCGATCCGGCGGTCACGATCGTCTCGATCTGCACGCCGACCCCCGACCACGCCGACCTCGCGGTACGCGCCCTCGCCGCCGGGCGGCACGTCCTGCTCGAGAAGCCGATCGCGCTCACCGTCGCCGACGCGGAGCGGGTCGCCGCGGCGGCCGACCGTGCGGCCGGCATCCTGATGGTCGCCCACGTCGTCCGGTTCTTCCCCGGCTATGCCGCGCTCCTCGAGCGTGTGGCCGCAGGCAGCGTCGGTCGTCCGCTCGCGGTCCGCGCCACACGGCTGTCGGCCGCGTCGTCGCCCGACGACGCCCGCTGGCTGCGGGACGAGGAGCGGTCGGGCGGACTGGTGGTGGACTTCGCCATCCACGACATCGACCAGGCGAACGCGCTGCTCGGCGCACCCCGGGCTGTCACGGCCCTCCCGCTGCCGGGCGACGGGTTCGGCGCCCCGGTCGCCGTGACGATCGAGTACGCGAACGGCGGGATCGCCCAGATCCTCGCGACGGCCGACCTCCCGGCGGGCACGCCGTTCCAGACGTCGCTCGACGTCGTCGGCGACGGTGGCCTCGACGCGCTCGCCGACGCTCCGGGTGACCCGTTCGAGGAACAGGCGCGGTACTTCCTCGGATGCGTCGAGTCCGGAGTCCGACCCCGGCGCGCCCCCGTCGCGGCCGCGGTCGACGCCCTGCGCGTCTCCCTCGCGGCGCGGGAGTCGCTCCGCACCGGCGCGCGGGTGGTCCTCGCCGAGTAGGGTGGCGTGCGTGAACGACAAGTGGTGGCAGTCGGCGGTCGTGTACCAGGTCTATCCGCGGAGCTTCGCGGACAGCGACGGGGACGGCATCGGCGACCTGCGCGGCATCATCCAGCACCTCGACCACCTCAAGGAGCTCGGCGTCGACGTCGTCTGGCTGTCGCCGATCTACGCGTCCCCGCACGACGACAACGGGTACGACATCAGCGACTACCAGCGCATCGATCCGCTGTTCGGCACGCTCGACGACTTCGACGAGCTGCTCGCGGGCCTCCACGAGCGCGGCATCAAGCTGGTCATGGACCTGGTCGTCAACCACACCTCCGACGAGCACCCGTGGTTCGTGGAGTCCGCCTCCAGCGCCGACAACCCCAAGCGCGACTGGTACTGGTGGCGCGGTCCCCGCGACGGCGCCCAGCCGGGGGAGCACGGCGCCGAGCCGACCAACTGGGGCTCGTTCTTCTCGGGGTCCGCCTGGCAGCTCGACGAGCGCACCGGCGAGTACTACCTGCACCTGTTCTCGCGCAAGCAGCCGGACCTCAACTGGGAGAACCCGGAGGTGCGCGACGCGGTCTACGAGATGATGAACTGGTGGCTCGACCGCGGCGTCGACGGCTTCCGGATGGATGTCGTCAACTTCCTCTCGAAGGACGTCTCCCTCCCCGACGGCGTCATCCCGCCCGGCGCTCTCTACGGCGACGCCTACCCGTTCTTCGCGCAGGGCCCGCGCATCCACGAGTTCCTGCACGAGATGCACGAGCGCGTGTTCGCCGGCCGTGACGACCGGTACCTGACGGTGGGCGAGATGCCCGGCGTCGACATCGCCGAGGCCCGCCGCTTCACCGACCCGGCCCGGGGCGAGCTGGACATGGTGTTCCAGTTCGAGCACGTCGACCTCGACCACGGCCCCGGCGGCAAGTGGGACCACCGCGACGCGAGCGTCCTCGACCTGAAGCGCAATCTCGCCCAGTGGCAGGAGGGCCTCGCGGAGGTCGGCTGGAACAGCCTCTACTGGAACAACCACGACCAGCCGCGCGTCGTCAGCCGGTTCGGCGACGACGGCGAGCACCGCGTCGCGTCGGCGAAGGCGCTCGGCACCGTGCTGCACCTGATGCGCGGAACGCCCTACGTCTACCAGGGCGAAGAGCTCGGGATGACGAACGTCCCGTTCTCCACCATCGACGACTTCCGCGACATCGAGACCCTCAACCACTACGCCGAGGCCGTCGACGTGCTGGGGCAGCCCGCCGACGAGGTGCTGGTCGCGCTCCGCCGGACGAGCCGCGACAACGCGCGCACCCCGATGCAGTGGACGGATGGTCCGAACGCCGGGTTCACGACCGGGGAGCCGTGGATCACGGTCAACCCGAACTTCTCGCAGATCAACGCCGCCGCTGCCCGCGCCGACGCCGGCTCGGTCTTCGCCCACTACCGGGCCCTGATCGACCTCCGGCACCGGTCGCGCCTCGTCTCGGCGGGTGGCTTCGAGCTGGTGCTCCCCGAGCACGAGCAGGTCTTCGGCTACGTCCGCGAGCTCGACGGCGAGGCTCTGCTCGTGCTGGCGAACCTGACCGGCCGCACCGCCGAGTACGACCTGGCGGCGCTCCCGGGGTGGGACGCCGCGGAGGTCGTGCTCGCGTCCGGCGGCACCGGCACCGGCACCGGCACCGGCACCGGCACGGGCACGGCCGGGCTGTCGGGGGTGCTCGGCCCGTGGGAGGCCGTGGTCCTGCAGCGCTGACGGGCTTGCGCGCCGGATCGCTCCGGGTGTGTGATGGCCGCGAGACGCGGGAGGCGATCATGGGCGACTTCGTGGCACGGGCGGAAGCGACGGTGCGGGCGCCGCGCCGGACGGTGTGGCGGGTGCTGACGTCGAACGGCGCGCATCCCGAGATCATGTTCGGCGCCGAGGTGCGCTCCGACTGGCGGCTCGGCTCGCCGATCACCTGGAGCGGCGAGTGGGAGGGCCGGTCGTTCGAGGATCACGGCCGCGTCATCGAGCTCGAGGACCGCGAGGAGCCGTGGCGCATCGTCCTGACGCATTTCAGCCCGCTGACCGGCCTGCCGGACGAGCCGGATAACTATCACACCCTCCGCTTCGAGCTGGAGGAGACGGCCGGCGGCACCAGGGTGACCCTCGACCAGGACAACAACCCGACGCGGGAGGCCGCGGAGCACTCGCAGCGCAACTGGGCGCAGATGCTGGCCGGCGTCAAAGCCGTGGCCGAGCGCGACGCGTGAGCCGGGCTCAGTCCCCGAGGGCCTCGCGCAGGTAGGCGTCGAGGAAGAGGTCGAACGCCGAGACGGTCGCGGCGCGATCGCCGGCGAGCAGGTAGCCGAACTGCAGCCCGGCGGCCGAGTCGACGAGCCAGTGGGCGAGCACGCCCGCGCGCCGGCCCTCCACACCCTGCTTCTTGAGCCAGGAGCGCACCGTCTCGCGCCACGCGGTGAACGCGGTGGTGATGCGCTTGCCCAGGTCGGGCTCGATCGGCTCGAGCACGCCCGCCTCGAACTGCAGGCGCAGCCCGGTGCGGTTGGCCTCGCGCAGCGAGTGCCGGAATGCCTGGCGGTACCAATCGCGGAACTGCTCGCGGTCGAAGGCGGTGACGTCGACCCCGGTCTGCGACTCGTTCTGCTGGCGGACGCCCTCCTCGAGGATGGCGTCGATCATCTCCTGGCGGGAGCCGAAATGGTAGACGAACGAGTACGTGCTCACGCCGAGGGCGTTCGCGAGGCTGCGGAAGGTCATGCGGGAGAGCGGCTCGGTCGCCACGTGTTCCATGATGCGGCTGAGGAGCTCCGGTTTCCGTGTCGGATCAGGTGTGCGTCCCACGCGCTAACGATAACGGAGTTTTCGTCATTTGCGGGGGGTCAATCCTGCGGATCCTGTCACCCTCGGCCAGGCGGGTTCGCCCCGGTTCCGGTGCCGGTGCCGGGGCCGGTCCCGGTCCCGGGCTGCGCCGGTGTGGTCGGGGTCGTCTGCTTGGGCGCGGTGCCGGACGACAGGTACTTCGACGGAGGAGTCGGGAAGGCGCTGCCGCCGTAGGCCGCGTTGAGCGCCGCCACGATCGGCTTCACGATCGAGAACTTCACGTTGCCGCCGCCGACGCCGTTGAAGCTCTGGCTGCGGAGCGCGACGTCGCCCGACACGTTGCCGACCCAGGTCGCCTGCGCCGTCTTGGTGGTCGACGTCACGAGCCAGTTCTCGAGGGAGTCGTCGGTCGTGCCGGTCTTGCCGAAGATCGGGATGCCGTCGCCCGGGTTGGCCGACGAGGCCGTGCCGCCGCCGCGCAGCACGCCCTGGAGGGCGTAGATGGCGGCCGCCGCGACGCCCGGGTCGATCGGGGTGGTCGAGCACTGCGTCTTGGGCACGGCGTGCTCGCTCCCGTCGGCGTCCACGATCTTGTCGATGGCCACCGGGCTGCAGGCGACGCCGTTGTTGGCGATGCCCGCGTACGCGGTCGCCATCGTCAGCGGGGCGATGTAGTTGGTGCCGAGCACGGAGGACGGGTTCGCCATGAAGCGGTTGATCGACTCGTCCGCGCCGTGGACGAGCAGGTCCTGCGCCCGCTCCTTGATGCCGCAGAGGTCGAGCTGGGTCGCCATCTTGGCGAAGATCGTGTTGATCGACTGGGCGGTGGCGTTCATCACGGTGGTGCTGCCGACCGTCTCCCCCTCGTCGTTCGAGACGTTCCAGGGCGCCCCGCCGATGTCACTGCACGGATCGCTCTCGTGGAACGCGCTCTGCGGGAAGCTGTGCTGGGTGCCGCTCACCGTCTGGTAGAGCGAGTGGCCCTCCTGCAGCCACTCGAGCAGGTCGAACGCCTTGTATGACGATCCGGTCTGGAAGCCCTGGGACCCGCCCATGTCGCTGTCGGTGTTGTAATTGACCGCCGTCGTCCCGGGCGCCGGTTGGGCCGTGTTGTCGTACGGTCTGTTCTGCACCATCGTGATCACCCGGCCGGTGCCGACCTCGACCGCCACGTTGGACGAGCCGAGGTCGAGATGGGGGCTCGTCGGGGGGATGTACGCGCTGAGCGCCGACTGGGCCTGGTTCTGCAGGTCGAGGTTGAGCGTCGTGTAGATCTTCAGGCCGCCGCGGGTGAGGAAGCTGGAGCGCTCGTCGTCGGTCTTGCCGAAGGTCGGATTCTGCTCGATCGTCCGCTCGACGTAGTCGCAGAAGAAGGCCGCGTTGTACTGCTGGGCGGTCATGCAGCCGTTCTGGACGGGCGTGATCTTCGGCTCGACGGGAGTGGCGCGGGCGGCGTCGTGCTCCTCCTTGGTGATCTTGCCGTTGACGAGCATGCGGTCGAGCACGTAGTTGCGGCGGTCGAGCGTCTCTTTGTAGCCGTTGGCCGCGCCGTTCTCCTTGCTGTCCGGCTGGTCGATGCGCAGGTTGTCCGGGTTGTTCAGGATGGCGATGAGCGTCGCCGCCTGCTGCAGGTTCACGTCCTTCGCGGAGACGCCGAAGTAGTACGAGGCCGCCGACTGCACGCCGTAGACCCGGCCGCCGAAGAGCGCGATGTTCAGGTAGCTCTGCAGGATGTCGTTCTTCGAGTACTCCTTCTCGAGACCGATGGAGTAGCGCATCTCCTTGAGCTTGCGCACCGGGTCGACCTCGGTGGCGTCGTTGTAGCAGGCGTTGTAGGCGGCGAGTTGCTTCTTCTGCACCTCGGCCGTCGCTGTCAGGTCGGGCTGCTTGTTCTCGCAGCGCTGCACGAGGATGTTCTTCACGTACTGCTGCGTGATCGACGATCCGCCCTGGACCGACTTGTGCAGCGCGGTCAGCACCGCGCCGCGCAGCGTGCCCGTCACGTCGATGCCTCCGTGCTCGTAGAAGCGCGGGTCCTCCGTGGCGATCGCCGCGTCTTTGAGGTTCTGCGAGATCGCATCCCAGCCGACTTCGACGCGGTTCTGCGAGTAGAAGGTGGCGATCGGCACCTGCTGGCCGTTGGAGGTGGCGTACATGGTGGACGCCTGGGCGAGGGGCTCGACCTTGATGTACTCGGGGAGGCCGTCGAACACGTCGATGGTGGAGTCGGCGGCCGAGCCGGTGAGGGCGACGGCCGGTGTGACGGCTGCGGCGGCGAGGATCCCCGCGATGCCGCTCAGCGCGACGAATCCGACGAGCGCAGGCGCCCATTTCCATCTTCTGCGTGTCGTCGAGGCCATGGGCGTCATGATACGCGGAGGATGCAGGACCTTCCCGGGGGCGACGCTCAGTTTGGGGAGAGTCGACCCGGAGGCGCGCCTGTGGATGAGGTCAGGCCGCGCCGCGGAGTTTGTCGCAGAGCGCGGCGAGCGTCTCCAGCTCGTCCGGGTCGAGGCGGCCGCCCACCCGGTCGGTGATGGTCTTCATGTGCTCGACGGCCACGCTGCGGAACATGTCGAACCCGGTGTCGGTCAGCATGATGAGGGTGCCGCGCGCGTCGACCGGGTCGGGGCACTTGGCGACGAGCCCGCGCGCGACCAGGCGGTCGACGAGGCGGCTGACGCTGGGCTGCGTGAGGAGGACGTGCTTGTTCAGCTCCCGCAGGCGGAGCCGCCGGTCGGGCTGGCGCGAGAGGTTGAAGAGCACGTCGTACTCGTTGAACGAGATGTCCTTCGTGGGGAACTCGGCGGCGAGCGACCGCATGACCGACACCTGCGCCCGGAACAGCGACTCCCACGCCGAGACGGCGTTGATGCGGTGTCGGGCCGGAGCCGTTCCGGTGGCGCTGCTGCTCATGACGCCTGCCTCCCAAGATCGAACGCGTCTCAATGCATTCGCATCTTCTCATCATCCGCCGACAGGGCCATCCGTGCCAGCACGGGAGAGGCGGGAGATCGCGGCGCCGGGACAGATTGAGGGCCGGCCGCAGAGGCTAGCGGCCGGCCCTCTCCCTTGCACCAAGAGTGTCCTGCAATCACATTCCGCGATGGCTGCCACAGCAAACAACCATTGCTCTTGAACTATATAACGAAGAGGTAACGGGATCTAGTTATCAAGTCGTTATTTTTGCTGCGAGTTCGCTATGGGTGTGTGTCGATTCTCGAGTGACGTGGCCAGTTCCCACTTGGCTTGTCAAAGTTCTCACCACGTTGGCCACGTTCTCGTTGTGGTGGCAACGGTGCGCCTCATCAGACTCCTGCCCCTCTCGAAGAACGACTCGATCGGAGTGGCCGCGGTCCCGATCATGTCAGGTCAGGTCAGGTCAGGTCAGGTCAGGTCAGGTCAGGTCAGGTTGGGTTGGCCGGGAGAGCCTTGACGAGGAGCGCTGTCATGTCGATGGGCTGCGTGGGTGGGAGTTCGATGGCGGCGGGGTCGATCGTGCTCATGGGCGGGTCTCCTTTCGGGGTGGATGTCACACTTGTGTGCAGCCGGTCCCGGTTCTGATTGCCTCGGGTCGGTAGGTGCCCGCCGCTGCCTCTCCCCAGGCGCGAAGGCGGCGGGCACCGCCTCTAGCCGCACGGATGTTCTACTTGTTCATTCGTGCGGGCGTGTCAGGCCGAGTTGCGAGCACAGCTCGTTCGCGGCCAGCTCGGAGGGGAAGACGGCCAGGCGTCCGTCGGGCAGCTGGCAGGTCTCCAGGTTGGGGACAGGGAAGTCCTGGTCGGCGGTGGAGCCGCCTGGTGAGAAGGTGCCGATGCGCCAGGTCGCCGCGCACATATCTTCGGCCAAGCTGATGCGTTGCTGAAGGGGGGTAGGGGTCTTCGCGCTCTGATCCCCGGGCAGGTATGCGGAGGTGGCGTGGCGGGCGCCGAGATCGGTGCTGGCGTAGCAGTCGGCGACATAGTTGATCTGGCCCTGCGGCGCCTGGGCGATCGCGACGGCGCCGGCCGTGGTGCCCAATGCCAGGCTCCCAGCGATGCCAAGGGCGATCAGGCGGTGCTTGCGGGTGCGGCGGCGGTCATCGTCGCCAATCGTGTCGAGGATACGGTGCTTGATCTGGTCGAAGCGCTCGTCGTTGGGTAGCAGGTCGTGGTGGGTCATGGTGTCCCCCTGAGCGTGTGGAGTTCGTTGCGGAGGCGGGCGCGCAGCCGGGAGAGCCGGTTGCGGACAGCGCCGGGGGTGATGCCGGCCTGTGCGGCGGCGTCCTCGTAGCTGTGGTCGCCGCGGATACAGAGTTCGAACACGGTCCGGTCTGGCTCCGGAAGGGCGGAGGCCGCTGCCTCGACGTAGGCGAGCAGCTGGTCTCTCTCGACGAGCTCGTCCGGGCCGGGTTTCGAATCTGGCGTCGCTTCATCGACCGCGGCACTGGCGCGTCGTTTCCCTGCGGCCAGCAGGGAGCGGCGCCGGTTGGCGATCAGGTTGCGGCTGGTGACGAGTAGCCAGGGCAGGAGCGAGTCTCCCGCGATCGTGATCGTGGACCGTTTGCGCCACAGGGTGACGAACGCGTCCTGGCTGATCTCCTCGATGTCCTCTCGACCCTCGAGGCGGGCGGCTGTGTATGCGTAGACGACGCGGCTGTGCCGGTCGTAGAGCGTCGCGAGAGCGCCGCGGCGACCCTCGACGAGGGCGCGCAGCAAGTCGCGGTCCGACTGTTCGGATCGCGATAGCACCCCCGTCTCGGGACTCGTCTCGGTCTGGTCTCTCATACCTAGGAAATGTGCCTCCCCGCCGAATCCTCTCAACGAGATCGCGTATTCGGCTCTTGCGGCTCTGGCGATGCGCCGACAGACTGACCCTGCCTGACATCGGGCCGGGTGTATGTACTTCTGGGGAGAAGTCAAATGGCAATCAAAACCTCTACTCGCGCGCGCCGTTTTCTGGCATCGGCACTCGGCGTCGCCGCCCTCTCGATCGGCTTCGTGTCGGTCGGCAGCGCCGCAAACGCAACCACCGCTGACGCCGCGGCCGCACCCGTCCAATCGTGTTCGTACGACCTCGGCACGAAATCCCTGGTGTGCGTTGACGCCGGGCAGGACCTGAACGCGGCCGTCCTCGAGCAGGCTCATCTCCAGGTCGTCGCACCCAGCGGCGCCCGAGGAGCCACCGCGGCCACCGCTCTGGCTCCTGCCGGGGTGCAGGCCACGTTCGTGCAGAGCCAGCTCTACGACGACGCCAACTACGGCGGGTCGTTCTTCCAGATCACCAATTCCGCCGCCTGCAACGGCAGCACCACCTGGTACTACGGCCCCTCGGCAACGTGGGCTGGTCGGGTCGGGTCAGCTCCTTCAAGAGCTTCTCCAACTGCACCACGAAGGTGTGGCAGGGAACCAACTACACCGGCGCCGCATACGGTTACGCCGTCAACGCCGCCAACCTCGGCGCAATGAACGACCAGGCCAACTCCGTGACCATGAAGTAACCCGATCGGCTGCGAGGTCGCGCGCCACATCGCGGCCTCGCAGCTGGCAACGGGCAAGAGCACCCGTTCCGCTCGATCTCGACGAGGGTGAAGAAATAGGCTTCGCGGAGCGGCCGACTTATCTGAGACGCCCGGACCGGCGGTTACACCGTCGGTCCGGACAAATCCCTGGTCAGGTCGGCGTCATTGGCCACTCCGCCTGAGAATCGACAGGTGCTCTATCGATTCTCGAGTAATCCGGCTTTTTCGAACTTGACTTGTCAAGTTCTCACTCGTTGCGGTGGCAACGCTGCCCGAGGCTATGGTTTTGCTTCAGGAGTGAGCTGCAGTTTGACGGTAGATCCGTCCGATTGGCACGGGTTAGCTCGGGCGGTGCTGCTAAATCGGCAACTTTGTACGGGCTGGTCCGCAGCCGCACCGAAGAACGCGAGAGGATCGCATTTCGAGTGCTCCGTGAGACGTGGGCGCCTGGCGCCCCCGACTGCTGCTATTTCTGTTTCGTGCCAGATCGTCTTCACTCGAAGCGACTGGGAGTTGTATACGGTGCGCTTGCTCGATCCGACGACTGAGCGAATCCCCCTACTTCCCATCAGGGTGCTTGATTCATCATGTCGACAGCGCGCAGAAGCCGCGGTTTCAACCGAATGGCTGTCAGCCTGTGGTGACGCTTCTGATGCGCGGCGGGCCGTGCGCCAGATGCGGCGGGCCAGCCGCGAAAGACGTCCCTCACCAGGCCGTGAGAAGTGGATCGTCGGGGTCCGATATGACGAATGATTCAATGGTTTCTATGGCGTGCAGTTCTCGGATCAATTCTGCGGCGCCTCCGACAAGCGTGAAGTTCGCGTCGATCTCCGTCCCGATAGCCCAGGTGTGATCGGTCGACCAGTACAGCTGCGGCATCAGGCCGTCCCGGGAAGCGGTCCATCCCAGACCGGATTGTGCGGGCCAGTCCGCACTACTCAGTGCAGTCATCGTCGTTGAGCCCAACACGTAGTCACGCCAACCAGTGGTGAACAGATGGCCGGTTAGCAGTGACGAGGGGCCACTGGAGGCCAGGCCTAGCTCGGGATCTCGGGTCACGCTCCGCGCACGATCGAGCTGAATGAAGCGCTCATCCAGTGCCACCCTGCTGGTGGGATGCGCGGCATCGGTGCCCGCCAGCTGTGCGAAGCCGCGACCGGCCCAGACTGCGACCACCGCTTGCTCGTCCGGCGTTGCGAACCCGCGGATGGCTTGCGTCATCACGCTCAGAATCCACGGCTCGAGCAGGCCGAGGGTGGGTTCCCCCACCCTCCACTCGCCCAGCCGGCCAGGAAGCCCGGCATCACTGAAAAGCGAGTCCCAGTCTGAGGACGCCGCAACGCTGCCAACGCCGGCCTGACGCGCTGCGTGGGCCCATGACCACCACGCGCTCTCGTATTCATCTGGGCTCTGACTGGGGCGCAGCGCCGGGATCGGGTGGAGAACTTTCAGATACGATTCGAAACCGAGGGGGATGCCACCGACAGACATACCCCTCGTCTGAACCCACCTGGCAAGGCTGGGGTCTTGAAACCATTCCATAATTTCTAGCCAATCCACTCTGAATCATCACGTGGCGACTGGGATCTCACGCCGTCATTTAGTGAGGTTGGCCCACTTCATCATGGTCTTCGACGCGACGTTGGACATCTTCCCGTTCACGGTAAACCAGAACGTCGCTGTCGCTGACCAGTAACCGATGCCGATCCCACCGCCAGAGTTGCCCTTGGAAGGCGTGATGAAGTCGACACCTCGTGAGCTGTTGACGGTGACCCATTTGGCCTGCGATTCAGCCACCCGCGTCGTGAAACGTGTGTTGGTGACTCGGTCGTTGGCCGCCGGGGCGAATGCCAAAGCCCCGCTGACACGAACGAGCACTTGTACGCCTCCTTCGCGGAGCGGGCCGACTTATCTGAGACGCCCGGACCGGCGGTTACACCGTCGGTCCGGACAAATCCCTGGTCAGGTCGGCGTCATTGGCCACTCCGCCGAGAATCGACACGTGCGTGACGGGACTTTCAGTTGAGCTGGAACGTCTGCGCCGGTGCCCCGTTGCAGACCCAGATGCGCAGCTGCGTGCCGTCGGCGGTCGCCCCGTTCGGGGCGTCGAGGCAGTAGTTCGACGCGGGGTTGAGGAGTGCCCCGTTGGCCTGCGGCACCCAGTGCTGACCGCCGACGCCGTTGCAGTCGTGCAGCTGGATGCCCGCGCCCATCGTCGTCGAGTTGTCGATGACGTCGAGGCAGCGGCCGATGGTCCGGACGCTCTGGTCGGCGGGGGAGTACGTCCACTGCTGGTCGCGCGCCTCCGCGTTGCCGCCGGGCGCCCCCGTGACGATGTTCTGGCAGGTCCAGAGCTGCACGCGCTGGTTGTTGACGTTCAGGTCGTTGCCTGCGACGTCGACGCACGTCGAGGGCGCACCGGAGACGGGGTGGAGGATCGGCGTCGTGACCGTGAACTTCTGGGCGGCCGCGCCGTTGCAGGTCCAGATCCGCAGCGGCGTCCCGTTGGCGGTGGCGCCGTTCGGGGCGTCGAGGCAGAGCCCCGAGGCCGGGTTCTTGATCGAGCCGTCGGCCTGCGGAAGCCACTGCTGGCCGCCGACGCCGTTGCAGTCGTAGAGCTCGACCCCGGTGCCGAGCGTCGTGACGTTGCCGTTCACGTCGAGGCAGCGGCCGAGCGTGCTGAGCGTTCCTTCGCCGATGATGCTGCCGGCCCAGTGCTGATCGGCGGCGAGGGCCTTGCAGTCCCACAGCTGCACGACCGCGAGGTTGCCCCCGGTGTCGTCGCCCGCCACGTCGACGCATTTGCCGCCGGGGCCGACGATCTGACGGCCGGGGCCGCCACCGGTGCTCACGCCGTCGTAGTGCTGCGCGACGATGTTCGCCTGCACCGCGTTCTCGGCCACGTTGGTGGCGTAGCCGCTGGTCATCACGCCCTCGAAGAAGGACTGGGTGCCGCGGTTGGAGTTGTCGCCGCCCGCACCCAGGCCGATCGAGCCCTCGAGCTTCATCGGCTTCCACGTGCTCCCGAACCGGTCCACGCCGTCCGGGAGGGCGCCGTCGTACCAGGTGGAGAGGGCGCCGGACTGCGCGTTGCCGCCCTTCAGGGCGAAGGTGTTCACACCGTTGTTCTTCAGCACGGCGGTGACGAACTTCGAGGCGTTGCCCTGATTCGGCGTCCACACGGCGGTCTTGCCCTGGAACACGCCTTCCTCGAGGTCCGCCTGCACCCAGGGGCCGTGTCCGGTCGCGCCCTTGGCGCCCAGGGTGGAGAGGTTCAGCGTGTCCATGTGTCCGGCGCCCGTGTCGACGGTGTCGGTCTCGACGTTGCCGAAGTCGGAGCAGCAGGCGCTGTTGACGTTCGTCCCGCTGGCGACCTCGTACATCGATTCGGGGTTGGCGCCGCGCGCCGTTCCGATGGTCACGGTGCTGGAGCGCCGGTAGGCGACGCCCGGAGGCAGGTAGAGGCCGTACGCCTTGCTCCCGCCGACGGTGATCGGCAGCGCTGCCGCGTCGGCCGGGGCGTTGGCCGCACCCTGCTCGCCCGCGGGGGCGGGGGTCAGGTCGTTGTGGTTCGCCGACTGGTCGTAGACGATCGGGATGACGCAGCTCGTCCCGGCGCAGAAGGCGTCCTGCTGCGCGGCGTCGGCGGACCCGCCCGCGGAGAGCAGCCCGATGTTCCTGGTCGCGCCGTCCGAGGCGCGCTTCACCTGGTAAAGCGGTCCGTTGTACGCGGCGTAGAGCGCGCGGGCCGGGCTGTACGCGGCCACGCACGGGGTGCCGGCCGCGGCGTAGATGTCGCAGGGGCCGTCCGTCGCGGCCTGCGCCGGGCTCGCCGTGAGCAGCGGGCCGGTGAGCAGCGTGAGGGCGAGGGCGAGGATCCCGAGGGCGGCTGTGAGAGCCCGCCTGCGGGTGGGAGGCGAATCGGTGTGCACGGTGACCTTCCTTTCGAGCGTCGTTGCTACGGTCCGGAAGTGCTCAATCGTTAAAACATGCGGCCGAGAAGATCGTTCGGCACCGTTGCTTTATCGTTTAAACACTCCCCACCTCGGGAGTGTAGAGGATCGCGCCGACCGGCGGAAGAGTGGGCCCGGCCCGGCCGGTCAGACGGGGAGGACCGCCGCCTCGTCGGCCGTGGAGTCCATCGGCTGGCAGCCGCAGGACTGGCGCAGCACCAGCTCCACCTCGACGACGTGCCGCCTCCAGCCGCCCTCGTCGCCGGCCATGATCTCGAACAGCCGGGCCGTCGCGAGGCGCGCGAGCCGCTGGGCGGGGACCCGCACGGTGGTGAGGCTCGGCGTGGTGACGCGTGCGAGCCCGAAGTCGTCGAAGCCCGCGATGGAGAGAGCGCCCGGCACGTCGACGCCCGCGGCTCGGAGCAGCGTGAGCGCCCCGAACGCCATGTCGTCGTTGGCCGCCACCAGACCGTCGATGCCGGAAATGCGCGGCCCGAGCTCGCGGATGGCGGCGGCGCCCGACTCCTCGCTCAGATCGCCCTCGACGATCAGGGCGTCGGCCTCCAGACCGTGCGCGCGCACCGCGTCGAGGAAGCCGTCGCGGCGGTCGACGCCGGTCTGGTGGTCGAGCGTGCCGGAGATGTGGAGCAGGCGCGTGCGGCCGTGCACGGCGATGAGGTGCTCGGTGACGGCGCGGGAGGCGGCACGGTCGTCGACGCCGACGGTGACGGCGCCCGGGAGGTACGGGAAGCTCCCGATCATCACGACGGGGAGCCCGCTGTCGATCAGCCGCTCGACGGTCGGATCCTCGATCGCCGCGCTGGTCAGGATGGCGCCGTCCGCGCTGTGCGAGCGCATCACGCGCTCGTAGGCCGCGAGGCCGTGGTCGTTGTCCGGGTTGGTCGAGACGAGCAGCTGCACGTCGTGCTCGTTCGCGACCGACGACGTGCCCTCGAGCACGTGCATGAAGTAGCTGTGGCCGAACACGTGCGTCGCCGTCGTCGGCACGATCAGCGCGATCGTGCCGGCGTGCTGGTTGCGCAGCGCCCGGGCCGCGGAGCTCGGCACGTAGCCCAGCTCGCGCGCGGCCTCCTGGATGGTCTTGCGGGTGTCGACGCCGATGCGCGGGTTGTCCGCGAGCGCCATCGAGACGGCCGACGCGGTCACGCCGACCTTGTCGGCGATGTCTCTGAGGGTGACGCGACGCACCCGCCCCCGCTCCACCATTCCTCGACTCCTCCCGTGCCCGGGCGATCCCGAGTGTTCCTTACCGTAGCTCATGCCTCAGGCGGTGCCGGCGTCCTCTCCCCGGTCACGATCGCGCGGATGACCGGCACCGGGAGCTTGGGCCTGCGGTCCTCCGTCAGCAGGCCGTTCGCCTCCTGCATCGTGTCGGTCAGCTGCGTGTAGCAGGAGCCCGCCAGCACCGTGCTCGCGCGCAGCGCGTCGTAGAGCGCGCGCAGCGTCTCCTCGAACTGCTCGGCCGACCCGGCCGTGGAGTATCCCCAGCTGTCGCCCGGGGCGCCGGAGCGGTCGAGCAGGAACTCGACGCCGCCGAACTCCGTCAGCATGAGCGGCGCCCCGGGGTCGAAGGCGTCGGTCAGGACCATCGCGCGCCCGGCCGGACCGGTCCCGGCGCGCAGGGCGGCCGCGGCCGCCTCGTCCCGGTACCGCGCCCGCACGGCGACGGGATCGTGGTCGTAGTCGTGCACGCTGAAGACGTCGGACTCGAGGTGCTCCCAGCCGTCGTTCGAGATCACCGGGCGGGACGGGTCCACCGCCCGCGTCAGCTGCACGAGCGCGCGGGCGAACGCGCGCTGCGCGGGGTCGGCGGCGACGTCCTGGATGCCCCAGCTCTCGTTCATCGGCACCCACGTGACGATGGAGGGGTGCGAGCGGTCGCGGTCGAGCGCCTCCAGCCACTCCCGGCTCAGACGCTCGACGGCCGTTGCGCTGAACCGGTAGGTCGCCGGAGCCTCGCCCCACAGCAGCAGGCCGAGCCGGTCGGCCCAGTACAGGAAGCGCGGGTCCTCGATCTTCTGGTGCACACGCGCCGCGTCGAAGCCGAGGGCGAGGATGAGCTCGACCTCCTCGCGGAGTGCCGCCGCGCCGGGGGCGGCGAGGTGCGACTGCGGCCAGTACCCCTGGCTCAGCACCGAGCGGAGCGTGCGGGGGAGGCCGTTGAGCACGAAGCGCCCGTCCCGCACCCCGGTCGTGCGCAGGCCGAGGTATCCGGCGACCGTGTCGACCGTCCCGCTCGCGTCCTCGACCGTGACCGTCGCGTCGACGAGCCGGGGCGACTCCGGCGACCAGAGGAGGCCCTCCCGGTCCTGCCCGTTGAGCAGCCGGGGGATCGTGACCGTGCCCGTGTGCCGCTGGGTGGTCACGACGGCGGCGGCCTCGGCGATCGGCTCCTCGCCGTCGAACAGCTCGACCCGGCAGCGCGTCCCTGGCGCCGGCGGCCGGTTGAGCCGCACCTCGTAGGTGACGGAGCCGCGCGCGATGTCGGTCGTGAAGTGGAGCTGCTCGACGAACGTCTCGGGCGTCGCCTCCAGCCACACCGGCTGCCAGATGCCGGTCGTGCGCCGGTACCAGATGACGTGCGCGTCCTCCTGCCAGTCCTGCTTGCCGCGCGGCTGCTCGACGTCGGCCGCGCGGTCCTCCGCCCGCAGCGCGACGTGCTGGGTGCGTCCGGGCAGGAGCGCGTCCGTGACGTCGAAGGAGAAGGGGGTGTGGCCTCCCTCGTGCTCGCCGACGAACCGCCCGTTGACCCACACGCGGGCGCGGTAGTCGACCGCACCGAAGCGGAGGTGGAGGCGCGGCCGCTCTGCGCCGTGTCCCGCCTGCAGCACGGCGTCCCAGGGGACGTCGCGCTGGTACCAGACGACGTCGTGGAAGCGGTCGTCGGCGATGCCGGACGCGGCGCTCTCGGGCGGGAACGGCACCACGATGGTGCGCTCCAGCCGGTGCTCCGGCTCGAACCACGCCTCGCGCTCGCCCACCTCGCCGTCGTCGTGCGCGAAGCGCCACGGTCCGTCGAGGGAGGTCCAGTGCTCGCGGACCAGCTGCGGGCGCGGTCGCGCCTCCTCCAGCCGGCTCGCACGGAGCGGTGCGCCGCTCACTGCGCGCTCTCCGCGGGGGCGGTGCGCGCCGCGGCCCGCGGGAAGACCGCGGCGGCGACCGTGGGCGTGCGGCGCAGCTCGCCGCCGGCCTCCTCGGACAGCTCGACGAGACCCATCCGGCGGAAGAACGGCGTGAGGCCGCGCCCGGTCTCGGCGAACGTCTCGCTCGTGGCGTCGCTCGACGTGGCGGGGTCGAGCACGAACTCCTCGACGTTGCGGCCTCCGGAGGCGTACGACCAGTCGACGAAGTCGAGCAGCGGCCACCAGGTCAGACCGCGCACGTCCATCCCCTCCTGGTGGAGGTCGCGGACCGTGGCCGTGGACGCCTCCAGCCAGTCGCGGCGCACCTCCGGCGTCCCCTCGATGCTGGTCTCGGTGACGAGCATCGGCAGGCCGTACCGCGTGTGCCAGTCCGTCAGCACCGCGCGGAGCCCGTCGCTCCACCGATTGGCGGTGACCTGGCGCACCGTCCCCTCGGCCAGCTCCAGGACCCGCGGGGTGAGGTCCGGGTAGTAGTTGACGCCGAGCAGGTCGATCCGTGCCCCGCCGGCGCGCAGCTCGGCGAGGTGCTCGGGCCGGGCCCCCTGCTCCCGCAGCCACGGGTCGAGCGGGTGGAGGTCGTCCACCCGTCCCAGCACGAGATCGGTGGGGAGGGTCGCCAGCGAGCGGAGCAACGCGACCTCCTCGGCCAGCACCGTCTCGGTGGTCTCGTAGATGGCGGAGGCCTCGACGTGCACGATCACCGCGTCCGGATTGGCCAGGCGGATGGCGGCGACGGCCCGCTGCACGCCGCGCGCGATGGCGACGGTCACCGTGGTCCAGCCGTCCCAGCCGGTGAGCGCGGGAGGCCACACCCCGCGCAGGCCGCAGAACGACGCCGTGGTGAGCGGCTCGTTGAGCGGGGTGATGTGGTCGACGACGCCGCGGTACCGCTCGGCGAAGGCGCCGGCGAACTCGGCCAGCGCCTCCGGGAACCCGGGGTCCGCGAACGAGCCGTCCAGCCAGGTGGGGGTGCCGTAGTGGACGAGGTCGGCGATCACCGTGAGCCCCTCCTCCCGCACCGCGTACTCGATGCGCTCGTCCAGCGCGCTCCAGTCGAACGTGCCGGGAGCCGTGTGCACGAGCGGCCAGCTGACCCCGTAGCGGAGGCCGGTGGCGCCCAGCGCGGCTGCGGTCCCGATGTCCGAGCGCCAGTTCGCGTCGTGCGCGGTCAGCTCGAACTCGTTGAGCGGCCCCATCGACGATCCGGGCGCCGGGTAGACGCAGGTGTCCTCGATCCCGATCAGCCAGTGCAGGCGGTCGTGCGGGAAGCCGTCGATGTGTGTCGTCACTTGAGTCCTGTCGTTGCGACGCCCGCGACGAAGTACCGCTGGGCGAGGAAGAATGCGATCGCGATGGGCAGCAGCGAGATCACGGCGCCGGCCATCAGGACCGCGTGGTCGGTCACGTGCTGGCCGCCGAACAGCGCGAGGCCCGCCGGCAGCGTCCGCATCTCCGGGGTGCTCGTGACCACGAGCGGCCACAGCAGGTCGTTCCAGAGGGCGGTGAAGTTGAGCACCGCGACCGTGGCGATGGCCGGCTTGGCCAGCGGCAGGATGATCTGCCAGTAGATGCGGAAGTGGCCGGCTCCGTCGATCCGGGCGGCCTCGTCGAGCTCGCGCGGGATCGAGACGAAGAACTGGCGGAAGAGGAAGATGCCGAACGCGCTGGTGGCGCGCGGGATGATCAGCCCCTGGTACGTGTTCAGCCAGTCCAGGTGGAAGAGCTCCACGAACACCGGGATCAGCGTCACCTGGAACGGCACCATCAGGGTCACGAGCACCAGCCAGAAGGCGATGGTGCGCCCGCGGAAGTCGATCCGGGCGAGCGCGTAGGCGCACATGGAGTCGAACAGCAGGGTGAGCAGTGTCGTGACGCCGGCGAAGACGATGGTGTTGAACACGAGCAGCAGGAACGGGAGCTGCTCCCACACGCCCTGATAGCCGTGCAGCGTCCACTCGGTCGGGAAGAGGCTCGCCGGGTTGCCGAACAGGTCGCGTTCGGTGCGGAACGAGGCGGACAGCATCCAGATGAACGGCACGAGGGCGAAGACCAGCCCGACGCCGACGAAGACCCAGCGCGAGACGGTCCCGAGCGTCGAGGAGCCGGAACGGCGCCGGTCCCGGCGCGCGGACGTCCCAGCGGTCGGCCGGCGGAGCGTTTCAGTCGACATCGTTGTACCTGAAGATTCTGAGTTGGAGGGCGGAGATGATCACGATCACCAGGAACAGCGCCCACGAGATCGCGGCGGCGTAGCCGGTCTGGAAGTTCACGAAGCCCTCGCGGAACAGCATCGTGACGAGCGTGTCCGTCGAGAACAGCGGGCCGCCTCCCGTCATCACGTAGACGAGGTCGAACAGCTGGAACGACTGGATGGTCATGATGAGCGTGCCGAAAAGCATCGTCGGGCGCAGGGCGGGCAGCGTGATGTAGCGCAGCAGCGCCCACGACCCGGCGCCGTCGAGACGGGCCGCCTCGTACCGCTCGGCGGGGACGCCTTTGAGGCCGGCGATCAGGATGATCATCACGAACCCGGCGTTCTTCCAGATGTTGACGAAGATGATCGTCGGCAACGCCAGCTGGGGCGACTGCAGGAACCCGACGTTCCCGAGGCCGAGGGCGGAGGTGATCGCGCCGACGAGACCGAGATCCGGGTCGAGCAGGAACCGCCAGACCAGGCCGATGGAGGTCAGCGAGACCACGGTCGGGAAGAAGAAGGCGGAGCGGATGATCCGGCTGCCGAGGTTGTCGCGGGCCAGGGCCAGCGCCAGGGCGAGCCCGAGGACGACGATCCCGGCCACCGAGATCACCGTGATCTCGACGGTGTGGAGCAGCGCGCCCCAGAACTTCGGATCCTGCGTGAGCGCGATGTAGTTGCCGAGACCGACCCAGGGCTGGTCGTCGGCGCCGATCGTCCACTCGTGCAGGCTGTACCAGAAAGAGACCAGGATCGGCCAGAGGACGAACACGCCCAGGATGAGGAAGCTCGGGGCGAGGAACAGCAGGGCGGGGGAGAGGCGGAACCGCCGGCGGCGCCGCCGCTCCCCCCGGATCCCGGTCCGGGAGCCGTCCTGCGGCTCCCGGACCTTGGTCAGAACGGTCATTTGGCGGAGCAGCCCGTCAGATCGTCGATCGTCTTCGTCGCGCTCTGCGTGCCCTCGGCCAGCGGCGTGCCTCGC
Source organism: Leifsonia sp. 71-9 (assembly GCF_001898805.1). Classification (GTDB taxonomy): domain Bacteria; phylum Actinomycetota; class Actinomycetes; order Actinomycetales; family Microbacteriaceae; genus Leifsonia. Next base: position 265,306 of record NZ_MKVJ01000017.1, read on the forward strand.
GTGAGCGTCCCGATCATCGGCACGTAGCCGTCGGAGTCGACCTTCGTCGCGTTCGGCACCTGCGGCAGGTACAGGCGCGAGCCGGGAACCTGGGCCGAGAACACCGACACCACCGGGTCGGCCTTGAGGTCGGCGTCGTCGGCCAGGTCGGTCCGCAGCGACGGGAAGCCCGTCGAGAGCGAGAACTTCTTCTGCGCCGTCTTGCCCGTCCAGTACGCGAGGAACTCCTGCGCCTCCTGCGGGTGCTTGCTCTTGGCCGAGATGGCGAGCGGGGCGGTGGAGCCGAGCGTCACCGGCTTGCCCGCGGAGTCGAGCGGAACGGAGACGATGCCGAGGTCGATGCCGGCCTTCTTGTAGCCGGGCGCCGCCCAGGGCCCGTTGATCTCCATCGCGGCCTTGCCGGCCGAGAAGAGCGCGTCGGCCTCGGCGCCGGTGAGGCCCACCGGGGAGATCTTGTCGTTCACGACCAGGTCGACCCACGGCTTCAGGCTGCTCTGGCCCTTCTGGCTGTCGAGCACGCTGCAGTTCTTGCTGTCGACGATGTCGCCGCCTTCGAGCCACTGCAGCACCGGCCACATCTGGATGGTGTTGTTGTCGGCGAGCACGAGGCCGTAGGTGCCGCCGGAGGTCAGCTTCTTCGCCGCCTCCTTGAGCTCGGCGACGGTGGTGGGCGGCGTGACGCCCGCCGCGGTGAAGAGGGCCTTGTTGTAGTAGAGGCTCAGCGTGGCGTAGTTCGCCGGCACGGCGTAGAGCTTCTTGTCGTACGTGAACTCGTCGACGAGGGCCGGAGCGAAGTCGTCCACGTTGATCTTGGTGTCGCCCGAGCCGGTCTGCGTGATCGGGAGGACCGACTTGGTCTTGACGTACTGGGCGATGACGTTCGGGTCGGAGGCCGGGGCCGCGATGTCGGGGCCCTGTCCGGTCATCCAGGCGGAGGGCAGCTTCTGCTGGATCGTGTCCCACGGCTCGGCCGACATGGTGACCTTGATCCGCTTCTGCGACGCGTTGAAGTCCTTCACGATCTGCTCGTAGCCGGGGGCGTCGCCGCCGGTGAAGCCGGTCCAGACGGACAGTTCGACGGGGCCGGAGGAGGTGCCGCCTCCGCCGGAGCAGCCGGTGGCGAGCAGTCCGACCGCCGCAGCGACGGCCACGACGGCGAGCTGTTTCTTGTAGTGCATGGAGACTCTCCCTTGAGCGATGGGTAACGATGCTCGGATTGGGTGCTTCATCGTTAAAGCAGATCGTAGACGACGAACCTCGTCGAGCGCAATCCATGTCCCGCGACGTCGGAGCGGCCGTCTGGACAGATTGCTCGCAATCGAATACTCTGAGCAAAGTATTCGGAGGTGAGCAATGTCGAAGCGCGCGATCGCGAACCCGCTGGCCCTAGCCGTCCTGGCCTGCCTGTGGGAGAAGCCGATGTACCCGTACGAGATGACGACGACCATGCGCGAGCGCGGCAAGGAGGACAGCATCCGGCTCAACTTCGGCTCCCTCTACGCGGTCATCAAGTCGCTGGTGAAGCACGGCTTCATCGAGGTGGCGCAGACCGAGCGCGAGGGCAACCGCCCGGAGCGCGTCGTCTACCAGATCACGGAGAGCGGCCGGCGGGAGGCGATCGACTGGCTCGGCGAGCTCATCGAGATCCCGGCGAAGGAGTACCCGGCGATCGAGGCCGGGCTCTCCCTGCTCCCGCTGCTCCCGCCGGCGACCGCCGCCGACCTCCTGGCGAGCCGGCTCGAGCGGCTCGACGACGAGATCGCCGAGCGGCGGGCCGTCGCGGAGGCGAACGACACCGCGCTGCCCGAGCTGTTCATGATCGAGTCCCGCTACCGGCAGGCCGTGCTCGACGCCGAGCGCGCCTTCGTCGCTGACCTGCTCGCGCGGCTGCGCGACGGCACGCTGGGCGGCTACGAGTGGTGGGAGCAGCTGCACGTGCTGCTCGGCCAGGGCCTCAGCATGGCCGAGATCCAGCAACGGGTCGCGGCCGGCGCCTTCGGCGAGGAGGTGGCCGAACTGCTGGGGAACTGATCCGAGCGGCATCCCGCCGCACACAAGACGATGGCCGGAGAGCGGCAACTCCCCGGCCATCGGAAACCTTCAGTCGTTCCTTACGGAACCTGCGTCAACAGTCACCGAGGGTCGTATCCGATGATATGCCCCTTCGGTGACCTCTCAGAGAGGAACCATCGTGGCATCATCCACCGGTCCGGCGCTCGTCGCCGACCAGCTCGTCAAGTCCTATCCCGGCGGGAGGGGCGCCCCGCCCGTCCGCGCCCTCGACGGCCTCGACTTCACCGTCGAGGCGGGCACCGTCTTCGGGCTCCTCGGCCCGAACGGCGCCGGCAAGTCCACCACCATGAAGGTCCTGTCGACCCTCGCGCGCGCCGACTCCGGCCGCGCGTCCGTCGCCGGGATCGACGTGCTCCGGCACCCGGGGCGCGTGCGGCGCGCCATCGGCTTCGTCGCGCAGAAACCCGTCTCCGACCCGATGGACACCGGGGTGGAGAACCTCGTGCTCGCCGGCCGGCTGCAGGGCATGAGCGGTCGGGATGCGCGGGCCCGCGCCCGGGAGCTGCTCGAGCGCTTCGGCCTCGCCGAGCACGGCCGCCGCCAGGTCAAGACGTACTCGGGCGGCATGGCGCGCAAGCTGGATGTCGCCCTCGGCCTCATGCACCGGCCCGAGGTGCTCTTCCTCGACGAGCCCACCACCGGGCTCGACCCGGAGGCGCGCACGGAGCTCTGGCTCGAGATCGAGCGGCTCACGGCCGCCGAGCACATCACCGTGCTGCTGACCACGCACTACCTGGACGAGGCCGACCGTCTCGCCGGCCGGCTCGCGATCGTCGACCACGGCCGGGTCGTCGCGGGCGGCACCCCGGAGGAGCTGAAGAGCGGCCTCCGCGGCGACACCGTGATCGTCGAGGTCGCGCCGGACGGCGACCCGACCGCCGCCCTCGCCGCCCTGCAGCGGGTGGAGGCGCTCCGCGACATCGGCGGAGACGGCCGCACCCTCCGCGCCCGCGCCGACAACGGAGCCGCGACCCTCCCGCTCGCCCTCGTCGCGCTCGAGGCCGCGGCCGTCGCGGTCGCGTCCGCCACCGTCGCCCGCCCCAGCCTCGACGACGTCTACCTGCGGCACACCGGCCGCACCTTCACGCGGGCGCAGGCGTCCGCCGAGCACGCCCTGGAGAACGCATCATGACCGCCGTCACCGCACCCGCACCGTCGCCCGCGCGCACCGCCCGCACGGGAGGGGGACCGACCTTCCTGACGCACACCCTGCTCCTCACGGGGCGGCAGCTGCGCTGGGCCATCCGCATGCCCGCGTTCCTCGTGATGAACCTGGTGCAGCCGGTGATCTGGCTGCTGCTCTTCGGGCAACTGTTCAAATCGGTCGTCGACATCCCCGGCTTCGGCGTCGGGGAGAGCTATCTGGAGTACCTGACCCCGGGCGTCGTGATGATGCTCGCGCTGTTCGGCAGCGCGTGGTCGGGGACGGTCTACATCCAGGACATGGAGCGCGGGGTGATGGACCGGATGCTCACGTCACCGGCGAATCGCGGCGCGATGATCGTCGCGACGCTCGTCTACCAGTCGATCCTCGCGGTGTTCCAGTCGCTGATCGTGCTGGGCATCGCGTTCTGGGCCGGCGCCCGGTTCGACGGCGGCGTCGGCGGCATCCTGCTGCTCCTGCTCGCCGTGGTGCTGCTCACCGCGGTGTTCTGCTCGCTGTCGAACGCGGTCGCGCTGCTGGCGCGCGACCAGACCGCGCTCATCGGCATCTCGCAGCTGATCACCCTGCCGCTGATGTTCCTCAGTTCGGCGATCATGAACACGAAGCTGTCGCCGGAGTGGGTGCGGAACGTCGCCGCCTACAACCCGTTCGAGTGGGCGGTGATCGTCGGCCGGGAGGCGCTCAGCGCGCATCCCGACACCGCCGCCCTCTGGGGGCACGTCGGCCTGCTCGCCGCCCTCGCGGTCGTCATGGCCGCCCTCGCGACCAGCGCCTTCCGCGTCTACCAGCGCAGCGCCTGACCGCAGCCGCCGAGCACAGGAAAAGTGCTGCTGTTTCGAGCGATTCGGAGCACTTTTCCTGTGCTCGCGGGCTTCGGGCCGCGGGCGCGGGGCTCAGAACAGGTCGGGGGAGGGGGCGCTTGCGTGGCGGATGGAGACGTCGGCGTGGCGGTCGAACCGGTAGCCGACGCCGCGGACCGTGCGCACGATGTCCTCGTAGCGGGCCAGCTTGGCGCGCAGGCGGCGCACGTGCACGTCGATCGTGCGCTCGTTCGGCACGTCCTCCTCGTCCGCTCCGCTCCACAGCGACGAGATCAGCTCGGCACGCTCGATGGTGCGGCCCTCGCGCAGCACCAGGTACTGCAGCAGCTCGAACTCCTTGTAGGTCAGCGCGACCGTCTGGTTGTCCAGGATGAGGCGCTTGCGGGAGATGTCGACGACGACGCCGGACGCGGCGCGGTCCTCGTCCTCGTCGATCGCGGCCGTGTGGCGGTGCTTGGCGATCGCGGACGGGTCCTGCAGGGCGAGGCGGACGACATCCACGTCGCGGCCACCGGCGCCGGCCGGGGCGATCGCGACGGCGGCGTAGGTCTCGGAGGCGGGTGCCAGCTCGGCGGTGAGCGCCTTCAGCGCCTCCACGATGCGACCGAGGTCGGTTCCGGCAGCGGCGGCCTTGGCCTCGTCGATGCCGACGTAGAGGACGAAGCCGCGGGCCTCCGTGCCGGTCGGGACGGCGCGGATCTTCGGAGCGGCGGGAGCGGCGGGAGCGGCCTCGGCGGGGCGGAGGGCGGTGGGGGCGAAGGTGTCGATGGTGGCGAGAGACATGGGAGGAGTCCTTAGATGATGTCGCGATCCCGATCGTCCACCGACGCTGCGGGACGGTCGTCCCGGCGAGAGAAAGGCGCCGGATGGGGCGGTGATTCGCGGAGTTTTCGTGTTGGCCGTGTCAGAGACGGCTGATGCGCGGGAGCGTACGTGTGGCGTTCCCGGGGAGCTCTCGCCCGATCACGAGGTGGTGGTCGGAGGGCGTTCGGCTCGGCGAAGTGTCGTCAGATCAGCGGCACATTCGGCAACACATGACGGAGTCGCGGCCGGCCATCATCATGCCGGCATCCCCAAGGGCCTCGAAGGAGGTCAGGGTACGCGAGTTGTCAGTCATGGAGTCAGTAAAGCGAACCATGACTCGCGATGTCAAATCATTACGGAATATTGCAGGCGTTCACACAGTGCCGTAGAGGCGGTCCCCGGCGTCGCCGAGACCCGGGACGATGTAGCCGTTCTCGTTGAGGCGCTCGTCGAGGGCGCCCAGCACGATCGTCACGTTGCGGCCCTCGGTCGCCTTCTCCAGCGCCGCCAGGCCCTCCGGGGCGGCGAGGATGCAGATGGCGGTGACGTCGACCGCGTTGCGCTTGAACAGGAAGTCGATGGCCGCGCCGAGCGAGCCTCCCGTCGCCAGCATCGGGTCGAGGACGAAGCACTGGCGGTCGGAGAGGTCCTCCGGCAGGCGCTCGGCGTACGTCGTCGGCTCGAAGGTCTCCTCGTTGCGGGCCATGCCGAGGAACCCGACCTCGGCGGTCGGCATCAGGCGGACCATGCCCTCGAGCATCCCGAGCCCGGCGCGCAGGATGGGCACGACGAGCGGGCGCGGCTTGCTGATCGCGACGCCGGTGGTGGTCGTCACGGGGGTCTCGATCTCGATCGGCTCGACCCGCACCGCGCGGGTGGCCTCGTAGGCGAGCAGGGTCACGAGCTCTTCGGTGAGCGCGCGGAACACCGGCGACGGCGTGGTCTTGTCGCGGAGCACGGTCAGCTTGTGGGTGATGAGGGGGTGGTCCGCTACGTGCACTCGCATAGGCTCAAGGCTAGCCGACATCCCGCCTGGAGGATCCTGTGCCCCTGTCCGTCCCCGCCGACTACGAGCAGTGGATGCGGCGCGCCGTCGCCGACGCGCGCCTCGCGTTCGACACGGGCGACGTCCCGGTCGCCGCGCTCGTGCTCGACGAGCGCGGCGAGGTCATCGGCACGGGGCGCAACGAGCGCGAGCTGCACCACGACCCGACCGCGCACGCCGAGGTGCTCGCGCTGCGCCAGGCCGCGGCGGCACGCGACGACTGGCACCTCGAGGGCTGCACCCTCGTCGTGACGCTGGAGCCCTGCGTCATGTGCGCGGGGGCCGTGCTCGCCGCGCGCGTCCCGACCGTCGTATTCGGCGCCTGGGACGAGAAGGCCGGCGCCGCCGGATCGGTCTACGACGTGCTGCGCGACCGGCGGCTCAACCACCGGGTCGAGGTGTTCGCCGGGGTGCTCGCCGAGGAGTGCGCCGAACTGCTGCTCGACTTCTTCCGCGCCAAACGCTGAGCGGAGCGCGGGCGGGGCGGGCGGCTCAGCGCGGCAGCGCCTCCAGCCACTCCGAGAACGCCGCGCGCGAGGCCTCCTGCATCCGCGCCGAGTACAGCTCGCGGTCGCGGCGCAGCGCGTCGGGATCGATCGCCTGCTCGTCGAGCTCGTTGTACCCGTCCGACACCCACGACTCGTGCATCTCGTCCGTGACCTCGGGATGGAACTGCACCGCCAGCGCGAACCCGCCGATGGCGAACGCCTCGTTCGAGTAGTCGCTCGACGACGCCAGCCGCGTCGCCCGGTCGGGCAGCTCGAACGTGTCGCCGTGCCACTCCACGACCGGCACGCCCTCGAAGTGCCGGATGGGGGAGCTCGCGCCCGCCTCCGTCGTCTCGACCCGGCGGTAACCGATCTGGGTGGTGTCGCCCTTGTAGACGCGCTCGCCCAGCGCGCCGGCCATCAGCTGCGCGCCCAGGCACACGCCGAGCGTCGGCCGCTCGGCGTCGAGCCGCTCGCGCAGGAGCGCCTTCTCCGCCTCCAGGAACGGGAACTCGTCGGTCTGGTACGCGCCCATCTCGCCGCCGAGCACGACCACCAGGTCGGCGTCGGTCGGATCGACCGCCGCGACGTCCTCGGGCGTGCGCACCTCGACCACGCGCAGCTCGTACCCGTGCTCCTCCAGCGTGGGGCCGATGTTGCCGAGGTGGATGGTGGGGTCGTGCTGCAGGACGAGCGCGGTCCGCGTGGCTGTGCCGGTCAATCCAGGCCCTTCAGGATGATGGTGTCGGTCGCCGGGTGCTTCTCGTTCGGGTCGATCCAGACGTCCGGCTCGATGTAGATGACCCGGGCGGCGGGGACGGCGTCGCGGATGCGTCGCTCGACCGTGTTGATCGCGGCGGCGACGTCGGCGAGCCGCTGCTCGCCCGGCAGCGCCAGCTTGGCCGCGACCATCAGCTCGTCGGGGCCGAGGTACAGGGTCTTCATGTGGATGATGCGCTCGACCTCGTCGCCCGCCAGCACCGCGCGCTCGATCGCCTCGGCGTCCGCGTCGCTGGCGCCCTCGCCGACGAGGAGGCTCTTCGTCTCGATGCCGAGGATGATCGCCACCACGATCAGCAGCGCGCCGATCAGGAGGGTGCCGACGGCATCCCAGATCCCGTTGCCGGTGAGGACCGTCAGGCCGACGCCGATGAAGGCGAACACGAGACCCGTGAGGGCGGCCACATCCTCCAGCAGCACGACCGGCAGCTCGGGGGCCTTCGCCCGCCGCACGAACTGCGGCCACGACATGCCCTTCTTGTGCGGGCGCGACTCGTGCACCGCCGTGCGCAGCGAGAACGACTCCAGGCCGATCGCGATCAGCAGCACCAGGACCGGCAGCCACCAGTTGTCGAGCGGATGCGGGTGGGCCAGCTTCTCGAAGCCCTCGTAGAGCGAGAACACGCCGCCGACGGAGAACAGGATGATCGACACGACGAACGCGTACACGTAGCGCTCGCGGCCGTAGCCGAACGGGTGCTCCTTGTCCGCCTGCCGCTTCGCCTTGCGGCCGCCGAGCAGCAGGAGCAGCTGGTTGCCGGAGTCGGCGAGCGAGTGGACGCCCTCGGCGAGCATCGACGAGGAGCCGGAGAAGAACCAGGCGATGAACTTCGTCAGCGCGATGCCGAGGTTCGCGGAGAACGCCGCGACGATCGCCCTGGTGCCTCCTGATGCGCTCATGGACTCATCCTAGGATGGCCGCATGACCGACACGCAGAACGTGACGCTGCCCACCATCGCGATGCTCGGAGCCGGCTCCATGGGCCGCGCGATCCTCTCGGGCCTGCTCGCCCCCGGCGTCTCCGTCGCCGGCGGGGTGCGCGTGACCAACCGCTCCGCCGCCCGCGCCGCCGAGCTCGCCCGCACCCCCGGCGTCACCGCGTTCGCGACCGACGACGACCCCGAGGCGAACCGCCGCGCCGTCGAGGGCGCCGAGATCGTCATCGTCGCCGTCAAGCCCGGGATGGTGCCCGACCTGCTCCGCGAGATCGCGGACTCCCTCACTCCCGGAGCCGTCGTCGTGAGCGTCGCCGCCGGGGTCACCGTCGCGACGTTCGAGTCGCTGCTGCCCGACTCGATCTCCGTCGTCCGCTCGATGCCGAACACCCCCGCCGTCGTCGGCAAGGCCGTCACCGGGATCAGCGCCGGCACCCGCACCGAGCCCGAGGACCTCGCCCTCGTGCGCGCCCTGTTCGAGACCGTCGGCCAGGTCGTGGAGGTGCCCGAGTCGCAGCTGGACGCCCTCAGCACCATCTCCGGCTCCGGCCCCGCGTACGTGTTCCTCCTCATCGAGGCGCTCACCGACGCCGCCGTCGCCAAGGGGTTCACGCCGGAGCAGGCGGCCATCCTCGTGAACGGCACCTTCCTCGGCGCGTCGACCATGCTCGCCGCCTCCGACGACGGCCCCGCGGAGCTCCGCCGCCGCGTCACCAGCCCCAACGGCACCACTGAGCGCGCCGTCGCCGTCCTCGCCGACGCCGACCTCCCCGCCCTCTTCGCCCGCGCCACCGACGCCGCCCTCGCCCGCGCCCGCGAACTCGCCGCCGGCTGACCGCCGCGCCCGCCCGCCGTCCGCCCGCAGCCCGCAGCCCGCGAGCACAGGAAAAGTGCTCGGATTCGGCCGCGATCAGAGCACTTTTCCTGTGCTCGCGAGCAGGCGCCGCAGCCGGACGAGGAGGAAGGCGGGCGTGTGCAGGTCGTGGGCCGTGACGAAGAGGGGCGCCCAGCCGTGTGCCGTGAGGCGTTCGCGTCGCAGGATGTCGTCCCGGTAGGTGTGCGGGTCGGTCCGGTGGTGGTCGCCGAGGTACTCGATCGCCACGTGACGGTCGGGATACGCGAGGTCGACCATGGCGACCAGCTCGCCCGCGACGCTCATGATGCGATGGTTGAGCGCGGGCTCCGGGAACCCTTCGTCCTGGAGCAGGAGGCGGAGTCTCGTCTCCTGTGGTGACAACGACCCGTAGCGCGCGCGGTCTCGCGCGACGCGCAATGTCTTGACTCCGCGCATCCGTCCTCTGCGGGCGATTGCGCGATCGAGCGCTTCGATGGTGGTGGGCGGCGGCTCACCCGAGTACGGCTCGCGCCCGGTCACGAGCCAATCCGCGACGACCACCAGGTCCGTCGGCGAGAGCGACGAGGCCAATTGCGCCCAGGTGTCCTCGACGCCCATGACGGCGAGTCGCTCGATCGACGTGACCAGCTGGCCGGTGGCTTTCAGCTCGTGCGAGACGACACCCCTGAGCTGTGGAGCGCGCTGCGGCTCGAAGACGCTGATGTGCAAGTCGGCCTGAGGATCCGTGTGGCGCACAGGGAGCGGGAATCCGTGAAGCGCTGCCGCTGTCAGGTGGGAGAAGACCTGGCCCGGTTCCATCCGCACGCTCAGTGCGTGGGCACGTGCACGAAGGTCGGCGCCCTCGCCGGATCCCTCTACACGAACGCCATGAAACGGTCGCGCGAATCGTCGATTGCGCAGCGCCCCGCGCCCCATTCCCGCGGCGCTCGCATCCCGAACGGTGAACGCACGACCTAATCGCTGATCCTCCATCCCCACATCGTCCCCGAACCACCCAGACCCCGCCGGCGCTCTCCACAGTTGCCGCCGAGCACAGGAAAAGTGCTCTCGGATGTGCTGAAAACGAGCACTTTTACTGTGCTCGCGGGCCGGTGGCCGGTGGGCCGGTGGGCGGCGCGCGGGCGGGGCGGGTCAGGAGTCGAGGGCGGCGAAGCGTTCGATGTCGGCGGAGGTGCCGGAGATGATGATGAGGTCGTGGTTGGAGACGACGGTCTCGGCGGTGGCGTAGGTGAAGGGCTTGCCGGGGCTCTTCACGCCGACGACGGTGATGTTGTACTTGCTGCGCACGCCGGACTCGGTGAGGTTGAGGCCGCGGATGGGCTTCGGCGGGTACATCTTGACGAGCGCGAAGTCGTCGTCGAACTCGATGAAGTCGAGCATCCGGCCCGAGACGAGGTGGGCGACGCGCTCGCCGGCCTCCGCCTCCGGATAGATGACGTGGTTGGCGCCGATGCGCTCCAGGATCTTGCCGTGCGACTGCGAGATCGCCTTCGCCCAGATCTGGGGCACCTTGAGGTCGACGAGGTTGGCGGTGATGAGCACGCTGGCCTCGATGGAGGATCCCACGGCCACGACGCCGATGGAGAAGTCCTCCGCGCCGATCTGGCGCAGCGTCTCGATGGAGCGCGCATCCGCCTGCACGGTGTGGGTGACGCGGTCCGCCCACTTCTGCACGAGCCCGCCGTCGGTGTCGATGGCGAGCACCTCGCGGCCGAGGCGGTCGAGCTGGCCGGCCGTCGCGGCTCCGAACCGGCCGAGGCCGATCACCAGGACGGGGGCGTTGTGCTTGATCCGGTCAACCAACGAGCGGCCTCTCCTCGGGGTTCTGGTACAGCTGCTTGCGCTGGCTCTGCGCCAGCGCCGCAGCGAGTGTCACTGTACCAACGCGGCCGCAGAACATGGTGGCCGCCATCACGAACACCCCGGGGTCCGGGAGGGAGGCCGTCAGCCCGGTGGACAGGCCGCACGTCGCGAACGCGGAGATCACGTCGAAGAGCACATGGTCGAGCGGAGCCTTGGTCATCTGCGTCAGCACGATGGTCGACACGGCGACGATCGTGGCTCCCCACAGGGCGACCGCGACCGACAGCCGCAGCACGTCGATCGGGATGCGGCGGCGGAAGGCATCCATCGTCTCCACCCCGCGCGCCTCGGCGAACGCCGCCAGGAACAGCACCGCGAGCGTGGTGACCTTGATGCCGCCGGCCGTGGAGGCCGACCCGCCGCCGATGAACATCAGCATGTCGGTGACGAGCAGGCTCGACCCGTGGAGGTCGCTGATGTCGATCGTCGAGAACCCGCCCGATCTCGCCATGGTCGACAGGAAGAACGACTGGAACACGGTATGCCCGGCGTCGAGGTTCCCGAAGGTCTTGGGGTTGTCGAACTCGAGCACGATGTACATGACCGCGCCGGCGACGAGCAGGATGACCGACGTCAGCAGCGTCAGCTTGACGTGGATGGACCAGCGCCGCCGCTTCTTGCGCAGGTTGGAGGCGATGGCCAGGATGACCGGGAACCCGATGGCCCCGAGGAACACGCCGATCATGAGCGCGCCGAGGAACCAGAAGTCCTCCTTGAACGGCGTCAGCCCCTCCGCGTTCGGCGCGAACCCGGTGTTCGTGAACGCCATTGCCGAGTAGTAGAGGCTCTCCCAGAGCGCCGAGCCGAACGACATCCCGGCGATCAGCATCCGGGGCAGGAGCAGCAGCGCGACGAGCCCCTCGATGACGACCATGCTGAGCGCGACGGTCGTGAGCAGCTTGCCCACCTCGCCGAGCCGCACGGCCTGGCCCTCGGCGACGGGACCGGCGTGGATGCGCAGCGGGTTGCTGTCGCTGGCGGCCATGAGCTTGGCGCGCAGGCCGAGGCGGCGGGAGATGACCAGGCCCAGGATGCTCGCCATCGTGAGCACGCCGACCGCACCGATCTGCACGCCCAGGTAGACGAGCAGATGGCCGAAGACCGACCAGTGCGTCGCCATATCGACCGTCGACAGGCCGGTGACGCAGATGACCGAGACGGCGGTGAACAGAGCGTCCGCGAGGGGAGTGACCGTCTGCTTCACCGAGGCGATGGGCAGCGAGAAGAGCAGGGTGAAGATCAGGATGAGGAGCGTGAACACCAGGATCGCGAAGCGCGACGGGCTGCGGGAGGCGAAGCCGTTGATCGCGCCGCGCACCCGGTTCATGGGAACCGCGGTCCCGCGCCGGGCCGCCGGGGTCGTAGCCATGGTCCGTTCCCTCCCACCGAAGCTTCGGACATGGTACTCCGGGTGCGGAGTGACTAGCCTGGGGGGATGGCCGACATCTTCGACGTGATCGCCGACCCCACGCGGCGCGACATCCTCCGCGTGCTGCTCGACCGACACTCGGAGTCGGCGGACGGTGTGGGCGAGATCTCGGTCTCGGAGATCGTGGCGACGCTCGAGCTCAGCCAGCCGACCGTGTCGAAGCACCTCAAGGTGCTGCGGGAGGCCGGCCTCGTCTCGGTCCGCGAGGAGGGCCAGCACCGCTACTACCGGCTGGATGCGACCCCGCTCGAGCTGGTGGAGGACTGGATCATCCCGTTCACGACCGCCGACGTCGACGCCGCCGCCCTCTCGGCGCAGCTCGCCGAGGAGACCCGGGAGTTCGCCAGCACCGTCGGCAAGGTGCTCGCCGACACCCGCCACGCCGTGTCGAACGCGACCGAGCGCGTGACGAAGTGGCGTCGCGACTGACGTCCCGGTGCTTGCCGCGGGATCCCGCGCTCGCATAGAGTTCCTGTCACCCGCCGGCGGAGCCGAGTACCATGGCGGTCGGAAAGGTACGACGATGGCACACGATCTGCGCGACGTGCGCTTCTTGACGGTCGCCGAGGTGGCCGACATGATGCGCGTCTCCCGGATGACCGTGTACCGGATGGTGCATTCCGGCGAGCTTCCCGCGATCCGTTTCGGGCGCTCGTTCCGGGTCCCGGAGTCGGCCGTCGACCAGGCTCTGGAGGCTCTCGTGCCCTCCGAGAAGGGCGGCGTCGCCGATACGGCGTGACGTCGGGTAAACTGGTTGCTTGTGTCGCCGCGCACCCCGCGGCAAACCCCCCTAACTTTGTGAGGTCTACGTGGGTTCCGTTATCAAGAAGCGTCGCAAGCGTATGGCGAAGAAGAAGCACCGCAAGCTTCTCCGCAAGACGCGCCACCAGCGTCGCAACAAGAAGTAGACCTCAGAGTCTGCGGCTCAAGCGTCGGTCCGTCATGGCCCGGCGCTTTTTGCTGTGCTCGGGAGAGCTAGGCTGGACGCCGTGTCCGCCGTCTCCCTGACCCTCATCGGCAAGCCGGGCTGCCACCTGTGCGACGACGCCCGCGAGGTGATCCGCACGGTGGTCGACGGCCTCCCGGACGGCTCTCCCGCCGTGGAGGTGGAGGAGCTCAGCATCCTGGACGACCCGGCTCTGCACGAGAAGTACGTGGAGGAGATCCCGGTCGTGCTGGTCGGCGGGCGGATGCACACCTACTGGCGGGTCGATCCGGCCCGGCTGCGCACCGCGATCCTGGAGGACCGATGACCATTCGCCACGTCGTCACGTGGAAGCTCGCTGCGACCGACGAGTCCGAGCGGGCCGAGCACGCCGCCGCCGTCAAGGCGAAGCTGGAGTCGCTCGTGGGCGTCGTGCCCGAGATCGAGCGGCTCGAGGTGGGCGTCAACGTGCTCCCCGGCAACTTCGACCTGGTGCTGATCGGCGACTTCGCCGACCTGGATGCCGTGGCGCGCTACCAGGTGCACCCCGCGCACGAGGAGGTCGCGGCGTACATCCGCTCGGTCGTGGACGGCCGCAGCGCGGTCGACTTCGAGGTCTGAGCCGCGGTTCCCGCGCCCCTGTACGACGAAGCGCCCGGCCCCACAGGGGACCGGGCGCTTTCGCGTTGCTCCGGGTGACGTGAGCCGTCAGTAGCCGGGGGTGTCGTCGATGTCGCGGTCGCTGCGCCGGTACTCGGCGAGGAACTGCGTGAGCGTCGGGGCGTAGAGCTCGGCGACGAGGTCGCCGGCCTTCTGCCCGTCGCGGGCCTTCGCGGCCTCGAAGATCGCGGTGACGCGGGCCGGGAGGTCGTCGACGCCGAACGGCTGTGGCCACACGGCGATGTAGCGCAGCAGCTGCGGGCTGAGGCCCTCGCTCACGCCGAGCAGCACCGCGTTGTCCGCGCTGCGACCGAACTCGAGGAAGAAGTCGTTGAGGGCCCGGCCGAGGGCGGGCTTGTCGCCGGCCTTCGCGGTCTTCTTGACCTCCTTCTGGGCCTTGTCGAGGCGGCTGACGGCCGCGTTGTCGAGGCCGGGGACGGCGGCGCGGGCGGCGTGCTCGTGCAGCAGCCCGGTCGTGTAGATGGCCTCGTCGATCGCGCGGTGGTCGATCGGGGCGACGCGCGTGTAGCGGTTGGGCGCCATCTCGACCAGGCCGATGTCGGCGAGCTTCATCAGCGCCTCCCGGATCGGGGTGCGCGAGACGCCGAGCCACGAGGTGAGCTTGTCGTCGAGCAGGGTCTCGCCCGGCTCGAGCGTGCCGTCCAGGATGCCGTCGTAGAGACGGTTGTAGACGACGTCGCGCAGCAGCTGGCGCTCGACGGGGGCGGAGTCCTTCACGGGCAGCGGCATCAGGCGATCTTCCCTTCGGTGGCGGCGAACTCGTCGACCACGGTCGCGAGGCCGGTGCCCCAGTAGTCGTCGACGGCACGCGCGGCGCCTGCGGCGTCACCGTCGATGGCGGCCGTCACGAGCGACGTCAGCGCGGGGACGCCCGCGGCGAACGCGTCGCCGGACGGGGCGGCGACGAGGGCGCGGCGCACCTCCGGCAGGTGCCGCTTGAAGAGACGGGCGATGGTGCGGTTGTCGAGGCGGCGGACGAAGACGTCGATGAAGCCGTCCACGAGCACGTGGTCGCGCTCCAGGGCGGTCCCCTTCTCCGCGGCGGCCGCGCGCTCCGGGAGGCCGCGGAGCGTCTCCTTGTCGGCGTCGGTGAGGAGCGGCGTGGCGTCGCGGACGACTCCGCGCAGCAGGGTGCCGACCGTGTCGATCAGGCCGCGGAGGCGGACGGGGTCGATGGGGGTCACGCGGGTGCGCTTCTGCGGCATGATCTCGACCAGGCCCATGGTGGCGAGCTGGTTGAGGGCCTCGCGGACGGGGGTGCGGGAGACGCCCACCCACCGCTCGATCTCGGCGTCGTAGAGCTGTTCGCCGGGCGTGAGGTCTCCCTCGACGATCGCGTCGAGGAGACGGAGGAAGACTTCATCTCGGATGAGCCGTCTGGGGCTGACGGCCTCGGTTACGGGTACAGGCATACTTGAATATTACATCCGCTCAGCCTGGATACAATGCCGGGATTCAGAAGCGCTGGCCCAGTGCCTTCGCCTTGAGCGCGTCGAACTCGTTGGCGCTGATCACACCGCGGTCGAGCAGCTCCTTCGCCTGTGCGATGTCGCTCGACGGGCTGGAGGAGGCGACCGGGTGGAGGCCGTAGTCGTCGTCCTCCGGCACGGTCTGCCGTCGCTCGGCATTGCGCTCGGCCATCCCGCGACCGCGCGCGATCAGGTACACCAGCGCGGTGAGCCAGGGCAGGAACACCAGGAAGATGATCCAGAGCGCCTTCCACCAGCCGTTGAGCGTCTGGTCGCGGAAGAGGTCCGCCAGGATCCCGAACAGCACGAACAGATAGGCGACGAAGGCGAACGACCAGAAGATCAGCCAGAGCACATCCCAGAAATTGTTCATCCGTGACTCCCATCCCGTGGCGCTCACCGTAGCGGGCGGATCGGTCGGTGGCTAGACGCGGCGGGGCGCAGTGCCGGAGTTAGGCTGACCGCATGCCGCCGCCGCAGACGCCACCGCACCTCTGGCGGGGGCGCTCGGCCGGCGGGTGGATCGCGCTGATCGCCGGATTCGTCGTCGGCATCCCGCTGACCCTCGTGTCCGGCGTCGTGCTGCTCGCACTGGCGGTCGCGGCAGCGGTGGTGGCGCTCGTCGTGCGCCTGATCGGTCTGGCCGCGGCGTGGGTCTGGTTCGTCGTGCAGCGCTCGCGCCGCATCCCGTACCCGTTCCCCTCGCCTCCGCCCGTGCGCCGCCGGGCCCGACGCGTCGCGCTGAGCGGTCTCTATCTCTCCCTCGTCCCTCGCACGGTCGATGGGATCGCCCGACTGGCGGGCTGGCTGCTCGCGCCGCTCGCCCTCGGCGTGAGTGTCGCGGGCCTCGCGCTCCCGCGCTGGCGCGCCCGGCCGTACGTCGCCGTGTTCCGGTTGCCCGACCTGCTGCGGAAGGTCGTCGGCCTGGGGAGGCGGCGCGGCCTCCTGCGCGACGGGCACGACGCCCGGCTGCTCGGCTACGACGAGTTCCTCGCGGCCGCCTTCCCCCTGCTGCACGACTTCCTGCGGTGGTGGGCCGACCCGGCGGCGCCCGAACCCTACCGTCCGCCCGCGTCGCTCGGAGACGCGGCGACGGCGGCGGCGGAGGCGGCGCGGCTCGGCCTGCGTCTCGGGCCTCCCGTCGACCCTCTGGGTCAGCCCGGGCTCGCCGCCGGCGCGATGCGACGCCGCGCCGTGCGGTCGCTGCGGGAGGTCTTCCTCAGCCAGCGCGAGATCGACGACCTCTGCGATCCCGACCTCGACGACCGTGCCGACGTCGCGGTGATCCGCGTGATCCACCGCGCGGACGCGATGGGCCTGCGGCACTGGATCGTGCAGCTCCCGAGCACCAAGTCGTGGCACCCGCGGGCGGGCGCGGCGCCGAACGACCTCACCGCCGACCTCGTCATCGGCGCGGAGCGGCAGGCGACGATCACGCGCGCGGCGATCGCGACCATGCGCGCAGCGGGGATCGCGCGAGGGGAACCGGTGCTGCTCACCGGCTTCAGCCTCGGCGGGATGGTCGCCGCCCAGATCGCGCTCGCCGCGGCGGCCGACGGCTTCACGGTGACCCATCTCGTGGTCGGAGGGTCGCCTCTCGGGCGCTTCCCGCATCCTGCCGGCGTCCGAACGCTCGCGCTCGAGCACGTGCTCGACATCGTGCCGCGCATCGACGGTCGCGAGAACGCCGTCGACGCCGGTCCGGACGGCCTGCTCACAGTGAAGGCGGCGCCCCCGCTCTCCGTCGGGTTCCGCCTCGGCGCGCTGCACCAGTCCACCGCCTACGCCGACACGGCCGGGATCGTGGAGGCACGGCCACCGGACGAACGCGTCGCCGCCTTCCTCGCCGAGCTGGCGCCCTTCCTCGGTGCCGGACAGCACGTGGACGACCGGGCCGCCCAGCGCGCCGGCGACCTGCCGCCGCGCGCGTCCGTGCCGATCTACCTGCGCAACACGGTGGAGGAGGGGATCACCCGGCAGAGCCTGCGGCAGACGGTGCGACGCATCTCCGGGGTCATCGCCGTCGACGTCTACCAGTCGCGCTCAGGATTCGCGACGACGGTGATCTGGAACGCCGACATCCTCGCGACCGCGCTCGGCCCCTGGCTCTCGAACCGCAGTCGCGCCGCCGTCTACCGCGGCCTCCTCTCACTGCTCGGGCGGCGCGGTGCCGTCGGGGTCCACCTGCGGGTGCAGGCCAAGCGGACGCCGGGCATCACCTGGGAGGCGACGCTGCAGCGCATGGCCGACGGCCGCTGGCGCGAGACGATCGACATCACCGTCGACGACCGCGCCGACCCTGCGGAGGTCGCCCGGCTGTTCCCCGGCGGGACGCAGCCGGTGGTCCTGGTGCACCCGCCGCGGGCCTTCGGCTCCATCGCGGTCATGGCGCAGCCGGGCTGACCTCCCTACGATGGAGCCCACGCCGATCGAGGAGGACGCGGATGGGACGCGAGAGCTACTGGAGCACCGACCCGGACGACCTGTTGCGGGCCGGACCCGGCTTCCGCCTGTCGGAGCGCGACCCGGGCGGCAAGCCCGCGTTCGACGGCGACAAGCGCGACGGCGAGAAGGCGCTCGCCGAGGGCGCCGGGATCCTCGCGGACCTCCAGGAGCGGCTCTACGCGGCGGGCACCCAGGGCGACCAGCGACGGGTCCTGCTCGTGCTGCAGGCGATGGACACCGCGGGCAAGGGCGGCATCGTCTCCCACGTCGTCGGTGCGATGAACCCGGGCGGCGTCCGCTACACGGGTTTCAAGAAGCCGACGCCGGAGGAGCTCGCGCACGACTTCCTCTGGCGCATCGAGAAGGCGGCGCCCGCCGCCGGGCAGGTCGGCGTCTTCGACCGCTCCCACTACGAGGACGTGCTGATCGGCCGCGTGCGACAGCTCGCGCCGGCCGACGAGATCGAGCGGCGGTACCGCGCGATCAACGACTTCGAGCGCGAGCTGACCGAGACCGGAACGACCATCGTCAAGGTCATGCTGCACCTCGGCAAGGACGAGCAGAAGAAGCGCCTCGCGGACCGGCTCGACCGCGAGGACAAGCGCTGGAAGTTCACGACCAACGACGTCGACGAGCGGATGCTGTGGGACGACTACCAGGAGGCCTTTCAGCTCGTGTTCGAACGCACCTCCACCGACATCGCGCCCTGGTTCGTGGTGCCCGCCGACCGCAAGTGGTACGCCCGGATCGCCGTGCAGCACCTCCTGATCGACGCCCTGGAGCGGATGGAGCTCGGCTGGCCCGTGCCCTCCTACGACGTGGAGGAGCAGCGCAACCGGCTGGCGGCGACCTGAGGCCCGCGTCGCCGGTCTCAGGGGATCGGGATCGGGCTCGGGCGGGGGCCCGGCCTCAGCCGAAGGCCTCCACGATCGGGCGGAACTTCATCGTCGTCTCGGCGAGCTCGCGCTCGGGATCGGAGTCGGCGACGATGCCCGCGCCCGCGTAGGCGGTCAGATCGCCGTCGGGGGCGATCTGCGCGCAGCGGAGGGCGATCGCCCACTCGCCGTCGCCGTCGCCGCCGACCCAGCCGACCGGCCCGGCGTAGCGGCCGCGGTCGAAGGGCTCGAGCTCGCGGATGACCGCGAGGGCGTCCTGCCGCGGGGTGCCCGCGACGGCCGCCGTGGGGTGGAGGGCGTCGGCCAGATCGAGCGAGCTCGCGCCGTCGCTGAGGGTGCCTGCGACGTCGGTCGCCAGGTGCCAGAGGTTCGGGAGCTTGAGGGTGAAGGGGAGGTCGCTGGCGTCCAGGTCGGCGCTGTGCGGGCGCAGGGCCTCCAGCACGCTGGCGACCGCGAACCGGTGCTCCTCCTGGTCCTTGGTGCTGCTCGCCAGGGTGACCGCGGCGTCGTGGTCGGCGACCGCGTCCGCCCCGCGCGAGATCGTCCCGGCGAGGACGCGCGCCGTGACGGTGCCGTGGTGCACCCGCACCAGCGTCTCGGGGGAGGAGCCGACGAGACCGTCGACGGCGAACGTCCAGCACTCCGGGTAGCCGAGGGCCAGCTCGACGAGCGCGCGACGGAGGTCGGACTCGAGCGGCAGGTGCCCGGCGAGGTCGCGTGCGAGGACGGTCTTGGAGAGGTCGTGCTCCCGGATGCGCGCAACGGCGGCGGAGACCGCGGCGCGGTAGCCGTCCTTGCCGAGCGTGCCGGGGAGGAGGGCCAGCCGGTACTCGTCGCCGAGCGGGGTCCGCGGCGGAAGGGCGGCGGTGCCAGAGGTCGCGGTGGCGTCCACGCCGTTCGCGTCGACCGGCCGGATGCGGGTGATCCAGCTGCGGCCGTCGCGGCGGCCGAGGATGATCTCGGGGACGATCAGCGTGCTGGTCGCTGCGCTCTCGTCCGCGAACGCGAAGGTGCCGAAGGCGACCAGGCCGGTGCCGGGAGTGCGCACGGAGTCGGCGATCGTCGCGGCGGCGACGGTCTCGCGCCACGCGGCGGAGGCGTCGGCGATGCGGTCGGGGCCGGAGAACTCGAGCCGGAGCGCCTCGCCGATGCCGGCGATCCCCTCGCCCTTCCGCAGCCACAGGAGAGGGGTGCGGGCATCGATGTAGGGGATGAGCTGGCGTACGTCGTCGAGGGGTGTCGTCTCGACCGAGAGCGCCGTCACGTCCGTCGCCTGTCGCGTGGTCGCTGGTGCTGTCACCGCTACAGACTACGCCCGGCACGCTGGGCGTCCGATGCGCGCCCCCTGCGCATTGACCGCGCATTCGCCGCGCAGGCGCCGTCCATCCCGCCCCGGGAATGCACGGGATCACGGCGCAGCCTAAGCTGGTGGGGTGAGTAAGGCCGACCTCGACAAAAAGCCCGCCCAGGTCGCCGCCATGTTCGATGAGGTGTCGACCCACTACGACCGGACCAACACGGTCCTGTCGGTGGGCAACGCATCCCTCTGGCGTGTGGCGACGACGCGTGCCGTCGGACCGCGCGCCGGCGAACGGATCCTCGACGTCGCGGCCGGGACCGGCACGTCGAGCGCATCCCTCGCCCGCAACGGCGCAAGCGTCGTCGCCGCGGACTTCTCCGAGGGGATGATCGAGGTCGGGCGCCGCCGCCAGGCCGACAACCCCTACGTCACCTTCGTGCAGGCCGACGCGATGAAGCTGCCCTTCGACGACGACTCGTTCGACGCCGTCACGATCTCCTTCGGCCTCCGCAACATCGTCGACCCGCGCACGGCGCTCGCCGAGTTCTACCGCGTCACCAAGCCCGGCGGCCGCGTCGTGATCTGCGAGTTCTCCCACCCCCCGGTCGCGCTCATCCGCGCCGGATACAGCGCCTACCTCAAGTACGGCATGCCCGTGCTCGCCAAGCTCGCGAGCTCGAATCCGGCCGCCTACGAGTACCTCATGGACTCCATCCAGGCGTGGCCGGCCCAGCCGGAACTCGCCGGATGGCTGCGCGAGGCCGGCTACGAGTCGGTCGCCTGGCGCAACCTGACCGCCGGCATCGTGGCCCTGCACCGCGGCCGCAAGCCCCTGGAGGCGGCGCCCGCGAAGGCGGCGAAGCCGGTGGCTGCGGAGAAGCCTGCTGCTGCGGAGAAGCCTGCTGCTGCGGGGAAGCCTGCTGCACCGGAGAAGCCTGCCGCTGAGGCGGCGAAGCCAGCTGCCGCCGCGAAGCCAGCTGCCGCCGCGAAGCCGGCGACTGCCACTTCGAAGCCCGCTGCTGCCAAGCCCGCTGCTGCCAAGCCCGCTGCTGCCAAGCCCGCTGCCGCGAAGCCGGCCGACGCCGCCAAGCCCGCCGCTGCCAGGGCTGCCGCCGCGAAGCCCGCGTCCGCGTCCGCGCCCGCAAAGAAGGCCGCTCCGGCTGCGAAGAAGCCCGCGACCACCGCGAAGCCCGCGACCGCCGCGAAGCCTGTCGCCACCGCGAAGCCTGCCGGCGCCGCGAAGCCCGCGGCCACCGCGAAGCCTGCCGGCGCCGCGAAGCCCGCGACCACCGCGAAGCCCGCCGCCGCGGCGACGCCCGCCACCAAGAAGCCTGCTCCGGCGAAGCCGGCAGCCGACGGAACGTCCTCGACACCGTCCATCCCATCTGAGGGGGAGTAGTGCCACGAAGTGTTCCCGGAGTGCGCCGTCCTGCGTCGGTGTCCAGCCAGGTCGGCCTGACCGAGCGGATCTTCTCCCGCGGTGAGGATCGCGCCCTCGCGGCCGCCGTCGACGACGGGCTGGTGCAGATCGAGGACGGTCTGCGCGACCAGATGCAGTTCGCCGACGAGCTCGCGGACGTCACGGCCCGCTACCTGCTCGAGGCCGGCGGCAAGCGCGTGCGCCCGATGCTGACCCTGCTCGCGGCGCAGCTCGGCCGGGGGACCACGCCCCAGGTGCTGCAGGCCGCCCAGGCGGTCGAGATCACCCACCTCGCGTCGCTCTATCACGACGACGTCATGGACGACTCGCAGATGCGCCGCGGCGTCCCGAGCGCGCAGTTCGTCTGGGGCAACTCGGTCGCGGTGCTGACCGGCGACCTGCTCTTCGCCCGTGCGAGCAAGCTCGTCTCCGCCCTGGGCGAGCGTGCCATCCAGCTGCAGGCGGACACGTTCGAGCGGCTCTGCCTCGGCCAGCTGCACGAGACCATCGGGCCGCGCGACGGCGAGGACCCGATCGCCCACTACCTCACGGTGCTCGAGGACAAGACGGGCTCGCTGATCGCCGTCGCCGCTCAGATGGGCGTGGTCTTCTCGGGTGCGGACGAGAGCTACGAGCAGCCGGTCGTGACGTTCGGCGAGAAGATCGGCGTCGCGTTCCAGATCATCGACGACGTGATCGACCTCTCGGCCAAGGGCGTCGAGGAGACCGGCAAGACCCCGGGCAACGACCTGCGCGCCGGCGTCGCGACCCTCCCCGTGCTGCGCCTGCGCGAGCGCGCGGCGACCGACCCCTCCGCCGCCGAGCTGCTCGAGCGGCTCGAGCGCGACGTGATCGGCACCGCCGACGAAGGCCCCGTCACCCCGCAGGCGACCGCCGCGATCGCGGCCCTGCGCGAGCACGAGGTCACCCACCAGACCCTGGAGGAGGCCCACCGGTGGGCGCGCGAGGCCGTCGAGGCGCTCGCCCCCCTGCCCGACGGTCCCGTCAAGAAGGCGCTCGTCCGGTTCGCGGACACGATCGTCGAACGCTCCAGCTGAACACGAAGGATACGACGCATGACCAAACTCCGACTGGCCATCGTGGGCGCCGGGCCCGCCGGCATCTACGCCGCGGACATCCTGCTCAAAGCGGAACGCGGCTTCGACGTGTCCATCGACCTCTTCGAGCAGCTGCCCGCGCCGTACGGCCTGGTGCGCTACGGCGTCGCGCCTGACCACCCCCGCATCAAGGGCATCATCACGGCGCTGCGGGATGTGCTCGACCGCGGCGACATCCGCATCTTCGGCAACGTGAACTTCGGCACCGACATCACGCTGGACGACCTGAAGCGCCACTACAACGCCGTCATCTTCTCGACCGGCGCCATCCGCGACGCCGACCTCGACATCCCGGGCATCGACCTGAAGGGCTCGTACGGGGCCGCCGAGTTCGTGAGCTGGTTCGACGGCCACCCCGACGTGCCGCGCACGTGGCCGCTGGAAGCCGAGTCCGTCGCCGTCATCGGCAACGGCAACGTCGCGCTCGACGTGTCGCGCATCCTCGCGAAGCACGCCGAGGACCTGCTGCCCACCGAGATCCCGGACAACGTCTACGAGATCCTGCAGAACTCGCCCGTGACCGACGTGCACGTCTTCGGGCGCCGCGGCCCGGCGCAGGTGAAGTTCACCCCGCTGGAGCTGCGCGAGCTCGGCGAGCTGCGCGACGTCGACATGATCGTCTACGACGAGGACTTCGACTACGACGAGCAGTCGAAGGACGCCATCGCCAGCAACAAGCAGGTCATGGTGATCGACCGGGTGCTGCAGCAGTGGCGCCAGCGCGAGGTGGGCGCGGCCTCCCGTCGCCTGCACCTGCACTTCTACGCCAAGCCGCTCGAAGTGCTCTCGGACGAGGACGGCCGCGTGCGCGCCATCCGCTACGAGCGCACTGAGCCCGACGGCGAGGGCGGGGTGCGCGGCACCGGCGAGATCCGCGAGGTCGAGATCCAGGCGCTCTACCGCGCCGTCGGCTACTTCGGCTCCCCGCTGCCCGAGATCCCCTTCGACGCGAAGCACGGCGTCATCCCGAACCACGAGGGCCAGGTGCTGCGCGGCGACGACAACGAGCGCATGTACGGCGTCTACGCCACCGGGTGGATCAAGCGCGGCCCCGTCGGGCTCATCGGACACACCAAGTCGGACGCGATGGAGACGATCAAGCATGTGATCAACGATCAGGGCAATTGGTGGTCCCCCACCGACCCTGACGAGGAATCCGTGGATAACCTCCTGCGCGAGCGAGGTGTGGAGTACACCGACCTCGACGGCTGGCACAACCTCGACGAGCACGAGCAGGCCCTCGGCGCCGAGCGCGGACGCGCCCGCATCAAGGTCGTGCCGCGCGACGAGATGGTGCGCGTCTCCAATCGCACGTCGGTCTCGGCCTCCTCGGACGACTGAGCACCGGCGCCCGCGGTAGCGACTGCGGCGCCGCGGGACTTCTGCGGCGCGGCGACCGGGGGCAGTCGTCCCGGGACGGCGCAGTCGCACCGCGCACATGCCGGGTGTACCGGTCCGTCGCGCGACCTGGCACGCTGGGGGGATGACGCGAGAGCACGACTGGCAGCCGGACGTGCTCGGCGAGCCGTTCGAGCAGCTCACGCTCCCGCTCCGCCCTGACAACGAGGGCGAGGTCGTCGCGACCCTGGTGCGGTACGTCCCCGCTCCGCGGCTCGCCGATCTGCGCCCGCACCGCCCGGCCGCCGAGGCGGACGTGCTCTACGTGCACGGCTGGTCCGACTACTTCTTCCAGAAGGAGCTCGCGCAGTTCTGGCACGATCGCGGCGCGCGGTTCTTCGCCCTCGACCTGCGGAAGTACGGCCGCAGTCTGCGGGAGGGGCAGACTCCGGGATTCGTGGACGACCTGGCGACCTACGACGAGGACATCGAGGCTGCGCTCACGGTGCTGGGGCACGGTGAGGGGTCGACCTCCCACCGGAAGCTCATCCTGCTGGGCCACTCGACCGGCGGCCTGACGCTCAGCCTGTGGACGAACCGGCACCCGGGGCGCGCGCACGCGCTCGTGCTCAACAGCCCGTGGCTGGAGTTCCAGGCGGGCGGTCCGGGACGCGCCGCCCTCGCGCCGCTGATCGACCTCCACGCGCGGCTCGATCCCAAGGCGGCGCTGCCGAACGTCGACCTCGGCTACTACACGCGCTCCGTCTCGAAGACGATGGACGGCGAGTGGGACTACGACCTGGCCTGGCGCCCGGTGCGCGGCTTCACCGTCCACCCGGCATGGCTGACCGCGATCCTGGCCGGTCACGCCCGCGTCGCGGCCGGCCTGTCCCTGGACGTGCCGGTGCTCACGCTGCTGTCGGCGCGGTCGGCCCTGCTGCCGTACTGGACGCCCGAGATGATGAGCAGCGACATCGTGCTCGTCGTGCAGGACATCGCGAAGCGGGCGCTCGGACTCGCGCCGACCGTCACCGTCTCACGCATCGACGGCGCCCTGCACGACGTGTTCCTGTCGCGGGAGCAGCCGCGGGGCGTCGCCTACGCGGAGATGGAGCGCTGGATCCGGGGATACGTCAGCGGAAGTTGACGAACTGGAGGGCGACATCGAGGTCGGCGCCCTTGAGCAGCGCCATCGTGGCCTGCAGGTCGTCGCGGCTCTTCGAGGAGACGCGGAGCTCGTCGCCCTGGATCTGCGCCTTGACCGACTTCGGGGCCTCGTCGCGGATGAGCTTGGAGATCTTCTTCGCGGCGTCCTGCTCGATGCCGTTCTTGAGCCCGATCTCGATCCGGAACTCCTTGCCCGAGGCGTACGCGTCGCCGGCGTCGAGCGACTTGAGGGTGATGCCGCGCTTGATCATCTTGGACTCGACGACCTCGAGGACGGCCTTCACGCGCTCCTCGGTGTTGGCCTTGAGCAGGATCTTCTCGCCGCTCCACTCGACCGAGGCGCCGACGTTCTTGAAGTCGTAGCGCTGCTCGACCTCCTTGCGCGCCTGGTTGACGGCGTTGTCCGCCTCCATCTTGTCGACCTTGCTGACGACGTCGAACGTGGAGTCTGCCACGATAACCATCCGATCTTTCGAGAGTTGCTGACCAGCCCGTCCAGTCTACGAGCTAGAGCTGCCCGGTGACCCAGATCACGAACAGGCTGGTGCCGGCGACGAG
This sequence comes from Leifsonia sp. 71-9, assembly GCF_001898805.1. GTDB lineage: Bacteria > Actinomycetota > Actinomycetes > Actinomycetales > Microbacteriaceae > Leifsonia. The sequence goes on from NZ_MKVJ01000017.1 coordinate 290,883, forward strand.
CGTCGACAGGGTGAGGCCGAGCAGCAGGGGTCGCCAGCCGGCGCGGCGGATGGCGGCGAGGTCGGTGGAGAGGCCGATGCCGGCGAGGGCGACCGAGACGAGGAAGACGCTCGCGGTCACGAGCCCGTCGTGCACGCCGGCGGGGATCGGAATGAACGTGTTCGCGATGGCGACCAGCAGGAAGCCGACCAGGAACCACGGCACCAGCCCCAGCGCGCGGCGGGCGGTCATCGGCGCGCCCGCGCTCGTCCGGCGGTTCTCGGCGATGGCGAGCCCGATGCTGATCGGGATGATCATCAGCGTCCGCACGAGCTTGACCACCACCGCGAATCCGAGCGCCGAGGTCGCGAAGAGGCTCGCGGCCGCGACGACCGAGCTGGTGTCGTTGACCGCGGTCCCGGCGAACAGGCCGAAGGTGTGGGGGTCCATCCCGAGCGCGTGGCCCAGGTAAGGGAAGACGACGACCGCGATGGCGTTGAAGAGGAAGATCGTCGAGACCGCGTAGGCGATCTCGGCGCTGGTCGCGCCGATGATGGGCGAGACCGCGGCGATGGCGGAGGCGCCGCAGATGCCGGTGCCGACGCCGATCAGGGTGCGCTCCCTGGTCGGGATGCGCAGCGCGCGGCCGATCAGCCACGCCGCGAGCAGGCACACGACGAGCGAGCTCAGCATGACCGGGAGGGACTGCACCCCGACGACGAGGATGCTGGAGAGGGAGAGCTGCACGCCGAGCAGCACCACGGCCAGCTGCAGCACGAACTTGCCGGAGTAGCCGACGCCCGGCGCGAACCGTCCCGTCGGCTTGCGGATGACCGCCACGACGACGCCGATCAGCAGCGCGGGGAGCGCGCTCCCCAGCGCCGGCACGAGCCGTGCGATGCCCGTCGCGACGAGGGCGATCACCACCGTGATGCCCACGCCGGGTGCGACGTCGACCCCGCGGGTGACGAGACGGGCCGGGAGGGTGCGCACGGGGGAGATGTTCATTCCACCGAGCATCTCCCGGCCGGCCCCGCCTCGGCTACCGACGCGCGGTTGTGGCGCTGCAACCGCCGGTTGTGACCGGACGGCCGGGCGCCACGGTGTCAGCCCTGGCGGCCCTTGAAGCGCGGGTTGAGCTTGTTGATGACGAACACTTTCCCGCGGCGCCGGACGACCTGCGCGCCGGGCTGGTCCTTCAGCGACTTGAGGGATGAGCGGACCTTCATGGCGACCTCCTATTGAGAATGGTTATCGTTAACTATACGCTCGACCCACGGGGGAGAGGATGAGGAGACCAGCCGTGCCACAGATCGACGTGATCGCCGTCGTCGGCCCGCGCGCCCCCGAGCGCGTGCGCTGCGCCAAACGGCTCGCCGAGCGCAGCGGACGCGCCTTCATCCCCGCGACCCGGCTCGCGCCGGCGGTCGACCCGATCGAGGAGGCGCTGGACCTCGTGCCGTGGACGACGCCGTCGGGAGGCGCGGTCGTCGAGTTCCCCGCCGCTACCTCTGTCATCGACCTCATCGGCGCCCTCACCGACCCGTTCGCTCCGACCCGGCTGCTCGCCGTCGTCTGCGTCGTCGACGCCGAGCACCTGGCCGCCGACCTCGCCGACGAGGAGTACGTCACCCGGGCCGTCGGCGGAGGGGAGGTCGAGCACACGGCGCGAGCGTGGCTGACGGTCACCCAGCTGGAGCACGCGACCACGATCGTCCTCGCCAACGCGGATCGCGTGCCCGCCGCGCAGCGCGACGCGCTCCTCGGCCTCCTGGGCGTGATCGCACCCTCCGCGCGCCTCCACCCGGCGGACGCGGATTCGCCCGTCGCCGTCCCTCTCGACACCGGTGTGATGGGAGCGGCGCAGGGGAGGGCCGGGTGGACCCGGGCGCTGAGCGGGGACGCGATCCGCCCCGTCGGCGGAGGCGTGTCGGCGTTCCGCTACGAGAACCTGCGGCCGCTGCACCCGTGGCGACTGCACCTGCTGCTCGACGACCGGTTCGCGTCCGGCGAGTTCGGGATGATCGTGCGGTCGGCCGGGTTCTGCCGGCTCGCCAGCCGGCCCGGCGTCGTCGCGCAGTGGGAGCAGGTCGGCGGGATGTTCGACCTGGTGCCCGTCGCGGACGCCGTCCGGCCGGACGACGAGGACGAACTGCTGGCGGTCGGCCAGGACCTGTTCGTGGCAGGCCTCGGCCTCCACCGCGCGGCGCTCACGGCGGCCCTGGACGAGGTTGCGCTCAGCGACGACGAACTGCTCGCCGGGGTCGCTGCGTGGCGCACGTATCCCGACCCGTTCCCGGACTGGCTGGTGCCCGGAGGCAGCGACCGGTGACCGGCGACGGGCCCGGCGCGATCAGGAGATCGTGACCGCCGTGCCGTAGGCGCAGACCTCGACGCCGGCCTGGCCGTAGTCGTTGGTCTCGAAGCGGAAGGCGAGCACGGCGTCGGCGCCCTTCGCCTGCGCCTCGTCGGCGAGACGGCCGAGCGCCTCGGTGCGCGCGTCGTGCAGCAGGCTGGTGATGCCCTTGAGCTCACCGCCCGCGAGCGACTTGAAGCTCGCACCGAGGTTCGAACCGAGGTTGCGCGAGCGCACGGTGAGGCCGAACACCTCGCCGAGGACGTTCGTCACGGTGCGTCCGGGGATGTCGTTGGTCGTCACGATCAGCATGGACCGACCATCCCACACCGCCGGCCGCGCCTCCAGCCTCCGCTACGGCGCACACGACCGTGCATCGTCGGTGGTTACGCGGTCTCTCTCAACTCTGCGTAGTACGTCACGTGGCAGCCGTCACCGGAGCACTCCACGCACACGGTGATCTCCTCACCGTGCTGGGCGGGGTCGGCTCCGGTCCCGTCGCACCGTTCGCAAATCTCCAAGGTCCTCATGCCGACGATTCTGCGCCCGGCCACCGACATCCGTGGAAGCGACGGCGGGGTGTCGCCGATCGGATCCGTCTCGCGGAGGACCTCCGGGGTGGTACGACGGTCCGACGACAGCGGGCGCGCCGCCGCGTAGCGTCTTTGCATGCGCATCGTCTACGACCCGGAACTGGATGTGGCGCACCTCCTGTTCGACGAGGGCGCGGCCGTCGCACCCGTGCGAGGCGAGGTCTCGGGCGTCCCGGCGGGCGGCTACGTCGACGCCGAGTACGACGCGGAGGGGCGCCTGGTCGGCCTCGAGGTGCTCGGCGCCCAGCGCGTGCTGCCGCCGGAGGTGCTCGCCGGCGCGGAACCGGCCTGAGCGGGCGCTCGCTCCCCTCCGCAGCGTTCTGCTCTGAGCAGAATCTCCGCATCGCCCTGGTCCGGATCCGGGCGTCGCGGCTTAGGCTTGCGCCATGCTTCTGCGGCACGCTCTCGGGTCCGTGCTCCGCCGGATACGGACGGAGCAGGGGACGACGCTGCGCCAGCTCTCCGAGACTTCGCGGGTGAGCATCCCGTACCTCTCCGAGATCGAGCGGGGCCGCAAGGAGGCGTCGTCCGAGATCCTCGCGGCGCTGTGCCGCGTGCTGGAGGTGCCGGAGGGCGAGCTGCTGACCCGCGTCGCCGCCGAGTTCGCGGGCGCGCAGGCCGCATCGCCCGCCGCCGCCTCCGCGGCCCAGGTCCTGAGCCTCGTGCCCGAGCGGGAGGCGGCGGGGCCGGCCGCGACCTCCATCGCCGCCGCACCCGAGCCCGTCCCCGCGACCGAGTCGGCCCCCGCCGCGCTCCTGCTCGTCGCCTGAGCGTCAGGCGCGCAGCGCGCCGGTCGTGCCGACCACGGCATCCACGAACCCGTAGTCGAGCGCCTCGTCCGCGGTGAACCAGCGGTCGCGGTCGCCGTCCTCGACGATCTGCTCGACCGTCCGGCCCGTCTGCTCGCTCGTCAGCTGCGCCATCCTCCGCTTGAAGTGGAGGATCTGGTTGGCCTGGGTCTGGATGTCGGCGCTGGTGCCGCCGAAGCCGCCGTGCGGCTGGTGCATCACCACGGACGCGTTCGGCAGGGCGTAGCGCTTGCCCTTCGCGCCCGAGGAGAGCAGGAACTGCCCCATGGAGGCGGCGAAGCCCAGCGCCACGGTGGCGACGTCGGCGCGCACGAAGTTCATCGTGTCGTAGACGGCGAACCCCGCGGTGATCGAGCCGCCGGGGGAGTTGATGTAGAGGTAGATGTCCTTGTCCGAGGCGATGGAGTCCAGCAGCAGGAGCCGGGCGCAGACCTCGTTGGCGGTCTCGTCGGTCACCTCGCTGCCGAGGAAGACGATGCGTTCTTCCAGCAGGCGCTGGACCGGGGAGTTCATGTCGGTGTCCATGGGCCCCATCCTGAGCGCGGGTCGACGGCCCTGTCATCGACTTCTGCCGGTCGCGAATTCGCCGCCGGCAGACGCCGCGCGGGCGCTGATTTCGCGACGGGGCGCGCGACCAGTATTCTTATGTGGCGCCTTCGGTCAGCAGCTGACTGGTGGTCGGGAGCGCGAATGGCGAGTTACCCTAGCGGCCAAAGGGATCTGACTGTAAATCAGACGGCGTAGCCTTCGGGGGTTCGAATCCCTCACTCGCCACCGCGAACAACCCCCGGTCTTCCATGACCGGGGGTTTCGTCGTTTCCGGGCCTGCACATTCGGCACGAATCGCGGCGCGTGGGAGGGTGGGGCCATGACCTCTTCCGCTGAGCTCCGAGACATCGCCGTGTCCATCGCGAAGCGCGCTGCGACGCTCGCCCAGCAGCGCCGGCGCGACGGGGTGGAGATCGCCGCGTCCAAGTTGTCCGTGTCGGACATCGTGACGCGGGCCGACCGGGAGGCGGAGGACCTGATCCGCGGGGCGCTCGCCGCAGCGCGACCGGCGGACGGCTTCTTCGGCGAGGAGTCGGGCGGCGACACCGGGACGAGCGGCCTCACCTGGGTGGTCGACCCGATCGACGGGACGGTCAACTATGCGTACGGCATCCCGGACTACGCGGTGAGCATCGCCGTCGTGGAGGGCGACCCCGATCCGACCACGTGGCGCACGCTGGCGGGCGCGGTGGTCAACCCGGAGGCCGGCGACGTGTTCGCGGCGGCCGCCGGCCTGGGTTCCACCCGCAACGGCCAGGCGCTGCGCGTGAACGACGGCGTGGAGCCGCCCCTCGCCCTGGTGGGGACCGGTTTCGGGTACGACGCCGGAGTGCGCCGACGGCAGGCGGAGTTCGTGGCCCGGCTGATCGGCGAGGTGCGGGACATCCGCCGCATCGGCTCCGCCGCGCTCGACCTGTGCGGCCTGGCCGCGGGTCGGCTCGACGCGTACTACGAGCGCGGGCTGAACCCCTGGGACCACGCGGCCGGCGCCCTCGTCGCGCGGGAGGCCGGCGCGCGCGTCGGCGGCCTCGACGGCGGGCCGGAGGACGGGAGGCTGCTGCTCGCGGCCGCGCCCGGCCTGTACGCGGCGCTCGAGCCGATGGTGCAGGAGTTCTTCGGCGCCTGGGAGTGAGGCCGAGGCGCCCGGAGTGGCGCCATGGTTACCGATTTGTTACTTTTGGTCGAGTGCGCCCCACAACCGACCACAGCGCCGGCCGTTCCGAGCCGGACGCGCCGGTGACCCGCCGGGCCGCTCGGGAGGCGCGCGAGGCCGAGACCCGCTCGATCCGGAGACTGCGCCGCAACCGTGCGGCCGTGACGAAGGCGACGTCGTCCGCCCAGGCCACGGGCCCGGGGCGTGCCAGCCGCGGTGTCAGCCTCATCGCGATGTTCGCGGTGCTCGGCATCGGCGTCGCCACCTCCCTTCCGGCGATGGCGCTCCTCACCGAGGAGCAGGTGCGCGCGAAGACCGTCGCGGCGGCGTTCCCCGACGCGGGAGCGAACGGAGCGGCGGTGGACGTGCAGGCGCTGGACCGTGTGGAGTCCGACCAGACCGCCGTCGTCGACCGTGAGAGCCCCGAGGTGACCGCCGCAGAGCAGCTCGCGGCCGTGCGCTCGATGCGCATCGCGAACACGTTCACGAACAACCCGCGCGGCGCCATCCAATGGCCGTTCCCCGTCGGCGTGCCGATCTCGTCGTGGTTCGGGCCGCGCGAGGCGCCCACGGCCGGGGCCTCCACCAACCACCTGGGTGTCGACTTCACCCCGGGCGAGGGCGTGCCCATCCAGATCATCGCCGACGGCGTGGTGCGGGAGGTCGTGCTCGGCGACAACGGCGGCTGCGGCGTCAATGTCACGATCGACCACATGATCAACGGTGCGCTGGTGAGCAGCAAGTACTGCCACATGCAGCGCGGCTCGGTCCAGGTGCAGACCGGACAGGCCGTCAAGGTCGCCGACATCGTCGGCAAGGTGGGCAACACCGGCGTCTCGACCGGTGCGCACCTCCACCTGGAGATCCGGCTCAACGGAACCGAGCCGGTCGACCCCTACGCGTGGCTGAAGGCCAACGCGTCCTGAGCCGACCGGCCCGCGGCCGAGACGGTGACCGCCGCTGCGGTCAGACCAGCCAGGCGGTCGTGTCGCGCGGGAGGCTGCGGCCCGCGAGCTCGCCGCTCGCCAGGACGACGTCGCCCGCCGGCAGCTCCACGGGCTGCTCGCCGAAGTTGGCCACCACCGTGACGCCGCCGGAGCGGAACGCGAGGGTGTCCGGGCCGAGGTCGAACCAGTCCAGCTCGCCGAACGCCAGGTCGTGCGCGCGGCGGGCGGCCAGAGCCTCCTGGTACATCGTCAGCGTCGAGCCGGGCACGCCCTCCTGCGAGGAGCGCGTGTAGGTCGCCCACGACGCGGGCTGGGGCAGCCAGCTCTTCGCGGACGGCCCGAAGCCGTACGACGGGTCGGTGCCCTCCCACGGGATCGGCACACGGCAGCCGTCGCGGCCGTAGCGCTCGCCCTTGGTGCGGAACCACGTCGGGTCCTGGCGCGCCTCGTCGGGCAGGTCGATGGCCTCGGGGAGGCCGAGCTCCTCGCCCTGGTAGAGGTAGGCCGAGCCGGGCAGTGCGAGCATGAGCGCGGTCGCGGCGCGGGCGCGGTGCAGGGCGAACGCGGGGTCGGGGAGGCCGGTCGTCTTCGGGCCGATGCCGTGACCCTGGAGGTTCTCGCCCGTCAGTGCGAGGCGCGTCGCGTGCCGCACGACGTCGTGGTTCGACAGCACCCAGGTGCTGGGAGCGCCGACGCTGCCGAAGACGGAGATCGACCGGTCGATCACGGCGCGCAGCGCGTCCGCCTCCCACGGGGTCTCGAGGTAGCCGAAGTTGAAGGTCTGCTGCATCTCGTCCGGGCGCACCCAGCGGGCCAGCTTCTCGAGCGGCTCCACCCAGGCCTCGCCGCAGAGCACGCGGTCGCCCTCGTACTCCTCGAGCACCCGGTGCCAGTCGCGGTAGATCTCGTGGACGCCGTCCTGCGCGAAGTACGGCGGCGTCGGCGGCTCGTCCCCGGCGTGGCCCTCGATGCCGGGTTCGAGCGCCACCGATCCGGCGCCGCCGCCCATGCTGCCCGCGTGCGCCGGCGGGGTGTAGTCGGGGAGGCCGGCCTCCTTGATCATGCCGTGGGCGACATCCACGCGGAAGCCGTCGACCCCGCGGTCGAGCCAGAAGCGCAGGATGTCGCGGAACTGCTCACGGACCCACGGGTTGGTCCAATCGAAATCGGGCTGCGACTTGTCGAACAGGTGCAGGTACCACTGGCCCGGCGCGCCGTCGGCCTCGTCGACGCGGGTCCAGGCGGCGCCGCCGAAGATCGACTCCCAGTTGTTCGGGGGCAGCTCGCCGTGCTCGCCCTTTCCGTCGCGGAAGAGGTAGCGCGCGCGCTCGGGGCTGCCGGGACCGGCCGCCAGGGCCTCCTGGAACCAGCGGTGATCGCTCGACGAGTGGTTGGGCACGATGTCGATGATCACGCGCAGGCCGAGCCCGTGCGCCGTCGAGAGCATGGCGTCGAAGTCGTCCAGGGTGCCGAAGCGGCGGTCCACGTCGCAGTAGTCGGCGACATCGTAGCCGGCGTCGCGCTGCGGCGACGTCTGGAACGGGGACAGCCAGACGGCGTCGACGCCGAGGTCGCGCAGGGCGGTGAGGCGGTGCGTGATGCCGGGGAGGTCGCCCATCCCGTCGCCGTCCGCGTCGGCGAACGAGCGGGGATACACCTGGTAGATGACGGCGGAGCGCCACCACTCGCGGCCGGGGGAGCTGGGCGCGAGGGCGGAGGAGTCGGGGGTCTCGGCGGTGATGAGGGTCACCTCTCGTTCGGGCTGCCGGCGGACAGCGCTGGATGTGCGGGGTCTGGTGGCGCCGTGCTGGAGCGCACGACGAGGTCGACGGCGACGGGCACCGTGACGGGCTTCTCGCCGTCGGCGGCGGGAGGACGCGGTGCGGTCCCTGCGGCCTCTGCGGTCGCTGCGGTCGCCGCGGCCACTGCGGCCGCCGTCGTTGCGCGCGACCCGGGGCGGCGCCGCCCGCGCTCGACGCTGCGCAGCAACAGCTCGACGGCCTCCTCGCCCTGGAGCTCGGGGTGCTGGGAGACGGTCGTCAGGCCGAAGAACTCGGCGAGCGGATGGTCGTCCACGCCGATCACGGAGAGATCGCCCGGGACGGAGAGGCCGAGTTCGCGCGCGGCGAGGATGCAGCCGATGGCCATCTCGTCGGACGCGGCGAAGATCGCGGTCGGCCGGTCGGCGGGGTCGGCGAGCAGCTCCATCGCGGCCCCGTGGCCGCCGGGGATGGTGAAGTCGGCGCCGCGGTTGCGGTCCAGGTCGGGCGCGTGGCCGGCGTCGAGCAGGGCCGCCTCGAAGCCGATCCGCCGCTTCGTGGGGGTGTGGAACTCGAGGTCCCACTCCTCGCTGCCGCCGATGTAGGCGATGCGCCGGTGGCCGAGGGCGATGAGGTGGTCGGTGGCGAGCCGGCCGACGGCGACGTCGTCGATCGTGATCGCGCTCGCGCCGGGCAGCGGGCCGCCGACGCCCGCGATCGGCTTGCCGAGCGAGAGCAGCCGGCCGACCTCGTCCTCGTCGAGGGCGAGCGCGACGGCGATCACCGCATCCACCCGGTTGCGCAGGAGGTGGTGGTCGAAGACGCGCCGGCGCTCGCCGTCGTCGCCGCTGAGGTTGTAGAGCGTGAGGTCGTAGCCGCGGCGCAGCAGGGCGCGCTCGGCGCCCTCGATGACCGAGGTGAAGAACCAGCGGTTGAGGTGCGGGACCACGATGCCGATGTTGCGCGTGCGGCCGGACGCGAGGCTGGAGGCGTCGGAGGAGACGACGTAGCCGAGCGAGGCCGCCACCTCGGCGACGCGGGTGCGGGTGCGGTCCGAGACGGAGCCGTTGCCGCTGAGCGCGCGCGAGACCGTCGCGGTCGAGACGCCGGCGAGGCGGGCGACGTCGTCGATGCCGGGCATCGCATCCCTTCCGCGGTTCCGTGGGGTCGCGACCTGGCGCGCGACCGGTCGGCCGGTGACCGACAGCACGAGTCTAGTGGCGGAGCCTGTCGCGAATGCAAGCGCTTCCAGTGAGGGGGCTGGACGCTGTCGCCGGTTGCGGCGTCAGCTGCGCCAGTGCGACGGACGGCTGAGCCCGGCCGGGAGCAGCGTGCTCGCGTCGCCGGTCGCCGCGTTCACCTGGGTCTGCGTGACGAAGAGGGCGTCGCGCAGGTCGGCGCCGTGCACCCGCGCGTCGCGCAGGTCGGCGCCGAGCAGCTCGGCGAACGAGAGGTCGGCGTCGCGGAGGTCGGCCGCGATGAGCAGGGCGCCGCGCAGTTCGGCGGCGCGCAGGTCCGCACCGCGGAGGTCGGCGCCCAGGAGGTCGGCGCCGGGGCGCAGGCGGGTCGCGGCGACGCGCGGTTTGCGGGCGGCGGCCTTCTGGTCGCGACGGAGGCCGGAGGAGCGGGTCGCCGCCTCCCGGGTCAGGCGGGCGGCCTCCCGGAGCAGGTCGGCGGCCGGGGCCCGAAGCGCGTCGACGTCGAGGGCGCGGATGCGATCCGCGGTATCGTCGGCGGCGGCGCGCACGGCCTGCTCTGCGGCGCGGAGGCGGGGGTGGAGGCGGTCGGCGGCGGGCAGGCGCAGCGCCTCCCGCAGGTACCAGAGGAGTTCGTGCAGCTGGCGGACGATCGGGAAGACCGCGAACATCCCGTCGCGCGTGGCACCGCCGTCGTGCCAGGTCGCGCCGCCGAAGGTGTGCTGCGTGACGTGCTGGCCGGCGCCGAAGCAGTCGAACACCGTGCAGCCCTTGAAGCCGCGGTCGCGCAGCTGCGGGTGGATGCGGCAGAGGAAGCCGTCGTCGAGGTTGACGCACGGGTCGCCGGCCGCCTTGTCGAACGCGAAGTCGGCCGACTTCGCGAACGCCAGCGCCACGCAGCACAGGCCCGCGCAGTTCGCGCAGTCGGCCGCGAGCGAGGGAAGCGAGGGGAGGGCGGCGACGTCCATCCCTCCAGCGTACGGCTCTCCACAGCGCGGGGCCGCGCGTAACCTTTCCACATCTTCAGCGCCTCCCGGAATTTCGCCCGGCCCGCCGCGTTACCGTCAAAGGACCGACACGCACACGAAACCGGAGACATCTCAATGACCGCACCCCGTCGCACCATCGGCAGCTCCGACCTCGAGGTCTTCCCCCTCTCGCTGGGTGGGAACGTCTTCGGCTGGACCGCCGATCGGGACACCTCCTTCGACGTGCTCGACGCGTACACCGCCGCGGGCGGCAACTTCGTCGACACCGCCGACGGCTACTCCGCGTGGGTGCCGGGCAACACGGGAGGCGACTCCGAGCGCATCCTGGGCCAGTGGTTCGACGCCCGCGGCAACCGCGACGACGTCGTGCTCGCGACGAAGGTCAGCCAGCACCCCGACTTCAAGGGGCTCGCGGCCGACAACATCCGCCGTGCCGCCGACGCCTCGCTCGAGCGCCTCGGCAGCGAGTACATCGACCTCTACTACGCGCACTTCGACGACGAGACCGTCCCGTTGGAGGAGACCGTCGCCGCTCTGTCGGGCCTCGTCGACGCGGGCAAGGTCCGCTACATCGGCATCTCGAACTACAGCCCCGAGCGCATCGAGGAGTGGTTCCGCATCACCGAGGCCGAGGGCCTCCACCGCGCCGTCGCCCTGCAGCCGCACTACAACCTGGTGGAGCGCTCCTACGAGCAGAAGTTCCGTCCGATCGCGGAGCGCGAGAACCTCGGCGTCTTCCCGTACTTCGCGCTCGCCGCGGGCTTCCTCACCGGCAAGTACCGCGACGGCGTGACCGTCGACAGCGCCCGCGCCGCCGGCGCCGCCAAGTACCTCGACGAGACCGGTCGCGCCGTCCTGAGCGCTCTCGACGAGGTCGCGGCCGCGCACGACGCCTCGGTCGCGTCGGTCTCGCTCGCCTGGCTCGCCGCCCAGCCGACCGTCACCGCGCCGATCGCCAGCGCCCGCACGCTCGACCAGCTCCCGGACCTCCTCGCGTCCGTCTCGCTGGAGCTCACCCCCGCAGAGCTGGACGCCCTCGACGGCGCCTCGGAGGCAGCGCGGGCCGCCTGACCGGCCCGCGCGCAGTCGCGTCCAGGTGGTCGGAAGCACCCTCGCGGTGATGGTATCCTCGTACGGTTGCCAAAATCGTTCGGGCCTTCCGGCCAGGACCGGCTTCGCCCCCTTAGCTCATTGGTAGAGCACTTCCTTGGTAAGGAAGAGGTAGTGGGTCCGATTCCCACAGGGGGCTCCGTCTCCCCGATATTCGGTGGAGGCCGCGGCGGGGTAGCTCAGGTGGTTAGAGCACACGGCTCATAATCGTGGTGTCGCGGGTTCGAGTCCCGCCCTCGCTACAGAATTCGAAGAACACGGGGAACGGCGGCTGATAATCAGCCGCCGTTTTCTTGTTGTCGCGCGTCTTGTTGTCGGGCGTCTCATCGTCGAGCGTCTCGTCGTCGGGCTGTGACATCGAGCGGCCATGGGCCTTGACTCTCACACCGTGTCAGGCTGGAGCGTGGCCTCCATCATGTACACCATCGGGGAATTCGCGGCGATCGGGAGAATCAGCGTGCGGATGCTGCGGCACTACGACGCGATCGGCCTGCTGCCGCCGGCGCACGTCGACGAGCACAACGGGTACCGCTTCTATTCGGACGTGCAGCTTGCGAGCCTGCTCCTGATCGTCGAGCTGCGACAGCTCGGGATCGGCCTGGACGCCATCGCCGCCGTGCTCGCCTCCACGGACCCGCGGCCGGCCCTTACGGCAACGCTGCGGCAACGGCGGGCCGAGCTGGTGGCGGGAATCGCCCAGGACCGCGACCGGCTCGATCGGCTCGAGCGGCGCCTCAACATCCTGGAAGGAACGGAAACCATGTCCACACTCGTCGAGTACCGCCCTCTCGAGGCCGTCACCGTCTACGCCGTCAGCGGCACCGCGCCCGGGATGGGGCCCGAACTCGTGGGGCCGATCGTCGGGCCGCTCATCGGCTCACTGGACCGGGCTCTGGAGGCGGCGGGGCGTCCGATCCTCGCGCCGTCGACGTTCTGGTACGAGTCGCGGGACGATGAGCGGCTCGAGGTCAACATCTCCTATCCGGCGGAGACACCTCCCCAGCCAGGCGAGGGTTACGACGTCGTCGAGCTGGCGGCCGTGCCCCTGGCCGCGACAATGATGCACCACGGCGACATGTCCGGCATCGGCGATTCGTGGATGGAGCTCATCGAGAGCCTCGTCGCCGACGGCTACCGCGTCGTCGGCCCCACCCGCGAGGTGTACGTGCGCGCCACCGGCCACATCCCGGGCCCCGACTGGCTGACCGAACTCCAGGCGCCCGTCGAGCGGGCGTCCTGATCTCAGACCGTTCCGCGCGGCCCGTCCGGCGACGGACCGCGCGGAACGGGAACGGCTCCGTCGCCCACGACCATCGAGATCGTCCGCGTGACCGGCCCCTCATCCAAACGCAGGGGCCGGTCCCAGGCGAGAGCCGAGCCCACGCCCGGGTAGTCCGTGACGCGGACGAACCAGGGGTCGTCGGACTCGGGAGGCGCCGCGAAGCGCACGCTCGCCGGGCCGTCGGAGAAGTCCGCCGACCAGCGCAGCCAGGGCGCGCGGGAGCCGTTCACGGCGTCTTCGCCGGTCGCGTCCGGAGTGGTGACCTCCACGTTCCGGCAGGGGGCGAACCGCCAGAAGAAGCCTCCGTAGCCCGCGCCGGCGCGGCCGTGCGAGCCGGGGCTGCCCAGCTCGACAGGGCCGGCGGCCGCGGTGAGCGTGAAGCGCAGGTCGAGCCGCCACGACGCGGAGTCGATCTCTGCGACGGTCCATTCGCGGGTCTCGTTGACGAGCGCCGCTCCCTCAGGGTCGCACCACGTCAGCCGTTGCCGGAGGGAGGCCGCCCCGACGACGTCCTCCGCCGCCCGGCGGATGGTCCCGTGGGTGCGCCGCCAGCGGTATCCCTCGCCGTCGCGGTAGTCCGGGCCGCCCCAGAGGTTGGTGCCGCCGACGTCCGGCATGGCCACGCCGACGCCGAGATGCCAGACATGGTCGAGCGGGGACCGGTCGGTGAGCTGCACACCTGCGAGCGTACGGACGGGGTGGAGGAGCGGCCGAGGCGACAGGGAGGCTGCGACGGCGGCTCCTGACCGGGGTGCGGCGACGGGGCGGCCGGCGACGCGGAGCGCATCGTCAGGGGGCGCATCCTGCACCGCCCACGGCAGCCCGAGCTCCGTGAAGGTGGCCTCGGCCGCGCAGGCGCGGAGCACCGCCTCCTCGATGCCGCGGACCACGATGCGCCCGTCGTCGCCGGGCCCGAGCCGGTCGACGAAGCGCTCCGGGATGGGGCGGGGCGCGGGGCCGGTGCGCACGGCCTCGAGCACGCTCATGTAGGCCTCGGTGCCGTCGAGCGGGCTGAGCAGTTCGCCCCGGCCCTGGCGGACGTCGAGGAGGTTCTCGAGCAGGTCGGTGCGGTCGAAGCGCTTGGTGCACACCGAGCCGGCGGCTTCGACGCGCATCTCGTCGGTGACATAGAAGAAGGTGGCGGTCGCCGTCGAGCCGTGCACGGTGACGGACGGTTCGGCCTCCTCGGGCCCGCACAGGGTGAGAGCGCAGGTGACGTCCGGCTCGGGCGCGGGGCGCCGCACCCGGACCACGGTGGTGTCGTCGCTCTCGGTCGGGTTCGCCCGGTGGAGGTCGACCTCCACGTGCTCGATGTCGGTCGCGCGTCGTGCGCCGGCGACGGTCAGGGCGGTGATGACCGCGTGCGAGAGGGCGTTGGTGGCGACGCCGTCGACGACGTCCACGCCGTCGAGCGTGCGACGGCCGGCCCAGGGCGAACGGGAGAAGTAGGCGCGGCTCCTGGTCCACAGCCCGGCGGCGGTGATGGCGCGCACGTCGCCGAACTCGCCGGCCTCCATCGCGGCGCGCAGCCACGGGATGGTGTGCGAGCCGAGGCTCTGGAAGCCGACCTGCACGCGCCGCCCGCGCTCGGCCGCGAGCGTGCGCAACCGGTCGAACTGCGCGAGGGAGGTCACGGGCGGCTTCTCGAGGTAGAGGTCGGCGCCGGAGTCCAGCACGGCCTCGGCCAGGCCGAAGTGGGTGTGCAGGGGAGTGGAGACGATGACGACGTCCAGGTCGCGCTCGGCGGCGAGCAGTGCGGCCGCGTCGGCGTACGTCCGGACGTCGTCCGGCAGCTCGCCGGGCTGCAGCGGCGAGGGCTCGGCCACGGCGACGAGCGTCGCGCGGCCGAGCCCCTGCAGGCGGGCGAGGTTGCGGCGATGGACGAGGCCGAAGCCGTGGGCTCCGATCAGGCCCACCCGGGTGCCGTCCGTGCTCACCATCCGCCACCCCGTCCCTTCGCGCCCCGGGCCCGTCGGCTCATGCGTGCCGGGTGCGGGTCTCATCCCGCGTCGGCCGCACCTGCTTCGTGGGCGTCGTCTCGAGCTCTTCGAGGTCCAGTTTGGCGGTCTCGCGGGAGCGCCACGCGGCGAACGCGGAGATCAGCGAGAAGAGCAGGGTGAAGGCGCCGATGACCAGCGGGACGCTCGCGCTCCCGGGAGGGGCGATCGCCGCGAAGACCGCGGGCAGGAAGCCGGTGATGAACAGCGCGAGGTTCTGCGAGACGGCGAAGCCGGTGACCCGGGTGCGGGTCGGGAACAGCTCCTGGAAGTAGCTCGCGAAGGTCGCGTTCCACAGTTGATAGAGGATGCCGAAGATCAGGATGGCGAGCACGACGGTGAGCGGCACGTTGTTCGCCTGCACCACGAACAGGTACGCGAACGACAGGACGCCGGCGCTCAGCGGTCCCCAGATCATCAGCGGGCGGCGCCCGATCCGGTCCGAGAGCCTCCCGAAGAACGGGATGAGGATGATCGCGACGATGTTGGCCACGACCGGGATCCACAGGTACACCGAGGGCGACATCCCCACGCCGTACGCGGGCTGCGTCGCGTACGCGGTGCCGAACACGACGACGGTCACGCCGATCACGTTCGCGAGGCCCATGCACACCGCGCGGAAGACCGTGCCGCCGTTCTCGCGGAACAGCTGGGCGACCGGGACGCGCGGCACCCGCTGCTCCTGCTGCTCGCGGCGGAAGGAGGGCGTCTCCTCGACCCGCGCGCGGATGATGAGACCGGCCACGATGACCACGACGCTCAGCAGGAACGGCACCCGCCAGCCCCACGCCACGAACTGGTCGTGGGAGAGGAAGGTCGAGAGCGGGATGAAGCTCGCCGAGGCCAGGATGCTGCCCGCCTGCGTGCCCTGCAGGCTGAAACTGGTGAGGAAGCCCCGCTTGCCCTCGGGCGCGTGCTCGACGATCATCGCGCTCGCACCGCCGAGCTCGCCGGCGACGGCGAAGCCCTGGATCAGCCGCAGCACCACCAGCAGGATCGGGGCGAGCACGCCGACCTGCGCGTAGGTGGGCAGCAGGCCGACGAGCAGGGTGCAGATGCCCATGACCATCATCGCGAAGACGAGGATGCGCTTGCGGCCGTACTTGTCGCCGAAGTTGCCGAGCACGAACGCGCCGAGCGGGCGCGCTACGTAACCGACACCGTAGGTGGCGAGCGAGGCGATCAGCGCGACCGCCGGGCTCTCGCTCGGGAAGAACACCTGCGGGAAGACCAGTGCGGCCGCCGCCGCGTAGATCGAGAAGTCGTAGTACTCGAGCGCGCTCCCGACCCAGCCGCTCATGGCCGCGCGGCGCGGCATGCGTCGGGCTTCGAGCGAGGTGGCGTCTTCGGACATCCTTGTCTCCTGTCAACGTTGACGATGCGATGGTAGACGCGGTAAGCGCTTTCCATTCGGTTCAGGTCGATGGTAGACGTGAATCGTTTCAACGTCAAGTGCCCTTTATGCAACCGAAGGGTTGCGCTTCTCGACTGATGATGCAACCATTGGGTTGCAGGAGGACGATCCCGCCCTCCCAGATCGAAGGAGCCGAGATGGCAACCGAGAACCCGGCGGCAGTCGCCGACACCGAAGAGCTCACCGTCCGCCGCACCATTCGCATCGCCGCACCGCGGGAGAAGGTGTGGGCCGCGGTGACCGAGCCCGCGCACATCTCGCGATGGTTCGCGGCGACCGTGCTCGACCCGCAGGGGGACGGCATGATCACCTTCGAGGGGTACGGCGCGGTCCCGCTGCGTGTCGCCGCGATCGACCCGCAGGACACCGTCACGTACCTCTGGAACAACGACGACAACCTCGGCCGGCACCCGGCGGAGGTCGACGAGGCCAGCGCCACGAGGTTCACCTTCACGCTGGCCGACGACCAGCACGGCACCCGGCTGACCGTGGTCGAGTCGGGCTTCGGGGCCACCTCCGACCCCGCCGCGAACGTGCAGTCGCACCGGCAGGGCTGGACCGACGAGCTCGACAAGCTGGTCGCCCTCCTCGAGGACGGCGTCGAACTGGCCGGCGCGCGCGCGTGAGCGTGCCGACCCTGGTCCCCGTGTTCGCGGCGCTCGGCGACGACACGCGCTGGAGCATCCTGAGCGCGCTCGCGGAGGGTGAGGCCTCCGCGAGCGCGCTCGAAGCGGTGCTGCCGGTCTCGCGCCAGGCGATCGCCAAGCACCTGGCCGTGCTGCAGGAGGTCGGGCTCGTCGAGTCCGTGCGCGTCGGCCGCGAGGTGCGGTTCCGGGTGCTCGGCGCGGAGCTCAGCGCCACGGCCAGACGCCTCGACGCCATCGGCACGGCCTGGGAGCGTCGCCTCGCCGAGATCAAGCGCATCGCGGAAGAGCTGTGACGCGCGGATACCGGCCGATTCCCGCGAATCCCTAGGTCGATCGCCGTTCGCGTGTCAGACTGAGCGCAAGAGGCATGGTAGACAAGTCTGTCTGGTTCCAGGGCCTTTCAAGCGGAGCGGGGCCTCATGCCCATGTCCACCACCTACCGGAACGCCGCTCTCGGCGGCGCCGTCCTCGCGGCCCTGATCCTGTTCGCCGGGGCGCAGAGCGCCGATGCGGCCACGACGATCGACGGGCCCGTCGGCCTCGGGACCGCGGCGTCGTACGGTGCGCTGGGAGCCAGCGCATTGACGAACACGGGGCCCACCGTGGTCACCGGCGACATCGGCGTCTCGCCCGGATCGTCGGTCACCGGTTTCACCGGCGCCCCGGACGGGACGTTCACCGGGTCCTTGCACCAGACCGACGCCGCGGCCGCTCAGGCCCAGAGCGACGTGACCACCGCCTTCAACGCGGCGGCCGGCCTCACCCCGACCACGTCGGGCCTCAGCGAGCTGAACGGCCTCTCGCTCGTCCCCGGCGTCTACTCCGGCGGCGCGCTCGCCCTGGCGGACAACGGCGTGCTGACGCTGGCGGGCAGCGCCGACTCCGTCTGGGTCTTCCAGGCCGCGAGCAGCCTCACGATCGGCTCGGCGACCCAGATCATCGTCACGGGCGGGGCGAACGCGTGCAACGTGTTCTGGGAGATCGGCAGCTCGGCGTCGCTGGGCACGGGCGCCCAGTTCGAGGGGACGATCCTGGCCAAGGAGTCCATCACCGCGACGACGGGCGCCACCATCGTCGGGCGGCTGCTGGCCAATACGGCCGCCGTGACGCTCGACACCAACACGATCACCGTTCCCACCGGCTGCACGCCGCCCGGGACGGTCAGCACGAGCCCCACCATCACGTCGGGAGCGCCCACCGACGCGACCGCGGGCACGCCGTACTCCTTCCCGGTGACGGCGACCGGCAGCCCGGCGCCGACCTACACGGTGACCAGCGGGAGCCTCCCCGCCGGTCTCACCCTGAACGGCACGACCGGTGTCATCTCGGGCACGCCCACCACCCCCGGCTCGGCCACGTTCACCATCACGGCGACGAACGGGACGGGGCCGGACAGCTCGGCGAGCTACACGATCGTGACGGCCGCCACGGCGACCGCGATCTCCCCGGGCTCGCCCACGAGCGGTGCCCCCGCCCTGGCGGACACGGGAGCCGACTTGACCGGACCCCTTCTCCTGGCGGCGCTGCTCGCCACGGGCGGAGTCGTGCTCGTCGTGCGCGCTCGCCGTCCCGCACCCCGTCGCCACTAGCGCTCCGGCGTCACTAGCGCTCCGGTGTCACTAGCGCTCCGGCGTCACTAGCGCTCCGGCGTCACCGGTCTCGGGCAGAATGGCGGCATGTCGATGACGAGTGGTGCCCTGGTCCTGGCCGGCGGCGGTGTGGCGGGAATCGCGTGGGAGACCGGCGTGCTGCTGGGTCTCCAGGATGCGGAGCCGGCTTTCGCCGACAGCCTCCTCTCCGCCGAGACGACGTTCATCGGGACGTCCGCGGGCTCGACGGTCGCTGCCCAGCTGGCGGGCGGCACGGCTCTGAGCGCGCTGTTCGAGCGACAGATCGCGGAGGAGACGGCGGAGATAGATCCGAAGGTCGACATGCAGAAGCTCCTGGCGATCTTCGGCGGCGCGATGACGGACGTCTCCTCCCCGGAGGAGGCGCGTCGTCGGATCGGCGCGGTCGCGCTCGCCGCCCGGACGGTGCCGCCGGAGGCGCGCCTCGCGGCCGTCGACGCGCGGCTCCCCGTCAAGGCGTGGGGCGCGCATCCGCTCCTGATCCCCGCCGTCGACACGGCGACCGGCGACCTGCGGGTCTTCGACCGCGCCTCCGGCGTCAGCCTCGTGGATGCGGTCGCGGCGAGCTGCGCCGTGCCGGGCGTGTGGCCGCCGGTCGAGATCGACGGGACGCTCTACATGGACGGCGGGACGCGCACCGCGGCGAACGCCGACCTGGCCGCGGGAGCCGAGCGTGTGCTGATCCTCGTGCCGGGGCCGGAGGAGTCCCCGATGGGTGCCGCCCTCCCCGCGGCGGAGCTGGCGGCGCTCGAGCCAGCACGCGTCCACGCGCTCTTCGCGGACGACGCGTCGCTCGAGGCGATCGGCGTCAACCCGCTGGACCCGTCCACCCGGCCGGCCTCCGCGAGAGCCGGGCGGGAGCTCGGCCGGCGCGTGGCGTCCCAGGTCGCCGCGTTCTGGGGCTGAGCGCCGCGCGGCCATCCATCCGCCGCAACACGCCACGCAAGCACATGCGGAGACGGCGTGTTGTGACGACTAGCCGACGGGAGCCGTCCGGATCCTGACCTCGCGCTCCATGCGCTTCTCGTGCCGCTGCCGGCCCTTGATCGCCTCGGCCTCGCGGCTCTTCGGCGGCGCGTTGGTCACCAGCTGATCGAGCATCCGCCGGGTGGCCTGGGCGATCTCGTCGATCGCCTGGTCGAACGCCGGGGTGTTCGCGCGCGACGGATGCGTGGACCCGCTCACCTTGCGGACGAACTGGAGGGCGGCCTCCCGCACCTCGTCGTCGGTCGTGGGCGGCTCGAAGTTATGAAGGCAGCGGATGTTGCGGCACATGCGCCGACGATAGTCCCGTTCGCCGTCGAACGCATCGGGCCTATACCCGCCGCCCGCGCCCGGCTTAGAGTGTCGCCGAGATCGACCGCCCGCTCAAACAGAGAGTCGAGGACGACACCGTGACCACCGGCGACGACGTGCAGCGCAGCTCCCTCCCGATCCCCGACCTGGCCTACACCGGCACGGTCACCTACGACGCGACGGATCCGGATACGCACTATCCGCCGATCACGCCGGTCCGGCCTCCCGCGGGCGCACCCAACGTGCTGGTCGTGCTGATCGACGACACCGGGTTCGGAGCGTCGAGCGCGTTCGGCGGCCCGGTGCAGACGCCCAACTTCGAGCGCGTCGCCGCCGCCGGGCTCAAGTACACGCGCTTCCACACGACGGCGTTGTGCTCGCCGACGCGCGCCGCCCTGCTGAGCGGCCGCAACCACCACTCGGTGGGGATGGGCGGGATCACCGAGATCGCGACCTCCGCCCCCGGGTACAGCTCGCTGCGCCCGAACGACTGCGCGCCGCTCGCCGAGACCCTCAAGCTGAACGGCTACAACACGGCGCAGTTCGGCAAGTGCCACGAGGTGCCGGTGTGGCAGGCGAGCGCGGTCGGGCCGTTCGACCACTGGCCGCATCCCGGAGGCGGGTTCGAGTACTTCTACGGCTTCATCGGCGGCGAGACCAACCAGTGGTACCCGGCCATCTACGAGAACACGTCGCCGGTCGAGCCGTGGGGGACGCCCGAGGAGGGCTACCACTTCATGGGCGACATGACCGACAAGGCCATCGCCTGGACCCAGCAGCAGAAGTCCCTCGCGCCGGACGTGCCGTTCTTCACCTACTTCGCCCCCGGTGCGACGCACGCGCCGCACCACGTCCCGGCCGAATGGGCCGACGCGTACACGGGGAAGTTCGACCAGGGCTGGGACGCCGTGCGCGAGGAGACCTTCGCCCGGCAGCTCGAGCTCGGCGTCATCCCGAAGGACGCGGTGCTCACCGAGCGCAGCAAGGGCATCCCCGCCTGGGACGAGATGAGCGACCTCATCAAGCCCGCACTGGCGCGGCAGATGGAGGTGTACGCCGGGTTCCTCGCGTACGCCGACCACCACGTCGGCCGGCTGCTCGACGCCTACGAGGAGCTCGGCATCCTGGACGACACCCTCGTCTACGTCATCATCGGCGACAACGGCGCCTCCGCCGAGGGCTCGATGCACGGGACGACCAACGAGGGCTTCACGATCAACCACATGAACGACATCGAGACCGAGCAGTACGTCGCCGACCACATCGCCGACATCGGCACCCCGAGCTCGTACAACCACTACGCCGTGGGCTGGGCGCACGCGATGGACACGCCCTACCAGTGGACGAAGCAGGTGGCGAGCCACTGGGGCGGCACCCGCAACGGCACGATCGTCAGCTGGCCGAACGGCGGGGTCGAGCAGGGCGGCATCCGGCACCAGTTCTCGCACGTCATCGACGTGGCGCCGACGGTGCTGGAGGCGGCGGGCATCCCGGAGCCTTCGACCGTGAACGGAGTGACGCAGCGACCGTACGAGGGCACGCCGATGAACTACACGTTCGACGGCGCGGGCGCCGAGGCGGACGAGCGCCACGAGACCCAGTACTTCGAGATGGTCGGCAACCGCGCGATCTACCACAAGGGCTGGACCGCGGTCGCGAAGCACAAGGACCCCTGGCTCAGCTCCGACCACGGTCTCGACGACGACGTGTGGGAGCTCTACAACGTCGAGCAGGACTGGACCCAGTCGCACGACCTCGCCGCCGAGGAGCCGGAGCGCCTGGCGCACCTGCAACGGCTGTTCCTGATCCAGGCCGCCCGCTACAACGTGCTGCCACTCGACATCCGCACGGCCGAGCGGTTCAACCCCGATCTCGCCGGCCGGCCGCAGCTGCAGGTGGGCACCTCGCAGAAGTTCTACCCGGGCATGCGGCGGCTCAGCGAGAACACGACGATCAACATCAAGAACAAGTCGTGGACGGTCACCGCCCAGGCGACCGTGCCCGACGCGGGCGCCGAGGGCGTGATCATCGCGCAGGGCGGCGCCTACGGCGGCTGGTCCTTCTACACGACCGGCGGCAGGCTGGCCTTCGCGTACAACCTCCTCGGCATCACCGTCGACATCGTGCGCTCCGACACGGCCGTCCCGACGGGTGCGCAGGAACTGCGCGCGCACTTCGCCTACGACGGCGGAGGCATCGGCAAAGGCGGCACCGTCACCCTCTTCGCCTGCGATCAGCAGATCGGGGAGGGCCGCGTCGAGCGCACCATCCCGTTCCAGTTCACCTTCGACGAGACCGTCGACGTGGGACGCGACCTCGCCTCCCCGGTCTCGACCGACTACGCCGCGACCGGGAACGCCTTCACCGGGACGATCGACTGGGTGCGCATCGACCTCGGCGACGACGACCACTCCCACCTGATCGAGGACCAGCACAAGATGGACGTGGCGATGCTCAAGCAGTGAGCCGGGTGGGAGTGAGACGGGTCTAGATGGCGGCGCTGAGATGAAGCAGGGTGGATGACATGCGCCGGTTCTCACAGACGGCCGCGACGAGTGCGGTCATCCTCACAGCCCTGGTCGTCACGGGCCTCGTCTCCACGGCTCCCGCCTCGGCGGCGGTCCCGTCACCGGGCCCGGGAGAGGCGGTCGTGACCGTCCGCGTCGGCGGCGACCGCGTCGACGACGCGACGGTCGCCGGGCTCCCCGGTGTGACGCTGGGGCTGTTCGCAGGCCAGGCGGACACCACCCCGACGGCGACCTGCGTGTCGGACGCCGACGGCGATTGCAGCTTCGTGGTGACCGGTGCCCTGATCGGCACGTCGCCCTGGGTGGGCGAGGTCTCGGCGCCGGCGGGATGGTTCACGAACGACAGCCTGCGCACGGGGCCGGGCAGCGGCAGTGGCTCGATCGACACCCCCTACCGCTTCCAGACGCCGGCGCTCGCCGCGGGCGGCACGTACCGGTCGACCTCCGACTTCATGTTCAGCTCCTCCAACTCGCTGAACACCCGCTCGAACGGGGTGTGGCAGCAGTCGCGGGCGAACCCTCCGCTGCCCGTGCAGTGCGGGATGGACGTCGCGCTCGTGCTCGACCTGTCGGCGTCCGTCGGCTCGAACCTCCCGACGCTGAAGAGCGCGGCCGACTCCTTCGCCGACGCGTTCGTCGGCACGCCGTCGCGGATGGCCGTGTACAGCTTCTCGGCGCAGTCGCCGAGCATCGAGGACGGCAGCGGCGCCGTCGACGAGAACCGGCCCGCGCTGCAGTCGGTCTCCACCCAGGCCGGAGCGGACGCCTTCAAGGCGACGTACGCGGGGTGGGGGCTCGGCGCCGGGACGAACTGGGACGCCGCGCTCCAGCGGGTCGCGGAGTCGGGCGTCCACTACGACGCCGTCATCGTGCTGACCGACGGCAACCCCACCCGCTGGGGCGGCGGAGCGGTGCACGGCGACGGCGCGAACACGCACTTCACC
Source organism: Leifsonia sp. 71-9 (assembly GCF_001898805.1). Taxonomy (GTDB): domain Bacteria; phylum Actinomycetota; class Actinomycetes; order Actinomycetales; family Microbacteriaceae; genus Leifsonia. The sequence goes on from NZ_MKVJ01000017.1 coordinate 314,060, forward strand.
GACGTCGAAGCCGCCGTCTTCTCCGCGAACGCCATCAAAGCTCAGGGGACGCGGGTGGTCTCCTTCGGCGTGGGCAGCGGCGTGAGCGGCATCACGAGCCTCAACCTGGCCGCGATCTCCGGCCCGGTGCCGTTTGACCCCGCGAGCTACAACGTCTCGACCGCGGACTATTTCCAGATCCCCGACTTCTCGGGAGCCGGGGACGAGCTGCGGAACCTGGCGCTCTCGAACTGCTCCGGGGCGCTCACCGTCGTCAAGCAGATCGTCCCGGCGACCACGACGGGTGACGACATCACGGGCGCGGTGCCCGCCGGGGCGGGCTGGCGGTTCGACGCGTCGGCGACGACCGCTCAGGCGACGGTCGACCCGGGGTCCGCGACCACGACGGACGACGGGACCGGCGCCGTCGCCTTCGAGGTCGGCTACCCGCCGGCGGCGACCGACGCCACCGTCGCCGTGGCCGAAGTGCAGCAGGCCGGCTACACGCTCGTGCAACAGGCGGGGGCGAACGCCGTGTGCACCGATCTCACGACGGGCGACCCGGTCGCGGTCGGCGCGGGCGGCGCGCTCGGCTTCACCGTCGGCGTCGCCGCCGATCAGGCCGTGAGCTGCGCCGTGTACAACCGCGCCCCGGCGCCCGCGGCGACGGTCCAGGTCGACAAGGCCTGGGTGGTGGATGGCACCTCGTATGCGAACGGCGCCCAGCCCGCTGGCTTGTCGGCGGCGCTCGCCGTGTCTCCTCCGGGGGGAGGCGCTCCGGTGGCGCAGCCCTTCGGCTCGGTCGTGGCCGGCTACCAGGTGGGCGGCGCGGTGACCGTCGCCGAGACCACCGCCCTCGGCGCGACCGGATGCTCGCTCGTGAGCAGTCGCGTCACCGAGGCGGACGGCGCGTCGGTCGACGCGGCGCTGCCCTACTCCGCGACGCTCGCAGTGGCCGCCTCGCACTACACGATCACGAATGTGGTCACCTGCCCGACGGCGCCCACCACGCCACCGGTCCCGACCCAACCGGCGGTGTCCACCGGAACGCTGGCGGACACGGGCTCGGGTCCCGGCGGCGGCTGGGGCGCCGCAGCGGCCGTGCTCGCGCTGCTGGCGGGCACCGCGCTGGTCGGCGTCCGCGCCCGTCGGCACGTGCGCCGCGACTGAGCCGGGCATCCACTCGTCGGCCTGACAGAGAGAGGCGGCCACCCCGGAATCCGGGGCGGCCGCCTCCACGGTCAGATCAGGCCGGGAGGGACCACTGCTGGGTCCAGAGGCCGTTGCAGTCGTAGATCTGCAGCTTCGTCCCGTCGGTGGTGACGCCCTGGGGGTCGTCCAGGCAGCGGCCCGACTGCGGATTCAGGAGGGAGCCGTTGGCCTGGTGCACCCACTTTGGGCGCCAGAGCCGTTGCACTCCCACAGCTGCACCTTGGTGAAGTTGGCGGTGCCCTGCGCGTCCACGTCGAGGCACTTGCCGAACGCGCGCAGCGTGCCGTCGGGCGAGACCGCCCAGTCCTGCCCGGAGGCGACGCCGCACGTCCAGAGCTGGGCGCGGTTGCCGTTGGCAGCGGTGTTGGTGTCGACGTCGAGGCACTTCCCGCCGGGGCCGGTGATCGCCCCGGTCGGACCGGGGAGGGTGCCGACGCCGAACCGCAACTCGCACTGGTTGCCCTGGCCGAGCCAGGTGGCGGCGAAGTACAGGTACGACGTGCCGTTGCTCAGTGGGATGGCGGGCGTCGAGTAGCCGGGGCACGACGGGACGCCGGAGGCGTAGCCGCCGGTGGGGGAGACGGTCACCGGGGTGGCCGCCTCCGTCCAGTCGCCCGCGCCGAGCTGCGTGTTCGCGAACAGGACGGTGCCCGACTCGGCGAGCACGGTCTTGTTGCCGGTCGGGCCCGCGACCACCCGCTGGCCGGAGAGCAAAAGGGTGCCGTTCGGTCCGCCTCCCGCCGCCCAGGAGATGTACGGGGTGTGAAGCAACTGGCGGTCGTCGGACGTGTGCACCAGCGTGCCCTTGTCGCCCGCGGCGCCCCAGCCGAGGCCGTCCGAGCTGAACTTGATGTAGACCTCGCAGGCGTGGTCGGCGTTCGTCGCGTCGCGGCACAGCTCGTAGCTCATGACGAATCGGCCGTCGGGGAGCTTCGCGAAGGTCTGCATGCCCGGTCGCGCCAGGTTGTCGGCCGGGAAGACGACGTCGTCGGTCATCGTCGAGCTCCAGCTCGCCCCGCCGTTGGTCGACGTGTAATGGCCGATCTTCTGGTTGTTCGTGGCGCTGTCCGCCGGACGCTCGTCCGAGATGAAGCACGCCAGGGTGTTGTTGTTCGCCACCACGAACGAGGGCTCCCAGATGCCGTGGCCCCAGGAGTTCGGCAGCCCGGAGGTCTGGGTGCAGTTCGAGAGGAACTGCCAGCTCGCGCCGCCGTTCGTGCTCTTGAACACCTCCACCTTCTGGGCGGTGTAGTCGCCGACGTGCCAGGCGGTGCCCGCGGCGAGGATGTCGCCCGCGTTCAGCCCGGGGATGGTGCGCGGCACCTCGAAGAGCGTGGGCGCCTCGATGTCCCAGCCCGGCGTGTTGGAGCTGATCGTCGAGATCTGCGACCAGCTCCCGCCGCCGTTCGTGCTGCGGTAGATCGGCAGGGTGCCCGGGGCGTTGTGACCGCCCTTGGCGAAGGTGGCGAGCACGGTGTCGGCCGGGGTGCCGTCGTGCTCGAGCGCGATGGCGCGCGGATAGCCGGCGGTCCCGTTGGGGAACGTCGCGAGGTTCGGCGAGTAGAGCACGGATCCCGGTTGTGCCGCCTCGGCCGGCGGTGCCGCCGTCGGCGCGAGCGTGAGCACCGTCGCGGCCGCGAGGGCCGTGACGGCGAGCAGCGACAGCCGTCGCCCTCGACGCATGATGCGTTCCATGAAGAGTCCTCTCTGGTGAGGCGTCCGCGGCTTTGCGGACGTTGCAAACGACCCTGGCAGGCATTTGCCATCGTTGCAAGAGGCGAAATGGAGGACCGAGGTGCGCTCGGGACGTGCCGGCCGGTCTCAGCCGGCGGACGTGGTGCTCTCGCGCACGACCAGGCGGTGCGGGGCGACGACCTCTTCCGCGGGCAGCTCCGGCTCGTCGATCCGGGCGACGATCCGGCGCACGGCTTCGCGCGCGATGAAGGGGGTGTCGAGGGAGACGGTGCTCAGGGAGGGGCGGGCGAATCGCCCCTCCTCCACGTCGTCGATGCCGATGACGGCGACATCCTCAGGGACGCGCAGGCCGGCGTCGAACACCGCGCGCATGGCGCCGATCGCGAGCAGATCGGAGAAGCAGAAGATTGCGTCGGGCCGCTGGTCGAGCTCGAGGAGCGCCTGTGCCGCCGCGTAGCCGTCGGGGCGGCTGTAGTGGGCGGCGGTCCGCACGAGGTCCGGCTCGTACGGGAGGCCCGCCTCCACCAGGGCGTCGGCGTACCCGGATGCGCGCTGCAGGGGAGTGGCGTACTCCTCGGCGGGCTGCGAGCCGATGGCGGCGATGCGGCTGCGGCCGGTCGCGACCAGGTGCGCGACGGCATCCTTCGCCGCCTGCACGTTGTCGATCGCGACGTGGTCGTAGCGGCCGTCGAAGTCGTGCTCGCCGAGCAGTACCAGCGGCATGCGGGTGGCGCCGTGCATGTCGAGCAGCTCCGCCTGCGTGACGAGCGGGCTGAAGAGCAGACCGTCGAACAGCATCGTGCGGTCGTCGCCGAGCAGCAGCTGCCGCTCGCGCTCGTGGTCGTGGCCGGTCTGGTCGATCATCACGCGGTAGCCGACCTCCGCCGCGGCGTCGATGATGTCCCTCGCCAGCTCGCTGAAGTACGGGACGTCGATCTCGGGGACGACGAGCGCGAGCATCCCGGTGCGTCCGGTGCGCAGTGTGCGAGCGACCGGATTCGGGCGGTAGTCGAGCTCCTCGATGGCGGCGAGGACGCGGGCCCGCATCTGCTCGCTGACGTGCTCGTAATCGCTCACCACGTTCGAGACGGTCCTCACGGAGACCTGGGCGAGCTGGGCGACGTCACGGAGCGTTGCTGGCATGGATTCATCGTAGCGTTTGCAACGTACGCAAACGAGCGTTACAGTTTGCATACGTTGGCAAAACACGAGGGAGTGTCCCCATGAACCACCACCCGAAACGGCGAGCGCGCGGCCTGGCCGTCGCCGGCGCGCTCGTCGCGACCGCATTGACCCTGACCGCCTGCGGCCCGGACATCGGCAGCGGCGGCTCCGCCACGGCGTCCGACCGGCTGCAGGCGCCGACCAGCGATCAGCCCGAGGGCGAGATCACGATCTGGGACCGGTCCGGCGACCTGTACAAGGTCTTCGACGGCGTCATCGCGGACTTCAACAAGAAGTACCCGAAGATCACGGTCCACCACGAGGCCGTCGACATCAACGCCAAGCTCCAGAACACGCTCATCACCGGAACCGACGTGCCCGACGGCGTGTTCCTCGACGACGCGATGGTCAGCGGCTACGCCGACCACCTCTGGGACCTCAGCGACGTGCTGAAGCCCTACCTGAAGGACATCGCCCCGCAGAAGGTCGACGCGAACACGGTCGACGGCGGGATCTACGGGGTGCCGTACGACCTCAACCCCGGCCTCCTCTACTACAACGCGAAGGCACTGGAGTCGGTCGGCATCGACGCGTCGACCATCAAGACGTACGACGACCTGCTCGCCGCGGCCCGCGCCTACCAGAAGGCCAAGCCGGGCTCGCACCCCATCCACCTCGAGCAGGGCGGGTTCCTCGGGCAGCTGCAGCTGGAGATGTTCGCCAGCCAGCTCGGCACGTCCCTCGCGGACGCGAAGGGAAAGCTGCGGCTCGACAGCCCGGAGTACAAGCAGATCCTCACCTACCTCGACACCGTGCAGAAGGAGGGGCTCGGCACCCGCGCCGAGTACCTCGGCCAGAGCGACATCGCCGAGATGGAGGCCGGCAACGAGGTCTTCTACCCGTGGGCCATCTGGTTCAGCTTCGCGCCGCAGCAGCTGCTCAAGGACACCGGCGGCGACTGGCGCGCGATGGAGCTGCCCGCCTGGAAGGACGGCGGCGCACGCAGTGGCGCGATGGGCGGATCATCGTTCGTGCTGCCCAAGGACGGCAAGAACTCCCAGCTGGCGTGGCTGTTCTACAAGTTCCTGATGTACGACGAGGCCGGCTACTCGGCGGTGTGGGGCCCGAGCAGCACCTACCCGGAGGGGCTGAACACGTCCATCCCGGCCTACCTGCCCGCGGCCGATCCGTCGAAGCCGCTGTTCAAGCCCGTGCCCGCGCTCGGCGACCAGGACCTCTGGAAGGTCGCCACCGAGGCCGGCAAGCAGATCCCCGCCGGAACGGCCATCCCGTCCTGGTGGAACGCGTCGACCGACTACCTCGGCACCGACCTGCAGAAGATGTACGACGGCGACCTCACCCCCGACCAGGTGATCAAGGACGCCGGCTCGTCCATCCAGACCAACCTCATCGACCGGCAGTGAGCACCACGACACCATGACGACGACAGTCCTCCCCTCCGCGGCCCGGCCGCGCGCCCGCCGCGGCGGCACCCGGATGCGACGGCGCATCGCGCCCTACCTCTTCGTGCTCCCGTTCGTGGCGATCTTCCTCGCCTTCAGCGTCTATCCGCTGATCTTCACGGCGCGACTGAGCTTCACGAACTGGCACGGGGCCGGCGCCGCGGAGTGGGTGGGCTGGGACAACTACACGTATCTGCTCGGGAGCCCCGCCTTCTGGAGCTCGCTCGGCAACTCGGCGGTGCTCTGGCTGCTGATCGTGCCGATCCAGATCGTGCTCGCGGTGATCGTCGCCGTGCTGCTCGACTCGGCGAAGCTGCGGCTGCGCGGGATGTACCGGGTCGCGTTCATCGTCCCCTTCGTCACCCCGCTCGTGGCGGTGGCGCAGATCTGGGTCGTGCTGTTCGACCAGGACCACGGAGCGGTGAACGCGCTCCTCGGCCTGGTCGGCATCCCGGACGTCGGCTGGCTCACGACGAGCGCGTGGGCCAAGCCGACGCTCGCCCTGCTGTTCCTCTGGAAGACCACCGGGTTCATCGTGATCATCCTGCTGTCGGGGCTGCAGTCCATCGACCGCTCGATGTACGAGGCGGCGGACCTCGACGGCGCCTCGCCCATCCGGCAGCTGTGGAGCATCACCGTGCCGCTGCTGCGCCGCACGATCATGTTCGCGGTCGTGCTGCAGACCCTGGCGGTGTTCCAGATGTTCGCGGAGCCGTTCGTCGTGACGCAGGGCGGCCCGTACAACTCGACCACCACGGCCGGGTACTACCTCTACAACCACATCACCCGGGCGGACCTCGGCACGGGGGCGGCGAACTCGTTCCTGCTCGTCATCCTCGTGATGATCCTGTCGCTGTTCTTCGTCCGCATGCTCCGAGCGAAGGACTGACGCCATGACGACGACCCCCACCGTCCTCGACGGCCCGTCCGGCGCCGCACCGGCCGCGCCGTCGCCCGCCGACCGGATCCCGCCGGCACCGCGGAAGCGGCGCACCCGCCCACGGATCGGCACGCAGGCCTTCCTGCTCGTCCTGATGGTCGCCTTCCTCGCGCCGGTGGTCTGGGCGATCGTGTCGGCCTTCAAACCGGCCAACGACATCATCCGCGACCCGCTCGGCTTCGACCCGGGATCGTTCACCCTGGACAACTTCACGGCGATGTTCCACGACGTGCCGATCGCGCACGGGTTCCTCAACACGGCGATCGTGCTGGTGGTCAAGGGTGCGATCACGCTCTTCTTCGCCCCACTGGCCGCCTACGCGTTCGCGAAGTACGACTTCATCGGCAAGAACCTCATCTTCGGCGCGGTGCTCATCACCCTCATGCTCCCGACGATCGTGCTGATCATCCCGCTGCTGCTGGAGATGAAGACGTTCGGCTGGGTGAACACGTACCAGGCGCTCATCCTGCCGGGCTCGGTCGACGCCTTCGCGATCTTCTGGATGCGGCAGGTCATCAGCGCCGTGCCCGACGAGCTGCTCGACGCGGCCCGCGTCGACGGCTGCGGCGAGTTCGGGATCTTCTGGCGCGTGGTCGTCCCGGTCATCCGGCCCGGACTGGCCGGGCTCGCCGTGCTGACCATCATGAACATCTACAACGACTTCGTCTGGCCGGTGGTCGCGGCGAGCTCCGACCGCATGGCCACCCTGCAGGTCGTGCTCTCCACGCTCGCGCAGAACATCACCGGCAACCGGATCGGCGCCGACTACGCCACGGTCACCGGCGAACTGCTCGCCGCGAGCTCCCTCGCCCTGATCCCTCTGCTGGTGCTCTTCATCGTGCTCCAGCGTCACTTCATCAACGGCATCCTCGCCGGCAGCGTGAAAGGCTGAACATGACACTCTCCCCGACCGATTCCCTCGTCACCGCGCCCCCGGCGACGTCGGATCAGCCCCGCCCCGAGTACCCGAGGCCCGACCTCGACCGCTCGCAGCGCTGGCTGAACCTCAACGGCCGCTGGGACTTCGACGGCGCCGACGCGCCGGGCAGCATCCTCGTGCCGTTCGCGTGGGAGACGGCCGCGTCGGGCGTGCAGCGCACCTGGCTCGAGCGCGCCGTCTACCGTCGCAGCGTCACCGTGCCAGCGGACTGGACCGGCTCGCGCGTCGTGCTGAGCTTCGGCGCCGTGCACCATCACGCCGTCGTCCGCATCGACGGCAGCCTCGTCGGCGAGCACACCGGCGGCTACGAGTCGTTCGAGTTCGACGTGACCGCGTTCCTGGTGCCGGGCATCCCGTCGGAGCTCTCCGTGGAGGTCGACGCCCCGGCCGACAAGCGCGCCATCGCGCACGGCAAGCAGCGCTCCATCCCGCGCGACGACTACGACGGCGTCTCGTTCACGCCGACCTCCGGCATCTGGCAGACGGTCTGGCTGGAGGCACGCGGACGCACCTACGCCCGTACCGTCACTCTGCGGGGAGACAGCCTGACCGGCATCGACCTGGTCGTCGAGACCGCCGGCGACTCCGCGGCCGGCGCCGTCGTGCACGCCCGGGTGCTCGAGACGGGCGAGTCCGTCGAGCTGCACGCGGACGCCTCCGGCCGCGCCGCCGGTCGGATCGACCTGGCGGAGCCCCGGCTGTGGTCGCCCGCGCATCCCGAGCTGTACCGCGTGGAGGTGCGCGTCGGCGATGAGGGGGACGATGACGGCATCGACACCGTCGTCGCGACGACCGGGCTGCGCCGCATCGAGACGCGCGGCGAGCAGCTGTTCCTCAACGGGGAGCGCTTCTTCATGCGCGGCGTGCTCGACCAGGGCTACTGGCCCGAGACGGGTCTGACCGCGCCGGATGCCGCCGCCCTGGTGAAGGACGTCGCGCTCGCCCGCGAGCTCGGCTACACCCTGGTGCGCAAGCACCTGAAGTTCGAGGAGCCGCTCTGGCTGCACGAGGCGGACCGCACCGGGATGCTCGTCTGGGCCGAGCCCGCATGCCCCAGCCGGTTCTCCGAGGAGGCCGCCGCCGCGTTCGAGGCGCAGCTTCCCGCGATGGTCGAGCGCGACGGCAACCACCCGTCGATCGTGATCTGGGGCCTCTACAACGAGGAGTGGGGGCTGGACTGGGACATCCCGGGCAGCACCTCCCGTGCCACGGCCGCCGAGCGCGCCTACGACCTGCTGCGGGCGCTCGACGACACCCGGCCGATCGTCGAGAACTCGGGCTGGTCGCACGTGCGCTCCGACCTCGTCGACTGGCACTACTACGAGCCGGACATCGCCCGGTGGCGGGATGCCGTGGCCGCGATGGCCGACGGCTCGCAGGAGGCGTTCCCGGTGCGGCTCGGACCGGACTTCATCGTCGACAAGTCCTTCTACGCGTCGGACGACTTCCCGCGCACCGGGGTCCCCATCGTCAACAGCGAGTACGGCGAGGGCTTCACCAGCCTGGAGCGGGCCTGGCACCTCCGCTGGGAGACGCAGGAGCTGCGCCGCCACGACCGCTTCGCCGGCTACGTGTACACCGAGTTCGCCGACGTCGAGCACGAGGCCGCGGGGCTCCTCACCACCGATCGTCGCGCGAAGGACTGGGGCGGCTGCATCCCGGCCGACGTCAACGCCGACACGGTGATCGTGCTCGACCTCGTCCCGCTCCGCGCCGGTGCGGACATCGAGCCGTCGGCCTCGCCGCTCGACCTGGTCGCGCACGTGTCGCACCACGGCACCGACGCGCTGCGCACACAGCTGCACGCCGCCTGGCTGTCGGCCGGAGCGCCGGTGGACGGAGCCTCGGCATCGGCCGCGCAGCTGCGGCCCGACGCGTCGAGCACCGAGGTGGAGGTCGCCCCCTTCGAGCTCTCGGGGGAGCTGCGGATCACCGTCCCGGCGCACGAGGGCACCGGGCGCCTCCTGCTCTGGCTGACCGATCCGAGCGGCGCGACGGTGGGTCGCGCGTTCCTCGACGCGGCCCCCGTCGAGGAGCCGAACCGGCGGGGAGCGCGGACCGCGGAGTGAGGGGGTGGGGCGTGCCGAGTCGCGCACGCCCCACCACTCGCCGTGGCCGCCGTCATGAACCGCAATCCCGGCGGGCTCGCCGGCCGCGTCTCCGCTAGCGTCCGAGGCATGAGCGACTATTTCGACCGCGAAGCCGACAAGACGTACACCCGGGTCTACAAGAAGGAGACGCCGGACATCCTGAAGGCGTTCGTCGACTTCGACGAGGCCGTGTTCGCCTCCGAGGGCCGTGCCGTCCCGCTGAAGTTCCGCGAGCTCATCGCCGTCGCGGTCGGGATCACCACGCAGTGCGTCTACTGCATCGACGCGCACTCGAAGCGCGCCGTCGCCGCGGGCGCGACCGAGGAGGAGCTGGCGGAGGCCGCCTGGGTCGCGACCGCCATCCGCGCCGGCGGCGGCTTCGCCCACGGTCGCCTCGCGTTCAAGTTCGGCGAGGCGGAGCACTCGCACTGACCGGAGCGGGTGCCCGGCGCGCTTTCAGCGCGCGCCGAGCGGCGCGAAGAAGTTGACGAGGTTGCCGTCCGGGTCCGCGACGAGGAGCGACCGGTTGCCCCACGGCATGTCGGCGGGCGCCTGCACGATGCGGGTGCCGCCGTCGCGCAGGGTCTCGAAGGTGGCATCCACATCGTCCACGCGGAAGTCGAGGCACACCGAGTGGTTCGCGCCGGCGCGCATCCCGCTGTCGCCCATCGCGGCGGTGGTCTGCGTGCTCGCGATCGCCAGCTTGCCGGAGAGCGTGACCAACTCGGCGAAGAGCGGGTGGATGCGGTTCGCGGACAGGCCGGTCACCTGCTCGTAGAACGTGACGAGCGCGTCGACGTCGTCGGTGAAGATGCGGGTGGCGGCAAGATCCATGGGGTCGGAGTCCTTCTCATCGTGGGCCCCCGAGTCGGGACCCGCTCCCGACGCTAGGTCCGATTCCGGTCGGAAAGCGTCCGCAATCCGCTCACGCCTTCTTCTGCAGGTTCTCCGCGATCGCCGCAAGCGAGCCGTCGAGCGCCTCCTGCATCCCCGGGAACTCCGAGGTGGTGTGGATGGTGAGCTCGACGCCGTCGTCGGTCAGTTTGAGCGACCCGTGGTAGTCGTGCGGGCCGGGAGCCGACCAGGTCACCTCGCGGGCCGCGCGGTCCACGTCGAACTCGGCCTCGGAGGTGACGGTCTCGTCGGTGCCGTCCTGGTCGGCATCGACGTGGGCGGTGGTCTCCACCTTGCCGTCGGGAAGCTCGTGGGCCTCCGTCATGCGCGGGAAGTAGGCGGGCAGGTTCTCCGGGTCGGCGATGTAGTCGAAGTACTCGTCGGCGTCTCCGTCGAGCGGACGGGTCGCGGTGTAAGTGGGCATGCCGTGACGCTACGACCGGAAATCGGGTACCGGGAGGCGTTGACGCGGGGCGCTCGCGGGTGTCGCGGTGGGTGGGGGCAACGGCCGGCTGATGCTGGCTAGAGGCGTGCCGGCGCCGCTCGTCGCCTGTTCGCGGTGAGACGGATCGCGCAGTGCAGATACGCGGCAGCGATCACCAGGGACACGAGAGCACTCGCCCACACAGCCAGGGGCGGCTGCTCTGCCAGGACGGACAGGGAACCGATCGTCTGCACGAAGAACCAGGCCGAGAGGACGAAACCGGCCGGTGCATCGGCCGTCACGCGCCACCACGTTCGTGGGGCGTCGGACTCGTTCTCGCCACGAAACATCCGCGTGAGAACCAGCACCATGACCAGGATGATCGCGCTGCTCGCGACGACACCCCACCCGGCCCGCGCGATGGGCTCGACGGCGATGCCTGCGAGGACCGCCAGCGCGTACCCGATCAGGATCAGGATCGCTTTGGTCGCACCGTTGCGGACTCGCATGGGGTCAGCTCACGACCGCGTACTCGTAGTAGTTGCAGTAGGTGAAGCCGCAGTTGTAGAAGGTCGCCTTGACGCGCTTCTGTTGGTAATGGGCGCTGCTGACAGCGTCGCGAAGCCGCGCACCTCCTGGGCACAAGAGAGTGGTCATGTAGTTGAGTCCGGGGATGAGGTTACAGATCGCGCCCATCGTCTGGTAGGTGTTCCACATCCGCTCGACGTCCGCCCGCGAGTACGTGTATGTCGTCGTGACGACTGAGGGGTCGGCGACGACGGGGAAGGCGGATCCGGCGTCGAAATCGACAACCTGAGTCAACGTGCTGCCCGACGCCTCGTAGTGCGTGGGGATCGTGTTCCCTCGCGAATCTCTTGCCCATGGCGCGGCGATCTCCGCAACGAATGAACTGTCGGAGTTGGCAGCGGTCACCGACCCATCGGCGTTCACTCTCAGATTCGTGCCGCCGTTCAGCTCGATCGAGTACGTGTAGGAGTGCGGGGCCGATGCGTCCTCGATGACGGTGTTGATCCGCACGCCTCCATCATCGCCGATGACCGGAACCGTGGCGGACCCGTTGTGATTGTCGAACACCACTACGCCGGGAATCGCGGAATTCAGCGCCTCACTGGCCTGCTCCGCGAAAGGAAGAGCGATTCGCAGCCGACCTTCCTCGTCGCCGATCTGGACGCCGTCCTGGGCGTCGACGGGCACGGTCATAGCCACCCCGTCCACGTACGATGCCACGGACGTCGTCGGGGATGACGACGACCCCGCCACCCCGGCGAGCGTTTCTGGTGCCACCTGTCGGATGGCGGCGATAGCAGCCGAGATGCTCGACTCCGATGTGTCGACCGGTGCAAAAGCCGTGAGCATCCCGCCTACCGCGAACGCCCCGACCAGGAGGGTCAAGGTCTTCAGATGCCTGCGCATAGTCGGCCTCCTTGTTCACCTTTGAACAGAAGTCGCTCGATCGCCGACGGCCCCGTCGAGCGACTGCCGACAGCTTCATGCGATCCCTGTGTCCGGTCCGTTGGACCGGTGCCCAAAGCGTAGAGAGAGCGCCCGCTACCGGCTACAGCTCATGCCGGGATTACGTACACATAGTCGGAAACTTCAGCCTCCGAACACCCCAGCATCAGTAGCCCCCGTGCCGCACGGGTGGGCGCGCAAGGGAACGGCCCCCGCTCCGGAGAGCAGGGGCCGTTCCGTGCGTGCAGTGGCGCGCGCTCAGCCTCGGTCGCCGGCCGCCGCCGTGCGCGTGCGGCGACGGAGCAGCATCCCGGCGCCCGCGAGCAGCAGGGCCAGCGCCGCGATGATCGCCGACCCGCTGAGGTCGGAACCGGTGGAGGCGAGCGTGGAGGCGCCCGTGCCGCCGGTGGCCGCGACGGCGGTCACGTCGGTCGCTGCGGCGACGATCGTGAAGGGGGCCGAGGCGACCACGGTCCCGCCGATCGACGCCGTGATGGTGTGGGCGCCCGCAGCGACGTTCGGGACGGCGAAGGTGAAGCTCAGCGTCCCGTCCGGGCCGGCCGTCGCGCTGCCCAGGAGGACCGGTGTCGAGTTGAACACGAAGCTGACCGCGGTGCCGGGCGTGAGGTGCGCAGCCGTGACGGTGATCCGGTCGCCGACCGTCCCGGCGCCGACGGAGAGCGTCAGTGCGGGCGCCGGGGTGTTCACCGGCGGCACGCCCTGCTCGCCGAGCTTGAGGTCGCAGGAGACGCGGCCGCTGTAGAGCGCGTGGCCCTCGGTCGCGCTGCCGGGACCGGTGCCGTAGACGCCGTCGTCGGCCCAGACGGCCTCCTTGGTGCCGCCGACGCAGGTCGAGCTCGGCGCCAGGGCGAAGCCCTCCAGGTTGTCGACCGGCAGGCCGGCCGGCTTGCTGTAGGCGACGTCGGGGACGACGGCGCCGGTGGAGCTCACCTTGAGCACCGTCGAGACGACGCCGCAGGTGTTGTCGCACAGGGCCCAGATGCGCTGCGTGTCGGCGTCGAACGCCGCATCCATGACGTGTCCCATGCCCGTGTCGGCCACGGCGACGCGGTGGAAGGTGCTGTCGGAGTTGAGCGCGTAGGCGTAGAGCTTGCCGTCGTTCTCGAGGGCGGCGAAGTAGAGCCCGGTGCCGTGCTTCGGGTAGTCGGCGGGCCGGTAGGTCTTCCCGGTCGACTGGTCGACGAAGCCGTTGGCCGTCAGGTAGCGGTCGGGCACGAAGGTGACGCCCTCGAAGCCGAGGTTCGCCTCGGTCTTGCTGCCCGCGTGCAGCTCCGGGAACTCGGCCGTCAGGTTCCACTGCTGCGTCGCGACGAGCTGTGTTCCCGGCTGGGTCGGGTCGATGCGCAGGATGGAGTTGAGCGGGATGGTGTTGGCGGCGTTGTTGCGCTCGGTGGTGACGTAGAGCGCGCCGTCGGGGCCGACCGTCAGACCTTCGGAGTCGGGCTGGTTGGTCGCGGTGTCGGTGCTGCCCGGGAAGAAGATCTGCTTGCCCGCGCCCCAGCCGTTCGTCGTGTCGGCGACCCACAGGCCGTCCTGCTTCACCATCCGGAACACCCAGCTCTTGTTCTTGACGCTGTAGAGCACGTTCGCGTTCGTCGGGTCGAAGACGAGCCCGCTGACGTCGCGGCCCTCGGGACCGGTCGTCGTCGTCCACGCGCACTGCTTGTCCGAGACGGTGACGTCGGCGCTGCCCGGCCACGCGGCCGGGGTCAGGGCGGTGCCGGGAAGGGTGCCGGTGCCCGAGGGCGCCTCGGGCTGGCAGTCGAGGGTGGGGGTGCCGCCGGTGCCGCCGTCGGCGGGGTTTGTCAGCGGGTTCTTGCACGCGTCGGCGTTGGAGGCGCCGAAGCTCTTGTCCTTCACGGAGACGAAGGCGCCGGTGCCGTCCGGGCAGCGCGCGAACGCGCCCGCGCCGAAGTTGTTGCCCTCGTCGGTGCCCGCCTCGCCGGCCGTGTAGTCGACCGAGTCGACGAGCGTGCCGGCGGTGCCGTTCGCGCCGTCCGGAAGGTACAGCTTCACACTGTCGCCGCCGCTGCCGAGGCCCTTGGTGGAGGAGAAGTACACGTAGCCGTGGGCCGGGACGACCGTCGTCGCGGTGCCGTCGGCCAGCTTCGCCGAGAACGTGGTCGCCGCGCTCGCCGCGCCGCTGTCGATCTGCAGCCAACCCGCGATGCTCACGTCGGTGGAGCCGGTGTTGGCGAGCTCGATCGCGTCGCCGACCGGGGTGGCGCCGTTGTCGGACGAGACCTCGTTGATGCGGATGCTCGCCCAGTCGGGGGTCGTGCCTCCGTCGGCCGGGGCGAAGCGGCTCTTCCCCGGCGAGCCGATGTTGCCGGCCGTGGACGTCCAGGAACCCTCCGCGTCCCCGGTCGCGGCGAGCTGCCACTGCGACGCGTCGTTCGCACCGAGCGCGGCAGCGGTCTTCGGGATGCCGGCGACGCCCTGGGTGCGCGGACCCTTCACGGTGCCGGTGCCCTGGTCGTTGTAAGTCAGCCGGTCGACGAGGTTCGCGACCGGGTCGGACCCGTCGAAGATGTTGATCTCGTCGGCCCGGCCCAGCCCGGTGGTGTTGTCCGCCAGGACCTTCACGTCGGCGCCGAGGCCCCACTCGCTGCGGAACGCCGCATCCGACAGCTCGGTGACGACGGCGGACTGGCCCACCGCCAGCGTGCCGAGGCTGTCCAGCGGCACCGTGCCGGGCGTGCGGCTGTCGTCGTCGAACGACCAGCCGGCGAGGCTCACGGGAGCCGACCCGAGGTTGGTGATCTCGAAGAACTCGCCCGCACCGGTCAGCGGGTTGTACATCCACTCGGTGATGCGGACGGAAGGGGCGTCGGCGGCGCTCGCCGCGGCAGGGATCGCGATGGCGAGAGCGCCGGCGACGGCGGTCGCGGCGAGGGCCGCGACGGCACGGGAGAGGTGAGGTCTCATGGGACCGGACGCTATCGACGCGCGCAGTACGAAAGGCAAAGCACCGGTGAACGGAGAGAGAACGCCCGTGATTCGCGAGAGGTGAGTTGTTGCGGGTGACGCGGCGGCTCCACCCGCAACAACTCACCTCTCGCGGGAGGTTTTCCCAACGTCCGCGCGGCGATACCCTTCCCACGTGACAGAGGGCGAGGCGGGTCGGCGGGAGCGGGGAGCGGGCGCGCGCCTCGCGGCCTGGCTGCGCCGGCATGACCCGGGGTTCAACGCGCTGCGCCGCGCGGGCCGGGCGGCGATCGTCATGCCGCTGCTGTTCCTCCTGGGCGGGCGGGTGCTCGGGAGTCCGGATGTCGCGCTGTTCGGGGCGTTCGGCACGTTCGCGATGCTGCTGTTCGTCGACTTCGGCGGCCCGCTGCGCGAGCGGGTGCAGGCGCAGGTGGCGCTCGCCGTGGCGGGCGCGGTGCTCGTGTGTTTGGGCACGATCGCGTCGGATCCGGCGTGGCTGTCCGCCGCCGCGATGGCGGTGGTCGCCCTCGTGGTGCTGTTCGCGGGGTCGGTGAGCTCGGTGACCGCATCGGCCGGCACGTCCCTGCTGCTGGCGTTCATCCTCCCGGTCATGGTGCCCGGCACGATCGCGACCCTGGGCCCGCGACTGCTCGGGTGGGGGATCGCGGCGGTCGTCAGCATCGTGGCGATCACGGTGCTGTGGCCGGCGCCGACCCGGGAGCCGCTGCGCGGGCCGGCCGCCGACGCCTGCCGCGCCCTCGCCGCCCGGTTGCGGG
Source organism: Leifsonia sp. 71-9 (assembly GCF_001898805.1). Lineage (GTDB taxonomy): Bacteria > Actinomycetota > Actinomycetes > Actinomycetales > Microbacteriaceae > Leifsonia. The sequence continues at coordinate 330,059 of NZ_MKVJ01000017.1, forward strand.
CCGAGACGGCCTACCTGCTGAGCGGCGACGATCCGGACCTGCTGGCGGAGCGCGACCGCACGCGGGCGGTGGGGGATGACGCCGTCGCCTCGCTGCACGCGACCTTCCTCGCGACGCCGTACCGCCCGACGGGGCTCAGCACCCCGGCCCGGACGATCGTCCGCCTGGTGGACGAGCTCACCTGGCTGAACGCGGTCATCGCGCAGTTCGACCGGCTCGGCCAGGCGCCGTCGGGCGTGCCCGAGCCCATCCACGAGGCCGCGTGGACGGTGAAGAACGCCGCGGCCGACGTGCTCGACGAGAGCGCGATCGTGCTGGCGGAGCACGCGGGCGACCCGGCGGCACTGGAGGATGCCCTCCGGCGGCTCGCCGGCGCACGGGCGCAGGTGGAGGCGGCGATGCTGACCCATCCGCCGACCCGGCGCAGCGACACGGCAGGCCAGGGCGGGGGCGAGCGCGGCGACGAGGCCGGTGACGGCGGCTGGATGATCACCGCGCTCGACCCGGGATTCCGGGCCCAGGAGCTGGCCTACGCGGTCGCGACGGTGGCGGGCAACATCTCGCTCACGGCCCGCGCGGAGCGGCGCACGTGGTGGCAGCGGATGCTCGGCCGCCAGCCCGGCGACCTGCGCGGACCCGTGGTCGCCGCGGCCGAGCGAGCCAGCGGTTTCGTCGGGTGGAACTCGGTCTGGCTGCGCAACAGCATCCGCGGTGCGATCGGACTCGGCCTGGCGGTGCTGCTGGCCAAGCTGACCGGGGTGGAGCACGCGTTCTGGGTGGTGCTCGGCACGCTCTCGGTGCTCCGCTCGAACGCGCTGAGCACCGGCCAGACCGCGCTGCGAGGTGTGCTCGGGACGGTCGTGGGCGTGATCGTCGGCGCCGGCGCCCTGTTCGTGATCGGCGGCAACCCGGTCGTGCTCTGGATCGTGCTGCCGGTCGCGATCCTGATCGCGGGGGTCGCGCCGGCGGCGATCTCGTTCGCGGCGGGGCAGGCGGCCTTCACGATCGTGATCGTGCTCCTCTTCAACATCATCGCGCCGACGGGCTGGGTCGTGGGGCTCAGCCGCATCGAGGACGTCGCGCTGGGCTGCGCGGTCAGCCTGGTCGTCGGCCTGCTGTTCTGGCCGCGCGGCGCCTCCGCATCCCTCCGCAGCGCCCTCGCCGACGCCTACCGCGAGGGGCTGCGGTATCTGCGCACCGTGGTCGACGCGGGGGTCGGGGAGGGAGCGCGCCGGGACGAGCGCGAGACCACCCGGGTGCAGTCGCTGCGCGCGGCGGCCGCCTCGCGTCGCCTCGACGACGCGTTCCGCACCTACCTCGCCGAGCGCGGCACCAAGCGCCGGCCGCTCGCCGAGGTGTCGGCGTCGGTCACGGGGGTCGCCGGTGTGCGGCTCGCGGGCGACGCCATCCTGGAGCTCTGGGACGGGCAGGAGGTCGCCGGCGGCGGCACGGCCGAGGCGGGCCGGGTGCTCGATGCATCGGTCGCGCGCCTCGAACGCTGGTACGGCGAGCTGGCGACGCAGCTGGCCGCGCGGGAGCCCCTCCCGCAGCCGGCGCCGAAGGATCCGTCCGCACCCGCGCGCCTCGCGGACGCGGTGGCCGACGACCTCGAGTCGGGATCCGCCGACGCGATGGGCACCGCGGTGCGCGTCATCTGGACCGCGGACTACCTGGAGGTCGTCCGTCGCCTGCAGAGCGCGATCGTGCCGCAAGCCCGCGTGCTGCGCGACGACACTCCGCGCCGGGCGTCGGAACGGGCCTGACAGTGCCAGACTGTCGATGCACCCTCCCGCGTTTCGACAGCCCGTACAGTCGACGGGCTGGTCGCCCCGCCTAGCATCGCCGTGACCTGATCGAGGAGTGATAGCCATGAGCAGCATCGAACGTGACGTCGTCATCATCGGCGCTGGTGCGTCCGGCCTGACGGCCGCGACCGACCTGAAGAAGGCGGGCCTGACCGTCGCCGTCCTGGAGGCGCGCGACCGCGTCGGCGGCCGGCTGTGGACGGACGACATCGACGGGGCGACCCTCGAGATCGGCGGGCAGTGGGTGTCGCCGGACCAGGACGCCCTCATCGACACGCTGGCGGAGCTGGGCCTGGAGACCTACTCCCGCTACCGCGAGGGCATCAACGTCTACCTCGGCGAGGGCGGCGAGCGCCGCACCTTCGAGGGCGAGATCTTCCCGGTCGCGCCGACCACCGAGCGCGAGATCGTGAGCCTCATCGACCGGCTCGACGCGCTCGTCGCCGAGATCGACCCCGACCGGCCGTGGGACCACCCGCAGGCCAAGGAGCTCGACGAGATCTCGTTCCGCCGCTGGCTGGAGACGCAGACTGAGGACGAGGAGGCGCGGCGCAACATCGGCATGTTCATCGCCGGCGCCATGCTCACCAAGCCCGCCCACGCCTTCTCCGCGCTGCAGGCGCTGCTGATGGCCGCGAGCGCCGGCAGCTTCTCGCACCTCGTCGACGCCGACTTCATCCTGGACAAGCGCGTCAAGGGCGGCCTGCAGCAGGTTCCGATCCTGCTCGCCGAGCGCCTCGGCGACGACGTCTTCCTGAACGCACCGGTGCGCACGCTGCGCTGGAGCGACGAGGGCGTCACCGCGATCGCCGACGGCGTGGAGGTGCGCGCCCGCCGCGTCATCCTCGCCGTCCCGCCGGTGCTGATCAGCCGCATCTCGTACGAGCCGCCGCTCCCGCGCCGCCAGCAGCAGATGCACCAGCACCTGTCGATGGGCTTCGTGATCAAGGTGCACGCCGTCTACGAGACGCCGTTCTGGCGCGAGGACGGCCTCTCCGGCACGGCCTTCAGCCCGTACGAGCTCGTGCACGAGGCGTACGACAACAGCTACCACGGCGACCCGCGGGGCACGCTCGTCGGCTTCGTCTCGGACGAGGCGGCGGACGACGTCTTCCGTCAGTCGCCCGAGGAGCGCAAGGCGCGCATCCTCGAGTCCCTGTCGCACTACTACGGCGAGAAGGCCCTGAGCCCCGTCGTCTACTACGAGAGCGACTGGGGCAGCGAGGAGTGGACGCGCGGCGCCTACGCCGCCAGCTTCGACATGGGCGGCCTGGCCCGCTACGGCTCCGACCTGCGTGCGCCGGTCGGCCCGGTGCACTTCTCGTGCAGCGACATGGCCGGTCGCGGCTACCAGCACGTGGACGGCGCGATCCGCGTCGGGCACGAGACGGCGGACGCGATCATCGCGTCGCTCGCACCTGCAGGAGCCGCTTCGGCCTCCTGACCCCAGACGGCGTGCGGCCAGTCGTGGATGGCCGCACGCACCTTCTCCGTGCGGAGAGACGAACGGGCCGGCTCGGTGAGCCGGCCCGTTCCGTCGCTTCGGGAGGGTGTGCGCGGTGCGCGGAGCGCGGATCATCCGGTGGGATGACCCGGTCGCGCCTCGCGGCCGACGTGGCCGCCTCCTCCCGGAACCTACGTTGGGCTCATCACCCACCTACCGGAGGAGCTCACCCGTGCCCTGGATCGACGTCTCCGTCGCCGCCCTGCTGCTCGCCGCCCTGATCGTGGGCGTCGCCACCCGCCGGCGCCGCGCGCTCCCCGTCCTCGTGGTCGGATCGGCGGCGCTCCTGCTGCTCGTCGTCGCGTTCGTGCTGGAGGGTGCGCGGCCGCAGCTGATCGTCGAGGCGGTGGCCGCCGTCGTGGTGGCCGGCGTCGTGTTGTGGTCGCGCTCCGGGAGGACGCCCCGGCTCGCGGTCGCGGGCGCGACCCTCGTGGCGCTCGGCGTGGCCGGGACCGCCGGCGCCGCGTGGGCCCTCCCGCCGATGTCGGTGCCGACGCCGAGCGGGCCGCACGCGGTGGGCGTCGCCACCCACGTGTGGACGGATCCCTCCCGGGATGCGCACGGCGGGACCGCGCCCGGACAGGTGCGCTCCCTTCCCGTCACCGTCTGGTACCCGGCCGCCCACTCCGGCCCGGGCTCGGCGTACCTCCCGAACGCTGCGTCCGCGGCAGCGCTCACCGGTGCGCTGGCGCAGCAGTACGGGATGCCGCCGCTCCTCTTCGACAGCCTGAACCGCGCGCGGAGCACGGCGACCGAGAAGGCGTCGCCCGCGGACGGCTCCTTCCCCGTGGTCATCGCCTCGCCGGGGTTCAACAGCACCCGCTGGTTCTTCACCTCCTGGGCGGAGGAGCTCGCGAGCAACGGCATCGTCGTGATCGCGCTCGACCATCCGTACGACGCCGCGGCGACCGAGCTCGCCGACGGTTCCATCGCGTACGACGACCTGCGGACCACGGGCGACGACGCGGCCGACCAGGCCCTCGCCGACCAGTGGGCGGGAATCCGGGCCGCCGACATCCGCGCGGTCATCGACACGCTGGAGGGATCGGCCTCCGACGCCCCCGAGCTGGCGGCTGCCGACCGGACGAGGATCATCGCCGCGGGGCACTCCGCGGGCGGGGCGGCGGCGATCGAAGCCGCCCGGCTGGACCGCCGCATCACGGGGGTCGTCGACATCGACGGGATGCCGCGCTCGCCCGCGGGCACCCGGCTCGCCCAGCCGCTGCTCGCCGTCGTGGCGGGGGACATGCCCGCGAACCCGGACTACGAGCGGGCGCTGAGCAGCCTGCTCGCAGATCGCAACGGCGCCCGGGTCACGCTCGACGGCGTCGCCCACCTCGGCATGATCGACGCCGGGCGCCTGATCGGGCCGGTGCCGGGGCTCACCGGGGCGAACGGGCCGGAGGGGGCCCGCCTCGCGGCGGAGGCGACCCTCCTGCTGATGAAGGCCGTCGACACCGGCACGCCGATCGACACCCGGGCCCTCGGCGAGCTGGGTGCCGTCGGGAAGTAGCGGCGCGGGCTACACGGCGGGGTCTGCGGCGGCTCGGTCCGCGGCCGCGGTGTCCGTCACGGCGTCCTCCGTGGAGCCCTCCTCGGTGTCGCCCGCGCGATGCGAGCGGACGAAGCCGAACACGACGAACGCGGCGGCGATCGCGGTGAGGACGAGTCCGCCGAGGGTGGCGGCCCCCTGGAACTCCGCGACCTGCCGGCCGGTCCAGCCGGAGGCGGTGATGCTCCCGGTGAACAGGGCGGCGAGGATGGTGCCGGCGACCGCGATGCCGACGCCGTTCGCGACCTCCGTCGTGGTGTCGGTGAGTGCCGCGCCGATCGTGGTGCGGTTCTTCGGCAGGCCGCTCAGCACGTTGATCGCGGCGACGACGCCGATCATCCGGAGTCCCGCGGCGACGAGCGCGAGGGCGATCGCGACGAAGACGTAGCCGAGGCTGTTGAAGACCGCGTAGACGGCGAGCCCGGCGACGACGGCCGCGGCGCTCATCCACGCCGCGCGCCGGATGCCGACGCGCTCGACGAACGGGTTCACGAACGGGCCGAGCGCGAGGAGCACGACAACCTGGGGCAGCATCCCGAGCGCGGCCAGCGCCGGAGGCCAGCCCCACGCGAGCTGGAGCTGCAGGGTCACGAGGTAGCTCAGGCCCGCGGTCGCGAGGCCGGCCGCCGCCTTGAACGCCAGACCGCTGGAGACGAGCGGGCGCGCGAGGAGGCCGAGGTCGAGGAGGGGATGCCGGGCGGAGCGCTCCCGCAGGACGAACAGCGCCGCCGCGACGATGGCCGCCGCCGTCATCGCCCACGGCATCCACGATCCGGCGCCGTCGTCGACGAACATCGTCGGCGCGACCAGGGCGAAGACGATCGTCGCGGTGGCCAGCAGCGCGCCCGGGATGTCGAGCGGGTCGCGGTGCAGCTCGGCGGGGTCGTCCGCGGCGATGCCGGCCCGGATGCCGATGATCGCGAGCACCGCGATCGGCACGTTGATCAGCAGCAGCACCTGCCACGGGGCGACGGCCAGCACGAGACCGCCGACGGTCGGGCCGATCGCGAGGCCCACCAGGCCGACCGTCGAGATGAGCGTGATCGCGCGGACTCGCAGGCTCTCCTGGTCGAACAGTCGGAAGGCGAGCGCCATCGATCCGGGCGTGGTCATCGCGGCGGCGATGCCCATCACGGCGCGCACGGCGATCAGCTGCTCCGCCGTCGTGACGAAGGCCGTCGCCAGGCTCGCGATGGCGAGGAGCACCAGGCCGATGAGCATCACCCGGCGACGCCCGAACCGGTCGGCGATCGCGCCGAACAGGAGCATCAGGCCGCCGAAGACCACCGCGTAGCTGCCGGTCACCCACTGCAGCGCGGTCGTCGAGGAGTGCAGCTCGCGGCCGATCGTGGGCAGGGCGACGTTCAGGATGGAGTTGTCGAGCATCTCGAAGAGGAAGATCGCGGAGAGGCCGGCGAGGGCCATCCACGAGCCGCGGAGAGACGGAGTCGAACGCTGTTCGTTGTTCACAAACACTGTTCTACTCTCCGAACACTGTTCGAGTCAAGCTAGGATAGGGCAATGGCCTCCCCTCAGCAGCGTCGTGCGGCCCGGCACGCCACCAGCGACACCCCGAACGCCGCCCGCAAGGCGCCCATCACGGTGGAGCGGATCACTGACGCCGCGCTCGAGATCGTCGCCGCCCAGGGCTACGACGCCCTGACCATGCGCAGCGTCGCCGCGCGGCTCGAGACCGGCCCGGCCTCCCTGTACGCGCACGTGGTCAACAAGGCCGACCTCGACGAGCTCGTCATCGGGCGCCTCTGCAGCCGGATCGACCTCCCGGAGCCCGTCCCCGCCGCCTGGCGCGAGCAGATCGCCGACGTCTGCGTGCAGCTCCGCGACCAGTACCTCGCCTACCCGGGCATCTCCCGCGCCGCCCTGGCGATGGACGTGACCGACCTCGACGTGCTGCGCGTCAACGAGGGGATGCTCGCTATCCTGATCGCCGGCGGCATCGCCCCGCAGGTGGCGACGTGGACCATCGACGCGCTCTTCCTCTACGTCGGCGCCTACGCGATGGACCTCGCGGTCGCCGGCACCGGCTCCGGCACCGTGGACCGCCGCCTCGACGCCGACGACCGCAGTGACCTGATCGCCCGCTTCGCGGCGCTCCCCGAGGACCGCTTCCCGCACATCCGCCGCTACGCGACCGAGCTCACCGCGGGCACCGAGCACGAGCGCTTCGACTTCACGCTCGGGCTGATTCTGGGGAATCTCGCCGGGGCGTGACCCTGGCTTTGCCGCACCGAATGTGAAACGCTGAATTTCAGACCCGGCTGATGGCGGTCGGTGTCGGAAAGGCGAACGATGCGAGAGATCACGGGCGTCGAACTCCGGTCTGCGGGGAGGCAGAACTGATGGACGTCGTTCACGCCGCCATCATCGTGGGCATCGTCGGCGGCATCGCTGCGATCATCGCAGCGATCGTCGTCGTTTTCCTACTTCTCGCTCGCCGAGGTTTCCCGGCAGCGACGCGCTCGCAGAGTCCGCCGCGGGACGAGCCCCCGCGGCGCTGAACTCCGCCTACCCCAGCGCCCGGATCGTCCACGACGCGCTCGACGACTCGCCGGGCTGCAGCACGATCAGGTCGGTGCGCGAGTTGAACGCGTCGGGCGGGCAGGTCATCGGCTCGACGGCGAGGCCCAGGCGGTTCAGGGCGGGGTCGGGCTGGTCGGCGGTGTGGATCTGGACCCACGGGCAGGCGTCGTCCCAGACCATCTCGACGCCGGAGCCGTCGGCGGTGCGGAGGGCGACCGTCGTGGTGCCGTCCGCATCCCGCGCCAGGCCGGTGAAGGCGTGGTCGATGAAGGTGTCGCCGATGACGCGCGGGGTGCGGAAGTCGAAGACGCCGTCGCCCTCGGTCTCGACGCTCGCGAGGCCGGAGGGGATGAGCCGCTCCGCGTCGACCGTCAGCACCGTGTCGGCGGGGAGGGAGAGCGTCCAGTCGTCCACGCGGCCCTCGCCGGCGACGAGATACGGGTGCGGGCCGGTGCCCCACGGGGCCGCCGTCGGACCGGTGTTGGTGGCGGTGACGACGGTGCGGAGACCGCCCTCGTCGAGGCTGAAGGCGACCGAGACCTCCACGCGGTGCGGGTAGCCGGCCTGCGCCTCGATGGTGGCGGCGAAGGTCACGCTGTCGCTGCCGCGATCCACCGGGGTGAAGTCGAGCCACGCGGCGAGGCCGTGCAGGGCGTGGCCCCGCTCCGGCTCGGTGAGGGGGAGCTGCTGCTCGACGCCCTCGAAGGTGTAACGGCCGTCGACCACCCGGTTCGGCCACGGGGCGAGTGTGGCGCCGCGGAACGCCGGGCGCACCTCGTCCGCGTCGAACGGCACGACGAGCGCGCGGCCCTTGTGCTCGAGGGTGCGCAGCGACGCGCCGACGGAGGCGATGGTGGCGTGGTAATCGCCGGCGCTCAGGCCGAAGTGGGTGCCGGAGATCGGAGTGGTCATCCGCCCATTGTGGCGTTCGCACCCGATCGCGCACAAAACCGGCACCCTCCCTGGCCGACACCTCCCCGCCTCCCGCAGCGCAACGTGCCCGAAACGTGCGGAAACGTGGGGGTAACGCCCCGGCGCTAGCGTCAGCCCATGGGAGATCTCTTCGGCGGGTACGGGGCGCAGACGGCGCGGCGCCGGCGCGGCCGGGCGACGCCGTTCGATGAGATGTTCGGGGATGCGCGCCGGGCGCACACCTCCGAGACGCGCCCCGCCTACCGGGAGCTGTTCGCCGCGCTCGCGGCCCTCACTCAGGAGGAACTGCGGGGCCGCACCGACGCCCTCGCCAGCTCGTACCTGGCGCAGGGGGTGACGTTCGACTTCGCGGGGGAGGAGCGTCCCTTCCCGCTCGACGCCGTGCCGCGCGTGATCGAGCAGCCCGAGTGGGCGCACATCGAGGCGGGCGTCGGCCAGCGGGTCCGTGCGCTGGAGGCGTTCCTGAGCGACGTGTACGGCGCCCAGAACGCGGTGCGCGACGGCGTCGTCCCGGCCGGGCTCATCACCTCGTCGGCGCACTTCCACCGCGCGGCCGCGGGTGTCGAGAGCGCGAACGGGGTGCGCATCCAGGTCTCCGGGATCGACCTCATCCGCGACGAGGTCGGCGACTGGCGGGTGCTCGAGGACAACGTGCGGGTGCCGAGCGGGGTCAGCTACGTCATCTCCAACCGGCGCGTGATGGCGCAGACGCTGCCCGAGCTGTTCACCTCGATGCGGGTGCGGCCGGTCGGCGACTACCCGTACCGGCTGCTGCAGGCGCTCAAGGCGAGCGCGCCGGGCGGGATGGAGAACCCGAACGTCGTCGTGCTGACCCCGGGGGTCTACAACTCGGCGTACTTCGAGCACACCCTCCTGGCCCGCCTGATGGGCGTCGAGCTGGTGGAGGGGCGCGACCTGTTCTGCTCCGCGGGCAAAGTGTGGATGCGGACGACCAGCGGTCCGCAGCGGGTCGACGTGATCTACCGGCGCATCGACGACGACTTCATCGACCCGCTGCAGTTCCGCGTGGACTCGGTGCTCGGCACTCCCGGCCTCATGCTCGCCGCCCGGCTCGGCAACGTGACCATCGCGAACGCGGTCGGCAACGGCGTCGCCGACGACAAGCTGGTCTACACGTACGTGCCCGAGCTGATCCGCTACTACCTGGCCGAGGAGCCGATCCTCCCGAACGTCGACACCTGGCGGCTGGAGGAGCCGGAGGCGCTCGCCGAGGTGCTCGACCGGCTGGACGAGCTGGTGATCAAGCCGGTCGACGGCTCCGGCGGCAAAGGATTGGTGATCGGGCCGGACGCGTCCCGCCGCGAACTCGCCGACCTGCGCGCCCGGCTGATCGCCGACCCGCGCGGCTGGATCGCACAGCCCGTGGTGCAGCTGTCGACCATCCCGACACTGGTGGAGGACGGGATGCGGCCCCGCCACGTCGACCTGCGCCCGTTCGCCGTCAACGACGGGCGCGACGTCTGGGTGCTGCCCGGCGGACTGACCCGGGTGGCGCTCGCGGAGGGCCAGCTCGTCGTCAACAGCAGTCAGGGCGGCGGGTCGAAGGACACCTGGGTGGTCGGTCCGGCCGGGAGCGCCGTCGAGACCGAGGACGGTCGGGAGCCTAGGGCGGTCGCCGGGCTCGTCGAGGACCAGGCGGCGGCCCTCCCGCTGCTCCCGGCTCCGCACGCGCCCGACCACTCGGAGGAGGATGCGCCCCGCGCCGACCAGCAGCAACAGCAACAACAGCAGCAGCAGCAACAGCAGCAGGCGTGCGCCGACCGGGAGGAGGCGCCAGCATGCTGAGCCGCATCGCCTCCTCGCTCTTCTGGATCGGTCGCTACATCGAGCGCAGCGACGGCACGGCGCGCATCCTGGACGTGCACCTCCAGCTGCTCCTCGAGGACCCCTGGATCGACGAGGACACCGCCTGCCGCTCCCTGCTCGGCGTGATGGGCAGCGACGCGCCCGAGGGTGCGCTCGCCCGGGAGGACGTCCTGCGCATCCTCGCCGTCGACCGCGGCGCCCCCGCCTCCATCGTCTACTCGCTCGGCGCCGCCCGCGAGAACGCCCGCCGCGCCCGCGAGATCGTCTCCACCGAGCTGTGGGAGTGCCTCAACACGACCGCCGCGCGGATGCCGCGCCGGGTCACGAGCGACAAGGTGCACGAGTTCTTCACCTGGGTCCGGGACCGCACGGCGCTCGCCGTGGGGATCATGGAGTCCGGGGCCAGCCGCGACGAGGCGTGGCACTTCTTCACGCTGGGCCGCAGCCTGGAGCGCGCCGACATGACCGCGCGGCTGCTCGCGACCCGCTCGCTCACCGAGGCCAGCGGGCCGAGCTGGACGACCATCCTCCGCTCCTGCGGCGCCTACGAGGCCTACCTGCGGACCTACCGGGGCGTGCCCTCCGCGCGCAACGCCGCGGAGTTCCTCCTGCACGACCGGCTGTTCCCGCGGTCGATCCTCTACTCGATCGCGGGCGCGGTCGACAGCCTGCGTGACATCGAGCCGCGCACCGAGCGCGCCGGGGTGTCCGACCGGGCCGTGCGGCTGCTCGGCCAGGTGCAGAGCGAGCTGGAGTTCCGGCCGGTCGCCGACGTGATCGACGACCTGCCCGCCTACATGTCCGCGATCCAGGATGCGACGAGCGCGGCGACGGCGGCCGTCACGCAGCGCTACTTCCCGGAGCACGCGGCGCCGAGCTGGATCGGGGAGAGGGTATGAAGCGGCTCCGGGTCACCCACTCGACGGGCTACCGCTACGACGGCGAGGTCACTGCGTCGTACAACGAGGCGCGCATGCTCCCGCTCTCGGGGGAACGGCAGCTGGTGCTGCACGCCTCCCTCGACGTGCAGCCGGTGTCGTCGCACCACCAGTACACGGACTACTGGGGCACACGGGTGCTCGCCTTCGACGTGCTCGACCCGCACCGGGAGCTGACGATCACGGCGAGCAGCCTGGTGGAGGTGCTGGAGGCGCCGCATCCCGTCGCCGGCCTCGGCTGGGACGAGCTGCAGGCGGCCGTGCAGCGCTCGGGGGAGTGCGTGCAGCAGCTGCGGCAGACGGAGCTGACGGCGCCGCCCGCGTCGCTCGTCGCGTTGGCCTCGACCGCAGCAGCTGCGGCAGCCGAGGGCGGTGCGGACGACCCGTGCTCCGCGGCGCGCGCGATCGTCGCGGCCGTGGGCGATGGGATGGCGTACGTCAGCGGCGTCACCGGCGTGCGCACCACGGCCGCGGAGGCGTGGGAATCGCGCAGCGGGGTGTGCCAGGACATCGCGCACGTCGCCATCGGCGCGCTGCGCTCGGCGGGCATCCCGGCCCGCTACGTCTCGGGCTACCTGCACCCGAAGGCGGAGGCCGCGATCGGCGAGACCGTGACGGGCGAGTCGCACGCGTGGGTCGAGTGGTACTGCGGCTCCTGGCACGGCTACGACCCTACGAACGGCATCGACATCGGCGACCGCCACGTGCGCGTCGGCCACGGCCGCGACTACACGGACGTCACGCCCCTGCGCGGCGTCTTCGCGGGCGGCGGCGGCTCCGAACTATTCGTCTCGGTGTCCATCACCCGCGAGGCCTGATCTTGACCCCGAGGTTCACGAAGTGGCGCTCATTCCCGCCCGGATGAGCGCCACTTCGTGAACCTCGGCGGGTCTGGAGGGGAAGGCGCGCTCAGGCGGTCGCGCGGAGCGCCGCGTAGAGGTCGGCACGGGCGGCGAAGCCGCTGAGGTCGCGGCCGAGCAGTCGCTCCGCCTCGGCCACGCGGGCCCGCAGGGTGTGCCGGTGGATGCCGAGGCGGCGCGCGGCGATGTCGTAGACGCCGTCGCTGTCGAGCCAGGTGCGCAGGAGGTCGGTCAGGGCGGGGTCGGCCGCGGTCAGCGGAGCGAGGGCGGTCTGCGCGACGGCGCGGGCGTCGGGTGTCTGCAACAGGGCGAGCATCCCGGCCGCGGCGACGTCGTCGAACGAGGGCACCGGAGCCTTCGGGGTCGCCCGCTGGCGCGCCACCTCGGCCTGGGCCAGGGCGGTCGGGAGGTCGGCGAGCGCGCTCGGCGCCGAGGTGCCGCCACGGAGGTCGAACCGGGAGGCGGCCGCCGGCCCGGTCGCGGTGGCGGAGGGGGCGGAGGGATCTCCTGCGTCCGACTCGACGAGCACCAGCTCCTGTCCGTCGCGGGCGAAGAACCCGTCCGAGTGCGATTCCAGCCAGTCCGCCGCGGCCGTGAGGGCGGTCCCGGCGAGCACGGTCACGCGCACCGGCGCCTCCGGCAGGGGGCCCAGCACCGGCTCGGCCACGGACTCCGCGAGAGCCCGCTCGCCCGCGATCAGCGCCCGCCAGACGGAGGTGCGGAGCCGCGCGCGGGCGGCGTCGGTGGCGCGGCTCTGCTCGAGCGCCAGCCCGGCCAGGGCCACGACGCCGGTGACGACCTGCTGGGCGGCCGGGTCGAGCCCCTCGGAGCCGATCGCGAGCACGCCGCGCAGGCATCCGGCGGCCCCGAGCGTCTGCAGCGCGAACGCACCGGCTTCGGTGACGACCGAACCGGCCGCGCGACGACGGCTGCGCAGCAGCGGGTCCGCCGCAGCGACCAGCGCCTCCCGTGACGCCGCGGAGACCGCACCGGAGGGGGAGACACGGTCGAGCGCGCCGTCCGCCCCGATCAGCGCGACGGGGCGCTCGATCTGCCGGGCGAGTTCGGTGAGCACCGCCGCGAGCGGGTCGGGCCGCAGCGCCGCGAGCGAGATGGCGCGGGAGGCGCGGAGCGCCCAGGTGCTGCGGGCGTACGCGTCGGCGGCGACCCGGTCGGCGATGAACCGCGCGATCGCGATGAAGGGGGTGCGGTACGGCACCTCGAACAGCGGGAGGCCGTGCCGCGTGCATGCCTCGAGCAGCGCATCCGGCGTCCCGGCGCGCACGACCTCCGTGCCGAAGCCGAGGGCGGCGACACCGTGCTCCGCCAGGCGGGCGACGTAGGCGTCGATCTCGTCGGGCGCCTTGGTGATGAGCAGCACCTGCCCGGGGGAGAGGAACGGCGTCGGGTCGGGCAGCTCGGAGCTGTGCGCCCACGGCACGAGCGTCTCGGGATCGCCGACACCGGGGTCGGTGAGGAGCGTGAGGTCCAGCTCGGGACGGGCGAGGAGCTGAGCGAGGGTGGCGGGCATCGGTGCCTTCCGATCTGACAGGGTGTCGAATCCGACTCAACGAATTGTACGGGTTGTCCAGGACAGCACCGCGCCGCGCTCCTTACGATGCCGCCATGACCATCACCGACCCCGCCATCAGCACACCCGTCGGCGGACCTACGCTCCCGCAGGAGCGCCGGCTCGTCACCCCGATCCCCGGCCCCGAGTCGCGCAAGCGCTCCGAGCGCAAATCGCGCGCCGTCGCCGCCGGTGTGGGTGCCACCATCCCCGTCTACACCGTCGCCGCGGGCGGAGGGGTCATCGTCGACGTCGACGGCAACTCGCTCATCGACCTCGGCTCCGGCATCGCCGTGACCGGCGTCGGCAACTCGGCCCCCCGCGTGGTCGAGGCCGTCACCGCGCAGGTCGCCGCGTTCACGCACACCTGCTTCACGGTCGCCCCGTACGACTCCTACGTCGACGTCGCCGAGGCGCTCAACCGCCTCACCCCCGGCGACCACGAGAAGCGCAGCGCCCTCTTCAACTCCGGCGCGGAGGCGGTGGAGAACGCGGTCAAGATCGCGCGCCACTACACCGGCAAGCAGGCCGTCGTCGCGTTCGATCACGCGTACCACGGCCGCACCAACCTCACGATGGGCCTGACGGCGAAGAACCAGCCGTACAAGAACGGCTTCGGCCCGTTCGCCCCCGAGATCTACCGCGCACCGCTCAGCTACCCGCTGCGCGACGGCGGCCTCTCCGGCGCCGAGGCCGCGAAGCGCGCCATCACGATGATCGAGAAGCAGATCGGCGCGAGCAACCTCGCCGCGATCATCATCGAGCCGATCCAGGGCGAGGGCGGCTTCATCGTCCCGGCCGACGGCTTCCTCCCGGCCCTGCAGGCCTGGGCGAGCGCCAACGGCGTCGTCTTCATCGCCGACGAGGTGCAGACCGGCTTCGCCCGCACCGGCACCATGTTCGCCTCCGAGCAGTTCGGCCTCGTGCCCGACCTCATCGTCACCGCCAAGGGCATCGCCGGCGGCCTGCCCCTCTCGGCCGTCACCGGTCGCGCCGAGATCATGGACGCGCCGCACGTCGGCGGCCTCGGCGGCACCTACGGCGGCAACCCGCTCGCCTGCGTCGCCGCCCTCGCCGCGATCGAGACCTACGAGCAGGACGGCCTGGTCGAGCGCGCCCGCCAGATCGGCGACATCCTCTTCGAGAAGCTCGGCGCCCTGCGCGACGCCGACCCGCGCGTCGCCGAGGTGCGCGGCCGCGGGGCGATGGTCGCCATCGAGCTCGTCGACGCCGAGACCGGGGAGCCGGACGCCGCGCTGACCTCGAAGGTCGCCGCGGCCGCCCACGCCGCCGGTGTCGTGCTGCTCACCTGCGGCACCTACGGCAACGTGATCCGCTTCCTGCCGCCGCTCAGCATCCCGGACCACCTCCTCATCGAGGGGCTGGACGTCGTCGCGGAGGCGGTGGCCAACGCATGAGCGCCGTCGACACCGCCCCCGAGCTGACGACCCGCGAGAGCGAGCTGCTCGCCCGCGTTCCCGACGGCCTGTTCATCGCGGGCCGCTGGGAGGCCGGCGCCCAGGACCCGATTCAGGTCCAGGACCCGGCCACCGGCCGCGTGATCAAGCGCATCGCCAACGCGCGCCCGGAGGACGGCATCCGTGCTCTGGACGCGGCCGCCGAGGCGGCGGAGGCGTGGGCGGCGACCCCGCCCCGCACCCGCGCCGAGATCCTCCGCCGCGCGTTCGACCTGCTGCAGGAGCGCCGCGACGACTTCGCGCTGCTGATGACCCTCGAGATGGGCAAGCCGCTCGCCGAGGCCAACGGCGAGGTCACCTACGGCGGCGAGTTCCTCCGCTGGTTCTCCGAGGAGGCCGTGCGCATCGCCGGCCGCTACGGCTCGAACCCCGAGGGCACCGGCACCATGGTCGTCTCGCAGCGCCCGGTCGGCCCGTGCTTCTTCATCACGCCGTGGAACTTCCCGCTCGCGATGGCGACCCGCAAGATCGCGCCGGCGCTGGCCGCCGGCTGCACGGTCGTCATCAAGCCGGCCGAGCTGACCCCGCTCACCACGCTGTTCTTCGCCCAGCTGCTCGCCGATGCCGGCGTGCCGGACGGTGTGGTCAACGTCATCCCGACGTCGACCTCCGGTGCCGTCTCGGCCCCGATCATCGCCGACCCGCGCCTGCGCAAGCTCTCGTTCACCGGCTCCACGCCGGTCGGCCGCGCGCTGCTCGCCCAGGCGGGCCAGAACGTGCTCCGCACCTCGATGGAGCTCGGCGGCAACGCCCCGTTCGTCGTCTTCGAGGACGCCGACCTCGGCAAGGCGGTCGAGGGCGCGATGCTCGCGAAGTTCCGCAACATGGGCCAGGCCTGCACCGCGGCCAACCGGTTCATCGTGCACGAGTCGATCGCGGAGGAGTTCGCGGCCCGCGTCACCGAGCGCGTGAACGCGCTGCGCGTCGGCCGCGGCACCGACGAGGGCGTCACCCTCGGTCCGCTGATCGACGACCGCGCGGTCGCCTCGATGGCGGCCCTGGTCGACGACGCCGTCTCGCGCGGCGCCCGCGTGCTCACCGGCGGCGCGGCCCCCGAGAGCGACGGCTTCTTCTTCGAGCCGACCGTCATCACCGACATCCAGCCCGGCAGCGAGATCCTCCGCGAGGAGATCTTCGGGCCGATCCTGGCGATCTCGACCTTCTCCACCGAGCAGGAGGCCGTGGAGCGCGCCAACGAGACCGAGTACGGACTCGTCGGCTACGTCTTCACCCAGGACCTCGCCCGCGGCCAGCGCCTGATCGACAGCGTCGACACCGGCATGATGGGCCTCAACACCGGCCTCGTCTCCAACGCCGCCGCGCCGTTCGGCGGCGTGAAGCAGTCGGGTCTCGGCCGCGAGGGCGGGCTCGAGGGCATCCACGAGTACCTGAGCACGAAGTACACGCTCATCCCGGCGAGCTGACATGACCACCACGACTCCACCGCGCATCCTCGTCGGCTATACGGCGACGCCGGCCGGCGAGGACGCCCTCGCCGCGGCATCGGCCCTCGCGGGCTCGATCGGTGCGCGGCTGGACGTCGTGGTGGTGCTGCCCATGAACTCGCGGCCGTCGATCGTCCCGAACGATCCCGGCTACGACGCGCTCCTGCGCGAAACCGCGGAGGGCTGGCTCGCCGACGCCCGCTCCCGCATCCCGGACCAGGTGCCGTCGCGCGAGAGGGTCGTCTACGGCGACTCCCTCGCCGGCGGGATCCTCACAGCCGCCGAGGCAGGCCGTGCCGCGCTCATCGTCGTGGGTGCAGCGCGGGACGGCCTGCTCGGTCGATTCACGGTCGGCTCGGTCGCGGGCTCGCTGCTGCACGCCTCGCCCATCCCGGTGATGCTGGCGCCGCAGGGCTCGCGCGAGACGGCCGCACCGCTCGGCCGCGTGACCGGCATGGTCGGCACGCGCGAGGGCGCCGACGCCGTGCTCGCCACGAGTGCGCGCCTCTCCGCCGCGGGCCGCGCGCCCCTGCGTCTCGTCTCCCTGCTCGCCCTCGACCTCCCGGGGGTGGATGCGGCCAAGGCGCGCGTGAGCGAGCACCACGCCGCCGCCGTGCTCCAGGAGGCGCGCGCGGCACTCCCCGACGGCGTCGAGGCGACCGCCTTCGTCGCTCCCGGCGACAGCATCTCGCACGCCGTCGCCTCCCTCGACTGGCGGCCCGGCGAGGTCGTCGTCGTCGGCTCCAGCCGCCTCGCGCAGCAGAGCCGACTGTTCCTGGGCACCACCGCGGCCACGATGCTGCGCGAACTGCCCGTCCCCATGATCGTCGTGCCCCGCGCGGCCCAGTAGGAGTACCACCGAATGAGCACCCGCAGCGCCGCGGAATCCACCGAGACCGGCTCGACCCGCACCGCCAAGGGTCTGAGCGCCGGGTCGGTCGGCCTGATCGGCGCCGTCGTCATCGGCATCTCCTGCATCGCGCCCGCCTACACGCTGACCGGCGCGCTCGGCCCGACCGTGTCCGAGGTGGGCGTCCACCTGCCCGCGATCTTCCTGGTCGGCTTCCTCCCGATGCTGCTGGTCGCGTTCGGCTATCGCGAGCTCAACAACGCGATGCCCGACTCCGGCACCTCGTTCACCTGGGCGACGCGCGCCTTCGGCCCGTACCTCGGGTGGATGGGCGGCTGGGGTCTCATCGCCGCGACGGTGGTGGTGCTCTCGAACCTGGCGGGCATCGCCGTCGACTTCCTCTACCTGCTGCTGTCGCAGGTGTTCCACAACCCCGCGATCGCGGACCTCTCGAAGAACCCGTTCATCAACGTCGCCACCTGTCTGGCGTTCATGGCCGTCGCGACCCTCATCTCGTACCGCGACATGCAGACCACCCAGAAGGTGCAGTACGTCCTGGTCGGCTTCCAGCTGCTGGTGCTCGTGCTGTTCGGCGTCGTCGCGTTCGTCCACGTGGCGAACGGCACCGCGTTCGACGCGACCCCGCCGAGCCTCGACTGGTTCAACCCCTTCGGCGTCCCGTCGTTCTCCGCCTTCGCCGCCGGTCTCTCCCTCTCGATCTTCATCTTCTGGGGCTGGGATGTGACCCTCACCATGTCCGAGGAGACCAAGGGCTCCCGCTCGACGCCGGGCCGTGCCGCGACCCTCACCGTCGTCATCATCGTGGTGGCGTACCTGTTCGTCTCGATGGCGGCGATCTCGTTCGCGGGGACCGGCGACGACGGCATCGGCCTCGGCAACCCCGACATCCAGGAGAACGTCTTCTTCGCGCTGGCCGGCCCGGTGCTCGGCCCGCTCGCCATCCTGATGTCGATCGCCGTGCTCTCCAGCTCGGCGGCGTCGCTGCAGTCGACCGCGGTGTCCCCGGCGCGCACGCTGCTCGCCATGGGGCACTACGGCGCCCTTCCGCAGCGGTTCGCCCGCGTCAGCCCGCGCTTCATGACCCCGGGGTACTCGACCGTGGTCTCCGCCGTGGTCGCCAGCGTGTTCTACGCCGTCATGCGCTTCATCAGCGAGGACGTGCTCTGGGACACCATCACCACGCTCGGGATGATGATCTGCTTCTACTACGGCATCACCGCGTTCGCGTGCGTGTGGTTCTTCCGCCGGAAGTGGTTCTCCTCGGTGCGCAACGCCTTCTTCACGCTCGTGTGCCCGCTCGTCGGCGGCGGCATCCTGAGCGTGCTCTTCGTCACCACGCTGGTCGACAGCATGGACCCGTCCTACGGCAGCGGCTCGAACGTCGCCGGCGTGGGCCTGGTGTTCATCCTGGGGATGGTCATCCTGCTGTCGGGCGTCGTGGTGATGCTCGTGATGCGACGCCGGCTCCCGGACTTCTTCCGCGGGAAGACCCTCCCGCGCGCGGAGGCCTGAGCCCGGCCCGTCACGGACGCGTGACCCGTGGCGGATGCAGGTCGTGCTGCATCCGCCACGTCACGTCTCGCGTCAGACGCCGATCGGAGCCGCGGCGTGCTGCTCCGTCGCCGGCGTCGGGCGGCTCTTCGGCCCGCGGATGAGGCCGATCGCGATGCCGGCGGCCAGCACCATCCCGACCGCGGCGGCCAGGAAGACCACGGAGTACCCGGCTGTCAGGTCGACCGGCTTCGCGCCGTCGGTGGCGAGCGCCGCGGCGTAGAGCGCCGTGAAGACCGAGAGGCCGACCGAGCCGCCGATCTGCATCGCCGAGTTGGCGGTGGCGGAGGCCGCGCCCGCGTCGTGCGGCGCGACGCCGCTCAGCGCGAGGTTCTGCAGCGGCACGAACACGCACGCCATGCCGACGCCCATGATCACGAGGGCGGGGAGCACCTGGGCGAAGTAGGAGCCGTCGGCCGTCAGGCGGCTCAGGTAGAGCAGCCCGACCGCCACGATCAGGGGTCCGGCGATCATCAGCGGCCGGGCGCCGATGCGGCCGAGCAGCCGGGTCGCGACGGGGGCCATCGCCATGATCGCCAGCGTGAGGGGGAGGCTCGCCAGCCCCGACTCGAGCGGCCGCATCCCGAGCACCAGCTGGAGGTGCAGCGTCAGGTAGAGCGTCGCGCCGATCATCACGCTGCCGGCGACGGCCTGGATGAGGAACGCGCCGCCGCGCACGCGGTCGAGCACGACCCGCAGCGGGAGGAGCGGCTGGGCGACCCGGCGCTCGATCAGCACGAACGCGACGAGCAGGAGCACGCCGGCGGCGAGGAACCCGATGGTGTCGACCCGGCCCCAGCCGTTCTCGGCGAGGCTGAAGCCGTAGACCAGCGAACCGAGGCCGAGGGTGACGGTGACGACGCCCCACCAGTCGTAGCGGTTGCGACCCTCGGCGCGGCTCTCGTTCAGCACGAGCGCGCCGCCGACGAGGCCGACGGCCACGAAGAAGAGGTTCACGAGCAGGCACCAGCGCCAGTCGGCGAACTCGGTGAGCACGCCGCCGAGCAGCAAGCCGACCGCCGCGCCGGCGCCGGCGATCGTGCCGAAGACGGCGAAGGCGGTGTTGCGCTCGCGTCCGCTCGGGAAGGTCACGGTCAGGAGGGCGAGCGCGGCCGGGGCGAGCAGAGCGGCGAAGACGCCCTGGAGCGCGCGGGCGCCGATCAGCTCGATGCCGTTCTGGGCGAGCCCGCCGATGGCGGAGGCGATGCCGAACCCGATCATGCCGACCAGGTAGGTGCGCTTGCGGCCCCAGTAGTCGGCGATGCGGCCGCCGAGCAGCAGGAGCGCGCCGAACGCCAGGGCGTAGGCGGTCACCACCCACTGGCGCTCCGTGTCGGAGAGGCCGAGAGCCACCTGCGCCTGCGGCAGCGCGATGTTGACGATGGTGCCGTCGAGCACGACGACGAGCTGGGTGAGGGAGAGGACGGCGAGAGCGAGCCACTTGTGCGGCGGGCGGACGGCGCGGGACATGGAGGAACCTCCGGAGTCTTGTGAGGGATGCCGGAGGTTTCGAGCCTCGGACCGGCGGGGCGACGCCCGGCGGCCACATCGGCCGCGTGGCCGATCAGGCTTCTAGTCTACCGGGGACCCTCCGACATCGTCCGGCCGTCCCGCGCTGTTGAGGGCCAGCCACTCGGCCCAGGTCATCGGTTCGCCGCGCTGGCGCGCGGGGTCCGCAGCGGCCTCCCGCAGCCCCAGCAGGTAGACGTCGAGGTGGCGCAGGTGGATCTGGATGGAGCGCTCCCGCGTCGTCGGGAGGGCGGGACGCAGATGCACCAGCGTCGCCATCAGCTCGCCCGGGCCGAAGTCTGCGGGGACGGCTCCCGTGCTGGCATCCGCCGCGATGAGGGCCTCCAGCGCGAGCAGCAGGCGGTCGGCGGCGGCGTCGATGTCGGGGCTCGAGCCCACGTGGCGGCCGAAGGTGGTGACCAGCGGATTGGCCGCCTCCTGGAGGTGGGTCTCCAGGAAGGTCCGGATCGCCGAGCCGGGCGTGGCACGCGCCGACGTGACGGCGAGATCGGTCACCTGCTGCAGGGCGAGCAGGCGGAGGCCGTGCACCAGCGCGTCCTTGCTCGGGTAGCGCCGGTAGATGCTGGCGACGCCGACGCCCGCGCGTTCCGCCACGGCGGACATCGGGGCGTTGTAGCCCTGCTCGGCGAAGACGTCGCGCGCCGCTTCGAGCACCGAGGTGTCGTTCGCCCGGGCCTCACGCTCGCGGCCGCGCGGGCGGGGCGCCGCGGTCTCGCCGGGGGAGGCTTCCATGCTTCCAGGGTAGCGGGGAGCGTGTTAGGTTTGAACGGAACGGAGTGTTCCGTTCCGAAACCCGCCTCCCCGATCGAACATCCCGTACCCACCGAAAGGCGATCGATGCCCGCGCCCTCCCTGCCCTCTCCGCCGACGAATCCGACCCCCGCGATTCGCGCGACACCCGCGACCTCCACCCCCGGGGCCGCGGCGCTCGAGTCCCGCGGCGGTCGCATCGTCGTCGCCCTCGCGCTCGCCGTGCTCGCCTACTCGATGATGCAGACGCTGCTCGTGCCGGCCCTCCCGGTGCTCGCGGCCGCGTTCGGGCTGGATGCGGCGGGCAGCGGCTGGGTGCTCACCTCCTACCTGCTCAGCGGCGCGGTCGCCGCGCCGGTCATCGGCTCGCTCGGCGACCGGTTCGGCCACCGGCGCCTGCTGCTGATCAGCCTGGGCGTGTTCGCCGTCGGGGGCGCGGTGTGCGCGTTCGCGCCGACCTTCACCGTGCTGGTGGTCGGGCGGGTGCTGCAGGGCGCCTCCACCGCCTCCTTCCCGCTCGCCCTCGCGATCGTCCGGCGCCACCTGCCCGGCACCGCGCAGCGCGCCGCGGTCGGCTGGCTGAGCGGGACACTCGGCCTGGGCGCAGGCGTCGCCCTGGTGATCGGCGGCCTGATCGCGCAGTACCTGTCGTGGCCGTGGCTGTTCATCGCCGGCACGGCGGTCGGGCTCGTCGCGCTGCTGCTGGTCGTGCTGTGGGTGCCGGCGTCGCAGCGCGGATCCGCGGGCCGCACGGACTGGAGCGGGGGAGCGCTGCTGGTCGTCGGCCTCCTCGCCCTGCTGCTCGCGGTGTCGCAGGGGTCGGCCTGGGGATGGACGTCGCCCGTCACCCTCGGGCTCCTCGTGGTGGCCGCCGCCGCTCTCGGCGGTCTCGTGGCCGTCGAGCTGCGGGTGCCGCAGCCGCTCGTGGACATGCGCGTGCTCGCCCGGCCGGTCCTGCTGCTCACCAACGCGCTCACCCTGTTCCTCGGCTTCGTGCCCTATCTGTTCTACGTCGGCCTGCCGGTCCTGTTGCAGGCCGCCACCGGCGCCGGGCACGGGATGGGCGTCTCGGCGACCGGGCTCGTCATGCTGCCGGGCGCGGTGCTGGTCTTCGTCGGCGGCCGCATCGCCCCGGCCCTGATCGGGCGGATCCCGGCGCGCGCCGTGGCGATGATCGCGCTGGCCACGATGGTCGTCGGCAGCGTCGGCGTCGCGCTCGCACCGCAGTCCCTGGTCGCCGTGATCGTCTTCTTCGGCCTCATCGGTCTGGGCAACGGAATCGGCTTCGCGGTCGCGGCCGAGCTCGTGTCGCAGCTCGCTCCCCGCGCCGAGGTCGCGTCGGCGGTCGCCGTCAACAGCGTGCTGCGCACCATCGGCTCCGCCCTCGGCGCGCCGATCACCGCACTCTTCCTGACGGACGCCGCCACGGGGGCGGGGGAGTTCACCGCGCTCTTCGTGTTCGCCGCGGCCACGAGCCTCGCCGGCGTCGTGCTCGCCGCCTTCATCCGCCAGCGCGCCTGATCCGCGACCGCGGTCTCCCGGGACGTCTGCGGTGCGGCGAGCGGCCGCAGACGTCCCGCCGCGGCGCAGTCGCGTCGGTAGCATCGGACGGGTGCGTCTCCTTCTGCTCTCGTCCAATGTCGGTGCGGTCCCCGCGTTCCTGGAGGAGGCGACGGGCAGGGCGGGCGCCCTCCGGATCGGCTACGTCCCGGATGCCGCGCTGCCGTATCCCGATGCGCCCTTCGTGAACGCGGAGCAGGAGCGGATCGCCGCGCTCGGCCACGAGGTGGCGGTCATCCGCGTCGGCGGGACGCCGCTGGACGAGACCGAGCGCGCGCTCGACCGCGTGGATGCGCTCTACGTCGCCGGCGGCAACACCTTCGCGCTGCTGCACGCCCTCCGGTCGACCGGAGCCGACCGTGCGATCGTCGACCGCGTGCGCGCGGGCCTGCCCTACATCGGCCTGAGCGCCGGATCGGTCGTCGCCGGCCCCACCATCGAGCCGATCACCCCGATGGACGATCCGGCGGAGGCGCCCGAGCTCGCCGGCCACGCCGCCCTCGGCCTTGTCGACATCGTCGTGGTCCCGCACGCCGACGGGCTGTCGTATCCCGCCGCCGTGATCGAGCGCATCGTCGCCGAGTACGGCACGTCGCATCCCCTGCGATTGCTGAACGACGACCAGGCGCTCCTCGTGACCGGCGACGACGGCATCGCCGACGGGCCGCGCCTCGTCCCGTCACCCTGACGATCCGCTCCGAGAGCCCGCGCCGGCCGCGCCTACGCTGAGGGGATGAACGCCTGCGCCGACCTCGTCAGCACCGCCGCCCGCCTCGCCGCCGGGTCGACCAGCTCCCGCCGGTTCTTCATCGATCTCGGGGCGGAGGTCGGCGGGGTCGGGCGCGGCCCGTTCTGGTTCCTGGACGCCGCACGCGGCGGCCGCAACCGGCTGCGAGGGCGCGGCTTCCGGCCGCACGTCGACGACGGCACCGACGGTCAGGCGCGGCACTTCGCCGGGATCGCGGCCGTCGCGGTGCGCATCGGCGCCCGTCCCACCCGCTGGTTCGCCCTCCACGTGCTGCGCGACCCGGCGGACTCCGCCGACGGCCGGCTCACCGATCATGCCCTCGAGCTGGTGCGGCTCACCCGCACCGGCGAGGTCGACCGGAACTCCGTCGCGGAGTGGATACGCACGACGATCTGCGAACCGACTCGGTAGTCGCGGGCTGGACTACGGAGCCGCTCGGAGTTCCCCGGCGAGTCCCCTCGTCCACTTCGGAGAAACCCTCCGGCCGGCACTGCACCTCCCGTCGCTCACCTCGGTGGGCGCCCGGCCCTCTGGTCGGCTGGAGGCATGCGATGCGGCGCCGCTCGGGCTGCCGCACCGGGACGAAGGATGAGGTCTCCGATGAAGGTTCCCCTTGCTTTTTCTCTGATCGCTGCCCTGGCCGGCGGGGTCCTCGGTGTGACGGGGGTGGTCGTCTCGCCGGGCATGGCCGCCGAGGGCGGCGGCGTCGATCCCGGCTCCATCCAGATCACGCGCGACCCGGCCGGAGACGCCGATCGACCGCTGACCGTGGGGGATTCCGTCCGCGTCACCGCGGCTTGGTCGGTCCCCGACGGCACCGTGGCGGGACACCGGTTCACCCTTGAACTCCCCGACGTCTTCTCGACCGTCAACGTGACACCCTTCGCGCTGGAGACGGCCTCCGGGGAGTCGATGGGGGAGTGCGCCGTCACCGGCACGCCGCCCGTGCTCGCGTGCACGCTGAA
Organism: Leifsonia sp. 71-9; assembly: GCF_001898805.1. Taxonomy (GTDB): domain Bacteria; phylum Actinomycetota; class Actinomycetes; order Actinomycetales; family Microbacteriaceae; genus Leifsonia. The sequence goes on from NZ_MKVJ01000017.1 coordinate 354,487, forward strand.
CTCCTCGGTGGAGGGCAAGAGCAATGTCCACGGCGCCCTGTGGGCCGGGGTCCGGGCGAGCAAGGCCACGGATTCGACCTCGGTCGACGTCGTCCTCGATGGTGGACAGACGCGCTCCGTCCCCCTTCCGGGCGGCGGCGGGATCGTGCCGCGCGACACCGGCACCGAGCCGTCGACTCCGGCCGAGCCGACTCCGCCCATCGAGCGCTTCCAGAAGTGGGGCGAGAACTATCTGGCGAAGGGCGAGGGGTTCTGGTGGAAGGTCGCGGTGCCGTCGAGCGAGTGGCCGGACGACGGGACCTCCCCGCTGACCATCGTCGACCGTATCGGTGAGGGCTCCCCGCACCGGTTCCTCGACCCTGCCGCCTACCCCGGACCGCAGTGGGCCCCCTACCTGGAGCAGAGCTGCGACGCGGATCCCGACCGGTATCCGCGCGTCGTGGGCGATCGGTCGCTCGCCCGCTGGACGGTCTCGCCGGACGGCGGGACGATGACGGTGGAGGTGGACCGGGCGCTCGCGCAGAAGGCGGGCGTGGAGGGCGCGTGCGCGATCCGCGTCAACTACATCACCCGGCCCACCGGGGAGGTGCGGGCGGGGGACACCTTCCGCAACAGCGCGAGCGTGAACCGGCTGGTCACCTCCAGCAGGATCGTGCTCTCCGGGTCCGGTGGAGGCACCGCCGAGGGTGACGAAGTGGGACGCTTCTCGGTTGCCAAGTCGGTGACCGGCGCGGCGGCCGCGCTCGTCGCGCCGGGCACGGAGTTCCACGCGCGCTACAGGGCGGACGGATACGAGGACGGCACGCTGAACGTGGCGTTCGACGGCACGGAGGCCGTGTCGCCGTGGTTCCGCGTCGGGACGCGCGTGCTGGTTGGCGAGGTCGACCTGCCGGTCGTCCCCGGCGTCGAGTGGGGTGACGTCCGGATCCTCGTGGACGGCGTCGAGCACGGGCCGGGAGCCGAGTTCGTGATCGCCGCCGGTCGCACGATGGTGGTGGAGCTGGTGAACACCGCCGACCCGGAGGCGACGGTGGAGGTGCCGGTCGAGCCGGAGCCGGAGGTGGAAGTGCCGGGCGAGCCGGTCGTGCCGGAGCCGGAGCCGGAGGTGGAGGTGCCGGGCGAGCCGGTCGTGCCGGAGCCGGAGCCGGAGGTGGAGGTGCCGGGCGAGCCGGTCGTGCCGGAGGTCGAGCCGGAGGTGCCCGGTGAGCCGGCGGAGCCGGAGCTCGAGACCGAGGTCCCCGTGGAACCGGCACCGGAGCAGCCGGACGGCGAGACGACGGAGCCGCCGTCGCCGCTCGATCCGCACGTGGAACCGGAGCCGGAGGATCCGGGCGCCCCGGCTGACCCGGGCGATCCCACCGCCCCGGTCGTCCCCGAACCGCCGGCGCGGGTGCCCGGAGCGCCCGACGGCGGCCGGATCACGCCGGCGGCCACGACCCGGCTGGCCTCCACCGGGACGGAGTCCGCGCCTCCCGCGGTGGTCGGCCTGGCAGCGCTGATGCTCGGCGCCGTCGCGATCGCCGTCGACCGGCGCCGTCGCCGCGCCGCAGAGCGGGCGGACGCGTAACAGCAGCAGAACGGCGAATGCGCCGGATCGCGATGATCCGGCGCATTCGCCGCGGTCGGTGCTCGGAGCGCGGTGCTCGGAGCGCCGTGCTCAGAGCCCGTTCGCGCGGGCCACGCCGCCGAGCCAGCCGAGGCTGGGCTTCGGGGTGCGCACGAAGGTCTCGCGGTCGACCGCGATCAGGCCGAAGGTCGGCCGGAAGCCACTGGCCCACTCGTAGTTGTCGAGGGCGCTCCAGTGCAGGTATCCCTCGATCTGCACACCATCCTGGATCGCCGCGTGCAGCTCGCGCAGCGCGCCGTCGGTGTACGCGATCCGGCGCTCGTCGTCGGCCGTGGCGATGCCGTTCTCGGTGATCATCACCGGCACGCCGCCGGAGAGCTCCCAGGCGCTCCGCGCACCCTCGGCCGCGGCCGGCGGGTAGAACTCCCAGCCGGTGAGCGTCGTCTCGACGTCCTCCGAGACCGGGAGCGGACCCTCCGGGCCGATGAAGGTGCGGGTGTACGCCTGCACGCCGACGAAGTCGTCGCCGGCGGAGTTCTCGAGGTACCAGTCGTCGCGCGGGTGGCCGTACTCGCGCAGCTTCTCCTCCGAGCCCGGCTCGCCGGTGGCGCGGAACGCCTGGGTGGCGATGGTCCAGCCCGACTTCAGGCCGCTCACCTGCGACAGCACCTCGCGCGAGCGGTGGTGGGAGTCGAGCAGCGCGTCCGCGACGCCGAGGTCGGGGTTGGGGAGGCCGTAGGCGACCAGGTTCGAGGCGTCCTCGCCGCCCGCGAGCATGGCCGCGATGTTCGGCTCGTTGATCGTGCAGACGTACTCGACGCCGTCGGAGACGATGGGGAGGGCGAGCTCGGTGTAGCGGGCGAACAGGTCGGCGGCGTCCGGCGCGCGCCAGAAGCCGTCGCGCTCGAACCAGCGCGGCACGGTGAAGTGCATGAGCGTCACGACCGGCTTGAGGCCGAACTCGTGGCAGGCCTCCACCATGCGGCGGTAGTGGTCGATCTCGGCGCGGGAGACGAAGCCGCGCTCCGGCTCGATGCGCGCCCACTCGACGCTGAACCGGTAGCTGTCGAGACCGGCGTCGGCGAGCAGCTTCATGTCCTCGCGGTAGCGGTGATAGCTGTCCATCGCGTCGCCGGAGGGCTCGACGATGCTGGTGCCGGGGGTGTGCTCGTGCACCCACCAGTTGCTGTTGATGTTGTTGCCCTCGATCTGGTGGGCGGCGGTGGAGGCCCCCCAGAGGAAGCCGTCGGGGAAGGTGAGCACAGTTCTCCTTGTCGTGCGGATGGTTGGGGAGGTTCGGGAGGTCAGGGGCCGGGAGCGGCGAGGAACCCGTCGAGAGCGTCGATGGTCGCCTCGGGCGCCTCGAGCTGCGGCGAGTGCGCGCCGCCCGGAATCACGGCGTACCGCGCGCCGAGGCGCTCGGCCATGTCGCGCTGGGCGGCGATCGGCCACTTGTCGTCGTGCTCGCCGTGCGCCACGAGCACCGGAACGCCGGTCGCGCGCAGCTCGTCGGTCGTGTCCTCCTCGGAGCGGAGGATCTCGGCGCCCGCGAGCAGGTTGTCGCTCGATGTGTGCGCCGCCCGCAGCCGCAGGAACGCCAGCTCGGGCTCCAGCGCGTCGTCGGGGAGCCCGCGGGTGTGCGGGTTGTCCCGGTACCAGAGCCCGATCGAGCCGGACTCGGCGACCGTGTCGGTCGTCTCCTGGTGGCGTCCGGGCCAGCCGTGCGGGCCGGAGCAGAGCATCGTCAGCGAGGCGAACGACGCGGGGGAGGCGACGACCGCCGCCCGCGCGACGACCCCGCCGAAGCTGTGGCCGAGGAGGTGCACCGGCGATCCTTCGCCCACGAGCCCGGCGGCCTCCACCGCGTCCGCGGCGAACGCGTCGAGCGTGTACGCCTCGACGCCCGCGGGAGCGGCGGAGTCGGCCTGGCCGCGCTGGCTGTACGCCCACGCGTCCCAGCCGCGCGCGGCGAGCAGCGGGAGGAACGTGCGGAAGTCCTCCTTCGACCCGGTGAAGCCGGGGACGATCAGCACCGTGCCCCGGCTGTCGCCGGCCGGCGCAGCGTGGAACGCCGTCAGCGTCCCGACCCGCGCCGGGAGGCCGACGACGTCGACCCCCGGCGGCACGGGCAGCGCACCGAACGGCGGCAGCGGAGCGAACGTCACGCGAGCGCCTCCCGGGTCTTCGCCGGGTTCGGCACGGCGTCGAGCAGCGCGATCGTGTACGGATCGGTGGGATGCCGCAGCACGTCGGCGGTCCGGCCCCGCTCGACCACGCGGCCGCTGTTCAACACCATGATGTCGTCGGTGACGAGCCGGGCCGAGAGCAGGTCGTGCGTGATGTAGAGCAGCGAGACGCCCCAGCGCTCGCGCAGCTCCTCGAGCAGCGCGAGCACGCCGGCGCGCAGCGTCACGTCGAGCATCGACACCGGCTCGTCGGCGATGAGCACCTGCGGATCGCTGGCGAGCGCGCGGGCGATCACGACGCGCTGCCGCTGCCCGCCCGAGAGCTGGTGCGGCAGCTTCTGCGCGAACTGCTCCACGGGCGTCAGCCCCACGGTCTCCAGCAGCTCGAGCACCCGGCGACGGGCGTCCTTGCCGCGGAGGCCGGTGTAGTTGACCACCGGCCGGGTGAGCGCGTACTCCACGGTGTGCAGCGGATTGAGGGCCGCATACGGGTCCTGGAAGACCATCTGCACGTTCTTGTGGAGCTGGTGGATGCCGCGCCGCCCGAGCGACGCCACGTCGGTGTCGCCGAAGCGGACGGTGCCCGAGGTCGGCGCCTCCACACCCGTGAGGAGCTTCGCGATCGTCGACTTGCCCGACCCCGACGCACCGACGAGCGCGAGCGACTGGCCCGGCTCGAGCGTGAAGGTCACGTCGTCGACGGCCGTCACCGGGCTCTCGCCGCGGCGCGGTGCCGGGTAGACCTTGCTGACGCCCTCGACCGTGATCGCGGAGCTGGCCGCGCGGCCCTCCCGCTGCTGCACGTCCGAGGTGCGGGCCGAGCGGTCCGCCGGCAGACCCGGCAGCTCGACGACCTCGCCGCGCGGGTCGGCGTAGTGGCTCAGCAGCATCTGCGTGTACTCGTGCTGCGGGCGCTCCAGGATGTCGCGGCTGGTGGCGTCCTCCACGATGCGCCCGTCGTGCATGACGAGCACGCGCTGCGTGGCCTCCAGCACGACCCCGAGGTCGTGGCTGATGAGCACGGCCGTGAAGCCCTCCGACGCCTGCAGCTCGGTGATCGTGTCCATGATCGCGTGCTGCACGAGCACGTCGAGCGCCGTCGTCGGCTCGTCGAACACCATCAGGCGCGGTTCGAGCGACAGCGCGAGCGCGATCGAGACGCGCTGGCGCATGCCGCCGGACAGCTCGCCGGGGAAGCGCGCGAGCACCTGCTCCGGCAGGCCGACCTTGCCGACGAGCTCGCGCATCCGGTCGTCCCAGCGGCTGCGCTCGACGTGCCCGTGGGCGCGGAAGATGTCGGCGAAGTGCTTGCGGATGGTGCGCACCGGGTTCAGCGCGTTCATGCCGGACTGCAGCACCATGGCGAAGCCGCCCTGGCGCTGGCGGCGCAGGGACTCGTCGTCGAGCTCGCGGATGTCGTGCCCGTCGAAGCGGATGCTGCCGCCGTTGGTGCGCGCCGGCGGCTTCTGGAGCCGGGTGAGCGCGAAGCCGAGCGTCGACTTGCCCGACCCCGACTCGCCGACCAGGCCGACGAACTCGCCGGCCCCGATGTCGAACGACACGTGGTCGACCGCCTGCACCGGGACCTGCCCGGCCGACTCGTAGACGACGGAGAGGTCGCGGACCTCCAGCAGTGCGGTCATCGCTCGCTTCCTTCCTCGGTGCGGGCTGAAGGCGCGGTCCGGGGGGCCTTGGCCGACCCCTCCCGCAGGCGCGGGTTGCTGATCGCATCCACGCCGAAGTTGATCAGGGTCAGGCTCATCGCCAGCAGGGCGATGCACAGACCCGGGGCGAACAGCAGGATCCACTGGCCGGTGAGCAGGGCGTTCGAGTTCTGCGCCCAGTAGAGGATGGTGCCCCAGCTGACGATCGACGAGTCGCCCAGCCCGAGGAACTCCAGGCCCGCCTCGGCGAGGATCGCGGCGGTCGCGGCGCCGAAGAACGAGCCCGCGATGAGCGAGGTCATGTTCGGCAGGATCTCGTGGAACACCACGCGGAACGAGCTGTCGCCCGAGAACCGTGCGGCGGTCACGAAGTCGCGCGACCGGAGGGACTGCGTCTGGCTGCGCAGCACGCGCGCACCCCACGCCCATCCCGTGATCACGATGACCGCGATGATCATCGCCAGGCCGCCGTTCTGCAGGTAGGCGGCGATCACGATCATCAGCGGGAGGCCCGGGATGACCAGGAACAGGTTGACGATGAAGTTGACCACCTCGGCGCCGAACCCGCGGATGTAGCCCCAGCTGAGGCCGATCAGCACGGCGACCAGGGTGGACAGCGCTCCGGCGATGAAGCCGACGGTGACGCTGATCCGGGTGCCGTAGATGAGCTGGCTGAGCACGTCCTCGCCGGCAGCGGTGGTGCCGAACCAGTGCGCCCAGCTGGCGTCCGCGTTGCGCGGGAAGCCGTCCTGGGTCGCACCGTACGGCGCGAGCCACGGGGCGAAGATCGCGACGAGCACGAACAGGCCGAGGATGATCAGGCCGAGGCGCGACTTCCAGTTGGCCCAGAGGGTGGCGAACGCCCGGCCGATGAAGGCCAGCCGGTGCGGCGGACGCGCCACCTCTTCGGTGCTGATGGACTTGAAACTCTGCGTTGTGGTCATCGGCGGGTCCTTGGGTCGAGTACGCCGTACAGGATGTCGACGAGGAAGTTGGCGACGAGAACGCTCACCGTGATGAGCAGGAACAGCGCCTGCATCAGCGGGTAGTCCTGCCCGATCACCGCGTTGAAGAGCAGGAAGCCGATGCCGGGGTAGCCGAACACCTGCTCCACGAGGATGGAGCCGCCGACCACGCCGCCGAGCGCGAGCCCGAATCCGGTGAGGTTCGGCAGGATCGCGTTGCGCGCCGCGTACTTCATCGCGACGGTGCGGCCCTTGAGGCCGTTCGCCTGGGCGAAGGTCACGTAGTCGTCACCGAGGGTGTTGATCATCGCGTTGCGCATTCCGAGGATCCAACCGCCGACCGAGGTGATGAGGATCGTCACCGCCGGGAGCACCGCGTGGTACGCCGCGTCGACGATGAAGTCCCAGCTGAACATCGGCGAGGCCGTCGGACCGTAGGCGCCCGAGGTCGGGAACCAGTGCAGCACGTAGCCCAGGAAGAACAGCAGGAGCAGCGCGGTCCAGAAGTACGGGAACGTGCTGGCGAAGGTGCCGGTCAGGGTGGGCAGGGAGTCGAGCCAGGTGTTGCGGCGCCAGGCGGCGAGCACACCGGTCAGGGTGCCCAGCACGAACGCCACGATGGTGACGATGCCGACCAGCATGATCGTGTACGGGAACGCCTGGCCGATCAGCTCGCCGACGCTCTGCGGATAGAACGTGTACGAGACGCCGAAGTCGAACGTGACCACCTGGTGCAGGTAGCTCACGTACTGGTCCCAGAGGTTGCCGCCCGGCACGCCGAGCTGCGCCTCGATCGCGTCGCGGGTGGCCTGGGTGACCGGGCCGTTCTGCGACAGCTTCGCGATGGCGGCGTCGGTCGGGGAGCCCGGCATCAGGCGGGGCAGCAGGAAGTTCAGCGTGATCGCGGCCCACAGGGTGAGCACGAACAGGCCGAGTTTGCGAAGGGCGTACTTCACGGCCTATTCACCGTCCTTCCGGAGCTTGAGATGCGTGAACACGAGCAGCGGGGTCTGGTCGTAGGTCTGCGGCGGCGCGTACGGGTCGTCCGCGTCGGGCCAGCCCGTGAACTTCGCGTCGTTGTAGAGACCCCACAGGCCGCCGTAGTACATGGAGATCACCGGGAGGTCGTCGTAGACGATCCGCTGCAGCTGGTGGCTGAGCTCGAGGCGCTTCGCCGGGTCGACCGTCGTCTTGTACTCGGCGAGGAGCTTGTCCGCCTCCGGGTTCGTGTAGCGGCCGAAGTTGCTCGCGGTCGCCTTGCCGATCGGGGTGGCGAACTCGCTGGACAGCGTCGCGTTGAACGCCTGGAAGACGACGCCCGCGCCCATGCCGCCCATCGCGACCTGGAAGTCGCCGTTCTGGATGGCCTGCTGGTACCCCGGCGGCTGCGGCTGCTTGATCTGCACGTCGATGCCGAGGGCCGTCAGCTCCTTGCGCACCTCCTGCACCGCGCGCAGCCAGTCGGTGTAGCCGTTGGCGGTCGTGATGGAGAACGAGAACTGCTTGCCGTCGGGGCCGACGAGCTTGCCGCCCTGCTGGGTGTAGCCGGCCGCGGCGAAGGCGGCGAGGGCGCCGGCGGTGTCCTGCGTGATCAGGCCGCCGTCGGGGATGCTCGGGTCGAGCTCCTTCTCCTGGTTCGGGAGGATGAGGCCGGTCTGGCCGGCGGGCTTCATGTAGCCCTCGGTGGCCGAGTCGGCGATCTTGTCGCGGTCGAGCGCGAGCGCGATGCCTCGGCGCACGTTGATGTCGTTGAACGGCGCGACCGTGAAGTTCGGCATCAGGCCGATGATGCCTCCCGGCGGGAACCAGTACTTGTTGTTCGGGTTCGCCTCGACCCACGTGCCCTGCACGTCGCTCATGAAGGCGTACGCCCAGTCGAAGCCCTTGGTGGCGATGTCGAGCTCATTGGTCGCGGCGGGGAGCACGAGGTGCTTCACCTGGACCTTGTCGGCCTGCCAGTAGTCCTCGAACTTGTCCATCGTGTACTGCTGCGAGGTGAAGCTCGCGAGCGTGTACGGACCGGTGCCGACCGGGTTCGGGTCGCGCCAGGTGTCCGGGCTCTTCTGGTCCTTCCAGATGTGCTCGGGCACGATCAGCGTCTGGGAGATGATGTCCTGCGCGGGGGCGTCGTCCTCCTTGAGGTGGATGACGAGGTGGTCGCCCTTCGTCTCGAGCGAGGCGATGTGCTGCCACGCGCCCTTGAGGTCGAGCGTCGGGAACTTCTTGATCAGGTTCAGCGTGAAGACGACGTCGTCGACGGTGAACGGCTTGCCGTCGGACCACTTCACGCCGTCGCGGATCGTGTAGTCGATGGTGCGGGCGTCCGGCTGGGAGACCTTCGAGGCCAGCCACGGTGTCCCGGTGCCGTCGAGCACGTTGATGACGACGAGCGGCTCGTAGATGTAGGACGAGGCCGCGCGCTTGTTCACCAGGTACGGGTTGAAGTTGCGCTCCATCATCGGAGTGCCCTTGTCTGCAGCCAGGAGCATCGTGTCCGCGGGGATGGACGGGTCTTGCTTGCTCTGGATCTTGATGCTGCAGCCGGAGAGCGCGAGGGCTGCGGCTGCGATCACGGCGAGCGCTCCGAGTCTCCGTCGGCGTCGCCCACCAGGGGGTCGTGAGTGCGTCATTGCCACCTTCTCTAGGTCGTTGCCCTCTGACTGTATGCGCATACATTTCCTTTTTCAACCCCGCACACCTCAAGCGCCCGCACTCCGCCCCTCCGTAGCCGCCGAGCACAGCAAAAGTGCTCGGTCGGAGCGCGGATTCGAGCACTTTTGCTGTGCTCGGCGGCTACGGGTCTGAGGGTTCGGAGGACTCGCGGAGGTAGACGCGGACGGGGAGACGTACGGAGGCGGCGGGGCGGTCGGGGTCGGTGAGGCGGCGCACGAGGGTCTGCACGGCGGCGCGGCCGACCTCCTCCATCGGCTGCTCGACGGTCGTCAGCCGCGGGGTCGAGAGCCGTCCGGCATCGATGCCGTCGAAGCCGGTCACGATGAGCTCGCCCGGCACATCCACCCCGCCGATGCGGGCCGCGTCGATCACGCCGAGGGCCATCTGGTCGTTCGCGCACACGACGGCGCGGGGGAGGCGCTCGCGCGCGACGAGCTCGCGTCCCGCACGCCGGCCGCCCTCGCGCGTGAACTCGCCGCGGTGATCCGGGGCATCCGGCGCCGGGAGGCCGCGCTCGGTCAGCGCGCCGAGGAACCCCTGCCAGCGCTCGTCGTCGTCGGGGGAGTCGACGCTCCCGGCGACGTAGGCGAGGTCGCGCACGCCGAGGTCGTCGATCAGATGACCGACGAGGGCGCGCATCCCCTCGGCGTTGCTCACCGAGACGTGGTCGACCTCGTCGCCGTGGCGGCGCCCCGCCATGACGACCACGGGCAGTCGCCGGGCGAGCCGGCCGATCTCGTCCTCCGGCACACTCCCGGCCAGGACGATGATCCCGTCGACGCGCCCCGCCATGTCGACGAACGTCTCGTGGGCCGTCGCGCCGCGTCCGACGCCGACCATGAGCACGAAGCCGGAGCGCCACGCCTCCACCTCGCTGCCGCGCAGCACCTCGTCGAAGTACAGGTCGCCGCCGCGCGTGTCGATGGAGCCGCCGACGTCGCGGACGATCGTCGCCGCTCCCTCGTCGCCCTCCTCCAGGCGGCGGCCGGCGTCGGCGTCCATCGCGTCGAGGCCGGGGAAGAACAGGCCGATCACGCCCGTGCGCCGGGCGGCCAGACCGCGGGCGGCGCCGCTCGGCACGTAGCCGAGAGCATCCACCGAGGCGAGCACGCGCTCGCGCGTCGCCTCCTTGACGGTGTCCGGCTGCCGGAACACCCGCGAGACCGTCGCGATCGAGACGCCCGCGTGGGTGGCGACGTCGTAGACGGTCGGGACTCGGGTCATCGGTGCACGCTCCTGCTGCTCGGGCACACCCATGATAGGCGGGCGCCCGAGCGCGCCCGGACGGTGGGCCGCGCGTCGGCGCGGCCGGTCGTCCGGCTCGGGGCCGGACTCAGGCGGAGGCCCCGCCCGACTCCGATGCGAGCTGCCGCTTGACGTCGTGCTCCACCAGCACCGGCACGAAGTCGCGCACCGGGGCCCCGGAGAACTCCTCGTGGCGCTCCTTGACGAGCTCCTCGATGCGGTCCTTCGGGATGTGGGGGAACCGCTCCGAGAGGCGGGTGGCTGCGTGCTCGACGGCGACGAGTTCTTCGTCGGGGCTCTGATCGTGACCGGTCATGCACGCATTATGCGCCTCGGGGGTGAACCGTGGCTGGATCATCTGTCAGGCTGGGGTCATGGACGAGTCGATCGAGGTAGTGGTTGTCCGCGTGTTCACCGACGAGCGCGGAGCGAACGGCAACGAACTGGGGATCGTGCGCAGCTCGCCGCAGACGGCGCAGCGCGAGCAGGCGATCGCCACGGCGCTCGGCTTCAGCGAGACGGTGTTCCTCGACGTCGTCGACGAAGACGCGCGGGCGGCCGAGCTCCGGATCTTCACCCCAGCGCGCGAACTGCCCTTCGCCGGTCACCCCAGCGTGGGCACCGCGTGGTGGCTGGCCGACCGCCGCACCCCGGTCGACGTGCTGCGCGAGAAGGCGGGGGATGTCGCGGTCACCGTCGACGAGGCCCAGGACACCGCGTGGATCACCGCGCGCGCCGAGTGGGCCCCCGACTTCAGCTGGCTGCCCCTCCAGTCGCCGGAGGACGTCGACGCGCTCGACCCCGCCGCGTTCACGAGCGGGCACCACTACGCCTACGCCTGGATCGACGAGGCCGAGGGGCGCCTCCGGGCGCGGATGTTCGCGCCCGACATGGGCATCGTCGAGGACGAGGCGACCGGAGCCGCCGCCGTCTCGATCACCGCGAAGCTCGGCCGCGCCCTGCGCATCTCGCAGGGCGAGGGGTCCGAGCTGGTGACGGAGCCGCTCGCGGACGGGTTCATCCGCGTGGGCGGCCGCACCGTGTACGACCGCACCATCGACGCCACGCTGTGAGCGCGCAGGACGACCTCGGCGGCGACCTCCGCATCCTCCCCGTCGGGGAACCCGGCGACGGCCCGTACGCGGTCGCCGCGACGGAGGACGGCGCCGTCTGGTTCACCCTCGTGCACGGCGGCCGGGTGGGGCGGCGGGACGCCGACGGCACGCTGACGTACCTGGCGCTCGGCGACGGCGCACAGCCCGCCGGGATCGCCGCAGCCACCGAGTCCACGGTCTGGATCGCCGACACCACGGGCGACCGGCTGGTGCTCGTCGGCCCCGGCCCCCGCATCCTCTCGGAGATCGCGGTGCCGACCGCGGGCGCGCAGCCCTTCGGGGTCGTGGCGCTCGACGACGGGACCGCCTGGTTCACCGAGCTGGGCGGCAACGCTCTCGGCCGGGTCGGCATCCTGGGCGGCGTGGACGAGTTCCCGGTCGCCCCGGCGGACGCCATGGTCTCGATGATCGCGGCCTCGGGCGACTCGATCTGGTTCACGATGAACGCCGCGGACGCGCTGGGCCACGTGCGGGGCGGGGATGCGGCGATCGCCGTCACGGACCTCCCCGCGGGCTCCGGGCCGGTCGGCATCGCGGTGGCCGAGGACGGCGCGGTCTGGACGGCGCTCATCCGCGCCGATGCCCTCGCGCGGGTCGCGAAGGACGGCACCGTTCGCGTGATCGACCTCGACACCGGCGCCAAGCCGCACGCCGTCGCGGCGGACCACCACGGCGGGGTCTGGGCGAGCCTGTGGGGCGCGAACGCGCTGGCCCACGCGTCTGCGGCGGGGGAGGTCAGCCTCCACCCGCTCCCGGGCGACGTCTCCGAACCGCACGGCCTGGCCGTCGCGCCCGACGGCACGGTCTGGACCGCGCTCGAGTCCGGCGCCCTGGTCGCTCTGCACACTCCCGAGAGGTGAGTCGTTGCGGGTCGCGGAGGCCCGCGACCCGCAACGACTCACGCTTCGCGGGGAGTTACTCGCCCACGCCCACGAACTCGGCGGCCTGGTCCGCGTCCTGCGCGGGGGACTCCAGACGGGCGCGGAGCGCCACGCCGAGGCCCGCGTCCACGTTCGTCCAGTACTGGATGGCGCGCTCGCGGATGTCGTCGCGCTTCACGCCGCCGACGGCTCCCGCAATCGTGTCGAGGAAGCGCGCGCGGGCGGCGTCGTCGAACACCTCGCGGTAGAGCGTGCCGGGCTGGCCGAAGTCGTCGTCCTCGGCGTGCAGGGTGGCCGCGGCGCGGACGAGCGCGCCGTCCGACTCCCACGAGCCCTCACCGGCGCGCGCGGCGTCGGCGGTCGGGCCGCCGAACGAGTTCGGCGCGTACACCGGGGCGTCGGCCGGCTTGAACCCGTGGCGGGCCGCACCGTCCTGCGAGTAGTTGTGCACCGGGGCGACCGGACGGTTGACCGGCAGCTCGTTGTAGTTGGTGCCCACCCGGTAGCGCTGCGCGTCCGGGTACGAGAAGACGCGCGCCATCAGCATCTTGTCCGGGCTGATGTCGATGCCCGGGACGGTGTTGGCGGGGGAGAAGGCGGCCTGCTCGATCTGCGCGAAGAAGTTCTCCGGGTTCTCGTTCAGCGTGTGCACGCCGACCTCGATCAGCGGGTAGTCCGCGTGCGGCCACACCTTGGTGAGGTCGAACGGGTTGAACCGGTAGGTCTTCGCGTCCTCGTACGGCATGACCTGCACGGAGACCTTCCACGCCGGGAACTCCCCGCGCTCGATCGCCTCGTAGAGGTCGCGGCGGTAGTAGTCCGCGTCGGCGCCGGCGATGGCCTCCGCCTCGGCGCCCGCCATCTCCTCGTTGCCCTGCAGGGCCTGGAAGTGGTACTTGACCCAGAAGCGCTCGCCCGCGGCGTTGATCCACTGGTAGGTGTGCGAGCCGAAGCCGGGCATGTGCCGCCACGAGCGCGGGATGCCGCGGTCGCCCATCAGGTACGTGACCTGGTGCGCCGACTCGGGGGAGAGCGTCCAGAAGTCCCACTGCATGTCGGCGTCGCGCAGGCCCGAGCCCGGCAGGCGCTTCTGCGAGTGGATGAAGTCGGGGAACTTGATGCCGTCGCGGATGAAGAACACCGGGGTGTTGTTGCCGACGATGTCGTAGTTGCCCTCGGTCGTGTAGAACTTCACCGAGAAGCCGCGCACGTCGCGCCAGGTGTCGGGCGAGCCCTGCTCGCCGGCGACCGACGAGAACCGCTGCACCGTGCGGGTGCGGGTGCCCGGCTGGAACACCGCGGCCTTCGTGTACGCCGAGACGTCACCGGTGACGACGAACTCGCCGAAGGCGCCGCCGCCCTTCGCGTGCACGATCCGCTCCGGGATGCGCTCCCGGTTGAACTGCGCGAGCTTCTCGACGAGGTAGCGGTCGTGGAGGGCGGTGACGCCGTCCGCGCCCGCGGTGAGCGAGTGCGCGTCGCTGCCGACCGGGGTTCCGGTCTGGGTGGTCGTGTTGTTGTCGGTCATGGTTCTCCTTACCTATCCGGTGTGCGTCGCGGGATCGTCCACGCGCTCCTGACAGGACGGGCACAGTCCCCAGAACGTCACCTCGGCGGTGTTCACCGTGAATCCCGATGCATCGCCGGGATGCAGGCAGGGCGCGTGCCCCACGACGCAGTCGACGTCGGCCACGGCGCCGCACGAGGTGCAGACGACGTGGTGGTGGTTGTCGCCGGTGCGGCGCTCGTACCGCGCGGGGGACCCCGCCGGTTCGATCCGCCGCAGCAGCCCGACGGCCGTGAGGTCGCCGAGCACGTTGTGCACGTTCTGGATCGACGTGCCGGGCAGAGCGGGAAGCACCGCGCGGAACACCGAGTCGGCGTCCGCGTGCGGCAGCCGGGTCAGCGCGTCGAGGACGGCGAGCCGCCCCTGCGTGACGCGCAACCCGCCGGCGCGCAGTGCGCTTTCGAGCTGTGCCGTGTCCATGCTCCGAACCTAACCCCTTCTTTTGAATAGATCAAAACAATGCGTGCATTCGGGCGCGTCGGCGCCCGGATGGGATACGGTGTGCGGGACGACCGGGAGGATCGGATGACGGACCAGCCGCAGGCACCCCAGGGCCAGGGTCAGCCCCAACCGCAGCCCCAGCCCCAGCAGCAGCCGCAGTACCCACCGCTGCCGCAGGGATACCAGCAACCGGCCTACCCGACACAGCCTCCGGCCCCGCACCAGCAGCCCGGCTACTATCAGCAGCCCGCTCCGTACCAGCAGGCCGCTCCGTACCAGCAGCCCGGCTACGTCCAGGCCTACGGCGTCGCCATCTACCCGGTCGCCCCGCCGCAGCCCAAGGGACTCTCGGTCACCTCCATGGTCCTCGGCCTCGTCTCGCTCGTCGCGGGGTTCACCTTCGTCGTCCCGCTCATCGGCCTCATCCTCGGGATCCTCGGCGCGCGCCGGGAGCCGGCCGGTCGCGGGATGGCGATCGCCGGCATCATCATCAGCTCCTTGATCCTGCTGATCTGGGTCGTCATCATCGGCTTCATCGTCTTCGCAGGGATCATCGCGGCCGGCAGCGCCGCCACCTACCGCTCCGCCTGACCGGATCCCGGCCGTCGGTCAGCGCGAACGCGACCGCAGCCGCGTCTCCTCCAGGTCGAGCATGGACTGCGCCTCGGAGAGGATGCGCGACGGGTAGAGGCCGCGCGAGCGCTCCAGCAGCAGCCGGTCGCGCTCGGCGTCCACCACGGCCAGCCGCAGCGTGCGGTAGAGGTGGTGCGGTCTGCTCTCGGCCGGGGTGTCGGAGAGCAGGATGCGCTCCCAGGCCGACTCCGCCTGCAGATACGAGGATTGGCGCACGCGCTCCACGATCTCCGGATCGATGGGGGCGGTGCTCCCGGCGACCACCTCCGGCTCGTCGAGCACCTTCAGGCCGGTCTCGCTGAGGTCGTCGAGCAGCTGGGCGAGCAGGCGGCGGTCGTCCTTCACGTCGACGCCCTGCAGCCCGAGCGCGCGGATCAGCCACGGGAGGGTGCCGCCCTGCACGACCAGGCTGACGACCGCGACCGTGAACGCGATCAGGATCAGCTGCGGGCGGTACGGGATGTCGTGCGGCAGCGACTGGGCGGCCGCCAGGGTCACGACGCCGCGCATCCCGGACCAGCCGAGAACGACGCCGCCCTTCCAGTCGATCGCCTCCTGCCGGAACTCCTCCAGGTCGCTCCGGTGCCGCTGGTAGCGGGTCTCGGCGCGCTGTTTGCGCACCGACTGCCAGCGGTACTTGACCGGATGGTCGCGGAAGTAGCTGATCAGCAGCCACTCCTTCAGCACCGCTTTCTCCGCGTGCTGGGCGCGTCTTCGCAAGGAGTAGATGAGCGGGACGATGAGCACGAAGCGGATGACGACGAGCGACACCATCGCGATCAGGCCGAGGAGCACGGAGTCCCACACGCTCAGGATCTCGGGGTGGTCGACGTCGGCGACAAGAGTGCGGATCTCGAGCCCGATCAGCAGGAAGACGCCGTTCTCGAGCAGGAACTGGATGGTGCGCCAGTTGATGGTGTCGCTGATGCGCGCCTGGGCGGTGAAGTGCCGTGGCGCCGCGTGGCCGGTGTAGAGACCGGCGATGACGACGGCGAGCACGCCGGAGCCGTGGAGCGCCTCCGTCGGGGCGAACGCCGCGAACGGGACGATCACCGAGAGCGCGGTGTCGAGCACCGGGTCGTTGAGCTTGGAGCGCACCCACACCGAGACGAAGCCGACGATCAGGCCGATGATGGCGGCGAGGGCGACCGCGGTGAGGAAGTCGGCGACGCCGGCGAGCGGCGTGCTGAGCGAGCCGACCGCGGCCGCGAGGGCGGTGCGCAGCAGCACCAGGGCGGTCGCGTCGTTGACGAGGCCCTCGCCCTCCAGCACCGTGAGCACCCGGGGCGGGAGGCCGAGCTTGCGGCCGATGGAGGTCGCGGCCACCGCGTCCGGCGGGCTGATGATCGCGCCGAGGGCGATCGCCGCGGCCAGGTTGAGGTTCGGGAGCATCGTGTAGAGCACGAAGCCCGAGGCGAACGCCGTGATGATCACCAGCACGACCGAGAGTCCCGCGATCGGGGCGAGGTTGCGCCGGAAGTCGGTGAGCGGGACGCTGATCGCCGCCGCGTACAGGATGGGCGGCAGCAGGCCGTCGAGGATGATCTCCGGCGGCACGTCGATCTCGGGCACCCCCGGCAGGAACGACAGCATGACGCCGACGATCACCAGGATGATCGGCGCCGCGACGCCCAGCTTGCGCGCGAACGCAGCCACCGCGACGATGACCGCCACCGCGATCACCGCGTATACGCCGAGCTCCATAGATCCGTAGGCAGTGCGGTCCGGGGCCCTAGCGGGCGCGCAATCCGTCGATGGCCATGGCGATCACGCGGTCCCGCTGCTCGTCGTCGTCGAACGCGACGCCCGCGATGCCGGAGACCATGCGGATGACGTCGCCGATCGTCGCGTCCTCGCGCAGCTCGCCGGCCTCCTGGGCGCGCTCGAGCAGGGGCTCGCCGGCGTCGTAGAGGGAGGTGCGGCAGCTGAGGAGCACGGGGGAGTCCTTGTTGAGGCCCTCCAGCAGCGCCTTCTTGGTGCCGATGTAGGTGACGAAGCGGCGCAGCCACGCCTCGACGCCGACCCACGGGTCCTCGAGGTCCGCGGCGTCCTCCGCGGCGTGGACCACGGCCTCCACCTCGTCGACGTAGACCGCCTCGACGAGCGCGTCGCGCGTGGGGAAGTTGCGGTACAGGGTGCCGATGCCGACGCCCGCGCGCCGGGCGATGTCTTCGAGGGAGGCGCTGGTGCCGTCGGAGGCGAACGCCTCGCGCGCCGCCGACAGCAGCGCGTCGAAGTTGCGGCGTGCGTCCGCCCGCTGCGGGCGCACGACGCCGACATGGGCGGTCTCTGTGCCGGTCACAGCGGGTCCTTCCGAACGGGTCGTCGAAACAAGTATGGCAGAAAGGGTTGCGAAGCGGAGGATGCCTCCGGTAATGTCTTCCAGGTAACCGGAGGCTCCCTCCGAACGGAGCCTGCCTCCAATTGTAGCCGCTCTCGCGGCAGTTCCTCGAGAAACGGAAGAAAAACCGACATGTCTCGATCTCGACCCGGCATCACGTTCGCCATCCTGGCGCTCAGCGTGGCCTCCTTCGCCCTCCTGCAGTCCCTCGTCGTCCCCGTCCTGCCCGTGATCCAGTCCGATCTCGGCACCACCACCTCCGGCGTCACCTGGACCATGACCGCCTGGCTCATCGCCGCCGCGGTCGCCACCCCGTTGCTCGGCCGCGTCGGCGACATCGTCGGCAAACGCCGCGTGTTCGTCCTCTCCCTGCTCGCGGTGGCGC
The DNA here is from genome assembly GCF_001898805.1 of Leifsonia sp. 71-9. GTDB lineage: Bacteria > Actinomycetota > Actinomycetes > Actinomycetales > Microbacteriaceae > Leifsonia. The sequence continues at coordinate 372,150 of NZ_MKVJ01000017.1, forward strand.
TCGGCAGCGTCATCGCCGCCGTCGCGCCGTCCATCGGCGTGCTGATCGCCGGCCGCGTCGTGCAGGGCGTCGGCGGCGCCATGTTCCCGCTCGCGTTCGGCATCATCCGCGACGAGTTCCCCGCCCGCCGCCTCCCCTCGGCGATCGGCGCCATCGCGTCGGTCATCGCCATCGGCAGCGGTCTCGGCACCGTGCTCGCCGGCCCCCTGGCCGAGGTGCTCAGCTGGCGCGGGCTGTTCCTCGTGCCCGTCGCGCTCACCGTCACGGGCGCCGTCCTGACCCTGATCTTCATCCCGGAGTCGCGCGAGCGCGCCGCCGGCGGGGTCAACCCCTGGTCGGCCGTCCTGCTGTCGGGCTGGCTGATCGCGCTGCTCCTCCCGCTCAGCACGGGTGCGCAGTGGGGCTGGGCGTCTCCTCAGGTCATCGGCCTGTTCGCCGCCGCGGCCGTCCTGCTGGCCGCCTGGGTCGTCGTCGAGCTGCGCTCGCGGCATCCGCTGGTCGACATGCGGCTGATGCGCGAGCCCGGCGTCTGGTCCATGAACGCCGCGGCGATCTTCATCGGCGCCGCCATGTTCGCCGTGTTCGCGTACTTCCCCCGGTTCGTGCAGACGCCGACCGCCAGCGGGTACGGCCTCGGCGCATCGGTCGCGGAGTCCGGGATGCTCATGGTCCCGATGCTCGTGACGATGGCCGTGACCGGCTTCGCCAGCGGACCGCTCGCCCGGTGGATCGGGTTCCGCGCGCAGATCGTCATCGCGGCCGTGCTCATGTCCGCGGCGAGCCTGTCGCTCGCGTTCCTGCACAGCTCGCTGTTCGACGTGGCCGCCGCCTCCGGCGTCTTCGGGATCGGCCTCGGCCTCATCTACGCCGCGATCACCAGCGTCGTGGTGCAGAGCGTCCCGGCCACCCAGACCGGGGTCGCCAGCGGGATGAACGCCAACCTCCGCACCGTCGGCTCCGCCATCGGCGCTGCCGTCATGACCGCTCTCGTCACCGGCGCGACCGCCGCGAACGGCCTCCCGGCCGAGTCCGGCTACACCGAAGGCTTCACGACCGCCGGCCTGCTGGCCCTCGGCGCCGGCGCGGTCACCGTGCTCGCCGCGGTGGTCATGCGCTCGCGCATCCGTCGCTCCACGGCGGACGCCGAGCTGGCCGCGGTGGCCGGGCTCGCCCGGCTGCAGGAGCGCGAGGGTTCCGCGGTGCAGCCGGCGCAGCCCGCGCTCTCGCAGCCCGCACTCTCCCTCGCCGAGGTCGAGTCACTGGCCGTCCCCGTCATGCTCGCCGAGCTCGCCGAGGCCGCGGAGTTCGACCGCCTCGCCGCGAAGGTCGAGGAGACCGTGGCGGCGCAGACCCCGCTCCCCGAGCCGCTCGAGCACCCCGCCCGCTCCGCCCGAACGGAGCAACTCGAGGTCGCCTGACCAGCACCGCGATCCCCGCCCCCGCCCCGTCCACCTCCGCGAAACGCGACAATTCGCGGGTGTCCACCCCCGGACACCCGCGACTTGTCACGTCTCGGGCATTGGCTGTCCACCGCAATGGTGAGACTCTGTATGTATGCGCTCACTAGTCGCGTGTCTCATGCTCGCCTTCGCCGCGGTACTCCTGCTCGCCCTCACCGTGCCGGCGGAGTTCGTGGCCTGGATGTGGGCTCTCGCCGGGGCTCTCCTCCTGGCGGCGGCCACGTGCGCGGTCATCTCCTCCGCGCAGCGGAACAAGGCGCCCACATCCCTTCGCGCGAGACGTGACAAATCGCGGGTGTACCGCCGCTGACACCCGCGATTTGTCACGTCTCGCGCGCCGTCATGCGCGGCGGAAGTGGAGGCGGGCGGAGGGCAGCCACATCAGCACCGCGGCCACGACGACCGCGATGCCGCTCAGCAGGCCGAGCAGGTCGCCCGCGAAGACCGTGGCCAGCAGGCCGAGCAGCACGATCGCGCCGATGATCGTCAGCACGATGCGCGACCAGTTGGCGCCGCGCAGCAGGAACAGGCCGAGGACGACGCGGAGGAGTGCGCCGATGACGGCGCCGCCGATGCTGCCGATGACGATGCCCGGCCCGGTCGGTGCGCTGACCGCGGGGTTGGCGAGCAGGGCAGGGAGGCCGACGAAGAAGGACAGCAGGCCGAGGGCGGCGCTGGCGATCCAGATCCAGAACGAGGCGACGACGACGCGGGGCACGCCCACGGTGGAGAACGGCTGGGACACGGGAGTTCCTTCGGGTCGGGGAGGGGACGGAGGTGTGGACACGGTCATCCACGCTCACCGCTATCGGCACGCCGGCCCGATCCGTCACGAGCGCCGGAACAGCCGTGCCGGTCGCACCGTCCGAACCGTCCGAACCGTCCGAACCGTCCGAACCGTCCGAACCGGCCGAACCGTCCTCTGATCCCGCGCTCGGAATCCGCTCTCAGCCCTGTGCCGCCCGCTCGCTGCGCCACCGCGCGAGCAGGTCCCACGGGTCGCCCGCCGACGCGCGCAGACCGGCGACGTGCCGCAGCAGCCGGGCGTCCGTCTCGAACCATTCGGTGCCCGGGATGCGCAGGGCGGCGAACTCCGCGTGCCGCCGCTGCTCGCGCCTGCGGTCGCCGCGCTCGAACGCGAGCAGCTCGTCGTGGGGGAGGGAGGCGAAGCGCTGTGCCGGGTTCGCCGTCGTGCCGATCTTGATGCGGTCGCGGTAGCGCAGGTAGTAGACGACGTCGACCCGGGAGGCTGCCGCACCCTCCGGAGGCAGCTCGCCCGCGCGCCACTCGCAGACGGCGCAGAGCCACCCGGACGGATACCGCACGCCGAGCCGCGACCCGCAGAACGCGCACGGCGACGGCAGCAGATCGGTCACGCCGAACTCGCCCGCTGCCCAGTCGTGCGCCTCCAGCAGGTGCGCCAGACACAGGGGGAGCGGCGCACCGGGATGCGCCGGAGCCGCGCATACCGCGCAGACGCCCGGCAGGGTCGTGGTCATGCGGGGACGCTACCGCGGCCTCCCGACAGTCTCACTCCGTGTCCGTGCGCGAGTACGACGATCCGGACACGGTGCGCCCTACCAAGCCGCTGTCGACGAGGTGCCGTCGTAGCGCCGCCGTGTCGTCCCCGAATCGTTGGAGCCGCTCGCCCAGCTCGGCCTCGTCGACGACCTCGCCCGGTGCGAGCACCGTCCCGGCGACGTGGCGGAGCAGTTCGGCCCGGTCCGCCGCGGAGGACGGGTACCGGTCGATCCGTCCCTCCGCGTCGAGGAAGCGGTCGACTCCGGTGCGCGGCGGACGGGCCGGCGCATCGCGGAGGGCGCGGGTGAACCGTTCGGCCGCGACGGAGGCGGCACCATCCTGGATCGTGATGAGTCCGGCCCGCGTCGCGGCGTCCAGCGCCCGCCGGCGACGCGACGGGCTGAGACCCGCACCGATCTCGTCGAGCGGCCGCCCCAGCTCCACCTGCGCGAACACCCGACGCGTGTCGGCGTTGGCGAGGGCGGCGACCAGGGGGCGCCAGTCGGCCGGCTCCGAGCGATCGGGGGAGGACATACGTCGAGCGTAGCGGGGCGAGATCCGCATCCATCCGGGCCGGGACGCCGCGACTACGCAACCCAGGACCGTCCTCTACCTAACAACATCCCCGGAAGCCGATCCGTCCCACCAGTTGACCTAGTATGCCGATGTACTAGTTCGACAAACTGTGTCGTGCGGCGAGATGAGTCCGGGAGGTCGGCGGTGCCGGTTCCAGTCAAGCGCAGCCCCGCCACGGGCAAGCGCGTGCTGCTGCGGGATGTGGTCCGCGACCAGCTGCGCGACGCCATCATGGACGGCACCTTCCAGGCGGGCGAAGTGCTGCACGACGCGGAACTGATGGAGTGGCTGGGTGTCTCCCGCACCCCGCTCCGCGAGGCCATCAACGACCTCGCCCGCATGGGGCTCATCGAGATGGAGCCCAACCGCTACACGCGCGTGGTGAACCCGGACCCCTCCGAGATGGTCATGGCCTTCCACACCCTGGGCGTCCTGCACGGCGGGGCCGTCGCTCTGGGGCTGCCCCGGCTCTCGCCCGCCGGCAGGCGTGAGGTCGACGAGTTGGCCGATCGATGGGCGACCGCACTGCGCGAGCGCGACATGCGGACGATCCGCGACTCATTCAACGCCATCTTCGCCCTCTGCGCCGAGGGTTCGGGCAACTCCATCTACCGGAAGCTGCTGGCCGAGGAGACGTACGGCCTGCGGTACCTCACCGTCATGGGCGTGCTCGCGCGCTTGATCGACGAGACGGGATGGGCCGAACTCGAGGATGCGGCGGCGCAGCTTCTCCGCGCGCTCGCCGCAGACGATGCCGATGCGGCCCGCGTCGCGATCGAACGCGCGCACCTCGGGTGGCTCACCGCCGCCGACGGCGACGCGGACTAGCGGCTCAGCCTCTCGTCGACGTCCGTCACGAGCGCGGAGAAGAATCCGTCCAGGCGCAAGCGGGCGGTCCCCGGATCCGTGGCGAGCGCCGCGGCGAGACGGCGCAGCTCGGGCGATCCGCCTGCCCGCACGATGTGTTCGGGATGCGCGTGGAGGAGCCGCAGCGTGCGTGGCAGCGTGAGGTCGCTCACCTGTTCGATCAGGAGCGATCCGGTGTCGCGCATGAGGAAGCGGACGACCGCCTCGAAGAGGGCGGCACCGCCGTCGTCCTGGCGCTCGGCGAGTTCGACCCGGTAGTTGAGTTCGAGCGCGAGTTCGGGAGTGATCGGGCCCTGTGGGAGGCAGAGGTCGAGCGTGCTGTGCAGGATGCGGAGCGAGCGGACCGTGTCCTCGTCGACGAGGTCGGAGACGCGCGTGTACCGGTTGGGGGAGGCCTCGACGAGGCCCGCGCGGATGAGGCGTGCCAGTGCCTCCCGTACCGGCGTGCGGGATACGCCGAACCGGCTCGCGAGCTCGTCGACATCGAGCTGGGTGCCGGGGGCGATGGCGGCGTCGACGAGTTCGCCGCAGAGGAGGTCGAAGACCTCCTCGCTCAGCAGGCGCCGGTGCGGGAGGGGGTTCACGGGCGACACCTCCGGTCGTCGTCGCGGGCGGTGGACGCCGATGGCCGCACTCGCGTTGTTGCGGGTGCGGCCGTCGGGTGGAGCCTGCCCATTCCTAGGAGGCGCTCCGTGCCGGCGAGTGACCGCTCACTCGTCGGCGGCGCGGTGCCGGAAGAACAGGACGGCGACCGCGGGTAGGAGAGTCGAGGGGTGGTGGGCGGACGCAGGGGTGTGTCCGCCCACCGGGGTGACCCGGAACCGGGTCGATGTGGGGCTGATCGCTGCTAGTTGGTGCTGGTGGTGCGGCGGCGGCGGATCAGCAGGAACGATCCCGCAGCAGCCAGCAACGCCAGGCCGGCGCCCCCGGCGATGGCCGGGTCCATCAGCGGAGTGGACTCGTCGTCGCTGACCACGACGATGGCGCCGAGGTCGGTGCTGATCGGGTCCGCACCGGGGACGGTGTAGGTGATCCCGAGGGAGTTCGGACCCTGCGGCAGACCATCGATCGGCGTAGACCAGTTGCCGTCGGCGTCGACCTCGGCCGAACCGATGGTGGTGCCGTCCTTGTCGGTGATGACGACGGTGGTGCCGGGGGCACCCTTGCCGGCGAACACGTCGCCGTTCTTGACGTCGGTCGACTCGGTCAGGTTCGGAGTGAGGACCTCGAACTTCGTGGTCGACTCGGTCATCTCGTAGGTGTTGTCGGCGAGCTGGATGGTGTCGCCGTCCTTCGTGACGATCTCGATCGTCAGGTCGGTGTCACCGTTGGCCGGAGCCGGGGAGAGCGTGGTCGACCAGGAGCCGTCCGCGCCGACCTCGACGCTGCCGAGGACCTTGCCGGTGCTGTCCTTGATCACGACCGTGTCGCCCTCCACACCGTTTCCGGAGAACACGGTGTCGGGGGTGATGGTGCCATCGACGCCCGGGGTCTTCAGGCTGCGAGCATCCTCGGAGCCCTCCATGACCACGTTCGTGTCGGCCACCTTGTTGCCGCCGACCTCGATGATCAGGTTCACGTCACCGTTCTTCGGCGCCGGGTCCAGGGTCAGCGACCACTGGCCGTCGTTGCCGACGACACCCTCACCGAGGATGTTGCCGTTGCCGTCCTTGATGACGACCGTCTCGCCCTTGGCGCCGGTTCCGGTGAACACGGTGTCGGGGGTGACCGTCTCACCCTCGGCCGGACCGGAGTAGGCGGGAGCCTCGTCCGAGCCGGTCATCGTGATGGACGGGTTGGCGACCGTCTCGTCACCGATGGTGACGGTCAGGTTGTGGTTGCCGTTGATCGGCGCCGGGTCGAGCGTCAGCGACCAGGAGCCGTCGGCACCGATCTCGGTCTGGCCGAGGACGTTGCCCTTGCCGTCGGTGATGGTGACGGTCTCACCCTTGGTGCCGGTGCCGGTGAACACAGTGTCGGGGGTGACGGTGTCGCCGGTCTTCGGGCCGGTGTAGGCGTTGGGCTCCTCGGAACCGGTCATCACCAGGCTCGTGTCCGCGAGCTGCTCGGCGATGCCGTCCGCGCCGGTGATCTCGACGACGAGGTTCACATCACCGTTGGTCGGGACCGGGTTCAGCGTGGTCGACCAGTGGCCGTCGTCACCGACGGTGGTGGTGCCGAGCACGGTGCCCGCGCCGTCCTTGATGACGACGGTCTCGCCCTTGGCACCGGTTCCGGTGAACACGGTGTCGGGGGTGATGGCGCCGGAAGTGGGGCCGGTGTAGGCACGCGCCTCATCCGACTGCGTCATCGTATAGTTGCCGTCCGCCAGCGTGGTGGACTTGCCTTCGGTGTCGAGCGCGACGACCTTCAGCGCAACCGTTCCGTTGATCGGCGCCGGGTCAAGGGTCAGCGACCAGGTCTTGTCCGCACCGACCTCCGTGGTGCCCAGAGGCTTGCCGTCTTTGTCCAGAATGGTGATGACCGTGTTCTGCTTGGCCTGGCCGGTGAATACGGTGCCCGGCGTGATCTCCGAGTTCGGGAGGGGGGAAGTCAAGGTGGGTTCGGTCACTGCGGGAGTTGCCCATCCGGCGCTTACACCGAAGTTGCTGTTCTGGTTCATCGCCTGATATGTCACTACCTGAGGGGAGGCCTTGTTGGTGTAGTGCAGTAGGTAGGACGTGTTCCGGCTCATCCGGAAGTTGACACCGTTGTACTCGTAGCCGTTCCACTGCTGGTCGATGACCGTGTCGTTGCACGCGGACAGCCTGGTCGTGGTGTCATTCGCAGTGGTCCCGGCCAGGCATTTGCCGTTAGGACTGATCATCGGGCCCGTGCTGCCGGCGGCTGGATACTCCCAGATGGCAACATCTCCAGCAGCGAGCGCGCTCTCGACAGCCTCTTTGGTCATGTACTTCGTGTACGTGATCCCGTTTGCGTTGAGTGCTCGGTAGTCCGTGGGATTCACCAGCGGGCCGGAAAGCTGGGGGCCCGACGGCACGTACGTGGCCGCGCCGGCCGGTGCGGCGAAAGCGAACCCGGCGGCGGTGAGACCGAGAAGGGTTGCGCCGGCGACAGCGGCGCGCCCTGCTCTCTTCTTGAATGTGTTGTTCACAGTGAACTTTCTTCTTCGGGTTGTGTCCGGCTCGCGAGCCGGAGGTGGGGATCGCGAGCTCTAGGACTGCGCGCTCGCGTGCGCTGTGGGGCGTTCGCATTGCAGGCGTTCGCCTCGGGATGGTGTCGTCTCGGGCGAGGCTCGATTCGAACTCGGCGGCGACACGAAAAGCTAACCATTGCGCAAAGCCAACATTTCAGAGTGCCGTTGCGCATTCGGTAGTTGCGGAAGGCTGATTACGCAGCCGCGGGAAAAGTCCAGTAGGTGAGACCCGGGGAACTCAGCGTTTCAGCGAGCGCGTCAGCCGTAGGCACAGGCCGGGCCGAGCCGCGTCAGCGTCGGGCGCGTCCCGGCGGCGGAGTGTCGATGCGGTCCACCGCATCCCGGAGCCGGTCGTAGCGGGCGGTGGACGCCGATGGCCGCACTCGCGTTGTTGCGGGTGCGGCCGTCGGGTGGAGCCTGCCCATTCCTAGGAGGCGCTCCGTGCCTTCGAGTGACCGCTCACTCGTCGGCGGCGCGGTGCCGGAAGAACAGGACGGCGACCGCGGGTGTGGAAAGTTGTGGGTGTGGTGGGCGGACGCTGAGAGCGTCCGCCCACCAGGGTGACCCTTCGGGTCGGGGTGCTGCTAGTTGGTGCTGGTGGTGCGGCGGCGGCGGATGCCGATGAAGGCACCGGCAGCGGCCAGGAGCGCCAGGCCGGCACCCCCGGCGATGGCCGGGTCCATCAGCGGAGTGGACTCGTCGTCACTGACCACGACGATGCCACCGAGGTTGTTGCTCACCGGCTCCTCACCCGGAGCGGTGTAGGAGATGGTCAGGTTGTTCGGGCCATCCGTCAGACCGCTGAGGGGTGCCGACCAGTTGCCCTGGTCGTCGACCTCGGCATTTCCGACCGTATTGCCGTCCTTGTCCATGATGACCACGGTGGAGCCGGGCTCGCCCTTGCCGGTGAACACGGTGCCGTTCTTGATCGCGCCGCTGTCCTTGGCCAGGTCCGGGGTGAGGACCTCGAACTTCGTGGTCGACTCGGTCATCTCGTAGGTGTTGTCCGCGAGCGTCTCGGTCTTCCCGTCCATGCCGGTGATTTCGATCACCAGGTCGGTGGAACCGTTGTTCGGGACGGGCGAGAGAGTGGTGGACCAGGTGCCGTCGGCGCCGACCTCGGCAGAACCCAGGACGGTGCCGTTCTTGTCCTTGATCTCCACCTTGTCACCGATGTTGCCGGTGCCGGAGAACACGGTGTCCGGAGTGATCGCGGTGCCCGCGGCCGGGGAGGTGAGCGCACGCTCCTCGTCCGAACCGGTCATCGTCACGTTCGTGTCCGCGACCTTCTTGTCACCGACGGTGACGATCAGATTGACGTCGCCGTTCTTCGGCGCCGGGTCCAGGGTCAGCGACCACTGGCCGTCGTCCCCGACAGTCGTCTCACCGAGCACGTTGCCCGCACCGTCGGTGATGACGACGGTCTCGCCCTTGCCACCGGTTCCGGTGAACACGGTGTCCGGGGTGATCGTCGCACCATCGGCCGGGCCGGAGTAGGCGGGGGCCTCGTCGGAGCCGGTCATGGTCACGTCGACGTCGGCGACCTTCTCGCCGTTGATCTCGATGACGAGGCTGACGTCGCCGTTGATCGGCGCCGGGTCCAGCGTCAGCGACCACTGGCCGTCGTTGCCGACGGTAGTGGTGCCGAGGACGTTGCCCTGGGCGTCCTTGATGACGACGGTCTCGCCCTTGCCGCCGGTTCCGGTGAACACGGTGTCGGGGGTGATGGTGTCGCCGGACTGCGGGCCGGAGTACGCGGGGGCCTCGTCGGAGTCGGTCATGGTGACGGACGGGTTGGCGACCGTCTCGTCACCGATGGTGACGGTCAGCTCGTGGGTGCCGTTGATCGGTGCCGGGTCGAGCGTGAGCGACCACTGGCCGTCGGCACCGATGGTGGTGCTGCCGAGCACGGTGCCCTGAGCGTCGGTGATGGTGACCGTCTCACCCTTGGTGCCGGTACCGGTGAACACGGTGTCCGGGGTGATCGTCTCGCCGGCCTTCGGGCCGGTGTACGCGTTCGGCTCCTCCGAACCGGTCATCACCAGGTTCGTGTCCGCCAGCTGCTCGGTGATCTCGTCCGCGCCGGTGATCTCGACGACGAGGTTCACGTCGCCATTGGTCGGGACCGGGTTCAGCGTCAGCGACCACTGACCGTCGTTGCCGACGGTGGTGGTGCCGAGGACGTTGCCCGCGCCGTCCTTGATGACGACGGTCTCGCCCTTGGCACCGGTTCCGGTGAACACGGTGTCCGGCGTGATCTCCGCACCCGCGGCCGGGCCGGTGTAGCCGCGCGCCTCGTCCGACTGCATCATCGTGTAGTCGCCCTTCGCCAGCGGGACGGACTTGCCGTCCGTGCCGAGCGCGACGATCGTCAGCTCGTGGGTGCCGTTGATCGGCACCGGGTCGAGCGTCAGCGACCAGGTCTTGTCCGCACCAGCGGTAGCACGACCGATCAGCTTGCCGTCCTTGTCCAGGACGGTGATGACGGTGTTCTGCTCCGCCTGACCGGTGAACACCGTACCGGGGGTGATCTCCGAATTCGGGAGGGGCGACGTCAGCGAGGGGGCGACCTGCGCGAGCTCGTCGGACACCTGCAGACCGTAAGCGAAATCGGTGTACCAGGAAACGTCGTCGATGGTTTGCGACTTGAGCGTGTTGACGTCCGCGAACAGCGCACGCCCCGTCGCCGACCGGTTGTGCAGGGTGAACTTGGTGCCGGTGGACCCGAACCACTTCTGGGCGATCGCGCTGTCGTCGCACGGAGCCATCGTGTTGTTCAGCGGGCCGGTGCCGGCGGCGCCCACCAGGCACTTCCCGTCGAGTGAGATCTGGCCGACCTCGCCCTTACCGGGATAGGTCCACAGGGCGACGCTACCGTCTGCGACGCGGGCGGGCAGCTCGGCCGCCGCGAGGAGGTCGAACACGAGCCCGGTCGACTTCAGGGGGTTTGCCATCCCCGCGTACACGGTCGTGGAGAGGGGCCCGGTGATCATTCCGTCGCCCTGGGCCGCGCTGGCCGGTGCGGCGAAGGCGAGGCCGGCGGCCGTGAGGCCGAGGAGGGTGGTGCCGGCGACGGCGGCGCGCCCTGCTCTTTTCTTGATTGTCTTCTTCACAATGGGCTTTCTGTTCGGGTTGATGCTCGGCGCACGGCCGAACGGGGACCACGAGCGCTAGGACTGCATGCTCGCGTGCGGGGAGGGGATCGGGTCGGGTGTGCAGAGACGCCGCGAGACGATCCAGCCGTCCATCGCGTGATCGGTATCAGCGGCGGCCTGTCGCCGCTCGCTGTAATGCCGGAAAAAAGCTAATCATTTCCAAAGACCAAAATTTCAGCATCTCACTGCAATTTCGGTAGCGAGAAGGCGCGGCCTACGCAGCCTGCGGGAGAGTCCAGTAGCCGACAGCCGACGAACTCAGCAGTTCGGAGAGCGCGTGGTCCGCTCCCATCGAGGCCCCGCGGCCGCGAGCAGCGCGCCGAGGAGCGCGATCGCGATGCCCGCGCCGAGCACCCCGCCGCGCGATGACGATCCGCTGTCGGCCAGTGCCGCCGTCCCGGAGGGCGGCGTGGGCGCGACCAGCGTCACGGTGGCGGAGGCGGGATCCGAGGTGACTCCCGAGCCGTCCGGGGCGGCGCCCGTCGCGGTCGCCGTATTGACCACTGTGCCGGCTGCGGAGTCGGCGGCCGTGACCGCATAGCTCCCGGTGCAGGTCGTCGACGCGCCGGGTGCGAGCGAGGTCTGGGCGCAGGACACCTCGCCGATCCGCGGATCCTGGATCGCGATGGAGTCGACCGCGGTCCCTCCCGTGTTCGTCACCGTGAAGAGATAGCGGACGATCGTGCCCGCCACCGCGGGGATCGGCCCCGGGGTCTCCACGGCCTTGGTCAGCGAGAGGGCGGGCAGCGGCGCGAGCGCCTGCACGCGGAGCGTCCGGATGAGGTGGACGTCGGTGAAGAGCCCGGTCGAGGCCGCGAATCCGAGCTTGTAGGTCGTCGGAACCGGCTGCGGCGCGGGGAACGACAGCACCTGCTGTGCGCCGGCGCCGTCGTTGAAGTCGATCGAGACCGTGACCGTCGGATCCGGCGACGGCGTCACGTCGATGGTCACCGTGCGCTTCGACGGCTCGAGCAGAGCGGCCGCCGTCGCGGCATCGGTGCCGGGCGGGAGGCTGGTGAGCGGCCCCTGCGGCTGACCGGGCAGTGACGACGGCCACGGTCCCGTCGTCGTGAGGTTCGGGGTGGTCGCGGTGAGGAAGCAGTAGCCCGTCGTGCCGTCGCCCGGCCCGCGGACGGTGACCATGTTCGCCCCGGGAGCGGGGACGTAGAAGGCTGTCCCCGAGGGGGAGCGCTGCGCACAACCGTCGCCGCGGTGCTCCCAATCGCCGAAGTAATTGCCCAGCACGTCGAGACCGATGCCGAGGTAGCCGCCGTTCACGCCGGGGATCACGGTGCCGGCCGGGTTGTCGTCCGGCAGTTTCTGCGCGTAGCCGAGGCTGCCGCCGAACGCGCCCGGTGCGTCAAGCGCGACCGAGCCGTCCACCAGGAAGAACGAGATCCCGTCCGCCGGCGCCGGCGTCTGGGTTCCTCCGTACTGCCACTGCTCGAAGCTGATCTCGACACCCGTGGTCGAGGGGATCGGCTTCTCGGAGAGCAGCGCCCCGGCCTGGTCGTTCGCGGCGCCGGTCAGCTGGAGGTACCCGTCCGGGGCGCCGCCGGCCGGGGGCACCGGCCCGACGCCGACCGCGGAGCAGCCGGTGAGGGGGTGCTCGCCGGGCGCCGCCGCGACCACCGGAGCGGCCCCCGTCAGGCAGGCCGAGCCATAGCCCTGGAACTCGGCGGCCACGCTCGCCCCCTGGAAGTCCTCGTCGATCAGCACGGGCCCGGAGGCCTGCGCCGTCGCTGCAGCGGCGGACCCCGCCGCGGCGCTCAGTCCGATCACGACGGCCAGAAGTCCGCCGAATCTCCAGGATCCCCGTCGAATGCGCATGCTCCGGCCTCCCCATCGCCCGGTCGCTGTGCGGTCAGGATAGCCGCGTGGCCGTCCGATGGGCAGGGGTGGCCTCGGGAATCGCGACAGGCCGGATCAGCGCCGGGAGGAACCGGTGGCCGGGTTGTCGATGCGGTCCACCGCCTCCCGCAGCCGCTCGATGAACCGGACGACCGTCCTCGCCTCGTCCTCCGACAGCCCGGCGGCGACGGCCACGAGCTCTTCGCGCACGTCGCCGAGGATGGCCTTCTGGGCGTCGTCGGTCGGGTGGGTCGGCACGATGATGAGGGCGTGTCGGTCGAACGGGCTCGGGATGCGGCGCACATGGCCGGCCTTCTCGAGCCGGTCGAGCAGCACGGTGATGGAGGAGCTCTGCACGCCCAGGTACTCCCCGAGCTCGCGCGGCCCGACGCTCACGCCGCGTTCGTTCGCGCGCAGGAGGTAGCGCAGCGCGGAGATGTCGTTCTCGCTCAGGCGCATCGCGTGCTCGGAGCGACGTTGCAAGGCGGTCTCGGCCTCGCCGTAGTCGCGGATGGCCTCCAGGACCGCGATGGCGCGCTCGCGATCCGCCTCGGGGCCGTGCCGGTGATGCGGCGCCGAACTCTGCTCGTCCGTCGTCATGGCATTGATGATAACCCCGGTCGCTAGACCGTCTAGGGAATCAGGGGAGGACGACCCCGCTCGCCCGGGTGGTCATCTCCATGAGCTCGTCGAGCCACGCCTGGTCGAGCCGGCCCACGTGCTCGGCGCCGACTTCGTAGCGCAGCGGGATGGCGTTGTCGATCCACACGGAGGTGCGCGTCTCCTGGTCGCCGCCGGTCGGCCAGCTCAGCAGGAAGGGCTCCCGGCGCCGCAGTTTCACGGTCGCGACGGCCAGGATGTGCGCCACCGTGCGGTCGTCGAACTCGTACGACTCCCCGTCGTAGACCAGTGCGCCCATCCTCGTTCCTTCCGTCATTACCTAGCCTATCTAGCTTTCCACGGAGTGGAAAACATGGCGGCCGACATAAGTAAATACCATCCGGAAACAGGCCGATCAACCCCTCGGTCGAAAGTTGCTTCGACGTCTGTTTATCTCGATGATCTAGTTACTTGTCCAGTGAGAAGGAGTGGCCGATGAGCAGCGCAGTCGAGGAGACGTCCCGCGTCGCGTGGCGCACGCCCGTCGACGGACTCTGGGTCGCAGAGACCCCCGACGACTACCTCGGCATGGTGGACCGCTCCAACGACGGCTTCGTCGCGACGGGCGCCACCGGCCAGGACCTCGGCGTCTTCCCGACGCTGCAGGGTGCGCAGGTGGCCGTCTACACGCGGTGGTTCCGGGGCGACGCGTCGTCTCCGACCGGCCGCTGGGCGCTTCCGGTGGCCTCCGCCACTGCGGTCGCCGTCGCGATCCCGGCGCTCATCGTCGGTGTCGCCGCCGCGGCCACACTCATCTGACCGTCCGCGTCAGACCTCACGCAGCAGACCCCCGAAGAAAGAAGGCACAGCCATGCTCGCACTCATCATCGTCCTCCTCGTGATCTGGGCGGTCCTCGCCGTCCTCGGCTTCGCGGTCAAGGGCCTCCTCTGGCTCGCCATCCTCGGCCTGGTGTTCTTCGTGATCACCGCGATAGTCGGCTGGCTCCGCCGGGGCAGCAAGGCCTGACGCCGCCTACTGGCCTCCCCAGAACCTCGAGTAGAGGTCCGTGGAGGGGGCCAGGATGAGCTGCGCACGCGCGGTGGGATCGAGGTCGTACAGCGTCCCGGCGACGGGATAGTCGCCCACGGCGGAGACCCCGATCCCCGCGCGGCCCTCCGGCACCTCGAAGCCCAGCAGGTCGAGGATCGACGGGAGCATCGCGTACTGATCGGTGGACGCGGTGTGGACGGTCGCCCCGTCCGGGCTCCAGAACCGGTTGAAGACGGTGCGCGTGACGCCGGCCGCCGACTTGCCCTTGAACAGATCGGCGTCGGGCATCATGTACTTGTGGTCGCCCATGAGGACCACCACGGTGTCCTCCAGCGCACCGATCTCCTCCAGGTGCTTCACGAAACCGCCCACGTATTGCATCGAGCACGTGATCGCACGCTCGAGGTCGTCGCCGCTCGCCGTGCAGGTGCTCCCGGGGAATCCGGGCCGGTGCGAGTCGACGCTGAGCATCGTGAGGTTGAACGGCGTGCCCGCCGCCCGCAGCTCGTCGACCTTCTGAGCCGCCCGGTCGAAGAGCCGCTCGTCCTCGAGACCCCACCGGTTCATCCGGGTCTCGCCCTCGGCCTTCCAGGTGCTGCGGTCCAGGAAGTCCGCGTACCCGTGATCGGTCATGAACAGCTTCTTGTTGGCGAAGGTGCCGTCGGCGCCGCCCATGAAGTGGTTGGTGTAGCCGGCCTCCGTGAGCACATCGCCGAGACACGTGATCCCAGGCAGATAGTGCTCCGCGTTGGCGCCGATCTCGTTGAAGACCTCTTCGCCCTCCTCGCCCTCACCGGTCGGGGCAGCCGCCCCGCCTCCGGCGCTCTTGATCGGGATGCCGCACTGGGTGGCGACGATGCCCGCCATCGTCCAGCCGAGGCCGTCGCCCTGGGCGTAGGAGTCGATCTGCTGCCAGCCGTCCCCGGTCACGTCGTCGAGCGGCTGCAACAGGTTGCGGCCGAACAGGGTGGCGTCCGAGAAGGTCGGCTCCATCGACTCCAGGTAGATGGTGACGAGGTTCTTCTTCGTCTCCGGCGCGGTGACGGCGGCCGGGTCGCGATAGACGTCGCTGAGGGAGTCGGTGGAGGCCTGCGCGGCGATCGTCTGCGTGAGCGACATCTGGTTGGCCAACTGCGGCGCCGTGCCGACGACCAGGGCGATGGAGAGCGTCAGGGCGAGGGTGCGCCAGCCCTTCGGCGACCGCGGCTTGCCGGTGCGCCGCCGGAATCGGGCGGTGAGTCGCATCGCCACGGCGAACACGGCGACGGCCCCGGCGACGATCAGCAGCGGGGTCAGCAGGCCCTCGGCGATGAAGCTGTCGACGAGGGAGGTGTCGCCCGTGTTGACGCCCTCGGCCCCTCCGGCGAGGTTGAGCATCATCTGATCGATGGTGATCACGCCGAAGTTGCCGTCGATCCACCGGGTCACGGCGAAGAAGACCACGCCGAGCAGGCCCAGGACGATCGCCGTCGCGTACACCCGCGTGGCGGCCGAGAACGGGCGGATCTCTTCCGTGTCGGGTCGCGGCTCGGTGGTCATGCGTGCTGTCCTTCTCGTGGGCCGGTCATGGCGTGGTCGCCGCGGTCGTCGTATTGGTGGCGCCGCGGTAGGCGGCGAGGATCTGGGCGGACAGCCACGGCGCGATCTGCTTCTTGCCCGCGTCGCTGAAGTGCACGCGGTCGTCGGTGTACATGCCCTGCCCGAGGAGGGTCATGGGGGTGCAGGCGGCGTCGGTGCAGACCTCGCCCTGGAGGTCGAGCACCGTGACCTGGGGATGCGCGGCGGCGAACTCGTCGAGGAGCGCGTTGAAGGCCGCGGCCTGCTCCGGTGTGGCGTCCCCGGTGTGCAGGCGCGCGTTGGCGATGACCACGCTGGTCCGGCCGCGCGTCGTGACCTCGGCGAGGGTCGCGAGCGATTCCCGGTAGCGCGCCGCGGTCCCCGGGTCGGTCAGGTCGGTCCAGCCGCCGTCGACGCGCCTGGCCATCGCGTCGCGGCTCACGTCGATGAGGATGACGTTCGGCTGGGCGGTCTGGATGGCCTTCGCCCAGTGCTCCTCCCACGCGCCGCACGCGGCGGGGGCGGCGGATTCGCGACCGCCGGCCGTGCGGAACTGCGACGCGTCGGCGATGCCGCAGCCACGCACTCCCGCACGCGTGACCGTGAACGGGTCCTTGGCCGCGGGGTCGTCGGCGTCCTCCTTCTCGGCGAAGGCGAGCGCGGCGGACAGGTTGTTCGCGCGGGAGTCGCCCAGCGCGAGGACCGCGATGTCACCGTTCCCGGCGGGGGCGTCCAGTTTCGTCGACGGGAGGAACCAGAGCGCGGCGGTCGTCGCGACGAGGAGGCTCGCCATGATGACGAGACCCTGCGGATTCCAGCGTCGCTGACGCAGCGGTTCGGAGATCAGGTGGTGCACGCCGCTGCCGAGGAGGAGCGTCGCCGGGAGGCCGACGACGAGCACGTCCCAGGACGATCCGGCCGGGGCCAGCTTCAGCACCAGCCAGAAGATCGGCAGGTGCACGATGAAAACCGTGTACGCCACGTTGCCGAGCCCGACGAAGGGCGAGAAGAGGAAGAACCGGCTCACCTGGTTGACCGGGCTCGTCAGGCTGAGCACGAGCACCGCCCCGAGGAGGGCCGTCAGGGCGAAACCGTACTCGTAGAGCCAAGGGAGGGAGTAGGAGGTCGCCTGCGCCCAGAGCACCGCCAGCCCGATGAGGCTCGCCGCCGAGGCGAGGGAGACGAGCAGGCTCCGGACGATCCGGCTCATTCGCGAGAGGAGAGCCGACCGGGGGACCACGCGCTTCAGCAGCCGACGGCTCCGGCGCTGCACGACCAGGTAGCTGACCGCGGCGGCTGCGGCTCCGGCGAAGAGGCCGACCAGGTGGGTGTCCGTGCCGAGGTAGGCGCGCTCCGCGTCCGTGCTCGTGAATCCGGAGTGCATGACCAGGGCCCCGAACACGGCGCCGGCCGCCGAGAGGACGAGCACCAGGGTCGCGGTGATCGGCGACCACTGCCACGAGTGCCGGCCAGCGTGCCGGGCGAAGCGGCGGCTCAGGAGGCGACCGAGCGCGAGCACGGCGAAGATCACCAGCGGCCAGGCGCGGAAGAACTGCTCGACGACGGCGATCACCCAGAGGTGGCCGAGCGGACTGATGCGGTCGAACGTCTCGGAGTAGACCGCGTCGGCGCCGATCTCCTCCCAGTTGTTGACGAGCAGCATCGAGGCGATGGACTGCGACGCGAACCGGTCGAGCTCGTCGTACGTGCCGAGCCGGACCACCGCGAAGAGGCAGAGGCCGATCGTGAGCGCCAGGAGGGGGACGAGCGGCTTCAGCCGGCCGAGGTAGAACCGCACCAGCCGCACGGTCCCGCTGACATGGTGCTCGGTGAGCAGCGCGCGGGTGACGAAGAACCCCATGAGCATCAGGAACAGCTCGACGTTCAGCACGCCGACGCCGGTGATGCCGGCGTCGAACAGCAGGATGCCGAGCATCACGAAGCCGCGCAGTCCCACCGCGGCGCGGAGGGAGGGCTCGGCGAGGGGGAGGCGGGTGCGGGCGACGTGGCGTCGGGCCGCAGCGCCGGCCGGGTGCACGGCGCGTCGTCGACGCGTGCTCCGCGGGGGCACGACGGGCGTCGGCACGGTCTCGCGCGGTTCGGGAGGGTCGCCCGGTCCGGCGATGCCGGAGGTCGCACGCGGCGTGACCATGTCTCCCTTTCGCTCGGTGGGCTCATCGCCGAACGGTAAAGAGAGGCTCGAGTGTCGGGTGCAGAGCAGTGACGTGTGTGGATCTACGAAGACATCCATCCAAACCGCGTCCGCATGCCGGAGCAGGGGTGCCGGCGCCCGAATCCGTAGTCGGCCGAGCGAGTTCATTACCCGGCGAGCGCGAACTCCGTGTTCTCGCACCGATCTCCGTAGCGGGCGACCAACCGTGCGACGAGGGCGCCGTGGCCGGCGACGGCGCCCTCGCCCGCGGTCAGGAGAGCCGCACGGGCGCGCCCAGGATGCGGCTGCTCTGGCTCACGGAGCCGGCAGTGACCGTCCACATGGTGTCCGGCACGAAGTAGCCCTGAGCGGCCTCCGCCGCGGTGACCGTGTGGAGGGGCGTCGAGCAGGTGTACGACGCTCCCGGCGCGAGAGCGGTGTACCGGCAGTTCCCGGCGCCGCTCGGCACGAACGGCGCGAAGTCGCCCGCCGTCGGCACGACACTCGCGGTGGCCGATCCCGCGTTCGTCACCCGGAACGTGTACGGCACCTGGTCGCCGGCCGTGTACGGCGCGGTCGCCACGTTCCGCTCGCCGTCGGAGTCGGCGCCCGCGATCACCACCGAGGCGAGCGTTGTCGTCCCGGAGGCGACGCCGCCGCTCAGCGCCAGCGGCAGCCCGAGCACGCGGGTGGTGCCGACGGAGTCCCCGGTGCTCGTCCAGGTGGTGTCCGGTACGACGTATCCCTGAGCCGCCTCGGCCGCGGTCACCGTGTGGCGCGGGGTCGAGCAGGTGTACGACGCACCCGCGGCCAGGCCGGTGTAACGG